>NZ_QHKX01000001.1 GCF_003194625.1 Nocardioides solisilvae
CCACCCCCACCGCCGTCGTGGCCACCGTCGCCGCCTCCGTCGCATTCTTCGCGATCTCCCGGATGCTCGCCGTCATCTCCTCCGCAGCCGTCGCCACCGTCTGGATCGACGCCGACACCTGCACCGACGCCCCCGACGCCGACCCCGCCCGCTCCGAGGTCAGCAACGCCCCCTCACCCATCCCCTGCGACAACGCCGACAGCTGCTCGGCCGCCACCGCCAACGAGTCGGCCGTCCCCCCGATGTCACCCAACGACCCACGCAACGTCCGCAGCACCTCCCCCAGACCCTGCGCCAGCTCACCGATCGCGTCATCCCCCGAGACCGGCATCTCCCGCGTCAGATCCCCCTCACCAGCAGCCCGCACCACCTCCAGCACCAGGTCCACCTTCGACGCCAGATCCGCCGCCGCCGCCCGCTCCGCCTCGTCACGCTGGATCCGCGCCACCGCCTGCGACACCAGGTCACCGATGTTGCGCAGGGTGCCGAGCCGCTGCTCGTTGAGGAGCATGCGCTCTCCGGAGAAGAACTCCATGACCGCGACGACGTCCTTGCCAGCGCGGACGGGGAAGCCGACCGCGGAGGGGGTCTTCATCTCGGGCCAGTGCTTCCGCACGCCGGCGGGGATGTCGGTGTACTCCATCACCTCGAGCAGGCCGGCGCTGGCCCAGACCTTGCCGCCCATCCCCTCACCCCTGGCGAGGGTCTGGTCGGCGAAGTGCACCAACATCTCCTCGGGGACGCCGAGCGAGTGGGCCATCCGCAGCCGCTCGATCTCGGGGTCCACCCGCCAGGCGACGCCCGAGTCCCACTGGAACTTCTCGCAGACCGCCTCGAGGGTCCGATCGATGACCTCGTCGACCGAGGTCGCCGCGCCCAGCAGGCCGAGCACGTGGTTCATCGCGGCGGTGTCGGCCAGGGCCTGCTCGCGGTCGCGCTCGATCTGCAGCTTCTCGGTGACGATCTCCCAGGTCAGCAGGAAGCCGATCCGGTGACCCTCGTCGTCGAACATCTCGGTGATCGTGCCGTCGAGGGTCTCCGGGCCGATCTGGTGCTGCAGGGAGCTCAGCTTCCGCAGCTTCTCCTCGGAGCGGGCCAGCGTGCCCTGGGGGTCCAGGAGACCCGCGCGCTGGGCGTCCTGCTCCTCGTAGATCATCGCCAGCGGCACGCCCACCAGCTCCTCGGGACGCACCACGATGTGCTCGGCGAGCCCCTCGAGCGCCCGGAGCGAGGCCGGGTTGAGGTAGGTGATGATCCCCTCGGCATTGGCGAACATCATCTTGGTCGGCGAGTTCTCCAGCATCGCGTGGACCCGGGCGAGCTTCCGCTGCTCGCGCACCTGCGAGGTCTTCTTGATCCAGGAGAGCATGACGCCGCCGAACTGGCCGTCGGAGGTGACGCCGGTGATGCTCAGGTCGGCGACCTCGTCACCGACCTCGACCACGGTCTCGAACGGCAGCAGGCTCGGGTCGCCCCAGACCCGCTCGAAACGGCCGACGTCGCCGAGCAGGCCGAAGAGCGGGCGCACGTCGGCACCCACCCACTGGTCGAGGGGCAGCGGCAGGAACGCCTCGAGGGGCCGCAGGTCCTCCAGCGCCTTCTCGTTGACGTAGGCGACCCGCTGGTGGGAGTCGGCGAGCAGCACCGAGGCGGGGAAGCCGTCGAGCACGTGCCGCACGATGGCCGGGACGCCGGGGGCGGGCAGCCCGTCGGTCTCGACGAGAGCGGTGGGCTCGAGCGGGACGGACGGCTCGGCGAGCAGGTCGGTCATGGGGTTCCTCCAGCGGGGTTCTCGAGGGGAACGCCGACGGTGCGGTCGACGTCGAGGACGAGCAGGATGGCCTCGGGCAGGGCGACGACGCCCTGCAGCAGGTCGCGGACCGGGGCCGGCAGGTTGGCGGGGGCGGGGAGCAGCTCGTGGCCGGCGGTGTCGACCACGTCGCCGACCTCGTCGACGAGCAGGCTGACCGCCTCCCCCGCCGAACGGACGACGACGTTGAGCGGCGGGTCGCCGTCATCCGGGAACGGTCGACCCAGGCAGCGCCGCAGGCACACGGCGGTGACGATCTGCCCCCGCAGGTTGAGCAGGCCGCGCACCTGCTCCGAGGCCAGCGGCACGGGGGTGAGCGGCTGCCAGCGCAGCACCTCCTGCACCTGGGTGATCGGCACGCCGAAGAGCAGGCCGTCGACGGCGAAGGTGCAGTACTGGGTCTGGACGTCGACCGGGACCCACGGGGTCGGGGACGCGTGCAGGTGGGTCGTCGGTGTCATCACGCCACCCCCGCGGCCGTCACGACGGCGTCCAGATCGAGCAGATCGGTGACGCGACCGTCGATTACGGCCGAGCCGAGGACGCCGTCACGCCGACCCACCTCGCTGCGCCGCAGCACGGTGTCGACGACGTCGACGACGCGGTCGATCACCAGTCCGACCCGGTGCTCGCCGTCCTCGTGGACGACGACCGAGAGCGTCGCGCGCTCCTCCTCGCCGTCGGGGGCGGGCGGCAGCCCGATCAGCGACGAGAGCCGGACCAGGGGCAGGATGCCGTCGCGGTACTGCACCGCCTCGGCGCGACCCGCGCCCTCCAGACGGCCGACCTCGATCTCCTCCAGGCGCGAGACCTCGTGCAGCGGGAGCGCCGCGCGGCGCCCCGGGACGACCTCCAGCACGAGCATCGGGGTGGTCTCCTGCCGCTTGACGGCGACCTCCACCTTGGAGACCGGCACCGGCACGATGCCGTGCGCGTGGGCGAGCCCGGCCACGTCGAGGATCAGCGCCACCCGGCCGTCGCCCATGATCGTGGCGCCGGCGTACGTGCCCAGTGCCTTGAGCTGGCGGCCCAGCGGCTTGACGACGATCTCCTGGGTGTCGTGGACCTCGGCGACGCAGAGCCCGTAGCGGACCCCGTCGGCCTGCACCACGACGACGGTGACGCCGTCGCGCTCGTCGAGCGGGAGGGTCGGCGCGGCCACGTCGACGCCGAGCGCCGTCCCGAGCGGCAGCAGCGGCAACAGCTCGCCGCGCAGGCGGAGCACCGGGGCCCCGGCCACGACCTCGACGTCGGTGGCGAGCGACTCGCCCTCGACCCGGACCAGCTCGACCAGGTTGACCTGGGGCAGGGCGTAGCGCTCCGCGCCCTCCTGGACCAGCAGCGCTGGGATGATCGCGAGCGTGAGCGGGATCCGCACCCGGCAGGTGGTGCCCTCGCCGACCACGCTCTGCACGTCGACGGTGCCGCCGATCCGCTCGATGTTGGTGCGGACGACGTCCATCCCGACGCCACGGCCCGAGACGTTGGTGACCACGGCGGCGGTGGAGAAGCCGGGCTCGAAGACGAGGGCGAGCACGTCGCGGGGCTCCATCCGGGCCAGCTCCTCGCGCGTCACGACCCCACGGGCGAGGGCCGCGGCGGCGATCGCCTCGGGGTCGATGCCCTTGCCGTCGTCGGTGATCTCGACGACCACCTGGCCGCTCTCGTGGCGGGCGCGCAGCAGCAGCCGGCCGGTGGCGGGCTTGCCGGCGGCCAGGCGCGCGGCCGGGGTCTCGATGCCGTGGTCGATGGCGTTGCGCACGAGGTGGGTCAGCGGGTCCCTGAGCGCCTCGAGCAGCGAGCGGTCGAGCTCGGTCTCGTGGCCCTCGAGGTCGAGCTGCACCTGCCGCTCGAGCTGGTGGGCGAGGTCGCGCACGATCCGCGGCATCTTCGACCAGACGTGGCCGATCGGCTGCATGCGGGTGCGCATCACCCCCTCCTGCAGCTCGCTGGCGACCTGGTCGAGGCGCTGGGCCGCGCGGACCAGCTCGAGGTCCTCCTCGCGGGCCTCGGTGCGGCGCAGGATCTGGTTGCGGGTGAGCACCAGCTCCCCGACCAGCTGGACGAGGCTGTCGAGCAGGTCGACGTCGACCCGCACGGTGGAGTCGACCGCCGAGCGGGCGGCCGGCTCGAACGGCGCGTCGGGCGCGGCGGCGGACGGCGCCGCCGCGACGGGTGCGAGCAGGGACTCGGGCGCCGCCGGGACCGGTGCCGGCGCCGCCACGTCCAGCGGGACGGCGGGCGCGACGGTGACGACGGGACCGGCCGGAGCGGCGAGCACGACGGGGGCGGCCGGTACGGCGTCGGGGACTCCCTCGGCAGGCGCCGGCGCCTCGGGGGCAGACGCGGCGGCGACCTCGGTGGCCTCGGGCTCGCTCCCGGGCGCGGGCTCGGGGGAGGCTGCCGGCGTCGGGGGCGTCTCCTCCAGGACCGCCCGGAGCGAGGCGACGACGCTGTCGACGTCGACGTCCCCGGCCACGTCGGACCCGGTCGCCTCGACGGCGGCGAGCAGCCGGCGTACGGCGTCGACCATGGCGAGCAGCACCTCGGCGACCTCGGTCGTCATCGTCCGCTCGCCGTCGCGCAGCGTGGCGAGCAGGTTCTCGCCCACGTGGGTCAGCGCCTCGAGCCGGTGCAGCGCGAGGAACCCGCTGGTCCCCTTGATCGTGTGGATGGTCCGGAAGATGCTCGAGAGCAGCTCGGGCGAGCCCGGGTCGCCCTCCAGCTCCACCAGGTCGCGGTCGAGCTGGTCCAGGTTCTCGTGGCTCTCGACCAGGAACTCGGCGATGATCTCGGCATCGTCGTCCACGTGGCGACCTCCTCTCCGGACGGCTCGGGGGCGCCGCGGCACGGCGCCTCACCCGCCACATCGGCCACGGAGGAGGAGAACTGAGGAGAACGGGGCGGCCGAGAGGCCGCGGAGGCGCCTACTCCTGGCGCTTGCGCATCGCCTCGGCCAGGGACGCGACGGCGTCCTCGGGCGGCGAGGCGGCCGACTGGTTGCTGGAGGCCAGCTCGGCGAGCAGCTCGGCGCGGTGCACCTTGACCGAGCGTGGCGCGTCGATGCCGACGCGGACGACGTCCCCGCGGACCTCGAGGATCGTCACGGTGATGTCGTCGCCCAGGACGACGCTCTCCCCCGTACGACGGCTCAGCACCAGCATGGGGGTGACCCTACGGCACGGCGCGCGACCGCGCCGGGGAGTCAGGCGACGAGCGGCGTGGCGACCGAGAGCGACGGGTCGTCCAGGATCACCTGGCTGGCCCGGCGGCTCTGGGTGTTGACCAGGATCGGGGCCAGCAGGTTGGCGGTGGTCTCGGCGAGCGACGAGCCGGCGGTCAGCACGACGAGCACCAGCACCTCGGCGGCGTCGACGATGCCGAGCTGGTCGACGACGTCGTCCTCGACGAGCGGGGCGTAGTCGGGGAAGAAGCTGATCGGGCTGGTGACCAGGAAGCGCAGGTCGGGGTCCTCCAGCGAGCGCAGCGCGCAGAGCATCCCGTCGTCGTCGAGGCGGACCAGGGCGAACCGGCGGTGCTCGGGGAAGCCCGGCATCGGGTTGACCAGCTCGATCACCGGGATCTCGTCCACGACGCTCCGCTCCTCCTGACTCCTGCGCACGGCTTCGCTGTCCGGGCCGATCATGACAGATGTGGTCACCGCAGGAAGTCCATGAGGCTGGGCTGCATGACGCGGCTCGTGGCGGACAGGGCGGCCTGGTAGGCCATCTCCTGGGTCTTGAGCTCCATGACGGCCTTGGTGAGGTCGACGTTCTCGACGCCGGTGAGCGACTTGGTGAGCGCGAACTCGCGCTCGTCGGCGGCCTCCACCGCCCGGTCCAGGGCGACGGTGCGGTTGCCCACGTCGATCACCGCGACGCCGAGCCTGTCGAGGTCGCCGGCCACCGCGTCCAGGCTGGTCCGCAGCCCGGCGGTGTCGCCGGTGCGGACGGCCTCGGCCATGGCGGTGAGGTTGTCGAAGAGGGTGGCGCCCTCGGGGCCCAGCGTGGCCCGGGCGTCGAGGTCGACGCGGACCGTCTGCCCCTCGGCGATCGTCCGGGTGACCTCGCCGGGGACGCCTCGGTAGACGACCTCGGTGCCGACCTTCTCGAAGGCGATGCTCCCGGCCGTCACCCCGCCCATCACCGGGCGGTCCTGGTGCCGGGTGTTGGCCAGCGTGATCAGCGAGTCGCGGATCTGCTCGATGTCGGCGGCCAGCACCTGGCGCGAGCTGGGGCTCACCGCGCCGGGGTTGGCGGCCTGGACGCCGATCTCGCGCGCGCTGCGGGTCCGGGTGATCATCGACTGCAGCACGGTGTCGACCTGGGCCAGCCAGCCCTGCCCGTCCTCGGCGTTGCGCTTGTGCTGCGCGGCCTCGGAGAGCTGGGAGCGCAGCCGCATCGCGGTGGTGGTGTCGGCGGGGTTGTCCGACGGGCGGTTGATCGCCCGTCCCGAGGAGACCTGCTCCTGCAGCCGCGACAGCCGGGCGAGGCCGGTGTTGAGCTGCTCCAGCGACCGCGTCGCCATCATGTTCTGGGTGACCCGCGTGATGGTCATCGGCCGACCAGTCCTGTCCGGTTGATGAGGGTGTCGAGCATGGAGTCGAGGGTGCTCATCACCCGCGACGCCGCCTCGTAGCCGCGCTGGGCCGACATCAGGGTGACCATCTCCTCGTCGAGGCTGACGCCCGAGAGCTGGTCGCGCTGGCCGTCGACCTGGGCGAGCAGGGAGGCCTGGTTGGTGACCAGCCGACCGGCCGAGGAGACCTCGGTGCCGAGCCCGTTGACCAGCCGCTGGTAGGCCGTCTCGACCCCGCTGGCCGCGCCCTGGGAGGCGGCGACGTCGCCGAGCAGGGCGCCCGGCTGCGAGGAGGCGGCCAACCGGCCGGGGTCGGTGGAGACCAGGGCGAGCGAGGCCGCGCCCTGCGCGGGGTCGTAGGAGAGGAGGGGGCCGCCGGCGTTGCCGGCCCGGTCGAACCCCTGCGCCTGGCGGCCGTTGACCTCCTGCGCCAGCTGGGCGGCGACGGCGTCCAGCCCCGCGGCGTACGCCGGGAGGGTGACGCTGAGCAGGTCGGCCCCGGCGCCGACCTCGCCGCGGACGGCGGCGGTCACGGCGGCCGAGGAGCCGTCGGGCTGGCGCACCTCGAAGGTGACGGGGACGGCCCCGGGCGCGGAGACGACGAGCGTCCCGGCCTGCCGGCCCTGGACGAGGGGGACGTTGCCGACGGTGACGTCGAGGCCGCCGTCGGCGCGCTCGGTGGCGGTGCCGCCGGTCAGCCCGGCGAGCGTGGTGGCCACCTGGTCGCGGCGGTCGAGCAGCGTGTTGACGTCCACCCCCGCGGAGCCGTGCTGGGCGATCTGCCGGTTGAGCTCGGCGAGCTCGGCCGCCGCGGCGTTCACCTCGCCGACCGCGCCGTCGAGGCGGGTGCGGGCGTCGGTGGTCTCCCGGGCGACGTTGGCGGCCTGGGTGCGGACCGCGTCGACCAGGGTCCGAGCCTCGGTGAGGACCTGGGTGCGGGCGATGTCGGAGCCGGGCGCGTTGGAGAGGGCGTGCCAGCTGGACCGGAAGTCGGCCAGCGCGGCGGAGACGCCGTTCGGGCCGGGCTCGGCGACCCCGGTCTCCAGCCGCTCCAAGGTGGTGCGCCGGACGTCGAGGTAGGTGAGGGTGGCGGTCTCCTGGCGGACCCGCGTGTCGAGGAACTGGTCGGTCATCCGGCGCAGGTCGGCGACCCGGACGCCGTCGCCCGCGCCGTCGTACCGGGACCACATGGCGGGCTGCACCGGGGCGCCGACCGTCTCCCCCACCACCTGGCGGCGGGTGAAGCCGGGGGTGGCCGCGTTGGCGATGTTGCCGCTCGCGGTGTCCATCACCACGCGGTTGTAGCGCAGGGCGCTGAGCGCGGTGTTGAAGGAGGCGAAGGTCCCGCTCATGACGGCCTCAGAGGCTCGCGTCGAAGATCGGGCGACGGGCGTCGGTGCTGACCGCGGTGCCGTCGGCGCTGTAGCCGGCCGACCCGTCGCCCAGGGTGAGCAGGGTCTCCCGCGCCGAGCGGATGCCGGCGGTGACGAGCTCGCGGTTGGTCTCGGCCATCGCCGTCACCTCCCGGGTGATCGACTCGAAGGCGTCGCGGTGGTCGGCGAGGATCGAGGCCCACGGCTCGGCGACCGACTCGGCCAGGGCGCGGAGGCTGGGGTTGGGGGCGAGGCCCGCCTCGGCGGCGGACTCGTCGGCGGCGACGGCGCGGAGCACCTCGGTCTCGCGGATGCTCTGCAGCACCGCCTCGACCTCCTTGGCGGCGCGCAGCAGCCACTTGGTGCGGCCGGTCGCCATCACCAGCTGCTCGACCTCGAGCTTGAAGAGCAGGGTCTCCAGGAGCTCGCGCTCGCGCCACAGGATGAGCGAGAGCTTCTCCATGGCCGGGTCCCTTCGGTGTGTCGACGGCTGGGTGATCGGATGTCGCGGATGAACGGTGGCGAGGCCGGGCAGGGTCCTCGACCACTCCCATCGGCGGCCCCGGCGGGGACCTGAGCGTTTTTCCGTCAAGCGGTCCGGGACCTTTCCACCCACCTGCCCACGAGCGGCTGGCCGGAGTGGGCCATGCCGCCACGGGACCTTTGGCCCGACTTCTGCACACACGGAGGGTTGCTCCCCAATTGTGGGTACGCGGTGCGCTTCCCTGAACGACTCTCGTCCCCGTGAGCGAGATGAAGCAGGCCGGGCAGGCCACCGAGGAGCTGATCACGGCGACGATGCCGCTGGTCGGCCACATCGTCCGCGAGATGGCCAACCGCGTGCCGTCCCACGTCTCCCGCGACGACCTGACCTCCGCCGGCCTCGCCGCGCTGGTCCAGGCCGCCCACGCCTTCGAGGCGGACCGCGGGGTGCCGTTCGCCCGGTACGCCGCCACCCGGATCCGCGGCGCGCTCCTCGACGAGCTGCGCAGCGTCGACTGGGCGTCCCGGTCGGTCCGCCGCCGCGCCCGCGACCTCGACGAGTGCCGCCACCGGATGGCCGCGACCCTGGGCCGCGTGCCCACCAACGCCGAGGTCGCCAGCGCGCTGGGGATGAGCCTCGACGAGGTCGTCGCCAACGACGACGACATCGCCCGCGCCCAGGTCCTCTCCCTCCAGGGCGCGCCCGACGACGCCCTCGACGAGCTGCTGCCCGCCGACGGCGCGACCCCCGAGCAGCTGCTCGAGCACAAGGAGCGCCTCACCTACATGGTGGAGGCCGTCGCCGAGCTCCCCGAGCGCCTGCGCGTCGTCGTGAGCGGCTACTTCCTCGAGGAGCGGCCGATGGCCGAGATCGCCCTCGAGCTCGGGGTCAGCGAGTCCCGCGTCTCCCAGCTGCGCGCCGAGGCGCTCACCCTGCTCCGCGAGGCACTGCACCGCGAGCTCTCCCCCGAGATGGTCAAGCCGGCCGCCAAGCCCGACGGCTGCGCCGCCCGCCGCCGCGAGTCCTACTTCGCCGCCGTCTCGGCCAGGCACGCCGCCAACCTGGTGCGCCCCGCCGCCCGCCCGAGCCTGCGTCCCGCCCTGGACGCCACCGCCTGACCCTGGGCGTCCCCGTGGCAGCGGGAACCCGTCGAAAAAGTTTCGCGGGAATTCCTCAGGCCGGTCCGGCGGGGACCGATGAGAACGCCAACGGAGTCCACGGACGGACTCCAGCACGTGACTCCATTCCAGGAAGGAAACCATCATGAGTCTTCGCATCAACCAGAACATCGACGCGATGTCGGCCTACCGCAACCTCTCCACCACCTCGGGGCAGATGGCCAAGTCGCTCGAGAAGCTCTCGTCGGGCTTCCGGATCAACCGGGCCGGCGACGACGCCGCCGGCCTCGCGATCTCGGAGGGTCTCCGGTCGCAGATCGGCGGCCTGAAGATGGGTGCCCGCAACGCCCAGGACGGCATCTCGCTCGTCCAGACCGCGGAGGGTGCGCTCACCGAGGTCCACTCCATGCTGCAGCGCATGAACGACCTCGCGGTGCAGCACGCCAGCGGCACCGCCACCACCGATGTCCAGGCAAACCTGTCTGCCGAGTTCGACCAGCTCAAGGAGGAGATCTCCCGCATCGCGTTGAACAGCAAGTTCAACGGGCAGGCTCTCTTCCACGGCGGCGACGAGACCACCACCACCGCCACTGTTGGCGCGGCGGGCAACTCGGCTGATCGCGCGTTCCAGGTCGGGTTCGACTCGGCGGACGTCATCACGGTGGGCGGCGCCGACGCTCTGATGAACTTCGCCGCAGACGCCACGGCCGCCGATGACGGAAGCGTTGACTCTGCCGTCATCACGGACAGCAACACGGTCAAGGCTGCCATCGACACCGTGTCCACCCAGCGCGCGAACCTCGGTGCCATCCAGAACCGGTTCGAGCACACCATCAACAACGTCAACGTGACCGTGGAGAACCTTTCGGCCGCCGAGAGCCGGATCCGCGACACCGACATGGCGCAGGAGATGATGAACTTCACCCGTTCGCAGATCCTGTCCCAGGCCGGCACGGCGATGCTCGCGCAGGCGAACCAGGCGCCCCAGGGCGTCCTCTCCCTGCTCCGCTGATGGCTGACGGCGGTCGGTCGGACGCCCTGGTCTCCCCAGGGCCCCGGCCGGCCGCCGTCTCCACGTCCCCGCCCCGGCACGGCTGAGAGGAGGACCCCATGGCCAGCGTCTCCGGGCTGTCAGGCTTCGACAGCGCCAGCATCGTCGACCAGCTCATGCAGCTGGAGACGGTCGGCAGGACCCGCGTGCAGACCCGGGTCCGCTCGGAGGAGACCGCGCTGCGGTCCCTCCAGACCCTCAACACCAGGCTCGCCGCCCTCGCCACGAAGGCGGCCGACACCGGCCGGCCCGGCGCGTGGAGCACCCTCACCGCCACCTCCTCGGCCCCCGGCGTCGGCGCCACCGCCACGGCGGCCACCACCGCGTCGTCGTTCTCGGTCACGGTCGAGCGCCTCGCGCTCACCCACCAGCTCGCCTTCACCGCGCCGGCCGGCCTCGCCGACACCGTCACCTCGGGATCGACGACCGTCCGGCTCGACCGGCTCGACGGCACCACGCCCCTCGAGCTCGAGACCGACGGCACCCTCCAGGGGCTCGTCTCCGCGCTGAACGACCCCGCCAACGAGACCGGCGTCCGGGCCACCGCGGTCAGGGTCGCCGAGGGCTCCTACCGCCTCCTCGTCGAGTCGACGGCGACCGGCCAGGCCAGCGACTTCGCCCTCACCAACCTCGACGGCTCCGACCTGCTCGGCGGCGCGACCCCGCGCGTGGGCCAGGACGCCGCGGTCTCGCTCGGCGGCATCACCGCCACGTCGCCGACCAACACCTTCGCCGACCTCATGCCGGGCGTGACGGTCACGCTCGCTCCCCCGGCCACCGCCGGGACGGTCGCCGAGCTCACCGTCGCGCGCGACGCCAGCACGGTCAAGACCCAGGTCAAGGCCCTGGTCGACGACCTCAACGCCGCGCTCAAGGAGATCGACGCCCTCACCGCCTCCGGCGGCAGCGGCACGGCCAAGGGCCTGCTGGCCGGCGACAGTGGCGTCCGCTCGGTCCGCACGGCGCTGCTCGACGCCGTCTACCCCGGCGACGGCACCTCGCTCGCCTCGCTCGGCATCCAGACCGACCGCTACGGCAAGCTCGTCCTCGACGAAGCCGCCCTGGCGAAGGCCTACGAGGCCGACCCCGAGTCCGTCGCCGCCGCCCTCGGCTCCGGAGCCGGCGGGTTCGCAGCCCGCGTGCAGGACGTCGCCAAGCAGGCCAGCAGGTCCGTCGACGGCACGCTCACCTCGGCGATCAACGGTCGCCAGGAGGGCATCAAGCGCCTCAACGGCTCGATCGACCAGTGGGACACGCGGCTGGAGCTGCGTCGTACCACCCTCACCCGTCAGTTCACCGCCCTCGAGACCGCCCTGAACACCATGAACAGCCAGTCCACCTGGCTGGCCGGTCAGATCAGCGGCCTCCCGTCCTGGAACGGATGACCACCATGGTTCCCAGCAACGCGCGCGCCGCCTACCTCGGCGCCTCGGTGAGCACCGCCAGCCCCGAGCGCATGCTCGTCATGCTCTGCGAGCGGATGACCCTCGACCTCCGTCGCGCGGTCGATGCCCAGACCGCCGGCGACCACCTGGCCGCCCACACGCAGCTGCTGCACGCCCAGGACATCGTCGTCGAGCTCCGCTCCACCCTGCGCACCGACGCCTGGGACGGCGCCCTGCAGCTGGCCTCGCTCTACGACTGGATGTTCGGCCAGATGGTGCTGGCCAACACCCGCCGCGACGTCGAGGTGACCCGCCACGTGCTGGGCCTCGCCGAGCAGCTCGCCAACACCTGGCGCGAGGCCGCCCTGCAGACCGCGGCCGCCAGCTGATGGCCTCCCACGAGGGCGCCGCCGACCGGGCCAACGGCGTCATCGCCGCCGCCTGGGCCGCCGAGCTCGAGCGGCTCGAGGAGGACGTGCGGCGCACCGAGCAGCTGCTCGCCGACCCCGCCGAGGCGCTGCTCTCCTGGCACACCCGCCCCCCGTGGCACGCCCCCAACCTCGGGCCCGTCCCGGCCCACCTGGTCGAGCGCGCGCAGACGCTGCTCGCCCGCCAGGCCGAGGTCCGCGACCAGCTCACCCGGGCGCTCGCCGACCTGACCCGGCAGAAGGAGTACGCCGACCGCGTCAGCGACGCGACCTCCACGGGCCCTGCCACCCCGGCGTACCTCGACATCACCGCCTGAGCGCGCCCTCCACCTCCAGACAGTCCCCCACGATCTGACCACCCGGACCGGCGTGTCCTCGGTCAGACTGTGGGGGACTACCTGCATGGCCCGCGGGAGGGGCGGAGCGACGGCGCGGGTCAGCCGCGGACGAGCTCGGTGAGACGCGCGGCCAGCTTGTCGAGGGCGACGACGTCGTGGGCCAGCCCGGCCTGGACGACGGCGCCGGGCATCCCCCAGACGACCGAGGAGGCCCGGTCCTGGACGACGACGGTGCCCCCGCTGGCCTGGACGGCCCGGCAGCCCGCGGTGCCGTCGTGGCCCATGCCGGTGAGCACCACGCCGAGGGCGCCGGGCCCGTAGACGTGGGCGCCGGAGCGGAAGAGCACGTCGACCGACGGGCGGCAGAAGTTCTCCGGCGGCCCGGCGTCGATCCGGGTCAGCACCCGGTCGTCGCTGCGATGCACCGAGAGGTGGCGGTCGCCGGGGGCGACGTAGACGTGGCCCGCCTCCAGCGGCTCGCCGTCGACCGCCTCGGTCACGGTCAGGGCGCTGACCCGGTCGAGGCGGGAGGCGAACATCGCGGTGAAGACCGGCGGCATGTGCTGCACGACCACCACGGGCACGCGGAGGTTGAAGGGCAGGTCGCGCAGCAGCGCGGCGAGCGCGTCGGGGCCGCCGGTGGAGCAGCCGACCATCATCACCTCGGGCCGGGTGGCCTCCCCCGGTGCGAGCACCGGCCGCGGGGGCGGCAGCGGCTGGTCGACCGCCTGCAGCGCCTGCGCCGTCCCGACCAGGGCCGTGATCTTGGGGATCAGCTGGCCGGCGATCTCGCTCGCGCTCTCGGCCAGGCTCGCGGTGCCGGTGGGCTTGGTGACGTAGTCGGAGGCGCCCAGCGAGAGCGCCTCGAGCGTCTTGACCGCCCCGCGCTCGGTCAGGGTGCTGAACATGATGACGGGCATCCGCGGGTGCGCGGCCCGGAGCCGGCGCAGCGCGGCGAGCCCGTCGAGCACGGGCATCTCGATGTCGAGGACGACCGCGTCGGGCGCGAGCTCGTCGGCGAGCTCCAGCGCGTGCTGCCCGTCGACGGCCTGGCCGACCACGGCGATCCCCGGGTCGCTCTCCAGCGCGGCAGTCACGATGCGGCGGACCGCCGCGGAGTCGTCGACGACGAGGACACTGATCACGTCTCCCCCATCGGCAGGCAGCGCGCCGACGTGAGCAGGTCGCGCGGATTTTGCCCAGCGCCGAGGTTTCCCTCAGGAGCCCCGACCGCCGACCGATGGGGACGACGTGAGCCTCTCGTCCCTGGCCCTTGCCTACGTCTCCGACCTCGTGCGTCGTGAGACGGCGATGCTCTACCCCCCGGAGAAGGGGTACCTCGTCGAGTCGCGGCTCCAGCCGCTGGCCGCCGAGGCGGGCCTGAGCCTCGAGGCGTACGTCGGCCGCGTGCGGCGCGACGCCGGCGAGCAGGCCCGCGTCGTGGACGCGCTCACCATCAACGAGACCTCGTGGTTCCGCGACAACACGCCCTTCCGAGCCCTGGCCACGGGGATCGTGCCGGGGCTGCTGGAGCACCGCGCCGAGCGGCACGTGCGGGTCTGGTCGGCGGCCTGCTCGAGCGGGCAGGAGCCCTACAGCATCGCGATGACGCTGAAGGAGCACCTGCCGCACGACTGGACCGCCGAGATCTGGGCCTCCGACGTCTCCCCCACCATGGTGGCCCGCGTCGCCGAGGCCCGATACGGCCAGGTCGAGATGAACCGCGGGCTGCCCGCCACCTCGCTGGTCAAGTACTTCACCCGCGCCGGCTCCGACTGGGAGGTCGTCCCCGAGCTGCGCGAGATGGTGCGGCCGCAGGTGGTCAACCTGGTCCGCGAGCTGCCGCCGCTGCCCACCTTCGACGTGGTCATGCTGCGCAACGTGCTCATCTACTTCGACCTCGAGGTGCGCCGGCAGGTGCTCCACCGGGTCCGGGCCACCCTCGCGCCCGACGGCTACCTCGTCCTCGGCTCCTCCGAGACGGCGATGGACCTGGGTCCGGAGTGGGTCCGCGAGACCTGCGGCCGGCTCCAGCTGCACCGCCCGGCCTGCACGACGTCCGACCTCCTGTCCGCGAAGCAGTCCGCGGCCGCCCACGACCCGACCCTCACCGCGACGGGATCCTGACATGCACGCACTGATCATCGACGACTCCAGGGCCATGCGCCTGATCCTGCGCCGGATCCTCGCCGGCCTCGGCTTCGGCGCCACCGAGGCGGCCAACGGGCGGGAGGCGCTCGACCTGCTCGAGGTCGGCCTCCACCCCGACCTCTGTCTGGTGGACTGGAACATGCCCGTGATGGACGGCTACGACTTCGTCTCCGAGGTCCGCAAGGTCCGGGAGTGGCGCGACATCACCCTCATGATGGTGACGACCGAGAGCGAGCACGCGCAGATCGTCAAGGCGCTGGCCGCGGGGGCCCACGAGTACGTGATCAAGCCCTTCACCGCGGAGGCCATCGCCGACAAGCTCGAGCTGCTGGGACTCGTCCAGGACGGAGCGCTCGCGTGATCCTTGCGATGAACGGCGAGCAGGCACTCGTCGCAGCCAGCCCCAAGCCGACCGACGTGCGCAAGCTGACCCAGGAGGTGTGGGGCACCTTCCTCGGCGAGCACGGCCCGCTGGAGGTCGGCACCGACCTCGGCTTCGCCCCCGACTGGTCGGCCAGCGTGAGCGTGAAGGGCGAGTGGAACGGCGTCGTGGCGCTCGAGATGACCACCTCGGGCGCGCAGCGGCTCACCCGCAGCATGCTCGGGCTGGAGACCTCCGAGGAGCTCGTCGACGGAGACCTGGTCGACGCGATCGGCGAGATGGTCAACATGATCGGCGGCAACGTGAAGGGGCTCGTCCGCGGACCCTGCCGCCTCTCCCTGCCACTGGTGGCCGCCGGCCGGTTCGCCCACGGCTCGGGACAGCGCGAGGTGGTGCGGCTGGGCTGCACCTGGGCCGCGGAGCCCCTCGCGATCACCGTCCACGCCGGCCGACCGGCGAAGTCCCTGACGACGAGGCCCCTGGAGGCCCGGTGAAGATCCTCGTCGCCGACGACAGTCGCGTGATGCGGCAGATCGTCATCCGCACGCTGCGCCAGGCCGGTTTCGCGGGCCACGACGTCGTGGAGGCCGAGAACGGCCGCCAGGCGGTCGAGCTGGTCCGCTCCGAGGGGCCCGACCTGGTGCTCTCGGACTGGAACATGCCGGAGATGAGCGGGCTGGACGCGCTCTCGGTGATCCGGGCCTCCGGGTCGCGCGTCCCCTTCGGCTTCGTCACCTCGGAGGGCACCGAGGACATGCGCGCCCGTGCTGCCGCGGCGGGCGCGCAGTTCCTCATCGCCAAGCCGTTCACCCCCGAGGTCTTCGCCGCCCAGCTCTCGACGGTGCTCCCCCCGGCCCCATGAGCGTCCACCTCCCCGCCCCCAAGGAGGTCCGCGACCTGCTCGCCGAGCTGCTCGGCCGCCAGGTCGAGATCTCGTTCGCGGCGCCGCTGGCCCCCGGCCCGGAGAGCCCTGCGACGTTCGCGGTGTACGTCGACGACTACCTGCGGGTCTCCGCCCTCATGGTCCTCGACGTGCCGCTGTCGGCGTACGCCGGCGCGGCGATCGGTCTCGTGCCGCCCAACGTCGCCACCAACGCGATCCGGTGGAACGTGCTGCCGCCGCTGCTGGAGGAGAACCTCCGCGAGGTGCTCAACGTGATGGTCAACCTCTTCCACGCCGGGGACGCCGACCACCTGCGGCTGCACGTCGTCCACCCGGCCGGTGGCGCGGTCCCCCAGGACGTGCTGGCCCGCGCGCTCACGCTGGGCCAGCGCACCGACGTCTCGGTGGACGTCGCCGGCTACGGCCGCGGGACCCTCTCGGTGGTCCTCGTCGACCGCTGAGCGGCCCGGGAGCTGGCCCCTGTGGCCCCGGTGGGCCACCCCGCCTGGTCACTCCGGGTGGTCCGCGCGGTCCGAAGGTCCCGACCTCGGGCCGCGGGCCGATTTCCCCTCAGGTGGGGGGCCGGTGGGCCGAACTGACCCGCGAGCAAGGAACGCTCACCCCTCCCCGCCGAAGGACCGGCACCCCTCGAGAGAGGCATCTCCGTGTCCTTCGCCGTCACCGACGCAGTGTCGTCCGCGCTCGGCGCCGCCCTCGACGGGGTCGCGCTGCGCCAGCGCGTGATCGCCGACAACATCGCCAACGTCGACACCCCGGGCTTCCGCGCCACCTCCGTCGACTTCGAGTCCTCGCTCCGGGCGGCCATCGCCGACGGCGGGATCGCCCGCGGCGACGGCCAGGTGACGGCCTCGGCCGTCCCCACCGACACCCCGGTGGGCGTCAACGGCAACAACGTCGACCTCCGCAAGGAGTCCCTGGCGGCGCTGCAGTCCCAGTTCCAGTACCAGCTGCTGACCCGCGCGGTGAACGACCGCCTCAGCCTGGTCCGCACCGCGGCGACGGGCCAGTGATGGGCGCCTTCGACCAGCTCCGGATCGCGGGCTCCAGCCTGGGCATGCACCAGACCTGGCTGGACTCGCTCTCCCACAACATCGCCAACGCCAACACGGCCACCAGCACCGACGAGGACGCCTTCCAGGCGCGGATGGTCGTCGCCCGCTCCCGCCCCGACGGCGGCGTCGACGTCGCCGACATCGAGCTCGGCAGCGCCGAGGGCCGCCTCGTGCACGCCCCGGAGCACCCGCTGGCCGACGAGGACGGCTACGTGCGGCTGCCCGACATGGACATGGCGAGCCAGATGAGCCAGATGGTGATGGCCCAGCGCGGCTTCCAGGCCTCGGTCCAGGTCACCAAGAACGCCCAGGACTCCTACAACGCCGCCCTGCAGATCGGACGTGGCTGATGAGCATCTCCGGCATCGAGGGCATCGGCTTCACGCCGTTCGTCCCCCAGTCCTTCCCGGCCGCCGGCGCGGCCGGGGCCGTCGGCGGCGCCGGTGGCGCCGGTGGCGCCGCCGGGGTGCAGGGTCCCCAGGGCCCCCAGGGCGCCGGCGCGGCCGGCTCCGACTTCGGCGACCTGGTCCTCGACGGGCTGGAGCGGCTCGAGGGCGTCCAGGACCGCACCGACAAGCTCGCCGTCCAGGCCGCCACCGGTGACCTGGCTGCCATGCACGACTACACGATCGCGGCCACCGAGGCCGCGGTCACCACCCAGCTGACCGTCGCGGTGCGCAACAAGGCGCTCGAGGCGTTCAACGAGATCATGCGGATGCAGGTCTGATGAAGGACACGATGACGCGCAGCCTCGCGCGATTCCGGAGCACGTTCACCTCGTTCACGGCCGGCCAGAAGGCCGTGGCCGTGGTCGGCGGCCTCGCCCTGCTGATGGCCGGCTTCATGGTGTTCCGCTGGGCCGCCACCCCCAGCTACAGCCCGCTCTTCTCCAACATGGCCGCCGAGGACGCCGCCGCCGTGATCGACGAGCTCGAGGCCACCGGCGTGCCCTACGAGATCAGCAACGGCGGCGCGACCGTGATGGTCCCGAAGGACCAGGTCCACGAGACCCGGATCGCGCTGAGCGGCGAGGGCCTCCCGGCCAGCACCGACGGCGGCTACTCGCTGCTCGACGAGCAGAGCCTCTCCACCTCCCAGTTCCAGGAGCAGACCAGCTTCAAGCGGGCCATGGAGGGCGAGCTCGCCACCACCATCGAGGCGATCGACGGGGTGCGCACGGCCGTCGTCCACCTCGCGATGCCGCCCAAGCAGGTCTTCGCCAAGGAGCAGGACCCCGCCAAGGCCTCCGTGCTCGTCGCCACCGACCGCGGCGACGCCTTCCAGCCCGAGCAGGTCCAGGCCGTCGTCCACCTGGTCGCCTCCAGCATCGAGGGCCTCGACCCCGACAAGGTCACCGTCACCGACTCCACCGGCCGCGTGCTGTCGGCCGACGGCACCACCGGCGGCACCGGCTCCGGCACCCGCGCGCAGGCCGTCGAGGAGTACCAGGACGACCTGACCGCCAAGATCCAGCGGACCCTCGACACGGTCGTCGGCCCCAACAACTCCACCGTCGTGGTGACCGCCAACCTCGACTTCGACAAGTCGGTCAGCACCACCACCACCTACGAGTCCGACCCCGAGGCCAAGCCGCTGTCCCGCTCCCGCCAGCGCGAGAGCTACAACGGCGGCGCGGGCGACCAGGGCACGGCCGGCGGCGTCGTCGGCCCCGAGGGCCAGATGGAGAACCCCGGCGGCGGCGGCGACGGCTCCTACAGCAAGGAGACGACCACCGAGGACAACGCCGTCAACACCGTGGTGGAGACCCGCGAGGCCGCCCCCGGCGGCGTGGAGTCGCTGCACATCGGCGTCGCCCTCGACACCAACGCCCCGGTCAAGCCCGGCGCCGCCAACATGCGCAACCTCATCGCCGCCGCGATCGGCGAGGACCTCGAGCGCGGCGACACCATCGAGGTCACCGAGCTCCCCTTCGACCGCAGCGCCGAGGAGGCCGCCCAGAAGGAGCTCGAGGCCGCTGCCGCCGCCGACGCCAAGGCGGCGCGCAACGAGATGCTGCGCAACGGCGGGCTCGCCGCCCTCGTGGTGCTGATGCTGGTCCTGGCCTGGCTCAAGGGCCGCCGTCGGGCCAAGGCACGCGCCCAGGCCACGACGTACGTCGTCGAGCAGCTGCGCGCCGACCAGGCCGCCCGCACCCAGCAGCAGCCGCAGGTCGAGGCCGCGAGCGCCGCGATGATGGCGCTGGAGGCCGCGGAGAAGAGCGAGGCCGACGACCTCCGTGACGAGCTGGCCGCCCTCGTGGAGCGTCAGCCCGAGGACGTCGCGCAGCTGCTGCGCGGCTGGCTCGTGGAGCGTCCCTGATGACCGCCGTCGCGACCAAGGGCCTGCGCAAGACCGCGGTCCTCCTCATCCAGCTCGGCAAGGAGCGCGCCAGCGAGGTGCTCAGCCACCTCTCCCCGGAGGAGGTCGAGGCGATCTCCGCCGAGATCGCCCGGCTGCAGTACGTCAGCGGCGACGAGTCCGACCAGGTGATGGGCGAGTTCCGCGACCTGCTCACCGCCCGCGCCCACATCGCCAAGGGCGGCCTCGACTACGCCCGCCAGCTCCTCGAGGGCTCGCTCGGCGAGGAGAAGGCGGCCGAGGTGATCCAGCGGCTGCAGGCCGCCGCGGTGCAGATGCCGTTCCAGTTCCTGCTGCGCGCCGACCCGGCGCAGCTGCGCTCCTTCATCGCCGACGAGCACCCCCAGGTGATCGCCCTGGTGCTGGCCCACATGACCGCCGACAAGGCGTCGCTCGTGCTCTCCGGGCTGCCGCCGGAGCAGCAGGCCCAGATCGCCCACCGGATCGCGGTGATGGACCAGACGTCGCCCGAGATCGTGCACGTCGTCGAGACCACGCTGGAGCGCAAGCTCTCCTCGATGCTGCAGCCCGCCGAGATGTCGCGGGTCGGCGGCCTGGACCCGCTGGTCAACATCATCAACCGCTCCGACCGCTCCACCGAGCGCCAGATCGTCGAGGGCCTCGAGGCGCTCGACAACTCCCTGGCCGACGAGGTCAAGAGCCGGATGTTCATGTTCGAGGACATCGTCATGCTCGACGACCGGTCGGTGCAGCAGGTGCTGCGCGAGGTCGAGAGCTCCGACCTGGCGCTGGCCCTCAAGGGCATCGAGGACGGCCCGGTCCGCAGCAAGATCACCGGCAACCTCTCCGAGCGTGCCGCCGAGAACCTGCTCGAGGAGGTCGAGCTGCTCGGCCCGGTCCGCCTCACCCAGGTCGAGGAGGCCCGCCAGGGCATCATCCGCACGATCCGCAAGCTGGAGGAGTCCGGCCAGATCATGGTCCGCCGAGGGAGTGACGATGAGTTCGTCGACTGAGGCCGCCGTCGTGGCGCCCGTCGCCCAGGCCGGCCCCGCGGTGACCCGGATCCGCCCGCCCGAGCTGCGGCGCGGCGAGTGGACCCGGCTGGGTCCCGACAGCCTGCTCGGCGACCCCGTCGCCGAGCACACCCTCTCCGCCGTGGCGGAGCAGGCGCGGGCCGCCGCGCAGGCGCAGGGCTACACCGTGGGCTGGGCCCAGGGCCGCCGCGAGGCCGCCGAGGAGGCGACCGTCGCCGCGCAGGAGCAGAGCGAGCGCTGGGCCGAGGCCGAGCGTGAGCGGGCCGCCGAGCACGCCGCCGCCGTCGCCGCGCTGACCGCCGCCGCCGACCAGCTGCGCACGCAGGTGGCCTCGGTCGTCGAGCGGCTCGAGGTCCAGGGCACCGAGCTGGCCTGGGCACTCACCACCGAGCTGCTGGGCCGCGAGGTGGCCGCCGCCGACGGTGCCGACGTCGTACGCCGCGTGCTGGCGCTGGCGCCCGGCGGACCGGTCGCGCGGGTCCACCTGGCCCCCGGCCACCTGGGCCACCCGGCGGTCGCCGACCTCGCCGAGCGCGGCGTGGCCGTCGTCGCCGACCCCGCCCTCGGCCCCGTCGACGCGGTCGTCGAGGTCGAGGACCACGCCCTCGACCTGCGCCTCGAGCCGGCGCTGGCCCGGGTCCGGGAGGCGCTGCGATGAGCGCGCTGACCACCGCGGTGCACGAGGCCGCCCTGGCCGCCACCGCCACCCCGCGGCTGGGCCGGGTCACCGAGATCCTCGGGCTGCACCTGCTCGTCGGCGGGGTCCCCGCCGCCGTCGGCGACCTCGTGGAGATCGAGTCGACCACGGGCGTGCCCGTGCTGGCCGAGGTCGCGGCCTCCAGCACCGCCGGGCTCGTCTGCCTGCCGCTGGGCCCCACCACCGGCCTGCGCGCCGGCGCGCTGGTGCAGCACACCGGCGGGCCGCTGCGGATCCGGGTCGGCGAGGAGCTGCGCGGGCGGGTGCTCGACGGCCTCGGCCGCCCGATCGACGACGGACCGGCGCTCGACCACCTCGAGCTCGTCAGCGTCGACCACCCCACCCCGCCCGCGCTCTCCCGCCCGCGGATCACCGAGCAGCTCGGCCTCGGCGTCCGCGCCCTGGACTCGCTCACCCCCTGCGGACGCGGCCAGCGGATCGGGATCATGGCCGGCTCCGGCGTCGGCAAGTCGAGCCTGCTGTCGATGATCGCCCGCGGCACCGACGCCGAGGTCTGCGTCCTCGCGCTGGTCGGCGAGCGCGGCCGCGAGGTCCGGGAGTTCCTGGAGAACGACCTCGGCCCCGAGGGGCTGGCCCGCTCGGTCGTCGTGGTCGCCACCTCCGACGCCCCGCCCGTCGAGCGGCTCCGCGCCGCCTTCGTCGCCACCCGGATCGCGGAGTCCTTCCGCGACGCCGGCCGCGACGTGGTGCTGATGATGGACAGCCTGACCCGCGTCGCCATGGCCCAGCGCGAGATCGGCCTCAGCGCCGGCGAGCCGCCCGCCACCCGCGGCTACCCGCCGAGCGTCTTCGCCCTCCTCCCCCGGCTGCTCGAGCGCGCCGGGACCTCGGCCGCCGGCAGCATCACCGGCCTCTACACCGTGCTCGTCGAGGGCGACGACATGCAGGACCCGGTCGGCGACACCGCCCGCTCGATCCTCGACGGCCACGTCGTCCTCTCCCGCCGGCTCGCCACGTCGGGCCACTTCCCCAGCATCGACGTGCTGGAGTCGATCTCCCGGGTCACCGGCGCCGTCACCACCCCCGAGCAGCGCGCGGACGCCACCCGGCTGCGCCGGATGCTCGCGGCCCACCGCGACGTCCGCGAGCTGGTGGAGATCGGCGCCTACGTCCGCGGGGCCGACGCCGACGCCGACGCCGCGCTGGCGAAGATGCCGCAGATCGACGACTTCCTGCGCCAGCCGATGGACGAGAGCACGCCCACCTTCGCGACCTGGACGCGCCTGCACGAGCTGGTGGCGTCGTGAGCGCGCGTCCCGGCGGCCACGACCGCGGCATGCGCGCCGTCGAGCGGGTCCGCTCCGTCCGCGAGCGCGACAGCCGGCTCGGCCTGCAGGCGGCCGCCGTCGAGCGCGACCGCCAGCAGGACCGGCTCACCGAGCTGCAGGAGCGGCTCGCCGGCGCCCCCGCGTGGGGCGTGGGCGAGACGTGGTCCTACCTCGCGGAGCGCACCGCCCTGCTCTCGCTCGGCGACGCCTCGTCGCGGGCCGAGCAGGAGCTCGCCGCCGCCCAGCGGATCGCCGAGGCCGCGCACGCCCACTGGTCGCAGGACCGGACCCGGCTCGCCGCCGTCGAGAACCTGCTGGAGCGCCGGGCCGAGGCCCGCCGCGTCGAGCGCGCCCGCCGCGAGGCGCGCGAGCTCGACGACATCGCCGCCCAGCTGTGGAGCCGGCAGCAGGGGGGCGCGCGATGACCGTCGCCGACGTCACCGGGCGGATCGCCCAGATCCAGTCCCAGCTGGCCCTCCTCGCCCCGCCGCGCAGCACCGGCGGCGACTTCTCCTCCCTGCTCGGGCAGGCGCTCGGCGACTCGGCCGTCACGGCCGCCGGCTCGTCGTCCGGCCTCGGCGGGCTCGGTGGCCCCGTCCCGGTGACCGGCGCCGCGCCCGTGCCGAGCACGGCGACGCCCGGCTCGGTGAGCGGCGACGACGTGGTCGCCGAGGCCCGCAAGTACCTCGGCCTGCCCTACGTCTGGGGCGGCACCGACCCGACCAAGGGGATGGACTGCTCCGGCCTCGTCCAGGTCGTCTACAAGAACCTCGGCTACGACCTGCCCCGCGTCTCCTTCCAGCAGGCGGCCTCCGGGCGACCGGTGGAGAGCATGAGCCAGGCCCAGCCCGGCGACCTGATCGCCTGGGACAACTCGAGCCGCAACGACGGGGTCGACCACATCGCGATCTACATCGGCGGCGGCAAGATGATCGAGGCGCCGCGCACCGGGCTCGACATCCGCGTCATCGACGTGCCGAGCACCCCCGACGTGATCCGCCGGATCCTCCCCGACGCCGCGTCCGGCGACGCGGTGGCCGGCGGGGTCGGCGGGGCTGCCCCGGTGGCGGGTGCCGCGGCGGCGTACGGCGTCCCGGCGTACGGCGCCCCGGCCGCGACAGGCGGCACCCCCTTCGCCGACCTCTTCACCAGCGCCGGCTCCCGGTACGGCGTCTCCCCGACCCTGCTCGCGGCGATCGCCAAGCAGGAGTCGGGCTTCAACCCCACCGCGGTGAGCCCCGCGGGCGCCCAGGGCCTCATGCAGCTCATGCCCGCCACCGCCCAGGGCCTCGGTGTCACCGACTCCTTCGACCCGTCCCAGGCCGTCGACGGGGCCGCGCGCCTCGTCCGCGACCTGCTCGACCGGTTCGGGCGCACCGACCTCGCGCTCGCGGCGTACAACGCCGGTCCCGGCGCGGTGCTGCGCTACGACGGCGTCCCGCCCTACGCGGAGACCCAGAACTACGTCCGCTCCGTCATGGGCATGCTGGGAGGTGCCCGGTGAACGCGCTCCCCCAGCTGGGTGCCCGGGTGCCCGCGCCCCCCGCCGCGACCCCCGCCGCGACCCCCGCCGCGACCCAGGCCACCGCGGCCTCGGCCCCCTTCGGCACCACCCCGGCGACGCCCACCGGCGCACCGGTGCCCCCGGAGAACGCCGCCGGCTTCTTCGCGCTGCTGCTGGCGGCGCTGCCCGCCGCCCCCGGCACCGGCACCGTCGCCGGCGCCGGCGCCGGCGACGAAGGGACGCACGTGCACCCGAATGGCGCCGTCCTCGACGATCTCGCAGCAGTTCCGGTGCACGTGCACCGCTCCACCGAGGAGTCCGACGGGAGCACCCCGTCGGAAGACACGGAGGGCACCCTCGAGCACGAGGGCGCGGCAGGCCTGCCGCCCGAGGCCACCACGCCCGCGCCGGTGTCGGCCGAGCTCGCGCTGCTGGGGCCGTTCGGGCTCGACGCCGCCCGGGTCGCCAGCGAGAACGCCGCCGTCCACGCGGGTGGCACGGCCCCCGTCGTCGCACCGGCCACGCCGCTCACGCCCGAGACGTCATCAGGAGCGGCTGCCCCGACGACCCCGGCTGATGACGTCCGGCAGGGCGGCGCGGTGGCGGCGGACCCGATGACGGACCCGGTGGCGGACCCGGCGACAGACCCGGCGACGGGCGTGGCGGGGACGACCCC
Source organism: Nocardioides solisilvae (assembly GCF_003194625.1). Classification (GTDB taxonomy): domain Bacteria; phylum Actinomycetota; class Actinomycetes; order Propionibacteriales; family Nocardioidaceae; genus Nocardioides; species Nocardioides solisilvae. The sequence goes on from NZ_QHKX01000001.1 coordinate 24,574, forward strand.
CGCCCCCTCGGCGACGTCATCAGGGCCGGTCGCCCCCGCGACCCCCGCTGACGACGTCCTGCGGGCAGGCCTCGAGACGTCATCGGGGGCGGCTGCCCCGACGACCCCGGCTGATGACGTCCCGCAGGGGGCGTCGGCTCCCTCGGCTGGCCAGGCTCCCGCGGCATCGCCTGCGCCCGCGGCTGCCCAGGTTCCCGGCGCTGCCGCGGCCGTCGGCGCCGCCGTGGCTCCCGCGACGCCCGTGGCTCCGCCCGCGGCGGCGCCCGCGGACCCGGGGACGGCGGCGCACGTGCGCGGCCAGGTCTTCCCCGAGGTGACCAGCATGGTCAGCCGCGGCGAGGGCACCCACCGGATCACGCTGACGCTCAACCCGGAGGCCCTCGGCGAGGTCAAGGTGACCCTGCTCGTGCGGGCCGGCGAGGTGACGGTCAGCTTCGCCGCGGGCGACCAGGCCCGCGGGGCCCTGCTCGAGGGCGCCCCCGAGCTCGCGCGGCTGCTCGAGCTCGCCGGGGCGCAGGAGAGCCGCGTGCTCGTCCGCGAGCCCGGCACCCCCGACCTGCTCGGCCAGCGCCAGGACGGCGCGGCGGGTCGCGACGGCCAGCCCGGCTCCCGGGCCGGCGCCGACACCCCCGGCGGAGACCGGGGGCCCATGAACCACCACGCAGGGACGCGTGAGGGAAAGCTCGCCACGGACGGCACCACCAGCGGAGCAGGGACGGTCCCTGCCCCGCACGACCCGGTCCGCCGTCCCCGTGCCACGGGGCTCGACGTGACCGTGTGAGGAGGAATCCGTGTCGATCCCGGCAACGGAGGCCGTGTCGGCCGGCATGTTCGGTCCGGCCACGACCAGCACGTCCACCCCGACGACCGCGGCTGACAAGGACATGTTCCTGCAGCTGATGGTCGCGCAGATGCGCTACCAGGACCCGCTGAACCCGGCGGACTCCGGGGAGTTCCTCGCCCAGACCGCGCAGTTCACGGCGCTGGAGAAGATGCAGGCCGTGGCCGACCAGACCGCGCTGCTGCTCTCGAGCCAGATGGCGTTCGGCGCCGCCGGGCTCGTCGGCCGCGAGGTGGCCTGGACCAACCCGGACGGCACGGCCGGCAGCGGCCTGGTCTCCGGCGTCGTCTTCGGCGCCCAGGGCCCGGTCCTCGACGTCGGCGGCACCGAGGTGCCGCTCGCGCTGGTCTCCTCGGTCACCGCAGCCACCAGCGGCGACACCCCTTCCTGACCCCCTTCCCGTCCCATCACTCGTGAGGTAACCACCATGCTTCGTTCGCTCTTCACCGGCATCTCCGGGCTCCGCGTCAACCAGACCATGCTCGACGTGACCGGCAACAACATCGCCAACGCCAACACCACCGGCTTCAAGTCCAGCACCACGGTCTTCCAGGACACGCTCAGCCAGATGATGACCGGCGCCGGCGGCCCCAACGACAACAACGGCGGCACCAACCCCGTCCAGGTCGGCCTCGGCGTGCAGCTCGCCGGCACCGTCACCAACCTCACCCAGGGCTCGGAGCAGACCACCGGTCGCGCCACCGACCTGATGCTCTCGGGCGACGGCATGTTCGTGGTCCGCAAGGGCGACGAACAGCTCTACACCCGCGCCGGGGCCTTCTCGTTCGACTCCGCCGGCACCCTCGTCACGCCCACCGGCAACCGCGTGCAGGGCTACGCCCTGGACGCCGACGGCAACGCCACCGGCGGGCTCGTCGACGTCACCCTCGACGTCGCGAACGCCGTCCCGGCCGTGCCCGCGGGCGTCGAGATGACGTCGTACACGATCGGCAGCGACGGCAAGGTCACCGGCCGCTTCTCCGACGGCATCCAGCGCGGGATGGCCCAGATCGCCGTCGCCGACTTCACCAACCCCAACGGCCTGGAGAAGGTCGGCGAGACCAGCTACCGGGTCTCGGCCAACTCCGGCGACGCCCAGCTGGGCGTCGCGGGCGAGGGCGGTCGCGGCACGGTCAAGGGCGGCTCGCTGGAGATGTCGAACGTCGACCTCGCCGCCGAGTTCACCAACCTGATCCTGGCCCAGCGCGGCTTCCAGGCCAGCTCGCGGGTGATCACCACCTCCGACCAGGTCCTGGAGGAGCTGGTGAACATCAAGCGCTGACGCGCGCGGGCGCCTCCGCGCCGGCCCGGCCGCACCTTCGTGCGGACGGGTCGGCCGGAAGGCCTCAGGTCGGGCCCCGCCCGGCCGAAGTGAAGGAACGAGGGCCACGGACGGCCCTCGGCTGGACGCACAAGGATGGTGCCGATCGTGATCATGCTGACCCGACTCTCAGGGACGCAGTTCGTCCTGAACTCCGACCTGATCGAGCGCATCGACGCCACCCCCGACACGGTCATCACGCTGACCGACGGGACGAAGTACGTCGTCGCGGACTCCATGACCCAGGTCGTCGCCGCGGTGCGGGGCTTCCGCTCCGAGATCGTCGCGCTCTCCGCGATGGTGCCGCCCGATCTGGAGCAGCTCTTCCCCACCCCGCACACGGCCCACCTGGCGCCGGTCACCAGCCTCCCGGGGCGCGAGGCCGCCGCCGAGCGGCGGGAGAGCTGACATGGATCCGGCCACCCTGATCGGCATCGTCCTGGCGTTCGGGATCATCATCCTGTCCAACATCCTCGAGGGCGGTAACCCCGCCTCGATGATCCTGCTGCCGCCGATGCTCCTCGTCTTCGGCGCGACCCTGGCCATCTGCTTCGCCGGCGGCACCCTGGCCGACGGCAAAGCGGTCCCCGGGTCGCTCAAGCGGGCGTTCACCGCGAAGGCGCCCTCCTCGGGCGACCTCGTCCCGGTGGTCGTCCAGCTCGCCGAGCGCGCCCGGCGCGACGGGCTGCTGGCCCTGGAGGACCAGCTGCGCGGCATCGACGACCCCTTCCTGGTCAAGGGCGTCACCCTGGCGATCGACGGCACCGACCCCGCCGAGGTGCGCGACATCCTCGAGGCGGAGGTCTACGCCAAGAAGTCGCAGGACAAGCACGCGGCCAAGTTCTTCGCCGACGCGGGCGCCTACGCGCCCACCATCGGCATCGTCGGCACCGTGATGGGCCTGGTGCACGTGCTGGAGAACCTCGCCCAGCCCGAGGAGCTCGGCCACCTGATCGCGGCGGCGTTCCTCGCCACCCTGTGGGGCGTCTGCTCCGCCAACGCCATCTGGCTGCCGATCGCCGCGCGGCTCAAGCGGCTCAGCGAGCTGGAGTGCCACCGGATGGAGGTGGCGATCGAGGGGGTCGCCGCGATCCAGGCCGGCGCCAACCCGCGGGTGATCGCGCAGAAGCTCAACTCGCTGCTCCCCGCCGCCGAGCAGGCGAAGGCCGCCTGATGGCCGGGAAGCGGCGCGAGCCGGAGGAGGAGCACGAGAACCACGAGCGGTGGCTCGTCACCTACGCCGACATGGTCACCCTCCTGATGGTGCTCTTCATCGTGATGTTCGCGATGAGCCAGGTCGACGAGAAGAAGTTCAGCGCCCTCAAGGAGGGCCTGGCCGCGGGCTTCGGCCAGTCGGCGCTGGTGATGGACGGCTCCGAGTCGATCCTCGACAACCCGGGCAGCGCCGCCGTCAAGACGGTCACCACCGAGCAGTACCGCGACCTCACCCCCGAGCAGCAGAAGGCCGTGGACGAGGCGGTCAGCCAGACGGTGGCCCAGCAGGAGCGGCTGCGGACGCAGCGCAGGTACGCCGAGGCGCAGGCCGAGGCGGACCGGCTCGCGGAGGTCCGGCGCCAGCTGCACCGGGCGCTGCGCGCCAAGGGGCTGCAGGACGACGTGGTCACCACGATCGACAACCGCGGGCTCGTGGTCAGCCTGGTCTCCCGGCACGTCGTCTTCGAGGCCAACCTGGCCGACCTGACGACCCGCGGCCGGCAGGTCGTGGACACCCTGGCCCCGGTGCTGGCCAGGATCCCCGACGCGCTCCAGATCGACGGCCACACCAACCAGGTCCCGGTGAAGCCGAAGTACTACCAGACCGACTGGGACCTCTCCGCCGCCCGCTCGATCACCGTGCTGCGGCACCTGAGCGAGCGACGCGGGATCCCGGGCGAGCGGCTGACCGCCTCGGCGTTCGGCCACGAGAAGCCGCTCGTGGACCCCGACCGCCCGGGGTCCCAGCAGATCAACAAGAGGGTCGACATCGTGGTGCTCTCCGCGCTGCCGGCCGAGACGCGCGAGCTCCTCGAGCAGGCGGCCCGCGAGGACGAAGGAGACCCGGCATGACCGTCACCGCGATGCAGCCCGTGGCCGCCCCCGCGACCCCCGAGGGGGGCGAGGAGCCGAAGAAGGGCGGCAAGAAGAAGCTCGTGGTCGTCCTGCTCCTGGTGCTCGCGCTGGGCGGCGGCGGGTGGTTCTTCTTCCTCAAGCCGTCGGGCCCCACCGAGCCGGTGCCCGGCGAGGTGGTGACGCTGGAGTCGATGCAGCTCAACCTCGCCGGCGGCCACTACCTGCGCCTGGGCATGGCCCTCCAGCTCGAGGAGGGTGCCCACGAGGCCGACGGGAGCAAGGCGCTGGACGCCGCGATCACCGTCTTCAGCGGCCTCGAGATGTCCAAGCTGGTCACCACGGAGCAGCGCGAGGAGCTGCGCGGCAAGCTGATGGAGAAGCTCGACCACGCCTACCACGGCGAGGTGCTGGAGGTGTACTTCACCGAGTTCGTCACCCAGTAGCGGCGGGGAGCCCCGACGGCTCCCGACCGGTCGGCAGACCGCCCGACGAATGGTCTAGTCCGAAATCCCTCAGGAGGGCACGGGTCGCGCCGATACGACCTACGTGACCCCTCCCGCGCCGTCCGCACCCGCGTCCCAGAACGGGACGTCGGGCGTGCGCGCGCGCCGTCGCAACCGCCGGGCCGAGCCGGTCGTCTACGACTTCCGCCGGCCGATCCAGCTGAGCCGCGAGCACTCGCGGATCCTGCAGCTCGGCTTCGACAGCTTCGCGCGGCAGGCCACCACCGTCTTCACCAGCTGGCTGCGCACCGTCTGCGCCGTCCAGCTGCTCTCCATCCACCAGCTCAGCTACGACGAGTACATCGACTCCCTCGCGGCCCCGACCTACATGGTCAAGCTCACCGCGGAGCCGATGCACGGCCTCGCCATGCTGGAGGTGCCGCTGCCGGCCACGATGGCCAGCATCGACCACATGCTCGGCGGCCCCGGCGGCGCGGTGCAGCCCGTGCGGCCGCTCACCGAGATCGAGTCGGGCGTGATCCGGGGCCTGGTCGACCGGCTGCTGAGCGAGATGCGCTACGGCCTGGCCGCGATCGCCGACTTCGAGCTGCTGCCGGCCGGCATCGAGTACAGCCCCCAGTTCGCCCAGATCGCCGGCGCCGCCGACGTCATGGTGGTGGTGGAGTTCGAGCTGCGGATCCTCGAGATCGCGCACCGGATGACGCTCTGCCTGCCCTTCAACGGGCTGCTCCCCCACCTCACCAAGGCCGCCGCCCCGGCCCCGGTCTCGGAGCGCGAGCTGGTCAAGCGCGAGGAGGCGGCCCGGCTGCTCCACGACCGCTTCGCCGACGTCCCGGTGGAGGCGAGCGTCCGGCTCCGGCCCACCGCGCTCCACCCCACGGCGCTCGCCGCGCTCAAGCCCGGCGACGTCCTCCGCCTCGCGCACCCGGCGTCCGCGCCGCTCGACGTCTGCGTCGACGACACCACGTTCGCCCACGCCACCGCCGGGGCCAAGGGCCCGCGGCTCGCCGCCCTCATCGTGGGCACCCCGAAGGAGAACGCATGATCCCCCAGCCGCAGACCGCGCCGGACCCGACCCTGGCCGTCACCGCCGCCACCGCCGCGGCCGGCCTGCTCCCGGCCGTGACCCCGCTCAGCGCGGTCACCGCGCAGCCGGGCAACGAGCACGTCACCGCGGCGTTCGCCGGGGCGGCCATCGCCAGCCTGGAGGGGCCCGACGGGCGCACCCACCGCGCCGCCGTCCTGGTCGGCGAGGAGTTCGTCCGCGCCCTGGTGGAGAGCCCGCTGGGCGGGCTCGACCTCGCCGCGGCCACCCAGCCCGCGATCGACGCCCTCGCCGCCGCGCTGGGCTGCACGGCCCGGGCGGCCGTCCCCGTCGACCTCTCGATGGTCGTCGCCGACCTCGGCGGCCCCTTCACCGCCGTGCCGCTCGTCGGGCAGGGCATCGAGGCCGCCGTCCTGCTCTGCGACTCCGCCCTGGTCCCCGCCACGGCCGTCCCCGCGCCCCCCGCGGCGGCCTTCGCCGCCACCCACGTGATCGCTGAGCCCGTCGCCGCGCCCGCCGCCGAGGCCGGCCCGCTCTCCTACGGCGCCCCGACGCCCCAGCCGGGCGACCACGTCGCCGCGCGGCGCGGCATCGAGATGCTGGCCGGCGTCGACATGGAGGTCACGGTCGAGCTGGGCCGGACCCGGATGGCGGTCCGCGACCTGCTGGCGCTCTCCCCCGGCACCGTGCTGGAGCTCGACCGCGCCGCCGACGGCCCGGCCGACCTGCTGGTCAACGGCCGTCTCATCGCCCGCGGCGAGGTCGTCGTGGTCGACGAGGACTTCGGCCTCCGGATCACCGAGATCGTGGACGAAGCGGGCGCCTGACCCGTGCTCGAGCTCACCCTCCGGCTGGTCTTCTCGCTGGCCGTCGTCGTCGGCCTGCTCCTGCTGCTGGCCCGTCTCGGGGCACGTCGGTTCAAGGGCGGCGCCGACGCGCTGGTCCGCGTGGTGCACCGCCAGCCGCTGAGCCGCACCACGGCGGTCGCCGTGGTGACGGTGGGCAGCCGCGTCCTCGTGCTGGGCACCACCGAGCACCAGGTCACCGTGCTGACCGAGCTGGACCCCGAGGAGCTGGTGGGCGAGGAGCTCGCCGACGCCGAGGACGACGGGGCCGCAGGCCCGGCCGGCACGGCGTACGCCGCCCCCGGCGACGCCGCCCCCGCGGGCGGCGCCCGGCGCCTCGAGCCGCAGGTCGCCCCGGAGACCACCCCGCTCGGCGGGTCGGTCCTCTCCCCGGCGACGTGGCGCCAGGCGCTGGCCGCCCTGCAGGACCGCGGCCGCGAGGGCCGCGACGACCGCGGCAGGCACCGGCCGTGAGGTGGCTGCCACGGGTGCTCGGGGCCGCGCTGGCAGGCCTGCTCCTCGCCCTTCTCCTCGGGTCGGTGGGCGGCGCCGCGCACGCCGTCGACCTCTCCCTCAACCCCGAGGGCCCCGGCGGGCCGTCGGGACCGTCCGGGCCCTCGGGCGGCAGCTCGGTCACGATCGAGCTCGACGGGCTGACCGAGACGCCGAGCAACTCGGTCGTCATCATCATCGCGCTCACGCTGCTCTCGCTGCTGCCCGCGATCCTGCTGACCTGCACCAGCTTCACCAAGATCCTCGTGGTACTCGGGCTGACCCGCAACGCCCTCGGCCTGCAGCAGACCCCCAACAACCAGGTCCTGGCCGGGCTCGCGCTCTTCCTCAGCCTGTTCATCATGGGACCGGTCCTCTCCCAGATCAACGACGTCGGCCTGCAGCCCTACCTCGACGGCGACAAGACCTCGACCGCCGCCTTCACCGACGGGATGGAGCCGCTGCGGGAGTTCATGCTCGACCAGTCGGGCGACGAGGAGCTGATCCTGCTCACCAACGTCGCCGGGCGGGACCTGCCCGAGGACCGCGACGACGTCGGGATGACGACGCTGGTGCCGGCGTTCGTGCTCAGCGAGCTCAAGCAGGCCTTCATCATCGGCTTCATCATCTTCATCCCCTTCCTGGTGATCGACATCGTGGTCAGCGGGGCGCTGATGGCGCTCGGCATGATGATGATGCCGCCGGTCATGGTGTCGCTCCCGTTCAAGCTGCTGCTCTTCGTCCTCGTGGACGGATGGGGGCTGGTGGTCACCTCCCTGGTCTCGAGCTACGGAGGGCCGGGATGACCGACACCGTCGTCATCGAGATCGCGCTGCGCACCATGGTGGTGGCGCTCAAGCTCTCCGCGCCGATCCTCGTCACCTCGCTGGTGATCGGCTTCGCGATCTCCCTCTTCCAGTCGATGACCCAGATCCAGGAGTTCACCCTCGCGTTCGTCCCCAAGCTGGTCGGCGTGGGCGTGGCCCTGCTGGTCAGCGGCAACTGGATGCTGCACACCCTGGTGACCTTCACCCTGGACCTCTTCGAGGCGCTGCCCTCGATGCTCGGCTAGGGGCCGTGCCGTGGTCCTCTCCCTCGCCGGGCCCGAGCTGCTCGCCTACCTGATGGCCTCGCTGAGGATCGGGGCCTGGCTGGCGGTGGTCCCGCCGTTCTCGTCCCGCTCGGTGCCGACCATGGCCAAGGTGGTGCTGGCGCTGGGGCTGGCGTTCACCGTCGCCCCCTCGCTGCGCGGCCAGGTGGCCACGGGCACGTGGGACCTCGTGGTCGTCGCGGTCACCCAGGTGCTCGTGGGCGTGGGGATGGGCTTCGTGACCTTCCTGCTCTTCCAGGCGATCTCGGCGGCCGGGGCCTTGGTCGACATCTTCGGCGGCTTCGCGCTGGCCGCCGCCTTCGACCCGCTGGCGATGAACATGAACACCGTCTTCGGCAAGTTCCACCAGATGCTGGCCACGATGCTGCTCTTCGCCACGGGCGGTCACCTGCTGGTGATCGGCGGGCTGCTCAGCACCTTCGAGCTGCTGCCCCTCGGCGAGGTGCCGGACACCGCGGGCGCGCCCGGCGTCCTCACGACGGCGTTCGGGATGTTCTTCGTCACCGCGGTGCAGATCGCGCTGCCGATGATCGCCGTGCTCTTCGTCGCCGACCTGGCGCTCGCCCTGCTCACCAAGGTGGCGCCCCAGCTCAACGCGATCAACGTGATGTTCCCGGCCAAGATCGGGCTCACCCTGCTGCTGCTCGGCCTCTCCTTCCCGGTGTTGCCCGAGGCGATGGAGCGGCTGGTCACCCTCGCAGGTGAGGCCATGGCCGCGATCGCGGGCGGGGGGTGAGGGGCCGGTGAGCGAGGAGAAGACAGAGAAGCCCACCCCGAAGAAGAAGAAGGAGAACCGCAAGGAGGGGCAGGTCCCGCGCACCCAGGAGCTGGGCGGCTGGGCGTCGATGCTGGCGGTGGGGATGGCCCTCCCGATGCTGCTGGGGCGCGAGCTCTCGGCGCTGCGCGACCTCATGACCGCCTCGCTGACGGCGGTCGAGGCCGCCGACCCCGCCCTGGCGATGGAGCTGCTCAGCCGGGGGCTGTGGCACGTCGCCCTGGCCCTGCTCCTGCTGGCCTCCGGCGTGATGGTGATCGGCGTCGCCGGGGCCCTCGCCCAGGGCGGCTTCTACCTCGCCACCAAGGCGGTCAAGCCCAACTTCAAGAAGCTCAACCTCATCCAGGGCGCCAAGCGGGTCTTCGGCCCCCAGGCCTTCTGGGAGGCCGCCAAGATGATCCTCAAGAGCTCGGCCGTCGGCCTGCTGGCCTACCTCGTCGTGAAGTCGATGATGCCGCTGCTCGGCGGGCTGATGCCGATCCCGCAGGTGCTCGACGTGATCGCCGAGGAGTCGCTCGGCCTGATCCGCAACGTCGCGCTCGCCGGCCTGGTGATGGCCGCCGCCGACTACGCCTTCCAGCGGCGCAAGATCGGCAAGCAGACCCGGATGACCAAGCAGGAGGTCAAGCAGGAGCACAAGAACTCCGAGGGCGACCCGCTGGTCAAGAGCGCCATCCGCTCCCGCCAGCTCGCCGCCGCCCGCAACCGGATGATGGCCGACGTGCCCACCGCCGACGTCGTCCTGGTCAACCCCACCCACGTCGCGGTGGCGCTGCGCTACGAGCCCGAGCGGGGCGCCCCCGTCGTGGTGGCCCGCGGCGCCGGGGCCGTCGCCGCCCGGATCCGCGAGGAGGCCACCGGCCACCGGGTGCCGCTCGTGCGCGACGTCCCGCTGGCCCGCGCCCTGCACTCCTCGACCCGGGTCGGGCAGGAGATCCCGCCGGAGCTCTTCGCGGCCGTCGCGCAGGTGCTGGCCTTCGTGATCAGCCGTCGCACCCGGGGCCACCGGGGCGGCGAGCACCGCAGCCCGCGCACCGAGGCCGAGCTGCCGAAGGTGCTGCCGGCAGGACGTCGCAGAAAGTCCTCAGAAGTCGTGGCCGAGGGCCGATAGGTCCTCCGAGGCACCAGGACGGTGCCCGTCGCGCCACGGAGGGCGCACCGGATGAGGTGACCCTTCGAGAGGATCCTGCGTGAAGCGCTTGACGCAGCTGGGCGTGCCGGTCGGCATCGTGCTGATCGTCGTGATGCTGGTGGTGCCGCTGCCCGCCGTCGTGCTCGACCTGCTCATCGCCCTCAACATCACCGGTGCGCTGCTCATCCTCATGGTGGCGATGTTCGTCCAGAAGCCGCTCGACTTCGCCGCGTTCCCGGCGGTCCTGCTGGTGATGACGCTCTTCCGGCTGGCGCTCAACGTGAGCGCCACCCGCCTCGTGCTGCTGGACGGGTACGCCGGCAAGGTGATCGACACGTTCGGCCACTTCGTCGTCGGCGGGTCGCTCGTGGTCGGCATCATCGTCTTCGCGATCCTCCTGGTGATCCAGTTCGTCGTCATCACGAACGGTGCCGGCCGGGTCGCCGAGGTCGGCGCCCGCTTCACCCTCGACGCGATGCCCGGCAAGCAGATGGCCATCGACGCCGACCTCAACTCGGGGCTGATCACCGAGGACCAGGCCCGACGGCGGCGCGCCGAGGTGCACGCCGAGGCCGACTTCTACGGTGCGATGGACGGCGCCTCCAAGTTCGTCAAGGGCGACGCGATCGCCGCCATCGTCATCACGCTGGTCAACCTGATCGGCGGCTTCGCGATCGGCGTGGCCCAGATGGGGATGCCCTTCGGCGAGGCGATCCAGACCTACAGCCTGCTCTCCATCGGCGACGGCCTCGTCTCCCAGATCCCCGCGCTCCTGCTCTCGGTCGCGACCGGCCTCGTGGTCACCCGGCACGCCGGCGACGACGACATGGGCAGCGACATCGTGCGGCAGATCACCGCCAACCAGATGCCGCTGCGGATCGCCGGCTTCGCGGCGTTCTCCCTCTGCCTGATCCCCGGCCTGCCCAAGCTGCCGTTCCTGGTCGCCGGCGGGGTGATGCTGCTGGCCTCGACCCGGGTCCCGGAGAAGGCGGACCCCGAGGAGGCCGCCCAGCTGGCCGCCGTCGAGGCCGCCCCCAACCCCGACTCCCCCGAGCTGCTGGCCGCCGAGATCCAGGTCGACCCGCTCGGCCTCGAGCTCGCCCCCGACATCATCGACCTGGTCGACCCCAGCGTCGGCGGCGACCTGCTCGACCGGGTCAAGGCGCTGCGCCGCAAGGTCGCCGGCGACATCGGCATCGTCGTGCCGCCGGTCCGCACCCGCGACAACATCGACCTGCCGTCGCGCACCTACGCCATCACGCTCTTCGGGATCGAGGTGGCCCGCGGCGAGGCCCCCTCGGGCCACGTCATGGCGATCGGCGACTACCTCGGCAACCTGCCCGGCCAGGTCGGCGTCGAGCCCGTCTTCGGGCTGGAGGCCAAGTGGATCCCCACCGAGCTGCGCAACCAGGCGGAGCTCACCGGCGCGACCGTCGTCGACCGGGCGTCGGTGATCACCACCCACCTGGCCGAGGTCGTCACCCAGCACGCGGCCCGCCTGCTCGGCCGCGAGGACGTGCGGCTGCTCACCGACGTGGTGAAGCGCAACCACCCCGTCGTGATCGAGGAGCTCACCCCCACCCAGCTCAGCCTCGGCGAGGTGCAGCGGGTGCTCCAGTCGCTGCTCGACGAGAAGATCTCCGTCCGCGACCTGGTCCGGATCTTCGAGGCGCTCTCGCTGCGGGCGGCGGCGTCGAAGGACCACGACGGGCTCGTCGAGGCGGCCCGCCAGGCGCTCGGCCCCGCCGTCGTGGCGCCGTACCTGCAGAACGGCGACGTCCACGTGATCAGCCTGGAGCCCCAGCTGGAGCACCGGATGCTCGAGTCGATGCGCGCCACCGACCACGGCGCCGTCCTCGCGCTCGACCCCGACGTCGGCCAGGCCGTGCTGATCCAGCTCACCGGGCTGACCCAGGAGTCCGAGAACCGCGGCGAGAGCCCCGTGCTGGTCTGCGCGCCCCAGATCCGCGCGGCGCTGCGCCGCCTGGTCCGGCCCACGCTGGACCGGCTGCCGGTCCTTTCCTACTCCGAGCTCGGCGGGAGCGGGCAGGTCCGGTCCGTCGGCGTCGTCACCGGTGACCGCGCCCTCACCCGCACGGGGGCGACCGGATGAGCATGGGTCCCCTGCACGGAGCTGTGCTGGGAGCGGCCGCGGTCGTCTCCTCCCCCGCCCTGTGGCTCAGCCTGGTCGAGGGGACGCTGCCGCTCGCCGACGCGCTCACCCGCTACCTGGTCTGCGTGGGGATCTGCTGGGCGCTGCTCAACGCCGTGGCAGCGCTCGTCATGGCGGGGCCGGTCCCGGCGACCGACCCGGGTGGCGCGGTCGACCCGAGCGACCCGGCCGTGGCCGCCGAGGCGGGGCGGGCGCACGACGTCGACTGACGGCGCCTAGCCCGAGCCCGGCAGCGGCACCCGCCACCGGGCGACGGTCCCGGTGCCTGCGCCGGGGACGTCGTCGCCGCTCGCCGGTCCCGCCTCGAAGGTGCCGCCGAGCAGCGACGCGCGCAGGCCCACGTTGTCCAGCCCGCTGCGCGGCTCGCCCGGGTCGAGGCCCCGGCCGTCGTCGGCGACGCGCACCTCCAGGCACCCGTCGCCCCGGCACAGCAGCACGTGGCAGCTGGTGGCCCCCGCGTGCCGGGCGACGTTGGAGAGCAGCTCGCGCAGCGTGGCCAGCAGGTGCTCGACGAGGACGGCGTCGTCGAGGGAGTCCAGGTCGCCCTCGCTGCGCAGCACGGGCGTGAACCCCAGCGTCGGGGCGTACTCGGCCAGCAGCGCGCGAGCATCCTCGCGCAGCCGCGGCGCCCGGTCGCGGTGCAGGTCGAAGATGGTGGAGCGGATGTCGCGGATCGTGAGGTCCAGGTCGCCCACGGCACCCTTGAGGCCCTTCCGCACGCGCTCGAGGTCGTCCTCCCGGAGCAGGTTGCGGATCTGCAGCCCCGAGGCGAAGATCCGCTGGATCACGACGTCGTGCAGGTCCCGCGCGATGCGCTCCCGCTCGCTGACCACCGCCAGCCGCTCCCGGTCCTGCACGGAACGCGCCCGGTCGAGCGCCACGCCCGCCTGCTCGGCGAAGGTGGCCACCACCTCGTGCTCCTCGGGGGTCACCGGTGCGGTCCGACCCGTCCACCAGACGCCCAGCAGGTGACGCTGCTCGACGCGCCAGTCCACCGGCTGCACCGCGATCACGTCGCGCCCGAAGACCAGGACCTGCGCCCGGCCGGTCGCCAGGACCTCGTCGAGCGCCGGACGGGCGGCCGCGAAGAGGGTGCGGCTGCGGGTCAGGTAGCCGCGCCGCACCTCGAGCGCCCGGACCTCGTGCATGCCGCCCGGGTCGGGGACCAGGACGCCCGCCCCCGTGGCCCCGAGCGCGTGGCGCACCGACCGGGTGACGAGGCCCAGCACCTCGTCGAGGGAGACCGGGTCCGGGGACCCGATCGCGTGGGCGACGCCGCTCGTCGCCTCCAGCACGACGCGGCGCCGCTCGCTCTGGGCGTGCATCCGGGCGTTGCGCAGGGCGGTCTCGGCGGTCCGCGCGACGGCCTCGACCTGGGAGGCGTCGAAGGGCCCGAACGCCGCCCCCGCGGGCTCGGAGACGGTGACCCGGGCGACCGGGGTGCCGCCCACGACCAGCTCCTGGCGCAGGACCGGGGCCTCCGGCCCGGGCGGCGCGACCGGGTGCCGGCTGCGGCCCCGCTCGGTGACGACGCCCTCCACCTCCCCGTCGTGGCCCAGCAGCTCGACCACCGCGCGGCCGGCGCCGGTGACCGTGCGGGCCCCCGCGGCGGTACGGCGCAGCACGCGCTCCTCGTCCAGGTCGGAGCCGAGCCGGATGATCGTCCACAGCAGCTGGGTCAGGTCCTCGAACATCTGCGGGGGCAGCTCCTCGACGGTGCGCGGCAGCCGGTCGGGCCGCGCCGCCGACGGCAGCGGCCCGTCCTCCGCCGGCCGTCCCCCCTGCTCCACCCGGCCAGCGTCTCACGCCGGGACGGGGCCGGGACGCAGGCGGACCGGGACGCAGGCGAGTCAGGACGCAGGCGACCCGCAGGCTGCTCGCGTGGAGCCTGGGCCGGTCGGACGTCCGGAGCCTGCGGGTCGGGTGACTGCGGTGGACTAGCTGCTAGCTCGCAGCCACCTCACGCATCCGGAAAGACTTCATCTCTCGGACCACCTCCTTTCCCGTGTGGTTCCACGGTAGGTCGGCGAACCGCCGCGGCCAAGGGGTTTTTCAGGCAGAGGGGTCTTCAGGCAGAGGGGTCTTCAGGGCGAGGGGTCTTCAGGGCGAGGGGTCGTTCAGGGGGCCAGCCGGCGGCGCACCCAGGCGGCGGGGTCCGTCCCGGGGCGGAGGTACTCGATCCGGTCGTGCATCCGCCCCGGCCGCCCCTGCCAGAACTCCCAGGCCAGGGGGCGCACCCGGTAGCCGCCCCAGCGCGGGGGCACGGGCACGTCGGAGCCGGCGAACCGGGCCTCGGCGTCGGCGTAGGCCGCGGCCAGCTCGTCGGCCGACGCCACCGGGTCCGACTGCTGCGAGGCCCAGGCGCCGAGCTGGGAGCCGCGGGGCCGGGAGGCGAAGTAGGCGGCCACCTCGTCGGGCGGCAGCGACCACGCCTCGCCGGTGACCCGGACCTGCCGCTCCAGCGGGTGCCAGTCGAAGAGCAGGGCGCACCGCGGGTTGCCGGCCAGCTCCACCCCCTTGCGGGAGCCGCGGTTGGTGTAGAAGACGAAGCCGCGCTGGTCGAACCCCTTGCACAGGACCGCCCGGGCCGAGGGCTGTCCGTCGGTGCTGACCGTGGCGACCACCATCGCGTTGGGCTCGTGCAGCCCCGAGGCGATCGCCTCGGCGAGCCAGCGGCGGAAGAGCGCGACGGGGTCGTCGCCCGCGTCGTCCTCGCCCAGCCCGCGGTCGCCGTACTCCCGGCGCAGCTCGGCCAGCGACGGGGTGGGCGGAGGACGCGGGGGCTGCGGGGGTTCCACGCAGGCGACCCTAGACCGGCCGGGTGCGCCGCCGGAACCGGCGCGGGTGCAGAATTGGTGTCCGGTGCCACACGCAGCGCAGCGCACCCCCCATCCCCCGACGAAGGAGTCGAAGCCGCATGACCGAGGTTCACCACGGACTGGAGGGCGTCGTCGCCTTCGAGAGCGAGATCGCCGAGCCCGACAAGGAGGGGTCGGCCCTGCGCTACCGCGGCGTCGACATCGAGGAGATCGTCGGCCGGGTGCCCTTCGAGAACGTGTGGGGGCTGCTGATCGACGGCAGCTACACCCCCGGTCTCCCGCCGGCCGAGGCCTACAACCTTCCCGTGCACACCGGTGACGTCCGCGTCGACGTGCAGGCCGCGATCGCCATGCTGGCCCCCGCGTTCGGCTTCGGCCAGACCTACGACATCAGCGACGAGCAGGCCCGCGAGGACCTCGCCCGGGTCGCCGTCATGGTGCTGTCGTACGCCGCCCAGTCGGCGCGCGGGCTGCACAAGCCGGTCGTGCCCCAGAAGCTGGTCGACGAGGGCGCCACCCTGGCCGAGAAGTTCCTGCTCCGCTGGAAGGGCGAGGCCGACCCGAAGCACGTCAAGGCGATCGACGCCTACTGGTCGTCGGCGGCCGAGCACGGCATGAACGCCTCCACCTTCACCGCCCGCGTCATCACCTCCACCGGTGCCGACGTCGCCGCGGCGTTCTCCGGGGCCATCGGCGCGATGAGCGGCCCGCTGCACGGCGGCGCCCCCTCCCGCGTGCTCGGGATGATCGAGGACGTCGAGAAGTCGGGCGACGCCCGCGCCTACGTCAAGCGGCTGCTCGACGACGGGGAGCGGCTCATGGGCTTCGGCCACCGCGTCTACCGCGCCGAGGACCCGCGGGCCCGCGTGCTGCGCCGGACCGCTCGCGAGCTCGACGCGCCCCGCTACCAGGTCGCCGAGGAGCTGGAGAAGGCCGCGCTGGCCGAGCTCCGCGAGCGCCGTCCCGACCGCGTGCTGGAGACCAACGTCGAGTTCTGGGCGGCCATCGTCCTCGACTTCGCCGAGGTGCCGGCCCACATGTTCACCTCGATGTTCACCTGCGCCCGGACCGGCGGCTGGTCGGCGCACATCCTCGAGCAGAAGCGCACCGGGCGCCTGATCCGTCCGTCGGCCGTCTACACCGGCCCCGCGACGCGTCCGGCGTCGGCGATCGAGGGCTGGAACCCCGACTGGTCGGCCTGAGCCACCCGCACCACCCCGCACCACCCCGCAGCACGCATCGCGCCCCGGGGATCGGGTACGTCGTCGCACGACACCGGAACGACACCGGCACGACAGCGAACCCGATCCCAGGAGCGACGATGACCGAGACGCCCGACAGCGAGTCCTACCACGGCTACAGCGTGGACGACGAGGACCAGCCGCAGGGGGACGGCGACAGCCTCGTCGACGACCGCGGGCTCGCCGAGCCCTTGGACGAGGGCTACTCGCCCCCCGAGAAGTGGTCGGCGGCGCAGGGCTACGGCAACACGCCCTACGAGGAGGCGACCGGCGAGAGCCTCGACCAGCGGATCGCCCAGGAGGTCCCCGAGCCGGACCCCTACGACGAGGCCGCCCGACGCGAGGCCGACGAGGAGCTGGACGACGGCGAGGTCGGCGACCGGCGGGCCGGCCGGCTGGTGGACCCCGACCGCGGCATCGGCGAGGACACCGAGAAGGACCTGGTCGGCGAGGACGTCGGCATCGACGGGGCCGGGGCCAGCGCCGAGGAGGCCGCGATCCACGTCGTGGAGGAGTAGCCCCCGCCCGGAGGCGGGCCTCAGCCCGCCCGGGCCGGCGGCCCGTAGCGGACGGTGTACCCGCCCGGGACGGCGTCGAAGACGGCGTACTCCAGTCCCTGGACCTCCCGCACGTCGTGCGGGAGGTCCTTCCCGTGGTGCAGCACCCGCCGGACCACGCCGTCGCGGGTGCGCAGCGGCATCATCGCGCGCAGCATCCCCGGACCGCCGACCTCCGCGGCCGAGGGCCCCCGCACGCGGAAGTGCACGTGGCGGTCGTCCCGCTGGGGGTGTCCGTACGTCGTGGCGGCCCGCGCGTCGGTCCACGCGAGCAGCTGTTCGGCGGAGACCACGGGGACCCGCAGCCCGCGGGCGACCGAGACCAGGTCGTCGGCGAACGAGTCGGTGAAGTCGACGTGGGTGCCGAAGGCGCCGACCCAGCCCTGCGGACCGCGGGCCCGGGAGACGAGCCGGCGCAGGGCGTCGGCGTCGCCGTGGAAGACCTCGTCGACGAGGTGCGTCTCCTGCTGGTGGACGTCGAGCAGGCCGCCGTCGAGGTCGCTGAACCGCATCGGGAGGCCGGAGCCGGTCATGAACCCCTCGCGGCGGTCCACCCACTCGGGGGGCCACCGGTAGTAGTTCATGTCCAGCCGGATCCCCCACGCGCGCTCCACCCGCGGCTGGGTGAGCGGGTCGGAGGTGACCACGCAGTGCAGGCGGCTGCCCCGCTGTGCCGGCAGCGCGGGGAACCGGGCGCGGAACGCCCGCAGGCCCCGGGCGTAGGCGAGGTCGAGCGAGCGCGGCGACCAGTTCTGGCAGCTCGTGGTGACGTGGGCCCCGAGGTCGAAGCCGGCCGCCACCAGCTCGTCGGCCTCGGCAGGCGTCAGCTCCGCCTCCGGGTAGATCCAGGAGGTGCCCCGGGCGCACTCCCAGCGGGCCACCACGCAGCCCGGCGGGTCGCCGGACACGAGCCGGCGGAAGTGCGCCAGCGTCCCGTCCTCGACGCCGTGGTCGTCGGCGGCCAGCACCACGGCGGCCGCGTGGTCCCGGGGCAGGTACCACCACCGCGGCAGCGGACGGCCCGCGTCGGCCGAGGCCTCGACCAGCTGGCGGGAGAGGAGACGCATCTGCTCGTCCGCGTGGGGCACCTCCGCGGTGCCGGGGTCCACCCAGTCCTCCCCCTCCCCCGGCGGGGCCTCGAAGAGCTCGTTGGGGCGCAGCGGCGGGTGGCCGTCGTGCTCCCGCCCGGCCCAGGCGGGGTTGCCCTGCCGGGTCAGCACCACGGCCCGGGCGAGGTCCCAGGTGAAGGCCGTGACCCGCCCGCCCCGCTCGCCCAGCCGTCGGACGGTCACGCCCGGCACGGCCCGGGCCCCGGCACCGGCTCCCGGCAGGACCTGCGCCACGACCTCGGCCCCGCGGCCGACGCGCACGACGTCGGCGGGCCCGTGCAGCGGGTGGGCGGCGGCCCACGCCGGCTGGCCGGTGCTCACACGCCCGTCCGGCACCGGCGCCCTGCCGGCCGGCACGTGGCCGGCGAGCCGGGCGAGGGCGCCCCGGGGACGGAAGAGCACGGCGTGGCCCCCGCGGCGCACCCACCCGGCGAGGGCGTCGGCCGCCGGCCCGGGCGGGGTCCGCGACAGCAGGACGGCCTCGTGGCGACGCAGGACGCCCGGGTCGAGGCCGGCGACGTCGACCGTGGTGAAGGCGGTGAGCCCCTCCGCCCGGAGCACCTCGGCGAGGAAGTCGTCGTACGGGTCCTCGGCGTCGAGCGCCAGCAGCACCGGACCGCCCGGGCCTCGGGTCAGGGGCGCGCGGGACGGCACGGTGAAGGACCACTCCACCGGCTCCACCACGCCCGGCACCTCCACCACCGCCCGGTGGCGTCCGGACGCGAGCGGCTCCCGCGGCTCGAACTCGACGCCGCGCATCGCCGGGTCGAGGTGGACGGCGCCGGGGACGGCCTCGCCGTGGGCGTCGACCAGCGAGAAGCGCAGCCGGTCGGCCACCCCCGAGAGCGAGCCGTTGAGCACGACGTCGAGCCGCGCCCGGGGCGAGACGTCCTCGGCCCCGTCGGGCGGGTAGTGGCCCAGCACCCGCGGGGCCGGCTCGTCGCGCAGCACGGCGCGGCCCACGCCCCACGCCGTCCCCGCCAGCAGGAGCAGCACGAGCACGCCCGCCGACCGGCGCCCCCACCGCGACCTCGTCCCCACGGGTCCACGCTAGGCGAGGTCTAGGCACCGGACCCGGGACGTCCGGCGGGATCCCCCAAGTGGGTTACGGCGTGGGGGTGGCGTCCGGCGGAAAGGTCTGGACCGGCAGGGCGGGCTGCTCGAGGTACCAGCTGGTCAGCCCGCGCGCGGCGCGCCGGGTCAGCGAGACGTGCACGTGGTCGCGGTGGCGCAGGGTGGGCGAGCAGCGCCGCCTCGTGCGGCAGGACGAGCTGAGGTAGGGGCGCGGCACGAAGCCGTGGTACGCCGACCAGATGGTGTCGTCCCAGATCACGTACATGATCCCCATCCGGCGGGCCAGGGCGTGCGGGTTGCCGAGGTGGTCGGGGGCCAGCACCTCGGCGAGGAACTGGGTGGCGAGCGCCTCCTGGGCGGGGTCGCGCACGTCGAGCATCCAGTCGAAGGCGCGGGCCTCGTGGTGCTCGGAGCTCGCCGCGCCCGAGCAGCTGCGGCCGATCGGGCCCTGGCCGCCGCCCCGGGCGACGAGCACCTCGGCCAGCAGCAGCACGCCGGGCCTGGACCGCGGCCGGCAGCGCCGGGGCGGCTGGTAGCGCGCGTAGGGCTCCAGCGCCGAGGCGTAGACCAGGGCGGCGCTGAGCACCGGCACCCGCGCGGCGACGGCGGGGCGGCCGGCGCGGTCCGCGCGGTCGGGTCCGGGATCGGACGCCGGGCCGGCCTGGGCCGGGCCCGGCGTCGTCACCGCCGTGGCCAGCAGGAGCACCATGAGCGCCCCGACGATCCCTCGCCGAGCCGCCGTCCTGTCCGCCCTGCGGCGCCCTCCCCGAGTCCCTCCAGTCACGTCCGTGACGCTACGTCGGGGTGGCCCCGCGTGTCCGGCGTACCCCCGAGAAAGTGCGAGAAGATCGTGCTGCTACGGCGTGTCGGCTGGACTCGGGGCCAGATCCTTGCCGAAGCACCGGGAGAGCTCGGCCTCGGCGTAGTAGCCGTACCCCGGGATCACGTGGTAGCCGGACGACTCGTAGAGGGCGATCGCCTCGGGCTGCCGCAGCCCCGTCTCCAGCACCAGCGTCCGCACGCCGGCCGCGGCCGCGGCCTCCTCGAGCTGGGCCAGCACCTGCCGGGCAAGGCCGAGGCGCCGGTGCGACGCCGCGACGTACATCCGCTTCACCTCGGCGACCGGTCCCGGGCCGGTGCCCGGCGGCGGCGCGACCTGCCGCCAGGCGCCGGTCGCGACCGGCACCCCGTCGAGGTAGCCGACGTAGAAGCCGCCCCGCTCCCCCTCGAACTGCGACGGGTCGATCGGCGCCTCGTCGGGCCCGCCGTAGCGCTGGACGTACTCCGCCTGCACCTCCTCCACCAGCCGCACGGAGTCGGGGTGCGTGATCGGCCTCCGGGCCAGCCGCAGGGCGGGTCGGAGGTCGTCGGGTGCTGCGGTCGTCATGGGGCGGAATCCGTTTCGCTGCGCGCGTGGCCGGGTGACAGACTAGACGCCGTGACCTCCACGTCCCCCGACGCGCTGACCATCCCGGCCGACCTGCTCCCCGCCGACGGGCGCTTCGGCTCCGGGCCGTCGAAGATCCAGCCGGGGCACGTCGAGGCGCTCGCCGCCACCGGCACCTCCCTGCTCGGCACCTCGCACCGGCAGGCGCCCGTGCGGGACGTCGTCCGCCGGGTCCGCGACGGGCTCCGCGACCTCTTCTCCCTGCCCGAGGGCCACGAGGTGGTGCTGGGCAACGGCGGCGCGACGGCGTTCTGGGACGTGGCCGCGTTCGGCCTGGTCCGGCAGCGCAGCCAGCACCTCGTCTTCGGCGAGTTCGGCGCCAAGTTTGCCGGCTCGGTCGCGGCGGCCCCGTGGCTCGAGGAGCCCACGGTGGTCGAGGCCGCGCCCGGGTCGCGGTCGGAGCCCCACGCCGAGGAGGGGGTCGACGTCTACGCGTGGACCCACAACGAGACCTCGACCGGCGTGATGGCGCCGGTGCGCCGCCCCGCGAGCGTGGCCGACGACGCCCTCGTCGTGGTCGACGGCACCTCCGGCGCCGGCGGGCTGCCGGTCGACGTCGCCGAGACCGACGTCTACTACTTCGCCCCGCAGAAGTGCTTCGCCTCCGACGGCGGGCTGTGGATCGCCCTGATGTCCCCGCGCGCCCTGGCCCGCGCCGACGAGATCGCCTCGAGCGGGCGCTACGTGCCGCCGTTCCTCGACCTCCCGACGGCCATCGACAACTCCGCGAAGGACCAGACCTACAACACCCCGCCCGTCGCGGCGCTCTTCCTCATGGCCGAGCAGCTCGACTGGATGAACGGCGCCGGCGGGCTCGACGCGATGGTGGAGCGGACCACCGCCTCGGCCGAGGCGCTCTACGGGTGGGCCGAGAAGTCGTCCTTCGCGTCGCCGTACGTCGCCGACCCCGAGCACCGCTCGCTGGTGGTCGGCACGATCGACTTCGACGAGTCGGTGGACGCCGCCCGGCTCGCGGCGGTGCTGCGGGCCAACGGGATCGTCGACACCGAGCCCTACCGCAAGCTGGGCCGCAACCAGCTGCGGATCGCGATGTACCCCGCGGTCGACCCCACCGACGTCGAGCAGCTCACCCGCTGCCTCGACCACGTCGTCGAGCACCTCTGACCCCCTGAAACCGAGATAGTCCCCCACGTCCTGACCAAGGACACGCCGTGGCGTGCGGTCAGAACGCGGGGGACTATCGGCCCGCCCTGCGTGAGGGCGGGCGAGGGGGTCGTCGCTCAGGGGAGGACGAGCGTGATGGTCTCGGCCACGCAGACGGGCCGCTCGCTGCCCTCGGCCTCGACGGTCCACGAGGTGCGCACCTGGGTGCCCGACCCGACGGCGTCGACCGAGGTGAAGGTCGCGGTCGCCCGGATCGGGGTGCCGGTGCGCAGCGGCGCGGGGAATCGGATCTTGTCCACCCCGTAGTTGAGGCGGGCGCTGCCCGCGTCGATGCGGAAGAGCCTGAGGCCGAAGCCCGGCAGCATCGAGGCGGTGAGGAACCCGTGCACGATCGTCCCGCCGAAGGACGAGGACGCCGCTCGCTCGGGGTCGACGTGGATCCACTGGTGGTCGCCGGTGAGCTCGGCGAAGGCGTCGACCGCCGCCTGGTCCAGCGTCACCCACTCGGTGGGCCCCATCGCCTCACCGACCGCGGCCTCGATCTCGGCGACGCTGCCGAGGACCCGCATCAGGAGACCCGCTCGAAGATCGCGGCGAGGCCCTGGCCGCCGCCGATGCACATGGTCTCGAGGCCGTAGCGGGCCTCGCGACGCTGCAGCTCGCGGGCGAGGGTGGCGAGCATCCGGCCGCCGGTGGCACCGACGGGGTGGCCCAGCGAGATGCCCGAGCCGTGCACGTTGGTGCGGTCGTGGTCGGCGGCGCCGAACTTCCACTCCCGCATCACCGCCAGCGCCTGGGCGGCGAACGCCTCGTTGAGCTCGATCAGGTCGATCTCGTCGAGCCGCAGCCCGGCCTTGTCGAGCGCGACCTGGGTCGCCGGCACGGGGCCGATGCCCATCACCTTGGGCTCGACGCCGGCGACGCCCCAGCTCACCACGCGCACCAGCGGGGTCAGCCCCAGCCGGGCGGCGTTCTCCGGGGTGGTGACGATCGACAGGGAGGCGGCGTCGTTCTGGCCGGACGCGTTGCCGGCGGTGACGGTCGCCTCGGGGTCGGACTTGCCGAGGATCGGGCGGAGCTTCGCCAGCGACTCCATGGTGGTGTCGGGGCGCGGGTGCTCGTCGACCGTGACGACCGTCGACTCGCCCTTGCGGCCGGGCACCGTCACCGGGACGATCTCCTCGGCCAGCACGCCGGACTCCTGCGCGGCCACGGCCCGCTGGTGCGACTGCACGGCGAGGGCGTCCTGCTCCGCGCGGCTGATGGAGTACTCGCGGCGCAGGTTCTCGGCGGTCTCGAGCATCCCGCCCGGCACCGGGTAGTGCCGGCCGCCCGCGGTGGAGCGGGCCCGGACCAGGCTGTCGTGCATCGTGACGCCGCTGCGGGCGCCGCCCCAGCGCATGTCGGTGGAGTAGAACGACGCGTTGCTCATGCTCTCGGTGCCGCCGGCGACCACCAGGTCCATCGCGCCGGTCTGCACCTGCATCGCGGCGTTGAGGACGGCCTGCAGGCCCGAGCCGCAGCGGCGGTCCAGGTGCTGACCCGGGACGGTCACGGGGAGACCGGCGTCGAGGGCGACGACGCGGCCGATGGCGGGCGCCTCGCTGTTGCCGTTGCAGTGGCCGAGGATGACGTCGTCGACCTCCTCGCCCGACAGGCCGGTCCGCTCCAGCAGCCCCTTGAGCGCGGCGACGCCGAGGTCGACGGCGGTGAGGGAGGCGAACATCCCCCCGTAGCGGCCGATCGGGGTGCGGACCGGCTCGCAGATGACTGCTTCACGCATGGCTTCACTCATGACGAGTGCCTTTCTCGAGGGGGTGGACGTCCAGGGAGGTGCGGGGAGCGCCGTCCGCGCCGGAGAGCAGCGCGGTGGTCCCGGACGGGTGCGGGTCGTGGGTGACGCGGGCGGGCTGCCCGCAGAAGAGGGGGGCTCGGTTGCGGTGCCGCAGCACCACCGGGCCGTCGAGCGCCCCGGCCCGGCGCAGCGACTCCGCGAGGAGCAGCGTCATGAGGGGGCCGTGGACGACGAGTCCGGGGTAGCCCTCCACCCGGGTGGCGTAGGGCCAGTCGTAGTGGATCCGGTGGGCGTTCGCCGTGGCGGCGCTGAAGCGCAGCAGGACGGTGGGGTCGGTGACCACGTCCCAGGCCGGCATACCGTCCGGGACCGCCCGCAGCGGCGGCCCGGTGGGCGCCTGGTCGGTCGGCGGCTCGGGGAGCTCGCCGCCGGCCGGCGCCCCGGCCTCGCGGTAGAGGACGTCCTGGCGCTCGACGAGGCACAGGTCGCCGTCGGCGCCGCGCACCTCGGTCTCCACGACGACGAGGACGAGCGGGCCGGAGCGGCCCGTCTTGTCCGTCACGGAGACCACGCGGGCCTCGCTCCGGACCTCCTCGCCGACCCGGGGCGCCCGGTGCCAGGCGACCTCTCCCCCGGCGAACATCCGCCGGGGCAGGGCGACGGGCGGCAGGAACGAGCCGGTCCGCGGGTGGCCGTCGGGCCCGAGCACCGAGGACGCCGCCCAGCGGGGCAGCGCGACCCAGTGCCACAGCGGCGGCAGCGGGTCGCCGGTCTCCGGCGCGGGCCCGTCGTCGAGCAGCGCGGCCAGCGCCCGCACGGGCGCGGGGTCGACCAGCTCGGTGCGGACCAGCGGCGTCGGCTCCCAGCCGTCGTACGCCGGCACGGGCACGGTCACATGAACCGGCCGCCGGTGACCTCGGCCACCGTGCCGGTCATGTACGACGAGAGGTCCGAGCCGTAGAAGAGCGCCACGGAGGCGATCTCCTCGGGCTCGCCGGGGCGGCCCATCGGGATCTCGGCCATCTTCTGGTCCCAGGCCTTCTGCGGCATCGCCTCGGTCATGGCGGAGCGGATCAGCCCGGGCTGGATCGCGTTGACCCGGACGCCGTGGTGGGCCATCTCCTTGGCCGCGGCCTTGGTCATCCCGACGATCCCGGCCTTGGCGGCGGAGTAGTTGGTCTGCCCGACCATGCCGACCTTGCCCGAGAGCGAGGAGATGTTGACGATGGCGCCGGACTTCTGCTCCCGCATCCGCGCGGCGGCCAGCCGGGTGCCGTTCCAGGTGCCCTTGAGGTGGACGCTGATCACGAGGTCGAAGTCCTCCTCGCTCATGGTGCGCATGGTGGCGTCGCGGGTGATCCCGGCGTTGTTGACGAAGACGTCCAGCGAGCCGTAGGTGTCGACCGCGGCGTCGACGAGCGCCTGCACCTGGCCGGCGTCGACCACGTCGCAGCGGACCCCCAACGCCCGGTCGGCGCCGAGCTCGGCGGCCGCCTTCTGGGCGGCGGTCTCGTCGAGGTCGCCGATGACGACGCGGGCGCCCTCCTCGACGTAGCGGCGGGCGATCGCCAGGCCGATGCCCTGGGCGCCCCCGGTGACGACGGCGGTGCGGTTCTCGAGCAGGGACATGGTCAGGCTCCTTCGTTGCTGCGGTCGCGGGCGACCAGCTGGGCGGCGATGACGTTGCGCTGCACCTCGTTGGTGCCCTCGCCGAGGATCATCAGGGGGGCGTCGCGGAAGTACCGCTCGACCTCGTACTCCTTGGAGAAGCCGTAGCCGCCGTGGACGCGCATCGCGTCGATGGCGACCTGCATGGCGGTCTCGGAGGCGAAGAGCTTGGCCATCCCGGCCTCCATGTCGGCGCGGCGGCCGGAGTCGAGCCGCTCGGCGGCGTCGGCGGTCATCAGCGCCGCCGCCTTCGTCTTGGTCGCCATGTCGGCGAGCAGGTTGCCGACCGACTGGTGCTTCCAGATCGGCTTGCCGAACGACTCGCGCTGCTGGGCGTAGGTGACGGCGTCGTTGAGCGCCGCCTGGGCCACGCCGACGGCGCGGGCCGCGACCTGGATCCGGCCGAGCTCGAGGCCGCGCATCATCTGCTGCCAGCCGACGCCGGGCTCGCCGCCCAGCACCGAGGAGGCCGGGACGCGGAGGCCGTCGAAGGTGAGCTCGCAGGCCTCGACGCCGCGGTAGCCGAGCTTGGGGATCTTGCCCGAGACGCTGAACCCCTCGCCGGGCTCGACGAGCAGCACGCTCATCCCGGTGTGCGCGGGGGTGGCGTCGCGGTCGGTCTTGCACAGCAGCCCGATGAGGCCGGAGTGCGCGGCGTTGGAGATCCAGGTCTTGGAACCGTGGACGACGAGGTCGTCGCCGTCGCGGACGGCGTACGTGCGCATCCCCTGCAGGTCGCTGCCGCCGCTGGGCTCGGTGAGGGCCATGGTGGCGCGCACGCTGCCGTCGGCCATCCGGGGCAGCCACTTCTCCTGCTGCTCGGGCGTGCCGAAGGTGCGGATCAGGTAGGTGATGACCGAGTGGCCCCCGATGGCGCCGGCCAGGCTCATCCAGCCGCGCGCCAGCTCCTCGGTGACCCGCGCGAAGCAGGCGGTGCTCACGTCGACGCCGCCGTGCTCGGCGGGCACGAGGAGACCGAAGAAGCCGAGCTTCTTCATCTCCTCGATGAACTCCTCGGGGTAGACGTCGTCGGCCTCGTACTCGCGCACGTGGGGGCGGACGCGGTCGTCCACGAACTCCGCCACCAGGCGGACCATGTCCTGCTCGTCGGGGGTCAGCTGGCTGCTCATCGGGTCTCCTCCTGGGGGGACGGGGTCTCGGCTGAAGCGTGAGGTGCGGCTTGAGGTGCAGCGGGCGGCAGCGCGCGGGAGAGCACCCGGCGCGCCCGGTCGACCACGGGCTTGTCGACCATCCGGCCGTCGACGACGGCGACGCCGTCGTCCTGCGCCGCGGCGAGCACCCGCTCGGCCCAGCGCACCTCGTCGTCGGCGGGCGCGAAGGCGGCGCGGACGACGGGCACCTGGCGGGGGTGGATGCAGAGCTTGCCGGCGAAGCCGAGCCGGGCGGACGCCGCGGTGTCGCGGGTCAGCAGGTCGGGGTCGTCGAGGGCGGCGGTGACGCCGTCGACGGGGCCGGCCAGCCCCGCGGCGGCGGAGGCGAGGACGAGGGCGCCGCGGGTGGCCGCCAGCGCCGTCGCGTCCTCGGGGTCGACGCCGAGCTCGGCGGCGAGGTCGAAGGTGCCGACGGCGAGCCGGACGACGCCGGGGACGGCGGCGAGCGCGGGCGCCGCGAGGACGCCCCGCGCGGTCTCGACGAGGGCGACCGCCGTGGATCCGGACGGCAGGGCGGCCAGCAGGCCGGCCAGGTCGTCGGGGTCCTCGGCCTTGGCCGCCACGACGACGACCGGACCCGGCAGCCCGGCCAGCGCCGCGACGTCGGCGGCGCGGTCGGCCCCCGCGTTGACCCGCACGGCGCAGGAGACGCCCGCGGTCGGCAGCCAGGCGGCGACGGCGTCGCGCGCGTCGGGCCGCTGCGCGGGGGCCACGGCGTCCTCGAGGTCGAGGACGACCACGTCGGCGCCCGCGGCGGCGGCCTTGTCGAAGCGCTCCGGACGGTCGCCCGGGACGAAGAGCCAGGTGGCGGCCGCCGCCACGAGCTCGGAAGTGCTCATGCCGGCACCCCGCTGCCGTCGCGGACGACGCCGGCACGGACCAGCTCGTCGATCCGTCCGGCGGCCAGGCCGAGGCGCTCGGCGAGCAGCTCGGTGCTGTGCTCGCCGACCCGGGGGGCGCGGGCGTCGCTCGTGCCGGCCGAGCCGACCCGCACCGGCGAGCCGGGGGCCAGGTAGGCGCCCACGCCGGGCTGGTCAACGGTGGCGAAGAGGGGGTTGTCCCGCAGCAGGGCGGCGTCGTCGGCGGCCAGGTCGGCGAACGTGCGGTACGGCGACCAGAGGATGCGGGTGCGCGACAGCGCGGCCGAGACCTCGGCCCAGCTCCGGGTGCCCACCCAGGAGCCCACGAGCCCGAACAGCGCGGCCCGGTGCCGGTAGCGGTCGCCCTCGTCGGTGAAGTCCGCGCCCACGGCGCGCTCGAGGCCCGCGACCACCTCGCCGAGGCCGGTCATCTCCAGCAGGTCGCGCCACTGCCGCGGGGTGAGGGCGACGAACATGAACCGGACGCCGTCGGCGGTGACCAGGTCGGTGCCGAAGGTGCCGTGGACGTCGTTGCCCTCGCGCTCCCGCCGGCCACCGAGCTGGGCCTCGGCGAGGTAGCCGAGGTTGCCGGCCAGGGCGAGCGCGACGTCCTCCAGCGCGACCTTGACCGCGCTGCCCTCGCCCGTCCGCGCCCGGTGCCGCTCGGCGGCCAGCAGGCCGGCCGCGAGGTAGAGGCCGGCGGCGACGTCCCAGGCGGGCAGCACGTGGTTGACGGGGGACGACTGGCCCGCGGGGCCCGTGACGAGCGGGAAGCCGGTGCCGGCCTGGACGGTGTAGTCGACGGCCGTGCCGCCGTCGTGGCGCCCCGTCAGGGTCACGTGGACGACGTCCGCGC
The DNA here is from genome assembly GCF_003194625.1 of Nocardioides solisilvae. Classification (GTDB taxonomy): domain Bacteria; phylum Actinomycetota; class Actinomycetes; order Propionibacteriales; family Nocardioidaceae; genus Nocardioides; species Nocardioides solisilvae. The sequence continues at coordinate 52,566 of NZ_QHKX01000001.1, forward strand.
GGCGCGCGGCCAGCGCCTCGTGGCCGAGGTCGGGCCAGCGCTCGCTGTTGGTGACGAGGATGCCGTCGCCCTCGACCACCAGGTCGGCGACCAGCGCGCGCCCGGCGGGGTCGGCGAGGTCGACCTCGAGCGCGCGCTTGCCCCGGTTGAGGCCGCTCCAGTAGAGGCTGGTGCCCGACGGCGCGAGCGGCCAGCGGCCGCGGTCGGGGCCCCCACCCAGCGGCTCCACCCGGATCACGTCGGCGCCGAGCTGGGCCAGGGTCAGGCCGGCCAGGGGGGTCGCGACGAAGCTGGAGAGCTCCACCACCCGCATCCCGGCGAGCGGACCCGCCGGTCGCTGTGCGTCACCCATCACTGTCTCCTCGTCCGTCCGCATGACTGTGAATATAGAATATATTATGCATCATGGCTAGTGCGGCCGACCCGGCCGACCTACATTTGGTCCGCGGCGAGGTGGACCGCCCGACAGCAGCCCAGGAGGAACGATGGCCCGACCCCAGCTGAGCGACGAGGCGGCCGCCTACGTCCGCGAGCTCGTGCTCACCGGCCAGCTGCGGGCGGGCGAGTTCGTCCGCGTCGAGCGCGTCGCCGAGGAGCTCGAGATGTCCGTGACCCCGGTGCGCGAGGGCCTCCTGGCGCTGCGCGGCGAGGGCTTCCTGGAGCTCGCGCCGCGGCGCGGCTTCGTGGTCGCCGAGCTCACCGAGGACGACGTCCGCGACCTCTTCTGGGTCCAGGCCCGGCTCGCGGGCGAGCTGGCGGCCCGCGCCACCGCCCACCTGACCGCCGAGCAGGTCAAGGAGCTGGAGGCGCTGCAGACGTCGATCACCACCGCGCTCGAGCGCGGCGACCTCGACGAGGTCGAGCGCTGCAACCACGCCTTCCACCGCACCATCAACCTGGCCGCCCGCTCCCCCAAGCTGGCGTGGTTCCTGCGCGCCTCGACCCGCTACGTGCCCAACCGCTTCTACCACCGGATCGGCGGCTGGCCCGACGCCTCGCGCCACGACCACACCGAGGTCCTGGCCGCGATCCTGGCCGGCGACCCCGACCAGGTCCGCCGGGCCATGGAGGAGCACATCACCCACGCCGGCCAGCTGCTCGTCGAGCACGCCGACCTGCCGGTCGCCGCCACCGGCGGCGACTGACCCGGCCGGCGCGGCGACGCGGCGGGGCGCGGTCACGTCCCCACCGCCGGGGCGCCGGGGGCCCGCACCTCGGCCCGGGTCGGGGCGTCCTCGACGGGTGCGGCCGGGGGGCCCACCAGGACGACGGCCAACGCCACCGCCGCCAGCACCGCGGGGCCGGCGAAGACGAGCAGGAAGTGGCCCGTCGGGTAGCTCAGGGCCACCCAGGCGTAGCCGGCCGCCAGCCCCGAGAAGCGCACCATGTTGTGGATGCCGAGGGCGGTGCCGTTCGCCGCGGCGGGGCTGCGCATCACCCCCAGCGCGGCCACCGACTGGACCGAGCCGATCGCGCAGCCGGTGGCGGCGAGGACCACGAAGCCCGCGACCAGCGGCAGCGCCGGCCCCTCGAGCGAGAGGGCGAGCGGGAGCAGCAGCGGGGTGCAGACCAGGAAGGCCAGCCCCAGGTGCATGACGCGGCGCGGGGTGATCCGCTCGCCGATCCGCGACGACACGGGGGCGAAGAGCGCCATCGAGGCGGCCAGTGCGACGGTGATCGCGCCGATCCGGCTGGGCGAGAGCCCGAACTCCTGGCCCAGCTCGAGCGGGGTGGCCACGATGAAGATGCCGAGGATCGCCATCACCGCACCCGCCGCCACCGTGCTGCGCAGGTAGCGGCGCTCGACGAGCAGCCTCGGCTCGACGAGGGCGTGGGTGCTGCGCCGGGAGACGACGAGGTGCAGGAGCACCCCGACCACGCCGAGCGCCACCAGCGCGGCGGTCAGCGACCAGGTGCCGCCCTGGCCGACCACCGTGACGGCCCCGACCAGGCCGCCGACGCCCACGACCAGGGTGAGCATCCCGGAGACGTGCATGGCGGGCCGTCCGGCCGGGGCGGCGGGGACGAACCGGAGCACGAGCAGCCCCAGCACGCCGCAGAGGACCGCGTGGGTGACGAAGACGCCGCGCCAGCCGACCAGGTCGGCCACGACGCCGCCGAGCGGCGGGCCGAGCGCCTGCCCGATGCCGATCGCCGAGGCCCAGGCCGCCATCACCCGGCCCCGGTTGCGGACCCAGAAGACGCCGAGCGTCTGCTGGACCGCCGGGGGGATGCCGGAGCAGCCGAAGCCCTGCAGGGCGCGCATCGCGACCAGGACGGGGAGGTTCGGGCTGAGCGCCGCCCCCACCCCGGCGACGAGCATGAGGACGAGCGAGGCCAGCAGGAAGCGGCGCGGCCCCAGGCGCTCGCAGAGCCACCCGGCCAACGGCGCGAAGAGCACCATGGCCAGGGTGAACGCCGCCACCGCGAAGACGATCTCCCGCGGGGACGCCCCGAGGCTCGAGGCGATCCGGTTGATCGGCGAGGTGATGATCGTGCTCGACAGCGTGCCCAGGGTGGTGCACGCGACGAGCGCGACGTAGGCGACGCGGCCGGGCTCGGAGACCTCGGAGGGGGTGGTGGTCATCGCAGGGTCATCGCTGGGTCATTCGCTGGGTCATTCGCTGGGTCATTCGCTGGGTCATCGCAGGTAGAGCCGGACCGTGTCGATCTCCTCGCGCAGCAGCCGGACGTCCTCCTCGCGCGGCCAGGGGGTCACCGAGACCTCGTCGGCCACGGCGAGGTCCCAGCCCGTCGCCGCGCGGACCTGGTCGACCGTGACGCCGGGGTGGACCTGCGCGAGCTCGAGCTCGCCGAACCGGTCCGGGCGGCGGAGCACCGCGAGCGGGGTGATCACCGTCGAGACGCCGTGGCCCGGGGGCACGGCCCGCGGGTCGAGGTCGCGTGCGCGCACCGGGCTCGGCGAGGTGCAGAAGTCGAGCTCGGCGGGGAAGGCCCCCGGGTCGTGGCGCCGCAGCACGGTGATGCACTCGCGCGCGTTGGGCATGATGTCGGCCGCGCCGCCGGAGCCGGGCAGCCGGACGGTGGGCCGCTGCCAGTCGCCGATCACGCTGGTGTTGAGGCTGCCCCAGCGGTCCACCTGGGCGGCGCCCAGGAAGCCGACGTCGACGTGGCCGCCCTGCAGCACGTATCCGAAGAGTGCCTGGAGGTTGACCACCGCCTCGGCGCCGGAGACCAGCACCGAGTCCGCGATCCCCTCGGCCATCCCCTCGGGGTGGGCGCCGCAGACGCCCGACTCGTAGACGAGCTGGATGTCGGGCTCGACGGTCCGCATCGCCAGGTCGACGGCCAGCGTCGGCAGCCCGACGCCGGCGAAGACCCGCCGCTTGCCGGCCAGCTCGCGGGCCGCGACGGTGGCGAGGAACTCCGTGCTGGAGACCGTGATCCCGGCGGGGCCGACGAGGGTCTCCCCCGCGCCCGTGCCCGTGCTGGTCTCCGTGGTCGTGCTCGTCATGCGGACCTCCGTCCGTAGTCGACCTGGCCCGACAGCCGCTCGCCGACGGCGTTGCGCTGCCAGCGCTCCTCGCCGAGCCGCTCGAGGTAGGCCTCGCGGTCGGGGAGCTCGTGCACCCACTCCTGGAGCCAGGAGCGGAGGAGCTGCGGGTCCTTGCTGATCGCCGTCCACTCCCGGTAGAAGGCGTTGTCCCGGTCGTAGTGGCCCTGCACGTACGACGGGTGGGCGCCGCCGGGGCAGTGCACCACGGCGTCGACCGCGTGCGCGGGGACCAGGGTCCGGTTCGGGTCCGACCGGACGACCTCGTCGTCGACGACCTCCTCGACGGTGACGATCACCTTCCGGGCCGCGTAGGCGACCTCCTGGATGGCGCCGACGATCCCCCACACCTGCACGTTGCCGAACCGGTCGGCGCGCTGGGCGTGGACGACGGTGACGTCGGGGGCCAGGGCCGGGACGACGTGCACGTCGGGTCCCCCGTAGGGGTCGGCCACCTTCCGGATCTGCGGGTTGAGCGCGGGCAGGTCGCTGCCGGCGTACGACTTGAGCGGGAAGAACGGCAGCCCGGCCGCGGCAGCCTGGTAGCGGCCGTACATGCCGTAGTGGCTGTACTCCTCGACCTCCAGGGGCTCGGGGTCGGCCCGCTCGATCCGGCGCCGCAGCTCGTGCAGCGAGCCGGCCGAGCCGGAGGCGAAGAACGACGCGACCAGCTTGCGCACGCACCCCGCCGCGATCATCTGGTCGGCGACCAGGTCGGGGGTCATCCGGCAGAGCGTCAGGTCGCGACGGCCCTGCCGGATGATCTCGTGGGCGGCGGCGAAGGGGATCAGGTGACCGAACCCCTCCAGCGCCACGGTCATGCCGTCCTCGACGTGCTCGGCGATCGCCTCGGCGAGGCCCGTGACCTTGACCTCGCTCACGACGCCGTCGCCCCCGCCGGGGTGGCCGTGGCGGACGCCGCACCGGACGCCGTGCGCTCGGCCTGCTGCGCGGGCACGGCGCCGGGAGCCGGCGCGGTCGAGCCGGCCGCCGGGGCGGTCGCGTCGTCGCCGGGACCCGGCCGCGGCGGCAGCACGCGGGTGACCACGCCCAGCGCCACGACGATGCCCAGCCCGACCAGGCTGCTCGTCAGCTCCGGCGCCAGGATCAGCGCGCCGGCCGGGACCCCGATGATCCGGACCACCGGGTGCAGCCGGCGCTCCAAGCCGATGGCGTAGCCCTCGAAGGCGCAGGCCATCACGAAGACGCCGACCACGGCGAAGACCAGGGTGACCGCGATCTCGCTCGCCGTCCCCTGCGCCACGAGCGCCGGGTTGGCCGCGAAGCAGAAGGGGATCACGTACTTGACCATCCCGAGCCGCATGGCCGTGAGCGAGGTCTGCATCGGCCTCGTCCCGGCGATGCCGGCCGCCGCGAAGGAGGCCAGCGCCACCGGCGGGGTGATGTAGGAGACCGTCGCCCAGTAGATGACGAACAGGTGCGCCGCGATCGGGTCGATCCCGAGGGTGACCAGCGCCGGCGCCATCACGATGGCGAGCAGCACGTAGACCGCGGAGACCGTCATGCCCATGCCGAGGACGAAGGAGGTGATCGCGCCGGCGACGAGGATCAGCACGACGCTGCCGCCGACGGCGCTGACCAGCTCGCGGGCCAGGGAGAGGGAGACGCCGGTCATCGACAGGCCGCCGATGATCAGGCCCACGCCGGCGATGATGCCGAGGATCTCGGCGATCGTGCGGCCGGCCTTGAAGACCACGTCGACCAGGCCCTTGGGCGAGAGCCGGTCGCTCGGGCGGACCATCGTGTAGACCAGCAGCGCGGCGGCGATGATGAACGGCGCCTGGGCCTCGCGGCGGTAGACCACCAGCAGGAAGGTCAGCCCGGCCAGCGCGGCGACGTACGGCCAGCCGCGCAGCAGGGTGCCGAGGAACTTCGGCAGCTCGGAGCGCTTGAGCCCGCGCAGCCCGCGGCGCGCCGAGTAGGCGTCGACCTGGGTGAAGATGCCGAGGTAGTAGAGCAGCGCCGGGATGGCGGCCGCGAGGGCGATCTCGCTGTAGGGGACGCCGACGAACGAGACCATGAGGAACGCCGCGGTGCCCATGATCGGCGGGGTGATCGACCCGCCGGAGGAGGCGGTGGCCTCGACGCCGGCGGCGTACTCGCCGGAGAAGCCGTCGCGCTTCATGGCGGGGATGGTCAGCGGGCCGGTGGTGAGCACGTTGGAGACGGCCGAGCCGCTCATCATGCCCATGCTGGCGGAGCTGACGACCGCGACCTTGGCGGAGCCGCCGCGGCGGGTGCCGAGCATCGACTGGGCGAGGTCGTGGAAGAACGCGCCGCCGCCGACCGACTGCAGCACCACGCCGAAGAGCAGGAAGCCGACCAGGATGCCGGCCGCGGTCTGCAGCGGGAGACCGAGGATGCTGTCGACGCCCATGGCGTGCATCCGCGCCGCACCGTCGAGGTCGAACTGGATGCCCGTGAGGAAGTCGACCGGCATCTGCGAGGCGAAGAGCGGGTAGACCGAGAAGACGCCCGCGATCAGGGTGACCACCAGGCCGGCGGTCCGGCGCAGGGCCTCGAGCACCAGCCCCCAGAGGACGTAGGAGGCGACCAGCGCCGACGTCGGGCCGCCGTAGTCCCAGCCCTGGTTGAGGATGTTCTCGGCGTTGAGGCCGAACCAGGCGGGGACCGCGAGCGCCACCGCGGCGAGCAGGACGTCGTGCCACGGCACGCCGTGGCGCTGGGAGGCGCGCATCGGGAACGCCAGGAAGACGATCGGCAGGAAGCACGCCAGGACGAAGTACAGGAACGTGTTGCGGAGCATGCCGCTGCCGAACGGGTTCCAGTAGAAGACCTGGCTGATCGTGATGGCGATGCCCGCGAGGGTCAGCGCCACCACCACCCAGCGCCAGATCCCCCGGCAGCGGGCGACGGAGCCGTGCTCCTCCTCCGCCTCGACGAGGACGTGGGTCGTGGTCATCAGGACTCCAGGTTGTCGTTCTTGTAGGCGACCCAGGCGTCGTGGACGTTGCCGTCGGCACCCTCGGTCTCGACGAACTCGTCCCAGGCCTCGTCGAGCTGCTCCTCGCGCTCGAGCAGGGCCTCCTGCTGGGCGGCCGCCTCCTCGGTCCAGGCGTCGTTGGCCTCGAGGTAGGCGATCAGCCCCTCGTGGAACGGCACCTCCTTGGGCACGACCTGGGCCTGGTCGAGGTTCCACGCGTCGGTGGTCGCGGTGGCGTCCTTGAAGGAGTCGTAGTTGTCGTTGATCGCGGCGACGATCGCCTCGACCTCGTCGGCGTCGGCGTCGGCGTAGGTCACGACCGGGACCGTGTAGAGCAGGCCCTTCGCGCTCTCGCCGTCCTCGAGGCCGGGGGCGCCGGTGAACTCGCCGATCTCGGTCGACGGGGCGATCTCCTCGACGGCCTCCACCTTGTCGGCGCTGTCGTCGTCCATGCTGAGCCAGCGCACGGGGAAGGCGGACTCGAGCTCGTAGAGCGAGGCGCCGTAGACCTGCTGGAAGAGCACGTCGATCTTGCCGTTCTGCAGGGCGCCCGGCTGGTCGCTGTAGCCGACCTCGACGACGTCGACGTCGTCCCAGGTGAGGCCGCCGTAGGCGAGGAACGCCTCGAGCTTGTTGTTGACCGACGGGTTGGCCGTGATCTGGGGGAACTTCTTGCCCTTGAGGTCCTCGAAGGTCTCGATGCCCGAGTCGTCCTTGACCATCAGGCCGTGGGGGGCGACCGGCGCCCAGACGACGCGCAGGTCCTGGGGGCCCCAGTCCTCGGTCGCGAAGTCGTAGTCGCCCTCGAAGCCGAAGATGTACTCGTCGCCGGTGCGGGCCAGCTGCGCCTGCTCCTCGCGGAGCGGCGTGAGGCGGCCGACGGCGGTGTCGGAGGTGATGACCCGGACGTTGGTGCCCTCGTTGGAGGTGATCGCGTCGGCCACCGCGGCGACGTCGGCGTAGGTCGAGGTGCCGGTCCCGTAGGTGCTCCACACGATCTGGCTGGGCATTCCCTCGGTGACCTCGGCCCCACCGCAGGCGGTGAGCGCGAGGGCCGTGGCCGCAGCCAGTCCGGTCCCGAGCAGAGGCTTCCTCATGGGCTGTTCCCTTCGTCGTGGACCGCGTGCTGGGTCCCGTTCATGACCTGTGTCTCAAGTCACTGTGCGTGATGCGGGTCGCATATATCCAATACTTTGTGAGGCGCTGATTGATGTCGAGGGGGTATCAACAGGGGCCTACCGGGGAGTTCCCTTGTCTCAATAGAGTGGCCGGCGTCACCCGACGAGAGGAAGTCCCGTGTCCCCCGCCAGCAGCACGCCCACCCACGCGCCCGCCTCGGAGGCGGCCGTCACCCTCGACGAGCTGCTCCGCCTGCTCACGCTCCGCGAGGAGGACGGGTACGCCGTGGGGCAGCCGCAGCAGCACCCCGAGGACCGGGTCTTCGGCGGGCTGCTCCTGGCCCAGGCGGTGGTCGCCGCCGGCCGGTCGGTCCCCGCCCACCACCGCCCGTTCACCCTCCAGGCCGACTTCGTCGCCGGCGTGCCGACCGACGAGCCGCTGCGGTGGCGGGTCGACCACGTCTCCGAGGCGGCGAGCCTGACCACCCGGCGCACCACCCTGGTCGCCCCCGACGGCTCCGAGCGGTTCACCGCCCTCTCGCGCTGGGGCAGCGTCCGCGACGACCTCGCCGACCACCGACCGGCCGCGGCGCGCGCCGCCCCGGCGCCCGAGGAGCTCCCCGGCCTCCCGGAGCGGTTCGGCGACGACGAGCGGATCCCGCGGTGGTGGCGCGCCGAGCGGCCCGTCCACTTCCGGCACACCGAGGCGCCGCCGTACGTCGAGACGACGGCGCGCCAGGACCACCAGTCCGCCTGGCTGCGCACCACCTCCGCCCTCCCCGACGACCCGGTGGTGCACGCGGCGGTGGTCGCCTACGTGACCGACATGAGCATCCTCGAGGGCGCCTTCCGGGCGCTGGGCTCCCGCAGGCACGCTCCGGGCAGCCGGATCCTCAGCCTCACCCACACGCTGGCCTGGCACGCCCACCCCGACCTGAGCAGCTGGCACCAGTTCGACAGCGAGGTGCGCGCGGTCGCCCACGGCCGCACCCAGGGCGAGGGCCGGATCTTCGACCGGGACGGCCACCACGTCGTCACCGCGGGCCAGGTCGGTCTCGTCCGCCTCGCCTGACCGGGCCTGGGCCCGGGCCCGGGCCCGGGAGCAGGCTTTCCGTCAGACGACGGGCGCGTCCGGGGCGCCCGGCGGGGTGGGCAGCGCCTCCTCCGAGGCCCGCAGCACCTCGCGCAGGGCCGGGTTGTCGTCCCCCTCGCGCCAGGCCAGCCGGGCGTAGACGGGCTCGCGCCACTCCGCCAGCCGGACCATCGTGATCCCCTCGGTGCGGACGTTGGCCACCGCCGTGTCGACCGTGAAGGTGATCCCGACCCCGGCCGCCACCAGCGCCAGCGCGGTCCAGGAGTCGGGCGCCACCTGGACGATGTCGGGCGCGTAGCCGGCCTCGTGGCAGGAGCGCACGAAGGCGTCGCGCACGCTGGACCCGGGGTCGGCGGGCAGGGTGATGAAGGGCTCTCCGAGGCACTCGGCCATCGAGACCTCCTCGCGCTCGGCGAGGGGGTGGCTCGACGGGACCGCGAGGACGTAGCGCTCGGCGGCCACCGCGCGCGAGACGATCCCCACCGGCTGGACCACGAACCGCACGAAGGCCAGGTCGAGCTGGCCGTCGACCACCGAGCGCAGCCCTTCGTAGGCGTAGGTCACCGACTGCATGCTCAGCTCGATGCCGGGGTGCCGCTGGCGGACCAGCCGGGCCAGCCCGCTGATCAGCAGGTGGGAGGAGGGGCCCGCGAAGCCGAGCCGCACCCGACCGGTCTCCCCCAGGCCGGCGGCCCGGACGGCCGACCGCGCGACGCGCACGGAGTCCAGCACCTGCTGCGCCGGCTCCACCAGCGCCTGGCCCGCCGTGGTCAGCCGCACGCTGCGCGTGGTGCGGTCGAAGAGCTGCGCGCCCAGCTCCTTCTCCAGCTGCTTGATGGTCCGGCTGAGCGGCGGCTGCGCCATGTGCATCCGCTCGGCCGCGCGGCCGAAGTGCAGCTCCTCGGCGACGGCGAGGAAGGCCTGCAGGTGGTGGAGCTCCATGACCCCGTTCCTACCACGATTGATGTCGCGGCGTACACAATCAACTCAGCATTAGGTATTGGACGTGACTCAATCTTCTGGGCCATCGTGAGCGACATGGATCACACCGCCGACTCCTCCCTCCCTCTCGCCGGCATCACCGTCGTCGCGCTCGAGCAGGCCGTCGCGGCCCCCCTGGCCACCCGCCACCTCGCCGACCTCGGCGCCCGGGTGATCAAGATCGAGCGGGTCGGGGAGGGCGACTTCGCCCGCAACTACGACCACGCCGTCCAGGGCCTGGCGTCGCACTTCGTGTGGCTCAACCGCGGCAAGGAGTCGGTGGCCCTCGACCTCAAGGACCCCGCCGGGCTGGCCGCCGCGAAGGCTCTCGTCGCCCGTGCCGACGTCTTCGTGCAGAACTCCGCGCCCGGCGCGGCCGCGCGCCTCGGGCTCGACGGCGAGCAGCTGCGCGTCGAGCACCCCGGCCTGGTGGTGGTCAACATCTCCGGCTACGGCACCGCCGGGCCGCGCCGCGACCGCAAGGCCTACGACATGCTGATCCAGGCGGAGGCCGGCCTCATCTCCGTCACCGGCACCCCCGACACCGCCACCAAGACCGGCGTCCCCAGCGCCGACATCGCCGCCGGGCTCTACACGACCCAGTCGGTGCTCGCGGCCCTGCTGCGCCGGGCCCGGACCGGCGAGGGCGCGGTCGTCGACGTGTCGATGTTCGACGCGACGGCGGAGTGGCTCGGCCACCCCATGTACATGCAGATGTACGCCGGCCGGCAGATCCCCCGGATGGGGCTCAGCCACGCCTCGATCGCGCCGTACGACGCCTACCCCACCCGCGACGGCCAGATCCTCATCGGCGTGCAGAACGACCGCGGCTGGGTCGCCCTCGTCGACGTGCTCGAGCGCCCCGACCTGGCGAGCCACCCGCGGCTGGCCACCAACGTGCTCCGGGTCCAGCACCGCGAGGAGTGCGACCGGGTCGTCGGCGAGCTCACCGCGCAGTGGACCACCGCCGAGCTCGACGAGCGGCTCGCCGCGGCCGGCGTCCCCGCCGCGCAGCTCAACGACATGCAGGGGCTCATCGACCACCCGCAGCTGGAGGCCCGCGACCGGTGGCGCGAGGTCGACAGCCCCGTCGGCCCGCTGCGCGCGCTGCTGCCGCCGACCACCTTCCGCGACGTCGAGCTGCCGATGGGCGCCGTGCCCGCGCTCGGCTCGCACACCGCCGCGGTGCTGGCCGAGGTCGGCCTCGACGACGACGAGGTGGCCCGGCTGCTGGCCTCCGGCGCCGCCCAGGCCGCCGACGCCGACCACCCCGTCGCCGTCACCGGCTGACCGCTCGACTCCCCCCCACCTGCCCCGACCTGCCCCGACCACAGAGACCTGACGAGACCAGGAGTCCCGATGGAGACCGAAGAGTTCAACGCCATCCTCGACGCCGTGCGCACCTTCGTGCGCAAGGAGGTCGTCCCCGCCGAGGACGAGATCGAGGAGACCGACCGGATCCCCGACCGGATCCGCAAGCAGGCCGCCGAGATGGGCCTCTTCGGCTACGCGATCCCCGAGGAGCACGGCGGCCTCGGCTTCACCATGTCGGAAGAGGTCCGCCTCGCCATCGAGGTCGGCTGGACCACGCCGGCCTTCCGGTCGATGTTCGGCACCAACAACGGCATCGCCGGCCAGGTGCTCGTCAACTTCGGCACCGACGAGCAGAAGGCACGCTTCCTGCCGTCGCTGGCCTCGGGCGAGACCGTGGCGTCGTTCGCCCTCACCGAGCCGGAGGCCGGATCGGACCCGAGCGGCATCCGCACCCGCGCGGTCCGCGAGGGCGACCACTACGTGATCAACGGCCAGAAGCGGTTCATCACCAACGCCCCCGACGCCGACCTCTTCATGGTCTTCGCCCGCACCGACGACTCCACGTCGGGCACCAAGGGGATCTCGGTCTTCGCGGTCGACGCGAAGAGCCCCGGCATCGAGATCGGCCCCAAGGACGCCAAGATGGGCCAGCGCGGCGCCACCACCTCCGAGCTCTCCTTCACCGACGTCCGGGTGCCCGTCGAGGACCTCGTCGGCGGCGTCGAGGGCGAGGGGTTCGGGGCGGCCATGCGCTCCCTGGCCAAGGGTCGCCTGCACATCGCCGCGCTCTGCGTGGGGATGGCGAAGCGGCTGATCAAGGAGAGCGTCGACTACGCCGCCGTCAACCGCCAGGGCGGCACCCCGATCGCCGAGTTCCAGCTCGTCCAGGCGCTGCTGGCCGACTCCGAGGCCGAGGCCTACGCCGGCCACGCGATGGTGCTGGAGGCCGCCAAGGCCTACGACGACGGCAGCGACCAGCGGCTCGCCCCGTCGAGCTGCAAGCTCTTCTGCACCGAGATGGTGGGCCGGGTCGCCGACCGGGCCGTCCAGGTGCACGGCGGCATGGGCTACATGCGCTCCGTCCCGGTGGAGCGGTTCTACCGCGACGCCCGCCTCTTCCGTCTCTACGAGGGCACGAGCGAGGTGCAGAAGCTGATCATCGCCAAGCAGCTGCTGCGCGGGGCGGGCAAGTGAGCGGTCTCCTCGTCGAGGACCGCGGCCCGGTTCGCGTCCTCACCCTGGACCGGCCCGAGCGGCGCAACGCGCTCGACCTGCCCGACCGGCGCGAGCTGCTCGCCGCCCTGCGCGACGCCCGCGCGGAGCCCGGCTGCCGCGCGCTGGTGCTGACCGGCTCGGGGGCGATCTTCTGCTCGGGCGGCGACATCACCTCGATGTCACCCGACCCCGAGGTCTCCCGGGAGCGGCTCGACCTGGTCAACCAGGTCGCCCGCGAGCTGGTGACCACCTCGCTGCCGGTGGTGACCGCCGTCGAGGGCGGGGCCTTCGGCCTGGGCCTCTCGCTGGCCTGCGCGGGCGACCTGGTCGTCGCCGGCACGTCCACCCGCTTCTCCGCCTCCTTCGCGAAGATCGGGCTGGTCGCCGACACCGGCCTCTCCTGGACGCTGCCCCGCCGGGTCGGCCCGGGCCGCGCCCGCGCCATGCTGCTCACCGCCCGCACCGTCGGCGCCGAGGAGGCGATGCGGATCGGCCTCGTCGACGAGCTGGTCCCCGACGGGACGACGCTCGAGCGGGCGCTGGAGCTGGCCGCCACCCTGGCGTCGTACTCCGCCCCCGCCACCGCGGCCACCAAGCAGCTGGCGGCCGACTGCGGCGGCACCCTCGACGAGCTCCTCGAGGCCGAGAAGCGGATCCAGGTCGGGCTGCTCGCCTCCGACGACTTCGCCGAGGGCCGGGCGGCCTTCCTCGAGCGGCGCCCCGCGGCGTTCGCCCAGCCGCGCCCCTGAGGAGGGCACGCGGGGCGCCTCAGGACTCCTCGACGAGCAGCTCCAGGACCGCCCGCTCCAGGGCGGCCTGGCGCTCGTCGGGGGTGCTCCACTCCCGGTCGTCGACCCCGATGGTGGTCCCTTCCTCGTAGGCCTCGACCACCCGCGGGTCGACGTAGGAGGTCCGCGCCAGCGTCGGGGTGTTGCCGAGGAACTGCGACACCTCCTTGAAGCAGCCCGAGACGACCCGCTTCCGCGACGTCCGGGTGACCTTCTTCCCCGCCGCCTCGGCCGCGCGCTGCGCCTCGGCGAGGTGGGCGGCCGCGATCACCGTGGCGTGCCAGGTCCGGAAGTCCTTGGCCGTCGCGTCGACCCCGGTGGTCTCGCGGATGTAGTCGTTGACGCTCGCGGAGTCCAGGGTCCGCCAGGTGCGCCCGTCCTTCCAGGCCAGCAGCCGCGGCTGCTCGGGCGTGCGCCGCCGGCGCATCACCTCCAGCGCCTCCACCACGGCCGGGTCGTCGATCTCGATGGAGTGCTCGACGCCCGACTTGCCCTCGAAGCAGAAGATCAGCTTCTGCCCGCGCCGCGTGACGTGCCGCCGCTCCAGCGTGGTGAGCCCGAAGCTGCCGTTCTGGTCGGCGTAGACGTCGTTGCCGATCCGGAAGTAGCCGAGGTCGAGCAGCCGGACGGCGACCGCGCAGGCCCGCCCGCGCTCCATCCCCTCGGTGCCGAGGTCGGTCAGCACCTTCTCCCGCGCCACCGACATCGCGCGGCCGAACTCCAGCACCCGGTCGAACTTCGCGGCGTCCCGCTTCGCCCGCCACTGCGGGTGGTAGAGGTACTGGCGACGGCCCGCGTCGTCGGTGCCGACCGCCTGCAGGTGGCCGTGCGGGTACGGCGTCACCCAGACGTCGCGCCAGGCCGGCGGGATCACCAGGTCGCGCACCCGCTGCGCGTCCTCCTCCGACAGCCGCTCGCCGTGCTCGTCGAGGTAGACGAACCCCTTCCCCGCGCGTCGGCGGGTCCAGCCCGGCTGGTCGGGCGAGGTGCGGCGGAGACGGGGCATGCCGTCATCCTCACACCGGGCGCAAGAGCCACCCGAGCAGCCGGCGCCACCACCCCGCCCCGGGCTCGTCGGACGACCCGTCGGACGCTCCGTCGGACGCCCCGTCGGCCGGTCCGGCGGCCGGCGGCCCGTCGAGCGCCCTCCGCACGCCTGCGGGCAGCCGCACCCGCAGCACCTCGCTGCCGACCCCCTCGGTGCTGACCCACACGTGACCGTCGGGGGTGACCGCGAGCCCCTCGCCCTGCGGCTGCGGGGGCAGCGGCAGGTCGGCGACCTTCTCGACCGCGGGGTAGGAGTAGACGTGGAGCCGGTCGTAGGAGCGGAGCAGCAGGTGGCGGCCGTCGGGCCAGAACGCCCCGTCGGTCACGAGCCCCGCGACCGGAGCCAGCGGCTCGAGCGGGTTGGGCCGGTCCGCGGCCAGCACCGCGGGAGCCGCGACGAGCTCGCCGCCGAGCACCCCCTTGCTGACCAGGTGCAGGCGACCCGTGCGGGGGTGGACCACCAGGGCCTCGGCGTCGCGGGCCCCGTCGGGCCAGGTGAGCCGCCAGCGCGGCGGGTCCACCTGCTGCGCGCGCCGGCCCAGCGGCACCCGCAGGACCTCCACGGCGTCGCGGGCCCGCAGGTTGTCCCCGACGTCGGCGACCCAGACCTCCCCCGGTCCGGCCGGGGCCAGCGCCTCGACGTCGACCGGGTCGGGGGCCCACCGCGTCGTCCCGACCGTCTCCCCCGTGGCGGGGTCGACCGCGAAGACCCGTCCGGAGTCGCCGCTGTCGTTGACCGTCGCGAGCAGCCCGTCCACGAGCGCCAGCCCCGAGGACTCGACCACCTCGGGGTCGCGCAGGACCGTCACGACCTCCCCGCGCGGCCCCGGCCCGCCGGCCGTCGCCCCCACCAGGAAGGGGGTGGCGACGACCAGGGCGCCCAGCCACACGCGGACGCTCACGGGCGCGGCCTCACAGGTCGAGGAGCTCGGCCAGCCGCGGCCGGATCCCCCAGGTCGCGACCAGCTCGTCGTACTCCTTGCGGACCCCGCCGCCCTTGACCGGCCCGCCGGTGCGCACCGCTCGCAGCAGCGCGTTGCGCGGCGTGTGCTCGCTCTCGACGAACTCGACGACGTCGACCCGGTACCCCTGCAGCCGCAGGATCGAGGCGCGCAGCGCGTCGGTGAGGGTGTCGGCGAAGCGCTCGCGCAGGATGCCGTGGCGGGTGAGCAGCGCGTACGGCGCCGGGGTGGGCGTGCGGCGCAGCTGGGCGGCGACGTCGTGGTGGCAGCAGGGGGCCGCGAGGACGAGGGCCGCCTCCCAGCCGACGGCACGGGCCAGCGCCTCGTCGGTGGCGGTGTCGCAGGCGTGCAGCGCGAGGACGACGTCGGGCGGCTGCGGCAGCTCGGCCGCCGCGATGCTCCCGACGACGAAGTCGGCCTCGACGCCCAGCCGCTCGGCCACGCCTGAGCTGTGGTCGGCCGACTGCTGCTTCACGTCGACCCCGGTGACGCGCACGGGCAGCCCGCGCACGTGGGTGAGGAACCGCTGGGCGGCGAAGGTGAGGTAGGCGTTGCCGCAGCCGAGGTCGACGACCCGCAGCGGGTCCTCGGCCGTGGGGCGCCGCAGGTGGCCCTTCTGCAGCGCCTCGCCGAGGCTGGCGTCGAGCAGCCGCAGGAACTCCTCGACCTGGCGGTACTTCGCCTGCCGGCTCGGCTTGATCCGGCCCTCGGCGGTGGAGATGCCGAGCGCGACGAGGACGGGGTCGTCCTCCGGGAACAGCCGTCCCTTGTCCCGGTCGTGCTCGCGGTCGACCTCGACCGCCTCCGCCCGCTCGGTGGTGTGGACCAGTGCCTCGAGCTTCTTGGTCACCCGGACCTGGTGCTGCTGCGTGGTGGTCTCCACGTGCCAGTTGCCGAACGGCTCGTCCATCAGGTCGTCGACCGCGTCCCGCGCCGGGCTCGGCTGCCCCGGCTCCCCCACGGCGTGGTTGGTCGTGTGCGCCTGGGTCTCGTCGTAGGCCGTGACCTGCAGGTGGCGCCCCGCCTTGAGGTCGACGTAGCGCAGCTCCACCCGCTTCCACCGCGGCTGGGCGCCCTTCTGCCGCCCCGACGCCACCGCCCGGACCAGGACGTCGGGGTCGAGCACGAAGCTGCGCATCCGGGTCAGCGCGCGGAGCAGGGGTTCGGCGGCCATCAGGCGCTCCTCACTTGACCAGCGCCGCGACGAGCACGATGAGGATCAGGCCTCCCAGCGCCAGCGGGATCACGAGTCGGCGGTGGCGCGGGTTCATGGGCTCGATGCTAGTTCCCACAGCCCCGGAGGGTTACATCTGCCACAGCCCGGAGGGCTACATCTGCCACAGCCCGGAGGGCCACACCTGCCACGGGGGGCCGGGGCTCGCCGGCAGCCGGCCGTCCCGCCAGGCCGCGTACCACCGACCGGGCTCCCGCAGCAGGAATCGCGTCCCGTCCTCCCCGGTCTCCGTCCCCACCGCATCACCGCCCAGCACGACGTAGCCGCCCCGCGTCGCCACGAAGGGCACGAACCCCTGAGCCTCCATCGTCGCCCGTAGTCGCACCCTGGCCAGTGCCGAGACGCGCCACGGGCCCGCCGCGGACGAGTCCGGACGACGAGGACCCAGCCGCGCCACGAACGTGCCCCGCTGGCAGGCCTCCGGCAGGCTGTCCCTCCCCAGCGGCAGGTCCTCCAGGCACGGACGCGCCGCCAGCTCCGCCACCCGCGCCCGCTCGTGCAGCACCGTGCCCCGCAGCCGCATCCCCTCCCCAGCGAGACCGGCGTCCAGCACCCGCCGGGCCGTCTCCCGGTCGAGCCCCGCGAGCTCGCCCAGCAGCGCACCCGCCTCGCGGCGGCTCATCAGCTCCGCGGCTCCGTCCGTCAGCAGCTCTGCGGCTCCGTCACTCCGCCTCGTCTCCCCCATGGCCCGCGAGCGTAGGGCCGACAGGCCCCGCCGCGCCGACTCCCTCCACAGCCTCCAGGAGAGGTCCTCCCAGCAGTCAGGTTGGCGTGTCGATCGACAGCGTCTGACGCAAGAGACGCTGTCGATCGACCGCCCAACCAGACCGTGGAGGCGGGGGTCCGAGCACCGGTCCCAGGCCTCCGGTCCAGCGCCGGCTCCAGACCCTCAGCGGTCGCCAGCGAGCAGCTCGGCGAGGTGGAGCGCCCGCACGTCGGCGAGGTCGTCGAGCTGGTGCCGGCAGGAGAGGCCGTCGGCGAGCACGACCGCACGGGGGTTGGTCCGCACGGCGGGCAGCAGCTGGAGCTCCGCGACCGCGACCGAGACCTCGTAGTGCCCCTGCTCCATGCCGAAGTTGCCCGCCAGCCCGCAGCAGCCGCCGACCCGGGTCACGGTGGCGCCGGCACGCTGCAGCAGCCTCGCGTCAGCCTCCCAGCCGACCACCGACTGGTGGTGGCAGTGCGGCTGGGCGACCACCTCGACCCCGCTGAGGTCCGGCGGCTGCCAGCCGCGCTCCGCCTCGAGCCGGGCGAGGAGCTCGGCCAGCGAGAGCACGCCGCCGGCGACCTCCTCGGCGCGGGGGTCGTCGCTGAGCTGGACGGCGTCGGAGCGCAGCGTGGCGAGGCAGGACGGCTCGAGCGCGACGACCGGAGTCCCCGAGGCGACGTAGGGAGCAAGCGTCGCGACCGTCTCCTGCATCGTGCTGCGGGCCTTGTCGAGCTGGCCGGTGGAGATCCAGGTGAGCCCGCAGCAGGCGTCGGGGCCGACCAGGGCGGCGGTCAGGCCCGCCTCGCCGAGCAGCCGGATCGCGGCCTGCGCCGCCGACGGCCGGAAGTGGTCGGTGAAGGTGTCCGCCCAGATCCACACGTCCACCTGCGCAGCCGCGCCGGCAGCAGCTACGGCAGCCGTGCCGGCAGCCACACCGGCCGGGGACCCGGCGGGGACCCCGGCGGGAGGCAGCTCACGGGTGCCGAGCAGCGAGCGCGCGGTCCGCGGCGCGACCCGGGGCAGAGAGCGTCGCGGGTCGACCCCGGCGAGGCGGGCGGCGGCCCGGACGAGCGGCCCGGCGCCCATCGCCCGGCCGGCCAGCCCGCGGCCGAACCGCTGCGGCGCGAGGCGGACCAGCGCGGGCAGCCAGCCCAGCGTGTAGTGGGTGCGGGGGCGCCGCTTCCCGCGGTAGGTCTGGTGCAGCACCTCGGACTTGTAGGTCGCCATGTCGACGCCGGTGGGGCAGTCGCTGGCGCAGCCCTTGCAGGAGAGGCAGAGGTCGAGCGCGTCGTGGACGGCCGGGTCGGCGAGCCCCTGGACGAGGGTCCCGTCGAGCGCTTCCTGGAGCACCCGGGAGCGGCCGCGGGTGGAGTCCTTCTCGTCACGGGTCGCCTGCCAGGAGGGGCACATCACCGACGACGCGGGGCCCGTCCCCGGTCCGGCCACGCACTTGCCCACCCCGGTGCAACGGTGCACGGCCCGCCCCATGCTGCCGCCGTCCTCGACGAAGCGCAGCAGGGTCGGCACCTTCGCCACCGGGCGGGCGGGCCGCAGGTCGGCGTCGACGGGCGCGGGGTCGACCAGCACCCCGGGGTTCAGCAGCCCGTCGGGGTCGCAGGCCGCCTTGGCGGCGCCGAACAGCCGCAGCGAGTCGGCGTCGTACATCCTCGACAGCAGCTCGGAGCGGGCGCGGCCGTCGCCGTGCTCGCCCGACAGGGAGCCGCCGAGCGCGACGATCCGGTCGGTGGCCGCCTCGAGGAACTCGCGGAAGACGCGGCGCCCGCCGTCGGGGGCGTCGCCGTCGAAGGGGAAGTCGATGCGGGCGTGGACGCAGCCGTCCCCGAAGTGGCCGTAGGGCACCCCGTCGAGGTCGAACTCGCGCAGCACCTCGTCGAACTCCCGCAGCCAGGTCCCCAGCTTCTCGGGCGGCACGGCGGCGTCCTCCCAGCCGGCGTACGCCGGGCGGCTGAGACTGCGGGCGGCCAGCCCGGCGCCGTCCTCGCGGATCCGCCAGAGGGCCGCCGCGGCCGCGGCGTCGGGGACCGCCAGGCGGGAGAGCTCGCCCGCGGGCGGCAGCGTCCCCTCGCCGGTGGTCTCGACGAAGAGCCACCCGGCGCCGCGGGGCAGCTCGGGGACGGCCTTGCCGGCGCCGCGGACCAGCTCGACGATCCGGGCGTCGAGCCCCTCGCAGGCCACCAGGCCCAGGCCCTGCTCGCGGGCCCCGGCGAGGATCCCGGGCACGGCGTCGGCCGCCTCGACCATCGAGGGGTAGCCGAGCACGACGAGGCGTCGCGGCTCCTCCTCGACCATCCGCACGGTCGCCCCGAGCACCACCCCGAGCGTCCCCTCGGAGCCGACGAGGAACCGACCCACGTCGCGGCCGTGCTCGGGCAGCAGGTGCTCGAGGGAGTAGCCGCTGACCTGGCGGGTGAACCGTCCGAAGTGCTGCCGCACGTGCCCCAGGTCGGCGGCGACCAGGTCGAGGAGGCGTCGGCTCACGGGGTCGGTCGGCTCGGTGCCGGCGGCGAGGGTGGCCGTCGTCCCGTCGCCCCACAGCACGTCGAGGCCGAGCACGTTGTCGCTGGTCCGCCCGTAGCCCAGCGCCCGCGAGCCGCAGGCGTTGTTGCCGATCATCCCGCCGATGGTGCAGCGCGGGTGGGTGGAGGGGTCGGGGCCGAACCGGACGCCGTGCGGCGCGGCCGCGCGCTGCAGGTCGGCGTGGACGGTGCCGGGCTCGACCCGGGCGGTCCGGGCCTCGCCGTCGACCTCGAGCACCCGGTGCAGGTGCTTGCGGGTGTCGACCACGATCCCGGTGCCCACGGCGTTGCCGGCGATCGAGGTCCCGGCGCCGCGCATGGTGACCGGCGTCCCGGTCTCCCGCGCGACGGAGAGGATCGCGGCGAGCTCGTCGCGGTGGCGCGGCCGCGCCACCACCTGCGGCACGACGCGGTAGAGCGAGGCATCGGTGGAGTACGCCGCCCGCGTGACGTCGGCGTCCGAGACGTCGGTGACCCCCGCGCGCTGCAGGGCTTGGAGGACGTCGCGCGGGCTCATGGCGCCATTCTCGCCCACGCGCCCGGGCGTCCCGGACTCACCACAGGGTCATGGAACCCCGGAAGACCTCGGCGAGGTCCTCGGCCCCCACCGGACGGGGCGCGGTCGCGAGCAGCCGCTGCTGGGCGAGCGCCCCCTCCACGAGGTCGTCGACGTCGCCGTCGCCGAACCCGACCTCGGCCAGGCCGTTGGGGATCCCGATGTCGCGCATCAGCGTGCGCAGCACCTCGGGCAGCGCGTCGGGGCCGTCGGCCGCGTGGCCGGGGTCGAGCAGCCGGGCCGCCTCGAGGTGCCGCGCGGGGTCGGCCTCGAAGGTGAACCGGAAGGCGGCCGGGGCGGTGAGCGAGACCGCCATCCCGTGCGGCACGATCGGCCCCTCCCCCGGGTAGCCGTCGGGCCGGAACTCCCGCACCCGGCCCGCGATCGGGTAGGCGCAGGCGTGCGGCACGTGCACCCCGGCGTTGCCGAAGCCGAGGCCGGCGAAGGTCGCCGCGAGCGCCATCTGCTCCCGCGCGGTCGCGTCGTCCCCGTCCCGGACGGCCGTCCGGAACGCGCCGGCCAGGAGCCCCAGCGCGCAGGTCGCCCACATGTCGGCGATCGGGTTGGCGCCGCAGTAGGGCACCCGCTGCTCGGGGCGCTTGGCCTCGAAGTCGGCGTACCAGCGCGCCGTCCACGACTCCAGCGCGTGGCAGAGGATGTCCATCCCCGCCGCGGCGGTCACGGCGGCGGGCTGGGTCATCGTGAGGTCGGGGTCGACCACCGCGAGGGTGGGTCGCAGCGCGGGGTGGCTGATCCCGGTCTTCACCTCCAGCGCCAGCACGTCGAGGACGCAGATCGTCGTCGACTCCGAGCCGGTGCCGGTGGTGGTCGGCACGGCGACCAGCGGCAGCAGCGGCCGCTCGGGCGCCCGCCCCCGGCCGATCGGCGCGTTGAGGTAGTCCATCAGCTCGCCCTCGTTGGTGGTGAGCAGGTCGACCGCCTTGGCGGTGTCGATGCTCGAGCCGCCGCCGACCGCGACGACGGCGCCGAACGGGCCGGCGTCGCGGGCGAAGGCGATGGCGTGCTCCAGCGAGGCGTCGGTCGGCTCGACGTGCACCTCGGCGTACGTCGTCACCGCCAGGCCCGCGGCCTCCAGCCGCTCCGCGATCCGGGCCGGGTGCCCCGTCGCCGCCACCCCCGGGTCGGTGACCAGGAGGACCCGCGACGAGCCGGTGCCGCGCATCAGGCCGGCGAGGTCGTGGGCGAGCTCCCCGGAGGCGCCGCGGCCGAACTTCAGGGCCGGGGCCGCGTAGGTGAAGACCTGCTCGCTCACGTGCTCTCCTCGGGTCGGGCCGCGCGTCAGCGCGGCAGGTGGCCCACAGCGTGCCTCACGACGTCGAGAACCTCCACCGTCCCGTCCTCGATCTGTGCGAGCGGCACAAACGCGGCGGCGTCCGTTGTGCCGTCGACCTCGACGACGGTCGGCTCGGCCCCCTCCTGGCCGGCCTCCAGGGTCGCCTCGAAGATCAGGTGGACGCCGTGGAAGTCCTCGAGCCGGCCGCTCGGCGCGGTCCCCGAGAAGTGCACGTCGTGGACGTCGAGCAGCCGCCCCACCCGGCAGGCCAGCCCCGTCTCCTCGACCACCTCGCGGGCCAGGGCGACGGCCGGCGGCTCCCCGTGGTCGACCCCGCCGCCGGGCAGGGTCCAGCTGCCGGTGTGGTGGCCCCGCCCCGAGATCCGGGTGAGCAGCACCTCGGGTCCCCCGGTCGAGGGCCTCGAGACCAGCGCGTACGCCGCCACCCGCTGCAGCCGGAAGGGCTGGTGGTCGCCGAGGGCCTCGACGACCATCGGCACCACCGGCACCTTCCCCGACAGCACGTCCTCGAGCGGCTGCCACGCCGCCTCGACCGTCGAGCCGTCGACCTCGACGACGCGCGGCTCGGGCGAGTCGCCGGGCACCCACCCCTCGTAGACGATCCGCAGCGCGTGGGCGTCGACCACCCGGCCCTCGCGCCGCACCCCGGGCATGTGGGCGGAGTAGACGTGCGCGGTCTCGCTCACCACGGCATCCAGGCCGGTCTCCTCGTGCACCTCCCGGACCACGGCGGCCCGCGGGTCCTCGCCGTGGTCGAGGCCGCCGCCCGGCAGGGTCCACAGCTCCTGCGGGGTGATCCGCTCCGAGATCCGGCTGAGCAGCAGCTCCTCGCCGGCCGCGCCGTACCGCCGGATCACGGCGTACGCCGCCACGCGCTGGTACCTGGGCAGCTCGCCGGGGGTGCTCATGACGCAAGGCTATGCGTCACGACCCCACCGCTATGGTGACCCGGTGCCCAGACGCAGGGACCCGTGGCTGGACAACGCCAAGACCGTGCTCGTGGTCCTGGTGGTGGTCGGCCACGCCGTCGTGCTGATGCCCTCGGGCGAGGTGAAGTCCCACGCCTACGACTTCGTCTACTACTTCCACATGCCGGCCTTCGTGCTGCTCACCGGCTACCTCTCCCGCAGCTTCACGTGGAGCCGCAAGGGGTTCGTCTCCCTGGTGACGACCCTGGCCGTCCCCTACGTGCTCTTCGAGCTGCTGATGGCCCTGTGGCGCGTGCACGTGGTCGACCAGGTCTCCAGCCTGGAGGTCCTCTCCCCGCTGTGGCTCAACCCGCACTGGCCGATGTGGTACCTCGTGGTGCTCATCATGTGGCGTCTGGCGACCCCGGTGCTGAAGGCCCACTGGGTGATGGTGCCGGCCTCGGTGGGGGTGAGCCTGCTGGCCGGAGCGGTCGACCTGGAGCTCTTCGACCTCAACCGCGCGCTGGGCCTGCTGCCCTTCTTCGTGGTGGGCCTGCACCTGCCCGCGCGGGCGCTGGCGGTCGTGCGGGCCCGCGGCACCGGCCTGGCCGGCCTGGCCGTGCTCGCGGGGCTGTGGTGGCTGGCGGGGCGCACCGACGACCTGTGGTCCACCCAGTGGCTCTACTACCGGGCCTCCTACGACTCGCTGGGCGCGGGGGTGGCGGAAGGGGCGGAGATCCGCCTGCAGCTCATCGGGCTCGCGCTGCTCGGCACCTTCGCCGTGCTCAGCCTGGTGCCGCGCCGCCGCTCCGCGGTCACCCACGTCGGCGCCTACACGATGGGCGTCTACCTGCTGCACGGGTTCCCGGTCCGCTGGGTCGAGGCGCAGGGCTACGCGGAGTGGATGCCCGGCGACGGCTGGGCCTCGCTGGGGATCACCGTCGCGCTCGCCGTGGGGCTGGCGTTGCTGCTCGGCTGGCGGCCGCTCGCGGCCCGCGCACTGTGGCTGGTGGACCCCGTCAACACCTTCACGTCGTGGCGCGAGGACCGGCGGTCCGCGCGGCGGCCGCAGGCCCCCACGTCGGCCTGACGGCGGCGCGGGGCACGACGTCCAGGGACGCGGCCTCCGCCAGGTCGGGCGCGTGCCCGCCCAGGTGGGCGGGGTGCCAGGGGGCGTGCTCGCCCGGGTCCGGCCGGTGGTGCGGCAGGGTCTGCAGCCCCTCGAGGAGATCGGTCAACCGCGCACCCAGGTCCGCGGTCCACGCCGTGAGGTCCTCGCCCGGGGCGACGGTGGTCGGCTCGCCGAAGACGAGGTCGACCCGACGCCCGCGGGTGAGGTCGGGCGGCGGCTCGACCCCGTCGACCGGGCGGCCGACCGAGTAGAGCCGCTGGATCCCCCACAGCGCGACGGGGACGACGGCGGCCCCGGTCTCGCGGGCCAGGGCGGCCGTCCCCCGCATCAGCGGCCGGACGGTGAAGGAGTAGGAGATCCCGGCCTCGGGGTAGACGCCGACCGCCTGCCCCTCGCGCAGCAGCCGGCGGGCGGCCAGGTACGCCGCGGCGGGGGCCGCGCGGTCGACCGGCACGTGCCGCATCCGGGTCATCGCGAGGCCGAGGCCGGGCGGGTGCCAGACGTCGTGCCGGGCGGTGAACCGGACGAACCGGCCGCGGCGGCGCGCGGCCAGCGCGATCGGCAGCGAGTCGAGGTAGGAGACGTGGGTGGCCGCCAGGATCACCGGCCCGGAGGTCGGGACGTGCTCCAGCCCGGTCGTCTCCAGGCGCACGTCCAGGGCCCGCGTCGCGAGCCGGCCGAGCCCCAGGGCGGTCCGGTAGAAGCCTTCGGTCACAGGCGACGACGGTAGTGCGCCACGGCCGGGCGGGCGGGAGAACTCAGGAGAACGGCGGACGGGCATCGAGACCGACCGAGCGACGCCCGGCCCAGCGCCACACCCGGGCCGCGCGGTCGCGGTCCTCGTCGGTGACGAGGTTGCCCATCCAGCGCAGCGCCAGCGTCATCAGCCAGTCGGAGCGCATCCCGGGCGGGCCGAGGGTGGCCACCACCCGCGGGACGGTCGCGATCCCGGCGAGCCGCCGGGCGATCGAGAAGGCCTCCCCGTAGTGCTCCCGGAGCAGCTCGGGCCAGACCCGCCCGAGGTCGAGGTCGGCGCCGCCGTCGGCGACCAGCTCGGCGACGAACCGCCCGGTCTCCAGCCCGTAGTCGATGCCCTCCCCGTTGAGCGGGTTGACGCAGGCGGCCGAGTCGCCGATGAGCGCCCAGTTGCGCCCGGCGACGTTGCTCACCGCGCCGCCCATGGGCAGCAGCGCCGACGCCTCGGCCCGGAGCTCGCCGCTGAGCCCGAACTCCTCGCGCCGCTGCTCGGCGTAGAAGCGCATGAGCGGCTTGACGGCGATGTCGGCCGGCCGCCTCGAGGTGGCCAGCGCCCCGACGCCGAGGTTCACCTCGCCCGTGCCGAGGGGGAAGATCCAGCCGTAGCCCGACAGCACCTTGCCCGCCTCGTCGCGCAGCTCGAGGTGGGAGGAGATCCAGGGGTCGTCGGAGCGGGTGGAGGCGACGTAGGAGCGCCCGGCGACGCCGTAGACGGTGTCGCGGTGCCACTCGCGCCCGAGCTTCTTGCCCAGCGGCGAGCGGACGCCCTCGGCGACCACGAGCCAGCGGCAGCGCACCTCGGTGCGGACCCCGTCGCGCTCCAGCACGACGGCCCCCACCCGGTCGCCGTCCATCACCACGTCGAGCGCCTTGGCGCCGTCGACCGCGGTCGCGCCGGACTTGATCGCGACGGTCCGCAGGTGGTCGTCGAGCTCGGTGCGGGCGACGGCCGAGCCCCAGTCGGGCAGCGAGCTGCCGGGGACCGCCCAGGGCAGGTGGAGCGTCTGGCCGAAGCCGTGCGCGCGCAGCCCCTGGCTCACCGTGTGGGCTCGGAGCCAGTCCTCGAGGCCGAGGCGGGTCAGCTCGCCGATCGCGCGCGGGGTGAGCCCGTCGCCGCACGTCTTGTCGCGCGGGAAGACGGCCATGTCGACCAGGAGCGTCTCGAGGCCGTGGCGGGCGGCCCAGGCGGCCGCGGCGGAGCCGGCGGGGCCGGCACCGACGACGAGCACGTCGGTCTGGGCGGGGAGCGGGGCGGACACGTCCGCGATTCTCTCAGGCTCCCGGGCACCGCCCAAACCTGCCCGGGTCGCGGCCACGCGGGCCAGCCGCCGGCTCTGGCTGCCGGGCGGCCACGCCCCTCGCGTGGGCCAGCGCTTCCGCAACCCCGACCTCGCCCGCACCTACCGGCTGCTCGCCCGCGACGGGGTGGCGGCGCTCCACGAAGGCCCGCTGGCCCCTACGAGGTGAAGGTCCAGCGGCCCACCCGGGTCGGCTACCGGGGGTACGACGTCTACGGGATGGCGCCCTCCTCCTCCGGCGGCTCGACCGTCGGCGAGGCGCTCAACATCCTGGAGCGCCACGACCTCGACGCGATGCCGACCGCCGACGCGCTGCACCTCTACGTCGAGGCGAGCTCGCTGGCCTACGCCGACCGCGCCCGCTACCTGGGCGACGCGGCGTACGTCGACGTGCCCCTGGCCGACCTGCTGAGCGACGCCTGGGCTGCCGAGCGCGCCTGCGCGATCCGTCCCGACGTCGCGATGCCGAAGCCCGCGCCGGCCGGCGACGTGACGGCGTACGACGGCACCTGCTCCCCCGCCTCCCCGGGCGCGGGCGTTGAGGCACCCGACACCGAGAACCTCTCCACCACCAGCCTGACCACGGCCGACCGGTGGGGCAACGTCGTGGTCTACACGCTCACCATCGAGCAGACTGGCGGCTCGGGGCTGACGGTCCCCGGGCGCGGCTTCCTGCTCAACAACGAGCTGACCGACTTCTCCACCACCTGGGACCCGGTCGACCCCAACCGGATCCAGCTCGGCAAGCGGCCGCGGTCGTCCATGTCGCCCACCCTCGTGCTCCGCGACGGCGAGCCGGTGCTCGGCGTCGGCTCGCCGGGCGGCTCGACGATCATCACCACCGTGCTGCAGGTGCTGCTCAACCGGCTGGACCTCGGGATGACGCTGCAGGAGGCGGTGGCGGCCCCGCGCGCGACCCCGCGCAACGGCGCCGAGGTGCTCGCCGAGCCCGCCTTCGTCGACGCCTGGGGAGCAGCGCTGGCCGCCCGAGGGCACCGGGTGGCGGCGGTGACGGAGCCGTCCTTCCCCCAGGCCGAGATCGGGGCGGTCGCGGCCGTCGAGCTGCTGGGCCGGCGGCGGATGCTGGCGGTCGCCGAGCCCAGCCGACGCGGCGGTGGCGCGGCGGCAGTCGTCAGGCCCTGATCGCCGCCGGGATCCCGTCGGAGAAGACCTCGGGGACCTCCGGGAAGGAGACGGCCCGGCCCACGGCGCAGCGCGCCGCCGACCACGCGACCGCGCAGGCGTCCAGGAGGTCGTCGACGGCGTAGCTCGGCCCGGCGGCCAGCCACGGCAGCGGGAAGCCGGCCGCCCGCAGCGCCTCCCGGCGGAGCCGCTGCCCCTCCGGCGTGCGCTTGGGCTCGACCAGCGGCCCGCCGGCCAGGTGGGCGAAGGAGAGCTCGGGGTGGACCTCCACCACCCGGGCCGGGGGGCCGCCGCGGACGTAGCCGTCGACGTCCAGGATCCGCTCGCGCAGCGCCCACGCCTGGGCGGACGCGCTGGTCCCGCCGGTCGCGGCGACCTGCGCGGCGCGCGCCTCGGCGTACGTCGTCGCCTCGTAGGCCGCCCGGGTCAGGGTGGTGAAGACCGAGGAGGCCTTCCCGGGCAAGGCTCGCCGCGCCAGCACGTCGGCCTGCCGGCGCCCGGCGTCGGGGAGCCCGACCGGGATGTCCACGCCGACCACCGAGACGGGTGCGGTCTCGCGGGCGAGCTCGACCAGGGCCGCGAGGCCGGGTGCGGCCAGCACCCGCGAGCGGCCGTCGGCGAGCAGCACGCCGACCCAGCCGCCCTTGCCCGCGTCGACCCCCAGCACGGGCGGCGCGTCGGCCGGCAGCGCGGTCCCCGGGTCGGGGACGGCCGCGAAGCGGTCGGCGAGCGCCGCGAGCTCCCGTGAGGCGTCCACCCCGGCCTCCGCGGCGACCGTCGCGAGCTCGGCGAGCAGCCGCTCCCACGGCGGGTCGCCTGTGCTGGGCCCCGTCGCACGCATGGGCGCCATCCTGCCGTCCGGCCGGCACGCACGAAGGGCCGGCCCCCGCCGCAGCGGGGACCGGCCCTTCGTGGAGGTGCTCGTGACTAGTTCTGGTACGACCCGAAGTCGAAGTCGTCCAGCGCCACGGCCTGGCCGGAGCCCTGGCCGAAGTCGTAGTCGTAGGAGTCGTAGCCGGTGACGGAGTACGCCGCCGCGCGGGCCTCCTCGGTGGGCTCCACCCGGACGTTGCGGTACCGCTCGAGGCCGGTGCCCGCCGGGATCAGCTTGCCGATGATCACGTTCTCCTTCAGACCCAGCAGCGAGTCGGAGCGACCGTGGATCGCCGCGTCGGTGAGCACCCGGGTGGTCTCCTGGAAGGAGGCCGCCGAGAGCCACGACTCGGTCGCGAGCGACGCCTTGGTGATGCCCATCAGCTCGGCGCGACCCGAGGCCGGCGTGCCGCCCTCGGAGACGACCCGACGGTTCTCCTCCTCGAAGCGCGACCGGTCGACCAGGTCGGAGGGCAGCAGGTTGGTGTCGCCCGACTCGATGACCGTCACACGGCGGAGCATCTGTCGCACGATGATCTCGATGTGCTTGTCGTGGATCGACACGCCCTGGCTGCGGTAGACCTCCTGCACCTCGTCGACGAGGTGCTGCTGCGCCCGGCGGATGCCGAGGACCCGCAGGACCTCCTTCGGGTCGGGGGTACCGACCGTCAGCTGGTGGCCGACCTGGATGCTCTCGCCGTCCGACACGTTGAGCCGGGACCGCTTCGAGACCGGGTACTCGACGACCTCGGAGCCGTCGTCGGGGGTGATGATCACCTTCCGCGCCTTGTCGGTCTCCTCGATCTCGACCCGGCCCGCGACCTCGGAGATCGGGGCGAGGCCCTTGGGCTGGCGGGCCTCGAAGAGCTCCACGACGCGGGGCAGACCCTGCGTGATGTCGCTCGCGGAGGCCGAACCACCGGTGTGGAAGGTACGCATCGTCAGCTGCGTGCCGGGCTCACCGATCGACTGGGCCGCGATGATGCCGACCGCCTCGCCGATGTCGACGAGCTTGCCGGTGGCCAGCGACCGGCCGTAGCACTTCGCGCAGGTGCCGGTGCGGGCGTCGCAGGTCAGCACGGAGCGGACCTTGACCTCCTCGATGCCGGCCGCGACGAGCTCGCCGATCTTGACGTCGCCCAGGTCCTCACCGGCGCTGGCGAGCAGCTCCCCGGTCTCGGGGTGGCTGATGTCGACCGCCGCCGAGCGGGCGTAGGCCGCCGTCTCGGAGTGCGGGTGCTTGACGACGGTGCCGTCCTCGCGCCGCTCGCCGATCTGCTTGGGCAGGCCGCGCTCGGTGCCGCAGTCCTCCTCGCGGATGATCACGTCCTGCGAGACGTCGACCAGGCGACGGGTGAGGTAGCCCGAGTCGGCGGTCCGGAGCGCGGTGTCCGCGAGGCCCTTGCGGGCACCGTGGGTGGCGATGAAGTACTCCAGGACGGTCAGGCCCTCCCGGAAGTTCGACTTGATCGGCCGCGGGATGATCTCGCCCTTCGGGTTGGCCACCAGCCCTCGCATGGCCGCCACCTGACGGATCTGGTTCATGTTTCCGGAGGCACCGGAGTCGACCATCATGTAGATCGGGTTGGCCCGGTCGAAGGTCTTCTCCATCGCCCGGCCGACCTCGGCCGCCGCCTGGGTCCAGATCTCGATGAGCTCCTGGCGGCGCTCCTCGTCGGTGACCAGACCGCGCTCGAACTGGGTCTGCACCTTCGCGGCCTGCGCCTCGTAGCCCGAGAGGATCTCGGCCTTCTCCGGCGGCGTGGTCACGTCGTCGATCGAGACCGTGACGCCCGAACGGGTGGCCCAGTGGAACCCGGCGTCCTTGAGGGCGTCGAGCGAGGCTGCGACCTCGACCTTGGTGTAGCGCTCGGCGAGGTCGTTGACGATCTGGCCCAGCGCCTTCTTGCCCACCTCGTAGTTGACGAACGGGTAGTCCGCCGGGAGGCAGTCGTTGAAGATCGTCCGGCCCAGGGTGGTCTCGGCGAGGAACGACCGTCCCTCGTCGAAGTCGGCCACCTCGGTGAGGTCCAGCGGGGGCACGACGTCGTCGAGCCGGATCCGGACCTTGCTCTGGAGGCTGATCTCCTTGCGGTCGAAGGCCATGATCGCCTCGGCCTGCGAGGAGAAGACGCGACCCTCGCCCGGCTCGCCCTCACGGTCGGTGGTGAGGAAGAAGAGGCCGATGATCATGTCCTGGGTCGGCATGGTGACCGGCCGGCCGTCGGAGGGCTTGAGGATGTTGTTGGTCGACAGCATCAGGATCCGCGCCTCGGCCTGGGCCTCGGCGGACAGCGGCAGGTGCACCGCCATCTGGTCACCGTCGAAGTCGGCGTTGAACGCGCTGCAGACCAGCGGGTGGATCTGGATGGCCTTGCCCTCGATCAGCTGGGGCTCGAAGGCCTGGATGCCGAGGCGGTGCAGCGTGGGCGCACGGTTGAGCAGCACCGGGTGCTCGGTGATGACCTCTTCCAGGACGTCCCAGACGACCGGGCGGGCCCGCTCCACCATCCGCTTGGCGGACTTGATGTTCTGGGCGTGGCTGAGGTCGACGAGCCGCTTCATGACGAAGGGCTTGAAGAGCTCGAGCGCCATCTGCTTCGGCAGGCCGCACTGGTGCAGCTTGAGCTGCGGGCCCGACACGATGACCGAGCGGCCCGAGTAGTCGACGCGCTTGCCGAGCAGGTTCTGCCGGAAGCGGCCCTGCTTGCCCTTGAGCATGTCGGACAGCGACTTCAGCGGCCGGTTGCCCGGGCCGGTGACCGGACGACCACGGCGGCCGTTGTCGAACAGCGAGTCGACGGCCTCCTGGAGCATCCGCTTCTCGTTGTTGACGATGATCTCGGGCGCGCCCAGGTCGAGCAGGCGCTTGAGCCGGTTGTTCCGGTTGATCACGCGGCGGTACAGGTCGTTGAGGTCGGAGGTCGCGAAGCGGCCACCGTCCAGCTGCACCATCGGGCGCAGGTCCGGCGGGATGACCGGGACGGCGTCGAGCACCATGCCGATCGGCTGGTTGCCGGTCTTGCGGAAGGCGTCGACGACCTTGAGGCGCTTGAGCGCGCGGACCTTCTTCTGGCCCTTGCCGTTGGCGATGGTGTCGCGCAGCGACTCCACCTCGGCCTCGATGTCGAAGTCCTGGAGGCGCTTCTGGATCGCCGTGGCGCCCATGTGGCCCTCGAAGTACTTGCCGAACCAGTTCTTCATCTCGCGGTACAGGATCTCGTCACCGAGCAGGTCCTGGACCTTGAGCGACTTGAACGTCGACCAGATCTCCTCGAGGCGGGCCAGCTCGCTGTCCGCGCGCTTGCGGATCGCGGCCATCTCGCGCTCGGCGCCGTCCTTGACCTTGCGGCGCTGGTCGGCCTTGGCACCCTCGGCCTCGAGGGCCTCGAGGTCCTCCTCGAGCTTCTTGGCGCGCTCCTCCACCATCGAGTCGCGACGCTTCTCGAGGCGCTCCCGCTCCAGGCCGACCTTGTTCTCCAGGGTCTCCATGTCGCGGTGACGGGCGTCCTCGTCGACCGAGGTGATCATGTAGGCGGCGAAGTAGATGACCTTCTCGAGGTCCTTCGGCGCCAGGTCGAGCAGGTAGCCCAGGCGCGAGGGGACGCCCTTGAAGTACCAGATGTGGGTCACGGGGGCGGCGAGCTCGATGTGGCCCATCCGCTCGCGACGCACCTTGGACCGGGTCACCTCGACGCCGCAGCGCTCGCAGATGATGCCCTTGAAGCGCACGCGCTTGTACTTGCCGCAGTAGCACTCCCAGTCCCGGGTGGGACCGAAGATCTTCTCGCAGAAGAGGCCGTCACGCTCGGGCTTCAGCGTGCGGTAGTTGATGGTCTCCGGCTTCTTGACCTCGCCGTGGCTCCACGTGCGGATGTCGTCCGCGGTGGCCAGGCCGATCCGAAGCTGGTCGAAGAAGTTCACGTCGAGCACGTTGGCTTCAGTTCCTTTGTGAGTTCGTTGCAAGTGTGAGGGGACCGAGTGGGGCGGCGCGCCCGGTGGGGCGCGCCGCCGGCGCACTCAGACTTCTTCGACCGAGCTGGGCTCGCGCCGGGACAGGTCGATGCCGAGCTCCTCGGCCGCCCGGAAGACGTCCTCCTCGGCGTCCTTCATCTCGATGGTGGAGCCGTCCTGGGACAGCACCTCCACGTTGAGGCAGAGGGACTGCATCTCCTTGATGAGGACCTTGAACGACTCGGGGATGCCCGAGTCGGGGATGTTCTCACCCTTGACGATGGCCTCGTAGACCTTGACGCGACCGGGCACGTCGTCGGACTTGATGGTCAGGAGCTCCTGCAGGGCGTAGGCCGCGCCGTACGCCTCCATCGCCCAGACCTCCATCTCGCCGAACCGCTGGCCACCGAACTGCGCCTTGCCACCCAGCGGCTGCTGCGTGATCATCGAGTACGGGCCCGTCGAACGCGCGTGGATCTTGTCGTCGACGAGGTGGTGGAGCTTGAGGATGTACATGTAGCCCACCGAGACCGGGTCCGGGAACGGCTCGCCGGAGCGGCCGTCGAACAGGTTGGCCTTGCCGGTCTCGTCGATCATCCGCACGCCGTCGCGGTTGGGGTTCGTCGCCCCCAGCAGCCCGGTGATCTCGTCCTCGCGGGCACCGTCGAAGACCGGGGTCGCGACCTTCTGGCCGGCCGGGCTCTTCTCGGCGTGGATCGACATGAGCCGCTCCTGCCACTCGGCGGAGCCGCGGTCGTCGTGCAGGTCGAGGTCCCAGCCCTGCTTGGCCAGCCAGCCCAGGTGCAGCTCGAGGATCTGGCCGATGTTCATGCGTCGCGGCACGCCCAGCGGGTTGAGCACCACGTCGACCGGGGTGCCGTCCTCCATGAACGGCATGTCCTCGACCGGCAGGATCTTGGCGATGACGCCCTTGTTGCCGTGACGACCGGCGAGCTTGTCGCCGACCGAGATCTTCCGCTTCTGGGCCACGTAGACGCGGACCAGCTGGTTGACGCCGGGCGGGAGCTCGTCGCCGTCCTCGCGGTCGAAGACCCGGACGCCGATGACGGTGCCGGACTCGCCGTGCGGGACCTTCATCGAGGTGTCGCGGACCTCGCGGGCCTTCTCGCCGAAGATCGCCCGGAGCAGCCGCTCCTCCGGGGTCAGCTCGGTCTCGCCCTTGGGGGTCACCTTGCCGACGAGGATGTCACCGGTGGTGACCTCCGCGCCGATCCGGATGATGCCGCGCTCGTCGAGGTCGGCCAGGCCCTCCTCGGAGATGTTCGGGATGTCCCGGGTGATCTCCTCGGGGCCGAGCTTGGTGTCGCGGGCGTCGACCTCGTGCTCCTCGATGTGGATCGAGGTGAGGACGTCCTCCTGGACCAGCCGCTGGCTGAGGATGATCGCGTCCTCGTAGTTGTGGCCCTGCCACGGCATGAACGCGACCAGGAGGTTGGTGCCCAGCGCCATCTCGGCGTTGTCGGTGCACGGCCCGTCGGCGATCGGCGAGCCGACCTCGACCCGGTCGCCCTCGACGACCAGCGGGCGCTGGTTGATGCAGGTGCCCTGGTTGGAGCGGCGGAACTTCGCCATCCGGTAGGTCTGGTAGGACCCGTCGTCGTTCATCGTCTCGATGGCGTCGGCGGAGACCGACTTGACCACGCCGGCCTTCTCGGCCACGACCACGTCACCTGCGTCGACGGCGGCGCGGTACTCCATGCCGGTGCCGACCAACGGGCTGTCGCTGCGGATCAGCGGCACGGCCTGGCGCTGCATGTTGGCGCCCATGAGCGCGCGGTTGGCGTCGTCGTGCTCGAGGAACGGGATGAGCGCGGTGGCGACCGAGACCATCTGACGCGGCGAGACGTCCATGTAGTCCACGTCGGCGGCCAGGATCTCGGAGACCTCGCCGTCCTTCTGGCGGACCAGGACGCGCTCCTCGACGAACCGGTCGTCGGCGTCGAGCTGCGCGTTGGCCTGGGCGATGACGTAGCGGTCCTCGTCGTCGGCCGTCAGGTAGTCGATCTTGTCGGTGACGACGCCGTTCTCGACCTTGCGGTAGGGCGTCTCCACGAAGCCGAACGGGTTGATCCGCCCGTAGGAGGCGAGCGAGCCGATCAGGCCGATGTTCGGGCCTTCCGGGGTCTCGATCGGGCACATCCGGCCGTAGTGCGAGGTGTGGACGTCACGGACCTCCATGCCCGCGCGGTCGCGGGAGAGACCACCGGGGCCGAGCGCCGAGAGGCGACGCTTGTGGGTCAGGCCCGCGATCGGGTTGGTCTGGTCCATGAACTGCGAGAGCTGCGAGGTGCCGAAGAACTCCTTCAGCGCCGCGACGACCGGACGGATGTTGATCAGGGACTGCGGCGTGATGGCCTCGACGTCCTGGGTCGTCATCCGCTCCCGGACCACGCGCTCCATCCGGGCGAGGCCGGTGCGCAGCTGGTTCTGGATCAGCTCGCCGACCGTCCGCATCCGGCGGTTGCCGAAGTGGTCGATGTCGTCGGCGTACACCTTGACGGGCTTGTCGTCGTGGCCGATGACCACGTTGCCCTGCGGGTCGACGAGGTCGACCGGCTCGGCCGGCGCGCCGCTGGCGTGCAGCTGCACGATGTAGCGGATCGCGTTGACGACGTCGTTGATCGTCAGCGTCTGCTGGTCGAACGCCTCGGTGAGGCCGAGCTTCTTGTTGATCTTGTACCGGCCGACCTTGGCCAGGTCGTAGCGCTTCGGGTTGAAGTAGTAGTTCTTCAGCAGCGTCAGCGCGGCCTCGCGCGTCGGGGGCTCGCCCGGGCGGAGCTTGCGATAGATGTCGAGGAGGGCGTCGTCGGGGCCCTGGGTGTTGTCCTTCTCCTCGGTGAGCTGGATCGACTCGTACTGACGCAGCTCGGCCATGACCGACTCGTAGTCGTACGGCTCGCCCTCGTAGCCCTCCTCGCTCGCCAGCGCCTGGAGCGCCTTGAGCAGGACCGTGACGTTCTGCTTGCGCTTGCGGTCGAGGCGGACGCCGACCAGGTCGCGCTTGTCGATCTCGAACTCGAGCCAGGCGCCGCGCGAAGGGATGACCTTCGCGGTGTAGATGTCCTTGTCGGACGTCTTGTCGGCGGTGCGCTCGAAGTAGGCGCCCGGGGAGCGGACCAGCTGCGAGACGACGACGCGCTCGGTGCCGTTGATGATGAAGGTGCCCTTCTTCGTCATCATGGGGAACTCGCCCATGAAGACGGTCTGGGCCTTGATCTCGCCGGTCGTGTTGTTCATGAACTCGGCCGAGACGTAGAGGGGGCGGGAGTAGGTGAAGTCCTTCTCCTTGCACTCCTCCTCGGTGTACTTCGGGTCCACGAAGACGGGGTTCTCGAAGGACAGCGACATGGTGTCGTTGAAGTCCTCGATCGGGGAGATCTCCTCGAAGATCTCTTGGAGGCCCGACTTCTCCGAGACGTCCTCGCCGGCGGCGCGGCGGGCCGCGACGGTCTCCTCCCACTTCTCGTCTCCGATCAGCCAGTGGAAGCTGTCGGTCTGGAGGGCCAGGAGGGGCGGAACCTCGAGGGGCTCCTTGATCTTTGCGAAAGAGGTGCGACGGGGGTTACCAGCAGAGCTGCGCGCGGCCAAGATGCGTCCTTCGAATCATCGCTGAAGGTGAAGTGGCGCCACCCACCACTACAGCACCCGTCCGGTCCGGGTGAGAGCATATGAGGGCAGACGCAAAGAAGGATCTTAGCCCAAGGGTCGCACGCAGGACAAACCCCCGATGGGGGCCTCGGACTGACGATGCAGCCGGAGGAGCCGTGCGGTTGCGGAAGATGATGACCCGCCGCGGCGCGAAGGTCAAGCAGCGCGGCCGGGCGGGTCATGGAACCGGCGGGCGGCAGGGACGCGAGAAGGCGGCCACCCCGGGGGGTGGCCGCCTTCGCGGTGGTGCAGGTGTCCCCTAGGGGACGGGCGTCACTTGAGGGTGACGGTGGCGCCGGCGCCCTCGAGGGACTCCTTCGCCTTCTCGGCGGTGGCCTTGTCGACCTTCTCCAGGATCGCCTTGGGGGCACCCTCGACGAGGTCCTTGGCCTCCTTCAGGCCGAGGGAGGTCAGGGCGCGCACCTCCTTGATGACGTTGATCTTCTTGTCGCCCGCGGCCTCGAGGACGACGTCGAACTCGTCCTGCTCGGCGGCGGCCTCGCCACCGGCAGCGGCGCCACCGGCGGCCGGGGCGGCGGCCACGGCGACGGGGGCGGCGGCGGTCACGCCGAAGGTCTCCTCGAACTCCTTCACGAACTCGGAGAGCTCGATGAGGGTCATCTCCTTGAACGCGTCGAGGAGGTCAGCGGTGCTGAGCTTCGCCATGGTTGGCGTTTCCTTCCATTCGTTGGTCGGACCGGGGTGCCGGGCCGACCGGGGGTTTCAGGTGGTGGTGGTACGACGCCGTCAGGCGTCGGTGGCCTCGGTCGCCTCGTCGGACGACTCGGCCGGGGCCTCCTCGGCAGCGGGGGCTGCAGCCTCGTCGGCAGCGGCCTCCGGCGCCGGCGTACCGGCACCACCTGCGAGGATCGAGGGGTCCTGCTCGGCCTTCGCCTGCAGGGCGCCGGCGAGCCGGGCAGCCTGCGCGAGCGGGGCGTTGAGCAGGTAGACGGCCTGGGACAGGGAGGCGAGCATCGCGCCCGCCATCTTGCCCAGCAGCACCTCGCGCGACTCGAGGTCGGCCAGCTTGGCCACCTCCGCCGCGTCCAGGGTGTTCCCGTCCAGGACACCGCCCTTGATCACAAGGGCGGGGTTCGCCTTGGCAAAGTCACGCAGACCCTTGGCCGCCTCCACGACGTCACCGCTGATGAAGGCGATGGCGGTGGGACCGGTCAGCAGGTCGTCGAAGCCTTCGATGCCCGCCTCGTTGGCGGCCAGCTTGGCCAGCGTGTTCTTGACCACGGCGTAGTTGGCGTTCTCGCCGAGGGAGCGCCGCAGGTCCTGCAGCTGCTTCACGGTGAGACCGCGGTACTCGGTCAGCACAGCGCCGGCGGACTCGTTGAAGGACTCAACGATCTCCGCGACGGCTGCTGCCTTCTCTGGCCGCGCCATGGGTCTCCTTCCGGACTACGTCGAAGACTGTCGGCGGCACCGGAATGACGAACGCCCCGGGCACAGGGCCCAGGGCGTGGACCGGATCTCTCCGGCTTGCTCCGGAACCTGCGCTGGCCGTCCGCTTCGCGGAACCTTCGACCGACTCGCCACGAGTGGAGGGCCGGTCACCGGCGGTCTCTGGTTACGCGAGAACTGTAGGCGCACCGGGCGACGGCGCCAAATCCTCGATCCCGCCTCCTCGCCGCCGCGGCTGTGGTGAAATCTCGGACGTGGAATCGATGAACTCCCTGCACGAGGTGCTCGAGCGCGTGGACGCCCGGCTGCTCTCCCCGGGCTCGGACGTGAGGATCTGGTCCACGGGCTTCCCCCTGCTCGACGACGCCCTGGGCGGCGGCCTGCGGGCCGGCTCCCTCAACCTGCTGGCAGGCTCGCAGGGCGAGGGCAAGACGACCTTCGCCCTCCAGATCGCCCGCCACTGCGCCCGCCACGGCCGCCCGGTGCTGTTCTTCTCCTTCGAGCTCGAGGCCGAGGTGCTCCTGCAGAAGGTGATCGCCGCCGAGGCCGCCGACTCCGGCGTCGAGGGCCCGATCTCGGTCTACCAGGTTCGCGCCGCGTTCGAGGACGCCGACGG
This sequence comes from Nocardioides solisilvae, assembly GCF_003194625.1. Taxonomy (GTDB): domain Bacteria; phylum Actinomycetota; class Actinomycetes; order Propionibacteriales; family Nocardioidaceae; genus Nocardioides; species Nocardioides solisilvae. The sequence continues at coordinate 89,673 of NZ_QHKX01000001.1, forward strand.
CGTCGAGGGCGGCCTGCCGGAGCGGCTCGGTCGCTTCCCCGGCGGGCTGGACGCCCTCACCACGGTGAGCGAGTACGCGCCCCTGCTCACCATCCACCGCTCCACCACGACCCACACCCACCTCGACGTCATCTCCTCGGCGGTCAAGGAGGTGCTGGCGGAGCACGGCGAGTCGCCGCTCGTCGTCGTCGACTACCTGCAGAAGGTGCGCCCCGTCGCCGACATGGACGAGGAGCAGGCGATCACCCACGTGACCGAGCGGCTCAAGGACGTGGCGATCGAGTTCGACTGCCCCGTGCTGGCCATCTCCGCCTCCGACCGTGCGGGCCTCGAGCCGGGGCACCGGATGCGCGCGCGCAACATGAAGGGGTCGACCGCGCTGGCCTACGAGGCCGACGTCGTGCTGATCATCGCCAACAAGGCCGACATCGTCGCCCGCCACCACCTGATGTACTCCGCCAACAACGGCGAGCACTTCAAGGAGTGGTCGGTGCTGACCATCGAGAAGAACCGCTCGGGCCGCACCGGCGCCGAGATCGAGTTCCGCAAGCAGTTCGCCTACGGCCGGTTCGTGCCGCAGGGCGAGGTGGTCACCGAGAAGCTGGTCGACGAGCGGGTCTTCACCGACTAGTCGGCGCTGGTCGGCGTCGGCGGGCTGGTCGGCGTCGGCGGGCTGGTCGGGACCAGCCCGCGCTCGGCCAGCCGCGAGGCGAGCAGGACCAGGCCGACGAGCACCGCCCCGCCGAGCCACCACCGCCAGTCCCCCAGGCCGAGAGCGCCCCAGAGCACCGACATCCCGACGGTGGTGTAGATCGTCGCCCACGTCGCCGCGCCGAGGACCAGGGCGGGGACGAAGCGGGACAGCGGCATCCGCAGCAGCCCCGAGGCGACCAGGACGGCCGACTGCACCCCCACCGTGAGGTGGGCCAGGGTGACGGCCGGCGCCCCCAGCCGGCGCACGGCCGCCTCGGCCCGGAGCACGACCGGACGGTCGGCCAGGCCCCGCCGCCCGGCGTCGAGCCGGCGCACGCGGCGGCCGACCCAGTGCATGAAGCCGCCCCGGCACAGCGCCCCGAAGCAGAAGAACGCCCAGAGCGCCACGAACGGCCACTCCGACCCGACCCAGCGGTCCATGACCCCAGTCTGCTCCCTGCCCCGGACGCACCGAGGGCCGGCCTCCCCTCGGGGAGACCGGCCCTGCGGCGTACGGCGGGTGAGCGGTCAGGCCTGCTCGTCGTCCTCGACCGCGACGTTCTTGGTGCGGTTGGGGTCGACCTGGATGCCGGGGCCCATCGTCGTGGAGACGGTGACCTTCTTGACGTAGCGGCCCTTGGAGCTGGCCGGCTTGAGCCGCAGCACCTCCTCGAGCGCCGCGGCGTAGTTCTCCGCGAGCTGGACCTCGGAGAACGAGGCCTTGCCGATGATGAAGTGCAGGTTGGCGTGACGGTCCACGCGGAACTCGATCTTGCCGCCCTTGATGTCGGTCACGGCCTTGGCCACGTCGGGCGTGACGGTGCCGGTCTTCGGGTTCGGCATGAGGCTGCGGGGGCCGAGCACGCGGCCCAGGCGGCCGACCTTGCCCATCATGTCGGGCGTCGCGACGACGGCGTCGAAGTCGAGCCAGCCGCCGTTGACCTTCTCGATGAGCTCGTCGCCACCGACGAAGTCGGCGCCGGCCTCACGGGCGGCCTCGGCCTTCTCCGCGTTGGCGAAGACGAGGACGCGGGCGGTCTTGCCGGTGCCGTGGGGCAGGTTGACGGTGCCGCGCACCATCTGGTCGGCCTTGCGCGGGTCCACGCCGAGGCGCATCACGACGTCGACGGTCTCGTCGAACTTCTTCTTGCTGGTGTCCTTCGCGATCTTGATCGCGGCCAGCGGGGCGTGGAGCTCGTTCTTGTCGAACTTCTCCGCCGCCGCGCGGTAGGTCTTGCTGCGCTGCATGTCTGGTACTCGATTCTTTCCAGTGTGGTCGGTGAGCCAGCGCGGCTCTGCCACGGGGTGTCGATCAGGTGGGCCGTGCGGGTGGTCAGTCGGTGGTGATGCCCATGGAGCGGGCGGTCCCCTCGACGATCTTCATGGCGGCCTCGATGTCGTTGGCGTTGAGGTCGGGCAGCTTGGTCTGCGCGATCTCGCGGACCTGGTCCTTGGTCAGCTTGCCGACCTTCTCCTTGTGCGGGACGCCGGAGCCCTTGGCCAGGCCGGCGGCCTTCTTGATCAGCTCCGCGGCCGGCGGGGTCTTCGTGATGAAGGTGAACGAGCGGTCCTCGTAGATGGTGATCTCCACGGGGATGACGTTGCCGCGCATGGACTCGGTCTGCGCGTTGTACGCCTTGCAGAAGTCCATGATGTTCACGCCGTGCGGACCGAGGGCGGTACCCACGGGCGGCGCCGGGGTGGCGGAGCCGGCCTGCAGCTGCACCTTGACCAGGGCAGCGATCTTCTTCTTGGGGGGCATCTTCGAATGCTTCCTTCGCTTCGTGCGTCGTGGTCTTGTCGAGCCGGGCACGTTCCCGGCTCTGCCACCTGGGTGTTGCTGTGCTGCGCCCGGGTCAGACCCGCTGGATCTGGCTGAAGCTCAGCTCGACCGGGGTCTCCCGGCCGAAGATCTCGACGAGGGCCTTGACCCTCTGCGACTCGGCGTTGATCTCGGTGATCGTCGCGTGGAGCGTGGCGAACGGGCCGTCGACCACCATGACGGAGTCGTTGACGTCGAAGTCGGCCACCTCGACCGGCTTCTTCGCCGCCGCGGGGGCGCCGCCCGACTTGCCGCCGGCGGCCTCGGCCTCGGCCTCGGCGACGGCCACGGCGCTGGGCGCCAGCATCGACTCGACCTCGCTCAGCGAGAGCGGGACCGGGTTGTGGCTGTGGCCGACGAAGCCGGTGACCGACGGCGTGTGCCGCACGGCGGACCAGGACTCGTCGGTGAGGTCCATCCGGACGAGGACGTAGCCGGGCAGGACGGTGCGGGTGACCATCTTGCGCTGGCCGTTCTTGATCTCGGCGACCTCCTCGGTCGGCACGACGATCTCGTGGATGTACTCACCCATGTCGAGGGCCTGGATGCGGTTCTCCAGGTTGGCCTTGACCCGCTTCTCCATGCCGGAGTAGGTGTGCACGACGAACCAGTCGCCCGGCTTGGCCCACAGCTCGCGGCGGAACTGCTCCAGCGGGTCGTCCTCGTCGGCGTCCTGCTCGGCCTCGGACTGCTCGGCGTCGGCGTCGGCGTCGGCGTCGGCCTGCTCGGCCTCGGACTGCCCGGCGTCGGGGTCGACGTCAGCGTCGGTGTCGACGTCGCCGACGAGGTCGCCCTCGGCCTGCTCGACGTCGGTGGGCTCGGTCGCCTCGAGCTCGGCCTGCTCGGCCTCGATCGAGTCGTTCTGCTCAGACACGTGCTGCTCCGTCAGTTGGTTTCGCTGTGGGTGGTGCCGGTCACAGCTTGCTGTCGCCGGCGAAGATCTCGAAGACCAGGTTTCCGAACGCGAGGTCCAGGCCCGAGATCAACGTCATCATCACCAGGACGAAGACCATCACCACGATGAAGTAGGTGACGAGCTGCGACTGGGTCGGCCACACGACCTTGCGGAGCTCGGCGACCACCTGCCGGATGAAGGTCACCGGGTCGGTGCGGGTGTTGCCCGTGTCCTTGGCGGGGCCCTTGCCACCGCGTGGCTCGGGTGCCGCCTTCGTGTCAGACACGTTCGGGCCTCCATCGGGGTGTGTGACGAGTTCTGCTGCAGACGTGTTGCGCCTTGCAGGGCACGAGGGACTTGAACCCCCAACCTTCGGTTTTGGAGACCGATGCTCTGCCAGTTGAGCTAGTGCCCTCCGGTCGGTTCCTGCTCCGACGCGCCCGGGGAGGGCATGCCGCAGCATGTGGAGAAACCACCAGACGAGGAGTGTACGGGGACGCCGACCTCTCGTCCAAACGCCCTACGATGTGGCCATGAGTGAGTCCCCCACCTCGAGCCCGTCCACCGGCAACCCCCGCGACCGTCGAGTCTCGCACCGGATCGGCGCCATCGCCGAGTCCGCGACGCTCAAGGTCGACGCCAAGGCCAAGGCGCTCAAGGCGGAGGGTCGCCCCGTCATCGGCTTCGGCGCCGGCGAGCCCGACTTCCCCACCCCCGACTACGTCGTCGAGGCCGCCGTCGAGGCGTGCCGCGACCCGAGGAACCACCGCTACACCCCCGCCGGCGGGCTCCCCGAGCTCAAGAAGGCGATCGTCGAGAAGACCCGCCGCGACAGCGGCTACGAGGTCACCCCCGCCCAGGTGCTGGTCACCAACGGCGGCAAGCAGGCCATCTACGAGGCCTTCGCCGCGATGCTCGACCCGGGCGACGAGGTGATCGTCCCGGCGCCGTACTGGACGACGTACCCCGAGGCCATCGCGCTCGCCGGCGGCGTGCCGGTCGAGGTGCTCGCCGACGAGACGCAGGACTACAAGGTCACCGTCGAGCAGCTCGAGGCGGCCCGCACCGAGCGCACCAAGGTGCTGCTCTTCGTCTCCCCCTCCAACCCGACCGGCGCGGTCTACACCGCCGACGAGATCCGGGCGATCGGCCAGTGGGTCGAGGACCACGACCTGTGGGTGCTGACCGACGAGATCTACGAGCACCTCGTCTACGACGGGGTGGAGACGGGCTCGCTGCCGGTGCTGTGCCCGTTCCTCGCCGACAACTGCGTGGTCGTCAACGGCGTCGCCAAGACCTACGCCATGACCGGCTGGCGGGTCGGCTGGATCATCGGCCCCGAGGACCTCGTCAAGGCAGCCGGCAACCTGCAGTCGCACGCCACCTCCAACGTCGCCAACGTCTCGCAGCGGGCCGCCATCGCCGCCATCGAGGGCGACCTGGCCGCCGTCGAGGAGATGAAGGTCGCCTTCGACCGCCGCCGGAAGAAGATCGTGGAGATGCTCAACGAGGTCGAGGGCATCTACTGCCCCACCCCGCAGGGCGCCTTCTACGCCTACCCGTCGGTCAAGGGGCTGCTCGGCCGCGAGCACGGCGGCCGCACGATCGAGACCTCCGCCGAGCTGGCGGAGTACATCCTCGACCAGGCGGAGGTCGCCGTGGTGCCGGGCGAGGCGTTCGGCTCGCCGGGCTACCTGCGTCTCTCCTACGCCCTGGGCGACGAGGACCTGGTCGAGGGCGTCTCCCGGATCCAGAAGCTCTTCTCCTGACGGCCGACGGCACCGTGACGGCCGCCGCGGCCCGGCGGGACCTGCTGACCCTGCCCAAGGCCCACCTGCACCTCCACTTCACCGGCTCCATGCGGCACGCCACGCTGCTGGAGCTGGCGGAGCGGGACGGCATCGCGCTGCCCGACTCGCTCGTCTCCGACTGGCCCCCGCAGCTGTCGGCCGCCGACGAGAAGGGGTGGTTCCGCTTCCAGCGGCTCTACGACGTCGCCCGCTCGGTGCTGCGCACCGAGGGCGACGTCCGGCGCCTGGTCCGCGAGGCCGCCGAGGACGACGTGCGCGACGGCGGCCGGTGGCTGGAGATCCAGGTCGACCCGAGCGGGTACGCCGCCCGGTTCGGCGGGATCACCGCCTTCACCGACCTGGTGCTCGACGCGGTGGCCGACGCCTCGCGGAGCACCGGGCTGGGGATCGGCGTGGTGGTGGCCGCCAACCGCACCCGGCACCCGCTGGACGCCCGCACCCTGGCCCGGCTGGCCGCCCAGTACGCCAGCCGGGGCGTGGTGGGCTTCGGGCTCTCCAACGACGAGCGCCGGGGCCGCACGGGCGAGTTCGCGCCCGCCTTCCGGATCGCCGAGCGGGCCGGGCTGATGCTGGTCCCGCACGGCGGTGAGCTGCGCGGGCCCGAGCACGTCCGGGTCTGCCTCGACGAGCTGCGCCCCGACCGGCTGGGCCACGGCGTCCGCTCCGCCGAGGACCCGCGCCTGCTGGAGCGGATCGTCGAGAGCGGGACCGCGCTCGAGGTCTGCCCGGTCTCCAACGTGGCGCTGGGCGTCTACTCCGACCTCACCTCGGTGCCGCTGCCCGAGCTCGTGGCCGCGGGGGCGACGGTGGCGCTCGGCGCCGACGACCCGCTCCTCTTCGGCTCCCAGCTCGCCGGGCAGTACGCGACGATGCGGGCCGCCCACGAGCTCACCGACGCCCAGCTCGCCGAGCTGGCCCGGATGTCGGTGCGGGCGTCCCGGATGCCGTCCGACCTGCGGGAGCGCACCCTCGCCGAGGTCGACGCCTGGCTCGCGGCGCCGGCCGACCCGCAGTGACCGGCCGCCTCAGAGCGAGCAGCCGACGAGCACGGGCTCGTTGACCAGCTCGACCCCGAAGGACTCCCGCACCCCGTCGCGGACCGCGCGGGCCAGGGCCAGCAGGTCGGCGGTCGTCCCGCCGCCGCGGTGGGTCAGGGCGAGGGTGTGCTTGGTGGAGAGGCTCACGGGGGCGCCCAGGGTGTAGCCCCGGCCGAAGCCGGCGTGCTCGATCAGCCACGCCGCGCTGGTCTTCACCCGGCCGTCGGGCTGGGCGAACCGCGGGGCGCCCGGGGGCAGCGTCTCGGCCTGCTCGGGGGCGAGGAGCGGGTTGGTGAAGAACGAGCCCGCGCTCCAGGTGTCGTGGTCGGCCTCGTCGAGGACCATCCCCTTGCCCGCCCGCAGGGCCAGCACCGCCGCGCGCACGTCGGCGAGAGGGGCGCGCTGCCCCACCTCGACGCCCAGCCTGCGGGCGAGCTCGGCGTACCCGACCGGCGCCGAGAGCGAGCCGGTCACGAGCTGGAAGGCGACCTCGAGGACGACGTACCGCCCCGGCTCGGCCTTGAAGCGGCTGTGCCGGTAGCCGAAGCCGCAGTCGGCGGCGGCGAAGGTCCGCTGCCGGCGCTCCACCCGGTCCCAGGTGCGCACCGAGGCGACGGTCTGGGAGACCTCCTGGCCGTAGGCGCCGACGTTCTGGACGGGCGTGGCCCCGACCGAGCCGGGGATCCCCGACAGCGCCTCGACGCCCACCCAGCCGCGCTCGACCGCGTGGGCCACGAAGGCGTCCCAGGACTCCCCCGCCGCGACCCTGACCACGACGCCGCCGCAGCTGGGCGCGGCCGGTCCGGGGCCGTCCTCGACGTCGGGGCGCACGCCGCGGGTGCCGACCTTGACCACGAGGCCGTCGAAGCCGTCGTCGGAGACCACGAGGTTGGAGCCGCCGGCGACGAGCAGCAGGGGGCGGCCCGCGGCGTCCGCGGTCGAGACGGCCTCGACCAGCTCGGCCTCGGTGGTGGCGACCACCAGCTCGGCGGCCGGGCCGCCCAGGCGCAGGGTGGTGTGCTCGGCGAGACGGGGAGCGCCGGTCTGCCGGGAGGCGTCAGGCACCGGGCGCCACCCGGACGACGGCGCGCGGCATCCCGAGCACCTTGCTGCCGCCGCTGGTGACCTCCAGCCCGAGGGTGACGACATGGGCGCCGTCGTCCTCGTGGCTGACGCCCTTGACGGTGCCGAGGACGCGCAGCTCTGCGCCGCCCTCGGCGGGGACGACGACGGGGTTGGTGAACTTGCAGCCGATCTCACGGACCTCGCCGCCGTCGGTCCACTCGCGGACCGCCCGGGCGACCAGCGCCATCGTGTACATCCCGTGGGCGATCACGCCGGGCAGGCCGACCGAGCGGGCGACCTCCTCGTCCTGGTGGATGGGGTTGTGGTCGCCGCTGGCGTGGGCGTAGCGGACCAGGTCCTCCCGGGTCACGGTGAACGTGTGCGCGTCCAGGACCTGGCCGGTCTCGAAGGCGGTCATGCGTCCTCCTCCCCCCGGTGGACCAGGGTGGCGTGCGCCGTGCAGACCAGCGAGCCGTCGGGCGCGGTCAGGGCGCTGGTGGTGCCGATGATGTCGTTGCCGCCGATCTGGCGGAGGCTGCTGACGGTGAGGGTGGCGACGAGGGTGTCCCCCACCTCGACCGGGCGCTCGTAGGCGAAGCGCTGCTCGCCGTGGACGATCCGGTGCAGGGCGAGCCCCTCGTTGTCGAGGAAGGCCTGCATCGCGTCGAAGGCGAGCACGATCGGGAACGTCGCCGGGGCCGGGCCGCCGTCGTACCGGTCGCCCGTGGCGGCGACGAAGTCGGCGACCGCCTCGCGCGTCACCTCGTAGGGGTCCGTGGGCGGGAAGCTGCGTCCCACCAGGGTCTGGTCCAGGGGCATGCCAGCCAAAATAGCGAGCGACCCGCCCGGTGGGACCGGGCGGGTCGGCGACGCTGGGTGCTGCGCTCCGTGCTGGGGCGTCAGCGGGTCTCGCGGTGCGCGGTGTGCGTGCGGCAGCGCGGGCAGAACTTCTTCATCTCCAGGCGGTCGGGGTCGTTCCGACGGTTCTTCTTGGTGATGTAGTTGCGCTCCTTGCAGTCCACGCACGCAAGCGTGATCTTCGGGCGAACGTCAGAGCTCTTGCTGGCCACGGGAAGTCCTTCGTCGAATGCTGAGTGTGGTGCGGTGGTCGATCTCGTAGCGAGGGCGGGACTCGAACCCGCGACACCACGATTATGAGTCGTGTGCTCTAACCACCTGAGCTACCCCGCCGCCGGGCGGGGCGCCGTACTCGACCAGAGTACGGGACCCGTCCCAGAGCCCCTTTACGGAATCGAACCGTAGACCTTCTCCTTACCATGGAGACGCTCTGCCGACTGAGCTAAAGGGGCAACGACGGAAGAGAATACACAGCCCCGACCCCAGCGAGAAATCGGCCCCTCACTCCTGGATCCTGGGCCACGGCTGGCCCTCCTCGAGGGAGTAGGCGAGGTCGAGCAGGAGGGCCTCCTGGCCCTTACCCGCGGCCAGCTGCATGCCGTGCGGGAGACCCGCGGCGGTGGTGGCCAGCGGCAGGCTCACGGCCGGGTCGCCGGTGGCGTTCTGCAGGGGCGTGAAGGCCACCCAGTCCATCATCCGGTCGATGACCTCCTCGTAGTCCCGGGTGGGGTCGAGGTGGCCGACCTTCGGCGTCTCGGTGGCGAGCGTCGGCGTCAGCGTGACGTCGTACTTCTCGTAGTGCTTGCGGGACAGCAGCTGGGAGCCGGCCATCGTCGCCATCGCGACGGGCAGCCTGTGCAGGTGGCGACGGCAGTGGCGGTCGAGGCCGAGGGTGAGGTTGTCGAGGTTCTCCGGGTTCCAGGAGGCGCCGTGGGTGCGGCGGCCGGTGCGGACCAGGAACATCGACAGCATCGACCAGTAGAGCAGGAAGTGGTCGGCGAACCAGTCCGGCACCGGCGGGTCGACGTGCTCGACCTGGTGGCCGAGGCTCTCCAGCAGCGAGGCCGTCTTGAGGGTCAGCTCGCGCACCTCCGGCGAGGAGCTGCGGCCCACGCCCTCGGTGACCACCGCGACCCGCAGCCGGCGGCCCGAGGGGCCGCGGACGTCGCCGACGGGCGGGAGCTTCGGGTTGCGGTAGATGCGCTCGGACTCGCGCAGGAACGCCGCGGTGTCGCGGACCGTGCGCGAGACCACGCCGTCGGCGACGATCCGCACCGGCATGCTCCGGTTGAGCTTGTCCTGCGGCACCCGGTCCCGGGTCGGCTTGAGCCCGACCAGGCCGTTGACGGCCGCCGGGATCCGGATGGACCCGCCGCCGTCGTTGGCGTGCGCGATCGGCACCGCTCCCGCGGCCACCAGCGCGGCCGAGCCGGCCGAGGAGGCGCCCGCGTAGTGGTCGTGGTGCCAGGGGCTGCGGACCGGCCCGAGGCGCGGGTGGTCGACGGCGCCGGAGAAGCCGAACTCCGAGAGGCGGGACTTGCCGATCGGGATGATCCCGGTCGCGAGGTACATCCGCGCGAAGTCGCCGTCGCGCTGGGCGGGCGGGGCCACGAAGGCGTCGGTGCCGTGCTGGGTCGGGAGCCCGGCCACGTCGGCGTTGTCCTTGATGACGGTCGGGATCCCGGAGAAGAAGCCGCCCCGCGGGTCTCGCGCCCGGTGCCGGGCGAGGTCGAACATCTCGACCGCCAGGGTGCCGAGGTGCTCGTCGACCTCGAGGGTGCGGGCGATGGCGGCGTCGACGAGCTCGACCGGCGTGACCTCGCCCCGGTGGAGCAGCTCGACGAGCCCGACGGCGTCGTGGTCGAGCAGGGCGTCCTCGGCGTAGGCATGGCGTCGCGTCATGCGACCGGACAGTAACCACCGGTCGTTCAGGAGTCGAGGGTGTCGGTGACCGGGACGGTCCCGTCGGGGCCGACGAGGAACCAGTGGCCGTGGGGGGTGCGCCACAGCCAGCGGACCCGGTCGACCTGCCAGACCCGGACCCCGGCGTGGGTCTTCCACCGGTGGTGGCGCCGGCAGAGGGGTTGGGAGTTGTGGGTGCCGGTCTGGCCCGGCGGGCCCGTGGCCGACCAGGGTTGGGGGTGGTCGTGGTCGACCCGGCGACCCTGGTGGCGCGACCAGGGGAACCGTTCCCCGCCCGCGCGGAGCCAGACCCGCTCCTTGAGGCGGTCGGTGTGCTCGTAGGCGGTGCCTCGGACCTCCTCGGCCAGGTTGACCACCGGCTGCAGCTCCACGTGCGCGTGGCCCAGCAGCTCGGCCAGCCGCGCCACCAGCAGCGGGCCCAGCTCCTCGACCCGGGCCACCGAGGCCTCGGCGTCGACCAGGCCCTGGGCCGTCACGTGGACGTGCACCCGGGCCGTGGGGCGCAGCTGGGCCGGGTCCACGCACCGCAACGCGGCCAGCAGGTCGGCCGGGAACGCCAGTGCCCGCGACACGGACCGCCCGCCCGGGTCGCCCGGCTCTCCCGGCTCGTCGGTTTCGCCGGGCTCCTTGTCGGGCTGGTCGGGCTGGTCGGGGTGGTTGTCGGGGTGGTGCTCCAGCAGCAGGGTCAGAAGCCCCGCGGGGCGGGCCAGCCACCCGAACGCCTCGGAGCGCAGCTGGTCATGGGTGGGCCGTTCGTCGGCCGGCACACCCGCGGCGCAGAGACGTTCGCGGAGGATCTCGGCGACTCGCTCGACCATCGCCTCGACGTAGACCGCGTCCCCGGCCTGGACCCGGGCGATCACGTGCCGCAGGCCGGCCTCGTCGCTCCGCCCCACCGCGACGTACCTGCGCGCCCGCTCCAGCGCGACCCGGTGGGCGTGGGCCTCGGGGTCGGCCTCGATCACCTTCGCCGCCGCGACCTCCAGCACCCTCGCCGGGGACTCCCCGGCGATGATCCGCGCCACCGCGGCGTCCACCACCCCCACCACGTCGGCACCCAGGTGACGCGAGGCCACCGCGACCCGCCGCGCCACCCACGCCTCGGCCTCGCCCGCCCGGACCCGCGCCCACGTCAACGGCAGGCGATGCTGCAGGTCCAGCACGTCAGCGACCGCCGACCGCTGCGTGGACCACCCACACCCCCGCACCAACGCCAGCTCGCCGATGCACAGGTCCCGCACCCACGGCGTCCCCTCGCCACCCAGGCACACCAACCGGTCCATCCGCGACGCCGTCGGATCCTCGGCCGGGTCACCGCCGTGCAACAACGCCCACCGGGCCGCCAGCTCCAGCTCAGCCACCTCAGCCGCCCGCCGGACGCGCAGCTCCGCCTTCGCCGCCGCCAGCACCCCCGCAGCGTCCAGGTCGTCCAGCGGCACCCGCGGCTCCCCCGGCTCGTCACCCCAAGAGCCTGCGAGCGACGTCGTGCCGGCGCCGGTCATGAGCCCCAGCGTCGAGACCAACGCCCCGGGCACGTCCCGGACCGGGGGCACCTCACCGACGCCCGAGAAATCGGGCAGCAGGAGCGGTCGCCGGGCCATGCCCCATTCTCCCTCGAACACATGTTCGATTGCAAGACCCAAAAGGACCCTGTGGACGACCACCCATTCAGGCTCGCGCCGCCCCCGAGCGCGGCGCCGCGCGGGCGTCAGGTTGTCACAGCAGCCACAGGACGAGCGGCAGCAGCAGGCTGGTCGCCAGCGCGGTGAGCCCCATCGAGAGCCCGGAGAAGGCGCCCTCGGTCTCGTCCTCGTGCAGCGCCCGCGACGTCCCGATCCCGTGCGACGAGGCGCCCATCGCCAGCCCGCGGGCCCGCCGGTCCCGCACCCGGGCCAGTGTGAGCACGGTCGGGCCCGCGACGGCGCCGAGCACCCCGGCCACCACCGTCACGACGGCGGTCAGGGCCGGGATCCCGCCGACCTGCTCGGAGAGGGCGATCGAGACCGGGGTGGTCGCCGCCTTGGGCGCGAGGGTGAGGGCCAGCTCCTCTCCCCCGCCCAGCAGCCGCACCAGGCCGTGGGCGCTGACGATCGACACCACGGCCCCGAGCGGGACGGCCACCAGCATCGGCCCCACCACGCCGCGGAGGCGGCGTACCTGTCGGTGCAGCGGGACGGCCAGCGCGACCGTCGCCGGGCCCAGCCAGAAGCTGATCAGCCGGGCCCCGTCGGCGTAGACGGCGTAGTCGACGTCGGCGATCGTGAGGAAGAGCACCGTCACCACGATCGCCACGAGGACCGGCTGGGCCACCGGGTGTCCGCCGGTCCGATCCCGCAGCTGCAGCCCCAGCTGGTAGCCCAGCAGGGTGACCAGGAGCATCAGCAGCGGCGAGGAGACGAGCTCGCGCCACTCGCTCACGAGACGCTCCCCGGGGCGTCGTCGGAGGCCGCCCGCCGGCCCAGCAGCGCGACCGTCCACCCGACGACGAGCAGGCCGGCGAGCCAGGAGCCGGCGAGGGCGACGGCGATCGGCAGGGCGTCATCGCGCAGCACGCCGAGGTAGACGACGACCCCGACCCCCGCGGGCACGAAGAAGAGCTGCAGGTGCTTGAGCAGCACGTCGGCGGCGCGCAAGGTGCCGGAGGCGGAAGGCAGGGTGCCGGAGGCTGGGTCGTCGGGCGGCGTCCGCCGCAGCTGGAGGAACCCGAACAGCAGCACCATGCCGACCACCGGACCGGGCACCGGCAGCGCGGTCAGCCGCACGAGCACCTCTCCGACGAGCTGGCAGCCGAGCAGGACGGTGAGGCCCCGCAGCATCAGGACGCCCGCAGCATCAGCAGGCCCCGCGCCGGTGGCAGCCGGGCAGGTGGGGGTCGAAGAGGCCGACGGCCTCCATGAGCGCGTGCATCGTGGTGGGCCCGACGAAGGCGAACCCGGCCCGCTTGAGCGACTTCGAGAGCGCGACCGACTCGGGCGACGTCGTCGCGGCCTGGGGCTCGACCGGCGAGGCGGGCCGGTGGGCCAGCACCAGCGCCTCCAGGCCGCCGTCGGCGCGGAGCGCGACGGTCGCCCGGGCGTTGGTGATGGCGGCGTCGACCTTGCGGCGGTTGCGGACGATGCCGGCGTCGGCCATCAACCGCTCGACGTCCCGCTCGTCGTACGCCGCCACGGCGTCGGCGTCGAACCCGGCGAACGCCTCCCGGAAGGCCGGGCGCTTGTTGAGGATCGTCAGCCACGAGAGCCCCGACTGGAAGGCCTCGAGGGTGATCCGTTCGAGGTACGCCGACTCCCCCTGGACCGGCACCCCCCACTCGGTGTCGTGGTAGGCCAGGTTGACCGGGTGACCCACCGCCCAGGGGCAGCGGGCGACGCCGTCCGGACGGGTGACCACCGAGAGCTCGCTCATGGCCGGGAGTCTGCCACCGGCCGGGGACGTCCCCGGGCGCGCCGCGAGCGGGCTGTGGAGAACCGGGTCAGCGACGCCGCTTCAACCGCGCGTTGGGCATGGTGGGGGCCGGCAGCGGCGGAAGGTGCTGCCCCTCGACCACCCCGAACCGGCCCGGGACCACCTCGGTGCTGTTGGTGACCAGCTCGCCGTCGCGGTGGAGCTGGGCCTGCCACTCGTCCCGGAAGCCGACGATCTCCTCGTGGGTGCGGCCCACGAAGTTCCACCACATCATGATCTCCTCGCCGAAGGGCGGCCCGCCGATCAGCACCACCCGCGCCTCGTCGTGGCACTCCAGGCGCAGCGAGCGCCGCCCCGGCCCGAGGTAGACCAGCTCGCCGGGCTTCACCTCCTGGCCGTCGACGCTGACGTGGCCGACGTCGAGGAGCACGCCGTGCTCGTGGTCGGGGTCGACGTCGACGTCGAGCGCGGCGCGGTCGGCGAGCATCACCTCGGCCCCCACCAGCGGGGTGTGGGTGGTCACCGGCGAGGTGTCGCCGAGCAGCGAGCCGACGAAGACGCGCCCTTCCCAGCCCGGCCCGCGGATGGCGTCGGGGACGTAGTGCTCGAAGCGGGGCTCGACGTCGCGGGACCCCTCGGGCAGCGCGAGCCAGAGCTGGACGCCGTGCAGCACGTCGCTGGCCGGCGTCGAGACCTCGGAGTGGCTGATCCCGCGGCCGGCGGTCATGAGGTTGAACTCGCCGGGACGCACCATCGCGTGCGCGCCCGAGGAGTCCATGTGCTCGATCTCGCCGGTGAAGAGCCAGCTCACGGTCGCCAGCCCGGTGTGGGGGTGCGGCGGCACGCGCATCCCGCCCGTCTCGGAGACGTCGTCGGGGCCGTAGTGGTCCAGGAAGCACCAGGCGCCGATGAGCGAGCGGTGCCGCTGCGGCAGCGTCCGCCGCACCCGCATCCCGCGCGGCCCGCCCAACGGGACCTCCCGGGGCGGCATCACCTCGACCGCGACGTCGGTGGGCCCGTGGCTGATCGCCTGCTCGGCAGGGCGCGGCTCAGGGTTGGTCACCGAGTGCTCCTCCCGACGCAGACGTACGACGTCCATCCTCCCGTGCGACGCAAGCCCGCCGACGGGACCGCACGCCGGTGAGACGCCCGGACGGAATAGTCGACCGGCCCGGCGGTGTTCGACACCCCATGACCTCCACCGACGCTCCCGCCGACCTCAGCCGACTGCTCGAGCCCCTCGACCTCGGCGCCGTCAAGGCCCGCAACCGTGTCTTCCTGGCGCCGCTGACCCGGATGCGCGCCGAGCAGCCCGGCGACCTCGTCGGCGACCTGCACGTGGAGTACTACCGCCAGCGCGCCACCGCCGGCCTGGTGATCAGCGAGGGCACGCAGATCAGCGAGGAGGCCAAGGGGTACGCCGACACGCCGGGCGTGCACACCCGCGAGCAGGCCGCCGCGTGGCGCCGCGTCACCGACGCGGTCCACGACGAGGGCAGCGTCGTCGCCGCCCAGCTGTGGCACACCGGCCTGGTCGACCACGAGTCGCTGCACGGCGGCCGGCCGCCGGTCTCCGCCTCGGCCGTGCAGGTCCGGACCCGCACGAGCCTCAAGGACGAGCAGGGCCGCATCGTGCGCGCCGACGTGCCCGTCCCGCGGGCGCTGGAGACCTCCGAGATCCCCCGGCTGGTCGACGACTACCGCCGCGCCACCGCCACCGCGCTCGAGGCGGGCTTCGACCTCGTCGAGATCCACGCCGCCCACGGCTACCTGCTGCACCAGTTCCTCTCCGCCGTCACCAACCACCGCACCGACGCCTACGGCGGCTCGCTGGAGAACCGGCAGCGGGTCGTGCTCGAGGTGGTCGACGCCCTCGTCGCCGAGGCCGGGCGCGGCCGCGTCGGCATCCGCGTCTCGCCGACCGGCAAGTTCAACGGCCTCGAGGACGCCGCCGGCGCCGAGGAGGGTCTCGACCTGGCGGCCCGGCTGGCCGAGCGCGACCTCGCTTACCTCCACCTCTCCGAGCCCGACTGGGCCGGCGGGCCCGCCCTGGACGACCAGTGGCGCGAGCGGCTGCGGGCGGCGTACCCCGGGACCCTCGTCGGCGCCGGGTCGTACGACGCCGCGAAGGCCGTGCGCCTCATCGACGCCGGGCTGATCGACGCTGCGGCGTTCGGCCGGACCTTCATCGCCAACCCCGACCTGCCGACCCGGCTCGCGACCGGCGCGCCGCTCAACCCGCAGCGGCCGGAGACCTTCTACGGCGGCGGCGCCGAGGGCTACACGGACTACCCGACCCTGGGCTGACCGGCGGGCCGCGGGAGTCCGCGCCGGAGCCTCACATCAGGTCGGTCGGCTCCAGCGCCTCGGGGTGCTCGGGGACGGGGTGGTCGGCTCCTGCCGCCTCCCGGTCCTCGACCACGCGGTGCCGCCACCAGCAGAGCTGACCGGCGGCGACCACGACCAGCGCCGTCACGGCCAGGCCCAGCGTCGAGACCCCGACCACCGGGGTGACCAGCGCGGCCGTGACGGCGTTGACCATGAGGGTGACGAACGAGGCCGCGGAGACGACCGTTCCGCGGCGCTCCGGGAAGAGGTCGAGCAGCATCAGCTGCAGGGTCGGGTAGGACATCCCGTTGCCGAGCGCGAGCACGCTGGGGCCGACGACCGCCCAGGGCAGGTCGGTCGCCAGCGGCGAGGCGGCCAGCGCCACCCCGACCGCCCCGCCGGCGAGCGAGACCGCGAAGCCGGCGCCGACCAGCCGACGCCCGGTGATCCGCCCCGCGGCCCGGCCCGAGATCCACGAGCCGACGACCATCGAGCCGATCATCGGGACGAAGAAGACCCAGAAGTCGAGCTCGCCGAGCCCGAGCAGGTCGACCACGAAGATCGCCGCCCCGCCGATGTAGAGGAACTGCGCGGCGAAGGCGAGCGTCGCCGCCCACGCCACCCGGTGGAACGCGGGCAGGCGCGCGACCGCCACGAGGCCGGAGACCACCGAGGCCGGCCGCAGCGGCACGCGCCGCTCGGGCGGGTGGCTCTCGGGCAGCACCAGCACGGTCGCGGCGATCAGCACGAGCCCCAGCGCGGCCATGAAGACGAAGACCAGCGGCCACGGCCCGAGCTGCAGCACCGCCCCGCCCACGACCGGCGCCACCGCGGGGGCGAGGCCGAAGATCATCGCCACCCGGCTCATCAGCACCTGCGCCTGGTCGCCCTCGAAGAGGTCACGGATGATCGTGCGGCTGACGATCGTGGCGCCCCCGGCGCTCAGCCCCTGCAGCACCCGGAAGGCCAGCAGCACGCCCAGGTCGGGCGAGAGCGCCGCGCCGAGCGAGGCCACGACGTAGACCGCGACCGACCAGACGATCACCGGGCGTCGGCCCACGGCGTCCGAGAGCGGGCCGTGGAAGACGCTCATCGCCGCGAAGGCCACCATGTAGGAGGTCACGACGAGCTGCATCCGGGCCGACCCGGCGCCGAAGTCGAGCCCCATCTCGGTGAACGCCGGGAAGGGGGTGTCGATGCTGAACGGCCCGATCATCGAGAGCATCGCCAGCACGACCGGGACCGCGACCAGGGCCCGCCGACTGCGGGGGTCGAGCGGGGTCGTCTGCGTCACCGCACGAGTATGCGCTGGGCCGGGTTGGCATGATCAACGGCCATGGAGACTCGGGAGCAGGAGACCAGGGAGAGCGTCGTGGGCGGGCTGCGGATCGCCTGGGACGGCCGCGTGCTGGAGCCGCGCCCGTGGACGGCGGCCCAGGCGGAGTGGCTGGCCGAGCTCTCGCCGCAGGCTCCCGAGGGTCCGGCGCTCGAGCTGTGCAGCGGGGCCGGCCACATCGGGCTGCTGCTCCAGCGGCTCACCGGGCGCGACCTGGTGATGGTCGACGCCAACCCCGTGGCCTGCGAGTTCGCCGCCGCCAACGCGGCCGCCGCCGGGCTCGCGCCCGAGGTCCGGAACGGCTGGATGGACGAGGTGCTGGCGCCCGACGAGCGGTTCGCCCTGGTCTGCGCCGACCCGCCGTGGGTGCCGCGGGCGGAGATTACCCGCTACCCCCAGGACCCGGAGCTCGCGATCGACGGCGGCCCCGACGGGCTCGACGTGGCGGCCCTCTGCGTGGCGCTGATCGACCGGCACCTCGCCGACGGTGGCCACGCGGTGCTCCAGCTCGGCACCGCCGAGCAGGTCGACGCGCTGCTCGCGGCCAACCCGCCGCAGCGGCTGCGGCTGGACGGCGTGCGCACCTTCGAGCGGGGTGTCCTGGCCCACCTGGCGACGGACGGCCGCGAGGTCAGCTGAGGGTCGCGTCCCAGGCCACCGCGCCGGCCGAGGCGGGGGCCTCGGTGAGCACGCGCAGCGCCAGGGCCGTGGTGCCCTCGACCCCGAGGTGGCCGACCACCCGCGAGACGCGCAGGGGGTCGAGCGGGAGCAGGCCGGGCGTCCCGGGCACGTCGGGGGTGAGCCCGAGGTCGAGGTCGGTCCGCCCCGACATGAGGGCGAGGTTGAACGCGTAGCGCTCCCGGGCCCCCTCGGCGCCGAGCCGCCGGACGAGCCCCGCGCCCAGCCGGCGCTGGCCCGTCTCCTCGGCCCAGGAGTCGAGGGCGGCCACGACGTGCCGTCCCTCGCAGTGGTCGAGGTCGGCCCAGACCGCCTCCATCGACCCGGCCTGGGAGAGCAGCACCGGCACGGTCTTCTCGCCCAGCCCGGCGACGCCGGGCAGGTTGTCGCTGGCGTCGCCGCGCAGGGCGGCGAACTCGAGGTACTGCGCCGGGGTCACGCCGTACATCGCGCGCAGCGCCCGCGGGGTCAGGAGCGGCGAGCCGGCCATCCCGCCGTTGATCAGCCGCAGCACCCGGGTGTGGTCGCTGATGTGGGCGAAGGAGTCCCGGTCGGAGGTGACGAGCACGCAGTCCCAGTCGTGGGCCACCGCCCACGTCGCGGCGGAGGCGTTGACGTCGTCGGCCTCCAGCCCGGGCGGGGTGAGCGTCGCGAGCCCGAGGGCGTCGAGGAGGGCGCCGGCCCGCTCGAGCTGCTCCACCAGCGCGGGGTCCTTCTCGGCCCGGCCGGCCTTGTAGTCGGGGTAGAGCTCCTCACGGACCGACGACATCCGGTCGTCGAGGCCGAAGATCACCGCGTCGGGGGCGAACATGTCGATCGCCTCGAGGATCTGGCGCAGCATCCCGTGCAGCGCCCACGCGGGCCGACCGTGGCGGTCGCGCAGGTCGGAGTGGGCGCGTGCGTGGTGGTGCCGGTGCAGCAGGGAGGGCGCGTCGACGGCCAGCAGCAGCTTGCGTCCCTCCACGCGCCCATCCTGACAGGCCCGACCAGCGCGCCTAGGCGGGTCCCCGGCCGGCCCACGTCCAGGCGTACGCCGGGTCCTCGACCGCGAGCCCGCCCTCCCCCAGCTCGAGCGGGGCGAAGGTGTCGACCATGACGGCCAGCTCCTCGAACCGCTCGGCGCCCAGCGACGCCTCGATCGCGCTCGGCTGCGGCCCGTGGGCGTGGCCGCCGGGGTGCAGGCTGATCGACCCGAGCCCGATCCCGGAGCCCTTGCGCGCCTCGTAGTCGCCGGCGACGTAGAACATCACCTCGTCGGAGTCGACGTTGGAGTGGTAGTAGGGCACCGGGACGGCGAGCGGGTGGTAGTCGACCTTGCGCGGCACGAAGGCGCAGACCACGAAGTTGTGGCCCTCGAAGACCTGGTGGACCGGCGGCGGCTGGTGGACCCGCCCCGTGATCGGCTCGAAGTCGGAGACGTTGAACGTGTGCGGGTAGAGGCAGCCGTCCCAGCCGACCACGTCGAAGGGGTGGGTGGCGTAGGTGAGCCGGGTACCGACGACGCCCGCCGACGTGCGGTGCTTGACCAGCACCTCGACGTCGGTCGGGTCGTCGGTCGAGCCTGTCGCGACCAGCAGCGGCTCGGCGGGGCCGTGCAGGTCCCGCTCGCAGTACGGCGCGTGCTCGAGCAGCTGCCCGAACCGCGAGAGGTAGCGCTTCGGGGGGTGGACGTGGCTGTTGGCCTCGACCGCGTAGAGCCGCGACGGCTCGGCCGGCACCCAGCGGTGGTCGCAGGCGCGCGGGACCAGGACGAAGTCGCCGGCCGCGTAGGGCAGCACCCCGAAGACGGTCTCGACCACCCCGCTGCCGGACTCCACGAAGACGCACTCGTCGCCGGTGGCGTTGCGGTAGAGCGGGCTCGGGGCGGTGCCGGTGACGACGTAGGAGATCCGGACGTCGCCGTTGGCCAGGACGACGCGGCGGTCGGTGACCGGGTCGGAGCCGGTCTCCAGGGCGTGCAGCCGCAGGTGCCGCGGCTTGAGCGGGTGGTTGGGCGTGCGCGACTGGTCGGGCAGCTCCCAGACCTCGCTGGCGACGATCGCCGACGGGACGCCGCGGTGGTAGAGCAGGGAGGAGTCGGAGGAGAACCCCTCCTCCCCCATCAGCTCCTCGCGGTAGAGGCGGCCCTCGGGGTCGCGGTGCTGCGTGTGCCGCTTGGGCGGCACGTCGCCGACGCTGCGGTAGTAGGGCATCCCGACCTCCTCGTCGCTGGGGACCCGACGTCCCGGCCCCGTGGTGCGTTCGATAAACGAACAGGATTCGCCGAATATCGCGTGGTGGTTACAGTAGCCCCGTGACCGCCAGCACACCAGCGACCCACCAGCCCGACCCCTCCCTCCCCCCTGCCTGGGCCGGGATCGTCGACGACGCGGCGATCTTCCCGCCGGGCGACCTGCCGCTCGACGAGGCGCTCGCCGCCCACCCCGCGCACCGGCGTACCGGCCTGGTCGGCTCCTTCGTCGCCCGCGACACCGACCTGCCCGACCTCGCCGCCCTCGCCCACCCGGTCTCCGTGGTGGTCACCGGGGGTGCGGGGCAGCTGGTCGGGCCGCTCACGCTGGCCGCCCGTTCGGGCCTCACGCTGGCCGGGGTCGAGATCGCGCTCCGCGACCTCGACGACCTCCCCGGCAACGCCCGCCGGGTGGTCGCCGCGGTCGACACCGCCCGGGCCGAGGGCGTGCTGGACGACGACACCCCCGTCCACGTCGAGCTCCCGGGCCGAGTCGGCGCCGGCTGGCTGCGCGCCGCCGACGAGGTGGCCGCGGTCGAGCTGCGCCTCAAGCTGCGCACCGGCGCCCCCGACGGCTCGCTGCCGGCCGACGAGGCCGACCTGGCGGAGAAGATCGACGCGGCGCTGGACCGGGAGACCCCCTTCAAGTGCACCGCCGGGCTGCACCGGGCGGTGCGCCACGACGACCAGCACGGCTTCGCCAACGTCCTGCTGGCCACCCGCCGCGCCTTCGACGGGGCGGGCCGCGAGGAGGTCGTCGCCACGCTCGCCGAACGCGACGGGGCGACGCTGGCCGCCGCCCTGCTCGCCGAGGACGCCCTGGCCGGGGCCCGCCGCTGGTTCACCTCGTTCGGATCCTGCTCGGTCGACGAGCCGCTGGCCGACCTGCGCGCCCTGGGCCTGCTCGGGGAGCAGGGCGCGTGAGCGCCGTCACCGCGGACGGCGGCGGCTTCGGGCTCGACCACCTGCCGTACGGCGTCCTCACGACCGCCGACGACGGCGAGCGGCGGGTCGGTGTCCGGTACGGCGACCGCGTGCTCGACCTCGCCTCCGCCTTCCCCGACGGCGGCTGGCGCGCGCCCTCGCTCAACGGCTTCCTGGCGCGCGGCCGGGCGGCGTGGGACTCGGTGCGGGCCGAGGTCAGGGTCCTGCTGGCCGGCGGCGGGGGCGAGGAGCACCTGCTGCCGCTGGAGGCCGTGACCCTCCACCTGCCGTTCGAGCCGCGCGACTACGTCGACTTCTACGCCTCCGAGCAGCACGCCTCCAACGTCGGACGGATCTTCCGCCCCGACGCCGAGCCCCTGCTGCCCAACTGGAAGCACCTCCCGGTCGGCTACCACGGCCGCGCCGGGACGGTCGTGGTGAGCGGCACCGGCATCGTCCGCCCGTCGGGTCAGCGGAAGAACCCGTCGGACCCCGCCCCGGTCTTCGGCCCCACCGGACGCCTCGACCTCGAGGCCGAGCTCGGCTTCGTCGTCGGGGTCGGCACGGCGCTCGGCGAGCGGGTGCCCGCCGAGGCGTTCGCCGACCACGTCTTCGGCGTCGTCGGCCTCAACGACTGGAGCGCGCGCGACGTCCAGGGCTGGGAGTACGTGCCGCTCGGCCCCTTCCTCGGCAAGAGCTTCGCCACCACTGTCTCGGCGTGGGTCACCCCGCTCGCCGCGCTCGAGGCGGCCTGGACCGACCTCCCCGGCCAGGACCCCACCCCGCTCCCCTACCTGGCGCCCGGCCGCACCCGGGGCCTGGCGATCGACGTCGAGGTCGAGATCGACGGGCACGTCGTCAGCCGGCCGCCGTACGCCTCGATGTACTGGTCGCCCGCCCAGATGCTCGCCCACCTCACCGTCAACGGCGCCTCGCTCACCCCCGGCGACCTCTTCGCCTCCGGCACGATCTCGGGCCGGGAGCGCGACCAGCTCGGCTCGCTGCTCGAGCTGACCTGGGGGTGGCGCGAGCCGGTGCGGGTCGGCGACGGCGAGCGGATCGCCCTGGAGGACGGCGACGAGGTCGTCCTGCGCTACTCCGCGCCCGGCACGGGCGGCGGCCGGATCACCCTCGGGGAGGTCGCCGGACGCGTCCTGCCGGCCCGGCCGTGAGCCAGTAGGGTCTGGGCACCTTTCCACGAGCCAGGGACGTGCCATGCGCCGAAGCCTCACCCGCGCCGCCAGGATCCTCACCGCCGCGACCGCCGTCGGGACGGTGGCCAACGGCCTCCGGCTGCGCGGGCGCGCCGCCGGGCTCGCCACGCTGCCGGACGCGCCGGACGCGCCGACGGACGCAGCCGTGGCCGACGACTGGACCGTCGTCGCCGCGCACGGGGTGACCCCGGCGCCCGCCACGCTCGCGGCCGCGGTCGCGTGGGCCGACGCCGAGGGGCTCGACGCCGTCGACCTGGTCCCCGGCGACCTGCCGGCCGAGCGGGCGCTGGGCCTGCTCCGGCAGGTCGACACCCGCTCCTTCCGCCGCGACCCGCTGCGCGAGGGCCACACCGCCGGACACGCGCTGCTGGTGCGCACCGGGCTGGCCCGGCGCGCGGCGCTGCCCGGGGGTCCGCTCACGCCGGCCGAGCTGGTCGGGGTCAGCCGCCAGGTGAAGCGCTTCGCCCCGCGCTCCACCGACCTGGTGCTCGCCCCCGCCGAGCGCGCGGTCGCGCTCTCGCCGAGCGAGCAGCTCACCCTGGAGCGCACCGTGCTGGACCGCTACGCCGCCGGCCAGCGGGCCGCCGCCACGACCGCGCTCGGGGTCGCCGCCACCGGCGCCCTCCTCGCTCCCGCGGTCGGCGTCCCGGCCCTGGTCGCGCACGCGCTGCAGCCGCGGCTGGTCGGCGTGGGCTCCGGCCGGCCCGCCGGCGTACGACGCCTCCTCGCGGTGCTGCGCGCCCCGGCCCCGCCGCCGCCCGTCGTCCGGCTCTCGGCCGAGCTGCGCCCGCTCTACGAGAAGGAGCTGGAGCAGGGCACCGAGCGGTTCTTCGAGGAGCGGGTCGACTCCTGCCGCTGGTGCGGATCCCCCGACATCGCACCCCGGGTCACCTCGCCCGACCTCATCCAGCACAAGCCCGGCACCTTCACCCTCGACGAGTGCGCCGCCTGCGGCCACGTCTTCCAGAACCCCCGCCTGAGCATCGAGGGGCTCGACTTCTACTACCGCGACTTCTACGACGGCTTCGCCGGCGACGAGATGGAGAAGGTCTTCGCCTCCTCCGACGACGAGTACGCCGGCCGCGTCGGCATGGTCGCCGCGCACGCGACGAGCAGCCCCCGGCGCTGGCTCGACGTCGGCAGCGGGCACGCCCACTTCTGCCTCGTGGCGAAGGAGAGCTTCCCGGGGACGTCGTTCGAGGGCGTCGAGCAGAGCCAGGCGATCGAGGACGCCGCCCTGCGCGGCTGGGTCGACCGCGCCCACCGCGGCTTCTTCCCCGAGGTGGCCGACGAGCTGGCCGGCCAGTTCGACGTCGTGAGCATGCTGCACTACCTCGAGCACACCCGCGAGCCGCTGGCCGAGCTGGACGCCGCCGCCACCGCGCTCGTCCCGGGCGGGCTGCTCATGGTCGAGGTGCCCGACCCCGACTGCCCGTCGGGTCGCCGGCTGGGCAAGTGGTGGATGCCGTGGCTGCAGCCGCAGCACCAGCACTTCCTCTCGATGGCCCGCCTCGAGCAGGCGCTGGAGCAGCGCGGCTTCACGGTGCTGGACCGCTACCGCGAGCCCGCCACCCGGGGGCTCGACGTGCTGCCCGCGGTCTGGTTCGCCGCCGGCCAGGTGGTGCCCCGGCCGTGGATGCCGTGGCTGCCGCACCCCACCCGCGCCCAGCGCGCCGCCCGGGTGGCGGTCTGCCTCGCCGCCCTGCCGGTCGCGGTCGTCGGCGCGGTCGTCGCGCAGGTCGCCGCGGCCCGCGAGCAGGGCGAGCCCGGCGAGCAGGCCGGCAACGCGTTCCGGGTGCTCGCCAGGTACGACGTACCGTCCGGGGCATGAGGCTCCTGCTCCTGCGCCACGGCCAGACCACCGCCAACGTGACGGGGTCGCTCGACACGGGCGCGCCCGGCCCCGACCTCACCGACCTCGGTCGGGCCCAGGCCGCGGCGGCGGCCCGGGCGCTGGGGGCCCGCGGCGTCGAGGGGCTCTTCGTCTCCCGGCTGGTCCGCACCCACCAGACCGCCGACCCGCTGGCCTCCGCCGCGGGGCTCGCCCGCGACGAGCTGCCCGGGCTGCACGAGATCGCGGCCGGGGACTACGAGCGGGCCACCGACCACGACTCCGTCCGGGGCTACCTCACCACCGTCCACCGCTGGGTGCACGGCGAGCTCGACGCGCGCATGCCGGGCGGCGAGACCGGGCGGGAGTTCCTCGAGCGGTACGACGCCGACGTGGCGCGGGTGGCCGAGACCGGGGCCGCGACGGCGCTGGTGGTCAGCCACGGCGCCGCGATTCGCGCGTGGGTGGCCGCGCGGGTGCCCGACGTCGCCGGCAGCCCCGAGGCCACCAGCCCGCTGCACAACACCGGGCTGGTCACCGTCGAGGGCGACCCGGCCCGCGGCTGGCGGCTGGTCGAGTGGCACGCCGACCCGGTCGGCGGCCACCTCCTCGAGGACGGGACGGCGCCCGACCCGACGGGCGAGCCGGTCGAGTAGCCGTCGGCAGGCCAGGCAGGCGACGGGTCAGGCGGACGACGGGTCAGGCGGCGAGCGCGACGACCAGGGCGACGACCGCCCCGACCGCGGCCGCGATCCCGCCCAGGGCGGCCCACCGGAAGCGCTTCTCGGCGCCCTCGACCAGCTCCTCCTCGGTGCGGGTCGTGAGGACGAGCTTGCCGGACTGGGGCTTGCGGACCGACAGCCGGCCGCCGCGGTCCACGGCCTCGCCGCAGACGAAGAGCTGCGCCCCCTCCGGCAGCACCCACTCCTCGTACTCGTAGCCGAGCGTCCCGCCCCGGTTGCCCGACGGGAGGTCGAGGGAGAAGGAGCCGAAGGTCAGCCGCGAGGAGCCCCCGCCCCCCTCCGCCTGGCGGAACTCGCTGAGCACCTTGCGGGCGCCCTGCACCGACTTGTCGGGGACGACCGGGATCCGGCCGGTCTCGTCCACGACGAAGAAGGCCTTGTCGGAGTGGTGGTCGGTCATCACCTCCTCGCGCTGCTCGACCCGACGGTTGCCGTCGGAGTCCCGGCGGACCTCCTCGTACTTGCGGGTGACCTTCTGCCGGTACCAGACGCACGGGGTGCTGGTGAGCTCGGAGGTGAGGAGCCCGTCGACGTGGGCCGCGGCGCGCCCCTTCAGCTCGACCGGCTCGCGGAACGCGTCGGGGCCGGCGGCCTCGCCGGCCGCCGCGTGCAGCTCGCGCAGCTGGGCGGCCGTCAGGGTCTCGTTGCCGACGAGCCGGCGCCGCTCCTCGCGCGCCTGGTGCGCCGTCCACGCCGCCACCGCTGCCGCGACCGCGAGCCCCACCGCCACCCAGATCATGTCTCCCCCTCGCGTCGGCCGACCCGCTGTCGGCGTCCTGCCGCGTCATCCAACCAGAGTCGGCCGGTGCCCCGTCAGATCCAGCCCATCCGCCGGGCGGTCGCGACGGCCTCGTGGCGGTTGGTCGCGCCGAGCTTGGTGACGGCGCTGGAGAGGTGGTTGCGGACCGTGCCGGGCGAGAGGTGGACCCGGCGGGCGACCTCCTCGACCGGGGCCGAGTCGCCCGCCGCCTCGAGGACGTCGGCCTCCCGCGGGGTCAGCGGGGAGTCGCCGGCCGCGATGGCCTCCGCGGCGAGCTCGGGGTCGACGTGGCGGCCGCCGGCGTGCACGATCCGGACCACCTGGGCCAGGGTCGCCGCCGAGGTCGTCTTCGGCAGGAAGCCGCGGACGCCGCCGGCCAGGGCGCGCTTCAGGTAGCCGGGCCGTCCGTGGCTGGTGACGACCATGCAGGCGCAGCCGGGCACCGCCTCGAGGATCCGCCTCGCCACCTCGATCCCGTCCAGGTCGGGCATCTGCAGGTCGAGCACCGCCACGTCGGGCCGGGCGGCCAGCGCGGCGGCCACGGCCTCACCGCCGCTGGCGGCCTCCGCGACCACCTCGAGGTCCTCCTCGAGGTCGAGCATCTGGGCCAGGGCGCTGCGGATCAGGTTCTCGTCGTCGGCCAGCAGCACCCGGACCGGGCGCGTCCCGCCCTCCCCGGTCACCGGGCCTCCCCCCGCGGGTCGCCGGCCAGGCGCAGCCGCAGGACGAACTCGTCACCGACCCGCTCGTGGTCCAGCCGGGCACCCAGCGTCGCGACGTCGTCGGCCAGCGTGGCCAGCCCGGTGCCGTCCCCGGCGCCCCCGGCGACGGCACCGCCCTCGGCGACCCCGTCATTGCGCACCACCAGCACGCCGTCGGCGTACCCGATCCCGACCCGGGTGGCCCGGGAGTGGCGCAGCACGTTGGTGACGGCCTCGCGCACCACCCGGGCGACCGGCGGGTGCCACGCCTCCGGCAGCCCGTCGAGGTCTGCGGTCGCGGCGATGCCGGCCGACCCGAGCAGCGCCACCGCGCCCTCGAGCTCCTGCGCCAGGTCGAGCGGGCGGTAGCCGCGGGCCAGCTCGCGGGCCTCGCGCAGCGCCTCGTGGGCCGTGGCCCGCACCTCGCGGACCCTGCCGGGCGCGCGGGGGTCGCCGCGCTCGGCCAGGGCGGCGGCCAGCTCGGCCTGGACGGCGATCGTGGAGAGGTGGCGGCCCATCACGTCGTGCACGTCGCGGGAGAAGCGCAGGCGCTCCTCGGCCACCGCGAGCGCGGCCTGGCTGGTGCGGCCCCGGTCGAGCTCGACCACCACGCCGAGCAGCCACAGCGAGCTCTGCACGGTGAAGGCGAAGAAGGCGCAGGCCGCGGCGCCGTACACGCCCGTGAAGGGGTTGCCCGCGGCCACCCCGACGAAAAGGCCCCCGCCGACCACGGCGGCGGCCTGGACGCGGCGGTCGCGCAGGCCGCCCACCCCCCACGCGACCATCCCCGCGACCAGGACGGCGGCGCCGACCGACCGCGCGTCCGGCAGCAGCAGGACCCACGCGGCGGCGGGCAGCGCCACCGCGAGCAGGACGGCGACCGGGCGGCGCGGGAACGGCCCCCACGCGGGGTAGAGGGCGACGGCCGCCGTCATCGCCCGGTGGGCCGCGAGGCCCACGACGAGGGCGACGACCGCGAGCGCAGCCTGGTCGCGCTGCTGGTCCAGCTCCGCGGCCGCGCTCACGACGCCCATGGCGACCAGCAGCCAGTAGACGAGGTGCAGCGAGCCGCGGGTGTAGAGGTCGACCAGCTCGACGTCGCCGCGCCCCGCCAGACCCCAGAACCGTGGCAGCCGGGGCAGCGGTGCGGGCGCGGTCTCGGACGGGGGCACGACCGCCATCCTCTCAGCCACGCGGCTCCCACCGCAGCGAACGGGTGGCCAGCCAGAGCGCGAGCGCGGTCCAGGCGACGAGGACGCCGAGGGCGGGGGCGGCCTCCAGCCAGGTCTGCCAGAACCCGACGGTCGCCTCGTCGGAGCCGCGCTCCAGCCCGAACCAGCCGGCGCGGACCAGCTCGTTGACCGCGGCGCCGGGCAGCAGCTCCAGCCAGCGGGCGACGGCGTCCGGCACGGCCGGCGTCGCGAAGCCGGCGAGCGCCACGATCATCACGGGGCCGCTGGTCAGCTGGGCCGCCTCGGCGGTCCTCGTCCAGGCCGCGGTCCACAGCGCGAGGGCGGCGAAGGTGACGGCCGCCAGCAGGGTCCCGAGCAGGAGGAGCACGGGGTTGGCGGGCAGGTCGAACCCGGCGGCCGCCGCGATCGGCACCATGAGCACGAGGACCGCCAGCACCAGCGAGAGGCCGGGCAGCGCCATCGAGGCGACCAGCTCGACGTCGCGGACCTCCCCGGTCCGCAGCCGCTTGAGCACCAGCTCGTCGCGACGCGTGACGAACATCGAGAGCAGGTTGTAGTAGCCCGGGAAGAGCAGCGCCATCAGCAGGGCGCTGCCGAGGCCGGCGGTCCCGGACGTCGGCTCGGGGTCGCCGACGGCGAAGAGCAGCGCCAGCGGCAGCAGCGGGACGAGGAAGGCGTAGAGCATCGTCGTCCTGTTGCGGACCATGAGCGTCCAGTTGATCCGGGCGAGGCCCAGGGTGCGGCGGGCGTCGGGCAGGGCGACGGTGGTGCTCATCGGGTGGCTCCCTCGAGGTCGTGGGCGGGGGCGGCGGCCAGCTCGAGGAAGACGGACTCGAGGGTGGCGGTGCGGGCCTGCAGCAGCTCCAGCACGACGCCGGTGTCGCGGGCCCCCACCAGCAGCTCGGTGAGGGCCGGCTGGAGGTCGGCGCAGCGCAGCACGGTCCGGTCGCCGTCCCGGGAGGCCGTCACGCCCGCCGGCAGCGCCGGCTCGTCGGCCGGGGTGCGGAAGGAGATCTCGGCGGGGTGCCCCGCGACGATCTCGGCGAGCGTGCCCTCGCGGACGACCTCGCCGGCGCGCATGATCGAGACGTGGTCGGCGAGCGCCTCCGCCTCCTCCAGGTAGTGGGTGGTGAGCAGGACGGTGGCGCCCTCGGTCCGGAGCCGGCGCACCAGTGCCCAGACCGCCCGTCGGCTCTCGGGGTCCAGGCCCGTGGTCGGCTCGTCGAGCATCACCAGCTCGGGGTGGCCGGTGAGCGCGCAGGCCAGGTCGACGCGCCGGTGCTCGCCGCCCGAGAGCGCGCGCATCCTGGTGTCGGCGACCCGGGCCAGGTCGAGCATCTCGAGCGACTCCTCGACCGGCCGGGCCCGGGTCACCGTGGCCGCCCACATCCGCAGCGTCTCGCGGACGGTGAGGTCGCCGACGAAGCCGCTGCGCTGCAGCAGCACCCCGGTACGCCGCCGCACCTCGGCGCGGTCGGCGACCGGGTCGAGCCCGAGGACGCGGACCTGTCCGCCCGAGCCTGGGGAGAGCCCCTCCATCACCTCCATCGCCGAGGTCTTGCCGGCGCCGTTGACGCCGAGCAGCGCGTGGATCCGACCCCGCGGCACGGTGAGGTCGATCCCGCGGACGGCCTCGAAGGCGTCGTCGCCGGACCCGTAGGTGCGGCGCAGCCCGCGCACCTCGAGGGCGGGAGCGTGCGGGTCGGGCGCCGCGGGGGTGGGGGCGGGTCGTGCCGTCGTCCGGCTCGTCGTCCGGGTCGTCGTCCTGGTCATGGCTCCACGGTCCCCCGGCTCCGGGCCGGCGACCAGTGCGAGGCGTCACGAGGTCCCGGACGCCGCGCACGGGCCGACCATGACACGCGTCACGGGGCCCGCTGGGCGGGCCCGGTCGCGCTAGACCGCGTCGTCGGCCAGGCCCGGGTGGACGAAGGGGCGCCCCGCCCGCATCTGCTCCGCGGCGCCGGGGTGGACCCGGTGCAGGTGCGCGACGGCGCGCCGCCGGAAGCGGACCATCTGGGCCGCCCCGAAGAGCCAGAACGCGTACTGGGTGGCCATCGCCCACCGGAAGTCGTCGAGGTCGTAGGCCGCCATCCCGCGGGGCTCGCGCAGGTCCAGGACCAGGCCGATCGCGGCCATCGTGAGCAGCGAGGCGACGAAGCCGCCGACGTTGACGATCCCGTTGGCCCGCCCCAGGGCCTGCACCGGCATGAAGGTGCGGGCGAGGTCGAAGCCGATCATCGAGGCGGGCCCGCCGCTGGCCGTGGCGAACGCCATCAGGACCACCAGCCAGCCCGGTGCGGGGTCCGGGCGCAGCAGCACGGCCGCCCAGGCCGTCGCCATCACGGCCACGATCCCGAGCACGATCCACGACCGGTACCAGGGCCAGCGGGAGACGGCGGCGCCGAGCACCAGGCCGCTGAGCACGACCCAGCCGATCATCACCATCATCAGCGTGCCCGCGGCCACCTCCGACCACCCCTGGCCGCGGACCAGGAAGGGGAAGCCCCAGAGCAGGGCGAAGACCGTCCCGGAGAACTGGGCGGTGAAGTGGGTCCACATGCCCAGCCGGGTGCCGGGGTTGCCCCAGACGGTGCGCACCGACTCCGCCAGCGCCCGGAGCTTGACCCTGGCGACCTCGCGGCGGGCGTAGGGCGAGTCCTTGACCAGCAGGGCCACGGCGACGAGCAGCACCACGCCGACGCTGGAGGCGGCGGCGAAGGTGCGGGTCCAGCCGAGCCCGTCGAGCAGCAGGGTGAGCGGGGCGGCGGCGGCGATCGAACCGAGCTGCCCGCCCCACCCCGTCACCTGGGTGACCATCGGCGCCTGCCGGACCAGGAACCAGACCGCCACCAGCCGGATCACGCTGACGAAGACCATCGCGTCGCCCGCGCCGAGCACCGCCCGGGCCAGCACCGCGACCCCGAACGAAGTGGCGAAGGCGAAGGTCAGCTGGGCCAGCGTCATGAGGACCAGACCGCCGAGCAGCAGGGCGCGCGAGCCGTAGCGGTCGAGGAGGACGCCGACCGGGACCTGCATCGCGGCGTAGACGACGAGCTGGAGGACCGTGAAGAACGCCAGCTCGGTGGCCGCGATCCCGAACCGCTCCGAGGCCAGCAGGCCCGCCACCCCCAGCGAGCTGCGGTGGAAGACGGCCAGCACGTAGACGGCCATCGCGACCAGCCAGATGCCCCAGGCCCGCCGCCCGCCGATGGCGTGGACCTGGTCGCGGGGCATCCCCGCAGTCTGCCTCACCGTGCTGCGGGGTCCGACGGGTCGGTGCGGGCGGCGACGAAGGTGACCTGCTGCCCCGGGCGCAGCTGCGCGCAGAGGTCGACGGCCTCGTCGTCGACGTACCCGATCACGGGGTATCCGCCGGTCACGGGGTGGTCGGCGAGGAAGAGCACGGGCAGCCCCGACGGCGGCACCTGCAGCGCGCCTCGCAGCATCCCCTCGCTCACCAGCTCGCCCTCGCGGGCACGGGCCAGCGGCTCCCCGGCCAGCCGGACGCCGACCCGGTTGGAGTCGCTGTCGACGGTCCAGGCCTGCGAGGTCAACCGCTCCCAGGCGGCGTCGTCGAACCAGTCCCGGCGCGGTCCGCGGAGCACCGGGAGGCGGAGCGGCCCATTGGTCGGCTCCGGCACGGGGGCGACATCGACGTTCGGCAGCGGGCGGCCCGTGACACCCACGGGCAGCACGTCGCCGGCCTCGACGGCCTTCGGCCCGAGCCCGGAGAGCACGTCGGTGGCGCGGCTGCCGAGCACCGGCTCGACGTCGACCCCGCCGCGCACGGCGACGTAGGTGCGCAGGCCGGCGGCCGGCATCCCGAGCTCGAACGACTCGCCCGCGCGCAGGACGAACGGCGCCAGGTGCGGTGCCGACCCGGGGCACCGCGCGCCGGTGGTGGCGACGACGACGTCGCCGTCGGCGACCAGCGAGAGGCCCCCGAGGGTGACCTCGAGGGTGGCCAGCGTCGGGTGGTTGCCGACGAGCGCGTTGGCGAGCCGGTGGGCGCCGCGGTCGCAGGCGCCGGAGCGGCCGATGCCGAGCGCGGCCCGCCCCGGCCGCCCGAAGTCCTGGACGGTGGTGAGCGGGCCGGGCTCGACCACCCGCAGCGAGGTGGTCACGACGCCTCCACGAAGGTGACGCGGAGGCCGGGCACCAGCAGGGCCGGCGGGTCCCGGTCGGGGTCGAAGACGTCGACCTCGGTGTGCCCGACGAGCTGCCAGCCGCCGGGCGACTCCCGTGGGTAGACGCCCGTGAAGCCGCCGGCCAGGGCCAGCGAGCGCGCGGGCACCTTCGTCCGCGGGGAGGAGCGACGGGGCACGTCCCACTCCTCGCCGTCGGGCACGAGGTAGCCGAAGCCGGGCGCGAAGCCGCAGAAGGCGACGGTCCACTCGGCCGCGAGGTGGCGCCGGACCAGCTCGTCGGTCGACCAGCCGAGCAGCTCGGCGGCCTCGCCGAGGTCCTCCCCGTCGTAGCGGACCGGCAGCTCGAGCGGGGCGGCCTCGCCGGCGACGTGCTCCCCCGGCCCCACCTGCTCGACCCGTCGCCTGAGGTCGTCGAGGTCGACGTCGCGGTCGCCGACCAGGAGGATCGTGCGCCCGGCGGGGACGAGGTCGAGCACGGGCAGGTCGGCGTCGGCCAGCGCGGCGTACCGCTCCAGCACCTCCTCGAGCGAGTCGAGCTCGAGGAGCAGGCCGCGGGTGCCGCTGGGGAGGACGCGCACGGCTCAGCCCGCCGGGGCGAACGGCGCCAGCCGGACGCCCGCCCCCTCCAGCGCGCCCCGCACCTCGCGCGCGATGACGACGGCGCCCGGGGTGTCGCCGTGGACGCAGATGGAGTGCGGCCGCACCGAGAGCCGGTCGCCGTTGACGTCGGTGATCGGCTCGCCGGTGGCCATCGCCACGCAGCGGCGGGCGATCTCGCCCGCGTCGTGCAGCACCGCGCCGGGCTGCGACCGCGGCACGAGGTGACCCTCGGGGGTGTAGGCGCGGTCGGCGAACGCCTCGTGGGCGGTGCGCAGGCCCGCCTGCTCGGCGAGGGCGAGGACCACCGACCCGGGCAGGCCCAGCAGGACCAGCGCGTCGTCGTACGCCCGCACCGCCTCGACCACCGCCCTCGCCTGCTCCTCGTGGGTGACGATGGCGTTGTAGAGCGCGCCGTGCGGCTTGACGTAGGTGACCCGACCGCCGGCGGCCCGGGCGATGCCGTCGAGCGCCGCGACCTGGTAGACGACCTCGTCGGTGAGCGCGTGCGGCTCCATGTCGATGAACCGGCGGCCGAAGCCCACGTGGTCCCGGTAGGCCACGTGCGCCCCGACCGCCACCCCACCCTCGCCCGCGCGGGCCGTCACCCGGCGCATGATCGAGGGGTCGCCGGCGTGGGCGCCGCAGGCCACGTTGGCGCTGGTGACGACGGCGAGCAGCGCGTCGTCGTCGCCCATCTCCCAGCTGCCCAGGCCCTCGCCGAGGTCGGAGTTGAGGTCGATCGTCGGGGTCGAGCCGTCGGTCACGGGGGCCTCCTCAGCCGGTCACGAGCTCGATGGCGGGACGCACCGAGCTGAACGCCAGGTAGATGGTGACGAGCCAGGCGACGGTGCCGACCGCGGCCAGCCACCTCGGGGAGTCGTACCCCTGGAGGAGGTCGCGGCGACGCCACGCCACCCACATCATCACCCCGATCCCCACCGGGAGCAGGATCCCGTTGAACGCGCCGGCGAAGACGAGCAGCTGCGAGGGTGCCGCGCCGATCACCAGGAAGAGCACCAGGGAGAGCACGATGAAGCCCACCACCATCAGGTTGGTGGTGCGCGGGGCGGTCCGCCGCGAGGTGAGGAACGTGACCGTCGTGTAGGAGACGCCGATGACGCTGGTCAGCGCCGCGGCCGCGAAGACGACGCCGAACATCCGGTAGCCGACGTCCCCGGCAGCGGCCTGGAAGGCGGTGGCGGCCTGGTTGTCGGGGTCGAGGGAGGCGCCGGAGGCGACCACGCCGAGGATCGCCAGGAAGAGCACGACGCGCATCACCCCGGTCACGACGATCCCGGTCACCGCGCTGCGGGTCAGCTCCCCCACCCGCTCGGGGCCGGAGACCTCCGCGTCGACGAGGCGGTGCACGCCGGCGTAGATGATGTAGCCGCCGATCGTCCCGCCGACCAGCGTGGTGATCGCCAACGGCCTGACCTCCTCGGGCGCCACCGTGTTGCGCAGGGCGTCGGCGACCGGCGGGCCGGAGGTGAGGGCGACGTAGAGGGTCAGCATGATCATCACCGCGCCGAGGAGCACCACGACGCGGTCCATCGCGACGCCGGCCCGCTTCGACAGGAAGATCCCGATCGCCACCACCGCGAGGATCGCCGCGCCGACCTTCGCGTCGACGTCGGTCATGATGTTCATGCCGAGCCCGGCGCCGGCGACGTTGCCGAGCTCCTGGGCGCGCATCCCCGAGACCCCGATGACGCGCCAGACGTTGGTCTGGATCGCGATGTCGACCAGGATCGAGACGAGGATCGCGAAGGCGAACGCCGCGCCGAGCTCGACCGTGAAGCTGGCGGTCTGGGTGATGAAGCCGGGGCCGATCGACGACGTCGCCATGAGGAAGACGGCGCCGAGCAGGGTGCCGCGGCTGGTCGGGGTCAGCGTCCTGGTGCCGTCTGCGGCCATGGTGCCCTTCAGGGCGGTCGTGGCGTGCGGGTCCGGGGGCCCGGTACCCGGTGCCGCCGGCGGGCACACCGGCGTGCCTGGAGCACACTGGACGGCATGGACGACCTCGAGCGGCTCCGGCGCTGGGAGGACGCGGGCGGGCACTGGCGGGTGCTGGCCCGGACGCCGGACGCCGTCACGCTGGCGCTCACCACCTGCGACGGCGGCGAGGAGATGGACCGGCTCACCTCGGGCGCGCCGGCGCTGCTCGCGCACGTGGGCGAGCGGGACGCGCGCGCCTGAACCCCGACGACCTGGCCCCGGACGACCTGGCCCGGAAATGACCTGAGCCCCGCACGTGGCGGGGCTCAGTGGCAGGTGAAGGATTCGAACCTTCGAAGGCATAAGCCGACGGATTTACAGTCCGCTCCCATTGGCCGCTCGGGCAACCTGCCGGGTGCTGCGCGGACCGTTTGGCCCGGCGACAACAAGACGGAAGAATAGCGCAGGCCCCACCCCAGAGGAAAAACAGGAGACGTCATGGCTGACTCGTCGTTCGACATCGTGAGCAAGCTCGACCGCCAGGAGGTCGACAACGCGCTCGGCCAGGCCGCCCGCGAGGTCGCGACCCGGTTCGACTTCAAGGGCACGGGCGCCACCATCGAGTGGCAGGGCGAGAAGGCGATCGAGATCACCGCCAACGCCGACGACCGCGCCAGCGCCGTGCTGGACGTCTTCAAGGACAAGCTGGTCAAGCGCCAGCAGTCGCTGAAGATCCTCGACGCCTCGGAGCCGCGCCCGTCGGGCCAGCAGTCGAAGATCTCGATCACCCTCAAGGAGGGCATCACCTCCGAGGACGCCAAGAAGATCAGCAAGCTGATCCGCGACGAGGGCCCCAAGGGGGTCAAGGCGCAGATCCAGGGCGACGAGCTGCGCGTGTCGTCGAAGAAGCGCGACGACCTGCAGGCCGTGCAGCAGCTGGTGAAGGCGCAGGACTACGAGTTCGCGGTGCAGTTCACGAACTACCGCTGAGGGCCGCCGCCCGCGGCATCACCGTGGCACCCTCGGCCGGGCTGAGCCACACCGTGGCCCCCTCCTCGAGCCGCAGCGAGCGGGCGTGGGTGCGGGTGAGCTGGACCAGCACCTCCTCGCCGTCGAGCGTGTGCACCGTCAGCCGGACCTCGAAGCCCACCCGGAGCACCCGGGCGACGGTGCCCTCGGCGGCGCCCGCGACCTGCGGGGTCACCTGCACGTCGATGTCGTGCGGCCGGATCGCGTGGCCGCCCAGGGTGGTGACGTCGCCGAGGAAGCGCATGACGAAGTCGCTGGCGGGCGCGTCGTAGAGCTGGTCGGGGCTGCCGACCTGCTCCACGCGACCGTCGTTGACCACGACGATCTCGTCGGAGACCTCGAGGGCCTCCTCCTGGTCGTGGGTCACGAAGACGGTGGTCACGTGCATCTCGTCGTGCAGCCGGCGCAGCCAGTCGCGCAGCTCCTTGCGGACCTTCGCGTCGAGCGCCCCGAACGGCTCGTCGAGCAGCAGCACGGTCGGCTGGACCGCCAGGGCGCGGGCCAGGGCCATGCGCTGCCGCTGACCGCCCGAGAGCTGGGCGGGCAGGCGGTCGGCGAACTGCGAGAGGTGGACCAGCGCGAGCAGCTCGTCCACCCGCCTCTTGATGTCGGCCCGGGGGGTCTTGCGGATCTCCAGGCCGAACGCGACGTTGCGCGCGACCGACATGTGCTTGAACGCGGCGTAGTGCTGGAAGACGAAGCCCACGTTGCGCTTCTGCACGGGCAGCCGGGTCGCGTCCGTGCCCTCGATGACCACCGAGCCGCTGTCGGGCGTCTCGAGGCCGGCGATGATGCGCAGCAGGGTCGTCTTGCCGCCGCCGCTGGGCCCCAGCAGTGCGGTCAGCTGGCCGGTGGGCAGGGTGAGGTTGATGTCTTCCAGGGCCACGAAGTCGCCGTAGCGCTTGGAGATGCCCGTGACGTCGATGCTCATGACAGGTGACTGACCTTTCGGTGGTGGCGCGCTTCGCGCGAGTCAGTGGTGGCGCGCTTCGCGCGAGCGGAGCACGAAGACGACGAGGATGGCGAGGACGGAGACGCTGGCGAGGAGGAAGGCGATCGCGTACGCCCCCTCCTGGTCGAAGTTGAGGTACTTCTCCTCGACCGCGAGGGTCGCCGTACGGGTGGAGCCCAGGACGTTGCCCGAGACGACCTTGACGGCACCGAACTCGCCCAGCGAGCGGGCCAGGGTGAGGACCACGCCGTAGACGACGGCCCACTTGATGCTGGGCAGGGTGATCCGCCAGAACGTCTGCGCGCCGCTGGCGCCCAGGCTCGCGGCGGCCTGCTCCTGCTCGGTCCCGAGCTCGTGGAGGACCGGCACGACCTCCCGGATGACCAGCGGCAGCGACACGAACGCGGTCGCCATGATGATGCCGGGCGTCGAGAAGATGACCTGGAAGCCCGCGCTCTCGAGCGAGGGCCCGAGCCAGCCGTTGCGGCCGCCGTAGACCAGCACGAGCGCGAGGCCCACCACGATCGGCGAGACCGAGAGGGGCAGGTCGAGCAGCGCGCTTACGACCCGCTTGCCCGGGAACTCGTTGCGCACGAGCAGCAGCGAGACGCCCACGCCGAAGACGGTGTTGATGACGGTCGCCACGACCGCCGCGATCGCGGTCAGCCGCAGGGCCGACTGCATGTCGGGGTCCTCGAGGATCGCGCGGATCGCCTCGTCGCCGTGGGCGAACGTGTGGGTGACCACGAGCGAGACCGGCCACGCGACCAGGAGGAACAGGTAGGCGACGACGACGACCCGCAGCACGTAGGTCATCGGGCCCTTGGGGTAGCGGTGTCGCTCAGCCACGGCGGGCCACCCTTCGCTGGACGACGTCGAGCAGGACGATCACGGCCAGGGAGATCAGGAGCAGCAGCGTCGCGATGGCTGCGGCGCTGCTCCGGTTGTCGTTCTCGATCGCGGCGAGGATGCGCACCGACGTGACCTCGGACCTGAACGGCAGGTTGCCCGAGAGCAGGACCAGGGAGCCGTACTCCCCCACCGCGCGCGCGAAGGAGAGCGCCGCCCCCGCGGCGATCGCGGGCACCAGGGCCGGCAGCACGACGCGGCGGAAGGTCGTGAGGCGGGACGCACCCAGGGACGCGGCCGCCTCCTCGATCTCGGGGTCGAGCTGCTCGAGGACCGGCTGGACCGTGCGCACGACGAACGGCAGCGTGACGAACAGGAAGGCCAGGAAGACCGAGTACTCGGTGTTCGCGACGTGCAGCCCGAGCGGGCTGTCGTTGCCGTAGAGCGAGACCAGCACCAGGCCGGCCACGATGGTGGGCAGCGCGAACGGGATGTCGATGACGAGCTCGAGGAGCTTCTTGCCCGGGAAGCCGTCCCGGACCAGCACCCACGAGATCGTCGTGCCGACCACGATGTTGACGACCGTCACGGCGAACGCCGAGAGCACGGTGAGCTTGATGGCCGCAGCCGTCTGCTCGTTGGAGATGGCCGACCAGAACCCGCCGAGCCCGCCGGCCGCCGCCGTCGCGACGACGGCGGCCAGCGGGACCAGGACGAGCAGGCTGAACCAGATCATGGTGACGCCCAACCCGATCCCCGAGGTCCGGGTCAGGTCGTGGGTCGCCGTGCGGCGGGCCGGGGCCCGCCGCGCGACGTCTTCGGAGACGCTCATGGGGATCTCTCGCGCTCGTCCGACTAGGAGGAGGCCTTGCCGGACTTGGCGATCGCGTCCGTCACGATGCCCAGCGACTGGCCGTCCTCGCCGGTGCCGAACAGCTTGTCGGCGACGCCGCTCCAGTCACCGCCGCCGAAGTCCTGCTCCAGCGTCAGCAGGTTGGGGACCTCGGGGAACGGGTCGTCGGCGACCGGCGCACCCTTGATGTCGGTGGGCTCGAGGCCGACGGCGTCCCAGTCGACGGTGCCGGGCGCGGCGGTGTTGACCGGGCGGAAGCCGGTGAGGGCGAACTGCTTCTGGCCCTCCTTGCTCAGGACGAAGTCGAGCCAGTCCTGGGCGACCGGCGCGCTGTCCTCCAGGACCGCGCCCGGGTTCTCGATGAGGAGGGTGGTCTCCGGGATGACGTACTCGAAGCCCTCACCGTTCTGCGCGGCGAGGATGGCCTCGTTCTCGTAGGCCAGCAGCACGTCGCCGTTGCCCTGCAGGAAGCTCGTCGTCGCGTCGCGGCCCGAGTTGGTGAGCGAGACGACGTTCGCGAAGAGCTTCTCGGTGAACTCGGTCGCCTCCTCCTCGGAGCCCCCGTTCTCGGTGATGTGGCCCCAGGCGGCGAGGGCGTTCCAGCGGGCGGCGCCCGAGGAGGCCGGGTTGGCGGTCACGATGCCGACACCGGGCTCGACCAGGTCGTCCCAGCCCTGGATGTCCTTCGGGTTGCCGTCGCGGACGCCGAGGACCACGACCGAGGTGGAGACGATGCCCTTGTTCTCGCCCTGGTTCCAGGACGGGTCGACGAGCTCGGCGTCGACGAGGCGCTGGACGTCGGTGGAGACGGAGAAGTGGACGTAGTCGGCGTCGAGGCCGTCGGCCACCGCGCGGCTCTGGTCGCCCGAGGCGCCGTACGACGTCTTGAAGCTGGCCCCCTTGCCCTCGTCGGTCTTCACGAACTCGTCGGCGATGTTCTTGTTGGCCGCCTCCGGCACGGCGAAGCCGACGATGCTGATCGTCTTGTCGTCGCCCTCCGCCGCGTCCGATCCGCCGCAGGCGCTCAGGCCCAGCATCCCCAGCGCGACCGCGCCCGCGACCAGTCCTCGGCGCATTCCCCTCGACCTCATGTGCTGCTCCCTCGTGCAGCCGCCCTCGCGGACGGCGTGATCTGATGTTTGCCCAGTAACGTACTGCACTTTAGTGGCTTACTTCGCATATGAGACAAAGGCTGGGACGTGTCGCGGCTCACGCCGCCTCGCGAGGGGCCCCGGCGGCGTTCAAGACGAAGCGGTCGGCGGCTTGGCGCGGGGTTACTGTGGAGGCGGTGCGCCTGCTCCGGGGCGCCCCCAGGACATGCAGCAGGACAGGCAGAAGGAAGGCCCGCAGTGACGAAGCAGGTCAAGCAGCTGGACCGCGTGATCATCCGGTTCGCCGGTGACTCCGGTGACGGCATGCAGCTCACGGGCGACCGGTTCACCCAGGAGTCCGCGGCCTTCGGGAACGACCTCGCGACGTTCCCCAACTTCCCCGCCGAGATCCGGGCGCCGCAGGGCACCCTGCCGGGCGTCTCGTCCTTCCAGGTGCACTTCGCCGACCACGACATCCTCACGCCGGGCGACCGGCCCGACGTGCTGGTGGCGATGAACCCGGCGGCGCTGCGCGCCAACCTCGGCGACCTGCCCAAGGGCGC
Organism: Nocardioides solisilvae; assembly: GCF_003194625.1. GTDB lineage: Bacteria > Actinomycetota > Actinomycetes > Propionibacteriales > Nocardioidaceae > Nocardioides > Nocardioides solisilvae. The sequence continues at coordinate 129,140 of NZ_QHKX01000001.1, forward strand.
GACGATCATCGTCGACACCCACGACTTCACCGCGCGCAACCTCACCAAGGCCGGCTACGCGGGCTCGCCGCTCGAGGACGACTCGCTGGCCGAGTTCGCCGTGCACCAGCTCGACCTCACGGGGATGACCGTCGAGGCGGTCAAGGAGTTCGGCCTCTCCCGCAAGGACGCCGCCCGCGCGAAGAACATGTTCGCCCTCGGCCTGCTGTCGTGGATGTACGGCCGTCCGACCGAGACCACGGTCGAGTTCCTCTCCCGGCGCTTCGCCAAGGTGCCCGACATCCGCGACGCCAACATCACGGCGTTCAAGATGGGCTGGAACTTCGGCGAGACCACCGAGGCCTTCGCCGTCTCCTACGAGATCAAGCCGGCCCCGATGGAGCCCGGCACCTATCGCAACATCACGGGCAACCTGGCGCTGGCCTACGGGCTCGTCGCCGGCGGGGTGCAGTCGGGCCTGCCCGTCTTCCTGGGCTCCTACCCGATCACCCCGGCCTCCGACATCCTGCACGAGCTCTCCCGGCACAAGGCCTTCGGCGTCACCACCTTCCAGGCCGAGGACGAGATCGCCGGCGTCGGCTCCGCCATCGGCGCCTCGTTCGCCGGCCACCTGGGCGTCACCACCACCTCCGGGCCGGGCGTGGCGCTGAAGTCGGAGGCGATCGGCCTCGCCGTGATGACCGAGCTGCCGCTGGTGGTCGTCGACGTGCAGCGCGGCGGCCCGTCCACCGGACTGCCCACCAAGACCGAGCAGGCCGACCTGCTGCAGGCGATGTTCGGCCGCAACGGCGAGTCGCCGCTGCCCGTCATCGCGCCGCAGTCCCCCGGCGACTGCTTCGACGCCGCCCTCGAGGCCTGCCGGATCGCGGTCACCTACCGCACCCCGGTGATGCTGCTCTCCGACGGGATGCTCGCCAACGGCTCCGAGCCGTGGCGGATCCCCGAGGTCTCCGAGCTGCCGGTCATCGACCCGGCCTTCGCGACCGGGCCCAACCACGTCTCCACGACCAAGGACGCGAAGACCGGCGAGGTCAGCGAGGTCGCCGACTTCTGGCCCTACGTCCGCGACGAGGAGACCCTCGCCCGCCCGTGGGCGCCGCCCGGCGTCGCGGGCCTCGAGCACCGGATCGGCGGCCTGGAGAAGGCCGACGGCCACGGCAACATCTCCTACGACCCGGCCAACCACGACTACATGGTGCGCACCCGTGCCGCCAAGGTCGCCCGGATCGCCGACTCCCTGCCCCCGCTCGAGGTCGACGACCCGACCGGCGCGGCCAAGGTGCTGGTGCTGGGGTGGGGCTCCACCTACGGCCCCATCGGCGCCGCGGTCCGCCGGGTGCGCCGCGCCGGTGGGCGGGTGGCCCAGACCCACCTGCGCCACGTCAACCCGTTCCCGAAGGACCTGGGTGCGATCCTGGCGCGCTACGACAAGGTGCTGGTCCCCGAGATGAACCTCGGCCAGCTCTCGCTGCTGCTGCGCGCCGAGTACCTGGTCGACACCGTCGGCTACAACCAGGTCAACGGCATGCCGATCAAGGCCGCCGACCTCGCCGAGGTGATCGGCAGCCTCGTCGCCGAGGTCGAGGGCACGCCCCTCGACCTCGCCGGCACCCTCGACGACTCCGTGGAAGGAGCCTCCCGATGACTGCGACCGACCTCCCCTTCCCGACCTCCGGCACCGCCGGCGTCCCGACCCTCGCCGAGGGCGAGAAGCAGACCGGCAAGGACTTCACCTCCGACCAGGAGGTGCGCTGGTGCCCGGGCTGCGGCGACTACGCCGTGCTCAAGGCCGTCCAGTCGTTCCTGCCCGACCTGGGGCTGCGCCGCGAGAACATCGTCTTCGTCTCGGGCATCGGCTGCAGCTCGCGCTTCCCGTACTACCTCGACACCTACGGGATGCACTCGATCCACGGGCGGGCCCCGTCGATCGCCACCGGCATCGCCACGGCCCGCGAGGACCTCTCGGTCTGGGTCGTCACCGGCGACGGCGACGCGCTCTCCATCGGCGGCAACCACCTGATCCACGCCCTGCGCCGCAACGTCAACATGACGATCCTGCTCTTCAACAACCGGATCTACGGGCTCACCAAGGGGCAGTACTCCCCCACCTCCGAGGCCGGCAAGGTCACCAAGTCCACCCCGATGGGCTCGCTCGACCACCCGTTCAACCCGGTCTCCCTGGCGCTGGGCGCCGAGGCGAGCTTCGTGGCCCGCACCATCGACTCCGACCGCAAGCACCTCACGTCGGTGCTGGCCGCGGCCGCCGCCCACCGCGGCACGTCGCTGGTCGAGATCTACCAGAACTGCCCGATCTTCAACGACGGGGCGTTCGACGCGATCAAGAGCCCCGACACCAAGGCCGACGCGATCATCCCGCTGGTCCACGGGGAGCAGATCCGCTTCGGCCAGCACGACGAGGAGGGGCGCGGCACCAAGGTGCTGGTCCGCGACGAGGTGACCGGCGGGGTCCGGGCGGCCATGGCCGCCGACGTCGCCGAGGAGGCCGTGCTCGTCCACGACGCGCACAACCCCGACCCGACGCTCGCCTTCGCCATCAGCCGGCTCACCGACTCGGGCTACCTCAACCAGTCGCCCATCGGCATCTTCCGCCAGGTCGACCGCCCGACGTACGACGACCAGGCGCGCGAGCAGCTCACCCTCGCGGCCGGCTCCTCGTCCGACGGCGACCCGGGGGCCCGCCTCGCCTCGCTGATCGGCGGCGGCGACACCTGGACGGTCGTCTGAGCGACCGTCCAGGTCGGTCGGCTCAGCGCCGCTTCTTGCCACCCGGCATGATCACGCCGATCTTCGTGCTGCGGGAGCGGGCGAAGCCGTCCTGCCCGTTGACCTGCACGCGGTAGAGCCACTTGCCGGGCTCCTTGGGCGCGAGGATCCGGGTCTTGGCCACGCCGTTGGCGTTGACGTTGACCTTCTTGAACTTCTTCCACTTGCACTTGCCGCACTTCTTCTGCTGGATCACGGCCTTGCCGTCGACCATGTCGGAGATGGTCGCCTTGAGCTGGAAGGCGCGGTAGGTCTTCTGGGTCGTCGTCCACTCGATCGTGCGGACCGGGAGGTCCTCGGCCTGCGCCGGGACGGCCAGGAGCGGCCCGCCGAGCAGGAGGGCGACGGACGGGACGAGCAGTGCGCGGAAGATCCGCATGAGTGAGTACCCCCGTGGAGCGTTGGAACGGCTGACCCGCCCATCCTAGGGGGCGACCGCGGACCCCGCCCGGGGCAGGACGGGATGCGCCGCCTAGCCTGTGCCGGTGAGGAGACCGAGGAGCCGCGCGGGCACCGGCCTGGCGGCCGGGGTCGCCGCCTACACCCTCTGGGGAGGCTTCCCGCTCTACTGGCCGCTCCTGGAGCCCGCCGGCGCGGTCGAGATCCTCGCCCACCGCGTGCTCTGGTCGGCGCTCACCATGACGGCCGTCGTGCTGCTGCTCGGGCGCGGGCCCCAGCTGCGGGCCCTCGTGGCGGACCGGCGCAAGCTGGCCCTGCTCGGCGTCGCCGCTGCCGTGATCAGCCTCAACTGGGGCGGCTACATCTGGGGCGTCAACAACGGCCGCGTGGTCGAGGCCTCCCTGGGCTACTTCATCAACCCCCTCGTCACGGTGCTGATGGGGGTGCTGGTCCTGGGCGAGCGGCTGCGCACCCGGCAGTGGCTCGCGCTCGGCGTCGCCGGGCTCGCCGTCGTGGTCCTCACCGTCGACTACGGCCGGCCCCCGTGGATCGCGCTGCTGCTCGCCTTCAGCTTCGGCACCTACGGGCTGGCGAAGAAGAAGGCCGACGGCGGCGCGGTCGAGACCCTCACCGTCGAGACGCTGCTGCTGCTGCCGGTCGCGGGCGCGTACGTCGCCTGGCTGACCGCCACCGGCGGCGCCCACTTCGGGGCCGAGGGGGTCGCGCACGCGCTGCTCTTCACCACCACCGGCGTGGTCACCGCCGTGCCGCTCGTGCTCTTCGGCGTCGCCGCCACCCGGGTGAGCATGGTGGGCCTGGGCCTGCTGCAGTACCTCGCGCCGATCATCCAGTTCGCCCTCGGCGTGCTCTGGTTCGGCGAGGAGATGCCGACCGGCCGGTGGATCGGCTTCGGCCTGGTCTGGCTGTCGCTGGTCCTGCTGACGGCCGAGATGGTGGGCCACCGACGCCGGCAGCTCGCGCGGGCCGCGGAGGGCGCGGCCCTCTGAGGGGTGCCGCTCAGGCGGAGCGGACCGCCACCACGTCGGCGAACGCCTCCAGGGCGTCCCGGACGGGCCCGCCGGGCAGGGCACCGAGCAGCGCCTTGGCCTCGGCCGCACGCGCCCGGACGTAGGCCCGCGCCTCGTCCATCGCCGGGTGCTGGCGCAGCAGGCCCAGGGCCTCCGCGTGGCGGGCGTCGTCGGAGAGGTCCTCCCCGAGCAGCTCGAGCAGGCGGGAATCACCCGGGTCCTGCGAGCGCAGCGCGAAGAGGACGGGCAGGGTGAGCACCCCCTCGCGGAGGTCGGTGCCCGGGGTCTTGCCCGACTCGTCGGACTCCGAGGCGATGTCGAGGATGTCGTCGGAGAGCTGGAACGCCGAGCCCACCAGCTCGCCGTACGCCGTCAGCGCCTCGACGACCTCGGCGGAGGCGCCGGAGAACATCGCGCCGTAGCGGGCCGAGGTGGCGATCAGCGAGCCGGTCTTGCCGGCCACCACGTCGAGGTAGTGGGCGAGCCGGTCGGCGCCCGGCTCCGGCTGGACCGTCTCGAGGACCTGCCCCTGGACGAGGCGGGAGAAGGTCTGCGCCTGGATCCGCACGGCATCGGGGCCCAGGTCGGCCGTCAGCTCCGAGGAGCGGGAGAAGAGGAAGTCACCGACCAGGATCGCGACGTGGTTGTCCCAGCGGGCGTTGGCCGAGTCGGCGCCGCGGCGCAGGTCGGCCTCGTCCATCACGTCGTCGTGGTAGAGCGACGCCAGGTGGGTCAGCTCGACCACGCAGGCGGCGGTGAGCACCTCGGGGGCCTCGGGCCGGGGCCCGGCCTCGGCGGCGAGGAGCACCAGCAGCGGACGGAACCGCTTGCCGCCGGCGGACATGAGGTGGCCGGCGGCCTCCGTGATGAAGGGGGCACTCCCGCGGACGTGCTCGGCGAGCGCCTCCTCGACCTCGACCAGCCGGCCGCGCAGGCGGGCCGAGAGCTCGTCGTCGACGACCGGCAGGGCCAGTCCGGGGGTCGCGTCAGTGGTCACCTGATGAATTCTCCCGCACGGGCCACGAGGTCCAGCAGGGGGCCCGGCACGACGCCGAGGACCAGGGTCGCGGCGGCACCCACCGAGATCGCGACGGCGGTGAGCACCGACGGGGTCGCCACCGACGGTCCGTCGCCGACCGGTTCGCGGAAGTACATGAGCACGATGACCTTGACGTAGAGGTAGACCGCGACCGCGCTGGCGAGCACCGCGGCGACCACCACGGGCCACGCGCCGGCGGCCAGGGCGACGGAGAAGACCGCCCACTTGCCGATGAAGCCCGAGGTGAGCGGGATGCCCGCCATGGCCAGCAGGAAGAACGCGAAGACGGCCGCGACGAACGGCGCCTCCTTGCCCAGGCCGGCCCAGCGGCTCAGGTGGGTGGTCTCGCCGCCCGCGTCGCGGACCAGGCTGACGACGGCGAACGCGCCGAGCGTCATCAGGCCGTAGGTGGCGAGGTAGAAGAGGACGGCCTGGAGCGAGGTGATCTCGCCCTCGGCGATCCGGTCGGCGCCCTGGAGGCCCAGCACGCCGGTGAGGATGAAGCCGGTGTGGGCCACCGAGGAGTAGGCCAGCAGCCGCTTCACGTCGTTCTGGGTCAGCGCCAGCAGGGTGCCGACCACCATCGAGAGGATCGCGACGACCCACAGCATCGGCGCCCAGGACCAGCGGTCGTTGCCCAGGCCGACGTAGAGCAGCCGCAGGAGCGCGCCGAACGCGGCGACCTTGGTCGCGGCCGCCATGAAGGCGGTCAGCGGCGTGGGCGCGCCCTGGTAGACGTCGGGGGTCCAGGCCTGGAACGGGGCGGCGCCCACCTTGAAGAGCAGCCCGACGGCGAGCAGGCCCGTGCCGACCAGCAGCATCGCGCGGTTCTCCGTGGCCCCGGCGACCGCCTCGGAGATCGCGGCGAGCTCCATCGACCCGGCGTACCCGTAGAGCAGCGCCGCGCCGTAGAGGAAGAAGGCCGAGGAGAAGGCGCCCAGCAGGAAGTACTTCATGGCCGCCTCCTGGCTCAGCAGGCGGCGCCGGCGCGCCAGGCCGCAGAGCAGGTAGAGCGGGAGGGAGAGGATCTCCAGCGCCACGAACATGGTGAGCAGGTCGTTGCTCGCCGGGAAGAGCAGCATGCCCGAGACCGCGAAGAGCATGAGCGGGTAGACCTCGGTGTGCTCGAGGCCGCGGGTGGACGCCTCGCGCTCCCCCTCGGTGCCCGGCAGCGCCGCGGCCTGGCCGGCGAAGGCGGAGACCCCGCCGTCGAGCCGGCGCTCGCCGAAGAGCATGGCCCCCAGAGTGGCCAGGACCAGGATCAGGCCCCACAGGAAGAGGGTCGGGCCGTCCACGGCCACGGTGCCGACCGCCGCCACGAGTCCGTGCGCCCGGCCGTCGGCGTGCGCCAGGTCGGAGTCCTCGGAGAGGTCGAGCGCGACGACGACCGTGCAGGCCAGCGCGGCGACCAGGCCCACGAGGGTCAGGCTGGTCTGGGTGACGTAGCGGTAGGCCCGGGGCACGAAGGCCTCGGCCACCACGCCGACGCAGGCCACGCCGAAGACGACCAGCAGCGGCAGCAGCTGGAAGTAGTCGAGGGACGGCTTGACGAACTCGGTCACTGGTCAGCTCCCACGGTGGGCAGGTCGTCGGTCACACCGACCTGGGTGAGGGTGTCCTCGACGTGGGGGTTGATCACGTCGAGCAGCGGCATCGGCACGAATCCGAAGAGGACCAGCGCCAGCAGCAGCGGGGCGAGCACGCCGACCTCGCGGGTGTCGAGGTCGGTGACACCGGCGTGCTCGGGGCGGGTGGGCCCGGTCATCGTGCGCTGGTAGGTCCACAGCACGTAGATCGCGGCCAGCACGATCGCGGTGACCGCGACGGCGCCGGTCCACCAGGCGTAGCCGAAGGCCGCGATCAGGACCATCATCTCGGAGACGAAGGGCGAGAGACCGGGCAGGCCGAGCGCGGCCAGGCCGGCGACCAGGAAGGTGCCCGCGAGCACCGGCGCGACCTTCTCCAGGCCGCCCATCTGGCTGATCAGCGGGGTGCCGCTGCGCCGGATCATGAAGCCGGCGACCAGGAAGAGCGCCGCGGTGGCGAGGCCGTGGTTGACCATGTAGAGGATCGCGCCGGCCGCCCCCTGGCTGGAGAGGACGAAGATCCCGAGCACGATCAGCCCGAAGTGCGACAGTGAGGTGAGGCCGATCAGGCGCAGGACGTCGTCCTGGCCGATCGCCACCAGGGCGCCGTAGACGATCGAGACCAGCGCGAGCACCACCACGACCGGGGTGGCCCACCGGGAGGCGTCGGGCAGCAGCCCGAGGCAGAACCGCAGCATGCCGAAGGTGCCGATCTTGTCGAGCACGCAGACCAGCAGCACCGAGGTGCCGGTCGTCGCCTTCTCGGTGGTGTCGGCCAGCCAGGTGTGCACCGGGAACATCGGCGCCTTGATCGCGAAGGCGATGAAGAAGCCGACGAAGAGCCAGCGCTGGGTGGTCTCGTCGATCTCGAGCGCGGCGAGGTCGCCCAGGAGGTACGACGGTGAGCCGGCGTCCGCGGAGACGACGTACAGGCCGATCACCGACGCCAGCATGATCAGGCCGCCGGCCAGCTGGTAGACCAGGAACTTCGTCGCGGCCCGGCTGCGCCCCTCGCGGCCGAAGCCCGCGATGAGGAAGTAGGCCGGGATCAGCGTCGCCTCGAAGACGACGTAGAAGAGGAAGACGTCGGTGGCGGTGAAGACCGCCAGCGAGAGCGCCTCGAGCGCCAGCACCCAGCCGAAGAAGGCCCGCGTGGACCCCTCGTCGCTGTCGCGCCAGGAGGCGAGCATCACCAGCGGCACGAGGACCACGGTGAGCAGCACCATGAGCAGGCCCAGGCCGTCCACGCCGAGGGCGTAGTGGGCGCCCAGCAGGCCGATCCACTCGTGCTCCTCGGTGAACTGGAAGCCGCCGTCGCGCTCGAAGCCGAGGGCGACCACGAGGGCCGGCACCAGGGTGGCGGCCGCGAAGCCGAGCCCGACCTGCTTGGGCAGCGCCTCGCCCTGCCGACTGGGCAGGAAGCCCGTCACCAGCGCCCCGACGAGCGGGACGAGGATCAGGAGGGTCAACCAGGGAAGTTCGCTCATGCGAGGTTCACCGCCAGCAGGGCCAGGACGACGAGCAGCACGCCGCCGACAACGGAAAGGGCGTAGGAGCGGACGAAGCCGTTCTGGAGGCGCCGGCCGACCGTGGAGAGACCGCCGAGCGCGGCGGCGCCGCCCTCCACGACCCCGTCCACGCCGACCCGGTCCATGGTGGTCAGGCCGCGGGCCAGGCTGGTGCCGGGGCGCACGACGAGCACGTCGTTGAGCTGGTCGCCGTACAGGTCGGCGCGGGCCGCCCGGACGACCGGGGAGACCTCGGTCGGCGCGGTCCGCGGGACCTCCTTCCTGCCGACCAGGAACCAGGCCGCGGCGACGCCGAGGGCGACCACGGCGACGACGATCGTCGTGATCACCAGCGCCGGGAGCGGCGGCTCGTGGTGCTCGGCCACGCCGGTGACGGGCGCCAGGAACTCGACGATCCAGTCGCCGAGCAGCAGGACGCCGCCCAGCACCGACAGGGCCGCGAGCACGACCAGCGGCACGGTCATCACCTTGGGCGACTCGTGCGGGTGCACGCCCGGCTCCCAGCGCTTCTCGCCGAAGAAGGTCATGAGCATCAGCCGGGTCATGTAGAAGCCGGTGATGCCGGCGCCCAGGAGGGCGCAGAGGCCCACCAGGAGGTTCTCGGCCAGCGCGGTCTCGATGATCTTGTCCTTGGACCAGAAGCCCGAGAAGAGCGGGAATCCGATGATCGCCAGGTAGCCCATCGCGAAGGTGAGGAAGGTGACCGGCATGTACTTGCGCAGGCCGCCGTAGTGGCGCATGTCGACGTCGTCGTCCATCCCGTGCATCACCGAGCCGGCGCCCAGGAACATGTTGGCCTTGAAGAAGCCGTGGGTGAGCAGGTGGAAGATGGCGAACGCGTAGCCCGCCACGCCGAGCCCGGCGGCCAGCATCATGTAGCCGATCTGGCTCATCGTGGAGCCGGCGAGCGCCTTCTTGATGTCGTCCTTGGCGCAGCCGAGGACCGCACCCCAGAGCAGGGTGACCGTGGCGACGACGACGGTGGCCGTCTGGGCGGCCGGGGCCAGCTCGAAGATGAAGTTGGAGCGGACCACGAGGTAGACGCCGGCGGTGACCATGGTGGCGGCGTGGATGAGCGCCGAGACCGGGGTCGGACCCTCCATGGCGTCCAGGAGCCAGGCCTGGAGCGGCACCTGGGCCGACTTGCCGCAGGCACCGAGGAGGAGCAGCAGGCCGATCGCGTTGAGCGTGCCCTGCCCGGCCTCGGAGGAGGCGGCGCTGATCACCGAGAAGTCGGTGGAGCCGAAGGTGGCGAACATCAGGGCGATCGCCAGCGAGAGGCCGATGTCGCCCACGCGGTTGATCACGAACGCCTTCTTGGCGGCCGCGGCCGCGGACGGCTTGTGCTGCCAGAAGCCGATCAGCAGGTAGGAGGCGAGGCCGACGCCCTCCCAGCCGAGGAAGACGCCGAGGAAGTTGGCCGAGAGGACCAGCACCAGCATCGCCGCGACGAAGAGGTTGAGGTAGCCGAAGAACCGGCGGCGGCGCGGGTCGTGCTCCATGTAGCCGATGGAGTAGACGTGGATCAGCGTGCCCACACCCGTGATCAGCAGCAGGAAGAGCGCGTTGAGCGGGTCGTAGAGCAGGTCCATGCCGACCTTGAGGCCGCCGGCCTCGAACCAGGTCCACAGCGACTGGCCGACCTGGCGGTCGGCCTCGTCACGGCCCAGCAGCGCGAAGAAGGCAGCCAGGCTGAGCGCGAAGGAGCCCGCGACGGTGGCGGTGCCGAGCCAGTGGCCCCACCGGTCCATCGCGCCGCGGGCCAGCGCGCCGCCGAGCAGCAGCACCACCGCGCCGGCCAGGGGCAGCGCGATGACGAGCCAGAGCAGGGAGAGGACGCCGTCCGCGGCGCCGGGGTCGACGACCGGGATCTGGGCGTCGGCAAGGGAGAGAGACATGTCAGCGACCTCGTCAGTACTTCAGCAGGCTCGCGTCGTCGACCGAGGCCGAGCGACGGGTCCGGAAGATGGTCATGATGATGGCCAGCCCGACCACGACCTCGGCCGCGGCCACCACCATCACGAAGAAGGCGGCGACCTGGCCGTCGAGGTTGCCGTGCTGCTTGGCGAAGGTCACCAGGGCCAGGTTGCAGGCGTTGAGCATGAGCTCCACGCACATGAAGACCACGAGCGCGTTGCGCCGGGTGAGCACGCCGACCGCGCCGATGGTGAACAGGATCGCCGAGAGGACGATGTAGGGGGTGAGGCTCATGCCCGGTCCTCCTCGGTGTCGGTGACCGCACCGCTCTTGCCGCTGGTCTCCGGCGCCCTGGCCGGGTCCTGGTCGGGGACGCCGAGCTGGCGGGCGATCGGGTCGATGTCGTCGGCCAGCGCCGGGGCGGAGCGGACCACGCCGCGCGCCTGCATGACCCGCGAGACGGACAGCTCGGAGATGCTGCCGTCGGGCAGCAGCGCGGGGGTGTCGACCGCGTTGTGCCGGGCGTACACGCCGGGAGCCGGGAGCGGGCCGGGGTGCTTGCCCGACTCGGCGTAGTCGCGCATCCGCTGCGCGGCCATCTCGCCCTGGGTCTGCTTGGGGGTGAGGCGCTCGCGGTGGGCGAGCACCATCGCGCCGAGCGCGGCCGTGATCAGCAGGGCCGCGATCGCCTCGAAGGCGAAGACGTAGCGGGTGAAGAGCAGGGCGGCGATCCCCTCGACGTTGCCGTCGGCGTTGGCCGCGCCCATCCCGGTGACGGCGCCGAGCGAGACCTGGCCGACCGCGAGGACCAGCACCGCGCCGAGCGCGAGCCCGACGAGCGTGGCGGCGAGCCGCTGACCGCGGATCGTCTCGACCGAGGAGTCGCTCGCGTCGACGCCGACGAGCATCACGACGAAGAGGAAGAGCATGAGGATCGCGCCGGTGTAGACGATCACCTGGACGGCGAACAGGAACGGCGCCTCGAGCACCAGGTAGAGCACCGAGAGGCTCATCATGACGACGGCGAGCAGCAGCGCCGCGTGGACGGCCTTGCGCACGAAGAGGATGCCCAGGGCCGCCAGCACCATCACCGGGGAGAGGATCCAGAAGGCGGTCACCGGTCGGCCTCCTTCTTGGAGAAGTCGCCGCGGTAGTAGTCGCCCTCGTCGTCGCCGAGCAGCATCGGGTGGGGCGGCTGCTCCATCCCGGGCAGCAGCGGGGCGAGCAGGTCGTTCTTCTCGTAGATCAGCGACTCGCGCGTGGTGTCGGCCAGCTCGTACTCGTTGGTCATCGTGAGCGCGCGCGTCGGGCAGGCCTCGATGCAGAGCCCGCACAGGATGCAGCGCAGGTAGTTGATCTGGTAGACGCGGCCGTAGCGCTCGCCGGGGCTGAACCGCTCCCCGCCCTCGGCGTCGGAGTTGTCGTCGGCCTCGACGTAGATCGCGTCGGCCGGGCACGCCCACGCGCAGAGCTCGCAGCCGATGCACTTCTCCAGCCCGTCGGGCCAGCGGTTGAGCTGGTGCCGGCCGTGGAACCGGGGCGCGGTCGGCTGCTTGTCGAACGGGTACTGCTCGGTGACGACCTTGCGGAACATCGTCCGGAAGGTCACCCCGAACCCGGCGACGGGGTCCCAGAGCTGCTCCTTCAGGGTCTTCGAGCCCTGCTCGGACCCCGCCTTCTCAGGGCGGGACTCAGCGGCGGCCATCAGATCTCCTCACCAGCGTGGTCGGTCGTGCGGGTCGGGAAGGTCAGCGGGGCGGCGGCGCCGCGGACGGGACCGCCCGCCGGCATCGGGGGCACCGGGAAGCCGCCCGCGAAGGCGTCCTCCGGCTCGGCGGGCGCCTCGTCGGCGCCCTCGCCGTCGCCCCCGCCGCCGGGCAGCACCAGCGCGACGGCCAGCAGCACCACGGCGACCGCGAAGCCCGCGATCAGGTAGTTGCGGTCGATGCCGTCGGGGCCCGCCGCCAGGCGGATCGCGGCGACCGCCATGATCCAGGCCAGCGAGATCGGGATCAGCACCTTCCAGCCGAACGCCATGAACTGGTCGTAGCGCAACCGGGGCAGGGTGCCGCGCAGCCAGATGAACATGAAGATGAAGAGCAGCATCTTGCCGAAGAACCAGAGCACCGGCCAGTAGCCCTCGTTGGCGCCGTCCCACAGGGAGAACGGGAACGGGGCCCGCCAGCCGCCCAGGAAGAGCGTGGTGGCGATGGCCGAGACGGTGGCCATGTTGATGTACTCGGCGAGGAAGAACATCGCGAACTTCATCGCGGAGTACTCCGTGTGGAAGCCGCCGACCAGCTCGCCCTCGGCCTCGGGGAGGTCGAAGGGGGCGCGGTTGGTCTCGCCGACCATCGCGATCACGTAGACCACGAACGACGGCAGCAGGATGAAGCCGAACCAGCCCGGCACCGGCACGTCGAGGCCGAAGAGCTCGACCTCGCCGCCCGCCTGGGCCGCGACGATCTCGGAGGTCGACATCGAGCCGGCGTAGATGAAGACCGCCACCAGGGCCAGGCCCATGGCGATCTCGTAGGAGATCATCTGGGCGCTCGAGCGCAGGCCGCCCAGCAGGGAGTAGGTCGAGCCCGAGGACCAACCGGCGAGCACGATGCCGTAGATCCCGATCGAGGCGATGCCGAGCAGGAAGAGGACGGCCACCGGCATGTCGGTGAGCTGCAGCGGGGTCGTGAGGTCGGTGAACGGGACGTCGACCTCGGGGCCGAGCGGGATCACCGACCAGGTCACGAAGGCGGGGATCACCGCGATGAACGGCGCCGCGAAGTAGACGACCTTGTCGGCCGCCTTCGGGAAGATGTCCTCCTTGAACATCAGCTTCGTGCCGTCGGCCAGCGCCTGGAGCAGGCCGAAGGGGCCGTTGACGTTGGGGCCGATGCGGTGCTGCATCCGGCCCACCACGCGGCGCTCGAACCAGATGTTGAAGAGCGTCAGGAGGACGAGGACGAGGAAGATCAGGACGGCCTTGACCAGGACCAGGCCCCAGGGGTCCTGGCCGAACGCCTCGAGGCGTCCGCCGGCCTCGCCGACCTCGGCCTGGGCGCTCACCAGGACACGCGTTGCGGTGCTCACTCCCCTGCTCCCTTCACCGTGACGGTGCTGCCCGGCGAGGCGACGTCCGCCAGCACCCCGCGCCCCACCGAGCGCGCGGGCAGCCAGACGACGCCGTCGGGCAGGTCGGCGACCTCGGCGGGCAGCACGACGCTGCCCCGGTCGCCGGTGACCTCGACGCGGGCGACGACCCCGTCGGCGACGGGCCCGAGGATCCGCTCGTGGTCGGTGGCCGACAGGCGGGCCACCGCCCGCCGGCCGGCGGCGCGGTAGGCCGACTCGCCGTCCTGCATCGACCCGAGGTCGACCAGCTGCTTCCAGGTCGCCAGGCGCATGGCGCCGGGCGCCGGCTCCGAGGCCCCGGCCGTCGGGGCCGGCGCGGTGCCGGCGAGCGCGGGGCGCTCCCCGTCCCACGGGCCGACGGCGGCCATCTCGCGGCGCACCTCCTCGACGGTCCGGAAGCCGAGCGGGGCGCCGAGCTCCTCGGCGATCCCGGCCAGGACCCGCAGGTCGGGCAGCGACCCCGGGTTGGCGAAGACCTGCTCGAAGGCGCGGGTGCGCCCGTCCCAGGTGACGAAGGTGCCGGCCTTGTCGGTGACCGGGGCCACCGGCAGCACCACGTCGGCGTACGGCGTCACGTCGGTGGCGCGCAGCTCGAGCTGGACGACGAAGCGGGCCCGGCCCAGCGCCTCGCGGAACGCCGCGGGGTCGGCCGTGTCGTCGGGGTCCACGCCCCCGACCACGAGGCCGCCCAGCTCGCCCGCGGCCAGCGCGGCCACGATGGCGTCGCCGTCGCGGCCCGGCCCGGTCGGCAGCTGCTCGACACCCCAGGCGGTGGCGAGGTCGACCCGCGCGGCGGCGTCGGCCGCGGGGCGGCCGCCGGGCAGCAGCGTGGGCAGGCAGCCGGCCTCCACGGCGCCGCGGTCGCCGGCGCGCCGGGGCACCCAGGCGAGACGGGCCCCGGTGGTCCGGGAGAGCTCGGCCGCGGCCGTCAGCGCGCCGGGGGTGGCGGCGAGCCGCTCCCCCACCAGCAGCAGGCCGCCGCCGTCGAGCGCGACCTCCCCGTCGTGGGCCAGCTCGCGGAGCGCCTCGGCCTCGGCGCCGGGCGCCGTGCGGACGAGGCGGCCGTCCAGCTTGGCCAGGCCGCGGGAGGTGTACGGCGCCACGGAGACCACGCGGGTCCCGTGCTGCTTGACCGCCTTGCGGAGCCGCAGGAAGAGGGTGCCGGCCTCGTCCTCGGGCTCGAGGCCCGCCAGGACGACGACCGAGGCGCGCTCGAGGTCGGCGTAGGTGACCCCGCCGTCCTCGTGGCTGGTCAGCACCACCTCGGAGGCGAGGAAGTCGGCCTCCTCGGCGCTGTGCGGGCGGGCCCGGAAGTCGATGTCGTGGGTGCCGAGGGCGACCCGGGCGAACTTCGCGTAGGCGTAGGCGTCCTCGGCGGTCAGGCGGCCGCCGGTGAGGACGGCCGAGCCGCCGGCGCCGGCCAGGCCGCGGGCCGCGACGGCGAACGCCTCGGGCCACGACGCGGGACGCAGCTCGCCGGTGTCGGCGTCGCGGACCTGCGGGTGGGTCAGCCGGTCGGCCTGGCGCGCGTAGGCGAAGGCGTACCGGTCCTTGTCGGTGATCCACTCCTCGTTGACGTCGGCGTCGTGGCCGGCGAGCCGGCGCATCACCTTGCCGCGCCGGTGGTCGACCCGGATGGCTGCACCGCAGGCGTCGTGCTCGGCCACCGACGGCGAGGAGACCAGGTCGAAGGGGCGCGAGCGGAACCGGTAGTCGGCGCTGGTCAGCGCGCCGACGGGGCAGATCTGGACCGTGTTGCCGGCGAAGTAGCTCTCGAACGGCTCCCGCTCGTAGATCCCGACCTGCTGGAGCGCGCCGCGCTCGATCAGCGCGATGAACGGGTCGCCCGCGATCTCCTGGGAGAACCGGGTGCACCGGGCGCAGAGGATGCAGCGCTCGCGGTCGAGCAGGACCTGCGCCGAGATGTTGATCGGCTTGGGGTAGGTCCGCTTGACGCCGCCCTGGGCGGAGAACCGGGACTCGCCGCGACCGTTGGACATCGCCTGGTTCTGCAGGGGGCACTCGCCGCCCTTGTCGCAGACGGGGCAGTCCAGCGGGTGGTTGATGAGCAGCTGCTCCATCACGCCCTGCTGGGCCTTGTCGATGTCGGGCGAGGTCAGCTGCGTGCGGACCTCCATCCCCTCCGAGACGACGAGGGTGCAGGAGGCCTGCGGCTTCATCCGGCCGGGCGGGCCCTGCATCTGGCGCATCGAGCCGTCGGGGCCGGGCAGCGCCACCTCGACGAGGCACTGCCGGCAGGCGCCGGCGGGCGCGAGCAGCGGGTGGTCGCAGAACCGCGGGATCTGGACGCCGATCTGCTCGGCGGCGCGGATCACCAGCGTCCCCGGGGGGACGCTGACGGCCACGCCGTCGATCGTGAGGTTCACCAGCTCGGTGGAGACCTGGGTCATGCGCGCGCTCCTGCGGGTGCGAAGAGGGTGGACGCCGCGGGGTCGAAGGGGCAGCCGCCCTGGGTGAGGTGGGCGACGTACTCGTCCCGGAAGTACTGGATCGAGGACTGCACCGGGCTCACCGCGCCGTCGGCGAGGGCGCAGAACGAGCGCCCCAGGATGTTGTCGCACTGGTCGAGCAGCTGGTCGAGGTCGGCCTCGGTGCCCTGGCCCTTCTCGAGCCGGGCCAGCACCTGCACCAGCCACCACGTGCCCTCGCGGCACGGGGTGCACTTGCCGCAGGACTCGTGCTTGTAGAACTCCAGCCAGCGCAGGGTCGCGCGGACCACGCAGACGGTCTCGTCGAAGATCTGCAGGGCCCGGGTGCCGAGCATCGAGCCCGCGCCGCCGACGCCCTCGAAGTCGAGCGGCACGTCGAGGTGCTCGTCGGTGAGCAGCGGCGTGGAGGAGCCGCCCGGCGTCCAGAACTTCAGGGCGTTGCCGTTCCGCATCCCGCCGGCCAGCTCGATGAGGCGGCGCAGGGTGATCCCCAGCGGGGCCTCGTACTGGCCGGGGCGCTCGACGTGGCCGGAGAGGCTGAAGATGCCGAAGCCCTTGGACCGCTCGGTGCCCATCGAGGAGAACCACTCGGGCCCGTTGGCGACGATGCTGGGCACCGAGGCGATCGACTCCACGTTGTTGATCACCGTGGGGCTGGCGTAGAGCCCCGCCACCGCCGGGAACGGCGGGCGCAGCCGGGGCTGCCCGCGGCGGCCCTCGAGGGAGTCGAGGAGCGCCGTCTCCTCGCCGCAGATGTAGGCGCCGGCGCCGGCGTGCACGACCAGGTCGAGGTCGTAGCCGGAGCCGTGCACGTCCTTGCCGAGGTGGCCGGCCAGGTAGGCCTCCTGGACGGCGCGCTGGAGCCGCCGGATCACGTGCAGCACCTCGCCGCGGACGTAGATGAAGGCGTGGTTGGCGCGGATCGCGTAGGCGCTGATGATGACGCCCTCGACGAGGGTGTGCGGGCTGGCCATCATGAGCGGGATGTCCTTGCAGGTGCCCGGCTCGGACTCGTCGGCGTTGACGACGAGGTACTTCGGCTTCGGGTTGTCCTGCGGGATGAAGCCCCACTTCATGCCGGTCGGGAAGCCCGCGCCGCCGCGGCCGCGCAGCTGCGAGTCCTTGACGGCGGAGATGATGTCGTCGGGCGCCATCCCGAGCGCCTTGGTCAGGGCGCGGTAGCCGCCCTGGGCCTCGTAGGCCTCCAGCGTCCAGGAGCGCTCGTCGCCCCAGTTGGCGGTCAGGACCGGGGTCAGGGTCTCGATCGGGTCGCTCACTTGTCGTCCGCCTTCCGCTGCTCGCCGCCGGTGGGGGCGGTCCAGCCGTTCTCCCGGGCCAGCTCGCGGCCGACCAGCGAGGCCGGGCCGGCCGAGGGGCCCTCGTCGGCGAGGCCGTCGTTGAAGCCGGCCAGCACCCGCTCGGCCTCGCGCCACGTGCAGATCCGCGGGCCGCGGGTGGAGCGGACCTCGCGCCCGGCGCGCAGGTCGTCGACGAGCTGCACGGCCGACTCCGGCGTCTGGTTGTCCATGAACTCCCAGTTGACGGTCATCACCGGGGCGTAGTCGCAGGCCGCGTTGCACTCGATGTGCTCGAGCGAGACGGTGGCGGTGTCGCCCTCGCGGGACGCGGCCGTCTCGTCGTTGCCGACGTCGAGGTGCTCCTTGAGCCGCTCGAGGATGGCGTCGCCGCCCATCACCGCGCAGAGCGTGTTGGTGCAGACCCCGACGTGGTAGTCGCCGACGGGGCGGCGCTTGTACATCGTGTAGAAGGTCGCCACGCCGCTGACCTCGGCGGCGGTGATCCCGAGGACCTCGGCGCACGCCTCGATCCCCTCGGGGGTGATCCGGCCCTGGGCGGACTGGACGAGGTGGAGCATCGGCAGGAGCCCGGAGCGCGGCTGGGGGTAGCGGGCCGCGATCTCGCGGAGCTCGGCGACCGTGCGGTCGTCGAGCGGGGTGTCGGTGCTCATCGGTCCACTCCTCCCATCACGGGGTCGATCGAGGCGATGGCCACGATCACGTCGGAGACCATGCCGCCCTCGGACATCACGCTGGTGCCCTGCAGGTTGACGAACGACGGGTCTCGGAAGTGCGCCCGGAACGGCCGGGTGCCACCGTCGGAGACGACGTGCGCGGCGAGCTCGCCGCGGGGGCTCTCCACCGGCACGAAGGCCTGGCCCGGCGGGACCCGGAAGCCCTCGGTGACCAGCTTGAAGTGGTGGATCAGCGCCTCCATCGACTCGCCCATGATGTGGCGGATGTGGTCGAGGCTGTTGCCCATCCCGTCGCTGCCGATGGCGAGCTGGCTGGGCCAGGCGACCTTCTTGTCGCCCACCATGACGGGGGCCCCGTCGAGGCCGGCGAGCCGGTCGGCGCACTGCTCGACGATCCGCAGGGACTCCCACATCTCGTTGAGCCGCACCCGGAACCGCCCGTAGGCGTCGGGGGTGTCCCAGGTCTGGACGTCGAACTCGTAGTCCTCGTAGCCCGAGTACGGCTGGGTCTTGCGCAGGTCCCAGGCGTAGCCGGTGGCGCGCAGCGGCGGGCCGGTGATCCCCAGGGCCAGGCAGCCGGCGAGGTCGAGCTCGCCGACGCCCTCGAGGCGTCCCCGGAAGATCGGGTTGGCGTTGCAGAAGTCGGCGTACTCGGGGAGCCGCTTCTTCATCAGCGCGACGAAGGCGCGGATGTCGTCGAGCGCACCGGCGGGGAGGTCCTGCGCGACGCCGCCCGGGCGGATGAAGGCGTGGTTCATCCGCAGGCCGGTGATCGTCTCGAAGAGGTCGAGCACGAGCTCGCGCTCGCGGAAGCCGACCGTCATGACGGTCAGCGCGCCGATCTCCATGCCGCCCGTGGCGATGGCCACCAGGTGGGAGGAGATGCGGTTGAGCTCCATCAGGAGCACGCGCATGACCTGCGCCTTCTCGGGGATCTGGTCCTCGATGTCGAGGAGCCGCTCGACGCCGAGGCAGTAGGTCGCCTCGTTGAAGAACGGGGAGAGGTAGTCCATCCGGGTGCAGAAGGTGACGCCCTGCACCCAGGAGCGGTACTCCATGTTCTTCTCGATGCCGGTGTGCAGGTAGCCGATGCCGCAGCGGGCCTCGGTCACCGTCTCGCCCTCGAGCTCGAGGATGAGCCGGAGCACGCCGTGGGTGGACGGGTGCTGCGGCCCCATGTTGACGACGATGCGCTCCTCGGCGCCCTCGCCGAGGCCCTCGCTGATGGAGTCCCAGTCCTGGCCGGTGACGGTGAAGACCCGTCCCTGGCTGGTCTCGGAGCCGTGGGCGTAGAAGTCGTGCTGGTCGGTGCTCATCAGGTGTAGGACCTCCGCTGGTCCGGCGGCGGGACGGACCCGCCCTTGTACTCCACAGGGATGCCCCCGAGGGGGTAGTCCTTGCGCTGGGGGTGGCCCGGCCAGTCGTCGGGCATGAGGATCCGGGTCAGCGCGGGGTGGCCGTCGAAGACGACCCCGAACATGTCCCAGGTCTCGCGCTCGTGCCAGTCGGCCGTGGGGTAGACCGGGACGACCGTCGGCAGGTGGGGGTCGGAGTCGGGGACCGCGACCTCCAGCCGCACCCGGCGGTTGTGGGTCATCGAGAGCAGGTGGTAGACGACGTGCAGCTCGCGACCGGCGTCTTCGGGGTAGTGCACGCCCGAGATCGAGGAGCAGAGCTCGAACCGCAGCCGCGCGTCGTCGCGGAGCAGCCGGACCACGGGGAGCAGGTCCTCGCGGCGGACGTGGAAGGTGATCTCGCCGCGGTGCACCACGACCCGGTCGGTCGCCTGCTCCAGGCCCGAGCCGGCGAGGCCCTCGGCCAGCGCGTCGGCCACCTCGTCGAACCAGCCGCCGTACGGGCGCTGGGTGGCGCCGGGGAAGATCACCGGCGCGACCAGGCCGCCGAAGCCGCTGGTGTCGCCGGTGCCGGCGGCGCCGAACATCCCGCGGCGGACGCCGACCGCGCGCTCCTGCGTCGCGTCGGCAGGCAGGATCTCCCCGCCCTCGCCGGGCGCGTTGACCTCGTCCTCGCGGGCGCGGGTGCCCGGGGTGTCCCGGGTGACCCGCACGTTGTCGGCGGTGCCGAACTCCTTCTTCTTCTCGTCGCTCATCGCAGCAGGCCCCGCATCTCGGAGGTGGGCAGGGCGTTCAGCGCCGCGGTCTCGTCGGCCTCGATCTCCGCCAGGCGGTGGGCGCCCATCTTGGTGCCCTGCACCTCCTTGTGGAGCTTGAGGATCGCGTCGATCAGCATCTCGGGCCGCGGCGGACATCCGGGGAGGTACATGTCGACCGGCACGACGTGGTCGACGCCCTGGACGATCGCGTAGTTGTTGAACATGCCGCCGGAGCTGGCGCAGACGCCCATGGCGAGCACCCACTTGGGCTCGGGCATCTGGTCGTAGATCTGGCGCAGCACCGGCGCCATCTTCTGGCTCACCCGGCCCGCCACGATCATCAGGTCGGCCTGGCGGGGGCTGGCCCGGAAGACCTCCATGCCGAAGCGGCCCAGGTCGTACTTCGGGCCGCCGCTCGTCATCATCTCGATGGCGCAGCAGGCCAGGCCGAAGGTCGCCGGCCAGAACGACGCCTTCCGCATCCACCCCGCCAGGCCCTCGACGGTGGTGAGCATGACTCCGCTCGGGAGCTTGTCCTCGACACCCATGTCAGTTCCTCAGTCCCAGTCCAGTCCGCCACGACGCCACTCGTAGGCGTAGACGATGGTCACGTTGAGCAGGAAGAGCGCGACGGCCGCGAAGCCGAACCAGCTCAGCTGGTCGAAGTAGACCGCCCACGGCACGAGGAACATGATCTCGACGTCGAAGACGATGAAGGTCATCGCGATCGTGTAGTACTTCACGGGGAAGCGCCCGCCGCCGACCGGCTGGGGCGTGGGCTCGATGCCGCACTCGTAGGAGTCGACCTTGACCCGGTTGTGCCGCTTCGGCCCGAGGACCGAGCTCATCCCGATCGACAGCACGGCGAATCCGGCCGCGATCGCGGCCAGGAACAGCACCGGTGTGTAGAGCTCCATCTCCTGCGCACTCCTTCCCGTGGAGCGGCCACGTGGGAGACCCAGGTCACAGTCGTGCGATTGTGAAAGCCTTCACGAATGGCCGCGGCCGCCAGTCTAGGTGCCGGTGCGTCCTTCGTCACGCCGGGGGTGCAGAGCGGCGATTCGCACGCTGACCTGCGTATTTAACTCAGTCTGGCGTTGCGTAATTCTCGTCACGCACGGGCGCGGTGCAGCGCCACGATGCCGCCACTGAGGTTGCGCCACTCGACGTCGCGCCAGCCGGCCTCCCCGACCATCGCGGCGAGACCGGCCTGGTCGGGCCAGGCGCGGATCGACTCGGCGAGGTAGACGTAGGCGTCCGGGCTGGAGGAGACCGCGCGCGAGATCGCGGGCAGCGCCTTCATCAGGTACTCCAGGTAGACGGTGCGGAACGGCGACCACGTGGGGTGGCTGAACTCGCAGACCACCAGGCGGCCGCCGGGCCGGGTGACCCGGCGCAGCTCGGCGAGACCGGCGAGCGGGTCGACGATGTTGCGCAGCCCGAACGAGATCGTCACCGCGTCGAACGAGGCGTCCGCGAAGGGCAGCCGCGTGCCGTCGCCCGCGGTGAAGGGCAGGTGGGGCCGCGCCTGCTTGCCGACCCGCAGCATCCCGAGGGAGAAGTCGCACGGCACGACGGTCGCGCCCGCCTCGGCGAACGGCACGCTCGACGTGCCGGTGCCGGCGGCCAGGTCGAGGACCCGCTCCCCCGGCTGCGGCGCCACCGCGGCCAGCACGTCGCGGCGCCAGCGCCGGTCCTGGCCGAGCGAGAGCACGTCGTTGGTCACGTCGTACCGGCGCGCGACCGCGTCGAACATCCGCTGGACGTCGGAGGGCTGCTTGTCGAGTTCTGCACGGGCCACGGGCGGAGCCTATACGCGCCCGCTCAGCCGAGCCGGTCCAGCAGCACGGGGGCCACGACCAGCACCAGGGCGAGGAGCACCCAGGCGCCGCTGCGCAGCAGCCCCGGCCCGTACCGGGCGCCGGGCGGCACCGCGCGGCGCGCCACCACCAGGCAGCCCGCCGCCGCCCAGAGCAGCGCCGGCACGAGCGGTGGGGCCCCCTCGTCGGTGAACGCGGTCGCGGTGGCGACGGCGGCCATCAGCGCCAGCACGCCGGCCGACACCGCGAGCCGCAGGCGCCAGCGCCGCTCGAGCGCGGACCCCTGCTCGCCGGTGAGTGTCATCTGCGTCCTCCCGTCCCGGGGCCCTCGGCGGCCCGGCGGTAGTCTCGCGGGGTGAGCAAGAGCCCGGCCACCCCCGCCGGTCCGACGACCGGCGACCCGCTGGTGGTGCGGACCGTCGCGGTCGACCCCGCGTCCGTGGACGACCTGCTGGCCCGGCTCCCCGACGACCGGCCCGTCTCCTGGCTGCGCAACGGCGAGGGGCTCGTCGGCTGGGGCGTCGCCGCCCAGGTCCGCACCAGCGGCAGCACGCGGTTCAGCGAGGCCGACAAGTGGTGGGCCGAGCTGGTGGCGCGGGCCGAGGTCGAGGACGCCGTCGACGAGCCCGGGACCGGGCTGGTCGCCTTCGGCTCCTTCGCCTTCGCCGACGCCCCCGGCGACTCCGTCCTGGTCGTGCCCTCGGTCGTCCTGGGCCGCCGCGGGGCGGTGGCCTGGTGCACGACCGTCACCCCCGCCGGCGAGCCCGTCCCCGGCCCGGCGGACGTCCTCGCCGCCGACGTCGCCGCGCCGGCGGCCCCCCGCGACGTGCAGTTCGCCGACGGCGCGCTCAACGGCGACCAGTGGATGTCGGCGGTCGCCGACGCCGTGACCCGGATCCAGCGCGGCGACCTGGAGAAGGTCGTGCTGGCCCGCGACCTGCTGGCCACCGCCGCGGAGCCGGTGGACGTCCGCTGGCCGCTGGCCCGCCTCGCCGAGCAGTACCCGACCTGCTGGACCTTCCACGTCGACGGCTTCTTCGGCGCCACCCCCGAGATGCTGCTGCGCCGCGAGCGCGGCCTGGTCACCTCCCGGGTGCTGGCCGGGACGATCCGCCGCACCGGCGACGACGAGCGCGACCTCGCCCTGGCCGCCACGCTCGCCCGCAGCTCGAAGGACCTCGAGGAGCACGAGTACGCCGTCCGCTCGGTCGCCGACGCGCTGGAGCCGCACTGCTCCTCGATGAACGTCCCCGAGGCGCCGTTCGTCCTCCACCTGCCCAACGTCATGCACCTGGCCACCGACGTGAACGGCGTCGTCCACGACGCCGGGACCGTCTCCTCGCTCCAGCTGGCGGAGTCGCTGCACCCCTCCGCCGCCGTCGGCGGCACGCCCACGGGGCCCGCGACGGCGCTGCTGGCCGAGCTCGAGCGGATGGACCGGGCCCGGTACGCCGGCCCGGTCGGCTGGATGGACGCCTCCGGCGACGGCGAGTGGGGCATCGGCCTGCGCTCGGCGGGCGTCGAGGGACGCGTGGTCCGGCTCTTCGCCGGCTGCGGGATCGTCGCCGACTCCGACCCCGAGGCCGAGCTCGCGGAGTCGCAGGCGAAGTTCGTGCCGGTCCGCGACTCCCTGGGCTGAGCCCGCTACCGCGAGCCGGTCACAGGTCCAGGTCCTCCCCCGCCGCGAGGCGGGTCCAGCCCAGGCCGCGCGGCCCGTTGAGCCGTTCCATGTGGCCGTCGACGATGCCGTGCCCGGCCTCGGAGTAGACCGCGTCGTGGATCGCCAGGTTGCGCGGGGCGCCGACGGTGCGCACGAAGTCGATCGCCTCCCCCACCTTGAGCCACGGCGCGCTGGCCGGCGCCAGCAGCAGGTCGACGGGCTCCCCGGGCGGCGTCAACGCGTCGCCCGGGTGGTAGACGCGGGTCCCGTCCAGGTCCAGCAGGTAGCCGGAGTTGTCGACGCGCGGGAGCTCCTCGTGGATGACGGCGTGCCGCTCCCCCACCACCGAGACCGGGAGCCCGAGGTCGAGGCGGTCGCCGGGCACCACCCGCCGCAGCCGGACCGCCAGCTCCGGCGCCTCGGCGAGCACCCGGTCGGCCACGGCCCCGATCGTCACCACCTCGGCGTCGCAGGCGCGCAGGTGGTCGACGTGCAGGTGGTCCGGGTGCTCGTGCGTGACGAGGACGACGTCCGCCCCGGCGACGGCGTGGACGTCGGTGAAGACGCCCGGGTCGAGCACCAGGACGGTGCCGCGGTGCTCGAGGCGGACACAGGCGTGGCCGTGCTTCGTGATGCGCATGGGGCGAGCGTAGAAGCGTCGACGACACCGGAAAAGTCGGTCCCACCCGTTACGGTGGGCCCCGTCGTCGCCGATGGGGGCGGCACTCGACCACCCACCCACGCCCGAACAGGATCTCCATGTCTGGACGTCGTCTGATCGCCGCCGGCGCCGCAGCCCTGCTGCTGCCCGCCGCGGCCCTCGTCTCCACGCAGGCAAGCTCGGCCACCGCGCCGGCCGCCTCACCCCTCTCCAGCAGTGCGGCGCAGGCCGACGTGCTGGCCCGCAAGAAGGCACGCAAGAAGGCCCGCAAGGCCAAGGTCAGCATCAAGGTGCTGCCCCCGATCTCGCAGTACGGCAAGCGGCCCACCTCGCCGAGCAGCCGCGCGGTCATCGAGGTGACCGCCAAGCCCGGCAAGGCCGGCCGCAACAAGAAGGTCGTCCTCCAGGCCCGCAGCGGCTCCTCCTGGAAGAAGGCGGGCGCGGGTCGCACCAACGCCCGCGGCAAGGCCCACCTCCTGGGCGCGGTCAGCCGCGACGGCCAGCCCGTCGAGTACCGCGTGAAGCTCGGCAAGGCCACCTCGAAGTCGGCCACCACCGCGCAGTGGCTGGCCCCGAGCTTCGAGGACACCTTCGAGGGCACCACCCTCGGCGCCGGATGGAACCACCGGATCCCGGAGTACAACGGCGACGGCAACCGTCTCTGCTCCCGCGGCGGCCCCGAGGCCGTCAGCGTGGGCAAGGGCACGGTCCGCCTCAGCGTGATCAAGGACCCGGCCCGCAACGACAAGTGCGTCGCCAAGCGGAGCGGCAAGGTCACCGGCAAGTACAACTACCGGCTCAACGGCCACATCTCCACCGAGGAGAGCTACAGCTTCAAGTACGGCGTCGCCGCCGCGCGGATGAAGTTCCCCAAGGCCCGTGGCCAGCACAGCTCCTTCTGGATGCAGCCGGCCGAGCACGTCGCGGGCTCGACCGACCCGAAGCTCTCGGGCGCCGAGATCGACGTCATCGAGCACTTCGGCAAGGGCTCCGGCCCCAAGGACTCGATGGGCCTGACCACCTTCACCTACCACTGGGCCAAGGGCGGCCAGCGGGTGAAGACCGGCAACTGGCTCAAGAACGTCAAGCAGTACACCGCGAAGAAGAACGACGACTGGTTCAAGGCCTACCACGTCTTCTCCGTCGAGTGGACCCCTAAGCAGTACATCTTCCGCATCGACGGCCAGGAGACCTGGCGCAGCAACCGGGGTGTCTCCGGCCAGCCGCAGTACCCCATCCTGTCGCTGCTCAGCTCCGACTACGAGCTGTCCGACCTGGGCAACGAGCGCAAGCTGCCGCAGCACATGTACGTCGACTGGATCCGCGTCTGGGAGACCCCTTCCTGACCCGCGACACCGGTCGCTGAAGCACCGAAGACGCGCCGCATCCCCGTCAGGGGGTGCGGCGCGTTCGCGTTGTGGGGGTAGCCCCGGTCGGGCCGGCGTCAGGCCGGACGCAGCGCCCGGATCCGCTGGTCGAGCGCCCGGCGGTCGTCGCGGCGCACCCGCGCCTCCACGACCTCGATCCCGCCGGCGGGCTGGGCGAGGGCGTGCTCGAGCTCGGGGAGCGACTCCACCCGCCAGTGCGGGGTCCGGGTGGCGGCGCACCAGGCGGCCAGGTCGACCCCGTGCGGGGTGCCGAAGAGCCGCTCGAACCGGTCGGCGTACTCCTCGGCCCCCTGCTCGAGCATGCTGAAGATCGATCCGCCGTCGTCGTTGACGACGACCAGCGTCAGGTCGGGGCGGCTCTCCTCCGGCCCGAGCACCAGCCCTCCACCGTCGTGAAGGAAGGTGACGTCGCCGAGGAGCGCGAGGTTGCGCGAGCCGGGCCCGCGGGCCAGGGCGGCGCCGATCGCGCTGCTCACCACGCCGTCGATGCCGGCCAGCCCGCGGTTGGCGAGCACCTTGCGACGGGCCCCCACCTCCCAGCGGGGCACCATGAGGTCGAGGTCGCGGACCGGGCTCGAGGCCCCCACCCACAGCTGGCCCCCCGGGGGCAGCGCGCGGGCGACCGCACCGGCCACCTCGTGGGGGGTGAGCCCGGGCTCGCCGGCCAGGAGCCGGTCCAGCTGCGCGGAGACCGAGGCGTCGGCCTCCCGCCAGGCCGCCAGCCACCCGGCGTTCGCCTCGTCGGCCCCGGCCACCCGCAGCGCCCGGGCCGCGCGGGCGACGACGAAGGGTCGGCGCTGCCACAGCGCGTGGGGGTCGACGTCCCAGACCTCGACGTCGGCGCGCGCCAGCAGCCGGGTCACGGGCCGCGACAGCGTCGGGTGCCCGTGGACCACCACCCGTTCGACCTGCTCCCCCAGCTCGGTGTCGAGCAGCAGGCGGTAGGCGCGCAGCGCGTGGGTCCCCGTGCGGGAGCCGGAGCTGGGCTCGGCGAGCAGCGGCCAGCCGGCGTCCTGGGCGAGCACCCGCGCGGGCGGCCCGGCGTCGTCCCCCGCCACCACCACGGTCCGGGGGCCCAGGGGCACCTCGACGGCCTCGGCGGCCAGGTCGCGCCACGGGTGCTCGATGGGAGCGGGCGGCACCGTCACGTCGGGCACCCACCGGTCCGTGGGCAGCAGCGGCTCGTCGAGCTGCACGTTGAGGTGGACGGGTCCGGGGCGGCCGCGGGACGCCTCGCGCAGCAGGTCGCGGAGCCGCTCCGCCTCTCCCGCGCCACCGGCCAGGTCGAGGACCGGGGCGCCGACGAGGAGCCCCACGTGCTCGGTGGTCTGGTTGGCGCTCGTCCCGCGCAGCCGCAGGGGTCGGTCGGCCGTCACGGCGACCAGCCGCACCCCGGAGTGACGCGCCTCCAGCACCGCGGGGTGCAGGTTGGCGACCGCCGTCCCCGACGTGCAGACCACGGCCACCGGGCGGCCGGAGGACCGGGAGGCCCCCAGGGCGGTGAAGGCGGCGCTCCGCTCGTCGATGCGCGTGTGCAGCCGCAGCAGCCCGGCGACCGCCGCGTCGTGCAGCGCGAAGGCGAGCGGGGCGTTCCGGCTGCCCGGGGAGAGCACGGCGTCGACGACGCCGGCCTCCACCAGCGCCGCGACGACGTCCCGGGCCAGGCCCGTCGCCTGCGCGCCGCCGCCGACGTCGCCGCCCGTCCCGCGCGTCCCGCCGTCGGTCCCGCTGCCCGTGGCGCTCACGCGATCCCCTCCTCGTCCGTCCCGCCGGTCGTCGCCGCGAGTCGGCGGACCGCGTCGTACCGCTCCTGCCAGTGCGCGACCCGATCGGGGGGCGCCGCGTGCCGGGCCAGGGCGTCGCGGTCCACCCGGACGGGGCGCACCGGCAGCCGGCCGCCCACCGGCAGCAGCGGATCGACCGCCACGTCGGCGGCGAGCAGCTGCACGGTGGCCAGGCCGCAGGCGTGGTCGAGCGTGGGCAGCGCTGCGGCCAGGGCCACGCCCGCGGCGATGCCGACGCTGCTCTCCAGCGCGGAGGAGACGACGACCGGCAGCCCGATCTCCTCGGCGATCCGCAGGCAGGCCCGGACGCCGCCCAGCGGCTGCACCTTGAGCACTGCGACGTCGGCGGCCTCGAGGTCGCGGACCCGGTAGGGGTCCTCGGCCCGCCGGATCGACTCGTCGGCGGCCACCGGGACGTCGACCCGGCGGCGCACCGCGGCGAGCTCCTCGACGGCGGCGCAGGGCTGCTCGACGTACTCCAGGCCTCCCGCCGCCCGATCGAGGACGGGGATCCGCGTGACCGCCTCGTCGATGCTCCAGAGCCCGTTGACGTCGATGCGGATCCGCCCGCCGGGGCCGAGGGCGTCGCGGACGGCCTCGACCCGCGCCTGGTCGTCGGCGAGCGACTGCCCGGGCTCGGCAACCTTCACCTTGGCGGTCGCGCAGCCGCCCGCCACGACGATCGCGTGGGCCTGCTCCGGCCCGACGGCCGGCACCGTCACGTTGACCGGGACGTGGTCGCGCACCGGGGCCGGCCAGTCGCCGGCGGCCGCCTCGCGGGCGCTGCGCAGCCACGGCTCGGCGACGGGCGGCGGGTACTCGAGGAAGGGGCTCCACTCGCCCCATCCCCGGTCGGTCTCCAGCAGCGCGCCCTCGCGGACGGTGATGCCGCGGAACCGGGTCCGCATCGGCAGGGAGAAGACGTGCAGCCTCACGCGTCGCTCCCCCCGCTCGCGCGGCGGGCCAGCGCGAGCCGGTCGACCTTGCCGTTGCCGAGCAGCGGCCACTGCGCGACCAGCTCGAGCTGGCGCGGGGCCCACGACCGCGGGTGCGGCCCCGCGACCCACGCGCGCAGCCCGTCGAGCGTCGGCGACGCCCCCGGACGGGGCCGCACCCAGGCGACGACCCGGTGTCCCCACTCCTCGTCGGGCACCCCGACCACCTCGGCCTGCTCGACGTCGGGGTGCTCGCGCAGCCGGGCCGCCACGGCCGGCAGCGGCACGTTGACGCCGCCGGAGACCACGACGTCGTCCAGCCGCCCGAGGACCCGGAGCCGGCCGTCCTCGTCGAGCCGCCCCGCGTCGGCGGTGAGGTACCACCCGTCGACCAGGACCTCGGCCGTGAGCGCGGGGTCGTCGAGGTAGCCGTCGAAGAGGGTGGGCCCACCGAGCCGGATCCGGCCGTCGGTGCCGAGGGTGACCGCCACCCCGTCGAGCGGCACGCCGTCGTAGACGCACCCGCCCGCGGTCTCGGAGGCGCCGTACGTCGCCACCACCCGGATCCCGGCGGCCTCGGCGTCGGCGCGCAGTGCCGGGTCGGTGCCCGCGCCGCCGACGAGCACGGCCCGCAGCGCGGCCAGCGCGGCGGCCTCGCCCGGGTCGCGGAGCATCCGGTGCAGCTGGGTGGGGACCAGGGAGGTGTACGTCGCGGGCACGCCGCCGTCGTCCCACGCACCGACCACGGGCGGGTGCCCGGCGAGCAGGGAGCGGACGACGACCTGGACGCCCGCGACGTAGGAGGTCGGGAGGTGCAGGGCCCAGCGGCCCTGGCTCCCGAGCCTGCGGGCGCTGGCCCGGGCGGACGCGACGACGGCGTCGCGGGGGAGCAGCACCCGTTTGGGGAGACCGGTCGAGCCGGAGGTCTCCAGCAGGAGACGCTCCGGCTCGTCGGCGTCCAGCCAGTCGGCCAGCTGTCGCACGGCCACGTCGGCCTCGGGCGACGGTGCCAGCGGGGAGGGGGACGTCGGGGTCACCCCCGAACGCTATCCCCCTCCCCGGCGTGGCCTCAGTTGCCGGGCAGGGCGTGCCCGTGGTCGTGCCCGCCGCCGCCGGCGGCGTCGTTGAGCCGCGGGTCGTGGGGCTTGGCCGCCTTGCGGGTCTCGCCGCGCAGCTTCGGACCCTTGCGGTTCACGCTCCAGGTGGACTGGGCGTAGGTGTGCACCGCGTGGGCGATCGCGTCGCTGTTGGCGTCGAGGGCCTTCTTCGACACGTTGCCCAGGTCGTCGCACTCCGCGTGGTAGCACTCGTCGTAGGCGACCCCGGCCTTGCCGCCGAACGCCTTCGCCTGCGCCTTGGTCTTCACGCCCTCGGCCCCGGTGAAGAGACCACCGGAGGCAATGTCCTGGTCGATGAACGGCCCGTAGTCGCTGCGCCCGGAGAACGAGGTCTCGGCGGAGCGCAGCCCGGCACCCTTGAAGTGGTCGTGGAAGAGCGCCTCGATCGCGCCGGACCCCTTGGGCCCGACCGCGCCGTCCTCGAACTCGCCGGAGTTGTCCCCGTCGTAGACGAAGAGCGCGTAGTTGGGCGAGCCGACCATGTCGAAGTTGAGGTAGAGCGCGATCTCGTCGAGCGTGTCGGGGTCGTTCTCGGCCAGGTCGCCGACGTAGTGCTCGGCCCCCAGCAGGCCCTTCTCCTCCGCACCCCACCAGGCGAACCGGACCCGGTTGCGCGGCTTGGTCTTCTGCTTCGCCATCTGCACGGCGACCTCGAGCAGCGCGGCGCTGCCGCTGCCGTTGTCGTTGATGCCCGCGCCCTCGACGACGCTGTCGAGGTGGGCGCCGGCCATGACGACGTTGCTGCGCCGGCCCTGGCGGCTCTCGGCCAGCACGTTCCAGGTCTTGCGCACCTCGGACCGGGTGCTCGCGGCGAGGCGGACCGTCGCGCCGCTGGCCAGGGACTGACCGACGGCGAAGCTGGCGCCCACGGCCGGGATCCTGGCGACGGCGCCGCCGAGGGTGCCGGCGAACGCGTCGGTGGCGCCCTCGGTCCCGGTGTTCATGATGATGACGCCGGCGGCGCCGGCGGTCTGCGCGTTGACGACCTTGTCGCCGAAGGCGCAGGTGCCCCGGCGGATCAGGGCGATGCTGCCGGCCGTGAACCCGGCGAAGTCGGCCGCCTCGCAGCCGCTGGTGGAGCCGGCCAGGTCGCCGAGGTTGAGGTCGACGGCCTGCACCGCGGCGGTCAGGTCGCCCGAGCCCGAGTAGTCCATGAGCGCGAAGTCGGTGCCCTCGGCGAACGGGGTCGTCGTGGCGCCCTCCACCCGGGCCAGCGTGGCCGGGGCGAGCTGCTCGAAGTAGTCGAAGTCGAACGCCTGCACCGACGGCCGGTAGCCGGCCTTGCGCAGCGTGCGGACGACGTAGTCCCGGGAGGCGCGGTAGCCGGGGTTGCCCGACGCCCGGTTGCCGTCGTTCTGGTCGGCGATCTTCTGGAGCTCGCGCAGGTGGCTGCGGACCCCGCGCAGGGTGACTGCCTTCTGCAGGGCCCGGGAGTCAGGCGCGGTGACGGTGCGCGTCGGCTTGGACGGCTTGCCGGGCTTGCCGGGCTTGGCCTTCGCCAGGGCAGCGGAGTCGGCCACGGGGCCGGCGGTCGCCGGCGGCGCCAGGACGCCTCCCGCCAGGGCCGCGACGGCGAGGGCGACGGTGGCCGCCCCGGCCCGCCCGCGCTGCGCGGGCCGACGGTTCGATCGGTCGTTCAATGTGCTCAACCTTTCCCGAGTCGGACGCGGCAGGATGGCCGCCACGTGTGCGCTCATCTGAGCCGCAGGGGCTGGCCCTGTCAAGGGTCGACGCCGGATCGGTTCCGCTCGTCCGCGGCTCGGGAGTGTGCAGGTCGCGTGCGCCTCGCCCTCGCTGAGAGACTTTTTTCGAACACTTGTCCACAATTCGGACGTCCGGGCTCCTGCGGGGTCGTGTTGTCGGTGGTCGCTGGTTGAGTGGGGGTGTCGGCAGGTCAGCGGGGGCTCTGTCGGGTGGCGTCGGTACGGCGTCGGGGACGGGGGTCTCGGATGTGGGAGCAGGCGGGTGGTGAGCACCCGATCACCCGTGCGGTGGCGATGATCGACGCCGCGCTCGACTTGGCGGCGTCGGCGGATCCGATGTTCCTGTCGGCCCAGGCTCAGCGGGACGCGCTCCTGAATCTGACTCGGGTCGTTGACGGGGTGGAGTCGCTGCGGATGCGGGTCATGGGTGCCGTGGGAGCGCCCGGGGGTGTCGCCGAGACCGACGGAGCCCGGAGCGTCGCGGGGTGGCTCGACGCCCGGGCGCGGACCGGGTACGCCGCCGGCCGCGCGGCGGAGAAGCTCGGCGAAGCGCTGGCCTCCCGCTGGCACCTCGTGGCCGAAGGGCTCGTGTCCGGGGCGGTGAACCTCCCGCAGGCGCAGGTGATCGTGAAGGCCCTGGACAACCTCGTGGTCGACCCTTTGCCCGGAGAAGAAGTGCCCGCCGAGGTGCTCGCCCGAGCGGAGGCGCACCTGGTGGACGCCGCCCGCAAGTTCAACCCCAAGCAGCTGGAGACCCTCGGCGCGAAGATCCTGCAGACCGTCGCCCCCGAGACCTGCGACGAGCACGAACGCAAGCTGCTGGAGCGAGCCGAACGCCGGGCGAACGCGGCGACGAGGTTGAGCATCCGTCGCCGCGGCGACGGGGCGTCGAACCTCAGGGGCGTGGTCCCCGACCACGTCGCGGCCCGGCTCAAGACCATCCTCGAGGCGTGGACCTCCCCCAAGCAGGACGACGGCAAGGAAGCCGGTGCCGCCACCTCGCTCGGGTCGTTCAATCACATTGATCCCGCCACCGGGGAACGGCTCCCCCAGGAGCGGTTGCAGGGGTTGGCGTTCTGCGCGTTCCTCGAGGCCGCCGACCCCCACCGGATCCCGGCCCACGGGGGTGCGGCCACCAAGATCCTGGTCACCCTCGACTACGAGAAGCTGCGCGACCAGCTCGGCACGGGGTGGATCCTCACCAACGGCGAGGACCTCACCGAGGTCACCGCCCACACCATCCGGCGGATGGCCTGCCAGGCCGAGATCATCCCCGTCGTCCTCGACAGCGACGGGGTGCCGTTGGCCATGGGCCGCACGAGCCGGTTCTTCAAGATCTGGCAACGCGACGCCCACATGCTCACCCACCAGACCTGCCAGACCGTCGGCTGCTCGGTCCCCGCGCAGTGGTGCGAAGCCCACCACGGCGGCGCCAACCCCTGGGTCGGCGGCGGCAACACCGACCTCGACGAGCTGGTCCTCCTGTGTCCCTTCCACCACCACAAGGCCCACGACCCCGGCTACACCACCCACAAGCACGCGAACGGCGACGTCAGGTTCCACCGCCGGACGTAAGCCGCGGACCCAGGCCGGCGGACCCGAACCGGAGCCCGCTCGGCCGGGTGGCGGACCGCCGACGCGGGCCTGCTTCAATCCTCTGGTGGACCTGGCCTTCTTCCGCCCCGACGGCGACCGACTCGTCCCCCTCGACCTCGCGCGCAGCATGTGGCGCGACGACCAGATGCACGGGCTGGCGGTCAGCGGGGCGCTCGGACGCGCGATCGAGGCGCGCGGCCTGGCCGCCGGGCGGCCCGAGCTGGTCCCGGCCCGCTACACCGTCGACCTCTTCAGGGCCGCCACGATGGAGCCCTGCGAGCTGGAGACCGAGGTGGTCCGCGAGGGGCCGCGGCTGATGCTGGTCGACGCCGTGCTGCGCCAGGGCGGCGAGCCCGTGGCCCGGGCGAGCGCGGTGCTGCTGCGCCGCACCGAGGTGCCGGACGGCGAGGTCTGGTCCCCCGACGACGTGCCCGCCCCGCCGCCCCTGGACGTCGCCCCCGACGAGGACACCCCGCGGCTCCCCTTCTTCCACAGCGCCGCCGGCTGGTCCCAGGACTTCGGCCAGCACCAGAACGCCTCCCGCAAGCAGACGTGGCAGACGGGGCTGCCGATCGTCCTCGGCGAGCAGCCGTCCCCCTTCGTGGCAGCCGCGAGCATCGCCGACGGCGCGAGCCTGGTGACCAACTGGGGCACCCGGGGCGTGCAGTACATCAACACCGACATCACCCTCTCCATCGCGCGACCCCCGGTCGGGCTCCAGATCGGGCTGGTCGCCACCGACCACCACGCCAGCGACGGGATCTCGGTCGGCTCCGCCACCGTCTACGACCGCCGGGGCGCGTTCGGGGTCGCCACGGTGACCGCGCTGGCCAACAGCCGCCGCACGGTCGACCTCTCCGACGGCATGGACTACCAGCGGGGGCCGAAGCGATGAGCGGACCGAGCGCTGCCGACTGGTGGGCGGGCGCCCGTCCGCGCACCCTCCCCGCGGCGGTCGCGCCGGTGCTCGCCGGCACCGGGGTGGCGACGTACGCCGACGGGCTGGTGTGGTGGAAGGCCCTGCTGGCCCTGGTGGTCAGCCTCGCGCTGCAGGTGGCGGTCAACTACGCCAACGACTACTCCGACGGGATCCGCGGCACCGACGAGGACCGGGTCGGCCCGATGCGCCTGGTCGGCTCCGGCACCGCCTCCCCCGCGGCGGTGAAGCGGGCCGCCTTCCTCGCCTTCGGCGTCGCGGGCGTGGCCGGACTCGTGCTGGCCGTGACCACGGCGTGGTGGCTCGTCGCGGTCGGGGCCGTCTGCATCCTGGCGGCCTGGTACTACACGGGCGGCACCCGCCCCTACGGCTACCTCGGCCTCGGCGAGGTGATGGTCTTCGTCTTCTTCGGACTCGTCGCCGTCGTCGGGACGACCTACGTGCAGACGCTCACGTGGGAGTGGCCGGCGCTGTACGCCGGCGTGGGCGTCGGCGCGCTCGCCTGCGCGATCCTCGTGACCAACAACCTGCGCGACATCCCCACCGACCGGGAGTCGGGGAAGATGACGCTCGCCGTCCGCCTCGGCGAGGAGCGGACCCGGCTGCTCTACGTCCTGCTCGTCGCCGCGGCCGCGGTCGCCGTCGTCGCGGTGGCCGCGAGCACCCACTGGTGGGTGCTGGCGGCGCTGGCGTTCGTGGTGCCGATGCTCCCGGCGCTCCGCACGGTCCTGAGCGGGGCGAGGGGCCCGGCGCTCATCCCCGTCCTGGCGGCCACGGGGACCGGCCAGCTCTGGTGGGCCGGGCTGGTCGTCGTCATGCTCCTCGTGCCCTGACCCGGCGCCCTGACCCAGCGCCCTGACCCGGCCCACCCTTGCCGGGCGCGTCAGAACGACGTGCGCGACCAGGGGGTGGGGCCGCCGTCGGCCATCCGCGCCCACGACGCGAGGGCGCCGGGGTCGCCGGTGATCCGGCCGGCCGCGACGAGGGTGCCGACCCCGACCCCGCCCAGGTAGAGCGCCGAGAGGGTGGAGACGTCGGTCCGGACCTCCGACCCGTCGCCCGACCCGCCGACCGCAGAGACGGTCGCCGCCCCGTCGCGCACCGCGACGCGCCACCGGCCGGTCGCGTGGCCGAGCGGGTCGGCGACGTCGAGGACGACCTCCCCGTCGCCGTACCAGGGCCGCGCCTCCAGGCACCGCGGCACGTCCAGCACCCGCAGCCAGATGTGGTCGCGCACCCCGGTCACCCGGCGGGTCTGCGGGTCGGCAAGCGCCCACGTGAGCGGGTCGTCGGGCGAGGTGGTCGCCCGCACCACCTCGGTGAGGTCGATGTCGGCCAGGAAGCGCCACAGCGCCAGCTCGGCGCGGGGGGTGAGCCCGACGAGGTCCTGGACGCGCACCGTCCGGGGCCGGTCCCAGCCCTGGTGCCGGTAGAGCACGTAGCCGTCGGGGGTGCCGTCGGCGTCGAGGTGGACGGCTCCGCGGAGCCGGGGGTCCGGCTGCTGGTCCTCCCAGTTCCACTCCCCGCGGCTCATCGCCTCGTAGAGCGCCGGCCGCGAGACCGACCCGCGCGCGGTCCGGTGCCAGGCCTCGAAGAGGTCGCGCGAGAGCGGCCACAGGTCGGCGGGGTCGAGCACCTCGAGGCGGCCGTACCGTTCCTGTCCCGGCAGCGCGAAGCGGCTGCTCACGTCGACCTCGACGTCCGCGCGCCAGGTGGCCACGCCGAAGCCGAACCGGCCGTAGATCGCCCCCTCCGAGACGGTGAGGCCGGCGAGGGGCCGGCCCTGCTCCACGGCGTGCTGCAGGTCCTCGGTCATCAGCCGGCGCAGCACGCCCTGGCGGCGGTGGGCGGGGCTGACGGTGACGTCGGTGACCATGTGCAGCGGCAGGGGCGCGCCGCCCGTGCTCAGCTCGCCCGCGAACGACGTGAAGGTCGCGACCGGCGCCGGGCCGGCGCCGTACTCCCCCTGCGGCACCCAGGCGCCGCTGAGCCGCGGGGCGTCCGCCACGGTCGCACGCAGCCAGCGCGCGTAGGGCTCGTCGCCCAGCGGGGCGTCGTGGAAGCCCCGCGACACGGCGTCCGCGAAGGCCCGCAGGCGGGTGCGGCCCTGCCCGGCCGGATGCTCCTGCTCCCCCGTCGCGGGGTCGTGGGGATCGAGGGTCGCGAAGTCGAGGTGCACGGGGGTCACGCTACGTCGGCCCCGCGCGTCGCCGCACCGGGGTTTCCGCCGGCCCCGACTAGGGAGCGGGAGCCGCTCAGTCCTCCTCGCCCGGCTCCTTGCGGTTGGCCTCGAAGGCGGCGCGCGACCGGTCGGCGCGCTGCTGGATCCACAGGGCGGCGGCCTCCCGCTGGCGGGCCAGGAGGAACCAGGAGGAGACCCCCGACAGGAGCAGGGCGACCACGGCGGCCCAGAGCAGCGGGACCTCGTCGGTGACCAGCGACCAGATCCCCGCCACCACGAGCAGGCAGGCGAGGAAGAGGACGAGGCGCATCACGTTGTAGACGAGGAACGGCTTCACGGGTCCAGCCTAGGCGCCGACCACCCTCGTCCTACATTGGAGGGGTGCTGAAGATCCTGATCGTCGTGCTGCTGGTCGCCCTCGCGATCTACGCGGTCACCCGCCTGCTGGAGAAGCGCGGGCGCGGCAACCGCCCGGGCCCCCGGCCGCGGCAGGCGCCGCCGCGCGTGATGGGCCCCGACGACGACCCCGACTTCCTCCGCGACCTCGAGCGGAAGCGCCGCCGTCAGGAGGACGAGCCGGAGGCGGGCTGACCCGCCACCGCCGGACCCACCGCCACGACCGCGGCCTGCACCGCGCCCCCGTCCTCCACGCCCTGGGCGTAGGAGTGCTGCGAGGTGGTGGAGAAGAAGTTGATCCCGATGAAGTTGAACCACAGGGTGGCGACGCCGACCAGGGCGAGAATCGCGGCGTTCCGGCCACGCCAGCCGGCCGTCGTCCGGGCGTGCAGGTAGGCCGCGTAGACGACCCAGGTGATGAACGCCCAGACCTCCTTGGGGTCCCAGCTCCAGTAGGAGCTCCACGCCTCGTGCGCCCAGATCGGCCCGGTGATGAGCACCGCGAAGGTCCACACGGGGAAGCCGAAGGCGTGCATCCGGTAGGAGATCCGGTCCAGGGTCGCGGTGTCGGGCACCCGCGCCAGGTAGCCGGTGCGCGGCCCGCTGCCGCCCGCCTCCTGCGTCGCCGCGGGCCGCCCGAGCGGCTCGCCGGTCGCGACCCCGCCGGCGGGCACCGCGACTCTCTCCTCGACCCGCTCGGCGGCGCGGCGCTCCGACCGCGCCTTGAGCAGGAAGAGGGCGGAGGTGATGCCGCCGAGGGTGAAGGCCCCCGTGGCGATGATCGCCGAGACGACGTGGATCACGAGCCACGGCGAGTAGAGCGCCTCGGTGAGCGGGGCGACGGGGTCGTAGAGCCAGATCACCGCGGTCATGCTGGCGGCCAGCACGAAGCCCACGACCAGCGGCGCCATCCAGGAGAGCTGGAAGCGGCGGTGGAGCACGAGGTAGAGCAGCGAGACGAAGAATGCCCCCGAGATCGTGAACTCGTACATGTTGCCCCACGGCACCCGGTTGGGGTCCGCGGCCATCCCGCGGCCCAGGAGCGCGACGAAGTGGACGCCCGTGGCGATCACGGTGAGCAGCACGCCGAGGCGGCCGAACATCGCGGTGCGCCCGGTGGTGGGGGTCTCGTACGACGGGATCTTGCGCAGCGCGGCCCACTCCACGAGGTGGGCGAGCAGGGCGAGGAAGTACACCACCCCGGCCACGAAGATGGCCTGGTTGCTGAGGTTCTCCCACTGGGTGTCGGTCACGCGTCCTGCTCCTTGCTGGCTGGTGTCTCCATGATGCCTGCCTGCACCTCGGCGAGCTCCGCCGGGACGTCCCCGCCGCCGGAGCGGTCGAGGCCGGCGATCTCCACGACGGTACGGGCGTCGTCCCCGCTGCCGGTGCGGCGGGCCCGCACCCAGACCCGGCGGGGCCGGACGTAGAGCGAGCCGATGAGCCCGAGGAGGGCGAGGCTGACCCCCGTGAGGGCGACGAGCTTGCCGGGGGTCTGGCTGATCTGGATCCGGTTCCACCGCTCGAGCCGCTCGAACTCGACGGTCCCGAGCCCGTCGGGCAGCTCGACCTGGTCCCCCGGGCGCAGGTCGAGCCGGAACATCGACCCGTCCTCCTTCGTGACCTGCTCGGCCTTGCTCGTGTCGAGGACGTAGACCGACTGGGAGCCGGGGTCGTCCATCCCGAGGTCGCCCTTCCACACGGTCAGCGAGACCAGCGGGTCGAGGGCGTCGCCGAAGGCCGAGTAGGGGCCGATCCCGTCCTCGCCGGCCTGGAAGCCGAACGTCGGGTAGAGCTCGCCCTGCAGGCCGATCTGCTCCGGCCGGGCATCGCTGGCCTTGACCACCCCGAAGGAGCGGAAGGTGCCGTCGGTGGGCAGGAAGATCGTCGGGCCGGTCCACGCGACGTCCCCGTTGCCGTCGCGGACGGTGATCACCGGGGCGTAGCCGTGGCCGATGAGGAAGACGTCGGTGTCGCCGATGGTCAGCGGGTGGTTGACCCGCAGGTCGTACTCCCGCTCCGGCCCGCCCGGCTCCTCGGTGTAGGTGAGGTGGGAGACGAACTTGCGCGCCTGGCCGGCCGCCGGGCCGTCGGTGAGCCACTCGATGTCGAAGTCGGTGACGTCGAAGGCGAAGGGCTCCATCCACTCCTGGCGGAAGAGGCTGCCCGGCACGAAGTCGTCGTACAGCGTGACGTTGTTGCTGAACCCCTTGCCGACCACGACGATCGTGCCGCCCTTGTAGCCGAAGAGGCTGCCCATCGCGAACCCCACCAGGACCACGAGGATCGAGAGGTGGAAGAGCAGGTTGCCGGCCTCGCGCAGGTAGCCGCGCTCGGCGGACACCCAGCGGTCCCCGTCGGTCGAGCCTGCTCCCCCGTCGGTCGAGCCTGTCGAGACCTCGACCCGGTAGCGGCGGCCGCGCAGCACCTCCACGGCCCGGGCGAGCACGACGTCGGGCGCCTGGTCGGTCTCGTACGTCGTGTGGTCGGCCAGCCGGGTCAGGTTGCGGGGCGCCCGGGGCGGGCGCGCCCGCAGGGCCCGCCAGTAGACGCCCGTGCGGGGGATGATGCAGCCCACCAGCGAGACCATGAGCAGCAGGTAGATGGCCGCGAACCAGGGCGTCTCGTAGACGTTGAAGAGGCCGAGCTTCTCGTAGATCGGCGCCAGGGTCGGGTGCGACTCCCGCCACTGGGAGGCCTTGAGCGCGTCGATGTCCTCCTGCGGCACCACCGACCCCGGCACGGCGGCCAGGGCGAGCAGCAGCAGGAGCACCAGCGCGGTGCGCATCGAGGTGAGCTGGCGCCAGGTCCAGCGGCCCAGCTCGCGGACCCCCAGCTCGCCGGGCCTGCGGGTCGGCTCGTCGTCGGGGGTCGTCCCCGGACGGGCCGGGTCGTGGTCGCTCACACGCTCACCTCGAAGTCGTTCTGCAGGTTGACCTGGACCCAGGTCACGAGCTCGGCCCACAGCCCGGTGACCAGCAGGACGCCGACGGCCACCAGCATGAGGCCGCCCGCCCGCATCACCCAGGCCTGGTGCCGCTTGAAGAAGGAGAAGGCGCGCATCGCCCGCCCGTAGGCGAGCCCGGCGAGCACGAAGGGCAGCCCGAGGCCCAGGGAGTAGAACCCCGACAGCAGCGCCCCGCGGCCGGCGCTCCCCTCCTGGTAGGAGAGGTTGAGGATCACGCCGAGGGTGGGGCCGATGCACGGCGTCCAGCCCAGGCCGAAGAGCAGACCGAGGAAGGGAGCGGCCGCCAGGCCCACCGCCGGCACCCGGTGGACGCGCCAGTCCCGCTGCAGCCAGGGCAGGACGCCGGCGAAGACCAGGCCGAGGACGATGGTGAGCACCCCGAGCACCACGGTGATCTGGCGCTCCCAGGTGACCAGCCAGACGCTGAGCCCGCCCGAGAGCGCACCGAGGGCCACGAAGACGGCGGTGAAGCCGCCGACGAAGAGCAGCGAGCCGAGCAGCATCCGGCCGCGGCGCCGTTCCGCCTCCCCCGCCGCCAGGTCGGCGCCCGAGAGGCCGGTGGCGTAGGAGAGGTAGCCCGGGAGCAGCGGGATGACGCACGGGGAGAAGAACGAGACGAGCCCCGCGACGAGCGCGACGGGGATCGCCAGGGCGAGCGAGCCGACCGCGGCCTGCTGCTCGAACCACTCAGCCATCGCCGGCGCCCCCGGGAGCCCCGCTGCCGCCCGTGTTGCCTGCGCCCGCCACGTCCTCGACCAGGTCGACCAGGGTCAGCGCCGAGGGCAGCCGGCCGATGATCGAGCCGGCGACCCGCCCCTGGGCGTCGAGGACGACCGTGGAGGGGATGGCCCGGGGCGGGATCGTGCCGGAGAAGGGCAGCAGGGCCCGGCCGTCGGAGGAGTAGAAGGAGGGGTAGTCGATGCCGACGTTCTCGGCGAACCGGACCGCCTGGGCGGCGGAGTTGTCGCGCACGTTGATCCCGACGAACGCGGCCTCGTCGCCGAGGGTCTCCCGCGCCTCGAGGAGGTCGGGCATCTCGATCCTGCAGTCGACGCACCAGGCGCCCCAGACGTTGACCACGACGGGGGTGCCGCGGCTGTCGGCCAGGTCGAGCGGCTCGCCCTCTAGGCCCTCGCCGGCGAGCTCCACGGGGTCGCCGCGCTCCGAGGGGTCGAGGAAGGTGACCTGCCCGTCGCCGCTGACGTAGCCCTTGTCGCCGGTCGCGGAGAGGTCGGAGCAGCCGGCCAGCAGCAGGCAGGCGGTCAGGAGGGCCGGGACGGCCCGGGGCAGGCGGGACACGTCAGGGTCGCTTCTCCTCGGGGGCGCCGCCGGCCGAGAACGGCGCCCTGCGGTCGTGCACGGGGATCAGGTCGCCGGCCGGCTCGGAGTAGGTGAGCCGGACGAGGCGGTCGTCCTCGAAGTGGAGGGTGGTGAGCGAGCAGAGGGTGCACTGCCGGCTGCGTGGGTCGTGGACGAAGGAGCGGCCCTCGGCGGCCAGCCGCGTCGTCCAGATCGGGAGCTGGTGGGAGACCACCACGGCCTCGTGGCCCCGCGCAGCGTCGCGGGCGTCGTGCACCGCCGCCATCATCCGCGCGGCCATCTCCTTGTAGGGCTCGCCCCACGAGGGCTTGAAGGGGTTGTAGAGGTGGCGCCACAGGTGCGGCCGCTTGACGAGCGTCATCGCGCCCTCGCCGAAGCTGATCCCCTCGAACCGGTTGGTCGACTCGATCACCCGGGGGTCGACCACGGGCTCGAGGCCCCGCGCGGCCAGCAGCGGCGCGGCCGTCTCACGGGCCCGCTCGAGCGGCGAGGTGCGGACGTGGACGACGTCGCGGTCGCCGACGACGTCGGCGACCCGCTGGGCCATCCGACGGCCCCGCTCGGAGAGGTGGAAGCCGTCGCGGCGCCCGTAGAGGACCCCCTCCGGGTTGTGCACCTCGCCGTGGCGCAGCAGGTGCACCATCGTCCGGACCGGGCTCGGGCTCATCGGACCTCCTCCGTGGTCGGGCGCTCGTCGCGGGCGGCGGCCGCGGCCCGCGCGGCGCCCGGCAGCGCGGAGAGCACGTGCTGGACCGCACGGTCGTCGTGGGCGGCGGAGACGAACCAGCACTCGTACGCCGACGGCGGCAGGTAGACGCCCGCGTCCAGCATCGCGTGGAAGAACGCCGCGTACGCCGCGGTGTCCTGGCGGGCGGCCCCGGCGAAGTCGCGCACGGGCCGGTCGTCGAAGAAGACGGAGAACATCGTGCCGGCCGCCTGCACGACGTGGGGCACCCCCGCGGCGGCGAGCGCGTCGCCGGCCGCCTCCCGGATCGTGGTGGAGACCGCGCCCAGGCGGGCGTAGACGTCGTCGTCGGCCAGGCGCAGGGTGGCCAGGCCGGCGGTGGTGGCGACCGGGTTCCCCGACAGCGTGCCCGCCTGGTAGACCGGGCCCTCCGGCGCCAGGTGGGCCATGACGTCGGCCCGCCCGCCGAAGGCGGCGGCGGGGAAGCCCCCGCCCATCACCTTGCCGAAGGTCATGAGGTCGGGCGTCCAGCCCTCGTGGGCGCCGTCCAGGCCCCACCCGCCCCGGGCGGT
Source organism: Nocardioides solisilvae (assembly GCF_003194625.1). Classification (GTDB taxonomy): domain Bacteria; phylum Actinomycetota; class Actinomycetes; order Propionibacteriales; family Nocardioidaceae; genus Nocardioides; species Nocardioides solisilvae. The sequence continues at coordinate 170,835 of NZ_QHKX01000001.1, forward strand.
CGCGCGGAACCCGGTCATCACCTCGTCGGAGACGAAGAGGGCCCCCGCCTCGCGGCAGGTCTCGGCGAGGAACGCGTTGAAGCCCGGCTCGGGCGGCACGACGCCCATGTTGCCGGGGGTCGCCTCGGTGACCAGCGCGGCGATCCGCGGGCCGTGCTCGGCGAAGGCGGCGGTGACGGCCGCCCGGTCGTTGTAGGGCAGGACCAGCGTGAGGCCGGCCTCCTGCGCCGGGACGCCGGGGGTGCCCGGCAGGGCGAGGGTCGCGACGCCCGACCCGGCCTCGGCCAGCAGGGAGTCGACGTGGCCGTGGTAGCAGCCGGCGAACTTCACGACCAGGTCGCGCCCGGTGAAGCCGCGCGCGAGCCGGATCGCCGACATGGTGGCCTCGGTGCCGCTGGAGACCAGCCGCACCCGCTCCACCGGGGCGCGCCGCACGATCTCCTCGACCAGCTCGACCTCGGGCTCGGTGGGGGTGCCGAAGGACGTGCCGCGGGCCACCGCGGCCTGCACGGCCGCGGTCACCTCGGGGTGGGCGTGGCCGAGCAGCATGGGGCCCCACGAGCAGACCAGGTCGACGTACTCCCGGCCGTCGACGTCGGTCAGCCAGGCCCCGGAGGCGGAGCGGATGAACCGGGGCGTGCCGCCGACGGCGTTGAACGCCCGGACCGGCGAGTTGACCCCTCCGGGGGTCACCGCCTTCGCGCGGGCGAAGAGGTCGGCCGAGACCGGGCTGGGGAGGCTCACCGGCTCATTGTCGCCCAACGGCCCAAGCCCGGCCCAATCCCCCACGGGCCGCGGACGCGTGACACAGACGTGAAACGGAGGGTGCGGCAGCGACGCGGGGGTTCCGTCCTCAGGGTGCGAGGAGCATGATCGGAGGGATTCGGGTCGTGCAGGGGGGCGAGATGGCGAAGACGGGGTTCCGCGGGTGGCAGCGGACCACCGCCGGCGCGCCCCTGGCCGCCCTCGCGGTCGGCTGGACGGCGTGCCTCGCCGCGCTGGGCGCCCCCGGGCCCGGTGCCCCCGGCGCGGGTGCCGTCGCACCCGACGGCGCCACGGCGGTGCTCGCCGCCCCGGGCGCCTCCGGACCCGCCGGGGGCGGCGGCGCGGGCTCCGCGACCGACCCGGTCCGCGACCTCCCGCCGCCCGACGTGGTCCGGGCGGCCGAGGTCGACAGCGTCGCCCGGGAGGTCGCCACCGGCCTCGACGTCGAGGCGGCCAGCAGCGGAGCCGTGCCGGGGCCCGCCCTGGCGGCGTACCGGCTCGCCGAGGCCGTGATGCGCACCGCCGACCCCGGCTGCGACCTCGACTGGGCGGTGCTGGCCGCGATCGGCCGGGTGGAGTCCGACCACGGGCGGTACGGCGGCAGCGTGCTGGACGACGACGGACGGTCCCGGCCCGGTGTCGTGGGGATCGCGCTCGACGGCCGCCACGGCACGGCGCGGATCACCGACACCGACCGCGGGCGCCTCGACGGCGACGACCGGTTCGACCGGGCCGTCGGCCCGATGCAGTTTATCCCGTCGACGTGGTCCGCGGTCGCCGTCGACGGGGACGCCGACGGCGTCCGCGACCCCCAGGACCTGGACGACGCCGCGCTGGCCGCGGGCGTCTACCTGTGCTCCGGGCCGGGCTCGCTCGCCGACCCCGCGACGCTGCGCGACGCCGTCCTCTCCTACAACCGCTCGACCAGCTACGTCCGGCTCGTGCTGGGGGTCGCCGAGGCCTACCGCGGGTCGACCGCCGCCGACCCGCTCGGTGCGCGCTCGCTGCAGGCGGCCGGCGTGGCCGACCGGCTCCGGCCCGGCGACCCCGGCTGGCGCAGCAGCCCGGGCAGCGGCGTCGTGGCGCCGGCCCAGGAGCTCGCGGTCCACCCGCTCACCAGCACCCGCGGCCGGCAGGGCGAGGAGGCGGGGCCGCGGATCGAGGCGCTCGGCCCGCCCACCCCCTGGCCGCCGTCGCGGCGCCGCACGCCGACGCCCAAGCCCACGCCGACGCCAACGCCCACGCCCACGCCCACGCCGACGCTCACCCCCACGGCCACCCCGACGGCGACTCCCACCCCGACGGCGACTCCGACGCTCACCCCCACGGCCACCCCGACGGCGACTCCGACGGCGACTCCGACGGCGACCCCGACGACCGAGCCCACCCCCACGGCGACGCCCACGGTGACCGACTCGGCCCAGCCCACGCCCTCCGCCGAGCCGACGCCGACCGCCGAGCCGTCCCCGTCGACGGATCCCACCGACGTGCCCACCGACGGACCCGCGGACCCCGATGACGGGTCCACCGACGAGCCCTGGGTCCCGCCGGCGCTGCCGACCCCGCGCGGCCCGCTGCCCGACGTGGACCCGACGACGCTCCCCTTGCCTGACGACCTGCCTGACGACCTGCTTGACGACCTGCCTGCCGATCTGCGTGACGACCGGCCTGTCGACGACCGCCCGGCGGACGAGGCCGCGAGGATCGCGCTGCTCACCGCGGCGGCGCTCTGCCTGGAGTCGGGCGTGGCGCTGGAGGACGTCGAGCAGCTGGAGGCGTGCCTGGCCGACTGGCTGCTGCCCCCGCCCGACGGGACCGGGGAGGAGCGCGAGCAGGAGCCCCCGGCGGGTCAGCCCGCGGCCCGGGCGGCGGGTCCGGCGGTCAGCGGGTCAGGAGCCGTGCGGCCTCGGCGGCCCAGTAGGTGAGGACCACGTCGGCGCCGGCGCGCCGGATGGAGGTCAGCGTCTCGAGGATCGCGGCCTCGCGGTCGATCCACCCGTTCGCCGCGGCGGCCTCGACCATCGCGTACTCGCCGGAGATGTTGTAGGCCGCCACCGGCACGTCGACGGCGTCGCGCACCCGGCGGACCACGTCGAGGTAGGCCAGCGCCGGCTTCACCATGACGATGTCGGCGCCCTGCTCGACGTCGAGGAGGGCCTCGCGGACGCCCTCGACGGCGTTGGCAGGGTCCTGCTGGTAGGTACGCCGGTCGCCCTGGAGGCTCGAGTCGACCGCCTCCCGGAAGGGGCCGTAGAAGGCGGAGGCGTACTTCGCGGAGTAGGCGAGGATCGAGACGTCGGTGTGCTCCATCGCGTCCAGGGCGGTGCGGATCGTCGAGACCTGGCCGTCCATCATCCCGCTCGGGCCCACCATGTCGACCCCGGCGTCGGCGTGGGCGAGCGCCATCTCGGCGTACGCCGCGAGCGTGCGGTCGTTGTCGACCTGCCCGTCGGAGGTGAGCAGGCCGCAGTGGCCGTGGTCGGTGAACTCGTCGAGGCACAGGTCGCTCATCACCGTCAGTCCGTCGCCGACCTCGGCGACCACGTCGGTGATCGCCAGGTTGAGGATGCCCGTGGGGTCCACGGCCCCCGACCCGGTCGCGTCCTTGTGCTCGGGGACGCCGAAGAGCATCACCCCGCCCAGGCCGAGCTCCGCCGCCTCGGCGGCGGCGGCCCGCAGGGAGTCCCGGGTGTGCTGGACCACGCCCGGCATCGACGAGATCGGCCGCGGCTCGTCGAGCCCCTCCCGGACGAAGAGCGGCAGCACCAGCTGTCGCGGCTCGACGGCGACCTCGGTGACCATCCGGCGCAGGGCCGGCGTCGTCCGCAGCCGTCGCGGCCGCACCACGGGCCCGGTGACGGCACCGAGGGACGCCGGGGCTCCCGACGTCGGGAGCTCCTCGCCCGGGCCCGCGGCGGGGGCCACTACTTGGACCCGGTCCGGCGCCGGCCCGACGCCTTGCGGTCCGAGGGCTTCGTGACGGGCTGGCCCGCCTCCACCATCGCCAGCCGGCGGGCCGCGCCGAAGTCGGCGAGGGCGTCGACGAGGACCTCCACGTCGGGCTTGGGGGCCATCACGTCGACCCGCAGCCCGTGCTCCTCGGCCGTCTTGGCCGTGGCCGGCCCGATCACCGCGATCACGGTCGACGGGTGCGGCTTGCCGGCGATGCCGACGAGGTTGCGCACCGTCGAGGAGGAGGTGAAGACGACGGCGTCGAACTTGCCGGTCTTGATCGCGTCCCGGGTGGGGGCCGGGGGCGGGGTGGCCCGCACGGTCCGGTAGGCGGTGACGTCGTCGCACTCCCAGCCCAGCTCGACCAGGCCGGCGACCAGGGTCTCGGTGGCGATGTCGGCGCGCGGCAGGAAGACCCGGTTGATCGGGTCGAGCAGCTCGTCGTACGGCGGCCACTCCGCCAGCAGCCCGGCGGCGGACTGCTCGCCGGTGGGGACCAGGTCGGAGCGCAGGCCCCACGCGGCGATCGCCTCGGCGGTCTTGTCGCCGACCGCCGCGATCTTGAGGCCGCTGAAGGCGCGGGCGTCGAGGCCGTACTCCTCGAACTTCTCCCGGACCGCCTTGACGGCGTTGACCGAGGTGAAGGCGATCCACTCGTAGCGGCCCTCGACGAGGCCGCGGACGGCCTTGTCCATCTGCAGCGGGTTCCGCGGCGGCTCGACCGAGATGGTCGGCACCTCCTCGGGCACGCCGCCGTAGGCCCGCAGCCGCTGCGAGAGCGAGCCGGCCTGCTCCTTGGTCCGCGGGACCAGGACGCGCCAGCCGAAGAGCGGCTTGGTCTCGAACCACGAGAGCGTCTCGCGCAGGTTGACCACGTCGCCGACCACGATGATCGCCGGCGGCGCCACCCGGGCGGCGCGGACGTCGGCGGCCACGTCGGCCAGGGTCGAGGTGAGGGTGGCCTGTTCGGTGGTGGTGCCGACCCGGGTCACCGCGACCGGGGTCTGCGCCGAGCGGCCGGCGGCGACCAGCGCGGCCGCCGTGTCGCCGATGCTCCCCACGCCGGAGAGCAGCACGAGGGTGCGGTCGTCGGCGTACTGCGACCAGTCGACCGTCCCGCCGCAGGTCACCACGGCGACCTCGCGGTGGTTCTTGTCGGTGAGCGGGATGCCGGCGTACGCCGGGACCGCCTGGACCGCCGAGACGCCCGGGACGATGTCGAAGCCGACACCCGCCTTCACGCACGCCTGCGCCTCCTCGGGGCCCGAGGCGTAGAGGAAGGGGTCGCCGGTCATCAGCCGGACTACGCGGTGCTTCTTGCCGTGCTTGACGACCACCCGGGCGCGGTTGGCGTGGGTGAGCGGCTGGCCGTCCTCGCCGAAGCCGCCGTCGACCAGCAGCGGGGCGCCCTCGACGGGGGCCGGCTCCTCGCCGGGGACGCGGACCGGGAGGCCCAGGACCGCACGGACCATGTCCTCGTGCTCGGGGGCCTCGGTGACGACGACCTCGGCGTCGCGGATCAGCTCCACGGCACGCACCGTGAGCAGGCCCGGGTCGCCGGGACCGCTGCCGACGAAGGAGACCCAGCCGGTGGGGGTGGTCTTGCTGGGGGTGTTGCCTCGGGTCATGGGTGCTGGTTCCTCACTGCTGCCTCGTGCGGTGCTTCCATCAGGTCCTTGGCGCCATCGGCGAGCATCTCGCTCGCCAGGCGGGCGCCGACGCCCGCTGCCTCCTCCGGCCGGCCGGTGGCGCTCATGCGCACCGACAGCCCGCCGTCCGCGGACAGGGCCACCGCCCTGATCCACAGCTCGTCCCCCGACTCCCCCTCGACCACCTCGGCCAGGGCACCCAGCGGTGCGCTGCACCCGGCCTCGAGCGTGGCCAGCACGGCCCGCTCCGCCTCGACGGCGACGCGGGTGCGCGCGTCGTCGAGCTCGCCCAGGAGGGCGGTCAGCTCCTGGTCGTCGCTGCGGCACTCGACCGCCAGCGCACCCTGCCCGGGGGCGGGGAGCATCTGGAGGGGGTCGAGCACCTCGGTCACCTCGTCGAGACGGCCCAGTCGGGCCATCCCGGCGCGGGCCAGCAGGATCGCGTCCAGCTCGCCCGAGGTCACCTTGCCGATCCTCGTGCCGACGTTGCCGCGGATCTCCACGACCTCCACGCCGAGCCCGAGGGCGCCGAGCTGCGCGGCCCGCCGCGGCGAGCCCGTGCCGACCCGGCTGCCCACCGGCAGCTCGCCCAGCGTCAGCCCGTCCCGGGCCACCAGCACGTCGCGGGGGTCCTCCCGCGGCGGCACGGCGGCCAGGGTGATGCCCGGGTGCGGGGTGGTCGGCAGGTCCTTGAGCGAGTGGACGGCGAAGTCCACCTCGTCGGCCAGCAGGGCGTCGCGCAGCGCGCTCACGAAGACGCCCGTCCCGCCCATCTGGGCGAGCGGCGCGCGGCTCACGTCGCCGTGGGTGGTCACCTCGACCAGCTCGACCTCGCGGCCGAGCCGCCGGACCATCTCGGCCACGTGGCCGGACTGGGTGGTGGCCAGGGCGGAGGCGCGGGTGCCCAGGCGCAGGGGTCGCAGGCTCATCGCGCCTCCCCCTCGCCGGGCACGATGCCGCGGGTCACGGCCGAGACCGCCTGGGGGTCGAGCGCGAAGAGCTCGGCGAGCGCCTCCGCGTAGGAGACGGGCTCGCTCTCGGCGGCCAGCTCCTTGACCCGGGTGGTCGGCTGGTGCAGCAGCTTCTCGGCGACCCGGTGCACCGTGCGGCGCACCTCGGCGCGGACGGCCTCGTCGAGCTCGGGCAGCCGCGTGGCCAGCCGGTCCATCTCGCTCTCCACCACGCCGGTGGCCATGGTCCGCAGCGCGACGACGGTGGGCGTGACGCTCGCCTGGCGGCGCGCGGCGAGGAACGCCTTGACCTCCTCGGCGACGATCTCCTGCACGCCGACGACGTCGCGGTAGGCGTCCTCGGCGTCGAGGACCGCCGCCAGCTGGGCCAGCCCGGTGAGCTCGACCCCCGGCAGGGCCGCGACGTCGGGGTCGACGTCGTGCGGCAGCGCGAGGTCGATGACGTCGAGGCGCTCGGTGCGCTCCCCGCGGGCGGTGGCCAGCATCGCCGCGCTGACCAGGATCCCGGTCGCGCCGGTGCAGGTGATGAGGACGTCGGCGTCGGCCAGGGCGGTGTCGAGCTCGGCCAGCGGCAGCGCGGAGACGTCGTACTCCGCGGCGAGGCGCTCGGCGTTCTCCAGCGAGCGGTTGGCGACCACCACCTCGCGCGCGCCCATCCGGGTCACGGTCGCGGTGGCGAGCGCGGCCATCGAGCCGGCACCCAGCACCACGACCTTGCGGCCCCCGAGGCCGCCGTGCGGCTCGGTGGTGTGGTGCAGCGCGGCGGTGACCAGGGAGGGCGCGGCGGCGTCGATGTCGGTCTCGGCGTGGGAGCGCTTGCCGACCCGCAGGGCCTGCTGGAAGAGCAGGTTGAGTGCCGGGCCGACCGTGCCGAGCTCCTGGCCGACGCGCAGCGCCTCGCGGGTCTGGCCGAGGATCTGGCCCTCGCCGACCACCATCGAGTCGAGCCCGGCGGCGACGTGGAAGAGGTGGGAGACCGCGCCGTCGTCGTAGTGGACGTAGAGGTGCGGAAGCATCGCCTCGGTGGTCTCGCCGGCCTGCTCGACCAGCATCCGGGAGAGCTCCTCGACGCTGCCGTGGAACCGCTCGACGTCGGCGTAGACCTCGAGCCGGTTGCAGGTGGCGATCGCGGTCGCCTCGAGCACGTGCTCGCAGGCGGAGACGTCGGTGACCAGCTTGCTGACCCCGTCGGCGTCGAGCGCGAGGCGCTCCAGCACCGCCACGGGCGCGGACTTGTGGGAGATCCCCACGACCAGGACGCTCACGAGACCCTCCCCTGGTCGACCAGGCCCTGCTCGACCAGCGGGACCGGCACCTCGTCGACCGACCCGTCGGGCCGGGCCTGCTGGGCCTTGCGCTGCTCGTGGTAGGCGAGGATCTGGAGCTCGATCGAGAGGTCGACCTTGCGCACGTCGACCCCCTCGGGCACCGAGAGGACGCCGGGGGCGAAGTTGAGGATGCTGGAGATGCCGGCCTCGACCATCCGGTCGGCCACGTCCTGGGCGGCCGGCGCCGGCGTGGCGATGACGCCGATGGCCACGTCGTTGTCGCGCACGATCGCCGCCAGGTCGTCGAAGGGCCGCACCGCGACGCCGGCGACGAGCTCGCCGTGGCGGGAGGCGTCGGCGTCGAGCAGGGCGACCACGCGGAAGCCGCGGCTGCGGAAGCCGGAGTAGTTGGCCAGGGCGTGGCCCAGGTTGCCGATCCCGACGATGACGACGGGCCAGTCCTGGGTGACCCCGATCTCGCGGGCGATCTGGTAGCGCAGGTACTCCACGTCGTACCCGACGCCGCGGGTGCCGTAGCTGCCGAGGTAGGAGAGGTCCTTGCGCAGCTTGGCGCTGTTGACCCCGGCCGCGGCGGCGAGCTCCTCGCTGGAGCACGTCGCGGTGCCGGCCTCCGTGAGGCTGGTGAGGGCCCTCAGGTAGACCGGGAGCCGAGCGACCGTCGCCTCAGGGATCTCCCTGGCCGCCTCGGGTGAAGTCCGTGCAGTCACTGGTTCTTCTTTCCAGCCAGAACGACGGCCCGGTCGGGTCCGGGTCCGGAATCGCTCGGCGCTCCTCACTGTAGGAGTTTGTGAACGCGAGAACAAAATCTGTCCGGTCCGCGGCGCACGCGTCTGGGGCGCCCCGCGGCGGCGGGGGCCGTGAGCGTGAGGTGCGCCACCCGGCGCCGGCGGGACGCGCTCAGGGGCGGGCGAGCGCCGCCCGGAGCCGGGTCTCGTCGACTCGCCAGAAGTCGTGCTGGCGACCGTCGACGAAGGTCACCGGCACCTCCTCGGAGAAGCGGTCGAGCAGATCGCCGTCGTCGTCCACGTCGACCTCGGTCCAGGTGTCGCCGGTCTCGGCGCAGACCCGCTGCACCACCCCCACCGCCTCCTCGCAGAGGTGGCAGCCCTGCCGGCCGTAGACGACGACCCGGGCCAGCCCGCGGGTCCCCTCCAGACCACGTTCCTCGGACACGAGCCGCTACTCCAGCAGGCCCAGGGCCCGGCGCCGCTCGATGCCGCGCAGCCGGCCCTTCTGGATCTTGCCGGTGGCGGTCCGGGGCAGCTCGGCGACCACCTCGATCCGGGCGGGGTGCTTGAACCGGGCCAGGTGGCTCGTGGTGCGCTCCCGCACGGCGGCCTCGAGGTCGTCGGCCGGGACCGAGCCGTCACCCACGACGTAGGCGACGACCCGCTCGCCGGTCTCGGGGTCGTCGGCGCCGATCACCGCCACCTCGACCACGCCCGGGACCTCGCGGACCACCTCCTCGACCTCGGAGGGGTAGACGTTGAAGCCCGAGACGATGACGAGCTCGCGGACCCGGTCGACGAGGTAGAGGTCGCCGTCGGCGTCGAGGTAGCCCACGTCGCCGGTGCTGAACCAGCCGTCGGCGTCGGGGCCGCCGGCGCCGTCGGGCCAGTAGCCGGAGAAGAGGTTGTCGCCGCGCACCTGGATCTCGCCGGGGTCGTCGCCCTCGAGGTGGCCGGTGTGCTCGTCGACCAGCCGCAGCTCGATGCCGGGCAGCGCCGCGCCGACCGAGCCGGTGTGCCGCACGCCGTCCGCGTCACCCGGGCGGCGGGGGTGGCGGCTGCAGAGGGTGGAGGTGACGACCGGCGCGGCCTCGGTGAGGCCGTAGCCCTGGTGCACCTCGACCCCGGACGCCTCGGTGAACCGGTCCATCACCTCGGCCGCCAGCGGCGCGGAGCCGGAGAGCATGAGCCGGACGGGGCCGAGCCGGTCGCGCAGCCCCTCGACCGGGAGCCAGTGGGCGAAGACGGGCGGGGCGACCGGGACCACGGAGACGGCCTCGTCGTCGATCAGGTCGAGCGTGGTCTCGGGCTCGAAGCGGTCGACGAGGATCAGCTTGGCGCGGTGCCGCAGCACGCTGCCGAGCACGGCGTTGAGGCCGTAGACGTGGAAGAGCGGCAGCACCCCGAGGACGACGTCGTCCCCGTGCATCATCGGCGGCTGGACCGCGGCGACCTGCTCGATGTTGGCGACCAGCGCCCGGTGGGTGAGCATCGCGCCGCGCGGCCGGCCCGAGGCGCCGCTGGTGTAGAGGAGGACCGCGAGCTTCTCCGGGTCCTGCAGGAGCGGGCGCGGCCCGGGCGGCTCGGCCACGAGCTGGGCATAGCTGGCGTCGGAGCCGGGGTGGGCGGCGTCGCCGATGACGACGAGGCGCGGGTCGCGGGCCCGCTCCATCAGGTCGTCCTCGAGCTCCCCCTCGGCGAGGGGGCGACCCTCGCGCGCCGCGGCCAGCATCTCGAAGGCCTCGCGGACCGCGGGAGCGGTGCCGCCGTCGGCGACCACGAGGCGGGCGCCGGAGTCGGCGAGCATCCGGGCGAGCTCGTACGCCGTGGAGCCGGGGTTGACCGGCACGGCGACGACCTGCGCCGCGAGGGCGCCGAGGTAGCAGGTGACGAACTCCAGCCGGTTGCCGAGCACGATCATGGCCCGCATCCCGGCGACCAGCCCGGCGCGGCCCAGGCCGGTGGCGACCCGGCCCACCTCCTCGTCGAGCTGGGCCCAGGTCAGGCTGCGGCCGCCGACCTCCACGAGGGCCAGCCGGTCGGGGCACTCGGCGGCGGCGGACACCACCAGGTCGGCGACGGAAGAGCTGCGCGGCATGGCCGTGATACTTGCACAACCGACCCCCCTCGTCTCCCACTACGCTGGACCGGTGACGCGCCCCGGACAGCACCGCACACCGTCCGACCTCCGACGCCGCTCCGCGCTGGCCGGCGAGGCAGCCGCCGCCTCCGCCGAGGTGGAGGTCGCGCTCGCCACGCCACCCGACGCCACGAGCGCCGCCTTCTTCGACGTGGACAACACCGTCATGCAGGGCGCGAGCATCTTCCACCTGGCCAAGGGGCTCTACAAGCGCAAGTTCTTCACCACCCGCGACATCGTCGGCGCGATGTACAAGCAGGCCTGGTTCCGCGTCGTCGGCAAGGAGGACCCCGAGCACATCGAGGACGCGCGCAACTCCGCCCTCGGGTTCATCGCCGGGCACACGGTCGCCGAGCTCGAGGAGCTCGGCGAGGAGATCTTCGACGAGGTGATGGCCCACCGGATCTGGCCCGGCACCCGGGCGCTGGCCCAGATGCACCTCGACCGGGGGCAGCGGGTCTGGCTGGTCACGGCGGCCCCGATCGAGATCGCCTCCATCATCGCCCGGCGGCTCGGGCTGACGGGGGCGCTCGGCACGGTCTCGGAGCACCGCGACGGCGTCTACACCGGCAAGCTCGTCGGCGACCTGCTGCACGGGCCGGCCAAGGCCGAGGCGGTCCGGGCGATCGCGGAGCGCGAGGGGCTCGACCTCGCCCGCTGCTCGGCGTACTCCGACTCGATCAACGACCTGCCGATGCTCTCCCTGGTGGGCGACCCCGTCGCGATCAACCCCGACCCCGCGCTGCGCGCACATGCCCGGGCCCAGGGCTGGCGGATCCGCGACTACCGGACCGGGCGGAAGGCCGCCCGGATCGGGCTGCTCACCGGTGCCGCCGCGGGCGCCACCGCGGGCGGGATCGCCGCCGGCCTGGCCGTGCGCGGCCGCCGCCACGGCTGAGCCCCGTCCGACATGTGACATCTTGCGCGCTCCTGTCACGCTACCCCTTCCCAAACCGCGCGTCCCCTCCTAGCCTCGAAACCACGAGGGAGGGAGGGGCGCGGCATGCTCGGGAGGCACGACGCCCGCGCGGGGCTGGAGGAGCTCCGCCGCGCGGCACTGGCTGCCCTGCGCCCGACCCTGCTCCCCACCCTGAGCCCGACCGGGGAGCTGCGGTACGCCGTCCCGGACGGCCTGCTCCTCGCCGAGGCGGGCCCCCGGCTGCAGGCGCCCGCCCGGGCCGGCACCGCCGCCGCGCCCGACGTGCCCGCGCCCCGGGGTCGCGGCCGGACCCGACCCGGCGACCGGGACCGCGCGACCGCCAACGAGGTCGACGAGGCCGAGCGCGAGCGGCTGATCGCCCTGGTCGAGCTTGCCCGCGGCGGCGACGCGGAGGCCTTCGGACTGCTCTTCGACCACTACCACCGCGCCGTGCACCGCTTCCTGCTGCACCGCACGGGATCGGTCACCCTCGCCGAGGACCTCACCTCCGAGACCTTCTTCCGGGCGCTCCGCTCGATGCAGGACTTCCGCTGGCAGGGCCGGGACTTCGGCGCGTGGCTGACCACGATCGCCCGCAACCTGGCGGCCGACCACTTCAAGTCGGGCCGCACCCGGCTCGAGAGCAGCACCGACGACCTCGGACCGCACGAGGCGGCCCTCGACCGCGACCGGGTGGTCGGCGGCCGCGACCCCGGGCCCGAGGAGGCGGCGCTGGCCTCCGCCACGCACGCGGTGCTGCTCGCGGCGCTGCGCTCCCTGCCCGACGACCAGCGCGACTGCCTGGCCCTCCGGTTCCTCCAGGGGATGAGCCTGGCGGAGGTCGGCGAGGTGCTCGGCCGCTCGACGGGTGCGGTGAAGCAGCTGCAGCTGCGGGGCCTGCGCACCCTGGCCCGGCGGCTGCCCGCGGAGATGGCCGAGCCGTGAGGACCGTAACCTCCGCCCCCTCCGGCTCGTTGCCACCAGTGACCCGGCCGTTCCCGGCGGTCCGGGCGCGCTCCCGAGGAAACCGCCAGCCATGACCCGCCCGTCCCGCCCGTCCCGCCTGCCCGGCCTGCCCGGGTCCCGTCGGCGCGCGGCGGCGCTGGCCGAGCTGGACGCGCTGGCGGACCGGCTCGCGCGGGTGCCGGACACCCCGCCCCGGGCGGAGTTCGTCGCCGACCTGCGCGACCGGCTCGTCGCCGAGGCCGCGACCGTCCTCGTGCCGCGCGCGCGGGCGGGCGGGCTGCGCGACGGCACCGGCCCCGGCACTGGCCCCGGGGTCAGCACCGGGGTCAGGACGCCGGCCCGGCAGGTGCGGGACCGGCGGGTGGCCGCCGTCCTCGGCACCGCCGCGGTGCTCGCGGCCAGCGGCTCGGTCGGCGCGGCCTCGCAGGCGGCGATGCCGGGCGAGTTGCTCTACCCGGTGAAGTCGGTCCTGGAGTCCGCCCGGGAGCAGCTCGCCACCGGCGACCGCGACAAGGGCGAGCTGCTGCTGGCCCGGGCCGGCTCCCGCCTCGACGAGCTCGAGGAGCTGGTCGCGCGCGGCGACGACGACAGCCTCGGGGCCACCGGGCCGACGCTCGAGGACCTCGCGGCCCAGGCCGAGGAGGGCGGCGGGCTGCTGCTCTCCGACTTCGAGGCCGACGGACGCCGCTCCTCGGTGCTCGCGGTGCGGGAGTTCGCCGCGGCCGCGCTCCCCCGGCTCGAGGCCCTCGCCCCGGACCTGCCCGCCGAGGCCCGCGACCCGCTCGTCGCCGCGGCCGAGGTGCTCGTGGCCCTCGACGACCGCGCCGTCGCGGCGTGCCCCGACTGCGGCGGACCCGACGTGCTCGTCGTCCCCCGCTTCCTCACCGCCCCCGTCCCGGTCGGTGCCGGTGGCGCCGACGGACCGCTGCCGCTGGCCTCCGGCGAGGGGCCGGCCGTCGGAGACGACCCGGCCGAGGCGCCCGGCGGAGCCGGGGACCCGGTCGGGCCGGGCACTCCCGGCGTGGGTCAGGAGGGCGAGCCCGCCGGGCCGTCCGCCTCCCCCAGCGCGTCCCCCCACGCGACTCCCAGCGCCTCGCCCACGGGCGGACCGGGCGGCACCGGGCCCACCGACCCGCCGACCTCCAAGCCCACCGACCAGGGCTCCGCGAGCGCGTCGCCCAAGCAGTCCCCCAGCCCGACCGCGAAGCGCACCGAGGAGACTCCCGCAGCGACCTCGGTGCCGCTCCCGACGCCGAGCGACGTGGTGGAGGAGCTCACCGAGGCGCTCGTCGGGTCCGGCGAGCCGAGCGGCACCGGTCCGACCGGCCCGGCGGACCAGGAGCCCACGGACGCCGGCCTCGTCGGTGACGTCGGCCAGGTGCTGGGCGAGGTCACCGGCACGCTGCTCGGCACCCCCGTCGGCGAGGCCGTGGAGCAGACCACCGGCGGCGTCCGCGGCTTGGTCTCCGGGGTGCTGCGCGGGGTCAACGGGGGAAGGCGGAACCCCGGTCCCTGAGCAGGGAGAAGAGGGTCTGCTGGATCGTCTCCCGCACCTGGTCGGTGAGGTCGAAGACCAGCATCGGGTCCTCGGCCTCGGCCTCGTCGTAGGCGTCGGTGCGGATCGGCTCGCCGAACTCCATCAGCCACTTCGACGGCAGCGGCACCAGGCCGAGGGGGCCCAGCAGCGGGAAGAACGGCGTGACGGGCAGGTAGGGCAGGTTGAGCAGCCGCGCCAGCGTCGAGAGGTTGCCGACGATCGGGTAGATCTCCTCGGCCCCCACCACCGACAGCGGGACGATCGGGACCCCCGTGCGCAGGGCCGCCGAGACGAACCCCCCACGGCCGAAGCGCTGCAGCTTGTAGCGCTCGGAGAACGGCTTGCCGATGCCCTTGAACCCCTCGGGCCAGACCCCGACCAGCTCGCCGGAGGTGAGCATCCGCTCGGCGTCCGCCTGGCAGGCGAGCGTCGCACCCGCACGGCGGGCGATGGAGGCGACCAGCGGGAGGCGGAAGACGAGGTCGGCGCCCAGCGGCCGCAGGAACCGGCCGGTCTGCTCGTGGACCGAGAACATCGTCATCAGTCCGTCGACCGGGATGGTCCCCGAGTGGTTGGAGACGACGAGCGCCCCGCCGTCGGTCGGGATGTTCTCGACGCCGCGGACCTCGATCCGGAACCACTTCTCCGCGATCGGCCGCAGCACCGCGAGCAGCAGGTGCTCGGTGAGCTGGGGGTCGAAGCCGAAGTCGTCGACCGGGTAGTCGCCGTCCAGCCGCTTGCGGACGAAGGCGAGCAGCTCGGCCAGCCGGCGCTCCCAGTGGTCGCCGAAGACCTCGCGCGCCCCGGCCTCGATCGCGCCGAGCCACTCCCCGACCGGGATCCCGCCCGTGGGCTCGCGCTCCTCGGTGGTGAAGGGGCTGCGCGGCTCGGACCGGCCGGCGGCCCCGGCGTGGGCCTGCGTGCCGGCGCCCGCGGCGCGGCTCGGGTCGTTGCTCGGGTCCTTGCTCGGGTCGCTGCCCGCGGCGGGGCTCGCGGCGCGCGACCGCTTGGGGGCGGGCGCGGGCTTGCCGGCGAGGTTGCGCGCGGCGGACGACGGCTTGGCGCGGCCGGTCCCGCGGCCGGGGCGGCCACCGGTGCCGAGGGGGATGATCTCTGCCTCAGGCACGGGAACCTCCTGTGGTCGCGAGAGGCGCCCGGTCGCCACGACCCAGGCTGCGGCAGAAGTCGGCGAAGGCCTCGGCGGTGGTGTAGCGGGGGGTGAACCCCAGCACCTCGCGCATCCGGGTGGTGTCCACCCCGCGGCCGTAGGTGAGCAGGTTGCGCTGCTCGGGCGAGAAGTCGGCGAGCCGCGCCGAGCGCAGCATCGACTCCACCCGGCCCAGGGCCAGCGCCGGGAGCGGCAGGCCCACCTTGCCCAGCCGGCGCACGGCCTGGGTCAGCATGAGGACGCCGTCGCCCGCCACGTTGAAGGTGCCCTCGACGTCGTGGGTGGTCGCGTGGAGGAGGACGTCGTAGAGGTCGTCCTCGTGGAGGAACTGCAGGCGCGGGTCGAAGCCCAGCACCATCGGGACGACCGGCATCCGGAAGTAGGACGTCATCGGGCTGACCACGTGGGCGCCGATCACGTTGGCGCAGCGCAGCATCGTGACCCGCACGTCGGGGCGACGGCGGGCGAAGCCGCGGACGTAGCCCTCGACCTCGGTGACGTCCTGGGCGTAGCCGGACCGCGGGAGCTTCTTGGCCCCCATGTCCTCGGTGAACATGGCCGGGTCGCGGTTGCTGGCGCCGTACACGCCGGTGCTCGACTTCACGACCATGTGCTTGACGCCCGGGGCCCGCTGGCACGCGGCCAGCAGCTGCATGGACCCGATGACGTTGAGCTCCTTCATCGCGGTGCGCCCGCCGGAGCCGGCGGGGGTCGCGATGACGCTCATGTGCACGACGGTGTCGACGTTCTCCCGCGCGATCACCTTGGCGATCACGGGGTTGCGGATGTCGGCGCGGACGAAGGAGACGTCGCCGATGTCACCGCGCGGCGGGACGACGTCCACGCCGATGACGCGATCGATGGAGGGGTCGGCAGCGGCCGCGCGCGCGAAGCGGCGACCCACGTCCCGGGACGTCCCGGTGACCAGCACGACCCTCCCCATGATCGCGAGGCCTTGCTTACTTGCCGAGCTTGCGACGCTGCACGCGCGTCTTCTTCAGCAGCTTGCGGTGCTTCTTCTTGGCCATGCGCTTGCGCCGCTTCTTGATGACAGAACCCACGGGAAACCTTTCAACGTCCTCACGGCTCCGACGAGTCGCCGGACCGAGGTGTCAGCCTACTGGCCAGCACCAGCCCGGCAGAATCGGGTGCCACCCGGTGGGCGGCGTCCGGCGGGCGGGAGTCGCCTCAGCCGGCGTTGAAGAAGCTCTTGCGGAGGTACTCGTCGACGTCGTCCTCGGTCACCCGGAACGAGCGGCCCACGCGCACCGCGGGCAGCTCGCCGTTGTGCACGAGGCGGTAGACCGTCATCTTGGAGACGCGCATCATCGCGGCCACCTCGGCGATGGTGAGGAACTTGACGTCTGCCCGGTCCGAGGGGTTGGCCATCTCTGCACCTGTCCTTCTGCCCCACGGCGCCGGCTTCCCCGCCGGCGTCACAGACGTGTGGCGTCTTCGGTGAGAATAGGGCTTCCTGTGACCCGTGGGGAAGAGAATGACTACTGAAACTTCACGGAAACGGCGTGTCGCGTTGATTTTCGGCTGAACGAGGCTCCCGCCGCGGGCTCTCAGGCGTAGGGATCGAGCCCGTGGAGCGGGAAGACCTCCATCCGGGTGGCGTGGATCGCGCGGTCCAGCCAGGTCTCCGGGTCGTAGCCGTCGCGCCAGTCCCGGTAGGCCGGCGTACGGCCGTCGGTCATCCGGTGCGGAGCGCCGCCGCCCAGCACCTCGACCACGTGGTCGCGCCAGGCCTCGGGGGTGTCCTGCGCCGGGTCCAGGGGGTGGCCCCCGACGATCGCGAGCAGGTGGGTCCAGGCCCGCGGCACCACCGTGGAGATCGCGTAGCCGCCCCCGCCTGTGACCACCCACCGCCCGTCCGCGACCTCGTGGGCGAGGTCGTGGAGCGCCAGGTACGCCGCGCGCTGGCCGTCGACGCTGAGCATCAGGTGGGTGAGCGGGTCCTCCATGTGGGAGTCGCAGCCGTGCTGGGTGACCAGCACCTGCGGGGCGAACTCGCGGACGAGCTCGGGGACCACCGCGTGGAAGGCGCGCAGCCAGCCCGCGTCGGCCGTGCCCGGGGGCAGCGCGACGTTGACCGCCGTGCCCGTCGCCTCCGGGCCGCCCAGGTCGGCCGGGAAGCCGGTGCCGGGGAAGAGCATCTGGCCCGTCTCGTGCAGCGAGACGGTGAGCACCCGGGGGTCGTCCCAGAAGACCTTCTCGACGCCGTCGCCGTGGTGGGCGTCGACGTCGACGTAGGCGACGCGCTCCACGCCCTGGTCGAGCAGCCAGCGGATGCCCACCGCCACGTCGTTGTAGATGCAGAAGCCGCTGGCGCGGTCGGGCATCGCGTGGTGCAGCCCGCCGACCACGCTCGCGCTGTGCAGCGACTCGCCGCTCCAGACCTGGCGGAACGCCTCGACGCTCGCCCCGACGACGTGGGCCGAGGCCTCGTGCATGTCGGGGAAGACGGGGTTGTCCTCGGTGCCGAGGCCGTGCTTCTCGTCGACCAGCCCGCGGGTCGAGCCGACCCGCTGCACGGCCTCGATCAGCGACTCGGAGTGCACGGAGGCGATCAGCTCCAGCTCGGCCACCGGCGCCTGCACCACCTGGAGCCCGCGCTCCATCACGCCCAGCTGCTCGGCGAGCCGCATCGTCAGGTCGACGCGCAGGGGCGACATGGGGTGGTGCGGACCGAAGTCGTACTCGGCGAGCGCCTTGTCGAAGACGACGCTCGCGGGCCCGTGGCACTCCCTCATGTGTCGCACGCTACTCCCCGCGCGCCGCGGTCGTGCGCCTTCCCCTGCGCCCGCGTCCCGTGAGGGTCACGGGTCCGTGCGCCCGCCCCCCACCGCTCCTGCGGCAGGATGGAGGCATGGCCGGCTCCCAGATGAACCCCGACACCCGCCTGCTCGCGCTGGAGTTCCCGCAGTCCCTGGCGGTCTACGACACCTACGCCGAGGCGCAGAAGGCCGTGGACCACCTCTCCGAACAGGAGTTCCCGGTCGAGAACTGCATGATCGTCGGCACCGACCTCAAGCAGGTCGAGCGGATCACGGGTCGGCTCACCTGGGGCCGGGTCGCCGGTGCCGGCCTCCTCTCGGGGCTGTGGCTGGGCGTCTTCCTCGGCCTCCTGCTCGGGCTCTTCGTGGAGGGGAGCGGGTGGCTCGCGATGCTGGCGTCGGCGGCCTCGTTCGGCGCGGTGTTCGGCCTGGTCTGGGGCCTGGCCGGGTACGCCGCGACGCGCGGCCGCCGTGACTTCTCCTCGGTGCAGGCGGTCGTCGCCACCCGCTACGAGGTGCTGGTCGAGCACCGGCTGCGCGACCGGGCACGCGAGGTGCTGGCGGCCACCCCGGGCCTGCTGCCCGACCCCTTCGCCTGAGGCCGGTCAGGACGGCGCGACGGCCTCAGGCGCCCTCGGCGAGGGCGCGGGAGCGGTCCCGGGCGGCCTCCATCGCGGCGAGGAAGGCGGCGCGGACCTTGTGCACCTCGAGCTCGCGCAGCGCGGCGGCGGTGGTCCCGGCGGGCGAGGTGACCTGCTCGCGCAGCACGACGGGGTGGGTGCCGGTCTCGCGCAGCATCACCGCGGAGCCGACGAGCGTCTGGACGGCGAGCTCGGTCGCCGTCGTGCGCGGCAGGCCGAGGTGGACGCCCGCCTCGATCATCGACTCGACGACGAAGAAGACGTAGGCCGGGCCGGAGCCCGAGATGGCGGTGACGGCGTCCATCTGCTTCTCCGGCACCCGGAGCACCTTGCCGCAGGAGTCCATGAGCGACTCCGCCTCGGCGAGGTGCGCCTCGTCGCAGTGCGAGCCGGGCGAGAGGGCGGCCATCCCCTCGTCGACGAGCGCGGGGGTGTTCGGCATGACGCGGACCACGGCGACCCCCTCGGGCACCCGCTCCTCGATCCAGGCGGTGGTGATCCCGGCCGCGAGGGAGACGAGCAGCTGGCCGGGTCGCAGCACGGGCGCGAGCTCGGCGAGCACGTCGGCCATGTCCTGGGGCTTGACCACGAGGGCGACGGTCTCGGCGCGCTGCGCCGCCTCGACGTTGCCGAGCACGGTGACGCCGTACCGCTCCTCGAGCTCGGTGGCGCGCTCGGCGCGCTTCTCGCCCACCAGGAGGGTGTCGACGCGCCGGCCGGCGCGGACCAGCCCGGAGAGGAGGGTCTCGCCCATCACGCCGGCGCCGATGATCGCGGTCTGCTTCATGCGGGCCATTGTGCCGGTACGCCGGCCCCGCCCGCCGCGGCCACTACTTCTTGCGGACCAGCGACCTGAGGAAGAGGGAGACGTTGCCGGGCTTCTCGGCCATCCGCCGCATGAGGTAGCCGTACCACTCCGCGCCGTACGGGACGTAGACCCGCATCGTCTCCCCGGCGGCCGCGAGCCGGCGCTGCTCGGCCGGTCGGATGCCGTAGAGCATCTGGAACTCGTAGGTCCCCTGGGCCCGCCCGTAGCGGCTGGCCAGCGACGACGCGATCTGGACCATCCGGGGGTCGTGGGTCGCGATCATCGGGTAGCCCTGCCCGGCGAGCAGGATCTTGAGGCAGCGCACGTAGGCCTTGTCGATCTCGGCGCGCTCCTGGTGGGCGACGTCGGCCGGCTCGAGGTAGGCCCCCTTGCACAGCCGCACCCGCGACCCCTCGTGGGCGAGCGCGCGGCAGTCGTCCTCGGTGCGCAGCAGCGCCGCCTGCAGCACCGCCCCGGTCTCGGGGAAGTCCTTGCGCAGCTCGCGCAGGATCTCCAGGGTCCGGTCGGTGGTGGTGTGGTCCTCCATGTCGAGCGTGACGCTGGTGCCGGCGTTGCGGGCCGCCAGGCAGATGGTCCGGGCCCCGGCCAGCGCGACCGCCTGGCCGGTGACACCGTCGCGGGTCGGCAGCGCCTGGCCGATCGCGCTGAGCTTGACGCTCACCTCGGCGCGCCGCCCCAGCCCCCGGGTCGAGAGCTGCTCGAGCAGCTCGACGTACGCCGCCACCGTGCGGTCGGCCTGCGCCTGGTCGGTGGTGTCCTCCCCCAGGAAGTCGAGGGTCACGGCGAGCCCGTCGGCGACCAGGTCGGCGGTGGCCCGCACGGCGGCCTCGGTGGTCTCGCCCGGCACGTAGCTCGCGACGACGCCGGAGGAGACGGGGAGCGTGCTGATCAGCTCCTTGACCTTGGTGGAGCGCGCGAGCACGAGGATGGGCTGGCGGAGCAACGACATGCGCATCAGGCTACGGGGTACGGCGTCGCAGCGTCGCCGCTCCGACCCCGAGGAGGGCGACGGCGAAGGCGGCGACCACGGCGACGTCCTGCCAGACCTCTCCGGTGGCGGTGCTGCGGCTGAGCCCCGACATCGCGTCGACCGCGAAGGAGAGCGGCAGCAGGTCGCCGACCGTCGCCAGCACGGGCGGCATCTCGTCGCGCGGGACGAGCAGGCCGCAGAGCAGGATCTGCGGCACCACGACGGCCGGCATGAACTGGACCGCCTGGAACTCGGTGCGCGCGAAGGCGCTCACGCACAGGCCCAGCGCCGTGCCGAGGACCGCGTCGGCGACCGCGACGACGGTGAGCAGCCACAGCGGACCCCGCACGTCGAGGTCCAGGAGCCCGACGCTGACCCCGACCGCCAGCACCGACTGGGCGGCGGCCAGCAGCGCGAACGCGACCGCGTAGCCGACGAGGAAGTCGAGCCGTCCCATCGGCATCGCGAGCAGCCGCTCCAGCGTCCCGCCGGTCCGCTCCCGCAGCGTGGTCACGCTGGTGACCAGGAACATCACGAAGAAGGGGAAGACCGCGAGCAGGGCCGGGCCGACCCGGTCGAAGAGCCCGCCGGGCACGTCGGACCAGAGCCACCACAGCAGCGTCATCAGCAGGCACGGCAGCACCAGCAGCATCGCGAGGGTGCGGCGGTCGCGGCGGACCTGGGTGAGCACCCGGCCCGCGACGGCGAGCACCCTGCGGGGGCTCAGCCCCGCGCGGGGGCCGCTCATGCCGACCCCACCAGCCGCAGGAAGGCCTGCTCCACGTCGGCGGCCCCGGTCCGCGCCAGCAGCTCGGCCAGCGAGCCGTCGCCGATCACCGCCCCCTCCCGCATGAGCAGCAGCCGGTCGCAGCGCTCGGCCTCGTCCATCACGTGGCTCGAGACCAGCACCACGGTCCCCGCGTCGGCCAGCCGGTGGAAGAGCGACCAGAGGTCCCGGCGCAGCACCGGGTCGAGGCCGACGGTCGGCTCGTCGAGGACCAGCAGGTCGGGCTCGCCGAGGAGCGCCACCGCGAGGCTGACCCGCGACTGCTGGCCGCCGCTGAGCCGGTCGACCACCCGGTCGGCCTCCCCGGCCAGGTCGACCCGGTCCAGGACCGCCGAGACCCGGGCGGCGAGCGCGTCGCCGCGCAGGCCCAGCACACGGCCGAAGAAGCGCAGGTTCTCGGCCACGCCGAGGTCGCCGTAGACGCTGGTGGCCTGGGTGACGTAGCCGACCCGGTGCCGCAGCCCCGGGGAGCCGGCCTCCTCGCCCAGCACGACCACCCGGCCGGCGCGCACCCGCTGGACCCCCACGACGCTGCGCATCAGCGTGGTCTTGCCGGAGCCCGAGGGGCCGAGGAGGCCGGTGACGCCCCGGTCGACCTCGAGGTCGAGCCCGTCGAGGACCGTGCGGCCGCCGCGCACGACCGTCAGGCCCTCGACCCGCACCGCCGCCCCGGCCACGCCCGCGCCCGCCCTAGCCCGTCCGGACGCCGAGGTGCTCGCGGGCGAAGGCGAGCGACTCGGCCAGGTCGGCGACCCGCTCCTCGACGGTGCCGCACCGGCGGGTGTTGATCTCGACGACGACCGATCCGTCGAAGCCGGTGCCGGCCAGGTGCTCCAGCAGCTCGCGCGCGCGGGTCCCGCCGCGACCCGGCACGAGGTGCTCGTCCTTGGCGCTGCCGTGCCCGTCGGTGAGGTGCAGGTGGCGCAGCCGCTCCCCCATCCGCTCCGCCAGCTCGACCACGTCGGAGCGGGACGTCGCGGCGTGCGAGAGGTCGAGCGTGGTGTGCGCGTAGTCACCGCGGGAGACGTCCCAGTGGGGCGAGTACATCTCCATCGCCCGGGTCCCGCGGCGCCGGGTGGCGGCCCGCCAGGGATACATGTTCTCCACGGCGAAGTGGAGCCCGGTCGAGGCCTCGAGGGCGGCGATCCCGTCCTCGAACCCGCTCGCGTACTCCTTCTGCCAGCGGAACGGGGGGTGCACCACCACCACCGGCGCCCCGAGCGTCTCGGCCATCCGCGCCGAGCGCTCGAGCTTGCCCCAGGGCTCCGTGCCCCAGACCCGCTGCGTCCAGAGCAGGCAGGGGGCGTGCACGGCGCTGACCGGGATGCCGTGGTGCTCCGAGAGCTGCCGGACGGCGGAGGTCTGCTGCGAGAGCGCGTCCATCCCGACCATCACCTCGACGGCGTCGTAGCCCAGGGCCGCCGCGTGGGAGAAGGCGTGCGCGGTCGACTCGGGGTAGACCGAGGCGGTGGAGAGGCCGACCGAGACCGTCACGACGGCGTCCTCAGCCCAGCACCGAGAGCCGGTCGAGGCGCTCGAGGATGACTCCCTCGCGCAGCGCCCAGGGGCAGATCTCCAGCGCCTCGAGGTCGAAGATGTCCATCGCCGCCTCGGCGACCAGCGCGCCCGGCACGATCTGGTGGGCGCGGCTCGGGGAGACCCCCGGCAGGTCGGCGAGCTCCTCGGTGGGGGCGGCGACCAGCTTGGGCAGCCACTCGGCGAGGTCGGCCCGGCGCAGCACCCGCGGCACCAGGGGCCCCTCGGCCGAAGGGGCGGCCCCGCAGATCCGGGCCAGCGAGCGGAAGGTCTTGGAGGTCGCCGCGGCCCGGTGCGGGGTGCCGCCCCGCAGGAGGCCGCCGGCGTCCCGGGCGATCTCGGTGCGGACCCAGCGGCGCAGCTCGCGGACCGACTCCTCGTCGACGCCGCCGGCGAACCGGTCGCGCGCCAGCCGGGCCGCGCCGAGCGGGAGCGACCAGGCGACGTCGGGGGCCTCGTCGGTGCCGGCCGCGATCTCCAGGGAGCCGCCGCCGATGTCGAAGACCGCCAGCCGGCCGGCGGACCAGCCGAACCAGCGGCGTACCGCGAGGAAGGTCAGCCGCGCCTCGTCCTCGCCCGAGAGCACCTCGATCCGGGTGCCGGTGGCCGACGCGACGTGGTCGAGGACGGCGTCGGTGTTGACGGCCTCGCGGACCGCGGAGGTGGCGAAGGCCAGGATCTCCTCGCAGCCCTTCTCCTCGGCGAACTCGATCGCGTGCCGGGTGAAGTCGGTGAGCGCGTCGATGCCGGCCCGGGTCACGGCGTCGGAGGCGTCGAGGTGCTCGGCCAGCCGCAACGGCTCCTTGTGGCTGGCCGCCGGCAGCGGGGCGGCACCGCCGTGCGCGTCCACCACCAGCAGGTGGCCGGTGTTGGAGCCGATGTCGAGGACGCCGAGCCGCATGGCCCCAACGTACCGGGCGTAGGGTTTCCGCCGTGCCAGAAGTCGACCTCGTCTTCCCCCGCGCGTACGTCGAGTTCGCCGACCCCGCCGACCCCGACCAGGTCTTCCGCTGCGACCTCACCTGGCTCACCTCCGCCTACACCTGCATCTTCGGCAGCGGCTGCCGCGGCATCTACGCCGACGCCCCCGACTCCGGCTGCTGCACGCTCGGCGCGCACTTCAGCGACGCCGACGACGAGCGGCGGGTGGCGGCGTACGTCGCGCAGCTCACCCCCGCGCTGTGGCAGCGGCACCCGGGCCGCGAGGTCCGCGACGAGGACTGGGTCGAGGTCGACGACGAGGGCGACCGCAAGACCGCGACGGCCGTCCACGCCGGCCAGCAGGCCTGCGTCTTCCACAACCGACCCGACTTCGCGCCGGGCGGGGACGTCGGCGCGGGCGGCGCCGGCTGCGCGCTGCACGGGCTGGCGCTGCTGCAGGGTCGCCACCCCCTGGAGACGAAGCCCGACGTCTGCTGGCAGCTGCCGATCCGGCGCACCTTCCGCGACGTCGAGCGGCAGGACGGCACCACCTACACCGAGGTCTCGATCGGCGAGTACGACCGTCGCGGCTGGGGCCCGGGCGGGCACGACCTCGACTGGTACTGCTCCGGGAACACCGAGGCCCACGTCGCCGTGGAGCCGCTCTACGTGACCAGCGCGGCCGAGCTGGTCGAGCTGATGGGCCGGCCGGCGTACGACGAGCTGGCGCGGCACTGCGACGCCCACCTGCGGTCGCGGTCGGCGCTGGCCCTGCACCCCGCAGACCCGCGCTGACCGCGCCGGCGCACGCTCGGACGACGCCGCGCAGAACCTCGACGTCAAGAGACCGGTACCCCGGTGCAGCAGCCGGAAAACGACCCGCCAGAATGCTTGACATGCGCCTGGATCACATCTCCTACGCCGCCGGTCCCGACGGACTGGCCGCCACGGCTGAGCGCATCGGGGGACTGCTGGGTCGTGAGTTCCTCGATGGCGGAGTGCACCCTCGCTTCGGCACCCGCAACATGGTCCTGCCCCTCTCGGGCGGGACCTACCTCGAGATCGTCGAGGCCCTGGACCACCCCGCCTCCGACAAGGCGCCCTTCGGCCAGGCCGTCAAGGCCCGGTCGGCCAACGGTGGCGGCTGGCTCGGCTGGGTCGTCGCCATCGACGACCTCGACGCCGTCGAGGAGCGGCTCGGCCGCGAGGCCGTGCCCGGCAACCGGCACCGCCCCGACGGCACCGAGCTGCGCTGGCTGCAGATCGGGGTCAACGGGCTGATCGGCGACCCGCAGCTGCCGTTCTTCATCAAGTGGCTCACCCCCGAGCTCCACCCGAGCACGGGTGCCGACGGCACCTACTCCCTGGCCTGCCTCGAGATCGCCGGCGACCCGCAGCGGGTCAGCGAGTGGCTCGGGGAGACCGTGGAGGCCCCGCTCGAGGACGTCAAGGTCGAGTGGGTCGCCCCCAACGGCACCCCCGGGATCATGGCGGTCCAGGTCCAGACCCCCGCGGGCCTGGTCCGGATCTGACCCGCCCGCCCATCACCCGGCCACCGAGGCGCCACGGCGCCACCCCGAGCCCCAACATCTGGCACCACCCGACCACCTACGAGGTCGAGAACCGGGCCTTCGACCCCGACGGCCTGGTCGAGGCCGCGATGGCGCGGGTTGCCGACTGGCGGGCGCGCACCTTCCTCGACGTCGGCTGCGGCACCGGCTTCCACCTGCCCCGCTGGGCCGAGCGGGCCGCCTCCGTGGTCGGGGTCGAGCCGCACCCCCCGCTCGCCGCGCTCGCCCGGCGGCGCACCCGCCGGCTCCCCCACGTCACCGTGCTCGAGGGGACCGCCCAGGCGCTGCCGCTGCCCGACGCCTCCGTCGACGTCGTCCAGGCCCGCTGGGCCTACTTCTTCGGCCCCGGCTGCGAGCCCGGGCTGGCCGAGCTCGACCGGGTGCTGCGCCGCGGCGGCACGGCCTTCGTCGTCGACAACGACGGGACCCGGTCGACGTTCGGCGGCTGGTTCCGGCGGGGCTTCCCCGAGGTCGACCCCGACGCGGTGGAGCGCTTCTGGTCCCGCCACGGCTGGACCCGCGAGCCCGTGCTCACCCGGTGGGCCTTCGACTCGGTCGAGGACCTCGAGGCGGTCGTGCGGATCGAGCTCCCCACCGCCGTCGCCGAGTCCGTGCTGGCCGAGTGGCGGGCGGCGGGCGGCGGCACCGAGGTCGACTACGCCGTCAACGTGTGGTGGCGCTCGGCCTGAGCCGGGGCGCCGGCCGTGTCAGTAGGGCGCGAAGCCGACCGCCGGGTCGAGGAACCAGGCCTGGCGGTACGCCGTACGTCGCTCCTCCCCCGCGCGCTCGCACGCCCCGGTGGTCACCGTGCAGCGGACCACCTGGACGGTGGCGGTGACCGTCTCGGCGTCCTCGCCCGACGCGTACCCGCCCGTCTCGGGCCGGCGGTCGAGGACCGGCAGCAGGAAGGAGAACGCGTCCTCCCACCCCACCTCGGCCCGCCACCCCGTGTCGGCGAAGGCCTCCCCGGGCACGTCGAGCGACGCCCACCGGCCCTCCTGCGCGTCCCACACCCGCGGGAGCCCGTCGGTGAGCAGCCAGCGGCCGTCGGGCGAGAGGTCGAGCACCTCGCCGAGGTGGGTGCCGGGGCAGGACCCGTCCTCCTCCTCCCACGCCGCGCCGGCGAGCCGGTGCACGGTGACGCAGGCGCCGTCGTCGCCGTACGCCCAGGAGAGCGCGAACCCGGCCGCGCCGCGCCCGAGGGCCCGCACGTCGTCGTCAGGCCCGTCGAGCCGCACGGTCGACCCGTCGGGGCGCAGCAGCCACGTGGTGCCCGCACCGCGCCGGAAGGGGTCGCCCTCGTAGACCAGCCCCTCGTCGGTCCAGCCCAGCAGCTCCCGGGGAACGTGCGGCAGCTCCGTCGTCGCGCCGGTGGCGAGGTCGACCGCCAGCACGCCGTACGCCACCCGCGCGCCGTCGGGCGACACGTGGACCTCGGGGACCCGGATGCCGGAACGGAGGGTGCCCCGCGCCCGGGGCAACGGGTCGAGCCCTCCGCCGGCGTCGAGGATCGCAGGCGCGACCGTCCCGAAGGGGGCCCGGGTGAGCACCACCCAGCGCTCCGCGCCGACCCGGACGGGCGGCATGCTGCGCTCCACCGACGCCGGGACAGGCACCACCCGGTCGCCGTCGCGCAGCCCCTCCCCCGTCCAGGCCGGGAGACGCGGCTCGGGACCCGGCGGCAGGGAGCGGGCCCAGGCCAGCTGCGCCGCGAGCGGGTCGGTCACCGCCGGCTCCTGCACCTCCCGCAGGGACGGCATCACCGAGGCCGCGGCCACGCCGCGAGCCGGAGCTCCAGCTGGTCGGTCATTGCGCCTCCTGCTCGACGGGGTGGGCGGTGCTGGCGGTGCGGGCGGGCTCGTCGAGCGCGGCGCGCAGGGCGGCCAGGCCGCGGGACGCCTGCGCCTTCACGGTGCCGCGGCTGCAGCCGAGGGTGCGGGCGATCTCGGCCTCGGAGAGGTCCTCGTAGTAGCGGAGCACCAGGACGGCGCGCTGCCGCGGCGCCAGGGAGGCCAGCACCGGCCACAGCGACTCGCGGTCGTCGACGGCCACGGACGCGTCGGGGACCGCTCGACGCGGGTCACCGCCCGCGGGGAGCTCGTCGACCAGGGTCTCCGGGCGGCGGCCACGCCACCGCGCCGCGTCGATCGCCGCCCGCGACATGGTCGTGCGCACGTAGGACTCCTGGGCGCCGGCGTGCCGGACCCGCCTCCACGAAGGCCACGAAGTCCGCGTCCCGGTCCACCCGTCCCCCTCACGTCCCGGGGCGGGCGTCGCCCCTCACCAGACAAGACGTCGCCGGCGCCGTACCGGTTGACGCTCGGCTACAAGCTCTCGGCGCTCAGCCCGAGCCGCGGACCTCGAGCGTCGGCGAGAGCAGCACCCCGGTGTTGGCCCGCGGCGGCGTGCTGAGCACCCGGCGCAGCGCCGTGACCACTTCCACCGCGACCTGCTCCAGCGGCGGGCGCACCGAGGTGAGGCCGCCGGGGACGACCTGGGCGACCTGGGAGTCGTCGAAGCCGACCACCGCCACGTCGCGGCCCGCGACCAGGCCGCGCTCGGCGAGCAGCTGCAGCACGCCCATCGCGAGCGTGTCGGAGGCGCAGACGAACGCCGTCGGGGCCGCCTCGGCGAGCAGCACCGCGGCCGCCTCGCGACCGCTGGCCACGGTGTCCTCGACCCGGGACGCCAGCCCGGTGGTGGGGAGGCCGCGGGCGCGCATCGCCCGCACCCAGCCGGAGCGGCGGTCCTCCCCGATGAACAGGTCCTTGCGCCAGCCGATCCAGGCGACCCGGGTGTGGCCGCGGTCGAGCAGGTGGTCGGTGGCCAGGGCGGTGCCGGCGGCGCCGTCGACGTCCACCCAGGCGTGGGTGGCCGACGGGTCCTCCCACGGGCGGCCGAACGCCACGAAGGGGGCGCGCTGCTGGGTGAGGAAGGCGGCCTGCGGCGCGCCCAGGTAGGTGTCGGTGACGACGAAGGCGTCGACCGCCGTGGAGCGGAGCAGGTCGTCGTAGGCCTGCAGGGGCTCGGTGTCGTCGTCGGAGAAGAGCAGGACGTGGTAGCCGTGCAGGGCCGAGGTCGCCACCAGCTTGTGCAGGAAGCGGTCCATCAGCGCGTTGGCCGTCCCCTCCTGGGCCGGGGTGAACCGGAGGCCCACCAGGTGGGAGTGCCGGGTGCGCAGGTTGCGGGCGGCGCGGTTGGGCGAGTAGCCGAGCTCGTCCACGACCGCGCGGACCCGCTCCAGCGTCTCGGGCCGCAGCAGGTGGGGGTTGTTGAGGGCGTTGGAGACCGTCTGCCGGGAGACCCCGGCCCGCTCCGCGACGTCGGCGAGGGTGGGCGGGTTGACCGGCACGGTGCACCCCCCTCGTCCTGGCCACGTGCGCTGGCTTGTATCGATCCAACCGTCGATCCGTGCAGCATAGGCGCTCGCGCCAGGACCGGCACCGGGCCCGGCCCGGACGGGACCGTCGGGACTGTCGGCGGCGTGGCCTAGCGTCGTCCCCATGAGTCGAGGAGTCCGCAGCCGCCCCGCCTACCGCTGCTCCGAGTGCGGGTGGGAGACCGCCAAGTGGGTGGGTCGCTGCGGGGAGTGCCAGGCCTGGGGGTCCGTCGCCGAGGCCGCGGCCGTCCCGGCGGGGCGCACCCAGGCGACCCCGGTCAGCACCCCGGCGGTGCCGATCGGCCAGGTCTCGGTCGAGGAGTCGGCGTTCCGCTCCAGCGGCGTGGCCGAGCTCGACCGGGTGCTGGGCGGCGGGCTGGTCCCCGGGGCGGCGATTCTGCTGGCCGGCGAGCCCGGGGTCGGCAAGTCCACGCTGCTCCTGGAGGTGGCCGCCCAGACGGCCCGGCTGCGCCACCGCACGCTCTACATCACCGGCGAGGAGTCGGCCTCCCAGGTGCGGCTCCGGGCCGACCGCACCGACGCGGTCCACGACGAGCTCTACCTCGCGGCCGAGACCGACCTGGGCGCGGTGCTCAGCCACATCGAGCAGGTCAAGCCCACCCTCATCGTGGTCGACTCGATCCAGACCATCGGCGCCCCCGGCGTCGACGGCGTCCCCGGCGGGGTGAGCCAGGTCAAGGAGGTCGCCGCCGCGCTGGTGCGGGTCGCCAAGACGCGCAACATCACCACGGTGATCGTCGGCCACGTGACCAAGGACGGCTCGATCGCCGGGCCCCGCGTGCTGGAGCACGTCGTCGACGTGGTGCTCCACTTCGAGGGCGACCGCAACTCGCGCTTCCGGATGGTGCGGGCGATGAAGAACCGGTTCGGGCCGGTCGACGAGGTCGGCTGCTTCGACCTCGCCGCCGAGGGGATCCGGGCGGTGGCCGACCCCACGGGGCTCTTCGTCGAGCACCACTCCAAGCAGGTCCCGGGCACGTGCGTGGCGGTGACGATGGAGGGCAGGCGGCCGATGCTGGCCGAGGTGCAGGCGCTGGTCGCCCCCACCCCCGCCGAGCGACCGCGCCGCACCACCTCGGGCGTCGACTCCTCGCGCGTCTCCATGGTGCTCGCCGTGCTGCAGCAGCACTGCGGGATCCGGCTGCACAACATGGACGTCTTCGTCTCGACCGTGGGCGGGGCCCGGGTCCACGAACCGGCCAGCGACCTCGCGATCGCGGTCGCGCTGGCCGGGGCGACGTTCGGGATCCCCGCGCCCACCGGGGTGGTGGCGATGGGCGAGATCGGGCTCGCCGGCGAGCTGCGCCGGGTCCGCGACCTGCCGCAACGGCTCTCGGAGGCGGCACGCCTGGGGTTCAAAGTCGCCGTCGTCCCCAGCGAGCGCCACCGCCCCCCGGGCCCTCGCTCCCCGGAGTCATGGACCGTCGACGGCATGCAGGTGCTCGACGTCGGCGACGTCGCCACGGCCCTGGGCCTGCTGCGGATCACCAAGACCCGCGCCCGCGCGCTGCGTCCCATAGACTGACCCGCGGAGCGCTGCCGCCACCGGCGTTCAGGGGCTGGACGTGCGTGGCTGGACGTGTGGACGGAGGATGCCTTGGTCGGTATCGAGCGCAGCGACGAGAGCCTGCGCCTGCGGGCGACCCTGGCCTCGATCGCTCCCGGGACCCACCTGCGCGACGGCCTGGAGCGGATCCTGCGCGGCCGCACCGGCGCCCTCATCGTGCTCGGCCACGACAAGTTGGTGGACTCCATCTCCACCGGCGGCTTCACCCTCGACGTCCCCTTCACGGCGACCGGGCTGCGCGAGCTCGCCAAGATGGACGGCGGCATCATCGTCGACAAGGACGTCACCCGGATCCACCGGGCCGCGGTCCACCTGATGCCCGACCACACGATCTACTCCGAGGAGACCGGCACCCGGCACCGCACGGCCGACCGGGTGGCCCGGCAGACCGGCTTCCCGGTCATCTCG
Organism: Nocardioides solisilvae; assembly: GCF_003194625.1. GTDB lineage: Bacteria > Actinomycetota > Actinomycetes > Propionibacteriales > Nocardioidaceae > Nocardioides > Nocardioides solisilvae. The sequence continues at coordinate 201,329 of NZ_QHKX01000001.1, forward strand.
GTCTCCCAGTCGATGCAGATCATCGCGGTCTACGTCGGGGAGACCCGCTACGTCCTCGAGGACTCCGGGCAGATCCTCTCCCGGGCCAACCAGGCGCTCGCCACCCTGGAGCGCTACAAGCTGCGCCTCGACGAGGTCTCCTCCACGCTCTCCGCCCTCGAGATCGAGGACCTCGTCACCGTGCGCGACGTCGCGGTCGTCGCCCAACGGCTCGAGATGGTGACCCGGATCGCCCGGGAGATCGAGGACTACGTCCTCGAGCTCGGCACCGACGGCCGGCTGCTCTCCCTCCAGCTCGAGGAGCTGGTCACGGGGGTCGACGCCGACCGCCAGCTGGTGATCCGCGACTACCTGCCGAGCGGCAAGACCAAGTCGCCCGAGGCGCTCCTCGACGACCTGGGCCTGCTCTCCCCCACCGAGCTGGTCGACCCGGCCGCGGTGGCCAAGGCGCTCAACCTCACGACCGGCGACCACCTCGACGGCGCCGTGGCCCCCCGCGGCTATCGCCTCCTGGCCAAGGTGCCGCGGCTGCCGGCGCCCGTCGTCGACCGCCTGGTCGAGCACTTCGGCGGCCTCCAGCAGCTGCTGTCGGCCGGGATCGACGACCTCCAGGTGGTCGACGGCGTGGGCGAGCTGAGGGCCCGCAGCGTCCGCGAGGGGCTCTCCCGGCTGGCCGAGTCGAGCATCCTCGAGCGGTACGTCTGACCCGTCAGTCGCGCAGGGTCGGCTCGACCGCGCCCGACGGCTGCGGCTGCGACGGCGACCGCCGCTCCTTCTTCTTCTTGTCCTTCTTGTTCTTCCCGCCACCCTCGCCCTGCTGCCGCGGCTCGGCGGCGCGCGTCTCGGTGATGGAGGCCGCGGTCCGCTCGAACTGGACCTCGGTCGGCTCGCCCTCGAAGGCGGCCGCCATCACGTGGTAGTAGCCGGGCATCGCCCAGGCGGTGTAGCGCGAGCACTCGGGGTCCGAGCGCTTCCCGCTCCACACGAACGGCACCGTCGTGTCCGTCTCGCGGTAGAGCACGACGTCCTGGGTGGGCACGGCAGCCGGGCAGTGGCTGCTGAACCAGTAGTCGTCGCTGCCCGAGCTGATCTTGACCGTGACGGTGTCGGCCGACACCTGCCAGGTGCAGGCCTCGGTCTCCCGGGTGCGGAGCACCAGCGCCATGTCGACCTTGCCGTCGGTCCGCGGGGCCCCGACCGCGGGGGTGACCACGACGTCGCCGTTGGTGCAGGGGCCGCTCGGCGTCGGCAGCGGCGGCGGCTCGGGGGTCGCCTCGGGGGTCGGCTCGGGGACGGGCTCGGGCGCAGCCCCTCCGGACGCCGCGACCTCGGGACCGGGGGTGACCTCCGCGCCGGCGGTGGTGGCCTGCACGTCGGCCTGCCGCTCCTCGGCGTCGCCGGCGAAGAGCCGGGCCACCCCGAAGGTGAGCGCGAAGACGGTCGCCAGCACGAGGACCCGGCGGAACCAGTACACCCGGGCGGGCAGGGGCCCCTTGGGCGCGGTCCAGGCAGACATGGCCGCAAGGTACCGACCCGGAGCGCCCAGTGGTGGGTGCCACACCGGGGGACGGCGTACTCTGCGCGCATGCGCAGCGAGCTCTTCAGCCGCGTCCACGAGGAGGTCTCCACCCCCGAGGCGCTGGCGCTCCAGAACGGCTACCTCCTCAAGGCCACGCTCGGCCCGCCGGTGGTCGCCACCAAGGGCTCGATGGTCGCCTACCAGGGCGACGTCGCCTTCGAGCACAAGTCGGCCGGCTCGCTGGGCAAGCTGATCAAGCGGGCCGTGACCAGCGAGGACACCCCGCTGATGACCGTCACCGGCCGGGGCGAGGTCTTCCTCGCCGACCGCGGCCGCAACGTCTTCCTCGTCGACCTCGAGGGGCCCCAGGACGCCCTGAGCATCTCGGGCACCAGCCTGCTCGCCTTCGAGTCCTCCCTCGAGCACGACGTGCACCGCGTCAAGGGCGCCGGCATGCTCGCCGCCGGCGCCTTCAACACCCTCGTGCGGGGGCGCGGCCGGGTGGCGCTGACCTGCCACGGCACCCCGCTGATCCTCGACTGCAGCCGGCAGCCGACGTTCGTCGACATGAACGCCGTGGTCTGCTGGTCGGCCAGCCTGCAGCCGACGGTCCAGAGCTCGATGAACGTGCGGTCGCTGCTGCGCGGCGGCACGGGCGAGGCGTTCCAGTACGCCTTCCACGGCCCGGGCTTCGTGGTCGTCCAGCCGTCCGAGGGCGACCCCCAGGCCCCCACCGACGGCTCCTCGAAGGGGTCGGGCGGGTTCCTCGGTGACGTCTTCGGCGGCTGAGGCCCCGCCCGCGGAGCAGCTCCACGGGCCGGTGCTCGCCTGGTACGACGCGCACGCCCGCGACCTGCCCTGGCGGCGGCCCGAGGCGTCGCCGTGGTCCGTGCTGGTCTCCGAGCTGATGCTGCAGCAGACGCCGGTGGTCCGGGTGCTGCCCGTCCACGCGGCGTGGCTGGAGCGCTGGCCCACTCCGGCGGCGCTGGCCGAGGAGCCCGCCGGCGAGGCGGTGCGGGCGTGGGGCCGGCTCGGCTACCCCCGCCGGGCGCTGCGGCTGCACGCCGCGGCGACCGCGATCGTCGAGCGGCACGACGGGGAGGTGCCCGCCGACCGCGACGAGCTCCTCGCCCTCCCCGGGGTCGGCGACTACACCGCGGCGGCCGTCGCGGCCTTCGCCTTCGGCCGCCGCGTCGCGGTGCTCGACACCAACGTGCGCCGGGTGCACCAGCGGGTGCTGCGCGGCGCGGAGTTCCCGCCCGACGCGGTGCGGGCCCACGAGCGCCGCGACGCCGAGCTGCTGCTCCCCGACGACCCGCCCACGGCCGCGACGTGGTCGGTGGCGGTGATGGAGCTCGGCGCCCTGGTCTGCACCGCCCGCGCCCCCCGGTGCGGCGAGTGCCCCGTCGCCGACCTCTGCGCCTGGCGCGCGGCCGGCCACCCGGCGTACGACGGTCCCCCGCGCCGCGGCCAAGCGTGGGAGGGCACGGACCGGCAGTGCCGCGGCCGGCTCTTGGCGGTGCTGCGCGAGGCGCACGGCCCGGTGCACCGCTCCGCGCTCGACCGGGCCTGGCCCGACCCCGTGCAGCGGGGCCGGTGCCTCGCCGGCCTGGTCGCCGACGGGCTGGCGGTCCCGGCCGGTCCCGACGGGTACGCGCTGCCCTGACCTGCGCCCGGGTCCCGCCTCAGGCGTCCCGGCTCAGGCGTCCCGGGCTGCGGTCCCGGACTCCAGGTCCCGGAGGCCCCGCACCTGCGAGAGGACCAGGAACGCGGGCGCCGCGAACGCCGCCAGCCCGAGGACGAGCAGCGTGGCACGGCTGCCGACGGACTCGGCGAGCAGACCGGCCACCACGCTCCCCACGGGGAGGGCGCCCCACGAGACGAACCTGACCGTCGCCATCACCCGGGACAGGAGGTCCGGCGGCGACGCCAGCTGCCGGTACGTGCGGGTGGTGATGCTCATGACCACCGTGCCGGCGGTGAAGACGATGGTCCCCACCGCGAAGACGGCCATCCCGACCCACGAGCCGCCCCAGGGGATCAGGACCGCGCCGGCCGCAGCCACGAGGCAGCCCGCGACCGTGATCCGGGCCGTGCCGAAGCGGGCGGCCAGGGGTGTCGCGAGGGCAGCCCCGACGAGGGCGCCCACCCCCTCGGTCGCCAGCAGGAGCCCGACGAGCCAGCCCGACGCGTCGAGCTCGCGCACGAGGTAGACGGGGAAGAGTGCCAGGTGTGCCCCGCAGACGAAGTTGAGGGCGGTCGCCGACCAGGTGAGGGGCGCCATCACGGGGTGGCCGGCGACGAACCGCCAGCCCTCGCGGATCATGGCCGTCACCGGGGGCCACTCGTCGCGCCGCTCGCTGTCCCGGGCAGGGAGGGTGCGCAGGAGGACGGCCGAGGCCACGTAGGTGACGACGTCGACCAGGAGTGCGACCACTCCGCCCAGCGCCGAGACCAGCAGTCCGCCCAGCGACGGGCCCGCGACGCCGGTCACGGCGTCGGTGCCGGACATCAGGCTGTTGCGCCGCTGGAGCTCGTCGTCGTCGACGATCCGAGGCAGGAAGGTCCAGGTGGCCACGTCGAAGAGCACGTCGCAGAGGCTCACCACGAGCCCCACGACCACGAGGTGGGCCACGGTCAGCTCGGCCAGCCACCAGGCGAGGGGGACGGAGAGGATCGCGGCCGCTCGGGCCAGGTCCATGGCGACCTGGCCGCCCCGGAGGGGGAAGCGCTGCACGATGACCCCGGCGGGGAGCCCCAGCACGAGCCACGCGACGTTGGCGGAGGCCGCGATGAGCCCGAGCTCCAGCGCCGAGGCGTCCAGCACCGTCACCGCGACCAACGGGATGGCGATCGCGCTGACCGCCGTACCCGTGCGGCTCAGCGTGAGGGCGGACCAGAACCGCCAGAAGATCGCCGCCGAGCCCTCGGTCGTGCCCCGGGGCGAGGCGTCGGCGGTGGCCGTCACGACCCCTCCTTCCAGGAGTGGCGCAGCTGCGCCGCCACCTCGTCGAGCGCCGTGCGGTCGTAGGGCCGGGGCGGGGACGCCAGGGTCATGCCGTCCTCCGGGGCCCGGGGGATCACGTGGAGGTGGGAGTGCGGGACCGACTGCTGGGCCGCCGTCCCCTGCGACATCAGGAGGTTGATCCCCTCCGTCCCGGGGAGCCGGGCGACCAGGACCGCCAACCGACGGGCCACGGACCACAGGTGGGCCCCGGTCCCCTCCGGCAGGTCGGTGACTCCCGCGTGGTGGGCGACCGGCGCGACCAGGAGGTGCCCCGGACGGACCGGGTGCACGTCGAGGAACGCCACCACCTGCTCGTCCCGGTGCACGAACGAGGCCTCGACCTCCCCCCGGACGATCCCGCAGAACAGGCAGTCCGCCGTCATTGCCCGGACACCTCGAGCAGGCCCTCCCCGTGGGCGGTCGTGGCCATCTCGAGGACGCGCACGGGATCGGCGCCCAGCGCCCCGGCCACCTCGTCGGCGCTGGTCTCCGCCCGGAACGACTGCAGCACGTCGACCCAGAGCGCGGACTCCTCGTCGTCGAACGTGTAGGCGACCACCCCGTCGACGGCCAGGAGCCGTACGTCGGGGGCCGACGAGTCGCTGAGGAAGCGGAGGCCCCCGACCAGGCGCATCCGCGTCGCCGGGCCGACCGGGGCCGCCTCGAACACCCGCTCCGCGATGGCCGCCTCGCTCTCCTCCCAGACGTCGACGACGAGCTCCTCCTCGACCTCGACCCGGTGCGGGTCGAAGGAGACGGACGGCAGCTCGGCGACGAGGTTCTCGAGCAGCCCCAGGTTGACGACGGCGAGGACGTACTCGAGCGAGGCCAGCGACGGGTCGGACTGCAGCGCCGTCACGACGCCCCACAGGGCGTCGCGGTCGACCAGCTCCTTCGCCCCCGGGGCGCTGAGGGCGTCCTCGAGGAGGGCCCGCCGGTCGACGCAGAGCATCCGCACGAACGCCCGCTGGTTGTTGTAGCCCCGGTCGTCGTAGTAGAAGCTCACCTTCGGCCGCGCGACGATGTCGGGCGGCAGCACGGACTCGAGGCCGCGACGCAGGATGGCCTTGTCCCAGAAGAGGCTCTCCCGCATCTCGACCGGGACCCCGTTGGTCAGCTCGACGATCCGGTGGTCGAGGAACGGCACCCGGGCCTCGATGCTGTTGCCGGCGGCGGTGCGGTCCTCGTGCCAGGTGTTGTACTGCTCGATGTCGTGGGTCTTCCACCGCACGAACTGGCGGTACACGTCCCCGCTCACGGCCGGCGTCAGCAGGTCGCCGTGCCGCGGGTCGTACCAGGGTCGCAGCTGGGGGTGCTCCCGCAGGTAGGTCGCACGAGCCATGTCGTCGAGGGTCGAGAGGAACCCGGCCCACCCTCCGCCCGCGGACAGCTTCTTGGAGTAGCCACCGTTGAACTCGTCGGAGGCCTGCCCCAGCATCATCGCCTTGAGGCGGGGGCGGGTGGCACGCGCGAAGCGGTGCAGCTGGTACTTGTAGAAGTGCTCCGGGCTGGCCTGCGGCGTCTCCAGCAGCCAGAGCAGCGCGCGCCACTCGTCACCGCTCGGCACGCGCTCGGTGTCGAAGAGGATCTGGTGGTTGGGCAGGCCGGCGAACGCCGCCGTCCGGTGGGAGTACTCGGCGTCCCCGTTGACCACCGTGCTCCCGGTCAGCGCCGTGAACGTGTGGATGCCGCTGCCCTGCGAGAAGGCCGCGACGGCGGCGGAGTCGATCCCACCGCTGAGCAGCAGCCCGACCTCGCAGTCGGCCGTGAGGCAGTCGCGGACCGAGGACTCCAGGAGGTCGCGGTACGCCACCACGATCTCCTCCTCGGAGGCGTCGGAGAGGTCTGCCGCGACGTCCACGTCCCAGTAGCGGCGCACGGTCTCCTCCCCCGTGTCGAGGTCGATGGTGACCGTGTGCGCCGCGGGGACGACGTGGATGTCCTCGAACCACGTGTTGACCCGGCCCGACACCAGCGTCAGGTCGAGGTTCAGCGCCGGGTCGCGCAGGGCGCCGTGCCAGTCGAGGCGCCGCGGGGTCCGGCCCTCGTGGAAGAGGGACTTGATCTCCGAGCCGAAGACCACCCGCTGCTCGTCGCGGTGGTAGTACAACGGCTTGATCCCGAACCGGTCCCGGCCCATCACGAGCTCGCGTCGGCGGTTGTCGAGCAGGGCGAAGGAGTACATCCCCCTGACCCGCTCGAGGAACGCGAGCCCCTCGTCGAGGTAGCCGTGGAGCAGCACCTCGCAGTCCGAGCTCGTCGCGAAGGTGTGCCTGCCCCGGAGCCGCTCCTCGAGCTCCCGGTGGTTGTAGACCTCCCCGTTGACCATGAGGACGACCTCGCCCTCCCGGTGCACGAAGGGCTGGCGCCCGTCGGCCGGGGCGAGCAGTGAGAGGCGCTGGAACCCCAGGCTGGAGCACTCGTCGTCGTAGTGGACCGTCTCGTCGGGTCCGCGGTGCAGGACCGCCGCGTTCATCCGTCGGACGGACTCGCGGTCCGCCTCGGTGGTGCGACCGCCCACGCGGCACAGTCCGACCATTCCGCACATGGCAGCTCCGTTTCTCTCGATCAGCTCGTCAGGTGGCCACGGCCACGTCGGCACGGGCATCGGCGTGGGCGGTGAGCCGCTCGTCGCCGTACTGGGCGGCGCCCAGGCGCAGGAACAGGTCGATCGTCCGGCGGGCGGAGCCGCGCGCCGAGGCTCGCACCGCCTCCTCGGAGAAGACCTCGGACAGGACGTCGTCGACGACCCCGGGCCGGAGGCCGAGCGCCTCCAGGTCCCGGCGGGAGGCCTCGACCTCCGGCGCGGTGAACGCCGCGATCAGGTCGGGCAGGACCGCGGTCGAGAAGCGCCGGTCGCCGGCCGACATCTGGGCCCAGAGGTGCTGGGCGAGGGTGGCGAAGTAGGCGTGGTGCCGGCCCTCGTCGCGGGCGTGGTCCTTCATCGTCTGGGCGACCGCCGCGTCGACGTGGTCCGCACGACCGACGTCGCCGAGGTTGCCGGTGATCAGGGTCTCGCTCACGATGACGAAGAGGAGCTCCACGAGCGCCCGGCGCTCGGGATGGGCCTCCATCAGGCCGGTGAGGCGCTGCAGGAAGACGGGGCGCTCCGGGAGCTCGGGGGCGACGCCGGACGCCCGGTGCACCTGGCGGACCAGGTCCGCCGAGAAGAGCGCGTGGTACGCCTCGTCGACGCTGATCCGGTAGGCGTCGAAGACCATCGGCTCGGGCAGTGCCAGCCCGAGGCTGCCGTGGGCGATCCGGAGCGCGGTCCGGTTGACGACGAGGTGCTCGAGCTTCGCGGTGAAGTCGAGGAAGCGGTACAGCTGCTGGACCTTGAGGTGGCCAGCCGCCTCCGGCGCCAGGGTGGCCAGGGCCTCGCTGCGCAGCAACGGGGTCAGCTCGGCGGGGAAGGCCTGGAGGATGCTGAACCCGTCGGCGACGACCCGCCGCGGCGCGGTGCGCACCGATGCCTGGCGGTCCCACGCCTCGAACGCGCTCGCGTAGTCGGCGTCGTCAGGCGTGACGGCTCCCGTCCCGCGCAGCAGGTCCTTCGGGCACACGTCCGCCAGCGGACATCCGGCGAACAGGCCGACGGTTCCACACATCATTCCCCCGAGACGATCAAGTGCTGGGCGGCGGCCGAGTGGCGCCGCGGTGGTGGCGGCCCGCCTCCGGGGAGGCGGGCCGCACGTGCGCGTCAGATGCGCGCCATCGCCGCGGTGCGCGCGTCGATCTGCTTGTCGGAAACCTTCGTCATGGAATTCACCCCCTGTCGCCTGCTGCACGTGCGGGTCCATGGAACAGGACCCGTCGGAACGGCGGAAAAGGGCAGCACAGGACAAAGGTCAGCGCGCCCGAACCCGCCGATGACCCCCCGAGACACTGAGAGGCGGCGGACATGCAAGCAGAACCGAAACCACCTTGATAAGGGCGCTGATCAAGGAATGAGACCGGCTGGAACGGAGCCGGTGCACACGCGCAGCGACGGCCCGGCCGACCGTGAGGTCGACCGGGCCGTCGCTGGCGTGCTGCGGGTGGAGCCGGGGCTCAGTCCTCCGACGAGCGGGGGACGTCGACCGGGCCGGCAGAGTCGTCGGGCCCCTCGCCGATCGGGCCCTCGACCACCGTCTCGAGCGGCGGCATGTCGGGCAGCGCGTTGACCTTCTGGCCCTCGAACGTGAAGGTCGCGGAGGGACCCTCGCCCTCGACGTCGACCAGCACGATCTGACCGGGGCCGATCTCGCCGAAGAGCATCTTCTCGGCGAGGGTGTCCTCGATCTCGCGCTGCACGGTCCGGCGCAGCGGACGGGCGCCGAGCACGGGGTCGAAGCCCCGGGTCGCCAGGAGGTTCTTGGCCGCCTGGGTCAGCTCGAGCTGCATGTCGCGGTCCTTCAGGCGCTTCTCGACGGCGTCGATCATGTTGTCGACCATCGCCACGATCTGCTCCTGCGACAGCGGCGGGAAGACGATGATCTCGTCGACGCGGTTGAGGAACTCGGGCCGGAAGTGCTGCTTGAGCTCCTCGGACACCTTGCTCTTCATCCGGTCGTAGGAGCCCGCCGCGTCGCCGACCTGGGAGAAGCCCAGGTTGACCGACTTGGCGATGTCCCGCGTGCCGAGGTTGGTCGTCATGATGATGACGGTGTTCTTGAAGTCGACGACCCGGCCCTGGGAATCGGTCAGGCGACCCTCCTCCAGGATCTGGAGCAGCGAGTTGAAGATGTCGGGGTGCGCCTTCTCGACCTCGTCGAAGAGGACCACCGAGAACGGCTTGCGCCGCACCTTCTCGGTCAGCTGGCCGCCCTCCTCGTAGCCCACGTAGCCGGGGGGCGAGCCGAAGAGCCGCGAGACGGTGTGCTTCTCGGAGAACTCCGACATGTCGAGCTGGATGAGGGCGTCCTCGTCGCCGAAGAGGAACTCGGCCAGCGTCTTGGAGAGCCACGTCTTGCCGACGCCCGAGGGGCCGGCGAAGATGAACGACCCGCCGGGACGCTTCGGGTCCTTGAGCCCGGCCCTGGTGCGCCGGATGGCGCGGGAGAGGGCCTTGACGGCCTCCTCCTGGCCGATGACCCGCTTGTGGAGCTCGTCCTCCATCTTGAGCAGGCGGCTGGACTCCTCCTCGGACAGCTTGACGATCGGGATGCCGGTCGCCACGGCGAGCACCTCGGCGATCAGCTCCTCGTCGACCTCGGCGATCTCGTCCATGTCGCCCGCGCGCCACTGCTTCTCGCGCTCGGCCTTCTTGGCGATGAGCTGCTTCTCCTCGTCGCGCAGGCGGGCAGCGGCCTCGAAGTCCTGCCCGTCGATGGCGCCCTCCTTGCGCTGGCGCACCTCGGCGATCTGCTCGTCGAAGGCCCGCAGGTCCGGCGGCGCGGTCATCCGGCGGATCCGCAGGCGGGAGCCGGCCTCGTCGATCAGGTCGATCGCCTTGTCGGGGAGGAACCGGTCGGAGATGTAGCGGTCGGCGAGGGTGGCCGCGGAGACCAGCGCCTCGTCGGTGATGGTGACGCGGTGGTGGGCCTCGTAGCGGTCGCGCAGCCCCTTGAGCATCTCGATGGTGTGCGCGATCGAGGGCTCGGCGACCTGGATCGGCTGGAAGCGGCGCTCGAGCGCGGCGTCCTTCTCGAGGTACTTGCGGTACTCGTCGAGGGTGGTCGCGCCGATCGTCTGCAGCTCGCCGCGGGCCAGCATCGGCTTGAGGATGCTGGCGGCGTCGATGGCGCCCTCGGCGGCACCCGCACCCACGAGGGTGTGGATCTCGTCGATGAACAGGACGATGTCGCCGCGGGTGCGGATCTCCTTCAGCACCTTCTTGAGGCGCTCCTCGAAGTCGCCGCGGTAGCGGCTGCCGGCGACGAGGGCGCCGAGGTCGAGGGTGTAGATCTGCTTGTCCTTCAGCGTCTCGGGCACGTTGCCCTTGACGATGTCCTGGGCCAGGCCCTCGACGATCGTCGTCTTGCCGACGCCGGGCTCGCCGATCAGGACCGGGTTGTTCTTCGTGCGCCGCGAGAGGATCTGCATGACCCGCTCGATCTCCTGCTCGCGCCCGATCACCGGGTCGAGCTTGCCCTCGCGGGCGGCCTGGGTCAGGTTGCGGCCGAACTGGTCGAGGACCAGCGACGAGGACGGCGCCTCGCTGCCGCTGGTGCCGGAGCCCGTCGCGGCGCCGGCCGACTCCTTGCCCTGGAAGCCCGAGAGCAGCTGGATGACCTGCTGGCGCACCCGGTTGAGGTCGGCGCCGAGCTTCTGCAGGACCTGGGCGGCCACGCCCTCGCCCTCCCGGATCAGCCCGAGCAGGATGTGCTCGGTGCCGATGTAGGAGTGGCCGAGCTGCAGCGCCTCGCGCAGCGAGAGCTCGAGGACCTTCTTGGCGCGCGGCGTGAACGGGATGTGGCCCGAGGGCGCCTGCTGGCCCTGGCCGATGATCTCCTCGACCTGGGCGCGGACGGCCTCCAGCGAGATGTCGAGGGACTCCAGCGCCTTGGCCGCGACGCCCTCGCCCTCGTGGATGAGGCCGAGCAGGATGTGCTCGGTCCCGATGTAGTTGTGGGAGAGCATGCGGGCCTCTTCCTGGGCCAGCACGACAACTCGTCGGGCACGGTCGGTGAACCGCTCGAACATGTGCGCCTCGATTCTCAGCAGTGTGCACAGGTGGTACGTCGTGTGTCGTCCCCGGCGTACCCGACACGGGGTCGGCGCAGCAGGAGTGCGGACACGGGTTCCAACTCCTCCGACAGCCTACGTGTTCCCGGTGACGGGGCCCACGCGGTCCGCTGACAGCGAACAGCCGCCGGCCGGGGCGGCCTCGTGGCCGCCCGGCCGGCGGCCGTGGCGTGGGTCGTGGCGTGGGCCGTGCCCAGGCTCAGTGGGCGGCGTCGTACGCCTGCCGCACCTCGGCGGGGACGCGTCCGCGCTCGGAGAGGTCGTAGCCGTTCTCCTTGGCCCAGGCCCGGATGTCGGCGGCGCTGGGGCCGCCGGAGCCGGAGCCGCCGGAGCCGGTCGAGGTGCGCCGGGTGGCGCCCCGCCGCCCGCCGGTCACCTTGCGGGCGTGGCCCACGAAGCCGGCCAGCGCCTCGCGCAGCGCGGCGGCGTTCTGGTCGTTCAGGTCGATCTCGTAGGCGGTGCCGTCCAGCGCGAAGCTGACCGTCTCGGTCGCCTCGCTCCCGTCGAGGTCGTCGACGAGCACGATGTTCACCTTCTGGGCCACGAATTCAATTCCTCTGCTGAGTCGGACCAACGCGGTCCGCAACGGGATAGGGAATCGACACCCGAAAGGCTGGTCGCCCTTTCCCCTGGCCGGGTGCCGGAACTCACCCTGCCACACGAGACAATTCCCCGACAATTGCACGTCAAGGAATATCGGCGGCAATGCGCCGGAATGGCCGGCAATGCGGGAGCAATGCGGGCGCAAATGCCGGGGCAATGGCAGGGCAATGGCGGGGCAATGCCGGGGCAATGCCGGAGCAATCGCAGGACAATGGCGCAGAATCCGCGGCCACGAATTGCGCGGGTCAGCCGCAGTTGCGCTCGTGCACCATCCGCAGGCCCTGCACCGTCAGCCACGGCGCGTGGGCCGTGAAGCACCCGCACTCGTCGAGCACCAGCGGCGCGAGGTGGCCGGTGGCCACGACCTGCACGTCGGACGGCGCGACGCCCAGCTCGGCGACCATCCGGGCGACCATCCCCTCGACCTGGGCGGCGACGCCGAAGAGCATCCCCGACTGGAGCGCTTCGACGGTGTTCTTCGCGATCACGTGGCGCGGCCGCTTCAGCTCGACCCGGCGCAGCTGCGCGCCGCGGCGGCCGAGCGCCTCGAGCGAGATCTCGATGCCGGGGGCGATCGCGCCACCGACGTAGGCACCCGCGGCGTTGACGACGTCGAAGGTGGTGGCGGTCCCGAAGTCGACCACGATGGCCGGGCCGCCGTAGGTGCGCGCGGCCGCGAGCGCGTTGACGATCCGGTCGGTCCCCACCTCGCGGGGGTTGTCCATCAGCACCGGGATCCCGGTGCGCACGCCGGGCTCCACGACCACCGCGTCGAGGTCGGCGAAGTGGGTGGCGATCATCTCCCGCCACTCCGCGAGCACGGCGGGGACGGTGGCGCAGACCGCGACGCCCGACAACCCCGCGGCGTGCTCGGTGTCGGCGAGCAGGCCGCGGACCAGCACGGCCCACTCGTCGCTGGTGCGCCGCTCGTCGGTGGCCACCCGCCAGTGGGCGACCACCTCGTCGCCGACCAGGAGGCCCAGGACGGTGCTGCTGTTGCCGATGTCGGCGGCCAGCAGGGTCCTCGCGCCCGGCTCGGCCACGCCCGGACGGTTCACGTCAGGTCCAGCCCGAGGTCGAAGACCGTCACCGAGTGGGTGAGCGCCCCGACGGAGATGAAGTCGACGCCGGTCTCCGCGACCTCGCGGGCCCGCGCCAGGGTCAGCCCGCCGGAGGCCTCCAGCTCGACGCCGCCCCCGGCCGGGTGGGCGTCGCGGAGCCGCACGGCCTCGGCCATCGTCGCCGTCGTCATGTTGTCGAGCAGCACGCGGTCGCAGCCCTCGTCGAGCAGCTCGACGAGCTCCTCGAGCCGGGTCACCTCGACCTCGACCGGCAGCCCCGGGAACGCCTCGCGCACGGCGCGCAGCGCCGGGACGACGCCGCCCGCCGCCACCACGTGGTTGTCCTTGACCATCGCCATGTCGCAGAGGCTGAACCGGTGGTTGACCCCGCCGCCGCAGCGGACGGCGTACTTCTGCAGCGCCCGCCAGCCCGGCAGCGTCTTGCGGGTGTCGAGCACCCGGGCACCGGTGCCGGCGAGCGCCTCCACCCAGTGCGAGGTCGCGGTCGCCACCCCGGAGAGGTGGCTGGCGAGGTTGAGCGCGGTCCGCTCGGCGGTGAGCAGGCCGCGGGTCGGGCCGCTGACGGTCATCACCCGGTCGCCGGGGGCGACGCGGGTCCCGTCGGGCACCCGGTCGGCGATGGTGACGTCGTCGCCCATCACCACCGCGAAGACGGCGGCGGCCACCCCGAGCCCGGCGACCACCCCGGCCTCGCGGGCGTTGATCCCGGCGGTGCCGCGCTGGTCGGCCGGGATGGTGGCGACGCTCGTGGTGTCCACGCCGCCGTCGGGGAGGTCCTCGTCGAGGCCGGCCAGGACGAGGCGGCGGACCGCGTCGGGGTCGAGGCCGGCGACCCACAGCTCGCCGGCGAGGTCGTCGGGGAGCGCGTCGGGGGCGGCGTACGTCGGGTTCATGCGGGGCTCCCGTCGGTCGGGTCGGTCGAGGGCGCAGGCGTCCACCGGGCGCGCAGCCCGCCGTCCTCCAGCCACGCGTCGACGTGGCCGGCGACCTCGGGGTCGCGGCCGGGGAAGTCCTCGCGCCAGTGGGAGCCGCGGGTCTCGGTGCGCAGCCGGGCGGCCTCGGCGAGCGCCGCGCTGACGGTGAGCAGGTTGGTGGTCTCCCACGCGTCGACCCCGGGCTCGGCGGGGGCGGCGAGGCCGTCGGCGGCGAGCCGCTCGATCTCGGCCAGGGCCGCGCGCAGCCCGTCCTCGTGGCGCAGCACCCCCACGTGCAGGGTCATCAGCTCCTGCAGGCGGGCGCGGACCCCGCCGGGGACCAGCGCCGGCGTCGCCGCCGGGGTCACCGGCTCGGCCCAGCCGCGCAGCTCGCCGGGCAGCACCTCGGCGATCCGCCGGGAGAAGACGAGCCCCTCCAGCAGGGAGTTGGAGGCCAGCCGGTTGGCGCCGTGCACCCCGGAGCAGGCCACCTCGCCGGTGGCGTAGAGGCCGGGGACGCCGGTGCGGCCGTGGAGGTCGGTGGCGACCCCGCCGGAGGCGTAGTGCTGGGCGGGCGCGACCGGGATCAGGTCGGTGACGGGGTCGACGCCGTGCGAGCGGCAGGTGGCGAGGATCGTCGGGAAGCGACGCTCCCAGAACTCGGCCCCCAGGTGCCGGGCGTCGAGCCACATGTGGGGCCGGCCGGTCTCGAGCATCCGCCGGGTGATCGCCTTGGCCACCACGTCGCGGGGGGCGAGGTCGGCGAGCTCGTGGACGCCGGCCATCAGCCGCGTCCCCTCCCAGTCGACCAGGAAGGCGCCCTCGCCGCGGACCGCCTCGGAGATCAGCGGCTGCTGGCCCTGCGAGTCGGCCCCGAGCCACATCACGGTCGGGTGGAACTGGACGAACTCCAGGTCACGGGCCACCGCGCCGGCGCGCAGCGCGAGCGCGGTGCCGTCGCCGGTGGCCACCGCGGGGTTGGTCGAGGCCGAGAAGACCTGGCCCAGCCCGCCGCTGGCCAGCACGACTGCCCGGGCGTGGACGGCGCCCACCCCGTCGCGCTGTCCCTCGCCGAGCACGTGGAGGGTCAGGCCGGCGACCCCGCCCTCGGCGTCGAGCAGCAGGTCGACGGCGAGCGCGTGCTGGACCACCTCGATCTGCGGGGCCCGCTCCACGGCGGCGATCAGCGCGCGCTGGATCTCGGCGCCGGTGGCGTCGCCGCCGGCGTGCGCGATCCGGTCGCGCAGGTGGCCGCCCTCCCGGGTCAGGCTCAGCTCGCCGTCGGGGTGGTGGTCGAACTCGGTGCCGAGCGCGATCAGCTCGTGCACGGCGGCCGGTCCCTCGGTCACGAGCACCCGGACCGCCTCGACGTCGCAGGCGCCGGCGCCCGCGACCAGGGTGTCCCGCTCGTGCTGCGCCGGGGTGTCCCCCGGCCCGAGCGCCGCGGCGATCCCGCCCTGGGCCCACTGGGTGGAGCCGGCGTGCAGCACGTCCTTGGTGACCACCAGGACCCGCAGGTCGGGGTCGGCGGCGTCGATCCGCAGGGCCGCCGTCAGTCCGGCGATCCCCGACCCGACGACGACGACGTCGGCCCGGGTGGTCCACCCCGGCTCGGGGGCGACCAGGCGGGACGGCAGCCGCACCTCAGCGACCGATCAGGTCGCCGCGCTGCAGCGACGGGTCGCCGAAGGTCTCGGCGGGGTCGAAGCCGGTGGCCAGCACCTTGTTGTCGGCGTCGACGAAGACGACGCTCGGCTGGAACTCCTTGGCCTCGGCGGTCTCCATCTGGCCGTAGCCGATGAGGATGACGAGGTCGCCCGGGTGCACCAGGCGCGCGGCGGCGCCGTTGATCCCGATGATCCCGGAGCCGCGCTCGCCGGCGATCGTGTAGGTCTCGAGGCGGGCGCCGTTGTCGATGTCGACGATGTGCACCAGCTCGCCCGGCAGCAGGTCGGCCGCGTCGAGGAGGTCCTCGTCGACGGTGACCGAGCCGACGTAGTGCAGGTCGGCCTGGGTGACCGTCGCGCGGTGGATCTTGCTCTTCATCATGGTGCGCAGCATCAGAGGTCTCCTTCGGTGGCGCGTGGTTCCCGGCGGGCGCCGAGGGTGAGGGGCATGTTGTCGATGAGCCGCGTGGTGCCCACGCGCGCGGCGACGAGGATCCGGGCCTCCGTGCTCTCGGGCACGGGACCGGCGGGGAGGGGACGCAGGTCGGGGAGCCGCAGCTCCAGGTAGTCGAGGTCGACGCCGTGGGCCTGCCGGAGCTCGGCGCGGGCCGCCTCCAGCGCCACGTCGGGGCCCCAGTGGGCGGCCTCGCGGGCGGCCACGAGCACCCGGTGCAGGGCCGCCGCGCGGAACCGCTGCTCGGGGTCGAGGTAGCGGTTGCGGCTGCTCAGGGCCAGCCCGTCGGCCTCGCGGACGGTCTCGGCCCCGACCACCTCCACCCCGAGGCAGAGGTTGGTCGCCATCTGCGTGATCAGCACGAGCTGCTGGTAGTCCTTCTGGCCGAAGACCGCGAGGTCGGGGCGGACCAGGCCGAAGAGCTTGGCCACCACGGTGAGGACGCCCCGGAAGTGGGTGGGCCGGGTGACGCCCTCGAGCTCGGCGGCCAGGGGGCCCGGGTCGACGGTGACCTGCTCGTCGGTGCGACCGGCCTCGACGCCGCCGGGGTAGACCTCCTCGGCGGTCGGCGCGAAGACGACGTCGACGCCCTCCCCCGCGCAGACCTCGAGGTCGGCGTCCAGGGTCCGGGGGTAGCGGTCGAGGTCCTCGCCCGGGGCGAACTGGAGCGGGTTCACGAAGACGCTCACCACGACGCGGCCCTCGGGGCCGACGCGGCGCCGGGCCTCGCGGACCAGGCTGGCGTGCCCCTCGTGCAGCGCACCCATCGTGGGGACCAGCGCGACCCGGCCGCGCTCCCCCGGGGCGCCGAGGGAGGCGACCAGCTCCTCGCGCGAGTGCGCGAGCGTCACGGGGGCGCTCATCTGGCCGGGCGGCGCTCGTCGGGGCGCAGCACGCCGGTGACGGCGACGCCGCGGGCCGCGGCGTCGAGCAGCTCGAGGATCCGGGCGGCCCGGATGGGCAGCACCCGGCCGTCGGTGACCACCCGGCCGAGCGTGGCGCGGCCCAGGGCGACGTACGACGGCACCGTCTGCGGGGCGTTCGCCTGCAGGTCGACGAGGTGGGCGGCGACCGTCTGCACGTCCCCGCGGACGATCGGGCCGGTGAGCGCGGCGTCGCCGGCGTCGAGCGCGTTGTCGAGGGCGGCGGTGAGCAGCGGGCGCAGGATCGCCGCCGGCTCGTCGGCCCCGGAGGCGGCCAGCATCTCCATCGCCTCGGCGACGAGGGTGACCAGGTGGTTGGCGCCGTGCGCCAGGCCGGCGTGGTAGAGCGTCCGCTTCTCCTCGGGCACCCAGATCCGGCGGGCGCCGAGGTCGGCGACGAGTCGCTCGACGAGCGGGCGCTCGTCGGGACCGGCGGTCGCCCCGAGGACGCAGCCGGCGAGCCGGGGCAGGTCGATGGCGGTGCCGGTGAAGGTCATCGCCGGGTGCAGCGCGACCGGCCGGGCGCCGACGGCCGCGGCCGGGGCGAGCACGGCCAGGCCGTGCCGGCCGGAGGTGTGCACGACGTGCTGGCCCGCGCGGAGGGCGCCGCTGTCGGCCAGGGTGGTGACGACGTTGCCGAGCATGTCGTCGGGGACGGTGAGCAGCAGCAGGTCGCAGGCGCGCGCCACGGCGGTCGGCTTGGCGACCGGGACGCCGGGGAGCAGCTGCTCGACGCGGGCGCGGGAGGCGTCCGACTCGGCGGCGGCGGCGACCACGTCGTGGCCGGCGGCGCGCAGCGCGGCGGAGAGGACGGCGCCGACGCGACCTGCGCCGACCACGCCCACCCGGAGGGTGGCGTTCATGGGGTGGACCTCTCGTTTCAGTCCCGCCGACCACTCCTCCGCTCGCGCGGTGGAGCCGGTACGGGTACCAGACGATGTGGCTCGTGCTGCTCTTTTCAACGACGAGGTTACGTCCCTGCTTCCCCCGTGTGAACAGACCGGGGTGTGACCTAGCCCACGGCGTGCGCCGGGTCGTCCACCACGAAGGGCCGCGGGGCCCGGGGCAGCCAGGCGTGGGTGACGTGGTCGACCACGTGGACGCCGTCGGGGGCGACGATCTCGACGACCCCCTCGGGCACCGTCCCCTCCTGCAGCGCGTTCCACACGGTCCACTCCCGCCGCTTGCGGCGGTTGCGCAGGCTCGTGGCGAAGGAGGCCGGGTCGGTCCAGTGGGCGAACTCGTCGCCGTCGAGCCACTTCAGCTCCACGCAGAGCCCCTGCGGGAGGGCGAACATCTCGAACCGCTCCGGGGTGGTCCGGATCTCCCACTCGGGCGCCTTGGAGTAGACGAAGTCGGGCCCCATCGGGAAGCCCCACTCCTCGATGTTGCGCAGGCCGAGGTCGAGGAAGGCGCGCCGCTCGGACTCGACGTACAGCCCGTGGCGGGGGAAGCGGATCACGGCGTCGGTGCTGCCCACCTGCCACGACAGGTCGGCCATCGAGACCTCCCCCTCGGTGGTGAGCACCATGTCGCCGTCCCACTTCCAGCTGTAGCGGGTCCGGACGTGGGCGAAGCACCAGTTGTAGAAGTAGGCGAGGGAGTGGACCGAGCGCTCGGGCACCGCGAGGTGCTCCGCACCGGCCCGGGCGACGTCGAACGGGTAGTGCTCGAGCGTCAGCCGGTCGGCGTGGCCGGCCTCGCGGGCGACCCGCAGGGCCTCCTCGCCGGTGCCGTCGGTCGAGTTGTTGTCGACCACCAGCACGTGGTCGACCGCGCGCAGCAGCGGGGGCAGCACGAACCGCAGCCCGGGCGCCTCGTCCTTGACCCGCAGCACCGCGGTGGCGCCGCGCCGCAGCCCGCCGGGACGCCGCCACGGCCAGGTGATGTCGTAGTCGGTGTGTCCCTCGAGGTTGGCGATGCCGTCGCCCCGACCGATCGGGATCACGGCTGGCCCGGGGTCCGCTCGCGGCCGAGCGCCCGCCGGACGCCCCGGCGCACCGACGGCGGGATCTTGGCCCGCACCTCGTGCGGCACCAGCTCGGCGAGACCGGGGCGCTCGTCGCGCGCCGCCGCGGCGTCCTCGCGGGCCTGCGCCACGCGGGCGGCGACCACCGACGACTTCGAGATCGCCTCGGACTCCTCGTAGAGCGACGTGTAGGCGTCGCGCAGCTGGTCGAGGGTGACGTGCGCCTGCGGCGTGTCGCCCCCCTCGTCGGCCAGCCCGTCGAGCACCGACCAGGTCTCGGCGACCAGCTCGTGCAGCCGGGGCGGGAGGGAGAGGTCGTCGAGGGTGGTGGTGACCCGGCGCAGGCTGGGGTCGATGAACCGGTGCACCTCGCGGATCTGGTCGCTGCGGGTGTGGATCACCGACTGCACGTCGAGGTGCCGGCCCAGCGCCGTCGTGGTCCGCACCCAGTCGCTCAGCAGGTCCTCGTAGCGGACGAAGACGCGCCCGCCCCCGACGTGGGAGCCGCTCAGCGACTCGCGGGTGGCCTTCTCGGTGTGCAGCAGCATGTTGAGCCAGCTGGCCGCCAGGTGGGCCGAGCCGAGCTTGTTGGCGTAGTACTTCTGCTTGCTGCCGACCACCTCGGCGGGCGGTCGGAGCATCGTGGCGAAGACGGGGGTCGCGCCGGTGCGGATCGCGGCGACCCGCCACAGGCCGAGGAACCAGCTGAGCCGCGGGTCCTTGACGACGAGCTCCGGGTGCTCGGCGAAGTGGGTCTCCAGCCAGTCGGAGACGCGGATCCGGGCCGGCTCGCGGCTGGAGATCCGGCCCGTCTCGAACCACGCGGCCGGGCGGGAGTCGCTGACCTGCACCCCGGCCTCGCGGAGCCACTCGTCGTGGACGTCGACGGCCCACCGCGGCTCGCCGAACCCCTTCGGGTTGGACGCGTCGGCCTCGACCTCGGGCTGGGGCACGTGCATGCCCAGCAGGCTGAGGATCCCCGCCAGCGTGCTGGTCCCGCTGCGACCGGCCCCGGCGACGAAGAGGACCTTCCGGGGCACGCCCTCGGGGTTCAGCTCGTCGATGGCACGGGCACGGGCTTCTCCAGTCACGGTCGGTGAGCCTATCCGAGGAGGCCGCTGGTTACCCTCGCCGCATGAGGTGGAGGCTGCGGGGTCGCCGGCGCGAGCCCCTCGTCGGCGTCGTGGTGCCGGCGTACGGCGTCGAGCAGTGGCTGCCGGAGGCCCTGGCCAGCCTCACCCACCAGGAGCACACGGCGTGGCGGGCGGTCGTCGTCGACGACGGCTCCCCCGACCGCACGGGCGAGATCGCCGAGGAGCTCGCCCGCGGCGACGACCGGATCCGCGTGCTGCACACCGACAACGGCGGCCTCGGGGCCGCCCGCAACCGCGG
Organism: Nocardioides solisilvae; assembly: GCF_003194625.1. Lineage (GTDB taxonomy): Bacteria > Actinomycetota > Actinomycetes > Propionibacteriales > Nocardioidaceae > Nocardioides > Nocardioides solisilvae. Next base: position 221,525 of record NZ_QHKX01000001.1, read on the forward strand.
GGTCGCGGCGCTGCTGGCCGACGGCCCGACGGTCGACCACCTCGGCTTCCTCGACTCCGACGACGTCCTGCCGCCGCGGGCGCTGGCCGACCTGGTCGGGTCGCTGGAGGCCAGCGGCTCCGACTTCGCGGTCGGCTCCGTGCTGCGCTGGGAGGCCCCGCCGCCGCAGGGCGCCGGGCTCCACGAGCCGCCTTGGGTACGACGCCTGCACACCCCGCCGCGGACCGGCGCCCGGATCGCCGACCACCCCGAGGTGCTCGGCGACGTCTTCGCCTGGAACAAGCTCTTCCGGCGCTCCTTCTGGGAGGCGGCCGACCTCTCCTGGCCGGAGCGGATCCGCTACGAGGACCAGCCGACGACCACCCGGGCCTATCTGGCCGGCACCTTCGACGTCCTGGCCGAGCCGGTCTACCACTGGCGGATCCGCTCCGACGGCTCCTCGATCACCCAGCAGCGCAGCTCGGTGGAGGACCTCGTGGACCGGTGGGAGACCAAGCGGATGGCGCTGGCGTCCGTGCGCACCCACGGTGACCCGCGGGTGACCGAGGTCTTCGTCGACCGGGTGCTCCCCGGCGACCTGTGGCGCTACTTCGAGCTGGTGCCCGGCTGCTCCGACGCGTGGTGGCGGCTGCTGCGCGACGGCGTCCTGGAGCTCTGGGGCGGGCGCTCCCTGGTGCACTCGGGCCTCCCGCCCGTGCACCGGCTCTGCGGGTACCTCGTGGAGCGGGACCGGCGCGAGGAGGCGGCCGCGCTGATGACCTGGGTGGCGACGCTCCCAGGCCCCGTTCCGCGGAGCCCCGACGGGGAGCGGCTCGCGGTGCCCGCCGACGTCGTCCGCCCGGGCACCCTGCCCGACGAGGCCCTGGCGGTCCGCCCGCACGAGCGCTGAGCGAGGTGTCGGCCCCCTGCTCTACCGTTGCGCTGTGCAGACGGGCGGGCAGGGCGGGGAGACGCGGGAGCGCCCCCCGGGCGAGGTCGTCCTCGACCCGCAGGCCGTCGCGCTCCTCGAGGGCGACGGTCCCGTCACCTCGCGCCGGGCCCGGATCCTGGCGCTGGCCGTCTGGACCGCGGCGCTGGCCGGCTGGATCGAGCTCGTCGAGCTGCCCAAGTCGGTCTACCAGGCCTTCACCTGGACCTGGCTGGCGGTCATCGCCTGGAACGTCCAGGCCCCCTGGCGCTCCCACCTGGCCTTCCTCCGGGACTGGCTGCTCCCGCTCGCGGTGCTCACCTTCTACCTCTACAGCCGCGGCCTCGCCGACGACCTGGGCCTCGTCGGCGTGCACGTGACGGAGCCGATCGAGGCCGACCGCGCCCTCTTCGGCGGCACCCTGCCGACGGAGTGGCTGCAGGCCCGGCTGTGCGGCGTCCCGTGCGAGCGGACCGCGCCGCGGGCCTGGTACGACGTCGTGCTCACCACCGTCTACTACTCGCACTTCTTCGTGGCCCCGGTGACCGCCGCCGTGCTGTGGGTGCGGCACCGGCCGGCGTGGGTGCGGTTCATGCGGCGCTACCTCGGCCTCAACGTCCTGGCCCTGGTCGTCTACGTGCTCTACCCGATGTCGCCGCCGTGGCTGGCCTCGCGCGACGGCTTCCTGACCGACGACATCGCCCGGATCACCGGCCGCGGCTGGTACGACCTGGGCCCCGGCAACTTCCAGGACTCCTTCTCGGCGGTCGGCAACCCGGTGGCGGCGATGCCGTCGCTGCACGCCGGCATCGCGTTCTTCCTCTCCGTCTACGCCTTCTCCCGCTGCCGGGGGCTGCTGCTGCGGGCCGTGCTGGTCGCCTACCCGCTGGTGATGGCGTTCGCCCTCGTCTACTACGCCGAGCACTACGTGGTCGACGTGCTGGCGGGCTGGCTCGCCGCCGGCGCCGTCCTGGTGGCCGCCGCCGCCTGGGAGCGGCGGCGGCCCCGCGTCAGCTGACCAGGCCCTCCTCCTCCAGGAACCGCTCCGCCACGTCCTCGGGCTTGGCCCGGTCGACGGAGACCTCCTGGATCAGCCCGGCGAGGGTGTCGTTGTCGAGGGCGGCCATCAGGTCCTCCAGCAGACCCTGGACGTCGGGGTTCGCCTCGAGGAACTCGGTGGAGACGGCCGGGACGAGGTTCTGCGCGGGCTGGATCCCCCGGTCGTCCTCGAGCAGGACCAGGCCCTGCTCCTCCAGCGTCCCGTCGAGCGTCCCGGTCTGGCCGAGGTCGGCCTCGCCGTCGAGGACCGCCTTGTAGGTCTCGGGGCTGCCGTAGCCCAGCGGGAGCAGCTTGGTGACGTCGATGCCGTAGGTCTCGCGCAGCCCCTTCTCGCAGTCGTCGCGGCCCTCGCAGTCGGGGGCGGCCGCGAGCACCGTGGGCTCCCCCTCGAGGTCGGAGAGCGCGGTGATCCCGTCGGCCTCCGCCCGCTCGGCGGTGATGAAGTAGGCGTTCTGGGACGTCGCGTCCGACGGGGTGAGGAGGGTGATCCCGGCGTCCTCGAGCAGCGGCGTCGCGGCCTCGATCGACTCGGTCGGGTCGTTGGTCGTGATCGGCTCGGCGTCGGCGCCGTTCGCGGTCGTGTTGAGGTGGTCGGAGATGCCGGCGACGTACTCCGGGACGATGTCGACGTCGCCGGGGAACTCGGCCATGTAGACCGCACGGGTGCCCACCAGCCGGGTCGTCACGTCGTACCCGGCGTCGTCGAGGACCTCCTCGTACATCGCGGTGACCAGCGTCGCCTCGGGGAAGTTCTGGCTGGCCAGGGTGACCGCGCCGCGGTCCTGGTCGGAGCCGTCGCTGCCGCCGTCGTCGTCGGAGGCCAGGTCGTCCCCGGCGCAGGCGCCGAGGAGCAGGAGCGAGGCGACCGCGGCGGCCGCGGCCCCGCGTCGCCGGTGGGTGCGGGTGGTGTGCTTCATCGTGTTCTCCCTCGATCGTTGCTGTTCCTCGACGGCCCCCGGCGGGGCCCGGCCCTCGGTCCTCAGGTGCTGGCCGGCGCGAGCTGGGCGCGGCGGGCGGCACCGCGTTGTACCCCCGCGCCCGCGATCTCCAACACCAGCGCGCCGGCGGCGACCACGAGCGCGCCGGCAAGCCCCTGGCCGTAGTCGTTGCGGTAGAAGCCGTCGGTGATCACCCGGCCCAGGCCGGGCCCGGCGACCAGGGCGGCGATCGTGGCGGTCGCCCACACCTGGACCAGCGCCAGCCGCAGCCCGGCCACCACCAGCGGCAGCGCGAGCGGCAGCTCGACGCGCCAGAAGCGCTGCCGCCCGGTCATCCCCATCCCCCGGGCCGCCTCCTTGACGTCGCCGGGCACCTCGGTGACCGCGACGTAGGCGCCGGTGATGATCGGCGGCAGGGCGAAGAGCATGAGGGCGATGAGGGTCGCCGCGCCGGCGCGGCCGTAGGGCCCCAGCGTCGCGCTCCCCGGCCACTCGGCGGCGACCAGGATCGCCAGCAGCGCGAAGGTCGGCACCGCCCGGCCGACCGCCGACACGTTGATCGCCACGAAGCCGCCCCGCCCCAGGTGGCCCAGCCAGAGCGCCAGCGGGAGGCCGAGCGCGGTGGCCAGCGCGAGGGCCGTGCCGGTGAGCAGCAGCTGCTGCCACAGCAGGGCGAGCATCCCGCCGTCCCCGCGCCAGCTGGCGGCGTCGGTCAGGTGGGCCCACATCTCCTCGAAGACCCTCATCGGCGCCTCACGCCCGGCTCCACGGGGTCAGCGCCCGCTGCAGCAGCACGAGCAGGCCGTCGAGCAGCACCGCCAGCGCGACGCAGAGGACGGCCGCGGTCAGCACCTGCGCCCGGAACGACTCCGCGACACCGGTGACCAGCAGGTCGCCGAGACCGCCGTGCGAGACCAGCGCCCCCACGGTGGTGAGGGCGACGGTGGAGACCGTGGCCACCCGGATCCCCGCCATGAGCACCGGGAGGGCGAGCGGCAGCTCGACCCGCAGCAGCCGCCGGGTCGGGGCGTAGCCGAGCCCCCGGGCCGCCTCGCGGACCTCGGGGGGCACCGCGCGCAGCCCGTCGAGCAGCGCCCGGACCAGGATGGTGAGCGCGTAGAGCGCGAGCCCGAGGACCACCGTGGTGGCGGTCAGCCCGGTGAAGGGGACCAGCAGCGGGAAGAGCGCCAGCGAGGGGATCGTGTAGAGACCGGTGGCCGCAGCCGTGATCGCCGTCTCGAGCCTCGGCACCCGGCGCGCCAGCAGCGCCAGCGGCACCGCGAGCAGCAGGCCGAGCAGGACCGACGAGACGCTCAGCACCACGTGGGACCCGAGCGCGGAGAGGATCTCCTCGCGGCGGTCGACCAGGTAGTCGCCGCAGACCCACTCGTTGCGCAGCCGGCTGTAGCAGCTGGGCCCCTCGGCCGCCTGCCGCACGGCGCCCGCCGTCACCAGTAGGGTCACGGGCATGGACGCTACCGGGTCGGGCGCCCCTGGGGCCACGGACGAGACGCCGATGCTCCGGCTGGTGGGCCTCGGCAAGACGTACGACGACGGCACGGTCGCCGTCCGCGAGCTCGACCTCGACGTCGGGCGGGGCGAGCTCGTCTGCCTGGTCGGCCCCTCGGGCTGCGGCAAGTCGACGACGCTGAAGATGGTCAACCGGCTGATCGAGCCGACGACGGGCCGGATCCTGCTGGACGGCCAGGACGTCACCGGCATCGACCCGCACGCGCTGCGTCGCACCATCGGCTACGTCATCCAGCAGGTCGGCCTCTTCCCCCACCAGCGGGTGGAGGCCAACGTGATGACGGTGCCGCTGCTCCTCGGCGACTCGCGCGCCGCTGCCCGGGAGCGGGCCCGGGAGCTGCTCGCCCTCGTCGGCCTGGACCCCGACCTCTACGGCTCCCGCTACCCCCACCAGCTCTCGGGTGGCCAGCGGCAGCGGGTCGGGGTGGCACGGGCCCTGGCGGCCGACCCCCCGGTGCTGCTGATGGACGAGCCGTTCGGCGCGGTGGACCCGGTGGTCCGCCACCGGCTGCAGGACGAGTTCCGCCGCCTGCAGCGCGACCTGGGCAAGACCGTCGTCATGGTCACGCACGACATCGACGAGGCGGTCCGGATGGGCGACCGGGTCGCCGTCTTCGCCGAGGGCGGCCGGCTCGCCCAGCACGGCACCCCGCAGGAGCTCCTGGCCCACCCCGCCGACGACTTCGTCGCCGACTTCGTGGGCGCCACCAAGGGGTTGCGCCGGCTGTCGGTCACCCCGATCGACGAGGCCCACCTGGAGCCCCTCGAGGGGGTCTCCGCCGGTCAGCTGGGGGCGGCCATCGACATCGACTCCACGCTGGAGGACGCGCTGGCGCTCATGCTGCGCGACGACAAGCCGATGATCGGGGTCCGGCGCGGCCCCCGCTTCCTGGGCGTGCTGACCCCGGCCGGGGTGCACGCGCAGCTGCGGGCCTCGCTCAGCCCGTGACCGGCACGTCCCGGTGCCACGACTCGGTGACGTACTTCGTCGCCCAGCCCATGCCGGTGTAGAGCCCGTCCGCACCCGTCGGGGAGTCGGCGTCCACCTCGAGCCCCACGCGGTCGCGGCCGCGGGCCGCGGCGTCGGCGATCACCGTGCGCAGCAGCCCCTTGGCCACCCCCCGGCCGCGGGCCGACTCCAGCACGCCCAGGTAGGAGACGTAGGAGCCGTCGGGACCCGTCGACGACTCCGAGACCGTGCCGACGAGCGCGCCGCACGGCTCGGGCTCGTCGCCGTCGAGCAGCTCGGCCAGCCACCAGTGGTCCCACCGGTGGCCGGGGTCCTCGCGGAGCCGGTGCACGAACTCCTCGAACGTCTCCTCCGACGAGTTGAAGTGGTCGGTGAACGCCCCCTCGAGGACGCCGTGGACCGCCCGCAGGTCGGCCTCGTCGGGCATCCCGTCGCCCCGCCGGCGCACGGCACGGAAGCGGACGCCGCGGTCCTCCCACCGTCGCGGGTCCGGGACCAGCCCGGCCTCGTCGGCGACCACCGGCCGGCTCATCTGCCACCAGGTGCGGACCTTCTCGAAGCCGCGGTCGGCCAGCCAGCGGTGCTGGCGCTCGTCGTCGGCGAAAGCGCCCGTGTCGATCTGCTGCACGTCCAGCCCGCGGGCGGCGCCGACCGCCCGCGCCTGCGCCTCGGCCCAGTCGAGGAGCGCCCGCGAGCAGCGGTGCGCCTGCGCCTCGGGGATCGACCGGTCGACCACGTGCACGAGGAGCATCCGCCCCAGGGACCGGTCGTGGACGCTGCCCCAGGCCCGGATCACGCCCTCGGCGTCGCGGACCACCAGGTTCTCGCGCATGGCCAGCCCGTGCTCGGAGACCTCGACGAGGACGTCCTGCTCGGACGCCCCCGCCCAGCCCCGGCCTGCCCGCTCGTGCTCGCGCAGCAGGCGGGTGAGACGGGCGACGTCGGACGCGGAGCTGCCGTCAGGGGCCCCCGCCGACCAGCCGTCGGGCAGGCCTGGGTCGTCCGGCAGGGCCGCGTCCGGGTCGCTCTCGAACCTGTTGTCGTCGGGGATCACCCGCCGATTCTCCCCTACGGGTCAGGCGCGCTTGTAGGCCGCCTGGCTGGCCGCGGCCTGCCAGGCCTCCAGCTCGGCACGCAGGGCGTCCAGCTCGGCCTCGAGCTCGGCCACCCGGACGACCGCCTCGGCGGCGCGGGTCTCGGAGGCCTCGAGCACCTCGCTGAGCTTGAGGCCCTCGAGCTCGGCCACGTCGGCGCGGCGCGCCTCGGCGTTCATCTTGAGCGTCGCGGTGGCCGCCCGCTCCAGAGCCTTGCCCAGCTCGGACTCGAGCTGGCCGATGGTCTCCTCGCGCTCCACGATCCGGGCCTGCATGTCCGCGGCGAACGCGGCGCTCTCGGCGGTCCGCCGGGCGGTGATGTCGCGGTAGGCCTGGGCCTGCTGGGCCCGGTCCATCGCCGCGTCGCGCCGCGTCTGGACCAGCTCGGAGTGGGTGATCCGGGTCGCGGCCGCGCCCAGGACGAGCGCGCCCACGGCGGCGAGGAGGACCAGGAGGAACTGGCCAGTGGCGATCGCCCCGAAGACGAGGACGGCCGCGAGCAGCAGCAGGCCGGCGGCGACGGTGACGCGCGTGCTGCGCTGACGTCGGCGGGCGCTGGAACGAGCAGACGGGGAAGTCATGACCCTCAGGCTAGAGGTGAGGGTTCTCCTTGGGAACTCGACACGCGCGTTCCAGGAGCTTGGCCGAGAAGAGAACCGTCACACCCCCGACCGCCGCGAGCGCCGACCTCCGCATCCGCTCGTCGGCCAGCTCCGCGGGCGAGCCGACCCACGAGACCAGGTAGCCGGTGTAGAGGCCGGCCACCAGCGCGCCGACGAGCGCGCAGGCCCGGGCCAGCACCAGCCGGTTGACCATCTGCTGCGCGCCGAGGCGCTCGCGGCGCACGTGGACCGTCCGCCAGGTCACCCAGGCGACGACGGTCAGGACGGCGCCGACGAAGAGCAGCAGCAGCCCCTGGGTCCACGACAGCAGCGGGGCGACGCCCGCCACCCGGCGCGCGACCGGGTGCCACAGCCAGCCCAGCAGCAGCCCCAGCACGGCCGCACCGGCGAGCGGGCCCGGACCGAGCGGCCGCAGGTGGCCGTCGGGAGCCTCAGGTGGCTGCGGGGGCTGCTCGGTCACCCGGCTCAGTGCATCTCGAGGACGAGGTCCTCGCGGGGGCGCACCCCGGCGAGGTCGACCTTCTCGAGCAGCTCGGCGATCGGGCCGGCGTCCAGCAGGACGGCGTCGGGCTCGAGGTCGTGCCAGGGCTTGAGGACGAATCCGCGTTCGTGGGCCCGCGGGTGGGGCAGCTGGAGCAGCTCGTCGTCGGCACGCCGGTCGCCGACCTGGATCAGGTCGACGTCGAGGGTGCGGGGGGCGTTGCGGATGTCGCTGCGCTCGCGGTCGAAGGCGATCTCGACGGCCAGCGCCCGCTCCATCAGCCGGTGGGCCGGCAGCGTGGTGTCGAGCAGCACGACGGCGTTGAGGTAGGGCTTGGACCCGTCGGGGGCGTCGACCGGGTCGGTCTCGTAGACGCCCGAGACGCTGGTCAGCCAGACGTCGGGGGTGTCGGCCAGCGCGTCCACCGCGCCCTGCAGGGCCGTGAGCCGCTCGCCCAGGTTGGATCCCAGCGCCACCACGACCCGGCGGATCGGGTGCATCTCCCCGGTCAGCGCGTCGGCGTCGACGATGTGCGGGTTGGGCGTCTCGGTCACTGGTCGGTCCCCTTGTTCCTGGTGATGGTCAGCGCCACGTCCCGGAACGTGGCGTCGATCGGTGCGTCCGGCTTGTGCAGCCGCACCCGCACCCATTCAACACGGTCGTGCTCCAGGGCCACGTCGGCGAGGCGCTGGGCGAGCTTCTCGATCAGGTCGACCGGGTCGCTCCCCACCGCCTGCTCCACGCGTGCCACGAGGCTCCCGTAGTCGACGGTGTCCTGCAAGTCGTCGCTGGCGGCCGCGGGGCGGGTGTCGAGCCCCAGGGTCAGGTCGACGACGAACTTCTGGCCCCGGCTCCGCTCGAAGTCGAAGACGCCGTGGTGGCCCCAGCACTCGAGGCCGCTGATCGTCAGCTCGTCCGTCATGCCCACGCCGTCCACCCGTCCGCTCCTCCCAGTCGCTGCCACACCGCCAAGGCATCGAGGGTCGCACGGACGTCGTGGACGCGGAGACCCCACACCCCCCGTTGCGCCAGCAGCAACGACAGCGCGGCCCCCGTGTGCTCACGCCGGTCGACCGGCCGCGGGGACCCGTCGGGGGCCGGGGTGAGGGCGCCCAGGAAGCGCTTGCGGGAGGCGCCGACCAGCAGCGGGAGCCCGAGCGAGGCGATCTCGTCGAGGCCCGCCAGCAGCTCCCAGTTCTGCTCGGAGGTCTTGGCGAAGCCCAGGCCCGGGTCGAGGACCAGCCGGTCGTCGGGCACCCCGGCGGCGCGGACGGCCTTCAGCCGGGCGGCCAGCTCGGCGCGCACCCCGGCCACCACGCCGCCCCGGTAGTCGGTGAAGGCGTCCATGTGGTCGGCGTGCGCCCGCCAGTGCATCACCACGTAGGTCGCCGGCGAGTCCGCCACCACCCGCAGCACCTCCGGGTCGGCCAGCCCGCCGCTCACGTCGTTGACGATCCGTGCGCCGGCCGCCACCGCGGCGGCCGCGACCTCAGCCCGCATGGTGTCCACCGAGACCACGGCCCCCCGGGCGGTCAGCTCGGCGATCACCGGGACGACCCGGTCGAGCTCCTCGGCGACCAGCGGCCGGGTCGCGCCCGGCCGGGTCGACTCCCCGCCGATGTCGAGCACGTCGGCGCCCTGGTCGAGCAGCTCGACGCCGTGCGCGACCGCGGAGTCCCGGTCGGCCCAGCGGCCGCCGTCGGAGAACGAGTCGGGGGTGACGTTCACGATGCCCATCACGAGCGGACGGCCGGCGGGCTCGGGGCGGGTCACGGGGTCACCGCGTCCCGGAGCGGATCAGCGCCATCGCCTCGCTGCGGGTGGCCGCGTTGTGCATGATGCCGCGCACGGCCGAGGTGATGGTCCGGGCGCCGGCCTTCCGCACGCCGCGCATCGTCATGCAGAGGTGCTCGGCCTCGATCACCACGATCACGCCGCGCGCCTCGAGGATCTCGGTCATCGCGTCGGCCACCTGGGTGGTCAGGCGCTCCTGCACCTGCGGGCGCTTGGCGTAGACGTCGACGAGCCGGGCCAGCTTGGAGAGCCCGGTGATCTTGCCGGTCTCGGCGGGGATGTAGCCGACGTGGGCGACGCCCGTGAAGGGGACGAGGTGGTGCTCGCACATCGACCACAGCTCGATGTCGCGCACCAGCACCATCTCGTCGTGCCCGAGGTCGAAGGTGGTGGTGAGGACGTCCTCGGGGCGCTGCCGCAGGCCCTGGGTGAGCTCGGCGTAGGCCCGGGCCACGCGGGCCGGCGTGTCCCGCAGCCCCTCGCGGTCCACGTCCTCGCCCATCGCCGCCAGCAGCTCGCGGACGGCCGCCTCCGCGCGGGCGTGGTCGAAGTCCGGCACCTCGAGGGGGTCGCGCCGGTCGACGGCGATCGGGTCGGTCATGCAGGCGTCCCCGGTCCCGGGACGTCGCCGTGCGTGTCGCCGCCGCTGCCGGGTGGCGTGAGGATGACGCCCCCCTCGGAGCCGCCGGAGGACGCCGGGGACGCGACGGTGCCGTTGGTGCGGGCCCGGTCGCGGATCTCCTGGGGGATCTCCACGGGCGGGATGTCGGACGGCGTCCGGGTCGGCGAGCCGGTCCACGCCGGGCGGCGGGGGCGCAGCCGCAGCGCCTCGAAGACCCGGGCGATCTCCGCCTTGTCGAGGGTCTCCTTGTCCATCAGCTCGAGGACCAGCGCGTCGAGGACGTCGCGGTTCTCCACGAGGATGTCGAAGGCCTCCTGGTGGGCGGTGGTGAGGAGCTTCTTGGTCTCCTCGTCGACCGCGCCGGCGACCTCCTCGGAGTAGTTGCGCTGGTGGCCCATGTCGCGGCCCAGGAAGGGCTCGCCCTGGGTCTCCCCCAGCTTCATCGCGCCGAGCCGCTCGGTCATGCCGTACTGGGTGACCATCGCGCGGGCGAGGTTGGTGGCCTTCTCGATGTCGTTGCCGGCGCCGGTGGTCGGGTCGTGGAAGACCAGCTCCTCGGCGGCGCGGCCGCCGAGCATGTAGGCCAGCTTGTCGAGCATCTCGCTGCGGGTCGTGGAGTACTTGTCCTCGTCGGGCAGCACCATCGTGTAGCCGAGCGCGCGCCCGCGGGGCAGGATCGTCACCTTGTGCACCGGGTCGGTGCCGGGCAGCGCCGCCGCGACGAGCGCGTGGCCGCCCTCGTGGTAGGCGGTGATGAGCTTCTCCTGCTCGCTCATCAGGCGGGTGCGGCGCTGCGGGCCGGCGATCACGCGGTCGATCGCCTCGTCGAGGTTGTCGTCGGTGATGAGCTTGGCGTTGCCGCGAGCGGTGAGCAGGGCGGCCTCGTTGAGCACGTTGGCCAGGTCGGCGCCGGTGAAGCCGGGGGTGCGGCGGGCGACGCTGAGCAGGTCGATGTCCTCGGCCATCGGCTTGCCGCGCGAGTGGACCTGCAGGATCTGGTGGCGGCCGTTGAGGTCGGGCGCGTCGACCTGGATCTGGCGGTCGAAGCGGCCCGGGCGGAGCAGGGCCGGGTCGAGCACGTCGGGGCGGTTGGTGGCCGCGATGAGGATGACGCCGCCGCGGACGTCGAAGCCGTCCATCTCCACCAGCAGCTGGTTGAGGGTCTGCTCGCGCTCGTCGTGGCCGCCGCCCATGCCCGCGCCACGGTGCCGGCCGACGGCGTCGATCTCGTCGATGAAGACGATCGCGGGGGCGTTCTCCTTGGCCTGCTCGAAGAGGTCGCGCACCCGGGAGGCGCCGACGCCGACGAACATCTCGACGAAGTCGGAGCCGGAGATCGAGTAGAACGGGACGCCCGCCTCGCCGGCGACCGCGCGGGCCAGCAGCGTCTTGCCCGTGCCGGGCGGGCCGTAGAGCAGCACGCCCTTGGGGATCTTGGCGCCGACGGCCTGGAACTTGGCCGGCTCCTGCAGGAACTCCTTGATCTCGCCGAGCTCCTCGATCGCCTCCTCGCAGCCGGCGACGTCGGTGAACGTCGTCTTCGGCATGTCCTTGGAGATGAGCTTGGCCTTGGACTTGGCGAACTGCATGACGCCCCGACCGCCGCCGCCCTGCGCCTGGTTCATCAGGAAGACGAAGAGCAGCACGATCAGGACGAACGGCAGCAGCGTCAGCAGGATCGAGCCGAGCACGCTCGGCTTGGGCACCTCGGTGGTGTACTCGCTGATCTCGCCGGCCTCGTACTGCGCGGCGACCGCCTGCTCCATCTCGTCCTGCGTGTCGCTGAGCCAGAAGGCGACGACCTTGTCGGAGCCGTCGCGCACGCCCTCGTCGAGGGTCGCCCGGACCTCCTGGTCACCGTCGACGAAGGTGATCTCGTCGACCTCGCCCGCTGCGATGTAGTCGTTCATCTGCGACGTCGTGACCTCGTCGTACCCGTCGTTGGGCGCGAAGAGCTGGATGGCCAGCAGGACGCCGAGGGCGGCCACGACCATCCACAGCCAGGGACCCTTGAAAATGCGCTTCACAGGCTTCTTTCGAGATCAGGACGACAGGGCGGTGTGAAGGAAGACGGTACCCGTCGGGCCCCAGCCGCGCCCACGCGTCGCTCAGGAGTAGACGTGGGGCGCCAGCGTGCCGATGTCGCGCAGGTTGCGGTAGCGCTCCTGGTAGTCCAGCCCGTAGCCCACGACGAACTCGTTGGGGATGTCCCAGCCGACGTACTTCGGCTCCACCGGCATCGAGAGCGCCTCGGGCTTGCGGAGCAGGGTCGCGATCTCGACCGAGGCCGGGTTGCGGGTGCTGAGGCTGTTGACCAGCCAGCTCAGGGTGAGCCCGGTGTCGATGATCTCGTCGACGATCAGCACGTCGCGGCCGCTGATGTCGGTGTCGAGGTCCTTGAGGATCCGCACGACGCCGCTCGACTTCGTGCCGGCGCCGTAGGAGCTGATCGCCATCCAGTCCATCTCGACGTGGACGGGCAGCGCGCGGGCCAGGTCGGCCATCACCATCACGGCCCCGCGGAGCACCCCCACCATGAGGATGTCGCGGCCCGCGTAGTCGTCCGCGATCTGCTGGGCCATCTCGCCGAGCCGGTCCTGGATCTGCTGCTCCGTGAAGAGGACGTTGACCAGATCTGCCTCGACGTGGGTGGTCTCCATGCCGCGTACCCTAACCCGCCCCGTCGCGGGGTCCGGAGGACCGCTCGAGGAGCACCCGGCCGTCGCGCCGGACCGCGCGCAGGTGGCCCGGCAGGTCGACCCCGCGCTGCCCCCGCCAGCGGGTCACCAGCTCCTCCGTCGCGACCACGTGGCCGTGGAAGAGCTCGGCGGCCGGGGCGCCGGCCCGCAGCGCCGCCAGCCGGAGCACGCGGCGGCGCACCCCCGAGGGCAGCGAGGCCAGCGCGGCCACGTCCAGCCCGTCGGGACGGGCCAGCAGCGGGTCGGCCAGCGCCGCCTCGGCGAGGTCGTCGAGGGCCTCCATGTCGCCGCGCAGCGACTCCGCCGTGCGGGCCAGCGTCTCGGCCACGCCGGGGCCGAGCTCGCGCTCCAGCACCGGCAGCACGTCATGGCGCACCCGGGCGCGCAGGAAGCGGGGGTCGGCGTTGTGCGGGTCGGTCCAGAACTCCAGGCCCTGCGCCCGGCAGGCCGCCTCGGTCTGCTCGCGCCGCAGGTCGAGGAGCGGCCGGGCGTACGCCGTCCCGTCGCGGTCGTGCGTGCGGCGCATCCCCGCCAGGGAGCGGCCGCCGCTCCCCCGCGCCAGCCCCAGCAGCACGGTCTCGGCCTGGTCGTCGAGGGTGTGGCCCAGCAGCACCGCGGCGGCGCCGGTGCGGGACGCGACCTCGCCGAGTACGGCGTACCGGGCCTCCCGCGCGGCCGCCTCCGGCCCACGGCCCACCGCGCTCACCCGCACCCGGGCGGCGAACGTCTCGGCGACGCCGAGGGCCTCCATCTGTGCCACCACCCGGGCGGCCTGCTCGGCCGAGCCGGGCTGCAGCCCGTGGTCGACGGTCGCCCCGACGACGGCGAGCCCCGCCCGCCCGTCCCGGCCGCGGGCCTCGAAGACCGTCGCCGCCAGCAGGGCCAGGGAGTCGGCGCCGCCGCTGCAGGCCACCAGCAGGGTGGCGCCGTCGGGCACTTCGAGGTCGGCGAGGGTGCGGCGCACCGCCAGCCGGGCGGCCGCGACCGCCGGGTCGGGGCCCGCCACGTCGTCCCGCCGACCCTCAGCCGTGGACCCGGGCGACCCAGGCGTCGGGGTCGTGGATCTCGGCCCTGCTCGGCAGGTGGCCCGCCTCGGCCCAGACCGCGTTGAACCCCTCCATGCCGACGCGGTCCACGACCGCGCGGACGAACTTCGCCCCGTCGCGGTACTGCGCCATCTTGGCGTCCAGCCCCATCAGCCGGCGCAGCAGCCGGTCGAGCACCCCGACGCCGCCGCGGCGCTGGTCGAACTTGCGCCGGATGTCGGCCACGCTGCCGATCACCTCGGGCCCCACCCCGTCCATCACCACGTCGGCGTGCCCCTCGAGCAGCGACATCACCCCGGTCACCCGGTCGACCAGCTCGCGCTGCTCGGGGGTGCCGACGACCTCGAGCAGGCTCACGCCCTCCTTGCCGCGGACCAGCTCGGAGACCTTGCCGAGCACGTCGGTGACCAGGGCGTCGGGCTGCACCGAGCCCACGAGCTGGTCCATCAGGGAGAAGAGGTGCTCGCGCATCCAGGGCACGGCGGTGAACTGCACCCGGTGGGTCTCCTCGTGCAGGCAGACCCAGAGCCGGAAGTCGGACGGGTCGGCCCCGAGCTCGCGCTCGACGTGGACGACGTTGGGGGCGACCAAAAGCAGCCGGCCGGCGGGCTCGTGGAAGGGGTCGAACTGGCCCAGGACCTTGCCGCCGAGGAAGCCGAGGAGGACGCCGACCTCGGCCGCCGTGACGCGCGAGCCGACGGCACGGGTCAGCCCGCGCGGGGGACCCTTGCGCTCGGCCAGCCGGTCGGCGATCGGGTCGATCACCCGGGCGAAGCTGTCGGCGTTGGCCTGGACCCAGCCGGCGCGGTCCACGACGAGGAGCGGGGCGGTGCCAGACGCCGCGGCCAGCCCGGTGAAGTCGGCGACGAGGCCGGTGGAGCGCTCGGCGCCCGCGCGGAGCTCGGCCACCGCCTCGGCGGCCTCGCCGGCGCCGACCTCGGGCCCGGGGCCCGCGGCCCGCGCCCCGATCCGGGCAGCCAGCTCCCAGTCGACCATCCCGTGCCGGGTCCCCTGCTGCGTCATGCGCCGACCCTAGCCGCCGGCACCGCAGGAGCAGCCCGCCAGCGAGGCGGCCACCCGGTCGAGCGCGGCGCGCGCGTCGAGGCTGCGCTCGGCCGGCACCCGGTCGGCGCCCAGGACCACCACCATCGCGTGGCCGGAGACGTCGGTGACCAGGCCGGCCAGCGCGTGCACCCCGGTGAGGGTCCCGGTCTTGGCCCGCACCCGGCCCGGTCCCGCGGGCGGGCCCTCGCCGAAGCGCAGCGCCAGCGACCCGGAGAAGCCCGCGACAGGGAGGCCCTCGACGACCCCGCGCAGGCGAGGGTGCTCCGGCGAGGCGGCGAGCCGGAGCACCGCGACCAGGGTGGCCGCCGAGAGCCGGTTGTCCCGGGAGAGCCCGGAGCCGTCGTACAGCTCGTCGGCGCCGAGGTCGACGCCGAGGTCGGCCAGCGCCTGCCTGGTCCCGGCGGCGCCGGCCTCGAAGCTGCCCACCCCCGAGGTGGCCAGGCCGACGTGGTGGGCGAGCACCTCGGCGGTCTCGTTGTCGCTGACGTCGACCATCCGGGCGACCAGCTGGTCCAGCGGGGCCGACTCGACCGCCGCGAGCTCGGTCGCCCCGGCCGGCGCGGTCGCGGGCCGCGGCGGGCCGACCACCCGGACGCCGGCGTCGCGGAGCGCGGCCGCGAACCGCTCGGCGGCGTCGCGGGCGGGGTCCTCGACCCGTCCCCAGCCGGAGTCGTCCCGGCCGCCGTCCACCCAGAGCGGGACGATCGGCGAGACGATCTGGTCGCGGACGTAGTCGGGCCGCCACCGCGGGTTCTCGGCCGGGCCGGCGAAGAGGGAGGTGTCGTAGCGGAGCCGCACCTTGGCCGACGTCCGGACGGGCTGCCGGCCGGGCTCCCGGGCGGCCAGGGCGACGGCGGCCTGCTCGGCGAGCGTGGTCAGGTCGGCCCGGGCCGGGCGGGTGCCGGCGGGGGCGGGCTCGGCGGCCAGCAGCGGGTCGCCACCGCCGACCAGCACGACCTGGCCCTCCCGCTCCCCGGTGACGACCCGGGTCCGGAACCGGGTGCCGGGCTCGAGCACCGCGAGCGCCGCCACCCCGGTGAGCAGCTTGGTGGTCGAGGCGGGCAGCAGCCGCCCGCGGCCCCGCGCGAGCACGGGCTCGCCGCCGGCCAGGTCGGCCACGGCCGCGACCACGTGGGGGCCGAGCGCGTCGTCGCGCAGCCCGTCGGCCACGGCGGCCCGGACGGCAGCGGGGTCCAGCGCGGCGGGGCCGACCGGCTCGGCGACCGGCAGGGGCTCCGCGGGGTCCGGCAGCAGCGCCCCGGCCGCGGCGGCCGGCGGCTCCTCCGGGCCCCAGCCGAGGTACGTCGGCCCCCACTCGCGGTCGGCCGCGGCGACGGAGGTGCCGAGCAGGGCCAGGACCAGCAGGGTGGGCAGGACGTGCGCCGCGCGGCCGGGCCCCCGAGGGGACGCCGGCGGCGTGTGGCCTGCATCACGTCGCCCCACGGCAGCGTCCTCCCGACTGTGTGTGTGCGCCCATTGTGCGCGACAATGACCCCCGTCACGTCCCGGGGACTCTCCTGGCGGCCCTCGCCGCCTGCAGGCGCTGGTCGACGTGGACCAATCCGCTGAGCAGAGATGACGAGGTGAAAGCCGTGCTGGAGTTCGACGTGCTGGTCGAGATCCCCAAGGGTGAGCGCAACAAGTACGAGGTCGACCACCACACCGGGCGGCTCCGCCTGGACCGGATGCTCTTCACCTCGACGGCCTACCCGGCCGACTACGGCTACATCGAGAACACCCTGGGCCAGGACGGCGACCCGCTCGACGCGCTGGTCATCCTCGGCGCGCCGACCTTCCCGGGCTGCCTCATCGCCTGCCGCGCGATCGGCATGTTCCGGATGACCGACGAGGCCGGCGGTGACGACAAGGTCCTCTGCGTGCCGACCCACGACCCGCGGATGGAGCACCTGCAGGACATCGGCGACGTCTCCAAGTTCGACCGCCTGGAGATCCAGCACTTCTTCGAGGTCTACAAGGACCTCGAGCCCGGCAAGTCCGTCGAGGGCGCCGAGTGGGTCGGCAAGGAGGAGGCCGTCGCCGAGGTGCACGCCTCCTTCGAGCGCTTCAAGACCGAGGGCCACGGCAGCGACGTGGCCAACCTCGCCGACGACAGCCTGGGCGAGAAGGCCTGACGCCGCTCCACCCCACCCCGCCGGACGTCATACGGTGCGGCGGAGCGCTGCTCCGCCCCGTATGACGTCCCGGCGGTCCAGGCCCCGCAGCTTGTCGGGGTTGCGGACCACGTAGAGCGCGGTCACCACCCCGTCCTCGACGAGCATCGTGCCGACACCGGTGACCTCCCCGTCGACGACGAAGGCCAGCGCGGGCGCGCCGTTGCTCCAGACCGGTCGCAGCTCCAGCCCCTCGGGCGTGACGGCGGCCAGGAACCGCAGCACCTTCTCCACCCCGACGATCGGCCGCAGCGCCGCCTGGACGCGCCCGCCCCCGTCGCTGACGAGGACCACGTCGGGCGCCAGCAGGTCGAGCAGCTGCTGCAGGTCCCCCGTGCCGGCGGCCACCCGGAACCGCTCCACGATCTCGGCCGCCTCCCGCGCGTCGACGCGGCTGCGGGGCCGCCGCGCCGCGACGTGGCTGCGGGCCCGGTGCGCGACCTGCCGCACCGCGGCCTCGGACTTCTCCACCGCGGCCGCGATCTCGTCGTACCCGAGGCCGAAGACCTCCCGGAGCACGAAGACTGCCCGCTCGGTCGGCGCGAGGGTCTCCAGCACGAGCAGCATCGCGGTCGAGACGCTCTCGGCGAGCACGACGTCGTCGGCGACGTCGGGGGCGGTCAGCAGGGGCTCGGGCAGCCACGGGCCGACGTAGGTCTCGCGGCGCCGCGACGCGGTCCGCAGCCGGTTGAGGGCCTGGTGGGTGACGGTCCGGACCAGGTAGGCGCGCGGGTCGCGCACGCCTGCCCGGTCGACCTCCGACCAGCGCAGCCACGCGTCCTGCAGCACGTCCTCGGCGTCGGCCGCCGAGCCGAGCATCTCGTAGGCGACCGTGAGCAGCAGCCCGCGGTGGCGGACGAAGGGGTCGTCGTCCGGCTGCCCGCCCGTCGCCCCGCTCACGGGGTCGAGGGTACGGCGAGCGGCAGCGCGCAGGCGTCGGAGTAGCCCTGGCTGGCCAGGCCCATCGCGGCGTTGAAGCGCGAGCGCTGGTTCTCCACCGCCACCGTCATGGTCAGCTCGACGACCGCCGCGTGGCCCAGCGCCGCGTCGAGGCGGGCGACCATCTCGTCGGTCACGGTGGGCGGGGTGGCCGTGACGGCCTCGGCGTAGGCCATCACGTCGCGCTCGAGGTCGGTGAAGACCTCCGCCTCGCGCCACCGCGGCACCTCGCGCACCTTGGCGACGTCCAGCCCCTCCTGGTGGGCCAGGAAGTAGCCGAAGTCCAGGCACCACGAGCAGCCGATGGTGCCCGCGGAGGCCATCACGGCGTACGTCTTGAGGTGGGCGTCGAGCGCCGACCAGGTCGACACCTTCCGCTCGAACCCGAGGACGGACCTCAGCACCGGCTTGTTGTGCCAGAGCACGTACGCGTTGTCGGGGACCTCGCCCCACATGCGGCGGGCGACGCGGGTCATCACGGCGGCGTAGGCGCCGACGGGCTCGGCCTTCGGGATCCGGAACCTGCTGGGCATCGTGTCTCCTCTCGGCGGGCGCGCTCGTCGCGCCGTCGACATGGAGACACCGCCCGCCCCCGGTCTGTGACACCCCCCTCCCAAGTTGGAGGGGTCAGCCGAGGGAGCGGAGGAAGAGGTCGGTGGTCTCGGCGACGGCGTACTGCACCTCGGCGGAGCGGACGGCGTCGCCGGTGAGCATCCCGTGGTCGGCGTCGGGGACCTCGAGGACGTCGCAGCCGCCCTCGGCGAGCCGGGCGGCGACGGCCGGGTCCCAGAGCTCGTCGGCGAGGCCGCCGACCAGCAGCTGGCGGGCCGGGTTGGCGGCGATCGCCTCGGCCACGGCCGGGACGACGAGGAGCGGGGTGAGCCAGATGGCCGGCAGGCCGCGCTCGGCGGCGTACGGCGCTGCGCGGGTCCCGAGCGACTTGGCCACGACCAGAGCGGGCTCGCCCCCGTCGGCCACGACCTCCTCCACGTGGCGGCGCACCCAGGCGTCGGCGGCGGCCTCCGACGGGGTGGTGGCGTCGCTGGCCCACGGCAGCGGCCGGGCCGTCCAGCCGTGCTGCTCGACCGCCTGCCGGGCGAAGTGCAGGAGCGGCGCGGACGGCGGGTAGTTGCGGCCCGGCAGCAGGAGCGCCGTCCCCTCGCTCACCCGTCGACCCCGACGGCCTCGGAGGAGAGCAGCTCCTCGGAGCGCAGCATCTCCCGCGGGATCCCGTAGGCGTCGACCAGGTCGACCGCGATCGGCCGGATCTTGCGGCAGAGGTTGTTGACCTCGCGGGTGATCGCCTTGCTGCGGGCGATGGAGAGCCTGCCGTGCTCCATGAACCAGGCCCGGTCCGCCTCGATCCGCGACAGGGCGTAGAGGTCGCAGAGCAGGTTGAGGGCGACCTTCTCGTCGCCGTCGGGCAGGGCCGCGGTCTTCTCGACGAACGCCTCCAGCACGAGCCGCTCGACGTGCGCGCGGGCGGTCGCGATCACGTGGTCCTGGACCCGGGAGAAGACGTCGCCGGGGTTGCCGCCGGCGTCGACGCCCGCCTTGAGCCGCCGGGCGACGCCGCCGATCATGTGCTCCTCGCGGAACCGCAGCATCGCCACCTGGTAGTTGGGGTCGAGCAGGCCGGCCTCCTGGTCCCACTCGTCGCCGCCGGGGAGGACGTCCTTGATCCGCTCGAGCAGCTTGTGCACCGCGCTCTTCTCCAGCACGGTCTCGACGGCCAGCCCGGTGACGAACCGGACCATCCCGAACTGGTCCATCTCCTCGAACTCGCCCGCGTAGTCGGTGAGCAGTCCCTTGGCGACCAGCTGGAGCAGGACGTGGTTGTCGCCCTCGAAGGTGGTGAAGACGTCGGTATCGGCCTTCAGCGCGTGGAAGCGGTTGGTCGAGAGGTAGCCGGCGCCACCGCAGGCCTCACGGCACTCCTGGATGGTCCGGGTGGCGTGCCAGGTGCCGAACGCCTTGGTGCCCGCCGCGCGGGACTCCAGCAGCCGCCTGACCTCGTCGTCGTCGGTGAGACCCGAGAAGACGCCGTGCAGCTGGTCGGCGACGACCTCCTGGGCGAAGTGCAGGGCGTAGTTCTCCGCCAGCAGCGGCAGGAGGCGCCGCTGGTGCATGCCGTAGTCGAGGAGCAGCTGCTCGCTCTCGGGGTCGGCGGCCTCGAACTGGCGGCGCTTGTCGCCGTACTTCACGGCGATCGCCAGCGCGACCTTCGCGGCGTTGATGGCCGCGCCGCCGACGGAGACCCGGCCCTGCACGAGCGTGCCGAGCATGGTGAAGAAGCGCCGGCCAGGGCTCTCGATGGGGCTGCTGTAGACGCCCTCGGCGCTCACGTCGGCGAACTTGTTGAGCAGGTGGGACCGCGGGACCCGGACGCCGTCGAACCAGAAGCGGCCGTTGTCGACGCCGTTCAGCCCCATCTTGGGGCCGCAGTCCTCGATCCGCACGCCGGGCGCGGGCTCGCCGTCGACGCGGACCGGGACGACGAAGGCGTGGACGCCGTGGCGCTCGCCGCCGACCTCGAGCTGGGCGAAGACCACCGCGAGCTCGGCGTGGCGGGCGGCGTTGCCGATGTAGTCCTTGCGGGCGTCGTCGTCGGGGGTGGTGATGACGAACTCGTCGGTCTCGGGGTCGAAGACCGCGACGGTGCCGAGCGCCTGGACGTTGGAGCCGTGCCCGGTCTCGGTCATCGCGAAGGAGCCCAGCAGCCGGCCCGAGACGATGTCGGCCATCCAGCGGTCGTGGTGCTCCTGGGTGCCGAGCTGGAGGATCGCGCCGCCGAAGAGGCCGAACTGCACGCCCACCTTGACCAGCACCGACAGGTCGCCCAGGGCGAGGGTCTCGAACGCCGCGATCGACGCGCCGACGTCGCCGCCACCGCCGTACTCGGTCGGCAGGCCCATCCCGGTCTGGCCGGTCGCGGCGAGCTCGACCACGACCTCCTTGACCCGCTCGCGGAACTCCTCGCTGCCCAGCCGCTCGGCCTCCTCGAGCAGGCCGGCGTGCTGGACGAGGTTGTCGCGCACGAGCTGGCGCACCTCGGCGTAGCGGCCGTCGAGCAGGCCGCGCATCACGTCGACGTCGACGGTCGGCTGCCGGTAGCCCTTCTCGACCTCCTCCGCGGACTTCTCGGCGGCGGCGGCTTCGGCGGGGGTGAGCGGCTCGGCAGACATGTCGACACGATACCCACGGGTAGGTCTCCGCAATCGGCGTCGCGGCGATCGGGGGTACCCTCGGCGCCGTGACTCCCACCCGACCCGGACCCGAGGGCTCCCCCTTCGGCCGGCTCGGCTACAACTTCTCCATCGTCGGCGCCCAGAAGTCGGGCACCTCCACGCTGTCGGGCACGATCAGCCAGCACCCGCTGGTCTGCCGCCCGCCGCGCAAGGAGGCGCACTTCTTCAACGACGAGGAGTACGACTGGGAGCACCCCGACTACGAGCGCGACTACACCGCGCCGAAGCGGGCCCGGATCCACACGATGGTCGGCGACTCCACGCCCGTCTACCTGATGTGGCCGCAGGCGCTGGAGCGGATGGCTGCCTACAAGCCCGACATGCCGCTGATCGCGATCTTCCGCGACCCGCTGGAGCGGCTCTTCTCGCACTGGACGATGCTCCGCACCCGGCACCCCGACTGGCCCGACTGGCCCGGCTTCCTCACCGAGTTCCGCCCGACGTCGTTCCCCACGACGATCCCCGAGGGCGTGCGGCCGATGCGCTACAAGCACCTGTCGGGCATCGCGCGCGGCTTCTACGGCGCCCAGCTCGAGCACGGCTTCGGGGTCTTCGACCGCGAGCAGTGGCTGCTGCTGGAGTTCCGGCAGATGCTGGCCGACTACGAGTCCGTCGTCGACCGGGTCACCGACCACCTGGGGCTGCCCCGCTTCGAGGAGCGTCCGCCGCTGCGCAACCGGTACGCCGGCGCCGAGCGGGTGCCGGGGACCGCCCCGACGGGCGACGACCTGGCCGCGCTGGCCGAGCTGTACGCCGAGGACCTCGCCCTCTTCGGCCGGCTCTCGGGCCTCGACACCTCGCACTGGCCGACCACCCGGATCCTCGAGGGCTCCCTCGACCCCGCGGAGCTCGCGGCCCGCTTCGCCACCCGCGTCGCGGGGTGAGGAGTCACCGGGGCCCCGGCGGAGTACGCCGCCGCTACGGGCGGGCGAAGAAGTCGGGCGTCCGCCAGTAGTACATCGACTCCCTGACCACCGGACGGCCGGTCCGCGGCGCGTGGACGATCATCCCGCCGCCCACGTAGAGGGCGACGTGGTAGATCGACGAAGGGCTCGACGAGGCACCCCAGAAGACCAGGTCGCCCGGCGCCAGCTCGGAGGCCCGCACGGGCGTCGAGGCGGCGTACTGGCCCGCTGAGTGGCGCGGCAGGGTGATCCCGCCCGCCTTCCACGCGACGGAGGTCAGCCCCGAGCAGTCCCACGCGTCGGGCCCGGACGCGCCCCAGCGGTAGGGGTCGCCCAGCTGCGCGGTCGCCAGGGCCACGGCCGCGCGCGCCCCCGACTCCGGCGCCGGCGGGGTGACGGTCGGGGTGGCGGTCGGGGTGGGGGTCGGCGTGGGGGTCGGCGTGGGGGTCGGCGTCGGCGTCGCGGTCACCGAGGGCGTGGGAGTCGGCGTGGGAGTCGGCGTGGGAGTGGGCGAAGCCGAGGCCGTCGGGCTCGGGGTCGGCGTCGGGCTCGGGGTCGCCGTGGCCCGCCGCACCTTCGCGGCCTCCCTCTCGGCCGCAGCCTTCTCGGCGGCCGCGGCGGCCGCAGCGGCCTCAGCGGCCTCAGCGGCCTCCTGCCGCCGCTGCGCCTCGGCGGCCGCGGCGGCCCGGCGGGCGGCGCGCGCCTCCAGCGCGGTCTGGCGGCGCTCCGCCAGCTCGACGCTGACCCCCTGCAGGGCGGCGAGCTCGGCCACGAGGGCGTCGCGGGTGGCGGCGACCGCCTCGGCCTCGGCGGCGGCACCGGCGGCCGCCTGCTCGGCGGCGACGCGGGCGGCGTCGGCCTCCTCGGCGCGACGGACGGCCTCGACCTCGGCCGCGTCGGCGGTCCGCACGGCGACCTCCGCCAGGGTGGCCGAGGCGCGGAACCGGTCGTAGCCGCTCTCCAGCGCCTCGACGGCGTTGTCGGTGGTCACGGAGCGCTCGACCCAGGCCTCGACGCCGTCGCTCTCGACCATGGCGGCGAGGCCGGTGACCTGCGGGGCCGTCTCGTAGGCGTTGACCAGGGTCTCGCCGTAGGCCGTGCGCTGCGCCTCCAGGTCGCTCGCGGCACCCGTGGCCGCGGCGCGCGCGTCGGCCAGCGCGGCCTGCGCCTGCTCCAGCTCCCACGCGGTCCTGTTGGCCGCCTCCGCGGCCTGCGCCGCACGGACGCCCGCCTCGTCGAGGCGGTGCGCGGCGACGGCCAGCTCGGCCCGGACGGCGGCCACGCCGCGGGCGGCGGCGTCGGTGGCGCGCTCCGCGGCGGCGACCTCACCGGCACTCGGGGCGCTCGGGACGCCGGGCGGCTCCTCGGCTGCGCCGGCCCCGGGCACGGGGCCCAGCGCCAGCAGGAGGGTGGCTGCCGCCACGACGGTACGCACGATCGTTCCCCTTGCGTGGTCCTCGACCGCGTCGACGGGTCACCGACGGGGCCGTGCCTCGGGCGGCTTCCCCACCGTCCGAGGCACAGGCGGCACGTTAGTGCCCTTTCGTCACACAGGGAACAGAAAGCAACAACTTTTTCAGAATCGTCGGCGTGTCCCGTTGACAATTACACCGGTGTAGTTCTCGGTTCCACCGGCGAGGCCTGCTCGTGCAGGGTCTGCCGGGTGAACTTCTGCCCCGACGCCAGCCCGCCGAGGTAGAAGGAGACGAGGGCGATCGCGACGCCCGCGATGTCGTCGGCGACGTAGTGCCACCCGAAGTAGAGGGTGGCCAGCACGGTGACCCCGAAGTTGACCCAGAACAGGATCTTCACGGTCCGGTTGCGCATCGTGTACTGGACCATCAGGGCGACCAGCAGCGTGACGCCGGTGTGCAGGCTGGCGAACCCCGCCACCGACTGGACGGCACCCTCGATCCCGTCGTGGATCACGCCCTTGCGCGCGTAGAAGAGCGCCTCCATCAGCGTCCTGGTCCCGGTGTCGGGCAGGTCGGCGTAGAGCCACGGGTAGCGGAAGCCCGGGCCGAGGGTGGGCAGGGCGTAGTACGACGCCGTCCCCAGCGTCCAGATCAGCACCTGCGAGGTCACGAACCAGTAGCCGAAGACGATGTTGCGCGACCAGACCAGGAAGACGGCGACCCCGATCGGCACCAGCGGCAGGAACCACAGGTAGATCGTGGAGAGGAAGTGGGCGCTGATCCCGGTGCCGAGCACCGCGTGCAGCACCTCGGCCGGCTCGGTGCCCCCGAAGAGCGCCCGGTCGAGCACGTGCAGCTCGCGGTCGTACTTCTTGTCGCCCATGATGAACGGCAGGAACGACTTGAGGTTCCGGTAGCAGACGTAGGTGACGTAGAAGCAGACGATGCCCAGCACCACGAGGGTGAGCCGCTCCCGGTTCCAGTGGGTCCGCCACCGCTCCTTCATCGCCTCCCAGCCGGCCCGCGGGTGGCCCCGCCCGACCCAGAAGTAGCGCGGCAGCATGTCGGCGAGCAGCGCCGCGCCGACCAGCAGGGGCAGCCGCACCTGCGACGGCCCCAGGAAGCCCTCGGGGTCGACGAGCTCGCGATCGAGCGAGAGCGAGGCGGCCAGGGCGAGGATCCCCATGGTCGCGGCGACCCCGATGAGCAGCAGGTGGGCGCGGCGGTGCATCCGGGCATTCTAGGGAGTCGGGACGGCGGCCACCCGGGCCGCATCCACAGCCAGCCGGACGCGCTCGCCCACCGCCACCGGCACGTCGCGCCGGGCCACCGCGTGCAGCTCGCCGAGGCCCGGGACGTCGACCCGCAGGCGCAGCAGCTCAGGGGTCGCGGCCGCGCTCGTCACCGCACCCGCGAGCGGGCCTCCCGCGTCGACCCGCAGCGCCGAGCGGCGCAGCGCCAGCGAGGCGACCGGCGGCAGCCCGGCGACGTCGGCGACCCGGGCCGCGGCCTCCCCCACCAAGACGGTGGCGTAGCCGAGGAAGACGGCCGTCTCCGGGGACGCCGGCCGGGCCCAGACGTCGGCGATCGGGCCCTCCTGGACCACCCGCCCGCGGAACATCACCGCCAGCCGGTCGGCGACGGTGAACGCCTCCTCGTGGTCGTGGGTCACCATCACCGCAGTGGTCCCGGTCCGGGTGAGGAGGTCGCGCAGGTCCCGGGCCAGGGCCTCCCGCAGCCCGGCATCGAGCGCGGAGAGCGGTTCGTCGAGCAGCAGCAGGCGCGGCTCCACCGCGAGGGCCCGGGCCAGGGCGACCCGCTGGCGCTCCCCGCCCGAGAGGGTGGCCGGCATCCGCCGCTCGTGGCCGGCCAGCCCCACCGCCCCCAGCAGCTCGGCCACCCGCGCCGCCACCTCGGCCCGGGGACGGCGCGCCAGCCGCAGCGCGTAGCCGACGTTGCCGGCGACGTCGAGGTGGCCGAAGAGCTGGCCGTCCTGGAAGACCATCGCGAAGCCCCGGCGGTGGGTCGGTACGCCGGCCAGGTCGGCGCGCTCGAACCGCACCGTCCCGGCCGCCACGGGCTCCAGGCCGGCCACCGCGCGCAGCAGGGTCGACTTGCCGCACCCGGACGGGCCGAGCACGGCCAGCACCTGACCGCGGGGCAGGTCGAGGGTGACGTCGACGACGGCCGGCACGTCGTCGTACGCGACCGACACCCCGCGCAGCGACAGGGCTGGGTCGAAGGCTGAGTCGGGGGCGGGGACCGGCACGTCAGAAGGCTCCCACGCTCGGCACCCGCAGCCGCTCGACGGCCAGCACCACCAGCGTCGTGGTCGCCGCCAGCACCACCGAGCCGGCCAGCGCCATGCCGTAGTTCAGCTGGCCGGGCGTGCCCAGCAGCCGGAAGATCACCACCGGCAGCGTCGGCCGGTCGTCGCGGGCCAGGAAGGAGGTGGCCCCGAACTCCCCCAGCGACGCCGCGAAGGCGAACCCGCCGGCGGCCAGCAACGGCTTCCAGACCGCGGGCAGGTCGACGGTGAGCCACGCGCGGAGCGGGCCGGCCCCCATCGAGGCGGCCGCCTGCCGGAGCCGGTCGTCGACCGCCGCCAGCACCGGGACCAGGGTGCGCAGCACCAGGGGGAGCGCCACCAGCGCCTGGGCGACCGGCACGAGCAGCGCCGAGTCGCGCAGGTCGAGCGGCGGCCGGTCGAGCGTGATGAGGAAGCCGAACCCCAGCGTCACCGCCGAGACGCCGAGCGGCAGCATGAAGAGGGCGTCCACCCCCGAGCGCAGGCGCCGCTCGAGCCGGCCGTGCGAGCGGCGGGTGACGAGGACGGCGAGCACCAGGCCGAGCGCCACGGCCATGGCGGTGGCATCCACCGCGGTGCGCAGCGAGTTGACCAGCGCCTCCGTGACCGGCACCAGCAGGGCGCTCCCGCCGCCGCTCCCGTCGCCCCGGCTGCCCAGCGCCCGGTAGTGGGCCAGCCCCCACCCGTCGCCGACCCGCAGCGAGCCGACCACCAGCGCCGCCAGCGGGGTGGCGACGAAGAGCAGCAGCAGCCCCGTGGTCGCGCAGGCCGGCAGGTCGCTGCGGCGGGGCCGCCGGGGGCGGGCGGCCCGGCGCTCCACGGGCGCGGCGGTGGCCCGCAACCGCCCGGTGAGCAGCAGCAGGCCGGCCACGACGACGATCTGCAGCAGCGAGAGCGCGGCCGCGGCGCGCAGGTCGAAGAGGGTCGTGGTGAGCAGGTAGATCTCGGTCTCGACCGTGGCGTGCCGGACCCCGCCGAGGGTCAGCACGATCCCGAACGCGGTGGCGCAGAAGAGGAAGACCACCGAGGCCGACGAGACGACCGCCGGTCGCAGGGCGGGCCACGTGACGGTCCGCAGCACCTGCGCCGGCGACGCCCCCAGGGCGGCCGCCGCCTCCCCGGGCCGCGGGTCCAGGGACTCCCAGGCGGCCCCCACCCCGCGGACCACGACGGAGGCGTTGAAGAAGGCCAGGCCCAGCACGATCGCGACGGGCGTCCCGTCGAGGCCGAGGAAGCCGAGCGGCCCCGCCTCGCCGAGCAGCTGCCGGAAGGCGACGCCGACGACGACCGTCGGCAGCACGAACGGGACCAGCAGGGCCGAGCGGACCAGCCGCCGGCCCGGCAGCGCCAGCCGGCTCAGCGCGTAGGCCGCCGGCAGGCCGAGCAGCAGCGAGAGCGCGGTGCCGGCCAGGGCCGAGCCGACGGTGAAGGCGAGCACCCGGCCGACCCGGGGCCGGGCCAGCACCTCGAGCACCCCGCCGGGGTCGAAGGTGCCGTCGACCCACAGGCCGCGCGCCACCATCCCCGAGACGGGCAGCACGAAGAAGACCGCGAGCACCAGCAGCGGGCCGCTCGCGAGGCCGGCCAGCGCCCAGGTCCTCCTGGACGGCCGGGGCCGCCGGGTGCCGCCGCGCGTCACCGGGTGGTGATCTCCGTCCACTCACGCAGCCACTGCTCGCGGTTGGCCGCGATCTCGGCGGGCTCGACGCTCCACGGCTCGTCGGGCTGGACGGCGTGCCGGGCCCAGGCCTCGGGCAGCTCGACCGAGGAGTCGACCGGGAAGACGTACATCGACTCGGGCAGCGCCTCCTGCACCGGCTGCTCGAGGAGGAACTGGAGCACCGCCTCGGCCCCCTCGGGGTTGGCCGCGCCGTCCAGCACGCCGGCGTACTCGACCTGCCGGAAGCAGGTCTCCAGCAGGGCGCTCGTCGTCGGCTCGTCCTCGCCCTTGGGCACGGTGAAGGCCGGCGAGGAGTCGTAGGAGAGGACGATCGGCCGGCTGCCGCCGCCCCCGCCCTGGGTGAAGTCGGTGTAGTAGGCGTCGCTCCAGCCGTCGACGACCTTGAGGCCGTTGTCGAGCAGCGACTGCCAGTAGTCGCGCCAGTCGTCGCCGAAGGCCGCGACGGTGGTGAGCAGGAACGCCATCCCGACCGAGGAGGTCGAGGCGGCCGGGACGACCAGGAGGTCCTCGTACGCCGGCTCCGCGAGGTCCTCGAGCGTCCGCGGCGGCCGCACGCCCTCCTCGGCGAACCAGGTGTCGTCGACGTTGACGCAGACGTGGCCCACGTCGACGGGGAAGAGCCGGTCGCCGCCCTCGGCCAGCGCGTAGGCCTCGGCGCCGGGGGGCAGGGTCGGGTCGGAAGGCGCGAAGACGCCCTCGTCGAGGACCCGGGAGGCGAAGGTGTTGTCGATCCCGAAGGCGGCGTCGCCGGTCGGGCTCTCCTTGGTCAGCCCGAGCTTGGCGCTCAGCGCGCCGGCGTCGCCCGACTTGCGGACGATCAGCTCCATCCCGTGCTCCTCGCGGAACCGCTCGACGAGGGAGTCGGGGAGCTCGAACGAGTCGTGGGTGACGAGGATGACCTCGCCCGCCCGCTCCTCCCCGGAGGAGGAGCCGCCGTCGTCGCCGAGCGCGCTGCAGCCGGCCGTCACGACGCCGAGGGCGACCAGGGCCCCCGCCAGGGCATGGGTCTTCACTTCACTGACTCCCTTCGCCGGTGCTAACCGGTGCAGGTTCGGAGGGTCTGCGGCTCGTCCGCACTCTCAGCACGCTCCCTCGTCACGAGGGCGTGCTCCCCTGTCTGGTCCGGCCAGCCTACCGGTAGCCGAACCGGCGCAGCAGCGGCGCCGAGAGCGCGGTCACCAGCCGCCGGTCGCGCGCCGGCATCCGGCTGCGCCACTCCTCGTCGGCGCGCAGCGCGGTGGGCCCGGTGCGGAACCGCATCGGGTTGCCCGCGACCGAGTGGCAGGGACCGAGGTCGACCTCGTGCGGCCCCAGCATCGGCAGCGCCGGCTCGCCGGGCAGGTCGAGGGCCGCCCACGCCGCCGCCACCTCGCCCTCGGGGTCGGCGACCAGGTCCTCGTAGCGCAGCCGGGCCAGCGGCGTGCCGCGCCAGGCCAGCGCCTCGACGGTGAGGTTGCCCGAGACCCACAGGGCGGTGCTGCGGGCCGGCGAGAAGCGCGGCATCGGCTCCCCGCCCGCCTCGGGGCGCGCCACCGTCCGGGCCCACGACCAGGCGACGCCGCGCGGGTCGCGGACGACGTGCAGCGCCCGCAGGTCGAGGTCGGGCAGGTGGCTGAGCGTCACCGCGGTCGGGATCTCCTTGCTCGAGTCGACGAGCACCCGGGCACCGGTCACCTCGCGCGCCGCGGCGTACACGGCGCGGAAGTGGCCGGCGTACTCCAGCACCGCCGCGCGCGTGGCGGCGTCGGGCCGGCGGCGCACGGTGCGCGGCAGGTGGCGCTGCCGGTCGACCCGGGCCTTGAGCCCGGCGACGTGGTCGGGGTCGACGCGGCTCCAGCCGCCGAAGGCGCGCAGCCCGACCTCCGTCCAGAACGGGCAGGCCGAGAAGGCCGCCCCGCAGGCGCAGAGCTGGTCCTCGCGCAGCCCCCGCTCCCAGAGGTGGACGACCTCGCCGAGCAGGGTGACCCCGTCCAGCTCGCCGAGCAGCCGCTCGAGCAGCGTGGAGCCGCTGCGGCCCCACCCGGCCAGGTAGAGGACGACCGGGTCGGCTGCGGGGTCGGTCATGGCGCAGAGCCTAGGGTGCAGGGGTGCCAGCCCGCCCAGGACGTCCCAGCCGCCGCCACGAGCTCCTGGCCTGGGCGCTGCCCCGCGTCCGGCGCACCGGCGAGCTGGTCGACGTCGCCCACGAGCGGGCCCGCGTGGAGGAGCGCCAGCGGACGCGGAGGCCGGGGCTGCCGACGGCGCTGGTCCCCCGCTTCCCCCGGCGCTTCGCGGTGTGCCGCGACGACTCCGCGGGCTACCCGACGCACGTCGTCACCCCGCGCGGCGGGGCAGCCGAGTCAGCCGGGGCGGGCGGGCTCACGCTGCTCCACGTGCACGGGGGCGGCTACTCCTACCCGCTCGACCCCTTCCACCTGCGCTGGCTCTGCCGGCTCTCGGCCGCCACCGGCGCGCGCCTCGTGCTGCCCGACCACCCGCTCTCCCCGCGGCACACCTGGCGCGACTCCCACGCGGCGACGGTGGCGCTGGCCACCCGGTACGCCGAGGGGGCGGCCGCCGCGGGCGGGCGGCTGGTCCTCTCGGGCGACTCGGCCGGCGGCGGCTACGCCCTCGCCGTGGCGCAGGCGATGCGCGACGCCGGGGGCGCCGTGGCCGACCGGCTCCTCCTGGTCTCCCCCTGGGTCGACCTGGCCGACACCACCCCCGACGAGACGGCGGCCGCCACCGCGGCGGACCCGTGGCTCTTCGTCGGCAAGGTCCGCGCCCACGCGCTGTGGTGGGCAGGCAGCGAGGAGGACCTCGCCCGTCCCGAGGTCTCCCCGGTGCACGGCTCGCTCGCCGGCCTGCCGCCCGCGCTGCTGCTCTACGGCACCCGGGACACGCTCGCCCCGGGCTGCCGGCTGCTGGCCGACCGCGGCCTCGACGCCGGGTGGGACCTGACCGTGGTCGAGGAGCCCGGGCTGCTCCACGTCTACCCGCTGCTCCCGTTCGTCCCCGAGGCCGCCCGGGCGCGGCGTCAGGTGCTGGAGTTCCTGTAGACCTCGGTGCCGTCCACCTCGTCGCGGGCGAGCCGGCCGCGGGCCACGAGGAGCTCGAGGTGGGCCCGGGTCTCCATGGTGGCCAGCGCGGCGTTGAAGACGTCGAGGTCGCGCAGCGCGTGCTCGTGCCGGGTCCAGGGCAGGACCGCGGCGACGTCGTGCGCCGTCAGCTCCGCGCCCTCGCCGAAGGCGTCCAGGCAGAGCGTGAGCCGGTGGTCGTGGTGGGCCAGCAGCTCGTCGACCCGGGCGTGGGTGGAGGCGGCGACCGGGCCGTGCGCGGGGAGCAGGGCGAGGTCCGGGAGGGCCCGCACCTTGGCGAGCGAGCCGAGGAAGTCGCCGAGCGGCTGGTCGGGGACGACCGCCTCGAACCCGATCGACGGGGTGATGGTCGGCAGCACGTGGTCGCCGGCGAAGAGCAGCCCCGCGCCCGTCTCGGCGAAGACGTAGTGCCCCTGGGTGTGGCCGGGGGTGTGCAGCGCGTCGAGGGTGCGGTCGCCGACGGAGATCCGCAGGTCGCCCGCCAGCCAGCTGTCGGGGTCCTCCCACACCGTGAGGTCGGCGCTCGACCCGTCGCTGAGCCGGCCCCACTGCCGGGCGAGCTCGGCGGCCCCGGCGCGGCGCAGCTGGGCGACGTGCGGGTCGGCCTGCTCGAGCCCGGCGCGGATCGCCCGGAGCGAGGGGAGCTCGGCCGCCCCCAGGGTCACCCGGGCGCCCGTCTCGGCCCGCAGCGCCACCGCCTGGGTGTAGTGGTCGCGGTGGGCGTGGGTGACCAGGAACGAGCGGACGTCGGCCACCGTGCGGTCGATCGCCGCCAGCGAGCGCTCCAGCACCTCGCGGGAGGCGTCGATCGCCCAGCCGCCGTCGACGAGGGTCAGACCCTCCGCGGTCTCGAGGACGTAGACGTTGACGGCGCGCAGCCCGTCGCTGGGCAGCGGGAGCGGGATCCGGTGCACCCCGGGGGCCACCGGCCAGGCGCCCTCGTCGGCCCAGTGGCGGCCGGAGTCGGCGGAGACGGCGGCGGAGGTGGTCACGGGGTTCTGCACCGTCCCCAATCTAGGGGAGAGGAATGGACCGCCCGTCCGCGGGGGTCGCGGGTGCGGCACCCTGTTCGCCATGCCTCTCGCCCCCGCCACCGACCAGCTCGCCTCGTGGCGGCGCGCCGCGGCGGTGGCCGGCGCCACCGGCGCGGTCACCGGCGTCGCGGCGTGCGTGCTGGCGTGGCTGCTCGCCACCGAGTCGATGTCGACCGGCCAGCTCCTCACCACGGCCGGGGCGCTGCTGGCCGGCGCGTTCGGCGCCGGGGTCGAGGGGCGGATGAGCGGCAGCCTCCTCGTGGTCAGCGGCACCGCGCGGGGCAGCGCGCACGTCGTCCCGCTCACGCTCACCCTGCTGGCGGGCGCCACCTCCGTCGCCGCCTTCCGGCGCGCCACCCGGCGCAGCCGGGGCGGCTGGCCCGACCTGGTGGACGCCGCCCGCAGCGCCTGCGTCCTCGCGGCGCTGGTGCTCGCGGTGGGCCTGCTGGCGCGGACCGACTCCGGCGGGGTCCTCGTGGCGCTGGACTGGATCGCCGCCCGCGACGCCGACCAGGTCGGCGGCTCGCTCGGCGTCACGGCGTGGCAGGCCCCGCTCGGCGCCTTCGTCCTCACCTTCGCCCTGCTGGGCACGACCTGCCTGCTCCGCGGCGACGGCTGGCCGCCGGCCGTGGCCCGCGCCGCCGACCGGCTGCGCCCGGCCGTGCGCGGCGTCGTCACGCTCCTGCTCCTGCTCCCGGTCGCCGGCCTGCTGGGCCTCCTCATGCTGGTCGGGGGCGACGCCCCGCCCGCGGGGGCGGCCGACGTCGAGCCGGCGAGCGGGGTCGGCCTGGCGCTGGCGGGGCTGGCCAGCTGGGGCGTCGCCGTCCTGGCGCTCGGCGCCGGGGGCCCCGCGGGCCGCACGGTGGCGGGCACGGCCTCCGGCGACCTCGACGTGGCGCTGGGCGCCTTCCACCACCGGCTCGGCCACTGGACCGAGCAGGAGCCCGGGCTGTGGGCCTCGGTGCCGGTGCTGCTGGTGGTCCTGGCGCTCTCGGCGCGCTCGGTGGTCCGCGCCTGCGACGACGTACGCCGGGTCCCCGGCGACCTCGTCCGGTGGCTGCTCCTGCTGGCGCTCGTCGTCCCCGCCCTGGGGCTCGCCGCCCGGCTCTCGGGCGAGGGCAGCGTCGAGGGGGAGGTCTGGGGCGACAGCGGGCGCGGCGAGCTGGCCGCCACCCTGGGCGTGGAGCTGCTCCCGGCCTCGCTCTCGCTGCTGGCGGTGGCGGCCCTGGTCGCGCTGGGCGTCGGCGGCACGACCTTGTCGCGGGCCCGGCGCGCGCGCACACTGGAGGCAAGCGGCGCGACGCCCGTCGACCGCGAACCCTCCGATGGACACGCTCCTACCGCACACCCGTGAGGCGCACCGGGTCCTCCTGGACCGGCTGGCCGTGGCCGAGGCCGCCCACGAGGCGGAGGATCCCCTGGACGCCTACCCGCCCGTGGACGTCTTCCTCACCGCGGCGGCGCGGCACGTCGCGGCCGTGCTGGCCGTGCTCGTCCCGGCGGCCCGGCGCAAGATCGACCACGGCCACGAGCTGGCCCGGGCCTTCGTCGAGCAGAGCCGGCGGTTCGAGCTGGCCCTCAACCAGGTGAAGGCCCGGCTGCACGGCTCCGCCTACGCGCAGCGCCGCAGCTGGGCCTCGCTCTGGTCGGACGTGCGCCGCGAGCTGGAGCACCTGTGGCTGCTGGAGGAGCGGCTCGCCGAGGAGCTCGTCGCGGCCCGCGTCGGCTCCGACCCCGACTGGCGGACGGTCATGGAGCGCGTCGAGCGGCACGTCCCGGTGCGGACCCACCCGTGGATCCCGCACCAGGGGGTCCGGGCCCACCTGGTCCGGGTCTACGGCACGGACCCCGGACGGGACCTCAGGCGATGAGCTGGACCTCGTCGCGGCTGGCGGAGCCGTCGACGAGGACGTGGCGCTGCTCGGCGCCGCACCAGCACGTGAACGCGAGCTCGGGGCCCTCGGGCGTCTCGGCGACGGCGTGACCCAGGCTCGGGAAGATCAGCTGGACCTTGTCGCAGGCGGTGCAGTGGTGGGTGAACAGCACGGGAGTCCTCCTCGGGAGACGTGGGGTGGGCGGGCAGACGGATCGCCACCCTCAGGATGAGGGATCCCGCTTCATAGGGGTAGCCTTTCTTTGCTCTGGCGTCCCTAGGATTTCCCTATGCTCTCCCTGCACCAGCTCACCTGCTTCCTCGCGGTCTACGAGCGCGGCTCCATCACCGCCGCCGCCGAGGACCTCGGCTACGCCCAGCCCTCGGTCTCCGAGCAGCTCCGGACCCTGGAGCGCGGACTGGGCGCGCCGCTCTTCCACCGGGTGGGCCGCGGCGTGGTCCCGACCGACGCCGGCGAGCAGCTCAGGCCGCACGCCGAGCGGGTCGTCGCGGCCGCCGACGACGCCCGTCGGGCGGTCGAGAGCTCGATCTCGCTGGAGACCGGCACCATCCGCTTCGGCATGTTCGGGACGGCGCGGCTCTACGCCGGCGCCGACCTCGTCGCCGACGTGCTGGCCCGGCACCCCGGCGTCCGGGTCGAGCTGATCGGCCAGAACTCCAGCGGCGTCCAGGACGAGCTGCGCCGCGGCCGCCTCGAGGCCGCGATGATCGCCGTCCCCGCCCTGAGCAGCGAGGGTCTCGAGGTGACCCCGGTGGCCCGCGACGAGCTCGTCTACATCAGCAACGACCCCGAGCGGCTGGCCACGCCCGTCACCGCGAAGCGGCTCTCCGAGGCCTCGCTGGTGATGGCCGAGACCACCTTCCGGGCGGTCGACTCGGCCCGGACCGTGCTGCGCCAGATGCTGCACGAGGCCGGCCGCAACCCGCGGACGCGGATCGAGGTCGAGGACGTCGAGACCGCCGTCGAGCTGGTCGGCATGGGCCACGTGGACTCGGTGGTCCAGCGCGGCGTCGCCGAGGCGCTGCTCCCCCGGCTGGCGCCGGCGGCCGGCTGGGTCTCGCTGCGGCCGCGGCAGTGGGACACCCTCGCGATCGTGCACCGCAAGGGGGCCACGCTCTCCCCGGCCACCCGGCTGATGATCGAGCTGGCGACCCGGCGGATCCAGACGATCACGGAGCCCCTCGGCCCCGGGGGCAAGGTCCGGGCTCAGCCCCAGTAGGAGTGCCAGCCGGGCTGGTCCCGGTAGCGGTGGAAGGAGATCCGCACCTTGCGGGCCGAGTCGCACCGCGGGTAGGCGCGCACCTCGTAGCGGTAGCCGTCCCGCCAGGCGCTGCGCTCCTCCAGCACGCCGGCGTGGTCGAAGACCGCGGCCACGCGCTTCCTCGTCCCGCCGGTCCCGCCCTTGGCCACGTTGACCGCCTGCCACTCCCCCGGCGTGACGCACGCCCGGTCGTCGACCTGGGTGGGCAGGTCGTAGCGGAGCCGCACCTCGTCGAGCCGGACCTCGGTCCCGCGCGCCACGCTCACCGTGACCACCCGGGTGGTGCGCCCGGAACGCACCACGTCGACCAGCGCGTAGCGCCCCCGGCTGTCCTCGGCGAAGGTGCGCACGAGGGAGGAGCGCAGGTTGATCGCGGCCGCCGGCACCTCCACCTCGTACTCGAGCCAGAACGTCCCGCCCCCGCGGCACGCCACGTCGAGCCCGTCCCCCACCGCCTCGTAGCGGCAGCGCTGCGACTCGAGCTCGTCGTAGTCGCCGACCGGCACCGTCTCGACCACGCGCTCCGCCTCCTCGGTCGGCACGTCGGACGGGGCGGCCAGGGCGGCCTGGGCGGTGCCGGGCAGCAGGGTCAGCCCGGTCACGGCCAGCGCGGACAGCAGCAGGCGCCTCAGGTGCATCTCGAGCTCCTCCGGTTCGGGTGGGGTTCGGGGTCAGGGCTGGTCGGCGTCGGGGTCGGTCCCGGCCACCGACGTGGCGTAGGGGTCGTGCTGGTCGCTGATCACCACGGGGTCCGGGACCCCGGCGGTGATCTTGGTCCCGTCGGCCCGTACCCCGCCGGTCTGGGGCTTGTCACCCAGCAGCCCGTCGATCCGCGGCCCCTGGTGCTCGAGCGGGACCTCGAGCGGGGCCTCGACGGTCACCGTGGCGGGCTTCCCGCGGACCTCCACCTCGACCGGGGCGTCGCCCGCCACGAGCTCGATCCGCAGCAGGTCCTGGGTGACCTCGACGCGGAGCCGGCTGCCCCGCCAGGAGAGGTGGTAGGCCAGCGAGCTCCAGCTGGCCGGGAGCCGCGGGTCGAACGTGAGCCGCCGCTGGTGGTCACGCATGCCGCCGAAGCCCTGGACCAGGGCCGCCCAGACACCGCCGGCGGAGGCGATGTGCATCCCGTCGACGGTGTTGTCGTGCAGGTCGCCGAGGTCGGTGTGGAGGGCCTGGACGAAGTAGTCCATCGCCGCCTCGTGGTAGCCGACCTCCGCCGCGACGATCGACTGCACCACCGCGGAGAGCGTGGAGTCCCCGGTGGTGATCGGGTCGTAGTACTCGAAGTCGGCCTTCTTCTCCTCGAGGGTGAAGCGGTCGCCGTGCAGGAAGAGCGCCAGCACCACGTCGGCCTGCTTGAGCACCTGGAACCGGTAGATCACCAGCGGGTGGTAGTGGAGCATCAGCGGGCGCAGCTCCTCGGGGGTGCGGGAGAGGTCCCACACCTCCCGGTCCAGGAAGTAGTCGTCCTGCGGGTGGATCCCCAGCCCCGCGTCGAAGGGGATCGTCATCTTCTCGGCGCACCGCTGCCACTCGGTCGGCTCGTCCGCGGCGATCCGCAGCCGCGCCACGACCCGCGCGTGGGTCTCCGGGTCCATCTCGCGCAGCCGCTCGAGCACGCGGACGGCCGACTCCAGGTTGGCCCGCGCCATGACGTTGGTGAAGAGGTTGTTGTTGACGACGGTCGTGTACTCGTCGGGGCCGGTCACCCCGTGGATGTGGAAGGTGGGCTCCCCGCCGTTGCTGCGCCAGAAGCCGAGGTCGCGCCACATCCGCGCCGTCTCGACGAGCAGGTCGACCCCGTCGTGCTTGAGGAAGTCGACGTCGTCGGTCGCGGCGACGTACTTCATCACCGCGTGGACCACGTCGGCGTTGATGTGCATCTGCGCGCTGCCGGCGGCGTAGTAGGCCGAGGCCTCCTCGCCGTTGATCGTGCGCCACGGGAAGAGGGCGCCGCTCTGCGCCATCTCGGCGGCCCTCGTGCGGGCGGCCGGCAGCATCCGGCGGCGGAAGTGCAGGGCGTTGCGGGCCAGGTGGGGCTGGGTGTAGACGAGGAACGGCAGCACGTAGATCT
Organism: Nocardioides solisilvae; assembly: GCF_003194625.1. GTDB lineage: Bacteria > Actinomycetota > Actinomycetes > Propionibacteriales > Nocardioidaceae > Nocardioides > Nocardioides solisilvae. The sequence continues at coordinate 258,361 of NZ_QHKX01000001.1, forward strand.
CGGTGTCCCAGAAGTAGTGGCCCTCGTAGCCCGACCCGGTCACCCCCTTGGCCGCGATCCCCTGGCCGTCGGCCCGGCCGCTGGCCTGGGCGAGCATGAAGAGGTTGAAGCGCACGGCCTGCTGCACCTCGGGCGACGCGCCCACCTGCACGTCGGAGGTCGCCCAGAACTCGTCGTACCACTCCCGCTGGGCGGCGTGGTAGACCGCCAGGTCGTGCTTGGCGACCCGGTCGAGGGTGCGCTCGCAGCGGTCGAGCAGCTCGCGCACCGGCACCCCGCGCGAGGAGTGGTAGGTGACGACTTTCTCCAGCCGCGTGGTGGTCCCCTCCGTCGCCTCGACCCGGAAGACCTGCTTGGCGAGGTCGTCCTCGCTGCGGGTCCGCACGTCGTGGGCGTCGGCGGTCCGGAGCCGGTGCTGGGCCGAGACGGCCATCGTCATGCCTGAGTGGGTGCAGCGGTAGCCCAGGGTGAGCCGGTCGTCGGCGGCGGAGTGGTGGCGGGGCTGCAGCACCCGGCCCTCGAAGGCCCCCGCCTTGCGCGGGTCGCTGGTGCCGTCGGACTCGCGCGCCTGGTAGTACTCGTCCTGCCCGTCCTGCCGGTTGAGCAGCTGGGAGGAGATCACCAGCGCCGCGTCGCCGGTCAGCATCGTCACCTCGAAGGTGATCACCGCCAGGTGCCGCTCGGTCATCGAGACCATCCGCGTCGAGTCGATCCGCACCCGCTTGCCCGACGGGGTGCGCCAGACCAGCGAGCGGCGCAGGATTCCGTCGGCGAAGTCGAGGTGCCGCTCGTAGCTCTCCACCTCGGAGGTGCCGAGCATCAGCGGCTCGTCGTCGACGTAGAGCTTGACCAGCTTGGCGTCGGGGACGTTGACGATCGTCTGCCCGGTCCGGGCGAAGCCGAAGGCGGCCTCGGCGTGCCGGATCGGCCAGGTCTCGTGGAAGCCGTTGAGGTAGGTGCCGTGCTCGCGGGCCTCCCGGCCCTCCTCGGGGTTGCCGCGCATCCCCAGGTAGCCGTTGGCGACGGTGAAGAGGGTCTCGGTGGTGCCGAGGTCCTCGCCCGTGTACGCCGTCTCGACGAGCCGCCACGGGTCGGCGGGGAAGCGGTGCCGGTCGAGCGGCCGGTGCGCCCGGCTCCGCCTGCCGCGGCTCACCGGTCGCCCCCCGGCACCAGCTCGGCGAGGTCGGCGACCACCAGGTCGGCGCCGGCGTCGGCCAGCGCCTCCCGGCCGGCGCCGCGGTCCACCCCGACCACGAGGCCGAAGCCGCCGGCCGCGCCCGCCCGGACGCCGGAGACGGCGTCCTCGAGCACGACGGCGCGCTCCGCGGACGCGCCGAGCAGCCCGGCGGCGTAGGCGAAGGTGTCGGGCGCCGGCTTGCCGGGCAGGCCGCGCTCGGCGGCGACCGCGCCGGAGACGACGGTGCGGAAGCGGTCCGCCAGCCCGGCCGCCTCGACCACGGCCGGGGCGTTGCGCGAGGAGGAGACGACCGCGAGCGGCACGTCGGCGTCCCGGAGGTGGTCGAGCAGGGCGACCGACCCGGGGTAGGCCTCGACCCCGTCGCGGGCCAGCACGTCGTTGAACGCCTCGTTCTTCCGGTCGCCCAGCGCGCGGACGTGGTCCTCGTCGACCTCGATCCCCCGGGCGGCGAGGAAGTCGCGGACGCCGTCGTAGCGCGGCTTGCCGTCGACGTGGGCGAAGTAGTCGGCGTCGGTGTAGGGCGACCGGTCGCCGCCGCCGGGGGCGGCGGGGTCGGCGAGGAAGGCGTTGAACATCTCGGCCCACGCCCGCATGTGGACCTCGGCGGTCGGCGTGACCACCCCGTCGAGGTCGAAGAGGACGGCGTCGTAGCGGCTCCAGTCGACCGCGTCTGCACTGCTCACCCGGCCAGCGTAGGTGCCGGGGTGGCTATCGCGGGAACGTGCGGATCGACGGGAGCGTCCTCGTGGTCACCGGCGGCGGCAGCGGCATCGGCCGCGACGTCGTGCTCGCCCTGCTCGCCCGCGGGGCCCGCGTGGCCGCGGTCGACCTGCGGCCCGACGGGCTCGCCGGCACGGCGGAGCAGGCGGGCGCCGCCGCGGTGCGGCTGACCACCCACCCCGTGGACGTCTCCGACCGGGAGGCGGTGCAGGCGCTCGTCGGCGAGGTGGTCGCCGCCCACGGACGGGTCGATGGTCTGCGAGGCCTTCCTGCCGCTGCTGCGCGAGCGGCCGGCCGCGAGCCTGCTCAACGTCGCCAGCATGGGGGCGTTCGTGCCCGCGCCCGGCCAGTCGCTGTACGGCGCCAGCAAGGCGGCGGTCAAGCTGCTGACCGAGGGGTTGTACGCCGAGCTGCGGGGCACGCCGGTCGCCGTCACCCTCGTCTTCCCCGGGGCCGTCGGCACCGACATCGCGGCCCACTCGGGGGCGGCCGTCCCGGGCCGGGACGCGAGCGACAGCGACCTGGCCGCCGGGATGACCACCTCGGTCGAGGCGGCGCGACAGGTCGTCGAGGCGATCGAGCGGGGCACCTTCCGCGTCCGGATCGGCAGGGACGCCCGCATGCTCGACCTGCTCTCCCGGGCGGCGCCGCGGCGCGCCATCGAGCTGGTGGCCCGGAAGATGGCCTCGCTGCTCTCCCAGCGGTCGACCTAGCGCAGCAGCGCCTCGAGGATCGGCCCCGCCGTGCCGGAGCCGGAGTCGCCGCGCTCCACGAAGACCGCCACCGCCAGGTCGTCGCGGTAGCCGATCATCCAGGCGTGGGTCGACGGCTCCGGGCCGAACTCGGCCGTGCCGGTCTTGGCGCCCACCTCGCCCGGCAGGTCGGCGAGCCCGCGGCCGGAGCCCTCGGCCACCACCGCCCGCATCAGCTCGCGCAGCTGCCGCGCCTCGCCCGCGGAGAGGGGGGCGCCCGTCGGCTGCGGGGCCGGCTGGTCGGGCAGCAGCACCGGGAGCACCGTCCGGCCCGCCGCGACCGACCCGGCCACGGCCGCCATCGCCAGCGGGCTGGCCAGCACCTTGCCCTGGCCGATCATCGCGGCCGCCCGCTCGGTCTCGCCCCCGGGTGCGGGCACCTGGCCGAAGTAGGCCGGGAAGCCGAGGTCGTGGTCGACCCCGAGCCCCAGCGAGGCCGCGGCCGCGGCGAGGTCGCCCTCCGCCAGCCGGTCGCGGGCGTCGATCATCGCGGTGTTGCAGCTGTGGGCGAAGGCGGTGCGCAGCGTCGTCCGCCCCAGTCGGTCGGCCGGGTAGTCGTCGTAGTTCTCGAAGCGGCGGCCGTCGACGGTCGTGGTGGGGGCGCACGGCAGCACGTCACCCGGCTCCGCGCCCGCGCGCAGCAGGGCCAGCGCGGAGACGACCTTGAAGGTCGAGCCCGGGGCGTACTGTCCGTAGGTCGCGACGGGCAGCTCGCTCCCCGGCCCGGTCGCGGCGGCCAGCACGTGACCCGTGGAGGGCCGCAGGACCACCGCGGCCGAGGCGTGACCGGTGATCGGCTCGAGCAGGGCCTCGGCCCGCTGCTGGAGGGCGGGGTCGAGCGTGGTCGTCAGGTCGGCGCCGGTCACCGGGTCGCGGGAGAAGAGCGTGACCTGCTCGGTGGTGCCGTTGCCGTCGGGCAGCGCGACCACCTCCAGGCCACGCTGCCCGAAGAGCCGCTCGTCGTACCTCGCCTGGAGCCCGGAGACGCCGACCTCGTCGCCCGCGCGGACCCGCCCCTCGGACTCCTCGACGATCTCGGCGGTGGCGGGGGCGACCCGCCCGAGGAGCTCGGCGGCGAAGTCGCGGGTCGGGGCGAGCGGGAGCGAGCCGTCCAGGACGGCGGCGCCGGGGACGCCGGGGAACCCCGACGGCACCCGCTCGGCCGCCTCGTCGACGCGCAGCACGATCGCCTCCACGAACGCCTGCGGTCCGTAGGCCTTCACCTTCTCGACGTAGGCCCGGCGGTCGAGGTCGAACGCCTCCGCGAGCTGCCGCGCGCCGTCGACGGCACCGCGCGGGGAGGTCTGCGCCTTGTCGATCCCGTACCGCTTGACCGGCCGGTCGACCACGATGGGCTGGCCGCCCGCCCCCAGGACCCGGCCGCGCATCGGGGCGGTCTCGCGGACCGCCAGGGTGTGCCCCTCCACCAGCTCGGGGTGGAGCACCGTCGGCGCCCACTCGACCCGCCACTCCTCGCCCTCACGCACCAGCGAGGCGCTGGACTCGTAGTCCCAGAAGTCGCCGCCGACGTCCCAGGACCAGCCCAGCCGGGCGACGGCGCGCGCAGGCTCGCCCTCGTCGGTCTCCGGCGTCTCCTCGACCTCCAACAGCTCGACCGTCCGCGGCCGCTCCGCCAAGGGTTCGGAGAGCGCCGCGAGCGGGTCCTCGGCGTCGACCTGCTCCGTCAGCGGCACGCCGACGAGGTCGAGCCCGGAGACCGCCTCGACCAGTCGCTCGGCAGCCTCCTCGGGCCCCGGGGCGTCGTCGTCGCCCAGGAGCGAGCAGCCGAAGAGGACGAGGCTCGGGACGACGAGGCAGAGGATCGGCGGGACCAGCAGGCGGGCGCGGGGCATGCGCCGCATCCTGCCGGATCCCGCCGACACTGCGCGGGTCAGTCCTCCACCGTTGCGTGGACCACGTCGCGCTCCTCGGCGAAGTGGCAGGCGCTCGGGTGCGGGTGGGCCGGCCGCTCGACCAGCGGGGGCCGCTCCTCGGCGCAGATGTCCTCGGCCTTCCAGCAGCGCGTGCGGAACGGGCAGCCCGACGGCGGGTCGGCCGGGGACGGCACGTCGCCCTCGAGCACGATCTCGTCGCGGAGCCCGCGCAGCGTCGGGTCCGGCACCGGGACGGCCGACAGCAGCGCCTGGGTGTAGGGGTGCGTCGGGTGGTCGTAGATGTCGGTGTCGCTGCCGATCTCCATCACCTGACCGAGGTACATGACCCCGACCCGGTCGGCGATGTGGCGCACGACGGAGAGGTCGTGGGCGATGAAGATGTAGGAGAGGTCCAGCTCGCCCTGCAGCCGCTCGAGCAGGTTCATCACCTGCGCCTGGACGGAGACGTCCAGCGCGCTGACCGGCTCGTCGCAGACGATGATCGCCGGCCGCAGCGCCAGCGCGCGGGCGATGCCGATCCGCTGCCGCTGGCCACCGGAGAACTGGTGGGGGTAGCGGTTGACGTGGTCGGGGTTGAGGCCGACCAGGTCGATCAGCTCCTGCACCTTCGCCCGCCGGCTGCCCTTGGGGGCGACGTCGGCGTGGATCTCGAAGGGCTCCCCGATGATGTCGGCGACCGTCATCCGCGGGTTGAGCGAGGTGTACGGGTCCTGCATCACCAGCTGGATGTCGCGGCGGGCCTTGCGGACCTGCTGCGGCGAGAGCGTGGAGAGGTCGGTGCCGTGCACGGCGATGGAGCCCGACGTCGGGGTCTCCAGCCCGGTCAGCAGCTTGGCCAGGGTCGACTTGCCGCACCCGGACTCGCCGACGATGCCGAGGGTCTCGCCGCGGCGCAGCTGGATGTTGACCCCGTCGACCGCCTTCACGGCGCCGACCTGGCGCTGGAAGACGATGCCCTGGGTCAGCGGGAAGTGCTTGACGAGGTCGTGGGTCTCGAGGACGGTCTCACTCACCTTCACGGACCTCCTTCCAGAAGTGGCAGGCGCTGGTGTGCTGGGCCGCGACGACGTAGTCGGGCGGCGGCGGGTCCTGCCGGCAGACGTCGCGGGCGTAGCGGCAGCGCGGGTTGAAGGCGCAGCCCGGCGGGATGTTGGTGAGCACGGGCGGGAGCCCGCCGATCACCGCCAGGTCCTGGCCCTTCTTGTCCAGGCGCGGGATCGACTCCAGCAGGCCCTTGGTGTAGGGGTGGGACGGCTTCGCGTAGATGTCCAGCACGGGCGCGTGCTCGACCACCTTGCCGGCGTACATGACCGCGATCTGGTCGGCCACGTCGGCCACCACGCCCATGTCGTGGGTGATGAGGATCAGCGCCATGTTGCGCTCCTCGCGGATCTCCGCGAGGAGCTTCATGATCTGCGCCTGCACCGTCACGTCGAGCGCCGTGGTCGGCTCGTCGGCGATCAGCACCTCAGGGTCCAGCGCCAGCGCCATCGCGATCATCACGCGCTGCCGCATGCCGCCCGAGAACTGGTGCGGGTAGTCGGTCACCCGCTGCTTGGCGGCCGGGATCCTGACCAGGTCGAGCATCTCGACCGCCTTGGCCTTGGCGTCCTTCCGGGACATGCCCTGGTGCACCCGGAACAGCTCGCCCAGCTGGTAGCCGACCGTGAACACCGGGTTCAGCGCGGAGAGCGCGTCCTGGAAGATCATGGAGATCTTCCGGGCGCGGTACTCCCGGCGCTCCGCCTCGGGCAGCGACAGCAGGTCGGTGCCCCGGTAGAGCACCTGGCCCCCGGTGATCGCGGCGGGCGGGGTCTCGAGGATCCCCATCACCGCCTGCGCGGTGACGCTCTTGCCGCAGCCGGACTCCCCCAGGATCGCCAGGGTCTCGCCGGCCTCCACGCGGAAGCTCACGCCGTTGACGACCTGGGCCACGCCCGCGCGGGTGCGGAACTCCACGTGCAGGTCCTTGACCTCCAGCGGCGGGGCCTCGCGCCCGGTGCGGGGGGTGCGCGGCGCCGAGCCCTCCTGGCTCAGCACCTCGGTGTTGGGATCAGACATCGGCCCTCACTGGAGCTTCGGGTCGAGGGCGTCGCGAAGGGCGTCGCCCGCGAGGATGAACGAAAGGACGGTGCCGACCAGGAGCCCGACGGGGAAGAAGAGCAGCCACGGGTCGGTGTCGAAGTAGACCTGGTGCATGTTGATCATCACGCCCCACGACGCGGCCGGAGGCTGCAGGCCGACGCCGAGGTAGGTCAGCGTCGCCTCGGCGGCCACGAAGCTGCCGAGCATGATCGTGGCGTAGACCAGGACCGGGGCGATGGTGTTGGGGAGGATGTGCCGGAACATGATCCGGCCGTTGGTCGCCCCCAGCGCCCGGGCGGCCTGCACGTAGTCCAGGTTCCGCGCCTCGATCACGCTGCCTCTCATGATCCGGGCGATCGTCGTCCACCCCAGCACGATGAGGGCCAGCGCGACCGTCCAGATGTTGCGCGCGCTCACCATCGCCAGCACCACCAACGCGCCCAGGAGGAACGGGAGCGACAGGAAGATGTCGGTGATGCGGGAGAGGATCGCGTCGAGCCAGCCGCCGAAGAACCCGGAGAGCAGGCCGATGGTCCCGCCGATCAGCACCACCGCGGCGGTCGCGACCAGCGCGATCGACAGCGACGGCCGCGCACCGTAGATGGCGTGCGCGTAGTAGTCGCAGCCCAGCAGGTTGTAGCCGAACGGGTGACCGTCGGTGGGTGGCTGCCGGGAGAGGCTGATCGAGCAGTCGAACGGGTCCTGGCGCGTCCACAGCTTCGGCGCCACGGCCATCGAGGTGACGACCAGCAGGTAGAGCAGGGAGAGCATGAAGACGGGGCTGCGGACCAGCCGCTTGCGCGCGTCCCCCCACAGGCTGCTCGGCTTGCCTGAGCCCGACGCCGCGACGGCGTCGTCGGCCCCGGCGCCCGCGTCGGGGGCGGTGGTGCCGGTGGCACCCGTGGTCATGGAGGACGGGTCAGTCATAACGGATCCTCGGGTCGAGAACGGCGTACAGGATGTCGACCAGCAGGTTGACCACCAGGAAGACCAGGACGAGGGCGGTCGTGATGCCCACGACCACCGACGGCTGCTGCTGGGCGATGGCGCGGAAGATCTCGCGCCCGATCCCCGGGACACCGAAGATGCCCTCGGTGACGACCGCGCCGCCCATCAGGGCGCCGAAGTCGATGCCGAGGTAGGTCACCACCGGGATGAGGGAGTTGCGGAGCGTGTGCACGCCGATGACCCGCTTCTCCGACAGGCCCTTGGCCCGGCCGGTGCGCACGTAGTCGGCGCGGACGTTCTCCAGGATGCTGGTGCGGGTCAGGCGCGCGGTCGTCGCCAGCGAGATCGAGCCCAGCACGAGGCCGGGGATGATGAGGCTGGCCCAGGGGTAGTCCGGTTTGTAGACCGGACTCATCAGACCGTAGGCGAACCAGTCGGGGAAGTTGCCGCTGGACCGTACCGAGTTCCCGACGTTGACCAGGAACATGTCGCGGACCAGGAAGCCCAGGACGAAGACCGGGACCGAGATCACGAGGACGGTGCTGATCTTCACGAGGTAGTCGACGAAGTTGCCCGACCGCAGACCGGCGAGCACACCGGCGGTGATGCCGACCAGGATCTCGAAGATGATCGCGATGATGACGATCTTCACCGTGTAGGAGAGGCCGTCGGCGATGATGTCGGTGACCGGTCGGCGGGTGAAGTTCATGCCGAGGTCGAAGCGCAGGAAGATGTCGCTCAGACGGTCGAAGTAGAGCCCGATGCACGGGTCGCCGACCCGCTCGAGGCACTTGTCGCCCAGGCCGAGCGACTCCGACATGGCTTGGAGCTGGGCCTCGCTCGGGCGTCGGTCGCCGAAGATGGCGCGCGCCGGGTTGCCGGTCATCTGGATGCCCAGCGAGGTCAGGTAGTGCAGAAGAAAGATGGCGCCCAGGACAGTGGGGATGAACTGGAGCAGGCGCCGTACGACGTAGCGTCCCACGCGGGGTCCTCCTGAGGAGGCCGACCCGAGACGGCGGCGACCTCCGGGTGGGAGGCCGCCGCCGTCAGGGCCGGCGTGTTGGTGCGGACTTGCTAGTTCATCGAGATCTGGCCGTAGTCCACGTCCGTGATCGGGTTGTGAACCATCTCAGCCACGTTCTCGCTCCAGACGACGGTGGTCAAGCCCCACCACATCGGGATGACGGGCATGTCCTCGACGAGGATGTCCTCGGCCTGCTGGTAGAACGGGATCGCGTCCTCGAGCGAGTCGGCGGAGTCGCCGTCCTTGATCAGCTGGTCGAACTCGTCGTTGGCGTAGCCGGAGTTGTTGCTCGGCGCGCCGGTCGTGTACAGCGGAGCCAGGTAGGTCTCCATCACCGGGTAGTCCGGGCCCCAGCCGAGGCGGTACGGGCCGGTGAACTCCTGGTTGTCGGCGATCTCGAGGTACTGGCCGAAGTCGCTCACGTCGACCTTCAGCTTGTAGTCGATGCCGAACGCGCTCTTCCAGCCGTCACCGACGGCCTGCAGCCACTCCTCGTGACCCGCACCACCGTTGGCCCACAGCTCCACCGGGCCCTCGAGGCCGTCGGTGGACTCGTAGAGCTCCTTGGCCGCGTCGAGGTCGTACTCGCAGGCCTCGCAGATGCCCTCGCGGGCGCCGTCGAAGTTGGGCGCCACGAAGCCGGTCGCCGGCGACAGGGAGCCGTCGAAGATGGCGTCGATGATCGCCTGGCGGTCGATCGCCATGGAGAGCGCCTTGCGCAGGTCGGGGTCCTGGAAGCGGTCGTCGTAGTTCGGGAGGCCCAGGTAGGTGAAGCTGGAGCTGGGCTCCTTGAGGAGACGGTCACCGACGGTGCTCTCGAGCTCACCGATCTTGTTCGGCGGCACGGTGTACATGACGTCGAGCTCGCCGCCCTCGAACGCCGCGTAGGCGGCGTCGACGTCGTCGAAGATCCGGTAGGTCAGGCTGTCGGGCTTGCCGGTGTCCTCACCCGCGTAGTCCTCGTTGCGGACCAGCTTGATCTGGACGTTGTTCTCCCACTCGCCCTCGATCTTGTAGGGACCGTTGCCGATGGGGGTCTTGTTGCAGGCGTCGAAGTCGTCGATGCACTCCTGGGCCATCGGGAAGAACCCGGAGTAGCCGAGGACGGACTCGAAGCCGGAGAACGGCTGGGTCAGCTCGATGGTGAAGGTGAGGTCGTCGACCTTCTTCAGGCCGGAGAAGGTGGCGTTCTTCTTCACGCCCTCCTTCTGCAGGTCCTCGAAGCCGGCGATGCGGCCCATGAAGTAGGAGTTGTTCTGGGAGTTCGCCAGGTTGCCGGTGTAGTTCCAGGCGCGCAGGAAGGCGTCGGCGTCCACGGGCTCACCGTTGGTGAACGTGTAGCCGTCCTTCAGCGTGACGGTCCAGGTCTGGTTGTCCTCGGTCTCGATCGACTCGGCGATGTCCAGCTCCGGGGCACCCTCCTGGTTGTACTTCACCAGGCCGCGGTAGAGCTGACGGATCACCAGGATCGAGGGCTCGTCGTCTCCGGCGCTGGGCACCAGGAACGCGGGCTCGGAGCTGTAGATCCGCAGGTCGCCGCCGGCGGAGCCGCCGTCGGAGCCACCGGATCCCTCGTCGGAGTCAGACCCGCCGCAGGCGGCGGTGAGCATGCCCAGCGCGGCGACGGTCGCCGCCAGCTTCACCCTTGCTGTCCTTCGCATAAATGTCCTCCATCTAGAACGCCGACCACCGGCGCACGGACAGGACGAGTTCGTCCCGGCCGTCACCGTGTCACCGATCAGCAGAAAAGACGAGAGGGTGTTATCGAGTTGTGACAGCACCGATGCAGCCGCGTCACGCCGGGCTGGCGCTCCTGTCCGCGCCGTCGACCTCCAGGCCGGTGCCCTCGGCCGCCTTGCCGATCGACCGCTTGATGAGGGACTCGAGATCGAGGCCCGTCGAGGTCTTGAGCATGTTGAGGGTCTGCACCACGTTGTCGTTGACCTGGCGCGGCAGGGCGCCGGCACCCTCCGTGGAGACCACCGTGAGCTGGTCGATGGCCGCCATCGGGGCCGCCACCTCGCGGGCGATCTGCGGCAGCACCTCGATCAGCATCTGCAGCACGGCGGCGTCGTTGTAGTGGGCGAACGCCTCGGCGCGCTTGTCCATCGCCTCCGCCTCGGCCTGGCCGACGGCGAGGGTGGCGGCCGCCGTGGCCTCGCCCTCGGCCCGGGTGGCCTCGGCCTCCGCGATGCGGCGGGCCTTCTCGGCCTCACCGCGCCGGGCCCCCTCGACCGCCTCGGCCTCGGCGAGCGCCGTACGCCGCGACTTCTCGGCCTCACCGCTGAGCCGGGCCTTCTCCGCCTCGGCCTGGGCGGCGGCGATGGTGGCCGCCTTGCGCGCCTCGGCGGCCGCGATCTCGGCCGTGCGCTGGGCCTCGGCCTCCTGCTCGACCTTGTAGCGGGCGGCGTCGGCCGGCTTGCGGACCTCGGTCTCGAGGTTGCGCTCGGTCAGCGCCGCCTGCCGGACGGCGACCTTCTCCTGCTCGGTGAGGATCGCCTGGTCGCGGTCGGCCTGGGCCAGCGGGCCGGCCGCCGCCGCGGTCGCCGCCGCCGCGTCGGTCTCGGCCTTGATCTCGGCCTGCTTGAGCGCGAGGGTCCGCTGCGCCACCGCGATCTCCTGCTCGGCGGCGATCTGCGCCTGCTCGGCGGCCTGGCGGGCGTTCGCCTCGGCGATCCGGGCCTGCTGGCTCAGCCGGGCGGCCTCGGGGCGGCCGAGGTCGGCGAGGTAGGTGCCGTCGTCGGTGACGTCCTGGATCTGGAAGGTGTCGAGGATCAGGCCCTGGCCGGTCAGCGAGTTCTCCGACTCGTCGGCGACCCGCTGCGCGAAGGCCGCGCGGTCGCGGATGATCTGCTCGACGGTCAGGCCGCCGACGATCGAGCGCAGGGCGCCGGCGAGCACCTCCTGGGTGAACGACTCGATCTCGTCCTGCTGCGCGAGGAACCGCTGGGCCGCGAGCCGGATCTGGTCGGCGTTGCCGCCGACCTTGACGATCGCCACGCCCTCGACGTTGAGCTTGATGCCCTGGCCGGAGACGGCGCCGCGGATCTGCACCGAGATCCGCCGGGAGGAGAGGTCGAGGGTCGCGAGCTTCTGCACGAACGGGATGACGAACACACCGCCGCCGAGGACGACCTTCTGACCCGACAGGTCGGTGCTCAGCGCGCCGGTCTCGGGGTTGAGCACCGCCTTGCCCTTGCGGCCGGTGACGATGAAGGCCTGGTTGGGGCCGGCGACCTTGTAGCGGCTCGTGACCAGCAGCACGAGCAGCACCACGAGGACGACGAGGCCGCCGATCGCGACGACGGGGGTGGACAGGTCCATGGCGTTCTCCTCAGGTGAGCTCTGGCCAGACGGGTGCGACGGTGACGGCGGTGGGCGACAGGACGCCCGTGACGTGGACGGGGGTGCCGGGCTCGATCGGGTGGTCGGCCCGGGCGTTGAGCCGCAGGACGTGCCCGCCGACGAGGACGTCGACGACGCCGAAGCCGCCCTCGGGGACGGGGGTGACGACCTTGCCGTCGCGCCCGACGGTGTCGTCGATGCCGGGCGTCGCGTCGCTGCTGCCGTCGGCCAGCAGGCGGGTGAGCCACCACGCGAACCACGCGAAGGCGACCCCCGTCACGGCGCCCACCGGGAGCGCCAGGACGGTCCCGAGCGCCGGCTGCGCGGCGGCCGCGCCGAAACCGGTGGCGGCCACGAAGGCCCCGATCACGGCGCTGGAGAAGACGTCACCGGTCAGGGCGTCGAAGGCCCCGTCGAAGAGGTCGCCCACGACCAGCGAGACCAGGAGCAGGGCGAGGCCGACGACACCGATCACCAGGAACGTCGTCACGTCGTGTCTCCCCCACCCCACCGCCCCCTGCGGCGGCCCTAGCATGGCACGTGCCGCCGACGGCGCGGCACGACGGGAGGAACCATGGGACCCCAGCGGCAGTCCGACCAGTGGCAGCCCGACCTGCTCGGCGAGGGCTACGAGCAGCTCCGCCTCGACCTGGGCGAGGACCCCGACGGCCAGGGCGCGATCGAGGCCGTCCTGGTGCGGCGCAACGTGCGCGAGGGCGAGCGCGTCGACGGCGCGGTGCTCTACGTGCACGGCTTCTCCGACTACTTCTTCCAGACCGGGCTCGCGGACTTCTTCGCCGCCCGCGGCCTGGCCTTCTTCGGCCTCGACCTGCGCAAGTCGGGTCGGGCCCGCAAGCCGCACCAGACCGCGCACTTCGCCACCGACCTGGTCCACTACGACGAGGAGCTCGAGCTCTCGCTGCAGCAGGTCTCCGCGGCGGCCGGCGGCGGACCGGTCGTCGTGGTCGCGCACTCCACGGGCGGGCTGATCACCCCGCTCTGGCTCGACCGCCGGCGCCGCCGGGACGCCGTCGCGCCGGTCGCCGGCCTCGTGCTCAACAGCCCCTGGTTCGACCTGCAGGGCGGCAGGACCCCGCGCGCCAACGCCTTCCTGCGTGGTCCGGTGAGCCGGGTCGTGCGCGGCCTCGCCCGGGTCCGTCCGCACCAGGCGCTCAACCTCGGCGTCAGCTCGGCGTACGGCGACTCCCTGCACGTCACCGGCGGCGGGCAGGGCGAGTGGGAGTACGACGTCGCGATGAAGCCGATGGAGGGCGACCTCGTGACCGTGGGGTGGCTCGCCGCGGTCCGCCGCGGCCAGGCCCGGCTGCACCGGGGGCTCGACGTCGGGGTGCCTGCGCTCGTGCTGCGCTCCGACAAGACGCTGCTGGCGCGCCGGTGGAGCGAGGAGTGCGACCGCGCCGACGTCGTCCTCGACGTCCACCAGATCCAGAAGTGGTCCGGCTGCCTGGGCAACGAGACGACCGTCGTCCCGGTGCCCGACGCCCGCCACGACGTCTTCCTGTCGATCCCTGCGGCCCGCGAGCGGGCCTACCAGGTCGTGGACCGGTGGCTGGCCGCCCACGCGCTCGGGGAAGGTGCTGACGCCGGGGCGCGTTGACCGCGGGTGAGGTTCTCCCTGCTCGACCGCTCCCGCACCCGCGCCGGTCACCCGGACGCGGCCGCGCTGACCCGCACCGTCGGGCGGGCCGTGGCCGCCGAGCGGCTCGGCTACGACCGGTTCTGGGTGGCCGAGCACCACGCCGTGCCCGGGATCGCCTCGGGCTCCCCCGCGGTCCTGCTGGCCGCCGTCGGGGCGCGGACCTCCTCGATCCGGATCGGCTCCGGCGGCGTGATGCTGCCCCAGCACCGGCCCCTGCTGGTCGCCGAGCAGTTCCTCGTGCTCGCCGCCCTCCACCCCGGGCGGGTCGACCTGGGGGTCGGCCGCTCCCTCGGGTTCACCGCGCCGGTGCGCCGGGCGCTCGGCCGGTCGGCCGAGGAGCCCGACACCTTCGCCGAGGACGTCACCGAGCTGCGCGCCTTCCTCGAGCGCACGGCCCCGGTGACCGCCCGCCCCGTCGTCGAGGCGGGGCCGCCCCTCTTCGTCCTCGCCACCGGCCGGGGGCTCGCGGTCGCCGCCGGGCTCGGGCTCCCCGCCGTGGTCGGCGGGCCCGTGCTTGACCGGCCCGACGTGGGCGACCTGCTGGCGGCGTACCGACGCGACTTCCGCCCGCACGAGGGCAGCCGTCCGCAGGTCATCGCCTCGCTCGACGTGCTGGTGGCGGACACCGACGCGGAGGCCCGCGAGCTCGCCCTGCCCGAGGTCTGGGCGATGGCCGACTCGCGCCGCACCGGCTCCTTCGGCCCGCTCGAGCCGGTGGCGACGGTCCGCGAGCGGCTCGGCACCGACCGGCTCGCCGACCGGGTCGAGCAGGCGCTGGACCGGGTCACCGCCGGCTCGCCGGAGACCGTGCGCCGCCGCCTGGAGGCGCTCGTGGAGCGGACCGGGGCGGACGAGCTCCTCGTGTCGGGCTCGACGTACGACGGCGACGCGCTCGCCGCCTCCGACGCCGAGGTCGCGCGGCTGCTCTCCTGAGGCGCCGGGCTGACGGCGGACGACCCGACGATCAGACGGACCGGGAGCTGCGCTGCTTCCTGAATCCCGCCAGGAGGAAGAAGACGGCCATGAAGGTTCCGTACACGACGAGGAAGAGGCTGGTGACCTCCACGTCGATCAGCCGGCTCACGAGGGCGAAGGCCAGGCTGGCGACGACGCCACCCGCCAGGCTGGAGAGGACGACGCCCCACGACGAGCTCCCGTCCCGCACCCTCATCGCCACAGGGTATCGACACGGGTGGCGGCACCGGGTCCACGGCCGGTCACAGCGACCCCGGCACCGGCATGGGTGGCGGCTTGCCGTAGGCACAACGCCCGCTGCTCGTCCGGGTGCCGATCTCGGGCCCACCGCCGCGGAAGCCCACCCAGCTGGTCCAGCCGGGGGTCTCCTTGACGTGGTTGCAGCGCTCGCAGAGGCCCTGGCCGTTCTCGTACGACGTCCGGCCGTCCTCCCGCGCCGGCACCACGTGGTCGAGGTGGCGGATCGACGCGTCGCACCACGGGGTGCGACAGGTCTCCGCGTCGCGGATCCGGATCATCTCCGCGAGCAGACCGTCGAAGCAGCGGCTCGTCTTCTCCATGGCGACGAGCTGCCCGTCCTCCGGAAGGGCGAAGAGCCGCCGCACCGTCACCTCGTGGCGCTCGAATGCCTCGGCCAGCAGGCTGCGGCAGACGGCCGCGGGGAGGTGGCCGGAGCCGGGCACGAGGCCGGGGGCGTCGGCGGTGCCGAGCAGCGAGTCGAGGCCGAGGACGAGCCGCAGGTCGATCCGTCGCGGCTCGACCGGGTCCACCCCGGTGAGCCGCCGCACGACGACGTCGGAGCGGACCTGGTCGGGCGTACGCGGGTCGCCGGCGGCACGGGCCTCGGCGGCGGCCTCTGTGAGCGCCTGCATGACGGGTCCGTAGTGCTCGGAACGGACGACCGCCGTGATCCGCCCGGTGCCGTCGCCCAAGAGCCGCCCGGCGACGTGCCGCCCGGCGCGAGCCCGCGCCCTCCTGCGGGTCGCCGCCACGGGGTCGGCCCCGGTGACCAGGCGCCGCACGTGCTGGCGCAACTGGTCGGTGCCGAGGGTGGCCGCGCAGCCGGACGAGGGCCCGTGCCAGAGCTCGACGTCGACCCGCAGCCGGTCCTCGGCGGAGAGGTCGTCGGTCTCCCGCACGACCAGCAGCGCACGCTCCTCCGTGAGCACCCCGCGCTCCAGGGCCGCGAGCGTCCCGGGGAGGTCGTGGACGAGGGCGCTGGCCGCTCCCACCAGGAACTCGCCTCGCGCCGGCGACTCGCGTCGGGCGATGCCGAGCTGGCTGCCGACCGCAGGCTCTCGCCCACGACGTCGCGAACCGCCGCGCACCCTCGCGAGCCGCGCCCGCTCGCGGTCGGCGTACTCCGCCGTCACCCGCGCCTGTGCGGCGGCTGCCGCCGCTTTCAGCGCCTCGAGCGCCTCGACCTGGGACAGGCAGTCGGCGGTGAGACCGGGGTCGGCCGTGACCTCGACCAGCGAGGCGGCCAGCGCAGAGAGGTCCGCCGCGCTCCACCCCGTGCCACCCCGGCGGCTTTCCTCGATCATGTGTTCGAGAATAGTCCGCATCACCGACAGTAATGATGGCAACGCTCGTGGCGGTCGTGACTCTTGCTCCGACCGGCGTCCTGCTGGGCTGCCTTCAATCTGTAATGTCCGGCCGCCGCGAGCGGCCGTTGAACGGCGCCAGCCGGGCGGACATGACTTCATAAGAGCCTGGCAAGCGCCTCATTACTGTCCTGTCTGCCCACCCGGCTGGGGCCCACCCTCACGAGTGGAAGGCAGCACCCAGCATGACAGTCGAAGATGAAGTCGCCGAGGTCTACGCCGGTATCGACACCCACGACGACTCGATCCACGTCGCCGTGATCAGCGCCCAGGGCCGCGACCTGGACGACCGCGAATTCCCCACCAGCACCGACGGCTACCGCCGTGCCCTGGCGTTCATCGCCAGCCATGGCGACACCATCTGCATCGGGATCGAGGGCACCTCCTCCTACGGTGTCGGAATCACCCGGGCCGCGATCAGCGAGGGTTTCGACGTGGTCGAGGTGATGCGCCCTGAACGCGCCGAGCGGCGCCGGTTGGGCAAGTCCGACCCGATCGACGCCTACCAGGCTGCGCGGGCTGCGATGGGCAGCCACCGCACCGCTCCGGTCAAGGACGGCACCATCGACGGGATCCGGGCGTTGCACAACGCCCGCCGCTCGGCACGCAAGGCCCGCGGGGCTGCGATGGTCCAGATCCACCACCAACTGGTCACCGCACCCCCGGCCATCCGCGAGCGCTACCGCACCATGGGCGCAGAGAAGCGAATCACGGTCTTGGCCCGCATCCAGATCCGACCCGATCGCGATCCCGTCGAACGGGCGATCATGCTCGCCCTCAAGACTCTCGCCCAACGCTGTGTCGAGCTGACCCGTGAGCGGGACAAGCTCGAAGCCGAGCTCGACCAACTCGTCACCGCCGCCAACCCTGGGCTTCGCGCCGCCTACGGCATCGGACCCGACACTGCAGCCCAACTCCTGCTCACCGCCGGCGGCAACCCCGACCGCTTGCGCAGCGAAGCCGCGTTCGCGGCACTGTGCGGGGCCAGCCCGATCCCGGCCTCGTCGGGCAAAGTCACCCGGCATCGGCTCAACCGCGGCGGCGACCGCATGGCCAACAGCGCGCTCTACAGGATCGCCCTGGTCCGCATGTCCAGCGATCAGCGGACCAAGGACTATGTCGCGCGTCAGCGGCAAGCCGGACGGAGCACCGGCGAGATCATGCGACTCCTCAAGCGCGCGATCGCCCGCGAGGTCTTCCGCTACCTCACCACCCCGGTCACCGTCCCGGCCGTCGACGACCTGCGACCGCTCCGCCAGGCCAAGAACATCACCCTGACCGCCGCGGCCAACCAGCTCGGCGTCTGGCCGATCACCATCAGCGAACTCGAGCGAGGCATTCGCCGCAACGACGAACTCGCGGACAACTATCGCGGTGGCTCCTCAGCGCATGACCCGTACAGACTTGCATCGGCACGGTCGCGAGGACCGTGGGGCAGCAAGCCGAGGAGCGGGATGGACAAGATCGACTTCAAGAAGACGCTGGACTCCTATCGAGCATCAGCAGGCGACTTTCGTGTCGTCCACGTCCCCGAGATGCGCTATCTGATGGTCGACGGACACGGTGACCCGAACGTCTCGTCCGCCTACGTCGCAGCGCTCGAGTCGCTCTACCCGGTGGCCTACAAGATGAAGTTCGCCAGCAAGCAGGACCAGGGCCGCGACTACGTCGTCCCACCGCTCGAAGGCCTGTGGTGGGCAGAGGACATGGCGGTCTTCACGACGGCACGCAACAAGTCGCACTGGGACTGGACGATGATGCTCATGGTGCCGAGCTGGGTCGACCAAACGATGTTCGCTGCTGCCGTGAAGAAGGTCGGTACAAAGAAACCACCGCCACGCCTGGACGATGTACGCCTCGAATCGATGACCGAAGGCCAATGCGTTCAGACGCTGCATATCGGCTCGTTCGACAACGAAGCCGAAACGCTCGCGACGATGCACGACGACTTCATCCCCAGCCATGGCCTGCAACTCTCGGGAAAGCACCACGAGATCTACCTCAGCGACCCCCGCAAGGCAGCCCCCGAGAAGTTGCGGACCATCCTGCGCCAACCGGTCAGCGGCGACTACCAGGCTTGACGGCCAATAGGAGCATCAGTCCTGGCTCCCTGACGCGGTGATGCCCCAGGACATCGGTGACAGTCCTGGCCACGCCCGCCGCCCCGGGGAATAGTTAACCTGTCAACCATGTTGACAGCGCCATGAGCAACCTCGTTCTCAGCCCCGAAGCCCAGGCCCTCCTCTTCACCGAGGCCCGCACGGCCAACGCGTTCACCGCCGAGCCCGTCACCGACGAGCAGGTGGCCGCGATCTACGAGCTGGTGAAGTTCGGCCCCACCGCGATGAACACCCAGCCGCTGCGCGTCACCCTGGTGCGCGAGGGTGAGGCCCGCGAGCGCCTGCTCAAGCACATGTCTGACGGCAACCGGGACAAGACCGCGAGCGCCCCGCTGGTGGCGATCCTCGCCGCCGACACCGACTTCCACGAGCACCTGCCGCGGACCTTCCCGCACTTCCCGGGCGCGCGCGACATGTTCGCCGGCGACGCGGCCTCCCGCGCGCAGGCCGCGACGTTCAACGCCGCCCTGCAGGCCGGCTACTTCCTCGTCGGGATCCGTGCGGCCGGCCTGGCCGCCGGGCCGATGGGCGGCTACGACGCCGAGGGCCTGGAGCGCGAGTTCTTCGAGGGCACCACGCTCAAGCCGATCATGGTCGTCAACATCGGTCGCCCGGCCGAGAACGCCTGGTTCGACCGGCTCCCCCGCCTCGAGCTCGACGAGGTCGTCCGCGAGGCCTGAGCCAGCACGCCCGACTGCCGGACGAGCCCCCGCCCTCAGGGCGGGGGCTCGTCCCGTTCACAAAGAAGTAGAACCTGTTACACGGAGGACACGCGCTCGCCGCAACTTCGACATTCAACCTTCCTAGGTTGCGACTCCCGCACCCGACGAAGGGAACCTCCCCGTGACCCGCCCTCGCCCCCTGATCGCCTCGCTCTGCGCCCTCGCGCTGGGCGCCTCCCTGGTCCCGGGCGCCGCCTGGGCGCTGACCCCGGTGACCACCGACGACGGCGCCACCTGGAACGTCAACGACGCCCGCCGCCCCGGCCTGGACACCGGCAGCATCCGCAACGTCTCGAACTCGCGGCTCGAGGCCTTCGGCAGCCTCTTCCTCCGGGTCGAGGGCGGCAGCCACCGGATGAACGGGGAGATGCTCCGCGGCTTCGGCATTACCGAGGTCTCCGCCGGCTCCGGCTCCTACGTCTCCACCGCGTCGGTGCTGATGGACGGCGTCAGCGTCGCCCGCCAGCTCGACGTCGCCAAGGACACCGGCACCGGCACCTTCCTCGACACCTTCACCAACACCACCACCAAGCCGGTCACCCTGCGCGCCTCCTTCGGCGGCTCGCTGGGCTACGGCGTCCCCACCGCCAGCACCGCGGGCCGGGTCACCGCCACCTCGGACGGCGACGGCCAGCTCGACGGCGACGACACCTGGCTCGTCGCCACCACCGCGGGCAACTTCCGTCCGACCGGCGTGGTCGTG
This sequence comes from Nocardioides solisilvae, assembly GCF_003194625.1. Taxonomy (GTDB): domain Bacteria; phylum Actinomycetota; class Actinomycetes; order Propionibacteriales; family Nocardioidaceae; genus Nocardioides; species Nocardioides solisilvae. The sequence goes on from NZ_QHKX01000001.1 coordinate 278,112, forward strand.
GGGTCCGTCCCGCCGGCCCGCCTCGGCGACCAGCAGAACGCCCCCTTCACCGACGACTACTCCCCCACCGGCTCGGCGCAGAACGACCCGGGCTTCGTCCACGAACTGACGATCGCGCCGGGCGCCACCGCCTCGCTCCTGCACTACGTGCACGTCGGTGCCCGTGGCGACTCCAGCGCGGTCGTGGGCACCACCCAGGCGCTCGCCGCGACCCCGGACACCTCCGCGCTCACCCTCGACCAGCTCTGCACCGTGGCCAACTGGGAGCCCGGCTCCCTCCCCGGCATCGACCCGGCCACCTGCGTGGGTGCCGACCCGCTGCAGCTGCCGCCCGCGGTCGCCGACCCGACGGTGCGCACGACGGTCGAGTACGACGTGACCGGCAAGACCGCCGCCGACCTGCGGCGCGACATGCGGGCCGGAGTGGTGACCTCGGTCGAGATCACCCAGGCCTACCTGGACCGGATCGCCGCCTACGACCAGGGCCCGCTGGGCTTCAAGTCGTTCATCCACGTCGCCGACGACGCGCTCGAGCAGGCCGCGGCCGCCGACGCGGCCCGGGCGGCCGGCGACGACCGTCCGATGCTCGGCATCCCGATCGCCATCAAGGACCTCTTCGACGTCGAGGGCCAGCCCAACACCGGCGGCATCAAGTCGCTGGCGACGTGGGAGCCGGAGTCGGACGCCTGGCAGATCGCCGCCATGCGCCGCGCGGGCGCGGTCTTCCTCGGGAAGACCAACCTGTCGGAGTTCGCCAACTCGGGCTCCTTCAGCGAGAGCGGCTTCATGCAGTCGTGGAACGGCCTCCACCCGTCGAAGACCTCCTTCGGCTCCTCGGGCGGCTCCGCGGCGGCGGTCGCGGCCGACCTGGCCCCGATCTCCATGGGCACCCAGACGGGCGTCTCCCTCTACGCCCCCGCCACCGGGGCGAGCCTGAGCACCTTCCGCGGCACCGACGGGCTCACCAGCGCCGAGGGCGTCATGCCGCTCACCTGGGCCCAGGACTACGCCGGCCCGATCGGCCAGACCGTGACCGACCTCGCGATCGTGCTCGACGCGACCGCGACCCGCACCACCGGCAACAACCCCGCCGACGTCCTCACGAACCGGGTCGAGGAGTCCCTGCGGCCGGAGTCGTTCAGCGCCGGTCTCGACGCGGGCGCCCTGCGCGGGAGGAAGGTCGGCTACCTGCCCGGTTCCTTCGCCTCCGCCCAGGTCAGCGACGACCCGGCGGGCGCCGACACCCTCGCCGACGTCCGGGCCGCGGTCGAGGCCGCGGGCGGCGAGCTCGTCGAGATCACCACCCCCGCTCCGGGCAACCCCGCGGCCCCGGGGCCGATCAGCGGCAACTCGGGCGCCCACGGCTGGGTCGACTACATCACCTCCGAGCAGACCTTCCCCTACCGGACGCCCGGGGAGGTCTGGAAGAACCTCGCCAACCTGCCCTACAACGTCTCCGGCACCTCGGTGGACAGCCGGACGCCGTACGACGAGACGAGCGTCGCCAACCTGCTCGCCCGTCGCGACGCCTACAAGGCGGCCGTGGCCACCTGGATGGACGACGCCGGCGTCGACGTCGTCGCCTACCCCGGCTTCCTCACCCAGCCCGGAAACAACGACGCCTCCTCGGCCGCCCTCTCCTCCGACCGGGCGAGCGGGGTGCTCACCTCCAACGTCGGGCTCCCGACCGTGGTGATCCCGGTGGGCACCACCTCCGAGGGCTACTCCAACTCGTTGCAGCTCGTCGGTCGCGCCTGGAGCGACGCCGAGGTGCTCGCGATGGGCTACGCCGTGGAGCAGGTGGCCGACGCCCGGGTGCGCGGCACGCACGCCCCGGCGCTGGAGTACGCCGGCCCCGCCGACTCGGTGGTCGGCCTGAGGCTGGACGCCTCCGCCGTCGAGCGCGGCACGGCCGCGAGGGCGACCGTCTCGGTCATCAGCGCCCGGCAGGCCACCGGCCCCGTCACCGTCACCGTCGACGGCCGCACCGTCACCGGCACCCTGGCCGGCGGCACCGCCACCGTCGCCCTGCCCGCCGACCTGCCGGCGGGCCGGCACCTGGTGGTCGCCCGCTTCGGCGGCACCGGCAAGGTCGCGGCCGGTGAGGCCGCCGCCGAGCTGAAGGTGACCGCTGGCCGCACGCAGGTCGCGCTGGCCGCGGCCGCCGACACCGTCACCGTCGGGTCGGACGCCGTCGTCACGGTGACCGCCACCGGTGCCTCCGGCCCCGCGGCCAACGGGACCGTGCTGGTCAAGCGCGGTGAGGAGGTGCTCCGCAGCGCCACCCTCGGCGCCGACGGCACCGCGTCGTTCACCCTTGCCGGGCTCGCCGTCGGCCGCCACGAGCTGACCGCCACGGTCACCTCCTCGGCCGACCAGGCCTCCGGCACCAGCGCGCCGGTGACGGTCACGGTGGTCCGGGCCAGGCCCGCGGCCACCGCGAAGCTGAAGGGCAAGAAGGTCCGGGTGGCCCTGCAGGCACCCACCCCGGTGGAGGGGACCGTCCGGTTCGCCGCCCGCGGCAAGGTCTTCGCCAAGGTGAGGGTCGCCGACGGCAAGGCCGTGGTCCCGCTGAGGAAGGTGCCCGGCAGGGCCGGGAAGTCCGTGAAGGTGAAGGTCACCTACCTGGGCTCCGAGTCCCTCCTCCGGGCGAAGGCGACCGTCAAGGTCAAGAAGAGGCGCTGAGCATCAGCGCCGCGCCACGGCGGTGGCCAGCTCGGTGAAGCGGGCCACCGTCAGCGGGGCGGCCTCGGTCGGCGGCTCGCCGAGCCGCACGGCCACGACTCCGGTCGACGGCGAGACGTGCAGAATCTGCTGACCCAGCCCGATCGCCCAGAACGCATCCTCCGGCGCCCCGGGGACCATCGGTCCCTGGGGCGTCGGCGTCCCCTCCGGCAGGGGCACCGCCGGCAGCACCGGGCCGGGCTCGTTGATCCAGAAGAGCAGCCCGTAGGCCCGGTTGAGCTCCGAGCTCGACCGCTGCGTGGCCTGTCGCAGGTAGCGCTTCGAGACGATCCGCCGGCCCTGGTACTTCCCGCCGTCGGCCAGCATCACGCCGAGCCGGGCGAGGTCGGGGCAGGTGGTGACGAGCCCCGCGAAGAGCATCGTGTTGCCCGAGGGGTCGCGCTGGATGCTGCTGCTGCGCATCCGCAGCGGCCGCAGCAGCACCCGGTCGGCGAACTCGTGGACCGGCATCCCGGTCGCCTTCTCCAGCACCGCCTCGAGGACCTGGATGGCGGAGTTGTTGTAGTACCACTCGGTGCCGGGGCGCGCCTGCTGGGAGAGCCGGACGGAGAACCGCGTCTTGTTCCGCGCCGAGGTCATCTCGGTGTAGTCGGTCTCCATGCTCCACTCACGGCCCGAGGTGTTGGCGAGCAGGTGCCGGACGGTGACCCGCCGCGACGGCGTACGACGCCACTCGGGCACGTACCTCGACACCCGGTCGTCGAGGCGCAGCAGCCCGCGGTCCTGGGCGATCCCGACCAGCAGGGAGGTCACCGACTTGGTGATCGACCAGGCGGTCGAGGTGTCGACCCTGCGGTCCAGGTCCTTCGACAGCACCGTCCGTCCGTCGCGGACCACGGCCACGCAGTGGGAGCCCGCCGCGCGGGCCTCGGCGAGGAGGGCCTGCCGGTCGCTCGCCGCCCCGGAGGACGCCGGCACCAGGGCCGAGCCGGCCACGACGAGGGAGAGCAGGGGGCCGACGAGGGTGGGACGCATGGGGCGCACCCTCCCCCACGGATGCCGCCGTGTCCACGGTCGGGGCGCACAAATCGTCGGCGCATTGCGCGCATTCCGTCCCCCGACGCGGTCGGGTTCGTGCACGCTGGACGGGTGACCGACGAGCGACTCGAGACCGCCGCACTGAACGTCGCCTGCGTGGTGGCGTCGGGCTTCACCGCCTTCGTCCTGGGCATGTGGGCCCGCACCGGCGAGACGAGCGCGCCGGCGGTGCTCGGCGTGCTGCTGGTCTGGGCGGTGCTGGCCTTCGGCTGGTTCAGTCGCCCACGGCCTCGCGCCCGCGCCTGACGAGCTTCTCGTCCGGCGCCAGGACGATCGCCTCGTCCTTGCCCTCGTAGTCGAAGAGGCTGAGGAAGAGCCGCATCGCCGCGATCCGCCCGCGCTTCTTGTCGTTGCTCTTGATGCTGTGCCACGGCACGTCGTCGGTGTCGGTGCGGAGGAACATCTCCTCCTTGGCGTCGGTGTACTCGTCCCACTTGTCGAGGCTCTCGAGGTCCATCGGCGACAGCTTCCACCGGCGCACCGGGTCGAGCTGGCGGATGGCGAACCGGGTCCGCTGCTCCTGCTGGGTGACCGAGAACCAGAGCTTGGTGACCTGCACCCCCGACTCGTTGAGCATCTGCTCGAAGACGGGCGCCTGCCGCATGAAGACGTCGTACTCCTCGTCGCTGCAGAACCCCATCACCCGCTCGACGCCGGCGCGGTTGTACCAGGAGCGGTCGAGCAGCACGATCTCGCCGGCGGTCGGCAGCTGGGAGACGTAGCGCTGGAAGTACCACTGCCCCTGCTCGGTGGTGGTCGGCTTCGTCAGCGCGACCACCCGGGCGGCGCGGGGGTTGAGGTGCTCGGTGAACCGCTTGATCGTGCCGCCCTTGCCCGCCGCGTCGCGCCCCTCGAAGACGACGACCAGGCGTCGGCCGGTGTCCTGCACCCAGTACTGCAGCTTGAGCAGCTCGATCTGCAGCAGGTACTTCTCCACCTCGTAGTCGTCGCGGCCCATCAGCTCGTCGTACGGGTAGTTCTCCCGCCACGTGTCGACCGCCTGGCCGTCCGGGCCGATCAGCACCGGGTCCTCGCCCTGGTCGTCGCGGACCGTGTAGCCCCCGTCGCGCAGGCTGTCGATGTAGTGGCGGAGGTCCATGTGCTGAGGCATGGGCCCTGCGTACCCGTCCGGGGGCACCCGTGCAACCTTCCCCCTCCCCTTCGCGTCTGGAACACGTCAGGATGAGGAGGGGAAGGTGAACGGCACCATGACCGCAACGGGGGGTTCGGTGGGCCTGAGGCCACGGGAGGAGCGTGCCGCGGCCCGCGACGCCGACTTCACGGCGTACATGCGGTCCCGGCAGCCCTCGCTGCTGCGCACCGCCTACCTGCTGACCGGCGACCTCGCCGGCGCGGAGGACCTGGTGCAGGACGCGTTCGCCAAGCTCTACCTCTCCTGGGACAAGATCCGCGACCGCGAGTCGCTCGACGGCTACGTCCGCCGGATCGTCGTCAACGAGCACAACTCGCTGTGGCGCCGGGCGTGGAAGCGCCGCGAGCGCAGCTCCGACGCCGTCCCCGACACCGCCGTGCTCGACACCTACGAGGACGGCGAGGCGCGCGCCCTGTGGCGGTTCGTGGAGACCCTGCCGCCGCGGCAGCGGGCGGTGGTCGTGCTCCGCTACTACGAGGACCTCTCCGAGGCCGAGATCGCCGCCACGCTCGGGATCAGCACCGGCACCGTCAAGTCCCAGGCGAGCAGGGCGCTCGCCACCCTGCGCGAACGAGCCGGCCGCACCGACCGGGAGGAGGAGCGATGACCGACTTCGAGCAGGAGCTGCGGGCCTCCCTCTCCCGCCGCGTCGAGGGCGGCGTCCCGCCCACCTCGCTGGACCTCGCCACGGTCAGGGGCCGGGCGCGGCGGATCGAGCGGCGCCGCCACGGGATCGTCGCCGGCGTCGCGGCCGCGGTCGCCGCCGTCGTGGTGCCGGGCTCGTTGGCCCTCGCGCCGGCGTTCGAACGATCCGACGTGCCCCCGGCACCGCAGCCGACCTTCACCCCCGCCCCGACGCCCGACCACGCGCTGGCCGGGGACGCGTCGCTCGACTTCCGCGACCTGCCCACCGGCCCCGACCCGACGATCGGCTACCTCGACCTCAGCGGGCAGGAGCCGGTCGTGCGGGAGCCCAGCGGCAACGAGACGGTGCTGGAGCTGGAGAACCCGACGCCGTTCGGCTACACCGCGCTCAACGACGGCCGGTACGTCGTGCTGACCAGGCTCGACGGCGGCTCCTGGCTCGTCGAGGTGACGGACACCTCGGGCACCACGCAGCAGGTCTACGAGACCACCGACGGCCTGAGCGTCGACCCCACCCACACCCAGGTCGCCTGGGCCAGCGACGAGGGCGAGGTGATGGTGCTGACCGCCGGGGTCGAGGAGGCCCGGGTGCTGGCCGAGGTCCCCGGCGACGGGCGGGTCGACGTCACCGACCTCGACGGCACCGACTGCTTCGCCACGCCCGAGCCGGGCGGCGAGGGGACGGGCTGCGTGGTCCACGTCGGCACCTACACCGCCGACGGCTACCCCGGCCCCGGCTACCTGGTCGCCGGCCAGGAGGTCGTCCCCCTCGAGGGGACGACGGAGGAGTTCCTCCGGCACGCCGACTCCGTCACCGCCGGCGACCCGCAGGAGACCAGCTGGACCTCCTACTCCGCCGGGATCCGGGAGCTCGTCGACCAGACGAACCCGTGCTCGGAGGTCTACGGCGTCGACGAGCAGTCGCGCGAGAGCGGCGTGCTCTTCGAGACCTGCGACCACGTCCCCGACGCCTTCTCCCCCGACGCCCGGTCGCTCCTCCTCTGGGGCACGGAGGACGGCGGCGCCCACTCCCGGATCGGCGTCGTCGACATGGAGACGCGCGCGCTCCGGTGGGAGCGGACGGCCACCGACCCCCGGATGGGCCGGGTCGCCCACGCCGCGTGGGAGGGCGACGGGAGCCTGCTCGCCTCCGCCTTCCAGGGCGGCCGCTGGCAGCTCGTCCGGTTCTCCGCCGACGGCGCGATCGAGCGGGTCAGCGGCCAGGTCCTGGGCGACGAGGTGGACGCTGCGTTCATCCCCGAGGCGCAGCACTCCGCTCCCTAGAGCGGCAGCAGCACCGCCCCTGCATGGGCGGGGAGCTCGACCCCGCCGGGGACGGCGGTCGCCCCCGCCGGCGTCGCCCAGCGCACCACGTGGTCGCCGCCGAGGTCGACGGTGACCGGCTCGTCGGAGAAGTTCACGGCCACGGCCACGTCGCCGCGCGTCATCACGAACCAGCGCGCGTCCTCGTCGTACTCGCACGACGTGCGGCGCAGGTCGGGGTCGGTGAGGTCGGGCAGCTCGCGGCGCAGCGCGGCGAGCGACCGGTAGACGTCCAGCAGCACCGCGTGCCGCCCGGTCTCCTTCTCCGACCAGTCGAGCTTGGAGGCCAGGAACGTCTGCGGGTCCTGGGGGTCGGGGACGGTGTCGACGTCCCACGCCATCCGCTCGAACTCCTTGACCCGCCCCTCGGAGACCGCGCGGCCGAGCTCCTCCTCGGGGTGGGAGGTGAAGAACGCGAACGGCGTCGAGGCCGCCCACTCCTCGCCCTGGAAGAGCATCGGGGTGAAGGGCCCGGCGAGCGTGAGCAGCGCCGCGACCGCGAGCTGGTCGTCGTCGAGGTGGGCGGTGAGCCGGTCGCCCGCCGCCCGGTTGCCGACCTGGTCGTGGTTCTGGCTGCAGACCACCAGCCGCCACCCCGGCACCCGCTCGACGTCGAGCGGCCGGCCGTGCTCGCGGCCCCGGAACGACGACCAGGTGCCGTCGTGGAAGAAGCCGCGCTCGCAGACCTTGGCCAGCGCCGCGAGCGGCGCGAAGTCGGCGTAGTAGCCGGTGGTCTCGCCGGTCAGCGCGACGTGGACGGCGTGGTGGAAGTCGTCGCTCCACTGCGCGTCCAGGCCGTAGCCGCCGCCCTCGCGGGGGGTGATCAGCGTCGGGTCGTTGAGGTCCGACTCGGCGATCAGGGTGAGCGGCCGCCCCAGCTGCGCCGACAGCCGGGCGGTCAGCACCGCCATCTCCTCGAGCAGGTGGGTCTCGGAGGTGTCGACCAGCGCGTGGACGGCGTCGAGCCGGAGCGCGTCGACGTGGAAGTCCTCGAACCACATCCGGACGTTGTCGAGCACGAGCGCCCGCACCTCGTCGGAGCCCTCGCCGTCGAGGTTGAGGTGCTCCCCCCAGGTGCTGCGTCCCTCGGTGGACAGGTAGGGGCCGAAGAGGGGCAGGAAGTTGCCCGACGGGCCGAGGTGGTTGTGGACGACGTCCTGGACGACGCCGAGGCCGGCTGCGTGGCAGGCGTCGACGAAGCGCCGGTAGGCCGCCGGGCCGCCGTACGCCTCGTGCACGGTGAACCAGGCGACGCCGTCGTAGCCCCAGTTGTGGGTGCCGTTGACGCCGTTGACCGGGAGCAGCTCGACGAGGTCGACGCCGATCTCCTTGAGGTGGTCGAGGCGGCCGATGGCGGCGTCGAGGGTCCCCTCGGGGGTGAAGGTGCCGACGTGCAGCTCGTAGACCACCGAGCCGGCGAGCTGCCGGCCGGTCCAGGCGTCGTCGCCCCACGCGTGGGCCGCGGGGTCGTCGGTGCGGGCCATGCCGTGCACGCCGTCGGGGAGCCGGCGGGCCCGCGGGTCGAAGACGACCAGGTCGCTCCCGTCGACGCGGTAGCCGTAGTCGACCTCGCCTCGCGGCTCCGGACCGGCAGGGTGCCACCAGTCGCCGGCGCCGCGCTCCATCGGCACCACCCGGCGCGACCCCTCGGGGCCCACGACGAGCTCGAGCGTCTCGGCGCGGGGCGCCCACACGTCGAAGCGGCCGCGGCGTCGGGGCTCGTCGGGCACCAGCAGCGCCACCGGGTAGTCGGCCAGCAGGTGGGTCACCTCGACCAGCCCGTCGCCGTCCGGGCGGACCCGGCGGTCGGTGAGCAGGTCGACGTACTGGCCGGGCGGGAGCTCGAGGGCGGTCTCGCCCCAGCCGCCGGCGCGGACCAGGCCCACCGGCAGCCGGGTCGCGACGGTGACCGCTCCCGGCGTCCCGTCGGCACCCCGGGCGAAGGCGAGCACGTGGTCGGCGGCGGCCCCGTGGGCGTGCAGCGGCCGGTAGCCGGCGAACCACTCGGGGTGGTCGCGGCGGGCGGTGAGGGCGACGTGGGTGAGCAGCAGCTTGGCCGCGCCCTCGTCGTCGGCGTGCGCCTGCACGTGCGGGCGCTCGCCCAGGCGCAGCTCCTCGAGCAGCGCCGCGCGCCGGGCGAAGTCGACGGGGCGACGGTTGTCGGGGTCGACGAGGCTCTGCTCCCACAGCTCGCTGCCCTGGTAGACGTCGGGGACGCCGGGCAGGGTGAGGCCGACGAGCTTGGCGCCGAGCGCGTTGACCCAGCCGGGGGCGGCGACCGCCTCGACCACCTCGGCCACCACGGCGTAGACCTCGGGACGGTCGAAGACGGCGTCGACGCAGCGGTGCACCGCGGCCTCGAACTCCTCGTCGGGGGCGGTCCAGGTGGTCCGCTCGGCGGCCTCGCGCATCGCCTTCTCGGCGTAGGCGTGCAGCCGCTCGCGGCTGGCGGGCCAGGCGCCGACGACGGCCTGCCAGAGCAGGTTGCCGAAGCCCGGGTCGGGCACGGGCACCAGGTCGAGCAGGCGGTCGAGGGCGGCGGCCCACTGGTCGGGGAGCTCGGCGAGGACCGTGATCCGGGCGCGCGTGTCCTCGCCGCGCTTGGTGTCGTGGGTGGAGGCGGCGGTCATCGCGTGCGGCCAGCGCTCCTGCCGCGCGGCCATCGCCTCGTGCAGCTGCTCGGGGCTGACGGCGAAGACGGCCGGGTCGGCGCCGACCTCGTTGAGGGAGGTGAGCCGCGACCACCGGTAGAAGGCGGTGTCCTCGACGCCCTTGGCCATCACCATGCCGCTGGTCTGCTGGAAGCGCAGCGCGGGGTCGGCGGCGCCGTCGGCCAGCACCGGCCCGAGCACGTCGAGGACGCCGGCCAGGTCGGGCCGGTGCCGCCGGGCGGCGGCCAGCGCGTGCTCGAGGTGCTCGTGGCCCTCGGGCAGGTAGGAGCGGTAGACGGGGAAGCAGGCGAGCAACTCGGCGACCCCGTCGCGCAGCTGCTCGGCGGACGGGACCTCGACGGGCTCGGCCGACGAGATCGCGAGGACGTGCGCGACCTCGCGGGCGATCCGGCGGACCTCGGACTGGAGGATCCCGTCGGCCACCGCACGCTTCGACTCGTGGACCATCGCCGCCCAGTCGACGGGGAGGCCGCGCAGCCGGGTCTCGAGGTCGTCGAGCGGCTGCTGCCCGGCGGGGTCGACGAAGACCCGGTCGACCAGCGCCAGCACGTCGTAGCCGGTGGTGCCGTCGGTGCGCCACGACTCCGGCAGCTCCTCGCCGGGCTCGAGGATCTTCTCGACCAGGACGTAGCCGTCGCCGGTGAGCGCCGCGAGGTCGCGCAGGTAGCCGCCGGGGTCGCGGAGCCCGTCGGGGTGGTCGACGCGCAGCCCCTGGACCAGCCCCTCGTCGAACCAGCGGCGGATCTCGGCGTGCGACCGCTCGAACCACTCCGGCTCCTCGACACGGAGCGCGGCGAGGGTGTTGACGGCGAAGAAGCGGCGGTAGTTGAGGTCGGTGTCGGCGCGCCGCCAGCTGACCAGCTCGTAGTGCTGGCGGGCGTGCACCTCGTCGGCGTCGGGCTCGTCGGGCCCGGCGACGGGGAGGCTCTCGGGCGCCAGCGGGAAGCGCTGGTCGTGGTAGTGCAGCTCGCCGCCGAGCACCCGCAGGTTGCGGATCCTCCTCGCCCCGTCGTCGCCGACGACGAGGTCGTCGTCGCCGACCACGGGGACCAGCAGCCGCCCGCCGCCGGCGTCCCAGTCGACGTCGAAGGCGCCGGCGTACGGCGACTCCGCGCCGTGGGTGAGCACGTGCCACCACCACTCGTTCTCCCACGGGTGGGCGATGCCGACGTGGTTGGGGACGATGTCGACCAGCACGCCCATGCCGAGCCGCTGGGCCTCCGCGGCGAGCGCGGCCAGCCCCGAGGCGCGGCCGCGCGACGGGTCGATCGCGCGGTGGTCGGCGACGTCGTACCCGTGGCTGCTGCCCGACTCCGAGGCCAGCAGCGGCGAGAGGTAGACCCAGTCGACGCCGAGCCGGTGCAGGTAGGGCAGGGTGCGCGCGGCCTCCAGCAGGTCGAGCTCCTCGGTGACCTGCAGCCGGTAGGTGCTGGCCGGGACGCGCCTCACGACTCGACCTCGGCCAGCGCCATGAGCGAGGCGGCCACCGAGGTCTCGGGCTCGGGGTCGGGCTGCTCGTACTGGCGGAGCACGACCAGGCTGCGGCCCTCGAGCACCAGGGTCGAGCCCGGGAGCAGCGGCGGCTCGGCGAGCTCGGCCGCGGCGGTGTCGACGACGGGCTCCCAGGCCGGCGCGTACTCCTCGCTCGGCAGCACCAGGTCGACCGGGTCGTCCCCGCCGTTGAAGTAGAGCAGGAAGTGGTCGTCGACCACGGGGTTGCCGGTCCGGTCGGAGCCCGGGATGCGCTGGCCGTTGAGGTACATCCCCAGCACCCGGGCGCCCTCGGCGTCCCACTGCTCGTCGGTCATCGGCTCGCCGCCGGGGTGCAGCCAGACGATGTCCTGGCTGTCGCCGGTGAAGAAGCGGCGGCGGCGGAAGGTCGGGTGCTCGCGGCGCAGCCGCACCACCGCGGCCGTGAACTCAGCCAGCGGCCAGTCGGCGCGGTCCCAGTGCACCCAGGAGATCTCGGAGTCCTGGGCGTAGGTGTTGTTGTTGCCGTCCTGGGTGCGGCCGATCTCGTCGCCGTGCAGGATCATCGGGACGCCCTGGCTGAGCAGCAGGGTGGCGAGGAAGTTGCGCTGGGCGCGGGCCCGCATCGCCAGCACCTCGATGTCGTCGGTCGGCCCCTCGACGCCGAAGTTCTGCGAGCGGTTGTGGCTCTCGCCGTCGTTGTTGTCCTCGCCGTTGGCCTCGTTGTGCTTCTCGTTGTAGGAGACCAGGTCGCGCAGCGTGAAGCCGTCGTGGGCGGTGACGAAGTTGATGCTGGCGACCGGCCGCCGCCCGGAGTGCTCGTAGAGGTCGGAGGAGCCGGCCAGCCGGGAGGCGAACTCCCCCAGCGTCGGCTCGCCGCGCCAGAAGTCGCGCACGGTGTCGCGGTACTTGCCGTTCCACTCGGTCCACTGGGGCGGGAAGTTGCCCACCTGGTAGCCGCCGGGGCCGACGTCCCAGGGCTCGGCGATCAGCTTGACCTGGCTGACCACCGGGTCCTGCTGGACGAGCTCGAAGAAGGTCGCGAGCCGGTCGACGTCGTAGAACTCCCGGGCCAGCGCCGAGGCGAGGTCGAAGCGGAAGCCGTCGACGTGCATCTCGGTGACCCAGTAGCGCAGCGAGTCCATGATCAGCTGGAGCGAGTGGGGGTGGCCGGCGTTGAGGGAGTTCCCGGTGCCGGTGTAGTCCATGTAGTAGCGCTGGTCGTCGTCGACGGTGCGGTAGTAGGCGGTGTTGTCGATGCCCTTCATGCTGAGCGTCGGCCCGAGGTGGTTGCCCTCCGCGGTGTGGTTGTAGACCACGTCGAGGATCACCTCGATGCCCGCGGCGTGCATCGCCTTGACCATCGCCTTGAACTCCTGCACCTGCTGGCCGGCGGCGCGGTTGGCGGCGTAGTCGGCGTGCGGGGCGAAGAAGCCCAGGGTGTTGTAGCCCCAGTAGTTGCGCAGCCCCTTCTCCTGGAGCGTGGAGTCCTGGACGAACTGGTGCACCGGCATCAGCTCGATCGCGGTCACCCCGAGCTTGGTGAGGTGGTCGGTGACCGCCGGGTGCGCGAGGCCGGCGTAGGTGCCGCGCAGCTCCTCCGGCACGTCGGGGTGCAGCTGGGTGAGCCCCTTGACGTGGGCCTCGTAGACGACCGTCTCGTTGTAGGGCACCCGCAGCTGGCGGTCGCCCTCCCAGTCGAAGAAGGGGTTCACCACGACGCCGAGCGTCATGAACGGCGCGGAGTCCTCGTCGTTGCGGCTGTCCTCGTCGCCGAAGTCGTAGCCGAAGAGCGCCTGGCCCCACTCGATCTCGCCGTCGGTGGCCTTGGCGTAGGGATCGAGAAGCAGCTTGTTCGGGTTGCAGCGCAGCCCCTGCGCCGGGTCGTGCGGCCCGTGCACCCGGTAGCCGTAGCGCTGCCCGGGCTGCACCAGCGGGAGGTAGCAGTGCCACACGTGGGCGTCGACCTCGGTGAGCTCGACCCGCGTCTCGGTCCGCTCGCCGGTCTCGGCGTCGACCTCGAAGAGGCAGAGCTCCACCCGCTCGGCGACCTCGCTGAAGAGCGCGAAGTTGGTGCCGCTCCCGTCGTAGGTCGCGCCGAGGGGGTAGGCGGAACCGGGCCAGACCTGCACGGGGTACTCCTGGGGGGTGAGCGGGCGAGTTGAACGATCCAATCGGACCCCCGCCCGGTACCCATCCCCGCCGTCGCTCACACCCGCAGGGCGCGTCGCACGGGCATGCTGCAGACGGTGCAGGCCAGCACCACCCCGTCGGCCTGCAGCCGGCGCGCGCAGCGCTCCAGCGCCGCCAGCCCGTCGACGTCCACCGCGACCACGTGGGTCAGGTCCAGGACGACCTCGCGCACCTGCGCGCCGACCGCCTCGTCGATGCTGCGGCACAGGTCGTAGGCCCCCACCGCGTCCAGCACCCCGTCGACCTCGACCACCGCCGAGTCGGCGATCGGGCGCCCCGGCGTCGTGGCGAGGCGCATCTCCGCTCGTCGCACCCGACCACCCCCTCGACACCGAGCCTAGGCACGCGGCGCGGGGTGGGCGAGGGTTCGCGCCACGACGTCACGCAGTGTTCACACGGGGGGGGCGGGTGTTCACACGGGGGCGCGGGTGTTCACACGGGCGCCTGCAGCCGGATCGCGACGACGGCCACGTCGTCCTCCGGCTCGACCGGGAGCATCTGGTCCAGCACCCGGTCGCAGAGCGCCTCCAGCCCCTCCCCCTCCGGGGCGAACGCCAGCGTGTCGGCCAGCCGGGAGATGCCGTCCTCGAGGTCCTCCCCGCGCCGCTCCACGAGGCCGTCGGAGTAGAGCAGCAGGACGGAGCCGTCGGGCACCTGGGCGTGGGAGACCGTGCGCGGCGACGCCGGGTCGAGCCCCAGCAGCAGGTCGGCGCTGGCCCGGGGCGAGCCGTCACCGGTGAGCACCCGGACCTCCCCCTCGGGGGTGAGCACCAGCATCGGCGGGTGCCCGGCGCTGGACCAGGCGAGCTTGAGGCCGTCGGGCCGGTGGTCGCCGAGCGGCTCGATCCGCACCACGAGCGCGGTCGCCATCGCCCCGATCCCGAGCCCGGCCATCGCCTCGTCGGCGCGCACGAGGATGCCGCCGGGGTCCTCGCCGGTGGTGTAGCCGATGCCGCGGAGCACGCCGCGGATCTGGCTCATCCCCGCGGCGGCGCGACGGTCGTGGCCGATCACGTCGCCGACGACCAGCACGGTCGCCCCGTCGGGCTGCGCGAAGGCGTCGTACCAGTCGCCGCCCACCTGGGCCTCGTGCGCGGCCGCGACGTAGCGGACCGCGATCTCCCCGTGCGGGACCCGCGGCGGCGCGGTGAGCAGGCTGCGCTGGAGCTCGCCGGCCAGCTCGTGCTGGCGGGCGTAGAGCCGGGCGTTGTCCAGGGCGATGCCGGCCCGGCGGCCCGCCTCGACCGCCACCGACAGGTGGGAGCGCCGGAAGGTGCGGCGCGAGTCGTCGCGGACCAGGACCAGGGAGCCGAGGATCCCGTCGCGGCCGGGCAGCGGGACGGCGATCAGGCTGGAGAGGCCGAACGAGCGGAAGTGCTCGCGCAGCACGGGGTCCTCCACCGAGCGCTCCAGCTCGTCGGCGTCGACGTCGCGGAGCAGCAGCGGCCCCTCCCCCCGCGCGACCCGGCGGCTCGGCGCCCCCGCGGAGGCGTGCAGCCCCTGGCGGCGCTCGACCTCGGCGACCGCGTCCTGGAGGGCGGGGTCGCGGTGCCGGACGGTGACGACGCCGAGGTCGCCGAGGTCGTCGGTGAGCTGCACGCTCACCCAGTCGGCGAACTCGGGCACCAGCACGGCGGCCAGCTGCCCCATCGACTCCTCGACGTCGAGGGTGGTGACGAGCGCCTCGGAGATCCGGCCGAGCAGGTCGACCTGGCGGCTGAGCCGCTCCCGGTCCCGCTCGGCCCGGCGCTGCTCGGTGACGTCCACGAGCAGCAGCAGCACGGAGCGGCGCCCCGCGTCGGTCTCGGTCACGACGCCCGTGACGTCGAGGTGGCGGCCGGTGAGGGTGGGCACGACGAGCCCGGTCTCGTGCGGGGCGGCCAGCAGCGGGACGGCGCCGGCCAGGACGTCCTCGAGCCGGTGGGACTCCGACGAGCCGGTGAGGTCGAGCATCTGGGCGGCGCGCCGGTTCCACGCCTCCAGCGCGCCGTCGGGCGCGCAGAGCACGACCCCGACGGGCGCCTGGTCGACGAGGGCCCCGACGTCGAGGGAGGGGGTGAACGGCTCCGGGGGGTGGCGCAGCGTCGCCACGAGGGGGGTGCGGGCCGTGCGGCCCCGGCCGAGCCCGGTGGCCACGGCCTGGCGCACCGCGTCGACGCCGGTGACGACCGTGACGTCGCGGGGCGGGGTGGAGAGGCAGGAGAGCTCGTAGCGGACCTGGACCTCCCGGGCCGGGGGGACGACGAGCACCACGGGGACGCGAGCCGCGGCGCGGCGGACCGCACGGACCACGGAGACCGGACGCGCGGCCCCCGACCCGACGACGACGACGTCGAGCTCGGGCTGGCGCTCCAGGGCGCCGGCGGCCTCGGCCTCGGCGCACCGGGCGCCGGTCAGGTCGTCGAGCGCGTACTGCTCCGCGTGCGAGCCGGCCACCAGCAGCACCCGCCGAGCCGGCGGCGCGGGCCGCGCCGTCTCCTGGGCGCGGTGGGAGGAGGGCTGCGACACCGGCGAAGAGTACCGAGCAGGCACCCCTCCGCGCGGGCGTTTCCCCCAACCCGTCCGCGGGGTACGCGGCCCGCGATGGACGTGGTGCTGGAGTGGCTGGTGCAGGTGATGCGGACCGTCGGCGCGCCCGGGGTCGGGGTGGCCACGGCCCTGGAGACGGTCTTCCCCCCGGTGCCGTCGGAGGTGGTGCTGCCCCTGGCCGGCTACACCGCCAGCCAGGGCCACTACGGGCTGCTCGCGGCGGTCCTGTGGGCGACGGGCGGGTCGGTCGCCGGCGCGCTGCTCCTCT
Organism: Nocardioides solisilvae; assembly: GCF_003194625.1. Lineage (GTDB taxonomy): Bacteria > Actinomycetota > Actinomycetes > Propionibacteriales > Nocardioidaceae > Nocardioides > Nocardioides solisilvae. The sequence continues at coordinate 294,148 of NZ_QHKX01000001.1, forward strand.
ACTGGGCCGGCGCGGCCTGGGGGGCGGACCGCGTGCTGGCGCTCGCCGACCGCCTCCCCCTGGTCGGCCGGGGCGACGTCGAGCGGGCCATCACGTGGTTCCAGCGCCACGGCCGCACCGCCGTCCTGCTGGGCCGCCTCGTGCCGGGGGTCCGCAGCCTCGTCTCGGTCCCCGCGGGGGTCGACCGGATGCCGCTGCCGACCTTCGTCGCCTTCACCACGCTGGGCTCGCTGGTCTGGAACGGCCTCCTCGTCGGCGCCGGCTACGAGCTCGGCGCGCAGTGGCACCTGGTCGAGGGGTACGTCGGCAGCGTGTCGCGGGTCGTCGTCGGCGGCCTCGTGCTGGCGGCGGTGTGGCTGGCCGTCCGGCGCCTCAGAGCCAGGCGGGGTCGAGGTCGAGCGTGACCCGGTCGCCCGCGGCCAGCAGGTCGAGCTGCGGCCCCACCCGGGGCAGCTCGCGCCCGAAGAAGTACGCCGTGGCGGCGCGCTTGCCGCGGGCGAAGTCGTCGTCGCGGTCCGCCACGACCAGCCACTGCTCCAGCCAGAGCCAGGCGACCACGAGGTGCCCGGTGGCCTCGAGGTAGGCGGTCGCGTCGGCCAGCACCTCGGTCGCGGAGCCTCGGCCGGCGAGCAGGCCGGTGACCTCGACCAGCCGGTCGGCGACGGCGGCGAGCTGATCGCCGTACGCCGCCGCGCCCGTGCCGCGGGACCGCTCGGCGGTCGCGCGCACCCGGTCCAGCAGCAGGCCGAGCCCGACCCCGCCGTCCCCGACGACCTTGCGGCCCAGCAGGTCCTGGCCCTGGATCCCGTGGGTGCCCTCGTGGATCGGGTTGAGCCGGTTGTCGCGGTAGTGCTGCTCGACGTCGAAGTCGCGGGTGTACCCGGCGCCGCCGAGCACCTGGAGCGCCAGGTCGTTGGCAGCCAGGCACCACTGGGAGGGCCAGCTCTTGGCGACCGGGGTGAGCACCCCGAGCAGCCGCTCGGCGTCCGCGACCGCCGCGGCGTCGTCCAGGGAGGCGATGTCGTCGACCAGCCGGGCGCAGTACAGGTTGAGCGCGAGCGCCCCCTCGGCGTACGACTTCTGGGCCAGGAGCATCCGCCGGACGTCGGCGTGCTCGACCAGCGGGACCTGCGGCGTCGCCGGGTCGGCTCCCGGGAGCCGACCCTGGAGGCGCTCCCGGGCGTAGGCCAGCGACTTGAGGTAGCCGGTGACGCCCAGGGCGGTGGCGCCGAGGCCGACCCCGATCCGGGCCTCGTTCATCATCGTGAACATCACCGGGAGCCCGCGGTGCAGCTCGCCCACCAGCCAGCCGACGGCCCCGGGGCGGCCCCCCGGGGTGAACGCGCCGTCGCCCAGCACCGGCGCGGTGTTGACCGTGCCCCGGAAGCCCATCTTGTGGTTGATCCCCGCCAGCACGACGTCGTTGCGCTCCGCCGGCGCCCCGTCCTCGCCCGGCAGGTGCTTGGGCACCAGGAAGAGCGAGATCCCCTTGGTGCCGGCCGGCGCGCCGGGGGTGCGGGCCAGGACGAGGTGGACGATGTTGTCGCCCATCTCGTGGTCGCCGCCGGAGATCCACATCTTGCGGCCGAAGAGCCGGTAGGAACCGTCTTCCTGGGGCTCGGCCCGGGTGGTGATGTCGGCGAGGTTGGAGCCGGCGTGCGGCTCCGAGAGCGCCATCGTCCCGAAGACGCGGCCCTCCAGCATCGGGCGGACCCAGCGCTCCACCTGCTCGTCGGTGCCGTGCACGGTGAGCAGGTGGGCGTTGGCGAGCGTGAGCAGGGCGTAGCCGGTGGTCCCGATGTTGGCGGCGTGGAACCACGCCATCGCCGCGTTGAAGACCGACGACGGCAGCTGCAGGCCGCCCAGCTCCTCGTCGACCTGGGCGGCGAGGAAGCCGGCGTCGGCGAACGCGCGCAGGGCCGGCTCCACCTCGGGGACCAGCTCGACCTTCTCCCCGTCGAACCGCGGCTCCTCCAGGTCGGCCTTCCGGTTGTGCGGGGCGAACCAGTCGGTCGCCACCTGCTCGGCGAGGCGGAGCAGGTCCTCGACGACGTCGCGGGAGTGCTCGGCGTACCGCGGGCGGGCGAAGAGCTCGTCGGTCCGCAGCCAGTCGAAGAGCAGGAACTCGAGGTCGGCGCGGGACATGATCTGGCTCATCGCGCCAGCGTACGCCGCACGCCATGCGGGATTTCGGCCCGGACGTGCGAGACTCGGAGGAGCCGAGCGGAGGAAACGCGTGATCCACGAGACCACACCTGCGCAGTCCTCCCCGACTGCGGGCCTGCCGCCACGCCCCGCCGACGAGGTCGGCCCGGCCCGGCTGGAGCAGCTCGTCGAGCTCGCCGCCCGGCTGCTCGGCGGCTCGGACGCCCGGATGACGCTGCTGCCCGACCTCCGCACGGTGATGGCCGGCCTCGGCCGCACCGCCCAGCGCGAGCTGGTGAAGTGGCCCGCCGAGGACGCGCTCTGCGCGGTGACGCTGCGAGGCGACGGTCCGCTGGTGGTCCCCGACGCCCGGCGCGACGACCGGGTCAACGACCTGCCGTCGGTCGCCGCGGGGCGGGTCGGCGCCTACCTCGGCGTCCCGCTGCGCGCCGGCGGGCACACCATCGGCGCTCTCTGCGTGACCACGGACCGCGCCCGGGAGTGGCGCGACGAGGACGTCGCCCTGCTCGACCTGGTCGGCCAGACCCTCAGCGCCGAGCTGCGTGTCGCCGCCCTGAGCAGCAGCCACCACGACGACCGGCTGCTGTGGCAGCTCGCCGTCGACGCCGCCGGGGTGGGCGCCTGGGACTGGGACCTCGTCACCGGCGACCTGCGCTGGGACGAGCGGCTGCACGCCCTCTCCGGCATCGAACCGGACTCCTTCGGCGGCACCATCGAGGCGTTCGGGGAGTGGGTGCACCCCGAGGACCGCGAGCGGGTGAGCGGGCTGCTCGACGAGGCCATCGCGTCGTGCGGGACCTTCGCCGCCGAGTACCGGATCGTGCACGCCGACGGCACGGTGCGCTGGGTCTCGGCCCGCGGCAGCGCGCTCGTGGGCGAGGACGGCACCGCCGCCCGGCTCGTCGGCGCGGCCTACGACTCGACCCTCACCCAGGACGCCGACGCCCGGGTGGCCCGGATCCTGGAGTCGATGCCGGCCGCCTTCTTCCACCTCGACACCGACTGGCGCTTCACCTTCGTCAACGCCCGCGCCGAGCGGATGCTCGGGGCGGTGACGAGCCGGCTCACCGGCGGCAACATCTGGGAGCTCTTCCCCGACGCCGTCGGCAGCGACTTCGAGACCCACTACCGCGCCTCGGCGGAGAGCGGGGAGCCGACGGAGTTCGAGGCCCACTACCCGCCGCCGCTCGCCAGCTGGTACGAGGTGCGGGTCTGGCCCTCCCCCGACGGCTTGTCGGTCTACTTCCTCGACATCACCGAGCGCAAGCTCGCCCAGCAGAAGCTGGCCCGCAGCGCCACCCGCGCCCGGCTGCTCGCCGAGGTGACCTCGGTGCTGACCGACACCCTCGACTCCGAGCAGGGTGTCGCCGAGCTGGCCCGGCTGCTGGTCCCCGAGAAGGCGGACTGGTGCATCGTCACCGTCACCGACGGCCCCGACCCGCAGGCGGGCCAGGACTGGCGCCGCAACATGCGCGACCTCGGCTGGTGGCACCGCGACGCCGAGCTGCGGCCGACCCTCGAAGCCTACGCCCGGCGCCGGGTGCGGGCGCTGCGCGAGGACTCCTTCCAGGCCCGGGCGCTGATGAGCCGCAGCACCCTGCTCGCCGACGACGCCCGCGAGACGGTGACGGCGGGGCTCGAGCCGGGCGAGGCGGCCGACCTGTACCGGGCCCTCGACGTCGAGCAGGCCCTGTTCGTGCCGATGATCCGGCGCGGCCGCGTGATCGGCATGCTGACGCTGGGCCGCGGCGCCGACCGCGAGACCTTCGGGCCCGAGGCCGTCGAGATGCTCGAGGACGTCGCCGGCCGGGCCGCGCTGGCGCTCGACAACGCCCGCGCCTACTCGGCGCAGCGCGACATGGCCGAGGGCTTGCAGCGGAGCCTGCTCACCGCTCCCCCGCGCTCCGACCTGGTCGAGATCGCGGTCCGCTACGCCCCGGCCGCCGAGGCCGCCCAGGTGGGCGGCGACTGGTACGACGCGTTCGTCAGGCCCGAGCGCGACCTCGTGCTGGTGATCGGCGACGTCGTCGGCCACGACGTGGAGGCGGCCGGCGCCATGGGCCAGGTCCGCGGGCTGCTCCGCGGCATCGCCGTCACCTGCGAGGGCGGTCCGGGCGAGGTGCTGCGCCGGGTCGACCGGGCCATGGACGCCCTCGCGGTCGAGAGCACGGCGACCGCGCTCGTCGCGAGCGTCGGCTCCGCGGCCGCGGACGGCTCGGTGCCGGTGCACTGGTCGAACGCCGGTCACCCGCCCGCCCTGGTCCTCCTCCCCGACGACGGGGGCGGCTACGCGGTGGACGTGCTCGGCAGCGAGGCCCCTGACCTGCTGCTCGGCTTCGACGCCGACTTCGAGCGCACCGACCACGCCCTCGACCTCCCCCCGGGGGCGGTCGTCCTGCTCTACACCGACGGCCTGGTGGAGCGCCGCGGCCAGGACCTCGACGACGGCATCGACGAGCTGCGCGCCGTGGTCGCCGAGCTGCTGCCGGCGGCGGCCGACCTCGACGGCCTGCTCGACGGCCTGCTGGCGCGCCTGCTGCCCGACCACGCCGAGGACGACGTCGCGCTGGTGGCCGTCCGGGTCAGGTGAGGCCGCGCGGCGGCAGCCCGTCGAGCGCCCGGCGCGCCAGCGCGGCCCTGGCCGCCACCGTGACCTTGCGGCGCAGCCGGCCCCCCTCGTCGCCGAGCTGCTCCTCGACCGTCGCGACCACCTGGGCGTCGGTGAACGTCGGTCGTTCGCCGGGCGGCACCTCGACGTCGGGGAGCGCGACCAGCACCGGAAGCAGCTGGCTGCCCAGCCCCTCGAGCAGCTGGTACCGGGCGTAGCGATCCATCGACGCCCAGGCCTCGTCGACCGGGGTGCGCCCCTTGCGGACGTCCTTGCGCTGGGCCGCCAGCACGCTCTTGGCCGCCGTCGTGAGGGCGGTGGTCAGCTCGTGCTCGGTGAATCTCATGGTTCCAGCATGCCCGGCGACGTCAGCGACGCAGCCGGACGACCCGGCTGACGGCCTCGGCCACACCGTGCTGGGCTGGCAGCACGACCCGGTAGCGGCCCCGGCGCAGGTCCAGCACCCGGCTCTCGGCCGGCCCCCGGGTGGTCGACCGCTTGACCTGCTTCCAGACCTTGCGACCCTTCCTCCGCACCTGGCGCTGCACCACGAACGCGTAGTCGACCGCCGCGCTGGCCGGCTGCACCCGCACCCGCAGCCGCGACTTCCTCCGCACCGCCGTGGCCGCGACCACCGCCTCGGCGGGCGCGACGGGCAGCCCGATCACCGGGTCGACCACCGGAGGGGGCGCCGCACCCGGCACCACCTCGAACCGCAGCTCGGTCGTCGGACCGACCAGCCCGACGGGGTCGATCGCCCGCACCTCGAACCGGTGCACCCCCTGGTCGAGCGTGCGAGAGGCCGGGCTCGCGCACGCCTGCCAGCCCGCCCGGTTCCAGTTGCACTCGAACCGCACGCCCGGCTCGTCCCCCGCGAACGACACCTGCACCGGGCCCGACCCCGCCGGGCTCGGCGGCGCCCCGGTGATCCGCGGCGCCACGGGCGGCGTCGTGTCGAGCACGACGTTGGTCCGGCGGGTGCCGAGCAGCTGGTCCCACCCGGTCCCGTGGTTGACCGCGTAGACGAAGACCTCCTGGTCCCCCGCCTTCGTCACGGTCTGGAAGGTGAAGTCGAAGCCGCCGCCGGGCTCGGCGTTCCCGACGAACGGGCCCTCGACACCGGGGGTGTCCCAGCCGCCGCCGACGTAGGCGTGGACCGTGACGGGTCGCGTGAGGTCGGAGGCGTCCTGCGCGGTCCCGCGGACCCGCACGGTGCGGTGCGCCGGTGACTCCACCGAGGTCAGGGTGCCGGTGGGGTGCGGCGTCGCCACGGACACCACCCGGCTCGTCAGCCGGGTGTGCGGGTCGTCGCCGACCGCGTTGATGGCCCACACGTCGACGGTGACGTCGCCGGAGAACCGGGTCTCGAGCGTCGCGTCGAAGCCCCGTCGGGTCCCGTCCGGGCGGACCCCGGTCGTCGGCCCCAGGTTGTGGCCCTCCTGCTGGCCGTCGGGACCGGTGACGTAGACGTGGATCGAGATGCTGCCCTCCGGGACGTCGGGGTCGTAGGCCCATCCGGCCACCCGGACCAGCCCACCCGCGGGAGACCCCAGGACGTCGATCGTCCCGCGGGGCTGGACGGCGCTCGCGGGCGGCGTCGTCACCACGGTGAGAACCGCCAGCACGAGCACCACCGCGGAGAGCCCCCGCCGGGCGGCCCGCGTCACCGCCGCAACCTCACGACCTTGCTGCGGGCCGCGGCCAGCCCGTGCTGCGCCGGGACCAGCACCCGGTACCTCCCCCGGCGCAGGTCGAGCACCCGGGACTCGTCGGCCCCGCGCGTGGTCGACCTCGTGACCTGCTTCCACGTCTTCCTCCCCCTCTTGCGGACCTGCCGCTCCACGACGAGCGCGTAGTCGACGGCGGCGCTCGCCGGCGCCACCGCGACCCGGAGCCGCGACTTCCTCCGCACCGCCCCGACCTGCACCGCGACCTGTCCCGGGACCGGGTCCACCTCGACCGGCACGGCCTGGGCCGGCACCACGGTGAACCCCTGCACCGCCTCCGCGCCCTGGTTGCCCACGGCGTCGCGCGCCCGCACCCGGAACTCCCACGCGCCGACCCCGACCGAGACCTGGTGGGGGCTCGCGCAGGGCTGCCAGTCCCGCGACGTCGTGCCGACGGCGTCCAGGCTGCACGTGAACGTCGCCGCCTCGGTCGCCGTGAAGGTGAACGGCACCGCACGCGTCGTCCCCGGCTCGACCTGGACGGGGCCCGACGGCCCCGACGTGATCGTCGTGACCGGCGGGGCGGTGTCCACGAAGACCGACAGGGACAGGCCGCTCACGGGGTCCCACGCATAGGGGGACGTCCCGTCGGCCTGGTAGTGGACGGCCCCGCCCGGGAGCTGGTCGATCGCCCAGATGTCCACCCTGACGGGACCGCCCTTGCGCACCGTGACGGTGGTGTCGAAGAAGCCGTCGGGGCCGGCGGTGAGCTGGAAGAGCTGCGTCCCCTCGTCGTCGTGGACGAAGACGTTGAGGTCCACCGGGCGGGTGCCGTCGTCGGGGTCCTTCACCTGTCCCGTGGCGCGGACCTGCAGGTGCCCCGGCGAGGTCACGACGAAGGGGGTGAGCACCTCCGGGAACTGCGAGTCGCCCGCCACCGCCGGGAGCGCGGGCCCGAGCGCCAGCAGGAGTGCCGGCAGGAGGGTCGGGACGAGCCGGCGCGCCAGCCGGCTCACCGCCGCAGCCTCACGACCTTGCTGCGGGCCGCGGCCAGCCCGTGCTGCGCCGGGACCAGCACCCGGTACCTCCCCCGGCGCAGGTCGAGCACCCGGGTCTCGGCCTCCTGGCGGGTGGTCGAGCGCTTGACCCGCTTCCAGACCTTCCGGCCCTTCTTCCGCACCTGGCGCTCCACCACGAAGGCGAAGTCCACCGCGGCGCTGGCCGGGACCACCCCGACCCGCAGCCGCGACTTCTTGCGCACCGCCTTGACGCTGACGTCGACCGGGGCCCCGGCGGGCAGGCCCGTGACCGGGTCCTCGGCGGGGACGGCCTCGGCCGGCACCACGCTGAACGGATGCACCGCCTCCGCACCCTGGTTGCCCGCGAGGTCCATGGCGCGGACCCGGAACTCCCACGCGCCGACCCCGACCGGCACCTCGTAGGGGCTGGCGCACGCGACCCACCCCCGGGTCGAGACGCCGGCCGCGTCCAGGCTGCACGTGAACCCGGAGACGGCCTCGCTCGCGGTGAAGGTGAACGGCATCGGCCGCGTCGTCCCCGGCTCCACCTGCACCGGGCTGACGGGGCCGGAGGTCACCCGCGTGACCGGCGGGGACTTGTCCACGAAGACGTTGACCGGCGGGCCGCCGAAGTACGTGCCGCCCAGGAAGGCGGCGTGCTGCGCGCCCGGGTCGGCGCTCTTCATGTTCGGCGCACCGCCGGGGAGCTCGTCGAGCGCCCAGACGTCGAACTTCACCTCGCCGCCCAGGGCCGAGGGCAGCACGACGTCGATGAGGCCGTTCGCGTCGGTCTCCCGGAGGTAGGGGCCTCTGCCGCTCCCGTCGTGGACGTAGATCTTCAGGGTGACCGTTCCGGTGCCGGGGTCCGGGTCGGTGACGGTGCCCGCCACCCGCACCTGCAGGTGGCCCGGGGAGGTGACCTCGACCTTGCCGACGATGTTCACGGCCGGGTCGGCGCCGGCGGAAGCCGGCACCCCGACGAGCCCTGCGGCCAGCAGCACCGCGGCCGCCCCGGCTCCCCGCCGTGCACGTGTCCTGCTCATGCGACTCCTCCCCCGAGTGCTCGGCGTCGAGGGTAACGCCCGGCCGGGGCTCCGCCGTTCAGCGTCCGTTCAGGCGCCCTCGGCCACACTTGGCGGGGTCCGGTCCACCGAGCGAGGAGGCAGAGCAGATGCGGGTGCTCGTCGTCGAGGACGAACGCCGCCTCGCGCGCTCCCTGCAGGTCGGGCTGCAGGCCGAGGGGTTCGCCGTCGACCTCGCGGCCGACGGCACCGACGGCCTCTGGCTGGCCCGGGAGCACGACTACGACGCGATCCTGCTCGACCTGATGCTGCCGGGGATCAACGGCTACAAGGTCTGCGAGACGCTCCGGGCCGAGGGCAACTGGACCCCGGTGCTGATGCTCACCGCCAAGGACGGCGAGTGGGACCAGGTCGAGGGGCTGGACACCGGCGCCGACGACTACCTCACCAAGCCGTTCTCCTTCCCGGTGCTGGTGGCGCGCCTGCGGGCCGTCGTACGACGCGGCGCGCGACCGCGCCCGACCGAGCTGACGGCCGGCGACCTGCGGCTCGACCCGGCCGCCCGCCGGGCCTGGCGCGGGGAGGTCGAGCTCGGGCTCACCGCGCGCGAGTTCTCGCTGCTCGAGCTGCTCGTCCGGCACCGGGGCGACGTGCTCTCCAAGACCCGCATCCTCGACTCGGTCTGGGACTCCGACTTCGACGGCGACCCCAACATCGTGGAGGTCTACGTGCGGCACCTGCGCAACAAGATCGACCGCCCCTTCGGGCGCGAGGCGATCCAGACGCTACGGGGCGCGGGCTACCGGTTGGCGAGCGACGGTGGCTGAGCGCGCGGCGTCCGTCCGGGTCCGCACCACCACCGCCGCCACCCTGGTCGTCGCCGTGGCGCTGGGGCTGGGGGCGCTGGCCCTGGTCGCGCTGGTCCGCGCCTCCCTGGCCGACGGCGTCGAGGCGACCGTCGAGCAGCAGCTCGACGCCCTGGTGGCGCAGGTCGAGGCGGGGGGCATGCCCGCGGGCGATCCTGACGCGGAGCCCGACGACGAGCTGGTCTGGCAGGTGCGCGCCGAGGACGGGCGGGTGCTGGCCGGCGTCCCCGGCCTGCCGGACGCGGGCGAGGGGTACGTCGTGGACGACGAGCGCGCCGACGCTCCCGACGGCCGGCGGGTCGAGGTGGTGGTGGCAGCCAGCCTCGAGGAGGTGGAGGACTCGACCGACGCGCTGGTCCCTCCGCTCCTGGTCGGCCTGCCGACGCTCCTCCTGCTCGTCGCCGGGACGACGTGGGTGGTGACGGGCCGGGCGCTGGCGCCGGTGGAGCGGATCCGCCGCGAGGTGGAGCAGATCACCGCCGACGCGCTCGAGCGCCGGGTGCCGGAGCCGGCCTCGCGCGACGAGGTGCACCGGCTGGCCCGCACGATGAACCAGATGCTGGGTCGCCTCCAGGACTCCCACGAGCGGCAGCGGCGCTTCGTCGCCGACGCCTCGCACGAGCTGCGCTCCCCCCTCGCCGGGATCCGGCAGACCGCCGAGGTCGCGGTCGCCCACCCGGGTGCGCTGCCCGAGGGCGAGCTGGCCGAGGCGGTGCTGGAGGAGTCCGTGCGGCTGCAGCAGCTGGTCGAGCAGCTGCTGCTGCTCACCCGCGCGGGCGCGGGGGCGGCGACCCGGCAGGAGGTCGACCTGGACGACCTCGTGCTCGACGACGTACGGCGCCTGCGCGCCTGTGACGACCGGGTGCGGGTGGAGACCGGCGACGTCGGCCCGGCCCGGGTCCTCGGCGACCCGGTGGCGCTCGGCCAGGTGGTCCGCAACCTGCTCGACAACGCCGCCCGGCACGCCCGCACGACGGTCGCCGTCGGGCTGCGCGAGGCCGGCGAGGGGGTGCTGCTCACCGTGGAGGACGACGGACCCGGGGTGCCGGTCGAGGAGCGCGAGCGGGTCTTCGAGCGGTTCGTGCGGCTGGACGAGGCACGGGCCCGGGACGACGGCGGCAGCGGGCTGGGCCTCGCCATCGTCCGGTCGGTGGTGGAGGCGCACGGCGGGACCTGCACGGTCGACGCCTCTCCGCGCGGCGGGGCGCGGTTCAGCGTCCGGCTGCCGGCTCCTCCTGCGGCGCCCTGACCATCGGGACGGTCACGCTCACCGTCGTCCCCACCCCGACCTCGCTGGTCAGGGCGTAGCTGCCGCCGTGCAGCGTGACCAGCTCCCGGAAGATCGCCAGGCCCAGACCCGTGCCGCCGTGCCGCCGCGTCATCGAGCCATCGCCCTGCACGAACGGGTCGAAGAGGAGGCCCTGCCGTTCCGGGCTGATCCCGATCCCGGTGTCGGCCACCTCGAGGCAGACGTCGACGGGCTCGTCGGGCGCACCCAGCCCGCCCACGACGCGGCAGCGGACCCGGATCCCGCCCTCGTCGGTGAACTTCAGGGCGTTCTCGAGCAGGATGTATGCCATCCAGTTGAGCCGGGGCGCGTCGCCCAGCAGGACGTCGGGGACCTCCGGGTCGATCTCCACCGACATCTCGAGGCCGCGGGCCGCCGCCTCGGGGGCGAAAATCTCCGTCAGCTGGGCCAGGGTGGCGCGCGGCTCGAACCGGGCGAGGTGCAGCTTGGCGCGCCCGGTGGCGAGGTCGATGAAGTCGAGCAGGTCGTCGACGAGCCGGGAGAGCCGGTCGCCCGAGCGCTGGACCGTCGCGACGAGGTTCTTGCCGAGATCCGGCATCGGGACGTCCTCGAGCAGCTCGAGGGCGGCGACGGCCGCCGCCAGCGGCGTGCGCAGCTCGTGGCTGACGTTGGCCAGGAAGAGCGACTTCGCGTCGTTCGCCTCCTCGGCGACCTTGCGGGCGGTCTCGAGCTCGCGCAGCGCCCGGTTCCGCTCCGTGACGTCCTGGGCGACCCCGTGGACGCCGATCACGCGGCCGTCGACGATCACCGGCACGCCCGTGATCTCGACCTCGACCCGGGCGCCGTCCTTGCGCCGCACCCCGCAGGCGACCGTCGCCGGGTGGCCGGCGGCGACCTCGCGGAAGGTGTCGACCACCCGCTGGAGGTCGTCGGGGTGGATCACCTCGTCGTAGCCCATCGCGAGGAACTCGTCCTCGGTGTAGCCGGTGAGGGCGGTGCTGGCGGGGTTCACCGCCTGGTAGCAGCCGTCGAGGTCGAGGGCGAACGCCGCGTGGGGAGTGTGCAGGAAGAGCGAGCGGTAGCGCTCCCGGTCCTCCTCCAGGGAGGATCCGGCCAGCGCGAGGTGGCTGCGCTCGTGCTCCATGGGACCCCTTCCGTGCGCTCCTTGATGGGCGACGGGGTACCCAGTGTGCCGCGCCTCACACGCGTCAGGCCACCCCCTCCCACTTCGCCGCGTGCCGCGCCCGCTCCCGCTCGACCTCGCGGGCCGTCGGCTTGGGCGGCAGGGGGCGCCGCTGCTCCCGGAAGTACACGAGGCTCGACCCTCCGAAGACGATCGCGCCGACGACCGCCGCGACACCGAGCAGGACCCACACCATCGTCGTGGTCTCCATGCTGCTCTCCTCTCACTTTTCGATACATCAACTGTAGCGAAAGCGAGCGGGGCCCCCAAACCTCCCGGCCCGACCCCGATACTGCACGGGTGACCTCCCACGCCCCCGTCGGCCGTCCCCGACGACCCGAGACCGAGCAGCGCATCACCGACGCCGCCCTGGCCCTGCTGCGCACCCAGGGGCCCGGCGCCGTCAACGTCGCCTCGGTCTCGGCCCGCTCCGGCGTCGCCCGCACCACGGTCTACCGGCGCTACCGGGACCGGACCGAGCTGCTCCGCGCCGTGCTCGCCGGGGTCACCGACCAGGGGGCGCCGCCGCCGGAGAGCTCCGCCCGGGACAAGCTCGTCTGGGTGCTCACCCGCACCCGCGAGGTGGTCTCCGAGGGCATCGGCGTGGGCGGGGTCGCCGCCGTGCTCGCCGGGACGGACCCGGAGTTCAACGACGCGCTGCGCGACGCCCTGGCGGCCGGACTTGAACCGATCCTCGCGCAGCTCGGCGACGACGTGGCGGCCGGACGGGTGGCGGCCCACACCGAGCCCGAGATCGTGGTCGACGTCGCCTTCGGGGCATGGCTCGCCGAGCTGGTCCGCCACCGCGAGCCCGACCCCGCCTGGGTCGACCGGACCGCCGACCTGCTCGCCGCGGCGCTCGCGCCTCGTTGACCCAGCACCTCGTTGACCAGCGTCTCGTTGACCCAGCGCCTCGTTGACCCAGCGCCTCGTTGACCCGCGGGGGTCCGGACGCTTTCATGACGCATGACCTTCGACGTGACCCACGCCACATCCGTCGACACCTTCGGCGCCACCGGCGGTCCGTGACCTCGGCGTCCGCGACGGGGTCGTGGCGGTCGTCTCCTGGGCTGCCGGAGTCGCTGCGCCACGGGGTCACCACCGTGCTGCTGGGCTCCTGCTCGCTCTCGACGGTCCACGTGGACAGCGTCGACGCCGGCGACCTCTTCGGCCGGGTCGAGGGGATCCCCCGCCGCCACGTCATCGACCACCTCCAGGAGGGACGCACCTGGCACGACGCCGCGTCGTACGTCGAGGCGCTCGAGAACCTGCCGCTCGGGCCCAACCTCGCGGCGTTCCTCGGCCACTCCGACGTCCGCACCGCCACGATGGGGCTGGACCGCGCCACCCGCGCCGACGTCCGGCCCACCCCCGAGGAGCAGCGCCGGATGGAGCGGATGCTCGAGCAGGCCCTCGACGCCGGCTTCGTCGGCATGTCGGCCCAGCAGCTGCTCTTCGACAAGCTCGACGGCGACCTGTGCCGCTCGCGCACCCTGCCGTCGACGTTCGCGAAGGGGCGGGAGATGCGCCGGCTGCGGCGCGTCCTGCGGCGCCGCGGCCGGGTGCTGCAGGCCGGCCCCGACGCCTCGCACCCCCACACGATCCTGCTCCAGGCGCTGCACTCGATCGCCGGACCCGGACGGCGCCCGCTGCGCACCAGCCTCCTCTCGGCCGCCGACATCAAGGCGATCCCGTTCATCATCCACCTCATGCGCCTGCTGGCCGCCGTGGTCAACCGGCTGGGCGCCGACTTCCGCTGGCAGCACCTGCCGGTGCCCTTCGAGGTGTACGCCGACGGCATCGACCTCGTCATCTTCGAGGAGCTGGGTGCCGGGGCGGCCGCCCTCCACCTCACCGAGAAGGTCGTCCGCGACGAGCTGATGCGCGACCCGGACTACCGGGCGGCGCGTTCCGCCGGGAGTACGAGAAGAAGTACACCCCGCGGGTCTGGCACCGCGACTTCTTCGACGTCGAGATCGTGGCCTGTCCGGACCCGGAGGTCGTCGGGAAGAGCTTCGGCCGGGTCGGCGTCGAGCGCGCGGTGCACCGGATGACCGGCGAGCTCGCCGACTGGTGCGGCCTGGACGCCGGCCACCTGCGGGTCGGCGACCGCGCCGGACGCTGTGCGCCGTCGCCCAGCGGGGTCAACGGACGTCTCGGACGTCGGATCCGAGCCGGCGTCCGCCCAGGTCGGGGTGGGCGGGCGGCACAGCCGGGGTGCCTACGCTGGGCCGGTGAACCCTTCGGACGACGACCACCCCACCCTGCGCCGGGAGCTCGCGGGCGACGTGCGCTCGATGGCGGGCGACCTGCGCGACGGCCTGCTCGAGCTCCTGGTCATCGGCGGCCCGGTCGTCCTGGGCGCCGTGGTCGGCTGGTTCGTCGCCGGCACGACCGGGCTGCTCGTCGGCGGGGGCATCGGCGCTGCGGCGGTCGCCCTGTGGTTCGCCTGGGTCGCCGCCGCTTGGCTGCGCGACGGCGTACGGCGGCTCCGCGGGCGTTCCTGACCCGACCTGCGGGGACGACACAGCCGCCCGACGGGGGCTTACCCCGCGGACGGCTGCGCGCTGTTGCTCACCGGCCCGTCAGCCGCCTCTCGGCGGAAGGCCGCTCGTAGCGGCGTGGTGTGAGCCCGGGGGCATGATCCGGACCGGCTGAGGTCTGCAACGACCCGACGCGGCCGGCTATTCCGCCTCGGCGGGTGCCCGTGGCCCTACGCTGCGCATCGTGACTCCCCCCGACGCCGCACCCTACGCCGCCCCGCCCCGCCGCCGCCGCTGGCTCCGCCGCACCCTGCTCGGGCTCGTGGTGGTCCTCGTCCTCGCCCTCGTGGGCTTCTTCACGCTCGTGCCGCGGATCGTGGAGAGCTCGCTCAACCAGGTGACCGACGCCGACCTGCCCGAGGTGACCGCCGAGGCGCAGGCGCTGCACGACGAGCTCACGATCGTCGACATGCACTCCGACACGCTCATGTGGAACCGCGACCTGCTCGAGCGCGCCGACCGCGGCCACATGGACCTGCCGCGCCTGGAGGAGGGCAACGTCGCGCTCCAGGTCTTCTCCTCGGTCTCCAAGTCGCCCAAGGGGCAGAACTACGACTCCAACTCGGCCGACTCCGACAACATCACGCTGCTCACCCTGGCCCAGGCCCAGCCGCCGCGGACCTGGACCTCGCTGCTGGAGCGCTCGCTCTACCACGCCGACCGGCTCCAGGACGCGGTCGAGGAGTCCGAGGGCCGGCTGCGCCAGGTCCGCACCGCCGGCGAGCTCGACCGGCTGCTCGCCGACCGGGCGGCCGGCGAGCAGGTCACCGGGGCGCTCTTCTCGGTCGAGGGCCTGCACAACCTCGAGGGCGACGCCGACAACCTCCGCGTGCTCTTCGACGCGGGGGTCCGGATGGCCGGCTTCACCCACTTCTTCGACAACGAGGCGTCGGGGTCGATGCACGGGGAGGAGAAGGGCGGCCTGACCGACCTCGGCCGCGAGGTGCTGGCCGAGATGGAGGAGCTCGGGATCGTCGTCGACATCGCGCACGCCAGCCCCGAGGCGGTCGAGGAGATCCTCGCCACCGCGACGAAGCCGCTGGTCTCCAGCCACGGCGGCGTCCAGGCCACGTGCGACGTCAACCGCAACCTCAGCGACGAGCAGATCGAGGCCGTCGCCGCCACGGGCGGGGTCGTCGGCATCGGCTACTGGGACGCCGCGATCTGCGACCCCACCCCCGAGGCCGTCGTCGATGCCCTGGAGCACGTCATCGAGGTCGGCGGGATCGAGACCGCCGCGCTCGGCAGCGACTACGACGGGGCCACCACGGTCGCCTGGGACGTCAGCGAGATCGCGGTGATCACCCAGGAGCTGCTCGACCGCGGCCGCACCGAGGAGGAGATCGAGGCGATCATGGGCGGCAACACGCTGCGGGTGCTGGGCGAGGTGCTGCCCGACTGACGCGTGAGCCCGCTGGGTACGCGCCCCCCATGCTGGCCACCACGCACGCCTACGACCCCGACGGCGAGGTCAACCTCGCCGGCTTCGCCGGGAGCATGCTCTCCTACGCCACGCTGGTGGGCCTCGTGGCCGCGGTGGCGCGCGCTCGCCCCGGCACGGTCCCGGAGCGGTACGACGTCCGCGACCTGGTCCTGGGCGGGGTCGCCGCCCACAAGCTCACGCGCCTCCTGTCGAAGTCGTCGGTGGCGAGCCCGCTGCGGGCGCCCTTCGTCACCTTCGAGGAGCCGGCGGGGTCGGGCGAGCACGTCGAGCGCCCGCGCGACGACGGGCACGTCCGGCACACGGTCGGGGAGCTGCTGACGTGCCCGTTCTGCCTGGGCGTCTGGGTGAGCACGGCGTACGTCGCGGGGCTGACCTTCGCCCCGCGCGCGAGCCGGGCTGGCGCGGCGGTGATGGTGGTCGTCTCGCTGTCGGACTTCCTCCAGCACGCCTACGCGCGGGTGCGTTCGGACTGAGGCACGCGGTTCCACTTTGCGGATTCCCGCCCACTGGGCGGGCCGGACAGGCTTCACTGTGCACCAGCCCAGTGCACACGAGCCCATGGGGGGACTCGACGCACCCGACCGAGGACGCCACTGCCGCCATGACCGAGACACCGCCGCCCAGCTGGAGGGACGTCGCCAACGGCCGCTTCGAGGTCGACCCGAAGCCGCTGCCGACCTACGACGACGAGCCGGTCACCCAGCCCCTCGCCGCAGCCCCCGCCGCCGCCCCGGTCCCGGCACCGGACCAGGAGGCCCACGGGGGCTCCGGTCGCACCGTGGCCGCGGTCCTCGTGACCGCGCTGGTCGCGGGCGGCGCCGGCTTCGCGGTGGGCACCCTCGACCCGCTCGGCCTGCAGGACGACGACTCCGACCTGCGCGCCGCCGAGCTGAGCTCCCGCGACGCCGACCTGGCCGGGCGCGAGCAGGCCCTCACCGAGGAGCAGCAGGAGCTGGCCAAGGCGCAGCGCAAGCTGCGCAAGCGCGAGCGCAAGGCCACGGCGCGGGCCAAGGCCCTGGACGGACGGGCGGCCGCCGTGCAGGCCGCCGAGCAGGCGCTCGCGGAGCAGGAGGCCCTGGCCGACAGCGTCGTCGGCGACGGCGTCTTCGAGGTCGGCGTCGACGTGGCCCCCGGCACCTGGACGTCCTCGGGCGGCAGCGACAGCTGCACCTGGGTGGTGCGGACGGCGGAGGACGGCGGCGACGTCGTCACCGAGGAGTCCGTCGCCGGCGGCGCCGCGGCCGAGGTGACCCTGGCCGACGACCTCTTCTTCGAGACCTCGGGCTGCGGCGACTGGTCGCTCGGCTAGGCGAAGAGCGAGACCACCAGCACCAGCGGGAGCGAGACCAGGGACGCCACCGAGGTGGCGACCGTCAGGGTCTTGAGCGTGCCCTGGGTCGAGAGGCCGAGCAGCCCCTTGAACATCCAGAAGAAGTTGCTGTTGACCTGGAGCGCGAACATCGCGCCTGAGGCGATCGCGAGCCCGACCGCCACCGGGGCCACCTCGAGCTGGCCGAGGATCGGGGCGATGATCCCCGCCGCCGCGATCGCCGCGACCGAGACCGACCCGATCGCCAGGTGGAGCAGGGCCGCGACGAACCAGGCGAGCAGGATCGTCGCCACGACCGGGGCGCCGGTGTCGGCGGAGAAGAGGTCCGCCAGCACGTCGCCCAGGTCGGTCGCGCCGATCACCGCGCCCAGCGAGCCGCCGACGCCGGTGATCAGCAGGATCTCGCCGGTCGTGTGGAACCCCTCCTCCATCGCCCGCCGGGTGGGGCCGGTGCCGAGCGTCGCCCGCGAGAGCACGTAGGCGGCGACGAGGCCGACGAAGAGCGCGAGGACGGCGTTGCCCAGGAAGGCGATCAGCGGCGTCGAGAAGTCGAACAGGTCGGCGAAGGCGCCGAAGGCGATCATGACCAGCGGCACCAGGATCGGCAGCAGCAGCACCAGCAGCGGCAGCTGGCGCCGGGTGGCGACGTGCTCGGCGTGGTCGGCCTCCGCCTCGGCCTCCGCCTCGTCGAGCTCCTCGGCGCCCTCCTCGTCGGCGTCGGGCTTCCAGTAGCGGCTGCGCAGCAGCAGGCGCATCAGCCACGTGGTGACCAGCGCGGTGACCGGACCGAGCACGATGCCGTAGACCAGCCACAGGCCGAGCGAGACGTCGAGCAGCCCGGCGATCGAGATCGCCGCCAGGCCCGGGATGACGAAGACGTAGCCGGCGAAGATGCCCGCCCCAGCGCGGAGGCGAAGAGCGGCAGGCCGTGCGGCCCGAGCCGCGGGGCGGCCGAGCGGGCGACCGGCGCGGCGAGCACGACCTGGACGTCGACGTAGATCGACGGCAGCACCGTCGAGAGCATCGCCGACAGCGCGTAGGGCAGGCGGGTGGCCCCGACGACGCGGACCAGCACCGCGACCAGCCGGCGGAACGCGCCCGCCTGCTGCAGCAGCGACCCGATCAGCACGCCGAACCCGATGAGCAGGCCGACCTCGGCCATGATCTCGCCGAAGCCGGTCGCGACCGCCTCCACCGTGCCCTGCAGCCCGACCCCGCCCGCGAGGCCGAGGTAGAGGGAGGCGACGATCAGGGAGATCACCGGGTCGACCTTGAACCGGATGATGAGACCGATCGCGAGGACGATCGCGACGGCGGTGTGGAGGGCGATCATGCTCCCCCGTGCCCCGGGAGGGCGCGGGGGATGCGACGACACGGGGAACGAGGGGGACGACGTGCGGCTGGACGAGATCGACGTGGAACCGGCGCTGCGCGAGCGCCTGGCGGCCGGCGGGCACACCACGCAGGTGTGGCCCGTCCTGGACAACGGGAGACCCGGCGTCCTGCAGGTCCGCGACGGCGCGCTCGTCGTCTTCACCGGGCGGGGCGACCACGTCTTCCGGTGGTCCGAGACCTACCGCGTGCGAGCCGAGGCCGACTGGGTGGGGGTCCTCGCTGCGGATGCCCCGGTCCTGCGCCGCTTCGGACTGGTCTCCTCCGCCCACGGCACGCAGATCCTCGAGGCCGTGGGACGGGCCGGCGGTCCGCTGGCCGAACCCGAGCCGAGCCCGGGAGCGCGGGCGCGGAACGCGCTCGGACTCTCCCTCCTCGGCGGGTTCCTCCTCCAGCTCGCCGCCGTCCTCGTGCTGGCGGTCTCCCCCACGCCCTCGGGCCAGCTGTTCGGCGTGCTGGTCGGCGCCGCCGGCGGCCTGCTGCTGCTCCTCGGCGTCATCGGTTGGGGCGTCGTGCTCGGGTTGAGGGTCGCGCGCGACGAAGGGTCAGCCTGACGAGGTGCTGCCGCGCGGCTCGGGCTGGGGTGACACCAGGCCTCGGCGGGTACGGGTCGGGGTCCAGAGCGTGTCCGTCCAGCGACGAGGAGAGTGCCATGGCTGCCTGCGAGGTCTGCGGCAACGACTACGACAAGAGCTTCGAGGTGACGGCCGCGGGCCAGACCCACACCTTCGACAGCTTCGAGTGCGCGATCCACCTGATGGCGCCCATCTGCGAGCACTGCGGCTGCAAGGTGATCGGCCACGGCACCGAGGTCGACGGTCACTTCTACTGCTGCGCGCACTGCGCCCGGCACGCTCACGAGGGATCGACCGTCGCCGATCGGGAGTGAAGCCCGTCAGCCTGCCAGGAGGCGGAGGAAGCGTTCCTCACGCGGGCTGTGGGTGAGGCGGTTCGGGCCGGTGTCGGGTGGTACGCGTGGGTGCTGGTCGAGGTGGCGTGTGCCGGTGTGGTCGACGAGGTAAAGGGTGCCGTGGGGGTCGCGCCAGAGGTAGATGCCGGGGAAGGGTTGGTGGACGTCCCAGTCGCCGTGGGTCTTGATCCGGTGGTGGAAGCGGGTCAGGGGGCTGTAGTTCCCGATGCGTGACTGGCCCGGTGTGCCTGGGTCGAAGGGGATGGTGTGGTCCAGGTCGTGGGCGTCGGGGTCGGTGTTGGTGGCGAAGGGGAAGACGTCGGCGGGGGTGAGGACCTGCACCGCGCGGCGGTGGGAGTCGGGGACCTCGTAGGAGTCGACCGGGGCCTGGCCCTCGATGCCCTGGACGGGGCGGATGGTGAACGCGGCGTCGCCGAGCCACCGGCGGACCCAGTCGGCGGTGACCGGGCCGACGCCGGGCAGGCGGAGGATCCCGGTGCCGGGCTCGTCGCAGGCACACGCCGGGGCGTAGGTGTGGACGATCAGGGTGACCTGGGGCAGCACCCTGGCCCAGTCGATGACCGGCTTGGCGCCGGTGCGCGCAGGTTCGTCGTGTGCCTGACCCTGTCCCGACTCTTCCTCCTCGGGCGTGGCGGGGGCTGGGGGGTCGGCGGGGCGGTCCTTCCACTGGGTGAAGGCGGTGACGAGCTCGGTGGCGAGGTGGGGGTTGGCCAGGACCGCGAGCGCCTTGACCCGGCGGTGGTCGACCGGGTCGGGGTCGCCCAGGGCGGCGAGGATGTCGGCGATCCAGGCGACCCGGGCGTCCAGCACGGCGATGATCGCGGCGGGGCCGCGGACGTAGAACCCGCGCATCCCGTGCTCGGTCGACCGGGTGCGCTTGGCGAACTGGTCGGTGGCGGCCCGGCGCTCCCGCTCGGCGGTGGCCTCGGGGTCGGCGGCCGCGACCGCGGCCTCGACCAGGGTCTCGAACCGGGACCAGGGGATCCGCCCGTCGGCGGACTCGACGACCCGAGAGTCGACGTAGCCGGCCTGGTCGGGGGTCAGGTCGCGGGTGCGGCGGGCCACGTGGCGGGCGTAGGAGGCACGGACCTCCAGGGCCTGCACCCGGGCCCACAACCGCGGGAGCCGGATCAGCAGGTCCAGCGCGTCACCGATCAGCGAGGCACCGGCGTACGGGCTGATCCCGAGCCGGGCGGCCAGGTCGGCGCAGCAGAACTCCGCAACCCGCGGGGTGCCCAGCCCGCCGTAGCGGCGGGCCCGCTCCCGCCCCGGGAGCCGGGACGCGGCCGGGTCGAGGGTCTCGGGGTTGTTGAGCACCGCGTGCTGGACCGCGATCCGCAGCTCGTGGACCTCCAGCTCACGGCGGGCCCGCGACACCTGGGCGGCGTGGTCGAGCAGCCGCGCCTGCGACAGCTCCTCCAGCACCACACGCGTGGCCGCACCCCCGAGATCCATGACCCCAGTCAAGCCGTCACCACCGACAATCCTGCCCCGCACAGCGCCTCCGTCCCGGACAGTGGATGCACGTGCGAAAAAGTCGTCAGTCGACCACTCCGAGGTCGTAGCCGGCGATCACCAGCTGCACCCTGTCCCGCACGGCGAGCTTCTCGAGCAGCCTGCCGACGTGCGTCTTCACCGTGCTCTCGCTGAGGTGCAGCTCCGCGCAGATCTCGCCGTTCGTCGCGCCGCGGGCGACCAGCGCGAGGACCTCGACCTCCCGCGCCGTGAGCCGCCCGAACGCCGCCAGCCGCGCGGGCGACGGCTGTCGGCCGAGCTGGCGGTCGACGAGGCGACGGGTGACGCTCGTCGACAGCTGGAGCTCGCCGGCGTGGACGGCCAGCACCGACTCCACCAGTCGGTGCCGCGGCAGGTCCTTGAGCAGGAAACCGCTGGCCCCGGCGCGGAGGGCGGCCGTCACCAGCTCGTCCTCGTCGAAGGTGGTGAGCACGACGACCCGGGTGGGGGCCGGTCGGTCGGCGAGCAGCTGACGGGTCGCCTCGATCCCGTCCCGGGCGCCGTCACAATCGGCCCACCGTCGCGACGGGGTCGAGGGAGGCGGTGGCCGTCGGTCACCCGCTCCCCGGAGGCGACCGGGCCCGGGTCCCGCACCTCGAGGTCGACCCGGTCGGGCCGGCACGCGAGGGTCACCCGCGCGGAGCTGGCGCCGCTGTGCTTCACGACGTTGGTCAAGGCCTCCCGGACGACCCGGAAGAGGTCGCGCGAGAGCGCCTCGGGCACCGTCCCGGGGTCGCCGACCAGGTCGACGGCGACGTCGAGACCGGAGTCGGTGAGGACGCCGGCGAGCACCGGCAGCTCAGCCAGGGTGCCGCCTCCCGACCCCTCCCCCGGCGACCGCAGCACCCGCAGCGTCGACCGCAGGTCGGCCAGGCCTCGCCGGCCGGCGTCGCCCACGCGTCGTACGGCGGCACGCGCGGCCTCCGGGTCGTCGGGCAGCGCCGCCACGGCAACCTCCGACTGCACCACCGTGACCATCAGCGTGTGCGCGACCGAGTCGTGCAGGTCCCGGGAGAGCCGCATCCGCTCTGTGGCCACGGCGAGCCGCACCGAGGCGTCCCGCTCCCGGGCCAGCGCCTCGTTGAGCCGACGCAGGTCCTCGGCCTGGGTCGCCAGCACGTGGACGACGCGCCCGGCACCGGTCGCCGCCGCCACGTAGAAGGAGGGGATCAGCGCCTCCCCCGGGGTCTCCACCAGGTCGGCCAAGGTCGCCGCGACGATGCCCACCAGCAACAGCGCGGCTCCGCCGCACACCCGCCCCCAGCCGGTCGCCCACCGCCCGGCCACCCAGGCCGCAGTGAGCACCGCGACGAACGAGCCGAAGTGCAGGCCCCCGCCGACCGCCACCTGGACCTGCAGCGCCAGCGCCACCGTGGCGGCGACCGCCACCGGCCACCGACGCCGCACCGCCAGCGGCAGCGCGAGCGCCAGCGCCAGGTCGGGGTCGGCCGCGGCCGACCCGCCCGGGAGGGTCTCGCCCGTGGCATGACCTGAGCCTAGGGCCGACGGCACCCTGACGGCTCGTACCGCGGTACCACGCACGGCGTACCGCGGGCGGAGCGGATCGGGACCGTCGGGCGGTGCCAGGGGCCCGGCGTGGGCGGCAGGCTCGCAGCACCACCCGACGCAGCACCCACCGCACCCAGGAGACCGCCGTGACTCAGCTTGCCCCGACCACGACCCCGGCCCACCTGCCCGACGACGACCTGGTCCGCGGCGCCGGCCAGGCCTCGCTCGCGGGTGGACTGCTGGGCGCCGCCTCCCTCGTCGGTGTCCTGGTCGGTGAGACCACGCAGGGCGCCGACTTCATGGCGACCGGCGCCGCCGAGCTCGCGGGGTGGGCCGGCTTCGCCTCGGCCTGCCTGCTGCTGCTCGGGCTGGTCGGCCTCGCCGTGCGGCACGGTACGGCGCTCGGCCGAGGCGGGCGCGCCGCGCTGGCGGTCGCCGTCCTCGCCGGGAGCGTCGTCACAGCGTCGGCCAGCACCCTGGCGCTGATGGTGCCCGACCTGGCGGTCCGCGCCCCCGAGGTGACCACCGACCCGCCCGTCGCCGTCCCTGCCTCGTTCATCCTCGGCGGACTGGTGCTCGGCGTCGCGGGGCTCGTGCTGGCGAACCGGTTTCGCCGCGCGGCCGTGGCACCGCGCTGGAGCACCACCCTGTTCTCCGTGGCCTCGGTGGTGGCGATCCTGCCGCTGCCGTCGCGCTACTTCCTGCTGGCGCTCGCCGTCGGCGCCGTGCTCGTGGCGACGGCCCGCGAGGAGACCGGGGCCTGAGGCCTCACGTGTCGCCTGGTCCCTCCCCCGCCACGACGGCCTCGGTCAGGGCGTCGAGCTCCTCGTCGAAGGCCGCCACCAGCAGCTCGGGCGTCGGGACCACCCGGGCGTCGACCTTGAAGCCGATCCGCACGGTCCCGGCGTAGCTGTAGATGCAGACGCCGAGTGTCTGGCGCCCCGACCCCGGGACCCAGCCGAGCACTCCCGCCACCTTGCGGCCGGCGAGGTAGCGGGGCTCCCGCGGGCCGGCGACGTTGGTCGTGACCCCGACCGCCTTGGCCGCGAAGAAGTCGACGAAGGGCCGCTCGATCGCGTGCAGGTAGCCGATGCCCTCCGCCACCGCCGAGGTGATCACGCTCTCCGGGGAGTGCTTGATGCTGGTCATCCGGCGGTTCACCTCGCGAAGCCGCTCGAGCGGCTCCAGCTCCCCGGTGGGGAGGTGGAGCAGGACCAGCGCGAACTTGTTGCCCAGCTCCCGGGGCAGCGGCCGGTCCAGCGGCCGCAGGTTCACCGGGACCATGGTGGTCAGGTGCTCCACCACCTGCCCCCGGGTGTCCAGGTAGCGCGCCAGCGCGCCCGAGAGGGCGGCGACCAGGACGTCGTTCACCGTCGCGTCGGTCGCACGGCTGATCCGCTTGACCTCGTCGATCCCCCGCGGCTGCGACCACGTGAGTCGCTTGGCAGGCCCGGGCTTCCCGTTGAGCACCGAGCGCGGCAGCGCGTCGAGGAGCACCTTCTGCGCCACCTGGACGCTCCGCACCCCGAGCACCGGGAGACCGGGCAGGGACAGCACGCCGCGCACCGCACCCGACAGCAGGGAGGGCCGCTCGCCGCCCGGCCGCCCGGGCTCCGGTGCCGGCTCCGGCGCGGGCGCGTCGGGGTCCGGGTCGGTGAGGGTCATCATCACCTGCGCCAGCGCGATCCCGTCGGCCATCGCGTGGTGGAAGCGGCTGAGCACCACCGAGCCGCCCCGGTAGCCGTCGACGAACCACATCTCCCACAGCGGCCGGTCCCGGTCGAGCGGGCGACTCACCTTCTTCTCCAGGAAGGCCTGGAGCCGGGCGTCGTCCCCCGGCGCCCGCAGCCGCGCGTGGTGCACGTGCCGGCTCAGCCGGAAGTCGGGGTCGTCCTCCCACGAGGGCAGAACCCACGGCCAGGACGACTCCACGGGGCGCTGCCGGAAGACCGGGTAGGTGGCGACGAGGCGCTCCTCCAGCACCTTGCGCACCTCGGCCCAGTCGAGCGGCTCGTCGGTCCACATGATCGCGTCGATCACCATGAGCTGGCTGTCGAGGTCGGCGCCGAGCCACATGGCGTCGGCACCGCTCATCTGGCGGCGGTTCCCGTTGCTCACCGGACCTCCTCCCGCACCGGCCGCACCGGCCGCACCGACCGCGCCGCCAGCGCCCGCTCCCGGATCCCGGCGACGTCCTCGTCGCTGTAGACGCCGTTCACCCCCGAGATCGTCGCCAGCCGCATCCCGTGCTTGAGGCCCAGCCGGTAGATCTCCTTCACCTTCGGCCACTCGATCTGGCGCCCCACGGTGAAGGTCTCGTAGCGGCCCTCCAGAGCCAGCACGATCGTCTCCGCGAGGCAGGCGTAGACGACGTTCTTCGGCAGCCCGATGTCGCGCATCCGCACGTCACCCGGGAGCTCGATCTCCCCCGACTCCACCACCAGCACGTCGGGCCGCTTGGCGACGTCCTCGGCGGAGAGGTCGAGCGGGCGGGCGACGTCGGTGATCACGCAGCCCGGCTTGACCGCCATGATGTCGAGGACCCGCTTGCCCGCGCCCGAGGTGGCGGTGACGACGAGGTCCATCTCGGGGAGCGCCTCGTCGGGGGTCGCGGCGACGTGGACCACCGCCCCGGGCGTCTCGCGCTCGATGTCGCGCTTGAGCGCGAGCAGCTTGGCCGACTCGGGCGAGACCAGCCACAGCTCCGCGCTGGCCACCGCGAGCAGCCGGGCGCAGACCGACCCGATGGCCCCGGTCGCCCCCACCACCATCGCCTTGCCGTGGAGCCGCCCCTGCTCGTCGACCTCGGCGAGGCCGAGCCGCCGCAACGCGTCGTGCGCGGCCCACAGCGCCCCCGAGGCGCTGTAGCTGTTGCCGGTGGTGACCGGCAGCGGTGCCTTCTTGGCAACCGTGACGCCGGCGTCGCCGACGACCTTGGTGAAGGCCCCCAGGCCCATCACCTGGGCGCCCAACTTGCGGGCGGTCTCGGCGGCTCGCAGCAGGCGCGAGTAGGTGAACTCGGGGCTGTGCGCGAGCAGCTCCTTGGGGGTGCCGCCGACGGTGATCAGCCACCCCTCCGCCTCGTCGCCGGTCGGCGAGACGATCCCGGTCACGTGGCTGTAGGTGAAGGGCGGGACGTACGCCGCCGCCTTCTCCACGACGTCCATCACCGGCGACGGCGCCACCTTGGCGATGGTCGCGAGCGGCTCCACGTTGGCCAGGTACTCCTGGGAGAGCGGGTGGATGACGAAGGCGAACCGGCTGCGCCGCTTCCGGCCGTTCGGGTAGAGGAGCCGCGGCTCGAGCCCCGCGGAGACGATCATCTCGAGCAGGTCGTCGTCGGTCAGCGCCCCGCTGGCCGAGCGGTGCACCGCCGCGTGCATGAGCGCCTCGAGGACGGCGGCGGTGACGGTCACCCGGAACGGCTGCGGCACCACGTCGACGACGAGGTCGACGCCGCGGTCGCCGAGGTCGGCGAGCCGCTCGGGCGAGATCGCCGAGCTGAGCAGGGTCTTGGCGGCGAGGTCCTCGAGGCCGAAGCCCTCGAGCTCGTCGTACGTCGCCACCACCACGTCGGCGTCCCGGGCGGCACGCCGGGCGAGGGTGCGCGACAGGAGGCTCCCCGGCATCCGCACCTGCGACTTCACCGGACCGGGCAGCAGGCGCAGGGGCAGCAGCGTGGCGTCGGCGGCGGCGTGCAGCAGGGGGTTGCGCTCCAGCCGCTCGGGGACGCCGAAGCGGAGCAGCGGGTCGGCGAACTCGATGTTGTCGGTGAACTCCCGCAGCACCCGGGCCGCCCGGTCCTGCCGGTGGCCGCTGAGCACCACGGTGCGGGCGTTGCTGAAGAAGCCCGGCATCTCGGCGTCGACGAACCGGACCGCCCACTCCTGGAGCACGTCGAGCAGACCGCGGCCGTCGGTCACCGGGACCTCGTCGGTCGCGGCCATGACCTGGTCCACGGCGCGCTGGTCGCCGTCGTACAGGCCGGCGACCCGCGCCTCCCGGAGGCCGGTGACAGCGATGGCGGCGGCGGAGCCGGCCCAGCGGCGCACGAGCCGCTCGGCGGCCTCGACGTCGCCGCTGACCCCGATCCGCTTGATCCGGTAGCGGTGGTGCAGGAAGGTGACGACCTCGTCGTAGTCGCGGTCGGGCCCGAGCAGGCTGACGTTGAGGACCAGGGGCGGGCGGTGCTTCATGGCTGGCCTCCTAGACCATCGCCGCGGCGGTGTGCTCGGGGTGGCCCCGCATGTAGTCGAGGAGCCGACCGGCGTAGTCGGGGAAGCGCGGGCACGCGACGCCCGTCCCGCGCAGGTCGGCGGTCGCGTGGGCAGTGCCGTACGTCGTGGGCGAGGCGAGGTAGTCCACCGACTCGGCCGGCGCGCCCAGGAGCGCCCCGACGCCGGGGAGGCCGACCACCGTGCGGGTGAGCCCCTGCGGCAGCGGCACCCACAGCACCCGACGGTCAAGGTGGCGGGCGAAGGTGTCGACCAGCTCGCGGACCGACGGCGGGTCGGGGTCGGTGAGAGCGTAGGTGCGACCGCGCGAGCGGTCCAGCAGCGAGAGGGCGTCCATCGCGTCGACGACGAAGTCGCGGGGCACGAGCCCGAAGCGGACGAGGTCGGGGTCGGCCACCCGCGGCATCAGGGCGAGCGGCCCCTGGCGGCGCAGCATCGTCGCCACGAAGTAGGGGCCGTCGTACTTCTGCGTCTCCCCCGTGCGCGAGTCGCCCACCACGATGCCGGGGCGGTAGACCGTGGCCGGGAGGCCGCCCTCCATCGCCCCGCGGACCAGCACCTCGGCGGCGTGCTTGGTCTCCTCGTAGTGGTTGCGGAACTCCTGCCCCTCCTCGAGGTGCTCCTCGGTGAACTCGCCGGCGAAGCTGCCGCTCACGTAGCAGGTGCTGACGTGCTGGAGGCGGCGCAGCGCGGGCAGCTCGTGGCAGAGCTCCAGGACCCGCGCCGTGCCCTCGACGTTGACGCGGCGGGCCACCTCCTCGGGGACCGACAGGTCGTAGACCGCGGCGAGGTGCCACACCTCGGCGAGCTGCTCGAGGCCGGCGCGGTCGTCCCTGGACAGGCCGAGGCCGGGCTCCGTGAGGTCGCCGGCCACCAACGAGACGCGGCCGAGCACCTCGGGGTGCTCGGCCTCGATCTCGGCAAGCCGCTGGCGGGCCAGGGGCAGGTGGCGCTCCTGCACCAGGCAGGTGGCGTCCTCCCCGGGGCGCCGGGCCAGCAGGCGCGGCAGGAGGGCGGATCCGAGGAAGCCGGGGAACCCGGTCATCAGCAGGGCAGCCATGGGCCGTCTCCTTCGACAAGTGCCCCTCCCCTCCCGGGAGGGGCACTTCCGACCCTAGACCCGCCGGGGGGTCAGCGGTCCGTCTCCTTGCTCACAACCTCGAAGGAGTCGTCGAGGTCGACGTCGACCTCCGAGCCGTCCTCGGCGCGGACCTCGACCTCGTAGGCGACGCCCCGGTCGTCGCTGGCCTCGACGTCGGTCACGGTGCCGCCGCCGACCGCCGCCAGCGCGGCGCGCTCGGCGTCGGCCCGCTCGGCGTCGGTGAGCACCCGGTCGTCGCTGTCGTCGCTGTCGTCGGTCTCCTGGCGGACCACGCCGAGGTCGTCGTCGAGGTCGACGTCGACCTCCGAGCCGTCCTCGGCGCGGACCTCGACCTCGTAGGCGACGCCCCGGTCGTCGCTGGTCTCGACGTCGGTGACGGTGCCGCCGCCGACGGCCTCGAGGGCGGCGGCGGAGACGCGGTCGCGCTCGTCGCCGCCCAGCCGGTCGTCGCCGCTGGTGGCGGCCCAGGCGACGCCGCCGGCCCCGAGCAGGGCGACGACGGCGACGGCGGGGACGAGGACGCGGGTCTTGGCGCTGGGCATGGGGGGAACCTCTCGATCGGTGTGTCTGGGGTGTGCTTGTGCGGACGAGTCTGCGACGGGGTCGCTGAAGGCTCGCTGAACGTCGCTGAAGGCGCGTTCAGGGCGCAGGTCACGCTGCGCGATCCGCGGAGAAGCAACCCCGACGGCTACCCGGCGGTACCTTGGAGGAATGAGCCCCACCGTCTCTGCGCAGCAGAGCCTCCCCGATGCCGACCACGACGAGATGGTCATGGAGGACGTCGCCGAGCCCGAGAAGATCTGGGCGGAGGCAGCGCGGACCGTGCTGCTCGAGGTCGCCGGCCGCTACAACGCCGTGACCACGTCGAAGGAGCTCGCCGCCGCCGTGCAGGAGCGCACCGGCGTCGTCACCGACCGGGCCGCGCACTACTGGGTGGGCGAGGTGCTGGCCCTGGTCGCGGAGGAGTGCCACGACCTCGAGGAGCCGCTGCTCCCCTCGCTCTGCGTCAACCCGCAGGGGGCCGTCGTGCCGGCGTACGCGCGGGTGCTGCGCGACATCCGCGGCGAGACCCCGGAGGACGTCGACAAGCAGGCAGCCGACGAGCGCCTCGCCCTCTACCGGCGCCACGACGCGACGGGCCTGCCCGCCGACGGCGGCCACGCCGAGCTCACTCCCCGGCTCGCGGCCTCTCGGGCGCGGGACCGGAAGAACCGGCTGGCCGAGCGGGTCCTGCCGGTGTGCCCGACCTGCTACCAGGAGCTCGCGTCGACGGGCGTGTGCGACCACTGCGACTGAGCGCTCGCAGGCCCAGCGCCACCATCAGCCAGGTCCAGGGCGCCCACAGCACGCCGCCGACGCCGTCGAGGACGGGCCAGTACCCGTACGACGGCCCCTGGCCGACCCGCAGCGCCGACCACGCGGCGAGCGACCCGAGGACCCCGGACGCGACGACCGCCACCGGGACCAGCCAGCCCGACCGACCCCGTCGGAGCAGCGCCGGCAGCGACAGGAGCAGCACGGCCGCCGCGGCGGCGTACCCGCCCGCCGACATCCGGTAGTCGTCGGCGTCGGGCGAGCCGCCGAACTGGAACCAGAGGGCGCCGTAGCCGACGACGATCCCGTTGAGCAGGGTGAACCAGACCGCGAGGGTCCAGCCGGCCGTGCCCCAGGCGTGGAGGCGAGGTGAGGTCATGCGGCGATCCTGCGCCCCCGCCCCGGGGCGGCGGATCCGCCGGCGTACTCAGCCGGGGGCGTCAGGCCCGGGCGCCCGTCCGCTCGTAGTGCTGCTTGTTGGCGAGCATCGCGCCGAACGCGACCGCGACGAGGACGACCAGCTGGAGGCCGACCCGGATGTTCCCCTCACCGAGGGCGAACCAGGCGCCGCCGCCGAAGAGGGTGGCGAGGACGGTGAGGGCGGGGTGGATGAGGGTGTGCGGGGACATCGGCCGTGCTCCTGGTGCGGGGGGAGGGGTGCTCTCCCAGCGTGCGTCAGGAACCCGGGGGTTGTCCGGGGTTTCCGACAGGCGGGACGTTCCGCCCGACAGGATGACACGACTCAGCGGGCGTCGCGTCGCTCCTGCAGCCGGGCCTGCGCCGCCGGGAGGTAGGACAGGCACGGGGCCTCGGCGCCGGGGTGCTTGGCGGTGAGGTGGAGGATCCACCGATCCATCGCCGCCATGTAGCCGTTGTCCTCGCCCGGACGACGCGTGCTCCAGGCGCGGGTGCCCGTCCCGGGCCGCGGCACCTCGCACTCGGTGCAGGTGATCTTGTAGGCGAACG
The DNA here is from genome assembly GCF_003194625.1 of Nocardioides solisilvae. Lineage (GTDB taxonomy): Bacteria > Actinomycetota > Actinomycetes > Propionibacteriales > Nocardioidaceae > Nocardioides > Nocardioides solisilvae. Next base: position 324,209 of record NZ_QHKX01000001.1, read on the forward strand.
AGTCGTCCGGGCTCACGTCGATGCGGACCTCGGCCAGCGGTCCGGCCTCGGCGCTGGCCTTCCTCTGGCGGGCGGAGCGGCTGGCGGGCACGGGGACCTCGTTCGTGGGGTGGGACGGGTGGACGCACGAAGGCCCCCGACCCGCATCGCAGCGGGTCAGGGGCCTTGACGTGAGCCGCCTGTCGGAATCGAACCGACGACCTAATCATTACGAGTGATTCGCTCTACCGACTGAGCTAAGGCGGCGTGCTGCCCGGGCGAGCCCACGAGGAGCGTGACCGGACAACCCGGGGAAGTATACGGACACCACCCCTCAGCGCGCGAAATGGTCCGCCCCTCACCCGCGCGAGCAGGCGTCCACGACTCAGTGGGCGACGAGCGCCGCCTTCAGCTCCTCGGCCCCGCCGAGCGGCTCGTGGTCGTCGCCGGCGACGAGGGTGACGTCGACGATCCGGCCGGTCCAGGGGAAGCCGCGGCGGCCGTGCGGGGCGGTGCCGTAGTCGTCGGTCACGGGGGTGCCGCGGTCGATCCCGACGTCGAGGGTCTGGTCCATCGAGAAGAAGGTCGAGATGGTCCGCTCGATCCGCCCCGACCCGACCTCGCGCCCGTCGAGCAGCAGGGTGAGCTCGCCGCCGCGGCCGGCGCCGCCGCCGTCGTAGGCGAACCGCGCCTGCACGACGTGCGGCCCCTCCCCCACGGGCGCCTGGGAGCGGACGATCGTCTCCTCCGCCCCGAGCCACGCGTAGGCGAAGGTGAGGAAGCCGTCGCGCACGTAGAACGACCACCCGGCGAAGCTGCTCCCCTGCGCCACGAGGACGCCCTCCGCCTTGCCGGCGCGCGGCCCGGCATCGGCGATCCGCGCGGTCACCGACCAGGAGCCGTTCTTGAACGGCGGCACGGCGTCCTCGCGCAGCCGGCCGGCCCCGGCGCGCAGGGTGAGCCGGCGCGGCGGCGCCGGTCGGCGGCTGACCCCGTCCGCGGTGCCACCGGGCAGCACCACCCCGTGGCGCCGCGCCTCGGCGTGGAAGAGCTCCTGGAGCTCGGCCAGCCGCTCGGGGTGCCGGGCCGCGAGGTCGCGCGCCTGCGTCCAGTCGGTGGTGGTGTCGTAGAGCTCCCAGGTGTCGTCGTCGAGCGACGTCGCGGGTGCGCCGAGCAGCCACGGCGACCGGTGCTTGGCCACCGCGGTCCATCCCTCGTGGTAGATCCCGCGGTTGCCGAGCATCTCGAAGTACTGCGTGGTGTGCCGCTCGGGCGCGTCGGCGTCGTTGAACGAGTAGGCGAAGGAGACGCCGTCCACCGGGTCCTGCGCCACCCCCTCGACGGTCTCGGGGTGCGGCACCCCGGTCACCTCGAGGATGGTCGGGAAGACGTCGACCACGTGGTGCCACTGGTCGCGGACACCCCCGCGGTCCGCGATCCCGGCCGGCCAGTGGACGATCAGCCCGTTGCGGGTGCCGCCGTAGTGGGAGGCGACCTGCTTGGTCCACTGGTACGGCGTGTCCATCGCCACCGCCCACCCCGCCGGGTAGTGGACGTAGGCATCCGGCCCGCCGACCAGGTCGAGCTGCTCGGCGATCCGCCCGGCGGTGTCCTCGACGCCGTTGAACCGCATCGTCTCATTGAGCGTGCCCTCCAGGCCGCCCTCCGCGGAGGCCCCGTTGTCGCCCAGGACGTAGAGGACGACGGTGTTCTCCAGGTCGCCGGCGGCGCGCAGGGCGTCGACGAGCCGCTGCACCTGCGCGTCGGTGTGCTCGGCGAACGCGGCGTAGGTCTCCATCAACCGCTCGGCGACGAGCCGCTGGGTCTCGTCGAGCTCGTCCCAGTGCGGCACCCCGGGAGTCCAGGGCGCCAGCTCGGCGTCGGGCGGCACGACGCCGAGCTCCTTCTGCCGTTCGAGGGTCAGCTCGCGCTGCCGGTCCCAGCCGTGGGCGAACTCGCCGCGGTGGCGGCCCCGCCACTCCTCCGGCAGCTGGAACGGCGCGTGCGTGGCACCGAAGGCCAGGTAGGTGAACCACGGCTTGCCGCCCCCGTGGGAGCGGACGTCGTCGATCCAGTCGATCGCCCGGTCCACGAGGTCCTCCGACAGGTGGTAGCCCTCGGCTGCGGTCCGCGGCGGGTCGACGAACGTCGTCCCCTCGACGAGGGTGGGCTCGAACTGGCTCGCCTCGCCGCCGAGGAAGCCGTAGAAGCGGTCGAACCCCTCGCGCGTCGGCCACCGGTCGAACGGCCCCGCCGGGGTCTGCTCCCAGGTCGGCGTCTGGTGCCACTTGCCGAAGGCAGCGGTGGCGTAGCCGCTGCCCCGCAGCGCCTGGGCGAGCGTGCCGGCGCTCGGCGGCCGCGTGGCGTCGTACCCGGGGGTGCCGCTGCTGATCTCGACGACCGTGCCCATCCCGACGGCGTGGTGGTTGCGGCCGGTCATCAGGGCCGCACGGGTCGGCGAGCAGAGCGCGGTGGTGTGGAAGCGCGAGTAGCGCAGGCCCTCGGCCGCGAGCTGGTCGGCGGCGGGCATCGGGCACGGCCCGCCGAACGCCGAGGAGGCCCCGAAGCCCATGTCGTCGAGCAGCACGAGCAGGACGTTCGGCGGGGCCTCGACGGCGGGACGGGGCTGGTGGCGGGACTGGTGGCGGGACTGGTGGGCGCTGGTCATCTCGGTTCCTTCGTGGGGGCGGGTCGGGCGGCGGGGATGGGGTCGTCGTTGGCGCAGCGGAAGCCGACGTTGGCCGAGGCCGAGTCGGGGGTGCTGCTGGAGCGGGCCGCCACGCGGTAGCGGCGGCAGTAGGAGTCGTGGCAGAGGTAGGAGCCGCCGCGCATGACGCGCTGCTCCCCGGAGCGCGGACCCCGCGGGTCCGCCACGGGGAGGTCGGCGGCGAGCGCGCGGTCGGCGTACTCGGTCGGCGAGAACCAGTCGGCGCACCACTCCCACACGTTGCCGACGGTGTTCCACAGCCCGTGGCCGTTGGGCCGGTAGGAGCGGACCGGCGCGGTGGTGGGGTGGCCGTCCTCCGCGGTGTTGTGGAGCGGGAAGTCACCCTGGAAGATGTTGAGCCGCCAGGCGCCCCGCTCGGTGGGCTCGTCGCCCCAGGGGAACCGGGCGCCGACCAGCCCGCCGCGGGCGGCGTGCTCCCACTCGGCCTCGGTGGGGAGCCGCTTGCCGGCCCAGCGGCAGTAGGCGTCGGCGTCCCGCCAGGTCACGTGGACGACAGGGTGGTGCGGCAGCTGGTCGACCGACGAGAGGGGCCCGGCGGGGTGGCGCCAGTCCGCGCCGCGCACCGCCCACCACCACGGCAGCCCGACCACGGGGTGCAGGACGTCGCGCGGGTGGGCCCGGACGGCCAGGTGGAAGACCGGCGAGACGCCGAGCTCCTCGGCCTCGGTGACGTGGCCGGTCTCCCGGACGAACCGCGCGAAGGCCTGGTTGGTCACCGCCGTCTCGTCCATCCAGTACGGCGCCAGGGCCACCGCGTGGACCGGCTGCTCGCCGTCGGCGGGGTCGCCCTCGCCGAACGTGTCACCCATGGCGACGGTGCCGCCCGGGATCCGCACCTGCCCCTTGCGGACAGCCGCCCCGGGGGACGGCCGGTAGGCGTCCGCCACGGCCGCGCCGCCGGACGCCGGAGCGCCCCCGCCGGCGCAGCAGCTCACGACGCCACCTCGACGAGCGGGGCCGGCTCCCGCCGGGCGGCGGGGTCGGGCACGGGGACGGCGGCGAGCAGCCGCGCCGTGTACTCGTGCTGCGGGCGGGAGAAGACGTCGGCGACCAGGCCGGACTCGACGACCTCGCCGCGGCGCAGCACGGCGACCTCGTCGGCGACCTGGTGGACCACGGCCAGGTCGTGGCTGATGAAGACGCAGGCGAAGCCCAGCTCCTGCTGCAGCGACCGGAAGAGGGCGAGCACGTCGGCCTGGACCGAGACGTCCAGCGCGCTCGTCGGCTCGTCGGCGACCAGCAGCGTCGGCCGGAGCACGAGCGCCCGGGCCAGGGCGATCCGCTGCCGCTGGCCGCCCGACAGCGCCCGGGGCCGTCGGTCGGCGACGTCGGCGGGCAGCCGCACCGCCTCCAGCAGCTCGAGCACCCTCGCCCGGCGCTCGGCCGGGGTGCCGACGCCGTGGATGTCGAGCGGCTCCCGGATGCTCGCTCCGACGGTCATCCGCGGGTCCAGCGACGCCTCCGGGTCCTGGTGGACGAAGGCCAGGTCGCGGCGCAGCTCGCGGCGGCGCCGGGCGCCGACGGAGAAGAGGTCCTCCCCCGCCACCTCGACGCGGCCCGCGGCGAGCGGGACGAGCCCGGCGGTGAGCCGGCCCAGGGTGGTCTTCCCGGAGCCGGACTCGCCGACGAGCCCCAGCACCCGTCCGGGCGCCAGCTCGAGGCTGACGCCGTTGACGGCGGGGAACGCCCGACCCCTGCGTGAGGAGCCGTAGCGGACGTGGACGTCGCTGAAACGGAGGGCGGGGGTTCCTGCCTGCTCCGGCACGCCGCGCAGGGGGGCCGCCGGGACGTCGTCCGGCGTCGGGAGGCGGAGCACCGAGGCGAGGAGCTGGCGGGTGTACGGGTACTGCGGCGCGGCGAAGAGCGTGCGGGTGTCGCCCTCCTCCACCACGTCGCCCTGCTGCAGCACCACGACCCGGTCGGCGATCTCGGCGACCACGCCCATGTTGTGGGTGATCAGCAGGATGCTCGTGCCGGTCCGGTCCCGGATCCGCCGGAGCAGGGCGAGGATCTCGGCCTGCACGGTCACGTCGAGCGCGGTGGTCGGCTCGTCGGCGAGCAGCAGCTCGGGCTCTCCGGCCAGCGCGAGCGCGAGGACGACGCGCTGCTTCTGGCCGCCGGAGAGCTGGTGGGGGTAGTGGTCGAGCCGCTCCTCGGGGTCGGGGATCTCGACCTGGGAGAGCAGCTCCACCGCGCGGGCGCGGGCCGCGGCGCGACTCACGGGCGCGTGGGCGCGCAGCGCCTCGCGCAGCTGCCAGCCGACGGTCCGCACCGGGTTGAGCGCGGTCTGGGGCTCCTGGAAGACCATCGCGATCCGGCTGCCCCGGAACCGGCTCAGCTCCGCCTCGGGCAGCCCGAGCACCTCCTCGCCGCGGAACCGGATCGAGCCGGAGGCCCGGGCCCCGGGCGGGAGCAGGCCGAGCACCGCCCGGGCGGTCATGGACTTGCCCGACCCCGACTCGCCGACCAGGGCGAGCACCTCGCCCCGCCCCACGCGCAGCGAGACGTCGTTGACCGCGGGACGCGGGTGGGCGAAGGAGATGGCGAGGTGGTCGACGACGAGCAGCGGGTCGGTCACGGGGTCAGTCACGGTGGGCCTCCGACAGGGACTGGGCCAGCAGCAGCAGCCCGAGGACGAGGAGCACGACCACCAGGAGGGGGCCGAGGGAGAGGAACGGCGCGTCGTACATGAGCCGGGTGCCGTCCTTGAGCAGCGAGCCGAGCGACGGGTCCGGCGCCTTGACCCCGATCCCGAGGAAGCTCATGGCCCCCTCGATGAAGACCGCCACCGACATCGACAGCGCCAGCTGGACCGTGAGCGGCTCCAGCGAGTTGGGCAGCACGTGGCGGCGCAGCAGCCACCACGGGCGGGCGCCGACGACCTGCGCGGCCTCGACGTACGGCATCTCCCGCACGGTCCGCAGCGAGGTGCGGACCAGGCGCCCGAAGACGGGCACCTCGATCGCCACGACGACCAGGACGATCGTCGTCGTCCCCGGGCCGATGACGGCGGCCAGGGCGATGGCGAGGATGAGCGTCGGGAAGGCGAGCACCAGGTCGAAGACGCGCTGCGTGAGCACGTCGGTGACCTTCCACCAGCTGGTGACCAGCCCGACCAGCATCCCCAGGGCCGCCCCGGCGGGCACGGCGAGGAAGACGACGAGCAGGTCGACGCGGATGCCGGCGAGCGTGCGGGAGAGGACGTCGCGGTTGACGTCGTCGGTGCCGAGCCAGTGGGCGGCCGACGGGCCGACCAGGTTGGCGCCGGGCACCTGCTGGGTCGGCGAGTACGGCGCCAGGAGGGGCCCGAGGACGCCGAGCAGGACGATGCCGCCCACCAGCACGAGCCCGGCGACCCCCTTCGGGGTGGCGAGCGCGGCCCTCATGCCGCGCCCCCGATCCGGATCCGCGGGTCGAGCCAGGCGTGCACCACGTCGGTCACCAGCTGGGTGACCACGAAGATCGCGACCGAGAGCAGCAGGAGCACCTGGACGACGGGGTAGTCGCGGCCCGAGATCGCCTCCTCGATCAGCCGTCCGAGCCCGGGCCAGGTGAAGATCGCCTCCACCAGCACCGCCCCGCCGAGCAGGGTGCCGAACTGGATGCCCAGCACCGTCACCGCCGAGGGCAGCGCGTTGGGCAGCGCCTGGGTGAGCACGATCCGGCGGTGGCGCACCCCGACCGCGCGGGCGGTGGTGACGTAGGGCTGGCGCAGCTGGGAGCGCAGCGCCTCGGTGAGGAAGCGGGACAGGCCGGCCCAGACCGGGACGGCCAGGCAGGTCGCCGGGAGCAGCAGGTACTGCAGGGCGATGTCGGGGCGGGCGACGAAGCCGTCGGGCGGGGTGCCGCCCGAGGGCAGCACCGGCACCACCACGGCGAAGACCAGCACCAGCAGGAGGCCGGTGGCGAAGGTCGGCATCGCCAGCGCGACGGTGTTGATCCCCGCGAGCAGGGCGTCGAGCCACCGACGCTGCGCGACCACGGCGGTCACCGCGGTGACCAGCGCCAGCGTGACCGCCAGCGCGAGGGCCGTGAGGGTGAGCACCACGGTGTTGACCGCCCCGGCGGCGAGGAGGTCGCTGACCTGCCCGCCGACCACGAACGACCGGCCGAGGTCGAAGGTGAGCACGTCGCCCAGCCAGTCGACGTACTGGGCGAGGAAGGGCTGGTCGAGGCCGAGCTCGGCCCGGATCGCCGCCCGCGCCTCCGGGGAGGCGTCGGGGCCGGCGAGCGTGTCGACCGGGTCGCCGGGGACCAGGCGCATCAGCCAGAAGATCAGCAGCGAGGCCGCGGCCAGGAGGCCGAGCGCGGAGGGCAGCCGCCCCAGGACGTAGCGCAGCATCACTGGTCCTTCCACGCCTCGTCGAGGAGCAGCTCGGTCCGCTTGCTGTAGTCGATGCCGTGCACGGCGCTGGTGCTGACCAGGCGCGGGTAGCTGGTGGTCAGGTCGGTGAGCCAGACGTTGTCGACGATGTGGTCGTTGACGCGGTCGAAGAGCTCCCTGGCCTCCTCCGAGGTCGGGTCCGCGACCTTCCAGGAGGCGTCGGAGTCCGCGAGGTACTCCTCGTCGGTGAAGTTGGACGCGTTGTGCGCGGCGTTGAAGGGGAAGGCGCTGACGGTCAGGGTCGCCGGGGAGTACTGCGCGTAGGTGTGGCCGAAGATCCACAGCCCCTCGAACTGGGCGCCGACGAGCTGCTTGTACATCTGGGCGAACTCGGTGGGCTTCAGCTCCACCTCGATGCCGACCTCCTCGAGGTTGGCCTGGACGATCTGCGCGATCGTCTCGCCCGCCGGCTGGCCGGCGGCGAACTGCAGCGGCAGGACCGGCACGTCCCCCAGCTCGGCGACGAGGGCCTTGGCCTTCGCCACGTCGCGGGCGTACGCCTGGCCCTTCGCCTCGTCGTACGCCGGGGAGGACGGCGACCAGGGCAGGCCGCTGGCCACCGCGGCGCCACGGAAGAGCTCGTCGACGATCCGCTGCCGGTCGACCGCGTAGGCGACGGCCTGGCGGAGCCGGACGTCCTGCAGGTCCTTGTTCTCCAGCTGGAAGCCGATGTACTGCTGCTGGGTGGCGCCCTCGAACGAGTGGACGTCGAACTTCGGGTCCTGCTCGAGGGTCTCGACGTCGCGGGCCGTGACGCCGAGCGCCAGGTCGTACTGACCCGACCGGAGCCCGGCGACCTGCGCCTGGGCGTCGGGGACGACCTGGACGTCGACGGCCTCGAGCTTCGGCGCGCCCTTCCAGTAGTCGTCGTTGCGCTCGAAGGTCATCTTGGAGCCGGGGCTCCAGCCGGTGAACCGGAACGGGCCGGTGCCGTTGTAGGTCTTGGCCTCCTTGAGCTCGTCGTAGGTCTCGGAGTCGATGATCGGGACGATGTCGAGCAGGTCGAGGATGTTGCTCAGCGGGTGCGCGAGCTCGAGCGTGATCTCGTGGGGCTTCGAGGTGTCGAAGCCGGTGACCGCGGCGGCGGTCCGCTGCACCTGCACGGCCCAGGCGGGGTCGGCGAAGGTCTGGATGCTGAACTTCACGTCCTCCGAGGTGAAGGGGCGCCCGTCGTGGAAGGTCACGTCGTCGCGCAGCTGGAGGGTGATCGACCTCCCGTCCTCGGCCACCTCCCAGGAGGTGGCCAGCGAGGGCTGGGCGTCGAGGCTGTCGTGCGGGTACTCCACCAGGGAGTCGTAGACGAGCCCGATGAGCGTGTTGCCGACGTCGCTGGACTGGCCGAACGCGGCGGCGGGGACGTGGTCGGTGGTGGCGGCGACCCGGAGGGTCCCGCCCTCGACGGGGTCGCCGGAGGCGCCGGAGCCCGAGGACTGCTCACCCACGGCGGACGAGCAGCCGGCGAGCAGCAGGACCGACGCGGCGGCCGCGGCGGCGAGCCGGAGGAAGGAGGGGCGGGTGTGCGGTGCGGTCACGGACGTGGCCTTTCTGGTGGTGGGGCTTTTCAGGCGGTGGTGGAACGGGGCTGCGGGGCGGTCGGGAGCACGGCGAACGGGTCGTCGTAGACCGGGCCGAGCGCGATCGTGCAGGCGGCGAGCGCCTGGATCCCGGCCCCGAAGCGGGTGAAGGAGAGGTCGAGCGGCGGCAGCGTGGTGGTGGCGTCGAAGGCGGCGACCACCTCGTCGAGCACGCCGGGGAAGTCGGTGAACGCCTGGCCGACGAGGATCATCCGGTCGGGGTCGACCATGTCGCGCACGAGCGCCACGGTCTCCCCCAGCAGGCGCGCGCGCTCGACGAGCAGGGCGCGGGCGCCGGGTACGCCGTCGGCGGCCGCCGCGTAGACCCGCTCGACCAGCGGCTCGTCGACCAGGCCGTCGCGGTGCGCGGCGACGGCCATGGCGTGGTCGCTGACGGCGGCCTCGAGGCAGCCGGTCCGGCCGCAGGGGCAGACCGCCCGCGAGCGGGTCGGGAAGTGGGTGAGCCGGGCGGCGCGGGAGACCTCGGTCTGCCCGCCCTTGTCGAGCGCCACCGCGAAGCCGGCGGTGTTGCGGACGTAGAAGTAGGTGGTCGCCCCGGGCGTGCCGTGCCGGCGGTGGATGTACTCGGCGGCGGCGACGGCCGCGATGTGCTCGCTGGTGGTGACCTCGAGGCCGAGCGCCTCGCCCAGCGCCAGGCCGGTCGCGTGCTGCTCGAGCCCGACCGCGTGCCAGGGGGCCACGACACCGGCCACGAGCGGGCGGCTCCCGGGGCGGGCGCGGAGCATCTCCACCACGCGGTTGCCGACCCACCCGAGGTCGAGCGCGTCGGCGGGGAGCCTCTCGCGGCTTCGGCTGTCGAGGACCCGGCCGGCGGCGTCGCCGAGCGCCACGGTGAGCAGCCGGGTGCCGACGTGGACGCCGACGACGACCCAGGTGGAGGGGTCGACCTCGACCGGGGTGCTGGGCCGGCCCACGGCACCGGGGCGGACCCGGTCGGGGCGCTCGCGGAGCAGGCCGGTGTCGAGCAGCGCGCTGACGGTCCGGGCGACCGTGCGACCGCTGAGGCCGGTCGGCGCGACGAGCTCGTCCCGGGTCATCCGGCCACAGCCGCGGACCTGCTCGAGGACCCGGCCGGCGGACGAGCCGAAACGGCCACGGGTGACCACGATGGTCGGGGGCTGCTGCGTCATCTGCTGCTCCTGGGTCGGGACCCGACGTCAATGTCGAGTAACTCGATCGAGAATGGCAGATATTGTCGTGGCCGTGCCCGTGTCTCAACACCGACACGCGGTTGACGCCACCGTGACGCGAACCCTTCCGGGCCCCCCGCGGAGCGTCCGAAGGTGAGGCCACCACACCCACCCAACGGAGGACTCACCCATGACCATCAGCCTCGACCGCCAGAAGACCTCGCTCGAGGTGCACCAGCTGGGGGGCCGGATCGGCGCCCGTCTCGACGGCGTCCGCCTCGGCGGCGACCTCGACGCCGCCACCGTCGGCGAGATCCGCGCGGCCCTGCTCAAGCACAAGGTCGTCTTCTTCCGCGGCCAGGACCACCTCGACGACGAGGGCCACATCGCCTTCGCCGAGCAGCTCGGCAGCCTCACCACCGCGCACCCGACCGTCAACACCGGCAGCGCGAAGATCTTCACGCTCACCGCCAACAAGGGGATGGCCGCCAACAGCTGGCACACCGACGTCACCTTCGTCGACCGGATCCCCGCCATCAGCATCCTGCGCGGCGTCACCATCCCGGCGTACGGCGGCAACACCGTGTGGGCCAACACGGCGGCCGCCTACGAGGCGCTCCCCGCGTCGCTGCGCGCGCTGGTCGACAACCTCTGGGCCGTGCACACCAACGACTACGACTACGCGGCCTCGCAGGAGAGCCAGGACGAGGTCGTCGAGTCGCACAAGTCCTTCACCCGCAGCCAGTTCGCCTCGACCCTCTTCGAGACCGAGCACCCCGTGGTCCGCGTCCACCCGGAGACCGGCGAGCGCACCCTGCTGCTGGGCCACTTCGTCAAGAAGTTCGTCGGGCTCAACCAGAAGGAGTCGGCGATCCTCTTCAACCTGCTCCAGGACCGCGTGACCAAGCTGGAGAACACCATCCGCTGGCAGTGGCAGCCGGGCGACGTGGCGATGTGGGACAACCGCGCCACGCAGCACTACGCCGTGGCGGACTTCGACACCCAGCCCCGCGAGGTCCGTCGGATCACCGTGGCCGGCGACATCCCGGTCGGGATCGACGGCCGCTCCAGCATCCCCGTCAAGGGCGACGCCGGGTCGTTCTCCGACATCGCCGCGCTGGTGAGCTGACCGACCTCAGCAGGTGACGTCGCCGTCGGGGACGACCCCGTCGACCAGGTAGTCCTCGATGGCGACGTCGATGCACTCGTCGCCCGCGTTGTAGGCGGTGTGGCCGTCGCCGTCGCGGGTCAGCAGGATCCCCGACTCCAGCTGGTCGGCCAGGGACTCGGCCCACTCGTACGGCGTCGCGGGGTCGCGCGTCGTGCCGGTCACCAGGATCGGCGCGGCGCCCGACCCGTCCACCTCGATCGGCTCCGACGGCTCGCCGCGGAATCCCTGGCAGCCCACCAGGCCCCAGGCGAAGACCCGCCCGAACGTCGGCGAGGCCTCCTCGAAGGCCTCGAACTCCGCCGGGACCTCGGAGGCGGGCGTGAAGGACGGGTCGTCGAGGCAGTTGATCGCGTAGATCGCCTCCGAGGAGTTGTCGCTGTAGCTGCCGTCGGGGCCGCGGGAGGCGTAGAAGTCCGACAGCTCCAGCAGGGCGGCACCGTTGCCGTCGAGCGCCTGGCGCAGCGCCCGGTCGAGGAGCCGCCAGTAGTCGCGGTTGTAGAGCGGCGCGACGATCCCGTAGAAGGCGTTGCCGATCCGCAGCTCCCGGTCTCCCGCCGGCAGCGGGTCGGCGTCGACCTCGTCGAGCAGGCGCGTGATCGTGGCCAGTCCGTCGTCCACCGAGTCGCCCAGGAAGCAGTCGCCCCCGTCGACGCAGTTCTCCACGTAGGCGGTGATCGCGGTCTCGAAACCTCGGGCCTGGCCCAGGCTCATCCCGCGGCTGTCCAGCTGGAGGTCGACGGCGCCGTCGAGCACGAGGTGGCCGACCCGCTCCGGGAAGAGCTCGGCGTAGGTCGCGCCCAGCTTGGTGCCGTAGGAGGCGCCGAGGTAGTCCAGCTGCCCCTCGCCCAGGGCGGCGCGGAGCACGTCCATGTCGCGGGCCGCCTCGACGGTGGAGACGTGGTCGACCAGGTCGCCGCTGCGCTGCTGGCAGCCCGCGCCGAACCGCTTGCTCCAGCGGACCGCCTCCCGCACCTCGGCGGGGGTGTCGGGCGCGGGGTCGCCGGCGAGGTACTCGTCGAGCTGCTCGTCGCTCAGGCAGTCGACCGGGTTGCTCCGGCCGGTGCCGCGCGGGTCGAAGCCGATGATGTCGAAGTGGTCGAGCAGCGGCTCGCGGAAGACGAACGCCGCCTGCGCGGCGTACTCGGTGCCGGGGGCGCCGGGGCCGCCCGGGTTGACCACCAGGGAGCCGACCCGGCGCTCTGGAGCGTCGGCGAGCACCTTGAGCAACGCGAGGTCGAGCTTCTCGCCGTCGGGCTCGTCGTAGTCCATCGGGACCTTGAGCCAGCCGCACTCGAAGCCGTCGCCGCAGGACTGCCAGTCGACCTCCTGGGAGTAGTACTGCTCCAGGGCGGGGTCGGGCGGCTCGGTCGCGTCGCCGGCCGGCTCGTCGTCGGAGCGCACCTGACGCTCGGGGGTCCGGGTCGTGGTCTCGCCGCCGCGGGCGCCGTCGCCGCCCCCGTCGTCGTCACCGAGGAGCAGGACCGCCCCCGCCACCACCGAGCCGAGCACCAGCGCGAGCGCCAGGAGCGCTGCCACCACACGGTTCACCGTGTCCCACCTTCCAGCCGCAACGCGACCATCATCGACTCGAGCGCCATCACGGGCGGCACGTTGAACTCCAGCATCTGCTCCCGGGCCGCGAAGATCGCCTCGATCCGGCGCAGGTTGGCCTCGGGGGTCGACCGGCGGGCCAGGGTCGCCACATCGGCGCGGATCTCCTCGTTGACCAGCCGGCCCGGGGCGCCCATCTTGAGGGCGATCGCGTCGCGGTAGACCGAGACGAGGTCCATCAGTCCGCGGTCGACGACGTCGAGGAGCCGCCGCTTCGACCTCGTCTTCTGGCCCTTCTCGAGGTCGCGCAGGGCGGGGGCGTACTCCTTGGGGCGCTTGCCGCGGCCCTCCACGCCGTACGCCCGGTCCAGCTCCGCCTTCTCCCGCGCGTCGAGCGCGGTGGTCTGGGCCTCCGCCTCGGCCTTGGCGACGTCGAGGAGGTTGCTCGCGGCGTTCATGCAGGAGCCCAGCGAGGTGAGCCGCGCGGGCAGCCGGACGACCTCGGCGCGCCGGTTGCGGGTCTCCTCGTCCAGCGCGAGCGCCCGGGCCCGGCCGATGTGGCCCTGGCTGGCGCGAGCCGCGTGGGCCGCCAGCGGCTCGCCGACCCCCTCGGTGCGGACCAGGAAGTCGGTGACGTCGGCGGCGTGCGGGGTGGTGAGGGTGACCAGCCGGCAGCGGGAGCGGATCGTGACGAGGACGTCCTCGGCCGACGGGGCGCAGAGCAGCCAGACCGTGCGCGCCGTCGGCTCCTCGATGGCCTTGAGCAGCGCGTTGCAGGCCTGGTCGGTGAGCCGGTCGGCGTCCTCCACGATCATCACCTGCCAGCGCGTGCCGTTGGGCGCGAGCGCCGAACGCCGCACGAGGTCGCGCACCTCGTCGACGCCGATCGAGAGCTTCTCGGTGCGGACCAGGGTGACGTCGGCGTGGGTGCGGCCCAGCGTGGTGCGGCAGGCGTGGCAGTCGCCGCAGCCCGCCCGGTCGCACTGGAGCGCGGCGGCGAAGGCGAGGGCGGCGTTGGAGCGGCCCGACCCCGGGGGGCCGGTGAAGAGCCACGCGTGGGTCATCCCGTCGCCACCCGCCGCGCGGCCGAGCGTGCCGACCACGTGGCGCTGGCCGACCAGCGCGTCCCAGACCGTCACGTCGCGGACTCCCGCGCCAGCAGCGGGGCGACCCGCTGGCGGACGGCGGCCGAGATCTCCTCGACCGGGGCGCGGGCGTCGAGCACGAGGTAGCGCTCCGGGTCCGCGGCGGCCATCTCGAGGAACGCCGAACGGACCCGCTGATGGAACTCCAGCGACTCCCCCTCGATCCGGTCCCGCCCCGTGAACCGCTCCAGGCCGGCGGCCGGCTCGAGGTCGAGGACGACGGTCAGGTGGGGCCGCAGCCCGCCGGTCGCCCAGCGCATCACCGGCTCCACCTCGGCGACCGGCAGCGCCCGGCCGGCGCCCTGGTAGGCCAGCGCGGAGTCGACGTACCGGTCGGTGACGACCACCTCGCCGCGGGCAAGGGCCGGCAGCACCACGGTGTCGACGTGCTCGGCCTTGTCGGCGGCGTAGAGCAGCGCCTCGGTGCGGTCGGACAGGTCGCCCGTGGCGGGGTCGAGCACGATCCGGCGCAGCCGCTGGCCGACCGCGGTGTCGCCCGGCTCGAAGGTCAGCACGACCGTGTGGCCCTCGGCCTCCAGCCACTCCCTGAGCGCCCGGGACTGGGTCGACTTGCCCGACCCTTCACCGCCCTCGAAGCAGACGAAGACGCCGCGCTCGGCGACGACGGGTGGGACAGGCACGATCACGCGTCACACCCTACGGGTGGGCGCCGACGCCCCCGCCCGGGCGCTCACCGCGCCTCAGCACGGTCGGGGCTTCTTCCAGTCCAGGCCGCAGCGGTCGCGGCCGCCGCCGCCCGCGACCCGCACCACGGCGGCGCCCCTCAGCTCCTCCCGGAAGACCTCCTTGCGCGGGCCGCCGCGGAAGGCGACCCGCCCCCGGCGCACGGTGCCCGAGACCGCGAGCTCCTCGGTGCCGCGCAGCGACGCCCAGCGGCGGCCCGCCACCCGGACCGCGCGACGGGGGACGTCGAGCCGCAGGTCGAGCGGACCGCCCGGCCGGCCGAAGGCCACCCGGAGCTCCAGCCCGTCCCAGCCGGGGCCGCCGACGAAGGCGCGACGCCCGGTCGTCAGCTCCGAGCGTCGCAGGGTCACGTGCACGTCGTCGTCGCCCGCCCCGCCGCGGGCCTCGCCGCCGTCCGACAGGAAGAAGTCGTCGTTCCGGGCGCCGCCGCGCAGCTCGTCGCCGTCGCCGCCGTACAGGAGGTCCGCGCCCTCGCCGCCCGACACCGCGTCCGGGGCGTGGACCCGGCTGCGCCGGTGGTGGAGGTTGGTGACGGCGTCCCCGTCGAGCTCGTCGTTGCCCGGACCGCCGTCGATCACGTCGGAGCCGCCGCCGCCGTGGATCGTGTCGTCGGCCGCACCGCCGACCAGGACGTCGTCGTACGGCGAGCCGACGATGCCGGCGAACGTGTCCGGCACCGACGCGGCGAAGGTGTCGGTCCCGTGCCCGGTGGCCACCCCCGCGCCGAGGTCGACGCGGACCGGGCCCGGGGCGTCGGCGTAGGAGACCTTGTCGCCGTAGACGCCGTCGGCGAAGTAGATGTCGTCGGGCCCCAGGTGGGGGCCGAGATCGACGAAGTCGTCACCCGGGCCGGGCTGCACCACGTCGCCCCAGTAGTCGTCGTCGGCCACGTAGGTGTCGCCACCCCCGAAGAGACGGTCGTCGCCGGGCCCGCCGACGATCGTGTCGGCGCTGTCGAGCCCGCAGATCGTGTCGTCCCCCTCGCCGCCGTCGATGTTGTCGAACCCGTCGCTGCCGACGATCACGTCGTCGCCGGGCGTGCCGTGCACCCACTCCCCGTGGGGGGTCGCGGGGTCGGCGACGATCGTCGCCACCTTGCCGTCGCAGGTGGGGACCTCCGCCTGTCCGGCGGCAGCACCCGTGAGCGGCAGGGCCGCGACCAGCAGGCCGGTCAGGGTCGCGAGGGCGGCGGCGGTGGGGGGTGTCGTGCGCATGCGGGACTCCTGGGTTCCTCGGTGTCGGCTTTCGCGGAGGGAGACGCACCGGGCGCCGGGAAAGTTGTCGTGCACCGTTCCCATCCCCCGGGCCGGAGGCTAGCGTGCCGGGATGGGGTGGTGGACGGACCACGTCGTGCCGAGGCTGACCGACTCCGCGCTCTCGAACGCCGAGGTCGCGGCGCTGCGGGCCCGCGCCTGCGCGCCGCTGGCCGGTCGGGTGCTCGAGATCGGCTTCGGCTCCGGGCTCAACCTCCCGCACCTGCCGGGTGACGTGGAGGCCGTCGACGCGGTCGAGCCCTCCGACGTCGGGTGGGCCCGCTCCGCGGGGCGCCGGGGCGCGGCGGCCGTGCCGGTGGCCCGCGTGGGGCTCGACGGCCAGGCGCTCGCGGCCCCCGACGCGACGTACGACGCCGCGCTCGTCACCTTCTCGCTCTGCACCGTCCCGGACCCCGCGCGGGCCCTCGCCGAGGCCCACCGGGTGCTGCGACCGGGCGGCGTCCTGGCCTTCCTCGAGCACGGGCTCTCCCCCGACCCGGTCGTGGCGCGCCGGCAGCGCCGGCTGGAGCCCGTGCAGCGGCGGGTCTTCGGCGGCTGCCACCTGACCCGCGACGTCCCGGCGCTCGTCGCGGACGCCGGCCTCACGCTCGGACCGGTCGAGACCGGCCACCTCGTGCCCGGGCCCCGGGCGATGCGACCGTGGACCTACGGCTTCCTGGGCACCGCGCGGCGGTGAGGCCGACCGGGCCCGGTCGGGAGCCGGCCGGGCTCCCGGTACGTCCCACCTGCATGAGCTCTCGTCGTGCCGCCCTGCTCCCGCTGCTCCCCCTGCTGCTCGCTGCCGCGCTCGCGGGTTGCGGGGAGGAGGAGCCGGGGGACGCGCCCGACGTCGGGCGGGAGACCACGAGCGTCTCGCCCACCCCCACCCCCACCCCCAGCCCCAGCCCGAGCTCCAGCCCCGGCGACACGACCGGCACGCCGCCGACCGAGGCGCTCCAGCGGATCCGCGTCGTGGGCGAGGTGGTGGAGGTCGACCCCGACCGGGGGTGCGCGGTGGTCCGGGACGACAACGAGATCCCCTGGACCCTCGTCGGCGAGGGCGTCACGGAGCTCGCGCCCGGCGACCGGGTCACGGCGGTCGGCGCCCCCCACCTCGCCGTCCCCGCGCCGTCGCAGCGCTGCGGCGACGGGTCGGTGGTCGCGGTGAGCCGGCTGGACGTCACGAGCTGACGGCACGGGACGCGACGAGGGCCGGGAGCGTCGCTCCCGGCCCTCGCCGTCGTGCTGTGCGTCGTCCCCGGTCAGCGGACCCGGATCTTCATCGACGTGCCGCTCTGCTGCAGCACCTCGATCTTGACGCCGACCCCGGCAACCTTCACCCCGACGCGGGGCAGTCCGCCGTCCACGTAGGGCTGGAAGTAGCGGTTGGGGTCGCTGTCGTCGAAGACCGGCTGGGCCGCCTCGCCCCGCACGAGGCTCTTGCGGCCACCGGCGGTGAGGGTGAAGGAGTCGGAGCGCTCGAGCCCGAAGGGGGCGTCGTACGTCTGGATCCGGCCACGCCACGGCTGGCCCTGCAGGTTGAAGTCGACGTTCGGGTTGGCGTCGACCGGGAGCACCAGGCCCTCACCGGGGTGCTGGCTGGTGTTGTTGTCGCCGTACGAGGCGTCCCAGTAGTTGACCAGGAGGCCGTTCTGGTACGGGAACTTCTCCACGAAGTTCGGCCGGTCCGGGAAGCTGAAGTTGTACGGCCCGGTCTGGAGGTACTTGTCGTAGGAGACGTAGGCCCGGTTGCTCGCGAGGTAGAACCGGTCGGTGTACGCCGTGATCGACGCGGCGACCGAGGAGAAGCCGTCCAGCGTCCAGCCGTTCGGCGAGGTCTCGGCCCCGTCGGCGAGGACGACCTCGCCACCCGCGGTGACCAAGATGTCGTCCACGAAGAGCCCGGTCCACTCGAGGTCGGGGTCCTGGCCCTGCACGGCGCCGTCGGTCTGGTAGCGGGCCCGGAAGCCGATGGTCTGGCCGGCGTACTCCGAGAGGTCGTAGGTCACCTGCTGGTAGCCCTCGCTGACCCCGTCGATGGCGACGTCGTCCTCGTCGAGCTCGGCGTCGGTGTCGAACGGCGTCGGGAGGGCCGTCCAGGTCCCGCTGCCGGCGGGCGCCTCGACCTCGAACCAGGCGAAGTCGTAGTCCTCCTCGATGTTGTAGGCCGTCTTCAGCGACAGCTCGGCACCGCCCGCGGGGACCGCGAGGTCGGCCCGCGCCATGGAGGACTCGTAGTTGTTGCCCTCACCGCTCCACCACTGCTTGCTCCCCTCGGCGGGGGTGGGCAGCGTGGTGACGTTCTCCTTGTCGGGGAGCACGACCGCGACGCCCTGGGCCTTGTCGGAGTTGTACTCGTGGGGGCCGAGGTCGATGGTGCGGTCCTGGCCCGCGACCACCGTCTCGTAGTCGAGCCAGCCCAGCTGCAGCTTGTCCCAGACGCCCAGGTCGGCGGCACGGGTGCCGATGCCCTGGTCGCCCTTGGCCGAGACCCGACTCTGCGCCATGAGGGTCCACCAGCTCACCGGGTTGTCGCCCGAGGCGGCGGTGTCGTAGTGGTCGGGCAGGCCGAGGTCGTGGCCGTACTCGTGGGCGACGACGGAGAGCCCGCCGTTCTCCGGCTGGATGGTGTAGTCGGCCACCCAGACGCCGGTGGTGCCGATCTGCGCGCCGCCGTCGAGGTTGCCCTCGGGACCGGCGGTGCCGTCGAGGTTCTGGAACGCCTTCCAGCGGTGGCTCCAGATGGCGTCCTCGCCGTAGATCGGGTCGCCGTCGGCCTCGTCGCCGCCGGCGTGGATGATCTGGAAGCGGTCGATGTAGCCGTCGGGCTCGTCGAAGTTGCCGTCGCCGTCGAAGTCGTAGCGGTCGCGGATGTCGTAGCGCGACACGACGCGGGCGATCTGGGCGTCGGTCTTGCCGGCCGCCTTCTGGTCGGCGACCCACTGCGTCATCGCGTCGGAGATCAGGGCCCAGTTGTTGCTGCAGACCTGCGAGCCGCACGGGTAGCCGCCGCTGCGGCCGTAGCGGGCCTGGTTGAACGGCACGCTCGTGATGTCGGTGACCATGCCCTCGACGCTGTAGCGGCCCGAGGACTGGCGCTCGTAGTAGGTCTTGAGCGACTCGACGCCCTCGCCCTCACCGAAGTAGAGGTCCTTGTAGTACTTCTTCGTGTACTTCTTGCGCCACTGGGTGGAGTTGTCGTCGCGGCCGGGCTCCGGGATCTCGTTGAACCGGGGGCCGTCGAAGCGAGCGGGGCCGGGGGTGGCCTCGTTGGTGTCCTGGTCGGGGAAGCTCGGGTGACGCTGGTCGCCGAACTCCACGAGCAGCACGAACACCTTGTCGGTGCGCTCGTTGGAGAGCTCGACGTACTGGTCCTGGACGGGGGCCGCCGCGGCGCTGCGCGGGTTGGCCCGCTCGGTCGCGACCTCGCGGCCCATCTTGAGGACCTGGTTGCCGTTGACGGTCCGCGGCTTCCGCTCGCCGCTGAGCACGTCGGCCCACGCCTGCTGGCGCAGCGCCTCCTGCTTCTCGGCGTCCTCGTTGGGGAGGACGTGGGAGGGGAGGGAGGTGGCCCGGGGTTCGCCCGTGCTGCCGGAGGGGTCGGCCGGCGGTGCGGCCGTCGCGGGCAGGGCCAGGAGGCCGCCACCCGCCATCAGCGCCAGGCAGAGCCCGGCAGTCGTGGTTCGCACGATCGTTCCTTTCCCGAGAGGCAGGGCGACCGGACCCCTGCGATACCGGCGCTCCCCTGCGTCGAGAGGACACTAAGCCGGGGATCCGACATCCCGGAAGGCCTCCGCACGTGCGACTTTGTGCAGGAGAAGTTCTGCAGAAAGTGAGCGGACGCCGCTCAGGATCCCGTCTCGAGCCGCTGCCGGGCCGGCGTCTCGACCGGCTGCGTGCGGCGGGCGGCCGCGATCCCGGCCTCGAGAAGGCCCCGCAGACGGGGGTCGCTGTCGGGGTGGGCGGCCCGGATCCCGCGGACGGCGGCGCGCACGACCGTCGGCGCGACGCGCCGGTGGAAGGCCTTCCCGGAGACCGGGCGCCCGGCGCTGAACCGCCTCGCCCAGGCGGCCTCGCCGGGGAACCGCTCCAGCACCGCCTCGACGTCGGCACGGGTGGTGCCGCGCCCCGGCGCGGGGTCGCCGAGGTCGTCGAGGACCCGCTGGACCGAGAGCAGTCCGGCCGCCAGCGCGCGCTGCGCCGAGCGCGGCGACCGGGGCAGGGCGTACGCCGCGACCGCGGCGGCGATCTCCACCTCGGTGCGCAGCCCGCTCCCGCGCAGCCCGACCACCGACGGCACCAGCACGACCAGGTCGGAGCGGTCGGCGTCGCTGGTGTTGTCGTTGACCAGGCGCGCCAGCTCGGCCAGGAGCGGGTCGGTGCACTGGGGGTGGTCGCTCCACCGCTCGCCCGCGAGGTAGGACGCCATCTCCATGAAGCAGGCGCCCGAGCGCGGTGTCCGGTGCCGGCCGCGGGAGAGGACCGGGAAGCTGTCGGGGACCTGGCTGCTGCTCATGGCATTCCTCCTCCCCCCAATGTGCGCCCGACCCGCGCCCCGGGGCAAGGGGTCGGCGGCCGAGATCTGCGCCGGGGTGTCGACGGAGTGCGCTTGACTGTGCGCCGACGCGGGTCACGAGCGTCTCGGGGGAAGCAGGGGGAGTCATGCGCATCGTCGCGCTGGTGGTGGGCCTGGTGACGGGCGTCGGGCTGCTGCCCGGGGTCGCGGCTCCGGCGGCGGTGGCCGGCACGGCCGAGCCCGACGCGCTGGTGACCGCCCGGACGACGTGGCGCTACCTCGCCGACGACACCGACCCGGGCGCCCCCGACGACCCGCTCGCCTGGGCCGCTCCGGGCTTCGACGACCGGGCGTGGTCCTCCGGGCAGGGCGGCTTCGGCGGACGGGTGCGCAGCGACGGCAGCGAGACGGCCGAGTTCGCCACCGGGATGGTGGCCCGCACCCCGCTCCCGATCCGCGCGCCGGGCGCCGCCCAGCCCGTGCGCAGCTACTTCTTCCGCACCACCTTCGAGGTCACCCCCGACCTCCTCGCGGCGGGGCGCGACCTGGTCGGCGAGGGGTACGTCGACGACGCCGCGCTCGTCCTGGTCAACGGGCGCGAGGTGGTCCGCTACCTCGTCGAGCCCGGCACCCCCAACCTCGCGTACGACGACGGGGTCGGCGGCAACGTGGCCTTCCGGATCCCCGCCTCGGCGCTGCAGGAGGGGACCAACACCCTCGCGGTCCGGCTCCACCAGGGCAAGCCCGAGAGCACCGACGTCTGGTGGTCGCTGGACCGGCTGGCGCTCGCCCCGGTCGTCGAGCCCGACCCGCCCGGCCCGCGGCGGGTGGTGCTCACCCCCACCGCCGACCCGTCCACGTCCCAGCACGTGACGTGGCTGGCCGAGGAGCCCACGCAGTCCCGCGGGGCGGTGGAGGTGGTCCCCGTGGCCGGCGGCGAGGTCCGCACCGTGGCGGCCACGCTGGCGGGCCGGGCTCCCCGGCAGCCCGCGCCGCACTTCTCCGCCGCCCTCACCGGCCTGCGACCCGGGACGGCGTACCGCTACCGCGTGGGCGACGCGGCGACGGGCTGGAGCGCCTGGCACGCCTTCACGACGGCCGACCCGACGCGGACCGACTTCCAGTACGTCTACTACGGCGACGCCCAGATGGGCCTCGACAGCACCTGGCCCGCCGTGGTCCGGATGGCCGAGCGGACCGCGCCCGCCTCGGTGGGCTCCGTGCACGCCGGCGACCTCGTCGAGGCGGGCAACGACGACGGCCAGTGGGCCTCGTGGTTCCGCGGGATGCGCCGCTCGGCCGCGACCACCAACGTGCTGGCCGCGCCGGGCAACCACGAGCACTCCGGCGACCGCCTGCTCCAGGCCTGGAAGGCGCACGTCGAGTACCCGGCCAACCAGCCGACCGACGCCACCATCGGCACGCTCGCCCGGCGGGCGGTCGGCGACGACCCGGTGGCCCGCCAGTACCGCGCGTACTTCGACCACTGGTCGCGCCTGGCCCGCGAGACCGTCTACCACGTCAACTACCAGGGCGTCCGGTTCGTCACCGTCAACGCCACCCGGGACCCCGTCTTCCTGACCCCTGCCGCCCTGCCGGAGTGCGAGGGCCAGGGCTGCCCGTCCGCCCGGGCCGACGAGGTGTGGATCGAGTACCAGGCCGCCTGGCTCGACCACGTCCTCGGACGGTCGCCCTCGAAGTGGAAGGTCGTCACCTTCCACCAGCCCGTCCTCTCGGCCAGCCAGGGGCGCGACGAGCCCGTGCTGCGCCGCCACTGGCTGCCGGTGCTGCAGCGCCACGACGTCGACCTGGTGCAGATGGGCCACGACCACGTCTACTCCCGCGGGTTCCTCGACGTGGACCGCACCAGCGAGCCGGGGGTCACCGACGGCCCGGTCTACGTCGTCAGCAACTCCGGCGCCCGCCACTACCACCTGGAGGCCGACCGGGGCAGTGTCTGGGCGGCCAACGGCGCCACCCAGGTGCTGAAGGGGGCCCGGGTCACGACCTTCGCGGTCGTCACCGTCTCCCGGGACGCCCTGGTCTTCCGCTCCTACGTCGCCGAGGTCGCCCCCGGCGCCTACACCGTGCCGGCGCGGCCCCTCGCCGTCGGGTCCGTGCTCGACGAGTTCACGGTCCACAAGGGCGACGACGGTCGCAAGCGGGTCGTCGGCGGGTGGGTCCCGGAGCCCACCCCGACGCCGGAGCCCACCCCGACGGCGAAGCCCACCCCGACGGCGGAGCCCTCGCCGACGAGGAGGCCCGCCCCGTCGGCGGGACCCACCCCCACCGCGACGCCGGGCGCGGTCGCCAAGACGGCCAGCCGCGTCACGGTCAGCCGGCTGACCACCCGCCGCGGGCGCTCCTCGGTGCGGGTGGGCGCCTCCGTGGGGCGGGTCGAGGTCGTCCTCCGACTCCGGGGGCGGACGCTGCGGCGCACGGCGCAGGTGGTCCCCGGACGCACGACGCGGGTGCCGCTCGGCTGGGTCGATCCCCGGGCGGTCCGCCGCAGCGGGAACCGGGCCCGCCTCGTGGTCACCCTGCTCCCCGCCGACCCGGCCGCGCACGCCGGGGCGCGGAAGGTCCGGCCGGTGAAGGCGCCCCGGCGCTGACGCCGGGGCGCGGGCTCACGCCTTCTTGGCGGTCGCCTTCTTGGCGGTCGTCTTCTTGGCGGCGGTCTTCTTCGCGGCCGCCTTCTTGGCCGGGGCCTTCTTCGCCGTCTTCTTCGCGGCCTTCTTGGCGCCCTTCTTCGCGGGCCCCTTGGCGCGCCGCTCCTCCAGCAGCTCGGCCGCCCGCTCGAGGGTGATCGCCTCGACGGTGTCGTCCTTGCGCAGCGTGGCGTTGTACTCGCCGTCGGTCACGTACTCGCCGAAGCGTCCGGCCTTGACCACGACCGGCTGCCCGGAGACCGGGTCGTTGCCGAGCTCCTTGAGCGGGGCCGTCGCGGCCCCCCGACCCCTGGCCTTGGGCTGCGCGTAGATCGCCAGCGCCTCGTCCAGGGTGATGGTGAGCAGCTTCTCCTCCGCGTCGATCGTGCGGGAGTCGGTGCCCTTCTTCAGGTAGGGCCCGTAGCGGCCGTTCTGCGCCGTGATCTCGACGCCCTCGGCGTCGACGCCGACGACCCGCGGCAGCGAGAGCAGCTGGACCGCCTGGTCGAGGGTGACCGTGTCGAGGGTCATCGACTTGAAGAGGGAGCCGGTGCGCGGCTTGGCGTTCTTGGGAGCGTCCTCGGGCAGCACCTCGGTGACGTAGGGGCCGTAGCGGCCGTTCTTCGCCACCACGACGAGCCCGGTCTCGGGGTGCACCCCCAGCTCGGTCTCCTCGCCGGCCGGGTTGGCCAGCAGCTCCTTGGCCTTCTCGAGGGTGAGCTCGTCGGGCGGCAGGTCGTCGGGCACGTTGGCCCGCTTGCCGGCCGGCGCCCCGTCGTCGCCCGGGCCCTCGATGTAGGGCCCGTACCGCCCCACCCGCAGGTGGATCCCGGAGTCGTCGCCGCCGACCGGGAAGGTCGCGAGCTCGCGGGCGTCGATCTCGCCCAGCCCGGTGACGAGCGGGTGGATCCCGGTGACGTCGTCGGAGCCGTAGTAGAACTCGCCGAGCTCGGTGACCCGGTCGCGGCGGCCGCCGGCGATCTCGTCGAGGCGGTCCTCCATCTCGGCGGTGAACTCGTAGGAGATCTGCCGCGGGAAGTGCTCCTCCATCAGCCGGACCACCGAGAAGGCGATCCACGCCGGCACGAGGGCCGTGCCCTTCTTGTAGACGTAGCCGCGGTTCTGGATCGTGCCGATGATCGAGGCGTAGGTCGAGGGGCGCCCGATCTCACGGTCCTCGAGCTCCTTGATCAGAGTCGCCTCGGTGTAGCGCGACGGGGGCTTCGTCTCGTGGCCGGCCGGGGTCACCGACGCGGCGCTCACCGCCGCGCCCTCGACGAGCTCGGGGAGGCGGGTCTCCTGGTCGTCGCGCTGCTTGGAGCTGTCGTCGAGGCCCTCGACGTAGGCCTTGAGGAAGCCGTGGAAGGTGATGACCCGGCCGGAGGCGCCGAAGACGACGTCGCGCCCGTCGGCGGCCCGCCCGGCGAGCCGGACCGAGACGGACTGGCCGACGGCGTCCTTCATCTGCGACGCGACGGTGCGCATCCAGATCAGCTCGTAGAGCCGGAACTGGTCGCCCTTGAGGCCCGTCTGGGCCGGCGTGCGGAAGGTGTCGCCCGCGGGCCGGATCGCCTCGTGGGCCTCCTGCGCGTTCTTGACCTTCGACGCGTAGGTCCGGGGTGCGTCGGGCAGGTACTCCGCGCCGTACAGCTCGCGGACCTGGTCGCGGGCCGCTCCCACCGCCGCGCTCGAGAGCGTGGTGGAGTCGGTACGCATGTAGGTGATGAAGCCGTTCTCGTAGAGGCGCTGGGCGACCGACATCGCCACCGAGGCGCTCATCCCGAGCTTGCGGCCGGCCTCCTGCTGGAGCGTGGTGGTCCGGAAGGGGGCGTACGGCGAGCGCTTGTAGGGCTTCGACTCCACCGAGCGCACCTCGTAGGAGGTGTCGTGGAGCGCCTCGGCCAGGGCCTCGGCGCCGCGCCGGTCGAGGTGGACCACCGCGTCGGGGGCCTTGAGCTCGCCGGCCTGGGTGAAGTCGGAGCCCCGGGCGACCCGCTTGCCGTCGACGGAGTGGAGCTTGGCCGGGAACATCCGCGGGTCGGCGTCGGCGCCGCCGTCGAAGGTGGCCTCGAGGTCCCAGTAGGAGGCGAGGCGGAACTTCATCCGCTCGCGCTCGCGGTCGACCACCAGCCGGGTCGCGACCGACTGGACCCGGCCGGCCGAGAGACCGGACATGACCTTCTTCCACAGCACCGGGGAGACCTCGTAGCCGTAGAGCCGGTCGAGGATCCGGCGGGCCTCCTGGGCCTCCACGAGGTCCATGTCGATCTCGCGGGGGTTCTCCGCGGCGGCGAGGATCGCCGGCTTGGTGATCTCGTGGAAGACCATCCGGCGCACCGGGATGCCCTTGGGCTTCAGCTCGTCGAGGAGGTGCCAGGCGATCGCCTCGCCCTCGCGGTCCTCATCGGTGGCGAGGAAGAGCTCGTCGGCGTCCTTGAGCAGCTGCTTGAGCTTGGAGATGTGGCTCTTCTTGTCGCGGGGGACGACGTAGTAGGGCTCGAAGCCGTTCTCCACGTCGACGCCGAAGCGGCCCCACGGCTTGTCCTTGATCTTGGCGGGGATCTCGGCGGCGCTCTGGGGCAGGTCGCGGATGTGGCCGATGGAGGACTCGACCACGTAGCCCTTGCCGAGGAACCCCCCGATCTTCTGGGCCTTGGTCGGGGACTCCACGATGACCAGCTTGTGCGCCACTTCTCATGCTTCCTTGCTCGAGGGGCCCCAGACGGGGCTCACGGCCGACACGGTAGCGCGACCCCGGGACCGCCCCGGCCACGCCGCCCCTCGCGCGGACCCCGCCGCCTCCCCGCGGCGTCCCCGATATAGGGGGTATGCGCCCCCGATCCCGCTCCGGGACCGTCCCGGTCACCTACGTTGCGCCGGTGAGCTCGGAGTCGCGTCCCCACCTCGTCCTGGTCCTCCTGGCCCTGGCCCTCCCGCTGGCGCTGCTCGTCGCCCCGCCGTCGGCCCGGGCCGACGACCCGGGCCCCGACTGGGGGGTCGTGACCGGCACCCTGGTCGACACCGGGGGCGCCCCGCTCCGGCTCGGGTTCGCCGCCACCTCCGGCGCCCAGCGGCGCACCGCCGCCACCGAGGCCGACGGCCAGTTCTGGTTGCAGCTCCCGCCCGGCCCGTGGCGGCTGACCTTCGCCGAGGACGACGCCGCCTTCGTGACCCGGACCCTCGACGTCACCGTGACCGAGCGCGGCACCACCGAGCTCGGCACCGTGACGCTCGCCGCGCGCGCCACGGTGACCTTCGACGGCGTCGTCCGCAGCTCGGGGGGCGACCCGCTGGCGGGGGCCGACGTGGAGCTCCTCCGGCTGGAGGGGTCGCCCGGCCGGTTCACCGGTGCCGACCCGGTCGCCTCGGCCGTCACCGACGCCGCGGGTCGCTACGAGCTCGCCGGCCTGCCGCAGCAGGCCGGCCGGTGGTACACCGTCGCCGCGTACGCCGCCGGGCACCGCGACGGCGTGCTCGGCGGCGGCAGCGACCCGCTCGCGGGGACGCCCCTGGAGTCCGACACCGACCGGACCGCCGCGCCGCTCGAGCTGCGGCGCGCGCCGTCGGTGCACGGCACGGTCCGGGGACCGGACGGCGCCCCCCTGCCGGGCGTGGACGTCCAGCTCTGGCGCTGGGACGCCTCGCTCGACGGGTTCGTCCCGGTCACCGCCGCGCCCAGCCGCAGCGCCGGCGCCTACTCGATCCCCTTCGTGGGGAGCGGGCACTACACGCTCTGGTTCGAGACCACGGGGAGCGCCGCCACCGCGGCGGTCGCCGAGCCGGGCTGGCTCGCGGGCGGCGCACCGCCCGCGGGACCGGGCAGCCCCGGCGTCTTCTCCTTCGACGAGGACGCCCCCGCCGACGTGACGCGCGACCGCACGCTCGCGGCACCGCCGTACGCCTCGGGACGCCTGGTCGACGCCGCCGGTCGCGGCCTCGCGGGTGTCGCGGTCGACGTCCTGCTCTGGGACGGCCTCTGGTTCTCGCCGCTCTTGACCCCGGTCACCAGCGCGGCCGACGGCACCTTCCGGGTGCGGCTGCCGCGCGGGGCAGTCGTCTCCCTCTCCTTCACCGGCCCCGGGGACCGCGTCCACCACCTCGGGGGTGGCACCGAGATCCCGGAGGAGCCGACCGGCGACAACAGCCTCACCGTGGCCGGCGACGTCGACCTCGGGACGCTCCTCGACGGGGTGCCGACGACCGGGCCCACGCCGACGGAGGAACCCAGCCCCACGGACCTGCCCAGCCCGACGCCCCAGCCCACCCCGACGGTCGCCCCGACGGTCGCCCCGCCGACGCCTGCCGGCACGCCGACACCCGTCGGTACGCCGTCGCCCTCGCCGACCTCCTCGGCTCCCACCGCCGTGCCCACCGCCGCGCCCACCGCCGTCCCGACGCCCCCGCTCGCCGCCTCGACGGTCCGGCTGCGGGTGCAGGGGAAGGGGCGGAAGGTGCGGCTCCGCATCACGGTCCGGATGGCCGCCGGGGGGTCGACGACCGGCCTCGTGCAGGTGCGCGCGGGCCGCGTGGTGCTCGCGAGCGGGCGCCTCCGGGCCGGGGCGGCCACGACGGCCAAGGTCACGCTCGCGATCAGCGCGAAGCGGCTCGCGCGGCTGCCGGGAGCCCGGAAGAAGCTGCGCGCCCACTTCGGCGGGAACGCCCGGACCGCGGCCTCCACGTCGCGGCAGGTCGTCCTGCGACCCTGAGCTGGACTAGTCCGGTGGACGCCTCGCGTCCCCAGCATTGAGCAAAAGTCCACGAGATCGGCCACCTGGCGGTTCGCCGCGCTCCTAGTGTGTGCCCACCTCGCGGGTGCCACGTGGGTCCCGCACCATCCCAGGGGGGATCTGTATGCACCGGTTGTCCAGGGTGCGCCGCGTCGTCTTGCTCGCGGTCGCACTCGTCGTCTCCATGGCCGGGCTCGCCGTGACGAGCTCGGCCCACGCCGCCCCGCCGAAGGACCAGCCCGACCCGAAGGCGGTCGCCCAGGCCGAGGGCGACCCCGGCACCGTCGAGGGCGCCGTCGCCTACCCCGAGGACGGGCCCGAGACCTGGGGCTACGTCAGCCTCTACGGCTGGAACGCCGACTTCGACTACTTCGACTACGTGGACGAGGCCGAGGTCTCCACCTCCTCCCCCGGCTACGCCTTCACCGGCGTCGCCCCCGGCACCTACTACCTGCGCTACGACGACTACGACGACCTCTACTTCCCGGCCTGGTCCCAGGGAGCCACCCAGTCCCCGAGCGACCCGGACCAGCCCGGCGCCTTCGTCGTGAGCTCGGACCAGACGGTCGGCACCCAGCTCGTGCCGATGCCGCGCAACGGCGGCCCGGTGGGCGGCCCGGCCGTCACCGGCACGCTGACCGGCGTGGGCGGTGCCCGGCTCGCCGACGCCCAGGTCACGGCGTACGCGTGGGACGGCAGCGCCTTCGGTCCCGTGGCCGCCGACATGACCGAGGACGACGGCTCGTTCCGCCTCGTCACGCCGACGGGTCAGCAGGTCACCCTCGGCTTCGAGAAGCGGGCCTACGTCCCCGTCTTCCTCGGCGGCGGCGCCTCCCTGCCCGCCGCCCCCGACGCGGGCAACACCGTCACCGTGACGGAGGACGACGTCGCGGTCGGCACGGTCGCGATGACCTCCCGGCCCAGCACGATCGGCCGCGTCGCCGGCCAGGCACACGACTGGTGCCGGACGAGCACGGTGCCCTCCAACGACGACGGCTCCAGCGCCGGCATCCCGGTGCCCTTCGACATGACGTTCTTCGGCACCCCGCACGACACCCTCTTCGTCAACAACAACGGCAACGTGACCTTCGGGTCGGGTCTCTCCGACTACACCCCCAGCGACCTCACCGGTCCCACCGAGCTGCCGATCATCGCGCCGTTCTTCGCCGACGTGGACACCCGCGGCACGAACAGCTGGGAGGTCAGCTACGGCACCTCCCCCGACGGCACGAAGTTCTGCGTCAACTGGGCCGACGTGGGCTACTACTCCTACGCGGACGACAAGCTCAACACGTTCCAGCTGATCCTGAGCTCCACGGAGAACGACCCCGGGCGCAGCGAGGGCGACTTCGACATCACCTTCAACTACGACCGGGTCCTCTGGGAGACCGGCGAGGCGTCCGACGGCGTCGACGGCTTCGGGGGCACCTCGGCGGCCGTCGGCTTCTCCGGGGGCACCGGCCAGCCCGGCACCTTCGTGCAGCTCGCGGGCTCCTTCGTCAACGGCGCCCTGCTCGACGGCGGGGCCAACGCGCTCGTCGCCGGTTCGCAGGGCGCCACCCAGCCGGGGCGCTACGTCTTCCCGGTGCGCAACGAGGGCCTCGAGACCCTGTACGGCGGCCTAGACGGCTCGGTGCAGACCGAGGACGCCGAGCCGGTGGCCGACGCCTACGTGCAGGTCTGCGTCGAGGCGGGCAACCAGTGCTCGTACACCCACACCACCCCGCAGGGCGCGTTCTCGTTCCCCGCGCGTCCCGCCGGTGACCAGGTCGTCCGCGTGTGGCCCCCGTCCGGGGACCTCTTCGCCGGTGGCGGCACCGCCACGGTGGCGGTGGGCGAGACCACCACGATGGAGCCGATCGTGCTCGCCGCCCCGCGCGGCATGCCCGACAACGCCACGCTCGGCGGTTCCACCGGCACCGGTGACGTCCCGTCGGTCTACTACGGCGACCCGCTCCCCCTCACGGTCCGCGGCTGCGCCGGGGTCGACTCCCCCACCTACACCGTCCTCCTCGAGGGTCGTGTGGTGCGGGGTCCGCTGCCCCTCACCGAGGGACCGGCCGGCAGCTACTCGGCCATGATCGCCCCGCTCTACCCGCTGACGGGCAGCGCGGAGATCCGGACCAACGTCCCCGGGACCTGCGGGGGCGCCGAGACCCGGTTCAACGTCTACATCGACCCGAGCGGGACCGTCACCGACCAGTGGGGACGCCCCGTGGCCGAGGCGATCGTCACCCTGCTGCGCTCGGACACCTACAACGGCGACTACACCGTCGTCCCCGACGGCAGCGACGTCATGTCGCCCTCCAACCGGGCCAACCCCGACACCACGGACGACGCCGGCTTCTTCCGGTGGGACGTGACGGCGGGCTGGTACAAGGTGCGGGTCGACGCCAACGGCTGCACCAGCACCACGACCGACGGCATGGAGGTCCCGCCGGAGAAGATCGACCTGCTGATCCGGATGCAGTGCTCCAGCGCCGCCCCCGCGCCCACGACCGCCCCGTCCGTGACGGGCGACCCGGTGGTGGGCAGCACGATCACCGCCGCGCCCGGCACCTGGGCCGAACCGCTGGTCGAGGCCGGCGTCGAGCTGCTGCGCAACGGGATCCCGATGGCCTCCGCGACCCACACGCTCACCGCGGGCGACGTCGGGGCGGTCTTCACGGCCCGCTCGGGCGCCCAGCGTCCCGACTACGTGGACGTGGGCCAGGCCCTCACGGTGACCTTCACCCGGGCCACCGCGACGTCGGCCCCGGTGACCGGTCGCGCGGCGCCGTCCGCGCAGCCGACCCCGGGACCCTCCGAGTCGCCGTCGCCGAGCCCGCAGCCGACGGCCGGCCCGACCCCGGCTCCCGAGCAGCCGGTCGCGGAGCCGGTCGTGGCGTCGAGGACCCTCCTCAAGGTGGACCGGAAGAAGTCGACCGCGAAGAAGACCGTCGTGGTCGTCACCCTCGAGGTGGCCGCCGGCGGGTCGACGGCCGGCACGGTCCAGCTGAAGGCGGGCAAGAAGGTCCTGGCCACCAGGACGGTCGCGGCCGGGACCACGAAGGTCACGTTCAAGCTCAGCGCCAAGAAGCTCGAGAAGTTGAAGGGCAAGGCGAAGGGCAAGGGCAAGAAGGGCAAGAAGCGCGCCAAGGCCAAGAAGGCCAAGGTCAGCGTCAAGGCCCAGTTCGGCGGCAACGCGCAGACCGCGGGCTCCGTCTCCAGGGCGGTGAAGCTCTGACCGCCTGACACCCGCGTGACAGGGTCCCGCGCAGCCATCTGGGAGGTGGCTGCGCGGGACCTTTCACGTCCGGGGCGTCACGACCCGTCGAGGAACCCCTCGGCGACCAGCTCGGCCACCACGGGGAGGTAGGTCGCCCGCAGCTCGGCGGCGTCCCGGCCGAGCAGCGAGGCGACCGCGTCGAGGATCTGTCCGACCGCCAGCTCTCCGTCGCAGGCCCCGACGAGCGCCGCCTCGACCGTGTCGACCTTCCGCGCGCGACGCAGGCCCCGCTGCTGGCGCAGCACGATGGACTCAGGGTCCTCGGCGCCGGGCTCCCCCTGGGTCTCCTGCAGCACGTCGACCCGGGTGGAGAGGCGCGCGGCGGCCAGGTCGGGGGTGCGGTGGAGCAGGTCCCGGGCGCGGGCCCACTGGAGGGTGGCCGGGGCGACCGGCTGCTCCACGTCGTACGGCCACTCCAGCAGCTCACGTGCGGCGCCCTGCGTGGCACCCCCGCGGCGCAGGTTGATCCACCCGAAGCCGATCCCCTCGACGCCCTCGGCGTCGAACCAGCTGAGCCAGGTGTCGTAGCGCTGCGCGTAGTCGGGACCCCCGTGCTGGCCGGCGTCCTTGAGCCACAGCTCGACGTACGCCGCGGGGTCGAGCACCTCGCGCTGCACGACGAAGGCGTCGGTGCCCTCGGGCACCCACTCCTCGAGCCGTTCCGCCCACGGGCGGTCCGCGGCGATCACCCAGTTGGCGAGCACCTGGCACCAGCCGCCGTCGGTGAGGTGGTTCGGCCCGGTGCGCACGATGTGCTCGACGACCCGGTCGCCGGGCAGGCCCGAGTCGCGGTAGACGAGCCGCTCGCCGGTGGCGGGCGAGATCACGAAGGGCGGGTTGGTGGCGATCAGGTCGAACCGCTCTCCCGCGACCGGCTCGAAGAAGGAGCCGTCGCGGACGTCGACTCCCGTCAGGTCGTTGAGCGCCACGTTGAACCGCGTCATCCACAGGGCCCGCCGGTTGACGTCGGTGGCCACCACCCGGCCGCTGTGCCGGGCCAGGTGGAGCGCCTGGACGCCGCACCCGGTGCCGAGGTCCAGCGCGCTGCCCACGGGCTCGCGCAGGGTCATCTGGGCGAGCGAGGTCGACGCGGGGCTGATCCCCAGCACGTGGTCGGGACCGACGCGCGCGGGCGAGCCGTCGAGGCCGGGGGTGAGGTCGCTGACCACCCACAGGTCGCCCCGGTCGTCGTCGTCGGTGGCGTAGGGGCGTACGTCGAGGCGCGCGGCGACCTCGCCCACCGACTGCTCGACCACGCCCTGGGCGGCCAGCCGGTCGACCAGGCCCGGCAGGGCCCGCTCCGCGGCCTCCAGGGGGACCGGGACCTGGAGAAGGAAGAGGCGGGTCAGCGTCTCCAGCGGCGACCCGCCGCCGGTGGCGCGCACGCCGGGGGTGGTCTCGTTGCGGCCCAGCGCGGCGTGGGCGCGCGGGCCCAGCGCCTCGGCGACGGCGTCGTAGGTGAAGCCTGCGGAGAGCACCCGGTCACGGAGCTCCCGGGCAAGGACGGCGGTCTCGTCGGACATGGGCGACATCCTCGCAGGGAGGGCAGGACCCGCGGGCCGCCTGGGCGACCCGCGGGTCCTACTCGCCGGGGACGTCAGCGGATGGTGACGGTCACCCACCTCGACGTGGCTCCGGCGACCCGGGCGTTTCCGGCGTAGACCACGCGCAGCCGGTGCTTGCCCTTCTTGAGCGCCTTCCTGACCTTGAGCGTCAGGACCCCCTTGTGGCCGGGCTTCAGGGTCCCCTTGGCCACGACCTTCGTGCCGTCGAGGACCTTGAGGGCACCCGTCACCGCCCTCACCCCGGTCGCCTTGACCGTGATCCTCAGGACCACGCCCTTCGGCTTCGTCTGCTTCGCGGCGGGCTTGGCCGTGACCTTCGCCTTCGCCTGGGCCTGCTCCGGGGTCGTCTCCGGGGTGGGCTCCGGCGTGGGCTGCGAGGTGGGCTGCGCCGTCGGTTGCTGCGTCGGCGTCTGCGTCGGCGTGGGCTGCTGCGTCGGCGTCGGCGTCGGCGTCGGCTCCGGCGTCGGCGTCGGCTCGGGCGTCGGCTCGGGCGTCCGGGCCGCCGGCACCAACAGGCCGGCCGAGACGTCGGTCAGGGTCCGGAAGTCGACCGGTGCACCACGCCCCTCCTCCTGCGTGTAGCTCGGCCGGCTCGCGACCCGGCGCACCGAGAGCGTCGCCGTCCGGTCCTGCTCCGTCACCCGGTAGGTCGCGCCGGTGGCGCCCGGGACGACGGCGCCGTTGCGGAGCCACTGGGCCGTCGCCGTGTAGCCCGCGGTCCATCCGGAGAGGTCGGCGGTCAGGACGTCCCCGACCTCCGCCGCGCCGCCGTTGGCGTCCGTCACCGTCACGGTCGCCGGGCCGGGGCGTGCGACCTCGCACTCCAGGTCGACGAGCAGGTCCACGCGAGGCGGGTTCACCTGCATCGCCTCGGTGGTCTCGGTCGCGCACCCGGACTTCTCGGCGCGGACCTTGTACCAGCCCTCCTCCACGTCCCAGCGGAAGTAGCCCACCGCGTCGGTCGTCGAGGGGTTGGCGCGGTTCGCGGGCGACATGACGTCGGACCCGTCCGGGACGGCCATGTAGGGGCCGTCCTCGGTGTCGGACCGCAGCAAGGTCACGGTGGCCCCCTCGAGGGGACGCCCGTACTGGTCGGTGACGACGCCGCTCGGGTCGATGTAGACCTTCGTCCGCGTCGGGGCACCGCCGCACTCGGCCGGCACGTTCGTGGTGAACGTGGCCATGCCGCTCGTCGGGAAGACGACGGAGGCGGAGTAGACGGCCTTGCCGTCCGCGACCGCACCCCTCGCCAAGGTGCCCGTCAGCGGCGTCGTGCCGTTGTCGAAGGTCACCTCGTACGTCGGCGCGGCGACGTCGGCGCAGCCGGTCACCTCGATCCGCTGGGGCGTCCCGGAGTAGACCATCGGCACCCCGTTGAAGCTGCCCGTACTGCCCGGGACCTCCACGTTGGGGGCCGGGGTCGGCGGCGACTCGAGGCGGACCTCGATCTCGGCGTCGGCGTCGGCGGTGACGTCGACGACGGCGCGACCGTCGAGCAGTCCGCTGCCCTCCGGGGCGTGGACGACGACCTGGTGACGACCCAGGGGGAGCGTCCCACCGAAGGAGCCGTCGGGTCCCGTCGGCGAGTAGCCCGCCTGACCGCTCCAGGCACAGCTCCAGCCGCCCGCGGAGCAGGCCAGCCAGCTCGCGCCGACGACCGGGGCGCCGTCGGCGTCCTCGACCGCCCGGCCGGCGAAGCGCCCGCGGAGGGGCTCGTCCCCGTCCCGGACGGTGCCGACACCCACCACGTGCGTCGTGGGCACGTGCCCCGGCGCCGTGGCGGTCACGCGCACCCAGAGGTAGCGGCCCGCGTCCCACCCGGAGGGCACGTAGGTGCTGGAGGAAGTCCCGGGCATCCACTGCCCCGTGGTCCGCCACTGGTAGGTGAGGGAGACCTCCCCGCCGTCGGCGACCCACGTGCCCGGCGCCGCCGTCAGCGTGCGACCGACCGCCGGGGTGCCCGTGACCGTGGGGGCCTCGACCATCTCCACCTGCGCCGGGGCCCCCAGCACGACGGGCTCCGTCTCGACGACGAGGTCGGGGTGGCCGGCGCGCGAGACCGTGACCTCGGCACGGATCCG
This sequence comes from Nocardioides solisilvae, assembly GCF_003194625.1. GTDB lineage: Bacteria > Actinomycetota > Actinomycetes > Propionibacteriales > Nocardioidaceae > Nocardioides > Nocardioides solisilvae. The sequence continues at coordinate 358,655 of NZ_QHKX01000001.1, forward strand.
CGCGCCCTCCTGGTGGGTCTGGGTCGCCCACTGGTCACCGGTGACGGGCTGCAGGTACCCCTCCGCGAACCACCGGGTCCGGAAGGAGAGGTCCGCCGTGGTCCCGCCCGGGACCTCCCACTCCCCGAGGTCGACGCGCACGGTCTGTCCAGCCCGCGGCTCCGCGGGGGTCACCGAGGGACGCGTGGTGCTGACGGCCGGGCGCTGCCCGACCGGCAGCACCCGGCTCGCGGTCCCGAAGCCGGGCGCGCGACCCTCCCGCCGCGCCACGACGGTCAGCGCCACCGTCGAGCCCGCGCTGTCGTCGGGCACCGTGTAGGTAGGTCCGGTGCCCACCTTCGTGCCGTCGAGGTGCCAGACGTACCGGTGCTCGAGGTCACCGACCTCGCGGAATCCGATCATCCAGGCCCCGGGGTGGGCCGTGAGCTCGTCACCGGCGAACCCACTCCCCACGATGCGCACGCCCTGTGGCACGGGCGGGGTGGCCCCGGCGAAGCCGGACGTGTGGAATCGGTAGCGGCCAGGCTGGTCGGAGTCGAGCGACCCGTGCACCAGACCCGTCTCGAGGTTGCTGTCGTTGTACGCACCCGAGGCTCCGCTGCCCGGAAGGAGCAGGTGTCCCTCGTCGGTCCCGGTACCGGACGTGAATCCGGCCCAGGCGCGGACGGGGTAGTCGTCGCTGACCGGCAGGTTCACGGCGTCGTAGTTGTAGGTGACGTCGAGCCCGCCGTCGGAGGCGGGCGCCAGCAGCACCTGGTAGGTCGAGTGGTCGGACTGCCACTGGACGCACGTGCTGCCGTCGTCCCGCACGCCCCAGGTCGGAGTCGCGTAGTACCCGCCGGCGAGCGGGGCCAGCTGCGGCAGCCCCATGTCGGGGTCAAGGGGGTCCATCTGCAACCAGGGGCTGTTGACCGGCAGGAGGAGGCCGGTGTCGCCCACCCTCAGGTACTGGTCACCGACCTGGATGCGGTTCTGGTCGTGGCGGTCGAAGCAGGCTTCGTCCCGGATCCCCGCCACGGCGCCGATCGCGCCCCACTGCACCTCGCCCAGCTCGTGGTCCACGACGGCGGTCGGGCTGCCGAAGGACCGGCTGGTCGTCAGCGACCCGTAGGGCACGCGGCTGCTGATCAGGTCCAGCGCGGTGTCGGAGGGGACCCGGATCCGGTACTCCCCGTCGTCCTCGGTGCTGGTGCTCGCGAGCCAGAGACCGCCACCCGCCGAGTAGGCGTGGACGGACGCGCCGCTCAGGGGTTCGCCACTGCCCCGGACCGTGCCGGAGACGACCGTTCCTCGACCCAGCTGCAGGTCGGCGTCGCTCCGCAGCCCCGTGGTGGTGTCGACGACCCCCGCCCCCTCCAGGCCACGGAACGTCGGCGCGTGGCTCGGGAGCGCCTGCACCATCCCGCTCGTGGATCCGTAGGGTCGGGCGACCAGCCCGTAACGTCCGGGCTCGACGTCCGTGAAGCCGAACCGGCCGTCGCCCCGGGCGAGGCGTGCGGCGTCGACCCGCGTGGACGCGACCTGGTAGCCCCCCTCTGACGAGATCAGGACGACCTCGACGGAGGTCGCGTTCATCTCGTCGCCCGCCTCCAGCGTCACGCTCCCGCTGATGGAGCGGGGGTCGGGGACCAGGACCAGGGGGCCGGCCGTGCCGACGCCGGCCTGCAGGGGGACGACGAGTCCGTCGTGCGGCAGCTCGGCCCCGCCCAGGACGGTTCGTCCGAGGTTCGCCTCCGGCTTGCTGGCGGAGACGGTGACCTCGGAGCCCGAGGCCACCCCCCGCACCGTGTAGCTGCCGTCCGCGCGCGACCGCGCGGTCGGTCCTGGGAGGGCACCCCACGGACTCTTGGTCCACACCTGGACGGTCGCGCCCGTCACCGGCTCGCCGTCCGCGTCGACGACCGTGCCGCGGACCCGTCCCGGGGCCGCCGGCATCACGATGGGCGCCAGCTCCTGCGGCTCGCCGGGGGCGAGGGTGAAGCGCGTCGCCTGCGACTCGGAGGCGACGTCGCCCAGGAACCGGCTGGTCCCGTTCCAGTGGGCCGAGACCGTGTAGCTGACGCCGGGCGAGAGGCGCACCGACCAGGTGCCGTCGGGCGCGGCCCAGGTGATGCCTCCGCCCGGCGACATCGGCGGCCCGTGGACCTCGATCCGGACGCCGTAGTCGCCGACCTCCAGGGGTCCGTCCTCGTCGGCCACCACGCCCCGCACCTCGACCAGGCTGCTCGGGAACCGGGTCTCGCCCACGTCCAGCCGCTCGCCTTCCGCCAGCGTGACGGTGCGGGCTCCGGCCGCCTCGGCCGCCCCGCCGAGGTGGACCGACTCCTCGGCCCCGAGGGACCGGGAGAAGCGCAGCGTCAGGGGAAGTCCGGCAGGCACCCGGGTCGAGAACTCACCCGACTCCCAACGGCTCCAGCCGAGGTGGAGGAGTGAACCTTCGACCACCGCCGCGAGGGAGTAGTCGTGGGCAGCCACCCCGTCGGCGTCCAGGATCCGACCCGTGAGCTCCGCTCCCTGCTGCACGCGCAGGTCACCCAGCTGTGCGAGGTTCCCGTCGGTCGGCACGCCGAACGTCTCCGCGGCACTCTGGACAGCGTGTCCGCCGAGCCACGTGGCGATCGCCTCGGCCCCGGTCTGGGGCCTTGCCACCACGGTGTACTCGTGGCGACGGTCGAGCCCCTCGAGGCGGAACTCGCCCCGCTCGTCGGTGACCACGCGGCTGTTGAACCAGATCGAGGGGTCCACTGCGAAGGCGTGGACCTCGATGTCGGACAGCGGACGCCCGTCCGGTCCCAGGACTCGGCCCTGCGCCGCGAAGCCCGGCTCCCGGACCATGGTGACCGGGTCGAGCCGCTTGGTCTGCTCGGCCGCGACGGAGACCGGCTCGCCGGCTCCACCGCCGTAGAACTTCGGGAGGTACTGCAGGACGCCCGACGGACCACCGAACGTGGCCGACGAGTAGCGCACGAGGAGGTCGCCGGCGGGGACCGGCAGCTCGTAGACCCCGTCGTGCGTCGTGGTGGTCGCGAGCGGCGCGGTGGCGGGGGCGCTCGCGTCGAACGCCTCCACGACGATCGCGGCGCTGAGGGCCTTCCCGCCCTCGTCGAGCAGGCGTCCCCAGAGCAGCGCGTCGTCGGGTGCCTGCGGATCGATGATGCCGCGTGGCTGCACCAGCACCTTGCCGTCCACCCGCGAGGCGGGACCGGAGACCGTCGGCTCGGCGTCAGGCCCGACGGCCGAGGCCCCGACGCTCACGCCGACCGTGAGACCGGAGGCGATGAGCAGGAGTGCGAGCAGGCGCATCAGGGCGCGCCCCAAGGACGTCATGGATGTGGATCCCCCGTGTGAAGTCGTGCCCGGCCAGGAAGCCGGGTGTGCGCACCGTACGGTCGCCCCTGCGCCCGCGCCCGCGAGACGCCGGAGATGGTCCGCACTCGGGACCCGAGGTCTAGACCGTCGCACGCCGGAGGGCTTGTCCTCAGGAGACGCACGCGGCTGCCGATGGGAGTCCTCGTGACGGCTCCTGACCTCGAGGTCCTCGACGGCGGCCTCGAGCAGCGACCCACGGATCCCCGGGTCGACGCCGTGCTCGAGGTGCTGGCCGGCGCCCCGCTCGGCGAGGTGGCGCTGCGCCGCGGCGTGGACCGCGCGGTCCTGCACCGCTGGGTGCACGGCTTCGTCGAGGCCGGGACGGGGGCGGTGACCAACCGCCCCGACCCGGACGCCGCCCGGCAGCGCGACCGGTTCCTCGCGGCGTTCGCCCACGAGCTGCGCACCCCGCTGACGGTGGCGCGCGGCTGGGTCTCGCTGCTCGCCGACGAGGAGCTCCCGCCGCCCGTGCCGCGGACGGTGGAACGGCTCCAGGAGTCGCTCGCGCGACTGACCGAGCGGGTCCTGGACGTCGAGCTGCTGGCCGCCGCCTCCCTGGGCCTGCTGCGGGCCGAGCCGCGGGCGGTCCCGGTGCGCCGGCTCCTGGCCGGTGTGGGTGGGCAGGCGGCCGAGGAGGACGTCGCCGACGTCGACGCCCTCGTGGACCCCACGCTCTTCCCGCGCGTGCTGCGCGACCTGTGGGAGGCCGGGGGCTCGCTGCCGGCGCCGCGGCAGCTGCGCTGGGAGGTCACGACCCTCGACGGGTGGGTCGAGCTGCGGGTGGTCCGCGACGCCGACCCGATCGACCCCGCCGTGCTCCAGGCGCTCTTCGAGCCCTTCGACCTCAACGACGACGCCACCGGCGTGACGATCGGCCTCTACCTGGCCCGGGCGCTCACCGTCGTCCACGCCGGCACGCTGGGCGTGGAGCAGGACGACGAGCACGCCGTGCTGTGGGTGCGGGTGCCCCGCGCCGACCGACGTGCCCCGACAGATCCCCCCACCGATCCACCGACCGAGGAGAACCCATGACCTTCAAGCTCGCCTGCGGCGACGTGATGCCCGGCTGCGCGTCCCGCTTCGAGGAGACCGACCGTCAGGTGCTGCTGGCCAAGGTGGCCGCGCACGCCGCCGCCGACCACGGCGTCACGACGCTGACCCCCGAGGTGGTGCAGGCGGTGGAGAGCAGGATCGTCGCCACCGCCTGACCGGCCCCGGTCACTGCGTCACTGGGTCATTCGGCGGAGGGGGACTCGGTCCCCTCCGGCATCATGCAGCCCATGAGCGCGCCCATCAGCTCGCCGCCGGCGCCGCCGGCCTCCTCGCCCTCGACCATCGAGGTGACGAAGAAGTCGCGGAGGGCGTCCTCGGTGATGGCGTCCTCGACGCACTCCTTGGACTCGGCCGGGATCGAGTCGTCTGCGCTCATCTCCTTGAGCATCTCGTCGCGCAGGTCGACGCCGCACTCCTCGAAGTTGTCGTAGATGTCGTTGCCCTGGTCCTCGGTGAGCTCGAGGGTGGAGAAGTCGAGGTCGTCGGTGCCCTCGCCGAACTCCTCGGGCGAGCCGGCCTCCTTGACCTTGTCGAGGCCGACGACGTCGACGAAGCCCTCGCTGAAGCAGGTCGACTGCTCCTTGTCCATCGGGGAGTCGCCCTCGGCCATCGAGGTGGCCATGGCGTCGACGTAGGGCTTGGCCTCGTCGCTCTCGCCCTCGCCACCCCCGCCGCAGGCGGAGAGGATCAGCGGGGCCAGACCGGCCAGGACGAGCGGGGCAAGACGACGACGCATGGAGCACAACCCTTCGATGAGGGCGCGCACTGCTCACGCCCGACTCCGCGCGACTATAGGGGAGCCGGCACCCGGCTGGCACCCCCGCGAGACGGCCTTCGGGACCAAGGTCTCGCGGCGCGCGCGTCAGGTCGTGGGGTGCGTCCGCCGGTGCGGGGCCAGCGAGGAGGAGCCGGAGTCGTCCCCGTCGTCGCTGATCACGACCTCGCGCTGCTTGGAGACCCAGATCGAGACGGCGATGATCGCCACCGCCACGAGGGCGATGAGGATCCGCACGACGTCGTTCTGGTCCTCCCCCACGCTCATCGAGACGACCGCGCCGGCGATCAGCAGCGAGACCAGGTTCATCACCTTGATCAGCGGGTTGATGGCCGGCCCCGCGGTGTCCTTGAAGGGGTCGCCGACCGTGTCGCCGATCACCGTGGCGGCGTGGGCGTCGGAGCCCTTGCCGCCGTGGTGGCCGTCCTCGACGAGCTTCTTGGCGTTGTCCCAGGCCCCGCCGGCGTTGGCCAGGAAGACCGCCATCAGGGTGCCGGCGCCGATCGCGCCGGCCAGGAAGCCCGCCAGCGCCGTGGCGCCGAGGCCGAACCCGACGGCGACCGGCGCGAGCACCGCGAGTAGGCCGGGGGTGACGAGCTCGCGCAGGGAGTCCCGGGTGACGATGTCGACGACCTTGCCGTACTCCGGGCGGGCGGTGCCCTCCATGATCCCGGGGATGTCGCGGAACTGGCGGCGCACCTCGTAGACGACCGCGCCGGCGGCCCGGCCCACGGCGTTGATCGCCAGGCCGGAGAAGAGGAAGACCACGGCCGCACCGAGCAGCACCCCGACCAGGACCGCGGGGTTGAAGACCTCGAAGCTGAGCAGGCCGATCTCGTCGTCGGTGGGTCGGGCCTCCGCCAGCGCGTCGGCGACCGAGGTCGCGTAGGAGCCGAAGAGCGCCGTCGCGGCGAGCACCGCCGTCGCGATCGCGATCCCCTTGGTGATCGCCTTGGTGGTGTTGCCCACCGCGTCGAGCTCGGTGAGGATCTGGGCCCCCTCCTCGCTCACGTCGCCCGACATCTCGGCGATGCCCTGGGCGTTGTCGGAGACCGGGCCGAAGGTGTCCATCGCGACGATGACGCCGACGGTGGTGAGGAGGCCGCAGCCGGCGAGCGCCACCGCGAAGAGCGAGACGGTGAGCGCGGAGCCGCCGAGCAGGTAGGCGCCGAAGACCGCGCTGCCGATCACCAGCGTGGTGTAGACGGCCGACTCGAAGCCGACCGACAGGCCCGAGAGGATGACGGTGGCCGCGCCGGTCAGGGAGGTCTTGCCGACGTCCTTGACGGGACGGTACTCGGTGCCGGTGTAGTAGCCGGTGAGCGCCAGGATGCCGGCCGACATCACGATGCCGATCACCACGGCCGCCGACGCGATCAGCCTCGGGTCGCCCTCGAAGCCGGCGAACTCGCGGCCGAACTCCGCGAAGCTGTCGGGCAGGTAGAGGTAGGAGAGGACGACGGAGGCGAGCGCCCCGACGCCGGCGGAGACGTAGAAGGCCCGGTTGATCGTGGTGAGGCCGTTCTCGTCCTCCCGCGGACGGGTGAGGAAGACGCCGAGGACGGCGGTCAGGGCGCCGATCGCCGGGATGAGCAGGGGGTAGACGAGCCCCTCGGTGCCGAAGGCCTGCGACCCGAGGATCAGGGCGGCGACCAGCGTGACGGCGTACGACTCGAAGAGGTCGGCGGCCATGCCGGCGCAGTCGCCCACGTTGTCGCCGACGTTGTCGGCGATCGTGGCCGCGTTGCGCGGGTCGTCCTCGGGGATGTTCTGCTCGACCTTGCCGACCAGGTCGGCGCCGACGTCGGCCGCCTTGGTGAAGATGCCGCCGCCGACCCGCATGAACATCGCCAGCAGGGCGGCGCCGAAGCCGAAGCCCTCCAGCACGTGGGGGGCCTCGTCGCGGAAGATCAGCACCACCACGCTGGCGCCGAGCAGGCCGAGCCCGACCGTGGCCATGCCGACGAAGGCGCCGGTGCGGAAGCCGATCCGCATCGCCGGGTCGCGGCCCTCCGTCTCGGCGGCCGCGGCCACCCGGAGGTTGGCGCGCACCGCCAGCGACATGCCGAGGTAGCCGATCGCCGCCGAGAAGCCCGCGCCCAGCAGGAAGAAGACCGAGCGCCCGATCCGCACGTCCGTCCCGTCGGCCGGCAGCACCAGCAGGACGAAGAACGCGATCGCCGCGAAGATCCCGAGCGTCCGGAACTGGCGGGTGAGGTAGGCGTTGGCCCCCTCCTGCACGGCCTGCGCGATGGTGCGCATGTTGCCGGTCCCCTCCGAGGCCGCCAGCACCTGCGAGCGGAACACCGCCGCCATGACGAGCGCCCCGAGGGCGATCACCAGGACCACCGTGACGAGAGCGAGGTTGCCTCCGGAGAGCTCGGCGAGCTCCTGCACCTCCGGCTCCACGACGAGGGGACGGATCGCGAGCATGTGCGGCCTCCTGGGACGTGCGTCGAAGTCCAACCGAGCCGGAGTCTACGCAGATGTGACCTGCCTCACGCCAGCCCCAGTTTCGCAGGAGCCCCTTGCGCAGGCGGTTTCCGCGCCCGGCCGGAGACGTCGAGAGCCCGCACGCCGGACGGCGTACGGGCTCTCGGGAAGCGTCGGGGAGTCAGCCGGCGAGGGCGCTCGACTGGTCCTCGTGGATCGCGAAGACCTTGGCCAGACCGGTGATCCGGAAGATCTTGAGCAGCCGGTCCTGGTTGCAGACCAGGGCGAGCGACCCGTCGTGGGCGCGCACCTTCTTCAAGCCGCCCACCAGGACGCCGAGGCCGGTGGAGTCCAGGAACTCCACGTCGGCCAGGTCGATGACGAGGTCGTACACGCCTGCGCCCACGAGCTCGGTGATCTTGTCGCGGAGCTTGGGGGCGGTGTAGACGTCGATCTCGCCCCCGACAGCGACAACGGTCTTGCCGTCGACGTCGCGTGTCACAAGAGTCAGGTCCACGTCGTGTTCCTCGGCCTTTCCGCGGGGGATCTCGCACGGTGCAGGGACGCACCTGTGCTGTCTGCGCAAGATATCAAACCACGCTTTGGGCTCTTGTCGGTCCTCCTTGCCAGACTTGTGGACGTGCCGCCCCCCACGTCGACCTCCGCGACGACCTCCGCCACCCGGCCCACGGGCGCCCTCCTGGCGCGGCTGGGCGAGGGGCCGGGTCGCGAGGAGCGGCTCCGCCACGTCCGGGTGCTGCCCGCCCGCGAGGCGACCACGGAGCCCTGGCCCGCCTGGACGCACCCGGTGGTGCGCGAGGCCCTCGAGCGGCGCGGCGTCGCCGCGCCCTGGCGCCACCAGGTGGTCGCCGCCGACGCGGTGCGCGCCGGGCAGCACGTCGTGCTCGCCACCGGGACGGCCTCGGGCAAGTCGCTCGCCTACCAGCTGCCGGCCCTCACCGCCGTCCTCGAGGGGCGGGGGTCCCGCGGGGAGCGGGGTGCGGGGGTGCTCTACCTCGCCCCCACCAAGGCGCTCGCCCACGACCAGCTGGCCGGGCTGACGGCGCTGCGCACGGGCGTGCGGGCCACCACCCACGACGGCGACAGCAGCCGCGAGCAGCGCGACTGGGCCCGCGACCACGCGGAGTACGTCCTGACCAACCCCGACATGCTGCACCGCTCGCTGCTGCCGGGGCACAGCCGGTGGGCCAAGTTCCTCGGCTCCCTGCAGGTCGTCGTGGTCGACGAGTGCCACCACTACCGCGGCGTCTTCGGCGCCCACGTCGCCCAGGTGCTGCGCCGGCTGCGCCGGGTCTGCGCGCTGTACGGCGCGTCCCCCACCTTCGTCCTGCTCTCGGCGACCGTCGCCGAGCCCGAGGAGGCGGCGCGGCGGCTGACCGGCCTCGACGTCCTCGCCCTCACCGCCGACCACTCCCCGCGGGGCGAGCTCACGGTCGGGCTCTGGGAGCCGCCGCTCACGTCGTTCACCGGCGAGAACGGCGCCCCGGTGCGGCGTGCGGCCTCCTCGGAGACGGCCGACCTCCTGGCCGACCTGGTGGTCGAGGGCGTCTCCACCCTGGCCTTCGTCCGCTCCCGCCGCGGGGTGGAGCAGGTGGCCGTCCGGGCCGCCGAGCTGCTCGACGAGGTCGACCCAGAGCTCCCCGCCCGGGTGGCCGCCTACCGCGGCGGCTACCTCCCCGAGGAGCGCCGCGCGCTGGAGGAGGCGCTGCGGGCCGGGCGGCTGCGCGGGCTCGCGGCGACCAACGCGCTCGAGCTGGGCATCGACATCAGCGGGCTGGACGCGGTGGTGCTGGCCGGCTTCCCGGGGACGCGGGCGGCGATGTGGCAGCAGATCGGGCGGGCGGGTCGCGAGGGCCAGGACGCGCTGGCGGTCCTGGTCGCGCGCGACGACCCGCTCGACACCTACCTGGTCGCCCATCCCGAGGCGCTCCTCGGCGCCCCGGTGGAGGCGACCGTCTTCGACCCCGGCAACCACTACGTCCTCGCGCCCCACCTCTGCGCCGCCGCCCACGAGGCACCGCTCACCGAGGCCGACCTGCCGCTCTTCGGCCCCACCGCCCGCGCGGCCGTCGACGGGCTCACCGAGGCCGGCCTGCTGCGGCGGCGCCCCCGCGGCTGGTACTGGACCGACCGCACCCGGCCGAGCGACCTGACCGACATCCGCAGCAGCGGCGGGGCGCCCTTCCAGCTGGTCGAGGAGTCCAGCGGCCGCGTGGTCGGCACCGTCGACGCCTCCAGCGCCCACGGCACCGCCCACCCCGGCGCGGTCTACCTCCACCGCGGCGAGTCCTGGCTGGTCACCGAGCTCGACCTGGTCGACCGGGTGGCGACCATGGAGCGCCGCGACGTCGACTTCTCCACCTCGGCCCGGGAGACCACCGAGATCACGATCGTCGCCGAGCGGGAGCACGAGCGATGGGGCGACTGCCGGCTCTCCCTCGGCGAGGTCGACGTGACGCACCAGGTCGTCTCCTTCCTCAGGCGCCGGCAGCCGAGCGGCGAGGTCGTCGCGGAGGAGCCCCTCGACCTCCCGCCGCGCGAGCTGCGGACCACGGCGGTGTGGTGGCAGGTCCCCGACCACGTGCTCGCCTCGGCGGGGCTGGACGCCGCCGACCTCCCTGGCAGCGCCCACGCCGCCGAGCACTGCTCGATCGGCCTGCTCCCCCTCTTCGCGACCTGCGACCGCTGGGACATCGGCGGGGTCTCGACCGCCCGCCACCCCGACACCGGGGTCCTCACCGTCTTCGTCCACGACGGCCACCCCGGCGGGGCCGGCTTCGCCGAGCGGGGGTTCCGCTCCGCCCGCGCCTGGCTCACCGCGACCCGCGACACCATCGCCGCCTGCGAGTGCGACGACGGCTGCCCGTCCTGCATCCAGTCCCCCAAGTGCGGCAACCAGAACAACCCGCTCGACAAGCACGGCGCGTCGCGCCTGCTCGACCTGCTGCTGGACCACGCGGGCCGGTAGCGTGGCGCGCATGGTCGCTCTCGGTCTCGTCCTGATCGTCGTCGGCGTCATCGCGATCCTCTCGGCCCTCTTCGTCAGCGAGGGGCGGGCCGAGCTGCTCGGCATGGACCTGTCGGCCCTGTCGATCTTCCTCGTCGGCGTGGCCGCGGGCGCCTGCGTGATCTGGGGGATCAGCATCCTCAAGTGGGGCACGCGGCGCAGCCTCGCCGCCCGTCGTGAGCGCAAGGAGCTGCAGCAGCTCAACGCGAAGCTCGACCGTGCCGGCAGCCCCCGGAACGAGGAGCCCCGGGACCGCGACCGGGACCGCGGCGCCGACGGGGCGTGACCGACCCCGCCCCGCGGCCGGCGCTCGAGCGGCGCCTGGGGCTGCGCGACGCGGTGGTGGTCGCCTACTGCAACGCCACCTCCTCGGCCCAGCTCGCCGCGGAGTACCCCACCTCCGGCGGCACCTACGTCTACGGCCGGGAGCGGCTGGGGAGTGGTGGGGCTTCCTGGCCGGTTGGGGCTTCGTGGTGGGCAAGACCGCCAGCTGCGCCGCGATGGCCCTCACCTTCGCCGCGTACGCCGCCCCCGCGGGCTGGGAGCGACCGGTCGCCGTCGTCGCCGTGGTGGCCCTGGCGACCGTCAACTACCGCGGCGTCACCCGGACCGCCCGGCTCACCCGCGTCCTGCTCGCCGTGGCGCTCGCCTCCCTCGCCGTCGCGGTGACGGCCAGCCTGCTCGCCGACGGGGCCGACCCCGGACGCGCCGCCGTCCCGCTCGAGGCCGACCTCGGCTGGTACGGCGTGCTGCAGTCGGCCGGTCTCCTCTTCTTCGCCTTCGCGGGCTACGCGCGGATCGCCACCCTCGGCGAGGAGGTCCGCGACCCGGCCCGGACCATCCCGCGGGCGGTCCAGCTCGCCCTGACCGCCGCCGTCGCCGTCTACGCGCTGGTGGCCGTCGCCCTGCTGTCCGCACTCGGGGCGGACGGGGTGGCCGCGACGCCTTCCCCCCTCGCGGCCGCCGTCGCCACCGGCCCGTGGCCCTGGGCAGGCCCGGCCGTGCGGGTCGGGGCCGCCGCGGCCGCCCTGGGCGCGCTGCTCGCCCTCGTCGCGGGGATCGGGCGCACCACCCTCGCCATGGCCCGCGAGCAGGACCTGCCGGGCTGGCTGGCGGCCGTCCACCCGCGCTTCCACGTGCCGCGCCGGGCCGAGGTCGCGCTCGCCGCGGTGGTCTGCGCGCTCGCGCTCTCCGTCGACCTGCGCGGGGCGATCGGCTTCTCCTCCTTCGGGGTCCTCCTCTACTACCTCGTGGCCAACCTCTCCGCGCTCACCCAGGACGCCACCCACCGGCGCTTCCCGCGCCTCCTCCAGGTCGTCGGCGCCGCCGGCTGCGTCGTGCTCGTCGTCACGCTGCCCGCGGCCTCGGTGGCGACGGGTCTCGTCGTCCTGGCCCTCGGGGTCGGCTGGCGGGCCGCGCGGAGGGGACGCGTGCGGGGCTGACGGTGCCCCCGAGGTCCGGGCCCGCCCGGGCGACCGCCCGCAGGGTGCCGATGGTGCCCAGCACGGCGGGCGGTGCCACCTCGACCTCCACCTCGAGCCACGCGGCGGTGGCGCGGCAGCGGACCAGCGCGGCCCCGTTGGCCTCGGCCAGCACCCCCGCCCGACCGCACCCGTCACCGCCGGCCAGCTGCTCCGTCGCTCCCGCCAGGGCCGCCAGGTCGGCGGCGGCCTGCGCCGTGCGGTGGGCGTGCACCAGCCCGACGACGCCCGCGACCGCACCGGCGACGAGGAGCAGCACCCCGGCCCCCGCGACCACCAGGACGGTCGCCGCTCCCCGCTCCGACCGGGCCCGCCGCGTCACGGCGGCACCTCCAGGGCCGCCACGGCCTCGGCCTGCACCGTGGGGGTCCGCAAGTCGCCCAGCCGACCCGGGGCACGGAGGGTCGTGGCCCTGACCCGGACCACGACCACCCCCTCGCCGACCTCCACCTCGATGCCGGAGCCGGGCCCCGCGACCCGTCGCCCCAGGGCGAGCGCGTCCGCCCGGGAGTCGCCCCGCGCCAGCGCACGCGCGGTCTCCCGGGCGGCGTCGACGACCCGCACCTGGGCGATCCCGAGGGAGACCATCCACGCCAGCACCAGGACCAGCGCCACGAGCACCGGGATGCCGAGCGCGAGCTCGGCGGTCACCGCCCCGCCCTGGTCGCGGCGCCGCCCGGGACGACGGGTCCGGGTCACCCGATGCCCAGCAGCTCGAGCACGTGGTCGAAGAGCGTCTTGAGCAGGTTGTCGCCGAAGCCGCCCGTCAGCAGCTTGAAGAGCAGGCCGGCCAGGCCGGCCCCGGCGGCGGTGCCGACCGCGTACTCCGCCGTCGTGATGCCCCGCTCGTCGCGGCCGCCCTCCGGCGCACCCGCGTCCTGCACCTGCTCGTGCTGCTGCTCCGTCTCCCGGTCGATCTCCATCGGCACTCCTCCCTCGCTGCGACCGCCCGCTGCGGTCGTCCGGGGACGAGCCTGTCCGGGAACGGAGACGGACGGCGGCGGGCGGCGGCTCTCCTGTGGGGAACCCCGGAGGCCGCGGGCCCTGTGCACCGCCAGCGGCCGCTACGCGGGTCGGGAGGGCCCGGTGGGGCGCGTGGGCTCGAGCACCGCCGCCGCCAGGGCGGCACTCCTCAGCTCGGCGACCTCGGCGTAGCCGGGCGCCTCGAGCATGCGGCGGAAGGCCCCCGGCGAGGGGTACCAGACCAGCATCACGCTGTCCCACGGCTCGTCGCCGACCAGGGTCGGCCCGCCCTGGCCGAGGTAGAGCACACGCGCCCCGACCTGCTCGACGTACGGCGCGGCCCGGCGCAGGTACTCGGCGTACCGCTCCCGCCCGCCGTCGGCGGCGTAGCGCAGCAGGTTGAGCATGACGAAGGGCTCGTCGGGCGCGGACGCCCAGAACTCGGCGAGGTCCTCGGCGGAGGGGTCGACGTGGGGCACCCGCGTCATCCTGCCGGGGCGACGGCCGGCGCGCGCGCCGGGGCCGGGCGGGGGTCGAGCTCGGCCAGCACGGCCCGGCGGATCGTGACCGACAGCGTCGCCACCCAGGCCCCGCACTCCGGCGTCGCGGGGTGCCGTGCCTCGAGGAAGGTGCGCTCCGGCAGGCAGCTGATCCACAGGTGGAGCTGGTCCCCCGCCGGCACGTGCCCGAGGTAGGCCTGGGCCCGGTGCGTGCGCCAGGCCTCCACCCCCGGACCCGTCCGGTGGTCGACCACCGCGAGGACAAAGCTGGGGCGCACCGGCACGCCGAGGAGCCGGCTGACCACGGGCGCCGGCAGCGGTTCGACGCCCGACCGGTCGCAGGTCTCGCGGACCTCGCGCGCGAGCGCGACCAGCGGGGCCGCGGGGTCCACCACGAGCGGGAGCGGGACGATCCCCGTGAACCAGCCGATCGAGCCGGCCTGCTCCTCGCTGCGCCCCGGGACCGCGAGCAGCGCCGGGACCGCCACGGGTGCCACGCCCTCCAGCGCCGCGACCGCGCGCAGCGCCAACGCCAGCAGGGCGTCCTCCAGGCGGGTCTCCCGCTCGGCCAGCAGCTCGGCCAGCTCGCCGGTCTCGCCAGCCGTCGCCAGGGGCATGGAGACCAGCTCGTGGGCCAGCCGGTCGGTGCGCCGCACGCCCGAGGCCGGCGGCAGCCCCGGCACCCCGCCGCCAGCGAGGAGCGCGCGCCAGGGCTCGAGCCGCGGGTCGTCGGGGCCCACGCCCGCGAGTCGCTCCCGCTCGGCGACCGCGTGGTCGAGGTGGCTGGCTGGCAGGGCCAGGAGGGGGTCGGGCCCGTCGCCCCGCGCGTAGGCCCGGTGCAGCAACGGGATCTCGTCGACGGCGGCGTGCAGCGACCCGAGGTCGAAGGCGACGTGGTCGAAGGCGGCGTACAGCGTGACGTGGACGCCGTCGTCGACTGTGAGGAACCCGGCCCGCGGCCAGACGTGCGGTTGGGCGGTGGCGGAGAGGTGCTCGGTCACGCAGGCGTGGGCCGCCCGGGCGTCGTCCAGCACCCCGAAGGCCAGCGGCTCGAACTCGGTCGCGCCGGGCGGCAGCACCACGCGGGTGAACCCGTCGCCCGCGCGCCGGTAGTCGCAGCGCAGGCCCTCGTGCCGGTCGAAGAAGCTCGCCAGCGCCGCCGCCACGGACGACGGCTCGGCGCTCTCGAGGCGGCAGGAGAAGCCGATCCACGGCGCCTCCGCGGGGTCCTCCCCCGCGTGGCCGAGCGAGGCCACCAGGTGGTGGTGCTGGTCCACGGTGAGCGGGCGCGGGTCGGGTGGCGCGTCCCGCCACGCGGCCTCGCACCGGCGCGACGGCACCCACGCCGTCACCCTCCCGGGGCGCACGTGTGCAGCCCCCACGTTGGTCGTACGCACAACCCGGCCCTCCCTGCTGGGTCCTCGCCACCCCCGCGCGCCCGGACGCGCCGGCGAGGGACCACACGCTGGCGGCACTCGCCGGACCCTGTCAAGGGTCGTCCCGCCGGCCCGGCTCAGCGGACGCCGAGCTGGGCGGCCAGCCCGGCGACCACGGGCACGACGCCCAGGAGCAGGAACGCCGGCAGCAGGCAGAGCCCCAGCGGCAGCGCCGCGCGCACCCCGACCGCCCTCGCGCGGTCCTCGGCACCCGCCCGCTCCCGCTCCGCCAGCTGGTCGGCCAGGGCCTCGACGGTCTCCCGCACCGAGGCGCCCGTCTGGTGGGAGCGCGCCAGGGTCCGGCCCAGCACCGCCACCCCCGGTTCCGTCGTCGGGGCGTCGCCGGCCCCGGACCCGGCCAGGTCCGACCAGACGGTGACGGGGTCGACCCCGAGGGCGAGACGGGCCGTGGTCGGCGCCAGCGCGTCGGCCGCCTCACCCGGCAGGGCGGCGCAGGCGGCCGCCAGCGCGTGGCCGGGCGGGGCGCCCGCCCGCAGCCCGGCCGCCATCAGCCCGACCAGGTGCGGGAGGTCGCGGGCCGCCCTCGCCCGGGCCCGACGCACGACCGCCGGCTCCGCGCTGCCCAGCACCCGCCAACACCCCAGCGCCGCCACCGCACCGGCCACCGCGCCGGGCGTCCCGCCCAGGAAGAGCTGCACCCCCACCCCCGCCAGCACGGAGACCCCCGCCTGCCGGGTCCGCGCGCCCGGTCCCGACGTGGCCAACCCCGCCGTGCCCAGCCCCGCCGTGCCCGACCCGTCCCCGGGCGGCGCGGGGCCGCGGGGCGCGACCCGCCACGGCGGGCCGAGGAGCGCGGCGACCGCGACCAGCACCCCGGCGAGCAGGGCCTGGGACGCCGCCCCGCTCACGGCCCACGCTCCACGTCGCCGGCGATCGCCTCGATCCACCACAGCCCACCGAGGGCGAGTGCGAGGCCGCCGACGAGGCAGGCCACCCCGACCGTCGTGGTGAGGAGGAACTCCCAAGGGCGTCCGCCTGCGCCGCCACCGGCGAGCAGGGCGAGCCCGGGCAGCGCCACCAGCAGCCGTGCGGTCGAGCGGGCCGAGGCCAGCTCGGAGGCGACGACCTGCCGGGTCGCCCGCGCCCGCACCAGACCGTCCGCCACCCGGCCCAGCGCCGTCGCCAGCCCCTCGCCGCTGCGGTGGGAGACCTGCCAGGCCGCCGCGAGGAGGCGCAGGTCCCGGTGACGACCCCGGCGCAGCGCCGCCGGCACGTCGGCCCCCAGCCGAGCGGCTCGGAGCGCGGGCTCCAGCTCCCGGCAGTCGCGGGCGGCGAGCTCGAGCGCCCGTTCCGGGCTCCGTCCGGCCCGGAGCTCGTCTGCGAGGGCGGAGCACGCCTCCAGCACCTCGTCGGCCAGCGCCGCCTCGGCCCGGCGCCGTCGTCCGCGGGCGGCGAGGCCGAGCACCCCGGCCACGACCGCCGCCCCCGTCCCGGCCAGCGCCACGTCGCGGGCGCCCAGCCACCCCGTTCCAGCGGCGAGCGCCAGCAGCCCCACCCCGACGACGGGCAGCCCTGCGGCGTCCCGCCCGTCGGCCCGCCCGGCCCGCCGGGGTGGCGCGGGGCTCGCGGGGCGCGGGCGGGACAGCAGCGTCGCGGCCACGACGGCGGCCACCGCCAGCCACTCGGGGCCCTCCCACGGGCTCACAGCCGGGCCGCCAGGGCGTCGGCCGCCGGGCCCTCCCGCAGGCCGCCGTCGGCGTCGAAGGTGAGGGCCGGCACCACCACGACCTGGTCGCCGACCCGGGTGGGCACCGCCACCTCCGCCAGCCGGCGCACGCCGTCGGGCCCGCGCACCACGTGCAGCACCAGGTCGACCGCCGCCCCCAGCTGGCTCGCCGCGGCCTGCCGCCCCAGCCCGGCGGTCGCGGCGAGGGCCTCGACCCTGGCGACGACCTGGGTGGCCGCGTTGGCGTGGAGGGTGCCGGCCCCGCCCTCGTGGCCGGTGTTCATCGCGGCCAGCAGGTCGACGACCTCGGCGCCGCGCACCTCGCCGACGACCAGCCGGTCGGGGCGCATCCGGAGCGCCTGCCGGACCAGCAGGCGCAGGTCGAGCGCACCCTCGCCCTCGACGTTGGCGGGCCGCGCCTCCAGCGCCACGACGTGGGGATGGTCGGGCCGCAGCTCGGAGGAGTCCTCCACCAGCACGATCCGCTCGTGGTCGGGGACCAGCCCCAGCACGGTGGAGAGCAGCGTCGTCTTCCCCGACCCGGTGCCGCCGCTGACGAGGAAGGCGAGCCGTCTGGCCACCACGTCGCGCAGCAGCCGGGCACCCGGGGCGGTGAGCGTGCCCGCGGCGACCAGCTCGTCCAGCCCGAAGGCCCGCTGGCGGGGCACCCGCAGGGAGATCAGCGTCCCGGGCCGGGCGACCGGGGCCAGCACGGCGTGGAAGCGGGTCCCGTCGGGGAGCCGCACGTCGCAGCACGGGGTCGCGTCGTCGAGCCGACGACCCCCGAGGCTCGCGAGCCGCTGCGCGAGGCGTCGCACCTCGGCCTCGTCGGCGAGCTCGACGGCCGTCTGCTCCAGGCCCCGGCCACGGTCCACCCACACGGGGCCCGGGCCGTTGACCAGCACGTCGGTGACGCTCTCGTCGCGGACCAGCGGCTCGAGCACGCCGACGCCGTAGGCTGTGCGCCGGAGCAGCTCGTGGATGGCCCGCACGGCCTCGTCGCCGACCGGCCGACCCTGGCGGCGCAGCACCTCGGCCACCCGGTGGGGCGTGACCTCCCCGGCCTCCCGCGCGAGCTCCTCGCGGACCGCCTCGACGGTGGCCGGGGCCGGACCGCTCAGGCGGCCCACGGCTCTCCCAGCCCGACCAGCAGCTCCGTCGCCGCCCGCGCCAGCGGGCCCCGCCGGGCCCGCGCCGGCCCCAGGCCCAGCTCGACCGACTCCTCCAGGCCGCGCTGCTCGGCCATGGCGACCAGCACGGGGGCGCCCACCGTCCGCTCCACGGCCGCCGGCGCCAGGCCGCGTCCCCGGAGCACCAGGCCCGCCCGCCCGGGACCGCCCTCGAGCACCCGCGCGGTGGCCGCGACGCTGGTCAGGGTCGGCCTCAGCACCACGAGGAGGCGGTCGCTGCGCGCCAGCACCTCCTCGGCCGCCGCCCCCGGCAGGCGGGGCAGGTCGACGACGACCAGGTCGTGCACCCGGCGCGCGGCCTCCAGGGCCTCGCGGAGCACCTCGGCCGGTGGCGGCTCGGCCCCTCCGCCCCACGTCAGCACCCCCAGCCCGCCGCGGCGGGGCACGGCGTCGCGCAGCGAGACCCCGGAGAGCCGGCCGCTGGTGCCGGCGAGCCCCTCCCACCCCAGGCCGGGCTCCCCGTCGAGCCCCAGCACCCGGCCGGCCCCCGGCCCGCCCGGGTCCGCGTCGACCACCAGGACCGGTCCGCTGCGCGCGGCGACCTGGCCCAGCGCGCACGCCAGGGTGGTCGCACCGGCCCCGCCCGAGCCGGCCCGGACGGCGACGACGTGACCGCGCCGCCGCTGGGTGACCAGGTCGGCCATCAGCCCCGCCACCCACCCGGCCGCCCGCTCGAGGTGGAGCACCGCCTCGGCGCCGAGCTCGACCGCCCGGCGGAACTCGGCCTCCTCCGGCTCCTGCCGGGCGACGAGGTGGACGCCCGGACGGCGCGGCGGGCGCAGGAGGGCCAGGCGGCCCGCCAGGTCGGCCCCGACGAGCACCGCCCCCGCTCCCGACCAGGCAGCCAACGCCTCCGCGGCGCCGCCCGCGACGTGGGGCATCACCCCCGCCCCCGCCGCCAGGCGGTGTACCTCCTCGACCAGGGCCGGGTCCGCGCTGACCAGCAGCAGCGGCGCCGTCCCGAACCCCTGAGCGTCCCTCGACTCGTGCATGCGGGGAACCCTGCCGACCCTCTCGCCCCGCCGACGGCCGCGCCCGCCGCGCCTGTGGAGAAGCGCCCGGGACACACGGCCTGTGGAGGCCGAGCGGCGCGCGGACGGCGCCGTTCGCCCGCCTCGGCGGGGCCGGCGACCTAGCATGGAGGGCATGCCTGGCGCGGCTGCGGCCTTCTTCGACCTCGACAAGACGATCATCGCCAAGTCGAGCACGCTCGCGTTCAGCCGCCCCTTCCAGGCCGGCGGCCTGATCACCCGCCGCGCGATGCTGCGCTCCGCCTACGCCCAGTTCGTCTACCTGGTCGGCGGCGCCGACCACGACCAGATGGAGCGGCTGCGCCGGTTCATGTCCCAGCTGGTCGCAGGGTGGGACGTCGCGACCGTCCGCGAGATCGTGGCCGACACCCTGCACAACGTCGTCGAGCCGATCGTCTACGACGAGGCGGTCGACCTCATCGAGGAGCACCGGCTCGCCGGCCACGACGTGGTCGTCGTCTCCGCGAGCGGCGCCGAGGTGGTGGGGCCGATCGCCGAGATGCTCGGCGCCGACCGGGTCGTCGCAACCAGGCTCGAGATCGTCGACGGTCGCTACTCCGGGGAGATCGAGTACTACGCCTACGCCGAGGAGAAGGCCCGCGCCGTCGAGGCGCTGGCTGCCGAGTGCGGCTACGACCTCGACGCCTCCTACGCCTACAGCGACTCGGTCACCGACGTGCCGATGCTCGAGGCGGTCGGGCAGCCCTTCGCGGTCAACCCCGACCGGGAGCTGCGCCGGGTCGCGACCGAGCGCGGGTGGCCGATCCTGACCTTCACCCGGCCGGTGGCCCTGCGCTCCCGCGTGCTCCCCGCCAGGCAGACCCTGGCCGCCCTCGCGGTGGGCGGCGCGGTCGCCGTCGGCAGCCTGGTCTGGGCCAGTTCACGCCGCCGCACGGGCCAGGCCTGAGCCCTCCGTCGGCGTCCGACGGGGCCGTCGCCGACCCAGACGCACGTCACAAAGTCAAGGCCTTGAACCCCCACCGGGAGAGGCGTACAAAGGAGTCAGAACTCCACAGAGCAGCACGTGAACCCGGTACCCACGCGGCGATCATCCCTTCGAAAGGGCGCTGGTCAGGGCGGCAGGTCCGCGGACCACTACTTTGATGCACGCCTGGTAGCCGGGTCCCACGTGTCAGCGGCGGCACCCGATCCCAC
The DNA here is from genome assembly GCF_003194625.1 of Nocardioides solisilvae. Classification (GTDB taxonomy): domain Bacteria; phylum Actinomycetota; class Actinomycetes; order Propionibacteriales; family Nocardioidaceae; genus Nocardioides; species Nocardioides solisilvae. The sequence continues at coordinate 378,756 of NZ_QHKX01000001.1, forward strand.
GCGGCACGGGTGCCGCTCGCATGCTCAGGCCGGGCCCCGTCGCAGCGGGCTCGCCTCGGCGCCGGCGGCGAACGCCTCGGCGGCGTACAGCGCCCACGCGTGGGCCCCGCGCTCGCCACCGTCCCGGTAGCCGCGGAGGTTCGACTCGTACTGCGGGCGCAGCGCCAGGTGGCCGGCCTCCGGCACGACGAGCGACTTGGAGTCGACGCCCCGGGCCACGAGGACCAGCCGCTCGACCGCCCGGGCGACCATCCCGTTGTGGGAGCCGAACGGCTCCCCGGTCGCGATCTCGGCGTGCGCGACGGCGGCGACCAGCAGCGCGGGCGCCTCGGTGGGGGCCAGCAGCAGGTCGGCGACCCGGCGCAGCAGCGCGGCGGAGGCGGCGTCCCGGGGCCGTCCGAGCTGTTCCTCGGGGAGGCTGGTGGCGGCAGCGACGGCGTGCAGCCGGGCCAGGGCCTGGAGCGGGGCGCTGCCCAGCAGCGGCGCGTTGCCCAGCAGCACCGCCGAGAGCCGGAGCGCGTCCTGGGCGACCGCGTCGCCGCGTCCCTCGGAAAGGTCGGCCAGCCCGGAGGTCGACCCCTCCAGCACCGCGGAGGCGTGGGCGCCGCGGGCCAGCGACTCGGCCGTCGTCTCGGGCGAGGTGCGGCGCAGCCCGCGGTCGCGCAGCATGACGTCGATGCCGTCGCGGGTCGCCGCCAGCGCCGAGGAGACGCCCTCGAGCTCCGCCAACCACGCCAAGGGGTCCCTGCTCACCCGGGTCACGCTAGTAGCCTCGGACCAATGACCAGCGAGCAACCCCCGAGCGAGGTGACCCGCGCCCGCACCGCACGGGAGGCGGCGCGGCTCTACGACCGCGGCCGCCCCGGCTACCCGCAGGAGTCCTCCGACTGGCTGGTGGGCGGTCAGGCCCGGACCGTCCTGGAGCTGGGCGCCGGCACCGGACAGCTGACCCGGCACCTGGTCGCGGCGGGCCACGACGTGCTGGCGACCGACGCGGAGCCGGCCATGCTGGAGGTGCTGTCGGAGCGGGTGCCCGGGGTCCGCACCCTCGTCGCCCGCGCCGAGGAGCCCTGCGTGCCCGACCGGTCGGTCGACGTGGTCGTCGTCGCCGCGGCCTTCCACCGCTTCGACCCCGAGGAGGCGCTGCCCACCATCGCGCGGGCCCTGCGCCCGGGCGGCCACCTCGCGCTGGTCTGGAACGAGCGGGACACCCGGATCCCCTGGGTACGGCGCCTCGGCCGGCTGCTGGACGGCCCGCCCGAGGAGCGGGAGCCGCTGCGCGACGTGCTCGTGCGCAGCCCGCTCTTCAGCTTCGTGGAGGAGAAGACCTTCAAGGCGTGGCAGGACGTCAACGCCGAGACCGTCCGCCACCTCGTGCTCTCCCACTCCCACGTCGCGGGGCTGCCGCCCGAGGAGCAGGAGGACGTCGTCGCCGACGTCCGTGACCTGTACGCCGAGTACGGCCGCGGCATGGACGGCATGCAGCTGCCGCACCTCGTCCGCTGCCTGCGCACCCAGGTGGTCCATCAGCCCGGCCTCTTCGGCGAGGGGGCGGAGCCGACCCCCGAGCCCCCGGCGACGGGGGCGGCCGGGGAGCCCGACTCGGGGGACGACGCGGGGGACGACGCGGAGGCGGCCCGGCGCGCCCGCAGCCGGGAGCGGTTCCTCTCAGACGGCACCGACACCGACATGCTGCTCATCGACTTCCGCTGAGGTCGGCGCGGTCGGTCCCGTCCGGGAGGTTTGGCTGTCGGCGGATCGCGGCAGGATGACGCGCACGTGCTCGGGTCACCAGGGAGAGAAGCCATGCGCCACCACCAGTCCGCTAGCAGGTCCGCTAGCAGGTCCGCTCGCAGGATCGCCGCCGTCCTGACCGCCGGGAGCCTCGGGGCGACCACCCTCGCGGTGCTCGCCCTCGCGGGGCCCGCCCAGGCCGCCGCCACCTGCCGGGGCGCCACCACCACGATCCTCGGCACGCCGGGGGTCCCCCTGACCGGCACGCCCGGCAACGACGTCGTGGTCACCAACGGCGCGACCGTGGTGAGCACGCTCGGCGGCGACGACGTGGTCTGCGTGACCGGCGGGACGGCGTACGTCGACACCGCGACCGGCGCCGACGTCGTCGACTCCGTGAGCGCGGGCGGGGCGCCCGTGAGCGCCTGGCTCGGCCCGGGCGCCGACCAGTTCCACGGCGGCGACGGGGCCGACACCGTCGGCACCCACGCCGAGGAGCTGGTCCCCGACACCGACGCCGACACGATCCTCACCGGGGGCGGCGACGACACCGTCCGCTCCGGCACGGCCGGGGAGGACAACGACGACGTGGTCGACCTGGGCGACGGCAACGACCGGCTGGTGCTGCGCGGCGTCAGCGCGGGGAAGGCCACCGCGGTCTCGGGCGGACGCAACAGCGACGTCCTCGACCTCGACCTCTCCGGCAGCGCACCGTGGTGGCTCGACAACACCAAGGGGCTGCTCAACCGCGCGAAGAAGCGGCAGCACGACTTCACCGCCTTCGAGCGGTTCGAGGTGCTGCCCACCACCGGCCGCTTCACCTTCCTCGGCAGCCCCAGCAACGAGCGGCTCGTCTACGTCCACCCCGCCGGCGGGCCGGTGGGCGAGGTGGTCGTGGCGATGGGGCCGGGCAACGACGAGGTGGTCGCCCCGCCCCAGGCCCCCGCGACGAGCCGGTACGACGCGGGCGACGGCCGCGACGAGCTCAGCCTGCTCTCCCCCGGCGACCGGCTCACCGTCGACCTCAGCCTCGGTCGCGTCTTCCGCGGCGGCCGGCAGCGCGGCGGCCAGACCGCGTCGCTGGCCGGCTTCGACGACGTGACGCTGGTGGCCCGCAACGCCACCGCCAAGGGCGACGACAGCGCCAACCGCCTCGTGGTCGGCGGCTGCACCGTGCGGGCCTACGGCCTCGGGGGCCGCGACCTGCTGCGCCGGCTCGACGACGAGACCCTCGACTGCCGCAAGCGGGCCAAGCTGCTCGGCGGGGCGGGGCCCGACCGGCTGGTGGGCGGGGTCGGGCGCGACAAGCTTTTCGGCGGGCCCGGGCGGGACCGCGGCGACGGCGGCGCGGGGCGGGACGTCTGCCGCACCGAGAAGCGGAAGGCGTGCGAACGCCGGTAACCTGCGTCACATGAGCGCCTGGCCGGGGTTCCTGCGACGCACGCCGCTGGGCACCGAGGCCGACCGCGCCACCTTCCACACGCTGCACACCGCGTCGCTGGCCTCGCCCGCGCTGCGGCAGGGGCTGACCGGGGCGAGCGCGGCCCAGGCGGTGCCCCACCTGCGGGCGCTCCTGGGCTCCCCCGCGGTCGCCCTCACCGACACGGCGGGGCTGCTGGCCTGGGACGGCGACGGGAGCCACCACGCCGGCCACGTCCCGGCCCTCATCGGCCCCGCCGTCGAGCACGGCAGCACCCGGACCGCCGACGCCTCCGACCTCCCCTGCGAGGACCCGACCTGTCCGGTGCGGCACGCCATCGCGACCCCGCTCGTGGTGGAGGACCGGATCGTGGGGGTGCTGATGGCGTTCGCACCCCAGCCGTCGGCCGGCCTGGTGCTGGCCACGCACGAGGTCGCCCAGTGGGTCAGCGGGCAGCTGGAGCTCGCCGAGCTGGACGCGCAGCGGACCCGGGCGATGGAGGCGGAGGTGCGCGCCCTGCGGGCCCAGATCAGCCCGCACTTCATCTACAACTCGCTCGGCGCGATCGCCAGCTTCGTCCGCACCGACCCCGACCGGGCGCGCGAGCTGCTGCTGGAGTTCGCCGACTTCACCCGCTACTCCTTCCGCTCCCACGGCGAGTTCACGACGCTCGCCGAGGAGCTGCGCTCGATCGAGCGCTACCTGATCCTGGAGCAGGCGCGGTTCGGCGACCGGCTCCGGGTCACGCTGCAGGTGGCGCCCGAGGTGCTCCCCGTGACCGTGCCGTTCCTGTGCATCCAGCCGCTGGCCGAGAACGCCGTCCGGCACGGGCTGGGCGCCCTCGACGGCGTCGGGCGGCTGAGCATCGTCGCCCGCGACCTCGACCACGAGTGCCTCATCGAGGTCGAGGACAACGGCGTCGGCGAGGACCCCGAGCGGGTGCGCCGCGCGCTGGCCGGCGACGGCAGCCTCGACTCGGTGGGCCTGGGCAACGTCGACGCCCGGCTGCGCAACGCCTTCGGGGACGACTACGGCCTGGTGGTGGAGACCGCGCCCGGGGCCGGCACCAAGGTGATCGTCCGGGTCCCCAAGTTCGCCCCCGGGGTGCACGCGTGAGCGCCGTGCCGGACGAGGCGCTGGCCGTGCTGGTCGTCGACGACGAGCGCCCCGCCCTCGACGAGCTCGCCTGGCTGCTGGCCCGCGACCCCCGGGTGGGCGAGATCCGCACCTGCGACTCCGCGACCGAGGCGCTGCGGGTGCTGCGGGAGTGGGACGCCGACGTGGTGCTGCTCGACATCTCGATGCCGGGGCTCAGCGGGCTCGAGGTGGCCCAGGTGCTCGCCCGGTTCAAGGTGCCGCCCCCGATCGTCTTCGTCACCGCCCACGAGCAGCACGCCGTGGACGCCTTCGAGCTCCGGGCGGTGGACTACGTGCTCAAGCCGGTCCGCGAGGAGCGGCTGGCCGAGGCCCTGCGCCGGGTGCAGGAGCGTCGGGCGGCCGCGTCGGGTGCCGCCGCCCCCGCGGCCGGCGGCGACGAGCAGATCCCGGTCGAGCGCGGCGGGGTCACCCGCTTCGTGGCCCGCAGCACGGTCACCCACGTGGAGGCCCAGGGCGACTACGCGCGCCTGCACACCGCGGCCGGCTCCCACCTGGTCCGCACCCCCCTCTCCACCCTGGAGGCCGACTGGGCCGAGGCTGGCTTCGTGCGGGTGCACCGCTCGCTGCTGGTCTCCCTGGCCCACGTCGACGAGGTCCGGATGGACGCCGGCCGCTGCACGGTGGTGGTGGGCGGCCAGGAGCTGGCGGTCAGCCGCCGGCACACCCGTCAGCTGCGCGACCTCCTGGTCCGGCGGGCCGGCTCGTGAACCACCCGCCCGAGCGGGTCCGGGTGACCGGCCCCCCGCGCCACCACGGCACCGCCCGGCGACCGGGCACGGGCGACATCGACGCCGGCACGCGGATCGGGGCGATCCTCATGGGCAGCCTCGTCGGGGAGCAGCGGCGCCTGGCGCTGGCGACCCTGTCGCTGCTCGCGGTCAGCGTGGGCTCCCTCCCCCTGGTCTTCCACCTCTTCCCCCACCTCGCCGAGGTGCGGCTGCTCGGGGTGCCGGTGCCGTGGCTGCTGCTGGGGGTGCTGGTCTACCCCTGGCTGCTGGGGCTGGGCTGGTGGCACGTGCGCCGGGCCGAGGAGAACGAGCGCGCCTTCGCCGAGCTGGTGGCCGAGGCGATGCCCGACGAGGAGGTCGACGGGACGTGATCGACTCCTGGGCCGCCCTGGTCGGCGTGGTGCTGGTGGCGGTGACCACGCTGGCGATCGGCACCTGGGGGCTGCGCTTCTCCCGGACCACCAGCGACTTCATGGTCGCCTCCCGGACCGTGCGGCCGGGGCTCAACGCGTCGGCCATCGGCGGGGAGTACCTCTCCGCCGCGTCGTTCCTCGGGGTGGCGGCGCTCGTCCTCACCTTCGGCGCCGACATGCTCTGGTACCCCGTCGGCTGGACCGCCGGCTACCTCGTGCTGCTGGTCCTCGTCGCCGCCCCGCTGCGCCGCTCGGGGGCCTACACGCTGCCCGACTTCGCCGAGGCGAGGCTGCAGTCGCGGGGCGCCCGCGCCGTCTGCTCGGTGCTCGTGGTCGCCATCGGCTGGCTCTACCTGCTGCCCCAGTTCCAGGGCGCCGGCCTGGTGCTGCGCCAGGCGGTGGGGGCCCCGCCCTGGGTCGGCACCCTGGTCGTGAGCCTCGTCGTGCTGGCCAACGTCACCTCGGGCGGGATGCGCTCGATCACCTTCGTCCAGGCCTTCCAGTACTGGTTCAAGCTGACCGCCCTGCTGGTGCCGGCCGCCGTCCTGGTCGCGGTCTGGGTGGGCGACGGGGCCGTCAATCCGGCCGACGCCGACGGCCCGGGCAGCGCAGGGATCTGGTCGATCCCGCTCGGCGAGGGCGGGGCGCAGGGCCTCTACGTCACCTACTCGCTGATCGTGGCGACGTTCCTCGGCACCATGGGACTGCCGCACGTGGTGGTCCGCTTCTACACCAACCCCGACGGGCGCGCGGCCCGGCGCACGACGCTGGCCGTGCTCGGCCTGCTCGGCCTCTTCTACCTGCTGCCCCCCGTCTACGGGGCGCTCGGTCGGGTGTACGCCGCCGACCTCGCGGACGGCGGCGCGACCGACACGCTCGTGCTCGAGCTGCCCCGGCTGATGCTGCCGGGGGTCGGCGGCGACGTGCTGACGGGCCTGCTGACGGCGGGGGCGTTCGCCGCCTTCCTCTCCACCGCGTCGGGTCTGACCATCGCGGTCGCCGGTGTGCTGGGGCAGGACGTGACCGGGCGCCGGTACGGCGACCGCCGGCTGTCGGGCGTCACCGCCTTCCGGGTCGGCGCCGTGCTGGCCGTGGTCGTGCCGGGCGTGCTGGCGCTCGCGTCCATGGACGTGGGGGTGGCCCGGGTGGTGGGGCTGGCCTTCGCGGTGGCCGCCTCCACCTTCTGCCCGCTGCTGGTCCTGGGCATCTGGTGGCGCGACCTGACCGCCGCCGGGGCCGTCGCCGGCCTGCTGGTCGGCGGCCTGGGCTCCGGCTTCGCCGTGGCCTGGACCCTGCTCACGACGGCGACCGAGGGGTGGGCGCCGGTCCTGCTCGGCCAGCCGGCCGCCTGGAGCGTGCCGGCGGCCTTCGCCACGATGGTCGTCGTCAGCCTCGCCACCCGGGGACGCTCCCGGGTGGACGCGCGGCGCTTCATGGTCCGCCTGCACACCCCCGAGAGCCTTCCGCTGGACCGGGGCTGACCGACGTCCGTCCCCGGGGGGGGGGGGCGGTCACCGGGGCAGCGAGGTCGCCCAGTCGTGCTGGCCCTGGCGCGGGAGGTACTCCTGGCCGGTGGCCGTGTGCTCGAGCAGCATCAGGGCGACGTCGTCGCCGAGGAAGCCGTCCACGGCGTGCGCCGACACCGCCTCGAGGACCCGGTCCACGGCGTCGTGCACCGCGCCCGCGCGCACCACCGGGGCCAGCGTCCGCAGGTCCAGGAAGTCCCCCGCCTCGTCTCGGGCCTCGCTCAGCCCGTCGGTGTAGAGGAGCAGCCGGTCGCCCGGCTGCCAGGTGAAGGCGTGCTGGGAGAAGCCCAGGCCCAGCCCGAGCGGGAGGTCCGCGGGGACCTCGACGAGCTCGCACGAGCCGTCGGGACGGACCAGCAGGGGCGGCGGGTGGCCGGCGCTCACCAGCACCGGGCGGTCGGCGTCGGTGGTGTCGAGGAGGACGGCGGTGACGAACTCCTCCTCGTCGAAGAAGGGCTGGAGGTAGCTGTCCATGTCCTCCGCGACGTCCCGCAGGTCGCCCTGGACGGCGGCGGCCTGCCGGAAGGCGCGGATCACCCGGGCCGCCTGCTCGATCGCCTCGATGCCCTTGCCCCGCACGTCGCCGAGGAGGAAGCGCGTGTGGTCGCGGGAGTGGTAGCAGTCGTAGAGGTCGCCGCCGATCACGGCGTCCACGACGGCCGACTGGTAGCGCGCAGCGATGTCGACGCGCCGGGCGTGGGCGGGCAGCACCGGCAGCACGGCCCGCTGCGCGACGTCGGCGAGCAGGGTGAGCCGCTGCACCTGCTGCTCGCGGCGCACCCGGAAGGCCGCCACGGCCACGGCCGCGGCGCCCATCACGGCCACGTCGAGGATCCGGACCAGGTGCTGGGCGGTGTCGGCGTTGCCGTTCCACCACCCCGACACGACGGCGGCCAGGAGGGCGGACGCCGCGAACGCGGCAGTCGCGCGGGCAGGGAGCACGGCGGCCGCCACCACCGGGGAGAGCGCGAAGAGCGGGGAGAGCGCGACCAGGTCGGACGGCGTCACGATGTCGGCCACCGCGAGCACCGCGAGGGTCAGCCCCGCCGCGGCCGCCCCCGTCCTGTCGCTGGGGACCCTCATCAGGCTCCGCTCCCTCCCCGTCGCCGGCCCTCGTGCGCACATCGGGGGTCACCGTAACCCGCGACCGCCCTCCGCGCGGTCCAGCGACCGCTCGTCGCGGCGTACCGACCGCTGGGCGACGCGCGCGCGCCGCTGGGCGACCCGATCCGCGCACCCCCTCGCGCGGCTCGTGTGACCTGCGCCACCGTGAGTCAGATCACAAAACTCGGGGATCACCCAGGAAGGGAGCCCACGTGAGCCACCACGACCAGGCCGCGCGCCACGACCCGATCTACGACCACCTCGCCGAGCAGCCGGAGTTCGACCGGCTGCGCCACCAGTACCGCCGCTTCATCGTCCCCGCCACCGTCGGCTTCATGAGCTGGTACGCGCTGTACGTGGTGATGTCGATGTTCGCCCCCGGCTTCATGAACACGGTGCTGTTCGGCAACATCAACGTGGCGCTCGTCTTCGGGCTGCTGCAGTTCGTCACGACCTTCGGGATCGCCTACCTCTACAGCCAGTACTCCAACAAGCACCTCGACCCGCTGGCCCGCCAGCTCAACGAGACGTTCGAGGCCGACCGGGCCAAGCGCCGCGAGGGGGGCGACCTCTGATGGACGGCAACCAGATCCTCACCGCGGGCCTCTTCCTCGCCGTCGTCGCGCTCACCGTCGCCATCACCTTCTGGGCGAGCCGGCAGACCTCCGGCGCGGCCGACTACTACGCCGGCGGCCGCGGCTTCTCCGGCTTCCAGAACGGCCTGGCCATCGGCGGCGACTACATGTCGGCGGCGTCCTTCCTCGGCATCTCCGGCGCCATCGCGCTCTACGGCTACGACGGCTTCCTCTACTCGATCGGCTTCCTCGTCGCCTGGCTCGTCGCCCTGCTGCTGGTCGCCGAGGTGCTGCGCAACTCGGGCCGCTACACGATGGCCGACCAGCTCGCCTACCGGATGAAGCAGCGCCCGGTCCGCACCGCCGCCGCGGTCAGCACCGTCGCGGTCTCGATCTTCTACCTGCTGGCCCAGATGGTCGGCGCCGGCGCCCTGGTCGCCCTGCTGCTCGGCGTCGAGAGCGGCGCCGTCAAGAACCTCACGATCTTCATCGTGGGCGCCCTGATGATCTTCTACGTCACCGTCGGCGGGATGAAGGGCACCACCTGGGTGCAGATCGTCAAGGCGGTCCTCCTGATGACCGGCTCGGCGCTCATCGTCGTCCTGGTGCTGCTGAAGTTCGACTTCAACGTCTCCGACCTGCTCGGGGCCGCGTCGACCAACAACGGCGCGGGCCAGGCGTTCCTCGAGCCGGGCCTGAGGTACGGCGCCGACCTCACGAGCAAGATCGACTTCCTGTCGCTCGGCCTCGCCCTGGTCCTCGGCACCGCGGGCCTGCCGCACATCCTGATCCGCTTCTACACCACCCCGACCTCGCGGGACGCCCGCAAGTCGGTGCTCTGGGCGATCGGACTGATCGGCACGTTCTACCTCTTCACCCTGGTCCTGGGCTTCGGCGCCGCGGCGCTGATCGACCCCGGCGACTTCGACGCGGCGGGCAACCTGGCCGCCCCGCGGCTGGCCGAGGTGGTCGGCGGCGGCGTCGGCACCGTGGGCGGCGCGATCCTGCTCGCCCTGATCGCGGCGGTCGCCTTCGCGACGATCCTCGCGGTGGTGGCGGGCCTGACGCTGACCTCGTCGATGTCGGTGGCCCACGACATCTACAACTCGGTGATCCGCAAGGGACAGGCCACCGAGAAGGAGGAGATGAGGGTGTCGCGGATCGCGGCCGGCGTGATCGGCCTCGTGGCCATCCTGCTCGCCATCCCGGCCCAGTCGCTCAACATCGCCTTCCTCGTGGCGCTGGCCTTCGCAGTCGCCGCCTCGGCCAACCTGCCGGCGATCCTCTACAACATGTTCTGGCGCGGCTTCAACACCCGCGGCGCCGTGTGGAGCATCTACGGCGGCCTCATCTCGGCCGTCGGCCTGGTGATCTTCTCGCCGGTCTTCTCCGGCAGCGAGACGGCGCTCTTCCCGGACGCCGACTTCGCCTGGTTCCCGCTGGCCAACCCGGGCATCGTCTCGATCCCGCTCGGCTTCCTGCTCGGGTTCATCGGGTCGGTCACCTCCAAGGAGCCCGACGCGGCGGAGCGCTACACCGAGCTCGAGGTCCGCGCCCTCACCGGCGCGGGCGCCGAGCAGGCCGTCCAGCACTGAGCGCCCGCCCCGCGCGGACGTCGCACGCCCCCTCGCGGACGTCGTACGGAGGGTGGGGACGCTCCCACCGTCCGTACGACGTCCCGGCGGTCTCGGTAGATTCACGACGAGACCCCCGTCACACACATCACTCGACCCAGGAGCCCATCCCCATGGCTGACGAGACCCTGTCGAACCTGCTGCAAGAGAACCGTCGCTTCGAGCCGCCGGCCGCGCTGGCCGCCGCGGCCAACGTCACCGCCGAGGCCTGCGAGCGGGCCACCGCCGACCGCGAGGGCTTCTGGGCCGAGGCCGCCGAGCGGCTCGACTGGGGCCAGCGGTGGGACCAGGTGCTGGACTGGTCGAACCCCCCGTTCGCCAAGTGGTTCACCGGCGCCACGATCAACGCCTCCGTGAACTGCGTGGACCGCCACGTCGAGGCCGGCCGCGGCGACAAGGTGGCGCTGCACTGGGTCGGCGAGCCCGCCGACGACGCCCGCGACCTCACCTACGCCCAGCTCAAGGACGAGGTCTGCCGGGCCGCCAACGCGCTGACCGAGCTCGGGGTCCGCAAGGGCGACCGGGTGGCGATCTACATGCCGATGATCCCCGAGACGGTCGTCGCGATGCTCGCCTGCGCGCGGCTCGGCGCCCCGCACACGGTGGTCTTCGGCGGCTTCTCGGCCGACGCGCTGGCCTCCCGGGTCGTCGACTGCGAGGCGAAGGTCGTCATCACCGCCGACGGCGGCTACCGCCGCGGCAATCCGTCGGCGCTCAAGCCGGCGGTCGACGAGGCGTGCGCCAAGGTCGCCTCGCAGGGCCGCGAGGTCGAGAAGGTCCTCGTGGTGCGCCGTACCGGCCAGGACGTCGAGTGGGACGACTCGCGCGACGTGTGGTGGCACGACGCCGTCGGCGGCGCGTCGGCCGACCACACCCCCGAGCTGCACGACTCCGAGCACCCGCTCTACGTCATGTACACCTCGGGCACCACCGGCAAGCCGAAGGGCATCCTGCACACCACCGGCGGCTACCTCGTCGGCACCTCGTGGACCCACTGGGCCGTCTTCGACCTCAAGCCCGAGACCGACGTCTACTGGTGCACCGCCGACGTCGGCTGGGTGACCGGCCACTCCTACATGGTCTACGGGCCGCTCGCCAACGGCGCGACGCAGGTGATGTACGAGGGCACGCCCGACTCGCCGCACAAGGGTCGCTGGTGGGAGATCATCGAGAAGTACGGCGTGACGATCTTCTACACCGCCCCCACCGCGATCCGGACCTTCATGAAGCAGGGCGACGACATCCCGGCGAAGTTCGACCTCTCCTCGATCCGGCTGCTCGGGTCGGTGGGTGAGTCGATCAACCCCGAGGCCTACATGTGGTACCGGGAACACATCGGCGCAAGCTCCGCCCCCATCGTCGACACCTGGTGGCAGACCGAGACCGGCCAGATCCTCATCTCCCCGCTGCCGGGCGTGACCGCCGGCAAGCCCGGCTCGGCGATGACCCCGCTGCCCGGCATCGCCGCCGACGTGGTGGACGACGAGGCGCGCTCGGTGCCGAACGGTTCCGGCGGCTACCTCGTGCTGAAGGAGCCGTGGCCGGCGATGCTGCGCACGATCTGGGGCGACGACCAGCGGTTCAAGGACACCTACTGGTCGCGCTGGGAAGGTCTGTACTTCGCCGGCGACGGGGCCAAGAAGGACGACGACGGCGACATCTGGCTGCTCGGCCGCGTCGACGACGTGATGAACGTGTCGGGCCACCGGCTCTCCACCACCGAGATCGAGTCGGCGCTGGTCTCCCACCCGAAGGTCGCCGAGGCGGCCGTGGTGGGCGCCGCCGACGAGACCACGGGCCAGGCGGTCTGCGCCTTCGTGATCCTGCGCGACTCCGCCGGCGACGGCGGCTCCGACATCGTCGAGGAGCTGCGCAAGCACGTCGCCCACGAGATCGGCGCGATCGCCAAGCCGCGCCAGATCATGATCGTCCCCGAGCTGCCCAAGACCCGCTCGGGCAAGATCATGCGCCGCCTGCTCAAGGACGTCGCCGAGAACCGCGAGGTCGGCGACGTCACCACGCTCGCCGACTCCACGGTGATGGACCTGATCAAGCAGAGGGAGTCCTCGGCCGCCGCCAAGGAGGAGTGAGGCCCCCGGCCTCCTCCTCCCCTTCTCCCCGAGTAACGCGCCGTGACGGCGACTCCCGCTGCGTCATTTCAGGGTGGGTAGTGGCCGTCACGGCGCGTTACTTGTCGCGGGCCGGGTCGGGGGCCGGGTCGGGGCCGGGTCGTCGTGGTGCTGCTCGGGCTTCGGGGAGAGGGCGAGCAGGGCCACGACGCCCAGGAGCGCGGCGATCACCGACGCACCGAGGATGCCGACCTTGGCCTCCTCGGTGAGCAGCTCGGCGCCCGGGAACGAGAGCCCGGCGATGAAGAGGCTGACCGTGAACCCGATGCCGGCGACCATGCCGAGCCCACCCACCATCGGCCAGGTGGTGCGCTCGGGGAGCCGCCCGAGCCCCGCCTTCACGGCGAGGAAGCTGAAGAGCAGGATCCCCACCGGCTTGCCGATCACCAGACCCGCCACGATGCCGAGCGCGATGCTCGACTCCAGCGCCTCGCCGAGGACGCCGCCGCCGAGGTGGACGCCGGCGTTGGCGAGGGCGAAGACGGGGAGGACGAAGTACGCCGAGAGGGGGTGCAGCGTCGTCTGCAACCGCTCCACCACCGGCACCGACTCGTTGAGCAGGAACCGCAGCCGGACGAGCTCCTCGGAGTCGAGCTTGTGGTCCGCCAGCGCCTGCTGGGCGTAGGTGCGGGCGACCTCCTCCTTGAGCAGGGGCACCGCAGGGGTGATCAGGCCGACCGCGACGCCGGCCAGGGTCGCGTGGACGCCCGACTCCAGGAGCGCGAACCAGAGCACGACGCCGACCACGACGTAGGCCCAGGTCGCCCAGACCTTCACCGCGCGCATGAGGAGCATGAGCAGGAGCAGCGCGATCGCGAGGCCGAGCCACTCCAGGGCCAGGTCGTCGGTGTAGAAGACGGCGATCACGACGATGGCGCCGATGTCGTCGACGATGGCCAGGGTCAGCAGGAAGAGGCGGGCCGCCGACGGGATCCGCCGGCCGAGGACTCCGAGGACGCCGACCGCGAAGGCGATGTCGGTCGCCATCGGGATCCCCCAGCCGGACGCACCGTCGCCGCCAGCCACCACCGCGGTGTAGATCAGGGCGGGGACGACCATGCCGCCGAAGGCCGCCACGATCGGCAGCGCCGCCGACCTGGGGTCGCGCAGGTCGCCGTTGACCAGCTCGTACTTGATCTCGAGGCCGACGACGAAGAAGAAGATCACCATGAGGGCGTCGTTGACCCAGTGCTGCAGGCTCTCCGACAGCTCGACGAAGCCGAGGTCGAGGGTCAGGTAGGTGTGCCACAGGTCGTCGTACGACGAAGCCCACGGCGAGTTGGCCCACACGAGCGCCGCGACGGTCGCCAGCAGCAGGAGGATCGAGCCGGCGGCCTCGACACGGAGGAACTCCCGCAGCGGCCGGGCCACCAGCCGGGCCAGCGGGCGGTCGCTCTGCGTGAGGACGGGACCGGACTGCCAGACCTCGTCGTCGGCGGGGTGTCGGCGGTCGTCAGAGGGGTTCTTCGAACTCACGTGGCGGGACCTTCCGGGGTCGTGGACAGGGCAACCGCCGCCCGGTCGGACGGCGAGCCGACCAGACTTCCCGGCACTCCGTCTCTCAGCCTAGCAACGGCCCCTGTGGCCCACTTCACGGGTTGTGTAGGGTCGCGCCATGGCAACCGAACCGGTCAAGGACACCGATCCGACCATCGGCCGACTGGTCAGCGACGCAACCCGGGACATCTCCACCCTGATCAACAAGGAGATCCAGCTCGCGAAGTCCGAGCTCAAGGTCAGCGTCAAGGCCGGCGGCACGGGGATCGGGCTCTTCGCGGCTGCCGCGTTCGTCGGGCTGCTCGCGCTCATCCTCTTCTCGTGGACGCTCGTCTACCTCATCCACTGGGGCGGCAGCGGCCTGGCGCTGCACTGGGCCTTCCTCATCGTGACCGTGCTCTACCTGCTGGTCGCCGGCGTGCTCGGCCTCCTGGGCTACCGGGCGGTCCGCAAGGTCCGCGCACCCGAGCGGGCGATCCACCAGGCGCAGGCCACGAAGGCCGCCCTCAAGCGCTGAGCCCCCGGCCCCCACCGGACGTCATCAGCCCCGGTCGCCCCGGCGACCTCAAGTGATGACGTCCGTGGGAGCGAGACAGTCACTCTGCGCTCGGCCGGTGGGTCAGCCGCTGCAGTCGCCGGTCTCGACGGGGTCGCTGCCGCGCACGCCCAGCGTGGCGCTCTCGGCGACCTGGGCGGCGGTGAGCGCGTAGCCGGTCTTGGCGTCGGAGACCGAGGCGGCGAAGACCACCCCGACGACCCGTCCGTCGGAGTCGACGACCGGCCCGCCCGAGTTGCCGGGCCGTACCTTGGCGCGCAGCGAGAGGACCTCGCGGATCACCGCGCCCTCGCCGTAGATGTCGGGCGACCGCAGCCGCTGCTCGGCGCGGACCCGGCCGCTCTGCACGTCGTAGGGCCCGTCCTGCGGGTAGCCCAGGACCGCGACGGGCTCCTTGGCGGCCACCTCGGGGTCGAACGCCAGCACCGGCAGCCCGTCGGCGGCGAAGGCGAGGACCGCCACGTCGAGGTCGGGGTCGTAGTGGACGACCTTCGCCGGCACCGGCCCGCCCGCCAGCACCACCTCGGGCTCCTCCACCCCCGCGACCACGTGGGCGTTGGTCATCAGCCGGCCGGCGGAGTAGTGGAACCCGGTCCCCTCGATGCCGCGGCCGCAGGAGCTGGTGCCGTAGACCTTCAGCACCGCCGGCGCCGCGGCCACGACGTCGGGGTCGGTGAGCATCCGGTCGTCGCCCGCCTCCACGTCGACGATCCGCTCCGGCGCGAAGGGCTCGAGGTAGCGCGGGAAGAACGTCGTGCCGACGACGTCGTTGAAGGCCGCCAGCAGCCGGTCGGCCCCGTCGGGCAGGGCCCGGTCGACCCGGGCCAGCACCTCGGAGCTGCGCACCAGCGGCGTGACGCCGCCGATCCGGGAGCCGGAGATCGCGACGCCCAGCGCCCAGGCGACCAGCAGGACGGCGACGGCGCTGAGCAGCGCTCCCCCGACCGCGTCGACGGCACGCACCGGCTGCCAGGTGAGCCGGTCGCGGATTCGCGCCCCGACGTACTGCATGACCGCCTGGCCCAACGAGGCGCTGAGGATCACGAGGAAGAGGGCGCCCAGCGAGACCCAGAGGGAGGGGGCCGCGTCGCCCAGCGCCTTGGGCGCCAACCAGACCCCCGCCAGCCCGCCGGCGAGCAGCCCCGCCGTCGCGCTGGCGCCCGTGACGAAGCCCTGCCAGTACCCGGAGAGGGCGTAGGTGGCCGCGACGACCAGGAGCACCCAGTCCAGGACGTTCACGCGACTTACTCCCGCAGGTTGGTGTTGGGCGCCAGGTCGGCCCGCGTCTGCACACCCTGCAGCATGTGGGGCGGAAGGTCACGCATCCGGGACCTGTCCCACTCCGTGCCCCATCCGACGAAGTCGAAGAGCCGGGCGAGGATCCCGGCGGTGAACCCCCACAGGATCACCTCCTTCTCCTCGCCGATGAGGAAGCCCGGGCCGACCCACCCCGAGGGGTGGCGGACGTTGACCCGGTTGTCGGGATCGAGGAGCTCGGAGATCCGCTCGTGGTGGATCGCGTGCACCTCGTCGGGGCTCACCACGCTCACCTCGCCCCGGTCGCGCCAGTAGCCCAGCACGGGCGTGACCGCGAAGTTGGCCGGCGGCAGCCAGAGCTCGGGCAGCTCGCCGAAGACGTCGACCTCGGCGGGGGCCAGCCCGATCTCCTCCCACGCCTCGCGCAGGGCCGCCTCGACCACGGTCTCGCCGGGGTCGATGTGGCCCCCGGGGAAGGAGACCTGCCCCGGCTGGCTGCGCATGTGGTGGGCCCGCTCGGTCAGCAGCACCTCGGGCTCGCCGTCGGCGGTCTCGGCGAAGACCATGAGGACGGCCCCGCGCCGCGGGTCGCTGCCCTCCGGGACGACGAAGCGGGTGAGGTGGTCGGCGGTCACCTCGTGGCAGCGCTCGACGACCGGGCGCAGCCACGCGGGGAAGCGGTCGGCGTCCTGGGCGCGGGTCACACGGCCCCCAGGTGGGTCTCGACGAGCTCCTCGAGGTGGTCCAGGCTCCGCACCTCGACGAAGAGCTGGCCGGTGACCTCGCCGTCGGCGTCGACGAAGGCGAGGAACGGCAGGCCGCGCAGCGGCGGGAACGGGGCGGCGGCGTTGAGCTCGCCCTCGAGGTCGGTGTAGAGCGGGTAGGTCACGCCCGTCTCCCCCACCAGGTCCCGGGCCTCCTGGACCTTGGGGTCCTGGAAGTCGACGCCGACGACGTCGACCCGACCGGCGTACTTCTCCGAGAACTCCTGCAGGATCGGCATCTCCTCGCGGCACGGGCCGCACCAGGACGCCCACAGGTTGACCACGGCCGGCCCCTCGAGGGTGGCGAGGTCCAGCGGCGGCCCGCCGTCGAAGGAGTCGAGCTCGACGGCGGGCAGCGGGGCGGGCAGCTCGACTCCTGCCGCGCCGCCGCCGGACTCCCCCGAGCCGCCCGAGCCGCCGGAGCCGCCGGAGCCGCCCGAGCCGCCCGAGCAGCCGGCGGCCAGGACGGCGGCCAGCAACCCGGCGAGCAGCCGCGCGGTCGTGCGCGGCCTCATGCCGGCCCCTGGGTGCGCACCAGGGCGGCCGCGGCCACCGGGTCGGTCGGCCCCTCGCCGTACGACGGGCACCAGCGGGCGACCGGGCACGCCCCGCACGCCGGCTTCTTGGCGTGGCAGCGGCGGCGGCCGTGCCAGATGACGCGGTGGGAGAGCATGGTCCAGTCCTTCTTGTCGAACAGCGCGGCCACCGCGTGCTCGACCTTGACCGGGTCGGTCTCCTGCGTCCACCCGAAGCGACGCGCCAGGCGCCCGAAGTGGGTGTCGACGGTGATGCCGGGGACGTCGAAGGCGTTGCCGAGCACCACGAAGGCCGTCTTGCGGCCCACGCCCGGCAGGGTGACCAGGTCCTCCAGGCGGCCCGGCACCTCGCCGTCGTACCGCTCCACGATGGCCGCGCTCAGCTTGAGCAGCGACTCGGTCTTGGCGCGGAAGAAGCCGAGCGGGCCGACGATCTGCTCGAGGTGCTCCCGCGGAGCGGCCGCCATCGCCCGTGCGTCGGGGTAGGCCGCGAAGAGCGTGGGTCGCACCGCGTTGACCCGCCGGTCGGTGGTCTGCGCGCTGAGGACGGTGACGACCAGCAGCTGGAAGGCGTCGTCGAAGTCGAGCTCGCAGTGGGCGTCGGGGTAGGTCTCGGCCAGCACCCGGTGCACCTTGCGGGCCCGACGGACCAGGGTGGTGTCGGGGCGGGGCGGCGCGACTGGCGGAGGGGCTGAGGACCGGGCGGCGGGCACGCGCCCAGCGTACGGGGGGCCGCCGACAGCACCGGGACGGCGACGGCCCGCACGCGCCGGTTGACCCGGTTCTCCCCCTGTGACGCCCACCACGGCTAGGATCGGCGGAGCAACCCGCCCGCTGCACGGCCCCTGGCCCGACCGCAACCCATCCGGAGGACTTCTCGTGGACAACGACGTGCTGCGCCAGGCACCGCTCTTCAGCAGCCTGGACGACGAGGCCGCCAGCGCCCTGCGCAGCTCGATGGCCGAGACCCGGCTGCGTCGCGGCGAGGTGCTCTTCCACGAGGGCGACTCCGGCGACCGGCTCTACATCGTCGTCGAGGGCAAGGTGAAGCTCGGCCGCTCGGCCGCCGACGGCCGCGAGAACCTGCTGGCCGTGATGGGTCCCGGCCAGATGTTCGGCGAGCTCTCGCTCTTCGACCCCGGCCCGCGCTCGGCGACGGTCACGGCCGTCACCGACGCCTCGTTCGCCTCCCTCTCCCACGACGACCTGCTCAAGTGGCTCGACGGCCGCCCGATGGTCGCCCGCGGCCTGCTCGGCCAGCTCGCGGCCCGGCTGCGCAAGTCCAACGACGTCGTCTCCGACCTGGTCTTCTCCGACGTGCCCGGCCGCGTGGCCAAGGCGCTGCTCGACCTGGCCGACCGCTTCGGTCGCACCGCCGACGACGGCGTCCACGTGCACCACGACCTCACCCAGGAGGAGCTCGCCCAGCTGGTCGGCGCCTCCCGCGAGACCGTCAACAAGGCGCTGGCCGACTTCGCCTCGCGCGGCTGGATCCGCCTCGAGCCCCGCTCCGTCGTGATCATGGACCTCGAGCGGCTCGGCCGCCGGGCCCGCTGAAAGTTCCTCCCTCCGCCTGACCCCCGAGGGCGCCCCTGCCCGCGTCCAGGGCTGTGAAGGGGGTGGGCGATGCGCGCCGACGAGCAGCAGTTCCAGGAGTTCGTGGCCGCGCGGTCGCGCGCCCTGGGCCGGACGGCGTACCTCCTCACCGGTGACCACCACCTCGCCGAGGACCTCCTCCAGACCGCGCTCATGCAGGCGGCCCGGCACTGGGAGCGGATCGAGGGGCACCCCGAGGCCTACGTCCGCCGCACGCTCTACCACCAGAACATCTCCTGGTGGCGGAAGCGGCGGTTCCGCGAGCGGTCCCTCGAGTCGTACGACGACCGTCCGGCCGCGCCGTCCGACCCCACCCTGCGGCTGACCCTCGACGAGGCGCTCCGCCGGCTCACCACGAAGCATCGCACCGTGCTGGTGCTGCGCTTCTACGAGGACCTCACCGAGGTCCAGACCGCCGCCGCGCTCGGCATCTCCGCCGGCACGGTGAAGTCCACGACCCGCCAGGCGCTGGCCCGGTTGCGGGCCCTCGCGCCCGAGCTCGCCGAGCTGGTGGGGGCAGGAGACCCGTCATGACCACGCAGCTGCGCGACGCGCTCGACCGTCTCGGCGACGACGCCCCGTCCGTCCACGTCGACCCCAGCACCTGGGGCCGCGGCCGCCGGGCCCGCCGGCGCGACCAGGTCGTCACCGCCGTCACCGCCCTCGTCCTCGTCGGCTCGCTCGGCGGCGCGGGTCTGGCGCTCACCCGGGACCGCGCGGCGCACGAGGCCGTCGGCGGTCCGGCCGCAGGGGAGCCGACCGGGGGCGTGCCCGAGCTCGTGGTGCTGCCGCCGACGAAGCTCGTCGAGACCGGCGGGCGGCAGGCACGCTGGGACTCCGACGTCGCCACCCACGACCTCGCCATCGGCACCGGTGCCGTCGCGCTCGAGGTCACCGGCCTCGACCGGGCCGGCAGCGCCGTCCCGCTCGTGGTCGGCGCCGACGGGAGGCACCACGCGCTCGAGCTGCCCGGGTGGCAGGGCACGGTCCCGGAGGCCCACGTGCCGGGCGCGACGCGGATGCTGGCGCTCTCCCCCGACGGCACGCGCCTCGCCTATGCCTGGGGCACCGGGTCGGACGACAGCCTCGCCGCCCAGTACGAGGAGCACGGGCTGCGGGTGGTCGACCTGGCCACCGGCGACGTCCGCGACGTGGCCTTCGAGCCGGGCGTCGCCGACCTCGTCAGCCAGGTCGCCTGGTCGCCCGACGGCCGCTGGCTCGCCTGGTGCGGCGCGGAGGTCGAGGCCGACGGCCAGGGCTCCTCGAGCCAGGTGGTCTGCGGCCGGGTCGGCCCCGGGCTCGCCGGCAGCGAGTCGTTCGACTGGCACGAGGGCGGCCTGACCATCGACCACCGCGGCGGGGTCACCCAGTCGGAGGGCCGCTTCACCTGGCAGTGGGACGGCGGCCCGGCCGACGACGTCAGCACGCTCGTCCGCGACGTCGCCGCCGACGGCGCCGGGGCGCTGGCCGCGGCCTCGCCCGACGGATCCACCGCGCTGCTCGGCTCCGCGGAGCCGACACAGGCCGCACGCTTCCTCGACCGCCGGACCGGCGAGGTCACCGAGCGGCCGCTGGCGAAGGACCTCGGCCTCTACGACCTGGGTGCCGAGATCCACCCGCTGGGCTGGGTCGACGACACCCTCGCCGTGGCCCTGGTGATGCCCGCCGGTGACACCGTCGTCCCCGACGACGCCCAGCTGGTCGTGATGTCGAGCCCGTCGGTGCCCGAGGAGTCCTGGACCTACCGGGTCGTCGGCCACGTCGACACCCGCCTGAGCAGCGCCTTCGGGCCCGGCTCACTCAGCGTCGCGACCGACCTGATGACGCTCGACCGCCCCACGATCGCGACCGAGCGCCCTGACTGGCCCGAGGACGGCCCGTGGCAGCGGCTCCCGTGGGGCTGGGTCCTGCTGCTGGTCTCCGGCGCCGCCGCGGCGTACCTGCTCCTCGCCCGGCACCGCCGCCGCCTCCCCCGATAGTCCCCTACATTCTGACCGTCGACACGCCGGTGGAGACGGTCAGAACGTGGGGGACTATCACCCCGCGGGGAGCATCGTGCCGGTGTCGAGGTAGCGCTGGTGCCAGCTGAGTGCCTCGTCGAGCAGGTGCGGGGTGTGCCGGGCGGTGGGGCGGGCGGCGACGGCGCGGTCGAGGTAGTCGGTCAGCCGGTCGGCGTACGCCGGGTGGGCGCAGTTCGCGATCACCTTGCGGGCCCGGTCGTGCGGGGAGAGCCCGCGCAGGTCGGCGAGTCCCTGCTCGGTCACCACCACGTGGACGTCGTGCTCGGTGTGGTCGACGTGGCTGGCCATCGGGACGATCGAGGAGATCGCGCCGCCCTTGGCGGTCGACGGGGAGACGAACATGTTGAGGTAGG
Source organism: Nocardioides solisilvae (assembly GCF_003194625.1). Lineage (GTDB taxonomy): Bacteria > Actinomycetota > Actinomycetes > Propionibacteriales > Nocardioidaceae > Nocardioides > Nocardioides solisilvae. The sequence continues at coordinate 399,757 of NZ_QHKX01000001.1, forward strand.
CGTTGCGGGCGAAGTCGCCGCTGCCGCCGATCCCGTTCATCACGGCGCTCCCCATCACGTGGGTCGAGTTCACGTGGCCGTAGATGTCGGCCTCGATCATCCCGTTCATCGCGATCACGCCGAGCCGTCGGACCAGCTCGGGGTGGTTGGAGATCTCCTCGCTGCGCAGCAAGATCCGGCCCTTGTAGCGGTCGATGCCCTCCATGAACCGCTGCACGCCCGCACTGGAGAGACCGAAGGAGGTGGCAGAGGCGAACCGCAGGGTGCCGTTGTCGAGCAGGTCGAGCATCCCGTCCTGGATCACCTCGGTGTAGGCGACCAGGTCGGTGAACTCGCTGCCGTCGAGGCCGGCGAGCACCGCGTTGGCGACGTTGCCGACCCCCGACTGCAGGGGAAGCAGCCGCTCCGGCATCCGGCCGGCCCGCACCTCGTGACGCAGGAAGTCGACGACGTGCCCGGCGATCGCCTCGGAGACCGCGTCGGGCGGGGAGAAGTCGCTGTTGCGGTCGGGCGCCCGGGTCTCGACCACGGCCACGACCTTGTCGGGGTCGACGCGCAGGTAGGGCTCCCCGATCCGGTCGGTCGGGTCGTCCAGCGGGATCGGCAGCCGGTGCGGCGGGAGCGCCGTCTTGTAGTAGATGTCGTGGAAGCCCTCGAACTCGCGTGGCTGCCAGTGGTTGACCTCGAGGATCACCTTGTCGGCGCGGTCGAGCCAGGTCTTGTTGTTGCCCACCGAGCTGCTCGGCACCAGCATCCCGCCGGGCAGCACCGCGGTCACCTCGACCACCGCGACGTGCAGGTGGCCGTAGAAGCCGAACCACATGTGCGGGGCGGAGTGGCTCAGGTGGGCGTCGACGTAGTCGACCTCGCCGGCGTTGATCAGCGCGCGCAGCGTCGGGTCGGAGTTGTAGGGCAGCCGCTGCGAGATGCCGTTGACCTCGGCGAGCACGCCGTCGGCGTCGGGGGCGGTCGAGGCGCCGGTCCACAGGCCGATCCGGAACTCCTCGCCGCGCTCCTGGGCCGCCCGGATCCGCTGGGCCAGCGCGCTCGGCAGCGCCTTGGGGTAGCCGGCCCCGGTGAAGCCGCTCATCCCGACGTTGTCGCCGGGGTCGATGTGGGTGGCAGCCTCCTCGGCCGTCACGACGCGGGCCAGCAGGGCGGGGTCGGTGATCCGAGTGCTCACCGGTCGATCATCGCAAACGACCGGGAGCCCGGACGCCGCGCCGTCCGCTACCGGACGGTCACCCCGAGCGCCTCTCGACGTGGTCGAGCGCGTGGTGTCGTGCCGTGCGCTGTCCCATGCCCGCGAGCATGGCACTGCCCGACGACAGGACGGCCGGGCCGACCGGTCAGCCGACCCGCTCGACCAGGTGGGCGAGCTGGGCCCGCACGGAGAGCTCGGCGGCCCCCCAGAGCACGGGGTCGACGTCGGCGTAGACCCGCTCGACCACGCTGCGCGGGGTGACGGTCGCCCCGCTGCCGGGGGCCAGGTCGAGCTCGGTGAGCGCACCGGCCAGGGTCGGCTGCTCGGCGAGCGCCAGCAGCGCCTCCTCGACCTGGGCCAGGCGCTCGCGCCGGTGGGCGATGTAGAAGTCGAGCGCGCCGAGCGCGTCCTCGATCACCGGACCGTGGCCGGGCAGGATCGTCTGCGCCTCGCGGGCGTCGGCCAGCGCGTGCAGCCGGTCGAGGGAGTGGAGGTAGGCGCCGAGCTCGCCGTCGGGGTGGGCCACCACGGTGGTCCCCCGGCCGAGCACGGTGTCGCCGGTCAGCAGCGCGCGGTCGCCCGGCAGCAGGAAGCAGAGGGAGTCGGCGGTGTGGCCCGGCGTCGCGACCACGTGCACCTCGAGGCCGTCGACCTCGACCACGTCACCGTCGCCCAGCCCCTCGGAGCCGAGGCGGTGGGCGGGGTCGAGGGCACGGACGCCGCACCCCATCCGCTCGGCGAACTCCCGCGCCGCCTCGCTGTGGTCGAGGTGGTGGTGGGTCAGCAGCACGACCGCGACCTGCTCGGCGTACGCCGCCACCTCGTCGAGGTGGCTCAGCACCGACGGCCCGGGGTCGACCACGACCGAGCGCCCGGCCCCGGGCTCGCGCAGCACCCAGGTGTTGGTGCCGTCGAGGGTCATCACGTTGGCGTTCGGCGCCAGCACGCAGCGGGCCCGCTCACCGAAGGTGCCGCCTGCCCAGGTCATCGGGTCCGCCGCTGGTGGTCGGCGAGCAGGTCGACGTAGTCGGGGTGGGTGGTCAGCGTCCACTCCTCCCCGTCCTGCTGCAGGGCGGGGGTGAACATCTCCACCCGCCGCCCGCGCGAGGCCTCCAGCACGGCGGCGGGGTCGGCGTACCGGGAGAGCGCCAGGCAGGTGAGCCACGTCGGCGGCATCATCCCGATCTCCCCGGCCTCGGCCCGGCGCACCGCCTCGGAGGCGGCGACCCAGCGCACCGAGGACGCCTCGGTACCGACGTGGCGCGTCACCTGCCCCTCGGGCAGGAGCGCCACGAAGAACCACGTGCGGTAGCGGCGCGGCTCGAACTCCGGCGTCAGCCAGCCCGACCAGACGCCGAGCAGGTCGGTGCGCAGCACCAGCCCGCGCCGCACGAGGAAGTCGCTGAAGTGGAGCTCGCGCGCCTCCAGGGCGACCCGGTCGGCCTCCCAGTCGTCGCCCGTCGTGTCGTCGACCAGGGTGTCGGCCGACGGGCCGGCCAGCAGGACGCCCGACTCCTCGAAGGTCTCCCGGACGGCCGCGCAGACCAGCGCGCGGGCCTTGTCCTCGTCGACGGCGAGCCGCTCGGCCCACTCCGCCGGCGTCGGCCCGGCCCACGCCACGGCCGGGTCGTCGTCGCGGGGGTCGACACCCCCGCCGGGGAAGACGCACATGCCGCCGGCGAAGGCCATCGTGGCCTGGCGCCGCAGCAGGTAGACGTCGGGCTCGCCGTCGCCCGCGCGCAGCAGGACGACGGTCGCGGCGTCCCGCGGCTCGACGGGCGTCGCCTCGCCGTCGCGGTAGCGCAACGCGTGCTCGACCAGCCGCTCGGGCAGGGGGAGGCGCACTCCTCAGACCTCCACCATGATCTCGACCTCGACGGGCGCGTCCAGGGGCAGCACCGCCACGCCGACCGCCGACCGGGCGTGGACCCCGGCGTCGCCGAAGACCTTGCCCAGCAGCTCGGAGGCGCCGTTGGCCACCTGCGGCTGCCCGGTGAAGTCGGGGGTGGAGGCGACGAAGGCGACGACCTTGACGACCCGCTTCACCAGCGAGAGGTCGTCGATCTCGGCCTTCACCGCGGCGATCGCGTTGAGCACGCACTGCTGCGCGCACTCCACCGCCTGCTCGGGGGTGACCTCGGCGCCGACCTTGCCCTTCGCGAGCAGCTCGCCGGAGCGCACGGGCAGCTGGCCCGAGGTCAGCACCAGCGAGCCGGTGCGGACGGCCGGGACGTACGCCGCCACCGGCTTGGCCACCTCGGGCACCGTCAGGCCGAGCTCGGCGAGCCGCTCCTCGGGGTGCATCAGGCCACCGGCCTCTTGAAGAAGCCGACGTAGTTGTCCGGGGTCGGGCCGGGCATCAGCTGCACGAGCTCCCAGCCGTCGTGGCCGAAGTTGTCCAGGATCTGCTTGGCGGCGTGGTTGAGGATCGGCGCCGTGAAGTACTCCCACTTGGTCATGGGTGGGACCTTACCTCCGGCCCCTCCCGGCCCCCGGCGCAGATCCTCGGGCCGCAGATCCTCCCCAGGGCGGACGCGCGTCGTCCCCGCCGCGGGCTACCTTGGCCGCCATGAGCGCCCCCACCCCTGCCGCGGCCGGCGTGCCCTGGCAGCTGGGGCCGCGCGGCCGGCGGGTCTTCGACCGGCTGCTGGTCGTGGGGCTGCTCCTGCCGGTGGTCGCGATCCTCGTCAGCGGGGCCGACCCCTGGTGGACCGTGCTCGGCTTCGCCCAGATCGTGCCGCTCTGGTGGCGGCGCTCCCGGCCCGTCGAGGTCTTCGTCGCGGTCGCGGCCGCCTCCGCGCTGCAGGCCGTGGTGATCGACTCGCCGCTGTGGAGCCAGCTCGCGTTCCCCGTCGCCACCTACTCGGTGGCCCGCCACGCGTCGTTCCGCTGGGGCCTCGGCGCCCTCGGCACCGGCCTCGCGGGGGCCGTCGTGGCGAGCGTCGACTGGGTGCAGGCCTTCGCCGTCGACCAGGTCGACGTCGCCACCCAGGTCGTCCCCTACGTGATGACCATCGGGGCGATCGTGGTCACCGCCTGGGCGCTCGGCACGGTCGGCCGCACCCGCGAGGCGCACGTCGCCACCCTGGTCGACCGCGCCGAGCAGGCCGAGCGGGTCGCCCAGCGCGAGGTCGAGCTCGCCGCCCAGGACGAGCGCGCCCGGATCGCCCGCGAGATGCACGACGTGGTCGCCCACGGGCTCACGGTGATCGTCGTGCAGGCCGACGGCGCCCGGTACGCCGCCGCGCAGGACCCCGCGGTCGCCGTCGAGGCGCTCGGCACGATCGGCACCACCGGACGGGAGTCGCTGCAGGAGATGCGGCGGATGCTCGGCCTGCTGCGGACCACCGACACCGGGGTCCGGCCGCAGCCGACGCTCGCCGACCTCCGCCACCTCGTCGAGGAGGCGCGGGCCGTGGGGACCGACGTGGAGGCGCGGATCCCCGAGCCCGTCCCGCAGGTGCCCGACGGCGTCGGCCTCACGGCGTACCGGGTGGTCCAGGAGGCGCTCACCAACGTCCGCAAGCACGCGGGGCCCGGCGTGCGGGTGCGGCTGCTCGTCCGGGTCGGCCCCGAGCTCGTCGTCGACGTGCACGACGACGGGCGGGGCGCGGCCGCCTTCGCCGCCACCCGCGGGGGCGCCGACGGCCGGGGGCTCGGTCTGGTCGGGATGCGGGAGCGCGTCGCCGCCCACGGCGGCACCCTCGAGGTCGGCCCGGCCGCCGGCGGCGGGTTCGGCGTGCGTGCGAGGATCCCGCTGTGAGCCGGGGCCAGGACGACGCGGCGGGCGCGATCAGGGTCTTCCTGGTCGACGACCAGGAGATGGTCCGCGCCGGCTTCCGGATGCTCGTCGACTCCCAGCCCGACATGACCGTCGTCGGCGACGCCGGCGACGGCGGGGCCGCCCTGCAGCAGCTCGCCGTGACCGCCGCCGACGTCGTGCTGATGGACGTGCGGATGCCGCGGATGGACGGCGTCGAGGCGACCCGACGGCTGGTGGAGCGGCCCGACCCGCCGCGGGTGATCGTGCTGACCACCTTCGACCTCGACGAGTACGCGTTCGCGGCGATCCGCGCCGGCGCCTCGGCCTTCCTCCTCAAGGACGCCACCCCGCCCGACCTGCTCGGCGCGATCCGGGCGGTGCACGCCGGCGACGCCGTCGTGGCGCCCAGCACGACCCGCCGGCTGCTCGACCACTTCGCGGCCCTCCCCGACCCGGCCGCCCCGAGCGGGGCGGACGACCGGCTCGACGCGCTGACCGAGCGGGAGCGCGAGGTGCTGGTGCTCGTGGCGCGGGGCCGGACCAACCCCGAGATCGCCGCGGCCCTCGTGGTCGCCGAGACGACCGTCAAGACCCACGTCGGCCGGATCCTCGCCAAGACCGGCTCCAGGGACAGGGTGCAGCTGGTCGTCCTGGCCTACGAGACGGGGCTGGTCAGCGCGTGAGCGCCGCGCTGGCCGACACCTCCCCGCGCCCGCAGGGAGCGGCCGTCCGGGGACGCCGGCTGCGCTGGGTCGCCTGCTTCCTGCTCGCGTGCTGGGTGGTGACGCTGGTCTGGCTCAGCCTCGTCTCGGTGCGTCCCGCGACGCTCGCCGACCTCGAGGCGGACCTGCGCGACGGCGAGGTCGGGACCCTGGAGGCGACGGGCGGCCTGGACCACCCCGGGGCGAACGGCTACGCGCTCGTCGACCTGCGCTGGCGGTCCGGGTGGGGCCTGCGCGAGGCGCGCGCCCTCGAGGCGACGCCCGGCCGGACGACCGCGGAGGCGCGGCGGGAGCAACGCTCCTGGACCGGTGGCCCGACCCCGGTGGTCGAGCCGGGCCTGCGCGAGCGGCTGGTCGCCCTCGACCCCGACGTGCGCCTGGTCGAGACCGACCTCCGCGGCGGCCACGGCACCCTCTTCGCGTGGAAGACCCCGCTGTGGTCGTTCTGGCTGCTGCTGGCGCTGACGCTGGCGACCTTCGCTGTGCTGCGGCTGCAACCGTCGCCCCACCGCGCCACCCGCGCCGCCTGGGGCTGGCTGGTCGTGCTGACGGTCCCGGTCGGGTCGATCGCCTACCTGGTGCTCGGGGGGCCGGCGGGCCTGCTCGCCGCGCCGCGGCCCGGGCGGCGCCGGCTCACCGGCGGCTGGGCGTTCCTGCTCGCCTGTGCCGTCGTCGCGGTGCTCACGCCGGAGGCGTGACCTCCGGCTCCGCCGTCTCGCCCTGCTGCCCGGCCTGCTGCTCGGCGTGCTGCTCCTGCCACTTCTCCACGGCGCTCATGCCGAGGGTGAGCACCGTGCCGGCCACGGCCAGCACCACGCGGGGGTGCTTCACCCCGCGCCGGGTCAGCCAGTCGGTGGAGGCGGCGTCCATCCGCTCGCCGCCGCGGACGCTCCCGTAGACGACGCCGCCGATCGCGGCGGCGACCGCGGCGCGGCCCGCGGGGGGCAGCGCCTCGGCGTCGCCCCGCGCGTCCTGCTGCCCGAGCGCGTGGTAGCCCGCCCCGGTCGCCAGGGCGGTGAGGCCGACCCGGTAGCCGCGGCGCAGCCGCGGGGAGAGGCGCCGGGGGTCGACCAGCACGGTGGCCCCGCTCGCGACGGCCATGACGACGTCCTTGCTGCTCAGCATGGCGCCGAGGCTACCGAGGCGCGCCGACGGCGGCCGTCCTCCCCAGGTACGACGCCGGCCGCCCGGCGTCCACCCGCGGTCGTACGGTGGGTCCGGACCACGGGCTGACGGATCCGGGCGCCGTCCGCGGAAGGCTCCTCACCATGACCACCACCCAGCACCACGCACCCTCCGAGGTCGCGATCGCCGCCACCGCCCGCGGCCTGGCGAAGACCTACGGCCACGACGACCACGTCGTCCACGCCCTGCGCGGCGTCGACCTGACCCTGCCCGCCGGCCGGTTCACCGCGATCATGGGCCCCTCGGGGTCGGGAAAGTCCACCCTCATGCACTGCCTGGCCGGCCTGGACGCCGCCACCGCCGGCGCGGTCACGGTCGCGGGCCGCGACCTCACCGGGATGGACGACACCGCGCTCACCCTCTTCCGCCGCGAGCACATCGGCTTCGTCTTCCAGGCGTTCAACCTGCTGCCGATGCTCACCGCCGGGCAGAACATCCTGCTCCCCCTCGAGCTCTCCGGCCGCCCCGTCGACCGGGCCCGGTACGCCGACGTCGTCGAGGTCCTCGGCCTCGCCGACCGGCTCGGCCACCTGCCCAGCCAGCTCTCCGGCGGCCAGCAGCAGCGGGTCGCGATCGCCCGCGCGCTCGTGACGCGGCCCGACCTGGTCTTCGCCGACGAGCCCACCGGCAACCTCGACAGCGAGGCGAGCGCCGAGGTGCTGGGCCACCTGAGGCGCTCGGTCCGCGAGCTCGGGATGACGGTGGTGATGGTGACCCACGAGCTGGACGCCGCGGCGTACGCCGACGACGTCGTCGTCATCCACGACGGCGCGGTCACCGCGCACCTCGTCGAGCCCGACCAGGACCAGCTCGTCGCCGCACTGCGCCGCCGGGGTCCGGGCCGGTGAACGCGGGGGTGCGCACCGTCCTGCTCGCCTCCCTGAGGCGCCACACCCGCCGCTACGTCGCGGCCGCCGTCGCGGTCGTCATCGGCGTCGCCTTCGTGGTCGTCACCGACGCCCTCTCCCGCGCCACCCGCGACGGACTCACCGCCGACGTCGCGGCGCCGTACGGCGACGCCGGCCTCGTCGTCACCCCCGACACCCAGGAGGAGGCCGACGCCCTGGTCGCGGCCGCCCGCGAGGACGGCACCGCCGTCGCCGCCGAGGGCTACGCCACCGAGCCGGTCTTCGCCGCCGGCGTCCGGCTCTCCCCCTCCGTCCGGGTCCGCGAGGCCGCGACCGACCCGGCGATGCAGTACCTCGAGCTCCTCGACGGCCGCCAGCCCACGCGGGCCGGCGAGGCGCTGGCCGACGCCGGCGACGCGGAGGAGCAGCGCGTCGGGGTCGGGGACGTCCTCGTCGTCGGCTCCGCGGGCGCCGCCACCGAGGTGACGGTCGTCGGGCTGGTCGACGGCCCCGCCTCCGTCGACGCCTCCCTCTACCTGCCCTGGGACGACCTGCGCCGGCTCGAGGAGTCGCTGTGGGTCCAGGCGGTCGCCTGGGGCGGCAGCGACGAGCGGGCGCTCGAGGTGGCGCCGGACGCGACGGTGACGCCCACCGACGAGCACGTCGCGGCCGTGCAGGCCGAGATCGCCCGCGGCGTCGACTACCTCTCCTACATGGCGCTGCTCTTCGTCGCGATCGCGCTCTTCGTGGCCGTCATGGTCATCGCCAACACCTTCTCGATCCTCTTCGCCCAGCGGATGCGCGAGTTCGCGCTGCTCCGCTGCGTCGGGGTGACCAGGCGGCAGCTGCGCCGCTCCGTGCGGCTGGAGGCACTGGTCCTCGGTCTCGTCGCGTCGCTGGCCGGCGTCGCCCTCGGCCTGGTCGGCGGCGTCGCGGTCGTGGCGCTCGTCGGGGTCTGGTTCGACGACATCGGCGCGGTCTCCTTCGGCCCGACGTGGCTGGTGGGGTCGGTCCTGGTCGGGACCGCCGTCACCACCGGCGCCGCCTGGCTGCCGACCCGAGCGGTGACCCGGGTCGCGCCGCTCGCCGCCCTGCGGCCCGACACCGGCGTCGACGTGCGCGACGCCGCGGGACGGCTCCGGGTCGCCTCGGCCGTCCTGCTGCTGCTCGGCGGGACCGCGCTGCTCGCCGCCTGCCTGGCGTCCTCGTCGCTGGGCCTGATGCTGGCCGGCGGGGTCGCCGTCTTCCTCGGCGTGCTGCTGCTCGGCCCGCTCCTGGTGCCGGCCGCCATCCGCCTCGCCGGACGGCTCGCCGGCGACGGCCCCGTCCGACGGCTCGCGACCGGCAACGCGGTGCGCAACCCGCGCCGTACGGCCACCACCGCCGCCTCGCTGCTGGTCGGCGTCACCCTGACCACTGCCGTGCTCACCGGGCTGGCCACCTCCCGCACGACGCTCGCCGACGAGATGGACCTCTCCTACCCCGTCGACGCGGCGGTCTCCGCCCTCGACGCCCCGCTGCCCGACGGCACCGCGGAGCAGGTGGCGGCCGTCGAGGGCGTCACCGAGGTGGTCGAGCTGCGCGGGACGATGGCGACCGTGGCCGGGGTCGAGGTGCCGGTCGCCGAGGTCGACGGCCGGCAGCCCGTGGTCCGGGGCGACCGCGACCTCGCCCCCGCGCAGGGACAGCTGCTGCTGCCCTGGCAGGTCGGCAACGAGGTGGCCGGCAAGGCGCAGCGCCAGCTCGCGCGCGACCAGACCGCCACCGTGGTCGTCGGCGACCGGAGCCTCGAGCTCGAGGTCGTCCACGAGAGCGGCTGGGGCGCCGTCGTGCTCGTCCCGCCCGGGACCCTGGACGCCCTCGAGGCCGCATCGGCGACCGTCGCCGTCTGGGCCAGGGCCGACGACGGCACCGACGCGGGCGACCTCGCCGACGCGCTGGAGTCCCGCGCGGCGGCCGCCGGCGGCGAGCTGGAGGAGGGATTCTCGAACCGCAGCTGGGTCGACCTCCAGGTCGACATCCTCACCGGGGCGGTGGTCGGCCTGCTCGGCGTCGCAGTCCTGATCGCGCTGCTCGGCATCGCCAACACCCTGGGGCTCTCGGTGCTGGAGCGGGGCCGGGAGAACGCCCTGCTCCGCGCGATGGGGCTGACCCGGCAGCAGCTGCAGCGCTCGATGGCCGTGGAGGGGCTCCTGCTCTCCCTCGTGGCCACGGTGCTCGGCACGCTGCTCGGCGTCGCCTTCGCTTGGGTCGGGGCGCGGGTGATGATCTCCGGGGTCGTCGACGAGCTCTCGATGACGCTGCCGGTGGGCCAGCTCCTGCTGGTCGTCGCCGTCGCGGCGCTGGCCGGGCTGGGGGCGTGCGTGGTCCCCGCGCGTCGGGCGGCCCGGGTCGCCCCGGCCGCGGGCCTGGCCCTGGACTGAACGACACACCCGGATCGTGGAGGTTCCGACGTACCTGGTGCGTCGGAACCTCCACGATCGGCCCTACCCTCCTGCCCATGGCGAGGAAGGCGACCGGCGGCACCCCGGCGACCGACGTGCTGACGGCGGCGGGGGTGGCGTTCGAGCTGCGCGCCTACGAGCACGACCCCCGGGCGACGTCGTACGGCGAGGAGGCGGCCGCCGCGCTCGGCGTCGAGCCCGAGCGCGTCTTCAAGACCCTGCTGGTCGACACCGGGAGCGACCGGCCAGCCCTGGCCGTCGGCGTGGTGCCGGTCTCGGGGAAGCTCGACCTCAAGGCGATGGCCACGGCACTGGGGGCCAAGCGGGCCGTGATGGCCGACCCGGCGGTGGCGGCGCGGACCACCGGGTACGTCGTGGGCGGCATCTCACCGCTCGGCCAGCGGACCCTGCTCCCCACCGTGGTCGACGAGACGGCCCAGCTGTTCGACACGGTCCTCGTCTCGGGGGGCCGTCGCGGCCTCGACCTCGAGCTCGCCCCGCACGACCTGGTCGCCCTGCTCGATGCCTCCTACGCCCCGATCGGCCGCTGACCGCCGGGAGGCCACGACCTAGGCTGCTCCGGTGACGAGCACGAACCTCGAGCAGCCCGAGACCGGCGGCATCCTCTCGCCCCCCTACCTCGCCACCACGCTCGCCGCCTTCTCGGTCATCGCGATCGTCGCCTTCGAGTCGCTCGCGGTCACCACCGTGATGCCCGAGGTCGCCCAGGTGCTCGACGGCCAGTCGCTCTACGCCCTCGCCTTCGCGGCCCCGCTGGCCAGCGGCGTCGTCGGGATGGTGCTGGCCGGCATGTGGGCCGACCGGGGCGGACCGGCCCTGCCGCTGGTCGCGGCGCTCAGCGCCCTCTCGGCGGGGCTCATCACCTGCGGGCTCGCCCCCGGGATGGAGGTGCTCGTCGCCGGACGCGTGCTGCAGGGACTCGGCGGGGGCGCGGCGACCGTGGTGCTCTACGTGGTGGTCGGGCTGGTCTACCCCTCCCGCCTGCAGCCGGCGATCTTCGCGAGCTTCGCCGCGGCCTGGGTCCTGCCCTCGCTCTTCGGTCCCTACCTCGCGGCGCTGGTCGCCGACTTCTTCGGCTGGAGGTGGGTCTTCCTCGGCGTCGTGGCGCTGATCGCCGTCGCCCTGGCGGCGATGACGCCCACGCTGCGGTCCGCCCCGGCGGGCAACGAGCACGCCGACGAGGCACCGTCCGGCCGGCTGGCGTGGGCCTTCGTGGCCGCGGCCGCGGCGCTCGGACTCAAGCTGCTGGACGCCTGGCCGTGGCTCGCTGCGGCGTGCCTGGTCGTCGTCCTCGTCGCCCTCTCGCGGCTGCTGCCGGCCGGGACGCTCCGTCTGGCCCGCGGGCTGCCCGCCGTGATCGCCACCCGCGGGCTGATCAGCGCGGGCTTCTCCTGCGCCGAGGCCTACATCGTCTACGTGCTCAAGGAGAAGTGGGGCGTCGCCGCGGCCACCGCCGGCCTGGCGCTGACCGGCGTCGGCCTCTTCTGGGCGGCCGCCTCCCAGCTGCAGGCCCGGATGCCGCATGTCTCGCACACCCGCGCGCTGGTGATCGGGACCTCGGGGGTGCTGGGCGGGATCAGCCTCGTGACGGTCGTGGTCGCGACCGAGGCGCCGGCGCCGCTCGCGATGGCCGCCTACGTGCTGGCGGGCGCGGGGATGGGCTTCGGCTTCCCGCGGCTCGGCGTCGCCACCCTGCAGCACTCCACCGACCGGGACCGCGGCGCCAACACCTCCGCGCTGGCCGCCGCCGACTCGCTCGGCGCGGCCTTGGCGCTGTCGGTCACGGGCGTCGTCTTCACGCAGGCCGAGGGGTCTGCGCTCGACCCGTTCGTCGCCGTCTACCTGGTCGCGGTCCTCTGCGCCGCGGGGGCGCTGCTCGGCGCGAGCCGCACGGCCGTCCCCGACGCCGTCCGCCGCTGAGCGCCTGAGCCGCCCGGGCTCAGGGGGACTGGCCCTCCGGCAGCCGGGCGCACTCCGTCATCGTGCAGGCCACCAGGACGGTGTCCTCGACCTCGTCCAGCACGTGCAGGACCACCCGGCCGTCGGCGGACCACTCGGCGTGCTCGATCGTCTCGTCCCGGTGCGTCCTGAGGCGGACCACCGGTTCCCCCCGCACGGTGCGGACCCGCGCCACCCTCCCGTAGTTGCCGCCCGTCAGCACCGACCGGCCGTCGGAGGAGAACGAGCTCACCGACTCGCAGGTGCGCCACAGCTCCTTGCCGGAGCCGACCTTCGCGACCACGCTGCAGCCGCCGCTGTACTGGTCCTGGTCGTCGGTGCGGCGCGCGTACACCCCGGCGTCGAGCTCGGCGGCGTCGGCGCTCTGGGCGCTGATCCGCTTGTCGCGGTCGGATCGGTAGTTCCACAGGTGGGTGCCGCCGCTCGCCCCGCCGATCCCCCCGAGGAGGACGCGGCGCTCGTCCATGTCGATGGCCCAGACGCCGTCGTCGATCGTGCGCCGCTTCACCACCCTGCCGGTGCGCGCGTCGAGCAGCCTCACCTCGGTGCGGAACCGCACCAGCCTGCTGGTGACCACCGTCCTGCCGTCGGGTGCCATCTGCACCTCGTCGACCCCCTCGGCCACCGTCCGGCGGGTGCCGTCGCGGGCGACCCGCAGCACGTCGGACGCGCCGCCGCGGCGGTAGTGCTGCACGACGTACGTGCGGCCGACGCGCCCGAGGATCCGGACGTCGGCGGGCACGGGGACGCGCACGTCGCCGTCGACCAGGGTGCGGCGGTCCTCCAGGTGCGGCCCGACGAGGGACTCGCCGACCGGCAGGGTCGCGACCAGCGGGAGCTCCACCGTGGGCTCTGCCGGGTCGGCACCGGTCGGGGCGGGCGGGGCGGGCGGGGCGGCGGTCGCGGGTGCGGCGAGCAGCCCGAGCAGGACCGGGGCGGCCAAGGCGGCGACGAGAGGGGCGACCAGGCGGGCGGGGGCACGGCGGCAGCGGCTCATGCCCGGGACGCTACGCGTGGATCGGCGGCTCCGTCTTGTCCCGCACCTCGGCCTCGGACACCCCCGGCGCCAGCTCCACGAGCCGGAGCCCCTCGGGCGTGACGTCCAGGACGCAGAGGTCGGTGATGATCCGCTGCACGACGCCCCGGCCGGTGTAGGGCAGCGAGCACTCCTCGACGATCTTGTGGGAGCCGTCGCGGGCCACGTGCTCCATGAGCACGATGACGCGCTTGGCGCCGTGGACGAGGTCCATCGCCCCGCCCATCCCCTTGACCATCTTGCCGGGGATCATCCAGTTGGCGATGTCGCCGCGGGCCGAGACCTGCATCGCGCCGAGGATCGCGGCGTCGATCTTGCCGCCGCGGATCATCCCGAACGACGTGGCCGAGTCGAAGAACGACGCCCCGCGGCGCAGCGTGACCGTCTCCTTGCCGGCGTTGATCAGGTCGGGGTCCTCCTCGCCCTCCAGCGGGTAGGCGCCGACACCGAGGATCCCGTTCTCCGACTGCAGCACCAGCTCGACGTCGTCGGCGACGTAGTTGGGCACCAGCGTCGGCAGCCCGATGCCGAGGTTGACGTAGGAGCCGTCGGTCAGCTCCGAGGCCGCGCGCGCGGCCATCTGCTCCCGGGTCCAGCCCATCTCAGGCCCCCTCTCCGCGCGGACGCACCGTCCGTCGCTCGATCCGCTTGTCGGCCGCCTGCTCGGGCGTCAGGGCGACCACCCGTTGCACGTAGACGCCGGGGGTGTGCACGTCGTTCGGGTCGATCTCGCCCGGCTCGACCAGGTGCTCCACCTCCGCGATCGTGACCCGGCCGCACATTGCGGCGAGCGGGTTGAAGTTGCGGGCGGAGTCGCGGTAGACGAGGTTGCCGTGCCGGTCGCCCTTCCAGGCGCGGACCAGCCCGAAGTCGGCGACGATCGCCTCCTCCAGCACGTACTCCCGGGTCTCGCCGTGGACCGTGAACTCCCGGGTCTCCTTCGGCGGCGAGGCGACCACGACGTTGCCGGCGTCGTCGTACCGCCACGGCAGGCCGCCCTCGGCGACCTGCGTGCCGCCGCCCGTGGCCGTGAAGAAGGCGGGGATCCCGGAGCCGCCGGCGCGCATCCGCTCCGCGAGCGTCCCCTGCGGGGTCAGCTCGACCTCGAGCTCGCCGGAGAGGTACTGCCGGGCGAACTCCTTGTTCTCCCCGACGTAGGAGGAGACCATCCGGCGCAGCCGCTTCTCGGCCAGCAGCCGGCCCAGGCCCCAGTCGTCGACGCCGCAGTTGTTGGAGACCGCCTCGAGGTCGGTCGTCCCGGCCTCGAGCAGCGCCTCGATCAGCACCGCGGGGATCCCGCAGAGGCCGAAGCCGCCCACCGAGAGGGTCGCCCCGCTCGGGATGTCCGCCACGGCGTCCGCGGCGGACGCCACCACCTTGTCCATCGACTCCTCCTCGCGTCCGGGTGCCCCGATTCAACGGGCGACCGCCGACACCGTCAACGCCCGACCACCCTGCTGACGCCGATCTCTCGCTGACCGGACCCACAGGACCGGTAGCGTTCATCCAGTGGACGCCCGGAACGCGGACAGGACCGCCCCCGCCGACGTGGTCGGCCGCGCCGCCGCCCTGCTGAGGGCCGTCTCGGCGGGCGAGCCGCACGGCGTCGCCACCACGGGGCTGGCGCGCGCCGCCGGCCTGGCCCGCCCCACGGCGCACCGCCTCCTCGTCTCCCTGGCCGAGCAGGGCCTGACCGAGCGCGACCCCGCCACCGGCCGCTGGGTGCTCGGCCCCGAGCTCTACCTGCTGGGCACGGCGGCGGCCGCCCGGTACGACGTCACCACGCTCGCCCAGCCCGTCGTCCGCCGGCTCAGCGTGGCGACGGGCGAGAGCGCCTTCTTCTCCGTGCGCCGCGGCGACGAGACGGTCTGCCTGCTCCGCGAGGACGGCAGCTTCCCGATCCGCTCGCACGTCCTGCACGAGGGGATCCGCTTCCCCCTCGGCGTCGCCTCGGCCGGCCTGGCGATCCTGGCCCACCTGCCCGACCCCGAGGTCGACGCCCACCTGCGTCGCGCCGACCTGGTGCCGGCGTACGGCGCCGCGCACGCCGCCGACCGGGTGCGGGAGCGCGTCGCGGCGACCCGCGCCGACGGCTGGGCCACCAACCCGGGCCTGCTCGTCGAGGGCAGCTGGGGGATGGGGGCGGCGGTCTTCGACGAGCGTGACCGGCCCGCGTGGGCGCTGAGCCTCACAGGGATCGAGCAGCGGTTCGGCGCCGCGCGCCGCCGCGAGCTCGGCGCGCTGCTCCTCGCCGAGGCCCACGCCCTCAGCCGGGCGCTTGGTCGCTGACCCGGCGGGGCAGGGAGGCCACGGCCACCAGCGCGAGGAAGCCGCTGATCATCTTGTCGGCCCACGACGTGACCAGGTTGGCGGCCAGCACGCCCAGCACCGCGCTGCCGGTCGCGACCCGGACGTTGCCGGCGATGCCGTCCGCGGCGTGCCCCACGGAGCCGCCGTGGGCGAGCAGCAGCGGCACGGCGATCGCCGTGCAGACCACCGCGACCGCGAGGTTCAGGACGAGGAACCGGGGCAGGGTCCGGCCCATCCGCCAGCGCCACACGCCGTAGCCCCACACCAGCGCGCCCGCGACGTTGACCAGCGCGAAGGGCGCCGACTCCGCGAACCCGCTGCCGACGGAGCCGACCAGGTTGGTCGCCAGCCCGACGCCGGCCCCCCACCACGGACCCAGCGCGATGGCGGCCGCGGCCGTCCCGACCATGTCGAGGTAGATCGACAGGCCCAGCCCGTCGACGAGCACCCGCCCCAGGAGGTTGGCGGCAAGGCAGGCGAGCAGCACGGGCAGCCGGGCCCGCCGGGTCCAGCGCGACGTCCCCGGGGCGGCCAGCCCCGGCGGGACCACGGCCGGCGGGACCACGGCCGGCGGGACGAGCGCGGGCGACGTCGCCGGCTCCGACGCGAGCGGCTCCGCGGGGGTCTCGGCGGGCTCGGCCGCTGTCTCGGGAGCGGCCGGTCCGGGCGTGCCCCGGCGCGCGGAGCGGCAGGCCTCGGCCCACCAGCGCGCACCCTCGTCCTCGACGCCCAGCGCCCGGACGATCTCGAGCACCAGCCGGGAGTCGACGCGGCGCCGCCCCGTGCGGAAGACGTCGTAGACCGTCGTGCGGGCCAGGCGCGCCTCGCCCTCGCCCATCCCCCGGGCCCGGCGTGCGACCACCACCCGCCGGGCGATCTCGGCGTACGACGGCTCGCCGGCCTCGGCGCGCAGGTCCTGCAACGCGGTGGCGAGGTCGTCGAGGGAGCGCGGCACGGCGCGTTCCACGTCCACGGCGTCCTCCGAGATCCGGTCAGGGTGTCTGGAGGCAGGGTAGGTCGGCACCGCCGGGACGCGCGACGGAACGTCCGGATGCGCACGGCGCGGCCCCGGCAGTCCCCCCGCGGACTGCCGGGACCGGCGGCCGTCCGTCTCGGCGGATCGTAGGCACGGCGGACGGCCGTCCGGGGCCGTTCCACGGGTGTCCGGGGGGCCTCCCGCGCGTTCCCGGACAACCCCGGACAACCCACGCCCGCCTATCCTGCTGACGTGAGCCCATCGAAGGACTGGTCCGGGGTCGACCTGCACGTCGTCACCGGCAAGGGCGGCACCGGCAAGTCGACGGTGGCCGCCGCCCTGGCGCTGGCGCTGGCCTCCTCGGGCCGGCGCGTGCTGCTCTGCGAGGTCGAGGGACGCCAGGGGATCGCCCGGATGTTCGACGTCGACCCGCTGCCCTACGCCGAGACCCGGGTCGCCCGCGGCCTCCCCGACGCCGGGGGCGGCGCCGGCACCGTCCACGCGCTGCACGTCGACCCCGAGTCGGCGCTCCTGGAGTACCTCTCGATGTACTACAAGCTCGGCCGCGCCGGGAAGGCGCTCGACCGTTTCGGCGTGATCGAGTTCGCGACCACGATCGCTCCCGGCGTCCGCGACGTGCTGCTCACCGGCAAGGTCTACGAGGCGGTCCAGCGCAACTCGCGCAGCAAGGGCGCGACCACCTACGACGCCGTGGTCCTCGACGCCCCGCCGACGGGTCGGATCACCCAGTTCCTCAACGTCAACGGCGAGCTCGCGGGGCTCGCCCGGGTGGGCCCGGTGAAGAACCAGGCCGACACGGTGATGACCCTCTTCCGCTCGTCGCGCACCGTCGTCCACCTCGTCACCCTGCTCGAGGAGATGCCGGTCCAGGAGACGGCCGACGGGATCGCCGAGCTCGAGGCCGCCGACCTCCCGGTGGGCGCGGTGGTGGTCAACCTGGTGCGG
This sequence comes from Nocardioides solisilvae, assembly GCF_003194625.1. Taxonomy (GTDB): domain Bacteria; phylum Actinomycetota; class Actinomycetes; order Propionibacteriales; family Nocardioidaceae; genus Nocardioides; species Nocardioides solisilvae. The sequence goes on from NZ_QHKX01000001.1 coordinate 417,191, forward strand.
TCGCGCGACCTCGACGACGAGGCCCTGGACGCCGCGGCCCGCGGCGCCCTCGACACCGAGGAGATCGCCGACGACCTGGTCCGCGCCGGGGTGCTGGGCGAGACCGGCGGGACCGGCGACCGCGAGGACCTCGACGCCCTCGTGGAGGAGCTGGTCGAGGAGGGCCGCGAGCACGCGGAGCGCCGCGACCTCGAGGAGGCCCAGCGCGCGCTGGTCGCCGACCTCGGGCGGCCGACGTACGAGCTACCGCTGCTCGCGGCGGGCGTGGACCTGGGCGGCCTCTACGAGCTGGCCGCCTGCCTCAAGGAGCAGGGGCTGGGCCGATGAGCGAACGTCGCACCCGGGTGGGCCCGCTGGCCGCCCTGCCCACCGACTCCCCCGCCCTGGACGTCGACGCCCTGCTGGACGACCCCTCGATCGGGATCCTGGTCTGCTGCGGCTCGGGCGGCGTCGGCAAGACCACGACGTCAGCGGCCCTGGCGCTGCGGGCCGCCGAGCGCGGCCGGAAGGTCGTCGTACTCACCATCGACCCGGCCCGCCGGCTGGCCCAGGCGATGGGGGTCGAGAAGCTCGACAACACCCCGCGCCCGGTGCCCGAGGTGGCCGGCGAGGGGTCGCTCGACGCGATGATGCTCGACATGAAGCGCACCTTCGACGAGGTGGTGACCAGCCAGGCCACCCCCGAGAAGGCGCGGCAGATACTCGAGAACCCCTTCTACGTCGCCCTCTCCAGCTCGTTCGCGGGCACCCAGGAGTACATGGCGATGGAGAAGCTCGGCCAGATCCACCGGCAGGCCGAGGCCGACGGCTCCTACGACCTCGTCGTCGTCGACACCCCGCCCTCGCGGTCGGCGCTGGACTTCCTCGACGCGCCCGAGCGCCTCTCCAGCTTCCTCGACGGCCGGTTCATCCGGCTGCTCACGGCCCCGGCGCGCGGCCCGGCCCGCCTGATGTCGGCGGGGCTCGGCGTGGTGACCGGAGCGCTCACCAAGATCCTGGGCGCGCAGGTGCTGCGCGACATGCAGGTCTTCGTCGCGGCCTTCGACACGCTCTTCGGCGGCTTCCGGGCGCGGGCGGAGAAGACCTTCGCGCTGCTCCAGGACGACCGTACGGCGTTCCTCGTCGTCGCCGCGCCCGAGGAGGACGCGCTGCGCGAGGCCGCCTACTTCGTGGAGCGCCTCGAGGAGGACGAGATGCCGCTGGCCGGCCTCGTGGTCAACCGGGCGAGCCCGCCGACGAGCACCACGCTCTCGACCGAGGAGGCGACGGCCGCCGCGGACCGGCTGCGGCGCTCGGGACGCCGCAGCGTGACCGCGGGGCTGCTCCGGCTCCACGCCGACCGGCTGGCGATGGCGGCGCGGGAGCGCCACCTGGTGGCGCGCTTCGCGGCCGCCCACCCCGCCGTGCCGGCGGTGGTGGTCCGTGCCCTGCCGACCGACGTGCACGACCTGGAGGGCCTGCGCCGGATCGGCGACCTGCTCGCCGGCGAGGGTGAGGGCTGCTGACGCCCCTCCCCCTGCGCGGCTGCGGGCGTCAGGCGTCGACGGAGGCGGTGAGCGGGGAGGCGGTCTTCGTGTGCGCCTCGCGGGCGCTCTCGAGGACGTTGCGCCAGCTGGCACCCGGGCGGCGGCGCAGCAGGGCGCGGCGCTCACGCTCGGTCATGCCGCCCCAGACGCCCCACTCGATCTGGTTGTCGAGGGCCTCCGCCAGGCACTCGGTGCGGACGGGGCAGCCGTTGCAGAGCTGCTTGGCCTTGTTCTGCTCGGCGCCGCGCACGAACAGCTGGTCGGGGGCTGAATCCCGACAAGCCGCCTTCGACGTCCAGTCCTCGACCCACATGTTCACTCCCAAGATCCTCAATATGCGGGTGGACATCCCCATGAAGTCCACTCACGCTGGTGTGACCCAGAAGCAAAGGTATGGACCAGCACCCTGTGCTGCCCAGACACCTATGGCCCACTTTGAGTAGTCATCTGGGACTAGTCCACCCGGGGACCAGCTGCCGTGCCGTCGTGGTCCACGCGCCGACGCGCCGTCCTCGAGCGCCCGTGGCGGGGGTCCCCGACCACCCCACCGACCGCCCCGTGCGACGAGTACGAGGGTGTCGGACCGCTCCCGTACATTGGTTCCCATGTCGAAGCCTGCACCGGGGTCCGTCGAGGACGACAGCCAGCGCGGCGGCCGCGTCCTCACCCACCTCGGTGTGATGGCCGCCGTCGCCACCGTGATCGGCGTGCTCGCCGCCGGCCTGGCCCTGCCCTTCGCCGCCGTGCTGGGTGCCGCCAGCGAGGACGTCTCCAAGGGGATCGACGAGCTGCCCGCCGAGCTCGAGGCCAAGCCGCTGGCCCAGCGCACCTCGGTCTACGACGCCGACGGCAACCTGATCGCCTCCCTCTTCGACGAGAACCGGATCACCGTCGGGCTGGACCAGATCTCGCGCAAGATGGTCGAGGCGATCGTCGCGATCGAGGACTACCGCTACTTCGAGCACGGCGCCCTCGACCTCAAGGGCACGCTCCGGGCGCTGATCACCAACCAGGCCAGCAGCGGCGTGGTCCAGGGCGGCTCCTCGATCACCCAGCAGATGGTCAAGCTGACGCTCGTCGACCAGGCGGAGGACGAGGAGGAGGCCGAGGCGGCCACCGACGAGACCTACGCCCGCAAGTTCAAGGAGCTGCGCTACGCCATCGCCTTCGAGCAGAACTACTCCAAGGAGTGGATCCTCGAGCGGTACCTCAACATCGCCTACTTCGGCGACGGCGCCTACGGGATCCAGTCCGCCGCCAAGCACTTCTTCAACAAGAACGCGAAGCAGCTCAACCTCAAGCAGGCCGCGACGCTCGCCGGGCTGGTGAAGAACCCCACCGGCTACGACCCGACCAACTACCCCGAGCGCGCCCTGGCGCGGCGCAACGTGGTCCTGGACCGGATGGCCGAGCTCAACGTCATCGACGACGAGAAGGCGGAGAAGCTCAAGGGCCAGAAGCTGGGCCTCAAGGTCAAGAAGCAGTCCAACGGCTGCGTGAACTCGCCCGCGCCGTTCTACTGCGACTACGTCATCAAGTACCTGCTCGAGGACCGTTCGCTCGGCAAGACCAAGAAGGACCGCGAGCGGCTGCTCTGGTCGGGCGGCCTGACGATCCGGACCACCCTCGACCTCGACTTCCAGAAGGCCGCCGACGACTCGGTCCGCAGCCACGTCTACCCCACCGACGACGCGATCGGCGGGCTGGCGATGATCGAGCCGCGCACCGGCAACGTGAAGGCGCTGGCGCAGTCGCGACCGATGGGCAGCAACAAGAAGGCGGGCCAGACCTACCTCAACTACGTGGTCCCCGAGGAGTACGGCGACTCCCGCGGCTTCCAGGCCGGCTCGACGTTCAAGCCCTTCGTGCTCGCCGCGGCGCTCAAGCAGGGCGAGATCTCGATGACCCAGACCTTCAACTCGCCCGAGTCGATGACCTTCCGGCGCGAGGACTTCATCGACTGCGACGGCGCTCCCTACGACTACGGCGAGTGGACCGTCGGCAACTCGACCACCTCGGGCGCCAAGAACATGTACACCGGCACCCGGGAGTCGGTGAACACCTACTACGTGCAGCTGATCCGCGAGACCGGCATCTGCGAGCCCTTCAACCTCGCCAAGAAGATGGGCGTCAGACTCACCAACCCCGAGGGCGACGCGAACGGCTTCGGCGCCGAGCGGGTGGCCTCCTTCGTGCTGGGCATCCCCAGCACCAGCCCCCTGGAGATGGCCGAGGCCTACGCCACCTTCGCCGGCCGCGGACTGCACTGCGACGCCCGCCCGGTCACCGCCATCGAGGACGCGCAGGGCAACCTGCTCAAGGAGTACCCGCAGCAGTGCGAGCAGGTCCTGCCCGGGGCCGTGGCCGACGCCGTCAACGACGTGCTGCGCGGGGTGGTCGAGCCCGGCGGCTTCGGCGCCGCACTCACCCCCGGCCAGCCGGCGGCGGGCAAGACCGGCACGATCAACAGCAACATGGCGGTCTGGTTCGTGGGCTACACCCCCAACATGGCGGCCGCGGCAATGATCGCCGGCGCCAACGACGTGGGCCACTGGGTCACCCTCAACGGCCAGGTCGTCGGCGGCAGCTACATCGGGTCGGCGTCCGGCTCCAGCGACGCCGGCCCGATCTGGGGCGACGCGATGCGCACGGTCGCCCCGGAGCTGGCCGACGAGGACTTCCAGCGTCCCGACTCCACCCAGATCGTCGGCGTGCTCACCCCGGTCCCCGACGTGGTCGGCCAGTCCATGGCCGACGCCGAGGCCAACCTGCGTGCCGCCGGGTTCAACCCGGTCCAGGGCGACTACGTCAACTCCGAGCTGCCCGCCGGCACGGTCGCGGCGACCTCGCCGGCCCCCGGGGCCCAGCTCAGCGGCGGCGACACGGTCGTGATGAACCCGTCGACGGGCTACGTCCCCGAGCCCCCGCGCCGCAAGGGCAAGGGCAAGGGTCGGAAGGGGCGCGGCCGGGGCTGACGCCCGGACGCCGCCCGGCGGGCGCCGTCAGCCGAGCTGACGGCGCACCTCGGCGGCGACCACGCCGCCGTCGGCCCGGCCCTTGACGCGCGGCTGCAGCACGCCCATGACACGACCCATCGCCTTCATCCCGTCGGCGGCCGCCCCGGTCTCGGCGATCGCCTCGGCGACCAGCGCGGCCACCTCCTCGTCGGTGAGCTGCTCGGGCAGGTAGTCGGCGAGCACCTCGGCCTCGGCCCGCTCCTTGGCGGCCTGCTCCTCGCGGCCGCCGTCGGCGAACGCCACGGCCGCCTCGCGCCGCTTCTTCGCCTCGCTGCCCAGCACGCCGATCACGTCCTCGTCGGTGAGCTCCCGGTGTGCCTTGCCCGCGACCTCCGCGTTGGTGATGGCGGTCAGCACCATCCGCAGGGTGCTGGCGCGCAGCTCGTCGCGCGCCTTCATGGCGGTGGTGAGGTCGGAACGGAGTCGGTCCTTCAGGCTGCTCATGGGTCCAGTGTGGCAGCCTTGAGCGGTGACCCCCAGCGAGCTCCTCTCCCGCACCGCGGCCCTCGGGCTCGTCGCCGGCGCCGGCCTCGCGTCGTACGCCGCGTGGGAGGCCCGGCAGTACACGCTGCGGCGCGCCGAGGTCCCGCTGCTGCCGCCGGGCCACCGGCCGCTGCGCGTGCTGCACCTCTCCGACATCCACCTCGCCCCCGACCAGCGCGCCAAGCGCGAGTGGCTCGCGTCGCTGGCCGCCCTCGAGCCCGACCTCGTCGTCGACACCGGGGACAACCTCGCGCACCTGCACGCGGTGCCGGTGCTGCTGGAGGCGCTCGGAGGGCTGCTGGACGTCCCCGGGGCCTACGTCCTGGGCTCCAACGACTACTTCTCCCCCAGCATGCGCAACCCGCTGCGCTACCTGCTCCCCGACGACGGGCAGCGGCACACCCGGGTGCCCCAGCTGCCCTGGCCGGAGATGAAGGCGGCCTTCGACGCCGCCGGTTGGCTCGACCTCACCAACGGCTTCGGGAGCCTCCAGGTGGGCGACACCCGGATCGCCTTCACCGGCGTCGACGACCCGCACCTGGGGTACGACGACCTCGCCCGCGTCGCCGGGCCGGCCGACCCCGACGCCGACCTGCGGCTGGCGGTCTGCCACGCCCCCTACCTGCGGGTGCTCGACCAGTTCGCCGCCGACGGCTACGACGCGATCATCGCCGGCCACACCCACGGCGGGCAGGTCTGCCTGCCCGGAGGCCGGGCGCTCACCACCAACTGCGACCTCGAGCCGGCCCGGGCCCGGGGCCTGCACCGGCACCCGGCGGGTTCCAGCGACGGCGAGCCCGGCTCGGCCTGGCTGCACGTCTCGGCGGGGCTGGGCACCAACCCCTACGTACGGTTCCGGGTCGCCTGCCGCCCGGAGGCCACGCTGCTCACCCTGGTGCCGCGCGCCTGAGGCCCGGTGCCCGTCCTCCCCGCCCACGGGCGGACCCGATTTCGGGACGCCACACCCGCTCCGCTATGCTCGCGTTGCTCGTGAGCAGCGCCGTGCCCCGCACGTCGACGCCCACGATCGGGCTGTGGCGCAGCTTGGTAGCGCGCCTCGTTCGGGACGAGGAGGCCGCAGGTTCAAATCCTGTCAGCCCGACCAGTTGAATCCCGGCACGACGAGCTCCCGGATCCCAGGTGGGTCCGGGAGCTCTCTGCTTCCCGGGCTCGCCCGCCCACGGCGGCCCGGAACGACGCGGGCCCGCCGACGCCGCGTGGTGACGGCGTACGACGGGCCCGGGGCCGCTCGGGTCAGCGGGCGGCGGCGACGATCTCGGCGAGCTGGACGGTGTTGAGGGCCGCCCCCTTGCGCAGGTTGTCGTTGCTGACGAAGAGCGCCAGGCCACGGTGGCCGTCGACGCCCTCGTCCTGCCGGATCCGGCCGACGTAGGACGGGTCCTGGCCGGCCGCCTTGCGCGGCGTGGGGATCTCCTCGAGGACGACGCCCGGGGCGTCCGCGAGCAGCTTGCGCGCCGACTCCGGGGTCATCTCCTCGGCGAACTCGGCGTTGATCGCGAGCGAGTGCCCGGTGAAGACCGGCACCCGCACGCAGATGCCGGAGACCTTGAGGTCGGGCAGGCCGAGGATCTTGCGCGACTCGTTGCGAAGCTTCTGCTCCTCGTCGGTCTCGTTGAGCCCGTCGTCGACGACCGAACCGGCCAGCGGGAGCACGTTGTAGGCGATCGGCTCGACGTACGGCGCGGGGTCGCCCGCCTCGACGGCGGCGCCGTCGTAGGCCAGCCCGCGGGCGTCGCCGGCGCGCTCGACCCCGCCGGCCAGCGCCTCGACGCCGGCCACGCCGGAGCCCGAGACGGCCTGGTAGGTCGAGACGACCAGCCGCCGGAGCCCGGCGGCGTCGTGGAGCACCTTGAGGACCGGCATCGCGGCCATCGTGGTGCAGTTGGGGTTGGCCACGATGCCGCGCCCGGCGGCGATCACGGAGTCCATCGCCTCGGGGTTGACCTCGGAGACGACCAGCGGGATGTCGGGGTCCTTGCGGAACGCCGAGGAGTTGTCGATGACGATGACGCCGGCGTCGACGAACCGCTGCGCCTGCGCCCGGGAGGTCGTCGCACCGGCCGAGAAGAGGGCGATGTCGAGCCCGCTCGGGTCGGCGGTGGCCGCGTCCTCGACGACGACGTCCTCGCCGCGGAACGGCAGCACCTTGCCCGCGGAGCGCGCGGAGGCGAAGAACCGGATCGAGGTGAGCGGGAAGTCCCGCTCCTCGAGGATCTGGCGCATGGCGACGCCGACCTGGCCGGTGGCGCCCACGATCCCGATGCTGGTCATCGCCCGGACCCCCCGTAGACGACCGCCTCGACCTCGTCGGCGTCCAGGTCGAAGGCCGTGTGGGTGGCCCGCACGGCCTCGTCCACGTCGTCCTCGGAGACCACGACGGAGATCCGGATCTCGGAGGTGGAGATCATGTCGATGTTGACACCGGCGCCCGCGAGCGAGCCGAAGAACTTCGAGGTGATCCCCGGGTGCGAACGCATGCCCGCGCCGATCAGGGAGATCTTGCCGATGTGGTCGTCGTAGAGCAGCTTCTCGTAGCCCACCTCGGCCTGGATCCGCGCGAGCGCCGCCATCGCCGTCTGCCCGTCGGTGCGCGGCAGGGTGAAGGAGATGTCGGTCAGCCCGGTCGCCACGGCGGAGACGTTCTGCACGATCATGTCGAGGTTGGTCTGGGCCTCGGCCAGCGCCTCGAAGATGCGGGCGGCCTCGCCCACCTTGTCGGGGACGCCGACCACGGTGATCTTGGCCTCGGAGCGGTCGTGCGCGACCCCCGCGATGATGGGCTGTTCCATGGTGCCTCCCTCACTGGGGTCGTCCACGACCCAGGTGCCTTGCAGTTGGCTGAACGACGAACGGACGTGGATCGGGATGCCGTAGCGACGGCCGTACTCGACGCAGCGCAGGTGGAGGATCTTGGCGCCGGCGGCGGCCAGCTCCAGCATCTCCTCGTAGGCGACCTTGTCGAGCTTGCGGGCGGCCGGCACGATCCGCGGGTCGGCGGTGAAGACCCCGTCGACGTCGGTGTAGATCTCGCAGACGTCGGCCCGGAGCGCGGCAGCCAGGGCGACGGCGGTCGTGTCGGTGCCGCCGCGGCCCAGGGTGGTGATCTCCTTGGTGTCGGCGCTGACGCCCTGGAAACCCGCCACGATGACGATGTGGCCCTCGCCGAGCGCCTCGGTGATCCGGCCCGGCGTGACGTCGATGATCTTGGCCTTGCCGTGCACGGCATCGGTGATCACGCCCGCCTGGGACCCGGTGAAGGAGCGCGCGGTGTGGCCGAGGTCGGAGATCGCCATCGCGACCAGCGCCATCGAGATCCGCTCGCCGGCGGTGAGCAGCATGTCCATCTCGCGGGCCGGCGGCAGCGGCGAGACCTCGTTGGCGAGGTCGAGCAGCTCGTCGGTGCTGTCACCCATCGCGGAGACGGCGACCACGACGTCGTTGCCGGCCTTCTTGGTCTCCACGATCCGACGGGCGACGCGCTTGATCGCGTCGGCGTCGGCGAGCGAGGAGCCGCCGTACTTCTGCACGACAATGCCCACGCTGACAACCCCTTGCTCGATCGACTCACTGGTCCCAGTGCCGCCCGTGCGGCCGCACTGCTGGTCGGCTGCGCCGACCAGCTACCGAGTCTAACTTCCGCCCTCGGCGTCGAGACCCAACATCTCATTCGCCGCGGCCACCCGCTCCTCCTCGCCGGTGAACTCCGCGTCGAGCCGGTCGTGGTGGACCACGGACCACAGCGCGTTGAGCGCCGCGCCCGCCAGGTTGCCCCACGAGGAGACGTAGGAGAACTGCCACCACCACAGGGCCTCGGCCACGTCGCCCGCGCGGTGGTGGCGCAGCCCGTTGGCCAGGTCGGTGGCGATGCTGGCGAGGTCGTCGGACAGCTGGCTCTCGACCACCTCGGGACGGTAGGGGTCGTCGACGTAGCTGTAGGTGTCGACCGCGTCGAGGGTCCGGGCCAGCCGCAGGCGCAGCCGGTCGAGGTCGGGATCGGGGCCGACGTCGGGCTGGTACTCGGACCCGGGCCGGAAGTCGACCTGGGCGCCCAGCCGCGCGCCGGCCAGCGAGATCTGGGCCACCTCGAGCAGCAGCAGGGGCACCGCCCGCCCACCCTCGTCCTCGGAGGCCACGGCCCGGAGCACCAGGAGGAACGACTCGACCTGGTCGGCGATCTGGCCGGCCAACTCCTCGAGGTCGGCTTCGAGGGGACGGACGCCCACGGCTCGCCCCTCGGGCACCCGGTCAGTCATCGGCCGACCGCCGTCCGGCGAAAGCCCGGCCCAGCGTGACCTCGTCGGCGTACTCCAGGTCGCCGCCCACCGGCAGGCCGCTGGCGAGGCGGGTGACCCGCAGCCCCATGGGCTTGAGCATCCGGGTCAGGTAGGTCGCCGTCGCCTCCCCCTCGAGGTTGGGGTCGGTGGCGAGGATGACCTCGGTGACCGTGCCGTCGGCCAGCCGGACCATGAGCTCGCGGATCCGCAGCTGGTCGGGGCCGATGCCGTCGATGGGCGAGATCGCGCCGCCGAGGACGTGGTAGCGGCCACGGAACTCCCGGGTCCGCTCGATCGCCACGACGTCCTTGTACTCCTCGACGCAGCACAGCACCGTCGGGTCGCGCCGGGGGTCCCGGCAGATCCGGCACTGCTCGTCCTCGGAGACGTTGAAGCAGACCGAGCAGAACTTCACCCGGGCCTTCACCTCGATCAGGACGTCGGCGAGCCGGCGCACGTCGGCGGGGTCCGCCTGGAGCAGGTGGAACGCGATGCGCTGCGCGCTCTTGGGACCGACGCCCGGCAGCCGGCCGAGCTCGTCGATGAGGTCCTGGACGACGCCTTCGTACAAGTCGGGTCAGCCCAGTCCGGGAAGGCCGCCGCCGGCGAGGGGGCCCAGCGCCTGGCCGGCGATGGCGTCCGCCTTCGCCTTGGCGTCGCGGTAGGCGGCGACGATCATGTCGCCGAGGTCCTCGAGCTCGTCGGGCTCGTTGCCGTCGAACTCGCCGGCCTTGACCGCCACGCCGACCAGCTCGCCGGCGCCGTTGAGGGTGACCGTCACGGCCCCGCCGGCGACCGTGCCGTCGACCCGGACCTCCTGCAGCTTCTCCTGGGCAGAGGCGAGCTGCTCCTGCATCTGCTGGGCCTGGGCGAGCAGGGCGTTCATGTCGAAGCCGCCGGCTCCACCGAGCGCGTCGAAGGGGTTCTGGGTCATCTGCGGGTCCTCGTTCCTGGCTGGCCGGACTGGCTTGACTGGCTTGACTGGATGGACTGGTGGGGCTTGATGGACTGGTGGGGCTTGCTCGACTGGCTCACCGGTGCTCGATCTCCTCGATCACCTCGGCGCCCAGCGTGCGGCGGAGCAGCTCGGCGCTGTCGAGCCCCTGGGAGTCGGCGTCGGGGTCGTCGGGGTGGGCGGCCGCGTCGGCGAGCGCGCGCTGGTCGACGTCGGGTCGGACCGGTCCACCCGTCCGAGTCTGCTGGATCGCCCCCCGCGCGGCGGCGAGCCCTTGCGGGTCGGCCGAGGGAGCCGCCTGCGCGGACGGGTCTGCCTGACCGGGCTGACCGGGCTGGCCGCTCGAGGAGGCCGCCGAGCCCCGGGCGTCCTGGTCCGGGGCGCCCGGGGACTGCGGGGACCCTCCCGGAGCGGTCGCGGCCTCCGGCCGGGGCGGGGCGTCGGCCCCGCCGGACGGCCCCCACGGGTCGGCCGACGGGTCCGGGGCAGCAGACGCACGGTCGACCTCGGGGGCGCCGCCCGTCGAGGGCTCGCGGACGACGTGGGAGGCTCCCGGCGACCCGGAGGGGACGGCACCGGGGTCGACGACGCAGTCGATCCGCCACTCCACGCCGACGGCCTCGATGGCGGCCTGGCGAAGGATCTCGTCGTTGCCGCCGGCGACGAAGGAGTCCCGTGCCCCGGGATTGTTGAAGCCCAGCGTGAGGGTCCGGTCGTCGATGCCACTGACCTGCGCGTTCTGGGTGAGCAGGATCCAGGCGAGGCGACGGCGGCTCTTGACCGCCTCCACGACGTCGGGCCACAGCCGGCGCACGTCCACCAGGGACAGGCCGCCCGCGGGGGCGCCGGGCGGAGCCGTGTGCGCGCCCGAGTCGGTCGGGGCGGGCTGGGCCGGCGCCTCGGCTGTGGGGACCTGGGCCGCGGGGCTCTGGGCTGCCGGGCTCTGGGCTGCCGGCGCCTGGGCCGCGGGCGCCTGGGCGGGCGGCTGCTCCCAGCCGGTCGGCTCGGCCGGCGCCGGCGACGACGCCTGCGACGACCGCGGCAGCGGAGCCTGCCCGCCGGGCCCGGCCGCGGGGGTCGCCGGCCACTCGGACTGCGCGGGCCGCTCCGGCTGCGCGGGCCGCTCCGACTGCGCGGGCCGCTCCGGCTGCGCGGGTCGCTCGGGCTGCGCTTGCCGGTCGGGTGCGGCCGGGGTGGTCCGCTCGGGCGGCAGGACCGGCTGCGCCGAGAGCGCGGCCGCGGGCGTCCCCGGGCCGACGATGGCGAACCGCTTCTCGAGCCGGTCGAGCCGCGCCTGCACGCCGTCGGTGCCGTGGTCGGCCCCCGGCAGGAGCACCCTCGCGCAGATCAGCTCGAGCAGCAGCCGGGGCGAGATCGCGCCCTTCATGTCCATCAGCCCCGCGGCCACGAGGTCGGCGGCGCGGGAGAGGTCGGCCCCGCCGAAGCGGGCCGCCTGCGCGACCAGGCGCTCGCCCTGGTCCTGGGAGACGTCGATGAGGCCCGTGACCGGCGCATCGGGCACGGCGGCCACGATCACGAGGTCCCGCAGCCGGCGGAGCAGGTCCTCGGCGAACCGTCGCGGGTCCTGCCCCGACTCGATCACCTTGTCGACCACGCCGAAGACGGCCGCCCCGTCGGCCGCGGCGAACGCGTCGACCACCTCGTCGAGCAGCGTGTCGGGCGTGAAGCCCAGCAGGTTGACCGCCAGCTGGTGGGTCACCCCCTCGGGGCCGGAGCCGCCGATCAGCTGGTCGAGCACCGAGAGCGTGTCCCGGGCGGAGCCGGCCCCCGCCCGGACCACCAGCGGCACCGCGGCCGGCTCGATGGCCACGCCCTCGCGCTGGCACAGCTCGGCGACGTAGTCGGAGAGCATCCGCGGCGGAATCAGCCGGAAGGGGTAGTGGTGGGTCCGCGACCGGATGGTCGGGATGACCTTCTCCGGCTCGGTCGTGGCGAAGATGAAGCGCAGGTGGGGCGGGGGCTCCTCGACGAGCTTGAGCAGGGCGTTGAAGCCCTGGTTGGAGACCATGTGGGCCTCGTCGATGATGTAGATCTTGTAGCGGTCCCGGACCGGGGCGAAGAACGCCTTCTCCCGCAGGTCGCGGGCGTCGTCGACGCCGCCGTGGGAGGCCGCGTCGATCTCGATGACGTCGATCGAGCCGCTGCCGCCGGTCGCGAGGTCGCGGCAGCTGTCGCAGGAGCCGCACGGCTCGGCCACCGGGGCGGCCGCACAGTTCAGCGTCCGCGCGAGGATCCGCGCCGACGTCGTCTTGCCGCACCCGCGCGGGCCGGAGAAGAGGTAGGCGTGGTTCACCCGGTCGGCCGCCAGCGCGTTGCGCAGCGGGTCGGTGACGTGGTCCTGGCCGATGACCTGGGCGAACGTCTCCGGCCGGTAGCGGCGGTAGAGCGCGAGGGGTGAGTCCACGTGTGAACCCTAACGACCCCCGCCGACAGGGACCACCGCGGTCGGCCGGCCGGCGTACCCCCTCGTGCGGACGCGGGCGCCGGGGACGAGAAGGCCCCCCGCGCACCTGACAGAGCCCATCTGCCCTTGCTGCCTTCCGGCCCTGGGGGATTCGACGAGGTGCCACCACGCGGGGGGTTGCCGCACAGTCTAGGGCGTGGGTCGGTACGCCGACAAAAGGGGCCGCCGACGGCACCCCGCCCGGCCGTCCGGGCGTCGCGGGAGGAGGCGATTTCCCGGCTCAGGTCCGGTACGGGTAATCTCCTCCGCGGAGGATTCGCCTAGTGGCCTATGGCGCTCGCTTGGAAAGCGGGTTGGGTTAACAGCCCTCAGGGGTTCGAATCCCCTATCCTCCGCCGCCGGTCCCGCGCAAGGGACCCCAGCAGGCCGGGCCCACGGGTCCGGCCTGCTGCCATTTCCGGCCCCTCCCACCGCGCCCCAAGCCCCCGGAGGTCACAACAGCGCGTTACTTGGCGAGGGGCGGGGTGCGACGGCTCGCGTTGGATGCAATGTTCTAGTACGATGCAAACATGTTGATCCGACTCGACCCCGCCAGCACGGCGGGGCTCGCCGAGCAGATCGCCGGTCAGGTCCGGGGGGCCATCGCCTCCGGCGACCTGGCATCCGGCGACCGGCTGCCCCCGGCCCGCGAGCTGGCCGCCGGGCTCGACGTCAACATGCACACCGTGCTCCGCGCCTACAACACCCTCCGCGACGAGGGGCTGCTCGACATCCGTCGCGGGCGAGGGGTGCACGTGCGTGCCGGAGGACACCCCGACGCCACCGCCGACGGCGCCCGGCTCCGGCAGCAGATCCACGACCTGCTGCACAGCGCGGCCCGGATGGGCCTGACCCGCGACCAGCTCCTCGACGAGATCCGAAAGGCCCAGCCATGACCAGGACCCTCCGCTCCCTCGCCTCCGCCCTCCTGCTGGTGGCCGCGCCGCTCGTCGTGGTGGCGTTCCGCCTCACCTCGGCCGACGCCCTGCCGGAGCCGCTGCCCACCCACTGGGGGCCCGGCGGCGAGGTCGACGGCACCAGCACGCTGGCCGGGTTCACCACCGGCGTGCTGGCGCTGACCGGGCTCGCCGCGGTCGTCGGGCTGACGCTGCTGGTGCTGCGGATCCGCCGCACGGTCGTGCCGGAGGCGATCGCCCTCGTCGGCTGGCTGGGCTGGCTGCTGGCTGCCGTCTACGTCCAGGTGCTGACGGTGGCCGACGGAGCCGCGACCGCCGCCGAGGTCGAGCTCGGCCCCGGCGCGGTGGCGCTCGTCATCGCCGTCCCGACCGCCCTCGCCGCCCTCCTGTGGTGGCTGCTCCCGACGGCCGGTCCGCACGCCCCGGTCGCGCCGCCCGCCTCGAGCCTGACCCTCGCCCCCGGCGAGCGGGTGGTCTGGGTGGGCAGTGCCCGGTCCCGGGTGCTGCTCGCGGTCGGCGTCCTGCTCGCCGTCGGCGGAGCCGCGCTCGCCCTGGCCGTCGCGGTGGAGGGCGCGGTCATGGTCGGCACCGGCCTCCTGCTCGCCCTGCTCAGCTCCCTCACCGCGCGGGTCGACCGGGAGGCGGTCACCGTCCGCTGGGGGGCGCTCGGCCTCCCCCGGCACCGCTACCCCCTGGGCCGCGTCGCCGCCGCCCGCACCGAGCACCTCGAGCCGCTGTCCTGGGGCGGGTGGGGCTACCGGGTCAGCACCCGCGGCCGCGCGGCCGTCGTACGCCGGGGGCCCGCGCTCGTCCTGACGCTGACCGACGGGCGCGAGCTCGCCGTCACCGTCGACCGCCCGGAGGGGGCGGCCGACCTGGTCAACGCGCTGGTCGGCACCCGCGGCGCCACCCATGCCGACGCCCACTAGGCTCGCCGGATGGCTCGCTCCGACTCGCCCAGGCTCGCCGTCCTCATCGACGCGGACAACACCACGCCGACGATCGCCGAGGCCATCCTCACGGAGATCGCGAAGTACGGCACCGCCACCGTCCGTCGGGCGTACGGCGACTGGACGACGCCGCGGCTGGCCGGCTGGAAGGACGCCAACAACGCCCACGCGATCCAGCCGATGCAGCAGTTCAGCTACACCACCGGCAAGAACGCGACGGACAGCGCGCTGATCATCGACGCGATGGACCTGCTCTACACCGGCAACCTCGACGGCTTCTGCCTGGTCTCCTCCGACTCCGACTTCACCAAGCTCGCCTCCCGGCTCCGCGAGTCCGGGATGACCGTCTACGGGTTCGGCGAGAAGAAGACGCCGAAGCCGCTCGTGGCGGCCTGCGACAAGTTCGTCTACCTCGACGTGCTCCGCTCGTCCGGGGCCGCCGCGGAGGCCGATCGCGAGGAGGAGGACGAGGTCGAGGACGACGCCACCGACGGCGCCGAGGGCGGGGCCGCCCGCCGCGGCGGCGGACGTCGCCAGCGGGCCAGCAGCCAGGACCTGCGCGGCGACTCCCAGCTGGTCCGCTGGCTCCGGGACGCCATCGACGCGAGCTCCGACGACGACGGCTGGGCCGCGCTCGGCGGCGTGGGCTCCCACGTCGTCAAGCAGGCGCCCGACTTCGACTCCCGCAACTGGGGCTACGCCAAGCTGGTCGACCTCGTCACCGAGATCGGCCTCTTCGACGTCGAGCGCCCGCCCGGCCAGCAGGTCCGGATCCGGGAGAAGCCCAAGGGTGGCGGCCGGTCCAAGGACGCCAAGGAGCTCAAGCAGGTCAAGGAGCCCAAGCAGGTCAAGGAGGTCAAGGAGGCCGCCAAGGACGCGAAGGCCGACGAGCCCGCGGCCCCGGCCAAGCCCGTCGTCACGCGCACGACCCGCAGCCGTCGGTCGGCCTCGACGTCCTGAGGCCCGGGTCGGCCCCGGCCCGGCCGGACGACCCGAGCGGCGTCAGGTCACTGCGACGGCTCGGGGACGTCCACGTCCTTGCAGGAGATCTTCGGGTTCACGCCCATGTAGTTCAGGGGCCCGGCGACGATCGTCAGCGCGGTGTCGCCGAAGGACTTGCAGCTGACCTCGCGGTCGTCGCCGAAGTAGCCACGCTGCCACGCGGCCGCGGCACCGACCACGAGCCAGACGACCAGGACCAGTGCGATGAGGTTGCGCACGCGGGACTCCTCTTCTCCAGGGGAAGCGTGCGGCGCCCGTACCCGCCGGTCACCGATCCGATTCCTCAGCCGGAACGGCGGCGCAGGAGCGGTCGCGCCACGAACGCCAGGGCGACCAGCGCCCCGGCGAGCAGCCCGAACCACAGCAGCATCGTCCGGGACGGCCCGAACACGTCGGGCCGGTCGGGCGGCGGCGGCGCCTGGGCGCCCGTCCGCTCGACGGTCTCGGTACGCCGCAGCGTGCCGTTGCCCTTCGGCGAGAGCTCGTGGGTGAGGGCGTCCGCGGCCTGCACCACCCCGGCCCCGGTCCACGGGTTCGGCGCGAGCTCGGAGCCCTCGGCCGTCCGCGTCAGCCGGGCCACGACCTGCTTGCGGTTCTCGTCGGGGAAGCGGGCGCGCAGCAGCGCGACCACCCCGCTGACGGAGGCCGCCGCCCAGGAGGTGGCGACCTCGGTCGTCGGCACCTGGCAGCGCTGGCCGTTGAGGTTGTAGGAGAGCCCGCCTCCCCCGGGCGCGGCCACGGTGGTCTCGGCGTTGGGCACCACGTAGTCGCGGACGTCGACGGCCGGGGAGGGGCCCACCGCGCTGACGGCGACCACGCCGGGGTAGTCGGCCGGGAAGACCACGGCGTCCCCGCCGACCCGGCCGCGCGGGCCCTGCGGCGCCTCGGGGTCGACGTTGCCCGCCGCCGCCACGACCACCACGTCGAGGTCGAGCAGCCGCTTCACCGCCGCCTCGACCCGGGTGTCGTTGGCCGGCAGGGCCAGCGAGACGTTGACGACGTCGATCGGGTCGCTGGCGTGCACCTGCGCCAGGCGCTCCAGCGCGGCCGCCAGGTTCTCGGAGCGGAGGCCGCGCTGCCCCTGCTGCAGGTCGGGGGAGTCCTTGTCGAGCACCCGCACCGAGATGAGCCGGGCGTCGGGGGCCACGCCGTCGGGCCCGGCGATCAGCCCGGCCACGATGGTGCCGTGCCCGGAGGCGAAGGGGCCGGCGAAACCGATCTGCTCCTGCCGGACCTGCTTGCCGGGCAGGAAGCCGACGCCGCTGTCGACGACGGCGACGGTGCTGCCGGCGCCCTTCGTGACGCGGTGGGCCAGCGGCACGTTCATCCGCTCCAGCGGGAGGTTGCGCACGCCGTCGCCGACGTCCCGGGTCCTCTCGGTGTCGGGCAGGATGTCCCGGCTGCAGGCGTCCTCGCCCGCCGCCGCCGCCGGCGGCGTCACCGGACTGAGCAGCACCGCGGGCACGAGCGCGAGCGCGCCGGCCAGCCGTGCGGCCACCGGCCCACGGGTCACGACGTGGCCGCCGGCGCGTCGGCCGGGGCGTCCTCGGGCAGGCCCCGCGCGGCGTTGACCGAGAGCGGCACGCCGTCGGCGAAGAAGCTGAGCCAGGCGTCGGGGACGACCGGGGGGTCGACCTCGCCGTAGCCGATGTAGTCGGCGACGGTGGGCCCCAGGAGCGCGTACTTGGCGCCCTTGGCGTCGACCACGAACGGGGAGCCGCCCTCCTCCGAGGTGCTGCCACCGGCCAGCACGTAGGCGCCGCCGGAGGGCTCCACGACCACCTCGTGGGAGCCGGCCGGCGCGTCGGCCTGCAGGACGGAGGCGTCGGGTCCGGGGGCGACGGCCACCCGGGTGCGGCTCACGCCCTCCTCGACCTCGAGCAGGGCGCACATCTCCTGGCCGACGGCCGGTGCGGGCAGCTCCTGCGGCCACTCGTCGGGGTGGCCGGCCGCGACGAACTCGGCGCGCAGCGTGCCGCTGACCTGGACGGGGTCCTGGACGAGCGCGGCGTGCAGCGCGGCCGGGAAGGGCGCCAGCCGCTCGGGGCCGGAGTCGCCGAGCAGGTAGTGGACCCCGCTGACGTCGAGGAGGGTGCCGATCGGGTAGGACGCCGGGTCGGTCGAGCCGTCCTGCGAGGCGACGGCGTAGTCGACCGGCTGCCCGGCGCGGGTCACGCCGAACGCCTTCTGGCTCAGCTCGGGACCCAGGGGGAAGAGGTTGAGCCAGGCGTCGTCGACCAGGGGCGCCTCGCTCGCGGCCCCGAAGCCCAGGCTGTCGAGCAGCGTCGACCGGGCGGTGGCACCGCCCGGCAGCTCGAAGCGGTACGCCGCCCCCTCGGGGCTGCCGGCCAGCAGCCACAGCGCGCCGCCGGCGGAGCGGACCACGAAGCCGGGCAGGCCGTCGGTGGCGACCCCCGGCTGCTCGCCCACGTGGACCTTGATCCCCTGCCCCTCCGCGGTGCAGGCGGTCCACCCGGTGTCGACGAGGCCGTCGGCGCCGGGCAGGCCGGCGGGCGCCCGCTCGATCCCGAGGTCGGGACCGAGGGTGACCGTGCGGATGTGCTCGTCCTTCACGGTGTAGACGTCGGGCTGCGCGGTGCCGAGGAGCAGCTGCCCCGAGATGAAGTTGGGGACGCGCTGGATCAGCGGGTCGTCGCCACCGCGCAGCACGACGTACTGCTCCCCCGTGTCCTTGGAGATGACGAAGCTGCCCTCGGACTTCCAGCTCGAGTCGGGACGCCCGCCGAGGTAGCCGGCGACCCCGGCCCCGGCGCACAGCAGCACGGCCAGCGCGATGCCGCCGACCAGGCTGCGTGCGGGCTTGGTCGGCTCCACCTCGCGGCCGCCCGGTGCACCGCTGAGGAAGGCCGTGACCAGGCGCCGGCGGCTGAACTGGTAGGCCTCGACGAGCTCCTTCTTGGTCGCCACGGATCAGCCCCTGATCCGCTCGAAGAGGCCGACGGCCAGGACGGTGAGCGGGAGCAGGGAGAGGAGGGCGATCGACTCGACGACGTCGCCGACGCGGCCGCGACGCACCGACGCGGGCGGCGGGGCCAGGGTCATCACGAGGAGCACGGCCCCCACGACGGCCAGCGCGACCGCCGAGCCGGCGCGCCACTCCGGGTGCAGGAACAGGACGGAGACGGCGGTGGCGACGAGGCCCGCGATCCCCGAGACGAGTCCGGCGAGGACCTCGGAGCGGGTCCGGTACTGGCGGGTGCGGAGCATCACCGCGAGGCAGCACATGACCACCAGCAGCGTCCCGGTGACGCCGCGCTCCACCGCGAAGGGGGCGACCAGGGTGATCAGCACGCCCACCGTGGCGGCCACGGCGAGCAGGATCTCGTGGGCCATCCGGGCGTCGGCGGCGACCTGCTCGGGGTCGATGTCGTCGGGGTCCTTGGTGACGTCGGCCAGCGTGACCACCTGCTCCACCTTGGTGGAGGTCAGCCCGAGGGCTAGCCAGGGGAAGACGTTGCCCAGGAGCACCACGACGGTGAGCACGACGGTCAGCACCACCGAGGGGGAACCGTCGGTCACCTGGACCACGGCGCCCACCACGGTGAGCACGGCTCCGACCACCCCGACGGGCAGCACGAGGGCGCGCCCGTCGTCGATGCCGACGAGCGCGATCACGCCGACCACCAGCACCGCCGCACCGGCGCACAGCAGCGGGGTCGCGAAGGTGCTGCTCGGCAGCGGCCACTGCCAGGCCCCCAGCTCCCCGGGCGCGAGGACCAGGCCGGCCACGGCGGCGTACACCCCGGCGAGCAGCGCGACGGCGACCGCCGCCTGGGGCTCGTCCTGGGCGCGGGCCAGCACGACGGCCCCGGAGGCCAGCAGCAGCGCGATGACGGCGGCGGCCACGCCGCCCAGCAGGCTCTCGCCCTGGACCAGCAGCGCCAGCGCCCCCAGCCCGAGCAGCAGGCTCGCGGCCCAGAGGGCGGTCCGGCGCCCGGCCTCGGGCTCCCAGGGACTCAGCTCGTGCTCGACGACGTCGGCCATCGCCTCGACGACGTCGTCGTAGACCTGCGGGGGCTTCTCGCGGTAGCCCGCCGTGACGGCGAGCACCCCGCCGTCCTCGACGCCCTGCATCGTGAGGCCGGCCTCGTTGCTCAGCTGCCGGCCGTCCTGGGTGACGAGGCGGTAGCCGCCGTAGACCGTCGACGCGTCCAGGAGGCCCACGCTGCGGGCCAGCTCCGGCACCAGCTCGGCGACCGGCACGGCGGACGGGAGCACCAGGTCGACCCGGCGGGAGCCGGAGGTCACCGTCACCCGCACCAGTCCCGACGTGCTCGCGGCAGTCTGGCTCATCTCGTCATCCCCACTCGTCGATCCGGACCTCGGCGCCGGGGACCTGCGGCCACGCCACCCGACGGTCCCCCCGACGCTGGGCCCACCCTAAGGGTCCCCACCGACTGCGCCGGCACGGCGCAGGCGCGGCACACGCAGAAAGGAGGCCGACCGTCCGGACGGACGGTCGGCCTCCCTCACGTGCGATCAGCTGAAGCGACCGGCTCCGCGGGAGTCGGCGGCCTTGTACTCCTCGTTGGAGGACTGGACGGCCATGCCGACCTGGTCGAGCAGCACGACCATCTCGTTGATGGCGGTGTCCCAGGTCTGCTTGGCCTGGCGGTAGCTCTCCTTGGCCGAACCGGTCCAGTCGGAGGCCAGCGGCTTGAGCTGGTTCTCGAGGTCGTCGAGGCGGGCCTCGATCTTCTTGGCGGTGCTCTTCAGGTCGGTGGCGGCCTGGTCGAGCGCGCCGTGGTCAACGCGGATTCCATCGAAGGACATGGTCATTCTCCTAGGGTCAGGGCCGGCGTCAGCCGAGGCGGTTCAAGAGGTTGGCGGAGGCGTCGGCACGAGCCTGGTCGGTCGCGACGTTGTCCTTCTCGGTCTGGCGCAGGGACTCGGAGAACTGGTCGAGCGCACCGACGATCTTGCGCTGCTTCTCCTGCCACGCCTGGTGCAGCTGGCGGAACGCCACAGCGCCCTGACCGCCCCACTTGGCACCGATGGCGTCGATCTGGCCGCCGAGCGCCTGGCAGCGCTGGGTGACGTCGTTGCGCGCCTGGTCGACCGCGTCGGCCGCCTTGCTGAGGGCCTTTTCGGCCGCTGTCAGACCTGCTTCAGACATGTTGTTCCTTCCCCCTCAGCGGCCCTGTGCCGCAAGAGTCTTGTGTGGGTCCTGGTGGACTGTTCCGGTCCGGAGAGACGTCCCGGCCCTCCGGACAAGCCAGCATCTACCCACGGGTCCGGGGCCTAAAACACCTCACGAGTTCATTTCCCAGAAGAATCTGAAAAGTCCCGAGGCGACGACCGTGGCGGCGATGCCGAAGGAGCCGCACAGCGTCTCCGCGACCTCGGCCCGGCGGGCCCACCACACCGACCGCCAGCCCCGCCCGGTGGCGACCGCGGCGGCCAGCGAGATCGCGCCGAGCCCGACGGCCGTGCCGAGCAGCACGAGCTGCCACGACGGGCTCGCCACGGCGAGCAGCTCGACGACCAGGAGCAGCCAGGCCCACAGGCCGGCGAGGCGCAGGAGCGTCCGGGCCGCCGCGTGCCGGTAGCTGCGGGCCGCGAGCAGCACCGCGCCGCCGGCGAAGAAGAGGAGGCAGCGCACGCCGATCACGTCGAGGTCGACCTCCGCGGAGGCGACCAGCTGCGGCACCGCCACGCCCAGCACGGCCAGGACCGCGGCGGCCGAGGCGGTGACGGTGCGCGAACCGCGGGCGACCAGCTCGCGCACCCGCGCCTCGGGGACCACGATCCGCCCGCGGCGGCCCTTGACCCGCTCGCGCGCCGACCACGCGGTGACCGCGAGCTTCTCCAGGTCGAGCAGCGCCTCGTCGGGCACGTCCACGGCCATCGAGGGCGCCACCCGGGTCGCCAGCATCGCCAGCAGCACCAGCACCGACCAGGCGACCAGGTCGGAGAGCTCGAGCAGGACGACGGTCGCGCAGACCACCGCGACCACCGCGCCGACGACCATCCAGACGAGCAGCTCCTCGTCGTCGTCGCCGCCCAGGGCGCGGGCGAACGCCGCGACCGCCGCGGCGGCCAGCGCGCAGGCCGCCACCACCGCGGGGGCCTGGTAGAGCCCCTCCGCCGCCAGCACGGCGTACGTCGCCCCGACGGCGAAGGCGGGCGCGGCGACGGTCCGCTGGTGGGCGTGGCGCCCCCCGGGCAGGGCCGCGGCCAGCCCGGTCGCCAGGAGGATCGCGGCGACGAACCAGCGCAGGTCGTCGAAGTCGGCGTACGAGGCGAACCAGCCGGCGAGCACCGCGCAGAGGGCCGCCGCGGTCATCGCCACCACCGGCAGGGCGCCCGACCGGCCCGTCTCGGCCGGGCGCTGGTCCCGGTCCTTGGCGCGACCGCGGTGGAAGCCCGTGACGGCGACCAGCACGTCGCCGGACTCCAGCCCCGCCTCCACGAGCGGGCGGTCGGCGACGACCAGCTCCCCGAGGGGGGTCTGCACCAGCGGGATCGACCCGAGGCCGGACTCGGCGGCGTAGGCCCGGGCCACGTCGTGGGCGGTCGCCCCCGCCGGGACGACCAGGTCCAGGACGCCCAGCGGACCGTGGATGCTGAGCGTCACGGTCGCCCGCGCGCCCGACCCCGCCCTGCCGGACGCCGTCCCCGTCTCCGTCACCGTCTCCCCCGCCGTCACCGTCGCCAGCCACCGCGCCTCGGCCGCGCGGTCCCCCGCAGGGTAGCCGCTGCGTCGGACCCTCGGCCTATCATCATCCGCGACCAGCCGCTGGTCACGGAGCCGGTCACCGAGGGGGGACGTGTGAGCACCGCACTGCGCAACGGGCAACGGCTCGAGGAGCCGGAGATGCCGACCGGCCAGATCGTCCTGCAGCCGCCACCGGCGCTCCAGGAGGACGAGGGCGCCTCGGGCGTCCTGATGAACGCCATCCCGATGCTGGGCAGCCTGGGGTCGATCGTCCTCGTGGCCACCATGGGCGGCGGGGGCGCCGGGCGGGGGCGCAGCTTCCTGGCCGCCGGCATGTTCCTCTTCGCCACCCTCGGCTTCATCGTGGTCCAGATCGACCGGCAGCGGAAGCAGCGGGCCCAGCAGGTGACGGGCTCCCGCACGGAGTACCTCCGCTACCTCTCGGGCGTGCGCAAGGTCGCCCGGGACGCCGCGGCCCAGCAGCGGCGCGCGCTGACCTGGCGGCACCCCGACCCCGACGCCCTGCCGGCCCTGGCCGAGGAGCGGACCCGGATCTGGGAGAACGGGCCGGGCGACCCCCACTTCCTGCACGTCCGCTACGGCCTCTGCTCCCAGCCCCTCTCCCTCGAGCTGATCCCGCCCGAGAGCGCACCCATCGACCAGGTCGACCCGGCGGCGGCCTCCGCGCTGCACCGGCTGCTGGTGGTGCACCGGACCCAGCCCCACCTGCCCGCCTCGCTGGACCTGCGCGCCTTCGACCGGGTGGAGGTCTGCGGGCCCGAGGAGGAGGCGCGGTCCCTGGCCCGCGCGCTGATCTGCTCCGCCACCGCCTTCCACAACCCCGACCACCTGATCGTCGCCGTCCTCACCTCCGACGCCAACCTCGCCCACTGGGACTGGGTCAAGTGGCTGCCGCACGCCCAGAGCGCGCAGGAGTCCGACGCCGTGGGGCCGATGCGGATGGTCTCGACGTCGCTCGACGACCTCGGTGCCCTGCTGCCCCCCGACCTGAGCGAGCGACCCCGCTTCGGCGCCGACGAGCGGCCCGCCAGCCCGCACATCCTGCTCGTCATCGACGGGGGGCACCTCCCGCCCGGCAACCACGTGGTGCCGCCCGACGGCCTGCACGGCGTCACCCTGCTCGACCTGCCGAGCCGGTGGGACGAGCTCGAGGACGCCGACCGCCTGCGCCTGGAGCTCACGGGCGGGCCCCAGCAGCTGGGCAAGTGCCCCGTGCTGGCCGTCCGGCTCCGCGCCGAGCCGGTCAAGGCCCTCGTCGACCAGTGCGACCTCGCCACCGCCGAGGCGTTCGCCCGGCGGCTCGCCCCGCTGCACGTCGTCTCCTCCGGCAGCAACGAGACGAGCGCCGACATCAGCGGCCCCACCGACTTCATGGAGCTCCTGGGGATGGGCGACGTCCACTCCTTCGACCCGACGTCGGCCTGGCGGCCCCGGCCGGCCCGCGACCGGCTGCGGGTGCCGATCGGCAACGGCGACGGCGGCTCCCTCATCCACATGGACATCAAGGAGTCCGCCCAGCAGGGCATGGGCCCGCACGGCCTGGTGATCGGCGCCACCGGCTCCGGCAAGTCGGAGTTCCTCCGCACGCTGGTGCTGGGCCTGGCGATGACCCACCCGCCCGAGCAGCTCAACATGGTCCTCGTCGACTTCAAGGGCGGTGCCACCTTCGCCGGCATGTCCGAGATGCCGCACGTCTCGGCCGTCATCACCAACCTCTCCGAGGAGCTCACCCTCGTCGACCGCATGCAGGACGCCCTCTCGGGCGAGATGGTGCGCCGGCAGGAGCTGCTCCGGGCGGCCGGCAACTACGCCTCCATCCGCGACTACGAGAAGGCCCGCGCCGCGGGCGAGGACCTCGCCCCGCTGCCGTCGCTGTTCATCTGCGTCGACGAGTTCTCCGAGATGCTGACGGCCAAGCCCGAGTTCATCGACCTCTTCGTCGCGATCGGCCGCCTCGGCCGCTCCATGGGGATCCACCTGCTGCTGGCCTCCCAGCGGCTCGAGGAGGGTCGGCTCCGCGGGCTGGAGTCCCACCTCTCCTACCGGGTCGGCCTAAGGACCTTCTCGGCCGGCGAGTCGCGCACCGTGCTGGGCGTCCCCGACGCCTACGAGCTGCCGGCCGTGCCGGGCCTCGGCTACCTCAAGCCCGACCAGTCCACGCTGCTGCGCTTCAAGGCCGCCTACGTCTCCGGGCCTCCGCCGAACCGCACCCGGGTGATCCGCGACGAGGGCGGGCACGTGCGCGGCATCCTGCCCTTCTCGATCGCCGAGGTGCAGACCCTCGAGCCCGAGGTCGAGGTCGAGGAGGAGGCCCCCGCGAGCAAGCAGCAGGGCGAGGCGCCGTCCCTGCTCGACATCGCTGTCTCCCGGATGGTCGGCCACGGCATGCCTGCCCACCAGGTGTGGCTGCCCCCGCTGGACGTCCCCGACACCCTGGACGAGCTGATGCCCGACCTGGTCGAGGACCCGCAGCTCGGCCTGGTCTCGCCGCACTGGCGGGCGGCGAAGGGCCTCGTCATCCCCCTGGGCACCGTCGACCGGCCGCGCGAGCAGCGCCGGGACACGCTCACGCTCGACCTCACCGGCGCCTCCGGCCACGTCGCCGTGGTCGGCGGCCCGCGCACCGGCAAGAGCACGGTGCTGCGCTCGATCGTCACGAGCCTCTCGCTCACCACGACCCCGTTGGAGTCGCAGTTCTTCGTCATGGACTTCGGCGGCGGCACCTTCTCGCCGCTGGCGCGGCTGCCGCACGTCTCCGGCGTCGGCACCCGGGCCGAGCCCGACGTGGTCCGGCGGATCATGGCCGAGGTCGAGGGCATCGTGGACCGCCGCGAGGCCTACTTCCGCGAGCAGGGCATCGATTCCATCGAGACCTACCGGGCCCGGCGGGCGCAGGGCACGGCCGACGACGGCTACGGCGACGTCTACCTGGTGATCGACGGCTGGAGCACGCTGCGGGCCGAGTTCGACGACCTCGAGCTGGAGATCCAGCAGCTCGCCGGCCGCGGCCTCACCTTCGGCATGCACCTGATCACCTCGACCGCGCGGTGGGCCGACTTCCGCGCCGCGATGCGCGACATCCTGGGCTCGCGGCTCGAGCTGCGCCTCGGCGACCCGCTCGACTCCGAGATCGACCGCAAGATCGCGGCGCTGGTCCCGGCGGGCCGGCCCGGTCGCGGCCTCGTCCCGGGGAAGCTGCACTTCCTGGCGGCGCTGCCCCGGATCGACGGCAACCCCGACCCCGACAACCTGGGCCCCGGGGTGGACCACCTGATCGAGCGGTCCGTGGCCGCCTGGCGGGGCCCGGCCGGCCCCAAGCTGCGGCTGCTGCCCGAGCTCGTCACGCTCGACCAGATCCGCGAGGACGCCCGCCGGCGCGACCAGCTCGGCCGCGACCTCATCCTCGGCATCAACGAGAAGGAGCTGGCCCCGGCCACCCTCGACCCCGAGGCCGAGCCGCACCTGCTCGTCTTCGGCGACGGGCAGTCCGGCAAGAGCGCCCTGCTGCGCAACTACGTGCAGGAGGTGATGCGGACCCGCACGCCGAAGGAGGCGCAGATCGTCGTCGTCGACTTCCGGCGCGCGCTGCTCGGCGAGGTGCCCGAGGAGTACCTGCTCAACTACCTCACCAGCGCCACCCAGGCGGCGCCCGCGCTGCAGGACCTGGCGGCGTACCTGCAGAACCGTCTGCCCGGCCCCGACGTCACCCCCGAGCAGCTGCGCACCCGGACCTGGTGGACCGGCGCGGAGGTCTTCGTGGTGATCGACGACTACGACCTCGTCGCCACCTCGCAGAGCTCGCCGGCGCAGGTGCTGCAGCCGCTGATGGCGCAGGCCCGCGACACCGGCCTGCACGTCGTGATCGCGCGGCGCGCGGGTGGTGCCTCGCGGGCGCTCTACGACCCGCTGATCCAGTCGATGCGCGACCTCGCCATGCCGGGCGTCATGCTGTCGGGCCCCCGCGACGAGGGCGTGCTGATCGGCAACGTGCGACCCGAGCAGGCCGACCCCGGCCGGGCCCGCCTCGTCACCCGCGACCGCGGGACCGAGGTGGTCCAGCTCGCCTGGACCGAGCCGACCATGTGACGCCACGACCGCTCCCGGTCTGACGCACCCAGCCCGAGAGGTGGGGGGCGGGGGCCGGGGCGGCGTGGTCAGCGGCGGCGCCGACGACCCGAGCCGAACATCCCGCGGGCGATCTCGCGGGCGGCGGTCCGCATGAAGTCCTTCACGACGGGCGAGTCCAGGACCTCGCGGACGACGTCCTTCTCGGCCGGGGCGGGCCGCGGGGCGCGACGCCGCGGCTCGGGCGCGGGGCCCCGGGTGCCGGACTCGCGGATCGCCTTCTCCAGCTCCTCCTCCTCGGCCCGCCGCGCGGCGGCCGTCTCCTCCGCCTCCGCCTGGCGGGCGCCGGCCTCGAGCCGGGCGGCGAGGATCTCGTGGGCGGACTCCCGGTCGACCTCGGTGGCGTAGCGGGCGTGCTGCGGGCTGGCCAGCACCGCCGCCTCCATCTCGTCGGCGTCGGCCGGGCCCATCCGCGACCCGGGGGCGCGGAGCCGGGTCCAGGCGACGGGGGTGGGGGCGCCGCGCTCGTCCATCACGGTGACGACCGCCTCGCCGATGCCGAGCCCGGTGATCACGCGGCCGAGGTCGTCGTACTCGGGATGGGGGTAGGTGGCCACCGTGGCCCGCAGCGCCTTGGCGTCGTTGGGGGTGTGGGCGCGCAGCTGGTGCTGGATCCGGGAGCCGAGCTGGGCCAGCACCTCGTCGGGGACGTCGGTCGGGCTCTGGGTGACGAAGAAGACCCCGACCCCCTTGGAGCGGATGAGCCGCACGGTCTGCGCCACCTGCTCGAGGAACGGCTTGGAGGCGTCACGGAAGAGCAGGTGCGCCTCGTCGAAGAAGAAGACCAGCCTGGGCTTCTCCACGTCGCCGACCTCGGGCAGGTCGTGGAAGAGGTCGGCGAGCAGCCACATGAGGAAGGTGGAGAAGAGGGCGGGCCGGTCCGCGAGGCGCGGCAGCTCGACCAGGCTGATCAGCCCGCGTCCGTCGGGGGCGGTGCGCAGCAGGTCGGCGGAGTCGAACTCGGGCTCGCCGAAGAAGGCATCGGCCCCCTGGGCCTCGAAGTTGACCAGCTTGCGCAGGATCACCCCGGCCGTGGCCGAGGAGAGGCCGCCGAGCGCCTTGAGCTCGGCCTTGCCCTCGTCGCTGAGCAGGTGGGTGAGGACGGCGCGCAGGTCGGCCAGGTCGAGCAGGGGGAGGCCGTGGGTGTCGGCGTGGTGGAAGACGAGGCCGAGGCTGGACTCCTGGGTGTCGTTGAGGTCCAGCACCTTGGAGAGCAGCAGCGGCCCGAAGGCGCTCATCGTGACCCGCAGCGGGACCCCGACACCCTCGCCGCCCAGCGCGTAGTACTCGACCGGGAACCCCGTCGCCCGCCACTCCTGGCCGATGCTCGCGGTGCGCGCCAGCAGCTTCTCCCCGCCCTCGCCGGGCGTGCTGAGGCCCGAGAGGTCGCCCTTGACGTCGGCGGCGAAGACCGGGACCCCGGCGGCGGAGAGCTGCTCGGCGAGCAGCTGGAGGGTGACGGTCTTGCCGGTGCCGGTCGCCCCCGCCACCAGGCCGTGCCGGTTGACCATCGCCAGCGGGATCCGCACCGGCACGCCGCCGAGGGTGTCGGCGTCCACGACCAGGCCGCCCAGCTCGAGCGCCGGACCCTCGAAGGCGTAGCCGGCCGCCGCGGCGGCGACGACGGGGTGCGCGGGCTGCTCGGGTGCCGACGCGTCGGCCTGCTCGTCCATGCCCGGCAGACTATCCAGCGTCCTCGCTCCCGCCGAGGGCTCCGCACCACGTCGTTATAGTCGCCGCGTGATCTTCAAGCGCGTCGGCGACGGACGGCCGTACCCCGACCACGGACTCTCGTCCCGTGGCTGGGCCGCCATCCCCCCGCGCCAGGTGCGCCTCGACCAGCTGGTCACCACCAAGGACACGCTCCACCTCGTCGCGCTGCTCGACGAGGACTCCACCTTCTACGGCGACCTCTTCGCCCACGTCGTGAGCTGGCAGGGCGAGCTTTACCTGGAGGACGGGCTGCACCGCGCGCTGCGCGCCGCCCTGCAGCAGCGCGCCGTCCTGCACGCGAGGGTCCACGACCTGGCCGGGGCGCCGGCCTGATGCACCCCCGCCTGCGCTCCGCGCTCACCCTCACCGGCCTGGTCGCGCTGGTCCTCGTCGCCTCCGCCTGGGGCCTCTTCGCCCTGACCCGCCCGCTCCCCCAGCAGGAGGTCGTGCCGGTGTGCACCAACACCCGGGTGGCGGCGGGCGCCGAGGTCACCCCCGAGCAGGTGGCGGTCAGCGTCTTCAACGCCAGCACCCGCAACGGGCTGGCCTCCAAGACGCTGGGCCAGCTGGTCACCCGCGGCTTCGTCCCGGCCTCCACCGGCAACGCCCCGCAGGGCACCGAGGTCAAGGGGGTCCAGGTCTGGGCCTCCGACGCGCGCAACCCGGCGGTCGCCCTGGTGGCCCAGCACTTCCGCAACGCGCGGGTGGTCGCGGGCAGCAACCTCGGCCCCGGGGTGGTCGTGGTGGTCGGCAACGGCTTCAAGAGCCTGCGGCCCCGCAAGCAGGCCCCGCAGGCCGTCACCGCCGAGGCCAACAGCGTGGTCTGCACGCCCCCCGACGTCCTGCCATGATGGGCGCGGCACGCCGCGGCGACCGCGCGCCGCGCTGAGGAACGGGTTTGCCCCCACGTACGCGGGGTATGCCACCCGAGGAGCACCGAAAGGGGTCAGATGTACGGCGAGACGGCTGCGATGCGCCGGCGCGTGGGGCAGCTGCGCGAGCAGGCCCTCGAGATCCGGCAGATGGCCGACCGCCTCGTCGCCCGGGCCGAGGCCGTGCCGTGGCACGGGCGGGCCGCCGAGTCGATGCGCCTGCGGATCAAGGAGCGTGCCGCCCACCTGCGGGAGGCTGCCGGCCTGCACGAGACCGCCGCCGACACCCTCGGCCGCCACGTGCAGGAGGTCGACCGCCGGCAGGACGCGATCGCCGTGGTCGAGCGCAAGGTCGACTCGCTCGTGGGCGACGCCCGGGCCCGTCTCGAGGCAGCCCGGCAGACCGACCCCGACGTGGAGCCGGAGCCCGAGGACGCCCCGCTGCTGGCGTTCGAGCCGCCGCCGCCCGGCCACCGGGACTGGCTGGACGTCGAGCTCCCGGGGCTGTGAGGGCTGTGAGGGCGATGACGGCAGCGACAGCGACGACGCGACGAGGAGAGGCCGCCACCGTGGTGCGTGCGACGACACAGGGACGGGACCGGGCAGGGGCCCCGGGGCGAGGCACGACGCCCGACGCGCTGCGAGGTGCGTCGCCGTGGTGACCGTCGACCTCACCGCGCCCCCGCCGCCGCGGACCGAGCGGGTCCTCGAGGGCCTGCCGCGCCGCCTCGCGGTGACGCTGCCCGAGCTGCGGCTGCTCGCCGAGGCCGCGGGCGGCGCCCCGCTGCCCTTCGACGAGCCGCGGAGCAGCTCCCCGAGCGCGCTGGACACCCGCCTCGGTGCGAGCGCGGCGTCGGCCGAGGACACGGCGTACGCCGCGGCGCTGGCGTCGCTGCACGACCCGGCGGAGACCCTGGCCCGCCGCGGCCTGACCGGACCCGACGGCGTCGAGCCCGGCCTGGTGGGCGCGGTCGGCCTGCTCGCCACCCCCGAGCTGGCGCTCGAGATCGACATCACCGCCGGCTCCGACCACGTGAAGGCGTGGCACCGGGAGGCCGGTGGGGCGGTCGCCACCCTGGCCACCGTCGACGGGCTGGTCTTCGAGCTCGCGTGGTTCCCCGCCGACCAGTGGGCCGGGGAGCTGGCGCGGGTGGCCGTGCCGCCCGAGGACGTGCCGCTGGGCGAGTCGGCGGTGCCGGTGTCGCTGAGCGTGCCCTACTCGCTGGCCGACGCGGTCGGCGAGGCGCTGCGTGCGGGGCGACGCGACCTGGTCCCGGTCCTGGTGGGCCAGCGCAGCGGGTCGGTGCGCGACGCCGCCGGGGAGCCCCTCGACGACGCCTCGGCCGCGACCGCGGTGGCTGCCCTCCACGAGGAGGCCCAGGGCCGGCTCAGGGTGCTGGCCGCCCGCGTCGACGACAGCGAGTCGACGGCCGTCGGCGTGGTCTCGTGGACCCTGCTGGCCGACGGGTGGCACGCGCTGCTGCCGCACCACGAGGACGAGGACCCCCACGTGGAGGTGCGGCGGGTGGAGCCCGACGAGCTCGCCACCACCCTCGCACCGGTCCTGGCGGAGGTGGACGCGTGAACGAGATGCGCGACCAGATCCCGCACGTGGAGCGACCGCCCGCCGCCGCCCCGACCGAGCACGGCACCGACGCGGCGGTCAACGCCGACAAGTACCACCAGATGCTGGCGCTGGCCGACTTCTTCGACTCCTCCGGCGACGAGATGCGCAGCCGAGCGCGGCTCGGCTCGGCCGTCCTGGCCGACGAGGACGTCGCCTCCTCCGCGCCGCTCTCCCCGGCCACCTTCGCCGAGGCGGAGGAGGAGATCCGCGCCGCCACCACCGGCAAGCACGGCCTGCTGACCCGCTCGGTCGAGCTGGACGCCGACGCCCTGGTCGTCCGGGCCACGGTGCTCACCTACCGCTGGATCGACGAGCTGCAGCAGGCGGCGTACCAGACGCTCGGCTCGATCGCGGGGCGCGCCATCGGGTACCTCGCGCCCGAGGTGGCGCTGGGCGGCGCGATCGTCTCGGCCGGGCTGATCGAGACCGACCACCTCGACCGCGACGGCGTCGCGGCCTACCTGAGCCAGCTCGCGGAGAGCAACCCCGAGCTGATGGACCACGTGCAGGGTGGCGGCGGCCTGCTCGACGGCCTGCAGATGCGCTCGATGCTCACCGCCGGCGTGATGGCCGGGGAGCACGCGGGCCACGCGGCGCGCGGCGGGCTGCGGGCCCTCGGCGTCCAGCCCTTCGCGGGCGACTCGGGCTCGGCGCTGCGCGACTCGATCGGCGCCTTCGTGACCGGCGCCGAGGAGGAGGCCGCCACCGACGCCGGGGCGCCCCGCGAGGACGGGCAGGCCCCCGGCTCGCTGGCCGCCCTGATGCGCACCCTGCTGGACACCGAGGACGGGGTCGCGGTCCACGCGGTCGGCCCCGACCGGTTCGTCGCCTACCTGCCGGGCCCCCGCGGGGGTGCCGCGCCGCGCGCCGGCGTCCGGCTGGTGAGCACCGACCACTCGATGTACGCCCGCCAGGTGGTCAAGGCCGTCGAGCGTGCGGTCGCCCACGCCGACGACGCCCGGGTGATGCTGGTCGGGACCGGCCAGGGCGGGGCCACCGCCGCCCAGATCGCCGCCGAGGGCCGCTCGCGCAAGTTCGTCGTGGAGCAGGTCGTCACCGCACGGGCCCCCGCCGCCCAGGTGCCGGTGGTGCCGGAGACCTGCCGGGTGCTCTCGCTCGAGGACCGCCACGACCCCGTCGCCCTGCTGGGCACGCTCGTCAACCAGGGCGTGGCCAACCGGCTCACGGTGGTGCTGGACGCGCCCGGCAGCGAGGAGGAGCCGGCGGTCGTCGCGGCCGGCCGGGCCGCCGACGAGTCCGACCACCCCGCGCTGGTGGCCGAGGTCTCGCGGCTGCGCGAGCGGGGCTTCCTGGCGGGCTGACGGGCAGGCGGCCCTCAGACCAGGTCGTGCACGAACTGCTCGAGCTGGACCAGGTTGCGGCACTCCACCATCGGCACGATCGCCCCGTAGACGGGCGCCGCGGAGTCACCGGTGCCCCAGTGCCGCGGGTGCTCCGGGTTGAGCCACCAGGCGCTGCGGCAGGAGGCGACGAGCTCGGCCAGCACGCCCTCGCCCAGGTCGCGGTAGTTGGACCGCGCGTCGCCCAGCACCAGCAGCGACGCCTTCGGGCCGAGCGCGTCGGCGTGCTCCTCGGCGAACCGGGCGAACGCCCGCCCGTAGTCGGTGCGCCCGAACCGGGCCGCGTGCTGCGCCCTCAGCGCCAGCTGGGCCAGCACCTCGCCGGGGTCGGCGCCCGGCACGAAGGCGTCGGTGACCTCGTGGACGTCGTCGACGAACGTGAAGGCGCGCACCTTGCTGAACTGCTCGCGCAGGGCGAAGACGAGCATCAGGGTGAACTGGGCGAAGCTGGCCACCGAGCCGCTGACGTCGCAGAGCACCACGAGCTCGGAACGGTGCGGCCGCTTCGGCCGGTGGTGGGTGGTCAGGGGCACCCCGCCCGTCGACACCGAGGCCCGGACGGTGCGCCGGAAGTCCAGCGGCCCGCGCCGCCGGGCGTGCTGCTCCTTGGTCAGCCGGGCCGCCAGGCGGCGCGACAGCGGGTAGAGCTGGCGTCGCATCTCCTCCAGGTCGGCGCGGCGGGCGGAGGTGAAGTCGAGCAGGTCGACGGGGGGCCGCACGGTGATCCGGGCGACCTCGGCCGGGTCGCGGTCGGCCGCGATCCGGCGTACGGCGTCCGCCTCGACGAGGCGGGTGAACTCCGCGACCCGCCGCTCGGCCCGCCGCTGCGCCTCCTCCTCGCTCCGCCCGCGCTCCGCGAGCGCCGCGAGCAGCCCGGCGACCAGCTCGCCCGGGGCGACGCGGCGCAGCGTGTTGTAGGCCGACCACCCGGACCGTCCCGGCGCCCGACCGGGCATCTGCCCGAACCGGCCGACGGCCTCGGCCGCGAGGTCCTGCAGGGACGGTCCCCCGCCGTCGCCCTCGCTCTCGCCCTCCTGCGGCTCGTTGGCGGCGAGCTCGTCCAGCTGCTCCAGGGCCGTCGCCAGCCGCTCGCGGAACTCCTCCAGGGCGGCGGCGGAGTCGCGGATGCCGTGCTCGTCGGCCAGCTCGGGGGCGGCGGCGCCCTCGCCGAGCAGCCGGGGGAAGTAGAGGTCGAAGACCGCGTCGAAGGCGGCCCGCTGGGTCTGCCGCTTCACGACCGTGGCGGCGTACGCCGCGCGGACCAGCTCGCGGTCGTCCCAGCCCAGGGCGCGGACGCCCGCGACCGCGTCCAGCCCCTCGGCGAGCGAGACGGGCAGCCCTGCCTCGCGCAGCGCCTCGAGGAAGGCCACGTGGCGGCGCAGCAGCCCGGAGTCGCCGGTCTCCTCGCCGGTCATCGCGCCGTCACCGCCGCAGCTTGAGCTCGCGGACCGCGCGGTCGTGGTCGGAGGCGTGCTTGAGCACCACGCCCAGGGTCGCGTCGACGGCCGCCTCGTCGAGGTCGCCGATCTCGAGCGCGAGCAGGGTGCGCGCCCAGTCGACCGACTCGGCGATCGACGGGGCCTTCTTGAGGTCGAGGTCGCGGAGCCGGGTGATCGTCTCCACCAGCTGGCGGGCGACCCGCTCCTCCAGCGCCGGCACCTGGCTGCGGACGATCTCCAGCTCGCGCTCGAGGTCGGGGTAGTCCAGGTGCAGGTAGAGGCAGCGGCGCTTGACCGCCTCGGAGAGCTCGCGGGTGGCGTTGGAGGTGAGGACGACGAAGGGGCGCCGGACGGCGGTGACCGTGCCCAGCTCGGGGATCGTCACCTGGAAGTCGGAGAGCACCTCCAGCAGCAGCCCCTCGACCTCGACGTCGGTCTTGTCGACCTCGTCGATCAGCAGCACGGTCGGCTCCTCCCGCCGGATGGCGGTCAGCAGCGGGCGGGTCAGGAGGAACTCGTCGGTGAAGATGTCGTCGTGGGTCTGCTCCCAGCCCGGCCCGCCGTCGCCTGCCTGGGTGCTCGCCTGGATCCGGAGCAGCTGCTTCTTGTAGTTCCACTCGTACAGCGCCCGCGCCTCGTCGAGCCCCTCGTAGCACTGGAGCCGCACCAGCTCGGCCCCGCAGGCCCGGGCGACGGCCTTGGCGAGCTCGGTCTTGCCGACGCCGGCCGGGCCCTCCACCAGCAGCGGCTTCTCCAGCGCCCCGGTGAGGAACGCGGTCGTGGCGGTCGCCGCGTCGGCGAGGTAACCGACCTCGAGCAGGCGGCGCACCGCGTCGTCGGGCGAGGCGAACCAGGCGGGATGCATGGGGCGACTCTAGGCGGGCCCCGCTGCGGGGCGGCGGCTAGGCTCGGCGGGCACCCTGACGAGCCACCCGAACGAGGGAGACCCCATGAGCAACGAAGAGGACGCGACACTCAGCGTCGCCGCCCAGCTGATCGCCGACGAGGAGACCGTCCACGACGCCACCGTCAGCGGCACCCGGTCCGGCATCCACCTGGAGCTCGTGGACCTCTCCACGACGCCCCCGCCCGCCGACGACGACTGGGACCTCGACCCCACCGCCGACCTCGGTCTCAAGATCATGATCGGCGGGATCGACCCCGAGGTCGCCGGCCAGCTGCTGCGGATCGCCGCCGACTTCCTGGACGAGGCGACGCTCGAGGACCACGAGCACGACGAGCGCGACGGTCACGACCACCGGTGACCACGGGCCGCTGGGCCGGTGACCACGCTCCGTGGCCCGGGCCCAGCGGCGCCGGTCGGCAGAGGGGGCGGGATTCGAACCCGCGGTAGGTCTCCCTACGACCGCTTTCAAGGCGGTTCCGATCGGCCACTCCGGCACCCCTCCACGCACGGCGGGCGCGCGTGCGGAGCAGTCTAGGAGATCACTCCGACCCGCCGAGCTCTGCCTCGACCTCGTCGTAGGCCAGGTCGTGGAGCCGCTGGAGGTAGTGCCGGACGTCGACGACGAGGCGGCGCATCTCGTAGGTGGCCCGCTCGACGTCGGGGTCGCCCATCACCCGGAAGCGCAGCTCGCTCATCCGGCCCAGCAGGGCGTTGCGCTCCCGCAGCGCCCGCGAGCGCCGCGCGGCCAGCCAGTCGGTGGGCAGCTCGGTCTCGCGCACGAGGCTCTCCCGCACCGGCAGCATCCGCTGGAGCACCGCCCACCGCCACACGCTCAGCGGCGTGGACGGCCCGCGGTGGGTCAGGGCGTGCTCGAGCCGCTGCAGGTGCACCTCGGGGGGCGTCGGCGTGCTCTCGGCCTCCCGGTCGGCAGCAGTGGTGCTCATGAGGGCTCGTCCTCCCAGGTGTCGGGAGCCAGGCAACGAGTGTGACTCCGGGCGCAGCCCCGGGGCAAGGCCCGGATGCTAGTCAGTTCGGACCATCTTGTTCAATCGTCCTGTGGCCGTCGACTACCGCTTCTCCCCCGCCCTCACCGCCCGGCTCCTGGGCCTGACGCTGGTCGGCTCGGCCGTCCTCATCTCGCTGGCCACCCTGGGGGTCGCCGTCCTCGACCTCCACACCGCCGTGCTGCTGGTGCCGGTCGTCCTGGTCCTGGTCGCGCTGGTGGCCCTGATGGCGTGGAGCAGCGGCTGGGTGGTCCGGCTCGGCGACGAGGGCTACCGGGTACGCCGGATCCGCGGCGCCGGCGTCCCGGCCGCCCGGTGGAAGGACGTCGAGGACGCGGTCACCACGGAGCGGCACGGCTCCCCGTGCGTCGTGCTTCGCCTGCGGGACGGGCGCACCACCACGATCCCGGCCGAGGTGCTGCACGTGGACCGCGAGGTCTTCGCCCGCACCGTCGTCGAGCACCTCCAGCGCGGCCACGGCATCACCCGGCTCTGACCGGCCCGACCACCCGGCGGGGCAATTGGGCACGAGCCGCCGGCTCCTTGTAGCCTGTCCTCGCTGCAAGGAGGCGTCGCCTAGTCCGGTCTATGGCGCCCGCCTGCTAAGCGGGTTTGGGGCTACAACCCCATCGAGGGTTCAAATCCCTCCGCCTCCGCCAGCGTGTTCGGGCCTCGTGCGACTGCGTGCGAGGCCCGAACCCTTTCCCGGCACCCGCTGACACCCGCCCGGCACGCAACTGCACCAAACTGCACTGCAGGAACTTGCACCCTCAATTTGGTGACGTCAGCGTGCGGATTGTCGAGACTGGGGGAGCACGGGTCCTCCCCAGACCCTGATCGAGAGGGAATTCCATGAAGCTCGCCCGTCTGACCGCAGTCGCCCTGACCGCCAGCCTGCTCGCGCTGGGCGCCATGGCCGCCCCGGCCCAGGCCAAGGACACCAGCTGGGGTTACGTCAGCAACCCCCGCTGACCCACCGGACCAGCGGGACCCGGGAGACTCGGATCCCCCCGCCGAGCCGTACCGACACCAGGCCCCTCAGTGGCCGGTCCCGCACGAGGATGAAGGCAGCGACCCACGGTCGCTGCCTTCGTCCGTTCCTGGCGCGGCGCGCGGTCAGGCTTCCTCGGGCGGGCTCTCGTGGCCCGAGACGCCCAGCCGCCCCATGGCGTAGCCGAGCTGGAAGCGCGTCTGCGCGTCGAACTCCTCCTTGAGGTCGGCCACGTAGCCGGCGTAGGTCCGCGGGCTGACCCCGAGCCGCTTGGCGCTGGCCGGGTCGGCGTACCCGGCGATCAGCATCCGGATCGTCATCGCCCGCTGCTCGGCCGCGATGTCGCGGCTCATGGAGGTCTCGCGGTTGGTGAAGGGCCGGGCCCGCTCCCACGTCCGCTCGAACATGTCGACCAGGTAGGCCACCAGCGAGGGTTCTCGAATCGCCAGGGCCACCGCCAGCCCCTCGTGGCCGGGGATCACCGCCACCCGCCGGTCGACAACGATCAGCCGGTTGAAGAACTCGTCGAGGGTGCGGACCTCGGCGCCGCGGCTCGAGACGGCCGCGACGTACTTGTGCGTGGTCGAGCTGCGCCGGGCCGAGTGCTGGTAGAGGGTGCGCATCTTGACGCCGCGCTCGAGGGCCGCGATGTCGCGCTGGGTCGCCGCGGCGAGCGTGGGGGCGTTGCGGCCGAACTGCGGCTGCGCGGTCAGCAGCTCGGACTCGGCGTCGGCGACCACCGAGGCGATGAACGGGTTGATCGCGGAGCCGCGGACCTCGGTGAACAGGCCGCGCGCCGAGCCCGGGGCCTTGCGCCACAGGTGGGCGAGGCCGTTGAAGGCCGCGGCCCAGCGCGAGGACTCCGCGATCAGGTCGGCACCCTGCTGGCCCATCGGGGCCACGATGAGCGAGGCCACCGTGCTGGGGTCGACGGCCACCCACCGCTCGCCCTCGCGGACCACCAGGCCGATCCGGGCGAGCAGGTCCAGCGCCGCGGCCTCCTCGCCCGTGCCGGAGATCCGCGGGTCGTCGGCGGAGAGGCCCCCCGCGCTGACCACCGCGTCGTAGAGGTCGGTGGCGATCCGTTCGAAGAGGTCGCGCTCCTCGGGTCCGAACTGCGGCACGTCTCCTCCTCACCGGCGCTCGCGGTCGCGCCCGGTCGGAATCCTCGCACAGCGCCCGAAGCCGCCGGCCGGGTACGGCGACGCCCCCGACCCGGGCGGGGGTCGGGGGCGTCGTGGTGCCGGTCGCGGCGGGGCCGGCCGGCGTCGGCCGGTCACCGGGCTGCCGTCAGGGGCGGCTCACGCCTCGAGGCGCGCCCTCAGGGTGTCGAGCTCGGACCACAGGACGCCGGGAAGGTCGTCGCCGAACTTCTCGAACCACTCCTGGATCTGCGGGAGCTCGGCCTTCCACTCCTCCACGTCGACCGCGAGCGCGGCAGCCAGCTTCTCGTCGGTGAGGTCGAGGCCGTCGACGTCGAGCGACCCCGGGGCCGGCACGTGGCCGATCGGCGTCTCGACGGCCGCGGCCTGACCCTCGAGGCGGTCGATGACCCACTTGAGGACGCGGCTGTTCTCGCCGAAGCCGGGCCACAGGAAGTCGCCGTCCTCGCCTCGGCGGAACCAGTTGACGTAGAAGATCCTCGGCAGCCGGGACTCGTCGTTCTCCTTGCCCATGGCGACCCAGTGGGCGAAGTAGTCGCCGGCGTTGTAGCCGATGAAGGGGAGCATCGCCATCGGGTCGCGGCGCACGACGCCGACCGCGCCCACCGCCGCGGCGGTGGTCTCGGAGGAGAGGGTGGCGCCCATGAAGGTGCCGTGCGTCCAGTCGCGCGCCTCGGTGACCAGCGGGATCGTCGTGCGCCGGCGCCCACCGAAGAGGATGGCGTCGATCGGCACGCCGCGCGGGTCGTCGTACTCGGCGGCGAGGATGTCGCACTGCTTGATCGGGGTGCAGTAGCGGCTGTTGGCGTGGCTGGAGAGCTCCGTGCTGTCGGGCGTCCAGGGCTCGCCCTTCCAGGACGTGGCCCTCGCCGGCGGGTTCTCCAGGCCCTCCCACCAGACGTCGCCGTCCTCGGTGAGCGCGACGTTGGTGAAGACCGAGCTGCCCTTGTTGATGGTCCGCATCGCGTTCGGATTGGTGTGCTCGTTGGTGCCCGGAGCGACGCCGAAGAAGCCGAACTCGGGGTTGACCGCCCACAGCCGGCCGTCCTCGCCGATCCGCATCCACGCGATGTCGTCGCCGATCGCCTCGACCTTCCAGCCGGGGATCGTCGGCTCGAGCATCGCCAGGTTGGTCTTGCCGCAGGCGCTGGGGAACGCGGCGGCGACGTACTTCGTCACGCCGGCCGGGCTGGTGAGCTTGAGGATGAGCATGTGCTCGGCCATCCAGCCCTCGTCGCGCGCCATCACGCTGGCGATCCGCAGGGCGTAGCACTTCTTGCCCAGCAGCGCGTTGCCGCCGTACCCGGAGCCGAAGCTCCAGATCATCCGCTCCTCGGGGAACTGGACGATGTACTTGGTGTCGTTGCAGGGCCACGCGACGTCGGCCTGGCCCTCGGCCAGCGGCATCCCGACGGAGTGCAGCGCCGGCACCCAGGCGACCTCCTGGCCGGCGGCGTCCAGCTCCTCCATCCGGCGGAGCACCTCGGTGCCCATCCGCGCCATCACGCGCATCGAGACGGTGACGTAGGCGGAGTCGGTGATCTCGACCCCGAACATCGGCTTCTCGGCGTCGAGGTGGCCCATCACGAAGGGGATGACGTACATCGTGCGGCCGGCCATGCAGCCGTCGTAGAGCCCACGCATGAGCTCCTTCATCTTCTCCGGCTCCATCCAGTTGTTGGTGGGGCCGGCGTCGCGCTCGGCGACGGAGCAGATGTAGGTGCGGTCCTCGACGCGCGCCACGTCGGTGGGGTCGGAGGCGGCGTGGAAGGAGTTGGGCTTGAGGGCCGGGTTGAGGCGGGTGAAGGTGCCCGTGGCCTCGAGGGCCCGGGTGAGCTGGTCCCACTCCTCGTCGGAGCCGGTGCACCAGTGGATGTCGGCCGGCTTGGTCAGCGCGGCGATCTCCTCGACCCAGGCGAGGATGCCTGCGTGGCTCGTGAGTGCCGGGCTGGTCTGGGCGTTGTCGATCGTGGCAGTCATGCCTGTCCCTCTCGCGCGGTGCGGGTGATCATGTCGCCCGGCACCTTTGCCCGGCGGGATGGGTGCCGCGAGGTTAGCCCGCGGCGACGCCCGCGCGAATTGGATCGATCCACGGCGGACGACGGGCTCGCGTCGCCGTCCTGCCTCCCCTGAAATCGCCGGGACGTCATCAGGTCGGGCCGCCCTGGCGACCGGACCTGATGACGTCCTCGGGGTACTGCGGGTGCTGCGGGTGCTGCGGGCTGGTGAGCCGGAGGCTCAGCCCTCGTACTGGTCGAGCTCGGCGGCCACGCGGCGGTGGGCCTCCCAGATCGCCTCGGGCATCCGCTCGAAGCCCTTGAGGTGCTCCTCGCGGAAGCCCATCTCCTGCTGCCAGCGCTCCTTGTCGATGCTCAGGATCCGCTGCAGGTCCTCGGCCGGGAGGTCGAGGCCGTCGAGGTTGAGCTCCTCCTCGGTCGGCAGGATGCCGACCGGGGTGCGGTTGCCCTTGACCTCGCCGTTCTTGAGCTGGAGCAGCCAGAGCAGCGGGCGCAGGTTCTCGCGGTATCCCGGCCACAGGAAGTGGCCGTCCTCCGGGTCGCGCTGGAACCAGTTGACGTGGGCGAAGATCGGCTGCTCCTTGGCGGCGCCGACGACGTCCAGGTAGTGCTGGGCGTAGTCGCCCTCGCCGTAGGCCATGAACGGCCGGTTGGACATCGGGTCGTAGCGCAGCTGGCCCTCGACGCCCTCGGCGGCGAAGGTCGCCTCGGCGCCCAGGGTGAGGCCGTCGTAGACGCCCTCGGCCAGGTCGTGGATCGCGCGGACCAGCGGCTCGCGGTCACGGGTGCGGCCACCGAAGATGATCGCGTCGATCGGGACGCCGGCGGCGGCGTCGTAGTCCTGCGCGATGTTGGGGACGTTGTCCAGCGTGGTGGTGAACCGGCTGTTCGGGTGCGCCCACGGGTCGTTCTTCTCGGCCTCGGAGCGCTCCGCGATCGGGTTGCCCTTCCAGTCGAGCCAGCCGTCGACGTCGGCCGGCGGCTCGGGCGTGCGGCCCTCCCACCAGACCTCCTGGGTCTTCGGGTTGTAGGCGACGTTGGTGAAGATCGTCTTGGTGCCCGGGTCGACCGACTTGAGCGCGGTCGGGTTGGTGGTCTCGTTGGTGTCCTTGGCGACACCGAAGACGCCGTACTCCGGGTTCATGCCCATGAGGCGGCCGGTCTTCTCGTCCACCCAGAGCCACGCGATGTCGTCGCCGTAGAAGGAGACGTGGTAGCGGTCGCCCAGGGCGTCCGGCGCCAGCATCATCGCGAGGTTGGTCTTGCCCGAGGCGCTCGGGAAGCCGCCGCAGACGTGGTAGTCCTTGCCGGTCTCCTTGTCGTGGATCCCGATGAGCATGTACTGCTCGGCGAGGAACTTCTTGGACGCCCAGCCGTCGTAGGCGCCCTGGCGCAGGCCGTGGGCGATCTTGCCCAGCAGCGCGTTGCCGCCGTACGACGAGCCGAAGTGCAGGATGGTGCGCTCGTCGCCGATGGTGACGAAGTAGCGCTGGTCCTCCGGGGTGCCCTGGCCGAGGTTCTCCAGGTCGCCGGTCACGTGGACGGCGCGGACGAAGCTGTTCTGGTCCTCGAGCTCGTTGATGTGCTCGACGCCGACGCGGGCCATGCGGATCATGTGCAGCACGACGGTGCGGGTGTCGGTCAGCTCGACGCCGGCCGCCCAGGGGGCGAGCTCGTTGCCGGGGGGCGACATCAGGTAAGGGACGACGTACATCGTCTTGCCCTTCGAGGCGCCGCGCATGCGGTCCTCGAGGAGGGGCTTCATCTCCGACGCGGGGCGCCAGTTGTTGTAGACGCCCTTGTCCTTCTCGTCGTTGGTGGCGACGATCGTGCGCTCCTCGGAGCGGGCCGTGTCCTTGTGGTAGCTGCGGGAGTAGTAGCGACCCTCCCCGGCGGGCTCGAGCTCGCCGGCCTCGAGCGCCTCGGCGATGAGGCGGTCGTCGTCGGCCGCCGTGACGACCTCGACCCGCTCCGCCCCGGTCAGCTCCGCGTAGTACTTCACGTAGTCACGGACGTGCGGGTTCGTCAACCCGGCTGCGTCCAGCGCCGCCTCAACGTCTGCCATCGTGCCTTGCTCCCTACCTGTGGAAGTGCTGGTGCCCGGACACCATCGCCCGGGGTGTCGCCCGGGCCGACTTGCTTCAGCCCGAGCACGGTTCTGCTCTGCGTGCACCCTAGTTGAAGAGTTCTTCAACTCATGTAGTGTGCACGCGCAGTGAGACTACCCCCGGAGGAGGTGCGCGCATCATGGCAGTCCCTCTCTACGAGGCCAAGGCCGACCTCTTCCGCACCCTGGGCCACCCGACCCGCGTGCGGGTGCTCGAGCTGCTCGTCCAGCAGCCGATGCCGGTCAAGGACCTGCTCGCCGAGATCGGCGTCGAGGCCTCCAACCTCTCCCAGCAGCTCTCGGTGCTCCGCCGCGCCGGCCTGGTCACCTCCGCGCGCCAGGGGACGACGGTGACGTACGCCGTCGCCAGCCCCCAGATCGCCGACCTGCTCGCCGCCGGTCGACAGATCCTCGCCTCGGTCTGGAGCGACACCGAGGCGTTGCTCGGCGAGCTGCGCGAGACCTCCTGATTTCGCCCGGGCCGGGGGGATCGGCTACTCTCTTCCAGTCCTCGTCTCGTGCGAGGGCGGGCGCCTGTAGCTCAACGGATAGAGCATCTGACTACGGATCAGAAGGTTTGGGGTTCGAATCCCTACAGGCGCGCAGATCAAGACCCCGGTCCCGCGACCGGGGTCTTTCTGCGTCCCGAGGCGCGTCCCCCGGGGCTTTGCGGCGGTTCGCAGTCACCTGGTGACTGGGATCCACCGCAGACCCTGCGAGGTGGCCGAGGTCAGGGCAGCGGAGCCGGCGGCACCGGCCCGTCCTGCAGCGCCGACACCATCGCCCGGCGGGCGAGCGGCTCGATGCAGCCGGTCTGCCGACCGACGCTCCGGAAGCCGCCGAGGTCACCGGCACCGAACCGGTCGAGCAGCTGGAGCGAGGGGTACATGACCTGCGCCCTCCCCGAGGCGTGGCCGAGTCCGACGGCGTGGCCGAGCTCGTGCCGGACGAGGTTGACGGCCTTGTCGTAGGTGAGCTGGGCGTCGGCGTCGAGGAAGACCCCGCCCTCGGTCGTCCGGACGACCGCGCCGCGCGCGTCCCTCGCCTCCCGGCCGGCGCTCACGCCGCCGACGCCGATCACGCTGCCGGAGACGTCCTGCTCGGTGAGGGACTGGGGGCCGTGGGCGATGACGAGATCGGTGTCGGCCGGGTAGGGCCGGCCGTCCGTGGGCCAGGGCACGACGTCGGTGTCCCCGAGCAGGGCGAACCGCAGCCCGGTCCCCTCGGCGACGTCGTCGAGCGCGGCCAGGGTGGCGGCGCGCAGGAAGGTGGGTCCGCTGCCGACGTTGAGCCGGACGCCGATCGGCGTGCAGGGGTCCCAGCGCCACCGGGTGTCACCGTCCAGGGACCGCCAGTCGGTGGCCGTCCCTGCCGGAGACCAGCCGGGGACGCTCGCCACGTCGACGACGGCCGAGGTCGCCGCGGCCAGCTCGCCGGCCGCCGGGACGACGACGCGGGCGGGGGTCCGGAAGAGCCAGTCGGTCGCCAGCGCGACCCGGTAGGAGCCGTCGGCGGCCGAGGTCGTCGTGGCCAGGGTGCGCCAGCCGTCCTCGAGCTCGTGCTGCACCTGGACCGTGCGGCCGGCGACGACCGCCCCCGTGACGGTGCCCTCGATGACGAGGCGCTGGCCCGTCCGGGAGCTCACGGTCGGGACCGCCCAGTGGGCGAGCTGGTCGGGGGTCGGGGCCGCGGTCGGCGTCGGCTGCAGCGTCAGGGGCGTGCGCGGCACCTGGCCCGGCGTCGCCGTCGAGGCCGTCGGACCGGCCGTCGGACCGTCGGTCGGTCCGGGCGTCGCGGTCGGCTCTGCGGTCGGGGCGGGCGTGCCGCTCGGGCCGTCGGTGGGCAGCGGGGTCGGCGACGCGGTGGGCCGGGCGGTCGGGGTCGAGCCGACGACGCGGACGTGGAAGGTTCGGCGAGCGGGGCCCAGCCCTCGGTGCCGGCGCGCCTGCACGACGAAGGTCCGGGTGCCCGGCACCGCGCCCGCCCGGGCGACGCGGCGGAACCGCCCCGTCCCCGCCGTGCGGCCGCGCAGCACGGTCCGACCGCCGTCCACGACGACGTACGGGCGCCGCACCCCTCCGGGGAGGCGGCCTGCCAGCACCACGCGACCCCCCACGGCGACCGTCGCCCGGCGGGCGCGCGGTCCCGGACGGGCGACCGCTGCCGCGTCGGCGCGCACCTCGACCGTCACCCCGGTGCGCGCCGGGGCCGGCGACGCCGGGACCACCACGACGGCGGCGGCGACGGCGACCACGGCGGCGGTGCCGAGCAGCGCGGCCAGGGCACGGCGTCCGGCGCCGTCCGCGGCGCGGCCGGGGCAGCGGTCGGCAGGAGGCGTGGGAGTGGGCACGTCGTCTTCCTCGGGTCGTTCCTCGGGGGTCTCCCCCGGCGGTCGCGCGCGAGCGTCGTACGCCGCGCCGCAGCGCCCATGCTCACACGACGCGGGCCGCCTCGTCCCTCGTTCCCGCGGATGCGCGACCGGCCCGGCGAGCGGGCAGGTAGAGGGGGGCGGCGACGGCCAGGGCGACGCCGCCGACCACCATGGCAAGGCCCACCGAGGCGACGTCGGCCAGCGCCGTGAGCGCGACCATCCCCAGCGCCCCGGCCGGTTGCGCGACCATCGAGTTGAGCGAGATCACCGTGGCCCGGACACCGTCGTCGGCGCGCTCGTGCAGCAGCGTCATGTGGGCGGCGTTGGAGAGCCCGTGGACGCAGTAGCAGGCCAGGTAGGCCACGAGGATCCCCGCGACGCCGGCCAGCAGCCCCATCGCCAGCACCGCCGCTCCCTGCGCCACCCGCATGACCGCCGCCGTGGTGGCGACCCCCCACCGGCGGCACAGCCACGGCGTCGCGGCCGCCCCGGCCGCCGAGGCCAGCCACGCTCCCGTGGCGGCCGGTCCGAGCACGGCCGCGGCGGCACGGTCGCTGTCGAGCACCTCGGCCAGCCGGACCGGGGTGAGCGACTCGAAGGCGACCAT
Source organism: Nocardioides solisilvae (assembly GCF_003194625.1). Classification (GTDB taxonomy): domain Bacteria; phylum Actinomycetota; class Actinomycetes; order Propionibacteriales; family Nocardioidaceae; genus Nocardioides; species Nocardioides solisilvae. The sequence continues at coordinate 461,805 of NZ_QHKX01000001.1, forward strand.
CCCGAAGCCCCAGAAGAGCTCCACGGCGACCAGGGCGAGCAGCACCCGGTCGGCCCGGACCAGCGCGAACCCGGCGCGGACCACCCGCGGGGTGGCGACCACCGAGGCCCACGTGCCGGCGCCCGCCGTCGGCCGAGGCGCCTCCACCATCAGCACGGCCGTGACCAGCAGCGTCACCGCCTGCAGGGCGAGCGCGACCACCACCGGCAGCGCCAGCGCCGCGAGCCCGGGCACGGGGTCCCAGGCGACCAGCAGGCCGCTGGTCGCCGAGCCGGCCGCGATCGCGACGGCGAGCACCGCGCCCTGCGCGCCCATGCCGGCCTCGATCGACGTGCCGGGGTCCGCGGCGCGGGCGGACTCGACGTACCAGGCCTCGAGGGGACCGCTGTCGAGCGCGCGGTGGACGCCCTGCAGGGCGAAGACGGCGGCGAAGGCCACGAGGCTCTCGGCGACCAGCAGCACGCCGAGCGAGACCAGCGAGACCGCCTGGGCGGCGAGCAGCAGCCGGCGCCGGCCCAGGGAGTCCGCCAGCCCGCCCGTGGGGAGCTCGAGGGCCAGGACGACGAGGCCCTGCAGCGCGACCGCCAGCCCCAGCTCGGAGAGGGTGAGGCCGCGGTCGAGCGGCAGCAGCACGAGGACGGGCATGAGGAATCCCGTCGGCAGCCAGCGCAGGGCGACCAGCACCAGGAAGCGGCGGCGGACCTCGCGCTCGGTGAGCGTCATCGCGGCGCCCCGTCCCCGTCTCCCCCGGGGACCCCGTCGCCCCCGGGGACCCTGTCGTTCAGCGGGACCGTGTCGTTCAGCGGGACCGTGTGCTGGATCCACATGACGCGGCTGACCGGCTCGTCGCCCTCGGGCGGCGGCGGCCGGCTGCGGTAGCGCTGCACGACCTCCCACAGCTCGGCCTGCATCGCCTTGAGCGCGGACGGCGTCAGCTCGAGCACGTCGTCGTCGGTACCGGCGGCGTCGACCCAGGCGTCGTCCCACTGCGACTCCTCGGCGAGCCAGCCCTCCAGGAGGCCGAGCTGCCAGCGGTAGAGCCCGCGGCGCAGTTCCTGGGTGGCCCGGTAGGCCGTGGCGTCGCCGAGGAAGTCGGCCGTCGACCAGCTGGTCCCTTCGTGGACCGAGCGCCACCAGCGCTCCCGGCGGTCGCCGCGGTCGGGGTCGTCGGCGACCAGGCCCACCTCCGCCAGCTTGCGCAGGTGGTAGCTGGTGAGGCCGCTGGACTCCCCCAGCCGGGCGGCCAGGCCGCTGGCCGTGGCGGGACCGTCGATCCGCAGCAGCCCCAGCAGCCGGCTGCGCAGCGGGTGGGCGAGCGCGGTGAGCGCCGCCGCGTCGAGGACGGCCGTCGGGCGGCCCCCGGGTCCTTCGTGCTTCTCCATGTCGCCATCCTGACATTGCAAAGCCTCTTTGCAAATACTCTTTGCGTTATGGGTGCGCCGTCGGTGTGACCTTGGAGTCACCGTGGGGCCACGGGGTGCCCTCGGGCCCGGGCAGGGCTAACGTGGCAGGTGAGGACGCAGGCGACCGTCCTGCGGCCCCGTCCCCGGCCCGAGGAGGTTGCCATGAACGCGCTGCCCGGATCCGTCCTGGTCGGCGTCACCGGTCCCGGCGAGAACACCGAGGCCCTGCGGTTCGCGCTCGACGAGGCGCGCCGCCTCGACCGGCCGGTGACCCTGGTCCACGCGGTCGCGCCCGCACCTCCGCCGCCGCCCGGCGGCGTCCTGGTGACCTACGAGGAGTCGTGGGCCGAGCTGGCCCGCACCATCGTGGCGGACGTCGCCGGCGAGCTCGCGGAGCTCCAGGCCGCCGCGGGGACCGACGTCCGCGTCGCGACCGTCGTCGGGCACGGCTCCCCCGGTTCGCTGCTCAGCGAGCTCAGCCGGGACGCCGCGCGGGTGGTGCTCCAGCACCAGCACGTGCACCGCCTCGTGCGCATGGTGACCGGCTCCACCACCGCCCGCGTCGCCGCCCACGCGCACTGCCCGGTGGTCTCGGTCCCGGCCGCCGAGCAGGAGGACGACGCAATCCCGCGCGAGGACCTCCTGGTCGTCGGCGTCCACGAGGACGGCGGCCCCCGGGAGGTGGTCCGCGCCGCGACGGCCCAGGCCGCGCTGCACGGCTGGGGCACGCGCCTCCTCCACGCCTGGCGACTGCCCGGCGCCTACGACGAGCTGCTCGCCGACGACGAGCACTGGCGCACCGCCGCGCTCGACTCCCTGCACCGCGTGGCCGTCCGGCTCGGCGCGGAGGAGGAGGGGCCGACCCCGGACGCGAGGGTGGTCCACGACTGGGCGCCCGACGCGCTCGTCGAGGCCTCCCGGACCGCCCGGATGGTCGTGGTCGGGCGGCACGGACGGCGCGGCCCGCTGTCGCCGCGCCTCGGCTCCCGGGCCCGCGCGGTGCTGGCGGGCGCGCACTGCCCCGTCATGGTCGTGCCCCTGGCGGAGGACGAGGCCTGACCGGTCCGCCCGACGACCGCGCCCGGCGCTCAGCCCAGCTCGACGGGCGCGGCCGGCAGGGCGCGCTTGTGGGCGGTGCGGTCGTAGGCCGCCTCGATGATCGCCCGCGCCTCCTCCGAGACCTCGCCGCCGGTCAGGTAGGTGTCGATCTCGGCGTAGGTGACGCCGTACGCCGTCTCGTCCGGCAGCGCCGGGCGGTCCTCCTCGAGGTCGGCGGTGGGGACCTTCTGGACCAGCTCGTCGGGGGCGCCGAGGTGGCTGCCCACCTCCTTGACCTGGCCCTTCGTCAGGCCCGCCAGCGGGGTGACGTCGGCGGCGCCGTCGCCGTGCTTGGTGAAGAAGCCCATCAGCGCCTCGGCCGCCTGGTCGGTGCCGATCACCAGGGCGCCGAGCCGCCCGGCGACGGCGTACTGGGCGACCATCCGCATCCGGGCCTTGATGTTGCCCTTGACGAAGTCCCCCTGGCCGCGGTCGGTGTAGCCGCCCGTCGGGGTGGTGGCGGCGTGCAGCGGCTCGACGGCCGGCTTGATGTCGACGGTGAGCACCTCGTCGGGGCCGATGAAGTCGAGCGCCGCGCGGGCGTCGTCCTCGTCGGCCTGGACGCCGTGCGGCAGGCGCATGGCGGTGAACCGCTTCCCGGTCCGCTCGCAGGCGAGCTGGGCGAGCTTGCCGGCGACGGTGGAGTCGACGCCGCCGGAGATCCCGAGCACGTAGCCCGACGCGCCCGCGCCGGTGAGGTAGTCGGCGAGGAAGGCGATCCGGCGCTCCGCCTCGGCCGCCGGGTCGAGGTCGGGGACCACGCCCAGGGCGCGCGCGATCTCCTGCTGCCGGGGGGTCTGGCTCATCTCGTCCTCCGCTGTCGGTGGTGGCTGCTGGACTGGGGTCCCGCCGGGGCGGGCCCGCCTGCCCCCGACCCTGTTCCCGACCCGCCGCCCTTCATGCCGGACGCCACCGGTTTGCGGTCGCGGCGGTGGGGTACGACCCGGGGGCCGCCGACCCGATCGGCGGCCCACTTCCCCTGCTCGGGCCACCGGCCCGGGCGCAGCAGAGAGGCACCACCGTGGTCAACCGGATCGCCGGCACCGTCCCCGCGCTCCCCTGGCGGCTCCGCCGGGCCGCCGCCTGCCTGATCCTGGGCCGGCCGTGAGCGCGCGGCGCGAGGTCGTGGGCCGGGCCGGCGAGCTGCTGCGGCTGCACCGCGCGCCCGAGCTGCTCACCGTCGTCAACGTCTGGGACGTCGTGTCGGCGAAGGTCGTCGCCGGCACCGAGGGCACCCTCGCGCTGGCCACCGCCAGCCACTCGATCGCCGCCTCCCGGGGCTACGAGGACGGCGAGAACATCCCCGTCGACGAGATGCTCGCCGAGGTCGCCCGGATCGTCGCCGCCACGGACCTGCCGGTCAGCGCCGACCTGGAGGCGGGGTACGGCGACGCGGCCGACACCGTCCGACGCGCCATCGGCGTCGGGGTGGTGGGCGCCAACCTGGAGGACCAGATGAAGCCCCTCGACGAGGCGGTCCGCGTCGTCGAGCAGGTGATGGAGGCGGCCCGCGCCGAGGGCGTCGACGACTTCGTGCTCAACGCCCGCACCGACGCCTTCGTGCTCGGCAAGGACCGCGACCGCGGGGAGGTGCTGGCCGACGCCGTCGAGCGGGGCCGGGCCTTCCTCGAGGCGGGGGCGCCGGTGGTCTTCGTGCCGGGCGCGCTCACCGAGGACGAGGTCTCGACGCTGGTCGACGCGCTCGGCCCGCAGCGGCTCACGCTGATCGGCCTGCCCGGCGTCCCGCCCCTGCGTCGCCTCGAGGAGCTCGGCGTCGCCCGCGTCTCCTACGGCCCGCTGTCGCAGCGCGTCGCCCTCACCGCGCTGCAGGAGCTCGTCGAGGACGTGCACCGCGGCGGCGGCGTCCCCGACTCCGTGCGCCCCCTCAACTAGTTCACCGGGGTAGTCCCCGACATCTTGACCACCCGCACCGGCGTGTCGCTGGTCAGAACGCGGGGGACTATCTCGAGGACGCGGGGAGCCAGGGGACGAGGGCGGGGTCGGCCACCAGGTCGACCCGCTCCCAGAAGCGCCTCTGCTCGGCGGAGGCGAAGCTGCCGCGCACCGGCCGCACCAGCACGACGTGGTCGCCGACCCGGCGCTCGAGCTCGCCCGCGATCGCGCCCTCGGGGCGGCACCCCGTGGGGTCGGCCGCCGGGGCCGCGCACAGCGAGACGACGTCGCCGGAGGCCGCCTGGAAGGCGGTGGTCGCCGCGACGACCTCGCCGTCGCGGTGCTCGCGCTGCGCCTCCCCCACCCAGCCGAAGCCGTCGGGGAGGCTCACCGGGAGGTGGAGCGGCAGGGCCAGCGGGTCGATGGTGGCGTCCACCGCGACCGCCACCTCGCGCTGCGGCGGACGCGCCTCGCGGCCGTCCTCCCCGCCCCACCGGGACCAGCCCCACAGGCCGAGCACGAAGGCGATCACCGCCAGGAAGACAGCCGAGCTCTTCACGATCCCCCCTCGCACGCGACGGTCGAGGGCCCGCGTGCGCCAGCGAAACTAGCGCAGCGCGAGGACCCTCCCGGACGGGCGCCGCGACCGCGGACACGCGCCGTACGTCACCCGGCCCCGGCGACTCCTCACCCCTCGGCGGGCGGGCAGGTGAGGGGGACCGTCACGGTCGCCTCGGTGCCCCTCCCGGGGGCGGAGCGCATGACCAGCCGGCCGCCCATGAGCGCCACCACCTCGCGGCAGATCGCCAGGCCCAGGCCCGCGCCCTCGTGGCGGCGGGTGACGGAGGGGTCGGCCTGGGTGAAGGCGCCGAAGACGCGCTCGTGGAGGTCGTCGGGGATGCCCGTGCCGCTGTCGCGGACGACGACCCGGAGGGTGGGCGACTCCTCGGCGGCGCCCCCGGCCCCGTCCGTGACCAGGTCGGCGGCGAGCGCCACCCGCCCGGTGTCGGTGAACTTCACGGCGTTGTCCAGGAGGTTGGTCAGGACCTGGCCGAGGCGCAAGGGGTCCAGGACACAGCAGAGGTCGACCTCGGGCGCCAGCACGGCGTCCAGCGGGATGCCCTTGGCGTTGGCCCGCTCGCGGGCCCACTCCACGGCCTCGCCGAGCACCTCGCGGAGCTCCACCCGCCGCGGGCGCAGCCGCAGGGTGCCGGCCTCGATGCCGGTCATGTCGAGGATGTCCTCGATCAGGCCACGCAGTCGCTCGCCGTTGCGGCACAGCGACTCCACGAAGCGGGCCTGCACCGGGTCCAGGCCCGAGTCGGCGAGCAGCTCGGCGGTGGCCAGGACGGTGGTGAGCGGGGTGCGCAGCTCGTGGCTCATGTTGGCCAGGAAGTGCGACTTGGCCGCGTTGGCCTCCTCGGCGACCTGCCGGGCGGCGAGGAGCTCGACGGCCACCTGGTTGCGCTCCGTCACGTCCTCCGCGACCCCGTGCACCCCGACCACGGCGTCGTCGACCATCACGGGGACCGCCAGCAGCGAGATGTCGCGCACCTCCCCGTCGGCGCGGACGAGGCGCGAGGAGGCCTGCCGGGGCTCGCCCGCGACCACCTCGAGGTAGAGGCCCAGGATCCGCTCGTGGTCGGCGGCGTCGATGACCTCGAAGAAGTGCATCCCCATGAGCTCGGCCGCGTCCCGGCCGCTCAGCTGCTCGGCGGCGGGGTTGACGTCGGTGAAGTGGCCCTCGAGGTCGAGGGAGAAGACGGCGTGCGGGTTGTGGGTGAAGAGCGACCGGTAGCGCTCGGCACCCTCCACCAGCGAGCGCACGTCGTGCACCGGACGGTGACCGTCCCACCCGCTCATCGCACGCCTCCGCTCGCTCCCCACGGTCCGGCCGGCGGCCGGGCGCGGTCATCCTCACACGAACACCGGGGGCGCACGGGCACTTGGCCGCATTGCGCCCCCGGTGGGTGACGTACCCGGTCAGCCCTTGCGCAGCACCACCTTCCGGCTGGTGCTGGCCCGGCGGCCCGACGGGTCGGTGAAGGTGACCGTCACCGAGACCCTCGCCTTGCCCGTGCGCGCAAGTTTCTTGCGCAGCGCCGGCTTGAGCCGGACCGTGAGCTGGCGGCTGCCGGTGGTCTGCTTCGCGACCGCGACGACCTTCTTGCCGCTCAGGACCAGGACGCCGTCGACGCCCGTCTCGACCCGGATCCTGGCCGTGCCCCTCTTCCGGTCGACCTTGACCTTGCCCACGGTCGCCGTCGGCGCCGGGGTGGCCCCCGTCGTCGGCGTCGGACCCGCGCTCGGCGTCGGACCCGCGCTCGGCGTCGGACCCGCGCTCGGCGTGGGACCGTCGGTCGGCGTCGGACCGGCGCTGGGCGTCGGACCGTCGGTGGGCTCGGGCGCCGGCTCGAGCACCGTCACCGTGAGGCCGGCGGAGGTGGTCTCCTGCCCGGCGGAGTCGGTGACCACCGCGGTGAAGGTGACCTCACCGGCCTCCGCGGCCTTCCAGGTGAAGGCGTACGGCGCGGAGTCGACGACGTCGACCAGCTCGCCGTCGGCGTAGAGCGCCGCCGACCGGACCGCGTGGTCGTCGGACGCCCGGACCAGCGGGGCGACCTTCTCGCCCACCTCGACCTCGAGGCCGACACCCGGGTCCACCACCGCGGCGGTGGGGGCGACGTCGGTGACCGAGGCCTCGCGGGTCGGCACCGACGCCGGCACGCTCGAGGCCCGCGACTGGACGGTCACCGTCAGGGCGTTGCCGGAGTCGCGCCCGGAGACGGCCTCCAGCCCGGCGGTGGGGTCGGCCGGGCCGCCCACGACCGGGTTGCCGGTCCCGAGGTGGGTGCCGGAGACGACGACCGGGGCGCCCTCGCGGACCCCGCTGCCGTCGGCGTTGCCGTTGAAGACGGCGTACCCGTTGCCGGTCAGCGAGCTGGTGGAGACGGTGAGCGCCCCCGCCTTCTCGGTCCCGGCGTCGGTCAGGAGCACGCCGTACGACTTCGACGGGTCGGGCCGGAAGAAGTTCCCGGTGACCCGGCTGCTGCGGACGAAGCCGGTGGCGCCGCTGGTGAAGGCGATGCCGGTCTGCGGCACCACGGCCTGGGGCCGGCCGGTCACGACGGTGCCGGAGACGTGGCCCTTGTGGATGGTCCCGGTCCGGGTCGTGTTGGCGGACCGCCCGTCGGGGCCGCTGGCCCCGTCGAACAGGATGCCGCCGGACTGGTAGCCGTGGACCCGGCTGTCGGCCACCGTGACCTCGTTCTCGACCGTGCCGGGGCCCTCGCCCTTGACCAGCCCGGTCTTCACCACGCCCCAGCCGTGCGGGTGCTCCGCCAGCTCGGCCGCGGTGGTCGCCGTCCGCAGGGGGCCGACGACGCTGTCGGAGACGCGGCCGGCCGCGCCGAAGAAGGCGATGCCCGCCTCGGCCCACACGGAGCCCGAGGTGATGGTGACGCCCGAGATGTCGACGAACATCTCGTTGGTGTCGGTCGAGCCCAGCGACTGCCGGGAGACGGTGACGACGTTGCCGCCCCCGTCACGCAGGTACGGCGTGGTGCCGGCGAGCGTCTCCCGCGACTGGTCGGGCCTGATGGTGACCTTGTCGGCGCCCGCGCCCTTGATCTTCAGCGGCTTGGTGATGGTCAGGCCGTTCACCGCCCCGGTGGCCACCGGGTTGGAGGCGTGGAAGACCGGGGTCGAGGACTCCTCGTAGACCCCGGCGCAGACCACGATCGTGTCCCACGGCGACGCGAGGTCGATCGCGTCCTGGATGGAGGTGGTGTTGGCCGTCGGGCACTGCGCGCGGTCGTCGTCGACGAGCCAGGTGGTGTTGGCGCCCTCGGTGCCGACGGTGTCGAGGAGCGCCAGGTTGCCCGGCGTGACGTCGTACGCGTCGATCAGGTCGGCCGGGTCCGGGCCGCTGGCGGGCGGGCCGGAACCGGCGCCCTGGTCGAGCGCGGTGCCGTCGGAGAGCAGCAGGTCGCCGGAGGCGGCCTCCTGGAACCGGACGTCGGCCAGCTGGATCGAGCCCGACGCCGGGGTGCCGTCGACGCCGAAGCGCAGCTCGAGGCTGTCCACCGAGGTGAGGTCGACGCCCTGGGCGGCGAACTCGGCGAGCGGCACCCGGACCTGGTCGAGGACGATGTGCATCCGCGACGTCTGGTTGCCGGTCGACATGTGCAGGGCGTTGCCCCAGCGCTCGTCACCCGCGCGGACCGTGCCCTCGTTGCCCTCGGTGTCGGTGAGGGCGATGACGAAGTCCTGGGTGGTGGCGGCGGGGTCCCAGCTGACCGGCGGCTGGCTGCTGCGGTCGGCGACGGCGCCCGGGTTGCGCAGGTCGAAGTAGTTGACGTCGGCGCCCATCGCGAGGGCCTCGAGGCCGCTCACGTCGGACGACGCGGCCGGGATCTCGGCGGTCAGCGTCGCCGTCCGCCCCTCCTCCCACGCCAGCGCGAGCTGGCGGCCGTAGGAGTGGTTGACGGGCGAGTTCTCGCGCATGCCGTTCTGGCCGCCCAGCGCCGCCTTGCCCGGCAGCGGGCACGGCTTCACCGCGGTCGGCTGGGTCGACTTGCCCAGCTGCGCCGGCGCGAAGTCGTCGGGCTCGGGGTTGCACCAGTCGAGGCCGCCCGGGGTGGTCGGCGGGACCGGGACGCCGCCGTCGGCGAGGTAGGGGTTGGCGAACCCCTTCCCCTTGAGGGCGCCACCGAGCGCGTTGACCTCGAGCGGCGCCTGGACCTCGGGACGGATCACGTCGACCCGCTCCTGGGTGCCCGGGAAGTAGCTCGTGGAGACCCGCTCCTCGCAGCCGATCGCGCGGCCCGAGGGGCTGGTCGGGCACGCCGACTCGGGGATCTGCAGGTGCGACTCGGTGTCGGAGAGCTCACCGGTCATGTAGGGCTCGAACGCGCCCTCGCCGCCGACGTAGCGCCGGAAGAAGGCGCCCATCGTCGCGAGGCCGATCTTCTCCTGGTCGCCCATCCGCGCCGGGTCCCCCGAGATCTTGGTGTTGACCAGCGGGTTGTAGGTGTCGGAGTTGTCGATCACGTAGGACCACGGGTCGTGGCTGGCCGCGCCCGAGAGCCGGTGGTTGTTCGGCTGCACGTTGTTGTTGTTGGTGGGCGCGGAGTTGCCGCAGCCGGCGTCGGCGACGTTGCCGCCGTCCTGGCCGTCGGCGAACCAGACGGTGTTGTACCAGTTGTGGTTGGCGCCGAGCTGGGAGCTCTGGATCCGCGGGAACGGGTCGGCGCCGTTGACGTACTGGCTGCGCTCGAAGAACCGCGCACCCTGCAGGTTGGAGACGTCGCCGTCGCACCAGGGCAGGATCGAGAGGTACGGCGTCCCGTAGGGCGCCTTGCGCTCGTAGTCGACCGGCGCGAGGGAGATGACGCCGCGCAGCGGGTAGCGCGGGCCGTCGGTGCGCTGGCGGTTGTAGTCGATGAAGCTCGTGACGGCGTCGCCGCCCCGGGAATGGCCCATGAGCCCGATCCGGGTCATGTCGAGCCTGCCGGCGAGCGTGTCGCCGATGGTCGCGGTGGGGGTGACCGGGAGCCCACCGGGCGCGTTGGCGGCGGCGAGGGCGTCCAGCGAGGCGGCGATCAGCCGGCGACGCTGGTGCATCCCCTTCCCCTTGGCGTTGTCCTGGCGCATCATCAGCTGGTCCATCGAGACCGAGAAGGTGGTGTAGCCCCAGGTCGCGAGGTTCTCGCCGAGGTAGGCGTAGCCGGCCTCGTTGCGCTTGAACTCGGTGCACGACATGGTCGCCGTGTTCTGGCCGGCGTCGCAGGAGCCGTGGTTGCCGTGGACCAGCACGAGCACCGGGGAGGGCTCGGAGCGGTCGGCCGGGTAGTAGAGGGACCCGCGGATCTCCATCTCCTCGGCCGCCCGGGCGGTGCCGGCCTGCGGGGCCGCGCCCGAGGAGTCGGGCTCGTGGAGGGCGACCGTGCCGAGCCGGGTCTCCTGGATCGTGGCGGGGGTGAAGTCACCGCGCTCCATCGGGTCGGGCAGCTCGGCCGCGGTGACCGGGCCGGTGGCGGCCGGTGCTGCGGGCTCGGCCTGCGCCGGGGTGAGGAGGGCGGAGACGGGGACGGCTGGCGCCGCGAGGGCGGCGAGGAGGGGGAGGACGGCCAGGCGGCCGCGCCTCCGTGTCGTGTGGTTCAAGCGCTGGGCTCCTTCGCTGACTGGCCGGCGGGGACCGGCCTGTCGCGGACGCTAGGAACCGCGCGTTGCCCGACGATCTCCTTCATGTTTCAAGCAGGTGACACCTACTGCGGGTATGTGAACATGTTCCATGCGACCGGGAGGACCCGCCCGGCAGGAGGAAGCGAGCCGACCCGCCGCCGTCTTGGCGGGTCGGGCACGCCTCTCCTGTCGGACGGGCCGGTCAGCGAGGGACGAGCAGCCTCAGCGGGGCCGCCCCGGGTTGCTGAAGTGGTTGGCCGGGTCGGAGCCGCGCCTGATCTCCTGCTTGTCCGACAGGCCACCGCGATCGGTGTCGTGGTGGGCGGGGTCGGTCCGGCGCTTCCCGAACTTCTTGTTCCGCTTGCCCGTGACCTCGGCCTTGTCCTTGAGGCCGTCGCGGTCGGTGTCCTTGCGCAGCGGGTTGGACTTCAGCCGCTTGAGCACGACCCGGCCGTTGCGGAGCGGGACGACCTGGCGCTTGACCTTGCGGCCCTTGATCTCGGCCTTGTCCTTCAGCCCGTCACCGTCGGTGTCGGCCTTGCTGGGGTTGGTCCGGACGAGGCCGATCCTGCGGGTCCGGGGCTGCTTCGCCTTCTTGCCCTTGCCCTTGCCCTTGCCCTTGCCCTTGGCGAGCACGACCTTCTTGCCCATCTTGATCCCGCGGATCTCGCGCCGGTCCTTGAGGCCGTCGCCGTCGGTGTCGGCCTTGGTCGGGTCGGTCGGCTGCTGGCCCCAGCGGGTGTTCTCCGAGCCCGACACCTCCTGGCCGTCGGTCAGCCCGTCGCCGTCCGTGTCGGCCCTCGCCGGGTCGGTGCCGAGCTCGATCTCGCGGGCGTCGGTGAGGCCGTCGCCGTCGGAGTCGGTCGCGGCCCCGGGCTTCGGGGCCGGCACGCTGCGGGGGTCGCGCGGGTCGGTGCCGGCGGCGACCTCCTCGCCGTCGGTGGCGCCGTCGCCGTCGGTGTCGGCGTCGTCCGGGTCCGTCCCGCCGGCGACCTCGTCCTCGTCGACCACCCCGTCACCGTCGCTGTCGGTGCCGCCCTCCGGCGTCCCGCCGTCGGGGCACTGCACGCCGCCGACCGGAGCCTGGGCCCGGGCCGAGAGGGGCATCAGCGCGAGGTCGACCACGGTCACGCCCAGCAGCGACGCCTCGACCTCGAGCACCGAGGCGCTGGCCGAGGCGACCGTGCCGTCGCCCGCCTCCACGACGTCGGAGAGCTGGCCCAGCCGCAGCTCGACGCCGAGCAGCGGGTTGGCCGGCAGGGTGACGTCCAGCGGGGAGCCGTCCGCCGGCAGCGTCCGCGGGTTGCCGGCGACCTCCACCGTGACCACGGGTGCCGACCAGGTGACCCGGGCGGGCCGCTGCCCGTCCGCGGTCGCGGTGAGCTCGGGCGCGGAGACCACCGAGACCCCCACCTGCCCGTCGAAGAGGTCGACGTCCGCCGCCGAGCCCCGCGCGCTGGCCACCACCTGCCGGCTGCCGGCCGGTCCCTCCGCGGGGAGCAGCCGCGTGCTCTGCGAGGCGCTGAGCGCGCCGGAGGCGCGCAGCACCTCGACCGAGTCGGTGCCGACCGGCAGCGGCAGCAGCGAGAGGTCGGCGGTGCTGACCTCGGAGGCCGAGAGCGGCGTCGTCGTCGAGACGCACCGCTCCCCCGCCCAGCGGGCGGACGCGCTGGTGTCGGAGACCCCCAGCGAGAGCAGCCCGGGGACCGTGCCCCCGTCGCTGCCGTTGCTCGCGGGCGCCTGGTTGTCGGGCGGCGCGCTCTGGCTGGAGCGGGCGAGCAGCCCGACCGGGAGCCCGGCCAGCTCGGCGGCCAAGTTGCTCGCCTCGGCGGTCGACGCGGGCGTGCCGCGCGAGGCCACCGCGCCGGCGGCGCGGCCGACCGTGGCGTCCACGACCTGCGCGACGCCCAGGTCGAGCGCCCCCAGGGCCAGGACGCCGGCCTCGGCGGAGGCGCCGTACGACGCCTCGCCGTGCGGCACCGCGTGGGCCGGGGCGCCGCCCAGCGCCACCACGGGGAGGCCGAGCAGCGGCAGCCCGAGCAGCGTGGTGCCGACCACCCCCCGGCGCCACGTCGAGCCCCCTGCCCGACCGCCTCCCGGACCTCGGTGGTCGCGCTTCCTCGATGTCGTCATGTGTCGGCTCCTCTCCCTCTCCCGGACGGTGTGCCAACACAACGAGGCATACCCGTTATTGGGTACGCCGCTCGCTTCGCAATCTGCACAGCCGTCCCCGGCGCAAGGGCCGGTCAGGAGAGGCGCACGCGGTCCACGACGTGCTCGGCGATCGCCAGGCTCGAGGTCGCCGCGGGCGAGGGCGCGTTGCGGACCGTCGTGACGCCGTCGGCGTGGCCGATCCGGAAGTCCTCCACCAGTGAGCCGTCCCGGTCCACCGCCTGCGCGCGGACGCCCGCGCCCGCCCGGACGACGTCGTCGGCGCCGATCGCCGGGACGTAGCGACTCGCGACCGCCATGTAGGCGCGCACCGAGAGGCTGCCGCGCAGCTCCTTGACGCCGGTGCGCCAGTGCTGCGCGGCGAGCCGCCACGAACCGGGGTACGCCGCGAGCTCGCGGAGGTCGGCGAGGTCGACGTCGCGGCGCCGGTAGCCCTCCCGGGCCAGCCCGAGCACGGCGTTGGGCCCGACCTCGAGGCCGCCGTGGACGCGGCGGGTGAAGTGCACGCCGAGGAACGGGTAGCGCGGGTCGGGCACCGGGTAGACCATCCCCCGGACCAGGTCCTGCTTGGCCGGGCGTACCGCCATGTACTCCCCGCGGAAGGGGACGATCCGGGGCTCCTCCAGCCCGTCGGCGGGGGCCGAGACCCGGTCGGCGTGCAGGCCGGCGCAGACGACCAGGTGGTCGACGAGGTGGTGCCCGTCGGGGGTGGCCACCTCGACGCGGGTGCCGCGCCGCCGGATGCCGGTCACCGGGGTGGAGAGCAGCACCCGGCCGCCGGCGGCCACGACGTCGTCGCCGAACGCGCGGGCCACCGCCACGTAGTCGGTGATGGCGGTCCGGGGCGAGTGCAGGGCGGCGAGGCCGACGGCGTGCGGCTCGACCTCGGCGAGGTCGCGCCCCGCCAGGCGACGCAGCCCGGGCACCCCGTTGGCCCGGGCGGTCTGCTCGAGGGCGTCGAAGCGGCCCATCTCGTCGCGGTCGACGGCGACCACGAGCTTGCCGCACTCCTCCCACGGCAGGCCGCGCTCGGCGACGTAGTCGCGCAGCAGCGACCGGCCGCGGGCGCAGAGCTCGGCCTTGAGCGTGCCGGGCCGGTAGTAGAGCCCCGCGTGCACGACGCCCGAGTTGTGGCCGGTCTGGTGGGCCCCGAGGCGGTCCTCCTTCTCCAGCACCAGGACCCGGGCCCCGGGGAAGCGGCGGCCGAGCTCGCGCGTCACGGCCAGCCCCACGATGCCGCCGCCCACCACGCCCAGCGTCCGTTCCACCATGCCCGCACTCCACCACCCTTCGTGCGCCCCCGACAATCCCGTTCCCCCGGTGAGATCGGCGCGGACGCACCCTTCCCAGCGGGCCGTCCGCGGTCCTACCGTCGACCATGACCTCGCCCCGCCCCGCCCGCCGCCCCGGCCGGGCGCCGCTCGCCGCCCTGTCGTCCCTGCTCCTGGCGCTGGCCCTGCTCGTGCTGCCGACCCTGCCCGGCAGCCAGGCCGCGAAGCCGGACCGACCTCGGCCCACGCCGCCGGGCCTCACGCTCGACTACGACGCGCTCGGCGACTCCTACGGCTCGGGCTACGGCGTGCCGCCCTACTCGGCGACCTGCGGCCGCTCCGACTCGTCGTACGCCGGGCTGCTCGACGGCCTGCGGCTGTGGGTCTTCCGCTTCGTGCTCGACGACTTCGTCGCCTGCGCGGGGGCGACCACCACGACCCTGCTCGAGGGCGCGCCCGGCGGCGTGGAGCCGAGCCAGCTGGAGGCGCTCGACCGGCGCACCCGGCTGGTCACGCTCAGCATCGGCGGCAACGACATCGGCTGGAGCCGGGCCGTGCGGGACTGCCTGCTCGGCACCGACGAGGCGTGCGCGGCGACGCAGGCCGAGATCCGGACCCGGATCAGCGACGAGCTGCCCGCCCTCCTCGACGACGTCCACCGCCAGGTGCGGCGGCGGGCTCCCTTGGCGCTGGTCGTGGTGACCGGCTACCCGCGGCTCTTCTCCCCCGAGGCCGGCGACTACGTCTTCGCCTCGCCCGCCGAGCAGGAGCAGCTCAACGAGGGCGCCGACCTGCTCAACGCGACGCTCCGCGCCGCGGCGCGGCGACACCGGTTCGCCTTCGTCGACGTCACCCAGCGCTTCGTCGGCCACGGCGCCAACGCCGCCGACCCGTGGATCCTGGGGCTCACCGACCCGGGGGCGTTCCACCCGACCGCGGCCGGCTACGCGGCGTACGCCGACGCCGTCGCCGAGGCGCTCGGCGCCCGGCGGTGAGGTCCCCCGAGCCCGACCGCGTGACACCCGCACGCCCCCACGCGTGACCCACGACACAGATTTTCCCGGCCGGCCATTGCCACGGGGTGTGGCCCGGACGCAGGATCAGGGCCTCACCTGGGGAAAGGGAACACACGCATGACCACACGCACGCGCCACTCGACGAAGGGGATGGCAGCCGCGCTGCTGTCCCTCGTGCTCGCCGTCCCGCTCGGCCTCGCCTCCGCGAGCGCCGCACCCGGCGGGCAGGGGGAGCAGAAGTCGGCGAACGCCAAGCCCGCGAAGCCGGGCAAGCCGGGGGCCAAGAACAAGGGCAGGGCCAAGCCGATCACGGTGATGACCCGCAACATCTACCTCGGCGGCGACATCTTCCGCCCGGTCCAGGCGGCCAACGAGGCGCTGGCCGCCGGCAAGTCGTTCCCCGAGGTGCTCAACGCCGTCGCCACCGCGGCCGACGCCACCTGGGCCAACGTCGAGGCCACCAACTTCCCGCTCCGGGCCACCCTGCTCGCCAAGGAGATCAAGCGGGCCAAGCCCGACCTCGTCGGCCTCCAGGAGGTCGCGCTGTGGCGCACCGGCCCGGTCGAGACCACCTTCGGTCAGGGCCTCGCCACGCCTAACTCCGAGACCGTGGCCTACGACTTCCTCGCCCTCCTCAAGCAGGAGCTGAAGGAGATCGGCGCCAAGTACAAGATCGCCGTGGTCGGCCAGCGCGCCGACGTCGAGGCGCCGGCCTGGAACGCCACCCAGCAGAACCAGCGCGACATCCGGCTCACCATGCACGACGTGATCCTGCAGCGGGTCGGCTCCGGCAAGGTGCTCGACACCGGCGACGGGATCTTCACCAGCAACCTCGAGGTCAAGCTCGGCGGGGTGCTGCCGATGAACTTCGACCGCGGCTGGCAGTACGTCGACCTCAAGGCCGGCAAGGACCGCTACCGGTTCGTCAACACCCACCTCGAAGCCGCCGGCTCCGACCTCGCGCTCGCGCAGGCGCAGGAGATCGGGACCACCCTGGTGCAGCCGAAGCGGACGACCATCATGGTCTGCGACTGCAACTCCGACCCGCTCGACAGCAGCGTCAAGCCCGGCGACACGGTCCCGCACAAGGCCGCCTACGACTACCTCACCGACGAGGTCGGCTTCACCGACCAGTGGCTGGAGTGGGCGCCGGCTGCCAAGGGGTGGACCTCCGGCCTGTCGGAGCTGGTCAACGACCCGACCCCGGCCGGGTTCGACCACCGGATCGACTTCGTCCTCACCCGCACCCCCGACGGCACGCCGATGGCGGTCAAGAAGGCCGAGGTGACCGGCGACGAGCTGAAGGACCGTGACTCGGCCTCCGGCCTGTGGCCCTCCGACCACGCCGGCGTCGTCGCGAAGCTCAAGGCGGCCAAGGCCGACCAGGGCAAGGGCAAGGGCAAGGGCAAGGGCGGCAAGAAGGGCGGCAAGAAGAAGGGCTGACCAGCCCCCCGCCGGTCTTTCGTGCTCCGGTCGGGTCACCTGGTGACCCGACCGGAGCACACACCATTTCGGGGGACAGTCAGGCGGGTCAGGCGGGTCAGGGGGCGGGCCGGTCGGCGACGACGCGGTTGCGCTCGACCACGGTGCCCGGCGTCCCGAGGATGACGAGGACGCCCACCCGGTTGCCGACGAGCACGTTGTCGTGGATCCAGTTGCCCTCGCCGCTGGCCCCGTGCCGGTGGGTCGTGCCTCCGGAGTTGCCTAGGGCGATCCCGGCCCGCTCGCCGTCCACCACGACGTTCTCCCGGACCTCGTTGCCGTACTCCCCCTCGCCGTGCAGGTCGATCGCGTCCAGGCGGCTGCGCCGGACCACGTTGCGCGCCGCCAGGTTGTGGTGGGTGGGGAACTGCAGCAGGATCGCGTGCCGCAGGTGGTGGCCGTGCAGCACGTCGTCGACGACGACGTGGTGACGCGAGTCGTCGGCGGCGGCGGGGTCCCGCCGGTCGGCGAGCCCCTCCACGGCGATCCCGTAGCCGGCCCCACCCGGACCGACGCTGGTGGCGTCGCGGACCTCGCAGCCGCGGACCGTCACCTCCCGGCTGGCCTTGACCGAGATCCCGTGGCGCTGGAACCGCTCGACGCGCACCCGCTCGACCAGGACGCGCCTGCTGCCGCGCCCGTCCTGGCTGCCGACGAAGACCCCGAACATGGGTCCGCCCCCGGCGTCCTCGTCCTCGGTGTCGGAGCCGAGCGCACCGTCGTACGTCGAGGTCACGGTGAGGTCGGCGACCGTCACGTCCTCCACCGCCCGGCCCTGCACCACAGCCGCGTCGTGGTCGCCGTCGAACGAGGAGCGGAGGACCGTCTCGTCCGCGCCCTCCCCGCGCAGCGCGTCCCGCTGACCAGCGTCAGGTGGGTCCTCGGGTCGTCCGGGTCCGCGGTGCGCAGGTCGTAGGCGCCGGCGGGGAGGTGCCCCTCGTCGCCGGGGCGGGCAGCGGCGAGGGCGGCGCGGATCGGCGCTGCGTCGTCGGGCGAGCCCGGTTCCGGGTCGGCGCCCAGGGCGGTGACGTCGATCCGCCTCCCCGTGGGCGGCGGCGGCTCGGGCACCTGCACCGGCTCGCCCCGCGCGTCCACGAGCCCCGGGGTCGTCCACGCCGCGGCCGGCCGCGGGCCGTCACGGCCTGACGAGGCCGGCGCGGCCGGGCCGTCCGAGGGCGAGCAGGCAGGCGCCAGCCCTCCGAGTGAGGTGCCTCATGTGCGTACGTCCCGAGTGTTCGACGCGATGAGGGTCCGGGCCTTCGGGGTCCGGGCTCCCGAGATGGAGAGGGGCCGGTTGCTGACGTGGGTACGCCGGTCGTGGCGAGCGCGAGATTCCAGTAACACACCCATCCGGCGCCGCTGGCAAGGGGTCAGGCCGCGCCCTCGACCAGGAGCACGTGGCCGTCCGGGTCCGCGAGCTCCACGCGCCGGTCGTGCGCGTGGGCCAGGGGCCGGGCACCCAGCGCCACGAGGCGGTCGACCTCGGGAGCGAGGCGCGCGCCGGCCGGGAGGGTCCGCCGGAGCCGGTGCCGTCCGTGGACGACCCGAGGCGTCCCCGGGTCGCTTTCGAGGGACGGCCCGTCCCAGGAGACCTTGGTGCCGCCGTGCGGGGACTGGACCGCGGTCTGTGCCCCCTCGTCCCAGACGAGCGGCCAGCCAAGCGCAGCGGCCCAGAAGAGGCCGACCTCGCGGCCCCCCTCGCAGGTCAGCTCGCCGAGCAGCCCGCACCCGTGCGTGAACCCGTTGCCGGGCTCCAGCACGCACAGGAGGTTTCCGTCGGGGTCGGCGAGGACGACGTGCCCCTCGTCGGGCCCCTGACCGAGGTCGAGGCAGGCGCCGGTGGGGGCGAGCACGAGGTCGAGCTCGGGTCCGGCCCCGGGAGGAGCAGACCGTCACCCTCCGGGACGACGTCGCGCCGCAGCAGCGGCGCCCAGAATCCCCCGAGCCGGTCGGGGTCGCGGGCGTCGAGCAGGCAGGAGAGGACCGGCTCCATGCCCCACGGTAGGAGCGGCAGCGGCGGCGGGGAACCCTCGGCTCAGGCCGGCCGGGTCATGAAGACGCTGTGCGGGTCCTCGACGTACCCGCCGAAGGGACCGCAGGGCTCGAAGCCGGCCGAGGCGTAGAGCCGCCGGGCCGGGGCGAAGAACTCCGCGCTGCCCGTCTCGAGGGAGACCCGCTCCACGTCGCGCACGTGGGCGTTCTCCAGGACGTGGTCGAGGAGCCGTCTGCCGATGCCGCGACCCCGGAGGGCGGGGTCGGTCCGCATGCTCTTGACCTCCTCGTGCAGGGGCTCGACCGGCGCCAGCGCCACCATCCCCACGAGCCGGCCCCCGAGGCCGGCCACCCAGACCCGGGCGGCAGCCTCCTGCAGGGCGATCAGCGGCTTGGCATGCCGGCTCTCCTCCGGGGCGGTGTGCTCGAGCTCGGCCAGGTGGGCCACGACGAACGCCTCGAGCTCGGGGGAGTCGAGGTCGGCGGGCGCGATCGACAGGTCCATGCGCCCCATGGTGACGGGCCGGACGCCCGAACCGGAGCGGTCGTGAGGCAGCCCACAGGGCCGGCGTCGACGTGGCGCGATCCCCGCCCACGACGTACGGCGCCACCTGTACGGCGCCAGCCGGCCGGCGTCACCGGGTGCGGCGCCGGTGCTCCTCGAGCTCGAGCGCGACGAAGGCGTCGACCATCGCCGTCCAGACCGCGCGGACCACCTCGGGGGCCAGCCCCTCCTGCTCGGCCCACGCCTCGAGGCGCACCATCATCGCGGCCCGCCGGTCGGGGGCGGCGACGTCCGCCGCGTCGGCCTTGAAGGCGGCCGCCTCGAGCACCAGCGCCTGCCGGCGGGCGAGCAGCCCGACGACCTCCCGGTCGATCGCGTCGATCCGGGCGCGCACGTCCTCCAGCGTCATCCTGCGACCTCCCGGGCCTCGTCGGAGCCGTCAGGGTAGGGCAGAGTGGACTGGACCACGTCGCCGTCCCGGGGAGCAGCCATGCTGACGTTGTCCAAGGAGTCCAGGCCGATCGTCGAGGCGACCCTGCCGGTCGTCGGGGAGCACATCGGCGCCATCGCGGAGCGCTTCTACCAGCACATGTTCGGGGAGCACCCCGAGCTGCTGGACGGCCTCTTCAACCGGGGCAACCAGGCGGAGGGCACGCAGCAGCAGGCGCTCGCCGGGTCGGTCGCGCTCTTCGCGAGCGCGCTGGTCCACCACCCCGAGGCCCTCCCCCACCACCTGCTCTCCCGGATCGCCCACAAGCACGCCTCCCTCGGCCTGCGCCCCGACCAGTACCAGGTGGTCCACGACAACCTGCTGTGGGCGGTCGCCGACGTGCTCGGCGACGCGGTGACGCCCGAGGTCGCGGCCGCCTGGAGCGAGGTCTACTGGGTGATGGCCTTCGCGCTCACCCAGCTCGAGCGCGGCCTCTACAGCGCCCGCGGGGTCCGGCCCGAGATCGTCTACCGCGACTGGGAGGTGACCGACAAGGTCCGGGAGACCGACGACGTCGTCACCTTCAGGGTCCGTCGCGCCGACGACCGGCCCGTGCGCACCTCGCTGCCGGGGCAGTACGTCAGCGTCCTGGTCACGATGCCCGACGGCACGAGGCAGCCGCGGCAGTACAGCCTCACCCGCGCCGACGACGGGGAGCACCGGCAGTTCGCGGTCAAGCGGGTGCGCGGCGGGGAGGAGCACGGCGGGCGTCCCGACGGCGAGGTGTCCACCCTGCTGCACGACACCGTCGGGGTCGGCGACACCCTCACGATGTCGGTCCCGTTCGGCGACGTCGTGCTCGACGACTCCGGCCGCCCCCTGGTCTTCTGCAGCGCCGGCATCGGGATCACCCCGATGGCGGGGATGCTCTCCCACCTGGTCGCGGCCGGCTCCCACTTCGACGTCCGGGTGCTGCACGCAGACCGCAGCGAGGCCACCTTCGCGCTGCGCGACCAGGTGCTCGCCGACGTGGCCGCGCTCCCCCACGCCCAGGTGCACCTGTGGTTCGAGGAGGGCGTGGCCGAGGACGGCGCCAGCGGGCTCGACGCCGACGGCGTCCACGCGGGCCTCATGGACCTCTCCGACCTCGACCCGCCGGCGACCGCGCTGCCCGCCGGGGCGGCGTACCACCTCTGCGGGCCGCTGCCCTTCCTCCGGATGGTCCGCGCCGCCCTGCTGGACCGCGGGGTCCCGCCCGGCGACATCCAGTACGAGGTCTTCGGGCCCGACCTGTGGCAGGCGGACGCGCAGGCGGAGTAGCCGCGGCGTGGCGCGGGTACGGCGTCGCCATGCGCTTCGGATACTTCCTGTCCACGGAGGAGTTCACCCCCGCCGAGCTGGTCGAGCAGGCCGTGCTGGCCGAGGAGGCCGGCTTCGACGGCCTCTGGATCAGCGACCACTTCCACCCCTGGAACGACGAGCAGGGGCAGAGCCCGTTCGTCTGGTCACTGATCGGGGCGATCAGCCAGGCGACCTCGCTGCCCGTCACGACCGCGGTGACCTGCCCGACGTACCGGATCTCGCCGGTCGTCCTCGCCCAGGCGGCGGCGACCAGCGCGGTGATGCTGGAGGGCCGCTTCACCTTCGGCGTCGGCTCCGGGGAGGCGCTCAACGAGCACGTGCACGGCGAGGCGTGGCCGACCGCCGACGTCCGCCTGGAGCGGCTCGAGGAGGCGATCGGCCTGATCCGCGAGCTGTGGACCGGCGAGGTGGTCTCCCACCGCGGCAAGCACTTCACCTGCGACACGGCCCGGATCTACACGCTGCCCGACGCGCCGCCGCCCATCTACGTGTCCGGCTTCGGCCCGAAGGCGACCGAGCTGGCCGCCCGGGTCGGCGACGGCTACATCACCACGCAGCCCGACACCGAGCTGCTGGGCCTTTTCCGGGAGCAGTCGGGCGGCAGGCCCGCCCAGATCGGGATGAAGGTCGCGTGGGCGCCCACCGAGGAGGAGGGCGTCGACGAGGCGCACCGCCTCTGGGCCAACGCCGGGCTGCCCGGGGAGCTCTCCCAGGTGCTGCCCTCGCCCAAGCACTTCGAGCAGGCCTCCGAGCTGGTCACCCGGGAGAAGACGGCCGAGAGCGTCTCCTGCGGCCCCGACCTGGAGAAGCACCTGGCGGCGCTCCAGCCGGCGGTGGACGCCGGCTTCGAGGAGCTCTACGTCTCCAACATGGGCCGCCACTACCGCGAGATGATCGCCGCCTTCGGCTCCGAGGGGCTGCCCGAGCTGCGGCGGCGGGCTGGCGCGTGAGGCGCATGCCGGACCGGGCGCCGGGTACGACGACGCCATGAGCAACCCGATGGAGGACCCGGACCGCGTCGACCCGACGAAGCAGTCGGGACGCCCCTTCCAGGTGATGGGGTTCTTCGGGATCCTGGTGGCGGTCCTGGTCGTGATGCTGGTGGTGGGGATCGTCGTCCTCTGACGCGGTCTCCCCTGACGTCCCCCGACTTCCCCCGACTGCGCGGCGACGCGCGAGAGGAGCGACATGGCTGCGAAGAAGTCCGGCACGGGCAAGGGCTCGGGGAAGGGCTCCGGCAAGGGGCCCGGGCCGAGCGTCAAGGACCCGGAGCTCTACGAGGAGCTGCGCGACGACGGCGCGAGCAAGGAGAAGGCCGCCCGGATCGCCAACGCCGCCGCCAACAGCTCGCGCAGCGCGGTGGGCCGCAGGGGCGGGAGCTCCGGCGACTACGAGGACTGGACCGTCGACGACCTGCGCAGGCGGGCCGCGGAGATCGGGATCGACGGACGCTCCTCGATGCGGAAGTCTGAGCTGATCGACGCCCTGCGCTCGCACTGAGCCCACCCGCCACCACCGACCGAGGGAGACCCATGACCGAGAAGCCGATCGACCCCGACGGGGAGCGGTTCGTGCCGCCCGTGACCGACGACTCGCTGGACGACACCGACCTCCCGCCGGCGGCGGAGCTGCCCACCGAGGACGTGCCCGCGGGCCTCGAGGAGGACCCCGAGGGCCAGCGCAACCTCACCGACCCCGACCCCGACCGGCTCGCCGGCGACCCGGAGGACTCCCGCCCCGACCCGGGCGAGGACACCTGACCGGGGCCTCTCCGCCCTCCTCCACAGGAGTCGCGCCGTCCTGTCGGCGCCCCGTGGCATGCTCGGCGCCGTGCCCCTCCACCTGCACCGTGCGACCAGCACCGCCCAGCTCGCGGACGAGCTCGGCGGCCTGCTGGCCGCGCCCCTGCCCGACCCGTTCGAGCAGGAGGTCGTGGTCGTCCCGGTCAAGGGGATGGAGCGCTGGCTGACCCAGCGGCTGGCCCACCGCCTCGGCACGGCGTCCGGCGACGACGGGGTCTGCGCCGGGGTGCGGTTCCTGGCGCCCTCCTCGCTGGTGGCGCTCCTCCTGGGTCGCGAGCGCGACGACCCGTGGTCGCCCGACCAGCTCGTGTGGCCGCTGCTCGGCGTGGTCGACGGCGCGCTGGGCGAGCCGCGTTTCGAGGCCCTCTCGGCCCACCTCGGCCACCACGACGGCGACGAGCTGCGCCGGGGGCGCCGGTTCTCGGTCGCCCACCGCCTGGCGTCCCTCTTCTCCTCGTACGCCGTGCAGCGGCCGCGGCTGCTCGCCGACTGGCGCGCGGGCCACGACACCGACGGGGCGGGCGGGGCCCTGGCCGCCGACCTCCTCTGGCAGGCCGAGCTGTGGCGCCGGTTGCTGGCGCGGGTCGACGCCCCCGCCCCCGACGAGCGGCACGCCGCGACGCTCGAGCGGCTCCGCGAGGGCGACCCCTCGCTCGACCTGCCGACCCGGCTCTCGCTCTTCGGCCACACCCGGCTGCCCGTCACCGAGGTCGAGCTGCTGGCCGCGCTGGCGGCCACGCGCGAGGTGCACCTGTGGCTCCCCCAGGTCTCGGCGACCCTGTGGGAGGAGCTCGCGCCGACGGCCCTCGCCGGACCGGTGCCGCGCGAGTCCGACGACTCGGTCCGGCTGGTCGGCCACCCGCTGCTGGCCTCGCTCGGCCGCGACGCCCGCGAGCTGCGTCGCACGCTGGGGCCGGCCGCGGCCCGGGTCGAGGTCCACGAGCCGGCTCCCGCCGCCGCCCCCGAGCCGCCCGAGACGCTGCTCGGCTGGCTGCAGGCCGACCTGCGCGCCAACCGGGCGCCCGGCGCCGCCACCCGGGAGGCTCGCGCCCTCGCCCCCGGCGACCGGTCGGTCCAGGTCCACGCCGCGCACGGCCAGGCCCGTCAGGTCGACGTGCTCCGCGAGGTGCTGGTGGGCCTCCTCGAGGACGACCCGACCCTCGAGCCCCGCGACATCCTCGTGATGTGCCCCGACATCGAGGGCTACGCCCCGCTGGTCTCCGCGGGCTTCGGCCTGGCCGACGTGGCGGGTCCGCAGACCGGCCACCCGGCCCACCAGCTGAGGGTCCGGCTCGCCGACCGCTCCCCGGGCGCGACCAACCCGCTGCTCGCGGTGGCGGCGACCCTGGTCGAGCTGGCGCACGGGCGGCTCACCGCGACCCAGGTGCTCGACCTGGCGGCCACCGAGCCGGTGCGCGGCCGGTTCGCCCTGGGCGACGACCAGCTGGAGCGGATCGCCACCTGGGTCCGCCAGGCGGGCATCCGCTGGGGCCACGACGCGGCCCACCGGGGGGAGTTCGGGCTCCACCTCGACGCCAACACCTGGCGGTCCGGCCTGCGGCGCGTCCTGCTCGGCGCCGCGGTGAGCGGGCTGGGCCACCGTCAGGTCGGGGGCACGCTGCCCGTCGACGACGTGGGCGACGGCGACCTCGACCTCGTGGGCCGCTTCGCCGAGCTGGTCGAACGGCTGCACGCGTTCGTCGACCGCACCCGGGAGGCACGCACGGCGGGAGCCTGGACGGCTGCGCTCGGTGACGCCGTCCACGAGCTCACCACCACGGCGCCCGACGACGCCTGGCAGCTCGCCCAGCTCGACCGTGAGCTGGCCCGGGTGGCGGCGAGCGCCGGCGGCGGGGCCGAGACCCGGCTGCGCCACGCCGACGTCCGGGCGCTGCTGGCGCACCGGCTGCGCGGCCGGCCCACCCGCTCCAACTTCCGGACCGGCACGCTCACGGTCTGCACGATGGTGCCGATGCGCTCGGTGCCGCACCGCGTCGTCTGCCTGGTCGGGCTCGACGACGGCGTCTTCCCCCGGACCACGTCGGTCGACGGGGACGACGTCCTGGCCCGCCGTCCGCTCACCGGCGAGCGGGACCTGCGCTCGGAGGACCGCCAGCTCCTCCTCGACGCGATCGGCGCCGCCGGCGAGACCCTCGTGGTCACCTACACCGGCCGCGGCGAGCACACCGGCGCCGAGCGCCCGCCCGCCGTGCCGCTCGGCGAGCTCCTCGACGCGCTCGACCGGACGACGGCGGGGCCGGTCCGCGAGCGGGTCCTCGTCCACCACCCGCTGCAGCCCTTCGACGAGGCCAACCTGGTCCCGGGCGGGCTGGTCGGCGACGAGCCCTTCACGTTCGACCGCTCGGCGCTCGCGGGCGCCGTCGCCGCCCGGACGCCCGCGGCGGTGGTCCGCGACCTGGTGCCCGAGCCGCTGCCGCCCGCTCCCCGGTCGGCCGACGAGCCGGTGCCGGAGGTGTCGCTGGCCGAGCTGCACGACTTCCTCCGCCACCCGGTCCAGGCCTTCTTCGTCGACCGGCTGCGGATCACGACCCCCTACGAGGCCGACGAGCTCAAGGACGCCATCCCGATCTCCCTCGACGCCCTCGAGCAGTGGGACGTCGGCAACCGGCTGGTCCACGACGTGCTCTCGGGTGCCGACCCCCAGGCCGCGATGGTCGCCGAGCAGCTGCGTGGGCTGCTCCCGCCCCTCGACCTGGGCGCGGGCGTCCTCACCGACGTCGTCACCAAGGTCCGGCCCCTGGTCGAGAAGGCCCTGTCGCTGCGCACCGGCACGCCCCGGACCCTCGACGTCTCGATCGACCTCGGCGACCGCCGGGTCACCGGGACCGTGGGCGACATCTTCGGCAACCAGGTGGTGCGCGTCGGCTACTCCAACCTCGGCGCCAAGCAGCGGATCGCCTCGTGGCTGGACGCGCTGGCCCTGGCCGCCGGCCACCCCGACGAGAACTGGACGGTCCACACGATCGGCAAGCACCGCAGCTCCGGGAAGGTCGCCCAGGTCTCGCCGCTGGCCGAGCCCGACGCGCGGCGCTGGCTGCGCGACCTGGTCGACGTCCACGAGCGCGGCCTCCGGGAGCCGCTGCCCGTGCCGCCGCGCACCGCGCTGGCCTGGGCCGAGGAGCGGTGCCACCAGCTGCGGGGCCGCGAGGCCGACCCCGACGCCAAGGCGCGCCGCGAGTGGGAGACGCCCCGCTTCAACGACTCGCCGTTCCCGCGGGAGGACGCGGACCGCTGGCACGTCCGCGCCTGGGGCGAGCAGGCGCCGTACGAGCAGCTGGCCCGCGCCCTGCGTGCCGACGAGCGCGACCACGACCGCGACCCGGTGACCGGGGAGGCGGCCGCCGAGGGCTCGGCCCCGGCCCACCGGCTCGGCCACTACGCGTGGCGGGTCTGGGGCCCGTTGGTGCACGGCGGCCACGAGCTGGTCAGGGGGATCTGATGACCACGACACCCACGACGCCGTCGGCGGGGGCCGCGACGCCGCAAGCCCCGCAGACCTTCGACATCACCGGCCCGCTGCCGACCGGGACCACCCTGCTCGAGGCCAGCGCCGGCACGGGAAAGACCTGGACCATCGCCGCGCTGGTCACCCGGTACGTCGCCCAGGGGGTCGCCACCCTCGACCAGCTGCTGGTGGTCACCTTCACCCGCGCCGCCAGCCAGGAGCTGCGGGAGCGGGTCCGGGCCCAGCTGACCGACGCCGCCCGGGTGCTCGCAGAGCCCGACCTCGCCGACCCGGCCAACCGGCTGCACGACTGGCTGCTCGACGTCGACGACGCCGGACGCGCGGAGCGGCTGGCCCTGGTCACCCAGGCGCTGACCGGTTTCGACGCCGCCACCATCGCCACCATCCACCAGTTCTGCCAGCTGGTGCTGCGCAGCCTCGGGGTGGCGGGCGACACCGACCGCGACGCCGTCCTCGTCGAGGACCTCGAGCTGCTCACCGACGAGGTCGTCGACGACCTCTACCTCGCCCGGTTCGCCACCGAGCAGCAGCCGCCCTGGGGCCACGACGTCGCCCGGCGGATCGCCCGCGCCGTGGTCGGCGACCCGCGCGCCCGGGTCGAGCCGGCGGCCGCGCTGGAGGCGCCCGACTCCGAGCCCGCCGCCCGGGTCCGGTTCGCCTGCGACGTGCTGGCGGAGGTCGACCGGCGGAAGCGGCGGCTGGGGATCCTCAGCTACGACGACCTGCTCGGGCAGCTGGCCGACGCCCTCGCCGAGCCCGGGTCACCGGCCCGCCTCCGGATGCAGCAGCGGTGGAAGGTCGCGCTGATCGACGAGTTCCAGGACACCGACCCGGTGCAGTGGCAGGTCTTCGAGCGGGCCTTCCACGGCTCCTCCACGCTCGTGCTGATCGGCGACCCCAAGCAGGCGATCTACGCCTTCCGCGGCGGCGACGTGGTCACCTACCTGCAGGCCGCCGAGGTGGCCACCACCCGGCAGACGCTCGGCACCAACTGGCGGGCCGACCGGCCGCTGCTCGACTCGCTCCACGCGGTGCTGCAGGGCGCAGAGCTGGGCGACCCCCGGATCGTCGTCCACCCGGTCGAGGCGCACCACCCCGACTCCCGCCTCGAGGGCGCCGGGGCGCCCTTCCGGATGCGCCTCGCGCGACGCCACGAGCTCGGCGCGGGCCCCCGCTCCAAGCCCTCGGTGGACCGCTGGCGCGAGCACGTCATCACCGACATGGCCCACGACGTCAAGCGGCTGCTGACCAGCGGCGCGACGTGGGAGGGGCGCCCGCTGGTGCCCGGCGACGTCGCCGTGCTCGCCGCCCGCCGGGCCGACCTGCAGGCCGCCCAGCACGCCCTGGCCGACGTGGGCGTCCCCTCGGTCGTCAACGCCGGCGGCTCGGTCTTCCACACCCCCGCCGCGACCGAGTGGCTCGCCCTCCTCGAGGCGCTGGAGCAGCCGCACCGCACGGAGCGGGTCCGCGGCGCGGCCCTGACCTGCTTCCTCGGCGTCACGGCGGCGGAGCTCGACGCCGGCGGGACCGCGCAGTCCGACCAGCTGACCGACGAGCTCTCGGAGCAGGTCCGCGTGCTCGCCGACGTGCTGGCCAAGCGCGGGGTCGCCGCCGTCCTGGAGTGCGCCGTGCTCGACGGCCTGACCGAGCGGGTGCTCTCCCGGCTCGGCGGGGAGCGGCTGCTCACCGACGTCCGCCACATCGGCGAGGCGCTGCACAAGGTCTCGGTGGAGCAGCGGCTCGGTGCCGTGGGGCTGGTCGCCTGGCTGCGCGACCAGGTCGCCGACGAGAAGCTCGAGGTCGCCTCCGAGCGGACCCGCCGGCTCGACTCCGACGCCGCGGCCGTCCAGCTCGTGACGATCCACGGCAGCAAGGGGCTGGAGTACCCCGTCGTCTACGCCCCGACCCTGTGGAACCGGTGGACCGGCACCGAGCCCGAGGTCCCGCTCTTCCACGACGACGACGGCCAGCGGTGCCGTGACGTCGGCGGCCGCGGCCAGCACCGGGCGGCCACGGTCGCCCGCCACTGGAGCGAGGACGCCGGCGAGTCGCTGCGGCTGCTCTACGTCACCCTGACCCGGGCCAAGTCCCAGGTCGTGGCCTGGTACGCCCCCACC
The DNA here is from genome assembly GCF_003194625.1 of Nocardioides solisilvae. Classification (GTDB taxonomy): domain Bacteria; phylum Actinomycetota; class Actinomycetes; order Propionibacteriales; family Nocardioidaceae; genus Nocardioides; species Nocardioides solisilvae. The sequence continues at coordinate 490,021 of NZ_QHKX01000001.1, forward strand.
ACGAAGAACACCAGCGGCTCCGCGCTGCACCGGATGCTGCTGGGCCGTCGACCGGGCGGCTCCGCGGTCCCCGACGACCAGCCCCTGGTCGAGGAGGAGCGCCTGGTCCAGATCTTCGGCCACTGGCGCGACGCCGGCGGCTTCCAGCCCGAGCTCGCCAGCTCCGAGCGCCCCGACGACACCCCCCTGCTGCCGTCGCGCGAGCGGCTCGCGGTCCGCTCCTTCACCCGGAGCGTGGACACCGACTGGCGTCGCACCTCCTACTCCGCGCTCTCCGCCGCCGCCGGCACGGGTGCCGCGGGCGGGCCCGGCCCGGCTGGGGCCGGAGCAGGCGCGGCCGACGCGGGCAGTCCCGGAGCAGCGGGGGCCGGCGCGGGCAGTCTCGGCTTCGGCGGTCCCGGCTCAGGCGGGGCCGACGGGACCCGGCGCGGCGTCCGCGAACGGGGGCTGGCGGAGCCGGAGGAGATCCCCGAGATGGAGGACGCGGTGCAGCTCGCCGAGCTCGGCATCCTCTCCGCCGAGCCCGAGCACCCCGAGCTGGCCGCCGTCCCGTCGCCCATGGCCCACCTGCCGATCGGGGCGACCTTCGGCTCGTTGGTGCACGCGGTCCTCGAGCACGCCGACCCGGCGGCGCCCTACTTCCGCGCCCACCTCGTCGACCTGGTCGAGGAGCACCGCGTCTGGTGGCCCGTGGAGCTCGACGCGGGCGCTCTCGCCGACGCCCTGGTCACGGTCTGCGCCAGCCCGCTGGGCCCACTGGCGGGTGACGTCACCTGGATGGACCTGCCGCTGCGCGACCGGCTCGCCGAGCTCGACTTCGAGGTCCCGCTCGTCGGCGGCGACCAGCGCCGCGACGCCGTCGGCGCGCCGGGGCCCTCAGGTCGACCGGACCGGCCGCCGTCCGGGCGGCCCGTGCGGCTGGGCGACCTCGCGCCGCTGCTGCGCCGGCACCTGCCGGCGGGCGACCCGCTCCTGGGGTACGCCGACACCCTCGAGGCCGACCCCGCGCTGGCGGGGCAGGTGCTCCGTGGCTACCTCACCGGCTCCATCGACGTCGTGCTGCGGGTGCCGGTCGACGGCGCCACCCGCTACCTCACCGTCGACTACAAGACGAACTGGCTGGGCGACACCACCGCCCCGCTCACGGCCCACTCCTACCGCCCGGCCGTGCTGGCCGAGGCGATGGGCCACTCCGACTACCCCCTCCAGGCGCTGCTCTACACGGTGGTGCTGCACCGCTACCTGCGCTGGCGCCTCCCGGGCTACGACCCCGAGCAGCACCTAGGCGGCGTGCTCTACCTCTACCTACGGGGCATGTGCGGCCCCGACACCCCCCGGGTCGACGGGGAGCCCTGCGGCGTCTTCGCGTGGCGGCCGCCGGTGCCGCTCGTCGAGGAGCTCTCCGCGCTCCTCGACGGCGTCACGCCCACCACCACGTCCACCGTCCCGGGCCCCGCGACCGGGGAGGGCCCGCGATGACCGACGTCTTCGAGCCGCTGGACACCCGGGACGCCCGGCTCGTGCTCCGCTCGACCGGGCTGCTCGCGGCGTTCAACGCCGCAGGCGTCCTCACCTCGGGAGACGTGCACGTGGCCCGGACCCTCGGCGAGCTCGGCGGCGAGGCCGACGAGACGGTGCTGCTCGCCGCGGCGCTCGCCACCCGGGCCGTCCGCTCCGGCTCCGTCTGCCTCGACCTCGCCGCGACGCTCGAGCTGGCCGCCGAGCCGCCCGCCACGCCCGATCCTGCGCCCGGCGTGCCCCCCGACTCCGCGACCGCCGAGCCGTCCGCCACGGCCCCGGCGCCCCCTGCGGCCCCGGCGGCCCCGCCCGTACCGACCGCGGAGCTGCCGTGGCCCGACGCGCCGGCGTGGGCCGACGCGATCGCCCGGAGCCCGCTGGTCGCCCTGGGCGTGCTGCGCTGGGAGCGTGGCCTGCTCTACCTCGACCGCTACCACGAGCAGGAGTCCCAGGTCCTGCGCGACCTGCTGACCCGCGCGGAGTCCGCCCCGCCGTACGACGCCGGGCTGGTGGCGGCCTCCCTCGAGCGGGTGCTGCCGGGCGAGGAGTCGGCCGAGCAGCGCGCCGCCTGCGTCCGCGCCGTCGAGCTGTGGACCAGCGTGGTCACCGGCGGCCCCGGCACCGGCAAGACCACGGCGGTCGCCGGGCTGCTGGTGGCCCTCCAGGACCAGGCGGCGGCCCGCGGCGAGCGGCTGCGGATCGCGCTGGCCGCGCCCACCGGCAAGGCGGCCGCCCGGCTCCAGCAGGCGGTGCACGACTCGGCCACCCGCTTCGGCCCCGACGACCGGGCCAAGCTCGCCGGCGTCCAGGCCTCCACCCTGCACCGGCTGCTGCGCCGCGACCCGGGCAACAGCACCCGGTTCCGGCACCACCGCGGCAACCGGCTGCCCCACGACGTGGTCGTCGTCGACGAGGCCTCGATGGTCTCGCTCACGATGACCGCGCGGCTGCTCGAGGCGGTCCGGCCCGACGCGCGGCTGGTGCTGGTCGGCGACCCCTTCCAGCTCTCCTCGGTCGACGCGGGGGCGGTGCTCAGCGACCTGGTCCGGGGCTTCGAGGGCCGGCCCGGGTCGCCGGTGGCCTCCCTCAGCACGGTCCACCGCTACGGCGCCGAGATCCGCGAGCTCGCCGAGGCGCTGCGCACCGGCGACGCCGACCGGGTGGTCGAGGTGCTCGGGGCGGGCCACGACCGGATCGAGTGGGTCCGCGACGAGGACCCGTCGGCCCGGATCCGCGAGTCCGCCCTCGGCACGGCGCTGGCGGTCCGCGACGCCGCCGAGGCGGGCGACGGGCCGCGCGCCCTGCGGGCCCTGGACCGGCACCGGCTGCTCTGCGCGCACCGCGACGGCCCGTGGGGGGTGCGCCACTGGAACCGCCGGGTCGAGCAGTGGATCACCGCCGAGACCCAGGACCCGCTCTTCGAGGCCGCCTACCTCGGCCGCCCGCTCCTCGTCACGGCGAACGACTACTCCCTCGGCGTCCACAACGGCGACACCGGCGTGGTGGTGGCGACCCCCGAGGGGCGGCGCGTCGTCGTCGACTCCGGGGGCGGGCCGCGCGACTTCGCGCCCTCGCGGCTCGGAGACGTCGAGACGATGCACGCCATGACGATCCACAAGAGCCAGGGCAGCCAGGCCGAGGAGGTGACCGTGCTCCTCCCGCCCGTGGAGTCCCGGCTGCTGACCCGCGAGCTCTTCTACACCGCGGTGACCCGCGCCAAGGAGCGGGTGCGGGTCGTCGGGTCCGAGGCCGAGGTGCGCGCCGCCGTGGACCGCAGGGCGCAGCGCGCCACCGGCCTCGCCGACCGGCTGCGCGACGCCTGACCCCACGCCGCCGACCGGACGCGAAACCTCGGCGTCACACGGATTCGCTACTGTCGTGCGGTCACCCCGCCGCCGATCGGCGCGGTGATCCCGGTGACCTCCCGGTGACCGGCCGTCCGACCTGCCTGGAGCCCGACCGATGCCATACCTGCTGCGCGTGGAGCTGCCCGACGTCCCCGGATCCCTGGGGCGGGTGGCCACGGCGATCGGTGAGGCCGGCGGCGACATCGAGGCGATCGAGATCGTCGAGAAGACGGCCGAGGGCACCGCGGTCGACGACGTGCTCCTCGAGATCGCCCCCGGGACGATGCCCGACTCGATCGTCTCGGCCTGCAGCCAGCTCGACGGGGTCCGGGTGGTCTGGATCAACCGGTACGCCGCCGGCGGCAACCTCTTCCTCGACCTCGAGGTCGTCGAGGAGATCACCGCCCACCCCGAGGAGGCACACCACCGGCTCCTCGGCCTGATGCCCGTCTCCTTCCGGGTCGACTGGGGCGTGCGCCTGCGCCAGACCCCTGACGGTCCCGTCATCGTCGACCGCACCGAGGCGGCCCCCGACCAGGTCGACTGGGCCGACCTCGACCACCCCGCCCGCCTCGAGGCCGCCGACGACAACCTGGTCCTGTGCGGCGTGCCCGTCGGCGCCGAGCTCTACGTGGTCGGCCGGCGCGGCGGTCCCGAGTTCCTCGACTCCGAGCTCGCCCGGATCGGCCACCTCGTCAACCTCGCCACCTCGATCACGCAGGCGGCCCAGGCCGCCCAGGCTTTGGGCGACCCGAAGGCCTAGCCCGCCATCGCCTCCGCGGCCCGTGCCTCGGCGAGCTGCTGCAGCTCGGCGAAGCTCTCGCCGAGGGCCCGGCGGAACGCCTCGGGGTCGTCGAGCGCGTCGGCGAAGGCGAGACAGCCCAGGAGCAGCCGGTCGCCGTAGCTCCAGACCATCACGTTGACGCCGACCCCGTTGCTGGGCGGGCCGTCGACGTGCAGGTCGACGACGGTGCGGCCGCGCAGCGACCACGGGGCGGCCGGCCCGCGGACGTTGGAGACGAGGATGCTCGCGTCGACGCCCGGCGGGTCGCCGTCGTCGGCCTGCGCCGCGGCGTCCCGGGCGGTGCGACCCCGCTCGAACATCGCCCGGGCCCCGGGCTCGACGACGAGCGGCGGCAGGACGTCGAGCCAGTCGGGCACCAGCCCCACGCCGAGCGCCTCGAGGCGTCGCTTGCCCTCCCGGGCGCAGGCGCCGATCACGGCGAGCCGCTCCCACGGGTCGGCCACGTCGGTGGCCAGCGAGGTGGTGAAGCTCCAGAAGTGGTTGCCCCACTGCCGGGTCGGCGCCGTGGTGTCCTCGCTGGTCACCGGCACGGTGGTGAGCAGCGGCCGCTCCGGCAGGCCCCCGCGGGGCGGCAGGTAGCGGCACAGCGCGCCGGCCACGACGGCCAGGACGACGTCGTTCAGGGTGCCCCCCGAGACCTCCTTGACCCGCTTGGCGGCGGCGAGGGACAGCTCGGCGCGCACGTAGCGCCGCGGCAGGGTGCCCGCGTCGTTGAGGGGGGTCCACGGCGCCTGCGCGTCGAAGCCGGGGACCTGCACGTCGGCGGTACGCCGCCGGGCGCGGGCCGCGCGCACCCCGCGGACCGTCCGCCCCACCAGCCCGGGCAGCCGGGGCAGCGCCCGGAGGTGGTCGAGCAGGGCGCCCGCGACGAGCCGCCCGCCCGACGGCAGCCGGGTCGGCGCCCAGGGCACCGGGACCGGCAGCGGCGGCAGCTCGGCGTCGCTGAAGATGCGGGAGAAGTTGTGGATCGCGGCGACCCCGTCGGCGAGGCAGTGGTGGTACTTCGCGACCAGCGCCTGGCGGCCCCCCTCGAGCCCGTCGACCAGGACGACCTGCCACAGCGGCTGGTCGCGGTCGAGGTGCTCCTCGGCCACCCGGGCGAAGAAGGCCTCGAGGTCGGCGTCGGTGGCCCCGCCGGCGTCGTCGAGGACGACGTGGCGCAGGTGCCGGTCGAGGTCGAAGTCGGGGTCGGGGACGGCGACCGGGTGGTGCAGCCGGCCCGGCACCGGGAGGATCCGCCAGCGGAAGGACGGCAGGTCGTCGAGGCGCGAGGCCAAGTGGCGGCGTACGTCGTCGAGGGTCAGCGCGACGCCGTCGGGCGCCGGCTCGAGCACGCCGACGGCCATCGAGTTCATCGGCTGCTCGGCGCGCTCCATGTGGAGGAAGCCGGCGTCCTCCCCGTTGAGCCGGCGGATCACGCGACCACCCCCGCCCCGGCGGGCTCGGGGTGGGCGTGGGCCTCGACCAGCTCGGCCATGGCCTCCTCGAGCCGGGCGGCCAGCTCGTCGGGCCGGTCGACGGCGGCGGGGTTGACCACCAGCGCGAGGGTGAGGTGGTCGCGGTAGCCGGTGACGGTGACGTTGAGCCCCGCCCCGTCGGCGACGGGACCCGACATGAAGAAGTCGCCGACCGGCCGACCGAGCACGGTCCACCCCCGGCCCGCCACCCGCATGTTGGAGATCAGCACGTTGCAGTCGGGGTCGACGGCCTCGGCCCGCTGGCGCGCGGCCATCCGCGCGGCGACGCGGCCGGCGACCAGCGGCGGGACCAGGTCGATCCACGCCGGGACGGTCTCCTTGCCCTGCAGCTCCAGCTGGTGCTTGGCCTCCGCCGTGGCGGCGGCGACCCGGGCCAGGCGCGCCCGCGGGTCGGCCTCGTCGGTGGGGAGCAGCGCGAAGTAGTTGGAGAAGTAGTTGCCCGTCGTCCGGGGCCCGGCGCCCGGCGGGTCGTTGCCGACCGGCACGTTGGCCACCAGGGGGTCGACCGGCAGCTCCTCGCGGTCCTCCAGGTAGGAGCGCAGCGCACCGGTCACCACCGCGAGGACCACGTCGCTCACCGTCGTGCCGGCCGCGGTGCGGACCGCCCGGACGTCGGCCATCTCGAGCCGGGCGCGGGCGAAGTCGCGGGCCGCGTCGGCGGAGCGGTTGAGCACGCAGCGGGGGGCGTCGCGCAGCGAGCCGGGCACCCGCACCTCGGCCGTCGCCCGCCGGCGCTCCACGGCCCGGAAGCGGCGCACGGTCCGGACCAGCAGGGGCGGCGCGCCCAGCCATGCGCGCAGCATCCGGCCCACGGTGAGCAGCAGCAGGGGCAGGGCGCCGGGGTCCCGGGCGGGCACCGCCGCGGGCTCGGAGCCCGGCGCGGGCGGCGTGCCGTCGGCACCGTCGTCCAGCAGGCGGCGGATCGTCTCCACCAGCCCGGCACCGTCGGCCAGGGTGTGGTGGAACTCCAGCACCAGGGCCTGCCGGCCGCCGGCCAGCCCGTCGACGAGGGTGAGCCGCCACATCGGGCGGCCCCGGTCCAGCAGCCGGGGCAGCACGTCGGCGAGGTGGGCGCGCAGCTCGCGCTCGCCGCCGGGCTCCGGCAGCACGACGTGGGCGAGGTGGTGGTCGAGGTCGAACCGCGGGTCGTCGACCCAGACCCCGTGGCCCACCCGGAGCGGCACCTCCCGCAGCCGGCGGCGCAGCGCGGGCACGGCGGGCAGCCGCGCGGCGACCCGCTCGCGGAGGGCGGCCGGGTCCAGCGGCCCCTCGGGGCCGGGCTCGAGGAGCACCACGTCGACGCACGTGGACGTCTGGCTCGGCCCCTCGATCACGAGGAAACCGGTGTCACTTCCCGCCAGCCGATGCATGCCCCACCTCTCGCCCGCCTCTGGTCCCAGCCGTCGCCCGACCCCTCGGACGAGGCGCGAGCATGCCACGAGTTCGTGACCGCCGTCACCGGGACCAGAACGAGCGGTGGACTGGTCCAGAAGGTTCCCGGTAAAGAAAAGGTGACCTGGGTCATAGGGGTTACGCATGCGTAGGTTTCGACTTACAGTGGCCCCTCACCGAATGTGACCGTCTGGTAACAAAGGGAGGTTCCCAGACTCGATCCGCGGAGGGCGGAGGTCACGGTCGTCGGAGGGAGCCATGCGATGCACGGTGCGATGAGCCAGACCCGACCCGGGACGACGCTGCCGGGAGGGCAGCTGCCGGGGGACGGGCTGGTCGTCGCCGCCGACCCGTGTGGTGAGCCGAACCCTGGCCTGGTGGCTGCCGCGCACCGGGCCGGGGGCATCGGCCTCCTCGACGTCGCCGACGACGCAGCGCTGGCGACCGCGGTCGCCGACCTGCGCCGACGGCGTACGACGTCGTGCTGGCTGCGGCCCGGCGCCTCGGTGACGCCGGCCGCCGTCACCGGCACCGTCACCGGCCCGGCCGGCGGTCCGGACGCCGACGCGGGCGCCCCGCTCTTCCCCGTCGTCGTGCTGCCGCTCACGGGCCCGCTCACCGTCACCGGCACCAGCACCGACCCGGCCACCCTGGCCGCCCTCGTCGCCGACTGGGCCGCCGAGGGCCGCACCCTGGTCGCCCAGGTGACCAGCCGCGAGGAGGCCCGGGCCGCCGTCGAGGCCGGCTTCGACGGGCTCCTGGCCTCGGGCCGCGAGGCCGGCGGCGTGGTCGGCCCCACCGAGGCGTTCATCCTCTTCCAGCAGGTCGTCGACCTCGGCGTGCCGGTCTGGCTGCGTGGTGGCATCGGCCTGCGCACCGCGCCCGCGGTCGTGGCGGGCGGCGGCGCGGGCGTCGTGCTCGACACCCAGCTCGGCCTGCTCCGCGAGTCCGCGCTGGGTCCCGCCGCCCGGCAGGCCCTCGCCGCGATGGACGGCTCCGAGACCCGCGTGGTCGGCGGCGTCCGGTTCTTCACCCGCCCCGACCTGCCGGCCGCCTCGCTCGAGGAGCAGGGCGACCCGGCGGCGGTCCGCGCGATGCTCGGCCCCGACCTGCACCGCCAGCTGGTCCCCTTCGGCCAGGACAGCGGCGCGGCCGCCGACCTGGCGCAGCGGTTCGTCACCGTCGGCGGCGTCGTCCAGGCCGTCCGCGCCGCGGTCGCCGAGCACCTCGCGGCCGCCGCGGAGGCCCCGCCGCTGGCGCCGGGCGCGGGCATCGCCGCCGCCCACGGCACCCGCTACCCGATCGCCCAGGGCCCGATGACCCGGGTGAGCGACCGGGCCGCCTTCGCCGCCGCCGTCGCCGAGGGCGGCGGGCTCCCGTTCCTGGCGCTGGCGCTGCTGCCCGCCCACGAGGTGCGCGCCCTGCTCACCGAGACCGCCGAGCTGCTGGGCGACCGGCCGTGGGGGGTCGGCGTCCTCGGCTTCGCCCCCGCCGAGCTGCGCGCCGAGCAGCTCGAGGTGATCCACGAGGTCGCACCCCCGGTGGCGCTGATCGCCGGCGGCCGGCCCTCGCAGGCCGCCCCGCTCGAGGACGCGGGCATCGCGACCTACCTGCACGTCCCCTCCCCCGGCCTGCTGGCCCGCTTCCTCAAGGACGGCGCCCGCTCCTTCGTCTTCGAGGGCCGCGAGTGCGGCGGCCACGTCGGCCCGCGGTCGAGCCTCGCCCTCTGGGACGCCCAGGTCGAGCGGCTCATGGCGCTCGACGACGTGAGCGACGTGCGGGTGCTGCTCGCCGGCGGCGTCCACGACGCCCGCTCCGCCGCGATGACCGCCGCGGTGCTCGCCCCGCTGGCCGCCCGCGGCGCGCAGGTCGGCGTCCTCATGGGGACGGCGTACCTCTTCACCACCGAGGCGGTCGACGCCGGCGCGATCCAGCCGGCCTTCCAGGAGGTGGCGGTCGAGGCCGACACCACCGTGCTCCTGGAGACCGCGCCCGGGCACGCCACCCGCTGCGTCGAGACCGACTTCGTGCGCGCCTTCGCCCGCCGCAAGGCCGACCTGGAGGAGGCCGGCGCCGAGGCCAGCGCCCGCTGGGCCGAGCTCGAGGAGCTCAACCTCGGCCGGCTGCGGATCGCCTCCAAGGGGCTGGTCCGCGGCGCCGACGGCCTCGAGCCCGTCGACCCCGACCGGCAGCGCGCCCAGGGGATGTACATGATCGGCGAGGTCGCCACCCTGCGCGACGAGGTCACCACCGTCGCCGCCCTGCACGCCGAGGTCAGCCTCGGCAGCGCCGCGCTGGCGACCGAGGGGCCGGCCGGCTCCCGCGCCGAGGCCGGCGACCGGTACGACGTCTCCGAGCCCGACGCCGACCCCTTCGACATCGCCGTGATCGGGATGGAGTCGTTCTTCCCCGGCTCCACCAGCGCCGACGAGTTCTGGGCGACCGTGCTCTCGGGCCGCAGCGAGGTCACCGAGGTGCCCGCCGACCGCTGGGACCCCGCGCTCTTCCACGACGCCGACGCCTACACCAAGAAGGCCGGGCGGCTCACCCCGTCGAAGTGGGGCGGCTTCCTCGACCGGATCGGCTTCGACCCGCTCGCCTACGGCATCCCCCCGGCCTCGCTGGCCGCGATCGAGCCGGTCCAGCTGCTCAGCCTCGAGGTCGCCCGCCGCGCGCTGGCCGACGCCGGCTACGCGTCGCGGCACTTCGACCGCGAGCGCGCGTCGGTGGTCTTCGGCGCCGAGTCGGGCAACGAGCTCGGGAGCGCGTACGGCGTCCGCTCGTTCCTGCCGCAGCTGCTCGGCGAGGTGCCGGGCGACCTGGACGAGTGGCTGCCCACGATCACCGAGGACTCGTTCCCCGGCGTCCTGGCCAACGTGATCGCCGGGCGGATCGCCAACCGGCTCGACCTCGGTGGCGTCAACTTCACCGTCGACGCCGCCTGCGGCTCCTCCCTGGCCGCCCTCGACGCGGCCTGCAAGGAGCTGCGCACCGGGCAGTCCGACCTCGTCCTGGCGGGCGGCGCCGACCTGCACAACGGCCTCAACGACTACCTCATGTTCTCCTCGGTCAAGGCGCTCTCGCCGACCGGCCGCTGCCGCACCTTCGACGCGAGCGCCGACGGCATCGCGCTCGGCGAGGGGATCGCCTGCGTCGTCCTCAAGCGCCGGGTCGACGCCGAGCGCGACGGCGACCGGATCTACGCCGTGATCGACGCGGTCGCCGGCTCCAGCGACGGCCGCCACCTCGGCCTCACCGCCCCCCGCAAGGAGGGGCAGCAGCGGGCCGTCGTCCGGGCCCTCACCCTGGCCGGCCGCAGCGCCGCCGAGGTCGGCCTCGTCGAGGCCCACGGCACCGGCACGGTCGTCGGCGACCGCACCGAGATGGCGACCCTCACCGAGCTCTTCGCCGAGGCGGGCGTCGAGCCCGGGTCGGCCGTCCTGGGCTCGGTGAAGTCGCAGATCGGGCACACCAAGTGCGCCGCCGGCCTCGCCGGCCTGATCAAGGTGGTCAAGGCCGTCCACCACGGCGTCCTGCCGCCGACGGCCGGGATGGTCGAGCCCAACCCCTACTACGACCGCGAGGCCAGCCCCTTCCGGTTCCACGACCGGCCCGTGCCGTGGGCCGACGAGACCCGCCGGGCCGGGGTGAGCGCCTTCGGCTTCGGCGGCACCAACTTCCACGCCCTCGTGTCGTCGTACGACGGCGGCGACCGCCCGGCGTACGGCGCCGACCACTGGCCCAGCGAGCTCTTCCTGCTCCGCGGGCCCGACGCCGAGGCCGGCGCCCGCGCCGCCTCCGAGCTCGCCGAGAAGGTCGCCGCGATCCTGGCCAGCGACCCGACCGGCCAGCGGCACCGCCTGCGCGACCTCGCCGCGACCGTCGCCCGCAGCGGCCGCGGACCGGTCCAGGTGGCGTTGGTCGCCGACAGCCTCGAGGAGCTCGCCACCCAGCTCGGCCGCGTGGCCGGCGGCAGCGACGCCCGCCACGGGGTCTTCGTCGCCGCGGCCGAGGCCGCGGCCCTCGGCGAGGGTGCCGCGGCCCCGAAGGTCGGCTTCCTCTACCCCGGGCAGGGCAGCCAGCGGCCCGGGATGCTGCAGGACCTCTTCGTCACCTTCGGCGGCCTCGACGACCTGCTGCGCCTCGGCTCCCGCTGGCGCGACACGCTCTTCCCGCCGACCCCCTTCAGCCGCGAGCAGCGCGCCGCCCAGCAGGCCGCGATCACCGCGACCGACGTCGCGCAGCCGACGCTCGGCATCGCCGCCCTCGCCGTGACCCGCCTGCTCGGGCGGCTCGGCGTCCGCCCCGACGTGGCCGGCGGCCACAGCTACGGCGAGCTCGCGGCCCTCGCGGCGGCCGGCTCCCTGGACGACGCCACCCTGCTCGAGCTGAGCGCCGCCCGCGGCGGCGCCATCCTCGAGTCCGTCGAGCGCTCGGGCGGCGACCCGGGCACGATGGCCGCGGTCGCCCTGCCGGTCGAGGAGGTCACCGTCCGGCTCGAGGCGTGGCCCTCCCTGGTCGTCGCCAACCACAACGGCCCCCGGCAGGTGGTGGTCTCCGGACCCACCGACGCGGTGCACGAGGCGGTCGCCGCCCTGCACGCCGACGGGGTCAAGGCCACCGTCATCCCCGTCGCCTGCGCCTTCCACTCCCCCCTGGTCGCCGAGGCGGGCCAGCTGCTCGCGAACCGGCTCGCCGAGCTGCCGGTCGCCGCGCCGCGGTTCCCGGTCTGGTCCAACGTCACGGCCCAGCCCTACCCCGAGGGCGACCCCGACGCCGTACGCCGCCTCCTCGCCGACCAGGTGACCGCCGGCGTCCGCTTCGTCGAGCAGGTCGAGTCGATGTACGCCGCCGGCGTCCGCGTGTTCGTGGAGGCGGGCCCCGGCCGGGTGCTGACCCAGCAGGTCGGCAAGATCCTCGGCGACCGGCCGCACGCGATGGTCGCCACCGACGCCTCCGGCGAGCCCGGCCTGCGCCGTTTCCTCGCCGCCGTCGGCCAGCTCGCCGCGCTCGGTGTCCCCGTGGATCCGACCGCCCTCTTCGAGGGCCGCGCCGAGGTGCTGGACCTGCCCGGCCTGCCGCTGCGCGCCCCCGCCTGGACCGTCGACGGCGCCTTCGTCCGGGGCGCCGACGGCACGCCGGTGCGCGGGAGCTTCCAGCCCGCCACGACGATGCCGGCCCTGTCGGTGCCCGCGCCTGCCGCACCCGTCCAGTCCGTCGCCCAGTCCGTCGCGCCCGGCCACGCCGCGCACCCCCAGGGAGCCCCCGTGACCGCTGACCTCGCCACCGGCGCGCTGCCGGCCCCCGACGACGCCGTCTCCGCCGTGGTGCAGGAGTACCTGCGCGGCCTCCGCGAGGTGGTCGCCGGCCAGCGGGAGGTGATGCTGCGCTACCTGGGCGCCGAGGCGCCCGCCGGTACGCCGGGGCTCCCCGCCCTGCCCCCGCTCGCGGGTGCCGCCCCGGCCGTGGCGTCTGCCGCCGCCACCGCGGCGTCCCCGCCCGGGGCTTCTGCAGCCCCGGCCCCGTCCGCACCGGCCGTCGCGGCCGTCGCGCCGGCGGTCGCGGCGCCCGCTGCTGCCACTGCCGACGCCCCGTCTGCTCGAGCCGGCCGGACCACCGCCGAGCTGCTCGCCGCCGTCCAGGGCGTGGTGAGCGACCGCACCGGCTACCCCGTCGACATGCTCGACCCCGACCTCGACCTCGAGGCCGACCTCAGCATCGACTCCATCAAGCGGATCGAGATCGTCGGCGAGCTCGCCGAGCGCGTCGGCCTCGGCGGCGTCGCCGGCGGTGCCGGGGGTGCGGGCAGCGCCGGCGGCGCGGACGCCCTCGACGAGTCGGTCGTCGAGGAGCTCGCCAGGCACAAGACCCTTAGCGCCCTCGTCGGCTGGATCGAGGCCCAGCAGGGCGCCACGCCCGCCGCGGCGCCGGTCGAGGCCCCGGCCGCGGCCCCGGCCCCGGCCCCGGCGGCGGAGTCTCCGGCCCCGGCCGCGGCGGCCGCGGCCTCCCCCGCGCTCTCCGGCGCCGCGCTGCTGGCCGCCGTCCAGGGGGTCGTGAGCGACCGCACCGGCTACCCGGTCGAGATGCTCGACCCCGACCTCGACCTCGAGGCCGATCTCAGCATCGACTCCATCAAGCGGATCGAGATCGTCGGTGAGCTCGCCGAGCGCGTCGGCCTCGGCGGCGTCGCCGGCGGTGCCGGGGCTGCGGGCAGCGCCGGCGGCGCGGACGCCCTCGACGAGTCGGTCGTCGAGGAGCTCGCCAGGCACAAGACGCTGCGCGCCCTCGTCGGCTGGATCGAGGCGCAGCAGGCCGGCCCCGCCGAGGCGCTCGCCCCCGCGGCGGCACCTGTGACCAGCCCCGTGGTCGCACCGGTGGTCGCCGAGGCGCCCGCCGAGACACTCGTCGGGGCGCCCGTCGCGGAGGCCCCCGCGACACCCGAGTCGCAGGAGCAGCACGAGGCCCAGCACGCCGAGGAGCCGGTCGCGCCGACGACGACCCACCTCTTCGAGGTCCGCAGCGAGCCGCTGGGGCCGACGGTCCCGTTCGGCGACCTCTCGGGGTCCCACGTGGTCCTGCACGCCGGGCACCCGGGCCTCACCGCCGCGGTCGAGGAGGCGCTGCGCACCGCCGGCGCCGCCGAGGTCCGCGTCGCCGGCCGGGACGGCGTACCGCTCGACACCTCCGCCCTCGACACGACCGGGCTCCGCACCGCCGACGTCCTGGTCGACCTGAGCGCCACCGGTGACGACCCGACCGTCGACGCCCGCCGCGTCTTCGCCGGGCTCCGGCCCGCGCTCGCCGGGCGGGCCCGCCGGGTCCTGGCCGTCGGGGTCGCGCTGCACGCGGACGGTGCGCCCACCGGGGTCGCCGGCCTGCTCCGGTCCCTGGCCCGGGAGCGCACCGACGTGCTCCTCCGGTCGGTCGAGGTCGCCGCCGCCGACCTGCGCGACGAGGACCTCGCACCCCTCGCCGCGACGCTGGTCGACGAGCTGCTCGACCTGGACGCCCCCACCTCCCTCTCGTGGGTGGGCGGCCACAGGGCCAGCCGCACGGTCGGACCGGCCCGGACCCTCGCCGCGCAGGAGCCGGCGCTCCCGCTCGACGCCGACTCGGTCGTCGTGGTCACCGGCGGCGCCCGCGGGATCACCGCGCGGGTGGCGGAGGCGTTCGCGCGCCGGTCGGCCTGCCGGCTCGTCCTGGTCGGCCGCTCGCCGCTCCCCGAGGCCGAGGAGGACCCGCGCACCGCGTCCGCCCCCGACGCCCGGGCGCTGCGCCGCACCCTGCTCGCCACCGGCGAGCTGCGCACCCCCGCCGAGGTCGAGGCCGCCTGCTCGCGCATCCTCGCCGCCCGGGAGATGCGGGCGACGATCTCCTCGTTGCGTGCGCTGGGCTCCGAGGTGGAGTACGTCGCGCTCGACGTCCGCTCGGCCCGCTTCGGCCTGCTCCTCGACGACCTGCACGCCCGCCACGGCCGCGTCGACGGGGTCGTCCACGGGGCAGGCGTCCTGGAGGACCGGCTCGCCCGCGACAAGACCGACGAGAGCTTCGACCGGGTCTTCGGCACCAAGGTCGACGGCGCCGAGGCGATCCTGTCGCGGCTCCACCTGGGGATGCGCTTCGTGGTCCTCTTCGGCAGCGTGAGCGGCGTCTTCGGCAACCGGGGCCAGGTCGACTACGCCGCCGCCAACGACGCCCTCGACACCCTCGCCCGCGCCCACGACGGTCGTCAGGGCTGCCGGGTGCTCAGCCTCGACTGGGGCCCGTGGGCCGGCGGCGGGATGGTCTCGCCCGAGCTGACGCGCGAGTACGCCCGCCGCGGCATCGGCCTCCTCGACCCCGCCGACGGCGTCCGGGCGCTGCTCCAGCAGGTGGCCGCCGAGGAGGGTCCCGCGCAGCTCGTCGTGATGTGCGGCGACCCCCAGGCGTTCGCGCCCGAGCTGGACCGCTCAGCACTCGCCCAGGCCCTCCAGCTCCAGGACTCGCGGACGCCCGGCACCGCGGGCCACGACTGAGCGGTGACGCACCGGCGATGAACGGGGCCACGGGTCGGACCGACGAGGGGAGCCGCGGGGGCGGGGACCGCGAGGAGCTGCTGCTCCTCGCGGGGCGCGACGCTGCCGACCTCGCGGCCCAGCTCGAGCAGGTCGCCGCGCTCCCGCCCGAGGAGCGCGTCGGGCGGCCCGTCCCCGAGGGCGGCCCCGCCCGGCTCGCGATCGTCGCGCCCGACGCCCGCCGCCTCGCCCTCGCCGGCAAGGTGCTGGCCCGGGGCACGGCGTTCCGCGGGCGCAACGACGTCTGGTTCGACCCCGACGGGCTGGTCTCCTCCGGGGGCCGGGTCGCCTTCCTCTTCCCCGGCGTGGAGCCGGAGTTCGCCCCCCGGGTCGACGACGTGGCCGGCCACTTCGGCCTCGCCTGGGAGGGGCTGCAGGACGGCCTCTCCCTCCAGGACCAGGGCCGCGGCATCATCGCCGTCGGGCGCCTGCTGGCCGGCGCGCTCGAGCGGCTGCGGGTGCGGCCCGACGCGATCGCCGGCCACAGCCTCGGCGAGTGGACCGGCCAGGTCGTCTCGGGGATGGTCCCCGACGCCTCCCTCGACGGGCTGCTGGCCAGCCTGCGCCCCGGGGAGATCCAGGTCTCCGACGTGGTCTTCCTCGCGCTGGGCTGCGGCGTCGAGGTGGCCGAGGAGCTGGTGGCCGGGCTCCCCGACGCCCACGTCTCCCACGACAACTGCCCCCACCAGTCGATCGCCTGCGCGCCCGCGGGAGTGGTCGAGCAGGTGCGCGAACGGGCCGTCGCCCGCAAGGTGCTCGCGCAGGAGCTGCCGTTCCGGTCGGGCTTCCACTCGCCGCTCTTCGCCCCGCTGGTCGACGCGATGTGGTCCCGGTTCAGCGACCTGCCGCTGCTCCCGGCGCAGGTGCCGCTGTGGTCGGCGACCACCTGCGACACCTACCCCGACGACGCCGAGGGGATCACCGCCCTCTCGCTGCGCCACCTCGTCGAGCCCGTGCGGTTCCGGCGGCTCACCCGCCGCCTCCACGAGGAGGGGGTGCGGGTCTTCGTCTAGGTCGGCACCGGCAGCCTGCTCGGCTTCGTCGACGACACCCTGCGCGGCGAGGACGTGCTGACCGTCGCCGCCGCCAGCGCGAAGGTCTCCGGCCTCGCGCAGCTGCGCCGGGTCGCCGCCGCGCTCTGGAGCACCGGCGCCGAGGTCGACCTCTCCGTCCTCGACGAGCCGGTCGTCGCGGAGCCGGTCGTCGCGGAGCCGGTCGTCGCAGAGCCGGTCGTCGCAGAGCCGGTCGCCGCGGAGCCCGTCGCCGAGGAGCCCGTCGCCGCCCCCGCGGTCCCCGTGGTCCCCGCGGCCCTGCTCGCGGAGTACCAGGCCCTCCTCGACGAGACCGCCGAGGCGGCCCGCGTCGTCCTGGCCGCGGCCGCGTCGCCGGTACGCCGTCGCGTCCGCCGCGCAGCCAGCGCCCACGCCGCGCCCACGAGCCCGCCGCCGGCGGCCGCCGTACCGACGCCTGCACCCACGCCCGAGACCACTCCCGCCCCCGTCCCCGCGGCCGCGGCGACGGCGACCGAAACCACCGGGGCGACGGGTGGAAACGGCGGCACCCCCGGCACCCCCGGCATCCCCGGCACCCCCGGCGCGCCGCCGAGCCGGCACCGCTCGCTCCGCCTCTCCGTCGAGGAGCAGCCGTGGTGGCTCGACCACGCGTTCTTCCAGCAGCCCGACGGCTGGCCGGACACCGAGGACACCTTCCCGCTCGTCCCGATGACGGGCATCGTCCAGCTGCTCGTCGAGGAGGCCGAGGCGCTGGTGCCCGGGGCGGTGACGGTCCGGGTGGAGTCGGTCCGCGCCTTCAAGTGGCTGGCGGTCGACCCGCCGGTCGAGGTGACCGTCCGGGCCGCCGTCGACCCGGTCGCGACCGAGCAGGCGCCCGAGGGCACGACGGTCGTGCGGACCAGCGTCGACGGGCACGCCCGCGCGGTCGTCCACCTCGCGGCCCGGCACCCGGAGCCCCCGGCGCCATGGAACCGCTTCATCCGCGGCCGGCTCGAGATGCCGTGCCCGGTCGAGGAGGTCTACACCCGTCGCCACCTCTTCCACGGCCCCGCCTACCAGGGCATCCGCTCCATCGAGGTCTTCGGTGGCGACGGCGTGCGCGGCACGCTGGAGAGCCAGACCGCAACCGGCGCGCTGCTCGACAACGCCGGGCAGCTCTTCGGCTACTGGTTCGCCTGCGCCGTCGACCGGGACCGGATGGTCCTGCCCACCACGATGGACTCGATCACCTACCACGGCCCCCACCCCGCGCCCGGCACGCTCGTGGACTGCGTCGCCCACTGCACCGAGCTGACCGACGACGCCGTGCGCGCCGACCTCGAGCTGCTGGTCGACGGGGTGCTCTGGTGCCGGATCGAGGGCTGGGAGGACCGGCGCTTCCAGTCCGACGACCGGCTCTTCCGGGTGCTCAAGCAGCCGCAGCCGCACCTGCTCGCGCAGCCGCAGCCGGGCGGCTGGATGCTGGTCCGCGAGGGCTGGCCCGACTCCCCCTCCCGCGACATCGTGATGCGCCGCTTCCTCGGCGTGGCCGAGCGCGCCGACTACGCCGGCCGCAACCCCCGTGCCCAGCGGACCTGGCTCCTGGGCCGCATCGCCGCCAAGGACGCCGTACGCCGCGAGGTGCTGGAGCGCGGCCTCGAGCCGCTCTTCCCCGTCGAGGTGCAGCTGCGCAACGAGGAGTCGGGGCGGCCCGTCGTCACCACCTCGACCGGGCTCGACCTGCAGGTCTCGATCGCCCATTCCGGCAGCCTCGGCGTCGCCCTCGCCTCGGTGGGGACTCCCGTGGGGATCGACATCGAGCTGGTCGCCGAGCGGTCGGCGATCTTCGAGGCGGCGTCGCTGTCGGCCGACGAGCACGAGCTCTTCGTCCGCACCTCGGGCGGCGACCGCGACCGTGAGCTGACGCGCTGGTGGGCGGCCAAGGAGGCGGCCGCGAAGGCGCTGGGCACCGGCCTGCAGGGCCGGCCCAAGGGCTTCGAGGTGCTCGAGGTCGACTTCCACCACCTGCGCGTCGGCGACCAGTGGGTGGCCACCCGCTCGCTCGTCCACCCCGAGCCCCCGGCCGTCGGAGGCGTCGGCGGTCCCGACGACCCCGCCTCCGGGCAGGACCCAGACCAGACCCCCGCGGTCGCCGCCCCGGCGTCCGCCGCACGTGAGGAGTACATCGTTGCCTGGACAGTTCCCGACCCCCGCCATGGCTGAGGCCCCGACCGCGACGGCGACCGGAGCCGCGGCGCCGAGCCGCGACGACGTCCGCGCCGAGCTCGAGCGGATCCTCACCGACGTCGTGGGCGACGACCTCCTCCTCGACGGCCCGCTCACCGACGAGACGTCGTTCGACGCCGACCTCCAGCTCGAGAGCATCGAGTTCGTCGCGCTCGCCGACCAGCTGCTCGCCACCTACGGCGAGCAGGTCGACTTCGTCGGCTGGATGGCCGGGATGCAGCTGGACGAGATCATCGGGCTCACCGTCGGCCAGGTCGTCGACTTCGTCGTCTCCGCCGTGGAGGGCTGAGGACGTGCCCCACGTGCAGGCCAACGGGCTGAGCTTCCACGTCCAGGTGATCCGTGGCGACGACGCGTCGTCCCCGGCGTCGTCTGCTGCGTCGTCTGCTGGGCCACGCCCGCCCGTGGTGATGCTGCACGGCCTGGTGATCGACAACCTGTCCAGCTGGTTCTACACGCTGGCCCACCCGCTCGCCCTGACCTGCGACGTCCACCTCTACGACCTGCGCGGTCACGGCCGCACCGACCAGCCGCCGACCGGGTACGGCGTCGACCGCCAGGTCGACGACCTCGTCGCCCTGCTCGACGCCTGGGGGCTCGACGAGCCGGTCCACCTCTTCGGCAACAGCTTCGGCGCCGTCGTCGCGCTGGCGCTGGCCAACCGGCACCCCGAGCGGGTGGCGAGCCTCTTCCTGGTCGAGGCGCACTTCGCCGTCGAGGGCTGGGCCGAGCACATGGCCGGCAGCCTCGCGCTGGCGGCGTTCGGCCTCGACGAGAACACCTCGCAGGAGTGGATCGAGAACAACGCCGACCGCAAGATGTCCCGGCTCGCCCGGCGGGCCGAGCGGTTCCTCGCCGACACCACCCTCATCCAGGACCTCAAGGAGGAGCAGCCGATCGGCTGGCTGCCCCAGATCTCCTGCCCGGTGCGGGCGATGTACGGCAGCGAGTCCGACATCCTCCACCTGGCCGAGGCGCTGGAGACCCAGATCCCCGGCTGCGAGCTCGAGATCGTGCCCGGCACCACCCACTCCCTGCTCACCGAGCGGAGCGAGCTGGTCCGCGAGCGGGCCCTGGAGTGGATGGCGCGGCAGCGGGCCGTCGCCACCGCCGGGGCCTGAGCCCGTGCCATCACCTCCCGCCGACGCGCTCGGCTTCCTCTTCGTCGTCCCGCCCTTCACGGGCCACGTCAACCCGACCGTGCCGGTCGCGGCGCGCCTGGTCGCCGACGGCCACCGGGTCGCGTGGACCGGCGTGCCCGGCACGGTCGAGCACCTCCTCCTTGACGGCGCGACCTTCCTGCCCGCCACGCCGCCCGAGGTCACCGGGTACGCCGGCGAGATGGCCGCGCGCCGCAGCGACCTGCGCGGCGCCGCCGCCTTCAAGTTCCTCCAGGAAGAGGTGCTGCTGCCGCTGGGCGACGCCATGGTCGACGGGGTCGACGCCGCGGTGGACGCCTTCGGCGCCGACGTGCTCGTGGTCGACCAGCAGGCCCTCGCGGGCGCGGTCGTCGGACGACGCCGCGGGCTGCCCTGGGCCACCTCGGCGACCACGTCGGCCGAGCTCGTGGACCCGCTCGCCGGCCTCCCCCTCGTCGCGGAGGCGATGCACCGCAGGCGGGTCGAGCTCCAGCTCGCCCACGGGATCCCCGCCCACGTCGCCGAGGCCGGGGACCTCCGTGTCTCCGAGCACCTGCTGCTCGCCTACACGACCGCCGAGCTCGTCGGCCCGCTCGCGGTCGAGGCGCCCGTGACCTTCGTCGGCCCGGCCATCGCCGGGCGCCCGGAGTCCGACGACTTCCCCTGGGACCGGATCGACCCCTCCGTGCCGACCGTGCTGGTCTCCCTGGGGACGCTCAACGCCGAGGCCGGGGCACGCTTCTGGCAGGTCGCCGCCGAGGCGTGCCGGGGCCAGCGCTGGCAGGCCGTCTTCGTGGCGCCGCCCGAGCTTGTGCCCGACGCCCCGGCCAACGTGCTGGTCCGCCGCCACGTCCCCCAGCTGGCCCTGCTGCACCGGGTCGACGCTGTCGTCTCTCACGCCGGCCACAACACCGTCTGCGAGTCGCTCGCCGCCGGGCTCCCGCTCGTGCTCGCCCCGATCCGGGACGACCAGCCCGTCGTGGCCGACCAGGTGGTGCAGGCCGGTGCGGGGGTGCGGGTCCGCTTCGCGCGCGTGCGTGCCGAGGAGCTGCGCACCGCGATCGCCACCGTGCTGAGCGACGAGGAGCTGCAGGCCGCCGCCGGCCGGATCTCCAAGTCGTTCGCCGCCGCGGGCGGGCCCGCGGCGGCCGCGTCGTCCCTCGTCGCCCTCGGGAGCGGCGGCGTGGGGGGTACGCACTAGCGTGCGGGGGTGCTCGCCACCCTTCTCGCCGGGTTCCTGACCGGCGGATCCCTGATCGTCGCCATCGGCGCGCAGAACGCCTACGTGCTGCGGCAGGGGATCCTGCGCCACCACATCGGTGCCGTCGTCCTGGTCTGCGCGGTCTCGGACGCGGTGCTCATCGCCGCCGGGGTGAGCGGGATCGGGGCGATCGTGGACCGGGCCGGCTGGGTGGTCGACGTCGTCCGCTGGCTGGGCGTCGCCTTCCTGCTCTGGTACGCCGCACACTCGCTGCGACGCGCCTTCCGGGCTGAGTCGTTGCACGCCGACCGGACCGGTGGGGCCACCCCCGACTCCCGGCGCACCGTCGTCGGGAGGGCCGTGGCCCTGACCTGGCTGAACCCGCACGTCTACCTCGACACCGTCCTCCTCGTCGGTTCGATCGCCGCCACCCACAGCGGGCCCGTCGACGGGTTCGGCGCCGGCGTCGTCGACGGCCGCTGGGCCTTCGGGGTCGGCGCGATGCTCGCCAGCGTCGCATGGTTCTCCGGCCTCGGCTTCGGCGCCCGCGCCCTCGCCCCGCTGCTCGCCCGACCCCGGGCGTGGCTCGTCCTCGAGCTCGTCATCGCCGCCACCATGCTCTTCGTCGCGGCGAAGCTGGCGTTCGACTTCTGACATCATCCGTCGGGTGACCAGTCGGCTCTTCGCGCTCGTGGGGATCGACGGTTCGGGCAAGACCACGGTCGCAAAGGAGCTGACCCGCACCCTGGGGGCGGAACCCGGCACACGCGGCTCCACCCGCTCTTCCCATTCCTCCTGGTCCCCCCGTGCCGCACGTGTCCGCTCCTTCGAGAACGCCGGCGGCCGCCCGCCGCTCAACTGGCTGGCCCGGCGCCTCGGCCACCCCGACGCCCACGCCTGGCTCGGCACCCGCCGGCTCGAGGCGGTGGAGCAGCGGTTCCGGCACGGCGTGATGCGCACGGCCACGACCTGGTCCCGGCTTCCCGGTGACCGCGTCGCCGTCCTCGACCGGTGGGCTCCCTGCCAGTACGCCGCCATGCGCGCCCGAGGCAGCGACGACGCCCCGGCGCGGCGCCGGTACGCGCGCCTGCCCACGCCCGACCTGGTCGTCTTCCTCGACGTCCACCCGGTCGTGGCCCGCGAGAGGTTGGTGGCGCGCGGCCGCGACGTCGACGAGCTCGGGTGGCTCGAGGCCGCGGACGCCGCCTACCGGTCCCTCCCCGAGTGGCCCACCTTCACCGTCGTCGACGCGGACCGCCCCGTGAGCCAGGTGGTCGACGCCGTGCTCGTCCAGATCCGCCGACTCACGTCCTGCGGTGGAACCTGATGTCGCCGTTCGCGTGCTTGTGGGTGGTGTAGCCGGGGTCGTGGGCCTTGTGGTGGTGGAAGGGGCACAGCAGGACCAGCTCGTCGAGGTCGGTGTTCCCTCCGCCGACCCAGGGGTTCTCACCCCCGTGGTGGGCTTCGCACCACTGCGCGGGGACCGAGCAGCCGACGGTCTGGCAGGTCTGGTGGGTGAGCATGTGGGCGTCGCGTTGCCAGGTCTTGAAGAACCGGCTCGTGCGGCCCATCGCCAACGGCACCCCGTCGCTGTCGAGGACGACGGGGATGATCTCGGCCTGGCAGGCCATCCGCCGCACGGTGTGGGCGGTGACCTCGGTGAGGTCCTCGCCGTTGGTGAGGATCCACCCCGTGCCGAGCTGGTCGCGCAGCTTCTCGTAGTCGAGGGTGACCAGGACCTTGGTGGCCGCACCCCCGTGCGCCGGGATCCGGGCGGGGTCGGCGGCCTCGAGGAACGCGCAGAACGCCAGCCCCTGCAACCGCTCCTGCGGGAGTCGCTCACCCGTCGCAGGGTCGAGGTGGGAGAAGGGGTGCCACCCGGTCGCCGCACCCGCGGCCTTGCCGTCGTCCTGCTTGGGTGAGGTCCAGGCCTCGAGGATGGTCTTGAGCCGGGCCGCGACGTGGTCGGGGACCACGCCCCTGAGATTCGAGGCGCCGTCGCCGCGGCGGCGGATCGTCAACCTCGTCGCCGCGTTCGCCCGGCGTTCGGCCCGTTCCAGCAGCTTGCGTTCGTGCTCGTCGCAGGTGTCGGGGGCGACGGTCTGCAGGATCTTCGCGCCGAGGGTCTCCAGCTGCTTGGGGTTGAACTTCCCGGCCGCCTGCACCAGGTGCGCCTCGGCCTTCGCCAGGACCTCGGCGGGCACTTCTTCTCCGGGGAGTGGGTCGACCACGAGGTTGTCCAGGGGCTTCACGATCACCCGGGCCTGGGGGAGGTTCACCGCACCCGACACGAGCCCTTCGGCGACCAGGTGCCAGCGGGACGCCAAGGCTTCGCCGAGCTTCTCCGCGGACCGGCCGGCGGCGTACCCGGTCCGCGCCCGGGCGTCCAACCACCCCGCGACGCTCCGGGCTCCGTCGGTCTCCGCGACCCCACCCGGCGCCCCCACGGCACCCATGACCCGCATCCGCAGCGACTCGACCCCGTCGACGGCCCGGGTCAGATTCAGGAGCGCGTCCCTCTGAGCCTGGGCGGAGAGGTACATCGGGTCAGCAGACGCGGCGAGGTCGAGCGCGGCGTCGATCATCGCCACCGCGCGGGTGATCGGGTGCTCACCACCCGCCTGCTCCCACATGCCACGGACCCCCGTCCCCGACGCCGTACCGCCGCCCGTGGCAGACCCCCGATGAACCTGCCGACACCCCCACTCAACCAGCCGCCGCCGACAAGACGGGCGCCAGGAACTGCCCGAGTCCAGCCTGTGGACAGGTGTTTGAAAAAAGTCCAGACGGCTACCCAAGCGTCTTGCCCAGCATCACCTCGTGGCGTCCGTCCCGCACGTGCACGCGCTCGCCCGTCGGCGCGTAGCCGTTCCGCTCGTAGGCCCGCCGCCCCCTCGGGTTGTCCTCCATCACGCCCAGCTGCACCCGGTGGGCGCCGGCGGCGCGCACCACCTCTTCGCAGGCCCCGAGCAGCAGGTCCACCAGCCCGCTTCCGCGCGCGTCGGGCGCGAGCCACATCCCCGCCACGGTCCAGGTCCCGTCGACCTCGTAGACCCCGCCCATCCCGACGTCCTCCCCGTCACAGGTGGCCAGGAAGGTGGCCGGGCGGGCGGCCCGCCGCCGCCACTCCGCCTCGTCGAAGGCCTCCTCGCGGGCAAGAGTCGACCCGAACATCTCGGGCGACTCGGCCAGCGAGGCCAGGCGCACGCGACGCAGCCGCTCCCAGTCGGTCGGCCCGACCCGCGTCACCGACAGCACGTCAGAGGCCCGCGAGCCCGTCCAGCAGCCGGTCGACGTCGCGAGCGTCGTTGTAGGGGGCGAGCCCCGCGCGCACGGCACCCTCGTCCCCGAGACCGAGGTGCCGGGAGGCCTCGATCGCGTAGAAGTGGCTGGCGGGCACGTTGACGTCGAGCGTCGCCAGCCGCTCGTGCACCTCGCGGCCGGTGACGCCGTCGACGGAGAAGTACACGGTGGGGGTGCGGCGGGCGGGAGCGCCGTGGAGCCGCACGCGGCCGAGCCCCTTGAGCCCCGCCACCAACCGGCCGAAGAGCCGCTCCTCGTGCTCCTCGACGGCGCGCATCGACTCCAGCACCCGCGTGCGCCGGTCGGCCGCCGACGAGGCCAGCCCCGCGACGTACTCGATCGCGGCGGTCGTCCCGGCGAGCAGCTCGTAGGGCAGCGTGCCGAGCTCGAACCGCTCCGGCACGGCGTCGGAGGAGGGCAGCAGCTTGTCGGGGCGCAGCGTCTCCAGCAGCGCGGGATCGGCGACGACGAGGCCGTGGTGGGGGCCGAAGAACTTGTAGGGCGAGCAGGCGACGAAGTCGGCGCCGAGGTCGGCCACGTCGAGCGGCGCGTGCGGGGCGAGGTGGACGGCGTCCACGTAGGTGAGCGCCCCCACCGCGCGGGCCGCGTCGGCCACCAGGCGCACGTCGGGGCGGGTGCCCAGCACGTTGGAGGCCGCAGTCAGCGCCACGAGGCGGGTCCGCTCCGTCAGCCCCGCGACCAGGCCCTCGACGTCGAGCTCGCCCGTGGCGCGGTCGAAGTCGACCCACCGCACCCGCGCCCCGACCGCCTCGGCGGCCTGCACCCACGGCCGGACGTTGGAGTCGTGGTCGAGCCGGGTCACGACCACCTCGTCGCCCTCCCGCCACTGGCGGGCGAGCGTGCGGGAGACGTCGTACGTCGCCTGGGTCATCGACCGCGCGAAGACGACGCCGCGGGCGTCGCAGCCCAACAGGTCGGCGACCGCCGCCCGGGAGGCGAGGACGACGTCCTCCGCCCGCCGCTCGGCCGCGGTCACGGTGCCGCGGTTGGCCAGCCCGCCGGTCAGCGTCGCGGCGACCGCGTCGGCGACCTGCCGCGGCACCTGGCTGCCACCGGGGCCGTCGAAGTGGGCGACGCCCGAGGCGAGGGCGGGGAAGTCGGCGCGGACGCGGGCGACGTCGAAGGTCGCGTCGGACGAGGGGGCAGCACTCATGGCGTCATCCTCCCCGACGCCTCCCGGAGAGCTCCGCGACGGCTCGCCACACCCGGGGGCTCAGTCGCGCCGCGCCACCGAGCCCACCAGCTCCTCGGGCATCGGCTCGTGGTGGGCGAACTCGCGGGTGAAGGTGCCGGCGCCGTGGGTCGCCGCCCGCAGGTGGACGGCGTACCGGACCAGCTCGACCTGGGGCACGTGCGCGAGCACGAGGGTGCGTCCGTCGGCCACCTGGTCGGTGCCGA
Source organism: Nocardioides solisilvae (assembly GCF_003194625.1). Classification (GTDB taxonomy): domain Bacteria; phylum Actinomycetota; class Actinomycetes; order Propionibacteriales; family Nocardioidaceae; genus Nocardioides; species Nocardioides solisilvae. The sequence goes on from NZ_QHKX01000001.1 coordinate 515,416, forward strand.
GGAGGCGCCCGCGGCGGGCCGAGAGGTCGCTCATCGTCTCCCCGACCGCCGTGTCCTGGACCAGCACCGCGACCTTGTCGTAGGGCTCCAGCACCACCACCCCCGCGGCCTCGGCCGCCTCGCGCAGGGCGAGCGCCCCGGCGGCCTGGAAGGCGGCGTCGGAGCTGTCGACGCTGTGGGCCTTGCCGTCCACGAGCGTCACCCGCAGGTCGACCAGCGGGTAGCCGAGCCGCGCGCCGCGTGCCATCTGCGCCCGCACCCCCTTCTCCACCGAGCCGATGAACTGCCGCGGCACCGCTCCGCCCACCACCCGGTCGACGAACTCGAACCCCGCGCCCGCCGGCAGCGGCTCCACCTCGACGTCGCAGACGGCGTACTGACCGTGGCCGCCCGACTGCTTCACGTGACGCCCGTGCCCCCGCGCGGGCCCCGCGAGGGTCTCCCGCAGCGGCACCTGCAGGTCGCGCTGGACCACGCGTACGCCGTACCGCACCGCCAGGCGGTCGAGCGCGAGCTCGGCGTGGGCCTCGCCGAGCACCCACAGCACCACCTGGTGGGTCTCGGGGTTCCGCTCGACGCGCAGGCTCGGGTCCTCCGCGGCGAGCCGGGTGAGGGCGCCGGAGAGGCGGTCCTCGTCGGAGCGGGTCGCGGCCTCGACCGCGAGCGGCAGCTGCGGGTCGGGCAGCGACCAGGGCCGGAGCACGCGGGGCTCCTCCGGCGCGCTGAGGGTGTCGCCCGTCTCGGCCGTCGTCAGCCGGCTCACGCAGCCCACGTCGCCGGCGACCAGCGCGGTCGCGGGCAGCAGCTGGCCGCCGAAGGGGTGGGTGAGCGCCCCCGCCCGCTCGTCGGCGTCGTGGTCGGCGTGGCCGTGCTCGCCGAGGAACGACCACCCCCGCCCGGCCACGTGCAGCGGCTGGTCGGGTCGCAGGGTGCCCGAGAAAACCCGGACGACGCTCACCCGGCCCACGTAGGGGTCGCTGCTGGTGCGGACCACCTCGGCCACCAACGGGCCGTCGGGGTCGGCGACCAGGGGCGGCGCGGCGGCCCCGGCCGGGGTGAAGACCTCGGGCGACCGGCGCTCCGCGGGTGCGGGGAAGCCGGCGACGACCAGGTCGAGCAGCTCGGCCAGCCCCACCCCGGTGGTCGCGCAGACGGGCAGCAGCGGGTGGAACGCGCCGTGCTGCATGGCGGCGTCGACGTCGGCGACCAGCGCCTCCTCGGCGATCTCCTCGCCGCCCAGGTAGGAGTCGAGCAGCGCATCGTCCTCTGCCTCCTCGACGAGCGCCTCGACGAGCCGGTCGTGGGCGGCGGCGACCTCCGGGGTCGCCGACCCGGGGGCGAGCAGGTGGCGCAGCCCGGTGACCCGGCCCCCGTCGCGGAGCGGCTCGAAGAGCGGCAGCACCCGCTCCCCCAGCACGTCGCGCAGGGCGGCCACCACCCCGTCGAGGTCCGCCCGGGCGTGGTCGAGCTTGGTCACCACCACCGCCGTCGGCACCTCGGCGACCAGGCACTCGCGGGCGAGCTGGCGGGTCGGCTCGTCGAGCGCGCCCTCCGGGGCGGCGTCGGCCGGGACGACGAGCAGCGCGGCGTCGGCGGCCCGGAAGCCGGCGCGCACCTCCCCGACGAAGTCGGCGTACCCGGGGGTGTCGAGGAGGTTGACCTTGGTGCCGCGGTGGACGAGCGGGACTACCGACAACGCCGCGGAGCGCTGGTGGGCCTTCTCGAACTCCTCGTGGTCGCTGACCGTCGTGCCGTCCTCGACCGTGCCGACCCGGCCCAGCACGCCCGCGTGCAGCAGCAGGGCCTCGACCAGGGTCGTCTTCCCGCCCCCGGGGGGACCCACGAGGACGACGTTGCGGATCCGGGCGGGGTCCCGGGCCGCCAGCTCCTGCTGGTCGCGTGCCTGCCGTGGGGTGCGCCGCTCCGCCATGACGACACCCAACTCCTGCCGGGCCGTCGCCGCAAGACCCCCGGTAGCCTCGCGGCCATGAGCGCGATCGACGGAGTCTCCGAGATCTTCGACCCGACGGACTGGGACGTCGTCCCGGGCTTCGAGGACCTGACCGACCTGACCTACCACCGCGCGAAGGCGCACGGCACCGTGCGGATCGCCTTCGACCGCCCCGACGTGCTCAACGCCTTCCGGCCGCACACCGTCGACGAGCTGCTCCGCACCCTCGAGCACGCCCGCACCAGCGCCGACGTCGGCTGCGTCATCCTCACGGGCAACGGGCCCAGCGCGAAGAACGGCAAGTGGGCCTTCTGCACCGGCGGCGACCAGCGGATCCGCGGCCGGGCCGGCTACCAGTACGAGGTCTCGACGAGCTCGACCGACGGTGACGTCAGCGCGCAGGACACCGGCGCCGAGGAGCCAAGCGTCATCGACAAGGCCAAGCTGGCGCGGCTGCACATCCTCGAGTGCCAGCGGCTGATCCGCTTCATGCCCAAGGTCGTCATCTGCGTGGTCCCCGGCTGGGCTGCCGGCGGCGGCCACTCCCTGCACGTCGTCTGCGACCTCACGCTCGCCAGCGCCGAGCACGCTCGCTTCAAGCAGACGGACGCCGACGTCGGCTCCTTCGACGGCGGCTACGGGTCGGCGTACCTCGCCCGTCAGGTCGGGCAGAAGTTCGCCCGCGAGATCTTCTTCCTCGCCGAGGAGTACGACGCCGAGACGATGCACCGGATGGGTGCGGTCAACCGGGTGGTCCCGCACGCCGAGCTCGAGAAGGTGGCGCTCGAGTGGGGCGCCAAGATCAACGGCAAGTCGCCCACGGCGCAGCGGATGCTCAAGTACTCCTTCAACCTCCTCGACGACGGGCTCGTCGGCCAGCAGCTCTTCGCGGGCGAGACCACGCGGCTGGCCTACATGACCGACGAGGCGCAGGAGGGGCGCGACCAGTTCCTCGAGAAGCGCGAGCCCGACTGGTCGCCCTACCCCTGGTACTACTGAGCCCTGGTTCCACCGGTGCCCGGTGCTCCTGAGCCGGTGACGCCCGGGCCCGTGAAGCCGACGGCCGCCGACGTGCGGAGGGCGCTCGCCGAGCGGGCCGACCCGGTCGACGCGGCCCACCTGGCGCGCTTCTTCCAGGTCCGGCCGGGCGGGTACGGCGAGGGGGACGTCTTCGTCGGCGTCCGGGTGCCCGCGGTGCGGGCGGTGGCGCGGCGGTACGCCGACCTGCCGCTCGCCGAGGTCCGCGCCCTGCTCGACGACCGGGAGCACGAGCACCGGCTCGCCGCGCTGGTCGTCGCGGTCGAGGCGTTCAGGCGGGCGCTGCGCCCGCGGACCGCCGACCCCGCGCTGCGGGCGCGGCTGCACGCGCTCTACCTCGACGCCCTGCGGGCGGGACGGGTCAACAGCTGGGACCTCGTCGACGTCTCCGCGGAGTGGCTCGTCGGCGAGCACCTGCGGACCTCGCCCGGCGGCGAGGACGGCGGCGAGGGCGATGAGGACGGCGGTGCGCACGTGGTCGAGGAGCTCCTCGCCGACCCCGACCTCTGGCGTCGCCGGGCGGGGGTGATGGCGAGTTTCGCCGCCACCAAGGCCGGCGACCCCGGACCGGCGCTCGTCGCGGCGGCCGCGGTCCTCGACGACCGGCGCGACCTGGTCCAGAAGGCCGCCGGCTGGATGCTCCGGGAGGTGGGCAAGCGGGTCGACCGGAAGACGCTCGTCGACTTCCTGCGGGCCCACGCCCCCCGGATGGGCCGCACCGCCCTCTCCTACGCCACCGAGCACCTCGACCCGGGCCTGCGGGCCGAGCTCAGGAGACGGTGACCAGCCCGCCGGTCCGCGCCAGCGAGGCGCACCGCTCCTTCGACCTCGCGTTGGTCCGCTGGGCGAGGCCGACCTGGCGACCCGTGGCGTTGTTCGCCAGGTCCATGCTGCGGAACGGCTCGTCGTTCAGCGCGACGTCCTCGTAGCTGGTGGTCACCTTCTCGGCACGGACGGCACCGAAGTCGATGGTCAGCAGGGCGCTCCAGTAGCAGTGCCGGAACGCGTCGCCCGTGCCGCCGACCTGCGTGGTCGGGAACAGCTCCTCCGACGCGGTCTTCGCGATGCTCGCCGAGATGCCCGCCCCCGCGCAGACCCAGAAGCCGGTGGCCCCGACCGCGCTCACGCAGGCGGAGTACTGCACCGCCAGCGGGTCGGGCTCGGCGTACTCGCCGGACGTCGGCACAAGGACCGCCCTCGCCTGGACCGCCTCGGTCTGCACGCCCGTCTGCACGCCCGCCGTCCCGGACCGCGCGCCGTCCTGAGACGGACCGGCCGGGCTCAACCGAGGGGCAGGGTCACCCGGAAGGTGGTGCCGACCCCGAGGGTGGAGTCGACCTCGATGCGCCCGCCGTGCCGGTCGACGACGCGGCGCACGATGGCGAGGCCGAGCCCGGTGCCGGGGCGGCCCTGGGCCCGGACGTCGGCCGAGCGGAAGAACTCGGTGAAGAGCCGCGCCTGGTCGGTCTCCGAGATGCCGAGCCCCTCGTCGGCGACGGCGAGCACCACCTCGTCGCCCGCCGGTGCCAGCCGGACGTGGACGGTCGTCCCCGGGTCGGAGTACTTCACCGCGTTGCTCAGCAGGTTGGTCACCACGTGGCCGAGGTCGTCGGCGCTGCCCGTGACGACGGTCCCCGCACCGTCGGCTCCCCCTGCGTCCGGCACGTCGGCCTCGACCCGCACCCCGGCGCGGCCCGCGACCACCGCGACCTGCTCGCAGGCGTCGAGCACCAGCGCCCGCAGGTCGACCGGCCCCCGGGCCGCGGCGTCGGGGCGGCCCACTCGGCTCAGGGTCAGCAGGCTCTCGGCCAGCTGCTCGAGCCGCCCGGTCGCCCGCGACATCGCGCCGAGCGGGCCGTCGAGCGCCTCCGGCACCGCCGGGTCGTCCTCGAGCATCTCGAGGTGGCCCAGGACCGCCCCGATGGGGTTCTTCATCTGGTGGGCGACGGTCGCGATCAGCTCGGCGCGGTACTCGTCGACCCGGCGCAGCTCGGCGTTGAGCCGCTGCTCCTTCTCGAAGGCCAGGGCGTCGAGGACGGCCCGCCCGAGGTCCTCGCCGACGTCGAGCGCCGCGGTGCTCTCCGACTCCGCCCAGCGCTCCCGCTGGGCGTCCCGCACGATCGCCATCAGGCCGAGCAGGCGACCGCCGGCGGCCACCGGGACGACGACGACGGCGGCCAGGGAGTGGCGACCGACCACGTCGAGGAGCAGCTCGACGTCGTGCGGCTCCAGCCCGTCGGCCCCCCAGACGGCCTCGCTCTCCACGATCGCCACGGTCCGCGCCTCGTGCGCCCGCCGCGCCGCCGCCTCCACGGCCGCCAGCAGCTCGGGAGAGGCGTACGCCGACACCTCGGTGTGCTCGTCCGGTGCGCCGTCGACGCCGAACACGCGGACGTGCAGGTCGGCCGCCCGGAACCCCTCGCGCAGCCGGGAGCGCGCGCTCTCCAGCAGCTGGGCCACCCCGAGCTGGCTGTCGACGGCCCGGATCGCCGCACGGGAGACGTGGCCCATCCGGTAGCGCTGCGCCAGGACCTCGCGCTCCACCGCGCTCACGACGGCGGTGAAGGCGAGCTCCAGCTCGTCGGTGAGGGCCAGGAGTTGCCGCGCGGTCGGGCGCCGGCCGCTGAGCGGCTCGTCGAGGTAGAGCATCCCGCGCAGCTCGCCGTCCCGGCCTCGCAGCGGAGCGACGAGCATGTCGTCGGCGTGCCAGGCGTCGTCCGTCGCGGCGGGCGGCAGGTCGGGCACGTGCGCGTAGGCGAGCAGCTGGGCGGCGGCCTCGTCGGTGAGCCACTCGGCGGCGACGAAGGTGAAGGCACCGCACTCGGCGCCGCAGGCGAGGACCGGGGTCATCACGCCCACCGGCGAGCCCTGGCCGAGCAGCCGGGCAGCCCCGTCGGGGCTGCCGTGGATGGCGACGAACTCGAGCATGCCGTCGTGGCGCAGGACCTCGAGGGCGCAGACGGCGAAGCCGGCCCGGCGTGCCACGTCGGCGGTGATGCGCTGCAGCAGCTCGCGGTCCGCCGCCCCGCCCCACGACGTACGGCGGGTGCGGACGACCTCGGTCTCCTGCCGGCGGCTCATGGGCGCCCTCGACTCCCTGGTCCTCGGCTGACCAGGACCCCTCCCGGACGAGTGGGCCAGCGACGTGATCGGGACCGTCCTCGAGCCGGTCTCCCCCTGGCGGGAGCCTACCGGGGAGAGGGCTGGTAGGACTGGTTCATGAGGAAGTCCGCATGAAGATCGTCGTCCTGACGGGTGCCGGGATCTCCGCGGAGAGCGGGGTGCCGACCTTCCGCGACGCCGACGGCCTCTGGGAGGGCCACGACCCGATGACGGTCGCCACGCCGGAGGCCTTCGAGGCCGATCCCGACCTCGTGCAGCGGTTCTACGACGAGCGGCGCGCGGCGCTCGGCCGGGTCCGGCCGAACGCGGCCCACCGGGCCCTGGCCCGGCTGGAGGAGGCGCTCGGCGAGGACCTCCTGCTGGTCACCCAGAACGTCGACGACCTGCACGAGCGCGGCGGGTCGCGGCGGGTCCACCACATGCACGGCCGGCTCCGCGCCGCCCGGTGCACCGCCTGCGACGCCCGCCACGAGTGGCACGAGCCCCTCGGGCACCGGCCGCCCTGCCCCACCTGCGAGCGCCCGGCGCTGCGCCCCGACGTGGTCTGGTTCGGGGAGGTGCCCCACGGGATGGACCTCGTCGAGGAGGCGCTGTGGGAGTGCGACCTCTTCGTCGCCATCGGCACCTCGGGGCAGGTCTACCCCGCCGCCGCCTTCGTCCACTGGGCCCGGCGCGACACCCTCGAGCTCAACCTCGACGCGAGCGTCGGGGCGGGGGACTTCCGGCGGGCCCGGCAGGGGCCGGCCACCGAGCTGGTCCCGGCGTGGGTCGAGGAGGTCCTGTCGGGTCGCAAACCTGCTTGACTGCTCCCCATGCGCTCCCGCCCCGCCGCCCCGGCCGCCGCCTCCCTCGCCCTCCTCGCCCTGCTGACGGCCTGCAGCACCGGTCCCGGCGTCGTGGAGGCCTCGACGCTCGAGGAGAAGGTGAGCGAGGGAGTCACCCCCGACGAGGAGGGCACGGAGCTCGAGATCGACTGCCCCGAGGACCTCGAGGCCGAGGTCGACGCCACCGCCACCTGCACGGTCGACGACGGCGAGTCGCGCACCGGCATCCGGTTCACCACCACCGAGGTGGAGGACGACGAGGTCCGCTGGGAGACCACCCCGTTCCTCGAGCGCGACGTGCTGGAGGAGACGCTCACCCTGCAGCTCGCCGACCAGGGCATCGAGGTCGACGGGCTCGACTGCCCCGAGGACCTGGACGGCGTCACCGGCGAGACCACCCGCTGCACCGCCACCGCGGGCGGCGAGGAGGGCGAGGTCGAGCTGGAGGTCAATCGGGTCGACGGCCTGCGGATCGGCTTCTCCTGGAAGGTCGTCTGACCGGCGGTCGGTCCCGTCCTCAGTCGCCGGCCGCCGCCGGGAGCCAGACCCGCACGGTGGTCCCCCGGCCCAGCTCGGACTCCAGCTCGACCCGGCCCCCGTGCTGCTCGACGACGCGCTGCACGATCGCCAGGCCCAGCCCCGTGCCCGGGCGCGCGAGTGCCCGGGGGTTGGTGGAGCGGAAGAAGTGGGAGAAGAGCCGGGCCTGGTCGGCCTCGCTGATCCCCAGCCCCTCGTCGGTGCAGGTGAGCCGCATCCCGCCGACGTGCGGCTCCAGGCACAGCCGCACGGTGCCTCCGGGGTCGGAGTACTTCACGGCGTTGCCCACGACGTTGACGAAGACCCGGAACAGGTCGTCGGCGTCGCCGAGCACGGTGGCCCGTTCGGGCGCCGCCTCGACCACCAGGGTCACCCGGTGCTGCTCGACCTCGAGGGCGAGGTCGTCCACCGCCTCGGCCAGCACCCGGGCCAGGTCGATCGGCAGCGGCGGACGGACGCCCGCCCCGGGCTGCTCGAGCCGGCTCATGGTCAGCAGGTCGTCGGCCAGCACCTGCAGCCGGCGCGCGGCCCGCGCCATGGCCCGCAGGCTGACGCCCGCCCGTCCGGCCGCCAGCTCGGCGCCCGCGTCGTCCTCCAGGCCCAGCATCTCGACGTGGCCGAGCAGGACGCCGATCGGGTTCTTCAGCTCGTGCGAGACGGTCGAGACCAGCTCGCGCCGGTACTCGTCGGTGCGGCGCAGCTCGGCGTGCAGCGCGTGCTCGCTCTCCAGGGCGCGGGCCTGCAGGATCGCGGCGGCGAGGTCTCGGCCCACGTCGAGCGCGGCGACAGTCTCGGAGTCGGTCCACCGCTGCTCGCCCAGCCGCCGATGGATGAGCAGCGCCCCCAGCAGCTGGCGCGCGGTGCCGATCGGGACGAGGACCAGGCTGCCCAGCCCCTGCTCCCGCAGGCTCCGGGCGAGGAGCTCGCGGTGCTGCGGGGCCAGCTCGGGGTCGCCCCACACCTGCCCCGGCTCGGCGATCAGCACCCCCTCCCGCCGCCAGACCCGGTGCAGCGCCTGCTCGAGCTCGAGGTAGAAGTCGGGGCTGACGCCGTAGTCCGTGGCGTCCTCCCCCGGCGGCGGGCGCACCTCGATCTGGAGCCGCTCGGCGCGGAAGGCGTCCCGCAGCTCGTGGGTGGCGGCGTCCAGCAGCTCCGGCAGCTCGAGCCGGCCGCTGGCGGAGCGGATCATCGTGCGCGCAGCCTGCGCCATCCGGACCTGCTGGGCCAGGGCCTCTCGCTCGACGGTGGTCACGACCGCCCGGAAGGCCAGCTGCAGCGAGTCGGACAGCGCGCGCAGCTCCTCGCCGACTGGGCGCCTCCCGCCGACGGGCTCGTCGAGGTGCAGGAGTGCGCGCAGCGCGGAGGTGTCGTCGGTGAGTCGGGCCACCAGCACGTCGCCCCGCCGCCAGCCGTCGCCGCGCACCGGGCCGTCGGCGGCGCCGGACCACTCGGCGGCGACGAAGGTCAGCGTCCCGAAGGTGGCGCCCACGTCCAGGTCGGAGCCGGTCGACTCCAGCGGTACGGCGCGGCCCGGGGTGCGTCCCGCCACGGCGGCGGGCCCGGCCACGGCCACCGTCTCGAGCAGCCCGTCGGTGCGCAGCACCTCGATGGTGCAGACGCCGAACCCGGAGCGGGCCACGACGTCCTCGGCGATCAGCTGCAGGGCGGTCCGGTCCCGCGGGCCGCCCCATGCCCCGGCCCGGGAGGGCGCCTCGCGCTCCTCCGCGTCGATCTCCCGCACTGGCCACACTCCCCTGCGCCTCAGCGCCCGCACCGGCATGCCGGCTCGCGCCGGAAGGCCGACGCCCCCCGGCGTCGTACTGGAGGCTTCGTGCCTGAACCTCCCCACCCGGACTGTAGCCGTCTCGACGGGCGGCGACAGTCCTGACCGACGGGTAACCTGTGCGGCATGACGCGCGAGATCTACGACGAGGACCACGAGGCGTTCCGCGCCTCGGTCAAGGAGTTCCTGGACCGACAGGTCGTCCCGAACCTGGAGGAGTACGAGAAGAACCACGGGCTCACCCGACAGTTCTGGCTGGACGCCGGGGCGCAGGGCCTCCTGGGCCTCGAGATCCCCGAGGAGCACGGCGGCGTGGACGCCGGCGACTACCGCTTCAACGCGGTCCTCACCGAGGAGCTGGCGAAGGTCAACATGACCCTCCCCTCCTGCGTGGGCATCCACGCCGACATCACCGCTCCCTACCTCGTGCACCTGACCAACGAGGAGCAGCGCAAGCGCTGGCTGCCCGGCGTCGCCACGGGCGAGACGGTGCTGGCGATCGGCATGACCGAGCCCGGCGGCGGCTCCGACCTCGCCAACCTCAAGACCACGGCCGTCCGCGACGGCGACGACTGGATCATCAACGGCTCCAAGACCTTCATCACCAACGGCGGCTCCGCCGACATCGTCGTGGTCGCGGCGCGCACCGCGCCGGAGAAGAAGGCCAAGGGCATCTCGCTCTTCGCCGTCGACACCAGGACTCCCGGCTTCTCCGTCGGGCGGGTGCTGGACAAGGTCGGCCAGGACGACTCCGACACCGCCGAGCTCTCCTTCGAGGACGTCCGGGTCAGCAACGACGACCTCGTGGGCCCGCTCGACACCGGCTTCATCTCGATGATGCAGTTCCTCCCGCAGGAGCGCCTCGGCACCGCGATCACCGGCGTCGCGCACGCGAAGCAGATCCTCGAGGAGACCATCCAGTACGCCAAGGACCGGGTCGCCTTCGGCCAGCCGATCGGCAAGTTCCAGAACACGCAGTTCCTGCTGGCCGACCTGGTCACCCGGGTCGAGGTCACCGAGGCCTACATCGACCAGTGCGTCATGAAGCACACCCGCAAGGAGCTGACCGCCGTCGACGCCGCGAAGGCGAAGTGGTGGGCCACGCAGGTGCAGTCCGAGGTCCTCGACCACTGCCTGCAGGTGCACGGCGGCTACGGCTACATGAACGAGTACCGCGTGGCCCGCGCCTGGCGCGACGCCCGCGTCACCAAGATCTGGGCCGGCTCCAACGAGATCATGAAGATGCTCATCGCCCGCGACCTCGGTCTCTGACACGTTCACCTGGCCCCGGAGGTCCTGTCGGTTCCTGACTGCTGCACCTGTCAGGAACTGCTGGGATCACCGGGGCCCCGGTGATTTCGACCCACGTCCCGGGGTCAGCGGAGGCTCTCCTTGCTTGCGCGGCACGCGCGCGACGGGTGGGATGACGGCGTGAGCAGACTGGACGAGTCCCACGCGGGCGAGCCCCACGGCGTCAACCTGGCCAGCCGGTTGAACTGGCTACGGGCGGGCGTGCTGGGCGCCAACGACGGGATCGTGTCGACCGCGGGGCTGGTCGCCGGGGTCGCGGGGGCCACCGACGACACCCGGGCCATCGTGCTCGCCGGGGTCGCGGGCCTGGTGGCCGGCGCGATCAGCATGGCGGCCGGCGAGTACGTCTCCGTCAGCACGCAGCGCGACACCGAGCGGGCCCAGCTGGTGATGGAGGCGGAGGAGCTGCGCACCGAGCCCGAGCTGGAGCTCGCCGAGCTCACCGGCCTGCTCCGGGGGCGAGGGCTGAGCGCCCGCCTGGCCGAGCAGGTGGCCGAGGAGCTCACGGAGCACGACGCCCTGGCGGCGCACGCCGAGATCGAGCTGGGCCTGGACCCCGAGCAGCAGACCAACCCCTGGCACGCCGCGTGGGCCTCCATGATCGCCTTCGTGCTGGGCGCCCTCCTGCCGCTGCTCGTGATCGCCTTCGCCCCTGCCGAGCAGCGGGTCTGGTTCACCGGCGTCTCCGTGGCGGCCGCCCTGGCCCTGACGGGGTGGATCAGCTCACGACTGGGCGGGAGCCCACCGCTGCGGGCGGTGGCGCGCACCGTGGCCGGCGGGCTGCTCGCCATGGTCGTCACGAACGTGGTCGGCAACCTCTTCGGCGTCTACCTCGACTGAGGCCGCTCCGTCGTCCCCCGACTCCGCGAGCGGCAGGGTGAACCGGAAGGTCGCACCCCGGCCCTCGACGCTCTCGGCCCAGATCCGGCCGCCGTGCCGCTCCACGATGCGCCGGCTGATGGTGAGGCCGAGGCCGGTGCCGCCGCCCTGGCGGCTGTCGTCCATGCCGACCTGGTGGAAGCGGTCGAAGACCCGCTCGAGCTCGTCTGCCGGGATGCCGCGGCCCTGGTCCGCGACGGAGACCAGGACGTGGTCGCCGTCGACCCGGGAGGAGACCTCGATCTCGCTGCCGGCGGGGGAGAACTTCAGCGCGTTGCCGAGGAGGTTGACCAGGACCTGCACCACCCGGTCGGCGTCGCAGCGGGCCTCGACCTCGCTCGTCAGCAGACGGACCCTCACCTCCCTCTCGGTGGCCAGCGAGCAGAGGGAGTGCACGGCCTCGCCGACCAGCGTGCCGAGGTCGTGCACCCCGGGGGCGAAGCCGAAGCTGCCGCTCTCGAGGCGCTCGAGGTGGATGATGTCGTCGACCAGCCGGGAGAGCCGCTCGCTGCCCCGGGTGGCACGGGAGATCATTGGCAGGGCCGTCGGGGGGAGCGCGCCGGCGTCGCCGTCCTCGAGCATCTCCAGCGACCCCCGGATCGCCGCGAGGGGGGTGCGCAGCTCGTGGCTGACTGCGGTGACGAACTCGCTCTTGATCGAGTCGAGCTTCTCGTAGGCGGCCGTGAGCTCGGCGAGCTCGTGGGTCCGGTCGGCCACCCGCGCCTCGAGCACCCCGCGGAGCCGCCAGGCGTCCTGGGTCTGCACGAGCTGGCGGACGCCGACCACCGCGATGGTGAACGCCCCGAGAAGCACCGAGCCCGCCTCGCGCGGGGCGAGCGCCACGGCGGCGGCCAGCGCCCCGAGGGCCACCAGATCGGGCAGCACGGGCGAGAGCCCGCCGTCCAGGTGGCGCCGGAAGGTCCGCAGCGGCGTGGGCCGCGTGCTGGCCACGGCCGCGGCGGCGGCCAGCAGCAGCGGTCCGAGGGAGTAGCCCACGTCGATCCCCCACGAGGGGTCGACCCCGCGGGCCACCGCCAGGGCGTAGCCGCTGTCGCCGACCGCGAACGCGGTGAAGGCGAGGCCGACGAGGACGACGTCGGTGCGACGGGGGCCGGCGCTGCGGAGCAGCAGCAGGCAGGCCAGCGACACCGCGAGGCCCGACCCGAGCGAGTAGACCGTCAGCATCACCCGCATGGTGACGTCCACCGACGAGCCGTAGACCGTGCCGAGGACGAACGTGTGGACGAGCTGCACGAGCCCCGTCGCCAGCACCAGCGCGTCCAGCAGCACGGGCCGCCACATCCCGCTCTGCCAGCGCACGGCGGGGTAGAGGAGGAGGGCCACGGCGCCGGTCACGAACGCCAGGAGGTAGGCGACGTCGCTGGTGCCGGTGGCCAGGGCGGAGCCGGTCTCGGCGCCCACCCGGACCAGCAGGTCGGCGCCGCCGTACAGGGTGAGGTAGGCCGCCATCAGCGCCCACGAGAGGCGTCCGCGCCCGCGGTGGTGGGCGGCGGCGTCGACGGAGAAGGCCGCGGCGACGAACGCGGTGGGGACGCCCAGGACGCCCCCCGACAGCGCGAGCGGCGCCTCGCGGCCGGCGAGGGACCACGCCGAGGCGACCGCGGCCGCGGCGACGAGGGCCAGGCGCACCGCGAGGGGGCGCGTCAGCCAGCCAGGGGGACCCATCCGCATCTCGACACTTCCACGAGCTCGTCCGCACGTGTCCCGAGCGGCACGGCGGTGGCCCCGCACACGACGGGGCCTCGACCATGAGAGCACCCGGGCGCGCCCGCCGTCCGGCGATTCACCCGAGCCGAGGCGGGAGGTAGGTCACACGTCCCGGGACGGGCGGCACGGGCCGGTGGAGGCGCGCAGGACCAGCTCGGGCTCGAAGACGTACTCGTGGGCGGGGACGGGCTGCCCGTCGATCGCGTCGGCGAGCGCGGCGACCGCGGCCGCCCCCATCGCCGCCGCCGGCTGCCGGACCGTGGTGAGCGGCGGGTCGAGGAAGCCGATCAGGCGGGAGTCGTCGAAGCCCACCACGGAGACGTCGCCGGGCACCTCGAGCCCCCGCTCGCGGACCTCGCGGACCGCTCCGAGCGCCATCAGGTCCGACCCGCAGACCACGGCCGTGGCGCCGCGGTCGAGCAGGTTGCGGGTGGCCGCGGCGCCGCCCTCGACGGTGAAGAGGCCCTCCTCGATCCACTCCCGGGCATCGGCCTCCGACAGGCCCAGGGCCCGGCCGAGGGCCGCCACGAAGCCGGCCCGCTTGCGGGCCGACGGCATGAACCGCACCGGGCCGATCGCGAGCCCGATCCGGGTGTGGCCGAGCTGGGCCAGGTGGCTGACCGCGAGCTCCATGGCGGCCACGTCGTCGACGGAGACGAACGGCGCGTCCAGCCCCTCGACGTACCCGTTGACGAAGACGCAGGGCAGGCCCTTGTCGAGCAGGCTCTGGTAGCGCTGGTGGTCGGCCGCGGTGTCGGCGTGCTTGCCCGAGACGAAGACGATCCCGGCGACGCCGTGGTCGAGCAGGGACTCGACGTACTCGTCCTCGGAGATCCCGCCGGGCGACTGGGTGCAGAGCACGGGGGTGTAGCGGCGCCGGGCCAGCGCGTCCTCGATCACCTGGGCGAAGAGGGGGAAGACGGGGTTCTCCAGCTCGGGCACGACCAGGCCGACCAGGCCCGCGCTGCGCCGGCGCAGCCGCGAGGGGCGCTCGTAGCCGAGCACGTCCAGGACGGCCAGCACCTGCTGCCGGGCGGCGTCGCTGACGCCGGGCTTGTCGTTGAGCACGCGGGACACGGTGGCCTCGCTGACGCCCGCCTCGACCGCGATCTGCGCCAGGGTTGCCATGGTGGTATGAAACTCCTTGCACGGCGATGCTGCAAGACTTTCCAGTTCTTGCAGGGATCTTGCCAGCACGCCGTGACACACGTCACACTAGCAACAACTCCACGCGGCTCCGTCCGCGCGGTCGACCCAGCCCATCCGAGGAGCACCCATGCGTCGTACCCACGCGGCCGCCGTCGCCGGCACCGCAGCCCTCGCCCTCGTCCTGGCCGCCTGCGGCTCGGACTCGGACGACAGCTCGGAACAGAACGAGCCCGACCCCCAGTCGCTGTCCGCCGAGCTGACCTGGTGGGACACCTCCGACCCGGAGAACGAGGCGCCCGCGTTCGAGGAGCTGATCAAGCGCTTCAACGAGGAGTACCCAGACGTCGAGGTCAACTACCAGTCGGTCCCCTTCGGCGAGGCGCAGAACAAGTTCAAGACCGCCGCCAGCTCCGGCTCGGGCGCGCCCGACATCCTCCGCGCCGAGGTCGCCTGGGTGCCGGAGTTCGCCTCGCTGGGCTACCTCTACGCGCTCGACGGCACCGCGGCGCTCGAGGGCAACTTCCTCGAGACGCCGCTGTCGAGCAACGAGTACGACGGCTCGACGTACGGCGTCCCGCAGGTCACCGACACCCTCGGCCTGATGTACAACAAGGAGCTCTTCCAGAAGGCCGGCCTCGACCCCGAGGCCCCGCCGACCACCTGGGACGAGGTCCGCGAGGCCTCCGAGGCGCTCCAGCAGAAGGCGGGCGTCGAGGGCATCTACCTCAACGCCGCCGGCTACTTCATGCTCCCGTTCCTCTACGGCGAGGGCGGCGACCTGCTCGACGTCGACGCCGAGACCATCACGGTCAACTCCGAGGAGAACGTCGCGGGCCTCACGGTGGCCCAGCAGATGGTGAAGGACGGCACGGCCGCCAAGCCCAACGCGTCGGACTCCTACGGCACGATGATGACCCTCTTCAAGGAGGGCAAGGTCGGCATGATCGTCAACGGCCCGTGGGAGGTCGCCAACATCGCCGGCGACCCGAAGTTCGGCGGCTTCGAGAACCTCGGCATCGCCGCGGTCCCCGGCGGCAGCGAGCAGGCCGGCGCGCCGGTCGGCGGCCACAACTACGTCGTCTGGTCCGGGATGGACGAGGCCAAGGCCGACGCCGCCCTCGCCTTCGTCGAGTTCATGGCCTCCCCCGAGAGCCAGGCCTACGTCGCCGAGGAGCTGGGCCTGCTGCCCGGCAACGCCGACGCCTACGACCTGCTGAGCGACAACGAGAAGGTCTCCGCCTGGCAGGGTGCGCTCGACGCCGCCCAGCCGCGGCCGTGGATCCCCGAGGGCGGCCTCTTCTTCGCGCCGCTCGACGAGATGGCGGTCAAGGTGCTGGTCCAGGGCCAGGACCCGAAGAAGGCCCTCGACGAGGTCGCCGAGACCTTCAAGGCCGAGGTCGTCCCCGACTACGAGGCCCAGTGACCTCGTGACGCTCAGCTCCACACCCGGCCCCACGCCGGACCACGCGCAGCCGGCCCCCTCCCGGGGGGGCCGGCTCCGCCGGTCCTTCGACCGGCACTGGTACGCGTGGGCCATGGTGCTCCCGACCGTCGTGGTCCTGGCGGTGCTGATCGGCTTCCCGCTCGTGCAGGGGATCTGGCAGTCGTTCACCGACCTCAACGAGTCCAACCAGCGCAGCGAGGTCTGCACCAAGACCCTCGGCGGCGGGGAGACCTGCAAGCCCAACCCCGACGCCGCGAAGTTCGTCGGGCTCGACAACTACGTCGACGTCGTCACCGGCGAACGCGGCCGCTTCTGGCTCTGGTTCACCAACACCGTGGTGTGGACCTTCGCGTGCGTCTCGTTCCACTACCTGCTCGGCCTCGGCCTGGCCGTGATGCTCAACCGGCCGATGCGCGGCCGCGGGCTCTACCGCGTGCTGCTGATCCTGCCGTGGGCCGTGCCGGGCTTCGTCGCCGCCTTCGCGTGGCGCTTCCTCTTCAACGAGAACTTCGGGCTCTTCAACAGCCTGCTCACCACCGTCGGCCTCGACCCGGTGGACTGGTTCTCCCACCGCTGGACCTCGCTCTTCACCGCCATCACCACCAACATCTGGATGGGCGTGCCCTTCATGATGGTGGCGATCCTCGGCGGTCTGCAGTCGATCAACGCCGACCTCTACGAGGCCGCCGAGATGGACGGCGCCTCCGCGTGGCAGCGGTTCCGGCACATCACCCTGCCGGGGCTGCGCCCGATCAGCGCGACCGTGATCCTGCTCGGCACCATCTGGACCTTCAACATGTTCCCGGTGATCTTCTTCGTCACCGGCGGCCAGCCCGCCGGCGAGTCCGAGATCCTCGTGACCGGGGCCTTCCGGGCCGCCTTCGAGGGCGTCCGCAACTACTCGCTGGCCGCCACCTACGGCGTCCTGATCCTGTCGCTGCTGCTGGTCTTCGCGGCGACCTACCGGCGGGCCCTGCGCTCGCAGGGAGAGGTGTGGTGATGGCCGACCCGACCCTCGCCCAGGACGCCGGGGCCCACACCCGGGCGGCGACCCCGCGCCCGCGGCGTACCCGCTCCCCGCTGGCGTCCGTGGCCCTCCACGGCACGCTGGGCCTCGCGGTGCTGGTGGCGCTCTTCCCGATCGTCTGGGTGGTGCTCAGCTCGCTCAAGCCCGGCTACGCCATCCAGAGCTCGGAGATCACGCTCTTCGTCGAGCCGTCGTTCGACAACTACGTGCACGTGCTGACCGAGACCAGCTTCCCGCGGTGGTTCCTCAACAGCGCCGTCGTGGCGGCGTTCACGATGGTCATCGGCATCACGATGTCGGCGAGCGCCGGCTACGCGATGAGCCGCTTCAACTTCCCCGGACGGCGCGGGCTGATGTGGGTCTTCCTCGTCACCCAGATGTTCCCGGTGGCGATCCTCATCGTGCCGATCTACACGATCATGGCCAACCTCGGGCTGATCGACACCAAGCTCAGCCTGATCATCGCCTACTGCACGGTGGCCGTGCCGTTCTGCGCCTGGATGATGCGCGGCTACTTCGACACCATCCCCAAGGAGCTCGACGAGGCGGCGGCGCTGGACGGGCTCGGCCCGTTCGCCACCTTCTACCGCGTGGTGCTGCCGCTCGCCCGCCCCGGGCTGGCCGTGACGGCGTTCTACACGTTCCTCACCGCCTGGGGAGAGGTCGCCTACGCGATCGCCTTCATCCAGACCGACGAGAACCTCACGCTGGGGGCCGGGCTGCAGCAGTTCGTGCCGCGCTTCAACCCCCAGTGGGACAGCCTCACCGCAGGGGCCGTGCTGATCACGGTCCCCGCCGCCCTCGTCTTCTTCTTCGCCCAGAAGCACCTCGTCGCCGGCCTGACCGCCGGCGGCACCAAGGGATAGGACCCCAGCCCGATGAGCACGAGCACCAGCAGCAGCGTCACCTTCTCCGGCGCCACCCGGATCTACCCCGGCTCCGACAGGCCGGCCGTGGACGCCCTCGACCTGCACATCGAGGCCGGCGAGTTCCTCGTCCTCGTCGGCCCCTCGGGCTGCGGGAAGTCGACCTCCCTGCGGATGCTCGCGGGCCTGGAGGAGGTGGACGCCGGCCAGATCCTCATCGGGGACCGCGACGTCACCCACCTGCGCCCCAAGGACC
Organism: Nocardioides solisilvae; assembly: GCF_003194625.1. Taxonomy (GTDB): domain Bacteria; phylum Actinomycetota; class Actinomycetes; order Propionibacteriales; family Nocardioidaceae; genus Nocardioides; species Nocardioides solisilvae. The sequence continues at coordinate 533,332 of NZ_QHKX01000001.1, forward strand.
GCGACATCGCCATGGTCTTCCAGAACTACGCGCTCTACCCGCACATGACGGTCGCCGAGAACATGGGCTTCGCGCTCAAGATCGCCGGCGTCGACAAGGCGACGGTCCGCAAGCAGGTGGAGGAGGCGGCCGCGATCCTCGACCTCGCCGACTACCTCGACCGCAAGCCTAAGGCCCTGTCGGGCGGGCAGCGGCAGCGGGTGGCGATGGGCCGGGCGATCGTGCGGCAGCCGTCGGTCTTCTGCATGGACGAGCCGCTCTCCAACCTCGACGCCAAGCTCCGGGTCTCCACCCGGACCCAGATCGCCTCCCTCCAGCGCCGCCTCGGCACGACCACCGTCTACGTCACCCACGACCAGGTCGAGGCGATGACGATGGGCGACCGGGTCGCCGTCCTCAAGGACGGGCTGCTGCAGCAGGTCGACACCCCGCTGGGTCTCTACGAGAAGCCCGCCAACGCGTTCGTCGCCGGCTTCATCGGCTCGCCCGCCATGAACCTCGGCACCTTCTCCGTGGTCGACGGCCACGCGCGGATCGGCGACGGCCTGGTGCCGCTCCCCCGCTCCACGGTCGAGGCCGTCGGCGCCGCCGGCCAGGTGCAGGTCGGCTTCCGCCCCGAGGCGCTCCTCCCCGCCTCCGAGGGCGATCCCGGCTCCTTCGCCGTCCAGGCCCTCGTCGTCGAGGAGCTCGGCTCCGACGCCTTCCTCTACGGCGACCTCGTCGGCGACGACCTGCGCGCCGACCACGTCGTCGTCCGGCTGCCACCCCGCGGCGTCCCGCAGAAGGGCGAGACCGTCTGGTTCACCGTCGAGCCCGGCGGGCTCCACGCCTTCGACGTCGAGACCGGCGCCGCCCTCCCCACCCACTGACCTGCTGCGGGGGGGCGTGGGATCCCCGCCTGAGCGGGGGTTCCTGAGGTTCGTGCCCTTTGCAGGGCCCGCCAACCCGCAGGAAGCCGCGCCAAGTTCGGCGGATTCAGGGCAACCGCGGGTCCCGTCGTACGCCGTCGGTGCCGGCCGGCGTAAGCCTGCGCGGTCAGCCGCCACCGCCGTCCTCCGATGTCCCAGCGGCCACGCGGATCGAAACTTGGCTGGGGTTCCTGTTGCTTGGCGGGCCTTGCAGAGGGCACGAACTTCAGCGATCCCCGCCTGAGCGGGGATTCCCGGGTCGGGGCCCGGGGGACAGACAGGGAGGGGTCAGGGACGGGAGAGCCAGGCGGCCGCGTCCCGGCCGAGTGCGAGCCGCCGCTCGAGCCCCGCGGCCTCGGGCTCGCCCACGGAGGTCAGCACGACCTCTCCCGGGAGCGTCACCAGCAGGCAGCGCTCGGCGAGCAACGCGGGGACCAGCGGGGCCAGCGCCTCAGGGACCCCCGCGACGTCGCCCCCGGCCAGCACCGGGTCGTGCCCGGGGCCGACCACAGGGCCGACCACCCTGCCCTTGAAGGCCCGAGGGAGGAGCACCGGCGAGTACGGGCCCGGGACGGGGGCGACCACCTGCGAGCCGGTCACCCCCGGGGCGGCGATCCGCAGCACGTGCTGCACCAGCCCGTGGGCGAGGGCGGCGCCCCGCCTCCGCTCGTGGCCCGCCCACGTCTCGGCGACGAAGTCGTCACCCTCCACCACCGCGAGGCAGTGGGTCATCGTGGCCAGCTCGGCGGCCAGGTGCTCGGGCGGCCTCCGATCAGCCAGCCCCTCCTCCTGCACCCGCCAGGAAAGTCGGGCGGCCAGCGCGCGCGTGCTCTCCCGGCTCCGGGCCGCCTCCGACGCCAGGCGCCGGTCGCCGGCGCCGCCCCGCCGGTGGGCACCGAGCTTGACCACGACCGTGGCGCCGAGCAGCGCGACGCCACCGAGGGCGAGGAACAGGTCAGCAGCCACGGGGCGACCGTACCGGTGCCCGGCCCGGCGGGCGCGCCCCGCCGCCGGGGTGGTCGGCACACTGGGGGCATGCGGTTGTTCGTGGCGGCGGTGCCGCCGCCGGAGGTGGTCGAGGACCTCGACGCGTTCCTCGACGTACGACGCGGGGCGGCGCGCGCAGAGGGGTTGCGGTGGTCGCTGCCCGAGCACCTGCACGTCACCCTGGCCTTCCTCGCCGACGCCGCCGAGCGGCACCTCGACGAGCTGCTGGAGCGGCTGGAGCGGGCGGCCGGCCGGCGCTCCCAGGTGCCGACGCGGGTCGCGGGGGGCGGCGCCTTCCCCCACGTCGCCGGAGCCAGGGTGCTCTGGGCGGGCCTCGAGCTCGACGACCCGGGCGCCACCGAGCTGCGCCGGATGGCGGAGGGGGCACGGGCCGCGGCCTCCCGGACGGGGATCGCGGTCGACGGCCAGCGGTTCCGGCCCCACGTGACGCTCGCGCGGCTGCGCCGGCCCACCGAGGTGTCGCCGTGGGTGCGGCTGCTCGACTCGTACGCCGGCCCGCCCTGGACCGTCGACACCCTCACCCTGGTCCGGTCCCACCTCGGCGAGGGGCCGCGTCGCCGTCCCCGCTACGAGGTGCTCGCCGAGCTCCCGGTGGGCCGCTGACCGAGCCGACGCCGACCGACCTCGACGCCACCGGTGGCTGCGGGTGCGACCGCTGGGGTCAGCCGTCCCGCGGGCCCCACTTGGCGGCCGTGCGCTCCTCGATCTCGGGGCCACCGGCGATCAGCCAGAACATCGGCTCGAGCTCCTCGCCGGCGGGGGTGCGGCGGGTGACGGTGACGGACTCCAGCTCGCGGATCCCGCTGTGCCAGCCGATCTTGGCCACCTCCTCGGCGACCTCCTCCCCCGGGGGGTCGGCGACCTGGAGGTCGACCGCGAGCTGCGGCCCCGACTTGTAGTCGCCGTGCGTGTAGGCGACCTCGACGAGGTCGGCCACCCCGTCGAGCCCCTCCACCGCCGAGCGGATCTCGGCCACCTCCTCCTCGCACTCCCCGCAGCCCTGCGCCGTGCCGGCCGCGACCGAGCCCGACCCGCCGCAACCGGCCAGCCCGCCCGCCAGCACGCCGGCCAGCCCCAGGGCCAGCACCCCGCCCGGCAGCCGCCCCGGTCGTCCGTGGCGCGAACGCGCGCGCGACCGTCGTACCGTTCTCCCCATCGAGCTCTCCCCTGCTCGTGCGGCGGCCCCAGCCAGGCCCCCGCGGTTCTCCCTCGTGGCCGCGCACACTATCGGGTGCGGGGCCGCGCCCGCGGCCCTCGAACCGACCGGTGGACTGGCAGGATGAGCGGATGTTCGCCTACGAGTTCGAGGGCAAGGCCCCGCAGGTCCACCCGGAGGCGTTCGTCGCCCCGACCGCCACCCTGATCGGCGACGTGCGCGTCGAACGCGGCGCCAGCGTCTGGTACGGCGCGGTGCTCCGCGCCGACATCTGCACCATCGTCGTCCGCGAGGGCGCCAACGTGCAGGACAACTCGGTCGTCCACGGCACCCCCGACTCGGTCGTCGAGATCGGCCCCGGCGCGACGGTCGCCCACTCCTGCATCGTGCACGGCGCGACGATCGGCACCGAGGCCCTGCTGGGCAACGGCAGCACGACGCTGGACGGCGCCACGCTGGGCGACCGCGCGATGGTCGCCGCGGGGTCGCTGGTCACGCCGGGCACGCAGGTCGAGGGCGGGATGCTCGCCGCGGGCTCGCCCGCGACGGTGCGCAAGGCGCTCGAGGGCACCGGCGCGCAGTTCTGGGTCGAGGCCAACCCGCCGTACTACCAGGAGCTGGCGCGTCGCCACCGCGACGGCCTCCGCGAGGCCTGAGCGGACGCCCCGACTCACCGCCGCCACGGGACAGTCCCCCGCGTTCTGACCAACGACACGCGGGTGCGCACGGTCGGAACGCGGGGGACTGTCCGAAGCAGCGGGCTCGAGTGGGCCCCAGCGGGCGGCCGGGGTCAGCGGAGCCGGGTCAGCGCAGCGCGGGCTCGCGGTCGCGCGGCAGGGCGCGGGCGATGTCCTCGACCCGCTCCTTGGCGTCGCCGAAGAGCATCCGGGTGTTCTCCTTGAAGAAGAGCGGGTTCTGCACGCCGGCGTAGCCCGTGGCCATCGACCGCTTGAAGACGATGACCTCCTTGGCGTTCCAGACCTCCAGCACCGGCATCCCGGCGATCGGGGAGCCCGGCTCCTCGACGGCGGCCGGGTTGACGGTGTCGTTGGCGCCGATCACCAGGACGACGTCGGTCTCGGGGAAGTCGTCGTTGATCTCGTCCATCTCGAGCACGATGTCGTAGGGGACCTTCGCCTCGGCCAGCAGCACGTTCATGTGGCCGGGGAGGCGCCCCGCAACGGGGTGGATGCCGAACCGGACGTCGACCCCCCTGGCCCGCAGCGCCGCGGTGAGCTCGGCCACCGGGTACTGCGCCTGCGCCACCGCCATGCCGTAGCCCGGGGTGATCACCACGGACGACGCGCCGGCGAGCAGCTCGGCGGTCTCCTCGGCGTTGATCTCGCGGTGCTCGCCGTAGTCGCGGTCCTCGCCGGCGCTGCCGCCGTCGGAGCCGAAGCCGCCGGCGATCACGGAGATGAACGAGCGGTTCATCGCCTTGCACATGATGTAGGACAGGATCGCACCGGAGGAGCCCACGAGGGAGCCGGTGATGATCAGCAGGTCGTTGCTCAGCATGAAGCCGGCGGCCGCCGCGGCCCAGCCGGAGTAGGAGTTGAGCATCGAGACGACGACGGGCATGTCGCCGCCGCCGATCGCGGCGACGAGGTGGAAGCCCAGCACCAGCGCGAGCACGGTCATGATCACCAGCGGGACCACGCCGACCTCGACGTCGTCGGTCAGCAGCTCCTGCGAGGACATGAACCAGACCATCAGGCCCAGCGAGACCAGGATGATGCCGGCGTTGAGCAGGTGCCGCCCGGGCAGGGTCAGCGGGGCGGACTTCATCTTCGCGCTCAGCTTGAGGTTGGCCACGATCGAGCCGGTCAGCGTGACCGCGCCGATGAAGACGCCGAGGAAGACCTCGACGGCGTGCACCTTGTCGTGGGTGCCGTGCTCGAAGAAGGAGTTGAAGCCGACCAGCACGGCGGCGAGGCCGACGAAGCTGTGCAGCAGGGCGATCAGCTCGGGCATGCCGGTCATCTCGACCGTGCGGGCCTTCCAGGCGCCGATCGCGCCGCCGACGAGCATCGGGACGGCGATCAGCACGAGGGTGATCGGCAGGTCGCGGTAGCCGGCGTACTGGCTCTGCCGCGCGGCCAGCAGGACGGTGGCGACCAGCGCGAGGCCCATGCCGGCCATGCCGGCCTGGTTGCCGCGCTTGGCGGTCTCGTGCTTGCTCAGCCCGGCGAGCGCCGCGATGAAGAGGACGCCCGCGATGATGTAGAGCCCCTGGACGAGGCCCACCAGCTCGGAGGAGGTCAGGAAGTCGGTCACGGGTCAGTCCTTCCGGAACATCTCGAGCATGCGGAGCGTGACCAGGAAGCCACCGAAGATGTTGATGCTCGCCACGAGCACGGCCAGCACGGCCAGCGCCGACACGAGCAGGCTCTCGGAGCCGACCTGCAGGATCCCGCCGACCACGATGATCCCGGAGATCGCGTTGGTCTCGCTCATCAGCGGCGTGTGCAGGGCGTGGGCGACGTTGGAGATCACGTAGTAGCCCACGAAGACGGCCAGGGCGAAGACCGTGAAGTGGTTGAGGAACGCGCCGGGCGACACGGTCGCCAGGGCCGCGAAGGCCACGGCGGCCAGCGCGGCGGCGAAGACCTTGCGGCGCGGGTCGGGCGGCGGCTTCGGGGCCGCGGGCTCGACCGGCGCCGGAGGCGCGGCGGCCGGGGCGGCGGAGACCTGGACCGGCGGCGGCGGCCACATCGACTCGCCGTCGCGGACGACGGTGATGCCGCGCTGCACGACGTCGTCCATGTCGAGGACGAGCTCGCCGTCCTTGCCCGGGGTGAGCAGCTTGAAGAGGTTGACCACGTTGGTGCCGTAGAGCTGGCTGGTCTGGGCGGCGAGCCGGCCGGCGAGGTCGGTGTAGCCGAGGATCGTCACGAGGTTCTCGGTGACGACCTTCTCGTCCTTGACCGTCAGCTCGACGTTGCCGCCGTTGGCCGCGGCCATGTCGACGACCACGGAGCCCGGCTTCATCCGGCTCACGGTCTCGGCGCTGATCAGCCGGGGCGCGGGGCGGCCGGGGATCAGGGCGGTGGTGATGACGATGTCGGCGTGCCGCGCCTCCTCGTCGTACATCACCGCGGTCGCCTTCTCCTGCTCGGCGGTCATCTCCTTCGCGTAGCCGTCGGACGAGACCTCGGCCTCCATGTCGACGGTGACGAACTCGGCACCCATCGACTGCACCTGCTCGGCGACCTCGGGGCGGACGTCGAAGGCTCGCACGATCGCGCCCATCGCGCCCGCGGCGCCGATCGCCGCGAGGCCGGCGACGCCGGCGCCGACGACGAAGACCCGGGCAGGCGGCACCTTGCCGGCGGCGGTGACCTGGCCGGTGAACTGGCGGCCGAAGGCGTGCGCGGCCTCGACGACGGCGCGGTAGCCCGCGACGTTCGCCATGGAGGAGAGCACGTCCATCGACTGGGCGCGCGAGATCCGCGGCACCGCGTCCATCGCGAGACCGGTGACGCCAGCGGCCTGCAGCTGGTCGAGCAGCTCGGGGCTCCGCGCGGGCGCCATGAGGGAGACCACCGTCGCACCCCGGCGCATCCGGGCGACCTCGTCGGCGGTGGGCGCGTTGACCTTCACTACCACGTCGCTGGACCACACCTCGGTCGCGTCCGCGACCCGGATGCCGGCCTCGGCGTAGGTCTCGTCGCGGAGGTCGGCGGCCTGACCGGCGCCGGACTCCACGACCACCTCGTAGCCGAGCCCGACGAGCTGCTCCGCGGTCTTGGCGGTCGCCGCGACGAGGGTCTCGCCGTCGCGGGACTCGCGGGGGATGCCGATGCGCACGTGGTTCCTCCTTGGGGGTGGGCGAGGTCAAGGTACCCCCGACGCTCCCGGGCGCCCCGGACGTCCACTCATCGGGACCGTCGTCCGCGGAGCGGGACGCCCCGCGGACGACGGAGGGCCGCGACCACCGTGCGGTGGCCGCGGCCCTCTGCTGTCCTGCGGTCCTGCTGTCCTGCGGCCCTGCCGTGCGCGGGAGCCGTACGCCGGCCGCCCGGCGCGGCCTCGCCGTCTCGCGGCTAGACGTAGTCGTCGTCCACGACCCCGGCCTTCAGGTGGGGACGGTCGAGCTTCTCGCCCTCGACGTCGACGTTCGGCAGCACCCGGTCGAGCCAGCGCGGGATCCACCACGCCCTCTCGCCCATCAGGTAGAGCAGCGCCGGGATCAGCACGAGCCGCACCACGAAGGCGTCGAAGACGATCGCGGCCGCGAGCGCGAAGCCCATCGACTTGATGATCGGCTCGGTCTGCAGGATGAAGGCCGCGAAGACGGCGATCATGATCGCGGCCGCGGCCGTGACCACCCGGGCGCTGTTGCGGAAGCCGTCGACGACGGCGTCCCGGGTCGACATCCCGTGCACGTGCGCCTCCCGCATCCGGGTCACCAGGAAGACCTGGTAGTCCATCGCGAGGCCGAAGACCATGCCGATGAGGATGATCGGCATGAAGGAGACGATCGGCTGGCCCTCGATGATCCCGAAGGTGCCCTTCTGGAAGATCAGCACCGTGGCGCCCAGGGTCGCGAGCACCGAGAGCAGGAAGCCCAGGGTGGCGGTGAGCGGCACGAGGATCGACCGGAAGACGAGCACCAGCAGGATGAACGCCAGGCCGATCACGACGGCCAGGTAGACGGGCAGGGCGTCGCTGAGCCGGTCGGAGACGTCGGTGGTGATGGCGGTCAGGCCGGTGACGCCGGTGGTGGTGCCGGTCTCCTCCTCGATGTCGGACTGGCCCGCGCGGAGCGTCTCGAGCAGGTCCTTGGTCGCCTCGTCGTCGGGGCCGGTGGCCGGGGTGACCATGACCTGGGCGCCGGTGCCCTCCTCGTTGGTCAGCACGACCTGGGCGTTGCTCACGCCCTCGGTCTCGGCCGCCCAGGCGGCGACGGCGCCGAAGGACTGGCCGCGCTCCTCCTCGGGCACGTCGCGGGCGTCCACGACGACCAGCAGCGGGCCCTCGCGGCCCGGCCCGAACGCCTCGGCGACGAGGTCGGTGGCCTGCCGCTGGGTGGTGGAGGTGGGCTTGGTGCCGTCGGTCGGGAAGGCCAGGTAGAGGTCCTTGATCGGGAAGGCGAGCGCCCCGAGGACCACGACGACGAGCAGGGCGAAGGCGGCGGGCGCCTTGCCCACGAGCCGCGCCCAGCGGACGCCGTTGTTGATGATGTGGCCGTCGGCCTCGCGCTTCGGGTTGTGCTTGATCACCTGGCCGCCGAACGCCTTGGACTTCAGCACGCCGAGGAAGGCGGGCAGCAGGGTGAGCGCGGCGAGCACGGCCAGCGCGACGCCCGAGGCGGCCGCGAAGCCCATGGACGCCAGGAACGGGATGTCGACGACGACCAGCGCGGTGAGCGCGATGATCACGGTGAGGCCCGCGAAGACGACGGCGGAGCCGGCGGTGCCGACCGCGATCCCCACGGCCTCCTGGCGGTCGTCGGTGTGGTGCAGCTCGGAGCGGTACCGGGCGAGGATGAAGAGCGTGTAGTCGATGCCGACGGCGAGGCCGATCATCGTGGCCAGCATCGGCGTGGTCGAGCCGATGTCGGTGAAGGCGGTCATCGCGACGATGCCGATGTTGGTGAGCCCGACCGCGACGAGCGCGATCCAGATCGGCATGCCGGCGGCGACGAGCGAGCCGAAGGTGACCAGCAGGACGAGCAGGGCCACGGCGACGCCGATCGCCTCGGACGTCAGGCCGAGCTCGGTGATCGCGCTGGTGCCGGAGCCGTTGACCTCGACCCGCAGGCCGCTGGACTCCTCGACGTCGGCCATCAGCTCCTCGAGGGCGTCGATCGAGGCGACCTCGACCTCGGTGGGCGCGTCGACGTCCCACTCGAAGGTGATCGTCCCGACCCTCTTGTCCTCCGAGAGCGGCGAGAGGACGGCGGCGTTCTGCCGGGCGACGTCGAGCGGCTGGCCGCTCTCGCGGGCCGCGTCGACGAACATCTTCTGCTGCCCGGCGGCCGCGGTGGCGGGGTCGGCCAGCTGCAGCTCGTCGGCGGGCGGGGTCTGCGGGAGGTCGGGGATCCCGGCGATCAGCTCGTCGATCGCCTCGACGTTCTCCTCGTCCTCGAGGGTGGTGCCCTCGGGCGCGACGACGACGAGGTTGACCGTCGCCTCGGAGAACGCGTCCCGGGAGCCCGGGAAGAGCTCGGCCTGCAGGTCGGCCGCCTTCTCCGACGGGATCCCCGGGATGGTCAGCGCGTCGCTCATCGGCTTGGACTGGGAGGCCGCGAAGCCGCCGACAGCGAGGAACGCGATCAGCCAGGCGAGCAGGAAGAACGGCCAGCGCCGGAAGGCGGTCTTGCCGAGTCGGTAGAGCAGGGTTGCCATCTGGCGGATCTCCTGTGGGTGGGGCGGGAATCGTGGGGGGGGGTACGCCGGGGCGCTCAGGCGAGCAGGCGGCGGGCGGACTCCAGGGCCTCGCCGAACAGCTCGGCGAGGGGCCGGTCCTGGTGCTCCTCGGCCAGGCTGTCGAGGCAGCTGTCGAAGAGCGAGACCATCAGCCGCACGAGCATCCGCGCCCGGGCGGCTCCGAACTCCTCGCCCTCGCGGGCCAGGATGTGCTCGACGAGCTGGCCGGCGATGGTCTCGAAGCGCTCGTGCACGGTGACCACCAGCCGGGGGACCTCGAGGATCACCCGGCGCTGCAGCTGGATGTCGCGCCGGCTGAAGGTGTCCTCGGCGAGCACCGCCTGCGCCAGCACCTTGCAGTCCTCGGCCAGCCGCCCGGTGGGACCGCCGGCGCGGAACTCCGCGAAGAGCTCGGGCGAGAGCTCGGGCATCGGGCCGAGCACGGCGTCGAGCTTGGCCGGGTAGTAGTTGAAGAGGGTGCGCCGCGAGACGTCGCTCGCGACGGCCAGGTCCTCCATGGTCCAGCCCTCGAGGCCGCGCTCGAGGGTGAGCTCACTGGCCGCCCGCATGATGCGCCGGCTCGTCGCGAGGCGCTTGGCCTCGCGCGACCCGGTTGCACTTTCGGACATGGAGTGCATTCTTGCACTCTGATGGTGAAAGTGCAGAGGATCGAGCCTGTCGGCTCCGTCACACCGCCTGGGGCACGATCTCGGCCCCGGCCCCGGGGACGGCCACGGGGGACGTCGGCCACCCGTCGAGACGCGGCACCCGGCGCACCGACCGGCTCAGGGTCGGCACCAGGGCGGCGAGCGCCGCGGCGCCGAGCAGCAGCGCGGTCGCCGTGCGACCGCCGTACGCCTCCAGCAGCCAGCCGCCCAGCAGCGGGGCGAGCGGGATGGTGGTGAAGGCCAGGAACTGCGACGACGACGCGATCCGCCCCTGCAGCCGCTCGGGAGTGATCGCGACCCGGTAGGACTGGGTCGCGGCGTTGCCGGCGGGGTTGAGCAGCAGGCCCGCCCCCAGCACGGCCGCGACCACCCACGGCGAGGACCACAGCACCAGCGGGAGGAGCAGTGGGACCCAGCTCCAGGCGATCAGCACGGTGAGGCGCCCGGTCGGCACGCGGTGCACGAGGAACGGCGCGAGCAGCGCGCCCAGCACGCCGCCGGCACCTGCGACGGCCTCGACGGCCCCGATCACCGGCGGCGCCACGCCCTCCTCGACCATCCTCAGCACCGCGACGAGGAAGACCGCGTTGACCACCAGGTTGGACGCGGCCGAGAAGACCGCGGAGGCGCGGAAGTAGGGGACGGCGAGCAGGTGGCGCAGCCCCCCCCCACGAGCTCGGCCACGGGCGCCCCCCGTGGGGCCCCGGTCTCGCGGAGGGGCGCCGACAGGTCGGCCTTCACCCGGGAGACCGCGACCAGCGAGACGGCGTACGTCAGGGCGTCGAAGAGGAACGGCAGCGACCGGCTGCGCGAGCTGTCCCGGCAGCCGGGCGGGGAGGCCGCCGCCGACGTCTTCCGCTCGCAGGCCGCCGCCTGGGCGCACGCCCTCGTCGACGCGGCGCACGCCGGCGGGACGCCGGAGGGCGACCACCGCTCCGTCACCGAGCAGTCGCTACGCCTGACCGAGGAGGAGGCGCGCGAGCTCACGGGCGAGATGGGCGCGCTGCTGCAGCAGTGGGTACGCCGCACCCGGGGCCGCGACGCGTCACGCCGGACCTACGTGCTGTTCTCGATGCTGCAGCCGCACCCGGGGACGCCCGGCGCGCCGGACGGGACCGGCGGAGCGGGCGAGGATCAGCCGGCGATGCCGTAGAGCCGGTCGCCCGCGTCGCCGAGGCCGGGGACGATGTAGCCCTTCTCGTTGAGCCGCTCGTCCATCGCCGCGGTGACCACCTTGACCGGGACGGTGAGGTCGGCGATCTCCTGCTCGAGCTTGTCGCAGCCCTCGGGCGCGACCAGCAGGCAGATCGCGGTGATGTCGTCGGCACCGCGGTCGGTGAGGAAGCGGATGGCCGCCGCCAGGGTGCCGCCGGTGGCCAGCATCGGGTCGAGCACGTAGCACTGCCGCCCCGACAGGTCGTCGGGGAGCCGCTCGGCGTAGGTCGCCGCCTCGAGGGTCTCCTCGTTGCGCACCATCCCGAGGAAGCCGACCTCGGCGGTGGGCAGCAGCCGCATCATCCCGTCGAGCATCCCGAGCCCGGCCCGCAGGATCGGCACCACCAGCGGCTTGGGGGTGGCCAGCTTGACCCCGGTGGTCGGGCCGACCGGGGTGGTGATGTCGACGGGGTTGACCCGGACGTCGCGGGTCGCCTCGTAGGCCAGCAGCGTGACCAGCTCGTCGGTGAGTCGGCGGAAGGTCGGCGAGTCGGTGCGCTCGTCGCGCAGGGTGGTGAGCTTGTGGGCCACGAGCGGGTGGTCGACGACCTGGGTCTGCATGGGGGTGACTTTAGTCGAGCCCCGGCCCACCGCGGGGGTTGGCGGGCGTCGGCATCCGTGCCACGCTCATGGGCATGGGCCTGGCTCCGGAGCAGCTGGAGGGCATCGACTTCGCGCTGGCGGCCCGGCGCGAGGAGGGTCGCTGGCGCCTCGACGAGCTGGCCGAGTCCGCCTGCGGCTCCGTGGAGGAGATCGCCCACGCGCTGCGCCGGCTGCCAGGCGAGGGCGGGGCGCTGGGGATGGTCGCGGTCGACGAGGACTTCTTCGTGATGGTCCGGGTCGAGGGCTCCACCACCCGGGTGCTGCTCTCCGACGTCAGCGCCGCCGGCGAGTGGGAGCTGGCCCGCTCGGTCGTGGAGTTCCTCGGCGTGATCCCCGAGGACGAGGACGCCCGGGAGCCCGCCGGCGACCTCGGTCTGGTCGCCGACCTCGGGATGCACGCCGTCGACATGGCCGTGCTGCTCGACGACGTCGACCTCTACCCTGACGAGATGCTCTCCGACGTCGCCCGCCGCCTCGGCTTCGGCCCCGAGTTCGACGACGCTGTCGGGCTCAGCGCGGTCTGAGCGGTGACGACCTCCCGCTGGGACGAGGCGATGCGCCTCGCCCTCGACCAGGCCTCCGACGCGCTGCGCTCCGCCGACGTGCCGGTGGGCGCCGTGGTGCTCGACCCCGACGGCGTACCGCTGGGGTCGGGCCGCAACGTGCGCGAGGCCGAGGCCGACCCGACCGGCCACGCCGAGGTGGTCGCCCTGCGGGCCGCCGCCCGCGCCCGCGGCGAGTGGCGGCTCGACGGCTGCACGCTCGTGGTCACGCTCGAGCCGTGCACGATGTGCGCCGGCGCCGCCGTGCTGGCCCGGGTCGCGCGCGTCGTCTTCGGGGCGTACGACGAGCGGGCCGGCGCCGTGGGCAGCCTCTGGGACGTCGTCCGCGACCGCCGGCTCAATCACCGCCCCGAGGTGGTGGCCGGGGTGCTGGCCGCGGAGTCCACCGCCCTGCTGGACGCCTTCTTCCGCGACCAGCGGCTCACTCCCGGTTCTGGATGATCCCGCTGGTGCTCGGCTGGTAGGGGTTGAGCCCCTTGTCGATCGCGTACTGCCGCAGGTAGCCGTCGCGGCCCAGGACCTTGATCCGCTCCTGGATCTTCTCGGCCTCGGCCCGCTCGACCTTGACCTGCGCCTCGGCTGCCTTGACCTGCGCCTCGGCCTCGGCCTCGCGCGCCTTGGCCCGGGCGACCGCCTCCTGCTGGGCGATCAGCGCCTCCTTGACCTGCTCCGGCGGGACCGGCTTCTGCAGGGTGATGGAGAAGTTGACGAAGAACTCCTCCTCGCCGTCGATCTGCCGGCCGACCAGGTCGGGCAGCTGCTCGAGGACGTCGCGCTCCCACTGCGCCTTCACGTTGGGGTCGGTGTAGAGGTCGGTGTAGGTGTAGTTCTGCGAGGCCCGGTCGATCGCGGTCTCGAGCGGCTTGGAGACGTAGACCGAGAGCATGGTCAGCCAGCCGACGGAGCCGTTGCCGTCGCTGGTGTCCATGTAGGCCGAGTAGCGGTTGCCGATCAGGTCGTGGAAGCGGCGCAGCGTCTGGCACTCGGTGTTGAGCAGGAACGACGCGACGCCGTCGACGCTCATCTCGATGCCGTCCTTGGTCACGAAGGTCATGCTCGGCCGGTCGCCGCCCTCGCCGAAGACGTAGTTGCGCTGGCTCGAGGGGTAGGAGAAGTGCTTGTCGCCGGGGCCGTCCCAGGCCCGCGTCGAGGTGCCCACGCAGTCGCCGAACCGGGTCGGGGTGAAGGCGCCGCCGGTGTAGTGGAGCGCCACCTGGTCGGGTCCCGTCGACACCGTCGTCGGCCGGACGAAGGCCAGCACCACCAGCAGCGCGACGACGAGCAGGGCCACGGCGACGCCGCCCTTGGCGAACCGGCTCCCCGAGGCGGCGGTCGGGACGGACGGGTTCTTGGACATGCGGCGGCTCCCCCTGCTCGGTGCGCGCGGCTCGGTGCGCCGCGACGGCGCCGCACATCATGGCAGGCGCCGCGCCGGCGCACTCCCCCGGCGCGTGCTCAGCCGAGCTCGCGCGTCCGCACGGTGTCGATGACGATCGTGGCGAGGTCGGGCTCGGTGGCGCGGTGCTCGCGGGCGAGCCCGAGCACGTCGTCCAGCGCCGCCTAAAGCTCCTGCACGGCGGAGTCGGGGCCCAGGCCCCGGGTGCGCTCGATGATCGCCCCGGCGAGACCGTCGGAGATCTCGTCGTGCTGGTAGGCCACGTCGGTCACCTTCCTGACCCGGGCCAGCTCGGTCGCGTGCCGGCCGGAGTCCCGCCGCTGACCCCTGAGCAGCACGACCGCTGCCCCGACCAGCAGGGCGAGGACCACGAGGAGGAACAGGATCCGGATCACACCACGAGCCTAGCGAGCCCCGCCCCTAGGCTGGCGGGATGCCGATCCCCGAGTTCGTCGTGGCCCTGCGCGAGCGGGTGGGCGCCATGCCCCTGTGGCTGCCCGGCGTCACCGCGGTGGTGCGCCGTGCCGACGAGGTGCTGCTCGTCCGGCGGGCCGACACCGGCGAGTGGGCGCCGGTCACGGGGATCGTCGACCCCGACGAGGAGCCGGCCGTCTGCGCCCGGCGGGAGGCGCTCGAGGAGACCGGGGTCGAGATCCGGGTCGACCGGCTCGCCTCGACGTCCGTGATCTCCGGGGTGGTGCACGGCAACGGCGACCGCGCGTCGTACCTCGACCTCACCTTCGCCTGCACCTGGCTCGGGGGCGACGCCCACGTGGCCGACGACGAGTCGGTCGACGTGCGGTGGTGGCCGGTCGACGCGCTGCCGCCGATGGGCGCCCACATGGCCGCGCGGGTCGAGGCCGGGCTGGCCGACGAGGAGCGGGCCCGCTTCCTCCCCTGACCCGGGGTCCCGCTGGCCGAGGGGGATTTCCGCGGCCCGACCGGCGTCCGGTAGCCTCTCCCGCGGTGGCGTGTCCGAGCGGCCTAAGGAGAACGCCTCGAAAGCGTTTGTGGGTGCAAGCCCACCGAGGGTTCAAATCCCTCCGCCACCGCCATGTGATGTCGCAGGACATCCGCGAGGCCCGGACCCACCCGTGGGTCCGGGCCTTCGTCGTCCCCGCTGCTCGTCCGGGAGGGGGTTTGTGCTCCCTGAGGGTCACCCGGTGACCCTCAGGGAGCACAAAGGCGGCGGGAGCACAGAGGCGGCCCCGGCGTCGCGGGTGTGGCGCGCGGTCAGCGCAGCGTCGAGAACCACCCCGCGGCACGCCTGCCGGCCAGGACGGCCCGCTCCCAGGCGACGCCGATCCCCAGCAGCAGGGCGCCGAGGAGGAAGAGCGTCACGAAGGCGTGCACGTGGACCAGCAGCGGCCCGCCCTGGGTGAGCGCGACCAGCACGAGGACCACCGCCCCGACCACGACCGGCGCCCGCCAGCGACGGGCCACGCCGGCCACCAGGGCGGCGACCGCGAGAAGGCTCACGACGACCAGGCGCAGGACGTCGCCGTCGGCGATCGCGACCCAGCTGCTCGGCAGCAGCGCCACCCCGAGCGCGGGACCCATGGTCAGGGCGGTCGGCGACGCCGGCTCCCGGCGCGACTGCAGCAGCCCGACCCCGACCAGCAGCACGAACGGCACCGCCGTGTAGGCCTCGACCGGCTCCACCTCGGCGTCGACGAGCAGCCGCCAGACCCCTGCCGAGACCAGGAAGGTCCCGGGGTAGGCGCCGACGAGCCGGCCCCGCGCCGCGGAGACCGCGAGCAGGCAGACGCCGGTGACGACGAGGGCGGCGGCGTTGAGCACCGCGGACTCCGGCGCGCTCACCGCGATGGCGGCGACGCCGTACCCGGCGGCGAAGAGGTGGGCGACCAGCTCGTGCTGCTCCCGCTCGGGGCCGGCGGGGAGGACCCCGGGGACGCCGGCCAGCGCGGCGGTGACGACGCAGGCGACCAGGGTGGCGACGACCTGCACCTGCGGCTCGGCGTCGCGGACCAGCAGGGCCACGGTGGCCAGCGCGGCGGTGTGGGCCACGACGGTCCAGGCGGCCCGGCGGGTCGTCGCGACCGCGCCGAGCGAGGCCGCGAGCCACGCGAGGGCGGGCAGCACCGGCAGCCACCAGGGGGCGGGCGACCCGCCGAGCTCGGCGAGCAGGGCGAGCCCGTCCTCGGCCGCGGCCTCGGTGAGCGCCCAGGTGGCGAGCACCAGCACGGGGAGCAGGACCCAGCCGACCGTGCCGGCGGTGCCGGGCCTGCGGTCCGTGCGGCGCAGTGCCAGCTCGGCGACGACCCCGGCGGCGACGACCACCGCGAGGCCCACCAGCACCAGCCGGTGGGCGTCGACGAGGACCACCGCGAGCGCCGGCAGGGCCGCCACGACGGCCACGTCGACCAGCAGGTCCCGGCCGACGGCCGCGCGCACCGCGGCCGAGGCCCGCGGGACGGCGCGCAGCACCAGGGCCAGCACGGGCAGGGCGAGCAGCAGCGCCGCGGCGGCGTACCGCTCCGCGGGCGGGCGGGTGGGCTCGAGACCGACCACGAGGCCGGCGTGGGCGTGCACCAGGAGCGCCGCCAGCGCCGTGACCGCGACGGGCAGGGCCGAGAGGGGCAGCACCCGCGGGCGCGTGCCCCGCCGGGCGGGCAGCGGGACGCCGGGGCGCCCGCGGACCACCCCGCCCGGCACGACGGCCGGCGGCACCGCCAGGTCTGGGACCGGACGGTCGCACCGGAGCGCCACGGCGACCCCGACGAGCGCCAGCACCAGCAGGCCCAGGTGGGCCGCCGACCGCGCCAGGCCGTCACCGGCGGCGCTCGCCGCGGCCAGCCCGGCCCAGGAGAGCAGGGTGGCGGCCGCCGGCCGGAAGGTGAGCACCGGCCTCAGCGGGAGCCCGTCGCGGACCCGGGGCACCGCCCGGTCGGCGAGCAGCAGGACGCAGCCGCCGAGCAGCCCGGCGAAGGCCCAGTAGCCGTCGAGGGGCAGGTGGCCGAGGCCCCCGAGGTCGAGCCGGTGGGCGGCCTCGAGGTCGATGAGCAGCAGTCCGGCGGCGACCGCCGCGAAGGTCTCCGCGGCGGCGGGGAGGCGGCGGAGGGTGCTCCACGCGGACGCGCCCACCGCGGCGGCTGTGAGCGAGACCATGATCAGCGCCTGGCCGGCGACCCCCACGACCAGCCAGAAGACGACCAGGAAGAGCGAGGCGGCCGACAGCGTGAGCAGCGCCCCCAGGCCGAGGAGCACCTGCTGGCCGCTCGGGCCCGAGCGCCGGCGGGCGGCGTAGGGCGGCATCGGCGGCATCGGTTGCGGCGGGGCGCCGTACGGCGGCCTCGGCTGCGTGGCGCTCAGCGGCGGGGCGGGCGTCGGGGCGCCGTACGGCCGGGCAGCAGGGCCGCCCACCGGTTGCGGCGCCGGCTGGCGGAGCCGGCCGACCAGGTGGTCGGCCTCGGCACGCAGCACGTCGATCTGCTGCGTGACCTGCCAGAGCCGGGCCGCGTCCGGGCCGACGAGGCGCAGGTGGCAGCGGGGACAGGCCGGCAGCCCGGGCTCGACCGGTGCCGAGCACTGCGGGCAGGGGACGGGGTTCCTGGGGGTCACCGGGCCATCCTGATGCACCCGCGGCCGCGCCGGGATCCGTCCCGGTACTCAGGCCGTCCCGGTGCCCGGTGCGCCTTGGTGCTCAGGCGCCGAGGACGACCAGCACGTCGCCCTCCTGGACGACGTCGCCCGGCGACACCTTCACCGCCACGACCCGGCCGCCCGCCTCGGCAAGCACCGGGATCTCCATCTTCATCGACTCCAGCAGGACGACGGTGTCGCCGGGAGCGACCTCGTCGCCCGCGCCGACCGCCACCTCCATGACCGCGGCCACCATCTCGGCGAGCACCTCGGTCGTCCGTTCGCGTGCCATGCCAGCGACGCTAGGGGTTACCGGGAGGTACCCGTAACCGGCTCGACGCGGCCCTGCTCAGAGGGAGCCGAAGCGGCGCGGCTCGGGCCGGACCGCGTGCTCGGCCTCGGCCGCCCGGGCGCGGCGCCCGCGCTGGCCGGTGAGGCGCAGGTCGAGCCGGATGACGCCGTAGCCGACGAGCAGGCCCAGCGCGACGCCGTACACCTGCTGGAGCCCCGCCTCGACGTAGGAGGTGTCCCAGTTGACCAGGGTCTTGGCGACGTCCAGGGTCGCGGCGGCGCCGAAGGCGCAGACCCACCACCCCTGGCGGCGACGGGCGCGCATGTGCACGCCCCACGCCAGCGCCGGCACCCCGAGCAGCACCAGGATCGGGCTGGGGGCGGCGCCGAGCGTGTCCCGGCTCCAGTCGACCGCGGCGTTGGTCGGCCCGACGACCGCCGAGACGTCGTAGCGGCGCAGCATCTCGGCGTAGAGCAGGCTGCCGGCGAGCAGGACGGTGCCGACCAGGACGGTGACCAGCCCGCGGGTGCCCAGGCCGTGCAGTCCCGCGCCGAAGCGCCAGACGAGGATGAACGTCACGAGGAAGCCCAGGGCGAGGGTGACGTGCTCGAAGCGGACCGAGCTGGCCACGGGCTCGAACCCGACGGTGGCGAAGGCGCCGACGGAGGCGACGGTCGTCGCGACGACCACCTCCCGGACCACCCCGGCGAACGTCCGGGCCGGCACGGTGAGCACCACCGCGAGCACCCCGCTCACCACGCACGTCATCACGGCAGCCCCGCTGCGCAGCACCTCGCTGTCGCCCAGCACCGCGGCCAGGCCGATCACCAGCGCCAGCACGCCGAAGACGACCTGGCGGCCGCCCGTGCGGCCCATCAGCGCCCAGGCGTAGGTGGTCAGGACCGCGACCGCGCCGGCGCCGTCCAGCCAGCCCGGTCCGGCGTGGAGGGCCGCGAGGGCGAGCGCCACGCAGCCGGCGAGCAGCACCGCGGCGGCCGCGGCGAGCAGCTGCCAGGAGCGGCCGAAGCGGGACGCCAGTCCCGTGGGCACGTCGGCGGTGACGGCCTCCGAGAGCGGGTCGACCGGGTGGTCGGTGGTCCACTCGGGCGCGGCCTGCACCACCGGCTCCGGCGCCTCGGACGGGACCGGGGCGACCACCGGCTCGGCGACCGGCTCCACGACCGGATCCGCGACGGGCGAGGCGGGCGTCTCCTCCGGACCCGGGGCCGGACGCCCCGTGCGGTCGGCGACCCGGCGGCCGGCGGGCTGGCCGCCGCCGCGGGAGACGCGCACCTTCGACCACCGCGAGGTCTTGGGCGCGGCGCGGCGACCGGGTCGTGGGGAAGACACCTGAGGGAGGTTACCCGCGCCGGTTGGCCAGCGAGGGGTTGATGCGCCGAGCGGTCTCGAGCTCCTCGCGGGTCAGCACGACCTCGACGGTCGCCGCCTCGGGACCGGTCTGGACCAGCTCGTCGCCGAGCGGGGAGAAGGCGGCCGAGTGGCCGGTGTAGCGAGGCGCCGGCTGGCCGACGCCGACGACGTGCACGGTGTTCTCGATCGCCCGCGCCCGCAGCAGGGTGAGCCAGTGGTCGACCTTCCGTTCGCCGGCGACCCAGGCCGCGGGGACCACCAGCACCTCCGCGCCGGCCAGCACCAGCGCCCGGGCGAGCTCGGGGAAGCGCAGGTCGTAGCAGGTCATCAGGCCGACCCGGAAGCCCCCGACCTCGACCACGACCACCTGCCAGGGCCCAGCCGACAGCCGGTCGGACTCGCGGTAGCCGAAGGAGTCGTAGAGGTGGATCTTGTCGTACGACGCCTCCACGGCGCCGCGGACGAGCAGGGTGTTGAAGGGCCGGTCGGGGTCCTCCCCGGTGCGGAACATCCCCGCCACCACGGTGGTGCCGCGCTCCTCGGCGACGCGCGCGAGCTCGCGGGCGAAGGGGCCGTCCAGCGGCTCGGCGTGGCCGGAGACGTCGGACCCCGGCTTGCCGAAGTCGCGGGCGAAGGCCTCGGGCAGCACCACGAGGTCGGAGCCGGCGGGGACGAGGTCGGCGAGGCGCTCCCGGTTGGTGCGGGGGTCGAGGTCGGAGGCCTCCTGGACGAGCGTGACGCGGAGCTGGTCGGCCATGCCGCCCAGCCTGACAGACTGCCGCGCATGGACCAGCCCGCCGACGCCTTCGCCGCCGTCGTCCTCTCCGGCGGCACGGGTCGACGCCTCGGCGGGGTCGACAAGGCGGGGCTCGAGCTCGAGGGGCGCCGGTTGCTCGACTGGGCCCTCGACGCGGTCGTCGACGCCCGGGCCGTCGCCGTCGTCGGCCCCGCGGCCCCCACCGCCCGGCCCGTGCGGTTCACCCGGGAGGAGCCGCCGGGAGGCGGGCCCGCCGCCGGGATCCTCGCCGGTCGCGACGCGCTGGCCGACGTGCTGGCGGGCCACCCGGCCGACGCGCTGGCGGGCGAGCCGGCGGGCGAGGGGGACGGGGCGCCGTGGCTGGCGGTGCTGGCCGTCGACATGCCACGGGTGAGCGCCTCGACGTTCCGCCGGCTGCTGGCCGCCGCGGAGGGCCGCGACGGCGCCTTCCTGCACGACGGCGCCGGCGGCCGACAGCTGTGCGGCGTGGTCGCCGTACGGCGGCTCGACGCGGCGCGCCCCGGGGACTCCGGCAGCGGCCTCTCGGTCCGCCGGCTGCTGGGCGACCTCGACCTCGCGGAGGTCCGCGGCGAGGGTCGCGAGGCGCGCGACGTCGACACCTGGGGGGACTTGCGGGACCTCTCGCCGTGACCCACGCTGGTCCCGTGAACCTCCACGACTGGATCGACGAGCTGTGCGACACCCTCGACCTCGACCTCGAGGTCGACGAGGCGCTGGTCCTCGACCTGGCCCGCGACGTGGCGCACAACGTGGAGCGACGGGCCGCCCCGGTGAGCACCTTCATGCTGGGGTACGCCGCCGGCGCGGCCGCCGCCGGGCCGGAGCACGTGGAGTCCCTGGCCGCCCGGGCCCAGGCGCTGGCGCTGGCCTGGGACCGTCCCGCCGACGCCCCGGACCCCGACGACGTGGAGGTCCCGGTGCCCGACGACAGCGAGGTCGACCACACCGGCGACCGGATCGACTGAACCCTCCCCCGGTCGACCGTTCGGGGGCCCTGCACGGTGGGCGCCGCTGACTAGGGTGGGCGCCATGCGTGCAGCCCACATCGCCGAGCCCGGCGGGCCCGAGGTCCTCTCCGTCACCGACGTCCCCGCCCCCGTGGCCGGGCCGGGCGAGGTGCTCCTCGACGTCGTCGCCACCGCCGTCAACAAGGCCGACACCCTGCAGCGCCAGGGCTTCTACCCCGTGCCGCCAGGCTCGTCGGAGATCCTCGGCCTGGAGTGCAGCGGCCGCGTCGCGGCGCTCGGCGAAGGGGTGACCGGCTGGTCGGTCGGCGACGAGGCGTGCGCCCTGCTCGTGGGCGGCGGGTACGCCGAGCAGGTCGCAGTCCCGGTCGGCCAGCTGATGCCGGTGCCCGCGGGCGTCGACCTCGTCACCGCCGCGGCCCTGCCCGAGGTGGCCTGCACGGTCTGGTCCAACGTCTTCATGACCGCCGGCCTCGAGGCGGGCGAGACCTTCCTCGTGCACGGCGGCGCGGGCGGGATCGGCACCTTCGCGATCCAGCTCGCCTCCGCCTGGGGCGCCAAGGTCGCGACCACCGCCGGCTCGACGGAGAAGCTGGCCACCTGCGCCGAGCTGGGCGCCGACATCACGGTCAACTACCGGGAGGAGGACTTCGTCGAGGTGGTCCGGTCGGCCACCGACGGCCGCGGCGCCGACGTCGTCCTCGACAACATGGGGGCCAAGTACCTCGCCCGCAACGTCGACGTCCTGGCCCCCGACGGCCGGCTCGTCGTGATCGGCCTGCAGGGCGGGACCAAGGCAGAGCTCGACCTCAACAAGCTGCTCCGCAAGCGCGCGTCGGTGACCGCGACCGCCCTGCGGGGCCGCCCGGTGGAGCAGAAGGCCGCGATCTGCGCCGACGTCGTCGAGCACGTCTGGCCCCTGGTGGCCGACGGTCAGGTGCGGCCGGTCGTGCACGCGACGATGCCGCTGGAACGGCTGGCCGAGGCGCACGCGCTGATGGACGCCAGCGGTCACGTGGGCAAGATCGTCCTCACGGTCGCTGACTAGGCTGGACGGCATGACTGACGCCTCCGCCACCCCCGACCCCGCCGCCACCCCCGCGGAGGGCGGGCCCAGCGAGGTCCCCGAGGGTCACGTCCTCGTGATCGGTCCCGACGGCGAGCCGGTCGGCAGCGTCCCCGCGGCGATGGTCGCCCAGGCGGTCGAGGCGCAGGAGGAGGACGGCGGGGGCTCCGAGGAGCGCGCCATCACCGAGCTCGTCGAGCAGCCGGCGAAGGTGATGCGGATCGGCAGCATGATCCGCCAGCTCCTCGAGGAGGTGAAGGCCGCCCCGCTCGACGAGGCGAGCCGCGCCCGCCTCAAGGAGATCCACCAGGCCTCCATCAAGGAGCTCGAGTCGGGCCTGGCGCCCGAGCTGATCGAGGAGCTCGAGCGGATCGCGCTGCCCTTCACCGAGGAGGAGACCCCCTCGGAGAGCGAGCTGCGGATCGCCCAGGCCCAGCTGGTCGGCTGGCTCGAGGGTCTCTTCCACGGCATCCAGACCGCGATCTACGCCCAGCAGATGGTCAGCCGCGCCCAGCTGGAGCAGATGCGCCGGGCCCTGCCGCCCGGCGTCGCCGGCGGCCACGGCCACCCGGGCGTCCCCGGCGGACCGGGTCAGGAGGGTCAGGCCGGGCCCGTCCAGCCCGAGCCGGGCGCCCCGGGCGGCTCCGGCGGGATGTACCTCTGACTTCTCGATAGTCCCCCACGTTCTGACCGACCCGCCGCGGCGTGTCGTGGTCAGGACGCGGGGGACTGTCCAGGCGAGCGGATCAGTGGGGGCGGCCGACCCGGCTGACGACGGCCAGGCCGAGCAGCCCCAGCAGGACGAGGGCGGCCCCGGGCGCGGCGAGCCGGGAGAGCTCGGTCGGGGGCGACGACTCGACGCGGGTGCGGACCGCCTCGGTCGGCGCCGGCGGCTCGAGCCGGGTGCCGATCCCGAAGAGGCGCTGGGCCCGCTCCATCACCTGGGTCGAGGCGGGGGCACTGCCCGAGCAGCTGCTCGTGGTCCCCTCCGTGGTGAGGAAGAGCCAGTTCTGGCCGGTCTCGACCGGGCCGATGCCGCAGGCGGCCGAGTCGGCCGCCGACGACACCTGGACTCGCGGGTCCTCGAGCTCGCCCTTGAAGACGCGGCTCGCCACCACGTCGTAAGTCAGGTCGTTGCCCGACGGCGTCCCCTCGCCGGCCACCTTGCCGACGAACACCGTGTCGGCCATCTTCACCTGCTGCTTGAAGGTGAGCACGGCGCAGCTGCAGGCGGCGGCCGGGCCGGCGGCCGCGACGAGGCCGGCCAGCGCGAGGGGGCCGGCCAGCAGGAGCGCGAGGAGCGGGCGCAGGGCACGGGCGAGCATGGCGACGAGAGTAGCCGTCCGGCCCGCCGCCGCGTCAGCCCACGGGGCGGGTCGGCGTCAGCCGACGGCCGGGCGGGCGACCATCCGGGCGACGACGACGCCGTTCCCGGGGAGACGGTCTGCCTCCCGTCACCTCCACGTCCTGACTGCTTGAAGAGTTCTTCACAAGAAGAAGACGTGAAGTACGCGACATCTCGCCGCGGGGCTCGGCGTTCCGGGGGCTCGGAGTCGCGGGGGGTCAGAGCCCGAAGATCTCCGCCAGCGTGCGCGCGACGCCGTCCTCGTCGTGCCGGGGCGCGGTGTGGTCGGCCAGGGCAAGGACCGTCGGGTGGGCGTTGCCCATCGCGTACGACGTGCCCGCCCACTCCAGCAGGGGCAGGTCGTTGGGCATGTCGCCGAAGGCCACCACCTCGCCCGGCGCCACGCCGAGCTCGCGGCAGAGCTCGGCCAGGGTGGACGCCTTCGTCACCCCGGCGGCGCTCATCTCCACCAGCGAGCCCACCGACGACCAGGTGGTCGTGACGAGCCGGCCGACCGCCTCCTCGACGACGCCCCAGAACTCCTCCGGGGCCAGACGGTCGTGCCGGGCGAGCAGCTTGACCACCGTGCCGTCGGCGATCTGCTCCAACCGCCCCCGCGGCACGTCGGGGACGCGACGGTCGTCGGCGTGGCTGAGGAAGTCGTCCTCCAGGGCGAAGCCGCCGGTCTTCTCGAGCGCGAAGGTGGTCCCCGGCACGGTCCGTCGCAGGGTGCGTCCCACCTTCACGAGGACGTCGCGCGGGATGGTCCGGGCCTGGCGCACGGAGTGCGTGGGGACGTCGTACACGATCCCGCCGTTGCTGCAGATCGCGAGGCCGTGGCCGCCCACGGCCTCCCAGAGCGTCTCCATCCAGCGCATCGGCCGGCCGGTCACGAAGACCACCGGCACGCCCATCTCGTCGAGCACCGAGATCACCTCGCGGGTCCGCGCGGTCACCGCGCCGGCGGCGTCCAGCAGCGTCCCGTCCAGGTCGGTGGCGACCAGCCGGGGCCGCGGGGCCTGCTCGCCGGTCACCCGCCCGCCGGCGGGAACCACCGGCCGATCTCCACGGCCGCGCCGTTGTCGTGGACGGTGTCGGTGACGGCGTCCGCCGCGGCGCGCACCTCCTCGACCGCCTGTCCCATGGCGACCCCCCAGCCGGCCCACGAGAGCATCTCGATGTCGTTGCGCCCGTCGCCGATCGCCAGCACGTCGGCGCGGTCGACGCCGAGCCGGTCGCAGACGTGCTGCAGACCGGACGCCTTGGAGATCCCCACCGGGGAGAGGTCCATCCAGGCGGTCCAGCCGACCACGTAGTCGGTGCCGTGCAGGCCGAGGCTGGCCGCGAGCTCGACGAAGTCCTCCGCGGTCGCCTGCGGGTCGCGGACGATCACACGGCTGACGGGCTCGCCGATGATCTCGTCGACCTCGGTGACCAGCTGCTCGCCGGTGAGCTCGCCGTCGGGGAAGACCATGCTGACCCGGTAGCCGCCGATGCCGCGCTCCTCGACCGCGACGAGCGCCTCGGGGTGGTGCTCGAGGACGGCGGCCACCGCCGGGGCCGCGTCGAAGGTCTCCTCGTGGACCACCTCGAGCGGGGGGTAGCGGAAGATGACGGCGCCGTTGGAGGCGACGACCCAGAGCCGCCCGTCCTCGTCGGCACCCTCGCCCGCACCGCCGGCGCCGTCGCCCGACGCCCCGGCGGGCAGCCCGAGCAGGTCGGCGATCGTGGTCATCGCGTGCGGCGAGCGGCCGCTGGCCAGCACGACGTGGGCGCCGGCCGCGCGGGCCCGGTGGACGGCGTCGTGGATCTCGGGGCGGATGGTCTCGTAGACCTGGCCCGACCCCTCGACCCAGGCGAGCAGGGTGCCGTCGATGTCGAGGGCGACCATCTGCGGGACCCAGCCGGGCTCCCCAGGCCGGGGCTTCGCGGCGTCAGTCACCGGCACCCCCTTCGGTCGCCGCGGCGGGCGCGACCGGGACCACCGGCCGCAGCACCTCGCACCCCATCCACTTCTGCAGGGCCTGCGGCACCCGGACCGACCCGTCGACCTGCTGGTGGGTCTCGAGCACGGCGACGATCGCGCGCGTGATCGCGGTGAGCGTGCCGTTGAGGGTCGCCACCGGGGTGGTCCCCGACTCGCCCCGGGTGCGGATGTCGAGCCGACGGGACTGGAAATCGGTGCAGTTGGAGGTCGAGGTGAGCTCGCGGTACTTGCCCTGGGTGGGGATCCACGCCTCGCAGTCGAACTTGCGCTGGGCGCTCAGCCCGAGGTCGCCGGCGGCGATGTCGACGACCTGGTAGGCCAGCTCGAGCTTGTCGAGGAACGCGCGCTCCCACGCCAGCAGCCGGGCGTGCTCCGCCTCGGCCTCCTCGAGCGTCGTGTAGACGAACATCTCCACCTTGTCGAACCAGTGCACCCGGATGATGCCGCGCGTGTCCTTGCCGTGCGAGCCTGCCTCCTTGCGGAAGCAGGGGCTGAACGCGGCGTAGCGGCGCGGCAACGTCTCGGCGTCCAGGATCTCCTCGGAGTGGTACGCCGCCATGGCGACCTCGGAGGTGCCGACGAGGTAGAGGTCCTCGCCCTCGATCCGGTAGACGTCGTCCGCGGCCTGGCCGAGGAAGCCGGTGCCCTCCATGGCGGCCGGCTTGACCAGCGACGGGGCGATGACCTGGGTGAAGCCGGCCTCGCGCGCCTGCTCCATCGCGAGGTTGACCAGCGCCAGCTCGAGCTGGGCGCCGACGCCGGTGAGGAAGTAGAAGCGCGAGCCGCTCACCTTGGCGCCGCGCTCGAGGTCGATGGCGCCGAGGATGCGACCCAGCTCGACGTGGTCGCGCGGCTCGAAGCCCTCGGCGGCGAAGTCGCGCGGGGTGCCGACCGTCTCGAGCACGACGGAGTCGTCCTCGCCGCCCTCGGGGGTGTCGGGGTGGACCAGGTTGGGCAGCGCCCGGACGGCGTCCTGCCACGCCTGCTCGGCGGCGCCCTGGGCGGCCTCGGCCTCCTTGACCCCGGCGGAGAGCTCCTTGGTCCGGGCGAGCAGCTGCTGCTTCTCCTCGCCCCGGGCCTGCGCGATCAGCCTGCCCTGCTGCTTCTGCTCGGCGCGCAGCGCCTCGAAGGCCACGATCGCCTCGCGCCGGGCGGCGTCGGCCGCGAGCGCGGCGTCCACCAGGTCGGTGGGCGCCCCCCGCTTGGCCAGCGAGGCGCGCACGCGGTCGGGGTCGTCACGGAGCAGGCGAGGGTCGATCACCCCGACAGGCTATCCGGCGGGGGCGACACCGAATGGCCGGGGACGCGGCTGGGCATACTGTCCGGGTGCTGGAGCGATCTCGTGGGAGTCACCTCGTCCGGGCCGCCCTGTGCGCGGCCCTCTTCGCCGTCCTCGCCCTGGCGGTGACCCGGGACGTCTCCCCCCTGGACGGCTTCGACACGTGGGGCCGCGAAGCCGAGGACTGGGCCGACGACACCGGCTGGCTGCACCAGCTCCTGCTCTGGATCGAGGACGCGTTCAACACCGTGGGGATGACGGTCCTCACCGTCCTGGTCGCCGGGTGGATGCTGCTCAAGCGGCACCCGCGCGCCGCCGGCTTCCTGGCCGGCGGGATGCTCGTGACGGCGCTGGCCACCACCGGCCTCAAGCTGGCGCTCAGCCGTGCCCGCCCCGACTGGCAGGAGGCCGTCGGGCTGCACGACAGCCACTCGTTCCCCTCGGGTCACGCCTCCTCGATCGCCGCCTTCACCCTGCTGCTCTGGGTGCTGGCCGCGGCCTTCCTGCGGCGCGCGAGCATGCGCCGCGCCGCCGTCACCGGGCTGGTGCTGCTCTGGCTGGTCGTCGTCGCCGACCGCGTGCTGCTGGGCCGGCACTACCCCACCGACGTCATCGCGGGCACGCTGCTGGCCGCCACCGTGGTCTGGGTCGCCCTCGCCGTCATCGACCCACGGCCGCGGAGCATCGCTGCGACCAACGACCCGCTGCCCGTGGTCTTCACCTCCCAGCGCCGGCTCGCGGTCGTGCTCAACCCGATCAAGGTCGAGGACGTCGGCGCCTTCCGCCACCTGGTCGCGAGCCTGGCCAAGGAGTCCGGATGGCAGGAGCCCTCCTGGCACTACACGACGATCGAGGACCCGGGCACGGGGATGGCCCGGCGGGCGGCGGAGGCCGGGGTCGACCTCGTCCTGGTCTGCGGCGGCGACGGCACCGTGCGGGAGGTCTGCGCCGAGCTGGCCGGCACCGGCATCCCGGTCGGGATCATCCCGGCCGGCACGGGCAACCTGCTCGCCCGCAACCTCGACATCCCGCTCTACATCCGCTCCGCCGTCGACGTCGGTCTCAACGGGCAGGACCGCGCCATCGACATGGTCGAGGTCAGCGGCGACGGGATCGAGGACACCCACTTCATGGTGATGGCCGGCATGGGCTTCGACGCCGCGATCATGGAGGGGGTCAACGAGGACATCAAGAAGCGGATCGGCTGGGTGGCCTACGTGCTCTCGGGGCTGAAGTCGCTGATGTTCCCGGCCTACCGGATCGAGATCTCCGTCGACGGCGCCGAGTTCACCACCCACCGGGCCCGCACCGTGGTGGTCGGCAACGTGGGCTACCTGCAGGCCGGGATGCCGCTGCTGCCCGACGCCGCGATCGACGACGGCCTGCTCGACGTGGTGATCCTGCACCCCAAGCGGTTCCTCTCCTGGGTGCCGCTGGCGTGGCGGGTCCTCGCCAAGAGCCCCCGGGTCGACGAGACGATCGACCGGGTGACCGGGGCCAGGGTCACGCTGCGGGCGACCGCGGAGACCCCCCGCCAGCTCGACGGCGACTCGGTCGGCCTGGGCAAGGAGCTGACCATGGAGTGCATCCCCGGCCGGCTGCTGGTGCGCGTCCCGCGCTGACGGGTCAGGGCTGCTCGGCCGGCAGGCCGGTGTCGCGGACCAGGTAGATCCACGGGAAGGCCAGGACGGCGACCTCCCACCCGTCGCGCTCGAAGCTCGACGGGCGTCGCGTCCAGACGACCCGGCGGTGCTCCCACTGCGTCGGGGTGCGGCGTACCCGGTGCTTCAGCATCCCCGCGCCCACCGTGCGCCAGCCCAGCCGGCCGGCGATCTCGAGCTCGGCCATCTCGTCGAACGCCGTGATCGGCCCGAGCCAGCGCTCCTCGGGCCCGTCGTCGCCGGGCGCCGGCGGGGCGGCGGCAGGGTCGTCCGCCCCGAACCGCTGCTGCGCGGCCTGCCGGCTCATCCCGAGCTCGCCGCCCAGGACCGCCCAGCTGTGGCCGGCCGCGCGGGCCGCCGCGACCGCCTGCCGCAGGAGGGTGCGCGCCTCCGCCTCGGCCTGCGCGCTGCGGCGCACGATCGCCAGGTGGTCCTGCTGGTCGCCGTCGCCGTCGAGCCCCTCGAGGATCGCCGCGCCGATCGCCTCGGCGAGCTCGCGGGGCCGGTGCTCAGCGCTCGTCACGGCTCGGCAGCCAGGTCGGCTCGTCGCGGTCCTGGCCGTGGCGCCACATCGCCCCGAAGGACCAGGCGCCGACGAGGACGAAGCCGACGCCGGCCCCCTGGGCCATGCCGCCCAGGAAGCCGTCGAGCCGCTGCCCGAGGATGGCGAGCAGGATGCCGAACAGGATCAGGAGGACGATCGAGGTCGAGGTGGGGACTGGTCGCTTCATGGTGTCAACGTTAGGTTGACGACCCGATTCGTGTCAACCATTTCTTGACACCCTGCCCACCCTAGGGGCGAGCGCGGGGTTCAGGGGCGCGCGTGCGCGACCGCCTCCTCCTCCTCGGGGGAGAGCTGCTGCTCGCTGGCCCAGCCGGCGATGGTCTTGGCGTAGGTGCGGGCCTCGCTGCGGCCGTGGATCGAGGTGAGGACGACGCCGTCGCCCGCGTCGTCGAGCAGCGCGACCGACCAGGAGAGGTGCCCGCCGACGTCGCCGAAGGCGTCGTACCGGACGACGGCCAGGTGGCGCAGCGCCCCCTGTGCGACCGCCTGCAGGGCCGCGACCTCGCGGCGCAGGCCCACGACGTCCTCGGGCAGGGGGGCCGATCCCGTCCGGGGTCGCAACGAGGCGGTACGGCGCAGCGCGACAACCGAGAAGACGGCCGAGACGAGCGCCAGGACGAGGGCGGGGACCACGACGAACCACACGCCCCGCACCCTATGGGACCATCGGGGCGTGAGCAGCGACCCACGCCCCCGCATCGCCTACCAGGGCGAGCCGGGCGCCAACTCCCACATCGTCTGCGCGCAGCACTACCCCGACTGGGAGGCCGTGCCGTGCGCCTCGTTCGAGGACGTCTTCGCCGCCGTCGAGGGCGGCGAGGCCGACCTGGCGATGATCCCGATCGACAACTCGCTGGCGGGCCGGGTGGCCGACATCCACCACTTCCTGCCCACCTCCGACCTGCACATCGTCGCCGAGCACTTCCTGCGGATCGTCTTCCACCTGGTCGCCGTCGAGGGCGCCACGACCGAGACCATCAAGACGGTGCACAGCCACGTCCATGCGCTCGGCCAGTGCCGCCGGGTGATCCGCGAGCTCGGCCTCACCCCGGTGATCTCCGGCGACACC
This sequence comes from Nocardioides solisilvae, assembly GCF_003194625.1. Classification (GTDB taxonomy): domain Bacteria; phylum Actinomycetota; class Actinomycetes; order Propionibacteriales; family Nocardioidaceae; genus Nocardioides; species Nocardioides solisilvae. The sequence goes on from NZ_QHKX01000001.1 coordinate 563,204, forward strand.
GCCGGCGCCGCCCGCGAGGTCGCCGAGGCCGGCGACGTCACCCAGGCGGCCCTCGCGCCGCCGCTGGCCGCGGAGATCTACGGCCTGCGGGTGCTGCGCACCGACGTCGAGGACGAGGCCCACAACACCACCCGGTTCGTGGTCCTCTCCCGCGAGCTGGTCGAGGCGCCGGCGGGCGACGGCCCCGTGGTCACCAGCTTCATCTTCAACGTGCGCAACCTGCCTGCCGCGCTCTACAAGGCGCTCGGCGGCTTCGCCACCAACGGGGTCAACATGACCAAGCTGGAGAGCTACATGGTGGGCGGGGAGTTCGCCGCCACCCAGTTCCTCGCCGAGGTCGACGGGCACCCCGCCGACCCCCCGGTGGCCCGTGCCCTGGAGGAGCTGGCCTTCTTCACCACCGACGTCAAGGTGCTCGGCGTCTACCCGGCGTCCCCGGACCGACAGTCCCGACCTCGCCCCTGACCTGCTGGTATTCGCCCATTCCGCCCCTCCCGGCCACCGCGCTGTGGCAGGCTTCGCGGCGGTGACGTGCGGGGCCACGGAAGGCGCGCAGGACCGGTCCGACTCGGAGGAACGCAATGGAGGGCGCGCAGGTCGTCGTCGCGAGCGTGCTGGCGTACTCCGCGCTGCCCCTCGTCTACGCCCTGCGCCGCTGGAACGTCCAGTTCCTCCTGCTCTACACCCACCTCGCCGGCCTGCTCGCGTTCGGCTGGATCCTGGGCGGCCTCTACGAGATGCGCCTGGGCGACGTCGCCCTGCTCCCCGGCGAGCTCTCGTACGGCGGCTTCGTCCTCACCGCGGTCGTCACCGTGGTGGTGGGGCGCGACCTCCAGGTGGTCCGCAACATCATCGGCCTCACGCTCGCGGTCTGCTCCCTGGGGCTCGTCTTCTTCACCGTCGCCCGGCTCGCGCTGGCCGTGCCCGGCACGGCCGACCCCCACGGCGTGGTCCCGGCGCTGCTGGACCGCTCGCCGGTCGTCGCCGTGGTCTTCGCCCTCTTCGTCGTGGGCGAGCTGCTGCTCCTGCTCAACCTGCTGGAGGTGGCGAAGCGGCGACTCCCCGGCGCGGTCATGCCGTTGGTCTACCCCGCAGTCTTCGTCGCGGTGCTGCTGGTGCACGGCGTGCTGGGCGCGCTGCTCTCGGGCGGGTCGCCCGGCGAGGAGCTGGTCGCCAAGCTGGTGGTGACCGCCCTCTACCTGCCGGCCCTGCTGGCCTTCGTGGCGCTCTACCGGCGCTCGGTGACCGCCTTCGAGTCCCGCCCGCTGCACCTGCGGCACCTGCTCTCCACGTCTCACCAGCCGCTGCTCGACGAGCTGGAGAGCAAGGCCCACGAGCTGGCCGAGCAGCGTTCCCTGACGCTGGCCAGCGACGCCTCCGTCGGGCGCGTCAACGCCACGGTCGAGCGGATCCTCGACTCGGCCACCAACACCATCCTCATCGCGCTCGACCCCGACCTGCGGATCACCCACTTCAACTCCGGCGCCCAGGCCCTGCTGGGGTGGACGCCGCGGGAGGTCTGCGGCCAGGGCCTGGAGGTGCTGCTTCCCGCGGAAGAGATCGCCCGCCACGCCAGCGCGCTCGGCACGGGCCCCGAGCTCGTGCAGGTGCTGCAGGTGCAGATGGCCGTCGACGCCCGCCGCGACTGGCTGATGCTCTCGCGCCACGACACCTGCCCCACGGTCTCGATGGGGGTGAGCCAGGTGCTGGTCGACGGCCACGTCGTGGGCCACATCCTCGCCGGTGAGGACGTGACCAGCCGGCTGCGGGTCGAGACCGCGATGATGACCGCGCTGAGCCGCGAGCACGACGCGCTGGTCCGGCTCCAGGAGGCCGACCGGGTCAAGCACGAGCTGGTCTCGACCGTCAGCCACGAGCTGCGCACCCCGATCGCGAGCATCACGGGCTACACCGAGATGCTCCACGACGGGGCCTACGGCGAGCTGAGCAAGGACCAGGTCGCCGCGCTCGACCGGGTGCTGCGCAACACCTCTCGCCTCGAGCGGCTGGTCGACGACCTGCTGGTCCTCGAGCGGGTCGAGCAGGCCCCGCTGCCGCTGGTCCGCGAGCCCGTCGACCTGTGCGACGTGATCCGCGGGACCAAGTCGATCGTCGGCGAGATGGTCCGCGGGCGCGACCTCAAGTTCAGCGTGTCGCTGCCGGCCAGCCCGGTCACCCTCGACGGCGACCGGGCGGCGCTGGAGCGCCTGGTGATCAACCTGCTGAGCAACGCCGTGAAGTTCACCCCCGGCCGCGGCACCGTCGCCTTGCGGGTGACCAGCCACTCCGGGCAGGCCTGGCTGACGGTGACCGACACCGGGATGGGCGTCGCGGAGTCGGACCAGCCCCACGTCTTCGCCCGCTTCTACCGCACCAACCAGGCCAACGAGCTGGCGATCCCCGGCTCGGGGCTGGGCCTGAGCATCGTGCAGGCCGTGGTCGCCGGGCACGGCGGCGAGGTCAGCCTCGCCTCCACCCCCGGCGAGGGCACGACCGTCACGGTGAGCCTCCCGATGGAGCCCGTCCTGGGGTCCGTCAACGGGTCCGCCGCGGACCCCGACGCCGTCGTCCGCGCGGGCTGACCGGCCGCCGCTCGCGGCGTCGTCCCGACGCTCCTCCCGGGTGGTCCAGACCGCTCGTGGGCCGAACGGTCATGTTGTCCCGATTCTCCTGACGTCGCCGGACCGCCCGCTCTACGGTCCTCCGGTACCCCCGGACCGAACCAGAAGGTGGCCATGGAAGGGCCCGAACTCTTCGTCGCGTGCGTGACGGCCTACACCGTCGCCCCCTTGGTGCTGGCGATCCGCCAGACCGTCTTCCAGTTCGTGCTGCTGTACTCCTACATCGCGACCCTCACGGCGGTCACAGGGCTGGTGGGCCTCTCCCACGTCATCCCGCTCACCGAGTCGCTGAGCGTGACCTCGGGCGAGGTGGCCTTCGCGGGCCTGCTCTTCGCCGTGCTGGTGACCGTGGTGGCGGGCCGGGACCTGCAGGTCGTGCGCAACGTCGTCGTCCTCGCGATCGGCGTCCACACGCTCCTGGCGGTCGTGCGGGTCCTCGACGGCCTGGTCGCCGACCGGCCGCGTCTGTACGCCGTCCGCGAGGTCCCCTCCCGCCTCGCCGACGCGCCCCCCTGGGCCGCCCTCCTGGCGGGCGTGCTCCTGGCCGGCGAGATCGTGCTGCTCGTCGGCCTGATCGAGGGGTCGAAGCGCCGCCTGCCCTCGCTGGCGATGGTGATCGTCTACCCCGCCGCCATGGCGGTGACGCTGGTGGTCGACGGGCTCCTCCGACCGCTGCTGCTGCGGGACGCCGAGCTCGGCGTCTGGCAGCAGGTCGAGCAGGCGACCGGCGCCCGGGTCCTCCTGGCCTGGGGCCTCATCATGCCGATCTTCATCTTCGTGGCGCTCTACCGCCACCTGGTGCTGGCCTTCGAGGACGAGCCGCTGCGGCTCGACGCCCTGGGCCGGCTCTCCCGCGACGAGCTCCTGCTGGGCCGGGCGACCGCGACGGTCGAGCGGATCCTCGACGCGGCGGTCAACACACTGCTGGTCGCGATGGACCCCGACCTGCGGGTCACCCACTTCAACGTCGGGGCCGAGCAGCTGCTCGGCTGGACGGCCGAGGAGATGCGCGGCCGCACCACCGCGCTCCTGGTCGACCAGGACGAGGCCCTGCGGCACGCCATGGCGCTGGGCACCGGCAGCACCGACCTGACCGTCCTCACCCACGCCCAGATCGCGCACGGCGGCCGCCGCGAGTGGGAGCTGGTCGGCAAGGACGGGCAGCGCCACATCGTCTCGCTGAGCATCAGCGAGATCGAGGCGGGCGGCCGCGTCGTCGGCTACCTGGCAGCCGGCGAGGACGTCACCAGCCGGGTGCGCAGCGAGCGGGCGATGCTCCAGGCGATGTCCCGCGAGCACACCGCCGCGCTCGCCCTGCAGGAGGCCGAGGGCGTCAAGCACGAGCTGGTGTCGACCGTGAGCCACGAGCTGCGCACCCCGATCACCAGCATCACCGGCTACACCGAGCTGCTGGAGGAGGGGGTCTTCGGCGAGCTCAACGAGAAGCAGGCCAACGCGCTGCGGCGGGTGATCCGCAACACCGAGCGCCTCGAGAGCCTCGTCGAGGACCTGCTGGTCCTCGAGCGCGCGGAGTCGGGGCTCCTCCAGCTCGACCTCACCCACATCGACCTGCGCGCCGTGGTGCACGACGTGGAGGACATGCTGGCCGAGATGGTCCGCGGCCGCGACCTCGACCTGCGGTTCGAGCTGGGCCACGGCCCGATCCACGTCAAGGGCGACCACTCGGCCCTGGAGCGGGTGGTCCTCAACCTCGTGAGCAACGCCGTGAAGTTCACCCCCGCGGGCGGTCGGATCACCGTGGAGGCCTACGCCCGGGACGGCAGCGCGGGCCTGCTCGTCTCCGACACCGGCGTCGGCATCTCGGCCGAGGACCAGGAGCGGCTCTTCGAGCGCTTCTTCCGCACCCACGAGTCCTACAAGAAGGCCGTCCCCGGCACCGGCCTGGGCCTCTCGATCGTCCAGGCGATCGTCCAGGGCCACGACGGCAAGGTGACGGTGATGTCGGCGCCGGGCCGCGGCACCACCTTCGCCGTCTCCATCCCGCTCGACGTGCAGTTCAGCCGGTTCGGCATCTCGGCCTGACCCGGCCCGGGGTCACCGCCCGCACGCGGCCGCGGCGAACCGCAGCGCCCGCGCCGCGCCGCGGGGGGTCATCCGGACGAGCAGCTCGCCCCGCCGCCCGTCGAGCCGCATCCGCACCCGGAACGCCGTGGCGCCGCCCGACTCCGCGACCGCGTGCCCGTCGCAGCGGGCCGGGGCCACCCGCAGCGGCACGGCGACCGCGTCGCCGTGCCCGGTCACCGTCACCCCGGGTCGCCAGACGGGTCGCCGGTACGGCGTGAGCACGGGCGTCCCGGAGACGGAGCGGAGGTCGAGCCGCCGGTGCGCCCCGCCGGGCCGCCCGCGCGGGCGGACCCGCAGCGTCAGCTCGGCGACCTTCTCGTCGACCCGCTGCACCCGGTCGTCGACCGAGAGCGCGAAGTCCCGGCGCAGGTCCAGCTCGAAGCAGCGGGACGCCACGTGCCGGGCGACGACGTCGGCCTCGTCGGAGACGTCGAGCATCCGGGTGCGGGTGCCGTCGGAGCGACCACCCGGCCGGACCACGCGGAGCTCGACCGCGGGCGGTCGGTCGACCGGGGCGCACCGGGGCCGGGAGGGCAGGGCGACGAGGAAGCCGCGCTCGCTGCCGGCCGGGACGGGGCGGACCCGGTCGGCGTCGAGGGGCCCGAAGTAGCGCCAGTCGAGGTAGCGCACCGACCGCAGCCGCAGCGGCCGGTCGGTGCCGTTGCCCACCCAGACCTGGAACCTCCCCGCCGCGGCGTCGCGCGAGGACTGGAGCAGCTCGGCGACGAGCTCGCCCTCCGGCGGTCCGTCGTCGACCGCCGGCAGGGGCTCGAGCGTGCGGATCGAGGGGCTGGCCGCCGGGCTGGCCGCCGGCGCGCCCGCGTCGTCCCCGCCCGTGCCCGGGCTGCACGCCCCGGTCCAGAGCAGGGGCAGGACGGCGAGCGAACGGAGGCATCGGACCCGCGGCTCGCCGGGCCCCCTCGTGCCCTGTCGCCGCTCGTGCGTCGCCATCCCGACCCCCGTCGTCGTCCGGCTGCCAGTGTGGCGGAGGGGCATGTCGTACGGGAAGGGACGGCCGCACCGACAGGAACGACCGCACCACACGCCGTACGTCGTCGGCGGGGCGCGACGTTGCTCCTGTCGGGCGGGCCGGCGCTCCGGGCACGTCCGTCGGCCGGACCCCGCGCGGGGGTCGCGGGGTCCGGCCGGTCTGGGGGGCGGTCAGCCCGTGCGGCCGACGGCGAGGCCCTCGCGTCGGTCGGCGGCCGGGGCGGCTGCCGCCTCGAGCAGGACGCGGGCGAGCTCGGCGGGGTGGGTCAGGTGGGGCCAGTGGCTGCTGGGCAGGTCGACCCAGGTGAGGTCGTCGAGGAGGGCCAGCTCGTCGCTCCCGGGACGGGCCCGCATGAGGTCCCGTCGCAGCTCGGTCGAGGAGCGGGCGCAGGCCACCACCGTGGTCGGCACCCGCAGCCGGTCGGAGTCGTGCAGCCGCTGGGGCTCGGTCAGCACGCCCGCGGGCGACGGCACCGCCATCGCCCGGATCGCCGCGCGGGTGACGTCGTCGAGCCCGCGGGTGAACGGCTCGTCGAGCTCCCACCACTCCGGCATCGGCACCTCCCCGTCGACCACCGGCAGGTCGGGGCCGCGGTGGCCGTCGCTGCGCGGGGTGCCGGAGACGTGGACCGCCCGGCGGACCAGGCGGGGTCGCGCGTCGACCGCGGCGTGGACGAGGGCCCCGCCCTCGGCGTGGCCGACGAGCACGACCGGCTCAGGCGCGGCGGCGCCCGGCCCGGCGAGCGAGTCGACGAGGGCCAGCAGGTCGGTGACCTGGTCGCGCAGCCCGATCCGGGAGCGGTCCAGGCGCCGCGAGCCCATCCCGGGCGGGGTCACCGGGTGCACGGTGTGGCCGGCCGCCTCGAGCAGCGGCACGACCCGGCCCCACGACGCCCCGGGCAACCAGAGCCCGGGGACGAGGACGAGGTGCATGCCGTCATCCTGCGGCCGCGTCGGGGCGTCGCGGGGCGGAACGCCGGACGTCTGCCCGAACGGTCCCGCGGCATGGTCAGCGCGGGCCAGTGGGGTCCCGGTCGGCGGCGGCGACGCCCACCTCGGGCAGGGTGCGGGCGACCAGCACGCCGACCAGTCCGAGGCCGGCCAGGAAGAGCAGGGCGACGTCGTTGCCGAGGGCGGACAGCGCACCCGAGAGGGCCCCCGCCACGAGCAGCAGCACGCCGATCGCGGTGTTGGAGACGGCGACGTACTCGGTGCGCCGGGCGTCGCCGGCCATGTCGACGACGTAGGTCTTGCGGGCCACCCGCACCCCGGTGTGCACGAAGGCGAGCAGCAGGTAGGTGGCCGGGTAGAGCAGCGACCACTCGCGGACCGGGTCGACCCGCAGCAGCCCGAGGAAGGCCAGCACCACGCCCGAGGAGAGCAGCGCGCCGACCACCAGCAGCCGCCGCGAGGAGCGGTCGGCCTGCCGGCCGAAGAGCCGGCCGCCGACCAGCCCCGCGACCCCCTGGGCGATGACGAAGGGCCCGAGCCCGCCCAGCCCGGCGCCGCCCTCGGCGACGGCGACCGCCACGACGAAGGGCGGGCTGAGCGCGGAGACGAGCAGCAGCGCCCGGACCAGGACGAACCGGCGGAGGTCGGCGTCCCCGCGCAGCACCTCGACGGCCCGCCGCGCCCAGCCGTCGTCACCCGGCTCGACCGGCTCCTCGGCGGGCTCGACCACCCGGGAGAAGACGGCCCCGGCGAGCGCCCACGCGAGCGCCGCCCCGGCCAGCAGCGCGACCAGCACCGGGAGGCCGGTGTCGTCGCCACCGAAGGCCCGCAGCGCCAGGCCCAGGGTGATCGCGACGACCCCGGAGACGACGGTGACCAGGCCGTTGACCTGACCGCGCTGCCCCTTCGGCACGGTCCGGCCCAGCACGTCCTTGCCGGCCAGCGAGTTGAGCGCCCGGGCGGTGGCGAAGACGGCGAGCGCCGCCACGATCCCGACCCCGGCGACCCATCCCTCCGCGACCAGCGCGAGCAGCGCCATCGCGGCCACCGCCAGCGCCTGGCCGGCCGCGCCGGCCACCCAGATGCCGCGGCGGTGCCGGTGGGCGGCCACCCACGGGGCGAGCGCGGCCTGCGGCAGCATCGAGCCCGACTCGCGGATCGGGACCAGCAGGCCCAGCAGCACCCCGGGCGCGCCCAGCGCGCTGAGCAGCCACGGCAGCACGGTCTTGGCGTTGACCACCTGGTCGCCGACGTTCTGCAGGGCGTCGGCGGCGACCTGTCGCAGCCCGTTGCGGCCCACGTGGTCGCGGACCGCCGGGTCGAGGTCCGCGAGAGTGTCGCGGCCGCCGGGGGTGCGGACCAGGCGGCCGAAGAGAGCGTCGGCGTCCATCCGGCGTCCCGCGCTCAGGCGTCGTGGATCGGCTGCTTGGGCAGCTTGCGGACCCGGGCGCGGCGGCGCTTGCGCTCGGGGATCATCGAACGCATCTCCTCGAGCTTGCCGAAGCAGAGCAGGCGGTCGCCGTCCTCGAGCAGGGTCTTGTTGCGCGGGTTGGGGATCACCGTGGTGCCGCGGTGCAGCGTGAGCACGCTGATGTCGCGCTCGTCGAGCCCGGAGTCGCCGAGCTTCTTGCCGACCAGGTCGGCGCCGGGGAGGACGACGATCTCGGCGACGCCGTACCCCGTCGAGACGGTCAGCCGCTGCCGCACGTCGATCTCGGGGAAGGCGACCTGGTTGGCGATGTAGTCGATGATCGCGCCGGCCACGTCGAGCTTGGTGGCGGTCTCGATGCCCTCCAGGCCCGGCGAGGAGTTGACCTCCATCACCAGCGGGCCGTCGTCGCCCTCCAGCATGTCGACGCCAGCGACCCGCAGCCCCATGATCTGCGCCGACCGGACCGCGACCCGCTCGTAATCCGGCGACAGGTCGATCCCCTCGACCGAGCCGCCGCGGTGCACGTTGGAGCGGAACTCGTCGCCCTGCGCGCTGCGCCGCATGGCCGCGACCACCCGGTCGCCGACGACGAGCGCGCGGATGTCGCGGCCGCGCGACTCCTTGACGTAGCGCTGGATCAGCACGTTCTGCCGGGTCGACTGGAGCGTCTCGATGATCGCCTCGGCGACCTTGAGCTCGGGGGCCAGGATGACGCCGATCCCCTGGGTGCCCTCGAGGAGCTTGATCACGACCGGCGCGCCGCCGACCTGCTCGATCGCGGGGATCACGTCGGCGCGGTTGCGCACGAACATCGTCGCCGGCATCTCGATGCCGTGCCGGGAGAGGATCTGGGTGGCGCGCAGCTTGTCGCGGGAGTTGGAGATCCCGTACGACGGGTTGGGGGTGTAGACGTCCATCTGCTCGAACTGCCGGACCACGGCGGTGCCGTAGTAGGTGATCGAGTTGCCGATCCGCGGCAGGATCGCGTCGTAGTGCGACAGCGGCCGGCCCCGGAACTGCAGGTCGGGCTCGTCGTGGGAGATGTCGATCGCGAAGCGCAGCGTGTCCAGCACCTTGACGGTGTGGCCCCGATCGAGCGCGGCGGTCCGCAGCCGCTGCGTACTGTAGGCGCGTGGCGCCCGGGAGAGGATGGCCAGCTTCAACGGGAGTTCCCTCTGGAGAGCGTGGATGAGGAGCGGGTGGGTGACGAGCAGGAGTACCGCCGACGCGGGCCATTCAAACATCGTCGCCGGGTGGCGCGAGTGGGTGAGCCTGCCCGAGGCCGGGGTGCCGTGGCTCAAGGCCAAGCTCGACACGGGGGCGCGGACGTCGGCCGTGCACGCCTTCGACATCACCGAGCTCACCCGTGACGGCGAGCCGTGGGTCCGCTACTCGCTGCACCCGTGGCAGCGCTCCACCGAGGACTCGGTCGTGGTGGAGAGCCCGGTGCACGACCGGCGGCTGGTGCGCAGCTCGTCCGGGCACGCCGAGGAGCGGCTCGTCGTGCTGATGGGGATCACCCTCGTCGGCCGCACCGTCACGGCCGAGATGACGCTGAGCCGCCGCGACGAGATGGGCTTCCGGATGCTGGTCGGCCGGCAGGCGCTGCGCCAGGGGTTCCTCGTCGACCCCGGCCGCTCCTACCTCGGCGGGCGCCCCAAGCGCGGCACCCGCCGCAAGAACCGCGGCCGCTCCGACCTCGGGACGGCCACGTGAGCCGGGCGCGAGCGCGGGAGTCGTTCGCGATCGGCTCGGTCCGGGTGCGTCCCGGCTCCGCCCGCGAGCTGGAGCTGCCGGTGACCCGGCTGGTCACCGGGGCCGACGTGACGCTCCCCGTGCGGGTCCTGCACGGCCGCGAGGACGGTCCGACCGTCTGGATCAACGCCGCGACCCACGGTGACGAGCTCGTCGGCGTCGAGGTGGTGCGCCGGGTCCTCGCGTCGCTGTCACCCCGGACGCTGCGCGGCACGCTGATCGCCGTCCCGGTCGTCAACGTGCTGGGCGCGATGACCGCCGACCGCTACCTGCCGGACCGCCGCGACCTGAACCGCTCGTTCCCCGGCTCGCCGCGCGGGTCGCTGGCCGCCAGGATCGCCCACCTGATGATGACCGAGGTGGTCGCCAAGTGCTCGGTCGGCATCGACCTGCACACCGGGTCGGACCGGCGGACCAACCTGCCCCAGGTGCGCGCCGACCTCGACGACCCCCGCACCAGGCAGCTGGCCGAGGCGTTCGGCGCGCCGGTGATGCTGCACGCCAAGCTGCGCGACGGCTCCCTGCGGCACGCCGCCGGCCAGGTCGGCGCGACGGTGCTGCTCTACGAGGGCGGCGAGGCCTGGCGCTTCGACGAGTGGGCGATCACGGCAGGCGTCGACGGCGTACGACGCGTGCTCGCGGCGCTCGGGATGGTCGACGCCGAGCCGGGGTCGGACGACGCCCCGCCGACCGCCGGCGTGGAGTGCCGCGAGAGCTCGTGGGTGCGGGCCCGGCACACCGGCTTCCTCCACCTCGACGTGGCGCTCGGGCAGGAGGTCGCGGAGGGCGAGCGGCTCGGGCACCTGTCCAACTCGTTCGGCCGGACCCTGCGGGTGGTGCGGGCGCGGCGGCCCGGGATCGTCGTCGGGCGGACCGAGGCGCCGCTGGTGAACTCCGGCGACGCTCTGGTGCACGTGGCCACCCCGGCCTAGTCTCGGGGGATGGCCATCGCGCGCTTCCCGTCGGTCGTGCTGGACTGCCCCGACCCGCGGATCCTGGCGACGTTCTACTCCGCGGTGCTCGACTGGCCGGTCGAGGGCGACCCCGGCGACGACTGGCTGGAGCTGCGCGCCAGCCACGGCCAGGTGATCTCCTTCCAGCAGGTCGACGACTACACGCCGCCCCACTGGCCCGGGCAGGACCACCCGCAGCAGATGCACCTCGACCTGGTGGTCGACGACCTGGACGCCGCCGAGGCGGCCGTCCTGCGCCTGGGCGCGACGAAGACCGACCACCAGCCCGGCACGTCGTTCCGGGTCTTCCTCGACCCGGCCGGGCACCCGTTCTGCCTCTGCGTCTCGTGACCGCCGAGCCGGCGCTCCCCCCGCCCACCCGGGTCGCCCGGATGGTGGTGGGAGTCCTGGCCGCCTTCGCCATGCTGGTGGGCCTCGCGGCGCTGGGGCTCAGCACCTTCCTGCTCCTCTTCGCGGGCGTGCCCCGTTGGACGGTCTTCCCCATCCTCCTCGGCGTGGCGATGGTCCTGGTGCTCTCCGGGCGCAAGGTCCGCGACCACGCCCAGCGGCACCGCCACGGACCCGGCCCCGCCTGACCCCTGGTCGCATTCAGCCCCGGCGCCACCAGGAACGCCGCCGCGGCTCGGGCTCGAGCCGGTGGCCGAGCGCGACCCGGAACGCCCGCGCCGCCGCGGCCTCGCCCTGCACGACCACGTCGGGGCCGGCGGACCCGTGGAGCCAGCGCAGCAGTCCCACCGAGGAGTCGGTGACCGTGAGCACCGGCCGGGCCGGCGAGCCGGGGGCGATGTCACCCAGGTCGCCCCCGCGGTCGGTCCCGAACCGGACCCACCACTCCCGCCCGGTGTCCGACGACACGAGGCGGGCGGGCGCGGGCTGCCACAGCACGTCGGAGTCGGGCCGCGCCCAGTGGGCCAGCGCCCGGTCGACGCAGTCGGACGCGACGTCGGGGTGGAGCCCCGGCTCCGCCAGCCCCGCGGCGCGGCTCGCGGCGAGGTCGACGTCGATCACCTCGTGGGCCAGCAGCCGGGCCACCTCGTGGGAGGTGCCCGGGCGACCGAAGTAGTCGAGCTGCACGTCGGGGCCGACGTCGACGAGCAACCGGGTCAGCTCATCCCGGACCCGGCCCAGCTCGACCAGCACGTCGGCCATCACCACCGGCGGGGCCTGGCCCTCGTAGGAGCGCCAGTCCAGCTGGGGATGCCTGAGCAGCCACGCCCAGACCGCCAGCGTGCCGAGGTGCTCCTGCGCGTAGGCGAGCGCCTCCTGGTCGAACGGCCCCACCCGCTCCTCGGGCAGCAACCGCCCGAGCGCCTCCACGCTGGACCGGCCGTGCCGGTCGAGCAGGTCGAGGTACTGGGTGTGCGGCAGCATCTCCGTCGTGGTCACGCCACGACCCTAGGTGGTGTCGCGACACCCGACCGGACGCGTCTGCGTCGGCGGATCGGAGTCGGTGGTGGTGGCCGTGGAGCGCGCGGCGGCGGAACGTCCCGGTCCGGGTGCCGGTCCCGGTGCCGTCCTCGTGCCACGCCAGAAACGTCTCCTGGTCGGGTTTCTGCGGTCGGGGCCGGGGAAGGAGCACCACGGACCCACTGATCAAGGAGCTGCTCGTCCCCACTCCCACCCCGTCCCACCTGCGCCGCGGCCACCGCGTCGCCGCGGTGGCCTGCGCGAGCCTCCTCGCGCTGCCGACCGCCGTCCTCGCCTCGGCCCCCACCGCGTCCGGAGCCCCGAGCGCCGCGACCGCGGCCGCCTCGGCCGCCGCGGGGTCCGCGCAGGCTCCCCGGGAGAAGCGCCAGCCCACCGCGAAGTTCGTCCAGCCCGGCCCCGCCCAGCTGGGCGCCCCGCACGTCCTGAGGATCCGGGTGGTCGGCCACGACGCCGTCGGCGAGCCGGCCAGCATCGCCCTCGACCGCATCCCCGACCTCGCGGCCACCCCGATCGAGCGGGTGCCGGTCGAGCGGATCGACCTCACGCTCACCGCCGAGCCCCGGTACGTCGAGATCCCGCTCGACACGAGCGCGCCGGGCCGCGTCGGCTACGTGCTGGAGATGCACTACGGCGACGTGGTCTGCGACTTCCAGTCGATCTACTACTCCGTCCTGGCGCCGGGCCAGCAGCCCGACCCCGACGACGCCGTCCCCGACGGGTGGGAGGCCTGCGCCAACGTGCCGAAGCCGGCCTCGGTCACCGTCGCCCGGACCCCGAAGCGGGTCGCCGCGGGGACCCGCCTGCGACTCTCCGGCAAGGTGCGGGGCGGCACCCTCCAGGTCGCCTACCCCGTGGTGGTGACGGCCCGCTTCCCCGGCGGCTGGGTGCCGGTGGGGCGCACGAAGACCGTGCGCGCCAACCTGCGCTGGTCGCTGCGCACCGCCCCGCTCCCCGCGGGCACCCGCGAGCTGAAGGTGTCGGTCAAGCCGCTCGACGCCGTCACCTCCCGGAAGATCCGGGTCCCGGGCGGGCGGGGCAGCCGGGGCTGACGTGGGCGTGGACGACACCACGATCGCCCGCTGGCGCCTCCGGTCCCAGCGCCTCACGCGGCCCGGCCCGGGCGCCGCGGGCGACGTGGTGCGCCACCTGGCCGGCGTGCAGGCGGAGAACCCCCTCCAGTCGGCCTGGGCGGTGGCCACCCGCACCGCCGACCCCGACGCCGCGGACCTCGCGGGCGCCCTCGCGAGCGGCGACGTGCTGCGCACCCACGTCCTGCGCAGCACCTGGCACTACGTGGCCCGGGAGGACGCCGACTGGCTGCTGGCGGTGAGCGCCCCGAGCCTGCTGCGCATCACGGGCGGTCAGCTGCACGGCGAGCTGGGCTTCACCGAGGTCGAGACCGGCCGGCTGGGCGACCTCGTGCTCGAGGCGCTGGACGGCGGCGCCCACCTGAGCCGCCCGGAGGTCGCCGCCCTGCTGCGCGAACGGGCCCCCGACCTCGCAGAGCGGCTGACCGGCCGGGCGGTGATGCTGCTGATGGCCCACCTCGAGATGGACCGCCGGGTCTGCAGCGGCGCGCCGCGCCCGGCGGCGGGCGGGAAGGAGCCGCAGCACACGTACGCCGCGTGGTCGGCGCGGGTGGGCGCCCGCACCGCCGACGCCGACGTCGACCGCGAGGGCGCGCTCGCCGACCTGGCGCGTCGCTACCTGGCCGGTCACGGGCCCGCGACGGCGAAGGACCTCTCCTACTGGGCGACGGTCACCCTGACCGAGGCGAAGCGCGGGATCGCCGCCGTCGCCGACGGCCTGGCCTCCTTCGACCACGAGGGCCGCACGTACTGGCACCCGGCCGACCAGCGGCCCCCCGCCGACGACGAGGTCGCCGACCCTGCCGGTCACCTGCTGCAGCTCCTCGACGAGACCTACCGGGGCTACCAGGACTCCCGCTGGGTCCTCGACCCCGACGGCCTCGTCCCGCGGGGCCGCGAGGCGGCGGTCGGGATGGCGCTCGTCGACGCTCGGCTGGTCGCCTGGATGAGGCGCACCCTCACGGCGCGGACCGCCCGCTTCGACCTCACGCCGTTCCGCCCGCTGACGCCGCCCGAGCGGCGGGCGGTCGACGCGGCGGCGGAGCGGTACGCCGGCCACCTCGGCCTGGAGCCCGAGGTCCGGGTCGCCGACGGCTGAGGGCTGACGCGAGGCGCGGTCAGGAGTGCGACGGCGCCGGCGGGGCGTCGTCCAGCTCGAAGGCCACCTCGTCGGGGTAGCACCAGAACCACGACTCCCCCGGCTCGAAGGAGCGGATCACCGGGTGCCCGGTCTCCCCGTGGTGGCCGGTCGCGTGCCGCTCCGGCGAGGAGTCGCAGCACCCGACGTGCCCGCACGCCTGGCAGGTGCGCAGGTGGACCCAGCGCGTCCCGTCGCGGAGGCACTCGACGCAGCCGTCCCCCGACGGCTCGGTGTCGAAGCGGAGCTCCTGGGCGTGCGCGCACGGGTCGGCCATCCCCCGAGTGTGCGCCCGCGACCCGCCGGAGGGGAAGCCCCGCCGACGCTCCCGCGACAAACGGCTCAGCGGAGCTCGAAGGCGCCCAGGTCGGGTCGGCCCACGGTCGGCCGCCGGACCTGCCGGGCCGGCGGCGCGAACTCCCAGCGAGGGCGCCAGCGGCGCGGCACCCCCACCCCGCGGTCGACGGCGGGCGAGCCCGCGGCGAGCCGGTAGTCCTCCCCGCCGGCGTCCACGAAGGCGCCGGGCCCGACCCGCCGGTTGCCCCGCGCGGCGACGCGGCCGCCGACGGCGAGCTCGCCCGGCCCGACGAACAGGTTGTTGCGCAGCGTCGCGCGACTCCCCTCCGCGAGGGCGAGGAACGTGCCGCTGCCGCGCTGGTTGACGAAGGTGTTGTGCACCACCCACAGCCGGCGCGACGGCCCGACGAGCCCCTCGGCGCCGTAGGAGACGAGCGTGGCGTTCTCCGAGCGCGGGCCCTGGACGACGACGTTGCCCGCCACCAGCGACCGCCCGCCGTTCGGCAGGTCGATCGAGTAGCTGCCGGTCGAGGTGGCGTCGCTGACCAGGTTGCCGACGAGGGTGTTGCGGGCGGCGCGCGACTTCAGCTGGTGGCCGACGTCGGTGCCCCACAGGTGGCTGCCGGTGACGGTCAGCGAGCGGACCGCGCCGACGTACAGGTTGTGGCTCAGCCCGTCGCCCGCGCCGTTGCGGGAGAAGCGCGAGCGTCGCACCACGACGTCGCTCGCCGGGTCGGCGCCGGTGAGGATGCCGGTCTGGTTGTCGTGGAACCAGCTCCGGGTGACGGTGAGGTCGGTGCCCTCGGCGCGGATCCCGGCCCCGTTGCGGTCGGGCACCCTCGCGCCGCTCAGCTCGACGCGGTCGACCCGGGTGCGGTCCCCGGCGACGACCCAGATCGCCTTGCCCTGGGCGGAGCGTCCGTCGGCGCGCAGGTGGGCGCGTCCGCCCACCCCGCGCAGCGTGAGGTCGTCCTGGGTCCAGGTCGCCACGTCACCGGCGTAGGTGCCGGCGTCGATCAGCACCGTGTCGCCGTCGCCCGCGACCGCGGCAGCCGCGCTGGGCACGGCGAGCTCCTGCCCGGGCCCGACCCGCCAGGTCCGCGGCCCCCGGTCTTTCCGCGTCACGGCGCCGTCGCGCCCGTCACCGCCGTGCCCGCCGTTCGGTACGGCGTACGACGTCGGGCCCGCCGCGGCGACCGCCAACGGGGGAGACGGCGGGGAGACCAGCGGGCAGACCAGCAGGGAGGCGAGCAGCAGCGGGACTGCGCGAGGGGCGGGCACCGCGCCAGTGTCGCGGAACCGACCCCCGCGAGCCAGCGCGTGGCAGGCTGGGGCGATGAGGGTCGAGATCGAGCACGTCGCCCACCTGAGGTTCGCCGACGGTGCTCCGGTCCGGGCCGCCTCGGCGGTGGCACCCTGGGGAGACGGCTTCGTCGTGGTGCAGGACGACGGCACGCACGGCGCCCGGTTCGCCGACGCCACCGACACGTCGGAGGCCGCCGTCACGAGCGGCGTAGCCGTGCGGCTGCTGCCCACGACGCAGGGGCACGAGCGGTTCGACACCGACGACCTCAAGCACCTCAAGCCCGACCTCGAGGCCGCCTGCCCGGTCGAGGTCGAGGGCGGGCCCGGCGTGCTGCTGCTCGGCTCGGGCGCCTCGGCGGCGCGGACCCGGTGGTCGCTGCTGCGGCCCGGGGACGGCCCGGACGCCCGCCGCTGGAGCGACGCGCGCAGCCTCGCCGTCGAGATGGCGCCGCTCTACGAGGTGGTGGCGTCGGTCCTCGGCGCGCAGGCCGGCGGGCTCAACCTCGAGGGCGCGCACGTCGTCGGCGACCGGCTCCGCTGGTACCAGCGCGGGCTCCCGTCGGCGGGCCTCCCCTCGGGCAGCGTCGACCTCGACCTCGCCGCCGCGCTGGAGGCGGTGCTCGGTCGGCGCCGGCCCGAGGACGTGCCCGTCGCCGACCCGCACTTCTACCGGGTCGCCGACCTCGACGACGTCCCGCTCGCCATCACCGACGTCGCCCTCCTGCCCGGCGGCACCGTGATCGTCTCCTCCGCGGCCGAGGACAGCCCCGACCCGCAGCACGACGGGCCGGTCGTGGGGTCGGCGCTGGCCCACCTGGAGGGGCCGGCGGCGCTCGACGTGGTCCGCCTCCCCGAGGTCGACGGGGAGGTCCCGAAGGTCGAGGGGCTCATGCTGCTGGACGCCTCGCCGCACGGGGCGCGGCTGCTAGCCGTCGCCGACGCCGACGACCCCGGCACCCCGTCGCTGGCGCTCTGGCTGGACGTCTCGCTCTGACGGTCGGGCGTCAGAGGCCCAGCACTCAGAGGCCCAGCACGCCGGGGTTGAGGATCCCGCGCGGGTCGAGCGCCGCCTTGGCCCCGCGCAGCGCGGCCGCGAAGGGGTCGGGGCGCTGCCGGTCGTACCAGGGCGCGTGGTCGCGGCCGACCGCGTGGTGGTGGGTGATCGTGCCGCCGTGCGCGGCGATCGCCTCGCTGACGCCGGCCTTCACCTCGTCCCACATCGGCAGCAGCGAGCCCCAGCGCCCCGAGGCGTAGACGCCGTAGTAGGGAGCCGGGCCGTCGGGGTAGACGTGGGTGAAGCGGCAGGTGACCACGCCGGGCGCGCCGAGCTGCTCCAGCACGCCGTACGCCGCCGAGGTGATCGCCGCGTGCAGCTCGGCGAAGCGGTCCCACGTGCAGGCGGTCTCGAAGGTCTCCGCGATCAGGCTGCGCCGGGTGACGGCGTCGCGCTGGTAGGGCATCCGCAGGAACGACGAGCGCCAGGCGTCGGCGCCCTCGGGCGCCTCCCCGCGCGGGCCGCCGGCTCCGGCGTCGGGCGACCTCGCGCGGACGGCACCGGGGCGACCGCCGTGGTCGCGCACGAGCTCGAGCGCCCGGTCCAGCCACGCGTCGACCGGGTGGTCCGCCGACTCGAAGGCCAGCACCAGCAGCCCGCCCGTGGTCGAGGAGCCCGCGTTGACGGCCGCCTCCATCGGGTCGAGCAGCCGGCAGTTGGAGGGGTGGAGCCCGCTCTGCGCGACCGCCCGGGTGGCGGCCACGGCGGCGTCGAAGAAGTCGAAGTCGACCGTGCAGGTCGACTGCCAGCGCGGGCGGTCCTGGAGCCGCACCCACGACTCGGTGATCACGCCGAGGGTGCCCTCGGAGCCGAGGAACATCCGGTCGGGCGACGGGCCGGCTCCCGAGCCCGGCAGCCGGCGCGACTCCGAGACGCCGACCGGCGTGACGACGCGCAGGCTCTCCACGAGGTCGTCGACGTGCGTGAGGACCGTGGCGTAGTGGCCGCCGGCGCGGGTGGCGAGCCAGCCGCCGAGGGTGGAGAACTCGAAGGACTGCGGGAAGTGGCGCAGCGTCAGGCCGTGCGGGCGCAGCTGGTCCTCGAGCGCGGGCCCGAGGATGCCGGCCTGGACGCGCGCCGCCCGGCTGGTCCGGTCGATCTCGAGCACCTTGTCCAGCGCGCCGAGGTCGAGGCTGACCACCGGCCCGTCGACCCGCGCCTCCACCCCGCCGACCACCGACGTGCCCCCGCCGAAGGGGACCATCGCGACCCCCGCCGTCCCCGCCCAGTCGAGGACGTCGACGACGTCCTGCTCGCTGCGCGGGCGCAGCACGAGGTCGGGCGGGTGCGGGAGGTCGCCGGAGAGGTTGCGGACGACGTCGCGGTAGGCCTTGCCGTGGGTGTGCGCGGCCCTGTCCTCCGGGTCGTCGGAGGCGAGCGCCGCCAACGCGCCCGGGGCGGCGACCCGCGGGGCGCGCAGGTCGAGGTCGGCGACGGCCGGCGGCTCGTGCGGGGTGAAGTCGTGGTCGGGCAGCAGCGCGCCGATCCGGGCGACGAGCTCGTCGGCCTCCGCGCCGGTCACGGCGTCCTCGACGTTGCCCCAGCCCCACCACGATCGCGTCATGGCCGCGACCCTAGGCGCGGCAGGCCGCCTGCGAGCCGAGATCGCCGTCCTCGTCAGGCACGGTCCGGCCGACCCGTACCCCTCCGGGGGTTTCGACGGCTGCTCCCCGGGTAGCACTCCGGGAGACGGTCCCGGGGGAGCACGTGGCGGACGAGGCGAGGAGGACCAGTGACCATCGAGATCAGGATGCGATCCATCTACCGGGCGGCGCACCACACGCTGCCCGCGAAGGCGACCCGCTTCCAGCGGCGCGCCGACGAGATCACGTCGGGCATCGAGCCGATGGTCAGCGAGCTCGCGCTGGCGGGCAACCACCCCGTCGCCGGCGAGCTGGCCGACCTGTCCGTCGAGCTCTTCGTCCACCTGCGGGAGATGGTGCGCACCCTCAACGACAGCGCCACCGCCCTCGACGCGATCGCGGACGACTTCGTCGCGGTCGACGAGGAGGCAGCCGCCTGGTTCGAGCAGAACCAGCACTACGCCGGCGACCCCGAGCTGGCGACCGAGCCGACCGCCCCGGAGGTGTGAGCGTCGTGGTCATCGAGCAGCTCGACCCCCTGTTCACCGAGATCGCCGGCTACCTCGGGGAGATCGAGGGCAACGAACGCGTCTGGAGCATCCTCGACAGCGAGGAGACCCGGCCCCTGCAGGAGGGGTGGACCCGCGAGCCCGGCTACTTCACCGTCCCCGGCACCTACGGCTTCGACACCCAGGCGCTCTACGTGGCGGTGGCCCCGGCGTACGTCCAGGACGACCCCTCCGGGGTCACCAACGCCGAGCGGGAGCAGCTGCTCCAGCAGCTCATCACCGACGTGTGGAACGAGTCGCGCGACGCGTGGTCGACCGGCACCATCGAGACCGTCTACCGCAGCGCCAGCCGCAACGTCTGGGAGCCCGCCCCGAGCCGGATGGCGGCGGCCGCCAACGATCTCGGTGACGTGGCGCGGTGGCTCGCCGACCAGGTGGCCCCCGGATCGGGGTGGACCTCCCCGCAGAACGGCGAGGCCCACCAGTGGCTCGTCGACCTGCACCAGAACTGGCCGGCGACGTCGCAGAGCTCGCAGTCGTTCTACGAGTTCTGGGACGACGTGAGCGACAAGTGCTCGCTCTACCTGCACGCCGCCACCCGGCTGGCGGCCACCAGCGCCCAGGCCACGGCCGTCGTCAACGACCTGCAGACCAACCTGGTCGAGGCGGCCACGGCGGTCCGTGACCGGGCCGTCGAGACGCTCAAGCAGTGGCAGGCGTGGAAGGACTCCAGCGGCGCCTGGCCCACCGGTCGCACGGTGCCGGGCGACGCGCCCGGCATCCTCGGCGGCCTCAGCCTCGCCACGGGGGCGATCGGCCTCTTCCCGCCGGCCGCTTTCCTGGGCTTCGTCAGCGTCGCGGCCGGCGTCGGCAGCTACCTGGTGCCGGCGGGCGAGAAGCTCGAGATGGCGGTGATGGAGGCGGTCACGGCCTCGGACCTCTACAACGGCTTCCTCACCGACCTCAAGACGATGTCCGACGAGCTCACCAAGGCGCTCGACTCGCTGCGCACCGAGGCCCCGGGCGGCGACGCGACGTTCGGCCACCAGTCCCTGCAGGCGTTCACCGCCGACGTCGTCGCCAACCGCCACGACTGGAGCCCGCTGCCGGTGAACCTCTGACCCCTGGCGGCGGGGGTCAGGTCGTCAGCACCACCTTCGTGCACGCCTGCTCCTTGTGCTTGAAGATGTCGTAGCCGTGCGCGGCGTCGGCGAGCGGCAGGTGGTGGCTGATGATGAACCGCGGGTCGATCTCGCCGCTGCGGATCCGTCGGTAGAGGTCCGGCAGGTAGCGGTGGACGTGGGCCTGGCCCGTGCGGACCGTGACCGACCGGTTCATCAGCGAGCCGAGCGGGAACTTGTCGACCAGCCCGCCGTAGACCCCGACGATCGAGACCGTCCCGCCGTTGGCGACCGAGAGGATCGCCTCGCGCAGCGCCTGCGGCCGCTCGGTGGAGAGCTTGGCGACCTGCTTGGCCTTGTCGTAGGCGTGGACAGCCGCGAGGTCGGTGTGCGCCTCCATCCCGACGGCGTCGATCACCCGGTCGGGCCCGCGGCCGGCGGTGAGCTCGCGGAGCTCCTTGAGCACCGACGTCTCCTCGTAGTTGAGCGGGTGCGCGCCGGTGTGCTCGGCGGCCATCGCGAGCCGCTCGGGGACGCGGTCAATCACGATCACCTTGGCAGCGCCCATGATCTCGGCGGCGAGGCAGGCGAACTGGCCCACCGGCCCGGCGCCCCAGACCGCGACGACGTCGCCGGGCTGGATGTCGCACATGTCGGCGGCCATCCAGCCGGTCGGCAGCACGTCGGTGAGGAAGAGGACCTGGTCGTCGGTGAGGTCGTCGTCGACCTTGAACGGCCCGACGTCGGCGAAGGGGACGCGGACGTACTCCGCCTGACCGCCGGGGTAGCCGCCGAGCATGTGGGAGTAGCCGAAGATCCCGGACGGCGAGTGGCCCATCACCTTCTCGGCCTCGCCGGCGTTGGGGTTGGAGTTCTCGCAGAGCGAGGTGAGCCCGCGCTGGCAGGGCGTGCAGGCGCCGCAGGCGATCGGGAAGGGGACGACGACGCGGTCCCCCACCTTCAGGTCGGGCCGCCGCTCGGCGGCACCCGGCCCGAGCTCGACGACCTCGCCCATGAACTCGTGGCCGAAGACGTCGCCCGGCATGAAGCTCGGGATGTAGCCGTCGTAGAGGTGCAGGTCGGAGCCGCAGATCGCGGTCGAGCTGATCTTGACGATCGCGTCGCGCGGGTTGAGCAGCTGCGGGTCGGGGACCTCCTTGACCTTCACCTTGCTCGGTCCCTGCCAGACGACCGCCTTCATCGGGCGCTCCTTCCGTTGCTCGCGCTGCCGCTCGCCTGCGCGACTCCCTGGACGAGCTGCCGCTTCGCCTCGGTGCCGCGCGGGAGGATCTCGGTGCGGACGACGTCGCCGGTCTCCATCACCTGCTTGAACCGGCGGAGGTCGTCGCGGACCTGCTGCTCCGGCTCCTCGCCGAAGAGCCGCGCCACGGCCCGGCCGAGCAGACCGCCGGGGACGTCGTAGTGGAGCACCACGCGGACCTCGGTGCCGCGGTCGCCCGGGGCGGGGACGAAGTGGACGGTGCCGGAGTTGTCGACGCTCGCCCCCTTCAGCGAGCGCCAGGCGAGCCGGCGGCCGGTCTCCTCGCTGGTGATCTCGGCGTCCCAGCTCACCTTCCGGCCGGCGGGGCCCTTGGCGACCCAGTGGCTGCGGCCGTCGGCCTGCGGGGTGACCGACTCGAGGTGGAGCATGAACGTCGGCAGGTTGGCGAGGTCGCGCCAGAAGGCGTAGACCTCGTCCGGGGGCCGGTTGACCGTGGTGGAGGCCTCCAGGGACAGCGGGCCCGGGCGGCCCCTGCCGTGCTGGGCGCGGGCGGTGCGCGCGGCGGCGTACAGGTCCAGCGCCGTGATGCCGGCGACCGCCGCGGTGGCCGCGGTCAGGCGCGTCACCCGGTCGCGCTGGCGGCGCCGCCCCTGCCGCTCGTGGATCGCGTGGCCGAGGACGGCGAGGTCGAGCGCGTCGCCCGCCACCCGGGTCCAGACCGCGCGCTGCGGGCCGAGCAGGAGGGCCGCTGCGTGGGCGAGCTCACGGGCGCCGACCCCCTTGATCACCGCCGGCGCGGTCGCCGAGTCGTCGACGCCGACCAGGCGCGCGACCTCGGTCGTGCGCCACAGCATCGGGACGCCCAGGCCGAGGCTGGCGACGCCGAGGGCACGGACCAGCCGGCCCGTGCCGCGTTCGGGGTTCTGCGTGCTCTTCATGACACCTCCGAGTCGGTGCTCCGCCGGCGCCCCGCCGCGGGACACCGGGCCGTCAGCGCGACCCGGCCCGCCTCGTGGGGCTCGAGATGTGTTGCGTACCCAGCACGCCCCGACCCACACACCCGTCAGCGACGCACGCGCAGCACGCGGGCACGGGACCCGCGCCACCCTTGACACGCAAGCCGTCACTTGCCTAACGTCTGGGCGTGGGGGACATCTACCGGGCACTCGCGGACCCCACCCGCCGCGCCCTGCTCGACGAGCTCGTGGAGAGGGACGAGCAGACCCTCTTCGAGCTCTGCACCCGGTTGGCGGTCAAGCACGACCTGACGCCGAGCCGACAGGCCGTCTCCCAGCACCTCGACGTCCTCGAGGAGGCAGGCCTGGTGCGGACCGAGCGCCGGGGCCGCTACAAGCTCCACACCATCGACACCGCCCCGCTCGAGGAGATCCCGACGCGGTGGCCCACCCGGAGGAGAGACCCGTGAGGCTCCAGACCGTCAGCATCTTCGTCGACGACCAGCAGCAGGCCCTCGACTTCTACACCGGGACCCTCGGCTTCGAGGTGACCGCCGACGTGCCGCTGGGCGAGCACCGCTGGCTCACCGTCCGCCTCGGCGACGGGGACGGCGCCACCGAGGTGTCGCTGGAGCCGAAGGGCCACCCCGCCGTGGCGCCGTTCACCGAGGCGCTGCTCGCCGACGGCATCCCCTGGTGCGTGCTGGGGGTGGACGACGTCGAGGCCGAGCACGCGCGCCTGACGGGGCTCGGGGTCACCTTCACCCAGGCCCCGACCGACCTCGGTCCGGTCGTCGTCGCCGTCCTGGACGACACCTGCGGCAACCTGCTCCAGATCGCCCAGCTGAAGGGCTGAGCCGTCCCGGCGGCGGCCGCTCAGCCGTCGACGACCACGCTGGGCGGGAGTACCAGGTCGGGCACCAGCTCGGCGAGGAGGTCGCGGACCCGGCCGTCGAGGTCGGCCAGGATGCGGCGGACCTCGGCCTCGTCCTGGCCGCCCGGGTCGTCGACCGGCCAGTCCCGGTAGGTGACGCCGGGGACGTAGGGGCACTCCTCGCCGCAGCCCAGCGTGATGGCCAGGTCGCTGCCGGCGACCATCTCGGTGGTCAGCCGCTTCGGGCGCTCCTGCGAGGTGTCGAGACCCAGCCGCTCGAGCACGTCGGCCACCTCGGGGTGGACGTGGTCGCCGGGCTGGGTGCCCGCCGAGAGGGCGACGACCCGGCCCTGCGCGTAGTGCTCGGTGAGCACCCGCGCGGCCACCGAGCGGCCACCGTTGCGGACGCAGGCGAAGACCACCTGCGGGCGGTCGGCGAGGTCGGTGTGGTCGGTCACGGTGCTGCTCCTGTCGTGGTCGTGCCGGTCGTGGTCGTGCCGGTCGTGGTCGTGCCGGTCGTGGTCGTGCCTGTCGTGGCGTCGGGGAAGAAGCGGCGCGCCCAGAGGCTCACGTAGACCAGCCCGACGAGCACCGGGACCTCGATCAGCGGGCCGACGACACCCGCGAGCGCCTGGCCGCTGGTCACGCCGAAGACGGCGATGGCCACCGCGATCGCGAGCTCGAAGTTGTTGCCCGCCGCGGTGAAGGAGACGGTCGTGGCGCGGGCGTAGCCGAGCCCCACCCGGTGCGCCAGCAGCATGGAGCCGCCCCACATGAGCGCGAAGTAGACCACGAGCGGGACGGCGATCCGGGCGACGTCGAGCGGCTGGTCGGTGATCCGCTCCCCCTGCAGGGCGAAGAGGACGACGATCGTGAAAAGCAGGCCGTAGAGCGCCCAGGGGCCCACCCGCGGCAGGAACCGGCCCTCGTACCACTCGCGCCCCCGCCGGCCCTCGCCGATCCGGCGCGTCAGGTAGCCGGCGGCGAGCGGGATCCCGAGGAAGACCACGACGCTCCAGGCGATCTCCCACGGGGAGACGTCGAGGCCGGTGGTGGCGAGCCCCAGCCAGCCGGGGAGGAGGTCGAGGTAGAACCAGCCGAGCAGCGCGAAGGCGAGCACCTGGAAGACCGAGTTGACCGCGACCAGCACGGCGGCCGCCTCCCGGTCGCCGCAGGCGAGGTCGTTCCAGATGATCACCATCGCGATGCAGCGGGCGAGCCCGACGATGATCAGCCCGGTCCGGTACTCCGGGAGGTCGGCCAGGAAGATCCAGGCCAGCGCGAACATCAGCGCCGGCCCGACCAGCCAGTTGAGCACCAGCGAGAGCACCATGGTCCGCCGGTCGCGCGCGACGTGGCCCACCTCGTCGTACCGGACCTTCGCCAGCACCGGGTACATCATCACCAGCAGGCCCACGGCGATCGGCAGCGAGACGGAGCCGACGGTGACCGTGTCGAGGGCGTCGTCGAGGCCCGGCACCCACCGCCCGGCCAGCAGCCCCACCACCATGGCGAGCCCGATCCACGCGGGCAGGAACCGGTCGAGGGTGGAGAGCCGCTGGACGACGGCGGCCTCGGGCGCCGCGGCGGTCACGCGGCCCCCGGCTTGCCGGCCCGGACGATGGCGCCGTGCATGCCCGGGACCGCCTCGTGGGTGAACTCGACGCTGGCGTCGACGAAGCCGGCGGCGGCGAGGCCCTCCAGGTACTCGTTGCGCGAGAGGGCGCCGGCGATGCAGCCGACCCACGAGCCGCGCTCGGCGCGGTCCTCGGGGCCGAGCGCGTCCTCGGCGACCACGTCGGAGATCCCGATCCGCCCGCCCGGGGCCAGCACCCGGAACATCTCGGCCAGGACGCGCGGCTTGTCGACGGAGAGGTTGATGACGCAGTTGGAGATCACCACGTCGACGGAAGCGTCGGGGAGCGGGACGTCCTCGATCGTGCCCTTAAGGAACTCCACGTTGGTCGCGCCGGCCTTCGCGGCGTTGGCGCGGGCCAGGTCGAGCATCTCGTCGGTCATGTCGACGCCGTAGGCGAAGCCGGTCTCCCCCACCCGTCGGGCCGAGAGCAGCACGTCGATGCCGCCCCCGGAGCCGAGGTCGAGGACCCGCTCACCGGCCCGCAGCTCGGCGACGGCGGTCGGGTTGCCGCAGCCCAGGCTGGCGGCCAACGCCTCGGCGGGCAGCGCCGCCTGGTCGTCGCCGGCGTAGAGGGCGGCGCCGAAGGAGTCGTCGACCGCCACGTCGCCGCTGCAGCACGAGGCTGAGGAGGAGGGGTCGCAGCCCTGGTCGACCGTCTGCAGGGCGTCGTTGAGCTCGGCGTTGCCGACCCCGCGACCCACGGCCGTCGCGGCCTCGGCGTAGCGCTGCCGGACCTCCTCGCGCAGGTCGCCCCCGTCGGCGGCGCTCGCGCCCTCCGGGAGCGTGGCGGCCTGGGGCGTGGCGTCCTGGGGCGTGGACTCGGTGGCGGACATGACGGGCTCCTCGGTCTCGGATCGGCAGGGGTCGATGCATCGAGATTCCTCGATGCATCGACGAATGTCAATAGATCTGGCAGGATCGACCCCATGAGCCCGCGAACCACCCTGCCCGTCGTCGACGCGACGGCGTGCTGCTCGTCCCTCACCGGCGGGGCGCTCGCCCCCGAGGAGGCGCAGCGCCTGGCCCGGACGTTCAAGGCGCTCGGCGACCCCACGCGCGTCCGCCTGCTCTCCCTGATCGCCGCGCACCCCGAGCGCGAGGCGTGCATCTGCGACCTCACCGACCCCGTGGGCCTGTCGCAGCCCACCGTCTCCCACCACATGAAGCAGCTCGTCGACGCGGGCCTCGTGGAGCGCGAGCAGCGGGGCCGCTGGGCGTTCTACCGGCTCGTCGCACCGACGCTCGAGGCGATGAGCGTGGCCCTGCGTCCCTAGCTGGGGCTCACCTGGCGCTGCAGCGGGCGAGACGGGTCGGCCGTCCAGGCGTTCATCGAGCCGTCGTAGACGGCCACGTCCTCCCGCCCGACCTCGGCCAGCGCGAACGCCGCGGCCGTCGCGGCGATCCCGCCCCCGCAGTAGGTGACGGGACGGCGCCCCGGGTCGAGGGCGCCGACGGCCGCGAAGAGGGCGCGCAGCTCCTCCCGCGGCCGCAGCCGGCCGGCCTCGTCGACCAGGTCGCCGAAGGGGACGTTGACGCTCCCGGGGATGTGGCCGGCGGCGTGCTGCTCGGCGTCCAGCGCGTTGACCAGGAGCACCGCGGGGTCGTCGGCGGCCGCCTCGACGTCGGCCGTCGAGGCGATCCGTCCGGGCCGACGGCGGGCGGTGAACGTCGCGGGCGGCAGCGTCTCGACGCCGGCGACCGTGTCGTGGCCCGCGGCCTGCCAGGCGGCGAGGCCGCCGTCGAGCACCGAGACGCGGTCGAACCCCTCGAGACCCAGCTGCCACCACAGCCGGGTGGCCCAGATGCCGTTGACGGAGTCGTAGACGACGACGTGGTCCCCGTCGCCGATCCCGTGCCCGCCCAGGACCTCGGCGAAGCGGTCGGCGTCGACCACCGCGAACGGCGCCTCCCCGTCGGGGTCGCTGAGCTCCGTGACCTGGTCGACGAAGACCGCGCCCGGCACGTGCGCCGCCTCGTAGGACGACCGGCCGGACTCGACGTGCGCCCCGCGCTCGTCGAAGGTGAGGTGGACGGTCGCGTCGACGACGCGCAGCCGCGGGTCGCCGAGCTGCTCGCGGAGCTGGTCGGGCGTGACGTGGCGGGCGGGGGTGGTCATGCCGGCGACGTTACCCGCGGGCCGGTCCCGTCAGGCCGGGGCGGCGGAGTCCAACGCCTCGACGTAGCTGGCGGCCCAGCCGAAGGCCATCGCGCCGATGAGGGTGACCTGGTCGTGGTCGACCCGGCGCGGGGCGTCGGTGCCGAGCGACTGCTCGTGCTCGATGACCCGGGTGACGAGGTCGCCCACCGTCCCGTGCCGGCCGAAGGCGGCGTCGGCGAGCTCCTCGTCCACCTTGACCTGCCGCTCGACCTCGGAGACGGGCACGCCCAGCAGGACGTGGAGGGCCGACAGCAGGCCGGCGGTGAAGGCGAAGGGGCCGTCGACGCCGCGGGCCCGGGCGAGCAGCTCGCACATCCGCGCGCGGACCAGCGTGGTGACGAGGGCGTCGGTCTGCGGCTGGCAGTGCCGGCTGAGGATCACCAGGGCGGCCCACTGCCGCAGCCGCGCGGTGCCCATCACCACCAGCGCCTCGCGGAGGCTGCGGACCTGACGGCGTAGCCCCCCGCCGGCCCCCGACGAGGTCATGTTGAGCAGCTGGACGACGAGGCCGGGGTCGCCCCGGAGCAGGTCCTCGATGCGGTCGAAGTCGAGGTCCTGGCTGAGCAGCTCCATGCCGAGCTGCAGCTGGGAGAGCGGGAGCGGGGCGTCGGCGACGGCCGTGACCGGCGCTGCCTCGAGCGCCTGGACCGCGCGCCCGGAGAAGAGGTGGAAGCCGGCGGCCAGCGCCCAGTCGAGCTGCGCCTCAGAGTCGCAGCCGGTCGCGAGCAGCCGCACCGCGCTGCCCCGGTGGGCGTCCACCGCGGCGAGCAGCTCCTCGGGCGTGCCGGCGCCGAGGTCCACCCGCACCACGCCGGCGAGCGCGACGAGCGCGTCGTACCCCTCGCTCGGCTGCGCGTGGTCGACCAGCAGGGTGAACCCGACGTGCCGGTGCGCCCGCGCCGCCTCGAGGAGGTCGGCGTCCACGTCCCCGTGGGGGAGCTCCAGCACGGTACGACGCGGCGGCAGGCCCAGGTGGACGTCGCCCACCAGGACGTCGCGGTCCACCGGGCAGAAGAGCAGCTTGTCGGAGACGACGGAGGCGAGGTCGGTGTCGGCCGTGCCGAGCAGGCCGGCGACGGTGAGCACGGGCTCCTCGCGGGAACCGCCGTGCGGGTGGGCGGTCGCGTCCTCGACGGCGCGGGTGACCAGCTCGAAACCGACGATCGTGCGGTCCGCGTCCACCACGGGCACGCGCGCGACGACCACCGGCGCGGTCGCCTGGGCCGCGGCGCTCAACTCGGTCATGGGTCTGTCTCCTCCTCGTGCGACACCCGAGGCCGCCGTCGCGATCGTATGCCGTATTGGGTATGTCCGCAGGAGAATCGACCGCCCGACCCCCGGCATGCGGTAGGGGCTTGCGCGGAGGGTGCGCGAAGGGAGCGCGGAGGGTGCGTGGCGCGCGGAGGGAGGGTGCCCGGCGGGCCGGCGGGGTACCTCACCCGCATGACCGAGACCTCCACCGACCGGGCCAGCGGGTTCATCCACCACGTCGGCGCCCACGAGCCCGAGGCGACGGACGGCCGGGCGACGCTCGTCGTCGACGTGGACGAGCGCCACCTCAACCACGCCGGCGCCGTCCACGGCGGGCTGCTCGCGACCCTCGTCGACACCACGATGGGAGCGGCGATCGGCAGCACCCTGGCGGAGGGCTCCGCCGCCACCAGCCAGCTGACGGTGACCTACCTGCGGCCGGCGAAGCCCGGTCGGCTCGCGGTCTCGGCTGCGGTGAGCAAGCGCGGCGAGAGCCTCACCGTCTGCGAGGCCGACATCGAGCAGGACGGCGAGTCCCTCGTGCACGCGCTGGCCACCTTCGCGCTGCTCGACGGCTGACCGAGCTACGGTCCCCCCATGGACGAGAACGAGGTCAGCGAGTGGTTCGCGGAGTACCTGAGGGCCTTCGAGGCGCTGGGCCGCGGCGAGGCGACGGCTGACACCGTCAGCCCCTTCTACGCCGTCCCGCTCACGGTGACGACCGACGACGGGGTCGTGGCGATCGACCGCCGCGACGAGGTGGAGGCCTGGATCGGCGGCCAGGCCGCGGGGCTCGCGGAGGTGGGCTACCACCACACCGAGACCCTCGAGGGCGGGTTCACCGTCGTCAACGCGAGCACCGCCCTGCACCGCGCGACCTTCTCCCGGCAGCGCGCGGACGGCTCCGAGATCGCCCGCATGGGCGTCACCTACCTGATCACCTGCGACGCCGGCAGGTTCGGCCTCTCCACGCTGGCGGTCCACTCCCCGGTCGGGTGACCGGTCCCGTGCCCGGTCGCGGTCCCGGTCCCGGTCCCGGTGAGGACTGTCCCAAGCGGATGGTCTTCGGGCCCTGCGGCGGGGTCCGGGACGACCACACCTGCGAGCTGGACGCCCGCCCCTGCCCCTTCGCCGGGCCGACCGCCGAGGCGGTGCCCTGGCCGGCGGCCCCCGGCAGCACCGGAGCCACCCCCGGCGCCGGCAGCACCGGCTCCGACAGCACCCGCAGCACCCGCAGCGCCCTCCTCGACGCGGCCGCCCGCGGCCCGGTCGTGCTCACCGACCTCACGATCCCGGCGTACGACGCCGAGGGCCTCGCCGCGGTCACCCGCACGCTCGAGGGCTCCTGCGACGCGGTCCTCGTCGGCGAGCACCAGAGCCGCCCCGACTTCCCGCCGACCCTCATGGCCGCCCTCGTCGCCGAGGCCGGGGGCACCCCCTGGGTGACCCTCGCCTGCCGCGACCGCAACCGGGTGGTGCTCGAACAGGAGCTCGCCGGGCTCGCGGTCGCGGGCGTCGACGGGGTGCTCTGCGTGACCGGCGACATCCGCGCCCCCGGCGTGCGACCTGGGGTGACCCAGGTCTTCGACCTCGACGGCACCCAGCTGGCGGCGCTCGCCAGCGCGGCGGGCCACGCGGTCGCCGTCCCGGAGGCGCCCTGCGCCGCACCCCGGGGGCTGCGGCCGGGCCGCCTGGTGGAGAAGCAGCGGGCGGGCGCGCACCTGGCGGTCCTCAACCACGTGGGCAGCCCGGGCCAGGTCGCGGCGTTCGTCGCCGCGGCCCGGTCGCTGGGGCTCACCCTCCCCGTCGTCGCCGGCGTGGCGGTCTACACCGACGAGCGCTCCGCGCGCGTGCTCCAGCGGTTCCCCGGCCTCCACCTCGATGGGAACGAGGTCGAGCGGGTACTGGCCGCCGACGACGTGCGGGCCGCGGGGATCGACGCGGCGGTCCGCGAGGCACGGGCGCTGCTGGCGGTCGAGGGCGTGGCAGGGGTCAACCTCTCCGGGCTCGGCTCCGCCGAGGGGCCGCTGGCGGGCGCGCGGGTCAAGGCCGAGGTCGGCCGGCGGATCAAGGAGGAGAGCGATGGAGCAGGGAGCGGGCACGGCTGAGGAGACCCCCGAGGCGATGGCCGACGAGTTCGACACCGTCGCCTGGTGGACGGCGCGGGCGGTCGCCGAGCTCGGCGACGACCACGCCCTGCCCGCCGCGTGCCGCGGCAGCGGCAGCCCCGCGGCGCTCGACCGGCTCGCGGCCTCGATGGGGCTCACCGCGGGCACCCGCCTCCTGGACTCGGGTGCCGGGGTGGGCGGCCCCGCGGCGTACGTCGCCCGCACGTACGGCGTCCGGCCGACGCTCGCCGAACCGATGGAGGGCGCCTGCCGGGCCGCCCGCCGCCTCTTCGACCACCCGGTGGTGGTCGCGGACGGGCTCACGCTGCCCTTCCCCGACCAGGCGTTCGACGCCGCCTGGTCGCTCGGGGTGCTTTGCACGGTCGAGGACAAGCGGGCCTACCTCGACCAGCTGCGCCGGGCGGTCCCACCCGGCGGCGCCGTGGGCCTGCTCGTCTACTGCCGCACGGTCGACGAGCTCCCCGAGCAGCCCGAGGGCAACTCGTTCCCGAGCCGGGACGAGCTGCGCGGACACCTGGCGGCGGTCGGCCTCGACCTGCTCGACGAGGTCGACCTGGCCGACCTGCCCGCCGCGCCCGACGACTGGGACGCCGCCGCCGACCGGGTCGAGGAGGTGGTCGCCCGCGACCACGCCGGCGACGAGCGCTGGCAGCGCGCGCGGGCCCAGCAGGAGACGATCGTCAGCCTGATCCGGGACGGGCTCATGGCCGGCGTGCTGGTCAGCTGCCGGCGCGCCGGCTGAGGTCCGGCCGAGCCGCCCGTCCGCTCAGCCGGTGTGGGCCAACGGGCGGTCGGGCTCGAGGAGACCGCCGAGGCCGGCGAGCAGGAGGAGCCGCCGGCAGCGGCCGCCCGGGCAGCGCAACGTCAGGGTGCCGCCCCGGGCGACGGTCCGCTGCCGGGCCATCACCAGAAGCCGCAGGCCACCGGCGTCGAGGAAGGCCACCTGGTCGAGGTCGACGACCACGTGGCGGGCGTCGGCATGGGCGGCGTCGGCGAGCGCCCGCCACAGGAGCGCGGCGGTGGCGAGGTCGGCCTCACCGACGAGCGTCAGCACCACGGTGTCGCGGCGCGGACCGGTGAGGGTGGTCGAGAGGGTGGGGGCGGCCGGGGGGCCGAGGGAGGGACGGATCGGAGAAGGCATGAGGCCCGAAATTCCGGAGCAGGGCGTGACACGCACCCGCTCCTCGCTGCATCGATCGCCGGGCATGCCGCAACTGACTGTGACGGACGAGTAGACCTCGGTACCTCGACCGTACGCCGCCGGTGGGCAGGGCACAACCAGGCGCGCATCGCGAACGCGGCGGCCGGGTCGCCGCTACGCTCCCGCGCATGGAGATGAGCGTCCCGATCCTCCCCAGCCGTGACCTGCAGGAGACGCTCGCGTTCTACGAGGCGCTCGGCTTCGAGAACCGCGGCGACCTGGACGAGGAGTGGGGCTACCTGATCCTGGGACGGGGGGACCTGTGGCTGCACTGCGTCGCCACCCCGGACGTCGATCCCTTCAGCACCGCGTCGAGCTGCTACCTGTACGTCGACGACGCCGACGCGCTGCACGCCGCGTGGTCGGATGTCGTCGAGCCGGACCCCTTGACCGGGAGCCGGGTCGTCGCCCCGGTGACGACGGCGTACGGCATGCGGGAATTCGCCGTGGTCGACCGGAGCGGCAACCTGCTGCGGATCGGCTCCGACGTCACAGCCGCCAGGTGAAGGGCTTGTCGAACCCCCGGCCGAGCGGGTCGACGGCCGGGGACCCCGACGCGAGCGAGAAGGCCGAGGCGGACCACCTCAGCACCTTCGCCCCCTTCTTGACCTTCTTGAGCCTGACCTCGGCCCGGAACGTCCTCGCGTCGACCGCGGTGACCGGCACGGACGAGCAGTTCGTCGCCGGCGGGAGCTCCTCCTCGCGCATGTCGTAGGTGCAGATGCGCCCCTCGTAGGCGCCGTCCCGGGCGGAGATCTCGACCGACCGCAGCCTCTTCTTCTGCGTGTGGAAGCTGACGCCCATCGCGCCGGGACGCGCGAGGTCGTCGGTGGTGACGTCGTGGTGGAGGCCGAACGTGATGCGGACCTTCTGCTTCCCCCTGGTCCGCAGCTGGACCTTCGCCAGGTCGAGGTTCGCGGAGCCGGTGACGTGGTCCCCCACCGGGTCCTTCTTCGTCGTGGAGGACGCGTGCGCCGGCGCGGCGGCGAGCGCCGTCGCCAGCCCCAGCGCCAGACCCAGCGCCAGCGGCGTGGTGGTCAGCGTGAGCGCGCGGCTCCTGGTGCGGTTCATCTCTTCCCCCTGCGTGGTGCGTGTCCGGATCTGTGTCGTGCGTGTCCGGATCGTCCGGTGTCGGGGCACGTCCTACCCGCCCGGGGCGGAGCTCAACCCTCCTCGCGACGCGACGCCGTACGGCGTTCACGGCACGAGGCCGCCGCCCCGGGGGGGGCGACGGCCTCGCGTCGGGTGCGACCGGGGATCAGGGCACGACGGTGACGGTGATCCACTGCGAGTAGATGTACTCGTCGAAGGACGACGTCGGGGTGTAGAACGCCTTGAACTGGTAGGTGCCGGGGCCCATCTCGGCGACCCGGCCGAGGAAGGTCGAGCCGCCGAACCGGAAGGCGCCGCCCTCGGTGACGGAGGACATGCAGCAGTAGTTCTCGGACCCGCTGCCGCCCTTGTTCTTGCCGTCCTTGTAGATGTCGACGTAGCCCTCGCTCGGCGCCACGCCCTTGAACTTCACCGAGCCCAGGAGCTCCGGGTAGTCGTAGCTGGGAGTCGACTGCGAGATCGTGAAGGTGGCCGCGTTCACGGCGAGGGCCGAGTCCCAGACGATCGTCTTGATCTGACCCTTCTGCTTCTTGAACTTCGCCTTCACCTTGTAGGTGCCGGGCGTGAGCTCGATCGGCAGGCGGAAGCTCGCCTTGCCCTTCTTGACCTTCTTCTTCACCTTGGTGCCGGCGACGCTGAAGGTCACCTTGCCCTTGCCCCGGACCTGGGCGGTGATCTTGTTGCCGGCCAGACCGTAGTGGGTGCCGGGCTTGGCCTTCTTGAGCTTGATCTTGCCCTTGGCCTTGCGGGCGAGCACGTCGGCGGACGCCACGGA
The DNA here is from genome assembly GCF_003194625.1 of Nocardioides solisilvae. Lineage (GTDB taxonomy): Bacteria > Actinomycetota > Actinomycetes > Propionibacteriales > Nocardioidaceae > Nocardioides > Nocardioides solisilvae. Next base: position 596,853 of record NZ_QHKX01000001.1, read on the forward strand.
CGCCACCGACGGGGAGACGCCGGACGCGGTGACGGGCGCGGCTTGCGCGGTGCCGACCGCGGCGACGGGGAGGGCGAGCGCGAGCGCCGAGACGGCGGTGGTGGCGAGACGGGGGATTGATCGCATGAAGGTGACTCCTCGGGAAAGTCGTGACGGGTGCCGCCGGCCCATTGCCGGCAGCCCCACCGGTCTACCCGGTTCTGGGTAGACGAAACCTCGGCGCGGTCCCGGCGTGGTCGGCAGCGCTCGGCGGCGGTCAGGGCCCGGCCGTCAGCAGGCCCTCCGCCTGCACGACCTCGAGCGAGAGCGTGCGGTAGCCGACGTCCTCGAAGAGGATGGTGAGCCGGTCCTCCTCGACGTCGGTGACGGTCCCGGCACCGAACTCGTCGTGCCGCACCTGCGACTGCACCGGGTACGGCGCGTCCGCGTCCGCCACGACCGACTCCCCGGCGCGTCCCGCGACGCAGTTGTCGCAGAGCCCGCAGGGGTCCTCCTGGTGCTCGCCGAAGTAGCCCACCAGGAACGACGACCGGCAGCGGTCGGTCTCGGCGTACCCGCGCATCATCTCCACGCGGGAGTCCTCCAGGCGCCGCTGCGCCTCGGCGCGCTCCACCACCGCCGACACGGTCGCGTGGACGCCCGAGGAGTCGTCGATCGCCCCCACCTCGCGGGCCAGCGTGACGAGGTTGAGGATCCGCCCGGTCTTGCGCGCCCCGAACTCGCAGGCGGCCGTGACCTCCCGCGGGTCGCTGCTGCCGGCCGCCTCCGCGGCACGGAGCACCTTCTCGACGTCCTTGCGGCGCGGCACCGAGGCCGCGAAGAACTTGCCCAGCGAGAGGTCCTCGGGCCGGTAGACCAGGGTGCCGCGGGCGGGCTCGCCGTCGCGACCGGCCCGACCCACCTCCTGGTAGTAGGTGTCGGGCGACTCCGGGGCGTCGGCGTGGACGACGTAGCGGATGTCGGGCTTGTCGATCCCCATCCCGAACGCCGAGGTCGCGACCACGACGTCGACGCTGCCGTCGGTGAAGTCGTCGTGCGCCTGCTCGCGGACCTTGCGCGCGAGGCCAGCGTGGTAGACCGCGGTGCGCAGTCCCGCCTCGGCCAGCGCCCCGGCGTACATCTCGGCGCCCTTGCGGGTGCGGGCGTAGAGCAGGCCCGTCCCGGACCCCGACGCCGCCTCGGCCCGCTCGGCCACCAGCTCGAGGACGAGCCGCCGCTGGTGCTCGGGGTCGGTGGCGCGGACGACGTCGAGCGCGAGGTTGTCGCGCGCGAAGCCGGTCGCCACGGTGAGGGGGTCGACCATCGCGAGCCGGTCGGCGACGTCCTCGCGGACGGGGTGCGCCGCCGTGGCGGTCATCGCGACGACCCGCGGGCGGCGCACGTCGGGCGTCCCCTCGGCCGCGCCGCTCAGGGTCGCCACGAGCTCGCCCAGCCGGAAGTAGTCGGGCCGGAAGTCATGGCCCCAGGCCGAGACGCAGTGCGCCTCGTCGACCGCGACCAGGACCGGCTGCAGCGCCGCCACCGCGGCGTGCACCTCGGGGTTGGCCAGCTGCTCGGGCGCCAGGAAGAGGAACCGCAGCTCGCCCGACGCGGCCCGCTCGAGGACGTCGGCCCGCTCGCCCGCCGACTCCGCCGAGCTGATCCGCCCCGCGACCTGCCCAGCCTCCTCGAGGTGGGCGAGCTGGTCGGCCTGCAGCGCGAGCAACGGGGAGACGACGAGGGTCAGCCCGTCGAGCAGGACGCCCGAGAGCTGGTAGGTGAGCGACTTGCCCGACCCCGTCGGCGAGACCAGGAGCACGTCGCGGCCATCCAGCAGGGCGCCCACCGCCTCCGCCTGGCCGGGCAGCAGCGAGTCGTGGCCGAAGTGCTCGCGGGTGGCCGCGAGCAGCTCCCCGTCGCGCCCGCCGCTCACAGGGCCACCGTCTCGCCGCGGCGGACCGGCTGCAGCCGGTCGCCGAACCCCGCCTCCCGGGCGCGCCGCTCGAAGTCGGCGAGCGGCGACCGGAAGACGCCGTAGTCGTCGAAGTGGACCGGGACGGCCTTGGCGGGCCCCACCCGGCGCAGGAAGTCGACCCCCTGGACGTCGTCCATCGTCACGGTGTGGAAGAGGACCCGGGTGCCGCCGAGGTGGACCACCGCGACGTCGATCTCGGGGTGACGGCGGGCGACCTCGTCCAGGTGGTCACCGGTGAGGGTGTCGCCGCTGACGTAGACCCGGCGGCGGACCCGGCCGCCCGCCCGGTGGGTGAGCAGGCTCCCCATCACCGGCGGCAGCAGCGCCCCCATCGCGCCGCGGGCGTGGATGCCCGGCAACGCCTCGACCGTCAGGGTCTCGTCGCCGTCGGCAGCCACCGGGGCCGGCTTGGTGATCGTCTCGGACTGCCAGGTCTCCAGGCCCCGGGCGTCGAAGTCCCACCGGCGCAGCCGGCGCGCGGCCTGCGTCGTGGTGAGGACCGGCTGGGCGCGCACCAGCTCGCGGCGGGCCACCCGGTCGAAGTGGTCGCCGTGCAGGTGGGAGAGGACGACCGCGTCCAGCGGCGGCAGGTCCGCCGGCTGCATCGCCGGCTCGGTCAGCCGCCGCGACCAGAGCCCCTTGCCGAGGTAGGCCCGCTGGCCCCGGTGCAGGAAGTTGGGGTCGGTGAGGACCGTGAAGGCCCCCAGCCGCAGCAGGGTCGTCGCCGTCCCGACGAAGGTGAGCGTGTCCACGCCCGCCGGTACCCCGTCGCAGGCGTCTTCACCGGCGCGGCTGTGGCCGGGGGGTGGTTTCACCGGGTACCCGATGACTTCAGCGCTTCTCGACCGTTGCAGCCCTCGGGAGGCGCGAAAATCTCCGGGTACCCGGAAATTCCTCACCCCAGCCAGGCGGGCAGGGTGGCGTAGCCGCGCAGGATGCGGGTGGGACGGCGTACGGCGCCGGGGGCGGGACGCAGGTCGGGGAACCGGTCGAAGAGGGCCCGGAGCCCGACCTCCCCTTCCATCCGGGCGAGCGAGGCACCCAGGCAGTGGTGCCGGCCCGCGGAGAAGGCGAGGTGGTCGCGCGCGTTGGCCCGGGTGACGTCGAAACGGGTCGGGTCGTCGAAGACCTCGGGGTCGCGGTTGGCGCCGCCCAGCAGGGTCGCGACGAGCGTGCCCGGGACGATCGTGCGGCCCGCCACCTCGGTCTCCTCACGACACTGCCGGGCCGTCAGCAGCACGGGCGGGTCGACCCGCAGCGCCTCCTCGACCGCGTTGGTCCACAGCGACGGGTCGGCGCGGAGCAGCTCGAGCGGGCTGCGGTCCGGGCGGCCGTCGCGGGTGGTGAGGAGCACCACGGCGTTGCCCAACAGGTTGACGGTGGTCTCGAAGCCGGCGGCGAGCACGAGGCCGGCCGTCGCCTTCAGCTCCTTCTCGTCGAGCCCCACGCCGTCCTCCTGGGCGCGGACGAGCTGGCTCATCAGGTCGTCGCCGGGGTGGCGGCGCAGCTGGGCGAGATGGTCGGTGAGCCACGCGTCGAACTCCGCGAGCGCCGCGTCGGTGCGCCGGTACTCCCGCCACGGCAGCCCCATGTCGAGGCTCGCGGCGGCGGCCGTGCCCATCTCGAGGACGTGCTGCTGCTGGTGCTCCGGGACGCCGAGCACCTCGCAGATCACCGCCACAGGCAGCGGCGCGCAGTAGGCCTGCACCAGGTCGACCGGCGGGCCGCCGCGCCGGGCGCGTGCCGCCATCGTGTCGAGGAGGTCGGAGGCGATCTGCTCGGTGCGGTCGCGGAGCCTCTCGACGGCCCGCGCGGTGAAGACGCGGGTGACGAGCCGGCGGTAGCGCGTGTGGTCGGGCGGCTCGACGGCGAGCAGCGACGGGGGCCGCACCGGGTGGACGGTCGGCGGCTCGGTCCGGGCCAGCAGGCGCAGGAGGAACGGCTGGTCGGGGCCGGGGAGGCCCGCGCCGAACGCGGGGCTGCTCAGGACCTCCTTGACCACCGCGTGCCGGGCGGTGATGAAGCCGAACGCCGTCCCGGGCAGCGGGCCGCGCTCGCGGACCTCCTCGATCACCCGCCACGCCTCGGCCGGGTCGGGCTGGGAGGTGGCGCGCACCAGCCGGCCCTGGAGGTCGCCGCGACGCGCGGCGGCCCGCAGCGCCAGCCGGGGCAGGCCCTGCGAGACGCCCCAGTGGACGGCGCGGTCGCGGGCCCGGGTCAGGTTGGTCGACACAGTCGGTCATCCTGCACCCGTCAGCGCTCCCTGGCCACCTGCCATCCCAGCGCCGCGACGGCCCCGGCGAGCACCCAGGGCTCCCCGACGAGGACGAGCGCGAGACCCAGGACCAACGCCAGGTCGGGGCCGTGCAGGAACGAGTGGATGAGCCCGGTGGGCAGCGCTCCCGCCGGGGTGCTCACCACGGCGCCGAGCTCGACGGGGACGGGGTCAGCGGCCCGCATGGTCGCGGCGAGGCCGGCGACCGCGAGGTGCACGCCACCCCACCAGGGCCCGTCGACGAGGAGCAGGGCGGGTACGCCGACCAGCGCGCACGCCGCGGTCGGGGGCAGGGTGAGCGCCAGGGTCACGGTCCAGGGCCGGGCCCGGACCGTCCGCCGCAGGCCGGGCGAGCCGAGCCACGCGCGCAGGCCAACGCCGGCCTTGCGCCCCGCCCAGGCCGTGACGGCGGCCGCGGCGAGGACGGCGGCGCCGTACCCGAACCCCTCCCCCGCGACCAGGACGAGCGGCACGGCGAGGAAGGTCTGGGCCACCGAGCGCCAGCGGCGCCGCAGCTGCCGGGCGTCGGCGACCAGGAAGGCGACCCCGCCGCGCCCCCGGAGCGGGCGGGACGTGTGCCGTCCGCGGCGCTGGTCGGCGCGGCGTCGCTGCAGCCCGGTCAGCAGCGTCGCGTCGAGCATCATCGTGGAGTCGGCCACGGCGTCCACCACCTCGCGCCCACGCGCCAGCTGGGCGTCCGAGAGCTCGGCCAGCCGGCCCCCCACCCGCAGCACGGCCAGCAGGGCACCGACCAGGGTGACCGCCAGCAGGGCGGCGAGCGCCCAGGCGACGACGACCGCCCGGTCGGCGTCCGGGGCGGGCGTCGCGGGCAGGCGGGTGCCGCCGAGCAGCACCCAGCTGAGGAGGCCGAGCCCCGCACCGGCCAGCAGCGCCGCGACCGCGGCACCGGGCGCGCGCCCCCAGGGCCGCGACCCCTGGCCTGGGAGGAGCGCCAACGGGACCAGGGCGCCGACCGCCGCACCCAGGGCCGCGCCCGCGCCGAGCGGCCCCGGCTCGAGACCCCCGCCCTGCGCGGCCATCGCGGCGAGCAGGCCGACGACGACGCCACCGAGCGCCGCCCCCGTGACGACGCCGCCGAGGGGCCCGCGGAGCAGGACGGCCCGATCGGCGGTGGTGGTGAGCAGCCAGCGCGCGGTCGCCCGGTCCGCCGAGACGGGGCCGACCGCCCCGGCGGCGAGCAGCAGCCCGCCGAGCCCGAGGCAGGCGACCGCCAGGGCGGCGTACGCCGGGTGCTCCTGCACCGCGCACGCCCCGGCGCTGCAGGTGCGCCCGGTGAAGGTCTCGCGGGCGAACGAGAGGACCCAGACCGTGATGAGCGCCAGGCTGAAGATCCAGACGTAGAGGTCGGTGAACCGGTCGCCCGTGTCGCGGGCCCGTGAACGCGCGGCGGCCAGCGCGCGGGTCGCCTCCCGCGCCGCGACGTCGTCGCCGCCCCGCTCCGTCACGCGACGTCCACGGCGACGACGCGGGCGCCGGCGGCCGCCACGAGGGCCTCGGAGTGGCACGCCATGAGGACCGACCGCCCCTCCCTCGCCTGCTCGGCCAGCCAGCGACCGAGCCACGCCTGGCCATCGGCGTCCAGCCGCTGCTCGGGCTCGTCGACGAGCAGGAGGCGCCAGGGTCGGACGAGCGCCACGGCGAGCGAGAGGCGCTGCTTCTGCCCCGAGCTGAGCGTGCCGGGCACCTGGTCGGCGATCCGGGTGAGGCCGACCTCGGCGAGCGCGTCGCGGGCGACCGCCCCGGGGTCGACGACGCTGTCGGCGCGGGCGAGCAGGTCGAGGTGCTCGAGGACCGTGAGGTCGGGGAACCACGCGGTGTCGTCGAGCAGGGCGAGCACGTCACCGCGGACGTCCGCCTCGCGCGTGTCCAACGGCCGGTCGTCGAGGAGCACCTCTCCTCCGTCGGGCTCCTCGATCCCCACGACGCAGCGCATGAGTGTCGTCTTGCCCGCCCCGTTGGGTCCGACCAGCGCGACCACCTCCCCCGGCTCGACCACGAGGTCGAACCCATCGAGCACGCGCCGCCCGCCGAACTCCTTCTCCAACCCCCGCACCGTCAGCACGCCGACGATCCTAGGGGGTCCGGCGGTGACGTTTTTCGAACGTTTGTCCACACTGTGGGCGAGACACCCTTTCGGGGGTCGCGTTGTCGGCGGCGGCTGGTTGAGTGTTGCCTGTCGGCGGGGCATCGGGGTCTCCCGGCGAACCTTTTGTACGGCGGCGGGGGCGGGGGTCTCGGATGTGGGAGCAGGCGGGTGGTGAGCACCCGATCACCCGTGCGGTGACGATGATCGAGGCTGCCCTGGACCTCGCGGCCGGGGCGGACGCCATGTACTTGTCCGCGGCCGCGCAGCGCGAGGCGCTGCTGGGGCTGACCCGGCTGGTCGACGGGGTGGAGTCGCTGCGGATGCGGGTGATGCAGACCGTCGGGGCGCCCGGGGGTGTCGCCGCCACCGACGGTGCCCGGTCGGTCGCGGGATGGCTCGATGCCCGGGCCCGGACCGGGTACGGCGCCGGGCGGTCGGCGGAGAGGCTCGGCGAGGCGCTCGCATCGCGGTGGCGCCTCGTGGCGGCGGGGTTGGAGGCGGGGGCGGTGAACCTCCCCCAGGCGCGGGTGATCGTGAAGGCGCTGGACAACCTCGTGGTCGACCCGCTCCCGGGTGAAGAAGTCCCCGCCGAGGTGCTGGCCAGGGCAGAGGCGCACCTGGTCGAGCAGGCAGCGAGGTTCAACCCCAAGCAGCTGGAGACCCTCGGCGCGAAGATCCTGCAGACCGTGGCCCCCGAGACCTGCGAGGAGCACGAACGCAAGCTCCTGGAGCGGGCTGAGAGGCGCGCGAACGCCGCCACCCGGCTGACGATTCGCCGCAGGGGTGACGGCGCCTCCACCCTGTCCGGCACGATTCCGGATCACGCCGCGGCCCGGCTCAAGACCTACCTGCAGGCCTGGACCTCACCCAAGCAGGACGACGGCAAGACCACCGGCGCCGCCACGTCCCTGGGGGCGTTCGCCCACCTCGACCCGGCGACGGGTGAGCGGTTGCCGCAGGAACGGCTGCTCGGGTTGGCGTTCTGCGCGTTCCTCGAAGCCGCAGACCCGGCGCGGATCCCCGCCCACGGCGGTGGCGCCACCAAGGTCCTGGTCACCATCAACTACGAGGACCTGCTCGACAAGCTCGCCCACGGCCACTGCCCATGCACCACCGAGGGCAAGGGCAAGGGCCAGGGCAAGGGCAAGGGATCCGGCAAGGGCCGGGGCAGGGGCAAGAGATCGGGGTGGATCCTGACCAACGGCGAGGACCTCACCGAGGTCACCGCCCACAACGTGCACCGGATGGCGTGCCAGGCCGAGATCATCCCCGTGGTCCTCGACGGCGACGGGGTGCCGCTGGCGATGGGCCGCAAGAGCCGGTTCTTCCAGACCTGGCAACGCGAGGCCCACATGCTCCGGCACCACACCTGCCAGACAGTGGGGTGTTCCATCCCCGCCCAGTGGTGCGAAGCCCACCACGGCGGCCCCAACCCCTGGGCGGGCGGCGGGAACACCGACCTGAACGAACTCGTCCTGCTCTGCCCCTTCCACCACCACAAGGCCCACGACCCCGGCTACGCAAGCGAAAAGCACGCAGGTGGCGACGTCAGGTACCACCGGAGGACCTAGACCGTAGGAGGAGCTGACCATCCACGGTCCCCAGGACCACCGCCGGACCTGGTCCGGAGCGCCGGCACGGCCGAGCGCCAGGGTCCGGAGATCCCGGGGCCGAGGATCCCGGGGGCGGAGGGGCCCGGGGGCGGAGGGTCCCGGGGGCGGAGGGACCGCTTCGCTTCGCCCTACGAGAATGCGTCGAAGGGTGCGGCGTATCGGAAGACGCCACTGGGGTGGACGCGACCGCCGAGGACGATCGCCTGGAAGTAGTCCCCCCACGCGGGATCGGGAGCCTCGACACCCAGCTCTCGCGCGGGCAGGAAGCCGAACCTCCCGTAGTACGACGGGTCCCCGAGCAGGGCGACGAGCGCCTCTCCGGTCGCGTCGGCACGGGCCAGCACCTCGCGCACCAGTGCCGAACCGATCCCGCGACCGTGCAGCGCGGGCAGCACGCTCACCGGTCCCAGCCCGAGGGCAGGTACGGAGTCGGAATCGGAGTCGGAATCGGAGTCGGAGTCGATGGCGCCTGGGCCGGGGCCGGCGCCACGGACGGAGGAGACCACCGTGGCACGGCTGCAGACCACGTGGCCGACCGGGCGACCGTCCACCTCGGCGACGACGGAGAGGTGCGGCAGCCAGCCCGGGTCCGCGCGCAGCATGCGCAGCAGGTCCACCTCCCCAGGCGGGCCGCCGGGGGTGCGCGGGGGCGCGGAGTGGGCCGCGGCGACGAAGGCGGCGGCGACGACCTGGTCGACGACCCCGGCGTCCGCCGGCTCCTCGGTGCGCAGGATGACAGGTGGTGTCGGACCGGACGGTGTCGTGCCGGGGGCAGGGGTCACGCGTGGACGGTAGCCCGGGACCCGCCCCGTGGCGACGGGTTCGCCCCCGGCCGCGGGCCCCCTGCCTCAGGCCCTGCCTCAGGCCCTGCCTCAGGCCCTGCCTCAGGCCTCCTCGGAGCGCGCCCGGAGGAAGTCGCGCTCGGCGTCGTTGTCGGTCATGGCGACGGCGCGCGCGTAGGCCTCCCGGGACTCGTCGGACCGACCCAGCCGGCGGAGGAGGTCGGCGCGGGCCACGTGGAAGGGCTGGTAGCCGTCGAGCGTCCCCGCCAACCCCTCGACGAGCCCGAGCCCGGCCCCCGCGCCCTCGAGCTCGGCGACCACGAGCGCCCGGTTGAGCGCGACCACGGGCGTGGGGGTGACGGCGTACAGCTGGTCGTAGAGGGCGCGCAGCTGGGACCAGTCCGTCTCGGCGGCGGTGGGGGCGTCGGTGTGGACGGCGTTGACGGCGGCCAGCAGCTGGTGGTGGCCGGGGTGCCCGAGCCCGGCCCGGTGGCGGCGCAGGCACTCGCGGACGAGGGCGTGGCCCTCGGCGACGAGGTCGGCGTCCCACCGGGAGCGGTCCTGCTCGGCGAGCGGGACCAGACGACCGTCGACCACCCGGGCCGACCGCCTGGCCTCGGTGAGAAGCATCAGCGCCAGCAGCCCCATCACCTCGGGCTCGTCGGGCATCAGCCCTCGCAGCACCCGGGTGAGCCGGATCGCCTCGGCGCAGAGGTCGGTGCGAACCGCCTCGTCGCCCCGCCTGGGCAGGTAGCCCTCGTTGAAGACCAGGTAGAGGGTGGCGAGGACGCCGCCCAGCCGGTCGGGCAGCTCGGCGTCGGACGGCACCCGGTAGGGGATGCGCGCCGCGGCGATCTTCTGCTTCGCGCGGGTGATCCGCTGGGCCATCGCCCGCTCCTCGACGAGGAACGCGGCGGCGATCTCGGGCACCGTCAGGCCGCCCAGGAGCCGCAGCGTCAGCGCGACGCGGGTCGCGGGGGCGAGGGCGGGGTGGCAGCAGGTGAAGAGCAGCCGGAGCCGCTCGTCGGGGATCGAGGTGAGGGCGGAGTCGTCGGTGCCCCCGTAGGAGCCCCCGTAGGAGCCCCTGGCACCGTCGCCGGGCAGGCCGTGCAGCACGTGGGCCTCCTGGTGACGGGCGTCCCGGGTCGACTCGCGTCGCACCCGGTCGAGCGCCCGGTTGCGGGCCGTGGTGGCCAGCCACCCGGGCGGGTGGGGCGGTACGCCGTCGGCGGGCCAGCGGCGTACGGCCTCGGCGAAGGAGTCCTGGGTGACCTCCTCGGCCAGCCCCAGGTCGCCGAACCGGCGGGCGAGGGCGGCGACGATCCGGCCGAACTCCTCCCGGTGGAGGCGCTCGATCCGGGCCGTCACCGCCTCACCGTCGGTGGGCTGCTCCTCGTCGGTCACGCCGAGCGGTCACTCGGACTGGAAGGGGCGCACCTCGACGGCGCCGCGGCAGGCCCTCGACCCCTCGGCGGCCAGCGCGAGCGCCTCGTCGAGGTCCTTGGCCTCGACCACCCAGAAGCCGCCGACGTGCTCCTTGGACTCCAGGTAGGGGCCGTCGGTGACGACGACGTCGTCCCGGGTCCCGTCGACGACGGTGGCGGTGTGGGCCGGCATGAGACCGCCGGCGAACACCCAGTGGCCGCGCTCCTGGAGCGACTCGTTGAAGCGGCCGGTGTCCTCGAACGCCTTCATCATCTGCTCGTGGCTCTCGTAGGGGCCGAACTCGCCGGCGTCGACGGAACCGTGCACGGACAGCAGGTACTGGGTCATGACGAACTCCTCGTGTCTGGGACGACCGTAGTGGTCGTGCTCTCACCCCTTCCACGAACGGGGGCTGGCGGATGCGACACCTCCTGCCAAACTTTTTCCGGACCGGCGCAGAATTGCCCGGTGAACCTCTACTTCCGCCTCGTCGTGCTCCTCGTCGGCCTGTGGCGCCGGCCCCGTCTGTCGATGCAGGAGGGCGGCGTCCGGCAGTTCCGCGTCTGGCCGTCGGACCTCGACACCGTGGGGCACATGAACAACGCGAAGTACTTCGGCCTGATGGACCTCGGCCGCGTCGACCTCATGCTCCGCTCGGGCCAGCACCGCGAGACGCAGAAGCGCGGCTGGTACCCGGTGATCGCGGCCCAGACGATCCGCTACCGCCGCTCGCTCAAGCCCTTCCAGAAGTTCGACGTGCGCACCTCGCTGCTCGGCACCGACGAGCGAGGGCTCTACTTCGAGCAGGCCTTCCTGGTCCGCGGGGAGCTCTACGCGCAGGCCGTCGTCCAGTGCCGGTTCCTGCGGAAGTCGGGCGGCACCGTCCCCGCCGCCGTCGTGCTCGCCGCGATCGGCGTCGACCCGTCCGCCGACCTCGCGCTGCCGCAGTGGGTCGCCGACTGGGCCCGCGGCGTGCGCGAGCCGCTCGCCGCCTGACCCGCCGCCCGACCGCGCCGCCCGGGCTCCCGCCGTACCCCTGTCCCGTCGCCGGGCCGCGCCATAGGATCCGCTCCATGGTCGACCTCGTTCGGCTGGTCCGCGCCCCGAGCCCGGTCGGCGTCGGGCTCTCGGCGCTCTTCCTCGTCCAGTCGTGGCAGCCGACGCTGCTGGCCCGGGACTGGCTCCTGCAGGGAGTCGTCTCGGGGTGCGCGCTGGTGGTCGGCCACGGCCTCGGCCGGCTCCTGGCAGCGGCTGCCCGGTGGGTCGTCGCGCTCGTACGCCGGCGCACCGGCCGCGCGCCGACACCCCTGTCCCGCGCGACGGACGTCCGGCTCCGCCTCGTCGCCGGTGCCGCGCTGCTCGCGGCCGTGGCGTGGGCGGCGGTCGACGCGGTCGACGCCCACCGCTGGACGTGGGAGCGGCTGGACCACGACCCGGGGCGGGTGTGGCTCGGCCAGGCCGCCTCGCTGGTCGTCGCCCTGCTCGTCCTCGGGGTCGCGCTGCTGCTCGCCGGCGGAGTGCGCTGGCTGGTACGGCGAGCCACGTGGCTCGGCGACCTGGTGCTGCCGCGCTGGATCGCCGCCGGGGTGGCCACCGTCCTCGTGCTCTCGGCGGTCGCGACGGCGGTCAACACCTGGGTCTTCCAGCGCACGCTGGACGGGCTCAACGAGGCGTTCACCCTCTCGGACCTGGAGGTCGACGGCGACCGGGAGCCGCCCACCTCCGCGCTCCGCTCGGCCGGGCCCGCCTCGGCGGTGCCGTGGGAGGAGGTCGGGACGAGGGCCGACGCTTCCTCACCCGCGGTCCCTCCGTCGAGCAGCTCGCGCAGCTCGCCGTGGAGCCCGACGCGGTGCTCGAGCCCGTGCTCGTCTACGTCGGGCGCGCCACCACCGACGACGCCGACGAACGGGCGGCCCTGGCCCTCGCCGAGCTGGAGGCGTTCGACGCCTTCGAGCGCGAGGCCGTGCTGGTCGTGGTCCCGACCGGGACCGGCTGGGTCAACGAGCAGGTCGTGCAGCCGGTGGAGCACCTGCTCGGCGGCGACGTCGCGACCGTCTCGATGCAGTACTCCCACCTCCCCTCGCCGCTCGCGTTCCTCACCGAGGCCGACGCCGCCCGCGACTCCGGCCGGGCGCTGGTCGAGGCGGTCCGGGCACGGATCGACGAGGAGCCGGTCGAGGAGCGGCCCGAGCTGCTGGTGGCCGGCGAGAGCCTCGGCTCCTTCGGCGGGAGCGCGGCCTTCGCGGACCTCGACGAGCTGACCGTGCGGACCCGCGCGTCGCTGTGGGTCGGTCCTCCGGAGACGGTGCACCTGCGTCGGGAGGCCGAGCGGCTGCGCCGGCCCGGCTCGCCACAGGTCAAGCCCGTCGTGGGCGACGGTCGCACCGTCCTCTTCGCCAACCGCGACGCCGACGTCGTGGGCAACCCGCGGGTCGTCTTCCTGCAGCACGCCGACGACCCCATCGTCTGGTGGGACTGGCAGACCGCCTGGGAGGAGCCCGACTGGCTCGACGAGCCGCTCGACCCGGCCGTCAACCCCGAGATGGAGTGGGCGCCGCTCACCACCTTCCTCAACCTGGCGGTCGACATGGCGGTGAGCACCGCCTTCGAGGAGGAGCTCGGCCACAAGTACGGCACCCAGCCGCTGAGCGCCTGGGTCGCGATGCTCCGGCAGGAGGGGTGGGACGACGAGCGCGTCGCGGCGCTGCGGGAGCGGCTCTCCCGCCTGCCGCGCTGAGCACCCCGGACAGGTGACGGTCAGACGGTCCGGCGCATCACGACGCGCGGGAAGCCACCCGCGACGGCGTCGGTCCGGGCGGCCAGGGTGAACCCGGCGTCCTCGAAGAGCCGCCGGGTCCCGACGAACGCCATGGTGAGGTCGACCCGCTGGTCGCCGTTGTCGGCGGGGTAGCCCTCGACCACGGGGGCGCCCTGCGACGCGGCGTAGGCGACCGCCCCCTCGAGCAGGTGGTGGGTGACGCCGCGGCCGCGGAAGCCGGGCCGCACCCGCAGGCAGATCACCGACCACGCGGGCTGGTCGTCGACCTGCGGGATCTTCCTCGACCGCGCCACCGGCAGCTCGGCGCGCGGCGCCACCGCGGCCCACCCGACGACCTCGCCGTCGTCGTGCGCGAGGACGCCGGGGGCGACCGCGCGCGAGCAGAGCTCGCGCATGGCCTCGCCCCGCGCGGGGCCGAGCAGCTCGCGGTTGGTGCGCGAGTCGAGGCGGTGGCTGAGGCACCAGCAGACGTTGGAGCCCGGCTTCTTCGGCCCGAGCACGGTCGCCACGTCGTCGAACAGGTCGGCGCTGGCCGGACGCACCTGGATCGCCATCCGCCCAGTGTGGCGCGTGACGGCCGCGTGCGCCACGCTGGGACGATGGACCCGGTACGCCGCGCCACGACCGCGGACGCCCACCTCGTCGCGCGGATGCTGCACGACTTCAACACCGAGTTCGAGAGCCCGACGCCGCCGGTCGACGTGCTGGCGAGGCGGTACGCCGCGCTGCTGGCCCGCGACGACGTGCTGGTGCTGCTCGTCGACGCCGAGGGGGAGGGCGGCGGGCAGGAGGCGGTCGGCTTCGCCTACCTGACGCTGCGCCCGACGCCGTACCACGACGGGCCGCTGGCCCAGCTCGAGGAGCTCTACGTCCGGCCGCGGCTGCGCGACCAGGGGCTCGGCACCGCGCTGATGGCGCGGATCCTCGGCGAGCTGCGCGACCGCCGGGCGGGCGAGGTGCACATCAACGTCGACGAGGTGGACGTCGACACCCGGCGGTTCTACGAGCGGCACGGCTTCGTCAACGTCGAGCCCGGCGCCGACTACCGGATGCTCTGCTACCTGCGCGAGCTCTGACCCGCGTCCTGACCCGCCGCCTCGTCCTGACCCGCCGCCTCGTCCTGACCCGCGGCCTCGTCCTGCCACGTCGTCTTGCCGGCCGCGGTCCGGTAGGTGCTCGGCGTGAACCCCAGGACCGTCCGGAAGTCGGTCGCCAGGTGGGCCTGGTCGGCGTACCCGAGATCGGCGGCGAGGGCCGCGAGCCCGGTGCCCGGGTCCGCGCGCAGCCGCTCCGCCGCCTCCTGCAGGCGGCGACGCCGGATCATCGCGGCCGGCGCCACCCCCACGAACCGGCGTGCCAGCCGTTGCACCGTGCGCGTCGAGACCCCGAGCCGGTCCGCGGCCTGGTCGACGCGGAGCATGGTCGGGTCGCCGTCGACGAGGTCGGCGAGCGCGTTGGCGAGCAGCGCTCCCTCGGGAAGCGGCCGGCGCGCCGCCCGCTCCCGGAGCCATCCGACGTACGCCGCCACGGCGGCCTCGCGCCGCGCCTCGCCCTTGTCGGCGCTCCCGCCGCGGGCGCCCGTCATCGCCGCGACCACGGGCGCGTGCAGGTCGGGCAGGTCCAGCTCCCGGTAGCCGTCGCGGACCGCTCCGGGGTCGTCGACGACCAGGACGGTGCCTGCGGGGCGCAGCAGCGCGCCGACCGCCCAGCCGCGGCCGGTGAGGTCGCGGTGCGAGGCGCGGGTGGTGGGGCCCGCCAGCGCCACGAAACCCCGCTCGACGACGAGGTTGCTGGCGGGGAAGGAGAGGACGTGCTGCCGGGAGGTGCGGCCCGGGGGCAGGTCCCACTCCGGGATCCAGAACCAGCGCACGAGGTGGGCGACGTCCTCGGGCGGCGGCAGCCGGTGGAAGGTCGGGAGGGCGGCGGGGTGGAGGATCCCGCGGCGCTCCGGGACGCTCCCCTGCTTGCGCTCCTCCCCGGTCACGCCGCGAGCGTAGGGCGCCCGCGGGGAGGGTGTCGCGTATCTCCAAGCCTCGGGCGCCGGCCCCCGCCTAGCGTCGGGCCCATGACCGAGAACCTCACCGCCGCCCACGGCGAGCACACCGAGCGCGGGATCCCCCGCGGCTTCACCAGCCTGACCCCGTTCCTCGCCGTCCCCGACGCGCGCGGGGCGATCGCCTTCTACCGCGACGTCCTCGGCGCCCGGGTGGTCGACGTGACCGAGATGGGCGGCGTCGTCGTGCACGCCGACCTCGCGCTCGCCCAGGGGCGGTTCCAGGTGGGCGAGCCGTCGCCCGACTACCACCTCGTGCCTCCGCCGGCCGGGGACGAGGACTGCTACTCCCTCGGCCTGTACGTCGAGGACGCGGACGCCGTCGTCGAGCGGGCCGTGGCCGCCGGGGCGACGCTGCGGGAGCCGCTCGCGACCTTCGTCTCCGGGGACCGGTACGCCAGCATCCGGGACCCCTTCGGGGTCCGGTGGACCGTGATGACCCGGGTCGAGGACCTGTCGGAGGAGGAGAGCGCCAGCCGGGTCGCAGCGTGGGCGGCAGCCCAGGAGTGAAGGCCCGCCTTTCCGCCCGACGTACCGTGGCGGGGTGCCCCCGGAGACCGAGACCGCTGACGTCCCCGCCGGCACCCATGCGCTGCTCGTGGGCGCCGGCGACCTCGGCACGGCCGTCGGCCACCGGCTGGCCGACCGGGGGCACCGGGTGCTGGCGATGCGCCGCCGGGCCGAGCTGGTCCCCGCGCCGCTCGAGGGGCTCGCGGTCGACCTGACCCGGGACGCCCCCGCGCTGCCCCCGCTCGACCTGGAGCACCTCGTCGTCGCGCTGACCGCGCACCCGCGGAGCGAGGAGAGATACCGCGCGACCTACCTCGAGGGCATGTGCCGGGCGCTCGACGCGCTGGAGGCCGCCGGACAGCGGCCGCGGCGCGCGGTGCTGGTCTCCTCGACGGCGGTCTACGGCGTCGTGGCCGAGGGGACGCCCGTCGACGAGACGACGCCTGCGCGCCCCGCGAACGGCCGGGCCCGGGTGCTGCTCGAGGCCGAGGAGGCCTTCCTCGCGCGGGTGCCCGCGGGCACCGTGCTGAGGCTCTCGGGGCTCTACGGGCGCGGACCGAGCCGGCTGGCGGCGAAGGTGCTCGCCGGCGGGATCACCGACCCGGACCGCTGGACCAACCGGATCCACCGGGACGACGCGGTCGGGGCGGTCGTCCACCTGCTCACCCGCGAGGAGCGTCCCGACCGGGTCTACCTCGGCACCGACGACGAGCCGGCGATGATCGGCGACGTCGCGGGCTACCTCGCCGCGCGGCTGGGCGGGCCTCCCCCGCCGCGCCCCGACCCCGCGCTCGCGCACAGCAAGCGGCTGAGCAACGCCCGGCTGCGGGCCTCGGGGTGGGTGCCGACGTACCCGACCTACCGGGAGGGCTACCGCGACTACCCCGTCGCCGACCCGGACCGCCCCCTGGGGGCCTGACCCCCGCGCAGGCGGCCAGGCTGCCGGTCGGTCAGGCGCCGCAGGCGCAGGAGCCGCAGGCCCCGCCGCAGACCGACGCGCCCCGCTCCTCGGGGGCCTCGTCGGCGTGGTCGCGCGCGTACTGCAGCGCCGAGGTGTAGACCGCGCTGGGCTGCGGGCCGCCGACGCCGTACTTGCGGTCGACGACCAGGTAGGGCGCGTCACCGAAGCCGATCTGGGCGGCGGTCGCCTCGTCGACGCGGACGTCGTACCCGTGGTCGTCGGAGCCCAGGAGGGCCTCGACGGCCTCGACCTCCAGGCCGGCCTCGGCACCGAGGCGCCGCAGCACGTCGTGGTCGGTCGGCGACTCCTGCTCGGTGACGAACGCCTTCATCGCCAGCTCGCGGGCGACGTCGCCGCGGCCCCGGGCCGTGGCGAGGTGGACCAGGCGGTGCGCGTCGTAGGTGCTCGGCCGGTCGACCTGGTAGGCGTGCCAGACGACCTCCACCTCGTCGCCGTGCTCCCACTCGGCGAGCGCAGACTCGAGTGCCACCTTGGCGAGGTAGCTGTCGAGGTGGGCGAGGTCGGCCCAGATGTCGATGATCACGGCGTCCACGGTACGCCGGGGCCTGGCGCCGCCGCGAAACGCGCGGGGTCGCTCCCCGCCTCCCCGGACGCAGCCCCTCGGGAGCCGGTCACCCGGGTGCCGGTCAGCCGAAGCAGCCGAGCCAGGCGGGCCGCGGCTCGAGGAGCTGCGGCGGCACCGTCCCGGCGCGGAAGGCGGTGGGGTCCCCGACCCGGTCGCCCACGGAGAGGACGAGGTCGAGGCGGGCGCGGAAGTCCCGGGCGGCGGCGGTCCAGCAGGCCGCCCCGGAGCCGAGGTCGGCGCGGACCTCGGCGCCCACCTCGTCGCCCAGCGCGTGCACGACGACGCCGGCGAGCGGCTCGTGCCCGCCGATCAGGAGGCCCGCGCAGGCGAGAGCGGCCAGCTGTGCCCGAGCCACGACCCCCTCGCTTCCCGGGGCGCTCGCCGGTCCGACCGCCCTGGCCGGGCGTCGACGTCCCTGCCGTCCAGCGTGGCACCGCGTTCGCTCCGAGGACATCCACACAATTGGGCAACCCCTCCCGCCGCCGCGTGGCCTCGGTCACCCGCGTCAACCTCGTGGGCGCGCGGGGGCTGCCGACGGCGGGCGGGAACAACATCCACAGGAAGTTGTTGAACGTTCTATGAAGAAGATCGGATTCCTCTCCTTCGGCCACTGGACGCCGTCCCCGCACTCGCAGACCCGGTCGGCCTCCGACACGCTCCTGCAGTCGATCGACCTGGCGGTCGCGGCCGAGGAGCTGGGGGCCGACGGCGCCTACTTCCGGGTGCACCACTTCGCGCGGCAGCTGGCCTCCCCCTTCCCCCTGCTCGCGGCCGTGGGCGCCCGCACCAGCCGGATCGAGATCGGCACCGGCGTGATCGACATGCGCTACGAGAACCCCCTCTACATGGCCGAGGACGCCGGCGCCGCCGACCTGATCTCCGGCGGCCGGCTCCAGCTCGGCGTGAGCCGGGGATCACCGGAGCAGGTCGTCGACGGCTGGCGCTACTTCGGCTTCCAGCCCGCGCCGGGGCCCGACGGCCAGCCCGGCGACCCCGCCCAGATGGCCCGCCAGCACACGGAGGTGCTGCTCGAGGTGCTCAAGGGCGAGGGGTTCGCCGAGCCGCACCCGCGCCCGATGTTCCCCAACCCGCCCGGGCTGCTGCGGATCGAGCCGCACGCGCCCGGCCTGCGCGACCGGATCTGGTGGGGCGCCGGCTCCCGCGCCACCGCCGAGTGGGCCGCGGAGAAGGGGATGAACCTCATGAGCTCCACCCTGCTCACCGAGGACACCGGCGTCCCCTTCCACCAGCTGCAGGCCGAGCAGATCCAGATGTTCCGCGACGCGTGGAAGGCCGCCGGCCACCAGCGTGAGCCCCGGGTGTCGGTGAGCCGGAGCATCTTCCCGCTCGTCGACGACCGGGACCGCGCCTACTTCGGGGCCGAGGGCACCGGCAGCGACCAGGTGGGGCAGCTCGAGGGCGGACGCGCCCGGTTCGGCAAGTCCTACGCCGCCGAGCCCGACGTCCTGGTCGAGCAGCTGCGCGAGGACGAGGCGATCGCCGCCGCGGACACCCTGCTGCTGACCGTGCCCAACCAGCTCGGGGTCGACTACAACGCCCACGTGCTCGAGAGCCTGCTGACCCACGTGGCACCCGCGCTCGGCTGGCGCTGACCCCCGGCCCCCGGCGTACCCCACGCCCCGGACGTCATCACACGCGGTCGCCCCAACGACCCGCGCTGATGACGTCCGGCGGGGGTGGCCGGGGTGGCGGCCGCCCTGCGGGGATGATCTGCGGCAGGGTTGGGCACAGGGGCCCACGGCCCGGCCGCCGCCGCGGCCGTCGCGCAGGAGGACGGAGAGAGACGTGCTGGGCAGAAGAAGGACGCCGTCGTCGCGGCAGGCACAGCGCACCATCGAGGGGACCTCGGCGCCCGAGATCCCGCCGTTCGTGCCCTCGCCGCCGCCCCCGCCGCCGACCCGCGGTGCCCTGCTCGACACCGTCGGGGGCCGGATGGCCACCTGGGCCGTGCGGTTCCTGCTGATCGGCGCCGCCACCGTCGTGCTGCTCTGGATCCTGGGCAAGATCTGGGACGTCACGCTGCCCGTCGTCCTGGGCCTGCTGCTCGCCACCGTGCTCTGGCCGCCGACCCGGCTGCTGCGCAAGGTGATGCCCGCGGCCCTGGCCGCACTCATCACCCTGCTCGCCGGGATCGGGGTGATGGTCGGGCTCGTCTTCGTCCTCGCCCCCCAGGTCACGGGCCAGTGGGAGGAGGTCTCCGACTCCGCGCTCGAGGGCATCCGCGAGCTGCAGGACCTCATCGCCGAGGAGCCCTTCAACGTCAGCAACGAGCAGATCGACGACGTCTTCGACCAGGTCCTCGAGCAGGCGCAGGGCAACGCCAGCTCGATCGCCGGCGGCGTGCTGACCGGCGTCAGCACCGCCACGTCGTTCCTCATCACCGGCATCCTCGCGCTCGTCCTCTGCTTCTTCTTCCTCAAGGACGGCCCGAAGTTCATCCCCTGGCTGAGCGCGCTGGCCGGCCCCCGCGCCGCCCCGCACGCCGCGGAGGTCTCCCGCCGGCTGTGGGCCACCCTCAGCGGCTTCATCAAGGCCCAGGCCGCGGTCGGCCTCGTCGACGCGATCGCGATCGGGGTCGGGCTGGCGCTGCTCGGGGTGCCGTTCGCGCTGCCCCTGGCCGTGCTCATCTTCTTCGGTGCCTTCATCCCGATCATCGGCGCGTTCCTCACGGGCGCGATCGCCGCGCTGGTCGCGCTGGTCACCGACGGACCGACGACCGCGCTGATCGTGGTGGTCCTCATCGTGGTCGTGCAGCAGCTGGAGGGCAACGTCCTGCAGCCGGTCCTCGTCGGCCGCACCCTCGACCTGCACGCCGCGCTGGTGATCCTCGCCGTCACCGCGGGCGGCGGGCTCGCCGGCATCGTCGGGATGTTCCTCGCCGTCCCGGTGCTCGCCGTCTCGGTGGCGCTGCTGCGCTACGGGCGGGAGCAGCTGGAGGAGGCGACCCAGCGGGAGAAGGTCCCCGAGCCCCGCGGGCCCGCCGTCAAGCTCTGAGCAGCTCTGAGCCCGACGGTCCACGAGGACGTACGACGTCCCGTCAGGTGCGCGGGAGCAGCTCCCGGACCCGCGCGGCCAGCTCGACGGACGCCTCGATCTCGGCGCGGCGCACCGAGACGCTCTCGACGTTGAAGCCGATCGGGGCGCCCAGGCGGGCGGCGTACGCCGTCAGCTCGGCCGCGGTGGCGAGGCACTGGTCGAAGGACTCGGCGAGGGTGTCGTCGGTGTGCCGCAGCTCGTTCTGCATCCACCGCGGCACCTTCACCCCCAGCCACTGCAGGAAGTCCAGCGTCCTCGCGGAGCCGCAGACCGAGAGGGTGAAGACGAGCGGCACCGGGTCGACGCCCTCGTCGCGGCAGGCGTAGGCGTAGTCCGACAGCAGGTCCTTGGCGGCGTTGACGTCGTAGACGACCTGGCTGACGAAGAAGTCGCAGCCCCTGGACTGCTTGGCCAGCAGCCGGGCGTGCTCGCCCCCGCGGTCGACGTGCCGCTCGGGGATGGCCACCGCGCCGAGCAGCACCTCGGGGCCGACCTCGGCGCGCAGCTCCTGCGCCCGCGTGAGGCTGGTCCGCACGGGCTTCTCCCGGGAGGAGGCGCCGACGAAGACCGTGAGCACCCGCTCCGGGTCCTGCCGGGCCAGCCAGCCGGCGAGGTCGGCCTCGTCGTACTTGCCGACGCACCGGTAGATCACCACCGGCCGCTCCCAGCCCTCGAGCTCGGACGCGAACCCGGCGGGGTCGAGCGTCGAGCTGAACGGGAACGGCCGCTCCTCGGGGTTGCGGTCGCTCTCGTCGTCGATGTCGTAGAGGACCAGCCCGTCCAGGTCGAGGCCGGCCAGCCGCTCGACGGTGCGGACCGCGACCTCGCGGACGCGCTCCGGCGGCGTGCCGACGCGCGGCGGCGTCATCCCGAAGAGGACGACGCCGCCGCGGCGCTCCGCCAGCCGACCCGCGAGGCCGGGCTCCCTCAGCACCCTGTCTTCCTCGGCACTTCGCCTACCCTCGGCACTCGGCTCCGCATTCAGCACTCTGCCCCGCCCTCGACGGACCAGCCGCCGTTGGGGTGCTGCACCAGCGCCAGGACGACGACCACCTCGCCGTCGACGGTCACCGACGCCTCGGCCCGCCCGTCGTGGCGGGAGTCGATCGCGACCTCCCCGCCGGGCCGGTTCCAGGCGGCGGCCGCCTCCTCGGGGGTGGTGCCCGCGTCGGGGGTGACCGAGTCGTTCATGAAGACCGAGGCGTTCGGGCCGCAGCCGAGCCGCTCGGTCATCGCCTTCCAGCGGGCCGCGGCGGCGCCGTCGTCCTCGCCCCCACCCTGGCCGCCCTGGCCGCCCTGGCCGGCCTGGCCGCCGAGCCCGGCCTCGCCGACCGCGCGCAGCGTCTCCAGCAGGGACGCCGGCGCCTGCAGCACACCGGGGACCGCCCCGCCCTCGTCGTCCAGGCCGGCCACCCGCTCCCCGGGCAGGCTCGTCACCCGCACCTCGCGGCAGCCGAACCCGTCCACCACGACGCCGGTCAGGTCGCCGGCGTCGGCCGTCACGAGCATCCAGCGCGGGCCGAGCTCCATGGTGCAGGAGCGGTCCGACTCGGCCGGCTCCAGCGCCGCGAGGTCGCGCTCGAACGCCGCGAGCGCCTCCCCGTCCACGGGCTGGGGGCCGCCGTACCGCTGCCACTCCTCGCCCGCCGCGTCGTACCGGCAGACCCACGCCTCCTCGACCGCGCCCAGCTCGGGGGACGCGGCCGCGGGCTCGGACTGTGCCGTCGCGTCCGCGGGGGGCTCGGGCAGCGAGGCGGGGCAGGGCTCCCCCTCCTGCGCCGCGAGCTCGTCGACGACCTCGGGCGTGGCCGCGGGCGCCGAGCCGGAGCCCGCCTCGCCCGAGCCGTCGTCGCTGCCGCAGGCGCCGAGCGCCAGCACGAGCGTGAGGGCCGGGGCGAGCAGCACGGGGGTCTTGCGGAAGGCGGCCGGGACGAGGCGGGACGTGGTCTTCATGCGGGTGTGACGCGGCCCGCGGGCGAGCGGTTCCACCTCACGCGTCCTCGCGCGGGGTGGCCGGGAGCGTGACCACGAACGTCGTGCCCATGCCCAGCGCGGAGGTGAAGGTGATCGTGCCCCCGTGGCGCTCCACGGCCTGGTGGACGATCGACAGGCCCAGCCCGCTGCCCGGGGAGGCGAGCGCCTCGGGGTTGGTCGAGCGGAAGAACTCCTCGAAGAGGTGCTCCTGGTCGGCCTCCGACATGCCCAGACCGGTGTCCGCGACCTCGAGGACGACGGCGTCCCCGGTGCGCTGGAGGCGCACGGTCACGGTGCCGCCGCCGGGGGTGTACTTCACCGCGTTGCTCAGCAGGTTGGTGACCACGAGGTCGAGCTCCTGCCTCTCGCCCCAGGCGTGGACGTCGCCGCACGGACCCTCGCGCTCGACGTGCAGGCCCTTGCGCAGCACCTCGACGCCGAGCAGGTCGAGCGCCTCGTCGACCACCGCGGCGAGGTCGACGGCGACCGGGACGAGCGGGCGCTGCTCACCGTCGGCCCGGGAGAGGACGAGCAGGTCCTCGACGAGCTGCTGCATCCGCTTGCCACCCCGCTCGATCACCTCGATCGAGTGCAGCACCCCGTGCGGCAGCTCGGGGTCGCCGTCGAGGATCTCGACGTGGCCCAGGATCGCGGTCAGCGGGTTCTTCAGCTCGTGGGCCAGCGTCGAGATCAGCCGGGCCTTGTAGCCGTTGACCTCGCGGAGCTCCGCGACGACGCGCCGCTCCTTCTCGAAGGCGCGGGCCGTGGCCAGGGCGCGGCCGAGGTCGCGGCCGATGTCGAGGGCGGCCCGCTGCTCGCCCGGGGTCCAGCCGTGGTCGGACTCCTTGCGGCTGAGCACGAGCGTGCCGAGGCACTCGCGGCCGGCCCCGATCGGCACGCTGAGCAGGCGGGTGATCCCCAGCTCGGCCATCGTCTCGTAGACGCGCTGCTGCTCCTCCTCGGGGAGCACCCAGTCGGGCGTGGTCGCGCCGTCGAAGACCGTCACGCCCTGGAGGTCCCACATCTGACGGGCCACCACCCGCCCGATCAGCTTGAGCTCGTGCGGCAGCTCGACGGTGCGCCCCCGGTCGTCGCGCACCGCGTCGTGGCCGAGCTCGTCGCCCTTGAACGCCTGGATCCAGACGCCCGAGGCACGGAAGCCCTCCATGATCGCGTGCTGGCAGACCTCGACGATCCGGGCGAGCGTGAGCTCGGAGCTGACGGCGCGCACGATGGTCCGGGACACGCCCGCGAGCCTGACCCGCTCGGTCAGCTCGACGTCCATCGTGCTGGTCATCGTCCGGCGCCCCTCACCCCACGCCCCAGGAGGGACGTCCCCCGACGAGGGTAGGGTTACCGCTCGGTAGACGTCCATAGGACAAGACAACCCGACCGGGCCAAAGGTCCCGGAACGTCGAAGTGGCCGCCGCGGCCCCCTGCTGGACCACGACGACCACCGTGGAACATGGGTACCCGCCGCCCGCCGCACAAACCGGTGGATGTGCATTCCGCGCAAGCCGCGGCGCCGGTCGGGACTACTGGTCCCGGCGCACCTGCTCCAGCTGGCCGTCGAGCACCTTCTGCGCGACGCTGCCCAGCTTGATGTTGAGCTCCTGCGACGCCCGGCGCAGCACCTGGAAGGCCTCCTCGTCGGAGATGCCGTGCGCCGCCATCAGCAGGCCGGTGGCCTTGCCGATCACCCGGTTGCTCACCAGCCCCTCGCGCAGGGTGCCCGCCTGCTGGGCGTGGGCGGCCGCGCCGAGGGCGATGGAGGCGAACGCCGCGAGCACCGCGCCGATGCTGGCCGAGCGCTCGTCGAGGGCGCCCGGCGTCTCGGAGAAGATGTTGAGAGCGCCCGCCTTCCGCGACCCCACCCGGATCCGGTAGCCGATCATCCCGCGCACCGGGGTCTCCGCCAGGACGCGGCGACCCAGCTCGGGCCACGTGCAGCCGTCGGTGAGGTCGCTCTCCATCTGGAACGCCTCCTCCACGATCGCGTCGTAGCAGGGCCCCTCGCGGAGCTCCCCCTCCATGTCGTCGATCTTCTGCGCGAGCGGGCTCGTGGCGCCGTGCGCGGTGAGCTCGCCGCCCCCGACGAGCACGCTGATGGCGGCGTGGTGGCAGCCGGGGACCACCTCGAGGGCCGTCCGCGTGATGGCGGCGTAGACGTCGGGGTAGTCGGGACGGTCGTAGACGATCTCAGCGAGCGCGGTGAGGGCGCGGGAGACGTCGTCCGGGATCTGCTCGGGCACCGGACGATTATGCGGCACCCGGGCGTGTCGCGCACGACGTCCGCTCCGTGACCTCGTCGGGACGGTCCCGACGATCCCTCCGATCCCACCGGTCACGCAGGACCTCGGTCAGGCGGGATCCACCGTCAGGCCGGACCCGCCGCCTGCGGTCGCTCGACCGCGGCGGCCAGGTGGTCGGGGGCCTGG
The DNA here is from genome assembly GCF_003194625.1 of Nocardioides solisilvae. Taxonomy (GTDB): domain Bacteria; phylum Actinomycetota; class Actinomycetes; order Propionibacteriales; family Nocardioidaceae; genus Nocardioides; species Nocardioides solisilvae. The sequence continues at coordinate 621,367 of NZ_QHKX01000001.1, forward strand.
AGGCAGTAGGAGTCGGTGAGGGCCTCGCCCAGCTCCTCCCAGTCGGTGCGCTCGTCGAGCAGCATCCCGATGAGGTTGCCGCCCCACCCCACGCGGAAGTAGGGGTCGCCGAGGTGCTCGAAGGCGGCGACCTCGTCGGGCTCACCGCGGAAGGTGACCCGGAAGAGCTGGTCCTCGCCCCCGAAGACGTGGGCCACCGTGGCGCCCCGCACCCGCCAGCGCGTCCCCGTCCAGGCGGCCTCGCGGGCGCAGCCGGGGAGCCGGCCGAGCACCGCGTCGATCCGCTCGACCCACGCCTCGGGCACCTCGGGTCGGTCTGCCAGCGCCATGCCCCGAGACTGCCACGCGACGCCGACACCGGTGCGCCACGATGGGCGGGTGAACACCTACACCCACGGCCACCACGAGTCCGTGCTGCGCTCGCACCGATGGCGGACGGCCGAGAACTCCGCGCCCCACCTGCTGCCGCACCTGACCCCGGAGACCGTGCTGCTCGACGTGGGCGCCGGGCCGGGGACGATCAGCGTCGACCTTGCCTCCCGGGTCGCGTCGGTGACCGCGACCGAGGTGGGCGAGGCGGAGCTGGCACTGAGCCGCGACTTGGCCGACGAGCGCGGAGTGACCAACATGCGGTTCGAGGTGCAGGACGTGCACGCCCTCGACGTCCCCGACGACACCTACGACGTCGTGCACGCCCACCAGGTCCTGCAGCACGTGGCCGACCCGGTGCGGGCGCTGCGGGAGATGCGCCGCGTCACCCGCCCCGGAGGCCTCGTCGCAGTCCGGGACAGCGACTACCACGGGTTCACGTGGTTCCCGGCCGTCCCCGAGCTGGACGAGTGGATGGACCTCTACCAGGCCGCGGCGCGCGCCAACGGCGGCGAGCCGGACGCCGGCCGCCGGCTGCTCTCGTGGGCGCGGGAGGCCGGCTTCACCGACGTCGTCGCGACCTCCTCCACGTGGTGCTTCACCGACGACGCCGACCGGGGGTGGTGGGGCGGGATGTGGGCCGACCGGATCCTCGAGTCCGCCATGGCCGCCCAGCTCCTCGACGAGGGCCGCGCGACCCGTGCCGACCTCGAGCGCCTCTCCGCCGGCTGGCGCCGGTGGGCCGAGCAGCCCGACGGGTTCTTCTCGATCCTGCACGGCGAGGTGCTGTGCCGGGCGTGACCGGGCCCGACCGGGCGCAGGCCCGGCTGCGGGTCGCCGGCGTCGACGACCTCAGCGCGCGCGAGCTGCACGACCTCCTGCGGCTGCGCGTCGACGTCTTCGTGGTGGAGCAGGCCTGCGCCTACCCCGAGGTCGACGGGCGCGACGTCGAGCCGACCACCCGGCACGTGTGGCTGGAGGAGGACGGCGCCCCCGTCGCGGTGCTGCGGGTGCTGCGCGACCCCGACGCCGTCGTCCTCGGGCGCGTCGCCACGCGGGCGGACCGGCGGGGTCACGGGTACGCCGCCCGGCTGGTCGCCGCGGCGCTCGAGCTGGTCCGCGCCGAGCGGGACACGCTCGTGCGGATCGGCGCCCAGGCCCACCTCGAGGAGTGGTACGCCGGGTTCGGCTTCCGCCGCAGCGGCGCCGACTACCTCGAGGACGGGATCCCTCACCTGCCCATGGAGCTGGTGCTCCCCGGCGCCGACCGGGGAGTCGCTGGAACGGTCTGATTCACTGGCCGGATGACCAGCCAGACCTCCACCCGCGCCCTCGTCGCCGCCTCCGCCGGCGCCCCCTTCGAGCAGCGCACCGTCGAGCACCGCGCCCTGCGCGACGACGACGTGCTCATCGACATCGCCTTCGCCGGCATCTGCCACAGCGACATCCACCAGGTCCGCGAGGAGTGGGGCAGGGCGATCTTCCCCATGGTGCCCGGCCACGAGATCGCCGGCACGGTCGCCGCGGTCGGGTCGGCCGTCACCCGGCACAAGGTCGGCGACCGGGTCGGCATCGGCTGCATGGTCGACTCGTGCGGGGAGTGCGAGTTCTGCAAGGACGGCGAGGAGCAGTTCTGCGTCAAGGGCGCGGTGATGACCTACAACGGCCGCGGTTACGACGGCGAGGAGACCAAGGGCGGCTACGCCCAGCGGGTCGTCGCCTCCGAGCGGTTCGTCGTCCGGATCCCCGAGGGGGTCGGCCTCGACGAGGCGGCACCCCTGCTCTGCGCGGGTATCACCACGTGGACCCCGCTGCGCCGGTACGGCGTGGGCGAGGGCAGCAAGGTCGCCGTCATCGGGCTCGGCGGGCTCGGCCACATGGCGGTGAAGCTGGCGCGCGCCCTCGGCGCCGAGGTGACCGTGCTGAGCCGGAGCGAGGCCAAGCGGGACGACGCAGTCGAGCTCGGTGCCACGGCGTACGTCGCCACCGAGGACCCGGCCGCCCTCAAGCCGCTGCGCAGCAGCTTCGACCTGGTCGTCAACACGGTCAGCGCCGACCTGCCGATCGGCTCCTACCTCAAGCTGCTCAAGCCGCTCGGCACCCTGGTCAACGTCGGCCTCCCGCCGGGCGCCTTCGAGGTGCCGCCCGGGATGCTGGTGGGCGGGAGCCGGTCGCTGGCCGGCTCCAACATCGGCGGCATCCCGGCGACCCAGGAGATGCTCGACTTCTGCGCGGAGCACGGCATCGGCGCGACCATCGAGACGATCTCGGCCGACCAGGTGGACGAGGCCTACGACCGCGTGGTCGCCGGCGACGTGCGCTACCGGTTCGTCATCGACACCTCGACGATCGCCTGACGGCGGTCCCCTCCGCCGGAGCCCGCCGGAGACCCGGCGGAGGGTCCGGTCAGTCGGCGGCCCCGGCCAGCCAGGGGCAGATCAGGTCGCGGGTGCGCAGGTGCTCGCGGCCCGGGTCGGCCAGCACCGCGTGCAGGCGGTCTGCCGGCTCCGCTCCCGTCGTCCCTGGTGCGGGCGGGAGGGAGACCTCGACGACGGGCACCCGCGGCGCGGCGGGCTCGAGCAGGACCTCGACGTCGTTGACGCCGTGGCCGGCCGGGTGCACGGTCACCGGCCCGAGCCGACGCAGCATGGCCAGCGAGGCGGGGTTGTCCTGCAGCACCTCGGTGAGCACCCGCGTCACGCCGGGCGGCCGCTTCGCCACGAGGACGGGGAGGAGCGCGGAGGCGACGCCCCGCCCCTGCCAGTCGTCCTTGACGGTCACCGCGAGGTCGGCGGCGTCCGGGAGGTCGGGGTAGCGGACCATCCGTCCGATCGCGACCGGGTCGAAGACGTCGGGCGCGGTCTCGGCCACCAGGACCAGCGCGACGTGGTCGACGCCGTCCACGTCGTCGACCAGATGGCTCAGCATCGAGTCGCTCAGCCGGGTCATCGGCGCGAGGAAGCGCAGGCGCCGCGACTCCGGCGACAGCTCGCGGAAGGCCTCGGCCAGCCGCTCGCGGTCGGTGCGCTCCAGCCTCAGGACCCACGCCTCGGTGCCGTCGCGCAGCCTCACCTCCTGGGGCATCGCGCGGACCTCCTGCTGGCGGGAAAGGACGCCCCGACCCTAGGGCAGCCGCCCGGCCCGGCGCTGCGGAACGCCCGTGCCGGAACGGGGTGGGTCCGCGGGCCGTGCCTACGCTGACCGCATGGGCGAAGGAGCGCGGACACCGGAGCGGACCCCCGACGGTCACCACCTGGTCATCGACGGCCGCAGGTGGCGGGTCACCGACCCTCTGATCCCCGAGGAGCGGCGGGCCGAGCTGACCCGGGTCCTCATGGCGTGGCGCCGCGAGGTGCGCCGGACGAAGGGGACCGACGAGGAGCGGGCCTCGCGCGACGGCGTCCAGGCGGCCAAGGTCGCGCTCGGGGAGCGCGGCACGCCCTGGTGGGAGCAGTCGGACGACGAGCGCCGGGCGCGCTGGTCCGCCGACGTCCCGGTCCCCACGGGCGAGGAGGCGACGTGAGCCGCCGCGTCAGTCGCGGCTCTCCAGCGGGTCGTCCGGGACCTGCTCGATCCACTCCAGCAGCCGCTTCTCGGCGTCGCCGAGGAACTCCGGCTCGTCCTCGACCCAGCCGCCGTCCCCGGTCGAGGTGGTGAACGTCCACCCCTCGGTCGTCTCGCCGTGGCCGCCCTCCGTCCCCTCCCAGAGGACGACGTGCGCCGGCTCGTCGAGCTCGGCGACGATCTGCTCGGCGGCCTGGATCGTGTGGTCGTAGCCGGCGTCGCGGCTGAAGCGCCACACGACGACGTGGACGGGCAGGTCGCGCTCCGCGATGGCGGCGGCGACGGCCGCCTCGCCCTCCTCGTCGAGCATCGACCGCCCGTCGACGGTCACGTGGACCCGGTCGTCGGCCAGCCCGGCGACCGCCTCGAGCACCCGGTCACCGGGCTCGGCTGGGCGGGGGTCGGCCCAGCCGGCCACGTCCGCCCGCTCGTCGCGTCCGTCGAAGAGCTCCAGGACCGTCATGGAGACGGCCACCCCCACGACCAGGGAGAGCACGGCGCGCACCGCCGTCACCGGGGCGCTCACCGCTCCACCCCTCCTGCGCGCAGCGCGTCGGCCGCCGGGCGCCACAGGTCGTCGACGAAGGCGCCGTACCCGGCGCGCGACCACACGGTGTCGTGCTCGTACCAGGGCCGCGTGCGGCCGAGCGGGCCGGCGGCGACCTCCATCGGCCACAGCCGCTCCGCGTCGGCGCACGCCGCGCAGGCCGGGACCTCGAGCAGGCGGTCGGCGACGGGGACCCGGCGGGTCCGGGTGCCCTCGCCGTGGCGCGGGTCGACGAAGCAGGGGCGCCACGGCTGCCCCCCGGGCCGCGGGCCGCGGCCGGAGACGTGCCGGGCGACCTCGTCCCGGGCCACCCGGGCCAGCACCAGGGCTCCGACGAGGTCGCCCAGGTCGTCGCGGCCGGTCCCGGTCCGCTCGAGCAGGGTGCGGGCGGTGTCGTAGGAGCCGTCCACCCGCACCCGCGCCTGCTCGCCCAGTCCGCCCTCGCCCAGCGCGCCGGCCAGCTCCGTCGCGAGTGCCTCGAGCTCGAGCTCGGCCTCGGCCCGGACGTCCTCCGGGCCGGGCTGCTCGGGCGCGGTCCCGCGCTCCAGCGCCGCCCTGCGGGCGGCGGCGAGCCGGTCGGCCACGACCCCGGAGACCACGAACGCGGCACCCGCGGCGAAGGCGCCGAAGAGCAGCGCCAGGACCCAGGTGCTGCCGTCGGCCCCCGCCCCGTCGTCCCCGCCGGCGTGCCAGTCCTCCGGGGCGCGCCAGGGGTCCTGCTGGGCGAAGGACGCCCACTCGCTCGGCTCGATCTCGCCGTCCCGGAGCAGGACGGTCAGCTCGCGGGCGATCAGTCCCGGCTCGGAGAGCCCGTAGTTCGCCCCGCCGCCCGGGGCGTTCTCGCTGGCCGCCCTGCCGGCGAGCTCCTCGCCCGGGGCGTCGCCGAAGCTGACGACCTCGGTGCCGAGGTACTCCCCCTCCCGGGTGTGGACGGCGATCACGGCGTCGCCGCCGCCGAGGCGCTGGTGCAGGAGGGTCGCCACCTCGCGCGCGGCGTCCTCGCCGGTCACGTCGACCACCTGGGGCACCATCGCGACGTAGACCGGGAAGTCCGCCTCCTCGACGATCTCGTGCAGGCCCTCGCGGACCTCCTCGGTGCGGCCGTTGCCGAACATCTGCGGCACCTGGACCGGGTCCTCGCGCAGCGCCGTGGCGAGCTCGTCGAGGGTGGGGTCGAGCAGCTCGCCCATCAGCGCCCACCTCCGGTGTGCAGCCGCCGGACCAGGTCGGGCTCGAGCGCCCCGAAGCCGGTGAGGGCCCACGGCTCGCGGTCGGTCTCGAAGTAGTGGCGCGGGGTGCCGTCGACCACGACGTCGAGGGTGTCGGGGCGGCGCCCGGCCTCGAGGTCGGCGCGGCAGGCGCGGCAGATCGGCGCCTCCACCGTGCGTCCGTCGGCCTCGAGGGTGCGGTCGACGGTCGCCGTCCCGTGCAGCGGGTTGAGGAAGCAGGGCGTGGACGGCTCGAACGCCGACCCGCGCTCGGCGGCGGCCAGCGCCTCCAGCCCGCGGGTGGCGAGCACCACCGCGCCGACGGCGTCGAGGGGGTCGACCGCCGCGTCGGCGGAGTCGGCGGGCAGCACCCGTCCGGCAGCCTCGTAGTGGTCGAGCGCGGCGGCCCAGGCCGCGGCCCCGCCGCTGCCCGCCCCCGCCGGGGACATCTCGGTGGCGTCGATCGCCTCGCCGAGGGCGAGGACGTCCTGGCGGGCGCGGCGTACCAGCTCGGCGTCGCCGGCGGCGCGCACCCGCTCCAGCACCGATCTCGGCAGCACGAAGGTCTGCGGGGCGGCCAGCCGCTCGCGACGGCGTCGGCGGAACCGGCCCAGCAGCGCGAGCGCCACCGCCCCCAGGAGCAGGACGCCCACCACGTCGCCCACGCCGTTCTCGTCGTCGGCGAAGGGGATCCACCCGGCCACGCCGGTGCCCTCCTGGTCCTGCCGCTCCTCGGACCGGACCTCGAGCCAGTCGGAGCGGGCCTGCTGGGCGTCGCGCACCTCCTGCTCGAAGGTGCCGTCGGCCAGCGACGCGAGGACCAGCTGCAGCCCGTCGCCGAGCGGGAAGCCGCTGTCGGGGACCCCGCCCTCGGCGTTGCCCCAGCTCAGCACGTCCTCGACGTCGGAGGTGATCTCGCCGCGCTCCGCGACGTCGCCCCACTGCTGCACCGAGAGGAACACGCGCGAACCGTCGACGAGGACGGGGTCGCCGGCGGTCTTCTCGCCCGGCCCGGGCTGGTAGGCGGCGTTCAGGCCGACGTAGAGCCCGTCGGGCCCGCCGGCGTCGTGGACCCGGAACAGCAGGTCGTCGCCCCGGCTGGTCCCCCCGCCCTCCGGCGGCACGAGGACCACGTGGAGCGGGATCCCGGACTCGCGGGCCTGGGCGCTGATCGCGTCCAGCTGCTCCGCGGGGACCCAGTCCTGCGCGCCGGGCGCGACGTGGACGCCGTCCTCCCGGAGGTCGGCGACGATGGCCTCGACGTCGGCCGCGTCGCTCACCAGGTCAGCTCGATCTCCAGCTCGTTCTCGTCTCCGCCGATCTCGACCTCGACCTTGAGCTGGACCTCGTCGGGCACCTCGACGGTGATCCGGTGACCGTTCTTCACCATCTCCACCGAGTTGTGGCGCGCCAGCGCGTCGGCGAGCGCCCGCAGCTTGGCGGCGGCCTCCTCGCGGCTCATCCTCCCGGTCTCGTCGATCTCCAGCAGCTCGCTCACGGTGGTCCTCCTCGTGTCACGGGTCGGGTGCTGGGGCAGACGGTATCCGGACGTCCCGCGCCACCGCACCGCGCCACCGCCGGGCGCCTCGACGTGGGATCCTCCCCCGCATGAGCCACGCGACCCTCGACCCCGACACCCCGCGCCCCGTCCGCGACGTGACCGGGGCCGGCGACGCCCGGAGGGCCCTGCTGCTGCGCACCGGGAAGCACCCGGTCGCGGCGGAGGCCTACAAGATCGTCTCGATCGTCCTGGGCGCCGTCGTCTTCGCGGTGGGCCTTGAGGGCTTCCTCATCCCCAACGACTTCCTCGACGGCGGCGTGGTCGGCGTCTCGATCATCGCCGCGCGCTTCGTCGACGTCCCGATGGGCCTCTTCATCGGGCTGCTCAACCTGCCCTTCGTGGTGCTCTCCTGGGTGATGGTCGGCCGACGCAGCGCGGTGCGGACCGGGATCGGGATCGCCACGCTGTCGGCGGCGACGATCGTCTTCCACCACATGGAGCCGCTGACCGACGAGTCGTGGCTCGCCCTGGTCTGCGGCGGCGCGATGATCGCGGTGGGCATCGGCGTCGCGCTGCGCCACGGTGGCGCGCTTGACGGCAGCGAGGTGCTGGCGACCATCCTGGCCAGCCGGACGCCGTTCACCGTCGGCCAGCTGATCCTCTACGTCAACCTCGCGATCTTCGCGGTCGCCGGCTTCGTCATCTCCTGGGAGTCGGCGCTGCTGTCGGCCGTCCTCTTCTACGTCGTGGTCAAGGACCTCGTCGACCAGATCGCCCACGGCGAGTCGGGAGCCCGGCAGGTCAAGGTGGTCACCGAGCGCCACGAGGAGGTCGCCCGCCTCGTCTCCAGCCACACCAACCGGCCGGTCCTGCTCGACCGGGTCCAGCGCTACTTCCCCGACACCGGCCTGGCGGAGGACGTCTGGGTCCTCACCTTCGCCACCACCCGGCTCGAGGAGGTGGCGATCGTCGAGGAGATCGAGGCGGTCGACCCGGCAGCCAACATCACCTTCTCCGACATCGCCAACCTGCACGGTCCGATGGCGGAGTCGATGACGCTCCAGCACTGAGCCGACGCGCGGGCGGCGCCCGGGGGCCGGTCAGTCCTCGGGCAGCTCGGCGAACTGCTTCTTCGTCGCGAAGTACCAGCCCAGCGACTGCTTCGGCCGCCGCCACCGGCCCTTCATCGCGTCGCGCGCCTCCTGGTGGGTGGCGTCGCCGGCCTTCTCGGCCTCCTTGAGGTGCTGGTCCTGGGCGTTGATCACGTCGTCGGCGGTCTCGCCGCGGTGGGCGAGGTCGCAGGGTCCGCCGAGCTGCCGGCAGGTCATCGTCTTCACGGTCTTCTCCTCACGGGTCGTTGCTCCACCCTCCTGACGCGCGGGCCGGCCCGGGTGTGACGGCCCGGGTGCGACGGCCCGGGTGCGACGGCTCGGGTGCGACGGCTCAGACGTGGCCGCTGAGCTGGGCGAGGCGGAGGGCCAGGGCGTCGACCATCGCGTCCGCCTCCTTCGCGGTGACGCCGGCCCCCTTGCCGCCCTCGCTGCAGACGGGGAGGACGTCGACGGAGAGCCGCGCCCCGCCGGCCAGCGCCCGCAGCTCGTCGAGCCGGTCGCCGAACGGCGTCCCGCTGCCCGGGGAGTAGTGGGCGAGCGCCTCGTCGACACGGTCGGGGAAGAGGTCGGTCTTGGTCACGGCCACCACCAGCCACACCGGGCGGTCGCGCCGGACCGCCATCGAGGCGATCCGGTGGGCCGTGATGGTCCAGTCCTCGAGCTCGGCCGCGAGCAGCTCCTCCCGGGTCGCGGACCCCGGACCCGTGGTGCCGGCGGTGCGCCGCGGCGTCGCGTGCCCCCAGGCGACGACGTGGACGACGCCGTCCACGGGCTCGTCGTGGAAGACCTCGTCGAGCGCCCCCAGACGGGTCGCGGCGTTGTCGCCGGGCACCACGAGGAAGCGGAAGCCCCGCAGGCGGCTGCCGCGGCGGGTACGGCGCTCCATCACCGCCGAGCCGACCTCGGCGGTGGCGGCGTGGGTGGCGCGCCGCGAGAGCCGGTCGGCCAGGCGGGTCTTGCCCACGCCCGTCATCCCCGTGACGGCGACGACCGGAAAGCGACGGCGGAAGAGGTGGCCCACGCGTTCCGGGGCGCTGGCGAGGCCGTGACGGATCCGGGCGGCGGGGCGGGGCACGGGGCGCGGCACGTCCCCGAGCCTACGGGGTCGGTGGCGCCGACTACCGTCGTCCGGGTGACCGACACCCCCAGGCCCGAGGACGAGGGACTCGTCCTGCCCGAGTGGGTGCGTCTCGTGACGCCGCGCGTCCTGGAGCAGCTGGTCGGCCCGCCGACCTTCCAGCGCGGCGTGACCTACCAGCGTCGCCGCGCCGTCCACGACCTGCGGGTCGGGCCCGACGGTCGGGCGCTGTCGGCCAGCGTGCTCGGCACGGTGCCCTACCGGACGACCGTGCGCCCGGAGTCCCGGACGGGCGACGGGCTGCCCTCCAGCCCCGACGACCTCGACGTGGACTGCCGCTGCAGCTGCCCCGTGCAGGTCGACTGCAAGCACGCCGTCGCGGTGCTCCTGGAGGCCCGCGCCCAGCTGGGCGTCGCCAGCACGGCGGCCCCGAGCTGGGAGCGGCTGCTCGCACCCGTGGTCCAGGCCGTCCGGGAGGACGGCGCCGGCGACAGCGACACCACGCCGCTGGCGCTCCACGTCGACCTCGTGCCGGGGGAGGACTCGCCGCAGCAGGGCCACCTGCGCGACCCCCGCGTGCAGCTGCGGCCGCTCGCCCGCGGGACGACGGGCTGGGTGCGGTCGGGCGTCGGGTGGGCCGACCTGCAGTTCGCCCACCACTGGCGCCACTTCGACCCGGCGCAGCGCGACGCCCTGGTCGCGCTCGCGCAGGCCGAGCGGACGAGGACGGCCGGCCAGTGGTCCGCGACGCAGGTGGTCTCGGCGCAGGTGCTGGGCCCGTCGCTGTGGCGGCTGCTCGACGACGTGGTCGCGGCCGGCGTCCCGCTGGTCACGGGTCCGCGCTCCAGGGAGCCCGTGGTCCTGGCCGACGAGCCCGTCGAGGTGCGGATCGACCTGGTGCGCGACGCCGACGGCACGCTCGTGCTGCGCCCCAGCCTCGACCTCGCGCCGCTCGGCGACGCGGTCGGCCCGCCGGAGCTCTTCGGCACCCCGCCCCACGGGGTCGCCGTCCGCACCCCCGACGGCCTCGCCCTCGCCCCCCTCGGCCGCGCGCTCACCGGGCCGCTGGCCGACGTCTTCCGGGCCGGCGAGGAGCTGACCGTCCCGGGCGACGACGAGCCGCGCTTCTGGACGGGCTTCTACCCCGCGCTGCGCCAGCTGGTCGAGCTCGGCTCCTCCGACGGCAGCGTCACTCCGCCCGAGGTGGAGCCGCCGCAGCTGGCGCTGCGGGTGCTCTTCGAGCCCGGCCACCGCACCGCGCTCGCGTGGTCGTTCCGCTACCGGGTGGGCTCCGGCGTCGCCGACGTGCCGCTGTCCCGGCACCCCGTCGGGCCGGGTGTCGGTCAGGGCGGCGGGCCGGACGGGGAGCACGGCGTCGTCCGGGACGCCGGCGAGGAGGAGCGGCTGCTGGCCGCCCTGGGCCCCGACCTCGCGCCCGTCCCCGGGCTGGTGCGGCGGCTGCCGGGGCGGCCCCGCCCCGAGGTCGTCCCGGCCCCCGTCCTCGAGGGGGCGGCGACCGTCGACTTCGTCGACCTGGTGCTGCCGGTGCTGCAGGAGCGCAAGGACGTGGAGGTCGAGGTCGAGGGGTCCGCCCTGGAGTACGTCGAGGCCGAGGGCGACGCCGTCGTCGAGCTCGCCACCGACGACCACGGCCAGGAGGACTGGTTCGACCTCGAGATCACCGTGAGCGTCGGGGAGCGCCGGCTGCCGCTGGCCGACCTGCTGACCGCCCTCGCCCTGGGTGAGGAGCGGCTGATCCTGCCCGACGGCACGTGGTTCCGGCTCGACGCGCCCGAGCTGCACGAGCTGGCCCGGCTGGTCGAGGAGGCGCGCCGGCTGCACGACCAGGAGGGTGAGGGGCTGCGGGTCAACCGGTTCCAGGCCGGCTACTGGGAGGAGCTGGTGGCGCTCGGCGTCGTCACCCGGCAGAGCGAACGCTGGCAGCGGTCGGTGGGCGCCCTGCTGGCGCTCGACGAGGTCCCCCGGCCCGACCCGCCCCCGACGCTGACGGCGACGCTGCGCGAGTACCAGCTCGACGGCTACCGCTGGCTCTCCTTCCTCTGGGACCACCGGCTCGGCGGCGTGCTCGCCGACGACATGGGGCTGGGCAAGACCCTGCAGACCCTCGCGACCCTCGAGCGCGCCCGGCTGGCCGGCTCCCTCACCCCCGGGGCGCCGGTCCTCGTCGTCGCCCCCACCAGCGTGGTCGCCGTCTGGGAGCACGAGGCGGCCAAGTTCGCCCCGGGGCTGCGGGTGGCGACCGTGGGGCGCACGAGCCGGTCGGGCGGCGGCCCCGGCGACGACGCCCTGGCGGGCGCCCACGTCGTCGTCACGTCGTACGCGCTGCTGCGGATCGACGGCGACGAGTACGCCGCCCGGCCCTGGGCGGCGCTCGTCCTCGACGAGGCCCAGGCGGTGAAGAACAGGAAGGCGAAGACCTACCAGGTGGCCCGCCGGATCGAGGCGTCGGTCAAGATCGCGATCACCGGCACCCCGCTGGAGAACTCGCTGATGGACCTGTGGTCGCTCATGTCGATCGTGGCGCCCGGCCTCTTCCCCAGCCCCGAGCGGTTCGCCGAGGTCTTCCGCAGGCCCATCGAGTCGGGGCGCGCGCCCGAGCTGCTGCCGGTGCTGCGGCGGCGGATCCGTCCGCTGATGCTGCGGCGGACCAAGGAGTCGGTGGCCCGCGACCTGCCACCCAAGGTCGAGCAGGTGCTGGCGGTGCCGCTCAACGCCCAGCACCGGCGGATCTACGACACCCACCTGCAGCGCGAGCGGCAGCGGATCCTCGGCCTGCTCGACGACGTCGACGGCAACCGGATCGCGATCCTCGCGGCGCTCACCCGGCTGCGTCAGCTCAGCCTCGACGTCCACCTCGTCGACCACGACGCCCCGCCCGGCGTCCGCTCCAGCAAGGTCGACGCGCTGCTCGAGCAGCTCGTCGAGGTGGTCGCGGAGGGGCACCGCTGCCTGGTCTTCAGCCAGTTCACCCGCTTCCTCGCCACGGTCCGGGAGCGGCTCGCCGCCGAGGGCCTCGACCACGTCTACCTCGACGGCCGCACCCGCGACCGCGCCGCCCGCGTCGCCGAGTTCACCGAGGGGGACGCCCCGGTCTTCCTGATCAGCCTCAAGGCCGGCGGCTCGGGCCTCACGCTCACGGAGGCCGACTACGTCTTCGTGCTCGACCCGTGGTGGAACCCGGCCGTCGAGGCGCAGGCCGTCGACCGGACCCACCGGATCGGCCAGGACAAGACGGTGATGGTCTACCGGCTCGTCTCGGAGGGGACGGTCGAGGAGAAGGTCGTGGAGCTCCAGCAGCGGAAGCGGGACCTCTTCGACCGGGTGGTCGACCAGGGCGGCGCGATCGCGGCTCCGCTGAGCGCCGACGACATCCGCGGCCTGCTCGACGGCTGAGCCGCGTCGGGTCAGGTCCGGCGGACCACGCGGGCCGGGACTCCCACCGCGACCACGCGCTCGGGCAGGTCGTCGAGCACCACGCTGCCGGCCCCGACGACCGTGTCCGCGCCGATCGTGACGCCCGGGCCCACGGTCACCGACGCCCCCAGCCACACGTTCTCACCGAGCACCACCGGCAGGGCCCTCTCCCAGCCCTCGCGGCGCCGGTCGTGGTCGTCGACCGGGTGGAGGGCCGTCATCAGCCGGGCGCCCGGACCGATCCGGGTGTCCGCGCCGATCGTGATCGTGGCGTCGTCCATGAGGAAGGCGTCGGCGTTGACGAAGACCCGGTCCCCGAGGTGCACGTGGCTGCCGTAGCTGCACCGGAAGGTCGGGACGACGTCCACGCCCTCGCCGAGCCCGCCCAGCAGCTCACCCAGGACACCCGCCCGAACGTCGTCCTCGTCGCTGCCGGCGCGGTTGAAGCGGTCGAGGAGGCGGGCGCAGGCGCGGCGCAGCCCGGCGAGCTCCTCGTCGTCGAGGTACCACTCGCCGCGAGCCAATCTCTCCCGCTGCTCCCCCACGGCGGGAAGTCTCGCACCGAGAGGGGCGGAGACGCCGGACGCGACCGGGAAGTGGTCAGGAAGTGGTCACGGGGAGGGGTTCGAGAGGTCCTGGAAGACCTCCGCGTGACCACTCGCTGCTCCAGCGCTCAGCCGCGGGGAGTCGCGCCGTCCCGACGGACGACGCGGGCCAGCACGTCGGCGTCGGCCCGGAAGGTGATCCGGGCGACGCGGCCGTCGGCGACGACGAAGTCGAAGAGCACCTTCGCCTCGCCGCGGTGGAACCACGCCGACCCCGGCCGGTCGTCGACCGCGACCGGAAGCGCGGCCTGCGCGCTGCCGTTGAAGAACTCGGCGACCGTCCGACGACCCTCGATCCGCTCGGGGGTCCCGACGAGCACGGCCGCCTCGTCGGCCCCGACCACCACGTCGGGCGCGAGGAGCCGCACCAGCCGCTCGAAGTCGCCCTCGCGGGCGGCCGCCATGAAGGCGTCGACCACTTCCCAGTCGGCCAGGGCGTCCTCCGCGACGGGGAGCCGGACCTTGGCCCGCGCCCGCGACGCCAGCTTGCGGGCCGCGATCGGGGTGGTGCCGAGGACGGCGGCCACCCGGGCGAACTCGAAGCCGAAGGAGTCGTGCAGCACGAAGGCCACCCGCTCGTCGGGGGTGAGCCGGTCGAGCACCACCTGCAGCGCCACCCCGACGGTGTCGGCGAGGGCCACCTCGTCGGCGGGGTCGGGCGCGGTGTCCTCCACCTCGACCTCCTCGACGGGCACCGGGGTGCGGGCGCGGAGCCGGTCGAGGCAGAGCCGCGTGGTGACCGTGGTCAGCCACGCCGGCAGGCTCTCGATCGGGGCGCCGCTGCCCCCGCCGTCGCCGGTGACCGTGCGGTGCAGCCGCAGCCACGCCTGCTGCACGACGTCCTGCGCCTCGTCGGCGTCCCCCAGCACCCGGGTGGCCAGTGCCACCAGCCGCGGCCGCTCCCGCTCGAACTCCTGCGTCGTCATCGCGCTCCTCCGTCCCGGTCCCACCCTCCTGACGCGAGGCGACCCGCCGAGGTGACGGACCCGGCCGGCTACCCCGGCCGGCTACCCCAGGAAGACCTGCTCGTCGGCGACGGTCCGCCACCCGCAGCGCCGCTTGGTGCGGCCGTTGCTGAGCTTCACCTTCTTGCACGCCTTGCGCTGGCCGCGCACCTCACCGGCGTGCTCGGGGGCGTCGTTGAGCTCGACGAGGTAGAAGAAGCGCATCCGCTCGCCGTCGACCGTGAGCACCCTGCTGGTCGCCGACGTCAGGGTCAGCCACGGCTGACCGTGCGGCTGGACCTTCAGGCGCTGCACCCGCGGGGCGGTGGCGAAGACGTCGATGTTCATCGCGACCTCGTCGCCGTGGGCGGTGTAGACGCCGCCGAGGTCGAGGACCCGTCGGCCGGCCACGAGCCTCGACCGGTCCTTCTCGAAGCAGTTCACGCTGTCGAAGGGCTCCGTCATCGAGACGTGCGCCGTGACGGCCCGCGCGCAGAGCGCAGGCTTGCCCTCGTCGGTCGTGCCGGGGCCGTACTGCATGTCGTAGGTGTAGGTGCCGATCGCACCCGAGGTGACCGTGGTGAGCGTGGCCGGCGTGTCGGCGCCCGTGTCGGCTGCCGTGTCGGCGCTGGCCGGTCCGGTCAGGCCCGCGGCGAGCAGCGCCAGTCCGGCGACGCC
This sequence comes from Nocardioides solisilvae, assembly GCF_003194625.1. Taxonomy (GTDB): domain Bacteria; phylum Actinomycetota; class Actinomycetes; order Propionibacteriales; family Nocardioidaceae; genus Nocardioides; species Nocardioides solisilvae. The sequence continues at coordinate 636,408 of NZ_QHKX01000001.1, forward strand.
GGCCAGCCCCCTGGTGCGGGCGGTACGGATCTGCATGGTCGACTCCCCTGATCGTCCGGTGGTCCGGTCCGGCAGCGTAGCGATCCCGACGGACCCCCCCGGCCGCCTCCGACGGGGCGCGGACACCTCGCCCCGCCAGACCCTCAACCGCCAGACCGTCACCCCGCCGAGCGCTCACCCCGCCAGGGAGCCACCGAAGATCTGCCAGGCCAGCGCCGACTTCGCGACGAGGCTGAGCACCAGGTAGGCCTTCTCGCCGAACGCGTAGCTGCACCACGGACCCACCTCGCGGTACTGGAGCCACTGGTTGAGCGCGAAGCTGTTGAAGAAGACGAAGAGGGAGACGAAGATCCCGATGACGAAGCCCGGCACCTCGTCGGCGGCCACGACGTTCCAGGCGATGGCCACCCAGGGGGCGGCCCCGGCGACGCAGCCGAACCAGAAGGGCTTCCTCGTCAGCCGCTCGCGGCCGGGCGGGTTGGCGGACTCCTGGAGCCAGCCGAACAGGATCATCGAGACGTTGGCACCGATGATCCCGATCAGCGCACTGATCCCGTCGATCCCCGTGTAGAGGGCGATGAGCACCACCATGAGGGTGGCGCTGAACGAGTACTCCACCCACCGGAAGCGGTTGATCCCGGCGCGCAGGTCGGCCTCGTAGGTGCGCCGGGCCAGCGTCGCGGTGAGCAGGTGGTCGAGCGCGGCGAGGGCGAGGAAGGTCGCCACCGCCGCCCCGACCGGCAGGTCGAACAACGCCTCGGGCGACCCGGTCGGCGTGCCCGGGGGACCCGCCGGCAGCGACTGGGTCACCGGTACGGCGAAGTCGGTCGCCAGCCACAGCACGGCCGCCGCCTGCGCGAGGTGGAGGACGGTGAGCGCCAGGTTCCAGCGGCGCAGGGAGCGCAGGCTCCCCTCGTCCACCCCGGTCGCCGTCGTCGCCGTCGTCGCAGAGGTCGTCCCCGAGGCCGTCATCCCGCCATCATGCCGCGGTGTCGGGCCCCGCCGTCAGGGCTCGTCCACGTCGGCGCCGGTCACGGCGTCGTAGACGTAGACAGGCTCGCCGGCCCGCCGGTCCCGGGCGTGGAGCACGTGGAAGGTCGGCGCCTCGGGACCCTCGAGGTCGACCACGGTGGCCGCGGCGCCCAGCACGCCGCGGACCAGGTGGGGCGGGGCGGTGGTGTCGATCCGGGTCACCACGCCGGGGGTGACCCAGACGGGGACCCCGGCCAGCGTGCCCGTGACCTGGAAGTGCAGGTGCCCGGCCAGCACGGCGCGCACGTCGCGGCCGCGGACGACGTCGGCCAGCGCCTCGACCTGCTGCAGGACGACCCGCTCCGCCAGCGGGACCGCGGGGATCCGCAGCGGCGGGTGGTGCAGCACCAGCAGGGTGCCGGCGGGGGCGGGGGTGGCCAGCAGCGCCTCCAGCCGCTCGAGCTGTCGCTCGCCCAGCAGCCCCGCCACCTCTCCGGGGACGAGGCTGTCGAGCGTGACCACCCGGAGCCCGCCGACGTGGCTCACCCCGGCGCAGCTGTCGGCCCCCGGGTCGAGCGGCTCGCCCCGGTCGCCCCCGTCGGCACCCAGGTGGCCGCTGCCCAGGGCCTCGCGGAACGCCGTACGGTCGTCGTGGTTCAGTCGAGGTCGGGCACGTGACGCACGTCGTGCAGCAGCCCCTCGAGGGCGGCCACCGCGTCGACGCCGTCCTCGTCGGGGCCGGCGGCGGAGACGTGGGTGTCGGAGAGGTGGAGGACCCGGGTCACGACGGTCGCCCGGCCTGGACGCGGCAGTAGAGGGAACCGCCCGCCCGCCGGGCCGCGCGGGCGAGGTCGGCCAGCAGCCGCAGCTGGACCCGCAGGGTCTCGGGCGTCACCGCGCCGCCGAACTCCTCCGTCGCCGCCCACGGGACCGCCACCTCGGCCAGCCGTGCGTCGTCGGCGGCCGCGAGAGCGTCGACCAGCGCATCGGTCACGGTGAGCACGAGCCGCTCGCCGCCGTCGCCGACGGCGAGGCGTGCACCCCAGCGCGGGTCGGCGGCCACCTGCTCGAAGGAACGACCGGTGAGCAGCTCGTCGAGGCTGCCGCCCTGGGCCACCGGGTCGATCCGGGTGTCGGCCAGGGTGCGGTACGACGTCGCTCCCGGCGTGAGCGCCGCCGCGGCGGAGGCGTCGTCGGGGGCGAGGAACCAGTCGTGGCGCACAGGCATGCGGGCACCCTAGTGGCGCCCGCCGACCGTCCCGTCGATCCACCACCACCACAGCGGCACCGAGACCAGGCCCAGCAGTGCGGAGCCCGGGACCCACGCGTCCGTCCACGGGTGGGGCGGGTCGAGCGGCACCATGAAGGGCACGACTCCCAGCAGGATCCCCACCACCAGGGCGAACAGCCAGGTGCCGAGCCCCAGCACCGGCGCCAGCAGGAGTGCGGCCCCGCGGCGACGGGCACGGGCGTCGGGAGCCGCCACCGCGGACGGGGTCGGTGCCGTCCCCCGGAGCACCGCGGCGACCACGGCCACCGGGACCGCCGCCGAGAGCAGCAGCGGCGAGCCGGCGGGGAGCAGGAAGAAGGCCACGAGCCCGAGCGCCAGCGCCACCGGGAGCGACAGGACGACGAGGAGGTGGCGGGACGAGGTCATGCGCCCCATCGTGGCGGGAGGGGCCCGGCCGGCGCATGCGATCGCGTACTCAGGCCGCCGCCTCCTCAGGACCCGTCGAGCACCAGCACCCGCACCTCGAGGCCCTCGCTGCCGGCGGCGTCGCGCAACCAGGCGGGCCGGGTGCGGTGCACCTCGCGCCAGCCGGCGGCGGCGTACATCTCGACGGCCGCCTCGTGCACGGGCAGCACCTCCAAGCAGGGACGCAGGTCGTGGGCGCGGAGGTCGGCGACGACGACGTCGAGCAGCCGGCGGCCCACCCCCAGCCCGCGGGCCTGCTCGGCGACGAAGAGCGACCGGACCCATGCCAGCCGGTCCGGCCCGCAGCCGTGGGCCGCCGCCGCGGCGGCGTTCACCTCGTCGGCGTCCGGCGACCCCTGCGCCGGGCCGGTGCGGCAGACGTGGCCGACGGGGCGACCGCCCAGCTCGGCGGTCCACGCCGCGTCGGCGTCGTGCCCGTGCAGGAAGCGCTCGGTCGGGACCGGCAGCGGGTTCCTGAACGGGTAGCGGCTGCGGGGCTGCTGGGCGAGCAGGGCCTCGCCGAGCGCGGGGAGGTCGCCCGCGCGGCGGGGGCGGACCGCGACCCGGCCCGCGCCGGGGGGTGATCCGCTCGGCTGTGCGCTGCTCACCGGCCCCATCCTGCCGGGCGTAGTGTCGGAGGTGCCCGGCAGGATCGCCGTGAACCCACGAGGAGGACCCTGTGCCCCGACCCCTCGCCCCCCGCACGAGCCGCGCCCGGCGCCGCCCCCTCGCGGCGCTCGCCGCACCGCTGCTGGTCCTGCTGCTCGCGCTGGTCGCGGCCGGCTGCAGCGGCGACGACGACGACGTCGTCGCCGAGCCCTCCGAGGGTGCCAGCGAGACCGACCACAACGAGGCCGACGTCGCGTTCGCCCAGGAGATGATCCCGCACCACGCGCAGGCGCTGGTGATGGTCGACATGGCGCAGGGGCGCACCACCGACCCCGAGTTCGAGCAGCTGCTGGAGGCGATCCGGGCCGCGCAGGGCCCCGAGATCGAGGAGATGGCCGACTGGCTGGTCGAGTGGGGCGAGGAGGTGCCCGAGACGATGCGCGACCACGCCCGCGGGGGCGGCCACGGCGGCGACGACGAGTCGATGGGCGAGCGGATGGAGGGGCTCGACCACGGGATGCCGGGGATGATGGGTCCCGAGGAGCTCGAGGAGCTGGACGCCTCCGCCGACGACCGCTTCCAGGACATGTGGCTGACCATGATGATCGACCATCACGAGGGCGCGATCGAGATGGCCCAGGACCTGCAGCAGGACGGGCAGTACGGGCCCGCCATCGCCCTCGCCGAGTCCATCGAGGAGAGCCAGACCGCCGAGATCGCCCAGATGGAGGAGATGCTCGCCTCCTGACGGCAGACTGCGGCCATGAGCTGCTTCGTCGCCCACACCAGCCTGGACTGCCGGGACGCCCACGCCCTGTCGGAGTGGTGGAAGCCGGTCCTCGGCTACGTCGACCTCGCCGACGACCCCAACCGGCCGGGGGACGAGGAGTGCATGATCCTGGACCCGGAGACCGGGCACCGGCTGCTCTTCCTCGAGGTGCCGGAGGAGAAGACGGTGAAGAACCGGCTTCACCTCGACCTGCGACCGCGCGAGCGCACCCAGGCCGAGGAGGTCGAGCACCTGCGCGGCCTCGGGGCGACCGTGGTGGCCGACCGGCGCGGCATCTACGGGCCCGACAGCGGCTGGGTCGTCCTGGCCGACCCCGAGGGCAACGAGTTCTGCGTGCTCAGCTCCGAGGCGGAGCTGGCCGAGCGGGCCGAGCGGGCCGCGGAGGCGGCTCGGTGACCACCCTCGCCCTGCCCTCGCCCGACCGGTACGACGCGTGGCTGGCCTGCGTGCGCGACTTCGGCGACGGCCCCACCGACGGCTCCGGGGCGTGGATGCTGCCCGAGCTGCGCCCGGACCGGGCCTCGTTCGACGCGCTGCTGGCGGCGACCGCGGCCGAGGCGGACACCGCCGTCCCCCCGCCGCAGGGCAAGGTGCACTCCGACTACTGGTGGGTGACCGAGGGGTCGGCCGTGGTCGGCTTCCTCGCCGTCCGGCACGCCCTCAACGACTTCCTGCTCCGGCAGGGGGGTCACATCGGCTACAGCATCGCGCCGTCGTACCGGCGCCGCGGGCACGCGACCCGGGCGCTGGCGCTGGGCGTCGCGCGCGCCCGCGAGCTCGGGATCGCCCGCGTCCTGGTGACCTGCTCCGAGGACAACGTCGCCTCCGCGCGGACGATCGAGCGCAACGGCGGGGTCTTCGAGGACGTGCGCGAGGGGAAGCGGCGCTACTGGATCGAAGCCTGACGACACCCGGCCCGACACCTCGGGGAGCGGCCGGGCGGAGCGGTCAGGGCGGAGCGGCCGGGGAAATGAGAGAGACGCTGCAGGCGTCTCGGGTCACCTGCAGCGTCTCTGAGGAACATCTTGGCCCACCGGGCGGGGGCTCGTCCCGGCTATCCCCGAAATCTGTCGAGAAATGTCCACGGTGGTCCAGACCGGTCGGTCGGTGCGGCCCCTCAGGTGCCCTCCGCCCGCGCGATCCGGCCCTGTCGGACGGTGCGGGCGACGGCGACCACGACCGCCAGCACGCCCCACCACGCGAGGACCCCCAGCGCCCCCAGGAGCAGCCCGATCCCCGCGCCCGCGACGGGGCCGCCGTAGTAGTCGAACTCCTGACGCTCCACGGGTTCGTCAGGGAGCTGCGCGATCCACTCCGGGAGCCGCAGGGCCGCCTCCCCGAGGTACTCGGGCTCGGACGCCACGGGCTCCTCGAACGGGTCGGCCCCCGGCGGCGCGTCGACCACGTCGTACCCCGGCGTGGCGACGGCGACGCTCGTGTCGGGTCCCTGCCACAGCACGAGCACCGACGGCTCGTCGAGCAGGTGCAGCATCTGCTCGGCCGCCAGGACGTAGTGGTCGTACCCGGCGTTCCGGCTCTCCGCCCAGACGACGACGTGGACCGGCAGGTCGCGCTCGGCGATCGCGGCCGCGACCGCCGCCTCGCCCTCCTCGTCGAGCATCGCGCGCCCGTCCTCGGTGACGTGGACGTGGTCGTCCCGGAGCCCCTCGACGGCGGCACGGACCCGGTCACCGGCCCCGCCGTAGGCCTCGTCGTCCTCACCACGCAGCGGCAGGACGGCGACGACTGCCGCCGCCACGCCCAGCGCGACGGAGACGCCGAGGCGGCGTACCGGCGACCTCACCGCCCACCCCCGGCCAGCTCGTCGGCCACCGGCCGCCACAGCTCGGCGACGAAGGCGCCGTACCCCGTCCGCGTCCAGACGGTGTCGTGCTCGTACCAGGGCCGCGGCCCGCCCAGCCGGCGTCGGGCGACGCGCAGCGGCCGCAGCCCGGCCTCGGGCGCCGCGCGGCAGGCGTCGCAGACCGGGACCTCGAGCCGGCGGTCGGCGACGGGGACGCTGCGCCGGTGCCTGCCCTCACCATGGCGCGGGTCGAAGAAGCACGGGAGGTAGGGGCGGGGTCGACGGCGGCGCGGAGCCTCGGCCGCGTCCAGCGCGCGGTCGGCCATCCGGACGAGCACGAGCGCCCCGACCAGGTCGTCGAGGTCGTGGTCGGCGTCGCCGTGGCGCGCGAGCAGCAGGCGGGCGGTGTCGTAGGAGCCGTCGACGAGGGTCCGGGTGGTCGCGTCGCCGGCGGCGCCGCGGGCGAGCCGCTGGGCCAGGGCGTCCAGCGCGCCCTCCACCTCGGCGCGGACCTCCGCGGGCGCGGCCGGGTCGCCTTCACCCGACCCACGTAGGTCGGCCGCGCCGGCTGAGGTCCCGGCGGGGGTCCCGGCCCGCGGCACGGCGGGGAGCGCGCGCCACTGTGCGACCGCCCGCAGCGACAGCCAGACGAATCCGGCGACCAGGACGAACGCCAGCGTGGCGTGGTGGGCGTAGGCGCCGGGCATGACCGGCTCGTGGTCGAGGTCCCACTCCGGCGGCTGCCGCCACAGCCCGACCTCGGCCCAGGCCTCGTACTCCGCGGTCGTCATGTCGCCCTCCCGGGCGACGAGCGTCAGGTTGCGGGCCGCCTCGCCGGCGCTCGTCAGGTACTCCGGGTACTCGCCCGGCTCCCACCGGTCGTAGGTGAACTGCGCCGGGGCGTGGGCGCTCGGCACGTCGCCGAACCCGACGGTCCTCCCCGCGACGGCGAGGGGGTCGAGCTGGACGTGGAAGATCGCGTCGCCCCCCAGCCGGTCGTGGAGCAGCGTCGCGAGCTCCTCCTCGGGCGCGTCGCCCGACAGGCCAGGCGGCTCGGGGACCAGCACGACGTACGCCGGGAAGTCGAGGTCGTCGACCAGGTCGCCGAGGGCCTCGCGGACCTCCCCGGTCCGCCCGTTGCCGTAGAGCTCGTGGACCTGGACCGGGTCCTCGCGGAGCGCCTCGGCGAGGGCGTCGACCGCCTCGCCCGCGTCGGTCCGCCCGCCGCTCACGCGCGGCCCTGCAGCCGGCCCACGAGGTCGGGGTCGAGGGCGCCGTAGCCGGTGGAGGCCCAGGGCTCCCGGTCGGTCTGGAAGTAGTGGCGCGGGGTGCCTCGGACGACGACGTCGAGGACGTCGGGACGCCGGCCGGCCCCGAGGTCGCGGCGGCAGGCCAGGCAGACGGGAGCCCGCAGCGTGCGGCCGTCGTGCTCGAGGGTGCGGTCGCCGCTCGCCCGACCGTGCAGCGGGTTGAGGAAGCACGGGGTGCTGGGGACGAAGGGGCGGCCCGCCCGCGCGGCGGCCAGGGCCTCGCGGCCCCGTCCGGCCAGGACGACCGCACCGACCGCGTCCAGCGGGTCGACGTCGCCGGGTCCGGCGCTGGCCGGCAGCAGCCGGCCCGCCAGCTCGTAGTGGTCCAGCGCCGCCGCCCACGCGCGGTCGGCCGACCCGGTCATCTCGGCGGCGTCGAGCTCCTCGCCGAGGGCGAGCACGTCGCGCCGGGCGCGGCGCACGAGCTCGGCGTCCCCCGCGGCCTGCACCCGCTCCAGCACCGACTCGGGGAGGACGAAGGTGGTCGTCGTCCGCCGGCGGGCGCGGCCGCGCGCGACCAGGCCGACGACGGCGGCCAGGACGGCGAGGCCCACGCCGAGGCCGACGAGCTCGCCCGTCCCCCAGCCGTCGCCGGCCGGCGCCGCCGGGCCGGGGGTGGACTCCTGCCCCGTCGCCGTCCCCTGCTCTTCCTCCTGCTCTTCCTGCTGCTGGGCCTCGCGCTCCGCGCGCCACTGCTCGTGCGCGACGTCCCCGGCCTCCTCGGCCTCGGCGGTCAGCGCATCGAAGCTGCCGTCGGCGAGCGCCTCGGCGATCCGCAGCAGCCCGTCGCCCGGCGCGTACGGCGCCCCCGCGCCGTCGGCCTGCACGCGTCCCTCGCGCAGGACCGTCTCCACGGCCCGGGTCAGGTCCGTGGAGCCGTCGACCTCGCCCCACTGCCGCAGCGCGACGTCGACGGCCCGCCCGTCGGCGAGCGTCGGGGCGCCCGCCACCTCCTCGCCCGAGCCGCTCCAGACCTCGTTGACGCCCACGTAGAGGCCGTCGGGCCCGCCCGCGTCGTGCACCCGGACGAGCAGGTCCTCCCCCGCGGAGAGGCCACGTCCGTCGTCGGACGGCTCGAGGAGGACGAGGTGGACCGGCACGTCGGCCTCGCGGAGGGTGCGGACGATCGCGTCCAGCTGGGCCGGGGGGATCCAGTCGTCTGCCCGCGGGTCGACGTGCACGCCGTCGCGGCGGAGGTCGGCGACGACCAGGGCCAGGTCGGTGTCAGTGTCGGCGTCGACCACGCGCGCTCCTCCCGGGATCGTTGTCGAGGACCAACCTCGAGGACGCGCCCCGAGGACGCGCACAGTCTCGCAGGCGGGCGAAGACCCTCGGCGAACGCCGGCTCACCGGGGCCCACCCGGGCGCACCCCACGCACCGGGGCCCGACAGCAGACGTGAAAGACGCTGCAGGGGTCTCGGGTCCCCTGCAGCGTCTGGGGACGATCCTGCCTCCTCCCCCGGCCCCGTGTCCCGAGATCGCCGGAACTCCTGCCGATCACCGTCACCGGCGCGGGTCAGCCGGCGTACGCCGGATCGGTCGGGGCCACCCACTGCACGAGCTGGTAGACCACGCCGTTGGGGTCGGCCATCTGGAAGTACCGCTCCCCCCACGGCTCGGTCTCGAGCGGGGTGACCACCTCCACCCCCTCCTCGCGCAGGCGGTCGTGCTCGGCGTCGACGTCCTCCACCGTGAAGACGACGAGGAGGCCGTCCGCCCGGCCCGCGGCGGAGGCCGGCTTGAACGTCGGCAGGCCCGTCGCGAGGTAGACGAGGTGGAAGCCCGCCTCGGGGTGGGCGAGCGAGCAGAAGCCCTCGGCCGCCATGGCCTCGGTGAACCCGAGGTGCTTCTTCGCCCAGGCGGCGGACGCCTCCACGTCGGGGACGTTCAGCGAGATCGCGCTTTCGGTGATGCGCACGGGGCCTCCTGGGTAGTCTGTCATCTCACACTGTACGCCGTACACCGTACAACGTATCGAGAAAGCGTGCAAGAATCCCCGCGTGACCGACTCGAGCACCGGCGCCGGCGAGCCCAGCCGCACCCTCGCCCTGCTGTGGGGCGACCCGACCCTCACCGCCCCGCGGAAGGGACCGCGGCGTTCCGCGACCCCGGACCAGGTCGTCGAGGCGGCGCTGTCGCTGGCCGACGAGCGGGGCCTGGCCGCCGTCACCGTGCGCGCGGTGGCGGAGCGGGTGGGCGTCTCCGCGATGTCGGTCTACACCTACGTGCCGGGCAAGCCGGAGCTCCTCGACCTCATGGTCGACCGCCTCCACCTCGCGATGCCGCGGCCGCCGTGGCGCAGCCGCTCGTGGCGACGCCGGCTGACCGACGTGGCCGAGGCGAACCGCGCGCTGCTCACCACGCACGCCTGGCTCACCGAGGTCGCCGCCCTCAGCCGTCCGCCGCTCGGGCCGGGGGTGATGGCGAAGTACGAGCACGAGCTCGCGGCCTTCGACGGCACCGGGCTCGGCGACGTCGAGACCGACGCCGCGCTCACCTTCCTGCTGGGCTTCGTGCAGTCGCACTGCCGCTCCGCCCACGACGCGGCCCGGGCCACCACCGACTCCGCGATGAGCGACGCCGACTGGTGGGCCGCCAACCAGCCGGTCCTCGCCCGCGCCCTCGACCCCGCCGCCTACCCCCGCGCCGTGCGCATCGGAGCCGCCGCCGGGGAAGCCCACGGAGCGGCCTGGTCGGCCGACGCCGCCTGGGAGTTCGGCCTCGCGCGGACGCTCGACGGGCTGGCCGCCCTGATCGACGCCGCCGCCTGAGCGACGCCCTGGCCCCGCCCGGCTGCGCGCGGGTGGGTCAGAGGGTCAACTTCAGGCCCTGCTCGGTCAGCAGGGCCCACTCGTCCTCGCTCCACTCGTCCTCCGGCGCGGCGTACTGGAGGCCGAGGAGGTATCCGTCGATCCAGCGCGCCACGTAGAAGGAGCGGAAGCGGGTGCCGCTGGGCGTCCCGTAGGCCAGGTCCTGGGCCACGAACTCCATCGTCCCCTGCGTCGAGTCGAGGACGACGGTGTCGTACGTCGGGTCGGTGACGTCGCTGGCGCCCGCACTGTCGGCCACCTGCGCGTGGTAGTTGTCCAGCCAGTCCCGCGCCGCCTGCTCGGCGTCCGAGCCGCTCGGGTCGGCCAGCTGGTAGGCGGTGACGACGGTCTCGCTGCCCTCCTTGCCGATCTGGAAGACGCCCGACTGCAGCTCCTGCGGGACCGACCACCCGTCGACCAGCGGCAGGCCCCACGCCGGGGGGTCCTGCGCCGACAGCTCCTCGGAGAGCGGGAGCTCCGCGTCGGCGCCCCCTCCGGAGGACGCCTCCCCCTCCTGGTCCTCCGTGGCCTCGGGGACGTCCGTGGCCTCCGGGGCGTCCGGCGCCCCGTCGCTCCCCGAGGTGGGGAACGTCGCCTTGTCGTCCCCGCCGTCGTCGGAGGAGTCGCCCGCGCACCCGGCCAGAGTGAGGACGGCGGCCGCGGAGAGCGCGGCGAGCGTGCGGCTGGCGCGGGGCAGGGACTTCACGGCGGCTCCAAGGGGTGCGGGGACCGGCCGGCCTCGTCGCCGGCGCTGTCGTCGGGTGGTGGCGTACCCCTCCGGCCTGTCCGGGGCGCACGCTCGCCGGCCAGTCCAGCACAGCCCGCGGCCAGCCGACGGCCGCGGCCAGCCGGCGGAAGGGTGTCGACACCCTCCACCGCGGGGGTGTACGGTGGGACGCGTGCGCCCGCGTCGCCGGGACCCGTGCCGCCGGTCCCGCGTTGCCAGTCCCGTGTTGCCAGTCCCGTGCTGCCGGTGCGTGCCGGATCAGTTGTTGGGCGACATGTACCTGACAGTGGTCACGTCAACTGATGTCAGTGCTGACACGTTTATGTCGTTCCTCCACAGGCATCGGCCGGTGCTGCCATGACTGAGGTACCGGCGAACCTGGGGATTCAGGGCGCGGCCGACTGCTACGCCGGTGTTGCGCATTCGGGAGGTCAGTGAACAGCAGCCCTGTTTCAAGTTCGGCGTCGGGGGCCCGCCGACCGGTTCGGTCTCACACACCTTGCCGGTGCGATTAGCGCAGGCGTCGCATGATTGCCCAGCCGGTCTCGACGCTCGCGGCTACGGCGAGGCCGAACACTAGGAGCGCGATGAACCCGCGAACGTTGGTGCTGAGTGGGTACTCCAGGTTGGGCGCGGAGAACCCGAACGCGCTAGCGCTGTGATGCCACCAAGTCCGACCGCTAGCAGCACTGCATGCCCGGCGCAGCAACAACCATCGCGAGGGCTCCGAGAGCGGCGGGCCGGGCCGGGTCAGGCACAGCAGGAGGTGGGTAGTTCGTTACGGAACAGTCCGGCGGCGATCCGCAGGCTCTCGGCCATGGTCAGGTACGGAGCCCAGGTCTCGGCGAGGTCGTCGACGGTCATCTGCGCCTTGATCGCGTAGGTAGCGGCGAGCATGATCTCTCCTGCTCCGTCGGCGACTGCGTGGACGCCCAGGACCTTGCCGGTGCTAGCGTCGGCGACGAGTTTCAACGCGCCACGGGTGTCGCGGTTCACCAGCGCCCTGGGGACGTCTTCCAAGGCCAGGATGCGGCAGGCGCATTCGTGGCCTTGCTTGAGTGCTTCTTCCTCGGTGAGTCCGGCGGAGGCCAACTGTGGCCGGGTGAACATCACCGATGGCAGACCGGTGTAGTCAACGGTCTGGGGGGCGTTGTGTCCGAGCGCGTTGGCTGCGGCGACTCGTCCGGAGTCGGCGGCGACGTACACGTACTGCGGGGTGCCCGCTACGTCGCCTGCCGCGTACACACGCGGGTTTGACGTGGCCTGGTGTTCATCGATCACGACGAAGCCCCGCTCGTCGGTGTCGACTCCGGCTGCCGCCAGGTCCAAGGCGGACGTGTCGGAGTGTCTGCCGGTCGCCACCAGCAGCCGCTCGGCGCTGACTTCCTCCCCGGACGCGGTCATCACCCTGACGCCGCCGTCCTCGGCGGCCTCGACACCGGTTGCGTGTTCGGCGAGCACGGTCATGCCGTCATCGGCGAACACCCCGGCCATCACCTGCCGCAACTCCGGCTCCGCATGCGGGGCCAATCGTCCGACCACGGTTACGCGAGCACCGAGGTGGGCGAACAGTTGCGCCTGCTCCATCCCGACGTAGCCGCCGCCAATGACCGCGAGCGACTCGGGCACCTCGGATAGTTCCATCGCCGTGGTCGACGTCAGGTAGTCCACATCCTCGATCCCGGCGATGCCACGGACCGTGGGCTGCGAGCCGGTCGCAATCACGTAGGCACGTGCCCTCAGCGGCTTCCCGTCGACCTCCAACGTGTCCTTGTCGGTGAACCGAGCCTCACCGGAGATCACCGGGAACCCCCACGCGTCGGCGACCTCGGCGTACTTGTGCTGCTTGAGCCGGTCGATCAACTCAGCCTTCTGCGCCACAATCGCTCCGAGGTCAACCGCAGCGGCGGAGGTGGGGACGCCGTCGAACGGGTTCGCCAGTGCACCGTGCCGGGTCCCGGCAGCAGCCAGCAGGGTCTTCGACGGAACGCAGCCGACGTTCACACATGTCCCGCCCAGAGCGCCGCGTTCGACGAGCACCACCTTGGCGTCTGCCTTGCGGGCTGCGATCCCTGCCGCCATCGCGGCTCCTCCCGACCCGATGACGGCCAAGTCAACGTCGTACTCCGCGCTCATCTGCATCTCCTTCGGTTGGTGTTCGCCTGTTCGTTCATCCACCATGGACGTTCCAGCGCACTAGAAGGTCAAGTCGTCAGAGCGGAGATCGGCATGCGCATCGGAGAACTGGCATCCCTCGCCGGGACCACGACGAAGACGCTGCGCTTCTACGAGGACAGCGGCCTGCTGCCGCCCGCTGAACGCACCGCCAGCGGATACAGGGATTACGGCGACGACGCCATCGCCCGGCTCGACTTCATCCGGCGTGGCCGCGCGGCCGGGCTCACACTGGCGGAGATTCGCAAGGTGCTCGACATCCGGGACGCCGGGACCGCTCCCTGTCGTCACGTCGCCGAACTCCTCGACGACCGCCTCACCACCCTCGACCAGCAGATCGCCGACCTGCACGCGCTCCGCGCAAACGTCGCCCAACTACGCGCCGACGCCACGCATGCCAATCCGGCCGAGTGTCAACCCGAAGATGTATGCCGCTACCTGTGAACCGGTTGACCGGCATGTTCACGGGTAGCCCGAACCTCCGCGACACGCCGCGTAGCCGGTGCCGTTGGTCCCATCGTCGGTCATGACTGGCGTGCTTTGACGGCGGCGTGGGCGACGGCGAGCGGAATGCGTTCTTGTTCGATGCGGCGGTGTCCGGTGTGGGCAGCGTCGAGGACCCGTTCGTAGACGGCTCGCTCGTCCGGGGTGAGGCACGGCAGCGCCTTCGGCACACCGGGTCGGAGGGGCTGGTTGTTCTTGTCGGTGTTGGTGCCGAACGGTTCGTAGGTCTCGTAGGTGTCGGGGTCCATGAGGATGCTGGTGACGGGTACTCCGTCGGCGCGCCACCCGTTGAGGATTTCGTAGCCGTGGGCGTCGATGTCGCCCCAATAGTAGAGGTGCGGTGCGCTGGTGAGCCAGGGGAACGCGGCGGCGGTCTTGCCTCCGAACCCGTCGCCTTCGACGGCGATGCCGCCGGGGATGGGCGGGAAATGGATGGCAGTGTCCTTGTTCTCGGAGATCACCACGACCTGCGGTGGGTAGGCGGGGCCGAATGCGTCGTCGACGGTGGCGGAGTCGTGGACCCGTCCGCCTGCGGCCCGGTGGTCGGGGTCGAGGTAGGTGAAGTGGATGCGTGGCGGGTGTTCGGGGAGGAGTCCGAGGGTGTCTCGTCCGGTGAGGGTGAGGAGGAGTGAGCGGTGGCTCTTGAGCCATTTGGCGTGGACGCCGGGGATGGGGACCTGTCGTGGGGTGAGGCCCGTGGCGTCGTTGCGGCTAAACCAGTCGGCGACGGTGAGAAGTAGCCCGAAGTCGGTCTCGGTGTACCGGTCGACGGCTCGGAGCACTTTGCTGGGGTTGACCAGGTCAGGGTGACGTTGGCGGAGTGTTGTGAGGCGGTGGGTGGCACGTTCCAGTCGGGTGGGCCAGTCTTCTCCGGCGAGGCGGGCAGCGGCGTCGATGGTGGTGATGGTTAGGCCGACGGGGAGGTCCTGGGTGGTGGAGTAGACGCGTTTTGGTTCGGTGTGGAGTGTGGTGGCGGGGTGTTTCCGCGCCCAGTCAGCCCAGGTGCGGCGCAGCGGCTGGTAGGTGTCTTGCCATTCTGCTTCGAGGACGCTTTTGGAGTCCGTGCCGAGGGGGAACCGGTGTGGCCACGCGGGTTGGCCTGCGAGGTGGTCGGCCCAGGTGTTGTCCAACCGCCGCCTGATGTCGGCGAGGACCGCCTCTGGGGTCTTCATCCGGTGACCTCGGAGCCCGCAGCCCTGGTGGCGGCGGGCTTGCTGGTGGGTTGGACCGGCTTAACGTAGGAGATGCCCTTGTCGCTTTTGGACATGTAGAGAATCTGCTCGGCGTGGGGTTCGAGGGCGGTGAACTGTCCGTACGGGGCACCGATGATGAGTTGGAACCCGAGCCCCTTCCACGCGTCGACGGCTCGTCCGGCGAACTCGCTGTCGGCCTTCACGAATCCTTCGTCGAGGAAGACGGGAGCGAACCGGGGCCGGGTGCTGGTGTCGTCGCCCAACTGGAACCGCAGCGCTGCTCCAACGATGAACGCGACGAGTTCCTGGGTTTCGCCGCCGGACTTGCCGCCGAGGGCGGCGTAGGTGGACCGGTCGACCTTGGTGATGGGGTCGTAGGCGACGGCGGTGATTTCGATGTGGCGGTTTACGTCGAGGAAGTAGTCGCGGTCGCGAGTGGACTTCCCGGTGGTGTCCTTGCGGATGGCGGACATGAACTTGCGGAGTCGTTTGAACCAGTTCTGAATCTGCTCGTCGGTGAAGTCGTCGGCGTTGACGCGGGACAGGATGCGCAGTTCCTTCTTGAACTTCACGATGTCGTCGCGGTGCAGTTCGCGCAGGTCGATGCGGAGCCGGTCGCGGTGGGCACCGAAGGGAAGCCGTTCGAGGATGGTGTTGACCGGGTCGAGCCGTTGGCGGATTTCTTCGATGGCCATGCTGAATGCGCCAGCGAGCGGCACGAGGTCTTGCCCGGACCAGTCGGTGAGGCGTTTGGACCATTCGGCGCGGCGGTCGGCGAGACCTCGGGCGATGATGTCGTCATAGATGCGGCCGAACGTGTCGTAGTTCTCCACCGACTCGGACAGGTTGGGTTCTTCCCACCGGTCCAGGTAGCGACGGAAGGTGGCTTCGAGGGCGCGGGTCTTGTCGTTGACCTTGTCGTTTGCGCCCTTGAGTTGGTCGCCGAGGCGGGTCTTGAGCCTGGCCCAGCCGCCGTGGCGGAACTCGTGAAGGTCGCCTTCGTTGGCGACTTGGCGGTATTCGGTGTCGAGGTAGTCGACTTGATGGTCGGTGAGAACGACTTGCTGGTCGCGGTCGATGCGTTCGATTTCGCGGCCGACCTGGTCCTTGCGGGCCATGACCTCGCTGGTGGTGTCCGCAATGGCGGTGAGTTTCTCCTCCGCCATCCGCAGGTCGCCGGTGACCTCCTTGAGGGCGGAGATGATGCGCCCCTGCTCTTCCTTGAGGGCGCGCAGGTCATCGTCGTCGTCCAGGATGCGGTCGCGCTGCTGGGTTAGGTCGTTGATGCGTGCGCTGATGCCGTCTTCGTCGATGAGCGCCCAGTCGGTGGCGACGATGTGCTCGTGGGCGGACTTGTCGGCGAGCAGCGCGTTCGACTGCTGGGTGAGCGCTCGTTCTTGCTTGCCGAGGTCGCCGATGATGGCGTCGAGGTCGCGGATGCGGTCGTCGATTTCGCGGAGTCGGTCGGCGTTGGAGAACCCGATGACGTAGGGGGCGTTGTTGGAACCGTGTGCACCTGAGCGGCCCCGCCGGGTTTGCCCGTTCACGGTGACGCGCTGCCCGTGCCCGGAGAGTTCGTCGGGGGTGTTCACGCACAGGGCGTCGGTGTTGTCGTCGGTGAGCCGGTCGAGGACCCAGTTGGTGAACGGGGTGTCCTTGTAGTCCAGTTTCCCGGAGATGTAGCGGGCGTCGAGGTTCTCGGCCTGGAAGTCGGACAGGTCGACGCCTTGGAAGTTGACTCGTGCCGGGATGTCGGCCTGGTCGATGGCGCGGGAGAACCGGTCGAGGTGGTTGGCGTCGACGAGCATGACTCGGGCGATGCCGAACAGGGTTGTTTCGATGGCCTTGCGCCACCGCTGCTCACCGTCGCGTACGTCGATGAGTTCACCGACGAACGGGAGGTTTTCGGGGCGCATCCCGGCGGCCTGCGCCATCGCCAGCCTCGCGACGTGGAGGCGGTGGTCCATGCGGCCTTTGCGGTCCTTGAGGGACTCTCGCTCGGTCACGAGGTCGTCCTTCTCGGTCATGGGTGCGGCGACCTGCCGATTCAGCAGCGCCTTCTGCCGGTCCAGGTCGTCGAGGGTGGTTTGGAAGCCGTCGAGGAACGCCTTCGAGGTCGCTTGGGCGGTGGTGAAGTCGGCTTCGGTGTCGATGGTCAGGTTGAGCCGGGCGGTGGCACGGTCGAAGGTGTCGCGGCGGATGCGTGCAGCGTTCTGGTCGAGGCCGAGCCGGTCGATGTCGGCGTCGAGCCGGGCGATGGTGCCGTGTGACTCGTTCTCGGTGAGGTCGGCTTCCACGTTGGCTTTGCTGATGTTGAGGTCGGCCTCCCGCTGCTGCGCGGTCCGCTTGGCCTTCTCGAAGGTTTCGCGCTCGGCACGAAGGTTGTCCTCGGCGGCTTCGAGGAGCCGGTCTTCGGTGGTGAGTTTCCACAACCCGAACGGGGTGTCGCCCTGGGAGTATCCGAGTCCGAACGTGTCGATGAGGCGGACCTTCTTCCGTGCGGCCTCCCGTTCCTCCCACAGGTCGGGGATGGGCGCTAGGACTTCGGCCTTCTTTGCCTCGGACTCCATGGCGTCGTAGGCGTCTTCGAGGTCCTTGAAGTGCTCGACGGCGGCGTCGGCTGCCGCGTAGGTGCCGGGTTGTTCGAGGACGAGTTTCTTGTACAGGTCGTCCACGGTGGGAATCTGGTGACCGGCTTGGATGCGGGCCAGCAGCCGGAGTGCCTTGGCTCCGTCGCCGTGGGGGCCGATGCCGAGGCGGGTGCAGAACGCTTGCGCGAACGCGGTGTAGGAATCGTGCATTTTGAGGTTCGCGAACCGGCCTTCGACGGCGCGCTTGTCGAACTTGCCTGCCGCCAGGGGTTCGAGGTCGGGCAGGTGGATGGTGCCCTCGATGGTGCACATCTTGCGGACCAGGTCGCTGTCCTTGGTGGCGGAGCGGGGCACGTAGTAGAGGCGGGCGACCGTGTACCGGCGGTCGTGGTCGTCGATGAAGGTGACCGCGAGTGCACCCCAGGTGGCTGAGTCGCGTCCTCGTAGCACTTGGTCTTCGAGTTCCCCGGCGGCGCTGCGGTTGGTGTCCATCTTGCCGCGCAGGTAGGAGACGAGGCTGCGTTGTTCGGAGCCACGTGCCCTGCCGATGGTGGCGTCGTTGGAGGCTCCGTTGAAGGGGGTGCCCGAATCCATCAGGAGCGCAATGTAGGCGTCGAGGAGGGTCGACTTGCCGGTGCCGGATGCGCCGGAGAGCAGGGTGACGGTGGGCGCGAACTCGACGACGGTGTGGTTGTGGAAGCCGCCCCAGGCGAGCAGTTGGAGTTTCTCGACCTTCCATTGGGTGGTGCCTTCGGTAGCCCCTGGGAGGTAGAGGAGCGCGTCTTGGGTGGTGGTCATGACAGGGCCTCATCGGTGTCGCGGTCAGTGTCAAGGTCCCCGGCATGGTCGGTGGACTCGTCGGACGGGGTGCCGTTCTGGGACATGAGCCACTCGAACAATTCATGGAGCCGGGGCAGCGGCAGGAGCACCGCGATGACCGGGGAGACCCGGAGCCGGTCGCTGTCGTTGGTCTTGCGCAGGACCTTCGCTTTGATGAGGTTGTCGACGGCATTGTTGGCCTTGGCGGCGTCACCGGACCGGTTGGTGGCGTGGGCCGGGCGGAACGAGGCCACGTGGGTGAGCATCTCGTCGCGGTCCACGGTCACGTCCTCATGGCCCGAGGCGCGCTCGCTTTGGAAGCGCATCCGCAGGAACGCCAGCAGGATGGTCTCTTCGCGGGTGTAGGCGATGTCGTGCAGGAGGGTGGGAAACTCTCGCGCGCCGCCGTCGGTGGCTGCCTGCCGCTTGAACGCCACCTCGTGCTGCAGGTCTAGGTGCAGGTCGAGGAACATGTCGTTGAGCCGTGACTTGAACGGCTCGGGGTCTTCGCGGATGACCCGCCACTCCACTGGGTTGTCGATGGCGGAGACGAACCTGTTCTTAAGCAGGCAGACGAACGCGCGGCGCTGCGGCAAGGAGAGTCCGCCGGAGTCGTCGGGGAAGAGCGCGAGAGTCGATTCCTGTGTCTCGTCGGCGTCGGTGAAGTCGTCGTCGAGGTCGGTGAAGACGTCGTCGGTGTCGTGGGTGAAGTCGTCGAGGTCGTCGCCGTTGAAGTCAGTCATGGGGTGGTTCCTTCACCTTCAAGGTCTGCGGCGGGGTCGTCGAGGTCCGCGAGACGGGCGAGAGCGTCGGCCTCGTCGGTAGTGAGCGGTACGGCGGGGACAAGGAAGTGGCGAAGTTCTCCGTTGGGCCGGATGGCTTCGAAGACCTCCGTGTCTGCAACCTGGTCGAGGGCGTTCACGCGGGAGGCCAGATGCAGCAGCCCGAGGATTTCCACGGGACGGCGCAGGTCGTCGGGCAGGGCATGGAACAGGTCGCCGATGGTCTCGGAATCGCCGCTGTTGAGGGCTCCGACGAGCGCGGCCCGGAGGTCGTCGAGCGAGGGGCCGCCCTGCATGCGGAGTTCCTCCACGGTCGGCGGCTCGGGGACGTCATCCTCGATGTCTTCGAGCGGAGGCGGTGGTGCGGCGGAGGCGGGGTCCCAGAGCCGTTCGCGGAGGTGCCCGACCTTCATGGTGGGCGGCAAGAGTTCCACGGGGACCGTGGCTCGCGGACCGGCAGACTCCATCCACTTGGCCAGTTCCCGGTTGATGCCACGCAGCACCCGGTCGAGTTCGCGTTCGTGGAGCACGTCGTTGTTGACGATGTGCTCTTTCAAGGTGGCGGTGAGGCGTCGGCGCTGCGCGAGCACGTCCTTGGTGCCTTGCCGGATGATGGCCTCCGCGCCCCGGAGTTCGGCCATGTCGGAGGCAACGAGCGCAGCGGAGGCGGGGTGGTCCATCAGGACCTGCACGTTGGTGCGCAGTTGCAGAAGCATGTCATCGTCGCGCAGCAAAACGAACGCCCCGTCGAAGGCCCGCCCTTCGGCGGTGTCCTTCACCAGGGTGTCCTGCTTGTGCAGGTACTCGTCGAGCACGTCGGTGACAGGTCGCTCTTCCTCGCGGAAGTCTCGGAGAATCTTGCGGTGCATGTCGAGCACGGACTCTTCGACCCGCTTGAAGTCCGACGGCAACTGCCCGATGAGGTCGATGAGGTTGGCGTAACCGTCGAGCATCCGGTCGTCGGAGGCCAGCATGACCTCTCCCCCGTTGGCGAGCCGGTCACGCTCGACTTCAAGTTCGCGAATCTGAGCGTTGAGCCGGTCCACACGCGCCTGCGCGTCCGGTGAGGCTTCGAGCGCCCACCGGCGCACCGTGTCCAAGATGGTGGTCAGCCGCGATTCGGACACCAGCACCCGGTCCCGGGACAGGGTTGCCACCAAGTCGAGCGCCTCCAGCGCAGAGGACGTGAGCGAGTACACCAGCGCGCCGTCGGCGTCGTTGTCGCGAAACAGCCACTGGTCGTTGACCCAGGTGTTGCACAGCGCTCGCCCGTTCTGCACCGGCGGCACGTCCAGCCCTTCGCGAAGCAGTTCGCTCAGGTAGGTGTCGACTTGGGCGTGGAGGCGGTCGGCGGGCACGCTGCGCCGGTCGCGTGAGAACGCGGCCCGGAACACGGCGACGCGGAACGCTGCCCACTTGCCGTCGAGTAGGCGCAGCGTCGGCTTCTCGAAGGCTTCGGTCACCCTGGCGATTTCGCCCACGATGTCGCTCATGCTCACCCCCGTTCACCTGCCGACGACTCGTCCACGGCAGGTTAAGCCGTCGCACCGACAGGTCGGGGTGATTCGGAGACGGAGGGTGCCCGACCGGTGCTAGGGGCCGGGGTGCAGGCTCCGCCTCGGTGGCGGACGAGCGTGGCCCGAGCCGCCTGCAACAGCGGCTCGGGCTCACGTGGTCGGCCGTGTCTGGGTCGAGGAGCCTGTCAATACTCCTCGCATCCGAACCATCCCGGCCAGCCTCAGTATGTGCGTGGACATGAGGTGGCCGCCACCGTTGCGCACGGGCTCTACGGTCGGCGGCTGGTGCTCCGACCGTGTCGTCTAGTGCCCGTATACGTCGCCGAAAGACGCTTCGGTGTGGCTGCGCTGACTCTTGACCTATTGGTTGCCGCCCGAGCGGTGGCGGGCAGGATGAGGTCAACATCGGCGCGAGCAGAATCATGCCTGCGACCGCCGACAGTGCGCTGTACTCCTCCTCCGTTGACTGGAAAATGTTGTGCAACATGTTGCGCAAGACGCTCCGGTAGCCGATACTGGACGTGTCTCACGACCACCACGACCCGAGAGGAGTCCGGCATGGATGTCACCCGCCTCAGCGGTCTCACGGATGCCAAGAGCCTCAAGCCGCGAGGCCGCTTCGTCGCGGCCGGAACGGATAAGCGGGTCTCGGCCAGCACGTTGCATCAGAAGACTCGCCCGACGCTGGACATGCTCCGCACCAGCGAAGCGGTCGCGGTCACCCATTACAACGAGGTCGAGGGTTATCTGGTGGCCCCAGACCGCTATGACGGTCTGGTTGAGAATGCGACGCGCGCTGCTGAGCGGGAGAACGAACTGCGCGCAACGCTGCCGATGCTGTTGGCTGCCGCACGCACTGGTGTTGCCATCCCGTCGGAGACGTTGGAGCGCGTGATGCCGGGTCACGGGAGTGACGACTGGCGCGCCATCGCCGAGTTTGCAGCCACCTTCCCGGTGCGCCTGTCGGCGGGCGAGCACGGCGAGCACATCACGCGTGCTCGTTTGTCGGCCCACGCTGGACCCATCGAAGAGTCTGGGAACGACGACGACCTCAATCTCGACTGATGGCGGAGGGTTCTCAGCGCGACGCCATCATCACCGATGCGTGGTACCCCCGCCCAAGCGACTATTGGGTGCCTGCCGATGAGGCCGAGCAGCCCGGGGCCTGGCCGTACAGGTTCGGCGACCTATTCAATGCCCCACCGGTCGACGAGCATGGAGTGCCCCTGACGGACAAGCAGGGTGAGCCGTGGCACGCCGTCATGGTGGCCTCTCCCAGTTGCGAAATGGTCTCGAAGGCTCGCGACAACGACAGCATCGAGGTGGTCCGAGTGCTGCGGCTCGACACCCAGGACCCCAAGGCTCAAGCCGCGATTGTGGCGGGTTGGCAGGAGAAGGGGGAGCGTGTCACGGTCGCGTTTGCGCACACCGTGTTCCTCGCCCCGGTACCGAGGCACGGCACCCACGCCGAGCCCATGTTCACTCATCTCAAGAGCACCCGCCGCGTCCCACTGGCTTCACTGCGGGAGGCCGGTCGCGTCGCGGCGTTGACCCACGAGGCTCGGGTCTGCGTCATTCGTCGCGACCTGTACTACCGATACCGGTGGCTGGTGCCGATGAGCGATGTCGCAGAGGCGGAGCGGGTCCGTATCAGCAACGACCCCTTCTTCACGCCTCCGCGACCCGACTGGGCACCGCTGGACCCCGACGCCTGACCAGCATCTGCCCCGCATACGCCTCGTCAACCCCTAGGCTCAGGCGCTGTGACCACACCGACTGCGCCCCGAGCAAACCGGAACGTGTCGGGACCACAGAAGTGGTGCTCGCCGCCCGAGGCGTTCGGACAACTGGAGATTCGCGGAGAGCGCATCACCGAACGGACTTGGCTTCCGCCGAACGGCAACGACCTGGTCGAGGTTGCGAAGTTCCGGGCTGCGGTTATGCAGCACGTCATCTGCCTGCACGTACGCAAGGCCAAGAATGAAGAGCAGTTCGGTCCGAACGGTGAGCATCGGCTCACCCAGGAGCAACTGGCGGCGCTGGACCCGCGCCCGGACACCCAGAAGCGGTGGAACGCGCGGCTGTGCGGGCGGGCCAACTTGACCACCGCCGACATGGCCACGCTCATGGTCATCCTCCCCGGAGCAATGCCGAGCGAGGACGAGGTCCGTACGTTCATTGAGGTAGCCGAGAAGCGCATCGAGCCGCCCGAGTGGTGGCGCTGGCCCGACCGCTGAGGCGAGGCAACTGCATCAGCAGCGAGGGGCCGCTACCCCTAGGGCATAGGCCGCTGTAGCCACAATCGGCAAAATGGGCCGGGGCGCAAAGTGCCATGGCAGACGCTGCCAGGGCGTTGTTTGCGGGCAGATTTCAGACGGAATCTCGACAACGATTCCTGTCATGAACAACAGCACTCCCTCCTCGCCCCTCACCTCGATGTTCGCGTCGAGCGCGCGGTCGACCAGGCCACCGGGACCCACTTGGCGGCGGCTCTTGACGCGACCACCGGTCCGGACGCTACGGTGCACAACATCGAACGTATGTTCGAGTGTGGTAGCAGTGACCGCGCCGGAGACGGCGCACAGTCTGAGGAGAGTGCGGGATGCACGAGCGGTACAGAGACCGGCTGGCGGTCCTCTACCCGTGCCACCACGGGTCCCATTAGCCCGAACCGTTCCCGGCGCGGGCCCGGCTCCCTCGGAGTGCTCATGCCGACCCTGCTCCCCGCGCGGCCCACCTTCACCGGTCGCGGCACCGGCGACCTCGGCTCGCTGACCCACGGCCTCATCGGCTCTCACATCCAGTTCGTCACCGGCGGCGAGGAGCCGAGTGACCTGCTGGCTCGCATGTACGCAGTCGCCTACGCCGTCATCGACGCCAACCCGAACGCCACCCGTGTACTGGCGACCGAGGCAGCCAGCCTCGCGTTCCGTTACCTGACCGAGTTCCCGCCCGCTCCGCCGTGGCGGCTCCTCGCGGTCGAGTACGACACCGGCAGCGGGCCTGTGGACCTGGCGTGGGTGCACGAGGCGACCGGTGAGGTGTTCTTCGACGAGGTGAAAACCAGCCGGGTGTCCAGCGGGCGTCAGGTGCCGCCGACCTGGGTGGCGCAGGCGCGCCGATACGCGGCTGCCGGGTCGGTCCGGTTCAGTGGCTCGTTCCTCGGAGTGCGCCTGGTGCCGTTGATGTCCGCCGACACAACCCGGCTGGTGCGCGACCGTGAGCCGGTGGCCGGGCTGTCCCCTACGCCGGTGGCACCGCTGCGCCGCTCGGTTCCGGGTGGGGGTGTGCGCTGATGACCACCTCGATGTCGCACGAGCAGAGCCATGGGTTCGTGGTCACGCCGGAGTTGAGGGACGCAGTGCTGTCCACCCTGCTGCGGCGCAAGGAGGAGCAGGGTCAGGTCCGCAGCGCTGACGTACGTGACGCGGTGCGGGTGCTGGGCTGTTCGGAGCGGACCGTGTGGCGGTGGTTGCAGCGCGGCTACGGCCCGAAGACGCAGCGCAAGCGTTGGGAGCCGGACCCGGAGTACAAGACGATGCTGGTCCGTCACGGCGGCTCCATCGCCGACCTCCGCGAAACCCTGGTGGCGGACGGCAAGGAGACCGTGTGCGCCCGGACGATGCAGCGCGCGTTCGCCCGCGAGTACCCCGCCGCGTTGCTCGCCTTCGCCCGGGAGGGCTACCAGTCGGCGCAGGCGCAGTTGCCGACCAGCAAGATGCCCGACCTGGCCGTCAACGAGGAGTGGTCGATGGACGACACCCAACTGCCGGTGTGGTGCATCCTCCCGTCCGGCGAGGTCGGTAAGGCGCAGATGCAGGGCATCATCGAGGGCTGCACCCGCTACATCTTGTCGTTGAACGTTTCTCCTTACACGTTCAACACCGAGGACGCCGTGGAGAACCTGGCGACTGCGATGGCGGGCCACCACACCGAAAACGGCGTATTCGTCGGCGGAAAGCCTCGCGCGCTGCGCACCGACCGGGGCAGCATCTTCGTCGCTCGCGCCACCTCGATGGGGTTGGTGACCGAGAAGATTGACCGCCGTTACAGCGAGCCGTATACGCCGCAGCAGAACGGCAAGATTGAACGCTGGCACCGCTTCAAGCGCAGGTTGCGGAAGTTGCCCGGTTTCGACTGGACCGACTTCAAGCCAGGCGACCCGCGCAAGGCTGCCGTCCCGCCACCACCGGAGCACCTACTGACATCGGGTGTCGCGACCACTGACATCAAGGTGTCGCGTCTCATCAGTGGGCCATGTCGACGAAGCGCGAGTAGTGACCCTGGAAGGCGACGGTGATGTCGCGGGTGGGGCCGTTGCGGTGCTTGGCCACGATCAGGTCGGCCTCGCCGGGGCGGGTCGACTCCTTCTCGTAGACGTCGTCGCGGTGCAGCAGGATCACCATGTCGGCGTCCTGCTCGATGGAGCCGGACTCACGCAGGTCGCTCATCATCGGACGCTTGTCGCCACGCTGCTCGGGGCCACGGTTGAGCTGGGAGAGCGCGATGATCGGGACCTCGAGCTCCTTGGCCAGCAGCTTGATCTGGCGGGAGAACTCCGAGACCTCGAGCTGGCGGGACTCGACCTTCTTGCCCGAGCTCATCAGCTGCAGGTAGTCGATGACGATGAGGCGCAGGTCGTGCTTCTGCTTCAGGCGCCGGGCCTTGGCCCTGATCTCCATCATTGTCATGTTGGGCGAGTCGTCGATGTACATCGGGGCGGCCGAGACCTCGCCCATCTTCTTGGCGAGCTTGTCCCAGTCCTCCTCCTGCATGTTGCCGTTGCGGATGTGGTTGAGCGCCACCTTCGCCTCGGCGGACAGCAGTCGCATGACGATCTCGGAGCGCGTCATCTCCAGGCTGAAGAAGACCGACGCCATGTTGTTGTGGATCGACGCGGCGCGACAGAAGTCGAGGGCGAGGGTCGACTTCCCCATGGCAGGTCGGGCCGCGACGATGATCATCTGGCCGGAGTGGAGACCGTTGGTGAGGTCGTCCATGTCGGCGAAGCCGGTCGGCACGCCGTAGACGCCGGCCTCCCGGTTGCTGATCGCCTCGATCTCGTCGAGGACGCCGTTCATGATGTCGCTCAGCGGGGCGTAGTCCTCGCCGGAGCGCTTGTCGGCGATCTTGTAGACCTCGGCCTGCGCCTGGTCGACCACGTCGTCGACCTGGCCCTCGCCCGCGTAGCCGATCTGGACGATCTTGGTGCCGGCCTCGACCAGCCGCCGCAGGATCGCCTTCTCGCGCACGATCTCGGCGTAGTAGCCGGCGTTGGCCGCGATCGGCACGTTGGCCGAGAGGGTGTGCAGGTAGGGAGCCCCGCCGACCCGCTGCAGCTCGCCGCGCCGCTGCAGCTCGGCGGCGACGGTGACCGGGTCGGCGGGCTCCCCACGGCCGTAGAGGTCGATGATCGCGTCGTGGATCAGCTCGTGGGCGGGCCGGTAGAAGTCGACCCCGCGGACCGTCTCCGAGACGTCGGCGATCGCGTCCTTCGAGAGCAGCATCGAGCCCAGGACGCTCTGCTCCGCGGCGTTGTCCTGCGGGGGCGTCCGGTCGTGGGGCCGGCGCGGGGCCTCGCCGGGCTCGTAGGCCGCGGGACCGTCGCCCCACTGCTCGAAGTCGTCGCCGTACGGGGGCTCGGAGGGCCCGACCGTGTCCTGCTCGGCGATGCTCAAGGGGGGCCTCCGGGAGGGTGTGGAAGGGGGCTGACCAGCGCTGTCCACGGTAGGGAAGACCACCGACAGGACGGGTCCGGGGACCCCCGGGCGGGGAGGTCCCGGGTGCTGTCCGTGCGCGACGGTACGTCCCGGCGGGCCACTTGGCACAGCCCGTTCTCCACAGGCTCTGTGGATAACCCACCCGTGGTGGTGCAGGAACTCTCCGCATCTGTGCAGCAGCCCGGGTGTGTTGTGTGGAAAACATGTCCACAACTTCCACGACACGCCCTCTGACCTGCGAAGACGTCGTACCCAGCCTGTGGATGAAAGTTGGGGACAAAGAAATTTGCCCGGCCCGCCCGGCATGTGAAACCCGTCGGTTGCTTTGTCGACAAGTAGGTGACGACACGCCGAGGGGTGTGATATCCCCCGGATGTCCACAGGGGACGTCGGCTCAACCCGTATGAGTCAAGCGTCACTGCTGCCCATTACACTGCGCAGGTGCGACGGACCGACCGGGAGATCCTGCGGCTCGCCGTCCCCGCGTTCTTCGCGCTGGTCGCCGAGCCGCTCTACCTGCTGACCGACTCGGCGATCGTCGGGCACCTCGGGACGGCCGAGCTGGCCGGTCTCGGGATCGCGGGCGTCATCCTCCAGACGGTCGTCGGGCTCTGCGTCTTCCTGGCCTACGGCACCACTGCCAGCGTCGCCCGACACCTGGGCGCGGGCGAGCACCGCCGGGCGCTGGCCCAGGGCGTCGACGGGCTCTGGCTCGCCGTCCTCATCGGCGTCGCCGCCACCGTCCTGGGCATCACCCTGACCGATCCGCTGGTCGGCGCCTTCGGCGTCTCGTCGGAGGTCGCGGGCCACGCCCGGACCTACCTGGGGATCGCCTTCCTCGGCACCACGCCGCTGCTGCTCATGCTCGCCGCGACCGGCGTGCTGCGCGGGCTCCAGGACACCCGCACCCCCCTGGTGGCCGCGGTCGCCGGCAACGGCCTCAACGTCGTCCTCAACCTGCTGCTCGTCTTCGGCGCCGGCCCCCTGCCCGGACTGGGGATCGCGGGCGCCGCCCTCGGCTCCGTCGTCGCCCAGACCCTGGCGGCCGCCCTGCTCGTCGCCGTGGTGGTGCGCGCCGCCCGCCGAGAGGGGGCGCCGCTCTCCCCGGACCGGGCGGGCATCACCGCCGCCGCACGCGCCTCGGTCGGCCTCGTGGTCCGCACCCTGACCCTGCGGGCCGCCCTGCTCGTGCTCGCGTGGTCGGTGGCGACCGTCGCGACCGGCGACTCGGGAGCGGAGGTCGCCACCCACCAGGTCGCGCTCACGCTGTGGAACTTCCTCGCCTTCGTCCTCGACGCGGTGGCGATCGCCGCCCAGGCGCTCACCGGCAAGGCGCTGGGGGCGGGGGACCGCCGCCAGGTCCGCAGGCTCACCGCCCGGATGACGGCCTGGGGGCTCTGGTCCGGCGTGCTCACCGGGGTCCTCGTGGCAGCCGCGAGCCCCTGGCTCGGCGTGCTCTTCACCCCCGACCAGGAGGTCCGCGACCTGCTGGTCCCCGTGCTGCTGGTGATGGCGCTCGGCCAGCCCCTGGCCGGTGTCGTCTTCGTGCTCGACGGGGTGCTGATCGGGGCCGGTGACGGCAGCTACCTCGCGCGGGCCGGCGTCCTCACCCTCGTCGCCTTCGCCCCCGCCGCGCTGCTCGCGGCGTCGTGGGGCGTCGGGCTCGTCACGATCTGGGTGCTGTTCGTCGTGCTCTTCATGGGCGCCCGCGGGGTCGTGCTGGTACGCCGCGCCCGCGGCGACGCCTGGATGGTCACCGGCGCCGCCGCCTGAGCGGAGACGACTCCGGCCCGCCCACCGCGAGGGTGGACGGGCCGGGGCGTCGAGCGGGTGGGTCAGGCGGGGATGACGTTGAGCGTCACCTTCGCCGAGACCTCGTCGTGCAGCTTGACCGAGACCTCGTGGGCACCGAGGGCCTTGATCGGGTTGCCGAGCACGAGGGTCCGCTTGTCCACGGACTCGCCGGTGCTCGCCTCGAGGGCGCCGGCGATGTCGGCGGCGGTGACGGCGCCGAAGAGGCGACCGCCCTCACCCGCACGGACCTTGAGCTGGACCGGCTGGCCCTCGAGCTTGCCCTTGAGCTCCTCGGCGTGCGCCTGGTCGCGCACGGCGCGGGAGGCACGGGCCGCCTTGATGGACTCGATGGTCTTCTCGCCACCGCGGGTCCAGCGGATGGCCTCGCCACGGGGCACGAGGTAGTTGCGGCCGTAGCCGTCCTTGACCTCGACCACGTCGCCGGCAGCGCCGAGGCCGTCGACTTCCTGGGTCAGGATGAGCTTCATGTCTCCGACTCCCTTCAGCGACCGGTGGAGGTGTAGGGCAGCAGGGCGACCTCGCGGGCGTTCTTGACGGCCATGGCCACGTCGCGCTGGTGCTGGACGCAGTTGCCGGTCACGCGACGCGCACGGATCTTGCCGCGGTCGGAGATGAACTTGCGGAGGAGGGTGGTGTCCTTGTAGTCGACACCGGTCGCCTTCTCCTTGCAGAACTGGCAAACCTTCTTCTTGGGCTTGCGAATCACTGCCTTGGCCATTGTGGTGCTTCCTCTCTAGAAGCCCGGCCGGTGAGGCCGGAATGGTTGAGGTGTATTCGAACGGGAGGTGGTTTCGAGACGGGCGCTGAACGCCCTCCTCAACCACCGGTCGAGGGGAGCGGGACGCCCTCCTCAACCACCGGTCGAGGGGAGCGGGACGCCCTCCTCAACCACCGGTCGAGGGGAGCGGGACGCCCTCCCCGACCACCGGATGGATCAGAAGGGAGGCTCGTCCTGACCGACCCCGGGGGCTCCCCACGGGTCGTTCTGGCCGCCGCCCTGACCGCCGCCCTGGCCACCGCCGTACCCGCCGCCGCCCTGGGAGGGCTGCGACGGAGCCGGGGTGCTCCAGGGGTCGTCGGCCTGGGAGGCGCCGCCACCGGCGTAGCCGCCCCCGCCACCGCCCTGGAAGCCACCGCCGCCACCGCCCTGACGGGTGGTGCGGGTGACCTTGGCGGTCGCGTACTTCAGGGACGGACCGATCTCCTCGACGTCGATCTCGAAGACGGTGCGCTTCTCGCCCTCGCGGGTCTCGTACTGCCGGGACTTGAGCCGCCCCTGCACCACGACGCGCATCCCCTTCTGGAGGGACTCGGCGACGTTCTCCGCCGCCTGGCGCCAGATCGAGCAGGAGAGGAACAGCGCGTCGCCGTCCTTCCACTCGTTGGTCTGGCGGTCGAAGGTCCGCGGGGTGGACGCGATCCGGAAGTTGGCCACGGGTGCCCCCGAGGGGGTGAAGCGCAGCTCCGGGTCGTCGACCAGGTTGCCGACCACGGTGATGACGGTCTCGCCTGCCATGTCAGGACTCCCTCATTGATCCATCGGTGATGTGGTGCGAATGTCTGCCGGTGTCATCGTCGCCGACGCCACCGACAGGAGTCAGGGCTTCTCCACAGGAGAGGCCCGTCCTCGGTCAGCGCTTGCCGGGCTTGATGACCTTGGTGCGCAGGATGGACTCGTTGAGGGTGAGCTGGCGGTCGAACTCCTTGACCGTGGCCGGCTCGGCCTGCAGCGAGACGACGGCGTAGATGCCCTCGGCGTTCTTCTTGATCTCGTAGGCGAGACGACGACGTCCCCAGACGTCGACCTTCTCGACCGTCCCGCCGTCCTTGCGGATGACGTTCAGGTACTTGTCGAGCGACGGCTCGATCGTGCGCTCTTCGAGACTGGGGTCGAGGATGACCATGACTTCGTATGCACGCAAAGCGGTCTCCACCTCCTCTGGACTCAGGCGGCCACGGACTCTCCGTGGCAGGAGGGCTTGCGTTCGCGACGGTCGGGCCCGCCTCGGCGGGCCCGGGTCGCGGTCGTCGGACCACCTCCCACTGAGGAGGCGGCGGGCGACAACCGGCCAAGGCTAACAGTCGGCACCGGCTGCCGGGGAATCGAGCGCACGGGTCCCGGACCGTCCCCAGGCGCCGCCGTGCGCCGGGCCGGGGGCCGACCTGTGGATGGGTGCCGGAGCCGTCGGCCGCTGCGCCTACGGTCGCACCGTGAGCTCCACCGCGCGCCCCGGACCCCGGCTCGTCGCCGGGCGCTACCTGCTGCTCGACCAGGTCGGGGCCGGCGGGATGGGCTCGGTGTGGCGGGCCCGCGACGTCCGGACCGGCGAGCTGGTCGCCGCCAAGGTGCTGGGCCAGCACTCCGGGGCCCTGCTCGCCCGCTTCCTCCGCGAGCAGGCGATCCGGCTCCGCCACCCCCACGTGGTGGCGCCGACCGGGTGGGCGGCCGAGGGCGACGTGGTGCTGCTGACGATGGAGCTGGTCACCGGCGGCTCCGTCGCCGACCTCCTCGCCGAGCAGGGGCCGCTGCCCGACGGCCTGGTCGCCGTCGTCCTGGAGCAGACCCTGCTCGCGCTCGACGCCGTCCACGCGGCCGGCATCGTGCACCGTGACGTGAAGCCGGCCAACCTGCTGCTGGAGCCGCAGGACGACGGCCGGCTGCACGTCCGGCTCGCCGACTTCGGCATCGCGGTGACCCTGGCGGGCGAGCGGCTCACCACGTCCCCCGCCGCGGTGGGCACCCCGGGCTACATGGCGCCCGACCAGGCCGCGGGCGCGCCGCCCGACCCGCGGCAGGACCTGTACGCCGTCGGCATGCTCGGGCTGCACCTCCTCACCGCCCGGCGCCCCGTGCCCGGGGAGCCGCTCCCGTCCACGCGGCTGCGTCCGCTCCTGGAGTCGCTGCTGGCGGCCGCCCCGGAGCACCGCCCGCCCGACGCGCGCGGGGCGCTGCTCCTCCTCCGGCGGCTCGACGTGCCGCCCGCCCCGGCCCCCGACGTCCGGCCCCGGCTCGGACCGGCCCCGGACGCCCGCCCCGGCGCCGGGCTCCGGGCCCTGACCGGCGTGGGCCCGCTCGCGCTCGCGCTCGTCCCGCTCGCGGTCCTCGGGATCTCCTTCGCCGTCACGCTCGGCAGCTTCGTGCTGCTCGCCCGGCTGCTCGGGGTGTGGGAGTGAGGGGCACGGCGTCGACCTGCGAGCACGCGCGCGAGCGGCCACCGGAGCCGTCGGCGCGGGTTCCTAGACTCGGGTCATGAGCAGCGAAGCCACCGCCCCGTCCTCCGGCTCGACCCTCGTGGTGGGCGCCCACGTCGACCAGCGCGACCCGGTGGGCGAGGCGCAGGCCCGCGGGATGGGCCTGGTCCAGCTCTTCCTGGGCGACCCGCAGGGCTACAAGGGTCCCGAGGTCGCCCACGAGGGTGGCGCCGAGGGGCTCCGCGCGGAGGCCGAGGCCGCCGGGGTCGACCTGTACGTCCACGCGCCGTACGTCGTCAACGTCGCCACGACCAACAACCGGATCCGGATCCCCAGCCGCAAGCTCCTGCAGAAGCACCTCGACGCCGCCGCCGAGATCGGGGCCAAGGGGCTGATCGTCCACGGCGGTCACGTCAACAAGGCCGACGACCCGGCGGTCGGCTTCGACAACTGGCGCAAGGCTGTCGAGGCGAGCGACCTCAAGGTCCCGCTGCTGATCGAGAACACGGCCGGGGGCGACAACGCCATGACCCGCTACCTCGAGCGGATCGCCGGGGTCTGGGCGGCCATCGAGGGCACCGAGGGAGCCGACCGGGTCGGCTTCTGCCTCGACACCTGCCACGCCCACGCCGGCGGCAACGCGCTCGAGACCGTCGTGGCCGACGTCCTGGCGATCACCGGCCGGATCGACCTCGTGCACTGCAACGACAGCCGCGACGGGTTCGACTCGGGCGCCGACCGCCACGCCAACCTCGGCGCCGGCCAGGTCGACCCCGACCTGCTGGCGGCCGTGGTCCGCGACGCCGGGGCGCCCGTGGTGCTGGAGACCCCCGGCGGGGTCGAGCAGCACGTCGCTGACGCCGCCTGGCTCCGCGAGCGCCTCTGACCGACGTGACCGGCGTGACGTGGCACACGCGGTGTTTCACGTGAACCCCCCGTGGGTACCGCCCCCAGCACGGGCGTGCAGGGCCCTGGCCGCCGGGTGTCGGCCAGGTCCCTGCTCGGGCCCGCACCTCCCCCGCGGGTAGCCTCGAGCCGTGCCCCAGACCTCCGGACCAGACGCCGTCCCCGACCCGTCGACCGCCGGACCGCTGGAGGCCGGACCCCTGGAGGCCGGCGCCCTGGAGCTCCGGGTCGTCGGCGCCGACGAGCACCTCGCGTTCCTCCGCACCCGGCCCTCGGCGTCGTTCCTCCAGACGCCGGCCTGGGCGGCCGTCAAGCCGGAGTGGCGCGCCCAGTCCCTGGGCTGGTTCACCACGCGCCCCGACGCGGCCGGACCCGCGGGCCGGATGGTCGGCGCCGCCCTCGTCCTCTACCGGCAGCTGCCCAAGGTCAGGCGCTACCTGGCCTACCTCCCCGAGGGCCCGGTGATCGACTGGCAGGACCCCGACCTCGCCCGGTGGCTCACCCCGCTGACCGCCCACCTGCGCCGCGAGGGCGCCTTCGGCGTCCGGATGGGTCCCCCGGTCGTCACCCGGCGCTGGTCCGCCGCCGACCTCAAGGCCGGCATCGCCGACGAGGCGGTCCGCCGACTCGACGACCTGGTGCCGCTCGAGCGGAGCCGCGACGGCGCCCGGGCCGTCTCCCAGCTCCACGAGCTCGGGTGGGTCCCGCAGGCGGTCGAGGGCGGCTTCGCCGCCGGCCAGCCGCAGTTCAACTTCCACCTCCCGCTGGTGGTCGACGGCCGCCCGCGCACCGAGGAGGAGGTGCTCAAGGGGATGAACCAGCAGTGGCGGCGCAACATCAAGAAGGCCGACAAGGCGGGGGTCGTCGTCACCTCGTCCTCCGGCTCCGCGGCCGACCTCGGCGCCGACCTCGAGGCCTTCCACGCGCTCTACGTGCACACCGCCCAGCGCGACGGGTTCACCCCGCGGCCGCTCTCCTACTTCCGCACGATGTTCGACGCCCTCTCCGCGGAGGAGCCCGACCGGATCGTGCTCCACCTCGCCCGGCACGAGGGCGACCTGGTCGCGGCCACGATCTCGGTGCGGGTCGGCACCCACGCCTGGTACTCCTACGGCGCCTCCTCCACCGAGAAGCGCGAGGTCCGCGGCTCCAACGCCGTGCAGTGGGCGATGGTCCGGGCCGCGCTGGCGGCGGGCGCGGAGGTCTACGACATGCGCGGCATCACCGACACCCTCGACGCCGACGATCCCCACGTCGGGCTGATCCAGTTCAAGGTCGGCACGGGCGGCGAGGCCGTCGAGTACGCGGGGGAGTGGGACCTGCCCCTCAACCGGCCGCTCTACAAGGCGTTCGACCTCTACATGAGGAGGCGCGGATGAGCCTCGTCCTCACCGTCGACGGCGACCGCTGGCGCGGCCACCTGCGCGACGTCGCCGAGCGCACCCCCGGCCTCGTGCCGGTGGCCAAGGGGAACGGCTACGGCTTCGGGCTCGCCCGGCTCGCCCGGCGCACGGCCTGGCTCGCCGAGCAGGTCGGCGGAGGCGACGTGCTCGCCGTCGGCACCTACGACGAGCTGCCCGAGGTGGCCACCCGGTACGGCGGCAGCCTGCTCGTGCTCACCCCCTGGCGCCCCTTCGGCGCCGCGCTCGACCTGGACCCGGCCCTCGCCCGGCGCGTCGTCCACACCGTCAGCCGCCCCGAGGACCTCGCCGCCCTGCTCGAGCGGCAGCCCGACGCCCGCTACGTCCTCGAGCTGGTGACGTCGATGCTGCGCCACGGGATGACCGGTCGGCAGCTCCGCGACCTCGGCGGCCTCACCGCGCGTGGCCGCCTCGAGGGGGTGGCCATGCACCTCCCGCTCGCCCAGGGCTCCCACCTCTCCCAGGTGCACCGGCTGGTCACCGACGTGGTCGCCGCCGGCCTGCCCACCCGGAGCCTCTGGGTCAGCCACCTGACGCCCGACGAGCTCGACCGGCTGCGGGCGTCGTACGCCGACTTCGAGATCCGTCCGCGGATCGGCACCGACCTGTGGCTCGGGGCCCGCGACGCGCTGCGCGTCACCTCCACGGTCCTCGACGTGCACGCCGTCGAGCGCGGCGACGTCTTCGGCTACCGGTCGCGGACCGCGCCGAAGTCGGGCCACCTGCTGGTGGTCAGCGGCGGCACCGCGCACGGGATCGGGCTGGAGGCCCCCACCGGCGAGCAGAGCCTCAAGGCCCGGGCCGCGACGCTGGCCCGCGGCGGCCTCGACGCCGTCGGCTTCGTGCGCTCGCCGTTCTCCATCGACGGCAAGCAGCGGCTCTTCGCCGAGCCGCCGCACATGCAGGCCTCGATGCTCTTCCTGCCCGCGGGCGCGCGGGTGCCCGCGGTGGGCGACCCGATCGACGTCCGGGTCCGCTACACCGCCACCGCGTTCGACCGCGTCGACGTCGTCTGAGCCTCGCCGTCGGGGGCGTCGGCCGCGGCACCCGGGCGCGGCTCCGGCTCGTCGGACCCACCCTCGACCGGGTCGCGGTCGACCGGGTCGTGCTCGGGCCGCAGCACGTCGCGGGTGACCAGGGCGACCAGCCACAGCTCGGCGGCGACCCGCAGCACGATCGCCACCCAGTAGAAGACCGGCTGCCCGTCGGATCCCGGGGCCAGGAAGCCGCCGAGGTACCACCAGACGGCGGCGAAGTAGAGGAGCTCGGCGGCCTGCCAGGCCAGCAGCTCGCGCCAGCGCGGCCGGGCGAGCACCGCCAGCGGCAGCAACCACAGGACGTACTGCGGCGAGTAGACCTTGTTGACCAGCAGGAAGCCGGCCACCACGAGGAAGCCGAGCTGCGCGAGCCGCGGCGGCCTGGGGGCCAGCAGCCCGACCACGAGGACCGCGCCGCACCAGGCCCCGAAGAAGATCCACGAGCCCCGGTTGACGAGCGCGTCGGTGACCTCGTCGCCGGTGAACTGCTGCCAGACGAGCCAGAGCGACCCCAGGTCGGCGCCGCGCTCGCTGTTGAAGCTCCAGAAGACCTTCCAGTCCTCGGGGCCCAGCAGCCAGGCCGGCAGGTTGGCCACCCCCCACGCGAGGAAGGCGGCGCTGACGGTGTTGACCAGGTCGGCCCAGCGGCGGCGGCGCAGGCAGAGCACCAGCACCCCGCCGAGGAGGAAGAGCGGGAAGAGCTTGGTCGCGGTGCCGAGGCCGATCATCACGCCCGTGAGCACGGGCCGGTCCCGGGACCAGGCCCACAGCGCGGCGGCGACGAACCCGATGGCCAGCAGGTCCCAGTTGACCAGGCCGGTGACGGCCAGCGCCGGGGCCAGCGCGAAGCCGGCCGCGTCCCAGGGCCGGGAGCGGCGGCGCCCGGCGGCGTCCCGGCCGCGGTTCACGCCGGCCAGCAGCCAGGTGCTGAGCAGCACCACGAGGGCGAAGCCGGCCGCGTTGACCGCGACGTAGAGCGTGCCCTCCTCCGCGACGTCCCGGTCGGGGTCGTCGGAGGCCGGTGAGCCGCTCAGCCACCAGGTGACGTGGCTCGTCGCCCAGGCCCAGTAGGAGATGCCGACCGGGTACTCCATCGCCTGGTACTCGGCCCGGACCTCGGCGTCGTCGGAGTAGGGCCAGTGCCGCTCGGTGAAGCCGCGCCCCGTGTAGAGGTAGGGCATGTCGGAGTAGCACATCGCGGTGTAGCGGACCTCGCCGTCCTGCCACTGCGACGTCACGCACGGCGCCTTGGTCATCATCCCCAGCGCGAGGCAGACCCCGGTGAGCACGAGCAGCACCCGCACCGGCGTCCACCAGCGGTGCCGGGCCACCCGGCTGCCGGCCGGGCCGCCGACGACCTCGGAGAGCGCTGCCACCGTCGGGTCGTCGCGGGTGGCGTGCACCCAGCCGGGCTCCCGGGGCTGCTCGACCGGCGTGCGTCGCGTCATCTCGTGGCTCCTAGCCGACGGGCTGGGTGGGGGTCGGGTCCGGCGGGGGCAGCGTCGGCGTCGGCGGCGGGAGCGTCGGCGTCGGCGGAGGCGGGGTGGGCGTCGGCGGAGGCGGGGTGGGCGTCGGCGGCGGGAGCGTCGGCGTCGGCGGCGGCGGGGGCGGAGTCGGCTCCTCGGTGGGGGTCGGCTCGCGCGTCGGCTTCGGCTTCTTCGAGGGCTTCGGCTTCTTCGACGGCGGGGGCGGCGGGGGCTGGGTGGGCCGCGGCGGCGGGGTGTAGGTGTAGCGGTCGTCGGGCGCGTCGCCGTCGAGGAAGACCGGGTCGGGGAAGTCCTCGACCTCCATGCCCTCGGTCAGCCGCTCCATGATCCCGCTCCAGGTCTGGGCGGGGTAGGTGCCGCCGTAGAAGGAGGGCAGCCAGTCGTCGAGCTGGTCGTCGCCGTCGCCGCGGACGTACATCACCGCGGTGGACAGCTGGGGGGTGAAGCCCACGAACCAGGAGGAGGAGACCTGGTCCTTGTCGTTGGTGGCGGTGCCGGTCTTGCCGGCGGCGGGCCGGCCGACGCCGAGGGCAGCCCGGCCGGAGCCGCCGCTGACGACCTGCTCGAGGGCGTAGACGGTGTCGGCGTTGACGTCCTCGTCGACCACGCGGCGGGTGGTGTCCTTGCGGGTGTAGCTGGTCTCGCCGTTGGCCTCGACCACCTTGCGGACCACGTGGACGTCGGCCCGCTCGCCGCCGTTGGCGAAGGTGGCGTAGGCGTTGGCTATGTTGATCGGGCTGGTGCGGGCCTTGCCCAGGGTGATCAGGGCGTCGTCCTGCAGCAGGTCGACCGTGCGGCCGGGGATCCCCGGGAACCGGTCCTGCGGCTCCTGGGGCGGCAGCCCGGCGGCGACGGCCAGGTCGTGGATCTTCTTCGGGCCGTCGTCCATGCCGGCGCTCATGTCGACGAAGGCGGTGTTGGTCGAGTTCTGCGCCGCGGTCACCATCGAGATCGACGAGCCGAGGTCGGTGGCGCCCTCGCCCGCGTTGTAGACCTCGAGGCCGTCGGGGAAGGTGAAGGGCGAGTTGCCGTCGAAGCGGTCGTTGAGGGAGAAGCCCTCCTTGATCGCGGTCGCGATGGTGAACGCCTTCATCGTCGAGCCGGCCATGCCGCCGGTGGCGGCCCAGTTGATCTGGGAGTCCAGGTAGTCCTGGCCGCCGTAGAAGGCCTTCAGCGCCCCGGTCCCCGGCTCGACGGTGGCCGCGCCGATGTGCAGCTGCTTGTCGCCGAAGCCCTCGGGCCGCTCCTCGACCACCGCCTCCTGCAGGTCGCTCATCATCTGCGCGTCGAAGGTGGTGGTGACCCGCAGGCCCCCGCCGTCGATCTGGGCCTCGGAGTAGCCGAGCCGGAGCAGCTCGTCGCGGACCAGCTTGAGCATGTGGCCCTTCTGGCCGCCGTAGGAGCTCTGCGCCTCCTGCTTGGGGAACTTCGGCAGCCGCTTCATCGCGGTCTCCGCCTTCTCCTCCGTGATGTGGCCGTCGTCGGCCATCCGGCCCAGGACGTACTCGTAGCGGCGGGAGACCGCCTCCTTCGCCTCCTCGCCGTTGGCCGGGTCGTAGGAGGAGGGGTTGTTGAGCACGCTGGCCAGGAAGGCGGCCTCGCGCAGCTTGAGCCGCTTGGCGCCCTTGTTGAAGTAGGCCTCCGAGGCCGCCTGGATGCCGTAGGCGCCGCGCCCGAAGTAGATGGTGTTGAGGTAGCCCTCGAGGATCTCCTGCTTGCTCATCTCCCGCTGGATCTTGAGCGAGAGGATCGCCTCCTTGACCTTGCGCGAGAGCTTCCGCTCGCTGGTCAGGTAGAGGATCTTCACGTACTGCTGGGTGATCGTCGAGGCACCCTGGGTGGTCTCGCCCGCCCGCGCGTTGGAGAACGCGGCCCGCACGATCCCCTTGGGGTCGATGCCGCTGTCCTTCCAGAAGTTCTTGTTCTCGGCCGAGACCACGGCGTCCTGCATCCGCTGCGGCACGTCGTCCAGCGGGATCGAGACGCGGTTCTGGCGGGCGAACTGGCCGAGCTCGGCCTCGCCGTCGGCGTAGTAGACGAACGACGTCTGGGTCTCGAACTCCTCGTTGGCCTCGGGGATCTCGATGGTCTGGTAGGCCAGCACGAAGGCGCCGACGGAGAGCAGGCCCCCCACCAGCACCAGGACGAGGAACCCGAGGAGGCCCCGCTTGACCCACTGGCGTGGGGTCAGCTTCTGCTTCGCCGGCTTCTTCTTCACGGCGGGGCCGGGCTTCCTGCGGGTCTGGCTCACGCGGGCAAGACTAAAGGGCTCGCGCGCAACTCCGGATTCTTCGCCGCAGGGCGTGCGGGGAACCGGTCCGGTCCGGCTGTTCAGTTGCCGCAGATATATCGCTACGATAGGTCGCGTGGCACGTCGTGGAGAGACCATCGAGCTCGCAGTCCTCGGACTGCTGCACGAGGGACCCATGCACGGCTACGAGCTCCGCAAGCGGCTCAACCTGATGCTCGGGTGGAGCCGCGTCCTGTCCTACGGCTCCCTCTACCCGGCCCTGAAGAAGATGCTCCGCTCCTCGCTCATCGAGGAGGTCGACACCGTGCCCGCCCCGGTCACGCGTCGCCCGCGCATCGTCTACCGGGTCACCGAGGCCGGCCACGCGGAGTTCGAGCGCCTGATGTCGGAGGTGGGTCCTGCCGCGTGGGAGGACGACAACTTCGACATCCGCTTCGCCTTCTTCTCCTCCACCGACATGGAGATCCGGCTGCGCGTCCTGGAGGGGCGTCGCACCCGGCTCCAGGAGCGGCTGGAGCGGGTGCAGACCGACCTGGCGCGCACCCAGAAGGAGGTCGACCGGTACGCCGCGGAGCTCCAGCGCCACGGTGTGGAGTCGGTCGAGCGCGAGGTCCGGTGGCTGTCGGACCTCATCAAGGCCGAGCGGGACGGTCACTCCAAGGCGGGCCCGGTCACCGAGCCCGTCACCCCGGACTGAGCACTGCCGCGCTCCGGTCCGTCACCGACATCGCGAGAACGAGAATTTCGCACCAAGAAAGAGGAGAGCCCATGGGTTCGGTACGCGTAGCAATCGTCGGCGTGGGCAACTGCGCCACGTCACTGGTCCAGGGCGTGCACTACTACAAGGACGCCGACCCGAACGGGACCGTCCCCGGCCTGATGCACGTCGTCTTCGGCGACTACCACGTCAAGGACGTGGAGTTCGTCGCGGCGTTCGACGTCGACGACAAGAAGGTCGGCAAGGACCTTTCCGAGGCGATCAACGCGTCGGAGAACAACACGATCAAGATCGCCGACGTCCCCACCCTGGGCGTCGAGGTCCAGCGCGGCCCGACCCTGGACGGCCTCGGCAAGTACTACCGCCTCACCATCGAGGAGTCCGCCGCGACGCCGGTCGACGTCGTGCAGGCGCTCAAGGACGCCGAGGTCGACGTCCTCGTCTCCTACCTGCCCGTGGGCTCCGAGGACGCCGACAAGTTCTACGCCCAGTGCGCCATCGACGCGGGCGTGGCCTTCGTCAACGCCCTGCCCGTCTTCATCGCCTCCGACCCCGAGTGGGCCGCGAAGTTCGAGGAGGCCGGCGTCCCGATCGTCGGCGACGACATCAAGTCGCAGGTGGGTGCCACCATCACCCACCGCGTCATGGCCAAGCTGTTCGAGGACCGCGGCGTCACGCTGGACCGCACCTACCAGCTCAACGTCGGCGGCAACATGGACTTCAAGAACATGCTCGAGCGCGAGCGCCTGGAGTCCAAGAAGGTCTCCAAGACCCAGGCCGTCACCTCCAACCTCAACGGCTCGCTGGCGAACGTCGGCGCCGACGACCGCAACGTGCACATCGGCCCGTCCGACTACGTCGCCTGGCTCGACGACCGCAAGTGGGCCTACGTGCGCCTCGAGGGTCGCGCCTTCGGCGACGTGCCGCTCAACCTGGAGTACAAGCTCGAGGTCTGGGACTCGCCCAACTCGGCCGGCATCATCATCGACGCCGTCCGCGCCGCCAAGATCGCCAAGGACCGCGGCATCGGCGGCCCGATCATCCCGGCCTCGGCCTACCTGATGAAGTCCCCGCCGGTGCAGATCCCCGACGAGGAGGGGCGCGCCCAGCTCGAGGCGTTCATCCGCGGCGAGTGACCTAGCAGCACCCGCAGCACCGCTCCACCGCTACACCGAGGGCCCGTCCGACAGGGGGAGACCGCCCGACCCGCCGAGCAGCACGGCGAGTCGCGGCGTTCCTCCTGTCGGGCGGGCCCTTTCGTCTCCCGGGGGCCCGGGCGGGTCAGCCGCGCTCGGCCTCGGCGCGGATCCGGTCGAGCGTCTGCCGCATCCCGGCGCGCAGCTCGGCCTGGAAGGTCGTCTGCCCGCCGAGCACCCGGTCGGTGAGCCGCAGGGAGAGCGCGCTGATGCCGTCGGGCGCCTCGCGACGCTGGACGACGCGGGTCGCGGCGCCGCCGTCGACCGGCTCGAGGGCGAACGACCAGGTGCTGCCGTTCTCCTTCACTCGGAAGGCCACCTCGCGCTGCGGCTCGAGGCGGACCACCTTCGCCTGGGTGGGCCAGACGAGGAGACCCCGCCGGTTGAGGTTCAGCATCCGGGTGCCGAGGCGCACCGGCCGGCCGCCCCGGAGGAAGGTGCGGACCACCTGCGGGCTCCACTCGGCCATCCGCGGCAGGTCGGAGACCAGCGCCCAGACCCGCTCGGGCGGCGCGGCCACCTCGACGGTCTCCTCGATCAGGGGCTCGACCAGGTCTGCGCTCGGAGTCGTCACGGGCGCAATCTAGGGGAGTCCGGGTCGCGCGAGGAAGAGGTTGGCGCGGCCTGCTGCAGGTTGGCGGGGCATGCACGCCACACGAACTTCGGGGATCCCCGCCTGAGCGGGGATCCCGACGGCAGGGGTCACCCCCGCGCTGCCCACCACGCGAGCAGCGCCTCGCGCGCCTCCTCCTCCGTCTTCGGGCCCTCGTCCATCCGCAGCTCGAGGAGGAACTTGTAGGCCTCGCCGACCTCGCGGCCGGGCGCGATCCCCAGGACCTCCATGATCTGGGTGCCGTCGAGGTCGGGCCGGATGGCGGCCAGCTCCTCCTGCTCCGAGAGCGTGGTGATCCGGGACTCGAGGTCGTCGTAGGTGCGGCGGAGCCGCGCGGCCTTCCGGGCGTTGCGGGTGGTGCAGTCGGCCCGGGTCAGCACGTGCAGCCGGTCCAGCTGGTCGCCGGCGTCGCGCACGTAGCGACGCACGGCGGAGTCGGTCCACTCCCCCGAGCCGTAGCCGTGGAAGCGCAGGTGCAGCTCGACGAGCTTGGAGACGGCCTCGACCTCGTCGTTGGAGAACCGCAGCGCCTTCATCCGCTTGCGGGTGATCTTGGCGCCCACGACGTCGTGGTGGTGGAAGGTCACGGTGCCGTCGCCGACGAACCTGCGGGTGCGCGGCTTGCCCACGTCGTGCATGAGCGCGGCGAACCGGGAGACGAAGTCGGGCTTCCCGCCCAGCCTGTCCTCCATGTCGATCGCCTGCTCGAGGACGGTGAGGGTGTGCTCGTAGACGTCCTTGTGCCGGTGGTGCTCGTCGCGCTCCAGCGCCAGCGCGGGCAGCTCGGGGAGCACGTGGTCGGCGAGGCCGGTCTCGACCAGCAGGGTGAGGCCCCGGCGGGGGGACGGCGCGCAGACCAGCTTGACCAGCTCGTCGCGGACCCGCTCGGCGGAGATGATCTCGATCCGCCCGGCCATCGCCCGCATCGCCTCGACCACCTCGGGGGCGACGTC
The DNA here is from genome assembly GCF_003194625.1 of Nocardioides solisilvae. Taxonomy (GTDB): domain Bacteria; phylum Actinomycetota; class Actinomycetes; order Propionibacteriales; family Nocardioidaceae; genus Nocardioides; species Nocardioides solisilvae. The sequence continues at coordinate 678,017 of NZ_QHKX01000001.1, forward strand.
GAAGCCGAGCTGCGCCGCGAACCGGGCGGCCCGCATCATCCGCAGCGGGTCGTCGGAGAAGGAGTCCTCGGGGCGGCCGGGGGTGCGCAGCACCCGGTGGGCGAGGTCGACCACCCCGCCGTAGGGGTCCTCGAAGGTCCTGTTGGGGATCGCCACGGCCATCGCGTTGACGGTGAAGTCGCGGCGGCCCAGGTCGCCGGCGAGCGAGTCGCCGAAGTCGACGTCGGGCTTGCGGGAGGACGGGTCGTAGGTCTCGGCCCGGTACGTCGTCACCTCCACCTGCCAGTCGCCCTTGCGGCAGCCGATGGTGCCGAAGGCGCGGCCCATGTCCCAGACGGCGTCGGCCCAGCCCTTGAGCAGGCGCTCGGTCTGCTCGGGCCGCGCGTCGGTGGTGAAGTCGAGGTCGTTCTGGAGCCGTCCCAGCATCGCGTCGCGGACCGGTCCGCCCACGAGGTGGAGCTGGTGCCCCGCGGCGTCGAAGCGGGCCCCCAGCTCGTCGACGACCTCGCCGATGCGGTCCAGCTCGGCGGTCACCGCTCGCTGGACCTCGACCATGCTGAGCGGCGGCGGGGCAGGGGCGTCGGACACGAGGAGCCAGTCTAGGCGCACTAGAGTCGTGGGGTGCCCCGCCGTCGTCCGTTCCCGCCTGCCCCCGTGGCGGGACGGACCCCGCTCGCGTCCGCCGCCGCGGTGCTGGCGCTGCTGCTGGCCGTGCTGGCGCCCGGTCTCGGCGTGGCCGGGCCGGCCTCCGCAGCCTCCGCAGCCTCGGCGGCGCAGACGACCCAGGCGACCCAGGCGACCCAGGCGACCCAGGCGGCGCAGGCGGCCCCGGCGACCCAGGCGACCCCGAGCGCCCCCGCCGCGCCGGCCCGGGAGTCGTCCTCCCCGCTCCGCCTGGCGATCGACGAGCTGACCCCGTCGGTGCCGCGCGCCGACGAGCAGGTGACGGTCACGGGGACGGTCACCAACACCACCGAGGAGACCTGGACCACGGTCAACGTCCACGCGTTCCACTCCGTGGCCCCGATCGTCGACTCCGCGACCCTCGCCTCGGCCGCCTCGGCGCCCGAGACCGACGACCTCGGTCCGCGCGTGGTCGACCCCGGCACCTTCCAGACCATCCCGAGCCTCGGGCCGGGCGAGTCTGCCGCCTTCACGGCGTTCATCCCGGCGGGCCGGCTGGCGGGCGGCGACGGGGTCTACTGGGCAGGCGTCCACGCCCTCGGCCAGACCGACTCCGACGCCCGCGACCTGTACGGGCGGGCCCGCACCTTCCTCCCCGTGCTCTCGGGCGAGCGGCGCCAGCTCGACGCCGCCCTCGTGCTGCCCCTGCGCGCGCCGGTGAGGTACACCCCGGGCGGCCGGGTGGCCGGCCCCGCCCGCTGGGCCAAGCTGCTCGGCCCGGGCGGGCGGCTGCGCAACCTGCTCGAGGCCGGTGCCGCGGCCGGCGACCGCCCGGTCACCTGGCTGCTCGACCCGGCCGTGCCGCACGCGGCCATGAAGCTGGCCGCCGGCAACCCCCGCGCCAGCCTCGCCCCGCTCCCGGGCGCCGAGGAGCCGGCCGACGAGGAGGGTGACGACGGCGACGGCCAGGGCAGCGAGGACCCGACCGACCCCGGGCAGCCGCTGCCGAGCCCCACCCAGCCCACCGACGTCCCCTCCGTGCCGGAGGAGGAGGGCGAGCCCGAGGAGGTGGACCCCGAGCAGGCGGCGGCGGCCGCGGCCGCCGAGGGCTGGCTCGCGCTCTTCCGCGCCGAGATGGCCGCCCACCCCGTCCTGTCGCTGCCCTACGGCGACGTCGACGCCTCCGCCCTGCAGCGCCACGACCCCGACCTGCTGGTCATGGCCCGGGCCCACGCCACCTCCCTGCTCGTCACCCTCGGCATCGACGCCACCCCGGTGCTCGCCTCCCCCGACGGCTTCCTGTCGCCCGACGTCGTCTCCGCCTCCGACCCCGGCACCGTCGTGCTGCTCAGCGACCGGGCCCTGCAGGACCCCCTCGGCGGGACGCCGAGCACCGGACGCGTGCTCGACCGGACCTTCGCCACCACCTCCTCCGGCGTGGCCGCGGGGGGTCCCGGCCCCGAGCCGGCCGCCGGCGCGGTGGCTGTCCGCCAGCGGGTCGTGAGCGAGGCCGCGCTGCGGCTCCTCGCCGGCGACGACTCCCCCCTCGTGATCGCCCCGCCCCCCAGCTGGGACCCGGCCACCGGCTCCGCCGTCCTCTACACCCAGTTCGACGAGGGGCTGCTGCGGCTGCGCCCGCTCTCGGCCCTGGTGGGCGACGACGTGCTGACCGAGCCCCAGCAGGCCGGCGACGGCGTGACGGGCGAGGGCGGCCTGCCCGCGGAGGCCCTCGTGTACGGCGAGCCCCAGGTCTCCGCCGAGCTCCCGGGGGTCAGCGTGGCGGCCGCCGCGCAGCGGCTCGACGCGGCCCGGCTCCTCGACGGCGTGCTGACCCGGCGCTCGGGCCTCGTGGCCCAGCTGGTCGAGGCCGTGCTGCCCAGCACCTCCTACTTCGGCCGGCGCGCCGGAGGCCAGTCGGCGACGTGGCGCAAGCGCAACGTCCGCGGCACCCGGTGGCTGGAGGAGCGGCTCGGCGCGATCTCCGTGGAGACGCCGCTGCGGGCCACCCTCTCCAGCGACCACGGCACCCTCGGCGTCACGCTCGTCAACGACCTCGACGTCTCGGTGACCGTGCGGATCGCCGCCAGCAGCCAGGGCGGCGTGCTGATCGAGGAGCAGGAGCCCCTCACGCTGCGGCCCCGCTCCCGGCGGCTGCTGCGGATGTCGGCGACGGCGACCCGGCAGGGCACCGACGAGCTGACCCTGCGGGTCACCGACGTCGACGGCAACCCGCTCGGCGCCTCGGCGACGTACCCCGTGCGCACCTCCCAGGTCAGCGGCACCGTCTGGGTGATCATGGGCATCGGCGCGGTGCTGCTCTTCGGCACCATCGGGGTCCGGTTCGTGCGCGGCAACCGGCGCACCCGCCTCGAGCAGGCGGAGGCCGAGGCCCGCGCGGCGGAGGAGCCCGGCGAGAGCGACCAGTCCGAGACGGAGGCAGCCACCCGGTGAGCGGCACTGACGGCACGACGGAGCAGGAGCGCCGCTCGCTGGCCAGCAGCAGCGCGGTGATGGCCGCGGGCACCACCTTCTCGCGGCTGTCGGGCTACCTGCGCAGCGCGCTGCTGGTGGCGGCCCTGGGCAGCGCGCTCCACGCCGACCTCTTCAACGTCGCCAACACGATCCCCAACGCCCTCTACATCCTGCTGGCCGGCGGCGTCTTCAACGCCGTGCTGGTGCCCCAGCTGGTCCGCGCGCTGACCCGCGACGAGGACGGCGGCGACGCCTACACCAGCCGGATCATCACCCTGGCCGCCCTCTTCCTCGGCGCGGTGACCGCGCTGCTCGTCCTGGCGGCCCCGCTGGTGGTGGACCTCTACTTCACCAGCGAGCTCTCCTCGCCCGCCCTGGCGGAGCAGCGCGACTCGGCGGTCGCCTTCGCGCGCTACTGTCTGCCGCAGGTCTTCTTCTACGGGATGTTCGTGCTGGTCGGGCAGGTGCTCAACGCCCGGGGCACGTTCGGCCCGATGATGTGGGCGCCGATCGCCAACAACCTGCTCGCCGTCGGGGTCCTGGTGGTCTACCTCGTCGTCTTCGGCCCGGTCTCCGGCGACGGTCTCGCCGGGCCCTACACCGACGGCCAGGAGCTGCTCCTGGGCCTGGGCTCCACGCTCGGCATCGTGGTGCAGCTGCTGGTGCTGCTGCCCTACCTGCGCGCCGCGGGCTTCGCCTACCGGCCGCGGTTCGACTTCCGCGGGACGGGCCTGGGCCACACCCTGCGCCTCGGCGTGTGGACGGTCCTCTTCGTCGTGGTCAACCAGGTCACCTACTGGCAGGTGACCCGCCTGGCCACCAGCGGCCCGGCCGGCTCGGAGGAGGGCACCGGCGTCACCGTCTACGCCAGCTCGATGCTGGTCGCGATGGTGCCGCACGCGATCGTCACCGTCTCCTTCGCCACCGCGGTGCTGCCGCGGCTCTCCCGGTACGCCGCCGACGGCGACACCGGCCGGCTGGCGACGACCCTGTCCTCGACGATGCGCACCTCCCTGGCCGTCGTCGTCCCCTTCGCCGCGCTCCTCCCGGTGGTCGCCGACGACGTCGCCAACGCGGCGTACGGCTGGGGGGCGGGGGCCGGCGACGCCTCCACGTTCGTCCCGGCGCTCTCGCTCTTCGGCCTCGGCCTGGTCTTCTTCACCGTCCACTACTTCATGCTCCGCGGCTTCTACGCCCTCGAGCAGACCCGCACGGTCTTCCTCGTCCAGCTGGTGCACGCGGTGGTCAACATCGCCGCGGCGGTGCTGCTGGTGCGGGAGGCCTCCGCCCGGCAGACGGCGCCGGCGCTGGTGGTCGCCTACACCCTCGCCTACCTGGTGGTCTCCGCGCTCAGCTACGCCGTGCTGCGGCGGCGGCTGGGCGGCCTCGGGACGCCGCGGCTGGTCCGGTTCGCGGTCCGCCTGCTGCTGGTGGTGGCCGTCGCCACGCTGGCCGCGTGGCTGGTCGACGTCGGGCTGGGCGCGCTGGGCGAGGACCCGCACCCCCTGGTCTCGGTCGGCCGCGGCGCCGTGGTGGGCGTCGTCGACCTGGCCGCCCTCGTGGTGCTGGCGCGGTGGCTGCGCCTGCGGGAGGTCACCGACCTGGTGGATCCCGTCCTGGACACGGTCCGAAGGCGGCTCCGCGCGGGCTGACGTGGCCGTACGATGACCGGGAAGCTGCACCCGGTGCACCCGAGAGACCTGGAGGACCGTGGCCACCTCGCTCCGTGCCGGCGACGTGCTCGCCGAGCGGTACCAGATGGTCGACCTGCTCAGCGAGACCGAGGGTGGGTGGTTCTGGTGTGCCCACGACGACGTCCTCCAGCGGCAGGTCGCGGTCCACCTGATCCGCGCCGACGACGAGCGCGCCGACGCGCTGATGACCGCCGCGAAGCGCTCGGCCGCGCTGATGGACCGGCGCAACCTCCGGGTGCTCGACGCCGACCGCGACGACGCGCACTGCTACGTCGTCAACGAGTGGGGCCAGGGGACGTCGCTGGACAACGCGCTGGCCGACGAGGGGCCGCTGAGCCCGCGCCGGGCGGCGTGGCTGGTGGCCGAGGTCGCCGACACCCTCGCGGTGGCCCACGACGGCGGCCGCGCCCACGGCCGCCTGCAGCCCGAGAACGTCCTCGTCGACGAGAACGGCCAGGTGCGGATCATCGGCTTCGGGGTGGACGCCGCCCTGCACGGGCTGCCGCCCGACCGGGTCGAGCAGGACGTCCGCGACCTCGCCGCCCTCCTGTACGCCGCCCTGACCGGCCGGTGGCCCGGCGACCGGGAGTCGCTCGTCCCCGCCGCGCCGCGCGAGCACGACCACCCGCTCCGCCCCCGCCAGGTCCGCGCCGGCATCCCCCGCGTCCTCGACCAGGTCTGCGGCGAGGTGCTGGGCGAGGGGACCCCCGGACGCAACGGGAGCGCCCGGGCGGGGCTCCCCGGCCTCGGCCACCGCCCCACCCACGACCTCACCACCGCCGCGGGGATCCGCGACGCCCTCGGGGAGTTCCTCGGCGACGAGGCGACGGGCAGCACCGCCGTCCCCCTGGCGGCGGCGGTGGCCGGTCCGTCCGGCGGCGCCGACGTCCCCACCGAGGCCGGGATGCCGGTCTTTCACGACGACGACGAGGTCGAGTGGCTGCGCGCCCGGGGCAACCCGCCGCCCCCGCCGCCCGCGCTCGAGGAGCCGCCGGCCCGCCCCCTCTTCGCCACCGACCCCGAGGACGGCACCCCCGTCCGGCGCCCGCGGCCGCCGCGCCCGGCCCCCTCGGACGGTGCCGAGTACTGGCCCTGGGACACCTCCACCGGCCACGGCGGCACCGGCGGCAGCCACTCGGGCCTGCTCCCGGCCGTGCCCCCGCCCGACCGCGTGCCGGGCCGTCGCTGGCTGCGGCTCGCCTTCATGGTCGGCCTCGCCGCGCTCGTCCTGCTGGCCGTCGCCGCGGCGTACCAGCTCGGCGGTCGGGGCGACGACGAGGACGACCCCGACGGCGACGCGGCGCGGCGCGGCGGACCCAGCGCAGGGCTGACCGCCTTCCAGGGCGTCGAGGCCACCGACTTCGACCCCGAGGGCAGCCCGCCGCAGGACGAGAACCCCGAGCTGACGCCGTACGCCGTCGACGGGGACCCGGCCACCTCGTGGATCACCAGCAGCTACCGGCAGCAGTTCGGCCCCGGCGGCCTCAAGGACGGTGTCGGCCTCACCCTCGACCTCGGCGAGGTCAAGGGGGTGCGGCTGGTCGAGATCCAGGTCGGCGGCGGCACGACCACCGCGGAGGTCCACCTCCGCGAGGAGCCCCCCACCGCCGCACCGGGCGACGAGCCGGTGGGTGGCGGCACCGACGACGACACCATCGTCGTCGAGCTCGACGAGGCGCAGCAGGCCCGCTACGTGACGGTGTGGCTCACCGCGATCCCGCCCGTGGACGCCGACTTCCGCGGGGAGATCCGCGAGATCGTGGTCAGCGGGTGACCTCCCCGCCCACCGACGCGGAGCTGCTGGCCGCGCACGTGGCCGGCGACCCCCACGCCTTCGGAGAGCTCTTCGGCCGGCACCGGGACCGGCTGTGGGCCGTCGCGCTGCGGACCATGGGCAACCCCGAGGACGCCGCCGACGGGCTGCAGGACGCGATGGTCGCCGCGTTCCGGCGGGCGGGCTCCTTCCGCGGCGACTCCGCCGTCACCACCTGGCTGCACCGGGTCGTCGTCAACGCCTGCCTCGACCGGCTGCGGGCGGCGAAGGTGCGCGCCGCCGACCCGCTGCCCGACGACCTCGACCAGCGCCGCCCGGCCGCCGGCGGCCCCGCGGCCGGCGCCTCCGCCCAGCCGGCCGACCCCGCCGACGTGGTGGTCGGTCACGAGCGCCGCGACCGGGTGCTCGCCGCCCTCGCCCGGCTGCCCGACGAGCAGCGCGCCGCACTGGTCCTGGTCGACATGGAGGGCTACCCGGTGGCCGAGGCCGCCCGGATCCTGGGGTGTGCGGAGGGCACGGTGAAGTCGCGGTGCTCGCGCGGCCGGTCGCGGCTGGCCCAGCACCTCGCGGACCTGCTGACGGAGCCGGGGAACCCTGCCGGGCCGCCGCCCGTCCCATCCCGGGAGCCGAGCGCGCTCCCGACCGAACCGCGACGACACGGACCCGAGGAGGTGGGCGGATGACGGGGCACGACGGGACCGGGCATGACGAGCAGGAGCTGGTCCGACGGCTGCTGGCCGCCTCCCGCGCCGAGGAGCCCCTCCCGCCCGACGTCGCCGCCCGGCTCGACGACGCCCTCGCCGCCCTGGTCGCCGAGCGCACGGTCTCGGCGGGCGCGTCCGTGACCCCGCTGTCGCGGCGCCGCCGGCGGGTCGTGTCGTGGGCCGTCGCCGCGGCCGCGGCCGTGGTGGTCGGCGGCGTGGCCGTCGGTCAGCTGGTCTCCAACTCCGGAGAGGGCGACGCGGGGTCGACGGCTGCCGACTCGGCGGCCGGTCCGAGCGTCCTCGCCTCCGACGACGCCGGTGCCGGGGGCCTCCCCGAGGCCGCCCCCGACCCCGACGCGCAGGAGGACCGGGAGGACGGCGGTGGCCTCGTGGCGGGTGACCCGCAGCCCGACCGCTCGGGGGGCGCGACGACCGACCCGTGGGCCCGGGCGTCCCGGGTGGCCACGGCGACCGCGGAGCGTGACCTCGCGGCGCTGGTCGCGACCGCGGACCCGGGCGTCGTGGCGGGGCTCGCCGCGCAGGGCTGCCTGCCGCGCGAGGTCCGCCCGGACGACACGGTGGTCGCGGTCCTGCTGGACGGCCGGCCCGCCACCGCGCTGCTGCGTCCCGCCGGGCCGCGGGGTCAGCGGGTGCTGGTCCGGGCCTGCGACGACGAGCGCCCGACGCTGCGCCTCCGGCTGGCGCCCTGACTCGGAGGCGACGCCCTGACTCGGAGGCGACGCCCTGACTCGGGGCCGACGCCCCGACCCGGCGCCGACCCCGACCGCGGGGGAACAACGCTCCCCTACGATCGGTTCTACGATCGTCCCGCCCACCGCCGACCCGCAGGGAGCGCCACGCGCCATGAGCGACAGCACCGCCCAGACCCCGATCGACGAGACCCCGGTCCGCAACGTCATCATCATCGGCTCCGGCCCGTCCGGCTACACGGCTGCCGTCTACGCCGCCCGGGCCTCCCTCGAGCCGCTCGTCTTCGAGGGCTCGGTGACGGCCGGCGGCGCGCTGATGAACACCACCGAGGTCGAGAACTTCCCGGGCTTCCGCGACGGGATCATGGGTCCCGCCCTGATGGACGAGATGCGTGCCCAGGCCGAGCGCTTCGGCGCCGAGCTGGTCGCCGACGACGTGGTGGAGGTCGACCTCACCGGTGAGGTCAAGGTCGTGCGGACCGCCGACGCCACCTTCCGGGCCCGGTCGGTCATCCTGGCCACCGGCTCCGGCTACCGGAAGCTCGGCCTGCCCCGCGAGGAGGAGCTCTCCGGTCGCGGCGTCTCGTGGTGCGCGACCTGCGACGGCTTCTTCTTCCGCGACCAGGCGATCGCCGTGGTCGGCGGCGGCGACTCCGCGATCGAGGAGGCGACCTTCCTCACCCGCTTCGGACAGAAGGTCTACCTCATCCACCGCCGCGACGAGCTGCGCGCCTCCAAGATCATGCAGGAGCGCGCCTTCGCCGACGACAAGCTCGAGATCGTCTGGAACTCCGAGATAGCCTCGATCAACGGCACCGACCGGCTCGAGTCGGTGACCCTGCGCGACACCGTCACAGGCGAGGAGCGCCCCCTGGAGGTCACCGGCCTCTTCATCGCGATCGGCCACGACCCGCGCTCCGAGCTGCTCGGCGGCCAGGTCGACCTCGACGAGAACGGCTACGTCCTCGTCCACCACCCGTCGACCGCGACCAACCTGCCCGGGGTCTTCGCCGCCGGCGACCTGGTCGACCACCACTACCGGCAGGCGATCACCGCCGCCGGGACCGGCTGCGCCGCGGCCCTCGACGCGGAGCGCTACGTCGCGATGCTCGACCACGCGGCCTCCACCGCCGGCTCGGCGGACGACACGGCCGAGCTCGCCCAGGAGATGGTCGACGAGGTCGAGGCCGCCAAGGTCTGAGCCCGTCCCGTGGCCGGGAACAACCCTCCCGGTCGCGGCGTTCACCCCCCAGCCCCGACCACCACCGGAAGGACCCCCATGAGCAACATGACCGCCGTCACCGACGCCGACTTCGAGTCGACCGTCCTCAAGTCCGACAAGCCCGTCCTGGTCGACTTCTGGGCCGAGTGGTGCGGTCCGTGCCGCCAGGTCGCCCCGATCCTCGACGAGATCGCCGGTGCGCACGGGGACAAGATCACCTTCGTGAAGATGAACGTCGACGAGAACCCGGTCACCCCGGCCTCCTACAAGGTCACCGGCATCCCGACGATCAACGTCTACCAGGGCGGCGAGGTCGTCAAGACGATCGTCGGCGCCCGCCCGAAGGCCGCGATCCTCAAGGAGCTCCAGGACCTGATCTGAAGGTCCGCCCCTGCTGGGGCTTGAGCACCGGGCGCACGGCACCCACCAGGCGCTCCAGGGCCTGCTCGACGTCGGACATCCAGGCGCGAGTGGTCCGGAGCTCCATCCGCATCCGCGGGGTGGTGCCGTGCGCCCGCTGCGTCCTGAACCCCACCGCGCCGAGGAAGGCCGCGGGCAGCACGCAGTCGCGGGCGAGCCCGTCGCGGGGGAGGTCGCGGGTGTCGCCGAACGCCTCCACCGCGGCGAAGCCGCGCGGGACGAGGTCGCGGGCGACCCCCTGCACGAGCATGCGGCCCAACCCGCCCCCGCGGTGCTCGTCGTCGACCCACAGCTGGGCCAGCAGGACTGCGTCGGGGCCCGCCGGGGCCGTGGGCAGGTCGGAGGCGCCCGGGAGGTACGCCGGCGGGGCGTAGAGCGCCGCCCCCACCACCTCGTCGTCCACCAGGACCACCCGGCCGCACGAGCCCCACTCCCGGAGCACCTCCGAGACCCAGGCCTCGAGCTCGGCGGCACGCTCCTGGGGGCGGACCCGGGACCGTGCGACCGGGTCGAGCTGCCAGCGCAGGCAGGTGCGGGGATGGTCGGCCAGCGCGAGGAGGTGGTCCGGGGTCAGCCGCACGACCTTCCGGGACATCGGGCACCTCCTCCGGCTTCCGGCTTCCGGCTCGCGGCGGCCCGGTGCGGCGCGTCGCGGGGAATCCCCATGCTAGGCGCCCGCGGCGCCTGCGAGAATGGTCCGGTGCGCCCCATCAGACAGAGCAAGAAGCTCCAGAACGTCCGCTACGACGTGCGCGGTCCGATCCTCGTCGAGGCGCAGCGCCTGGAGGCGGAGGGGCACCGCATCCTCAAGCTCAACATCGGCAACACGGCGCCGTTCGGCTTCGAGGCGCCCGAGGCGATAGTCGCCGACATGGTGCACCACCTGCCCCACTCCCAGGGGTACAGCGACTCCCGCGGGATCTACTCGGCACGCACCGCGGTGATGAACTTCTACCAGTCGCGCGGCCTGCGCGACGTCCGGGTCGACGACGTCTTCATCGGCAACGGCGTCTCCGAGCTCATCTCCATGGTCCTGCAGGCGTTCGTCGACGACGGCAACGAGATCCTCGTGCCTGCCCCGGACTACCCGCTGTGGACCGGTGCCGTCACGCTGGCGGGCGGGACGCCGGTGCACTACCTCTGCGACGAGGAGGACGGGTGGAACCCCGACCTCGCCGACATCGAGTCCAAGATCACCGAGAACACCTTCGGACTGGTCGTGATCAACCCGAACAACCCGACCGGGGCGGTCTACAGCGAGGAGACCGTCAAGGGGCTCGTCGACATCGCGCGACGCCACGAGCTGGTCATCTTCTCCGACGAGATCTACGAGAAGATCCTCTTCGAGGACGCGGTCCACCACCACACCGCGACCTTCGCGGGCAACGACGTCCTCACGCTCACCTTCAGCGGGCTCTCCAAGGCCTACCGGGTCTGCGGCTACCGTGCCGGTTGGCTGATGATCTCGGGTCCCAAGGAGGTCGCGACCGACTTCCTGGAGGGGCTCACCCTCATCGCCAACATGCGGATGTGCGCCAACGTCCCGGCGCAGCACGCGATCCAGACGGCGCTCGGCGGGTACCAGTCGATCGAGGAGCTGATCGGTCCGGGCGGGCGCTTCTACGAGCAGTCGATGCTGGCCCACCGGCTCCTTAACGAGATCCCCGGGGTGAGCAACGTCAAGCCTCGGGGGGCCCTCTACTGCTTTCCCCGGCTCGATCCCGAGGTCTACGCCGTCGAGGACGACCAGCAGCTGGTCATCGACCTCCTGCGGTCGAAGAAGATCCTCGTGACCCACGGGACGGGCTTCAACTGGCCGCACCCCGACCACTTCCGCCTGGTGACGCTGCCCGACGCCGAGGTGCTGGAGGAGGCCATCGGCCGGATCGCGGACTTCCTCGCGACCCGGCGCTGAGCGTCCTGCTCTAGGCTTCCGGGGCACCGTCCACCGACCCCTGACCGACCCAGGAGCAACCCACCATGCGGGACCTCACCTACCGCCCGATCGTGCTCAGCGCCCTGACCGGCTTCAAGCTGCTCGGGCAGCGCTTCGACGTCCAGGGCACCGAGCACATGCCGCGCTCCGGCGGCGCGCTGATCGCGTACAACCACGTGGGCTACCTCGACTTCATCTACGGCGGCCTCGCGGCGCACCTGGCCGGGCGGCGGCTGGTCAGGTTCATGGCGAAGAAGGAGGTCTTCGACCACGGGATCGGCGGCCCCGTCATGAGGTCGATGCACCACATCCCCGTGGACCGGGGCGACGGCGTCGCCTCCTTCCACCACGCCGTGGAGTACCTGCGGGCGGGCGAGCTCGTGGGGATCTTCCCCGAGGCGACGATCTCGCGGGCCATGGAGCTCAAGGAGTTCAAGTCGGGTGCCGTGCGGATCGCGGCCGAGGCCGGCGTGCCGGTCGTCCCCGTCGTCCTCTTCGGCACGCAGCGGATCTACACCAAGGACCACCCCAAGGACTTCTCCCGCGGCAAGACGATCGCCATCACCGTGGGCGCCCCCTTCCACCCGACCGGTGAGGACGCCGCGGCCGAGACCGCCGAGCTGCGCCGTCGGATGGGGATCATGCTGGACGAGACCGTCTCCCGCTACCCCGCAGACGAGCGCCCGGCCGGCGCCTGGTGGGTGCCGGCGAAGCACGGCGGCTCCGCGCCGTCCCTGGAGCGGGCGGCGGAGATGGACGCCGAGGAGCTGCGGGCGCGGGCCGCCCGCAGGGCGGCCAAGGCGGCACAGAGGCGCGAGCAGGCCGGCTGAGACCCGCAGGAACAGACAAGGCCATATGTCGACAAAGCGACATATGGCCTTTTCCGTCTCGTCTGGTCACTCCTGCTGGTCGTTCCCCGGGTCCATCACGTCGACGATCCGGCGCAGGTCGTCCATGGAGGCGAACTCGACGGTGATCTTGCCCTTGGACTTCCCCAGGTCGACCTTGACCCTGGTCTCGAACCGGTCTGACAGGCGGTCCGCCAGGTCGACCAGCCCGGGGGCCACGGGCTTGCTGCGGCGAGCCGCGCGTGCCGGCTTGCCGTGGTCACCCAGCGCGACGATCTCCTCCAGGGCGCGCACGCTGATCCCCTCCGCGACGACCCGCTGGGCGAGGCGGTCCTGCAGGTCGGCGTCCTCCACCGCGAGGAGGGCGCGAGCGTGGCCCGCGCTCAGGACGCCGGCCGCCACGCGGCGCTGGACCGCCGGGCTCAGCTTGAGAAGACGCAACGTGTTGCTGATCTGGGGTCGGGAACGACCGATCCGCTGCGCCAGCTCCTCGTGGGTGCAGCCGAAGTCCTCCAGGAGCTGGCCATACGCCGCAGCCTCCTCCAGGGGGTTGAGCTGGGAGCGGTGGAGGTTCTCCAGGAGCGCGTCACGCAGCATGTCGCCGTCGTCGGTCTCGCGGACGATGGCCGGGATGTGCTCCAGCCCCGCCTCCTGCGACGCGCGCCAGCGACGCTCTCCCATGATCAGCTCGTAGCCGCCCTCGGCGGAGGGACGGACCACGACGGGCTGGAGGAGGCCGATCTCCCGGATCGAGTGGACGAGCTCGGCGAGCGCCTCCTCCTCGAAGACCTGACGCGGCTGGCGAGCGTTGGGGCGCACCTCGGCGATCGGGATCTCGCGGAAGTAGGCCCCCGTGACCACCCCGGACTCGTCGGGACCGGGTACCGGGCCGGAGCCGACGTCGGGGGACGGGTCGCCGGACCCCGTGGAGTAGCCGGGCACTCCACCGGGAGGAACGACCGCCGCCGCGTCAGAGCGCTCGGGCGCCGGAGCGGCGGGTCCGTCAACTGCATGGCTGTCGCCGCTGACCCCAGCGGCCTCGCTGGGAGCCGTGGGGATGAGGGCGCCCAGGCCCCGGCCGAGACCGCGACGTGGGGGGCGAGGGGTGCTGCTCATCGGCTCGGGGCTCCCTTGCTGGCGATCTCGCGTGCTGCCTCCAGGTAGCACAGGGCACCCGGCGAACCGGGATCGTAGGTCATCACGGTCTGCCCGTAGGACGGCGCCTCGGAGACCCGGACGGAGCGGGGGACCATCGTCCTCAGCACGGTGTCGCCGAAGTGGTCCCTCACCTCCCCGGCCACGCCGGCGGCGAGCCGCGTCCTGGCGTCGTACATCGTCAGCAGGATGGTGGACACGGCAAGGGAGGGGTTCAGGTGCTTGCGGACCATCTCCACGGTCTCGAGCAGCTGACCGAGGCCCTCCAGCGCGTAGTACTCCGCCTGGATCGGGATCATCATCTCGTCGCCGGCCACGAGGGCGTTGAGCGTCAGCAGCCCGAGGGAAGGGGGGCAGTCCACGAAGACGTAGTCGAAGCGGTCCGCCCCGACCTCCGCCGCGCTCCCCACCCACGGGTGCCCGTGGATGGCCTTGCGGAGCCTGTTCTCCCGGGCCACCACGCTCACCAGCTCGATCTCCGCGCCCGCGAGGTCGATCGTGGCCGGCACCACCCACAGGTTGGTCAGGTCGGGGCACGTCGTGACCACGTCGGCGAGGGTCACGGTGTCGACCAGCAGGTCGTAGGTGGAGGGGACTCCGCGCCGGTGCTCGACGTTGAGGGCAGTGGACGCGTTGCCCTGGGGATCCAGGTCGATCACCAGGACCCGTTGGCCGAGCTGGGCGAGGGCGGCCGCGAGGTTGACGGTGCTCGTGGTCTTCCCGACGCCGCCCTTCTGGTTCGCCACCACCATCACGCGGGTGGCGTCGGGGCGTGAGGGACCGGAGCGATTCAGCGCACCGTGGCGTGCCATCACCACGTGCTCCGCCGCGCGAGCCAGCGGCGTGCTGTCGTCGTAGGCGCTGGTCTCACGCTCGGCGATCTGACCCGCGGTACGGGGGGTTCCACGTGAAACATCGGTGCGCGCGGGTGAGACCCCGGCATTGGCCCCCTGCTCCGTTTCACGTGAAACCGGGCTGACGTGTGTCGGCACGGTCCCGGCACTCCCCGTTTCACGTGAAACCGAACCCGCCGGCCCGGGACGTGCCTCGGACGAAGGGTGGGTGGCAACGGCGTCGAAAGGGTTCGTCGACGACGGAGCGCCGGTTTCGGACGACCCCCCCACCCACGCCGGAGGCGGCGCTGGACGGCCGGGCGCGCTCTCCAGGGCATCGACGAGGTGACGCGGGGTCGATCCGCCGGTCGACGAGACCCCGGCGGGCCCGCCGGCAGTCCCCGACGCCCCACCGGTGTCCTGTGGATAACCGGTGGAGAACTCACCGGATCCACGCTCAGGACCCTGTGCGTCACCGGTGGATAACTCCCTGGACCCGGTGGAGTCCCAGCTCTGGGCATCGGTCACGTGAAGTGCCCCTTCGAAGTGTGCGGACGATGGTGGTCCTGGTTCTGCGGCGATGCCGAAGCCATGCCGGGCGGAGCCCCAGTCCCGGTGACGGGACGTGAGCACAGCGCGAAACGGGCCTGGCGACTCGACGTCGTGCCTGCACCGACGAGGTGGAGTCCCACCTCAGCCCTCGCGCCGGCCCTGACGCTTCGCCTTGGGCGAGCCGCCCTTCCGACGACTCCCACTGGCTCCACCGGGCAACGGTAGCGCCCCGGGGTCGCGGCGGGAAACCCGGAGGGCGAAGGTCGGGACCTCCACGTCCTCGCCACCGAGGCGCACCACCTCCGGGACGCCACAACCGTGCCGGGTCAGCTCGCGCGAGGCGGAGTCGATCTCCTCGCGGACCGACGACCCCTTGAGCGCCACGAGTGCACCGCCCGCGTCGACCAGAGGCATCGACCAGTCCAGCAGACGCGGAAGAGGGGCCACGGCCCGTGACGTCACGACGTCGAAGCGTCGTTCCCCGTGCAGCGCCTCTGCTCTTCCACGCACGACCTCCACGTGGTCGAGCCCGAGCTGCTCCTTGACCTCCTCGAGGAAGGTGGTCCGCCGCAGGAGCGGCTCCACGAGGGTCACCCGGAGATCCGGACGCACGATGGCCACGACGAGACCGGGGAGTCCTGCCCCGGAGCCGATGTCGCAGACGCGTGCGCCCTCGGGCAGCAGGTCGCAGAGCCAGGCGCAGTTCAGCAGGTGCCGCTCCCACAGGCGCGGGACCTCGCGAGGCCCGATGAGACCGCGCACCACGCCATCGGTGGCGAGACGCTCGGCGTAGGCGACCAGGCCGGGGAGGTGCTCCGACGGCACGACCCCCCTGACCGTCCCGGGGACCGGGGGCAGGGGGGTCGGCACGGGCACGCCCGTGGTTCCACGTGAAACGTCGTCGGTCACCGGGGCAGGATCACCACGTGACGGCGCGGCTCCGCGCCCTCGGACTCCGAGCTGAGACCGGCGGCCTTGACGGCGTCGTGCACGACCTTGCGCTCGAAGGACGACATCGGGTCCAGCTCGACGCGCTCGCCGGTCGACTCCACCTGGGCGATGAGACGCTCGGCCAGCGCGACCAGGTCGCGGCGCTTCTGCTCCCGGTACCCGGAGATGTCGAGCATCAGCCGCGAACGCTCGCCCGTCTCGCGGTAGACCGCCAGGCGGGTCAGCTCCTGCAGCGCCTCGAGGACCTCGCCGTCCTTGCCGACGAGCATGGAGAGGTCGGCGCCGACGATCGAGACAGACGCGCGGTCACCCTCCACGTCCATGTCGAGGTCACCGTCGAGGTCAGCGATGTCGAGGAGCTCCTCGAGGTAGTCGGCCGCGATGTCGCCCTCCTGCTCGAGGCGCTCCAGCTTGCCGGGCCGCGGCGCCTGGGGCTCCTGCGGCTCGCGCTCGACGTCCTGGACGTCGTTCTCGGTGTCGGTCACGCGATCTCTCCCTGCCTCGTGGTCGTGCGTCGTGGTGCTGCGTCGTGTGCTGCGTCGTGGTGGGTGCCCCGCGTCGGCGGACCGGAGACGGGGCGAGGGTCAGCGCTTCTTGCGCTGAGACCTGGTCTGGCGCTTCGGCTGGTGCCGCGCCGGCCGCGCCGGCTCGTCGACCGCTTCGGTCGCGACCGCGCCGGGCTGCTCGCCCTCGGGCGCCTTGCCCTTGCGCGCCGCCTTGGCGCGGTCCCGCTCCTGCTTCGCGGCGAAGGCCGGGGTGCCGGGGGCCGGGTTGTTGCGGATCACGTAGAACTGCTGCCCCATGGTCCAGAGGTTCGACGTGGTCCAGTAGAAGAGCACGCCGATCGGGAACGCGATGCCGCCCACGGCGAAGACGACGGGAAGCACGTAGAGCAGCATCTTCTGCTGCTGCGCGTACGGGCCGCTCAGCGCGTCCGCCGGCATGTTCTTGCTCATCAGCTGGCGCTGGGTCAGGAACGTCGTCGCCGTCATCGCCAGGACCAGCACGGCCGCCAGGACCATGACGGTCCACTCGCCGTCGTTGCTGAGGAAGGTGTCGGAGATCGGGATGGTGCCGAAGAGCTCGGCCTGGCCGAACTCCTTGGCCCGCTCGGAGGTGAGCACCCCGTGCGCCTTGCCGTCGGCGGCCTGGTCGATCAGCCGGAAGAGCGCGAAGAAGATCGGCATCTGCAGCAGGATCGGCAGGCAGGAGGCGAAGGGGTTGGTCCCCGCCTCCTTGTAGAGCGCCATCGTCTCCTGGGCGAGCCGCTCACGGTCGTGGCCGTACTTCTTCTGCAGCTCCTTGACCTTGGGCTGGATGAGCTGCATGTTGCGGCTCGACTTGATCTGCTTCACGAAGAGCGGGATCAGGGCCGCGCGGATCACCAGCGTGAGGCCCACGATCGACAGCACCCACGAGGCACCCCCCTCGGGGTCCAGGACCGTGCCGAGCACGTTGTGGAAGCCCACCAGCACCACGGAGATGACGTAGTAGAGCGGCGTCATGATCGCGCCGCCGATGGCACCGAAGAAGTCGAGCACTCAAGCTCCTGGGGTAGGGGAGGGATCCGCGTTGCGGCGGGAGGGACGGGTGCGAGAGCCGCGCTCCGGGACGGGGTCGTAGCCCCCGGGGGACCACGGGTGGCAGCGCGCCAGCCGGCGGACCGCCAGCCAGGAGCCACGCAGGGAGCCGTGCCGGGTCACCGCCTCGAGCGCGTACGCCGAGCAGGTGGGGTGGTAGCGGCAGACCTGGCCGTAGAGCGGGCTGACGAACGTGCGGTACAGCCGCAGCAGCCCGATCAGGAGGTACTTCACGGCAGCACCCGGGCAAGACCGCGGGTCAGGTCGGCCCGCAGCGCCTCGTGCCCGGCGGCCGCGGCGTCGGGCAGGGCCCGGACCACGAGCACGCCACGACCCGGGAGCTCCTGGAGGTGCTCCCGGGTCAGGTGGCGCAGTCGCCTCTTCACGCGGTTGCGTGCCACGGCATTCCCGACGGCCTTGCTCACCACGAACCCCACCTCGACCGGTGCCGGACCTTCGTCGTGCCAGTGCACGACCATGGTCCGGGTCCCGGCCCGCCTGCCGGCGCGCACCGCCACCCGGAAGCCTTCGCCCCGGGTGAGGCGGGCAGCGCGGGGCAGCACGGGTGCTCGACGACCTGGCGGGGTCCGCCGTGGCCCGGCGTCAGACGG
This sequence comes from Nocardioides solisilvae, assembly GCF_003194625.1. Taxonomy (GTDB): domain Bacteria; phylum Actinomycetota; class Actinomycetes; order Propionibacteriales; family Nocardioidaceae; genus Nocardioides; species Nocardioides solisilvae. The sequence goes on from NZ_QHKX01000001.1 coordinate 696,103, forward strand.
CCAGGCTGTTGCGACCCTTGCGACGGCGCGCCGAGAGGATGGCGCGGCCGGCGCGGGTGCGCATGCGCAGGCGGAAACCGTGCACCTTGTGCCGGCGACGGTTGTTCGGCTGGTACGTACGCTTGCTCACGAGCTCTCTCCGATGTGTCTCTCTGCGGGTGTCCACTCCGGCGGGATTGCGGTGCGCCTGACTTCGGCTGGCACCGCCTCCCCACGGCACACACCGTTGGACTGGGCGTGAATATCCGTGGACATGCGGCACCGGTCGACCACGAGCGGACGTCGGGTGACCTGCCAACGGTACGCGGAGCGGAGAAGCACGGTCAAACCCACGACCGCGTCCCCCGGCGCTGTCGATCGACCGGGACCGGAGCGCCACCGGCCGGCCTGTGGATGACGGGTTGCCCGCGCGCTCTCCCCGTTGTTACTTTTCCCGTTCGCTCATGGCCCGGCCAGACTCCCGTCCTCCTCCCACTGTCGGTTCCCCCGCACCCTCCCGCCACGCTGACATACCCGCTCTGACCTGCGACGACGTCGGCAACAGGGGGCGGAAGCCGGATCTGGTCCGACGTCTGGGTCACCCAAATGGGGCAAGATGCACACCTGTGGATAACCTTGTGGACCGATGAGCAGTCCCGTCACCCCCGGGGGTCGGACCACTGGTCGGAGGAGGCGCCGTCCCGGCGCCGCGGACGACACGCCGACAGGCACTGAGGGAGAGACGTGGAGAACGAGCCGGTGGACCTGGCCACGGTGTGGCGCAGCGTCGTGGAGCAGCTGCAGCCCAACCAGCGGGCGTGGCTGCGGGCCAGCGAACCGGTCACGCTGCACGAGAGCACGGCGATCATCGCGGTCCCCAACGACTTCACCCGCGGCCAGCTCGAGGGTCGCCTCCGCGCCCAGCTCGAGGACTCCCTGAGCGTCCGCTTCCAGCGAGAGATCAGGATCGCGGTCACGGTCAACCCCGCCCTGGAGGACCAGGGACTGCCTCCGGCGGACGACCATCGAAGTCAACAAGACGACTTGTCGACAAATGCGTGGGAGGCCCCGACCGTCCACCCCGCTCCGATGCCTGGTCCCGGGCTGGGCGGGAGTGGCCTGGCCGGCGGTGGCCCGGGCGGGGGACTGGGCGGTGGTCCGACCCTCGGCGAGACGCTCGGTCACACCCCCCAGCCCGTGCCCGCGGGGATTCCGGGTGCCCCTCCGGCCGGCCCCCCCGGGTTCCACGCCACCGTCCAGCCGGGTGCCCCCGGGTCGCTGGAGACCCGGCTCAACCCGAAGTACACCTTCGAGACCTTCGTCATCGGCTCGTCCAACCGCTTCCCCCACGCCGCGGCCGTCGCCGTGGCCGAGGCCCCCGGCAAGGCGTACAACCCGCTGCTGGTCTACGGCGAGTCGGGGCTGGGCAAGACCCACCTGCTGCACGCGATCGGCCACTACGTGCGCTCCCTCTACTCCGGGGCGAAGGTGCGCTACGTCTCCTCGGAGGAGTTCACCAACGAGTTCATCAACGCGATCCGCGACGACCGGCAGGACCGGTTCAAGCGCCGCTACCGCGACGTCGACGTGCTGCTGATCGACGACATCCAGTTCCTGGAGGGGAAGACCCAGACCCAGGAGGAGTTCTTCCACACCTTCAACACGCTGCACAACGCCAACAAGCAGATCGTCCTCACCTCCGACCGCCCGCCCAAGCTCCTCGAGGCGCTCGAGGACCGGCTGCGGAACCGGTTCGAGTGGGGCCTGATCACCGACGTCCAGGCACCCGACCTCGAGACCCGCATCGCCATCCTCCGCAAGAAGGCGGCGATGGACCGGCTCACGGCGCCGCCCGACGTGCTGGAGTTCATCGCCTCCAAGATCCAGACCAACATCCGCGAGCTGGAGGGTGCCCTGATCCGGGTGACGGCGTTCGCCAACCTCAACCGGCAGGAGGTCGACATGACCCTCGCCGAGATCGTGCTCAAGGACCTGATCCCCGAGGGCGGCGAGCCCGAGATCACCTCGCCGCTGATCATCGCCCAGACGGCGGCGTACTTCGGCGTGAGCATCGACGACCTCACCGGCCCGAGCCGCGGCCGGCACCTCGTGCTGGCCCGCCAGATCTCCATGTACCTGTGCCGCGAGCTCACGAGCATGTCGCTCCCGCAGATCGGCCGGGAGTTCGGCCGCGACCACACGACGGTGATGTACGCCGACCGCAAGATCAACCAGCTGCTGGCGGAGCGGCGCGCCGTCTTCAACCAGGTCAGCGAGCTCACCAACCGGATCAAGATGCAGGCCCGCCAGGGCTGAGCCGGGACCGGGCCCCGTCGAGCCGGTCCTCGCCCAGCGGCCTGTGAAATTCCTGTGGTCCCGGGCCCCTGCTCCTCCACAGGGTTGTGCACCCCTGCGGGTCCGCGGGGGGACACCACCCGCTCCCCCACACCCCGCGCCAGGAGTCCACATCCCGTGCACAGGCTCGCCCCACAGGCCTCGACGGCTCCGACCTGCGGCGATGGTGGTTCTCCACAGAATCCCCAACCCCTGTGACGACTACTCACCCGTACATGGACCGATCCTCCTCAACAACCATCCGGCCCGCCGACTGGGGAGAACCTGTCGCCACCGGCACCGGGAGCACACGCCGGTCCCCGTGCGTCCCACCCCTCACGGCCACGGGCACCGCACGGACAGGCGCACCGGTGGCATGGCAGGATCACCCCCACGCTCGAACCACAAGATCCGGAGGAACGAAGTGAAGTTCCGCGTCGACCGCGACGTCTTCGCCGACGCCGTCGCCTGGGCTGCTCGCAGCCTTCCCGTGCGTCCCAGCGCACCCGTGCTCGCCGGCCTGCTCGTCGAGGCCGGTGACGAGGGACTCGTCCTCTCCTCGTTCGACTACGAGACCTCCGCCCGCGCCGAGCTGCGCGCCGACGTCGCCGCCGAGGGCCGGGTCCTGGTGAGCGGTCGGCTGCTCGCCGACATCTGCCGCAGCCTTCCCCACAAGCCCGTCGACTGCGAGCTCGTCGGTGCCAAGCTGGAGATCAAGTGCGGCTCCGGCCGGTTCAGCCTGCAGACCATGCCGGTGGAGGACTACCCCGCGCTCCCGACCGTCCCGCCGCCGAGCGGCACGGTCAAGGGCGAGGAGTTCTCCCGCGCGGTCGCCCAGGCCGTCACCGCCGCCGGGCGCGACGACATGCTGCCGGTCCTCACGGGCGTGCGCATCGAGATCGAGGGCGACCGGATGTCGCTGCTCGCGACCGACCGCTTCCGGCTCTCCCACCGCGAGCTCACCTGGTCCCCGGCCGAGACCGACGCCTCGCTGGCCGCGCTGGTCCCGGCGAAGGTGCTGAGCGACACGGCCAAGACGCTCGGCGGCGACGTCACCATCTCGATCTCCCCCGCCGGCGGCGACGGCATCATCGGCTTCGAGGGCTCGACGCCCGACGGCGTGCGCCGCACGACCACGCGCCTGCTGGACGGCGAGTTCCCCAAGGTCCGCAGCCTGTTCCCGGCCGAGCACCTCACCGTCGCCACCGTGAGCAAGGCCGACCTCATCGACACGGTCAAGCGCGTGGCGCTCGTCGCGGAGCGCAACACCGCGGTCCAGATGAAGTTCGCCGACGGGGAGGTCGTCCTCGACTCCCAGTCGGGCGACGAGGCGCAGGCCACCGAGGCTATCGAGGCCGAGATCCGCGGCGAGGAGATCGTCACGGGCTTCAACCCGACGTACCTGCTCGACGGCCTCGGCGCCCTCGACGGCGAGAAGGTCGACCTCGCCTTCACCCAGGCCACCAAGCCGGTCGTCATCTCCGCCACCGACGGCGGCGACGACCACGCCTTCCGCTACCTGCTCATGCCGCGGAGACTGCTCTCCTAGCACCCGCTCGCCCCACCACCCCCAGGAGGATCCGCATGGAGATCGGGCTCGTCGGCCTCGGAAAGATGGGCGGCAACATGCGCGAGCGGTTGCGCCGCGGCGGCCACACGGTCGTCGGCTACGACCGCAACCCCGAGGTGAGCGACGTCGACTCGCTCGAGGCGTTGGTCGGGCAGCTGTCCGCGCCGCGCGTCGTCTGGGTGATGGTGCCCGCGGGCGGCCCCACCCACGAGACGGTCACCGCGCTGGGCGAGCTGCTGTCGGAGGGCGACGTGGTGGTCGACGGCGGCAACTCGCGCTGGACCGACGACGTCGCCCACGCCGAGCAGCTGTCCGGCCGGGGGATCGGCTACGTCGACTGCGGCGTCTCGGGCGGGGTCTGGGGCCTCGAGAACGGCTACGCCCTCATGTACGGCGGCTCCGCCGACGACGTCGCGAAGGTGCAGCCGGCGTTCGACACCCTCAAGCCCGAGGGCGACTTCGGCGCCGTGCACGCCGGCAAGGTGGGCGCGGGCCACTTCTCCAAGATGGTCCACAACGGCATCGAGTACGCGATCATGCAGAGCTACGCCGAGGGCTGGGAGCTGCTCGAGGCGGTCGACGTCGTCGACAACACCACCGAGGTCCTGCGCTCGTGGCGCGAGGGCACCGTGATCCGCTCCTGGCTGCTCGACCTGCTGGTCGCCGCGCTCGACGACGAGCCCGGGCTGGCCGGGATCCAGGGCTACGCCGAGGACTCCGGCGAGGGCCGCTGGACCGTCGAGGCGGCCATCGAGAACGCCGTCGCGGTCCCGGCGATCACGGCCGCGCTCTTCGCGCGCTTCGTCTCCCGACAGGACGACAGCCCGGCGATGAAGGCGATCGCCGCGATGCGCAACCAGTTCGGCGGCCACGCCATGCGCACCCCCGCTCCCGAGGGTGGGGACGCCGCGGGCGAGACCGGTCCCGACGAGGCGCCCGCCGCGGAGCGGGCCGGAGCGGGCACCGAGGCCGAGCCCGGTGAGAGCTAGCCGCACCGTGCACGTCTCCCACCTCCTGCTCCACGACTTCCGGTCCTACGCCGACGTCGACGTCGAGCTGGACCCGGGCGCCATGGCGTTCATCGGTCGCAACGGGCAGGGCAAGACCAACCTGGTCGAGGCGATCGACTACCTCTCCCGCCTCGGCTCGCACCGGGTCGCGACCGACGCACCCCTGGTCCGCGCCGGCGCCGACCAGGCGCTGGTCCGGGCGGTGGTCGTCAAGGAGGGGCGGCCGGCGACGCTGGAGGTCGAGCTCAACCCGGGCCGCTCCAACCGGGCCCGGATCAACCGCTCCCCCCTCCCCCGGCCGCGCGAGATCCTCGGCCTGGTCCGCACGGTCGTCTTCTCCCCCGAGGACCTCACCCTGGTGAAGGGCGACCCGGGCGACCGGCGCCGCTTCATCGACGACCTGCTCGTGCTCCGCACCCCCCGGCTGGCGGGCGCGCGCGCCGACTACGACCGGATCCTGCGGCAGCGCAACTCCCTGCTCAAGACCGCGGGTGCCGCGCGCCGCGGCGGCTCGTCGCAGGAGGCGGCCCTCTCCACGCTCTCGGTCTGGGACTCCCACCTGGCGCGGGTCGGGGCCGAGCTGCTCGCCCAGCGGCTGGCCTTGGTCGAGGCGCTGCGCCCGTACGTCGCCAAGGCCTACGAGGCGGTCGCCCGCGGGGCCTCGCGCGACGACGCCGAGGTCGAGTACAGGTGCTCCTTCGAGCTGGAGCCGGAGCCGGAGGGGACGGGCACGCCGGGGTCGGAGACCCTGGAGCGGCAGCTGCTCGCCGAGCTGGAGCGGCGTCGCCGCGACGAGCTGGAGCGCGGCGTCTCGCTGGTGGGGCCGCACCGCGACGACCTCGTGCTGGTCCTGGGCAACGGCGAGGTCCGGCTCCCCGTCAAGGGCTACGCCTCGCACGGGGAGTCCTGGTCCTTCGCGCTGGCGCTCAAGCTCGCCTCGTTCGACCTGCTCCGCAGCGAGGGGGACGACCCGATCCTCATCCTCGACGACGTCTTCGCCGAGCTCGACACCGGCCGCCGCGAGCAGCTGGCCGCCCTGGTCGCGGGGGCCGAGCAGGTGCTGGTCACCGCGGCGGTCGCCGAGGACGTCCCGGCCGCGCTGGCCGGTGGGCGCTTCCACGTCGCCGACGGGCAGGTGCGCCGTGCCTGACGGGAGCGACCCGCAGGAGCGGCAGCCGGGGTCCGAGCCCGACCGGTCCGGCGGGCTGCTGCCCGAGCCCGAGCCGCGCCGGGACGAGGGCCTCGACCTGGCCCGCGCCCAGGCCCGCGCGGCGGCCCGCTCGCCGGGCGCTCCCCCGGCGAAGCGACGGCGTACCGGCGCGGGCCCCGGTCCGGCCGCCCCGCGCTCGCGCGGCCGCAGCGGCGCCTCGGGCGCCCACCCCGACGACCGCGACCCGCAGCTGCTCGGGAGCGCGCTGGAGCGGCTCGTGCGCAACCGGGCGTGGGAGACCGACCTGCAGGTGCAGGGGGTCTTCGCCCGGTGGTCCGAGCTGGTCGGCGCCGAGGTCGGCGCACACTGCACCCCCGAGACGCTGGTCGACGGCAAGCTCGTGGTGCGCACCGACTCCACCGCCTGGGCGACGCAGCTGCGGATGCTCGCGCCGCAGGTGGTCCGCCGGCTCAACGAGGAGCTCGGCCACGGGACGGTCGTCCTCATCGAGGTCCTGGGCCCCCACCTGCCGTCGTGGAAGAAGGGCCCGCGCTCGACGCGCGGCCGCGGACCGCGGGACACCTATGGCTGAGCGGCCGACGGGACGGCGACCGGGCCCGGACGACGGGTGGCGCGGCCCCACCCGCCTCGCGGCGTTGCAGGGGACGCTCTGCGCCCTCATGCACCTCGTGGTGCTGGCGCAGTGGTGGGTCCAGTGGTCGTTGCGCGACGACGTGGCCCGGTACGCCGTCGAGCCGGTGCCGCCGTCGGGCTCGGCGTGGCTGCTGGTCGGGGCGACGGGCTCGGCGCTGGGGGTCGTCGGTTCGCTCGCCCTCGCGGCCTGGGGAGCTGCGGGCCTGGTGCACCGACGCAAGCCGGCACGGCGGGGTCTGGTCGTCGCCCTGGTCGGGGCGACGGCGGCGCTGGGGCTGGGGGTGACGGTGCCCGTCGCGGGGGCGTTCGGTGCCTCGCTCGGCGACCGGACGCTCCTGGTGCTGGTCTGGTCCGGCGTCCTCGTGTTCTTCTCGCTGGTGCTGCTGCTGTGGACCGCCGCGGTGTGGCTCTGGAAGCCAGCCCAGCCGATCGGGGAGGCGCATGGACGTATGGGGAGTCGTCCGACCCCCTGATCGGCCCTGCGAAACGCCTTGGAACGCCGCCTAGAGGCACATTTCCGTGCGGGTAGCCCCCCGTCGCCCACGCGATGCGTGGTTTCGGGGGCTCCAGACGCTAAACTGACGTCCGGGTCGCCGGCTCGTCCGCCAGTGACCCGCTGCATGTCGAGCCGCATGACGAGCAGCCTGTCGAGCAGCCCCTCGAGGGCGAGTGGAAGAAGGCCCCTGCGTGAGCGCTGAGTCCCCAGCCGAAGACCTGAACACCGGCCTCTCGGGCACCGCCAGCAACGGTGACTACGACGCCTCCGCGATCCAGGTCCTCGAGGGCCTCGAGGCGGTCCGCAAGCGCCCCGGCATGTACATCGGCTCCACCGGCGAGCGGGGCCTGCACCACCTCATCTGGGAGGTCGTCGACAACTCGGTCGACGAGGCGCTCGCCGGCCACTGCGACCGGATCGTCCTCACCCTCCAGGCCGACGGCGGGATCCGCGTCGAGGACAACGGCCGAGGCATCCCCACCGACATCCACCCCACCGAGGGGATCCCGGCGCTCACGATGGCGCTGACGATGCTGCACGCGGGCGGCAAGTTCGGCGGCGGCGGCTACAAGGTCTCCGGCGGTCTGCACGGCGTGGGCATCTCGGTGGTCAACGCGCTGTCGACCCGGGTGGTCGCCGAGGTGAAGAACCGCGGTCACCTGTGGCGCCAGTCCTTCCACATCGGCGTCCCCGAGGGCGACCTCGAGCAGGTCCGGCCGATGGAGGACGGCGAGCGGACCGGCACGACGATCACCTACTGGGCCAACGACGATATCTTCGAGACGGTCGACTACGACCTCGAGACCATCACCACGCGGCTGCGCGAGATGGCCTTCCTCAACAAGGGACTCGAGATCGTCGTGCGTGACGAGCGCCCGTCGGCCGAGCAGGTGGCGGACGCCGTCGAGGACGAGACCGTCTCCGACGACGTCGAACAGGGTGCCGACGCGCTGCGCCGCGCCGAGGGCGGCGGGGTCGAGCAGGTCTTCAAGTTCGACCGCGGCATCGTCGACTACGTCGAGCACCTCAACCGCCGCAAGGACAAGGCCAACGCGTCGGTCATCTCCTTCGAGGCCGAGACCCCGGCCGGCGCCCAGAGCCACATGAGCCTCGAGGTGGCGATGCAGTGGAACGCCTCCTTCACGGAGTCGGTCCACACCTTCGCCAACAACATCAACACCCACGAGGGCGGCACCCACGAGGAGGGCTTCCGCGCGGCGCTCACCACCCTGGTCAACAACTGGGGCGAGGAGTGGGGCCTGGTCAAGAAGAAGGAGGACCGGGTCTCGGGCGACGACATCCGCGAGGGCCTGACCGCCATCATCTCGATCAAGCTCGGCGAGCCGCAGTTCGAGGGCCAGACCAAGACCAAGCTCGGCAACACCGAGGCCAAGGGGTTCACCCAGCGGGTGGTCAACGACCAGCTGGGCGCCTGGCTGGAGCAGAACCCGGCCGAGGGCAAGGAGATCATCCGCAAGGCCCAGGCCGCGGCGTCCGCCCGGATGGCCGCGCGGAAGGCGCGCGACCTGGCCCGCAACCGCAAGGGTCTGCTCGGCGGCGGCGGCCTTCCCGGCAAGCTGGCCGACTGCCAGTCGACGAGCCCGAGCGAGTGCGAGGTCTTCATCGTCGAGGGAGACTCCGCCGGCGGCTCGGCCAAGCAGGGCCGGGACCCGCGGATCCAGGCGATCCTCCCGATCCGCGGCAAGATCCTCAACGTCGAGAAGGCGCGGATCGACAAGGTCCTGGGCAACCAGGAGGTGCAGGCGATCATCTCGGCGCTCGGCACGGGCATCCACGAGGAGTTCGACCTCGACAAGCTGCGCTACCACAAGGTCGTGCTGATGGCCGACGCCGACGTCGACGGCCACCACATCAACACGCTCCTGCTCACGCTCCTCTTCCGGTTCATGAAGCCCCTGATCGAGCACGGCTACGTCTACATGGCGCAGCCGCCGCTCTACCGGCTCCGGTGGAACAAGCCCCACGAGCACGAGTTCGTCTACTCCGACCACGAGCGCGACACCCTCATGCGCGACGGCCTCGAGCAGGGCAAGAAGCTGCCCAAGGAGAACCCGGTGCAGCGCTACAAGGGTCTCGGCGAGATGAACGCCGACGAGCTGTGGGAGACCACGATGGACCCGGAGCACCGGATCCTGCTCCAGGTGACCCTGGACGACGCCGCGCAGGCCGACGAGGTCTTCTCGATCCTCATGGGTGAGGACGTCGAGCAGCGCCGCTCCTTCATCCAGCGCAACGCCAAGGACGTCCGATTCCTCGATATCTAGCGATCTAGCACGATCCCTAGACTCGAGTAGACACGACCAGAGACAGGTGCAGCAGACGTGACCGAGACGACGAACCCCGGCGGCGACGGACCCGGCCCCGGCGGGCGCGTGGAGCCCATCGACCTCCAGACGTCGATGAAGCGCTCCTACATCGACTACGCGATGGCGGTCATCGTCGGCCGCGCGCTCCCCGACGTCCGCGACGGCCTCAAGCCGGTGCACCGCCGCATCCTCTACGCGATGTACGACGGCGGCTACCGCCCCGACCGCGGCTTCTCCAAGTGCTCGCGGGTCGTGGGCGACGTGATGGGTCAGTACCACCCGCACGGCGACTCGGCGATCTACGACACCATGGTCCGCCTCGCCCAGCCGTGGGTGATGCGCAACCCGCTGATCAACGGCCAGGGCAACTTCGGCTCGCCGGGCAACGACCCCGCCGCGGCCATGCGGTACACCGAGTGCCGGATGGCGCCGCTGGCCATGGAGATGGTCCGGGACATCGACGAGGAGACCGTCGACTTCCAGCCCAACTACGACGGCCGCTCCTCCGAGCCCACGATCCTGCCGAGCCGCTTCCCCAACCTGCTGGTCAACGGCTCCGCCGGCATCGCGGTCGGCATGGCGACCAACATCCCGCCGCACAACCTGCGCGAGGTCGCCGAGGGGGCCATCTGGGCGCTCCAGCACCCCGACGCCACCCGCGAGGAGCTGCAGGACGCGCTGGTCGAGCGGATCAAGGGCCCCGACTTCCCGATGGGTGCCCTGATCGTGGGCCGCCAGGGCATCGAGCAGACCTACCGGACCGGCCGCGGCTCGATCACGCAGCGCGCCGTCGTCGAGATCGACGAGGACGCCCGGGGTCGCACCTGCCTGATGATCTCCGAGCTGCCCTACATGGTGAACCCCGACAACCTGGCGCTCAAGATCGCCGAGCTGGTCGACAACGGCCGCCTGCAGGGGATCGCCGACGTCCGCGACGACACCTCGTCGCGCACGGGCCAGCGGCTCGTCGTCGTGCTCAAGCGCGACGCCGTCGCCCGCGTCGTCCTCAACAACCTCTTCAAGCACACCGAGCTGCAGACCAACTTCAGCGCCAACATGCTGGCCCTGGTCGACGGCGTGCCGCGCACGCTGACGGTCGACCAGTTCATCAGCAACTGGGTCGCCCACCAGGTCGAGGTCATCCAGCGCCGTACCCGCTTCCGGCTCCGCAAGGCCGAGCAGGACGCCCACATCTGGCGCGGCCTGGTCAAGGCGCTCGACATGCTCGACGAGGTCATCGCCCTCATCCGGCGCTCCCCCGACGTCGACGAGGCCCGCACCGGCCTGATCCAGCTGCTGGACGTCGACGAGGTGCAGGCCGACGCGATCCTCGCGATGCAGCTGCGCCGCCTCGCGGCGCTGGAGCGGCAGAAGATCGTCGACCGGCTCGCCGAGCTCGAGGAGATCATCGCCGACCTCGAGGACATCCTGGCCAACGAGGTCCGGCAGCGGCAGATCGTCATCGACGAGCTGACCGAGGTCGTGGACAAGTACGGCTCGGAGCGGCGTACCCAGATCATCGCCGCCGACGGCGACCTCTCGATGGAGGACCTGATCCCCGACGAGGAGCTCGTCGTCTCCATCACCCGCGGCGGCTACGCCAAGCGGACCCGGCGCGACCAGTACCGGATCCAGAAGCGCGGCGGCAAGGGCGTGCGTGGCGCGACCCTGCGCGGCGACGACGTGGTGGAGCACTTCATCGCCACCACCAACCACCACTGGCTGCTCTTCTTCACCACCGAGGGCCGGGTCTACCGGACCAAGGCCTACAACCTGCCCGAGGCGTCCCGGGACGCCAAGGGCGGCCACGTGGCCGGTCTGCTCTCCTTCCAGCCCGACGAGTCGATCGCCCAGGTGCTGGCGATCCGCGACTACGAGCAGGCGCCGTACCTCGTGCTCGCCACCAGCAGCGGCCTGGTGAAGAAGACCCGGCTCGCCGACTACAACAGCCCGCGCCAGGCCGGAGTCATCGCCATCGACCTGCGCCGCGAGGGCGACGAGCTGATCGGCGCCGAGCTGGTCGGGCCCGACGACCACCTGCTACTGGTCTCCCGCAAGGGCCAGGCCGTGCGCTTCCGCGCCGACGACGAGCAGCTGCGGCCGATGGGCCGCTCGGCGGGCGGCGTCACGGGGATGAAGTTCCGCGACGGCGACCAGCTGCTGTCCATGTCGGTGATCCGCGCCGCCCAGGTCGAGGCCGAGGAGGCCGCCGACGAGGCGGGCGTCTCGGTGGAGGAGGCCGCCGAGCGCGCCGGCACCGGCGACGAGCAGCCCGCCGGCGAGCAGGGCCCGTGGTTCGGCCTGCACCCGCAGTACGTCTTCACCATCACCGACGGCGGCTTCGCCAAGCGCACCCCCATCCCGGAGTACCGCATCCAGTCGCGCGGCGGCATCGGCATCAAGGCGATGTCCCTGGCCAACGCCGAGCGCGGTCAGCTGGTGGGTGCGTTCATCGTGGAGGAGGGCGACGAGATCCTCTCCATCACCGCCGGAGGCCAGGTCGTCCGGAGCCCGATCAACGAGAACTTCCGCCCCACGGGCCGCTCGACGATGGGCGTGAAGTTCGTCAGCCCGAAGTCCGGGGACTCGGTCGTCGTGGTCGCCCGGTCGATGGAAGCCCGCGAGGATGCAACAATCGACGAGGAGCAGGAGCCCGGCGAGACGACCGAGCAGGTCGACGCGCAGGCCCCTGAACCCAGCGAGATCGCTGGCACGGACAGCAGCACCGACGACGGCACCGAGACAGGGAGCGACGCCTGATGGCCGAGAGCGCCAGCCCGCGCAACCGTGGACCGGAGGACACGGTCGTGCGCACGGCGCTGCCCGGACGCATCGGCGCCACGCTGAGCAAGGCCGCCGAGCAGCACCGGGACACGGCGGCCATGAAGCCGACCACCGCGGGCAAGAAGCAGCCGCGCCGCGCCCGGCTGCGACTCACCCGGCTGGACCCGTGGTCGGTGATGAAGACGTCGTTCCTGCTGTCGGTGGCCTTCGGCATCGTCACCTTCGTGGCGGTCTTCATCATCTGGTCCGTGCTCGGTGCGGCCGGGGTGTGGGAGTCGATCAACGAGACCGTGGCGAGCGTCGCGGACCCCAAGGACTCCCCCAGCGCCTTCGACATCACGGAGTACGTCGGCATGAGCCGCGTCCTGGGCTTCACCGCCCTCGTCGCGGTGGTCGACGTGATCCTGCTGACCGCGATCGCGACCCTGGGCGCCTTCCTCTACAACATGGCGGCGGCCCTGCTGGGCGGCGTCGAGGTCACGCTCGCCGAGGACCGCAACTGAGCACTGCCTCGCGGGGCTCGACGGGCCGGGGCGTTTTGTCCCTGCCCGAGCCCATCAGGTAGTCTTCCCCGCGGTCACCGCCTCGGTGGTGACGTCGTCCGGCCCCGGCCGGAGGAGGGCCTATAGCTCAGACGGTTAGAGCGCTTCCCTGATAAGGAAGAGGTCACAGGTTCAAGTCCTGTTAGGCCCACCACCCCCGGTCGGACTCCCCGGCACCCCGCCGCGGAAAGCGGCCCGGTGGAGACGAGGGAGAGATCCGTGAAGAAGCTCGTGCTGATCCTGCTGGCCGCCGGCGGCGCCGTCCTGGCCAAGAAGAAGCTCGACGAGGGCCGCACCGAGCAGGCGCTCTGGGCCGAGGCCACCGACCCGGTCCAGCCCAGCACCCCGCCGCAGTCCTGATCCACCCGGCCGCCCTCCGGCGGTCATCCGCCGCCCGCGGGCGGCTCCGGGGCCTTGGCGCAATTGGTAGCGCACCTGCTTTGCAAGCAGGGGGTTACGGGTTCGAGTCCCGTAGGCTCCACCAGCAAAACCCCAGGTCAGCCTGGGGTTTCGTTCGTTTATGGGGTGTTCCGGTCGACTTCGAGAGGCGCCCTTTGGGGGACTGGTGGGGGAATCGGCGGCTAGCTTCTCCGCGAACGAGCTGCGAAGCTCGCGCCCGTGGACGGGTATCGACGGCACGTGAAGGCCGTGATCCCGCCCGAGCACTCACAAGAGGTCGGGGAAGTCGATGCGTTGGCGGAGCGCCTGCGCAGCCACATCCACGCCACGAGTGCGGAGATCGCGGCGATCCACGTCCACGGAGCCAAGAGTTTGGCGGTACAGGCCCACTTCGCCAAGCTGCTGCGGCTCGAACTGGGATTCGGCGAGGAGGTGGTGCTCACGCCTCAGAGCGGTTTCGTGACGCAGGCCCGGCCGGACTTCTTCTTCCGCTTGGGGTTGGGGCGTGGGGTGATCGCCGAGGTTGAGCGCGGCGGCACCACCACCAACAACCACGATCTCAAGGACTTGTGGAAGGCGCACCTGTCGCCGGATTCGCATCACCTGTTCCTGATCGTCCCTTGGAACAACTGGAAGGCGGACGGGTCGGCGCGCGAGCGCCCGTTCCAGGTGGTGGCGCGGCGTATCGGAGCGTTCTTCGGCGACCCACGGCGAGAGATCGATGTCTTGAGCGCCCACATCTTCGCCTACTAGCTGCGATGGCCCCCGGCGCAGGCGGATCGCCAGACCCGAAAGACCCAAGACTGGGAGCAGTCGAACGAGTGCGGCGCTTCCCCTGACCCCAGAGCTGAGTGGCATTAACCTGCTGCCTGTCACAACGTGGGGGAAGGGCCAATCGGGTGGAACTGAGCGCGCAGGAACGAGCTTTGCTCGAACAACTGGAACTGCTGATCCGGCAGGGCCGGTCAGAGGCTGACGCCGCTGCAACGCTCGGAGTGATCCTCCCCGGCCAGGACGAGCTGTTGGCTCGGGTCGTGGCGTTCCGTCATGAGATCGCCGAACAGCGCCGGACCATGGCTTGGAACAACGCGATCTTTGACCCCGAGGACGACGGTGGCCCCTGGTACGGAGGGCCCTCGTCCATGGACGTGTTCTGGCCCAAGCTGAAAGCCAACCTCGAAGCGGACCTCTCGTGGGTCGAGGCCGTCCCGAGCCTGGACGAGGCCTCGACCGACATCGTCGGTCTGCTTGCCGACCCGCACAGCCCGACGATCCGGACGCGAGGACTGGTCCTGGGGTTCGTGCAGTCCGGAAAGACGGCCAACTTCACCGCGACCATCGCGAAGGCCGCCGATTCCGGCTACCGACTCTTCATCGTCCTGTCCGGCGTACACAACTCGCTCCGTCGACAGACCCAACTGAGGATCGACGAGCAGCTGGTCGAGGAGTTCCCGACCCGATGGGTGGGCTTGACGGACGAGCACCGTGACTTCGGCAAGCCGGTCAAGGCGCTTCCACTTCTGTCGTCGCCCGACCTGCGCCTGATCGCCGTCGTCAAGAAGAACGTCTCCAGGCTCACCAACCTGAGAGATTGGCTCAGGGAGGCGCAGAAGCACGGCGGTCTTGATTCCTGTCCCATCATGATCATCGACGACGAGGCCGATCAGGCCAGCCCCAACGCGGCCAAGGACCCTGAGCTGGACCGTACGAAGATCAATCAGCGGATCACCGAGTTGCTCGAGCTGCCGAGAGTGGCGTACGTGGGGTACACCGCGACCCCCTTCGCGAACGTCTTGGTCAATCCTGCCGATGAGAGCGACATCTACCCGCGATCGTTCATGTATTCGCTGCCGAAGCCGGCAACGTACTTCGGTTCCAGGGAGCTCTTCGGACAACAGGTCTCCGAGGATGAGGAAGCGGAGGCCGACGCGGCGCACGACATGATCCGCATCGTGCCGACGACGGAGGCCGATCGGCATGCGACCAAGAGGTTGATCTCAGAGGGCGTCGAGGTCACCCACGAGCTCGGGCAGGCCATCACGTGGTTCGTGCTCGCCACCTCGGCACGGCGAGTCCGTTCCGGTGTCGCGAAGCACTCGAGCATGCTCGTCCACACCACGATGCGGGTGGCGCCCCAACTCGCCTACATCGATCCGATCCGAGCCTTCGTCAAGCAGCTGGGTGCCGATGTCGCCTCCGGCCGTACCGACCTCCTTCGCCTCAAGTGGGAGCAGGAGACCGCGAAGGAGCCGGCGCACCGGCACGGCCTGACACCGGTGACCTTCGACCAGCTCGAGGAGGAGTTGCTCGCCACGATCGACGACGTGAAAGTCCTGGCGGACAACGGTCTCTCCACGGACCGCCTCGTGTACAGCGACGAGCCCGCGACAGTGATTGCTGTGGGCGGTAACACACTCTCCCGGGGACTCACTCTCGAAGGCTTGATCTCGTCCTACTTCCTCCGCAGCTCGAACACCTACGACACCCTTCTCCAGATGGGCCGGTGGTTCGGTTACCGCCCCGGTTACGGGGACCTGCCTCGGATCTGGACCACCCAGGATCTCGCCGACGACTTCGAGTTCCTCGCCGATGTCGAGGACTCCCTCCGCGCGGAGATCACGCGCTACCGGACGATGGACGGTGCCACTCCCGCGAACCTCCCGGTGCGCATCCGCCTGCACCCCAAGATGCAGGCGACCGCGAAGGTCAAGATGAACTTCGCCGTCCAAGGAGAAGCGTCCTTCAGCGCACAGAGGCCGCAGACGACCTACTTCGCCCACCGCGACCCGAATGTTGTCAGCTCCAACCAGGAGGCGGCGCGATCCCTGGTCACCGACGCCGTCGCCGCGGGCGTCGTCCCCGACCCCCAGGACAGCCGCACCGTCCTCCGCGATGTCCCTGTCACCCTGGTCCGAGACTTCGTCAACGCCTACAAGTTCCACGACGACAGCGAGATCACCTCCGAACTGGTCGTCAAGTACATCGACGGACAGCTGAAGCACGGGGCCCTCAAGCACTGGAACGTGGCCGTGATGGGTCTCAAGAACGCCAACAACACGCTGCCGCTGGGGCTGAACGCCGGCAGCCCACTGATCAGTCGATCGAAGCTCGCACGATCAAGCACGCAGCGACGCGCGGTCATCGGAACCCTGATGTCGAAGCCCGACCGCGTGGCTGACCTCGTCCCGGCGGCGGACGTCCGCCCTGGAACCCCTGACACCGAGCTTCAGCAGATCCGGGATGAAGATGGGCGCGGCCTGCTGGTGCTGTACCCGATCGACAAGGACTCCCAGCCGAAGAAGGGCGCAGAGTCCAACCGTCAGCCACTCGAGGCAATCGATCACCTCATCGGAGTCGCCCTGTGTTTCCCAACGGCGAAACCGGGCACCGAGCCCACCAGCACCATCCAAGTCGCACTGCCAGAACTATCCGATAGCGAAGTCGACGGGGTCGACGGGTACCAAGACACCGAAGGTTCGCAGGACGAGGTGAATCTCGGTGACCGATAGGCGCGACCTCGACGGGATCTGGACCGTGCTGGCCTCCAAGCCGCCGGTGGCGGGTGTTGTGACCGCCGCGACCGGATATCGAGTCGCAGCAGGTGACCTCTTGGCCGGTATCGACAGCGACGGCCGGAGACATCTTCTGATCCCTCTCCACGCGGGGGAAGCGGCAAGGACGGATACCAAGGGACGCGCGGTGCACCTCGCCCGCATAGCCGAGGACGGGTCGCAGTACCTCACTGTGTTCTGCCTGCTACCGGACCTGCACCGCGTGTTTACCCAGTTCTGCCGGGAGCTGGTCGAATCCATCGAGGACGCCGCCTCCCCCGCCCGAGAGGCAGCCGCCGCGTTCGAGCGTTGGCGCGCCCTGTTCTCAGAGGCCGCACAACACGGTCATCTCTCCGACGAAGCACTCATCGGACTGATGGGTGAACTCGTCGCGGTGGAA
The DNA here is from genome assembly GCF_003194625.1 of Nocardioides solisilvae. GTDB lineage: Bacteria > Actinomycetota > Actinomycetes > Propionibacteriales > Nocardioidaceae > Nocardioides > Nocardioides solisilvae. The sequence continues at coordinate 713,299 of NZ_QHKX01000001.1, forward strand.
CGCCTCCTCAACCACGGTGCGCCACCGGACCTCCGGTTCTGGGTAGGTCCGCACAGCGACCTTCACGACATCCGCAGCTCGACACACGCCATCGAGGTCAAGGCCACCCTCGTGCGCGAAGGACGGATCGTGCCCATCTCCAGCATTGATCAGCTGCAGGAGCCGGCTGGGTCGGACCTCGTACTGCTCCACCTGCGGTTCGACCGGGATCCCGGCGGGCTCAATCTGACAGACCTCGTCACCCGCGTCCTGGACGCCGGGGCCCAACGGCTGGAGCTTGAGCAGCGGCTAAGGGACGTCGGCGCCAACCCCGACGATCTCGCGTCGTATGGGGCCAAGAGATTCCGGCTCACCGAGATGCGTGCGTACGACGTCGCCGGGACGGCGTTCCCACGTCTGGTGCGGTCGGACTTCGCGACCGGGGATGTGCCCCCGGGCACTCTGCGCCTCAGCTACTCCATCGACCTCACCAACGAACCCCCCGTTCCTCTGAGCGAAGCGCTCGTCGATGCCGCGCTCGCGTCCCTGGCGCAGGAGGCCGTCAATGCGATGGATTCCTGAGCCCAAGCCACCGTCGGGGGGTCTGGCTGCTGAGGGCTTCTACAAGCTGCTCGGGAGACCGCGACTGGACCCGCTGACCGTTTTGGTACGGGAGACCGCGCAGAACAGCTGGGACGCCCGCATCAAGAACGGTGACCCCGTTCTGTTCGGGCTCCAGGGATGGCAGCTGGACAGGAACGAGAGGGCAGCTCTCCTCGAGGAGGTCTTCGTCCAAGCCGACGAGGTGAAGGGAACACATCTCGCGTCAGCGTTGGACGATTCCGGCTTGATCGGTCTCTACATCGCCGATCGCAACACCAAGGGCCTCGGCGGGCCGCTGCAGGCCGACCAGGTCAACCCGGCCGGCACCTACGACTGGGTCGACTTCGTGCTGAACGTAGGTGAGGCCAACACCCAGGGCCACACCGGCGGGACCTACGGATTCGGCAAGACGATCTCCTACGTGGTGTCCGGGGCCAACGCGATAGTCATCCATTCGCGCACCTACCACCAAGGCCGCTTGGAGACTCGACTCATCGCGTGTGCCATCGGCGAACGGTTCACCCGCGGAGACAAGCTGTTCACGGGTCGGCACTGGTGGGGCGAGAGCGGCGGGGACGTTCCGATCCCACTCACAGGGCCCGAGGCAGATCGGGTCGCCAACCTGATCGGCATGCCAGAGTTCGTGGGACAGGACACCGGCACCAACATCCTCGTCGTCGCCCCGGATCTCGGCGGCCGCTCTCCGGAGCAGGCGATGAGGTTCATCGCCGAGTCCGTCACCTGGCACCTTTGGCCGAAACTCACGCCCCGCCGCGGACAGCGCGCGATGGACATCGACGTCAGCTGGAACGGTGTCTCGGTCACCATCCCTAAGCCGGAGGACCGACCCCCGCTTCACGGGTTCGCGCAAGCGTTCCAAGCACTCCTCGACGACGGAGCCCCGGATACCACCCTGGGACTTCGCTTGGACGACATCCGCTGTGGCAGGCCAAGGGCGGACATCGGCGTTCTGGCGACCGTGCCACTCATCCACAGAGACCGTGTCGCGGTCGACGACGGTTCCGACCCCGACGACAGCGAAGCACCACAACCGGCCGCCGCCATTACCGGGATCTGTCACCACGTGGCACTTCTCCGCACACCGGAGCTGGTCGTCGACTACCTCGAGGGCCCACCACCCCCCGAGGGAGGCACCGAATGGGCCGGTGTCTTCCGGGCCCGCGACGAGCACGACGCGCACTTCGCCGCCGCCGAACCACCCACCCACGACTCGTGGAACCCAGAGCTTCTCCCCAAGAGCTCCGGACGGACCATCGTCAATGTGGGCCTCCGGGAGATCAAGGCGGCGCTCGAGAACCGGTGGGCGCCCCGTAAGAAGCCAGCGCACGTCGACGTCGCCAGCACCGCCCTAGTCGCTGATGAACTGTCCCATCTCGTCGGTGCCGTGGACGGTCGTGGAAAGGGCAGACGACGCAAGGAGCGCGTCCCCACCAAGCCCGGCCTGGCCAGGCCCAAGATCGACCTCACCTTCTCCACACCCATCGAGTTGACCGGCGGGTTGGGCACCCTCGCACGCCTACAGGTGAGCCCTGCCCCGGTATCCAGAGGCACCAACCTTCGGTTCAGCGTGGCTGCAGCGCTCGACGGATCGGCTGCCGACCCCGATCTGGACCCACATCTCTCGCTCGTTGAGGTCCGAGTCGCCGGCCGCGCGGTCGAGGTCGACGGCAGAACCGGTGAACTCACCGTCGACAATGTCGGACCGTTCGAGCTTGAGCTGGTCGCCCAGCGCGGCGCAGAGACGACCGTCCTGTTCGACGTGGAAGCCGAGCCCATCCGATGAGGCGCCCGATCGTCCCGTTTCGCACCCCACCGGCGGAGGCAATCAGCCACGGAGAATGGTTGCTGAAGTCCATCAACGGCGATGCTCCGCTGCCCAAGGAGGTCCCGCACTGGGACTACCAAACCGTTCTCGAACTGGCGGCCCCGGTATCCGTCGACCGCCGAGCCGTCACTGAAGCGTGCCGACTCGATTTCGACAGCGGGCTGGCGGTCTTGGTCATGGCACGGTCGAACCACACCAACGCCGAGATCATGGCCGCACGACTCGATCTGCCCATGACCGACCGGTTCGACCTTGCGGTCGACATAACCCTCAAGGGCGCGGACCTCGGAGGGCGACTCACGCTCGAGACGCTGCTCGTCGTCACGTCTCCCCGACCTCGTGACCGGCTCGCTCCCCAACATCCCGGCAGCATCATCTGGCGGACCACCACCTGGACCGACTTGGAGGGTGTCGGAACGCAGTTCCCCACAGACACTCTGGACTTCGCTGCCGTCGGGCTGGATCCCGAAGCCGGCTGGCAGTTCAAGCTCGACCTCACCGACCCGGATTCTCGATTCATGTCCGCGGCCCGGCTGACGTTGAACTCCGGACATCCCGCGATCCAGCGGCTGCTGAACGGAGCCAAGGACGATGGCACCGAGCAGCTGCTGCGGACCCTGCACTGGGACGTGACGCGTCAGATGGTGCAGGCCGCCCTGAGATGTGAGGACGTCATCGGACTCGACGTCGACCCCGAGGCAACCACCACGGCAGGGGTGCTGCGCAACCTGTTAGGACGAGTCTGGCCCCTCGAGAGTCCCACGACCCTGGCGGGCTGGCATCGGACCGACCCGGCGCGGATCGAGGTCCACCTTCAGCATCAATCGAGGCTCCTTCGATGACAGTTCCCACGCTCCTCTACCCGCGACTCCCCCGCAACGTGGCAAGACAGCTGATCCTCGACCGCGTGGGCGCAAGCCTCGCGGAACTGCGCGACATGGCGGTACTGAGCCACCCCGATGCAGAGCCCTCCGCCACCGGCGGTCATCCGGTCGACACGGAGAAGCTGCGCCAGGTCCAGCAGGCCGTTCGCGCGATCGCCGAGAAGGCGGGTTTTCCTGAGCCATTGGGCGGCTCGGCTCAGAGCTTCGACCGACCGTGCGGCACGGCACTGCTGGAAGTCATGGACATCGTTCCCGCTGATGCGGCAGAAGAGGGGGTCTGGTCGTTCCTGACCCTGGTGCTCCTGCCCGAGATCGGGCCTTGGCGTTTCCCGGCACTAGCTGAGGAGCGTCTCATCGGTCATCCCCGCAATGTCCTGCGACGAACGTGGTGGCGCGCCTGGGCGCTGGGACCAGACCTTGGTCGAGCTCCGGCCGGTTGTGCGCCGCTCGGTGAGGACGAGTCGGTACAGATCATGGAGCGACCGTCCCTTGGCGGGAACAGGCGAACGGCCCGAGCACTGCAGGAAGCGCTCTGGCGTGCCGAACTCGCAGGCCTGACCATGCCCCGCTCGGAGCTGATGCGCCAGCTCGCGAGACGTCTGCGAGCCGTCAAGTCCCACATCGCACTGGACAGTCTCGACGACGAGTCCCTCGCCGGACTCCTCGACGGACTCTGCGCCGAAGCGGCCAAGAGCACACAGTGACTCTCGGCTCGCCGCCCCTCCCATGTCGGTGACCGTTCATACAATCGATCCGATGACTCTCCAAGCCCCCCAGCACGCCACCGGGTTCGCGCGTGGCCAAGCGCTTCGTCTTCCCAGGCACCCGGAGCACTGCTCCGACCCAGGGGAGCTCGCCGACCTGGTCAGGCGGCTTCGGGCGACGGACACCCGCCCTCTGCTCGCCGCTGACTTGTTCTCGGGTGCCGGAGGAATGAGCCTGGGCCTCGAGCAGGCGGGGATGCGTGTCGTCTTCGGCGCCGACTTCGATACGGATGCGCTGGCGACTCACGCTCACCACTTCGGAGGCATGTCCGTCGGCTGGGATCTGGGGGACCCGGACCGCGTGGCAGAGGTCGGAGCCATCCTCCGCGCCTCCCGGATAGACGTGATCGCGGGGGGACCGCCGTGCCAACCGTTCTCGAAGGCCGGTCGCTCCCGGATGCGATATCTGGTCCAGCACGGCGTGCGCGAGGCCCATGACAAGCGTCGCGATCTCTGGCAGTCCTACCTAGAGATCGTGCGCATCGCCCGTCCTCGTGCGGTGATCATGGAGAACGTGCCGGACATGGCGCTCGACCGTGAGATGTTCATCCTGCGCTCCATCGTGCGCCGCCTCGAGGACTGGGGGTATTCGGTCCAGGAGCGCGTGGTCGACACGTACAGGTACGGCGTGCCCCAGTTCCGCCAGCGCCTCATCCTCGTGGCGGTCCTGGGCGGGCTTGACTTCACCTGGCCGGTCGAGTCCACAAAGAAGGTGACGCTAGGCAACGCCATCCGGGACCTGCCACCGGTCGACCCCAAGGATGGATGGGCCTCGGACAGCACTCGCTCGGGGTGGCGCCGGTACGACGGCCCGCGCACCGAGTTCCAGCGCGAGATGCGCAGCCTCGTCCCGGCCTCCCACTCGGACCGGATCTACGACCACGTTACGCGACGTGTGCGGGATGACGACGAAGCGGCCTTCGAACAGCTTGACACCAAGACCCGGTACTCAGAGCTGCCCGAAGAACTGAAGCGCTACCGGGACGACATCTTCGACGACAAGTACAAGCGGCTGGACGCTGACGACCTGTCGCGGACAATCACGGCGCACATCGCCAAGGACGGCTACTGGTACATCCATCCCGAGCAGAACCGGACACTCACCATCCGTGAGGCGGCTCGGATCCAGACGTTTCCCGACCACTTCCGTTTCGCCGGTGCGCCGACCTCGGCATTCCGGCAGATCGGCAATGCCGTGCCGCCCCGTCTCGCGCGAGCCATCGGCGCGGCCGTTGAGCAAGTCTTGCAGCGGGGCGCGCCGGGACTCGCGGTCACCACGTCGGACACCAAGGCCGCGCTCGCGTCATGGTTCCGCACCTCGTCCACGGCTAGCCCCTGGCTGAGATCGGGGTCGCGCTGGCTTGTCGTCGTCGGTGACACCATGCTGGGTTCGGAGTCGGCGACCGTGGTCGACGCCCTGTGGCCCTCCGTCACAAGCTGGTCATCGCCGAGCCGTCTGCTCGAGGAGCGTGCCACGGTTGAGGAGCTCGCTACGTGGTTGGGCAGGCCTGACCTGGCATCTCAGCTCTTCGAGCTGGCTCGCTCGGTCAGCACGGGCGGCGACGTCCTGGATGACGAGCGTCTCGCGAGCCTGGTTTCCGACGGGCATCTCCGCAGAGGAGCCGCCGAGCTCGCGATGCTAGTGGATCCCGAAGGCGAGGAGCCGGTGATCGCGAACACCGGCGCTCTACGTGTGGCCGGCCGCTACTTCCAAGGGACCGAACGGTGGCTGAAGAATCGAAGCTCGGACGGTCGCATCGCGGTGAGTCGACTGATCGGCTTCGATGAGGAGAGCACGAAGGCCCAAGTGGCGCTCATCGAGGTCGGTGCCCATGTCTGCACCCCGAAGGCGCCGGACTGTCCCTCGTGTCCCCTCGCGGCTTGGTGCACGTACCGCTCCGGACGCTGAGCCGTTCCCCTCAGAGGCCGAGCTGCTTCGCCAGGCCCGGATGGCGACTCCGCATCAGGTCGAGAGCGGATCGGAAGTCCTCAAGGGCTCGATCCTCCATCAGCGCTGCCTTGAGCGCGATGCCCACGTCGCGCAGCGCGGTATCGGAGGCCTTCGCCGACTTGGCCTTGCCGTCGGCCGCGCCGATGGCATTGGCCGACCGCCGATAGGCGTCATCGGCCAGGACACACAGCTCGTGGACTGGACGCTCGAGCATCTGCCTGACAACCGGCGGCAGTTCCACGTGCATCTTCGCCACGTTGATCTGGAAAGCCTCATCCAGGTCGGTGTCGAAGTCGACTGCTGCGCGAGCCAGCTTGGTGTGCTCGTCGATCCCTCTCAGGCCTGACCAGCCTCCGTGCTGAACCAGTCGGTCAGCTCGGTAGATGTAGAGCCCTTGCTGTCGGTTCCACTTCTGCGGACCTGACAGACGTTCGAACTGCTCAAGAGACGAGAAGCGATCCCTGGCGGGCAGGACGACCCCGCGGAAGCGCACCTCAGAGCTGCCCCCATCTACCTCCACCTCGAAGACCTGCTCCGGCAGAACCGAGCGCGCCGCCTCGTCCGGAGCGAAGGGGTCCCATGGGACCAGCTTGGTGCCGTCCACGCAGATGACGACTTCGTTGCGGTCCGACGCCTCGCCGGCGATGAAGCGATGGAAGACCATGGCGAGGTGGTCCGCGGTGCGGCTCGCGAGCGCACGCAGGCGTCGACGCCCCCAACCGGTCTCCGCGTAACGCTCGGGCAGAACGCGATCGAGGTCCTCCCAAACGACGACTGTCCCGGGGGACTCGCGCAACATGTCCTTGGCCCGCTCGATCGCCGGGGTGGACTCGCCTGCGGTGATGTCCCAAGCGTCCGTCCGAGCGATGCGGTTCAGATCGAGGGTCATCACGTTGATCCGCGCCTGCGCGGGTGTCGTGCGGGTAACCACGGTGAGTCGCCGACACTGCGAGAACGATCCGGTCTTCAGCCCCAGCCCGAACCGACCCAGTTCGTTCTTACCGTAGTCCCGCCGAGTGCCGAACCGCAGCGCCTCGACCAGATCCTTCTGCGACATGCCCGATCCGTCGTCGCTGATGAGCACGTACGAACCGTGCGGCACGAACTGGGTATAGACATTGATGCGGGACGCACCAGCGGCGATGGAGTTGTCGACGAGGTCGGCGACAGCGGTCGTGAAGTCGTAGCCGATGTCGCGCAGCGAGCCGGTGAGGCGCGCGGCAGACGGCGCCACCTCGAATGTCTTGTGTCCGGCCACCAGATCAACCTCCTAGTGTGGAAAGCATGCCAGGCGAAGAGCGATCGGTCCGGCGGGGCGACGGTGTGTCGGAGAAAGGGTATTTGAAGCCCCCGACAATCGTGGAGTCGCCTGTGAGCGCGGCCGCCCGAAACACGATGCTGGCCAACCGTCGTCGAGACACCGGACCGGAGCTCGCCATCCGCTCGCGCCTTCACCGGGCGGGTCTTCGCTACCGCGTCGATTGGTCGCTCCCCTTCGATCGTCGCCGGCGGGCGGACCTCGTCTTCACCCGCGTTGGGCTCTACGTGTTCATCGACGGATGCTTCTGGCACGGGTGCCCTCAGCACTTCGTCGTCCCCAAGACCCGGACCGACTTCTGGGTCGGCAAGATTGAGGGGAACCGGCGCAGGGACCGCGACACAGATGAGCGACTGAAGCAGCTTGGGCTGACCCCCCTGCGGGTGTGGGAACACACCGATCCGGACACCGCCAGTGCCGTCGTCATCGCGGCCTACCGCACACTGGAGCGGAAGGGTGCGACCACCCTCGGATCCGGTCGGCGTGTCTCGGGGACTACCGAGGGGGCCTGACAGCACACCGCGCGTGTCATAGACCGAGCTGCCCGGCCACGTTTCGCCGAAGCAGGTTCTCGCGGCGCTCATGGCGCTCGACCGACCCCAAACTCGACAGGTCCGACTGATACGCAACGGCCCACGCGGGCGCATCCTGTCTGAGAGCCGTTCGCATCATGCCGCTCCGCAACGATGTCCACGCGTAGCGGCCGCGGAGTTCCGCCTCCGCACACCGCGCTCGGATGACACGGTTCAGTCCCTGCGCGGCCAGCGCCCTGCCTTCGATCACCGAGTAGTTGCACGTGGGGAAGGCGGGTGCCTCCGGCTCGGTCAGTGCCTGCTCGTCCAAGCGCGCCACCCACGCCAGCCATGTCCGGACAGGGTCGTACCGAGGATCTGTGACGGAGGGGACCAAGACCTCCGAACGTCGGCCGGTCACTCGCAGCAGCAGACCGTCCTCCCTGACGATCACGTCGCGACGTCGGAGAGCCGACGCCTCGTGAGTGCGCAACGCGGCCCCGTACCCCAGCGTCAGGAGCGCACGATCGCGGGCTGGAGCCGGGGCATCCTGACCCACCTCAAGGAGCGCCCGACTGAGAGCGCCCTGGCTTCTGCTGTTGCGGACGTAGGGGTCGAGGGATCTGCGCAGCCTGGCCTCGTCCCACACGGCCGGCTTGTCAACCAGTACGTACCGTCCTCCACGCAGAGGCAGCCACGCAGAGGCAGCAGACCGGTCACCGGACAGGCAGGGTCGTCGGGCAGAGCCCGGAGCGTCCAGGACCTCTGTGTCGGAGCCCCTCGACCTACCCGTTGGCTGACAGTGACGATGACCTGTCTCCTCGTCAGCCGCACCTGATCCCACGTCAATCGCGACAGCACCGCAGCGGGCAGTCCCGTGGACGCGTGCAGGATGATGGCGGCCGCGGCCCTGCGCTGGTGAACTGACCGAATGAGGGTTGCGTCGACCAGAGCGTGGACGAGTTCGACGTAGAGCGGATCGACGTGACCGGGAGTCTGGGGTCCGATCGGACGTGCGCGGTGGAGGCCCCGGAGCAGCGACCGCACGTCAGGGTTCGCGGACCACGTCGGGCGTCCGCCGAGGCGTCGGACGAGGTCGAGGGACTGCAGGCGCCGCCGCGTCGCATGCCCTGTCTCAGCGTCCGCATGAGAGGCGAGGTAGATCGAGACGGCCTCGGCTTCCTCGTCCAGACCGAAGGCGGAGCAGAAGGCCGCGAAACGTGCGGTCTCCCTCACCGCTTGCAGCCGTCGACGCTGCGGGACGGCACCTGCGAGCGTCGGGTCACGGCCCATCAGATCCCCAACTGCGATGCTGGATTGTTCCGCAGAGGATCGTCGGTGGAGATGTAGAGCACCAGGCTGTCCAGCGTCGCGTGTCGGCTCTGCCGTGCGATGTCCTCCAGCGGTACGCATAGGTCGGCGGCCGTCGAGATGAAGCCGCGTCGCAGCGACCTGGCGCACGATGCTCGTGACGCTGGCGGTCGAGAGGGGGTCGGTGCCGATCCGACCCGCGCGGCCCACTCTGGTGAAGCAGGGCAGATCAGGGACAGTCTCGGCTCCCAGCTGAAGCTCGACGCGCTCGAGCCATCGACGGAGCGCCGTCACGGGACAGGTCAGGTCGGAGCTTCCGTTCGGGATGCCCACGTCGACACCGTGACCCTCGGGGTCCGTCTTGGACCTACGCAGGCGGACTATTGCACCACGCTCCTTGAACGTGATGTCGCTCCAGCGCAATTGGCACAGATCCGGTCTCCGGAAGGCACCCGCGAAACCCAGAAGCAGCAGCGCCTTGTCCCTGAGCACCTCGGAGGGGACCCCACCGAGCAGGGCTATGCGGTGGTCGACATCACCGCCGAGCGACTCGCGACGGGACCTCCGAACGCTGAAGACCGGCTTCGTACTCCACGGCCGGTCCTCCCGTGCGCCGTGCCTGTCGACGGGGGTTATCACCCACACAGCGGTGGCCCCCGATACGTCGCGCCACTGTCGAAATGCGGAGACCGCGCACAGCGAGTGGTTGCGATGAGCGTTGATGCGGACCGAGCGACCGGCGCGGCCCGCACGTGGGGACTCGACGCTGATGATCACCCGACGCGTCGTCAGCACCACGTCCTCCCAACGAAGTCGCGCGATGGCGCCGTCACTCAGGCCGGCGCGGTGAAGGCAGAGCACGACCCGGTCGCGAAGCTCGACTGGGTCGGGAGGAAAGTCGTCGAGCCTCCGGCACACCTCGCGGAGGAACCCGATGCGAAGCGCCGTGATCTGCTCGCTCGGCGTTCGAGGTGGAGCCACCCGCCGCAGGGTGCGGAGGAACATCGCCATCGCCGGATCATCGCCGGGCGGCGCGTACCCGGCCTCGACGTGCAAACGGTTGATGGCGGCCACCCACCCCCGAAGCGTCGCCAGGGCGGCACCATTGGGTCTCTCTCCCGCGGCGTCGGCGAGGTACAACATCACCGTTTCCGGATCCGCAGGGAGGGGGCACAGACTCCTGGTGACGCACCACGCCGTGAAGAGCTTCCACCGCCGCGCGTAGGTCTGGCGCGTCGAGACAGCGATCCCTTGGCTGTAAAGCTGAGCGGTCCGTGAGATGAGGACGCTCAGTTCGTCGGTGGAGGCGATCGGCTCGGACGCGCCCAAGAACTCAGCGACCCTCGCATCTCGGAGACGCTGGGCGACTGATCCCGGATCGACGTCCTGACGCGTTGCGGATGGTGAGGGGTGCTGCAGTCGTCGATACGGCGGCCGTTGCGATCTGACCACCCGTCAACGATGCACCTGACTGACCTGCGACGCCAGACCCCTCAACACTCTGCCGCTCGAGTCCCCCTGCTCAGCCTGTGACGAGAAGTGACGAGTACCGAACTGCCCCACTGCGAGAGCCCCAACACACCTATCGAATCGAGCGGCACGCATGCTACGAAGGTCCGTAGATCGGTCCGCCCCTTGGGGCGGGCCGAGCGTCATTTCAGGGCCAAGTGACGAGTGTTGACGGGTGGTGACGAAGCCGATGCACGGTGGGGTGAAGTTCTACCGCGGATCCGCCGCTGCCGCGCGCTCATACGTCGAGACGGACCGCTCGCGCGTCGACGATTACTACCTGGCCGAGGGCACCGCGGTGGCGGAGCGGTATGTCGCCACGACGCTCGCAGCGGGGGGACGCGGTGTTCCCGGAGTTCAGAATGGAGGAACGTTGGCAGGTGACGCCTACGAGAGCTGGGTCGCCGGCTACGACGTCGAGACCGGCGCGGCCAAGGGACGCCTGCGCGACGACGCCCATGCACTGCGGTTCGTCGAGGTCGTGGTGAACGGGCCGAAGTCCTGGTCGCTCGCCGCCGCGCTCCACCGCGACGTCGCGACGGCGTACGACGCTGCGATGGACCGGGCGGCTGGTGAGGTGATCGGGTGGGTTGCCGAGCACGCCACCACCCGGGTCGGCCCGCGTGGCCGGCAGGTGCAGGTCCCGGTGGAGAAGGTCGAGGCGGCCGTCGTACGTCACTACACCTCGCGCGCCGGCGACCCGCACCGCCACCTCCACGTGCAGATCAACGCGCGCGTCTTTGCGCGCGGGGCGTGGCGGGGACTGCACTCGGTCGGTGTCGTGGACAGCATCGAGGCGCTCAACGGGATCGGTCACGCGGCCGTGATGTGCGACCCCGAGTTCAGGACGGCCCTCGCCGCGCGGGGATACACGCTCGACGACGACGGCGAAATTCAGCAGCTCGCGCCGTACACCGGAGGGTTCAGCCAGCGCGCCGCACAGATCAACCGCAACGTCGAACGGTACGAGGCGGCATGGCGAGCCGAGCATCCCGGGCAGGAACCCGGGCCGCGACTGCACCAGGCCTGGGACCGACGCGCCTGGGCGGACGCACGACCCGACAAGGTCGTGCCTCGCAGCGGCGCCGACCTCGTCGTCGCGTGGAACAACGAGCTGCGCGATCTCGGCTTCACGCCACCGACCAACCCGGTGACAGCGCCGGGTCTGCAGATCGGCCGCCTCAACCGGGACGGCGCAGCGGGTCTGGTGCTCACACGTCTCGGTGCCAAGCGGTCGGCGTGGAATGCAGCCGACATCCGCGGTGAGGTGGAGAAGCTGATCGCCTCCCTCGGCGTGGTCACCGAACGCCCCGTTCGTTACGAACTGGTCGAGGACATCGCCGACCGTGCCCGAACACGGTGCGTGCCGTTGCTGGACCGAGCAGACGTCCCCGAGCACGTCCGATGCCTGACGTCGGAACGGGTTGTCGCCGTCGAGGCTGGTCTGGTCGAGACCTTTGCTTCGCGCGCATCGCGACCGGTGACCGCCGCGCGCCGGCTCCGCAGCATCGACCACCTCGACCCGGCGCAACAAGGCGTGGTTGCGGCCCTTGCCGGCGACGCCGGCCTGCTCGTGATCGAAGGCGCCGCAGGCACCGGCAAGACCACCACGCTGGCCGCCGCACGCGACGTGCTGGACGAGGCCGACCGTCGACTCGTAATCGTCACTCCAACGCTCAAGGCTGCCCAAGCAGCGCGCCAGCAGGTCGGCGCCGACGCGTTCTCCGCCGCCTGGCTCATCCACCAGCACGGCTACCGCTGGGACGAGGACGGCCACTGGTCACAGACTGACGCCACACCCGATGCCCGTGTACGCCTGCTCCCCGGCGATGTCCTTCTCATAGACGAGGCCGGCATGCTCGACCAGGACACCGCCCGCGCGCTGTTCGCCATCGCCGACCAAGCGCACGCAGTCGTCGCGCTCCTCGGCGACCGCCACCAACTCCCAGCCGTTGGTCGCGGCGGCGTCCTCAACCTCGCCGCCCGCTGGGTACGACCCGCCGCTCACCACGAACTCGACTCGGTCCACCGGTTCAACGATCCCGCGTACGCCGACCTCAGCCTGCTCATGCGCTCTGGTGAGCGACCTGGTGAGGTCTTCGACAAGCTGAACGAGCGCGGCCATATCGTGATCCATGCCAGCGAGGCCGAACGCACCGCAGGCCTGGCCGCCATCGGCGCCGATGGTGCTGATGGCGGCAACCAGCTCGTCATCGCCGACACCCGCGACCAGGTCGGAGCGCTCAACGCAACCATCCGCGACCGCCGCCGCGGCGCTGGCGCACCGCTCAGCGAACAGTCTGGTGAGCCGGTCACGCGTCGCGGTGAGCGGATCGGTCTCGGCGACCGGGTCGCCACTCGACGCAACGACCGCGACCTCGGGGTCGCCAACCGCGACACCTGGACCGTGGCCGGGATCGGCAAGGACGGCAGCCTGTTCGTCACCGGCCGCGCCGGCCCACGCAATCTGCCCGCCGAGTACGTCCGCGTGCACGTCGAGCTCGCCTTCACCACTACCACCTACGGCGCCCAAGGCGAGACCGTCGACACCGCACATCTCGCGCTCGGCGAGACGACCGGCGCCGCGTCGGCGTACGTCGCCATGACCCGGGGCCGCCACCACAACGTCGCCCACCTCGTCGCCGAGTCCATCGACGACGCTCGCAGCCAATGGATCGACGTCTTCAGCCGCCACCGCGCCGACCTCGGACCCAGCCACGCTGCCCAGAGGGCCGCAGACGACATCGACCGGTACGGACCGAGCGCGCCGCCAGCGAGCACCGAACTGCAGGCTGCGGTGCTGCGCGCTGGTACCCGCCGCCGGCCCGAGCCGATACCGAGCTCCCTGCCGCCATCGCGCAGGATCGGCCGCTGACCAACCTCCTCACACTGAGTGATCGCCCAAAGTGGCTACGTCGACATAGGTGACCAGGAGAGGCGCGAGTCTGGACGACAGCGGTCACAGTCATCCGATCCGCAGGCCCCGACGTTGCTTCTCCACGCCCGAGTCGCCGAGCCCGTCGGCGGCCACGACGAGAGGCGACGTGATGGTGACACCGATCGGCATCCCGGACGAGTGGGACGACGACAACCTGATCCTGTTCGAGGAGTTCTGCGAACTCATCCGCACACCCCAGCGCACGGTCCGTGATTGGCGCCAGCGGGGGGTGGGCCCACGCTGGACTCGCTTCCAGGGCGTGGGCCGGCTCTACATCACAGTCGCGGAGGCGCGACGCTTCCTTACCTCGGCCACCGTGACGCGAGTGGAGGCGCGTTCCGATGGCTGAGCGTCGGGCCGTCCCGGTCTACCTGAGCCTGGAGGCGGCCGAGTGCATGTCGGTCTCGGTCAAGACGATCCGGCGCTGGATCGCCGCCGGCTCGCTCCCGGCGTACCGCTGCGGCAAGCGCGCCATCCGGATCAAGCTCGAGGACCTAGAGGCCACGCCTCGGCAGATCCCCTCTTCGCGGTGGTGACAGCGCTGCGCAGGCGAAGCCTCGCGAAGAGGCGTACGACGACGACCCTCGGTACCGATCGCACACCGAAACAGCATGTTGGGGAGCACAACGTCGTGACAGCGGGTCCGGCCACGAAATCGTTCGCGGTTGGCCGTGGATCTGGTGGCTAGCTCTCAACTGTCGACGCCGTACACGCCGTGGTCCCGGCTACATCGCCTGGTGGTGTTCAAGGTCGGAGGGCAACCCCATCTTGACGTGGTGGCGGTCAAAGTGCAGGCTGACGGAACCACCTATGTGCAACTTGGCGCGCCACGTACCGTGAAAAGCAACGGTTCTGTCGGTGCTCTGTACGAGGATGCATGTAGGCCACTGGGGTCGCGAAAGGGGAGTTGACGTCTATGACGACCATCGCGGTCGCACCGCAAGGTGCACGGGAGCGCGCAGATTCAGTGATCGGCGGCCTTCGCCGCAAGGCGCTGACGTTCCTAGAGGAGCGCGGAAATGAAGTGCAGCTGGCCGAGCTTCTTGGCCACCTTCGAGCCGAGGAAGCTAGGACCGAGTTAGTGAGCCGTGCTGTGGCGGGACTGCTGTCGAGCGGTCGGCTCGTGCTCACGAGTGATCGACGCGTCCTGCTCCCGCATTAGTAGGCCAACCAAGGGTCGAGCACGGAGTGCGCTCCGGTCCCTGTCAGCCGCTCGTAAAGGTCGATGGCCTGAGTCTCGGTCAGGGATGCGATGTAGTCGGCCACCGCGCGGGCTCGGCGAACGTGCTCGTTTACACCGAACTCGCTGCGTCCTGGCTCGGTCTCAGTGACCATCCAAAGGTCGTACAACCGCTTGGGCAGCCGGAATTCCTCCTTCGCTGCAATGGCATCATCAAGCCACTTCGTGAGTCGGTCGAACAGGCATCGGAGGAGCTCGGCCTGTCCCTCCTGAAGGGTCGCCAGCGCGGGGTCGTGGATGACGTAGTGCCACGTGAGCTGCTTGAAGAGTTCAACCTCGGCCCGGACCAACGGCGGGATCTCAATGGGCTCGGGCCCCTCCACGAGTCGGATGGCGCTGACGTAGGAGTTTATGAGCCGGCTGCACACAGACCGAAGGCGAGCGAGGTCGTCTGCCGTCCCATTGTGGATGTTGAACTGGGCAAACTCGAGAGTCAACACATCGCCGAAGCGTTTGACCGCCGTGTCCCAGTCCGTGTCCTTGTACTTCTTACGTAGGCGACTAACGGCGCGGGTGGTGAAAGCTTCTCGTTCAAGTTCAACGGTCGCCAGGGCGACCATCGGGACCCTTCCAGCGCGGATGAAGTCTTCAAGGTCGTGGATTGCGTAGGTGATGTCGTCGGCCCAGTCCATGATCGCGGCCTCGGCACTGCGCGCGCCGTCCGGCAACCCGCCCCGAGCACGCAGAAAAGCCTCGCGCTCGGTCCCGTAAGCGTTCCACTTCTTCAAGGAGGCGTCGCCAGCCTCGCCACGCAGCCAGGGGTACTTGATCACGGCCCGCAGAGTGGCGTCGCTCAGATCCAGGCCGAACGGCGTGTTCTCGCCGCGACGAGAGAGCGTGGCCAGGATGCGGAACGTCTGCGCGTTACCTTCGAAGCCGTCGAGTCCCGCCTTGTAGCAGCGCTCGTTGAGTGCGGTCTCGCCGACATGACCGAACGGAGGATGGCCAAGGTCGTGAGCCAGGCCAGCCGACTCGGCCGCCCCGACGTCAAGTCCGCCCAAGCTCTTGATGACGGACTTATTGGATGGGTCGCGCTTGAGATGCTCTGCCATCCGTCGTGAGAGTTGCTGCACCTTGAGGGTGTGGGTCAACCGGGTATGGAACAAGGGCATCTCACCGACAGCAACCACCTGTGTGACGCCGCCGAGCCGCCGGAGCTCGTCGGAGTACAGGATGCGGTCACAGTCGTGCTCCGAGGGCGTTCGACCATCACCTGTCGGGCCCGGTTCTTCTGACGTGCGCGTCGCCGCATCTGGGAGCTGGTGATCGTCGTCCGTCACGTTCGTCTCCGGCTCACTCATCGTGTCCCAAAGCCTCCGCTGAGCGGTCGACTCGGCAGCCGTCCGCGGAATCAGCTTCTGCGGTGGCCCGATTCCCGCGAATGCGGGTGGCCTTCTGGCCAGAATCGCTGACGTCGACACACAGGACCCCGTATTCCATGCCCGGCACACTAGCGGCACTTATCGATGCGCACGTCGCACGCACCACGATCTCGCGACGAACCACGCGTATGCCGCCCCGAACACGACGGCGCCCTGCACACGGCGAAGCGCAGCGTCGGGCAGCCATGCTGGGTAAAGTCCGTCCCGCTCGGAGAGCGCGATCTCGGAGCCACCCGCTGAACGGCAGGATCTCGGGTGCATGGAATCGGGAGCCACCTTGGCAGAAGTCACGCTTGAGGACCTTGTCGTCTCCTACCGCAAGGCGAAGGTTGACTGTTTCCTAGCCACGGACCAACGCGCACTCGAACTGGCGGCATACGAAGACGACCTTGAGCGGAACCTTCGGCGACTTCTCAGGCTGATCCAATCCAGCGACGAGCACTGGGTCGAGACTTCCAACTTCGTCGGAGGGTTTACAGTCAGGCCGAAAAGCATTGGATTGCAGGATCGTCCTGCCTCGTCCTACTGGTCGGATCCGACCGAAGACTGGCAATACCGGGCGGAGCGCGCCCAAGAACGTCCACGAGCGCGATTCCGTCTGATGGCGGCATGCAGCATCGACTTCCATGTGTTCTCTACGCTTTGGATGTTGAAAGTTGGCACGCTTCTAGATGGTCGACTGACCGAGGATGCCTACGGGAGCCGGCTGCGTCGTGGACATAGCGGTGGGCCAAACTTGCTGGGGCACGGGTCGTTCAAGCACTACTACACGCCCTACCAAGAGTGGCGTGACGCCGGCTTGGAGGAGATGACGAGGGCTCTCGATGCTGGCGAGTCGGTCGTTGCGCTGACAGCAGACGCCACTTCCTTCTATCACGCTCTCGATCCCGCCTTCCTGCTCGACCGGCGCTTCTTGGACGAGGTGCTGGGGGTTCGCCTTAATTCGGACCAGCGGCGCCTGAACCGGCTCTTCGTGCGCGGACTCCAGGCGTGGGCGCGCCAACTTGGCTCGATGGGATGGTCGCCCATCGGTTTGCCCGTTGGTCTTCCTGCCTCGGCCGTCGTGGCGAATGTTGCGTTGGCAGAATTCGACGAGATAGTTCAGCGCCTCGAGCCCCGCTACTACGGACGGTATGTCGACGACATCATCCTGGTGATGGACGACGACGGGCGTCTGCAGGATCACGACGCGATCTGGGACCGTGTTCTTCGACTGTCGGGGAGTCACATCCGCCGCGTCCGCGAGCCGGGGGCCGGCGGCGCTGTCGCATTCTCGCCGCCATACTTCAATGGGGTCGAAGTTCGATTCGAGAACGAGAAGAACAAATCATTTCATCTGACAGATCGCAGCGGGCGGGCACTTATTGACTCGATCAAGGCTGAGATTGCGGAGCGGTCCAGTGAATGGCGAACCCTGCCTACGGTTCCAGGCGACTCGGCCGCGATTAGCGCCAAGGTCGCGAGGGCGGCCCGTCGCGACGGATCAAATGCTGCAACGCTCAAGGACGCGGACCGCGTCTCAGCCCGTCGGCTGAGCTTCTCACTCGCACTGCGAGATTTTGAAGCCTATGAGCGCAATCTTGATCACGACGCGTGGGCGGCTCGGCGGATTGAGTTTTTCGACGCCGCACTTGAACACGTACTGAGTCTGCCCGCCTTGTTTGACTTGGTTCCTGAACTACCACGCCTGGTGCAGCTTGCGGCCGCGTGCGGCGATGCAGACTCATTAGAGCGGCTCGTGTCCACGCTTATGCGACTGCCGGACGAAGTGGAGCGTACGTGCGATGTCCAGCTTGCCTACTACAGCGTTGAGGAGAGCCAGCCAGAGATTGCAGCGCTATGGGCCGAAAGCCTTCTACGGTCCATCGTGGAATGGCTCACGGTCGCTTGGAACGACAGCCTGACAGCGAGCGACACAGAGCGAATCTTGAGGCCGTTGGGTGCGCTCGCCCGCGAATACCGCGTGTCGCTACCGGGTGTCAGTGCGCTTCGGCGTGATCATCGGCGGCTTGGGTCTCGTGACCTCGCGCGTCAGCCATATCGATGGGCCGCGCTTAACCTCCCCCGACCACCCGGCCGAGATGAAGTCCCCGAGCCACTCAGTATCGCGGGCCTGCCGCTGCCGCGCGCTGTCGTCGAGGGGCTCGATGCGCTTGGCGACGCCATGGATGAGGAGCACGCCGCGAAGGCATTCCGCGGCATGGCAGGAGGCGATGTCGCTGGACTGGCATTTTCGACCCGTCCCCCGACGGTCCTCGAGGTCTATATGGTTGTTCACGGGCGAGGGAGCCGGCTCGGAGTGCCACCGCGCCGGCTGATCAACTCCATTCTGCGCGCGGTCCGCGGCTATCCACCCCTGAGCGACCTTCCCCGCTTCCGCCGAGCGAGCGACTCCGATGCGGCTGCCGTCGTTGTCCCGCTGTCTACTACTGGATCTACGCGGCGGATCGCAGTGAGTATGTTTGCCACGAACGAGAAGCACGCCAAGGCGGCCGCTTCCGGCAACCCGCATCTCAGTGTGGCGCGGTTCGACCAAGTGAGCCGGGTGCTGGACAGCCTGCTGCGCCAGCCCGGGCGAGCGCACTACCTTCTTCTACCGGAGCTTGCGCTCCCGCCTCACCTCTTCACTCATTTCGCTCATCAGCTGCGAATCAGACGCGGGCCGAACCTTGTCTCGGGCGTTGAACATCAACCCAGCGGACCCAGCACCGTCGCCAATCAAGTCTGGGCCGCGCTGGAGATGAACGGGCTGGGCTTTCCGACGTATTTCTACAGACAGGACAAGCAGCGACCTGCGAACTTTGAGGCCCGGTTGCTGCACGGAGTGGGCAAGAGCCTCAGCCCACTAAATACGTGGGACGTGCCACCGGTAATCGTCCATGGCGAGTTCCAATTCGGCCTGCTGGTCTGTAGCGAATTGACAAATATCGCCCATCGGGCCCATCTGCGCGGACAAGTCGATGTCCTCTTCGTACCTGAATGGAACCCAGACCTTGAGACATTCGCAGCTCTTGTGGAATCAGCTGCGCTAGATATGCACTCCTTCATTGCCCAAGCCAATGATCGCGGACACGGTGACTCTCGAATTCGTGCGCCGATGAAGGACTCCTGGCTGCGCGACGTCGTCCGACTCCGGGGTGGTGACCGCGACTACATCGTGGTCGGCGAGATCGATTTCCATGAGTTGAGAGCCTTCCACGCGACCCGCTTTGATCCTTCTTGTTGCAGCCCGGCCAAGCCGCTCTTCAAGCCACTGCCGGACGGGTTCAAGGCGGCGTCAAGTCGCGACGCAGTGCCGCTAGGGACGTGCAACTGCGTCGCTGACAAGTGCACGCCCGACTGTGCGTGCTCCGAGGGCGCCCAAGGCAAATGATCAGTCCTTCGCCCGTCGAGGGTCCGCCTGCCTATATCGCGAGCAGATGATGCATCGTGACGCATGCGAACACGTCGCCGATCAGACCCGTGGCCCATCTGGGCTGCGGGACTCATAGGCTGGGCCACCAGACGGCCTCCATTAAGGCTACGGTCGCCTCTCGCGCCATGCCTCGTACGTAGCTCCGATCTTCTCGGCCAGCGCCCGGTCGCGATCGAGCGTGGCGTGCTGATAGATCGCCATGGCGGCTTGGGAGGCGTGGCCGGCTCGCGCCTGCAACTCGGCGGCAGTCGCTCCGTGCTGGCCGGCTAGGGTCAGGGCGGTGTGGCGCAGGTGGTGGATGGTCAGGTCCGGGCGGCCGGCCGCCTCGCGCGCGGGGCGATAACGGTCCATCAAGTAGCGAACACTCATGTGGTCGGTGCGGTCGCCGGGGAAGAGCAGCCCGGCTGACCCGGCAGCGGTGTGCTCGAGCAGGTGTTTTTGCAGCATGGGAAGGAACGGCGGCGGGATGTGCACAGCACGGGTTCCGCTTGCCGTCTTAGGTGCGCTGATGACCCTCCCGCACTCGCGGCAAGCGCCGTTGGCCCCAGGGATGACGTCCTTGTCGACCTTGCGGGTCACGCTGATGCGGCCGCTGACCCCGTCGACGTCCGAGCGGCGCAGCTCCAGCAGTTCGCCCTGGCGAAGGCCAACGAAACCCGCTAGGACAATGAGCAGGCGTAGGCGGTCGGGCATCTCGTCGACGATGATCGCGAGCTCGTTGAGAGTGGCCGGCACGGCTACCCGCTTCACTCGCGATGAGCCGGCGCCGCGGATCTTGGGGGGTGCGCGGAAGATCAGCTCTTCCTCCTCGGCGGACTGGAGGATCGCCCGGAGAAGCCGGTACGCGGCGGCGTTGCTGGACTCGGTGACGGGGTCGAGCGAGGCGCGCCACTGCTTGATCTCCGACAGCGTTACCTCGGTCAGCGGCATCTCCTCGAAGTACGGGAGGATCCGAGACTTCAGCAGTAACCGATAGTTGCGCTGGGTCGTCGGCCGCAGCCCCCGCTCGTTCAAGAAGCGCTCCGCGAACGAGCCGACCGTGTTGCTGGCCGCGGCGGCCTGGCGCTTCGACTCGGCCACGCTCCGCGCGGCCGGCGGAGTCCACTCCTCGCGGTCGATCAAGAGCCGCTCGGCGACGAGCCACGCCTCGGCGTCCATCCTGGTCGTCAGGGTCCGTGAGTGCCGGGTGCCGTCGGGCATGGCGTAACGCGCCCGGTGCGTCACCTTTCCGGTCGCGCTGACCCGGCGCTCGACCTCGCCGAACCCGCGTCGCCTGGCCATCTCGAACCCTTCTCCCGCCCCGGTTCCTAACCCCCTGCTGGGTTGTCAACGGGAGTCCCTGTGGGGGACTGGTGGGGGAAAGAATGGCCCCTGTGGGGGAATCTTGTCCACTCCCGTCCAGTGTTTTCGCAGGTCAGAGCCATAGTGCGCCTATTCCGAGTCGATTTGCAAGCAGGGGGTTAGGGGTTCGAGTCCCCTAGGCTCCACCAACCGAACCGGGTCTGCGGAGGATCGCAGTCACCAGGTGACCGGGATCCTCCGCAGACCTCCTGGGCGTGACCGTCGCTCAGTGCTGGCCGACGAGCGCGTCCTCGTCGCGAACAACGGTCGCGGCCCGCTCGGCCTTCTCCCGCTCCCAGGCCTTCCGGGCGACGAGGACGCTCACCGCCAGGGTGGCGAGGATCAGCGGGACGTCGACGACCCAGGGGAGCCCGCCGAAGCTCGAGACCACGGTGATGCCGTTGGTCAGCACGACGAGCCCGCCGACCATCGTGCCCAGCGGGGCGTGGGGCAGCCTGCCGGCGAGGCGGGCGGCGATCGGCGCCATGATCACGCCGCCGAAGGAGAGGCCGATCACGGCCAACCAAGGGATGTCCTGGTGGGCGATGCCGACCAGGAAGCCCATCGACACCGACACGGCGACCATGAACTCGGCGAGACTCACGGTGCCGACGACCTTGCGCGGCTCGTGGGCGGTGACGGTGAGCAGGCTGGGAGTGACGACCGGCCCCCAGCCGCCGCCGCCGGTGGCGTCGACGAAGCCGCCGAGCAGGCCGATGGGGGAGAGCCAGCGGGCGGTGCTGCCGTTCCTCGGCGCCTTGATCACGCTGCGCCCGAAGCCGAACTTCGCGAAGATCACCAGGCCGAAGAAGATCAGCAGGCCCGACATCCAGGTCTTGGCCGACGCCAGGCTGATGTTGGTGAGGACGACGGCGCCGAGGAAGCCGCCGACCATGCCGGGCAGCGCGATCCGCACGAGGACCCGGCGGTCGACGTTGCCGACCTGCCAGTGCGACAGGCCGCTGACCAGCGTCGTCGGCAGCTTGGCGGCGTGGGTGGCGGCGCTCGCGGTGGCGGGCGCGACGCCGAGGAAGAGCAGGACCGTGGCCGAGGTGACCCCGAACCCCATCCCGAGGGTGCCGTCGACCAGCTGGGCGAGGGCGCCCGCGAGGGCGAAGGCGGCGACGAGGAGCATGAAGGGGAACCTTTCCAACAAAGTCCGGTAACTCGCTTAAGTTTGCATGACAGAGCAAGAAACGTCGAGTCCTCGACCGAGGACACGCCGTGGCGTCCGTCTCACGGAGCACCGACGCCGTCGGACCGCCCAACCGACCGGCTGGGCGAGCCGCCTACCCTCGGGGGGTGCCGTCCCACCCGCTGCTGCGCCCCGTGGCCTGGGGGGCGCACCTGCTCGCCCTCGTGCTGGTCACGGCCGCGGTGCTGCTCGGCCTCTGGCAGATGGGGTCCTGGCAGGAGCAGCGCAGCGACGCCGCCGCGGAGCGGGCCGAGCTGCCGCCCGTGCCGCTGGCCGAGGCGATGGGGCCCGACGAGCCGTTCCAGAAGGACCAGGTGGGCCGGCCGGTGACGGTCTCGGGCACCTGGGTCCCCGAGGGGAGCGTCGCCGTCTCCGACCGGCGCCAGGACGGCGAGACCGGCTACTGGGCCGTCACCCCGGTCTCGGTGTCGGCCCCGGAGTCCTCGACCGGCGGGCAGGCCGCCCTCCTCGTGGTCCGCGGCTGGGTCGCCGACCTCGAGGCGCTTCCCCCGGCCCCCGAGGGTGACGCCGAGCTGTCCGGGTGGCTGCAGCCACCGGAAGGGGCGGCTGGGGTCACCGACGAGGACCGCACCGACGACGTCATCCCCCAGCTGCGGATCGCCGACGCCATCCAGCACGTCGACCAGGACCTGTACGGCGCGTTCCTGGTGCTCGACCACGACGGTGCCGCGGGCCCCGTGGTCGACGGCCTCGTCCCCGCGGACCTCGCCCAGCTCCCCGACGCCGCGCGGAGCACCGGCCTGCGCAACCTCCTCTACGGCATCGAGTGGTGGGTCTTCGCCGCGTTCGCCGCGTTCATCTGGTGGCGCTGGTGCGCCGACGAGGTGGCCCGCGGGCGCGTTGCCGAGGACGGGTAGCCTCGGGGCGTGAAGGCAGCACTCACGCGGTACCGCGTCATGGCCTGGGTCGTCGGCGTCCTGCTCGTCGTCCTCTGCCTGGTCGGCGTCCCGCTCTCCAACTTCGACGGCACCGAGATGTGGGGCTTCGTCCCCACCACCCCGAACTGGTTCGACGAGGGCAGCCGGGCCGACGAGCTGGGCGAGTTCATCACCGGCTGGCTCGGCACGCTGCACGGCTGGCTCTACATGATCTTCCTGGTCTTCGCCTTCTCGCTGGCCCGCAAGGCTCGCTGGAGCCTCGGCTTCATGGTCGCGACGCTGGCGATGGGCACGGTCCCGCTGCTCTCCTTCTGGTCCGAGCGCCGGGCCACGGCCAAGGTCCGCGCCGACTTCGCCGACGAGCTCGCCGCGGAGCCCCGCCGCCAACCGGTCGGGTAGTCCGCCGGTGCGCGGGCAAGGGGGCCGGGGGTGACCACCGCGTTCGTGCTGGGCGGCGGCGGCGTCCTGGGCGCCGTCGAGGTGGGCATGCTCCGCGCGCTGCTGGAGCGCGGGATCGTCCCCGACCTCGTCCTCGGCACCAGCATCGGCGCCCTCAACGGAGCGCTGGTGGCCCAGGACCCGACCCCCGACGTCGTCGAGCGGCTCACCGGGTTGTGGACGACGGCCGCGCGGACGCGCGAGGTGTACGGCGACCGCCCGATGCGGACGGTCCGCCGGGCGCTGTCGACCCGCACCCACGTCTACTCCTCGCGGCCCCTCGCCCGGCTGCTCCGCGAGGAGCTGGGGGAGGCCACCTTCGAGGAGCTCCCGGTGCGGCTCCAGGTCTGCGCGGCCCACATCGAGCGGGCGGCCGAGCACTGGTTCGACTCCGGCCCGGTGGTGGAGGCGGTGGTGGCGAGCGCCGCCGTGCCGGGGCTGCTGCCGCCCGCCCGGATCGGGGACGACCACTACCTCGACGGCGGCATCGTCAACTCGGTCCCGGTGGGCCGCGCGGTCGAGCTGGGCGCGACCCGGGTCTTCGTGCTCCAGGTCGGGCGGGTCGACCGCCCGCTCCGGGCGCCGGCGAAGCCGTGGGAGGTCGCCCGCGTCTCCTTCGAGATCGCCCGCCGGCACCGCTTCGTCCGCGAGATGGCGGCGCTGCCCGACGACGTCGAGGCCCACGTGCTGCCGGCGTCCGGCACGTCGGCCCGCGACGACTCGCTCCTGGCCCACCGCGACTTCGCGAGCATCGAGGCGCGGATCGAGGCGACGTACGCCACCAGCCGCGACTACCTCGACGCCCACCTGGGGCGCAGCCCGTGAGCCCCCGGGCCGCCTGGCTGCTGCAGCGCTGCGTGGTGGCGCCCGCCACGCTGGCCCTCGCAGTCCTGGCCTGGGTCTCGCTGCCGCTGTGGCTGGTGGCCGCGGCCGCTCTCTCGCCGCTGCTCCCCGGCCGGTGGCGGTTGCTCCGGCTGGGGTGGGTGGCGCTGCTCTACCTGACGGCGGAGGCGCTGCTGCTCGCCGTCCTGCTCTCGCTCTGGCTCGCCAGCGGCTTCGGCCGCCGGATCCGGACGCCGTACTTCGCCGGCATCCACTACGAGCTGGTCGAGGGGGTGCTGGTCGTGCTGTTCCGGGAGGCGCGGCGGGTGCTGCGGCTCCGGGTGCGGACCGTCGGGCCGGCGCCGGACCGGTTCCCCGACCGGCCGGTGCTCGTCTGCTGCCGGCACGCCGGCCCGGGCGACTCGTTCACCCTGATGTACGCCCTCATGCACTGGTACGCACGCGAGCCGCGGGTGGTGCTCAAGGACACCCTGGCCTGGGACCCGGCCATCTCCGTGCTGCTCAGCCGGCTGCCGGCGCGCTTCGTCTCCCCGGGCGGGGGCGAGGGGCTCGAGGAGCAGGTCGGCGCGCTCGCCCGCGGCCTGGACGCCGACGACGCGTTCGTGATCTTCCCCGAGGGCGGCAACTTCACGCCCGAGCGACGGGAGCGCGCGATCGCCCGGCTGCACCGGCTCGGCCTGCACGGGATGGCGGAGCGGGCCGAGCAGCTGATCCACGTCCTCGCACCCAAGCCCGGCGGCTTCCTCGCCGCCCTCGACGCGGCGGAGGAGGCCGACGTCCTCATGGTGGCCCACACGGGGCTCGACCACGTGCTCACCGTCGGGGACGTGTGGCGGGAGCTGCCGATGGACAAGGAGATCGTGATGCGGTGGTGGCAGGTGCCCCGGGACGAGATCCCCGACGACCGGGACGCCCGCATCGAGTGGCTCTACGACTGGTGGGCCAGGGTCGACGACTGGGTCGCCGACCACCGGCCCACCGAGCTGGAGCGGTCCGCCGGGGACGGACCGGCCGGGGTCAGGGCCGCGGGCCGTCGCCCGGGACGTCGTCGAGGTCGATGACCTCGGCCGGCGCGTCGGGGGTGGTCGCGGCGTGCGGAGCCTCCGCGGCGTCGGCCAGGGCCTCGCCCGGGTCGGCACCGCCCTCGTCGTCACCGGCGGCGCCGCCGACCGTCCCCGCGGTGCCGCCCGTGGCCACCGAGGTGCCCGCGGTCGCGGTCCCACCCGGCGTGGTGCCCGGGGGAGGGGTGGGGACGTAGGAGCTCTGCCACTTCTCCTCCTGGCCGCCCCGGAGCTTGCTGAAGACCACGCCGCCCGCGACGGCGAGCGCCGAGAGGACCAGCACCTTCTTGAGGGTGCCGCCGCCCTGGGACTTCTTCTCCTCGGCGCGCAGCTCGGCCGCGCGCTGCGCCGCCAGCTGACGGGCGGCCTGCGCCTTCACGGCGGTGGCACCGGCGGCCTTGACGGCCCCCGCCTCGGCGGCCTTGGCCGCGGCCCCGGCGACGACGGCGGCCTTCCCGGCGGCGACCTGCGCCCGCTCCGCGGCGACGACGGCCTTGTCGGCGGCGACGATCTTGCCGTGGGCCAGCAGCGGGGCCGCCTGGGTGCGGGCCTCCTGCGCCTGGGTACGCGCGGTCTCGAACGCCGCCTCCACCTGGGGTCGGACCTGCTCGGCGACGTCGTGCGCCCGGATCTGGGCCTTCTCCAGCAGAGTCTTCTGCCTGCGGATGCGCATCTGATCAACCTTTCCTGGGGGATTTCCCATCCCACCACGGGGATCCTCGGGTCGGACAGGGCTCCGACCGCACCTCGGACCTCTTGGGGGACGTGGGAGGATCGGGCAGCAACTCCACGTGTACCCACTTGAGCGAGAGGCAGTCATGGCTGACCCGAAGGCCACCCTGAAGACCAACATGGGTGACATCGTCATCAACCTGTTCCCCAACCACGCCCCGGAGACCGTCGACAACTTCGTCGGCCTGGCGGAGGGGACCAAGGAGTACCGGGACGACGCCGGCCGCTCCGGCGAGCGCTACTACGACGGCCTCGGCTTCCACCGAGTCATCGACGGCTTCATGATCCAGGGCGGCTGCCCGCTGGGCACCGGCACCGGCGGCCCGGGCTACACCTTCAAGGACGAGCCGCACCCGGAGCTCGTCTTCGACAAGCCCTACCTGCTGGCCATGGCCAACGCCGGCCCCGGCACCAACGGCTCCCAGTTCTTCATCACCGTCGGCGCGACGCCGTGGCTCAACATGAAGCACACGATCTTCGGCGAGGTCGCCGACCAGGCCTCGCGCGACGTCGTCGACGCGATCGCCAAGGCCCCGACGGGCGCGATGGACCGCCCCAAGGAGCCGATCGTCATGGAGTCGGTCGAGATCACCCGCTGACGAGCCACCCGACTCCGACCCGAGCGCGACGCGAGCTGACTGCGCCGTGAACGAGCCCGTCCCCGCGGCCGGGGTGCCGGTCTGCCACCGCCACCCCGACCGCGAGGCCCACGTCCGGTGCCAGCGCTGCGGGCGGCCGATCTGCCCCGACTGCATGCGCGACGCCGCGGTGGGCTTCCAGTGCCCCGCGTGCGTGAGCGAGGGGGCCCGCTCCACCCGCACCGGCCTGGCGGCGTACGGCGGTCGTCGCTCCGCCGATCCGCGTCGCACGTCGCTCGGGCTGATCGCGCTCAACGTCGCCGTCTGGCTCGCGGTGATGGGCACGGGCGCGCGCGACTCGGGGCTGCTGGCGCGGCTGATGCTGCTGCCCCGGGGTCGCTGCACGGTCGAGGGCGACGCGGGCAGCTACTACCCCGGCGTCGAGGAGGCCCGCTGCTTCCTGGCCCCCGACGGGGTCTGGTCGAGCGGCCTCTCCGACGGCGCCTGGTGGATGGTGGTGAGCCACGGGTTCGTCCACGTCGACCCCTTCCACCTCCTGCTCAACTGCCTGGGCCTCTGGGTCCTCGGCCCGGCCGTCGAGGCGGCCTTCGGACGGCTCCGGTTCCTCGCCGTCTACCTGGTGGCGACGCTGGCCGCCGGCGCGACCATCTACTGGCTGGCCGACCCCGCCGGCAGCACGCTGGGCGCCTCGGGCGGCGTCTTCGGCCTCATGGGCGCGCTCGCCGTGCTGACGCTGAAGGTGGGCGGCGACCTGCGGGGCGTGGCCACCCTGCTCGCCGTCAACGTCGTCTTCACGCTCACCTTCCCCGGGATCTCGTGGCAGGGCCACCTCGGGGGGCTGGTCGGCGGCGCGCTGGCCGCCGCCCTGCTCATCTGGTCCCCGCGCGGTCCTCGTCGTCCGCTGTGGCAGGTCGCCGGGTTCGCCGCGGTCGCCGTGCTGCTGGCCGTCGCCTTCGTGACGCGCACGCTCGCCCTCACCTGACGTCGTACGCCGCGCCCGCGCCGCACGTGACCGGCCCCGACCCGCCCCGGGTCGGGGCCGGTGCTGTCTCCACAGGTGGGGAGAACCTGTGCATAACTACACCGGTGTAACTCTCCACAGCGTTCTCCCCAGATGTGCAGAACGCCCGGCCCTTGAGAGGGGCCGGGCGTCCGTCGGAGTCGCGC
Organism: Nocardioides solisilvae; assembly: GCF_003194625.1. Classification (GTDB taxonomy): domain Bacteria; phylum Actinomycetota; class Actinomycetes; order Propionibacteriales; family Nocardioidaceae; genus Nocardioides; species Nocardioides solisilvae. The sequence goes on from NZ_QHKX01000001.1 coordinate 741,226, forward strand.
GTGGGAGGCGGGGTCACTCCCACTTCGTGGCGTAGGTGAACCCCACGGCCATGAAGGCGATGCCGACCATGAGGTTGTAGTTGCCGAGGTCGTTGAAGACCCAGAGGTCCTCGAGCTTCTCGCCGCTGAAGATGTAGAACGTGCAGATCCAGACGAGGCCGACGAGGAACGAGCCGAGCATCCCGACGACCACGCCGTTGCCGCGCCCCAGCGGGGTCGAGGGAGCGGACGCGATGGCGAGGCCGAGCAGCAGGGCGCCGAAGCCGATCAGGTAGTTCCACCTGCCCAGGTCGGCCATGAAGGCCGGGGAGCCGGGCTCGCCCGGGGGCACCGCGCCGGGGTCGACGCGCACGGCGGCGTAGTAGTAGGCGATCCAGGCGATGCCCGCGACGACGAGCAGGACGGAGAGGACGAGGGCCCAGGGGAAGGACCTCCCGGTCTTCTCCTGGGTGGTCTCCCGGCTGGCGTGGGGCTTCGACACCGTGGGTGCTCCTCGTGGATCGTTGGTGGGCGGAGGCTAGCGTAGTCGTCATGGAGCCCGAGACCGACGCGTCCCCCACGGGGAGGCCGTGGCGGTTCGGCACGCCGGTGGTCTTCCTGCTCAGCGGCGTCCTCTTCGTGGTGAGCGCTGCCAACAGCGAGGGGGGTGACCTGCGCCCCGCCCGCTACACCGACCTGGCCTCCGTGGTCGAGGCGGAGGCGGAGGAGGCCAACGCGCTCAACGCCCGGATCGCCGAGCTGACCCGGGAGCGCGACGAGCTGACGCAGAGCATCGGCGACCGCAACGTCGACCGCGTCAACCAGCAGGTCGACGTCATGGAGGACCCGGCCGGCCTGACCCCGCGCTCGGGACCGGCGGTGACCGTCGTCCTGGACGACGCCCCCGACGAGCTCCTGGCCGAGGCCACGCCGGAGACGGCCGACGACCTCGTCGTCCACCAGCAGGACCTGCAGGCGGTGGTCAACGCCATGTGGCGGGGCGGCGCCACGGCCGTCACCCTCCAGGGGCAGCGGATCATCTCCACCACCGGCATCAAGTGCAGCGGCAACACCGTCCAGCTCCAGGGCGTCCCCTACTCGCCGCCCTACGTGATCACCGCCATCGGCGACCAGGGCGACGTGCTGCGGGCGTTGGAGTCCGACCCGTTCGTCGGGGCCTACCGCCAGGACGCGCTCGACCCCGCGGTCGCGGTCGGCTGGGACCTCACGGTCGAGGCCTTCAAGACCGCGCCGGCGTACTCCGGCCTGCTCGACCTCGCCTACGCGAAGCCGCTCGACGGCTGACCCGGGCGGACCGGCCCAACCGCGGACCGGCTCAGCCGGGCTACCGGCTCAGCCGGGCGGACCGGGCGTCTCCGGGGGGCCGGTGGGCAGGTCCGTCGGGGGGCCGGGCGTCGGCAGGTCGGTGGGCGGGCCGGGGGTGGGCTGGTCGGTCGGCTGCTCGGTGGGCGTCGGCTGCTCGGGCGGCGGCTCGTAGACCGAGACGTAGATGACCACGGTGCTCCCCGCGGGGGCGTCGCGCCCGGCCTCGGGGGTCTGTCCGATCACGGTGCCGCGCGGCTCGGTGGTGTCGGTCCGCTCGACGACCTCGGGGACGAAGCCGAGGTCCTTGACCGCCTGCTCCGCAGCCTTCCGACGCATGCCGACCAGGGACGGGATCTGCTCGGGGCCGTCGGAGAAGAAGAGCGTCACGACCGTGCCCTCGGGCACCTGCTCGCCGGCCCCCGGGGTCATCTCGACCACCTGGTCGGCCGGCTCGTCGGACTCCCGCTCCTCGAACTTCACCTTGAGCGAGCGGTTGCGCAGCACGTCGCGGGCCTCGCGGCGGTCCTGACCGACGAGGAACGGCACCTCGACCATCGGGGCCCCCGTGGAGACGACGAGGCTGATGGTGCTGCCCTTCTCCACGTAGACGTCGTTGGGGGACTGCCGGATCACCTCGTCGGCCTCGGCGTCGGGGTCGGCCTCGTACTCCACCTCGCCGACGACCAGCTCGGCATCGCGGATCTCGGCGCGCGCCTCGGCCTCGGTCAGCCCGATCAGGGCCGGCACGCGCACCTCCTCGGCGCCGTCGTCGAAGAGCTTGGGGATCCCCCACGCCGCCAGCACCAGCAGGCCGAGGGCGACCAGGCCGATGAGGACCAGCGGCAGCACCCGGCGCCCGCCGTCGTCGGTCCCGGCGGCGGGCGCCGGGGCGGGCGCGGCGGCCGGCGGGACGGGCGGGACGGTCCGGGTGGCCGTGGTGGCCGGGCCCGACGCCGCCGGCGTCGGCACGGGGGCGACCCGGACGTCGTGGCCGGCCAGGTAGCGCTCGATGTCGGTGCGCATGGCTGCCGCCGACTGGTAGCGGTCCTCGACCCGCTTGGCCAGCGCCTTGAGGACGATCGCGTCGATCTCGGGGGTGAGGTCGGGGTCGTGCACCGACGGCGGCTGGGCCGGCTCCCGCACGTGCTGGTAGGCGACGGCGACGGGGCTCTCCCCGACGAACGGGGGACGCCCGGTGAGCAGCTCGTAGAGCAGGCAGCCCGTGGAGTAGACGTCGGAGCGCGAGTCGACCGTCTCGCCGCGGGCCTGCTCGGGCGAGAGGTACTGCGCGGTGCCGACCACGGCGGCGGTCTGGGTCATGGTGTTGGAGGCGTCGGAGACCGCGCGGGCGATCCCGAAGTCCATCACCTTCACGTCGCCACCCGGGGTGAGCATGACGTTGCCGGGCTTGATGTCCCGGTGGATGATCCCGGCCCGGTGGCTGTAGTCGAGGGCGCCGAGGACGTCGCTGGTGATCTCGAGCGCCCGCTCGGGCAGGATCTTGCGACCCTCGCGCAGGATGTCGCGCAGGGTGCGCCCGGCGACGTGCTCCATCACGATGTAGGGCTGCGCCACGCCGCCCTCGGGGGAGCCGTCGTCGGACCACTCCTCGCCGGTGTCGTAGACGCTCACGATCGAGGGGTGGTTGAGCGAGGCCGACGACTGCGCCTCCCGGCGGAACCGCGCCTGGAAGGTCGCGTCGCTGGCCAGGTCGGTCCGCAACCGCTTGACGGCGACCGTGCGCCCGAGCCTGGTGTCGGTGCCCTTGCGGACCTCGGCCATCCCGCCGCGGCCGAGCAGCTCGCCCAGCTCGTAGCGGCCGCCGACCACGGTCGGCCCTGGCTTGCTCATCGATCGCCTCTCGCAGTGGTGGTCGCAGTGAAGGTCGTGGGGGTCTCGGTGGGCGTGGTGCTCGTCGGGGTGGACGTCGTGCCGTCGGGCCCCGCGGTGCCCTCGGGGGAGGGGGCCGGCGGCTCGGGGGTCGGGGTGGCCTCGGGTGGCGGCGTGGGCTCGGGCGTCGGGGTCGGCGTCGGGGTCGGCTCCGGGGTGGGCGGGGGCGTGGGCGTCGGCTCCGGGGTGGGCGTCGGGGTCGGCTCCTCCGAGGGCTCCTCGGTCGGCTCCTCCTCGGGCGCAGCGCCCCAGAAGGCGACGGTCACCCGGTCGCCGCGCACCAGCGCCCCGGTGGGGTTCACCGACACGACCTCGCCCTCCCGCTCGTCGCCCGGGTTGTCGCGCTCGTCGCGGACCACCTCCAGCCCGAGCCGGCGGAGCTCGCGGACGACCTGGTCGACGTCGCGGCCGACGTAGTCCGAGGCCCGGACCTGGACCGGCTCGTCGCTCGGCTCCTGTGACGGCGCGGGCCGCTGGGAGCGGGTGGGCCGGTCGCGGGCGGGCTCGTCGTCGGCGTCACCGCCCCCGGCCAGCACCCACCAGGCCCCGGCGGCGAGCAGGGCCAGGAGCACCACGCCGGCGACGGCGAGGGGCCACGCGGAGCGGCGCTCGTCGGGCGGCTGGGTCGGCAACGCGCCGGTGGCCGGGTGGCCGGCCGCGAGGGCCCCGGTCGCCGGCAGCACGCCGGTGGCGGGCTCCGGGGCCGGCGGGGCCAGCACGGTGGTCACGGGCTCGTCCACGGGCACGGGCACGGGCGCGGCGTGGGCGGCCGGGTCGCGCAGGGCGGCCGCCAGGGCGGCGCCGTCGGCGAACCGGTCCTCGGGCTTCTTGGCCAGGGCACGGCGTACGACGGCGGCGAGCGGCGCCGGGACGTCGCCGGGGAGCTCGGGCACGGGCTGGCGCAGGTGGGCCAGGGCGGTGGCGACCGGGCTGTCCGCCTCGAAGGGGCGGCGCCCGGCCAGGCACTCGAACGCCACCACGCCGAGGGAGTAGACGTCGGAGGCCGGGGTGGCGCGCCCGCCCTCGGCCTGCTCGGGGGAGAGGTACTGCGGGGTGCCCATCACCTGGCCGGTCTGGGTCAGCGCCATCCCCTCGGCGGCGCGGGCGATGCCGAAGTCGGTGACCTTGACCCGGCGGTCGGGGGTGACCAGCAGGTTGGCGGGCTTGACGTCGCGGTGCACGATGCCCGCCCGGTGCGCGGCGCCCAGCGCGTCGCCGACCTGGGCCAGGAGCTCGCGGGTGGCCTCGGGGTCCAGGGGGGTGCCGGAGCGCAGCAGCGCCGACAGCGGCTGGCCCTCGACGAGCTCCATCACCAGGTAGGGGCGCGGGGCGCCGGAGCCGTCGGCGGCGCCGGCCTCGCCGAAGTCGTAGACGGCCGCGATGCCGGCGTGGGAGAGGGCCGCGGCGTGCCGGGCCTCGGTCTCGAAGCGGGAGCGCAACGTCGCGTCGTCGGCGTACTCGGCCTTGAGCAGCTTGACCGCCACGGTGCGCCCGAGGACCGTGTCGGCGGCCCGCCAGACCTCGCCCATGCCGCCGGTCGCGATCCGCGACTCGAGGCGGTAGCGGTGCGCGTCGTCGACCCAGCGCCCCGGCCCCTCCGCCCCCGGGCCGAGAGCCTGGGTGCCGGGCTCGTCGTGGTCGCTCACTGGGTGATCACCGCTTCCATCACTGCCTTCGCGATCGGCCCGCCGAGGCGGCCGCCTGCAATCTCGCCGCGGGGGATGTCGGCCTTCTGGATCATCACGGCCACCGCGACCTGCGGGTCGTCGGCCGGCGCGTAGGAGACGAACCACGCGTACGGCGGGACGTCGTCGAGGCCGCTCTGCGCCGTGCCGGTCTTGCCCGCCACCGGCACGCCCGGGATGGCCGCGGGTGAGGCCGTGCCCTCGTCGACCGTGGCGACCAGCAGCTCGGTGAGGTCGCGCGCCGTGGCGGGGGAGACCGCCTGGCGCAGCTCGCGGGGCTCGGTCTGGTCGAGGACCTGCAGGCTCGGCGAGCTCACCTTGTCGACGAGGTAGGGCGTCATCAGGGAGCCGTCGTTGCCGAGGGCGGCCGCCACCATCGCCATCTGCAGCGGGGTCGCGGCCACCTCGAACTGGCCGATGCCCGTCTGGCCGAGCTGGGCCTCGTCGAGGTCGGCGGGGAAGACCGAGGAGGCCTGGCGCAGCTCGTCGAGGTACTGCTCGTTGAAGCCGAAGGCGTCGGCCTGCTCCTTCATCCCCTCGGCGCCGACCTCGATGGCGAGCTTGGCGAAGGTGGTGTTGCAGGAGTTGGCCATCGCCTGGGTGAAGGGGATCCGGTCGCCGCCGCAGGAGCGGCCCTCGTTGTCGATGAGGCCGCTCTCGTCGCTGGTGAGCGGGAGCTGGAAGGAGGCGCCTCCGGGGACCCGGGAGCTCGCGGTGTAGCCCGCCTCCTCCATCGCCGCGGCCGCGGTGACGAGCTTGAAGACCGAGCCGGGCGGGAGGCGGGTGCCGGTGGCCCGGTTGAGCAGGGGCTGGCCGGGGGCGTCCTCCAGCTCGCGCTGGGCGGCGGTCACCTCACCGAGCCGGTGGCTGGCCAGCCGGTTGGGGTCGTAGGTGGGCAGGGAGACCATCGCCAGGATCTTGCCGGTGGACGGCTCCAGCGCCACCACGGAGCCCTCGACGTCGCCGGGGAGCGCGGAGAGCCCGTCGAAGGCGGCCTGCTGCGCGGCGGGGTTGATCGTCACCTGGACGCTGCCGCCCTGCGGCTCGGTGTTGCTGAGCATGTCGACGAGCCGGGTCACGAAGAGGCGCGAGTCCTCGCCGGAGAGCACCTCGTTCTGGCTGCGCTCCAGCCCGGTCTGGCTGAAGTAGGTGAACGCGCCGGTGATCGGGGCGTACTGGAACGGCCGCGGGTAGACCCGCTGGAACTCGTACTTGTCGTCGGAGGGCACCGACTCGGCGACCGCCTGCCGGCCGACCAGGATCGCGCCGCGCTCGCGGGAGAAGGCGGCCTCGACGATGCGCCGGTTCTGGGGGTCCTCCGCGAGCTCGCCCGCGCGCCAGTACTGCAGGTAGGTCGCGTTGACGAGCAGGGCGACGAAGAGCAGCAGGCAGAAGCCCGCCACCGTGCGGATGGGCTTGTTCACCTCAGCTTCACCACCTGGGTCGCGTCGTCGTCACCGGTCCCGGCCGCCTCGGGGGAGAGGTCGGGGGGCGGCCGCCGCGCCTGGTCGGAGATGCGGGCGACCAGGGCGATGATGACCCAGTTGGCGACCAGCGACGAACCGCCGTAGGAGAGGAACGGGGTGGTGAGGCCGGTCAGCGGGATCAGCCCGGTGACGCCGCCGACGACCACGAAGACCTGCAGGGCGAAGACGGCGGCCAGGCCGGTGGCGACGAGCTTGCCGAAGCCGTCGCGGCAGATCAGCGCGGTGCGCAGCGCCCGCTCGACGATCAGCCCGTAGAGCAGCAGCACCGCCATCACGCCGGTGAGTCCCAGCTCCTCGCCGATCGCGGCGATGATGAAGTCGGACTCGGCCACCGGGATCCGGTCGGGCCGGCCCTCGCCGAAGCCGCGACCGATCAGGCCGCCCCAGCCCATCCCGAAGAGCCCCTCGACGAGCTGTCCGGAGCCGGGGGTCTGGTCGATGTAGGCCATCGGGTCCAGCCAGATGTTGACGCGGTTCCGGACGTGCCCGAAGAGCTGGTAGGCCGCCAGCGCGCCGGCCGAGAAGAGGAGCAGCCCCACCACGGGCCACCCGGCCCGCTCGGTGGCGACGTAGAGCATCACCAGGAAGAGGCCGAAGAAGAGCAGGCTGGAGCCGAGGTCGCGCTGGAAGACCAGGATGCCCAGGCTCAGGCCCCACATCATGAGGATCGGGCCGAGGTCCCTGCCGCGCGGCAGGTCCAGGAAGAGCAGCCGGCGCCCGGCCAGGGCGAGCGCGTCGCGGTGCAGCACGAGGTAGCCGGCGACCGCGACGACGAGGAGGACCTTGGCGAGCTCGCCGGGCTGGAAGCTGAAGGGGCCGACCCGGATCCAGATCTGCGCGCCGAAGTTGCGGTAGCCGAGCCCGGGCACGAGCGGCAGCAGCAGCAGCACCACGGCGCCGAGCCCGCTGGTGTAGGTGAACCGCTGGAGCACCCGGTGGTCGCGCACCAGGGCGACGGTGCCGACGAAGAGGGCGACGCCGAGCGTCATCCAGATGAGCTGCTGCTGGGCGTAGTCGTGGGGCTTGCCGGCCGCCTCCTTGGCCAGGTCGAGCCGGTGGATCACCGCCAGCCCCAGCCCGTTGAGCGCCGCGACCACCGGCAGCAGCACGGGGTCGGCGTACGGCGCGGCGAAGCGCAGCGTGAAGTGGGCCACGAGGACGAGCGCGGCCAGCCACCCGCCGTACCCGACGATGTCGACCGGGACCTCGCCGTCGACGCCGAGGCCGACCGCCGCGTAGGCGCCGATCCCCACCGCGAGCGCGAGCACCAGCAGGAAGAGCTCCGCGCCCCGCCGTCGGCGGTGCACGAAGCCCATGAGGGCTCCGGTCTGGCTCATCGCACGAGCTCCGCCACGACTCAGCCGCCACCCTGCTGGGCGGCGAGGTTGTCGACGGTCTGCTCCGCCTTGGCCAGGTCGTCGGCCTCGATCCCCTCACGCACCTGGTTGGCGTCGTAGTCGGAGAGCTCGTCGAGGGCGATGTCGGTCGTCTCGTAGGGGTGGGAGAGGTCGATCCCGGGGATGTCGGCGTTGATGCCTCGGAAGATCGTCACGACGCCCTCGTGCTCGCCGACGTAGAACTGCTGCTGGCTCCAGTGCCAGGCGGCGGCGAGCAGCATCCACAGCACGCCCACGCCCACCAGGGCGGCGAAGGACCGGCGCAGCCAGGCGAAGCGTTGCGGCGGGCGGGGGGCGTAGCGGGCCGCCTCGACGTCGATCGGCTCGGCCGACGCCGCGGGCGCGTGGCCGCCGCCGGCCACGGGGACGGGGGCGGTGCGCGGCTCGGCCGCCGGGCCGGGCGCCGGCCCGCCGACGGTCGGGGCGACCCCGCCGGAGTGCTGTCGCGGCAGCTCGGCGGCCGCACCGACCAGCAGCGGCCTGAGCTCCTCGGGGGCAGGGTCGGTGGCGGCCACCACGTCGGCCACGACGCAGGTGACGTTGTCGGAGCTGCCGGCCTCGAGGCTGGCGCGGACCAGCTCGACGGCCGCGTGGTCGGGGGTGCCGGAGCCGAGGATCTCGCCCAGCCGGGCGTCCTCCAGCACGCCGGAGGCACCGTCGCTGCACAGCAGCACCCGGTCGCCCTCCTGGAGCTGGACGGTGAAGAGGTCGGGGGCGGGGTCGTGCACCCCGTCGAGGGCCTTGAGGATCAGGTTGCGGTGCGGGTGGACCCGCGACTCGGCCTCGGTGATCCGGCCCTCGTCGATCAGGCCCTGGACGAAGGTGTGGTCGTGGGTGAGCTGGCTGATCTCGCCCTGGCGCCACAGGTAGGCGCGGCTGTCGCCCACGTGGCCGACCCCGAGCACCTGGCCGTCGAAGGCGGCGAGCGTCGCGGTGGTGCTGGTGCCGGAGATCGAGGGGTCCTCCTCGACCAGCTCGGAGATCCGGTCGTGGGCGCGGTGCAGGGCCCCGGCCACCCGGGTCAGCAGCGCGTCGCCGCCGACGGCCGCGGGCGCCTCGTCGAGTCGGCGGAGCACCGAGACGGCCGTGGAGGAGGCGATGTCGCCGCGGGCGGCCCCGCCGACGCCGTCGCAGACCGTCAGCAGCCAGGGGCCGGCGTACCCGCTGTCCTGGTTGTCCTTGCGGACCCGCCCCACGTCGGAGATCGCGGAGTAGCTCAGCCGCATGGTGGCGCTCGCCGCGACGTCGGGGTCGCGCTCCGCGGTGTCGCTGTGCTCGACCGGCGGGGGGGTCCGCGCCAGCGAGGGGTCGCGGGCGACGGTGTCGTTCTCGGGGTCGGTCACGAAGCGCCTACTTCCGGAGCTCGAGGATCGTCTTGCCGATCCGCACCTGCGTACCGAGGGAGATGGTCGTGGGCTGGGTGATCCGGACGGACCCGACGTAGGTGCCGTTGGTCGAGCCGAGGTCCTCGACGTACCACTGGTCGCCGGAGGCGGCGACCCGCGCGTGGCGGGTGGAGACGTAGTCGTCGTCGAGGCGGATCGCGGCGTCCGATCCCCGGCCGATGAGCAGCGGGGCGTCGTCGAGGGCGGCCTGCTCGCCGGCGTTGGCGCCCTCGACCACGGCGAGGTGGGTGGGCTGGCCGCGGCGGCGGACGGGCTTGGCCTGCTTGCCGGCCTTCTTGCGGGCGGCGCGGGCCTCGGGGATCCGGGCGCCGAACATGTCGGAGCGGATCACCGAGATGGCGGAGAGCACGAAGATCCACAGGACCGCCAGGTAGGCGAACCGGATCAGGAACAGCGTCAGCTCCGACACCCGCTCACTCCCTGTCCGCGTCGTCGCCCACGACCCGCACGGTGAGCTCGGTGTTGCCGATCCGGACGACGGTGCCGTCCGCGACCGGTGCGCGGTCGATCTTCCTGCCGTCGACGAGCATGCCGTTGGTGGAGCCCAGGTCGTGGACCGAGACCTCGAGGTCGCCGTGGTTCTCGGTGACGACGAACTCGACGTGGCGGCGGCTGATCCCGGGGTCGCTGATCCGCAGGTCGGCCTCGATACCGCGACCGACGACGACGCCGGGCGGCAGCAGGGGGTGCTTCGTGCCGTTGACGTCGAGCTGGACCCGCGGACGGCGGTGGCGCGTCCGGTCGTGGTCGCCGGTGACGCTGGCCTGGGCGCGGCTGCGGATCCGGAACCGGCCGGTCGTGAGGTCCTCCGCGGCCTCGAAGGCGATCTGGACGGGGCCGGGGAAGACGTAGCCCTGGGAGTCGGCGTGGTCCTGCAGCTGGTCGGAGAGGTCGCGCGCCATGGCGTTGTCGTAGGGCGCCAGGCGGTCGAGGTCGGCGGACGAGAGCTCGACGGCGAAGTCGTTGGGGACCAGGCGGCGGTCGCGGCTGAGGATCTGGGCGTTGTTGTCGACCTCGCGCTGCAGGGCGGCGGAGATCTCGACAGGCTGGACGGCGCTGCGGAAGGCGCGCGCGAAGACCCCGGAGATCAGCTGCTCGAGCTTCTGCTCGAAGCGCTGGAAGCCGCTCACGCGTTCTCCTTCGTCTCGTCGGGTCGTCCCGGGGCCGGCGGGCAGCCGCGCGGTGTCCGCGGGGGCGGACCCCGCGATGCTATCGGGGAGGCCACGCGGGGGCCCGGCGGCGCGGCGGGGAGGCGCCGGTTTGGGGGGCCGGGCACCGGTGGGATAGCCTGAGCCCGCTTCTGGCGCGAGTGGCGGAATAGGCAGACGCGCACGGTTCAGGTCCGTGTGTCCGAAAGGACGTGGGGGTTCAACTCCCCCCTCGCGCACCACCAGCACTGACAAGGCCCCGGGTCCTCGGACCCGGGGCCTTGCGCGTTGTCGCCCTCCTGACGGATCAGCCCGTGGGCGTCGCCGTCGCCACGTTGGAGTAGGCCAGCGTCAGCTGGTCGGCAGCACCGTCGTGGTAGCGCTTGTCGTTCTTCGGGAAGGGCTGGACGCGGTACTGCACGGCCGCGTTCTTCGGCACCCCGAGCAGCATCGGCAGGTCGACGTGGCTGGTCCCGGTGGCCCAGGACTTGGGCCCGATGCCGTCGAACCGGAACGGCGTCCAGCTGCCGCCCGGCACCTTGCGCTCGACGTAGTACCACATGTCGGTGCCGAAGGAGGTCCAGTCGAGCTTCACCGTCCCGTCGGCCTGCCAGGCGGCCGACAGGTTGACGACCTGCGCGGTCGCGCGCGGCTGCAGGTTGGGGCACCCGCCCGAGAAGTACGGGTCCGACCCGCCGAGGAAGCCGGACCGGTTGTAGAACCAGCGGGTGTCCGGCACCCCGACGCCGGTGGAGGTCCCCGGGTTGGGGGAGCTGGGCGTCTTCGTGGGCGTCGCGCTCAAGGGCTGGGCGAGGCTCGCCTTGAACGACGAGTTCGGGACCCGGACGAACCGGGGCCGGTAGATCGTCGGGTCCCGGTCGATCACCGGACCGCACCCGACCGTCTTGGCGTCGCTGTTCACGTTGTACGAGAAGACCGTCTGGTCGGTGTAGTAGCCGTCGTGCACGCGGGCGTCGTAGTGGTAGTAGTACTTCGGCGACCGCAGGTCACCCTCCGGCGTGGTGTACAGGCGGATGGCCTTCGAGGTGAATCCCCACAGCGTGCTGGCCGGGTGCGCGACGACGTCCCCACCCCACCAGTCCGGCTCGTGCTGGATGTTCCACCACGTGCCGTTGATCTTGCGCACCGAGAAGCCGGGCGAGGTGTTGATGTTGCCCACCGCCCTGGCGTTGGTCTCGCCCGGCACGAAGGTGGAGCCGTTGTAGAAGTTCCACGACGAGAAGTTCGTCAGGCCGGCGAACGACGTCGTGCGCGCCAGGAAGAGCTCGCGAGAAGCGGTGGTGGCGTGCACCTTGGCCACCCCGTACACGTAGAAGAAGCCGCCGTCCCGGACCACCTCGGCACCCCACAGGATCGGGTGGTGGGTCGTCTCGTCGACCTTAAGGGTGGCGGGGTCGTCCGGCGTGGTGCTCCGGATGCGGGGGTTCGGGTGGTCCACAGGGCTCCTGCCCATCGTGACCGAGCCGAAGTCGCTGACGTCGTGCAGCGTCCAGGCCCAGGTGTCCTCCTTCCACAGGTCGAGGTGCGGGCTGTTCTTCACGTGGAACTTGAGCACCTTGTCACCGGCCGGGTTGGTCAGGGCGGCGGTGTTCCAGTACCAGTTGGACACGCCGATCGCGTTGGACCTGATCGGGGTGTGGGCGTAGCGCTCGAAGAACTCACGGTTCTGGTTCTTCTCCTGGCAGGTGTTGCCTCCCGTGATGGTGCGCTTCAGCGAGGCGGGGTCGCTCGACGTCGCACCGTCCTGGACGACCATCGAGTTGCGCAGGAAGCTGACGAAGAAGCCTCCCCGCTCGGAGGGTCGACCCAGGTAGGTGTCGGAGAAGGACCAGAGACGCCTGTTGCCCGGCAGCACCACGGACTGGGTGCCGTCAGCCCCGGACCACCTCGCGCACAGGGCCTCGTAGCTGCCGTTGGTGCCGGAGCCGTTGCCGTAGCTGGCGAACATGTTGGTGAGGCTGGTCAGTGCGACGGCGCCGGACACCTTGGGGGCGTTAGCGGCGGCGACGGCAGCCGGAGGTGCCGGCAGGTCGGCGCCCAGTGCGGGCTGGCTGGTGGTGGCGAAGGTGAGAGCTGCGGTGACGGCGAGGCCCAGGACCCCGACGGCTCTCCTGGATGACAGTGACATGGTGGTCGTCCCTCCCAGAACGGTGAATGGCGCGCGCAGTGTGGCAGCGGAGCGGAGGCGGTGCCAAGACCCGCCGACGCTGCGTGGACCGGCGTCCGGGGGTCCGGGTACGTGCGCCAGGGTGGTGCGGACCGGCGAGTGGGCGCTCCCGGGGCCCTTCGTGCGTGCCGGGCCCCTCGTGCGAGGGTCGGACCATGGACCTCTACGAAGCCATCGCCCGCCGCCGCGACACCCGCGCCGAGTTCACGGGCGAGCCGCTCCCCGACGACGTCCTGGCCAGGGTGCTGGGCGCCGCCCACCGCGCGCCGAGCGTCGGCATGTCGCAACCGTGGGCGTTCGTCACCGTGCGGGAGCCCGCCACCCTGAGCGCCTTCCGCGACCACGTGGCGGCGGAGCGACAGGTCTTCGCGGACTCCCTCTCCGACGAACGGGCCGACACGTTCCGAGGGATCAAGGTGGAGGGGATCGTCGAGTCCGGGCTCGGGATCGTCGTCGGGCACGACCCGACCACCGCCGGCGAGGTGGTGCTCGGCCGGCACGCGATCGCCGACACGAGCCTCTACTCGGTCTGCCTGGCGATCCAGAACCTGTGGCTGGCCGCGACCGCCGAGGGGGTGGGCGTGGGCTGGGTGAGCTTCTACCGGGAGGAGTTCCTGGCGGACCTGGTGGGCCTGCCGCCCCACGTGCGACCGGTGGCCTGGCTCTGCGTGGGGCCGGTGGCCGAGCTGCAGGAGGTCCCTGACCTGGAGCGGTTCGGCTGGCGCGCACGCGGTCCGCTCGAGCGCGTGCTGCACCGCGAGCGGTACGGGGGCTGACCGGGGACGACGAAGGGCCCCGGATCTTCCGGGGCCCTTCGTGCGGGTCAGCGGCGTGTCGCCGGGCTCAGCGGCGCACCTTCACCTTCTTCGACTTCGCGCGGGTCGACTCGTAGCCGCTGCGCTTGGCGCGGACGACGACGTGCAGCTTCTTGCCGCGGTCCCGACCGGTGACCCGGTAGGTCTTCTTCCTGGCCTTCTTGATGGCCTTGCCGTTGCGGAACCACTGGTAGCGGGCCTTGCTCGGCTTCGGGTTCCAGCCCTTGAGCCGCACCTTGAGCGTGCTGCCGGGGCGCGCCTTGCCCTTGATCCGCGGACGGGACCTGTCGAACACCCCCTCGGCGACCACCGCGGGCGCGGAGGCGGCGCCGACGCTCGGGTAGTAGGGCGCGGAGGCGGTGAGCTGCAGGGAGACGGTCCGCCCGATCAGGTCGGTCGACGGCCGGAACGTCGGCCCGGTCTCGCCGGGGACGGGGACCCCGTCGACCAGCCACTGGTGGGTGAAGGTCACGTTGGCCGGCGCCCAGCCGGCCGCCGAGGCCCGCAGGAGCGACCCGGCGCGCACGCTGCCGGTGATGGCGACGGTGCCCGGGTAGATCTGCGACTGCCGGTAGTTGGCCACCAGCGGCGCCTGCTCGTTGATCGCGCGGGCGTTGTCGGCTGCAGCAGTGCCGGTGATCCGGCCCGCCGGGGTGTTGACCGCGGGGTTGGAGAAGTAGGGGATCACGGTGCAGTTGATCCGCGCGGCGATGCACTGCTCGTAGTAGGCCATCACGGTCATCGTGGCGGCCGGGACGTCGACGTACGCCCGGGCGTAGGCCTTGCCCCGTGGGTTGGGCGGGTTGGCGGCGGCGACGTCGTGCTGGGCGCTCAGGTTGTGGCCGACCTCGTGGGCGAACGTGTAGGTCCGCGTGGTGCAGTCGGCGTGCAGGACGGTGAACGGCGTCAGCTCGGAGTCGTTCGGGACGATGCCGCCCAGGCCGCCGAGGGCGCAGGACTCGTACTGCGGCGAGGGAGCGCTCACCCACAGGCTGACCAGGTCGGCGTGCGTCTGCTCGCGCACCACGTGGGCGTCGTCGAAGAGGCCGTCGGCCGGGTCGGCCAGCTGGTCGTACATGGTGAAGAGGTCGGTGCCGGTCTCCGTGGCGGTGACCGCCGTGCCGGCCAGCCGCACCCGGGCGGCGATGCCGGAGTTGGCGAACGCCTGGTTGGTCTGCGAGATCGCCAGGGCGATCTGGGCCTGCAGCGCGTCGGCCCCGATCCGCGCGGGCGCGGAGGGCGGGTAGACGACCGCCACGTCGATCTGGTCGACCGGGTCCTGGCCGGTGCCGGCGGCGGTGACGCCCCGGTCCCCGCCCTGCCGCCCCTCGGTGTGCCCCTCGGTGTGCCCGTCGGAGTGCTCGGGGACCTCGGGGACGTGGACGTCGCGGCCGCGCTGGGCGGTCGCGGTCTCCACGACCCGGTAGGTCTCCCCGCCTGCGAGCGTCACCTCGTAGACCGCCTCGGCGGTCGCCAGGTGGAGGTGGTGGGTGCCGTCGACCTCGACCGCGGTGAAGGGGTGGCGGCTCCCGGCGACGTGGCCGGTCCAGGTGGTCGTCCCCCCGAGCTCGGTCGGCTCGTCGGTGCGCCGGTCGATCACGGCGGTCACCGTGGTGTCCTCGAAGAGGTCGAGCTCGATCCGGTCGCCGGCCCGGCGCCGCTCCAGCTGGTCGGCGTCGAGGGCCACGAGCCGGCTGCGCTCGGCGGCGGGCGGCGTGGCAGTGAGGTCGTCGGTCGGCGTGGCGGCGGGCGTGAGCAGCGGCTCCTCGGCCGGGCTCGCGGTGGCGCCGCCGGCTCCCGAGACGGCGGGCGCCAGGGCGGCCAGCATGGCCACCAGGATCCCGGATCCGGTGGTACGTCGTACGTTCATGTGAGTTCTCCCCCGTGGTGGATGGCGGGTGCATCCTGCCCCAACGCGGCGACCTCACACCTCCTGCAGGGCCGCGACCTGCTCGCGCAGTCCCTCGAGGTCGCGGGCGGGCGCCGGGAGCTGCACGAAGACGACGCTCGTCCGGTCGGGGTCGACCCGCATGAGGTGGACGCCGACCGCGTCGACGTCGACCACCAGCACGCGCCCGACGGTGCCGGAGCAGGTGGTCCGCGTGGGCCGGTCGCTCAGCACGCGGCCGGGGAGGCGCTGGGCGGCGACGGCGTCGCAGAGCGCCCGCAGCTCGTCGTCGGGCACGGAGGCCACGACCTCGTGGGCCTCGAGCTCCTGGTCGGGGCCCGGGAAGGTGCGCCCGTGCGCGGAGTCCGCAAGTCCGGTCCAGGGGAACGGGGTCACCCCGGAGGCGTCGTGCAGCAGGACGCGCTCCGCGCGCACCGCCCCGAGCCGGACGCCCTGTGCGGCGGCGACGAGGCCGAGCGTCCCCCGCAGCCCGGCGGCGACGACGGACGCGTGGTCGGCCTCGTCCAGCCACTCCACGGTGCCGTGGAGGTGGACCGAGGCGGAGATCACCCGGACCCGCGCCTCGGCGGCCTCCCGGCGGACGTCGAGCCGCACGGTCGTCACGCCGCCGCGCAGCCCGGGCGCCTCGGCGTCGACGACGGCCACGAGCAGGTCGCCCCGCCCGGTCAGGCCGTGGGCCAGGACCGCGACCGAGCGGTCGGCGTCGTCGCGGTGGGGCACGAACGACGCGGAGCCGCCGCCGTCGAGCAGCCGGTACGCCGTCGAGGAGGCGCGCTCGGAGAGGGACGGGGAGGCGGCGGAGTGCGACATCGAACGGGACCCTTCGGTAGGTGAGGCTTACCTTACCTCCCGTCGCTGGCGGGCGATCCCACTCGAGCGGACGCCCACCTCACCAGCCGGGTGGGCGAAAATCCGGCGGACGCTCTCGCGGCCCTGCAGGATGCTCACGCAGAGGTCGCGCAGCTCGTCGTACGCTGCCGCCCATGTCCAGCAGCCAGCCCCGCACCGACACCGCCCGGGCCTTCCGCGCCGCCGTCGAGGCCCGCGACCCCGAGGCGATGACCGCCCTGCTCGCCGAGGACGTGGTCTTCCGCAGCCCGGTCGCGCACAAGCCCTACCCGGGCAGGGCGATCACCGCCTCGATCCTCACCGAGGTGGTCGACGTCTTCTCCGACTTCGTCTACGTCACCGAGATCGGCGGCGACGGCGCGCGCGACCACGCGCTGGTCTTCGAGGCGCGGGTCGGGGACAAGCAGCTGACCGGCTGCGACTTCCTGCACCTCGACGACGACGGGCTGATCGACGAGTTCATGGTGATGGTGCGGCCGCTGTCGGGCGCCCAGGCCCTGGCCGACGAGATGGCCTCGCGGTTCGACCGGATCGTCGCGCGCGCGGCCGGGCAGGAGTCGGGCGACCAGGCAGCCGGTTGAATCGGGGGGTGACCTCGATCCACGTCTTCGCGGCCCCGACCATCCAGGGCACCGAGCAGTCCCTGTCCACCTATGCCGGCCAGGTGCTGCTGGTGGTCAACACGGCGTCGCAGTGCGGATTCACGCCGCAGTACGAGGGCCTGCAGGCGCTGGAGGAGAAGTACGCCGGCGCCGGCTTCCACGTCCTCGGCTTCCCGTGCGACCAGTTCGCCGGGCAGGAGCCGGGCACCGAGGAGGAGATCGAGGCGTTCTGCACCGGCCGCTTCGGGGTCACGTTCCCGATGTTCGCCAAGGTCGACGTCAACGGCCGGGACGCCCACCCGCTCTTCGCCTGGCTGCGCCAGCAGAAGGGCGGGGTCCTCGGCGACCGGATCAAGTGGAACTTCACCAAGTTCCTCGTCGGGCGGGACGGCCGGGTGCTGAGCCGCTACGCCCCCACCACCCGGCCCGACGAGATCGCCGCCGACATCGAGGCGGCCCTGGCCGTCCCGGCCTGAGGCGCCGCCCCGGCGCCCGTCCGCGTCAGCGCCGCTTGACCCGCACGGCCCGGGAGGCTCCCCGGGCGAGGTGGTACCCGGACCGACTGCCCGTCACCACGACGCGGATGGTCTTGCCGCGGTCCTTGGCCCGCACCCGGTAGGTGGCGCCCGCCGCGCCCTTGATCCGCCTGCCGTTGCGCAGCCAGGTGTAGGAGGTGGCGGCGGGGGTCGGCGACCAGCCGCCCACCCGCGCCCGGAGCCGGCCGCCGGGCCGGGCCTTCCCGGAGAGCCTGGTCCGGGTGGAGCTGAAGTGCGCCCGGCCGTCGACCGGCGGCGTGACCACCGGCGGCGTCGGGGCCGCGGTGACGACGACCGGCGCCGAGGCGAGCGACACCGGCTGGTACCAGGGCCCGGACGCGGTGGCCAGCACGGAGACGGAGCGGCCGACCAGGGTGGCGTCGGGCGTGAAGGTCTGGCCCGTGGCGCCCGGCACCGCCGCGCCGTCGACCTGCCACTGGTAGCCGAACGACAGCTTCTCGGGGGCCCACCCGGCGGCGCTCGCCGACAGCGTCGTCCCGGCCTGGCCCGCGCCCGTGACGGTCACGGTGCCGGGGTGGATCCGGGACTGCCGGTAGTTGGCCACCGCGGGCGCCTGCTCGGCGACGGCGCGTGCGTTGTCCGCCTCGGGGGTCCCGGTCAGTCGGCCGCCGGCCGTGGTGACCGACGGGCTGGAGAAGTGGGGGACGTGGGTGCACTCCACGCCCGCCGCGTAGCACTGGGTCCAGTAGGCCATCACGGTCATGGTTCGCGCCGGCAGGTCCACGTACCCGCGGGCGTAGGGCTTGCCGTCCAGCGGGGCGGACGCCGCGCCGGCGTCGTGCTGGGCGCTGAGGTTGTGGCCGATCTCGTGGGCGAAGACGTAGGCCACGTCCTCGCACTCGGCGCGGATCACGGTCCAGGGCGCGAGCTCGGGGTCCCAGTAGGGGCTCAGCCCGCCGAGGCTGCCGCGGCCGCAGACGTTGTCGATGGCCGGGTCCCCGCTGAGCCAGAGGCTCACGAGGTCGGCGTGCGTCTCCTCGCGCAGGGCGAAGGCCTCGTCGAAGACGCCGTCGCCGGCCTTGTCCAGCTGGCGGATCAGGGTGAGCGTGTCGCCCGGGGTCTCGGCCGCGACCTGCCGCGAGCCGACCATCCGCACCCGGGCCGTGAGCCCGGAGTTGGCCAGGGTCTGGTTGGTCTCGGCGATGCCCAGGGCGAACTGCGCCTGCAGCGGCCCGGCGCCGAAGCGGTCGACGAGGCTGCGGGGGTAGAGGAAGGCGATGTCGATCTCGCTGACCGGGTCGCCGCCCGCCGCCTCCGGCAGCGGGGCCCCCGGTGCCTCTGGCCGGCCGCCCGTCCCGCCCGTCCCGCCCGGACGGGCCGCCGGCACGTCAGGCACGTGGGTGTCGTCGCCGTCGCGCTCCGACGGGTCGGACGCCTGGACCAGGCGATGGGTCCCGGCCCCGACCTCGGTGACCTCGAAGATCCCCGCCGGGGTGCTGAGCCGCAGGTGCTGGGTCCCGTCGACCTGGACGGCCGTGAACGAGCCGGGACCTGCCTCGGGCCGTCCGCTCCAGCTGGTGGTGGCGCCGTCCTCGGCGCGGCCGTCGAGCACGACGGTCACGGCGTCGCCGTCGAAGAGGTCGACCCGGAGCCGGTCGCCGGGACCCTGCTCGGCGAGCAGCTCCTCGTCGAGCGTGACGAGCCGGTGCCGCTGCGCCCCCGGAGGGACCGGGGCCAGGTCGCCGCCACGGGCCGCGCCGGGCGCGTGCAGCAGTCTCTCGCCCCCGGCGGCGTCGCCCGTGCCGGCGGCGCCGGCCGGGCCGATCCCGGACAGGGCGGGCGTGGCGGCGGCCGCGAGGACCACCAGGGTCGCCGAGGCGACGGTGTGCCGAACGTTCATCTTCTCCCCCAGATCGTGCGTGTGGGGGTCATCCTGACGGGTGGCCGGCGTCCCCGGCGCGGAAGCGCGGGGGACGAGACGCCTCGGCGGGCGCGGGCGTCAGGCCAGGTCGAACTCGGCCCGGCGGTCGGCCGGGACCAGATCGACGAACTCCGGGTTCTTCTTCAGGTACTTCGCGTAGAACGCGCAGTGCGGCAGGACGCCGAGGCCTCGGCTCCGCACGTCGTCGAGGGAGTGCCGGGCCAGCCGCTGCGCGAGCCCCTGGCCGCCGAACTGCTCGAAGACCTCGGTGTGGGTGAAGTCGACCAGGCCGTCGGACGTCTCGTAGTCGGCGAAGCCGGCGAGCTCGTCGCCGACGTGCACCTCGTAGCGGCTCGCGTCGGCGTTGTCGGTGACGGTGGGCTCCGGTGTCGTCTCGCTCATGCCCCGACCGTAGCCCCGCACCGGTGGACGGGCCGGCGGGCCCGGCGGTGACTTGCCGGTACGCGGGTGCGGGGTGGAGGGTCGGGGGCATGGCCGCCACCGCTTCGTCGTACTCGATCACCATGCGCCTGCACACCCGGCCCGACCACGCGGTCGTCGGAGCCGTGGCCACCACCCTGGCCGAGCACGGCGGCATCGTCACCGGCATCGACGTGGCCGAGTCGAGCCACGAGCGGCTCGTCGTCGACGTCACCTGCTCGGCCGCCGACCAGGCCCACTCGGAGCAGCTGGCCGAGGTGGTCGACGCCCTCGACGGCGTCCAGGTGCACAAGGTCAGCGACCGGACCTTCCTGCTCCACATCGGCGGCAAGATCGCGGTGCAGAGCCAGGTCCCGCTGCGCACCCGCGACGACCTGTCGATGGCCTACACGCCCGGCGTCGGCCGGGTCAGCACGGCGATCGCGCAGAACCCCGAGGACGTCTGGCGGCTCACCGTGAAGGGCAACTCGGTGGCCGTGGTGACGGACGGGTCGGCGGTCCTGGGCCTGGGCAACATCGGGCCCGGTGCCGCGCTCCCGGTGATGGAGGGCAAGGCCGCCCTCTTCAAGAAGTTCGCCGACATCGACGCCTGGCCGATCTGCCTCGACACCCAGGACACCGACGAGATCGTCCGCGCCGTCCAGCTGATCGCGCCCGGCTTCGGCGGGATCAACCTCGAGGACATCGCGGCGCCGCGCTGCTTCGAGATCGAGGCGCGGCTGCGCGAGACGCTCGACATCCCGGTCTTCCACGACGACCAGCACGGGACGGCGATCGTGGTGCTCGCCGCGCTCACCAACGCACTGCGCGTGGTGGGCAAGACGCTGGCCGACTCCCGGATCGTGGTCGCCGGCGGTGGCGCGGCCGGGACGGCGATCGTGAGCCTGCTCCTCGCGGACGGCGCCTCCGACGTCGTGGTCTGGGACCGGGAGGGCTGCCTGAGCCGCCACGACACCAGCCTGTCGGACGCGAAGGCGGCGCTGGCCGCGCGGACCAACCCGCGCGACGTGCGCGGCGACCTGCCCACCGCCCTCGCCGGCGCCGACGTCTTCGTCGGGGTGAGCGGACCCGGCGTGCTGCAGGCCGAGTGGATCGACCTCATGGCGCCCGACCCGGTCGTCTTCGCCCTGGCCAACCCCGACCCCGAGATCGACCCCGCCGAGGCGGGGAAGCGGGCGGCCGTGGTGGCCAGCGGTCGGTCCGACTACCCCAACCAGATCAACAACGTGCTGGCCTTCCCCGGCGTCTTCCGCGGGCTGCTCGACGCCCGCGCCCACGTGATCACCACCGACATGCTGATCCGCGCGGCGCACGCGATCGCCGCCGTGGTCACCGACGACGAGCTCAACCCGAGCTTCATCATCCCCACGGTCTTCCACCCCGACGTCCCGCACGCCGTGGCGCGCGCGATCCGCGGCCTCGAGGAGTGAGCCACCGCCCGCGGGACGTCATCACGGTGGGTCGTTCCAGCGACCGGGGGTGATGACGTCCCGCGAGGGAGTGGTAGATCAGGCGGCGTCGGCGGGCGCGGGCTCGGCGTCGCGGACCCGGCGCGGCCACCAGAACCTGTCGCCGAGGGTGAGGGCCAGGGAGGGCACCAGCACCGTCCGGACGACCAGGGTGTCGAGCAGCACGCCGAGGCAGATGATCGCGCCGAGCTGGGCGAGCACGACGAGCGGCAGCACGCCGAGCACCGCGAAGACGGCGGCCAGCAGGATGCCGGCGCTGGTGATCACGCCGCCGGTCGCCGCGAGGGCGCGGAGCATGCCCGGCCCGGTGCCGTGCCGTCGCGCCTCCTCCTTGGCCCGGGTCACGAGGAAGATGCTGTAGTCGACGCCGAGTGCCACCAGGAAGAGGAAGGCCAGCAGCGGCACGCCCACGTCCATCGCCTCGAAGCCGAAGACGCCGGTGAAGATCCACCACGACGTGCCCATCGCGGCGGCGTACGTCGCCACCACCGCGAGCACCAGCAGCACCGGGGCGACGAAGGAGCGCAGCAGCAGGAAGAGCGCGCCGAGCACGAGCAGCAGGATCAGCGGCAGGATGAGGAACCGGTCCCGGACCGACGCCTCGCGCTCGTCGAGCGCCTCCGCGTCGCCGCCGCCGACGTACGTCGCGTCGAAGTCGGCCACCGCGTCGCGCACGGCCGCCACGGTGTCGCGCGCCGCCTCGCTGCCGGGGGCCGCGTCGAGGACGGCGTCGACCTGGGCGATGCCGGACTCCTGCGTGGTGACCCGGGCCGAGGCGATCCCGTCGACCCCCTCGACCGCGCCCAGGACGTCGTCGGCGTCGGCCCGGGTGACCACCTGCACCGGGTCGGTGGTGCCGGCGGGGAACGACTCGCCCAGCCGGTCGGCGGCGGTGATCGCCTCGGGGGTGTCGAGGAACTGGTCGGAGGGCTCCAGGCCGGTCGTGACCTGGGTGAGCCCCACGGTCATGAGCGCGAGGACGACCAGGGTGCCGGCGACGAACGCCCTCGGCGCCTTCGCGACGGTGCTGCCGACCGAGCGCCAGATCGACTTCGAGTCGACCAGGGCCGGGTCGCCCTCTCGGGGCACCCGCGGCCAGAAGATCCAGCGGCCGAAGACGACGAGCGCGGCGGGCAGCACGACCATGACGAAGAGCGCGGCGATGAGGATGCCGATGGCGCAGGCCAGGCCGAGGCCACGGGTCGGCGGGAAGACCGACAGCAGCAGGGTGAGGAGGCCGAGGACCACCGTGGTGGCGCTGGCGAAGACCGGTTCGGCGGTCCGCGTCACGGCGACCGCCATCGCCTCGTGCCGGGAGTGGTGCCGCTTGAGCTCGTCGCGGTAGCGCGAGATGAGCAGCAGCGCGTAGTTGGTGCCGGCGCCGAAGACCAGCACGCTGAGGATGCCGATCGTCGACTCGTCCCAGTTGACGTAGTCGATCCGCTGCATCACCTGGGTGGCGACGATCGCGGCGAGCCGGTCGGCGACGCCGACCACGGTGAGCGGCACGAGCCAGAGCACGGGGCTGCGGTAGGTGATGATCAGCAGCAGCGCGACGACCGAGGCGGTCGCGGCGAGCAGGCGGAAGTTGGCGCCCTCGAAGACGGCGGCGATGTCGGCCTGGATCCCGGCCGGACCGGTCACCTGCACCTCGACGCCGTCGGGGACCTCGTCGGCCAGCAGGTCGCGGAGCTCGCCGACCCGGTCGGCGTTCTCCGACGCGGTCGCCGCGACGACGGGGACCACCGTGTACGCCGCCGTGCCGTCGTCGGCGACCTGCAGCGGCGAGCCCCCGGGGCCACCGGGGCCGCCCGGGCCGCCCTCGCCGGCGCCGGGGGGACCGCCGGGCCCGCCCTCGCCGCCGGCCATCTCCGCGACGAGCGGGCCGACCTGCTGCTCGAGCGCGCCGAGCTGCTCCTGGGAGAGCTCGCCCTCCTCGGCCGTCCACAGGACGATCGCGACCGAGGCCTCCTCCTCGGGCAGCTCGGCCTGCAGCGCGACGGCGTCGGTGCTGTCGAAGCCGACCGGCATCCCGTCGGTGGGACCGGTGTTGCGCTCTCCCTCGCTCACGAACCCGAGCGCGCCGATGGCGAGGACGAGGGGGACCAGGGCGACGAGCCAGGCGAGCCTCCTGCTGGTGAGCAGGGTCGCCAGCCGGTTCGCTCCGGAGGGCTGCGAGGAGGACATGGGATCTCCGTGGGGGGCCGGGTAGGATGACTAGAGAAACTGATTGCTAAGTAGGTTAGCAATGTTGCCACACCCCGCAAGCGGGGCCCACGGCGGCAGGAGGCGAGCATGGACGAACGGGATCCCGCGACGCCGGGCACGCCTTCTGCGGGCACCCCTTCGCTCGGTACCCCTTCCCTCGCCCGCACACCCGACGGGCGCTCGTGGGACCAGACCGGCAGCCTCCTGGTGCTGCGCGAGGTGCTCGCCCGGAGCCAGCGGCTGCACCGGGCGGTCGCGCAGCGCGCCGGGCTCACCGACCGCGAGCTGGAGGCGATGGCCCACCTGGCCCGCGAGGCCCTGGGTCCCGCCGAGGTGGCCCGGCGGCTCGACGTCTCCACCGCGGCCTCGACGGGGATCGTGGACCGGCTCGTCGCCCGCGGCCACGCGGAGCGCAGGCCGCACCCCGGCGACCGACGGCGCACCGAGGTGCACGTGACCGACTCGGGGCGCCGGGAGGCCGCCGCCCACCTGAGGCCGATGTTCGTCGCCCTCGACGAGCTCGACCGCGGCTTCTCCGACGCCGATCGCGCGGTGGTGGAGCGCTACCTGCGCGGCGTGCTCGAGGCGTTCGACCGGGTGCTGGAGCCCGACGAGCAGGACCCCCGGCAGGGCTAGGAGCGCAGCCCCGCGCGGCTGGCCACGAGCGCCGCCCCGATGATCCCGGCCTTGTTGCGCAGCGCCGCCGGCACGATCTCGGTCTCCACCTCGATGAGCGGCAGGAACTTGTCGGCCGACTTGCTGACCCCGCCGCCCACGACGAAGAGGTCGGGGGTGAAGAGGCGCTCGAGGGTCCGGTAGTAGACGGTCAGCCGCGCCGCCCACTCCTCCCAGGAGAGGCCCTCGCGCTCGCGCACGCTGTTGGCGGCGTGCTTCTCCGCGACCCGGCCCTCGACCTGGAGGTGGCCGAGCTCGGAGTTGGGGACCAGCACGCCGTCGTGGACCAGGGCGGAGCCGATCCCGGTGCCGAGGGTGGTGACGATGACGAGGCCGCTGCGGCCGCGCGCCGCGCCGTACTCCACCTCGGCGAGGCCGGCGGCGTCGGCGTCGTTGACGACGTGCACCTCGCGCTGCAGGGCCTCGGAGAAGATCGCGTCGGCGTCGGCGCCGACCCACGACCGGTCGATGTTGGCCGCGGAGCGGACGACGCCGTGCACCATCACCCCGGGCACGGTGACCCCGACGGCCGCGTGGGAGGGCGGGAAGCCGGCGACGAGCTCCTGGAAGACCGCCGAGACGGCGGCCGGGGTGGCGGGGCGGGGGGTGTCGATCTTCGCCTTCTCTCCGGCCAGGTCGCCGGCGGCCAGGTCGACGGGCGCCCCCTTGATCCCGGTGCCGCCGAAGTCGATGCCGAAGGGGTGCTCGTCCGCGCGCTCCATGCGGGACATCAGACCACAGAGGGGGGCCTAGGCTCGACGGGTGCAGCCGTCCGCCGTGCGCCTCGGGACCCCGCAGGGCCGGGGCGTGCTCGCCGCCGCCGTGCTGGGCTCGGGGCTCACCCTGCTCGACGGGACGGTCGTCAACGTCGCGCTGCCCACGATCGGGCGCGACCTCGGCGCGAGCCTGGCCCAGCTGCAGTGGGTGACCAACGGCTACCTGCTCACGCTGGCGGGCCTGGTGCTGCTCGGCGGCTCGCTGGGCGACCGGTTCGGCCGGCGCCGGGTCTTCGTCGTCGGGGCGGTCTGGTTCACCCTCGCCTCGCTCGCGTGCGGCCTGGCCCCCACGCCCGGGGTGCTGGTCGCGGCGCGGTTGCTGCAGGGCGTCGGCGGCGCCCTGCTCACGCCGGGCAGCCTGGCGATGATCCAGGGCGCCTTCGCCGCCGAGGACCGGGCCCGGGCGATCGGTGCCTGGTCGGGGCTGGGGGGCGTCGCCACCGCGGTCGGCCCGCTGGTCGGCGGGCTGCTGGTCGACCACGTCTCGTGGCGCTGGATCTTCCTGGTCAACCTGCCGCTGGGCCTGCTCACCGTGGTCGCGGCGCTGCGCTGGGTGCCGGAGACCCGCGACACCCGGACGTCGGGCCCCGGCGGCCGGGCGCGGTTCGACGTGCTGGGCGCCGCGCTGGCCTCCGCGGCGCTCGCGGGCACGACGTACGCGCTGATCGAGTGGCAGGGCCCCGGCGTGTGGGCGGCGGCCGCGGTCGGCGCGGTCGCGGTGGTCTGGTTCGTCGCGCACGAGCGGCGTGCGCCGGCCCCGATGGTGCCGCCCGCCCTGTTCGGCTCCCGGACGTTCAGCGCCGCCAACGCGATGACCTTCCTGGTCTACGCCGCGCTGGGCGCCGTCCTCTTCTTCCTCGTGATCCAGCTGCAGACGGTCTCGGGCTGGTCGGCGCTCGCGGCGGGGCTGGCGACCCTCCCGGTCACCGTCTGCATGCTGCTCCTGGCGTCGCGGGGCGGCGCCCTCGGCGAGCGGACCGGCCCGCGGCTCCCGATGTCGCTCGGCCCGCTGGTGATGGCCGGCGGCACGCTGCTGCTGCTGGGCGCGGGCGAGGACCTCGTCTACTGGCGTGACGTGCTGCCGGGGCTCACCGTCTTCGGGCTCGGGCTGGCGCTCATGGTGGCCCCGCTGACCGCGACGGTGCTGGCGGCGGCCCCCGACGACAGCGCGGGGGTGGCCTCCGGCATCAACAACGCGGTCGCGCGCGCGGGCTCGCTGCTCGCCGTGGCGGCGCTCCCGCCGGCGGTGGGGCTGTCGGGCAGCCAGTACGCCGACCCGGCGGCCTTCGACGCGGCCTACGGCAGCGCCGTGGCCGCCTGCGCGGCCCTGCTCGCGACCGGCGGCGTGCTCTCCTGGCTGGCCCTCCCCGCCGGTCGGGCGGGCCGGGACCTCACAGGTCCCGGTGGACCGACTCCGGCATCTCCGGGCTCCGGCGGAGGTTGAGGATCGCCACCGCCAGGCCGCCCCAGATCACGGCCATGGCCAGCAGCATCATCACGATGGCGGCACCGCTCATCGGACCGCTCCCTTCTCGTCGTCGTCGTGGACGGACCGGGCTGCCCCGGCGTCACCCGGTGGCGCGCCGCGGCGGACCTCCGCCGGGTCGGGCTCGCCCGGGTCGTCGAGGGAGATGCCGCCGCGCCAGGGCACCGGCGCCAGCACGTAGCCGAGCAGCATCACCAGGGCCGCCGAGCCCCAGCCGAAGAACGCCAGCATCCAGGTCGGGTAGCCCTCGTAGGGCGTCTCGACGTCGGTCCAGAAGCCCTGCGCCAGGACGTAGGTGAGGGCCGCGGGGGTCACGAGCCCGATCAGCAGCCGCCACCACAGCCCGAGCGTGATGGCGCTGCCCTCGCTCAGGTGCCGGCCGAGGCGGGGGAGGGCCCGGATGCCCCAGGAAACCACGACCATCGAGACCACCGCGACGAGCAGGATCCCGAACTGGTTGATGAAGTGGTCGACGATGTCGAGCACGTGCAGGCCGCTGGTGGTGGAGAAGAGCCCGAGGCTGAGCAGGGCGGCCGGGACCCCGACGATCGCCGTGGCGGCGACGCGGCCCAGGTCGAACTTGTCGCGGACCGCCGAGATCACCACCTCGAGGATGGAGACGAGCGAGGTGAGGCCCGCGATCACCAGGGAGGCGAAGAAGAGCACGCCGATCAGCGCTCCCGCGGGGGCCTCGCTGATGATCGCCGGGAAGCCGATGAAGGCCAGGCCGACGCCGCTGCTCGCGACCTCGTCGACCCCGACGCCGCTGGCCTGCGCCATGAACCCGAGCGCGGCGAAGACGCCGATGCCGGCGAGCAGCTCGAAGCCCGAGTTGGCGAAGCCGACCACCAGGCCCGAGGAGGGCATGTCGGTGTGCCGGTGCACGTAGGAGGAGTAGGTGATCATGATGCCGAAGCCGATGGAGAGCGAGAAGAAGATCTGGCCGAAGGCCGCGCCCCACACCGTCGCCTCGGTGAGCGCTCCCCAGTCGGGGGTGAACAGGGCGTCGAGGCCCGCGCCGGCGCCGGGCAGGAAGAGGGAGCGCACGACCAGCGCGCCGAAGGCGATGATGAGGATCGGGATGAAGATGACCGACGTCATCCCGACGCCCTTCTGCACGCCGGCCAGCATGATGCCGACGACCACGACCCAGATGAGCAGCAGCGGCACCAGCACGCCCGCCACCGGGTCGGCGGTCACCCCCGGGTCGCTCACCTGGAGGAACTCGCCGATGAAGAAGCCCTCGGGGTCGTCGCCCCAGGCCTCGTTGACGGAGAAGAACGTGTAGCGCAGCGCCCAGGCGATCACGGCGGCGTAGTAGACGGCGATGACGAAGCAGATCCCCACCTGCCACCAGCCGATCCCCTCGGCGGGTCGGCTCATCCGGGCGAAGGAGAGCGGAGCCGAGCCGCGGTGCCGGTGGCCGATGGCGTAGTCGAGGAAGAGGAAGGGGATTCCCGCGGTCAGCAGGGCGACCAGGTAGGGGATCATGAACGCGCCGCCGCCGTTGTCGTAGGCGACGTAGGGGAACCGCCAGATGTTGCCCAGGCCGACGGCCGAGCCGATGGCGGCCAGGATGAAGACCTTGCGAGAGCTGAAGGCCCCCCGCTTCGCCTCGTGCGTGGACTGCTGCGGCTCCGTTGCCATCGGCCCTCCCGAAGATCGCGGTCCCCGCGACCCGGCGCGGTGTGACCTGGCTGACACCTGATGCTAGCCCCGGGCGGCTCGGTAGCGTGGCAGGCGTGGGCCACCACCCGAGCGGGCCGACCCGCCGACGCACAGGGCTCCCGGCACGGGCCGGGCTGCTCGTCGGCGTCCTCCTGGCCTCCGTCGCCGTGGGCGGCTGCGGGGGTGCGGTGGAGCGGGCTGCCCCTGCGTCCCCCGCCGCGAGCCCCGGCAAACCTCCCGGGACGCCGGTCCCCGGGGCAGGGGAGGGGGAGGCGGCGACTCCTCCCGGGACGCCGACCTGGGGGACGACCGGGGCGGTCGGGGGCCCGCCCCCCAGCAGTGCGCCGCCGCCCCCGCTGGCCGGCCGGCTCCTCGCCCCCGACCTGCTGGTCCACGCCCGGCGCACCCTCACCGACGACGAGGTGGCCCGGGTCCGCGCCGTGCCCGGCGTCGACCGGGTGCTGGCGCTCTCGCTGGCCCAGGTCGCGGTCCAGGACCGGGCGCTCCAGGTCGCGGCGGTCGACCCGGCGCAGTACCGGCGCTTCACCCCTCGGCGCACCGCCCGGCACCGCGCGGTCTGGGCCCGGGTCGCGGCGGGCGACGCCGCCGTCGAGCCCGCGCTCGTGCGCCGGCTGCGGCTCGGCGACGCGCTGCGCCTCGGCACCGACGAGGCGGCTCCCGAGGTCCGGATCGGCGCGCACGCCCCGCAGGTGCCGCAGGTCGACGCGGTGGTCAACGCCGGCTGGGGCGAGCGGCTCGGGATGCCGGCCGGCAACGCCCTGCTCGTGCACACGGGCTCGGCGTCCCCCCAGGTGGTGCGGCCGCGGCTGGAGCGGCTGCTGGGCCGTGCGCTGCGCGAGGAGGTCTCGGTGCAGGTCCTCGGCCCCGACCTGGACGTCACGGCCGTCCGCACGGCGTACCTCACCGGGGGGTCGGTGGCGGCCGCGGTCGGCTCCTTCTCCTACCGCCTGCTCGGCGGCGGCCGGGTGGCGCCCGACCCCGCGTGGGTGGCGGCGCACGTCCGCACCGAGGAGGTCCCGCTCCTCGGCCGGGTCACCTGCCACCGGGTGGTGCTGCCGCAGCTGCGTGCGGCGCTGGAGGAGGTGGTGGCGAGCGGCCTCGCCGACAAGATCCACCCCGACGAGTACGCCGGCTGCTACCACCCGCGGTTCATCGCCGGGACGTCGACGCTCTCCTTGCACTCCTTCGGCATCGCGCTCGACCTCAACGTCCCCGGCAACCTGCGCGGCACGGTCGGCGAGATCGACCGCCGGGTGGTGGCGGTCATGGAGCGGTGGGGCTTCGCGTGGGGCGGCCGCTGGGCGTGGACCGACCCCATGCACTTCGAGCTGGAGCGCCTGGTCGAGCCGCGGTAGCCGTCGGGCCCGCGGCCGCTAGTCGAGCGGGTGGGCGACCTCGTCGGCGGGCATCCGGGCGGCGAGCAGGGCGACGACGCAGAGCACGGCGGGCGCCAGCGCGGCACAGTAGAAGGTCGCCCGGAGCCCGACAGCCTCCGAGACCGGCCCGGCCAGCGCCATCGAGACGGGCATCAGCGCGATGCTCACGAAGAAGTCGAGCGAGGAGACCCGGCCCAGCAGGTGCTTGGGCACCCGGCGCTGCAGCAGGGTCCCCCAGATCACCATCGGGGCCGAGAAGAGGACCCCCATGACGACCCCGGCGACGACCAGCTGCCAGACGGCGTCGGCGTGGGCCACCGCGAGGAACGGGAGCCCGGCCGACCCCCACATCACGGTCATCGTGGTGAGGTAGCGCCGGGGCATGCGGCGCGAGGCCATGGCGAGCGAGCCGAGGGCACCCCCGACCCCGAAGGCGGCCAGCACCAGCGCGTGGTCGCCGGCGTCGCCGCCCAGCCCCGACTTGATGAAGTAGGGGAGCAGCACCTCCAGCGGTCCCATCATCGCCAGGATCATCAGGCAGGCGAAGAGCAGCGAGGCGAGCAGCCAGGGCGTCCGCACCATGTAGCGCATCCCCTCCGCCACGTCGGCGAGCGCGGTCCGCACCGGGTGGCCGGCGGACGCGGCCCCCGCGCCCGGCTCGCGGCGCAGCGGCACCGGCGGCACCCAGCACAGCGCCAGGACCGCGCCGACCATCGCCGCCGCCGCGACGGCGAACGCCGCCGACGGCGCGGCCCACCCCACCACCGCGCCCGCCACCGCCGGGCCGAGCGCCTGGCCGATGGTGGGGCGGATCATCCCCTCGAAGCCGTTGACGGCCATCAGGTCCCGCTCGGGGACGATCGAGGGCAGCATCGCGGAGTAGGCGGGGTAGTAGAACGCCATCGCCATCCCGATGACGAAGGCGACGGCGGTGAGCAGCGGCACCGTGGTGAGCCCCGCCCAGGCGAGGCCGGCGACCAGCGCCATCCCCGTCGCCTCGGTCGTGGCGACCGCGAGCAGGACCCGGCGCTGGGGCACCCGGTCGGCGACCACCCCGGCGAGCAGCGCCGGGACCATCACGCCGACCGCCGAGGCGCCGGAGACCAGGGAGAGGTGGGTGGCGTTGCCGCCGAGGCCGAAGACCTCCCAGACCAGCCCGATCACCCACACCCCCTGGGCGAAGGCACCGAACGCGACCGAGAGCGCCAGCCGTCGGTAGGCCCGGATCCGGAACGGCGTCAGCGCCCGGGGCAGCGAGCGGCCCGTCGCCTGGTCGCCGACGGCGTCGACGACCTGGTCGAGGAACGGATCAGCCACGCGGGCGATCCTCCCACCCGGGCGCGGCGCCCAGCACCTCTGGGCCGCGCGCCCGTCCCGCCGCTGTGGGGCGGCCCCTAGGCTGGCGACCATGCGTGCTCTCCAGGTCGTCACCACCACGGGTCCCTCCGGCGTCGAGCTCCGGGAGGTGCCCGACGCGGTCGCCGGCCCCGGCCAGGTCCTGGTCGAGGTGCACGCCGTCGGCGTCTCCTTCCCCGACCTGCTGCTCTCCAAGGGCGAGTACCAGCTGAAGCCCGAGACCCCCTTCACCCTCGGGGTCGACCTCGCCGGCAGGGTCGCCGCGCTGGGCGAGGGCGTGACGGGCCTCGAGGTCGGCCAGCGGGTCGCGGGCGTGCTGCCGCACGGCGGCGCCGCCGACCTGGTCGCCGTGCCGGCCGACTTCGTCTTCCCGCTGCCCGACGCGACGTCGTACGACGAGGGCGCGGCGCTGCCGATGAACTACCTGACGGCGCAGTTCGCCCTCGCCGAGCGGGGCGCCCTGAAGCCGGGCGAGACGGTGCTGGTGCACGGCGCGGCGGGCGGCGTCGGCACCGCCACGATCCAGGTCGCCAAGGGGATGGGCGCGCGGGTCGTGGCCGTCACCTCCACCGAGGAGAAGGCCGAGGTGGCCCGCGCCGCCGGGGCCGACGACGCGGTGCTGCTCGAGGGCTTCCGCGACGCGGTCGGCGAGCTGACCGGGGGCCGCGGCGTCGACGTCGTCCTCGACGTGGTCGGCGGCGCCGCCTTCACCGACTCGCTGCGGGTGCTCGCCCCGCAGGGTCGTCTCCTGGTGGTCGGCTTCGCGGCCGGGCAGGGGATCCCCGAGGTCAAGGTCAACCGGCTGCTGCTCAACAACGTCGACGTCCGCGGGGTCGGCTGGGGCGCCTACGCGATGACCCGGCCGGGCTACATGCAGGCGCAGTGGAAGGCGCTCGAGCCGATGCTCGCCAGCGGCGTGGTGAAGCCGCCGGTCGGGGCGACGTACCCCCTGGCGGAGTTCGCGAAGGCGCTGGAGGACCTCGACGGGCGCCGGGCCACCGGCAAGCTCGTCGTACGGCTCCGGTGAGCCGTTCCGGCACGTAGGCTCGCCCCCATGAGGGCGCGACTGGTGCAGGGCCTCGCGCTCCTGCTGGCACTGGGCGTGACGGCCTCCGGCTGCACCACCACCCCACCCGACCCGAGCACGTCGTGGTTCCCCGACCCGCGGGCGGTCGGCGACCTGCGGGTGCTGGCCGAGTCGGACGCCGAGGGGTTCCGGCTGCACACCTCCTCGGGCGACAAGACCTTCCTGCCGGGGGTCAACCTCGGCTCCACCCTGCCCACCCTGCAGCCTGGCGAGGTCGGCACGATCGAGGCCTCGCACTACCGCACCTGGCTGCGCCAGATGGGCGAGCTCGGGATCCGGGTGGTGCGGGTCTACACGCTGCTGCCGCCCGGCTTCTACGCGGAGCTCAAGGCCTACAACGAGGCCAACCCCGTGCAGCCGATCTACCTCGTGCAGGGCGCCTACCTGCCCGACGAGAGCTACGTCGAGCCCGGGGGCACGCTGTACGACGCGCCCGTCGACGAGGCCTTCTCCGCCGAGCTGCGCGACCTCTCCGCCGCGGTCCACGGCGACCTGGAGCGGCCGCGGCGGCCCGGCCGGGCGTGGGGCACCTACGACGCCGACGTCTCGCCCTGGCTCGCCTCCTGGATCCTGGGCGTCGAGTGGGATCCGCGGGGCACGCGGCGCACCGACCGGTGGCACGCGGACGCGCCGTACGAGCCCGGGCGGTACTTCGTGGCCGACCCCGAGGCGACGGCGACCGAGCGCTGGATCGCCACCCACATGGAGGAGCTGGCGGCCCTCGAGGCGGAGCGGGGCGTCTCGGTCCCGGTGGCGATGGTCAACTGGCCGACCACCGACCCGCTCGACCACCCCACCGAGCCGCTCCTCGACGAGGACCTGGTGGGCATCGACGCCCTGCACGTGCTGCCCACCGACGCCTGGCCCGGCGGCACCTTCGCCAGCTTCCACGCCTACCCCTACTACCCCGACTTCCTGCGCGACGAGGAGGGCCTCGACGAGGTCACCTGGGACGGCGAGCCCGACCGGTACGGCGGGTACCTCGCGCGGCTGCGCGACCACTTCGCCCCCGCGATGCCGCTCCTGGTCACCGAGTTCGGCGTCCCGGCCTCGCTCGGATCGGCCCACCTCGGCACCCGCGGCCGCGGGCAGGGCGGCCACTCCGAGCGCGACGCCATGCGCCACGACGCCGAGATGATGCGGATGATGGAGTCGCTCGGCCTGGGCGGCGGCTTCGTCTTCATCTGGGCCGACGAGTGGTTCAAGCGGACCTGGAACACCATGGAGCACCAGGACCCCGAGCGCCGTCAGCTGTGGCACGACCCGCTGACCAACGAGCAGTGGTTCGGGATGGTCGCCACCGACCCGGAGCCGCTGGTCGACGCCGCCGTGGAGCGGCTGGCCGTCGAGGAGGGCGGCGACCTCCCCGCCGACGGGGCCTACGAGTACCTCTACGTGTGGGCCGACGCCTCGTGGGTGCACGTCGACGTCAAGCTGCGCGAGCGGGTGCCCGCCCGGCTCCGGGTGGAGGCCGACGTGGTCCCCGGGCCCGAGCGCGCGGACTTCCGCGTGACCGTCGACACCGAGCCGCGCGAGGCTCTGCTCGAGGTGCGCCGCGAGCTCGACCCGGTCCGGCTCGACACCTCCGTCGAGGACTACGTGCCCGACCACGAGCAGGGGTGGCACCCCTACCGGCTGCTGCTCAACCGGGCCTTCAGCGAGCCGGGGGAGGAGCGGGCGGCGGAGCACCAGGAGGTCGGTCGGCTGGTCGAGGGGACGTGGGACCCGGCGGACCCGGCGTACGACTCGCTCGCCACCTGGCGGGTCGACGAGGAGCGCCGCACGGTCTCGCTCCGCATCCCGTGGTCGATGCTCGGCTTCGCCGACCCCTCGGCGCGCCTGGCGCTGGGCGAGGGGAAGCCCGCGGAGCGGGTCACGGTCGACGGCATCGACCTGCGGTTCGACGCCGACGGGGAGGTGCTGGAGCAGACCTTCTCCTGGCCCACCTGGAACCGCACGGGGTACACGGAGCGGTTCAAGGCCGGCGTCGACGTCCTTTCCGAGGCGTTCCACGACCTGGCGCCCTGAGGGCACCGCCGCGAGGAGGTGCCGGTGCCGCGGGGCGCGTCAGAGGTCGGCGAGCGGGTCGCCGGCCGGCGCCGCCGGCGGGTGCTCCGCGTCGTGGCACAGCCACGGGGTGCGCTCCCCGTCGCGGCCGAGGGAGCGGACGCAGTAGCCGGGGATCGCGTCGCCCTTCGCGCCGACCGCGTCCTCGCGGCGTACCTCGGTGGTGACGTCGGGGCTGGCGGTGAAGGACTTGGTCGCCAGCTCGAGGGTCTCGCCGGGGGCCAGCGAGGTCTCGACCGGCTCGAGCCCCGCGGTGACGGCGAGGTGCTGCAGGGAGGCCATCGCCTGCCGGTCGGCGTACATCACCCGCTCGTGGTCGATGCCGCGGTCGAGCCACATCGCCGCCGGGACCAGCGCGCCGAGCACCACCAGCGCGCCGACCAGGAGCAGGACGGGGCCCTTGCTCCGGGTGGTCTCCGGGGGCGGGTAGGCACGCTCGTTCATGGCCCCATGGTGCCGCACCCGCGGGGACGGGTCGCTGTCGGACCACCCGGTTAGGGTGGCGGCGTGAGCATCCTCGACGACGCCCGTGACGGCATGGACCTCGACACCCGCCCGCAGGACGACCTCTTCGGCCACGTCAACGGCGCCTGGCTGGAGTCGGCGGAGATCCCCGCCGACCGCAGCAGCTGGGGCCCGTTCGTGATGCTCGCCGATGCCGCCGAGGCGCAGGTGCGCGCGATCATCGAGGAGCTGGCGGCCGACCCCGACGGCGGCGCGGAGCCGGAGGACGCCCGCAAGATCGGCGCCCTCTTCACCTCGTTCATGGACACCGGGCGCATCAACGCCCTGGGCGCCGACCCGGTGCAGCCGCTGCTCGACGCGGTCGACGCCCTCGAGGAGGGCCAGCTGGCGCGGTTCCTCGGCGAGTTCGAGCGGCTCGGCGGCGGGGGCGCCTTCGGCTCCTACGTCGACACCGACGCGAAGCAGTCCGACCGCTACCTGCTCAACCTCACCCAGGGCGGCCTGGGCCTGCCCGACGAGAGCTACTACCGCGAGGAGAAGTTCGCCGAGGTCCGCGACAAGTACGTCGACTACCTCGCCCGCCTCCTCGGGCTGGCGGGCCGCCCCGACCCCGAGGGGTCGGCGCGCGCCGTGCTGGCCCTGGAGACGAGGCTGGCCGAGGGCCACTGGGAGCGCGCGGAGACCCGCGACGTGCAGCGCACCTACAACCTCACCACGCGCGACGAGCTGGAGCAGCTCGCCCCCGCGTTCGACTGGGACGCCTGGATCACGGCCCTCTCGGCGGGCCACCCCGACAGCGCGGCGCGGATCGCGGAGACCTGCGTGCGGCAGCCCTCCTACCTCGAGCACCTCTCCAAGGTCCTGACGGAGGTCCCGCTCGAGGAGTGGAAGCCGTGGCTGGCGGCCAAGGTGCTGCGCGCGCGAGCGGCGTACCTCACCGACGACTTCGTCGAGACCAACTTCGACTTCTACGGGCGCACCCTCAACGGCACCCCCGAGCTGCGCGAGCGGTGGAAGCGCGGCGTCGGCTTCGTCGAGGGCGCGATCGGCGAGGCGGTGGGCCGGGAGTACGTCGCCCGCCACTTCCCGCCGCGGTCCAAGGAGCTGATGGACGAGCTGGTGGCCAACCTGCTGGAGGCCTACCGCCGCTCGATCGCCGACCTCGACTGGATGACGGAGGAGACCAAGCAGCGGGCCTTCGACAAGCTGGCGACCTTCCGGCCCAAGATCGGCTACCCCGACAGGTTCCGCGACTACTCCGCGCTGCGGGTCTCCGCCGACGACCTGCTGGGCAACGTCGCGGCGGCCGCCGAGTTCGAGACCGACCGCGAGCTCGGCAAGCTCGGCAGCCCGGTCGACCGCGACGAGTGGTTCATGCTCCCGCAGACGGTCAACGCCTACTACAACCCCGGCACCAACGAGATCTGCTTCCCGGCCGGCATCCTGCAGAAGCCGTTCTTCGACCCCGACGCCGACCCGGCCGAGAACTACGGCGGCATCGGTGCGGTGATCGGCCACGAGATCGGCCACGGCTTCGACGACCAGGGCGCCCAGTACGACGGCGAGGGCAACCTCCACGACTGGTGGACGCCCGACGACAAGGCCGCGTTCGAGGTGAAGTCCAAGGCGCTGATCACCCAGTACGACGCCTTCGAGCCGCGCGCGCTCCCCGGCGAGCGGGTCAACGGGGCGCTGACCGTCGGCGAGAACATCGGCGACCTCGGCGGCCTGACCATCGGCCACAAGGCCTACCTGATCGCCACCGACGGCCAGGCCACCCCCGAGCAGCGCCGCAAGGTCTTCCTCAACTGGGCCTACTGCTGGCGGACCAAGCGCCGCAGGGAGCAGGAGCAGCAGTACCTCACGATTGACCCGCACTCGCCGCCGGAGTTCCGGGCCAACATCGTGCGCAACCTCGACGAGTTCCACGAGGTCTTCGGGACCGCCCCGGGCGACGGGCTGTGGCTCGACCCCGAGGACCGCGTCCGGATCTGGTGACCCGGCCCGGCCGCCCCGGCGCGCCCGGGGCGGGTGGTCAGCCGACCGAGGCGCAGACCAGGTCGAGGTAGAGGGTGTCGGCGGCGACCACGTCGTAGTTGTAGCCGTAGCCCGTGGCGGAGCGGCCGTCGGCGTCGATCGCGACCTGGGTGGCGTCGTACGAGGCGTCGAAGGAGGCGGTCGCGCCGAGGACCCGCTTGGTGCCGGGGCAGGTGCCGGTCACGCTCCCGCCCTCGTCGCTGCCCACAGTGGTGGAGAACTGGACGACCTGGTAGCCGCTCACCCCGGGCGCGCCGGGAGCCCCCGGGGCGCCGGGCGCACCGGCTGGTCCGGACGGTCCGGCCGGTCCCGCCGCACCGGCGGGTCCGGTCTTCCCCGACAGGCCTGCGACGGCGGCGGGGCTGAAGTCCTTGAGGGCGAGCGAGCGGTTCTTGACGTCCTTCGACGTGAGGGTGTTGTCCTTGACCTGCTTGCCCGTGATGACCAGCGCGGCGCTCGCGCCGCCGGTGGCGGAGAGCCCGAGGAGGAGGGCGGCGAGACCGACGGTGGGCAGGCTGCGGCGAAGTTCGAGGTGGCGCATGGGTCCTCTTTCCGGGACGGGACGGTGTGGGTCCCTGCCTACTCCCGTGCGGCCCGCGCCCACAAGCACCGCGTGCTGTTCCCGGGACGGCCCGGTCGTGGCCCGCGGGTGCGGCGCTGTCGGAGCCGCTTGCTAGACAGGACGCATGACTGCACCCGACGACGTACGCCGTGCCTCCCGCGCCGAGGCCGAGCGCCACCTCCGGGCGCTGGTCGGGCGGGATGACGCGGTCCTCCGGGAGGACCAGTGGTCGGCGATCGAGGCGCTCGCGGTCGACCGGCGCCGCGCGCTGGTGGTGCAGCGCACGGGGTGGGGCAAGTCGGCGGTCTACTTCGTGGCGACGCTGCTGCTGCGCGCCCACGGGGCCGGGCCCACGGTCATCGTCTCCCCGCTGCTGGCCCTGATGCGCAACCAGATCGCGGCCGCCGAGCGGGCCGGGATCCGGGCGGTCACCATCAACTCGACCAACATCGAGCAGTGGGAGCCGATCCACGAGGCGATCCACCGCGGCGAGGTCGACGTGCTGCTGGTCAGCCCCGAGCGGCTCAACAACCCCGGCTTCCGCGACGAGGTGCTGCCCCGGCTCGCCGCGAGCGCCGGCCTGCTCGTGGTCGACGAGGCACACTGCATCTCCGACTGGGGCCACGACTTCCGCCCCGACTACCGGCGGATCCGGACCCTGCTCCACGAGCTGCCGCCCGGGATCCCGGTGCTGGCCACGACCGCCACGGCCAACAGCCGGGTCACCTCCGACGTCGCCGAGCAGCTCGGGGTCTCGACAGGCTCGACCGACGACGGGGTCCTGGTGCTGCGCGGCTCCCTCGACCGGGAGTCGCTGCGGCTGGGCGTGGTGCGGCTGAAGACGGCCGAGCAGCGGATGGCGTGGCTGGCCGACCACCTGGCCGAGCAGCCCGGCTCCGGCATCGTCTACTGCCTCACCGTCGCCGCGACCCAGGAGATCGCCGACTACCTGCGCTCCCGCGGGCTGGAGGTCGCCGCCTACTCCGGCCAGACCGAGGCGAGCGAGCGGCAGGCGCTGGAGGAGGACCTGGTCGCCGGCCGGGTCAAGGCCCTGGTCGCCACCAGCGCCCTCGGGATGGGCTTCGACGCCCGGCTCGGCTTCGTCGTCAACATGGGCGCCCCGGCCTCCCCGGTCGCCTACTACCAGCAGGTCGGCCGCGCGGGCCGCGGCACCGACGAGGCGACGGTGGTCCTCCTGCCCGCGGTCGAGGACCGCGACATCTGGGCCTACTTCGCCTCGCTGTCGTTCCCGCGCGAGGAGCTGGTCCGGCAGACGCTCGGGGTGCTCGAGCAGGCCGGACGGCCGCTGAGCACCGCCGTCCTGGAGACCCACGTCGAGCTCAACCGGTCGAGGCTCGAGCAGATGCTCAAGGTGCTCGACGTCGACGGGGCGGTCCGGCGCGTCCAGGGCGGGTGGACGGCCACCGGCCAGCCCTGGAGCTACGACGCCGACCGCTACGCCCGCGTCGCCGCCGCCCGGGAGCGCGAGCAGCAGGCGATGCTCGACTACATCGGCACCGACGCCTGCCGGATGTGGTTCCTGCGCGACCAGCTCGACGACCCCGACGTGGCCGAGCGCTGCGGTCGCTGTGACAACTGCGGGGGCCTGTCGCTCTCCACCACGGTCTCCGAGCAGTCGGTCGAGGCCGCCCACGAGCGGCTCGCCCGGCCCGGGGTCGTGGTGGAGCCGCGCAAGATGTGGCCCACCGGCCTGGCCAACCTCGGCATCGACCTCAAGGGCAAGATCGCCGACGGCGCCGCCGAGGGGCGGGCGGTCAACCGGCTCACCGACCTCGGCTACGGCCAGCAGCTGCGCGACCTGTTCCGGGTCGGGTCCGAGGGCGAGGCGCAGGACGGCCCGGTCCCCGTGCCGCTGGTCCGGGCGGTCGTCGAGGTGCTGGGCGACTGGCGGCCGCGGGTGGACGCGATCGTCTTCGTGGAGTCCGCCCGGCGTCCGACCCTGACCCGCGACCTGGCCGAGGGCCTCTCCCGCTACCTGAAGGTGCCGGTGGTGGGGGCCTGGGCGATCGTCGACCCCGAGGTGCCGCCGGGCAAGGGAGCGGCCAACTCCGCCCAGCGGGTCGCGGCGGTGGGACGGCGCTCGGCCCTGCGGGCCGACGTACCGGCCGGGGCGTCCGTGCTGCTGGTGGACGACCTCGTGGTGACCGGCTGGACACTCACCCTGGCGGCCCGGGCGCTGCGGGCCTCCGGGGCGGCCGAGGTGCTGCCCCTGGCGCTGGCCGTCAACGGCTGAGCCGGCGCACGCCGCACGGCGTCCGGGGGCTACTCGCCGGCGGTGCCGGCCAGGTACTCCTGCAGGAGCTCCCGCTCCTCGTCGCTGCGGATCAGCTCGGGACGACGCCCCACCTCCTCGGAGAGCCGACGCAGCAGCGGCTCGAGGGTGGTCACGAAGGTGCGGGAGACCTTGGTCCACCGCACCTTGCCGTCCTGGTCCGGGCCACGGACGGCGACGGCCTGGTTCCAGAACTCGGGCGTGATCGACCCGAGCCCCCCGTCGACGAGCACGCGGACCTCCGTGACGTCGTCGAACCGGTGCTGGTGCTTCACCCGGTCGCCGGCGGTCACCGTGACGGCCTCCTCGGAGACGAAGACGTGCTTGCGGGCGAAGACCCAGGCGGTGAGGGCGGGGACGACGACGAGGACGAGCGCCATCACCGAGGAGACCGCCCAGGCCAGCGCCACCTGCTCCTGCTCCCCCGCCGCCCGGCGGAACGCCCGCACCGTGGGAAGGAGCATGACGAGGGCGATGCCCAGCCCGCCCCACACGTAGACCCCGCGCTGGGGCAGCTCGGTCCCGAGACTCGCATCCATGTTTGGAGCATAGGGAGTCGGGGGATCGTCTGGTCGGCCACACCCCGGACGACAGGAACACCATGACGAGCTCCCGCCTCGAAGCCGTCCTCGCGATGCACGAGGAGAAGACCAACGCCGCGCTCGACCAGCTCGACAAGGCCGAGCAGTTCGCCCGCGAGAGCCAGGCCCTGCGGGTGGCCGGGGAGTCCGCCGACCGCGACGCGACCGTCACGGTGGACGGCGTGGGCCAGATGGTGGAGCTCTCCTTCGGCCCGCGCTTCCAGGAGCTGTCCGGCCCGCAGCTCTCGGCCGCGGTGCTCGAGGCCCACGCGCAGGCCAAGCGCAGGCTCAGCTTCGCGATCGAGCGGCTCGGCGAGGACGTCTACGGCGCGGGCTCGCCGACGGCGCAGCGCTTCGCCCAGAGCTACCGCGACCAGTTCGGCTACGAGGAGGACGAGCGGTGAACGGCTTCCACGTCGACACGGGCGAGATGCGCCGCCACGCGGCCAACGTCCGCGGACTCGCCGCCCAGGCGGACACCGCGGTCGGCGCGGCCCGCCAGGTCAACTTCGGCCCCTCGATGTACGGCCAGATCGGGCAGCTCCTGGTCTTCCCGCTGATGGCGCCGCTGCAGGGCGCGGGCGTGCTCTCGACCGAGGCCGTCAAGGAGATGCTCAAGGAGACGGCCGAGGGCGTCACCGAGATGGCCAACGGCTACGACGCGGTCGAGGACGCCGTCGTCGACGCCCTGACCTGGGTCAAGGGCAAGCTGTGAGCGGCCTCGTCGTCACCGGGGAGACCGACCACGGCTGGGTCGCCAACCACGGCTCCGCCGGTGAGTGGACCAACGGCCTCAAGATGGTCGACGGGGCGGTGGACGCCGCCGAGGCCTTCCGTCGCGGCGACTTCATCGAGGGCTCCGTCAACGGGCTCAGCGCCGGCCTCGACGTGGTCGGGGCGATGCTCAACCCGTTCGGCGCCGCCGGGTCGATGGTGGTCGGCTGGCTGATCGAGCACATCGGCCCCGTGCAGGACTTCCTCGACGAGATGCTGGGCGATCCAGCCGCCATCCGGGCCGGCTCCCAGACGTGGCGCAACATCAACGAGCACCTCACCGGCGTGGCCGCCGACTACCGGTCCCGCGCCCAGGGCGACACCAGCGGCTACACAGGTCTGGCCATCGACGCCTACCGCGGCTATGCCAACCTCTCCGCCGACCTCATGCACGAGATCGCCCGGGTCGCCAGCGGGGTCGCCGGTGGCATCGAGGTGGCCGGCACGCTGCTCGCCGGCGTCCGCGACTTCATCGTCGGCTTCGTCAGCGACTTCGTCGGCGAGGCGATCGGGGCCGCCGCCCAGTCCGCCGTCACGCTCGGGATCGCCGCGCCGGCGGCGCTCGCCAGCCTGGCCAACAAGGCCCGGCGGCTGATCCAGCGGGCCCGGCAGCTGATGGACGACCTGGCGCGCTCGCTGGACCGGATGGCCGACCTGCTCGGCCAGATCAGCCCCGCCCTGGAGACGGCGACCACGACCGGCGCCGCGATGGCCCGGCACGCCTCCCGGATGCGGGAGCCCGAGCTCAACCTCATCGTGTCGATGAGCAAGGCGTTCGGCGGGCACGACGACAGGTCCACCGCCACCGCCTGACGACGCCTCCCGACGACGTCACTGCCTGACGACGCCCCCGGGGCCGGCTACTCCCGGCCCTGGGGGCGTCCGCGTCAGTGCCCGGCCATCGCGGCGGGGTCCACCGGCCGGTCGAGCTTGCGGCGCGGCAGGAAGAACGCCGGGACGAGGCAGGTGGCCACCAGCACCGTCGCGACCACGAAGACGGTCGCGAAGGCGTCGGCCATGCCGTCGGCCGCGCGGTCGAAGAGCTGCGGCAGGGTGGCCGGGTCGAGGCCCAGCTTGGTGGCCGCCTCGGCGAGCACCGACTGATCGTCGCTGCCGCCGGTGGCGTTGTTCAGGTCCCGCACCTGCTCCACGGCCGGCTGCGCCAGGAAGCGGTCGGTGAGGATCACCGAGAAGAGCGCGGTGCCGATGGAGGCCGCCACCTGCTGCTGGATGTTGAGCAGGGTCGAGCCGCGGGCGATGTCGTGGTCGCGCAGCGTGCCCAGCGCCGCCGTCATGATCGGCATCATCGTGGCGCCCATGCCGAGGCCCATGACGAAGAGGGCGGAGAGCAGGTAGGCGTAGCTGGTCTCGGCGTCGATCTGGGTGAAGAGCCCCATGCCGACGGTGATGACCGAGATGCCGACGAGCACGATCTTGCCGGGGCCGATCCTGTCCACGAGGAAGCCGGCGACCGGCATGGTCAGCATGGCGCCGATGCCCTGCGGCGCGAGCAGCAGGCCGGCGCCGAGGGCGTCCTCGCCGCGCACCTGCTGGAAGTAGAGGGGGAAGAGCAGCGAGGCGCCGAAGAACGAGATCGCGAAGAGCGACATCGTGATCAGCGCGACCGTCATGGTGCGGTCCTTGAGCAGGCGGAGCTCCACCAGCGGGTGGATGTTGGCCCGGCGCAGCGCCCACGGCACGAACGCGACCAGGAGCAGGACGCCGGCGACCATCGTGCCGACCACCTCGGCGGTCCACGGCGTGCCGTGCTCCTCCTTGGCGCCGGGGATCGAGCTCACGCCGTACAGGAAGAGCGCAAGGCCCGGCGAGAGCAGCACCATGCCGACCCAGTCGAAGGTCTCCGACGGCTCGACGTGGTCCTTCTCGAGGACGACCAGCGCGTAGCCGAAGGCGAAGATCCCGATCGGCAGGTTGATGAGGAAGATCCAGTGCCAGGAGGCGATGTCGATGAGCCAGCCGCCGAGGATCGGGCCGAAGATCGGGCCCAGCAGCATCGGGATGCCCATGATCGCCATGACCCGGCCGACCCGGTGGGGGCCGGCCTCGCGGGTCAGGATCGTCATGCCGAGCGGCATGAGCATGCCGCCGCCGAGGCCCTGCAGCACCCGGAAGGTGACGAGCATCGAGAGCGAGTCGGCGACCGCGCAGAGCACGGAGCCGGCGGTGAAGAGGCCGACCGCCAGCAGGTAGAGCCGCTTGGTGCCGAACCGGTCCGCCGCCCAGCCGGTCAGCGGGATCACGGTGGCCAGCGCCAGCGTGTAGCCCGTCATCGTCCAGGCGACCTGGGCGGCGGTGGCGTCGAACTCCTGCTGGAAGGTCTGCAGCGCCACCGACACGACCGTCACGTCGAGGATCGACATGATGCCGCCGAGGACGACGACGCCCGCGACGAGCAGGACGCGCGCGTCGAGCCGGTCGCCGTCGGGGACCCCGGGGGTCTGGTCTGGCTGCGGGACGGGAGTCTCGGTCTGGGTCACCGGGGAAGGCTAGTGGTTGCGGCCCGCAACCTTCACCCGATTTCCGGGTGCCCTCCGTCACGCCCCGCCCCGCTGTGGAGACAGTCCCCCGCAACGTGACCGCGGCACGCCGGGCGGACGTGGTCAGAACGTCCCGGACTATCTCCCCCCAAAGGGGTCAGTCGAGGAGGAGCTCGATGCGGGAGACGAGGGCGGGGGCGTCGGGCTCGGTGACGGGGTTGAACCGGGCGACGGGGGTGCCGTCGGCGTCGACGAGGAACTTCTCGAAGTTCCACTGCACGTCACCGGTGTGGCCGTTCTCGTCGGGGAGCGCGACCAGGGGCTCCATGACGGGGTGCCGGCCGTCGCCGTTGACCTCGATCTTCTCCGACATCGGGAAGGTGACGCCGTAGGTGGCGGAGCAGAACTCGGCGATCTCGTCGGCGCTGCCCGGCTCCTGCCCGCCGAACTGGTTGCACGGCAGGCCGACGACGGTGAGGCCGCGCTCGGCGTACTGCTCGTGCAGCGCCTCGAGCTTGGCGTACTGCGGCGTCAGGCCGCACTTGCTGGCCACGTTGACCAGGAGGGCCGGACGGCCGCCGGTGAGGTCGCGCAGGGTGCCCGGCGTGCCGTCCAGGCGGGCGAGCGGGGTGTCGAGGATCGTCATGCGCGCAGGCTAGCGGGCGGCCCGTCGCCACGGGCGCGCGTTCGGTCGGTGG
Source organism: Nocardioides solisilvae (assembly GCF_003194625.1). Classification (GTDB taxonomy): domain Bacteria; phylum Actinomycetota; class Actinomycetes; order Propionibacteriales; family Nocardioidaceae; genus Nocardioides; species Nocardioides solisilvae. Next base: position 784,863 of record NZ_QHKX01000001.1, read on the forward strand.
TCCGGGCTAGCGTCGCCCGCGTGAGCTTCGTACCCCTCGACGGTCCCGCGACCCTGCGCTCGGCCGAGCCGCCGCGCGAGGGGCGGGTGGTCTTCACCGGCCGTCGCACCGTGGAGCTGCCGATCGCGGGGGCGCTGCCGGTGCTGGCCCGGGCGCACCGCGACGAGGGCGGCGGGGGCGGGGGCGAGGTGCACCCGAGCGTCGCGCTGCTGGCGGGCGCGGCCCACCTCGCGCTGCGCCTGGTCGCCGAGGGGCGTCTCGAGCCGCACCCGACCCAGCCGTGGTGGCAGGCCGCGCCGCTGCGCGCGGCGGACCGCGACCGGGTCGAGCAGCTCGCCCGGGTGCGCGCCCACGACGGGATGGACGAGGCGACCGCCGAGGGGCTGGTGCTCCGGGTGCTGGACGCCGTCGTCGACTCGGTGCCGCGCCGGGCGCCCACCCGGCCGGTGCTGGTCGCCCCCGACGGGCGCGTGCCCCGCGGGGCGCCCGGCCGCGCCTTCCCCGAGACGCTCGAGGAGCGGCTCGCCCGGCTGCGGCGCAGTCGGGGCACCGACGACCGGCCCCAGCTGGTCCAGCTCTCCCTGCGGGTCGAGGCCGACGAGGACGACCTGTACGCCGGCGAGCTGCGGGTGGTCCCGCAGGTGCACGCCGAGGGCAACCCGGTGCACATGGCCGACGCCGCCGAGCTGTGGCTGGAGGCCGGCCCCGAGGCGGCCCACGGGTTCGGCGACCGCGCCCGGACCCACGCCGTGCTGGCTCTGCGGCAGGCGGCGACCGCCTGGCCGGTCCTGGACCGCCTCCTCGACCTGCGGGTGCCCGACCGGATCACGCTGTCGACCGACGAGGTCGTCGACCTCCTCGAGCACGGGCTCGCCGCGCTGCAGGAGGTCGGGGTCGACGTGCACTGGCCCCGCGAGCTGGGCCGCGACCTCACGGGCCGGGCCGTCCTCGACGCCGCGCCCCGCCGGCGACGCGGCGAGGCCGAGGGTCCAGTGGAGGGCGCGCTGCGCAGCGGCCTGCTGGGGGCCGACCACCTCTTCGCCTTCCGGTGGCAGCTGGCGCTGCACGGCGACCCGCTCACCGACGACGAGATGGCGTCGCTCGCGGCCGCCACCCGGCCCGTGATGCGGCTCCGGGACAGCTGGGTGGTCGTGCCGCCCGACGTCGCCCGCAAGGCCCGCCGCCGGCTGATCCGCACCGTGAAGCCGACCGAGGCGGTCGCCGCCGCGCTCACCGGCGTGACCGCGGTGGACGACGCCCCCGAGGTGGAGGTCGTCGTCGGGGCGTCGCTCCTGGCGGTGCGGGAGCGGCTGCGCGCGGCCGGCAGCCGCCCGCCCGTGCCGGTCCCGGCCGGGCTCGACGCCACGCTCCGCGACTACCAGCGCCAAGGGCTGACGTGGCTGGCCGAGCTGACCGACCTCGGCCTCGGCGCCTGCCTCGCCGACGACATGGGGCTGGGCAAGACGATCACGCTGATCGCGCTCCACCTGCACCGCGCAGAGCAGCGCGGGGCCACCGGCGGCGGGCCGACGCTCGTGGTCTGTCCGGCCTCCCTGCTGGGCAACTGGGAGGCGGAGATCAGGCGCTTCGCGCCGGGGGTGCCGGTGCGTCGCTTCCACGGCGGCGCACGGAGCCTGGCGCCCGACGCGGGCGGGGCGCTCGCGGGGTTCGTCCTCACCACCTACGGGACGATGCGCAACGACGTCGACAGCGAGACGGGGGTGCTGCGGTCGGTGCCGTGGGACCTGGTCGTCGCCGACGAGGCCCAGCACGTGAAGAACTCCCGCTCGTCGACCGCGCGGGCGCTGCGCCGGCTGGAGAGCGCCGCCCGGGTCGCGCTGACCGGCACCCCCGTCGAGAACGACCTCACCGAGCTCTGGTCGATCCTCGACTGGGCGGTTCCCGGGCTGCTGGGCAGCCGGCTCGCGTTCCGGCGGGTCTGGGCCTCGCCGATCGAGGCCGGCGTCGACCCGGCGGTCACGGCCCGGTTCGCCGAGCTGGTCAGCCCCTTCCTGCTGCGTCGGCGCAAGTCCGACCCCGGGATCGCGCCCGAGCTGCCGGCCAAGACCGAGACCGACCACCTGCTCGGGCTGACCCGGGAGCAGGCGGTGCTCTACGAGGGCTTCGTGCGCGAGCGGATGGAGCGGATCGAGCGGGCGGAGCCGCAGGCCCGCCGCGGGCTGGTGCTGGCGATGCTCACCGGCCTCAAGCAGATCTGCAACCACCCGGCGCACTTCTTGAGAGAGCACAGCCTGAGAGAGCACAGCCTGAAGGAGCAGAGCCTGAAGGAGCAGAGCCTGGGAGAGCAGGGACCGAGGAGGCCCGCCCGCCGCACTCTCTCGGGCCGCTCGGAGAAGGTCGACCTGCTCGACGAGATCCTCGGCACGGTGCTCGCCGAGGAAGGCGCCGTGCTGGTCTTCACCCAGTACGTCGCCATGGGCCGGCTGCTCGAGCAGCACCTCGCCCGCGCGGGCGTGCCCCACCAGTTCCTGCACGGCGGCACCCCGGTGGCCGAGCGGGAGGCGATGGTCCGGCGGTTCCAGGCCGGCCCCGACGACCCCGACCACGTGCCGGTCTTCCTGCTCTCGCTCAAGGCGGGCGGCACGGGCCTCAACCTCACCCGCGCCGACCACGTCGTCCACTTCGACCGCTGGTGGAACCCGGCGGTCGAGGAGCAGGCGACCGACCGCGCCTACCGGATCGGCCAGACCCGTCGCGTCCAGGTGCACCGCTTCGTCGTCCAGGGCACCGTGGAGGAGCGGATCGCGCTGCTGCTGGACCAGAAGCGCTCGCTGGCCGACGCCGTGCTCGCCCGCGGCGAGACGGCGCTGACCGAGCTGAGCGACCGCGAGCTGCGCGACCTCGTGGAGCTGAGGTGAGCCCGTGACGTCGCAGCCCGTGCGGGTGACCCACCCCCGGCTCCCGCCCCGACCGGCCGGCGGGCGCGGGGTGGCCTCGACCTGGTGGGGCAAGGCGTGGACCCGCAGCCTGGAGGAGGCGGCGTACGGCGTCGAGGAGCTGCGCGGCGGCGGCCGGCTGGCCCGGGCGGGTGCGGTGGGGGCGATCGCGGTCGAGGTCGGCTCCTACGTCGCGACGGTCGAGGAGAGGCACGCGGTCCACACGGTCACCGGGAGCGTCGAGCCGCTCGACGACGTCGGGGCCGAGCTCTTCGTCGAGGTGGTCGCCGGCGCCTCCGGCACGGTCGCGGCCCTGCTCGCCGGCGAGCTGCCGCTGGCCCTGGTCGAGGCGTGCGAGGAGGTGGGGGTCGAGCTCGTCCCGTACGCCGGGGAGCTGGGCTGGTCGTGCAGCTGCGACGCGTGGGTCGACCCCTGCGCCCACGGCCTGGCCGTGGCGGTCCAGGTGGGGTGGCTGGCGGCCGCCGACCCCCTGCTCCTGCTCCACCTGCGCGGGCTGCCGCGCGAGGAGCTGCTCGCCCGGGTGCACGCGGTCACCGCCCCGGCAGGCGACGCGGAGGGGGCAGGCGCCGAGGGCGTGGGTGCGGAGGTCGACGACGACCTCGAGACCGGCACGGACGCGGCGCTGCGCGCCGAGGCGATGCTCGCCGGGTGGACGAGGGACGACCGAGCTGGGGTTAGTGACCGCTAACCTGTGCGGGGTGACCCGCAGGGAGCAGATCCTCGAGACCGCCGCGACGCTCTTCGCCGCGCGCGGCTTCCACGGCGTCTCGGTGGCCGAGCTGGGGGCGGCCTGCGGGATCAGCGGGCCCGCCCTCTACAAGCACTTCCCGTCCAAGGACGCGATGCTCGCCGAGATGCTGGTCGCCATCAGCGAGGAGCTGCTCCGGGTGGGGCGGGCCAGGGTGGCCGAGGCCGGTTCCGCCGAGGAGGCGCTCCGGGCGCTGGTGGCCTGGCACACCGACTTCGCCCTCCGGCAGCGGCCGCTGATCGTGGTGCAGGACCGCGACTGGGAGTCGCTGCCCGCCGAGGCGCGCGAGCGGGTCCGCTCGCTCCAGCGGGCGTACGTCGACGTGTGGGCCGACCAGCTCTGCGCCCTGGAGGCCGGGGGAGCGGCCGAGGCAGGGGGAAGCGAGGCGGCCGGCAGCGCGCGCGACCGCGCGCGGGCGTCGGCGCACGCGGCGTTCGGGCTGATCAACTCCACGCCGCACAGCGCGGTCCTGCCCGACGACGAGATGCGCGACCTGCTCGGCCGGATGGCGCTCGGCGCGCTGGCCGCGGCGGTGGGGCCAGCGGCGCGGTCGCTCAGGCCGGCGTCTGGCCCGACCTGAACCCGCGACCCGCCGAGAGCCGCATCAGGAAGCGCCAGTAGGGCAGCACCAGGTCCTGGTAGCGCTCCTCGTCGACGCGGGTCCGGGCGAGCAGGCGCAGCGGCACCCGGATGGCCCGGTGGGCGAGCGGCATGAGGTGGCGCAGGGCCTCGATCTGCTCGTCGGTGGGGAGCTTCGCCGTGCTCGGGGCGCCGGCCCGCACCCCGACCAGGTAGAGGTCGAAGGTGGAGTCGTTGTACCAGGAGCGCCAGGAGGAGAACCAGGTGTCGAGGGGCAGCCGGTCGAGGTCGGCGCGGGTCAGGTTGCGGTAGTGGTCGAGGCCGGCGTCCTGGGTGCCGGGGGAGTCCCGGATGTCGCTGCGCCGGGTGCCGTGCTCGACCCGGCCGCGCGACGCGCACGAGACGGCGACGACGCCGCCGGGCCGCGTGAGCCGGACCATGTTGGCCAGGGTCTTCTCCCAGAACGGGTCGTGCTCGAAGCACTCCCCGGAGATCGCGAGGTCGTAGGCCGCGTCGGGGTCCGCCACCTCGTGGCCCAGCCCGACGCGGTCGACGTTGGGGCCCTCGACGAGGTCGACGCCGACGTACTCGCGCGCCTCGTCGAAGAGGCGACGCACGTCGCCGTTGACCGAGTAGGAACCGATCTCGAGGACACGGCCCCCGGCGACGAGGTCGGGGTTGGCCTGCGCGACGGCGGCGAAGAAGCCGCGCTGCTCCGGATGGCTCACGGGCCGCACGGTACCCCAGCAGGAGGCCTCGCACGGGAGAACCCGACCGCGGGCCCTCCGTCGCGGGGGCGGGCCGGAGGGCCTGTGCATGGCATCATCAGTGCCCATGCCGTCGGTGGGGAAGCAAGCCGTGTCCACGCGCGCCCAGTTGTGGCGCCTCACGCTGGTCTGCTGGGCCTGGTCCTTCGCGGCGATGCTGCTGTGGTCGGTGGCGACGCCGATGTGGGCCTCCCCCGACGCCCCCGCGCACGCGATGCGCGCCTACGCCGTGGGCCACGGCGACATCACGGGCGAGCCGGTGGAGGGGGTCTACATGACCAACACCCCGGTGCCGCTCGGCCTGCTCGAGTCGGCCGGCTCGGTCGGCTGCCTGGCCTTCATGCGCGACACCCCCGCGAACTGCGTGACGATGCCGGACCCGGAGAAGACCGAGGAGGTCGACTACTACAACCCGGCCGGCCGCTACATCCCCAGCTACTACCTGGCCGTCGGCGTCCCCTCGGCCTGGGCGCCGCTGAAGTACACCTGGTACGCCCAGAACTTCCTGGCCGCCGCCTACGCCTCGCTCTTCGTCGGGATGGCCGCCGCCGCCGCGCTGACCGCGCGGCGCCGCGGCGTGGCGCTGGCCGGCGTGCTGGTCGCCTGCTCCCCGATGGTGGTCTGGCTCGGTGGCCTCGCCAACCCCAACAGCCTCGAGATCGCGGCCGCCACGGCCATGGGCGCCTGCACGCTGGTCTTCCTCCGCGAACCGGACTCGTGGCTGGGCCGGGCGATGTTCGCCCGGGCCATGGTGGCCGCGGCGGTGATGGTGCTGGTGCGCCTGATCGCCCCGGTCTGGGTGGGGGTCTGGTTCCTGGTCTTCGCGATCCTCGCCGGCGGCGTGGTCTGGCGGGCGCTGCGGCAGCGCCGCAACCTCGCCTGGATGGGGGTGCCGGTGCTGGCGACCGCGGTCAGCGCGCTGTGGACCTTCACCTCCGGCGTGGACGACGTGGGCAAGGTCCCCGCCTTCGACTACTCGTGGGGCGAGCGCCTCGTGCTCTCCCGCCAGCGCAACGACCCCGACACGATCTACGAGATGGTCGGGTGGTTCGGCTGGCTGGACGCGCCGCTCGACATCCGGGTCCTCGAGCTCTACCTCTGGCCCGCGCTCGCCGTGGTCGTGCTGGCGGCGGCCTTCCTGCGCAGCCGCGAGGTGCTGGCGCTGATCTTCCTCGGCGTCTGCACCTACGTGGTGCCGATCGTGCTGCAGGCGGCGAACTGGAACACCGGCGGCCAGTGGTGGCAGGGCCGCTACACGCTGCCGCTCATGGTGCTGCTGCCGATCACGGCGCTCTGGCTGGCCGCGGAGAAGGTCGACCTCGCCGACCGGCTCTCCCCGGCGCGCAAGCTGCGCTGGATGCTCCCGCTCCTGCTGCTGCCGCTGGCGGTCGTGCACCTGGTGGCGTTCCAGACCCACCTGCGCCGCAACGTCAACGCCGGTCGCGGCGACTCGGCGTTCGACGGCCCCTGGGAGCCGCCGGTCAACGCCGAGACCTGGATGGTCGGCTACCTCGTGCTGGTGGTGGCGACGTGGGCGCTGGTGATCCTGCTGCTCATCCGCGACGCCGGAGGGCCGGCCGCGGCGGCGGCCGTGCCTGCCGCGGAGCCGGGTCGCGAGCCCGCTCACGAGCCCGGTGACGAGCCCGGTCGCGCGTCCGGCGACCCGCGCGGTGACGAACCCGACGCCGAGCCCGACGGCAGGGTGGTCGGGGCCGCGCCCGCCCAGCCCTAGGATCGGCGCCATGTCCGTTCCTGCTGACCCGCGCCGCGTCCTGGTGATCATGCCCGCCTGGAACGAGGAGAAGTCGGTCGGCGCCACGATCCGCGAGCTGCGCGAGGTGCACCCGAGCGTCGACGTGCTCGTGGTCGACGACGGCTCCGGCGACGCGACCACCCAGGCGGCGCTCGCCGAGGGGGCCAGGGTCTGCCAGCTGCCCTTCAACCTCGGGGTGGGCGGGGCGATGCGGACCGGCTACCGGTACGCCGTCCGGCACGGCTACGACGTCGCCGTCCAGGTGGACGCCGACGGCCAGCACGACCCGCGCTACCTCGGCCAACTGCTCGACGGGCTCGACGACGCCGACGTGGTGATCGGGGCGCGCTTCGCCGGCGAGGGCGACTACCGGGCGCGGGGTCCGCGGCGGTGGGCGATGGTGCTGCTCGCCTGGACGCTCTCCCGGCTCACCAAGGTGCAGCTCACCGACGTCACCAGCGGCTTCCGCGCCGCCAACCTGCGCGCCACGAAGGTCTTCGCCGAGCACTACCCGGCGGAGTACCTCGGCGACACGGTGGAGTCCCTGGTCATCGCGACCCGGATGGGCTGCCGCGTCAAGCAGGTCCCGGTCGGCATGCGGGTGCGCGCGGCCGGGCAGGCCAGCCAGACCCCGGTCAAGGCCGCGGTCTACCTCTTCCGGGCCGTGCTCGCCCTCTTCCTGTCCCTGGTCCGGCGCTGGCCGAGCGTCGAGGACACGACGGCCGAGGTGCCCGCATGAACACCACCCACCTGCTCGGGCTGGTCGGGGCGACCCTGACCCTGGTCACCCTCTTCGAGCTGCTCCGCCGCCGCCACCTGCGCGAGAAGTACGCCGTCATCTGGAGCGTGGTGGCCGTCGGCACGGTCGTGGTCGCGGTCTGGCCACAGGGGCTGGCGTGGCTGGCGGACCTGCTGGGCGTCGCGGTCCCGGCCAACCTGCTCTTCTTCCTGGCCTCGATGCTGCTGCTGGTGGTGAGCATCCAGTACAGCTACGAGCTGGGGCGCCTGGAGGACCGGACGCGGACGCTGGCCGAGGAGGTCGCGCTGCTGCGGCTGGAGCTGGCCGAGCACCGGGCCGACTCACCCGAGGTGGACCCCCTCACCCCCCGGCCCCGTCCGGGCGAGGACGTGCCGGGCGAGTAGCCGCACCGCCGCGGCGTCCCGGGCGGCGAGGGCGCCGGGCAGCAGCGTGGCGCCGTGCAGCCGCGAGGTGACGCGCCGCCGCGCCGCCCGGCGGGCCCGCGGCCAGCCGAGCTCCTCGGCGCGCCGGGCCGCCTCGGCGAAGAAGCGGCGGTCCTCCTCGAACCGGTCGCCGCCGGCCAGGAGCGCGGAGGACTCGCTGGCGGCGTGCCGCCGGTAGCGGAAGCAGACCTCGTCGGCGAGGACGAGGCTGCCGCCCTCCATGACGATCCGGAGGATCAGGTCGAGGTCCTGGATGGTCCGCAGGTCCTGCCGGAAGCCGTGCCGCCGGGCGGTGGCCCGGTCAAGGGCGAGGGCCGGGAAGTACAGCCAGTTGCCGGCCAGCAGGCTCGCGGCGAGTCGCTCCCCGGACAGCACCCGGGTCCCCGTGGCCGGGACCTCGGGGCGCAGCAGCCGCTGCTTCACCCGGTCGGCGAGCGGCAGCGACGGCTCGCCGTGCTCGTCGATCACCTCGACGCCGGGCTGGAGCAGGGCGGCGTCGGGGTGGGCGGCGCGCATCCGGAGCACGGTGGAGACGTAGGTCGGCAGCAGCTCGTCGTCCCCGCCGAGGAGGGTGACGAGGTCGCCGTCGGCGAGCTCGAGGCAGCGGTTGAAGTTGCCGCTCACCCCGAGGTTGGCCTCGTTGAGCACGTAGCGGACCCGGGGGTCGCCCAGCCCCTCCACCCACTCCCCGACCGAGGCGTGCGGGTAGCGGTCGTCGACGACCGTGAGCGTCCAGTCGGGGCTGTCCTGGGCCAGCACGCTGCGCACGGCGGCGCGCATGAGCGCCGGGTCGCCGTAGAAGGGCAGGAAGATCTGGAGCGTCACGCGGTGAAGGCTACTGCGCGTCCCGCGTCGCCCCTCCCGCTCGCGGTTAACAACCGTTAACCTGTCCCCATGAGCCTGCACGACCTGACCGCCGAGCTCCGCGAGCGCCTCGCCCTGGTCCGCCTCGGCGGGTCGGAGAGCGCCCGGCGCAAGCACACCGACCGCGGCAAGCTGCTGGTCCGCGACCGGGTCGACCGGCTGCTCGACCCCGGCAGCCCCTTCCTCGAGGTCGCGCCGCTCGCCGCCTGGGGGATGTACGGCAGGGACGCCGACGACCTCAACGCCGTCCCGTCGGCCAGCATCGTCACCGGCATCGGCCGGGTCGCGGGCCGCGAGTGCATGGTGGTCGCCAACGACGCGACCGTGAAGGGGGGCACCTACTACCCGATCACGGTCAAGAAGCACCTGCGCGCCCAGACCATCGCCGCGGAGAACAACCTGCCCTGCCTCTACCTGGTCGACTCCGGGGGTGCCTTCCTGCCCAGGCAGGACGAGGTCTTCCCCGACCGCGAGCACTTCGGCCGGATCTTCTACAACCAGGCCAACCTCTCGGCCCGCGGTCTCGCCCAGGTCTCCGCGGTGATGGGCTCGTGCACCGCCGGCGGCGCCTACGTCCCGGCGATGAGCGACGAGACCGTGATCGTCCGCGACCAGGGCACGATCTTCCTCGGCGGCCCGCCGCTGGTGAAGGCCGCGACCGGCGAGGTGGTCAGCGCCGAGGACCTCGGGGGCGGCGACGTGCACGCGCGGACCTCCGGCGTCGTCGACCACCTCGCCGAGGACGACGACCACGCGCTGCAGATCGTCCGCTCCATCGTCGACACCCTCCCGCCGGTCAGCGGCTACGAGGCCGTCGGTCGCGCGAGCTACGACCTGCGGGAGCCCGAGGAGCCGCTGGAGGACCCGCAGGGCCTGTACGACGTCGTGCCCAGCGACACCCGCCAGCCCTACGACGTGCGCGAGGTCATTCGCCGCGTCGTCGACGGCAGCCGCTTCCACGAGTTCAAGAAGCTCTACGGCCAGACCCTGGTGACCGGCTTCGCCCACATCTGGGGCCACCCCGTCGGCATCGTCGCCAACAACGGCATCCTCTTCAGCGAGTCCGCGCTCAAGGGCGCGCACTTCATCGAGCTGTGCAACAGCCGCGGCATCCCGATCGTCTTCCTGCAGAACATCACCGGCTTCATGGTCGGGCGCGAGTACGAGAACCGCGGCATCGCCCGCGACGGCGCCAAGCTCGTCACGGCGGTGGCGACCAGCGTCGTCCCGAAGTTCACCGTCGTCATCGGCGGCTCCTTCGGCGCCGGCAACTACGGCATGGCCGGCCGCGCCTACGACCCCCGCTTCCTGTGGATGTGGCCCAACGCCCGGATCTCGGTGATGGGCGGGGAGCAGGCCGCCTCGGTCCTCTCCACCGTCAAGCGCGACGGGCTGGAGGCCCGCGGCGAGGAGTGGTCCGCCGAGGAGGAGGAGGCCTTCAAGGCCCCGATCCGCGACCAGTACGAGACCCAGGGCTCGCCCTACTACTCCACCGCACGGCTGTGGGACGACGGGATCATCGACCCGGTCGACACCCGGCGCGTGCTCGGCATGGGCCTGGCGGTCGCCGCCCACGCCCCGACCCCGGCGCCCTCCTACGGCGTCTTCCGGATGTGAGCTGATGACCACCGTGAGCACTCGCGAGATCAACACCCTCCTCGTCGCCAACCGGGGCGAGATCGCCCTGCGCGTCTTCCGCACCTGCGCCGCGCTCGGCATCCGCACGGTGGCGGTCCACACCGCCGTCGACGCCGACGCGCCCCACGTGCGCGAGGCCGACGTCGCCGTGGAGGTCCCGGGCTACCTCGACGTCGACGCGGTGGTCGCGGCCGCCGTCGAGGTCGACGCCGACGCCGTCCACCCGGGCTACGGCTTCCTCTCCGAGCGCGCCGTCTTCGCCCGCGCGCTGGAGGCCGCCGGCATCACGCTCGTCGGCCCGTCCGCCGACGTGATGGACGCGATGGGGCGCAAGGACGCCGCCCGCGAGATCGCGGTCGCCGCCGGCGTGCCGGTGGTCCCGGCGTACGACCTCGACGCCGACCCGGCCACCTTCGCCTACCCGGTGCTGGTCAAGGCCGCGGCCGGTGGCGGCGGCAAGGGGATGCGCGTCGTCCGGAGCGCCGAGGAGTTCGCCGAGGCCCGCGCGGCGGCGGCGCGCGAGGGGCTCAGCTCCTTCGGCGACGACACGCTGCTGGTCGAGAAGTACGTCGAGTCGGGTCGCCACGTCGAGGTGCAGGTGGTGGCCGACGCCCACGGGACCGTGCGCCACCTCTTCGAGCGGGACTGCTCCACCCAGCGTCGCCACCAGAAGGTGCTGGAGGAGGCGCCCGCGCCGACCGTCTCCGCGCAGCAGCGCGCCGCGATCACCGCCTCGGCCGTCGCCCTGGCCGCCGAGGTCGGCTACACGAACGCGGGCACCGTCGAGTTCCTGCTCGACAACGCGACCGGCGAGTTCTACTTCCTCGAGATGAACACCCGGCTCCAGGTCGAGCACCCCGTCACCGAGGAGGTCGTCCGGGTCCGCGGGGAGAAGCCCGACCTGGTCGCCCTGCAGCTCGCGGTGGCCGCCGGCGAGCCGCTCGACTTCGCCCAGTCCGACGTCACCGTCGAGGGGCACGCCATCGAGGCGCGGGTCTACGCCGAGGACTCCTTCGCCGGCTTCCTGCCGCAGGCCGGTCGCGCCACCCACGTGGCGTGGGGCCAGTGGGTCGACCTGCCGGGGGCCGTCGTCCGCGTCGACCACGCGCTGGAGTCGGGGCAGGAGGTCTCCACCCACTTCGACCCGATGCTCGGCAAGGTCGTCGCCTGGGGCCCGGACCGCGAGTCCGCGCGCGCCGCGCTGCTCGAGGCGCTCGACGGGACCGTGATCCTGGGGCTGACCACCAACACCGGCTTCCTGCGCGCGCTGGTCGCGACCGACGAGTTCCGCGACGCCGGCATCGACACCGCGTGGCTCGACCGCCACCAGGTGCCCCAGCCGGACCCGGCCACCGCGCGCACCCTGGCCGCGGCGCTCACGCTGCGCGACGCCGGCGACAGCCCGTTCCACGGCGACGGCTGGCGGATCGGCGGCGAGCGCGCCCCGGTCCGGGTCCACCTCGACGAGTGGGTCGAGGTGCCGCGCGACGTGACCACCCGGAGCGTCGCCCGCACGCCCCTGCGCGGGCTGACGAAGGTGGTCCACGGGGACGAGCGGGCCCTCGGGGTCGCGCGCCGCCACGAGGTCGAGGTCGTGCACCGCGGCCAGCGGCACGTCTTCGCCTTCGCGGACCCGTTCGCGGACACCGCCGCCGCTGCCGGTGACGGCACCCTCACGGCGCCGATGCCCGGCACGGTCCTCGAGGTCAGGGTCGCGGTCGGTGACACCGTCGCGGCCGGCCAGGCGCTGGGCATGATGGAGGCCATGAAGATGGAGCTCGCCCTCAAGGCCCCCTTCGACGGCACCGTCACCGAGGTCGCGGCCGCCGCCGGCGCGCAGGTGGCGCTCGGCGCCCCGCTCTTCGTGGTCGAGGCCGACGCCGCGGGGGAGGGCCGATGAGCGAGACTCCCGCCGGACGTCATCAGGCTGGGTCGTCGGGGCGACCGCTGCCCATGACGTCCGCCGAGGAGGGGCTGCCGGCGGAGGTGACCGTCTACGAGGTGGGCGCCCGCGACGGGCTGCAGAACGAGCAGGTCGTCGTGCCGGTCGAGGTGAAGGCCGAGATGGTCACCCGGCTGCACGCCGCCGGCCTGCCGGCCGTCGAGGCGACCAGCTTCGTCCACCCGAAGTGGGTGCCCCAGCTCGCCGACGCCGCCGAGCTGATGGGGCTGCTGGTCGAGCGGCTGGGCGACGCCGCCCGCCGGATGCCGGTCCTGGTGCCCAACGAGCGGGGCCTCGACCGGGCCCTCGACCTGGGCCTGGAGCACGTCGCCGTCTTCGGCTCCGCCACCGAGACCTTCGCGCAGCGCAACCTCAACCGCTCCTACGACGAGCAGTTCGCGATGTTCGAGCCGACGGTACGCCGGGCGCGGGAGGCGGGGCTCACGGTCCGCGGCTACCTCTCGATGTGCTTCGGCGACCCGTGGGAGGGCGCGGTGCCGCTCGACCAGGTCGTGCGCGCCGGCGTACGCCTGCTCGAGATGGGGGCCGGCCAGCTCAGCCTCGGCGACACCATCGGGGTCGGCACCGCCGGCCACGTCAAGGCCCTGGTCGCCGCCTTCGCCGAGGCCGGGGTCGGGGTCGACCGGCTCGCGATGCACTTCCACGACACCTACGGGCAGGCGCTGGCCAACACGCACGCGGCCCTGCAGGCCGGGATCACCACCTTCGACGCCAGCGCCGGGGGCCTCGGCGGCTGCCCCTACGCCAGGTCGGCGACCGGCAACCTCGCCACCGAGGACCTGCTGTGGATGCTGCAGGGGCTGGGGGTCCGGACCGGGGTCGACCTCGACGCCGTCGTCGCCACCAGCGCCTGGATGGCCGGGCAGCTCGGCCGACCCAGCCCGTCCGCGGTGGTGCGGGCGCTCGCCGAGCCCGGCGGGCTGGCAGAATCCGGCGCATGAGCGCTCCGGTCGTCCACCTGCACATCGGTGCCCCGAAGACCGGGACCACCTACCTGCAGGACCGGCTGACCCGCAACGCCGCCACCCTCGCGCGGCACGGCGTCACCTTCCCGTCGAAGAACCGCTTCATCCCGGCCGACCTCTTCCAGTTCCGCGCGGCCCTCGACCTGCTCGAGCAGGAGTGGGGCGGCCGGCCCGGCCACATGGACGGCGCCTGGGAGCAGCTGGTCCGCAAGGTGCACCGGGCCAAGGGGCCGGTGATCGTGAGCCACGAGATCCTCGCCGCCGCCAAGAGCGACAAGATCGCCAAGGCGATGAACGACCTCGACGGCGTCGAGGTGCACGTCGTCTACTCGGCGCGCGACCTCGCCCGCCAGCTGCCCGCCGCCTGGCAGGAGACCATCAAGCAGGGCCGGCGGTGGACCTACCGCCGGTTCCTCACCAAGATGGAGCGCGGCGACATCTGGTTCGCCAAGGCCTTCGACCTGCCCCGGGTGCTCGAGAGGTGGGGCGCCCGGATCCCCCCCGAGCGGGTCCACCTCGTGACGGTCCCGCACGGCCGGGCCGGCGACGTGCTCTGGCACCGGTTCGCCGAGGCCTTCGGCATCGACCCCGCCTGGGCCCCGCTCGACAGCGAGCGGGCCAACCGCTCGCTCGGCGTCGCCGAGGTGCAGCTGCTCCGCAAGCTTAACAGGCGGCTGGGGCTCGACCTGCGCACCGAGCCGACGTACGACGTGCTGGTGCGGCAGATGCTCGCGCAGGGCGAGCTCGCCAACCGCGAGTCGCAGCCGGTGACGCTGCCGCCCGACCGCTACGACTGGGTGGAGGCGCAGGCCGACGAGTGGATCCGCTGGGTCGCCGAGAGCGGCATCCACGTGGTCGGCGACGTCGAGGACCTGCGCCCGCGCCGCCCCGACCCGACGGAGGAGTGGGTCAACCCCGACAAGGTCCGCGCCCGGCCGCAGCTCGCCGTCGCGATGGACGCGCTGACGGCGATGACCCACGAGGCGGCCGCCCGCGCCGACCAGCAGGGCGTCACCGACCTGGTCCGCACCCGCGCCCAGCAGCTCCTGGGCAAGTGAGCGCGCGCGCCTGGGGGTGGGTGCGCCACCTGCTCGACGGCGGCACCACCGCGTGGGGCGAGTGGCACGCCGAGGCCGACGCGGTCGGCCGCGTCGTCCCCGGCGCGCAGCAGCTCGAGCTGCTGCGTCGGCTCAACCAGTCGGCCCGGCCGGTCCCCGAGGGGCTCGCCCGCCGCGTCCTGGAGGCGAGCGCCCCCGGCCGCGGCCGCCCCGACCTCGAGCTCGAGGGGGCGGCCCACGACTCACGCTTCGGCGCCCGCCCGGTCGATCCGAGCCTGCTGCCGACCGAGGAGCTGCTGCGCGTCGCCACCCACCTGCTCGCCGAGGACCTCGTCGCACTCGGCCCGGTGGACCGACGCCCCGACGCCCTGCCCCGGCCGTGGCGCCGCCGCTACCGGCTGGTGGGCGACCCGCTGCTGGCCGACCCGGTCCGGCGCGACCTGGTCGCCCGCGGCCGCCCGCCGCGCCCGGGGGGCGAGGTCGTCGTGGTCGGCGCCGACCTCGGCCGGATGCTGGCCGACGCCTGGACCGCCCTCTGCTTCGACCACGGCGTCGGCAGCTGGGCCGCCTGGCAGGCGACCTGGCACCAGCGCGACCAGATCCCGCCGCGGGTCGACCTGCCGCGGGTGCTGACCACGTGGCAGGAGCGCCGGGGGGCCGACCACGTCCACCTGCTCGTCGAGGGCACACCCGGCTGGCAGCGGCTGCCGCGACTGGTCGGCGTACGCCGGCTCGAGGTGCCGCCGCGTCCCGGCGAGGAGGCCGCCGAGCTGGCCCGCCGGGTCGCCGCGGTCCTCGGTCTCATGGTCGACGCGCCCCGGCGCAGCGTCCTGCTGCGTGACGGGCTGCTGCCACGGCTGCCCGCCGAGGCCTTCGTCGCCGCCGCCCCGGGCGCTGCCGACCGCGTCCGGCTGCCCGCGGTCTCGGCCGAGCACGCCGACTGGGTGGCCCGACGGGCGCGCCGGATGTCCCGTCGGCTGACCGCCGCTGGCTACCCTGTCGACCTGGCGCCGGGCCCCGGGGGCGGCGCCGCGGGCGGGGTCGGCGGCGCCGACGACGGCCGGGAGGCGGCGCGCGACGACGCCGCCGACGGCGTACTCTCCCTGGCGGTGCGGATGCTCCTGGGCGGCTGGAAGGAACGAGCGTGACGGGCGTGGCAGGAGCGGACGGACGACCCGCGACGGAGACCGTCCCGCGCGGGGCGACCGCGACGGGGCGGCGCCGGGTGCTGGTCCACGTCGGCACCCCCAAGACCGGCACCTCCCACCTGCAGGACGTGCTCTTCCGCAACGCCGACGTGCTCCGCGAGCACGGCATCTCCTACCCCGCCGAGCGGTTCGACGCCCACTTCCTCGCCGCCCTCGACCTGATGAAGCTCACCTGGGGCGGGCTCGAGCTCGAGGCCGTCGGCGCGTGGGACCGGCTGGCCGAGCAGGTCCGCGCCTGGCCCGGCACCTCGATCGTCAGCCACGAGATCCTCGCCACCGCCTCCCGGATGCAGGTCGACCGGGCGCTCACCTCGCTCGCCGGCGAGGACGGCGCCGACGCCGAGGTCCACCTCGTCCTGTCGGTCCGCGACCTGGTCCGCCAGATCCCCGCGGAGTGGCAGGAGAACGTCAAGCACCGCAGCACCCTCACCTACGCGAAGTTCCTCGAGCAGGTCCGCGACCCCGGGCGGGACAGCCGGATCGGCTCGTGGTTCTGGGGCGTCCAGGAGCTGCCCGACATCATGAACCGGTGGGGCGCCACGCTGCCGCCCGAGCGGATCCACCTCGTCACCGTCCCCGCCCCCGGGGCGCCGCGCGACGAGCTGTGGAGCCGGTTCAGCCGCGCCTTCGGCCTCGACGGGATCGACCTCGACCTCACCCCCGAGCGGGCCAACCCCTCGCTGGGGGCGGCCGAGACCGCGCTCGTGCGGCGGATCAACCGGCAGGTGGTCCGGACGGTCGAGCCGGGCGACTACCGGCCCCTGGTCCGCGAGCTGCTGGCCCACCAGACCCTGTCGCGCCGGGCGGGGTCGCCGCGGCTGGCGCTGCCCCCGGAGCTGCACACGTGGGCCCGGGACCTCTCCGCCACCTGGGTGGAGGAGATCGAGCGCCGGGGCTACGACGTGGTCGGCGACCTCGCCGACCTGCTCGGCCCCGAGCAGCCGCTGCCGTGGGCCGACCCCGACGAGCCCGACGAGGCGCTGGTGGCGAGGGCCGCCGTCGACGCGATCTCCGCGCTGCTCGTGGAGGGGTCCCGGCTCCGCGCGGTCGAGGCCGACCTCGCCGCGCAGCTGCACGACACCCGTGCGGCGCTCGAGCGCTCCTACCTGCGCCCGACCTACCGGCTGCGCGAGAAGCTGGTGCGGGTCATGGAGGGCACCCGCGCCGGGCGCGGCGCGCTGATGGTCTACCGCCGCGCGCGGGGCAGGAGCTCCTTGTCGGCGTAGCGGCCCGCCCGCCAGGTCGAGTAGGCGTCGGTGCTCATCCCGACCAGCCCGCCGACCACCGGGATCCGCCGCCCGGCCACGGTCGCGAGCCGCTTGCCCGCCACCTTGGCCACGAGCACGTTGCCGACCTCGGCGGCGATCCGGGCGCCCAGCTCCTCGTCGAGCGCCGGCGCCGTCGCCAGCGCCATCGGGGTGCCGGGGAGCTTCTTGCGCTTGACCAGGTCGGACACGACGTCCTCGGTGAGCAGCACCGACAGGACGCCGTTGCGCACCCGAGGGTCGGCGAGGTCGTGGCCCCGCAGGTGGGCGATCCCGGCGATCATCCGGGACTGGATGAGGGCCAGCCCCGTGACGTTGGTCGGCAGCGCGACGGCGAGGGTGACGAGGCCGCCGAGGTTGGTCGCGAAGCCCTGCGCGCCGGCGAGCCGGACGTGGTTCTCGATCACCTCGTGGACCGCCCGCTCGACGTCGCCGCGCTGCTCGGCGAGCTGCTTGTCGGCCGCCTTCGCGGCCGGCGGCAGCGGCCCGACGCCGTCGACCGCCCGGCGGAAGGCCTCCAGCACCGCCCGGCTGGTGACGCCGGGGGCGAGGTCGCCCACCTTCGGTGCCAGCCGCTTGCCGATCTCCCCTGGGATGCCCATGCGACACAGCCTAGAGACCGCGGGGAAGGACGGCTCCGGCCTCGCCGCCGCGGTGTCGGCGGGAGCGGATACGTTGTCCGCGTGCCCCTGGAGCCCGCGCCCTCGCCCTGGGCCTTCGAGACGCTCGGGGCCCCGGGGCGGATGGACCCCCACGAGGACCTGGTCGCGATCGGCGCCGACCTCGCTCCCGGCACCCTGTTGGCCGCCTACCGGCACGGCCTCTTCCCGATGCCGTCCGGCGAGCCGGGGGACCCGCCGTACTGGTTCTGCCCCGTGCGCCGCGGGGTGCTGCCGCTGGACGCGATGAGGGTCTCCCGTTCGCTGCGCCGCTCGGCTCGCGACTTCGAGGTCCGGGTCGACACCGCCTTCGACGAGGTGGTCGAGGAGTGCGCCGACCCCACCCGCGCCGACGGCTGGATCGACGCCGACATCCGCGCGGCCTACGGCGACCTGCACCGGCTCGGCTGGGCCCACTCGGTCGAGGCGTGGCAGGACGGGCGGCTCGTGGGCGGGTTGTACGGCGTGGCGATCGGCGGGCTCTTCGCCGGCGAGTCGATGTTCCACCGGGTGCGTGACGCCTCCAAGGTCGCGCTGCTGGGGCTGGTCACCCTGATGCGCGACGAGCTGGCCCCGCTGCGCCTCCTCGACGTGCAGTGGAGCACCCCCCACCTGGCGTCGCTGGGGGTCGTCGAGCTGACCCGCAAGGAGTACGCCGCCCGCTTGCGGACCGCGCTGGCGCTCCCGCCGCCCGACGTCTTCGACGACTGAACGAGCCCCCCGACGAGGCCGCGTGCCACGTCGGGACGGTCCCGTCAGGCAGGCGCGCCGCGGCGAGACGCATCTCACATCGGGATCGGCGCTGCGCCGGGGGGCCCACATGGGGCACCCTGTCCACCATGCCCCGCACGCGCCTCGTCCGCCGCCTGTGCGCCGTGCTCCTGGTAACCGCGGCGGCGACGGCCTGCGGCGGCGAGGAGGAGACCGCCGGGCCGAGCGTCGAGGACCGCTACTGCGAGGCCTACCAGGAGTTCTTCGCCGAGCGCGCCGAGCACGACATGGAGACCACCGACGCCGAGGTCGTCGCCACCCTCAAGGAGTGGGGCACCGACCTCGTCGAGATCGGGGCTCCCGAGAGCATGCCCGAGGGGGCCCGGCGCGGCCATGCCACCTGGAGCCGGCTGATCAGCGAGGTCGACGACGACGCCGAGCAGGCCGACGTGGTGGCGCTGGAGGCCGAGCTGACCGAGCGGCAGATGGCCGAGGTGGAGGAGTTCTTCGCCTACAACGACGCCACCTGCCTGGGCTCCCGGCAGACCGGCGTGCCGCAGGAGTCGCCGACCCCGTGACGGCGGGCTCGGGGGCCGGCTACTTCAGCAGCCGGCTCATCCGCCGGTCGGCGAGCGGCTTCCCGCCGGTCTGGCAGGTCGCGCAGTACTGCAGGCTCGAGTCGGCGAAGCTGACCTCGCGGACGGTGTCGCCGCAGACGGGACAGGGCTGTCCGGCCCGGCCGTGGACGGCGAGGTGGGACTTCTTCTCGCCCTTGAGCTCGCTGGCGGCCAGCCCGTGGCTGCGGTCGACCGCGTCGCCGAGGGTGACCTTGACGGCGTCGTGGAGCACCGCGAGCTCGTCGTCGGTGAGGCTGCTGGCCGGCTTGAAGGGCGACATCCGGGCGGCGTGCAGGATCTCGTCGGAGTAGGCGTTGCCGATGCCGGCGATCGTCCCCTGGTGGCGGAGCACGCCCTTGAGCTGGGCGCGGCCGGCCTCGTCGAGGATGGCGCGCAGCACCTGGGGGGTGAACTCCTCGGCGAGCGGGTCGGGGCCGAGCCGGGCGATCCCCTCGACCTCGAGCGGGTCGCGGACCAGGTAGGCGGCCAGGCTCTTGCGGGTGCCGGCCTCGGTCACGTCGAGGCCGTTGAGGTGGCCCGCCTCGTCCTCGTCGAGCACGATCCGCATGGCCAGCGGGCTCTTCGAGCTGGGCCGGGCAGGCAGCGCGGGGACCTCCTCGCGCCACCGGATCCACCCGGCGCGAGCGAGGTGGAGCACCAGGTGGAGCCCGCCGGCCTGGACGTCGAGGAACTTGCCGTGCCGCCCGACCCGCTCCACCAGCGTGCCGTGCAGCGCCGACAGCGGCGGGTCGAAGGTCTTGAGCGCGTTGAAGGCCGCCAGGTCGATCCGGGTGATCGGCCGGTCGCGGAGTCGGCGGTCGAGGTCGTGGGCCAGCGCCTCCACCTCGGGCAGCTCGGGCATGGCGTCGAGCGTAGTGCCCGAGGCATGATGGAGCCATGGCCGTCGTCCGACCACTCCCGCCGACGGGGTCGATGTTCTTCGACACCCGCGGGGGCGGCCGCGTGCTGAGGGTCTCCTGGCACCAGGAGGCCGACGTGGTGGTGCTGTCGTTGTGGCGCGACAACCTGTGCACGGGCTCGTTCCGGCTGACGATCGACGAGGTCCCCGTGCTCATCGAGACGCTGCGCAGCGGCCTCGACGCGGCGTACGACGACGCCACCCGGCGCGCCGAGCGCGTCGACGGGCTCCGCTCGCGCGCCTCGGGCTAGGCGGGCCGGGCGCTCAGCCCTCGGGGGAGGCGCTCTGCCAGAGCCCCATGAGGTTGCCCTCGCAGTCCCGGAAGTACGCCGACCAGCCCATCTCGCCGACCGGCTCCTTGCCCGAGACGGTGCTGCCGCCAGCGGCCTCGACCTGCGCCAGCGTGGCGTCGATGTCGTCGACGCCCATGGTGACCACCGGCGCATTCAGCTCCCCGTCCCGGCGGAACATGCCGCCGCCGATGTAGCCCGGCTCGGTCGGTCCCTGCTCGCCCTGGGGGCCGGTGGAGACCATGTCGTACTCGAAGTCGTCCCACCGGGAGACGTCCCAGCCGAAGATCTCGCGGTAGAACGCCGTCGCCCGGTCGTGGTCGTCGTACGGCACCTCGAAGTGCACCACTCGTCCGCTCATGCCACGAGCCTGCCCCCGGCGAGACCCCGTCGGGAAGGCCCCGGATGGGGTAATCGGCGACGGGGAACTTGGCGATGCGACTCGCTAGGGATGTCTAACCGATCGGCTAGAGAGCCCGATACCGTCCCATCGTGGACCCGATCAGGAACCCCTACGCCCCCGGCGCCGGCCAGCGACCCCCCGAGCTCGCGGGCCGGGACGAGCAGCTGCGCGCCTTCGACGTGGTGCTGGAGCGGATCGCCGCCGGCCGGCCCGAGCGCTCCCTCGTGCTGACGGGGCTGCGCGGGGTGGGCAAGACGGTGCTGCTCAACGCGCTGCGCTCGGCCGCGGTCCGCAAGCGGTGGGGGAGCGGCAAGCTCGAGGCCCGCCCCGACCAGGGGCTGCGGCGGCCGCTGTCGAGCGCGCTGCACCAGGCGGTGCGGGAGCTCGGCCACCCGCAGGCCGACGAGGCCGACCACGTGCTCGGCGTGATCCGCGCCTTCGCGCAGCGCGACGCGGGCGCGGGCGCCAAGCTCAAGGACCAGTGGAACCCGGGGATCGACGCCCCGGCGGTCCGTGGCCGGGCCGACTCGGGCGACATCGAGATCGACCTGGTCGAGCTCTTCACCGACGTCGGCGGGCTCGCCGCCGACGTGGGCAAGGGCGTGGCGGTCTTCATCGACGAGATGCAGGACCTCGGGCCCGACGACGTGTCGGCGCTCTGCGCGGCCTGCCACGAGATGAGCCAGAGCGGGCTGCCGATGATCGTGGTCGGCGCCGGCCTGCCGCACCTCCCGGCGGTGCTCTCGGCGAGCAAGTCCTACTCCGAGCGGCTCTTCCGCTACCAGCGCATCGACCGGCTCTCCCGCGAGGCCGCCGACCGCGCCCTGGCCGCCCCCGCCGACGACGAGGGCGCCTGCTTCACCGAGGACGCGCTCACCGCGATGTACGCCGCCACCGGCGGCTACCCGTACTTCATCCAGGCCTACGGCAAGGCCGTCTGGGACCTCGCCCCGCGCAGCCCGATCACCGGCGACGACGTCGCGGTCGCCGCCCCCGAGGCCGAGGCCGAGCTGGCGGTGGGCTTCTTCGGCTCCCGCTACGAGCGGGCCACCCCGGGGGAGCGGGAGTACCTGCGCGCGATGGCCGACGCCGCGCTGGCGATCGCCGAGTCGGAGGACGAGGAGCTCGACGACATCGAGTCGGTCCCCACCGCCGACGTGGCGGCGATCCTGGGCAAGAAGCCGCAGTCGCTCTCGCCGGCCCGCGACGCCCTGCTCAAGAAGGGGTTGATCTACTCCGGCGAGCGGGGCCGGATCGCCTTCACCGTCCCCCACTTCGGGCGCTACCTGCGAGAGCGGGGCTGAGCGCGCTCACCGGCGGCGGGCGGCGAACTCGATGGAGGCGTAGCAGTTGCCGGGGCCCAGGTAGGTGAACCACCCCCGGGTCACCTTCGACCCGACGACCCTCATCTGGAGGGTGGCGACGTACCGGTCGGTGCGGCGTGTCGCGTGGACCACCCCGTCCCGGCCGACCGCCGCCCTCGGGAACGCGTAGCGGGAGGTCAGGTAGGTGAACGGTCCGCCTCCCGCGCTGCCGCACCTCGTGCGCAGCGCGCCGGAACGGAACCCCACGACCGCACGGCCCCGGACCCGGAAGGTGACCTTGCTCGACCCCGTGCCGCGGTACGACCCGGCGGCCGGGGGCCTGGCCGGCGCGGTCCGCCTGACCGGGAGGACCCGCTGCGACGCGTGGTCCCCGCTGCGGGCGACGAGGGTCAGCGGCCCGGCCTTCGCATCCTTCCCACGCAGCCGCACCCGGACCTCGAAGGTGGCAGTGGACCCCTCCGACAGCGGGTAGGTGAGCACCGGCGAGGGCTTCACCGTGAGCCCCCGGCCGCTGCCCGTGACGTGGACGGCGTCGGCGTCGCCGCCGGCGACGTTGTCGACCGTCACCTCGAGCGTCGTCCAGGCACCGGGGACGAGCCGGAGCCGGGAGACCTCCTGGCGCAGCACGCGGACGTCGCCGACGGCGAGGTCGGGCGCCGGGGCGGGAGCCTCCTGCGCGGTCAGCCCGCCCGAGACCACGTCGAACGGCTCGCGGGAGCCGGTCGGCAGGGTCAGAGCAGCAGCGCAGTCCCAGGTGGCGGAGGCCGCCTTCGTGCTGGGACGGTCGACTGTGACGACCACGCCGGAGCGGCTCGCGCCGTCGGCCGGGGCGAGGGTGTTGACGAGGACGGTCTCCTCGGCGGTGCAGCGGCCGGCGACCGTGGTGCCGAAGCCGACGACGAGGTCGACGTCGGCGGTCGTCGGCTCGCCGCGCAGCGTCACGCTCGCGCGCACCCGGGAACCGACGACGTCCTGGGTGACGACCGCGCTCTCGATCTGGGTCCCGGGCGCCGCGTTCGCGGGGTAGCCCGGCTCGTGCGCAGTGAGCGTGCCGTGGCGGGCGACGACCTGGGCGGCCGCCGCCAGGGCGGGCGCGGGCGATACCACCAGCGGGACGACCAACGGGACGAGCAGGGCGACCTTCGTGGCTGTGGTGACTGTCCGTGCGCGCATCTGCGATCCCCCCGGGTCGACGACTGCGTCGGAGCCTATCGCGGCTGAGACCTGGGTCACCCCACGGTAAAGACCTCCCCATTCGTCGGTGCTGGGACCTACGTCCCACCTAGCCTGACGCGCATGGCGAATGGCAACCTGGCCGAGCGCGTGGCCGCGGGTCCCTACTGGGGGCTCGTGCGTCCCGTGATGCTCCCGACCGAGAAGCCGGTCCACCTCGCCCACCTGCGCTGCGTGCAGGGGGCCCAGGACTACTCGGGGACCCTCTTCGTCACCACCCACCAGGTCGTCTGGCGCACCATCGACCCGCGGATGCCCGAGGGGTCCGCCTTCGAGATCCGTTTCCCCGACCTCGTCGACGTCGAGCGCCCCGCCCGGGTGGCGATGTTCCACGCCTTCCGCCTGGTCACCGAGGAGAACGGCCGGCCGGTCGACGTCTACCTCTTCCCGCAGCACAAGACCGAGGTCGACCGGATCCTCTGCGACCGGATGTTCGACGCCGTGCGGTCGACCTGGGAGCAGGCCTCGGGCCTCGGCTCCGCCGCGACCGCCTGAGGAGCCCTCGCCGCCCGGCTCAGCCGTCGAGCGTGCCCCGGGCCAGGCTGGTCCCCGAGTGGGTGGGGTCGCCGTCGCCGGGCTCGTAGGAGATGTCGACGATCTTGTAGCCCTCGTCGAGCAGACCGGCCGGGAACTCGAAGTCGCCCGCCTCGCCGCGCGTCAGCAGCCCGAGGGAGACCATCCGCTTCCCGTCCTCGTTGATCAGCCACACCTCGCGGATCCCGTCGGGACCGTCGAGCCGCGCGGCCTCGACGTGCAGCACGACGCGGTCGTCGTGACGGCGCACCTGGGCGCTGCCGCGGTCCTGGGCGCTGGCGTCGAGCGAGGCCAGCTGGGCGGTGCTCACCACGGTGGGCGTGGCCTGGGGGGTCTCGTCGTCGCCGCCGGCGATCAGCATCCCGCCACCGAGACCGGCCAGCAGCGTCACGGCCGCGGCGGTGGTCGCCAGCCAGGTCGGGACGCCGCGGCGCCGCGAGGCGAGGTCGGTGACGGTGGCGCGGGGCTCGCCCGTCGGCACGTCGACGGTGGGCGCCACGGGGGCGGGCGCGGGTGTCGCCACGGGCCCCGGCGCGGGCGGCGGGACCGCGCGCAGCGCCTCGGGCCGTTCCTGCGGCGTGCTGCCGAGCTCGGCGGAGATGGCGGCCCACACGGACGGCGGCGGGGCGACGAGCGCCTCGTCGCCGGCGGAGGAGACCAGGGACATGGTCTCGCGGAGCGCTCCGACCTCGTCGCGGCAGGTCGGGCAGCCCGCGACGTGGGCGCGGGCGGCGTCGGTCTCGGGCCCGTCGTCCTCGAGCGCCAGGGCGGCGAGGAGCATGTCGTCGACGTGCTGGTCGCCGGGGTCATGCGGTCGCACGGTGCACCTCCTCGAGGGTCTGGCGGAGCTGGACGAGCCCCCGGCGGACGTGGCTCTTCACGGTGCCGAGGGGGAGCCCGAGGCGCTCGGCGACCTGTTCGTGGGTGAGGTCCGCCTGGAAGGCGAGCCGCAGGATCGTGCGCCGCGGCTCCCCGAGGCTGTCGAGCTGCTGGGCGACGACCAGGCGGTCGACCACGCCCCCCTCGGGGTCGGCACCTCCTCGGCCGGCGGCGGGGCCGCCGGTGAGCTCGGCCTGCTCGCCCGGCACCTGGGCGGCGGCGGCCGCGACCTTGTGGGCGTCGCGGGCCCGCTCGGCGCGTCGGTCGGCGATCCGGTGCTTGGTGATCCCGATCAGCCACGCGGGGAGCGCGTGGTCGGTGGCGACGAGGGTGTGCCGGCTGCGCCAGGCCGAGACGAAGACCTGCTGGGTGACGTCCTCGGCCTCGTGGTGGTCGCCCAGGGCGCGGAGCGCGACGGTGTGCACGAGGGAGGACCAGCGGCGGTAGGCCACCGCCAGCATCTCCTCGTCGCCGGCGTGCAGACCCGCGGCCACCTCGGCGGCCGTCGGGTCGGTCCCGGCGGTGATCGTCACGCCGGTCACGCTACCCCGAGCACGGTGGGTCCGGGGGAAGTACCCACCGTGCTCGGGCGCGTGGAGAGGCGCCGTGCTCAAGGCGCAGCCCTCAGGCTCGACTCACAGGTCGATCGGGCGGAGCACCCGGTCGATGCCGTGGGCGACCTGCTTGTTGCCCTTGTTGAGGTCGAGGGCGCCCAGGATGACGCGGGGGTCCTTGTCGTTGCGGTCACGGTCGACGAGGCGGATCACCGGGCCCTCGTGGTTCTTGCCGATCTTGACCTTGACCTTGCCGCCCTGGGCGGTGGTCACCGAGGCGTTGTTCGACTTGAGGACCTTCTTGCTGGTCAGGGTCGCGCCCGGCACGACGTGGTAGAGCAGCACGGTCTCGATGGTGTCGACGCCGGCTGCCTCGACGAGGGTGTTGAAGACCTTCTTCTCGCTCTTGATGTTCTTGCCGGTGAGGTCCTTGGCGAGCTGGCGGAAGGCCTGGTCGGTCGGGACGAAGGCCGTCACCCGGGTGCTGCCGTCGGCGAGCACGGCCACGGGGGAGTCGGGCTTCGCGCCGACCACGGCGAGCGCGGCCTCGGTGACGATGTCGAAGTCGAACTTGTTCTTGTCGAACTTGTTGTCGTCCGCCGTCAGGACGTTGACCAGCGGGTTCTCCTTGGGCGCCTTCGCGGCCTCGGCGGGCAGCGCGGCGCCGAGGACGGTCGCGGCGGTGGCAAGGGCGGCCAGGGATCCGGTGAAACGCTTCATCTCGGTGGTTCCTCTCAACGCGCGGGCGCCTCGGTGGCGCCCTGTTGCCCTCTTCTCCGCAGAAGTGCCCGACACGGATGCACTCGCGCGGAAGTTTTTTCGAGAATCTTCGCCGTGTTGCAGACTGCCCCCATGAGACCGCAGGTGGTCGCCCATCGCGGGGCCAGCCACGAGAAGGCCGAGCACACGCTCGCGGCGTACGTCGCGGCCCTCGACGCCGGCGCCGACGCCCTCGAGTGCGACGTCCGGCTGACGTCCGACGGCCACCTCGTGTGCGTGCACGACCGCAACCTGCGGCGCACGGCCGCGAGCAAGGGCCTGGTCTCCACGATGAGCCTGGCCGAGCTCGACGAGCTGGACTTCGCCAGCTGGAAGAACCCCTGGGCCGACCTCGACGACGACGCGCCCGAGCTCGACGACTCCTACCGCAAGGTGCTCACCCTGCGGCGGCTGCTGGAGACGGTGCGCGACTACGACCGTCCGGTGCAGGTCGCGATCGAGACCAAGCACCCGGTGCGGTACGGCGGGCTGGTCGAGCGCCGCCTGGTGGAGACGCTCTCCGACTTCGGCTGGGCCGGTCCGCGGTCGCCCGTACGGGTGATGAGCTTCTCGTGGTCGGCGCTGCAACGGGTCGAGCGCCTCGCGCCGGCGCTCGAGCTGGTGATGCTCGTCGAGAAGGCCCACCACTGGCCGATGCTGCGCCGGGTCGTCGGGCCCGACTGGAAGGTCGGGCCGGGGATCGACGAGCTGCGCGAGCACCCGGGGCTGGGCCGCCGCCTGGTCGCCAGCGGACGCGGCATCCACGTCTGGACGGTCAACAACCAGGCCGACCTCGCGCTCTGCCTCCAGCTCGGCGTCGAGGCCGTGATCAGCGACCGCCCGGGATACATGCGGGAGCTGCTGGGCTGCTGAGGGCGGCCGGGTAGGTTGCCGCGCATGGCCAAGAAGTCGCGCACCAAGTCACGAGCCCACGCCCCGCAGGACGGGACCCCGGCAGCCGAGGGAGCGGTCGGGCACCGTCAGCCGTGTCCGTGCGGGTCGGGCAAGCGCTACAAGGCGTGCCACGGGGCCCCGGGCGGGGCGGCGACCCCGTTCGTCGCGCGCCCCTTCGAGGGGTTTCACGACGAGTGCGACCTGATCGCGCTGCGCGAGCTGGTGCCGGCCGCGACCGCGCCGCTGACCCTGCGCGACGGCGTCGCGCCCGAGGGGTTCACCGGCTCGGTGCGGCTCTGCTCGCTGCTGCCGATGGCCGCCCCGGCGATGGTGCGCGAGTCGGGCGACGTGTGGCTCGGGCTGCAGGTGCAGCACCAGTACGGCGACCCGTCGCGCGACCTGGCGGCCGTCCTGGAGCGGGCGCTCGCCCGCTCCGTGGCGGGGGAGGTCGGCGTCGTCGGCGTCACCGAGGACCCGGGCCCCGGCCCCCGGCTGCAGGACCTGGTCACCGACGAGCCCCTGGAGATCACCGTCCACGAGGGCTTCGCCTACTGGATCGACGACGTCGAGGAGCGCGACGCGAGCGTCGAGGCCGCCCTCGAGCAGGCCGACGCGGCCGCCAACCCGACGGTCCGTCTCGGCAGCGTCGAGGCGGCGTACTGGACCAACGTCGGACCCAAGGAGCACCTGCGCTGGGTGATGCCCCACGACGAGGACGCCCTGCTCACCGCGCTGGCGCGGGTCCACGCCGCCGGCGAGGACTCCGTCGCCGAGGGGTCGCGCCTGGTCGGCATGTTCCGGGCCCACGGCCTGCTCGCCCCGGTGTGGGACCTCCCGGTCGGCACCGGTGCGGAGGTGCTGGAGGAGCCGGCGGCGCGCTTCGCCGCCGCCCTCGAGGCGGCCCTCGCCGACGACAGCGAGCTCACCCCCGAGCAGCGGGCCGCCCGCGCGGGTCTCGCCAACCGCCAGGTGACCATCCGCTGAGCGGACGGAACGCTGCGCTGCGGCCCGCCCTCCGAGACGTCTGGTGCGCCATGCAGCGAGACGCCCGTCTCACTCGACAGGAATCATCGCGAAAGGTTGTTGATCTTGGTCGTTGTGGCGTAGGTTGTGACAGCCCGGTCGTTGTTGTATCCCCCGTCAACAACGGCCGGGTTCTCACATTTCTGGGGAGCCGCCGCCAGGGCCCGTCCCGGCCGGCCGCATCGCCGCCAGTCCGCGCCGGTGCCACCACCAGCCCAGCGCGACGAGCACCGCGCCGGAGGCCAGGAACGCCAGGTCCCACGAGAGCGGCGCGCCCAGGTCGTCGCGGACGTGGTGCACCCCGAGCAGCTGGTGGTTGACGAGCCCTTCGACAAGGTTGAAGAGGCCCCAGCCGGCGACCACCAGGCCGAGCTGGAAGCCCCAGCTCGGCGCCATCCGGCCCTGCCGCCAGGTGGCGAGCATCGCGACCATCCCGCCGGCCACGAGGAGCCAGGTGCCGAGGTGGAAGAAGCCGTTGGCCATCGTGTTGAGCTCGAGCCCGGCGACCGTGTCGACCGGCTCCTCCGCGCTGACCATGTGGTGCCACTGCAGCAGCTGGTGGAGGACGATCCCGTCGACGAAGCCGCCCAGGCCGAGCCCCAGCATCAGGCCCGGCCCTCGGGACGGGGGCTCGGCGGGCCCGGAGTGCTCGGAGTGGTCGCGGGGCCCTGACGTGCCGGCGTACCGGGCGGGGCTGGTGGCGTCGTCCATGCCCGACCCGTACCCGGGCCGCCCGTCGCGCAGCGCGGGCCGGGCGCGTGCGGCACCCTGTGCCCATGACCACCGGCCGCTCCGTCCTGCTCTTCCTGCTCGCCGCGCTCGCCGAGATCGGCGGGGCCTGGCTCGTCTGGCAGGGGGTGCGCGAGCACCGTGGCTGGCTGTGGGCCGGGGCGGGCGTCGTCGCGCTTGGCCTCTACGGCTTCGTGGCCACGCTTCAGCCCGACGCCCACTTCGGCCGCATCCTCGCGGCGTACGGCGGTGTCTTCGTGGCCGGATCGCTCGCCTGGGGGATGGCGGTCGACGGCTTCCGCCCCGACCGGTACGACGTCGCGGGAGCCGTGATCTGCCTCGTCGGGGTCGCCGTGATCATGTACGCCCCGCGGGGCGGGTAGGGGGGTTTCGAGACGGGCGTGGCCGCCCTCCTCAACCCCCGAGGGACGGCGTGGCCGCCCTCCTCAACCCCCCAGGGAGCGGCGTGGCCGCCCTCCTGAACCCCCGAGGGAGCGGCGTGGCCGCCCTCCTCAACCCCCGAGGGGGAGGGGCGCCCGGGAGATCGGGCAGCTCATGCAGCGCGGTCCGCCGCGGCCCGAGCCCAGCTCGGAGCCGGCGATCCGGACCACCTCGATGCCGGCCGCCTCGAGCCGGTCGTTGGTCTCGTCGTTGCGCTCGTAGGCCACCGCGACCCGCGGCGCGAGGGCGAGGGTGTTGTTGCCGTCGTCCCACTGCTCGCGCTCGGCGGTGACGGGGTCGAGGCCGGTGTCGATCTGGTGCAGCGTGTCGATCTCCATCGCCTTGGCGGCCGCGACCAGGAACGGCTCGGCTCCGGCGACCAGGAGTTCGCCCGGGGCCCGGTCGCCGCGCTCGTCGCCGTCGCCGTTGCCGCGGGGCGCGTGGAAGCCCTCGCCCGCGGTGACGGCGTAGGCCTGCAGCGAGTCGGCGACGTTGGGGTACATGACGATCTTGTCGACGTCGACCATCGTGCAGACGGTGTCGAGGTGCATCGTCGCCCGCTCCTGGGTGATCGGCACCGCCAGCACGGTGTGGGCCAGGCCGTCGGCGAAGAGGTGCCGGGCGAACCGCTCGACCCCCGCCGGCGTCGTCCGCTCGCCCACCCCCACCGCGACGACCCCCGGCGACATGAGCAGCACGTCGCCGCCCTCGACGTACTCGTGCTGCCAGCCGTGGATCGTGCCGGTCCCCGCGAACCGCGGGTGCAGGGTATAGATCAGCTCGGTCAGCTGGGTCTCGCGGCGCCGCGCCGGCATCGCCAGCGAGGTGACCGCGACCCGGTCGCGGATCCAGACCGACGAGTCGCGGGTGAAGAGCAGGTTGGGCAGCGGGTCGATGAGGAAGTCGTCGCTGGCCATCAGCGAGGTGACCAGGCCGAAGCCGCCGCGGACCTCGTCGTTGCGCACCCCCGCGGTGAGGAAGAGCGCGAGCTCTGCGGGGGAGTGGTCGTGCAGGGCGGTGCGCAGGTAGTCGGCCAGCGTGTCGCCGAGGTGGAGGGTGTTGGTGACGCCCTCGATGGCCCGCTCCCGGGCCTCCTCGAGCGCGAGCGTCTCGGTGAGCAGCTCGGTCAGGTAGAGCACCTCGACGTCGCGGTCGCGCAGCGCCTGCGCGAAGGCGTCGTGCTCCTCCTGGGCCCGGCTCACCCACGGGATCCCGTCGAAGAGCAGCTTGTCGTTGTTGCGGGGGGTGAGCCGCTTCAGCTCCGGTCCGGGCCGGTGCAGCATCACCGTGCGCAGGGTGCCGACCTCGCTGTCGGCGCCGTGGGGACGATCGGGCGAGGGACCGGTGGCGACCATGACGGCACTCTAGTTGCGGGGTCGCGAGCCGTGCGGCGTTCGGCGCCTCACCCGCGGGCGACGTGCTCCTCGGCCAGCACGGCGTAGCGCAGCGAGTCGGCCCACTCGCCCTTGCACCAGTAGTCGCGGCGGGTGTGGCTCTCCAGCCGCATCCCGAGCCGCTCGCAGAGCCGCGCCGAGGCGGTGTTGCGCGGGTCGAGCTGGGCGTCGACCCGGTGGAAGCCGTAGTGGCCGAAGGCGAGGTCGAGCGCGGCCCGGGCGGCCTCGGTGGCGAACCCCCGTCCGGCGACGTCGGGGTGCATCGCCCAGCCGATCTCGACCACGCTCCACTCCGGCGGCCGGAACATCAGCAGCAGGTCGCCGACGAGCCGCCCCTCGTGCTCGACGGCGAGGCCGAGCAGCGGCGGCTCGGGCTCCTCCTCCTGGGGCAGCCGCCGCGCGAGCTTGGCGGCGGTCTCCTCGAGGGTCAGCGGCCCGAAGGGCAGGTACGCCGCCACGTCGGGTCGGCCGTAGTAGGCGGCGAGTGCCGGGGCGTCGTCGGGACGGATCCGGCGCAGCAGCAGCCGCTGGGTGCGCAGCGGCAGCTCCGGGAGGCGGGGGAGCAGCAGCCGACGACGAGCCTCCAGCAGCCACTCGGGCGGAGCGGACAGCCGGTCGTGGGCCTCGCCGAGCAACCCGCGGCCGACCGGGTCGGCGCGGTCGGCCTCGAGGCGGCGCACCCCTTCGCGCGCCTGCGGCAGGAAGACGTCGGGCTCGCCGGGCGGGGCCGCCGAGGGGGGCGGGGGCGGGGGCATGGGCCCAGCCTGCCCGAGCCGGGCTCAGCCGGCCAGCAGCTCGTAGGCCGACAGCCCGGCCAGCACCAGGCAGACGGTCGCGCCGGCGTAGTGCAGCACCGAGAGGCTCACCTTGGCCAGCAGCACCCGCCCCACGATCACGGCCAGGCCCGAGACGGTGAGCAGCGCGCCCCAGGCACCGAGGAAGACCGAGACCGGGTCGTCGTACTTGGCGACCAGCGAGAGCGTGAGCAGCTGGGAGAGGTCGCCCCACTCGGCGGCGAAGAGGACCAGGAAGGAGGTGAGGACGACCTTGAGGCCGTGCACCTCGCCGCGGGCGGCCGCCTTCTCGGCGAACTCCGCCTCGGTCTCGTCCTCCTCGGCGTCGGCGCCGCGCGCCTCGCGGAGGAGCAGGAAGGCGCCGACCAGGAAGAGGACCGTCGCCGCGGCCCGCACCACGTCGGTGGGCAGGAACGCCGCCGCCTTGCCGAGGGCGACCGCGATCCCGGTCTGCACGGCGAAGGCGAGGCCGACGCCGACCCAGACCAGGAACGGCCGGAACCGGGTGCTCAGCACGAGGGTGGCGATGAAGGTCTTGTCGGGCAGCTCGACCAGGAAGAGCGCGCCGAAGGTGAGCGCGACGACGGCCAGGTCCACGGGGGGTGCTCCTCAGGGGTGGTGCGGGATGAAGGTCCTGCTCGCGGCCGCGGCGTCGGCCAGCACCTCGCTGACCGGGCGGCCCAAGGCCTCGGCGGCGCGGACCACGTCGTCGAACTCGGGCTGAGCGTTGACCAGCACCCCGTCGTGGCGGGCGAGCTTGACCGCGATCCGCTGCCCGTCGACCTCGACGCTCACCATCTCACGCTCCAGCGCGTGCTTCCCGAGCGGCACCTCGCGCACCCCGATCGTGGTGGTGTGCCGGAAGATCGCGGCCCGCACCCGCGCTGCCCGGTCGGCGGCGACCAGCACCGAGAGCGTGTGGGCGGGACGCCCCTTCTTCATGAGGATCGGGGTGAGCCAGGCGTCGCTGGCGCCTTCCGCCAGCAGCGCGGCGATCACCCGCGGCCACAGGCGCGGGTCCATGTCGTCGACGTTGGTCTCGACCAGCAGCGGCGGCCGGTCCACCCGCGCGCCCCCGGTCGCGGCCTCCTCCTCGGGGGCGCCGAGGAGGAGGCGGACGACGTTGCTGTGCCCCCCGTGCCCCCCGGGGCCGCCGTGGTCCCGTCCACCGGCGCCCACCCCGATCGCGTCGGTCGTCATCGGGGGCTGCGGGCCCCAGACGTCGGCGAGGGTGGTCAGCAGCGCGGCCCCGGTCGGGGTGCAGAGCTCGGCCGCGGGAGCGGTCTCGGGTCCCGCCCACGACGGGACGCCTCGGAGCAGCTCGGCGACCGCGGGCGGCGGCACCGGCAGCACGCCGTGCGCGCTCCGGACCGTGCCGGAGCCGACGGCGACGCGGCTCACCACCACGCGCGTCACCCCGCGCTGCTCGCGCAGCCACGCGAAGCCGGCACTCACCCCGACCACGTCGGCGATGGCGTCCAGCGCCCCGACCTCGTGGAAGGCGACGTCCGCCGGGTCGACCCCGTGCACGGTCGCCTCCGCGACCGCGAGCCGTTCGAAGACCCGCAGCGCCAGCTCGCGGACCGGCCCGGGCAACGCGGCTTCGCCCAGCAGGGACCGGACGTCGCGCCACGTGCGGTGGTGCACGGAGTCGGCGACCTCGACGTGGCAGCGGGTGGCGGCGAGCTCGCCGCGACGCACGGTCTCGGTGCGCAGCGCGACCGGCTCCGGCGAGGCCGCGGTCACCGCGCCGGCCAGTACCTCCACCGGCACCCCGGCGCCGACCAGGGCTCCGAGCAGCATGTCGCCGCTCGCGCCCGACAGGGAGGCGTCCACCCAGGCGGTGCCGCTCACGGCCGGCGCCCCCCGTCGACCTCGGCCCGCGGGAGGTCGTCGGCGGCGTGGCCGCACGACTGCCGCGCGATCCGCGCGGCGGCGACCCCGGCGCCGTACCCGTTGTCGATGTTGACCACGGTGACCCCCGGCGCGCAGGAGTTGAGCATCGCCAGCAGGGCCGCCACCCCGCCCAGCGAGGCGCCGTACCCCACGCTGGTCGGCACCGCCACCTGCGGGACGCCGACCAGGCCGCCCACCACCGACGGCAGGGCGCCCTCCATCCCGGCGACCACGACGAGGCAGTGGGCCGCCTCGAGCCGGTCGCGGACGGCGAGCAGCCGGTGCAGCCCGGCCACCCCGACGTCGGTGATCCGCTCGACCCCGGCGCCGTGCACCCGCGCGGTCACCTCGGCCTCGCCGGCGACCGGGGCGTCGGAGGTGCCGGCCGCGACCACCACGACTCGCCCGCGCGGCGCGGGCAGCGGGCCCAGCACCGCAGTCCGCGCGACCGGGTCGACGTCGGCGCCGACCGCGCGGCAGGCGACCTGGGCCTCGTCGGAGAGCCGGGTCGCCAGCACCGCCCGGTCGGGGTGCGCCGCGTGCAGGGTGGTGAGGATGTCGGCGACCTCGGGCGCGGTCTTGCCGGCGCCGTAGACCACCTCGGGGTCGCCGGTGCGGCGGGCGCGGTCGAGGTCGACACGCGCGAAGCCCAGGTCGGCGGTGCGCTGCTCGGCGGTGCGCTGCTCGGGGGAGGCGTCCTTCACACCGGCAACCTACTCTGGAGGACAGACAGCACCCGCAGCGTCACGACCGTCAGGAGCCCGCCGTGTCCTTTGCCGACGACATGAAGAAGAAGATCGACGAGCTCGAGGTCGAGCGCCGGCTCAAGGAGCTCGCCGACGGGGCCGACAAGACCGTCAACGAGACCGTCGAGAAGGCCGGCGCGCTCGCCCACGAGCGCCGCGGCGAGGTCGAGGGCTGGATCGCCCACGCCAGCGAGGCCGTCAACACCAAGACCAAGGGGCAGTACGCCGACAAGGTCGACAAGGTGCGCACCGGACTGCTCTCCGGGCTCGACAAGCTCGCCGCCAAGCGGCCCATGCACCCCGTCGCCGAGATCGAGGAGTCGACCGAGGAGGACGGCCCCGGTCAGGCCCAAACCGGTCAGGCCCAGCCCGGTCAGGCCCAGCCCGGCGACGGACCCGACCGCCCCGAGGGCCCGCCGCTCTCCTAGGCTCGACCCGGGAAGGGGAGTCGACCCACCGGGGGGCGGGATGCGGTTCGTGCGACGCGAGGTGGCGCTGCTCCGGGCGCTCGCTCTGCTGCTGACCGGCCGCCGCGACGTGGCGCCCGACGAGCGGGCGATCGGCTACTCGGGCCCGCTGGTGCCGATGCTGGTCGTGCTGACCGTGGTCGACGGGATCGTCGCCGTGCTGCTGCACGTCCTGCTGCCCGACGCGGTGCAGGGGCTGGCGCTGGTGCTCGGGCTCGTCGGCGTGCTGTGGCTCGCGGCCTTCGTCGCGTCGCTGGTCGTCCTGCCGCACACCGTCTCGGCCACCCGGTTGCGGCTGCGGTTCGGGGTCTTCCAGGAGGTCGAGCTGCCCGTCGGCGCCGTCCGGTCGGTGAGCACCACGCACGCCCAGCCGCGGACCACCCGGTCGGCGCAGCTCTTCGACGACGAGCTCGAGATGGCGGTGGCCAACCAGGCCGGGGTGGTCGTCGAGCTCGAGCCCACGGCGTACCGGAGCCTCGACCCGCGGGTGGCCGCCCCGGCGCTGACCCGGGTGGTCTTCCACGCCGACGACCCGCGGGAGGCCCGCCGCCTGCTGCTGGCCGCGGCGGCCGAGGCTCACCAGGGCGAGGGCCGGTAGTCCTTCACGAAGCAGCCGTAGAGGTCCTCGCCCCGCTCGCCGAGCACGATCGGGTCGTAGACGCGGGCGGCGCCGTCGACGAGGTCGAGCGGCGCGTGCCAGCCCTCCGCGGCGATCCGCAGCTTCTCCTGGTGGGGCCGTTCGTCGGTGATCCAGCCGGTGTCGACGGCGGTCATGAGGATCTTGTCGGTCTCGAACATCTCGCCCGCGCTGGTGCGGGTCATCATGTTGAGCGCCGCCTTGGCCATGTTGGTGTGCGGGTGGCCCGGCCCCTTGTAGCGGCGGGAGAACTGCCCCTCCATCGCCGAGACGTTGACGACGTAGGCCCGGCGCGCGCCGGCCGCGACCGCGGCCCGCATGGCGGGCCGCAGCCGCGAGACCAGCAGGAACGGCGCGATCGAGTTGCACAGCTGCACCTCGAGGAGCTCCAGCGGGTCGACCTCGTCGACGTGCTGGGTCCAGGAGTTGGTGGTCGCGGTGTCGGGCAGCAGGCCGCCGGCGTCCACCGCGCTGCCGTCGAGGTGGGCCGCCAGCGAGGCGGAGCCGGCCTTGAGCGCCAGCGCCGTGATCGAGGCGGCGGTGTGGGCGGCCTCCGCCAGCGCGGCCGGCTCGCCCTCGTGGTGGGCCACTGCGGTGGTGGTCAGCGCGCCGGCGATGGCCGCCGGGTGGGCGTTCGAGATGCCGTCGAAGGTGACCATCTCGGGCAGCTCGCGGTCGCCCGGGAGCGGGGCGTCCTCCATCTCGACGAGGCGGGAGTAGGCGCCCGGGGAGCGCCGGACCGTCTGGCAGGCGTTGTTGATGAGGATGTCGAGCGGTCCGGCGGCGGCGACGTCGTCGGCGAGGCTGATCACCTGGGCAGGGTCGCGCAGGTCGATCCCGACGACCTTGAGCCGGTGCAGCCAGTCGCCGGAGTCCTCCATCGCCGAGAAGCGTCGGACCGCGTCCTTGGGGAAGCGGGTGGTGATCGTGGTGTGCGCGCCGTCGCGCAGCAGGCGGAGCGCGATGTACATGCCGATCTTGGCCCGGCCGCCGGTGAGCAGCGCCCGCTTGCCGGTGAGGTCGGTGCGCTGGTCGCGCTTGGCGTGCGACATCGCCGCGCACCGCGGGCAGAGCCAGTGGTAGAACGCGTCGACGAGGGTGAAGTCTTCCTTGCAGATGTAGCAGCCGCGCGCTGTGATCAGCTCGCCCGCGAAAGCGCCCGGCGCGTGCGAGACCAGCGGGATGCCGGCGGTCTCGTCGTCGATCCGCATCGGCGACCCGGTCGCCGTCTTCTCGATGATGTCCTGGTCGTGGCGCTGCCGCTCCTGCCGGATCTCGGCGCGGCGGGCCTTCTTGATCAGCTTGTACATGTACGACGCCTCGCGCTTGACCGTGCGGATGTCCGGGTGGTCGGGGTGGAGGTCGGGGAGCTGGCGCAGCACCTCGAGCGCGATGGCCATCTTCTCGGGGTCGATGCCGGGCTCGTCGGGGCTGGTGCCCCGTCGGGGGTCGGTGCCACCCGCGGTCGGCTCCACGTCGTACGTCGTCACAGGGCGGGATTCTCCCACCCGGCGACGCCGTCCCTCGAACTCGCGACGACGTGAGGTCGCACTCCCGCGGCGTACGCGGGGGCCCGACGACCGATGGCTAGGCTCCCGGAGCATGCCTGGTCAGTCGCGGCGACGGCCCTCCCGCGTCCTCACGGTGGTGGTGGCGGTGTGGACGCTGCTGCACGCCTTCTCGCTGACGCTCCTGCTCACCGACGCGGACCATGACGGTCTCCGGGAACCCCTCACCGGGGCGGCGATGGTGACCGTGGGGGTCGTCGTGCTGTGGCTGGTGTGGCGCCCGCGCGCGACACCCCGCACGGATCATCACGGCACCGCGGTGGCACGGCCGGTCTGGTGGCTGCGGATGGCCGGACTGCTCGCCGGTGTCATCGGCGCTGTCGTGCTGGCGAACGCGCTGACCCTGGCCGTCGGCGCCGACCCGCCCCTCGACGGGGCCGGCCGGGCCGCGGTGGCGGTGCTCCTCTGCCTCGTCGGCCTCGTGCTGCTCGGTGCCGCGTGGGTCTCGTGGTGGCTCCGGCAGTCGATCGACCCGCACGAGGCGACCGTCCGGGTGCTGGGGCGGACGCATCGCATCCGTCAGGCGTCCGCGACGGCCGTGCGAGCCACGACGGCGACGCTGCACGCCGGTCGGGTGGGCGGGAAGATCCCCTTGACGCGGATCCTCGTCGAGGGGCCGAATCAGGACGGCGAGGCGGCTCGTGCCGCTTTCGACGCCACGATGACCGACGTGGAGCAGGCGGCCGTGTCGCTCGACGGGTGGGTCCGGGCCCGGCCCGAGCTCGTGCAGGACGAGACGACGCGCCTCTTCTTCGAGGCCCGCGGGGTGTTGACCCCGACGGAGTGACGCATCCCGCGGCCAGCGCGGGTCAGGGCCGGGCGCCGGGCGGGAACCGCTCCTCGAGCCGCGCGCGCAGGACGTCGTACAGCGGCATGCGGCTCTCCTCGTCCAGGTTGCTCTCGGCCGCGAGGGAGTTGAGCGGCGTCCCGACCTTGCGCGCGACGGCGTTCGGGTCGGCGCCGAGGTCGAGGAGCCGCTGGAGGAGGCCGGCCTCGCGGACGGCGTCGCGCTCGCCGTGACCGCGCAGCAGGACGTGCGCGGGGGTGAGGCCCTCGGGGGTCGTCGCGGTCGCGTCGGCCCCGTCGTCGAGCAGTCGGTGCGCGACGGTGAGGCGCGCCTCCACGTCGGGGTTGTCGAGGACGGCGTGCAGCAGCGACCAGCCCGTCCCGGGGTCGACGGAGGCCACGTCGTCGGGTCGGTACGCCGCGAGGACGCGGTCGGCGCCCGCCCACCGCGCGAGGGAGACGAGGCTCTCCTCCGGCAGCCTGCCCTCGCGGCGGAGCCGCTCCTCCAGCAGCCCGACCAGGTGGTCGCGCCGGGGCCGCCACCGCCGGATCGACTCCCACGGGGAGCGGTCGTGGCGGGAGGGGGCGAGAAGGTCGAGGTCGGGTCGCGCCAGCAGCACGGCGTAGTACGGCGCCAGCGCCTCGTCGGAGTGCTTGAACCTCGCCGCCAGCGCCTCCAGCGGCGTCCCCTCCCGCGGGTGGGCGTGGTTGACGTCGCAGCCGCCCTCGCAGAGCGTCGCGAGCAGCGCCGCCTCCTCGGCGGCGTGCCCCGGGGAGTGAGCGGGGGCGACGCGGGGGACGAGCAGGTGTGCGGTGGTGTAGCCGCCGCTGCTCAACGCCGACGCATCGGCACCGTCGGCCAGGAGCCGCCCGGCGATCCGGACGCGTGAGACCGGGTCGGGGTGGCACAGGGCGTCGTGCAGGAGGGTGTTGCCGTGGTCGTCCGTCCACTTCCGGGCGGCCCTCGGCTGGTAGCAGGCGAGGAACTCCTCGACGCTGCCGTGACGGGCGGCCCGGCTCATGGCCCGGCCGCGCTTGTCCGAGACGAGACCGGGTCCGATCACCCGGGACCGTCCTGCACCGCTGCCAGGACGACCGGGTCCTCGCAGGCCCGCGCCCAGGCGTCGATCCGCGCCCGGATCTCGCGGCCGAGCAGCCACTGGCCGATCGGCTCGGCGACGCGGCGCAGCCACGCCGGCTTGACGGAGTAGGTGTACTTCCAGACGGCCTTGGTGCCCTCGACCGTCTTCCCGTCCGGTCCCTCGCCGGCCTCCCAGACGAAGCGCCAGCCGCCGCCGAACGCGGCGAAGAACCACGGCCCGCTCACCATCGTCATCCCGACAGAGGTGGGCGGGCGGTAGGAGACGTACTCCGAGACCATCCGCGGCCCCACCCGTGCGCGGGTGTGGGTGCGCACCCCCTTGGCGGGCTCCGTGGCCTCGATGAGGTGCTGCTCCCGGATGAACGGGTCCCAGCGCAGCCGGAGCTCGCCCGTGGTCTGGGAGACCGCGAACGCCGTCTCCGGCGGCACGGGCACCCAGACCTCGGCGGTCACCTGCGGCATCGTCCGTCCCCCTCGTACCCCGGCGCCCCGGCCTCAGCCGTCGCCGAGCAGCTCGCGCTCGGCCCCGATCGTCGTGTCGTCGCCGTGGCCGGTGTGGACCACGGTCTCGTCGGGCAGGCCGAAGAGCCTGGCCCGGATCGACGCCTCGAGGGTCGGCCGGTCGCTGAACGAGCGGCCCGTCGCCCCGGGCCCGCCCTGGAAGAGGGTGTCGCCCGTGAAGAGGCAGCCGAGCTCCTCGGCGTACAGGCAGACGGCGCCGGGCGCGTGGCCCGGGGTGTGCAGCACCGTGAGCGTGGTGCCGGCGACCTCGAGGGTCTGGCCGTCGGCGAGGTCGGCGTCCCAGAGACGCCCGTCCTCGTCGTCGGGCCCGCCGTGGGTGAGCTCCCACAGCGGCCGGTCGTCGGGGTGCAGCAGGATCGGCGCGCCCGACCCGCCGTTGACCGCCTCGCGCAGCGCCGGGGCGACCCGGACGTGGTCGTCGTGGGCGTGGGTGCAGATGATCGCCTTCACCGTGCGGTCGCCCACGACGGCGAGGATGTCGTCGACCGAGTGGGGGGCGTCGATCACCACGCACTCGGAGTCGTCGCCGACCACCCAGATGTTGTTGTCGACGTGATGAGTCTCCCCGTCGAGCGAGAAGGTGCCCGAGGAGACGGCGTGGTCGACGCGGGCGTTGGTCTGGGCGGCCATCAGAGCACCACCACCGAGCGCAGCACGTCGCCGGAGTGCATCCGGTCGAAGGCAGCCTCCACGCCGTCGATCCCGATCTCCTCGGTGACGAACGCGTCGAGGTCGAACCGGCCCTGGCGGTACAGGTCGACCAGCATCGGGAAGTCGCGGCTCGGCAGGCAGTCGCCGTACCAGGACGACTTGAGCGCCCCGCCACGGCCGAAGACGTCGCCGAGCGGGATCTCGGGGACCTTCATCTCCGGGGTCGGGACGCCGACCAGGACGACGGTGCCGGCCAGGTCGCGGGCGTAGAAGGCCTGCTTCCACGTCTCCGGGCGACCGACCGCCTCGATCACCACGTCGGCGCCGTCGGCGCCCTCGTAGGTCTCGGCGCAGATCCGCTTGATCTCCTCCACCGGGTCGACCTGCGAGGAGTCGACGACGTGCGTGGCGCCGAGCTTCTTCGCGGCCTCGAGCTTCTTGGCGTCGATGTCGACCGCGATGATCGGGCTGGCGCCCGCCAGCGCCGCGCCGGCCACCGCAGCGACGCCGACGCCACCGCAGCCGATGACCGCGGCGGACCTGCCGCGGGTGAGGGCGCCGGTGTTGATGGCGGCACCGACGCCTGCCATCACGCCGCAGCCGAGCAGGCCGACGGCCGCGGGACGGGCGTCGGGGTCGACCTTGGTGCACTGGCCGGCGGCGACCAGCGTCTTCTCGGCGAAGGCGCCGATGCCGAGCGCCGGGGAGAGCTCCGTGCCGGCGTCGGTGCCCTCGGCCAGGGTCATCTTCTGCTTGGCGTTGTGGGTGTTGAAGCAGTACTGCAGGTCGCCGCGCTTGCAGGCACGGCACTCGCCGCAGACGGCCCGCCAGTTGAGGACGACGAAGTCACCGGGCGCGACGTCGGTGACGCCCTCGCCCACGGACTCGACGATCCCCGACGCCTCGTGGCCGAGCAGGAAGGGGAACTCGTCGTTGATCCCGCCCTCGCGGTAGTGCAGGTCGGTGTGGCACACCCCGCAGGCCTGGATCTTCACCACCGCCTCGCCCGGACCCGGGTCGGGGACGTTGATGGTGGTCACCTCGACGGGTGCTCCCTTGGCTCGTGCGACCACGGCCTTGACCTGCTGCATGGGTGCTGCCTCCTTCTTCGGTTGCCTGTCGGTCAGTCTGCCCTGTCACCGGTGGCGACGTCGCCGTCGGTGAAGGCGGTGGTGGCCGTCGAGGTCGTGGCGGAGCTGCCATCCGGGGTCGTGGGCCTTGCGGTGGTGGTGGCCGCAGAGGGGGAGGGCGTTGTCGAGGCTGGTGTGGCCGCCTTCGCCCCAGGGGTGTGGGTGGTGGATCTCGGTCCAGGCGAACGGTCTCTCGCAGCCTTCGATGGCGCAGGTGTCGTACAGGAGGGCGAGGGCTCTTCGTTGGGCCATGGTGTGCAGCCGCGCGAGTCGGCCGAGGTCGAGGGGTTCGGAGCGTGTGCCCAGGACGGCGGGGACGATCCCGGCGTTGCAGGCCAGGCGGCGGGCCTCGCCGGTGGTGATGGTGATCCCGGTGTCGAGCTTGGCGGTCCCGAGGCCGCTCATGAGGTGGCCCAGGGACATGGTGACCAAGATCGTGGCCTGGGAGGGGGCCAGGCCGGTGGCGGGGAGGTGCTCGATCAGCTCGCACAGGGCCTGGCCGTGGGTGATGAGGTAGGACTGGGAGGTGGGGGCGGACTCGTCGACGGTGGTCTGGTCGGTGCCGTCGGGGTGCTGCAGGCGGGTGCCGTCGGCGGCGCGCTTGATCCCGAGTCGGCGCGGTGAGGTCAGGTGGCCCAGGACGCCTGCGAGCAGGTTGCCGTGGAGCTCGGGGATGCGGAACCTGCCGGTCCAGGTGCCGTCGCCGTTGTCGTGCAGGGCCAGGAAGGTCTCCTGGTCGGCGCCGTGCTTCTCCCGGGTGAGCATCTTGTGCTCGTGGTCGTCGGCGAGGTCGTGGTCGATCGGGTCGAACATGCGGCGGGCGGCCTGGCGCAGCCGTTTGGCGTTCATCGGCCGCCCCGACCGGGTGGCCTGGCCGGTGGCCTTGGCGACCATCAGCTCCTCGGCGGCGCGCAGCTGGTCGGGGGTGGCCCGGTCGGGGGCCTGCTCGGCGGCGTTGACGATGACCCGGACCTGGTCGGCACGCAACCGGCCGGCGGCGTAGGCCTGGCGCACCGCGGCGTACTTGGTCTTGAGGAGCCCGGCCAGCCGCAGCCCGGCGGCCTGGGACTCCCGGGTCGACCCGAGCAGCCCGGCCAACCAGGCATCGGTCCCGGTGGCCGCACCCCCGTGATCGGGGTCCTCAGCGACCCGTCGCGCCTCGGCCTCCGCCGACAGCGCCAACCGCAACGCCGCCGCCGCCGACTCCAGCTCCGCGACCGCCTGCAGCACCGACCCCAGCTCGCCGGTCGGCACCCCGGCGAGCTCGATCGCCCCTGCGGACCGCACCGCGTCCCGCCCGGCCTCGACCAGCACCCCCACCCGCGAGGGCACCGACGAGCCAGCAACGCGCGGCGCCCCGGGGGTGTCAGTGACGGCGGACTGGCTGCTGGACATGCCCCCTACTCAACCGGGCCCCGCCGACAGTCCTGACCCAAGACGGCCCCAGATCTCGGACTCTGGACAATTGTTCGAAAAAAGTCCGACAGGCGGTGGGACGAGCGCGCGTCGGGCCACGTCCCTAGGCTGCCCCGCATGACGATCCGCCTGGTCGGTGCCGGCCTCCCGCGCACCGGCACGACGTCCCTCCGCGAGGCGCTGACCCGGCTGCTCGGCGCGCCGACCTACCACATGAGCACCGCCCTGCGACGCCCCGAGCACGCGCCCACCTGGGTTGCGGCGATCCACGGGGACCCGCCCGACTGGGACGAGCTCCTGACCGGATACGCCGCGGGCGTCGACGCGCCGTTCTCGACCTGCTGGCGCCAGCTCGCGGCGGCCTATCCCGACGCTCCCGTGCTGCTGTCGCGGCGCGAGAGCGCCGAGGTGTGGCTCCGCAGCATGGAGCCGACGGTCCTCACCCGCACCCGCGAGGTCCTGGCGCACGGCGACCCCGCCGACCCCGTCACCGCGCTCTTCGGCGCGATCTTCCACGGCATCGTCGACGACCTCGCGGACCTCGACGACCCGACCGCCCTGCTCGCGGCCTACGAGCGGCACGACGCTGCCGTCCGCGCCACGATCCCGGCCGAGCGCCTGGTCGAGTGGCACCCCGGCGACGGGTGGGAGCCGCTCTGCCGTGCCCTCGGCGTACCGGTGCCCGACGAGCCGTTCCCACACGAGAACTCGACCGTCGACTACCTGCGACGCGCCGAGGAGCGCCGCCGCACCGGCACCTGAGCCGGGCGCCTCACGACCCGACGCGCCCGTCGATCCCCTCCCGCAGCAGGTCGGCGTGCCCGCAGTGCTGTGCGTACTCGCCGATGATCCGCAGCAGCAGCCAGCGCAGGTCGACGTCCTCGTCCCAGTCGAGCGGGCGGGCGCGGTCGTCGAGGTCGTGGGCCCGGCCCGCCGGGTGGCGTCCAGGCCCCAGGCGGTCAGGCGTCGGCCGGGACGCGCACGTGCGCCCGCGTGACGCCGTGCCGCACCAGCTCCTCGAGCAGGACCTGCCGGAGTCGGGCGGCCATCGGGGGCTCGATCGCGCCCTTGCAGTCGAGGTAGAAGCCGACGCGGCCGCGTTCGTCGACCTCGACGTCGGAGACGTAGTTGGGCGTGTAGACGCCCTTGGTGGCGGCCTCCTCGACGTCGGCGTACTCACGACCGTCCTCCCCGACGCACGTCATCCGCGCGGCCGCGGCGCCCAGGGCTGCGACCAGGGTCTCCTGCGGCGCCTCCGAGGTGACCACGACCGACTCGTGGGAGGCGTGCTCCCCCTCGCCGTAGACGTCGTCGTCCAGCACGAGGCCGGGGTGCTCGCGCCGCAGCACCGACTCGGCCGACTCGAGGCGCACGTGCTCGACCACGAGGCCCGGGAGGGTCCGCGTGAAGCACCGCTCGACGAGCGCACGGCGGTCCTCGTCCTCGAAGACGCTGTCGGAGAGCAGCACGGTGCCCTGCTCGAGGAGCGTCCAGACCACGGCGCCGAAGAAGCGGCTCGCGAACGGATGGGGGTTGTCCTCGAGGGCGCCGGCGTGGAAGTGCTGCACGAGGACGTGCGGGCCCTCGACCTCTGCGAGGAGGGCGTCGGCGCTCCGGGTGAGGGTCGTGGTCTGCTGGGCGTCAGGCCCCCAGAGGAGGACGAGTCGAGCGGTCCGCGGCATGGCGCCATCGTGGCAGCGCGCCGGCGGTCGCGGAGGTGGAAGCGCACAACGGGTGTCGGTGGCCGGGCCTACCCTCGAAGCATGAGCGACCGCCTGCTGAAGACGCCCTTCGCGTCGATCTACCCGCACTACGTGACGAAGGTGGAGAAGAAGGGCCGCACCAGGGCGGAGCTGCACCAGGTGATCGAGTGGCTCACCGGCTACGACGAGCAGGCGCTCCAGGAGCACCTGGACGCCGAGACGACGCTCCCCGAGTTCTTCGAGCAGGCGACCCTCAACCCACACGCCTCCGAGATCAG
This sequence comes from Nocardioides solisilvae, assembly GCF_003194625.1. Lineage (GTDB taxonomy): Bacteria > Actinomycetota > Actinomycetes > Propionibacteriales > Nocardioidaceae > Nocardioides > Nocardioides solisilvae. Next base: position 828,831 of record NZ_QHKX01000001.1, read on the forward strand.
GGGCGTGATCTGCGGCCACCGCGTGGAGGAGATCGAGGACCCGTTCATGCAGCGGGTCCGGTGGCTCGACAAGCTGGTCGACGAGCTCGCCAGGGGCAAGGCGATGGAGAAGGTGCTCCGGGGGTGACCGCGGCCGCCCACGCGGTCACGGCCGCGACCCTGGGCGCCTGGCTGCTCAAGGCCGACCCCCGCGCGACCGACGTCGGTGCGCTGCTGGCGGGGGACGCCGGGGAGACGACCCGGTGCGTACGGCGGAGCTACCGCGCCGCGCTCGTCGCGCCCGGCCAGCCGGTGCTGCTGTGGGTGAGCGGCGCCGACAGCACCCACCCCGCAGGGATCCACGCCCAGGGCCGCACCCGCGGCCTGGTCCACGAGGACGACGACGGCCGGCTCGTCATGCCGCTGACCCTCGAGCCGCTCGCCGAGCCCGTGCCCCGCGCCGCCCTGCTCGCGCACCCGGTCCTCGCCCACGCCGAGGTGCTCCGGATGCCGGCCGGCAGCAACCCGTCGTACCTCACCGTCGACCAGCTCGCCGTGCTCCGCCGTGACTGGCCACAGGTGACCGTCGGCTGAGCCCTCGCTAGCCTCGACGGGTGGACCTCCCGCTGAAGTACGCCGTCGTGGAGCGCGAGCGCCGCTACCTGCTAGCCAGACTCCCCGAGGGGGTCGTCGACAGCTGGGAGGTCGAGGACCACTACGTGACCGGCACGCGCCTGCGCCTGCGCGAGGTGTGGCGGGGCGACGGGACGGTCGTCCGGAAGCTGACCCAGAAGGTCCGGCTCGGGGAGGGCCCGGCGGAAGTCGCGTGCACCAACCTCTACCTCGACGACGCCGAGTGGCAGCTGCTGCTCACGCTGCCCGCCGACCTGCTGACGAAGACGCGGCACGTGGTTGAACGCGACGGCGTCCGGGTGGTCGTCGACGAGCACGCGGACGGCTCGCTCGTCGCCGAGATCGACGACGGCGAGCACCCGTCGTCCGACGTGCCGGCGTGGCTGGAGGTCCTGGCCGACGTCACCCGCGACGAGGCGTGGACGGGAGCGGGGCTGGCCGCCGGGACCGGAGGGATTGGCTCGGCTGCGCTCGTTCAGCGCCAGGGGTCGTGAGCGTTGATCGTCTCCGGCGTCAGGATCATCGCGCCGAAGTCGGCTCGGGCCTGCTCCTGCACGTCGAAGGGTCGTGGCGCCACGTCGTGCGGCCGGTGCGGCTCGCGAGGCTGCCGGGTCACCCACGGCTCAAGATCGGCGGCGCTCACCAGGTAGCGCTCCGCAGCGACCTGCTCGACGCGCCACCGGGAGAGGTCGTGGGCGCGCTCCAGATGTGCTGAGGTGAGGAGCTGGACACCGAACGCGTCCGGGACGTACGACGCCAGGAGCGGTCGGGGAAACGCAGTTCTCCCTCGTCCCGGTACCACTCACGCCGGAGACTCTTGCGGTCGAGCGCGACCATCATGCCCCCCTGCCCCCTGCGCTCGAAGGTCCAGCGCGACCTCTCGGCGTCGGATCTTGCGACGCCCGCAGGGCCGGGGCTCGTGTCCGCGCACGACCGACTCCTGCTCCGCCGCCGTCACCGGACTGGCCGCCGGGCGATGACGTGGAAGACGTGCCAGTGCTTCGGCCCGCTCGAGGCCGGCCCGTCCTCGTCCTCCTCGTCGAACCGGGCGACGTCGAGGCCGTCGAGGAGCACCTCCGCCTGCGCGCGCGTGAACGACGTGATCCCGTCGTCCCGGGCCCACGAGTCCTGGTCGCCGAAGAGGTCGACCGCGAGCCAGCCGCCCGGCCGCACGGCGCCGCGCAGCCGCTGCCAGAACTCCTCGAAGCGCCCGGGCGCCACGTAGGGCAGCGTGTAGCTCGCGTGCACGAGGTCGGCGTCGGGCAGGTCGGCTTCCTCGACGGGACCGACGTACGCCGTCACGGCGGCGTCGTCGCCGACCAGCCGCGCCAGCCGCTCGCCGAGGTGGGGGTCGGTGTCGAAGGCGTGCACCCGCCACCCGTCGGCGAGGAGCGCGCGGGTCTCGATCCCCGCACCCGCGCCGAGGTCGAGCGCAGTCCGCCCGTCGCCGGGCCCGGCCAGGGCGACGACGTCGCGGCACAGCGGCCGGGGCTCGCGCTCGCCCTGCCCGTCGTTGTAGGCGATCCAGTGGGCGGTGTCCTTGGCCATCCGGCTCACCCTCCCAGCGGCTTGACCCAGCGCGACCACTCGGACTGGGGCGCGTAGCCGGCCGCCCGCCAGGCGGCGTGGGCGAGGTCGTTGTCGTCGAGGACCATCGCGTCGGACCGGGTCCCGCCGAGGGAGCGGAACCGCTCCTCGGCGTGCGCGATCAGCCGGGCGCCGATGCCCTGGCGGCGTCGCTCGGGGTCGACGGCGAGCCGGTAGAGGTGGCAACGCCAGCCGTCCCACCCGACGACGACCGTGCCGACGATCCGCCCGTCGGCCTCGGCCAGCACGAGCGCCTCGGAGTCGCGGGCGAGCAGCCGCTCCACGGCCGCCGTGGAGTCGGCGGGGCGGTGGGCGTCCTCGGCCGCCCGACCCCAGAAGGCCATCACCTCGGGGACGTCGTCCACGACCGCCGGCCGCAGCGTCACCCGCGACGCCGCCCCGGCGGCGAGCTCCGCGAGCGCCCGGTCCACCGCGGGGGCGGGGCCGAGCGGCGGGCGGTCGGTGCGGGGCGCGGGCATCCCCTCGGCACGCAGCCACTCCCACGTGTCGGCGACGGTCTCCTCGACCGGTCGGCAGCGCAGCCCCGCCTCCTGCGCGGCCGAGACGTCGCCGTGGTGCAGCCCGGCGAGGTCGCTGTCCGGGGGCGTCCAGATCGGCAGGTCGTTCCAGCCCGTCGCCCCGGCCGCGGCGACCTCCCGCGGAGTCAGCCAGACGAGCTCGGCCGCCGGTCCGTCCTGGGCGACCGCGGCACGGCAGGCCCCGAGGAGGCTCGACATGGTGGCGTGCCCGCGCGGGCCCACGGCGTTGAAGGTGCCCGTCACGGCCCGCTCGGCGGCGTCCAGCAGCCAGGCGGCGAGGTCGCGCGCGTCGACGTACTGCAGGGGGAGGTCGGGCGGGCCGGGCGCGGGCACGACGCCGCCGCGGCTGGTCCGGTGCAGCCACCACGGCAGCCGTCCGACGTCCTCGTGGGGTCCGAGGATCAGCCCGGCTCGGGCCAGGAGCGAGCGGTCGGCGAACCCCTCCAGGACGGCGAGCTCGCCGCCGCGCTTGGCCGCGGCGTAGTCGGCGGCGTCGGTGCCGCCCGCGTCGCCGTCGACCACCGGGGCGTCCTCGTCGGCGCCGGGCTGCGGGGGCCAGCGGTAGACCGAGCGGCTGGAGACGTAGCCGTAGTGTCCGGTCCGGTCGCGCAGCAGCCGTACGGCGTCACGCACCGCCACCGGCTCCGCCGACCAGGTGTCGACGACGGCGTCCCACTCGCCTCCGCCCGGGGCAGAGGCGAGCGCCTCGGCGAGCGACCCCGGTGCGCGCCGGTCGGCGAGCAGCGTCCGCACGCCCGGGGGAGCCGACCCCGTCGTCCCCCGGTGGACGACCGTGACGTCGTCCCCGCGGCGTACCGCCTCGGCCACGAGCGCCCGCCCGACGAACCTCGTCCCACCCAGCACCAGGAGCCGCATGAGGACAGCCTGTCAGGCTCGCCGGTAGGTGAGGTGCGTGACGTGCGGGGTGGTACGGGCCGCGACGGGAACCATCGCGAGGTCGGGGACGCGGTCGAAGACGCGCAGCCCCTCGCCGACGGTGAACGGCACGACGTGCAGCCTCAGCTCGTCCACCGCCCCCGCGGCCAGGTAGGCGTCGAGGGTGGTGGGGCCGCCGGCGATCGAGACGTCGCCGTCGCCCGCCGCCTCGCGGGCCAGTGCGAGCGCCTGCTCCGGGCCCTCGGTGACGAAGTGGAACGTCGTCCCGCCCTGCATCTCCAGCGGCTCCCGGGGCCGGGAGCAGAGCACGAAGACGGGCGCGTGGTACGGCGGCTCGGGACCCCACCAGCCCTGCCACTCGGAGACCCAGTCCCCCCGGTGCGGGTCGAACATGTTGCGCCCCATCACGTAGGCCCGCGCCCCGAGGATGGCGGCGATCTCGTCGGGGCTGTCGTCGGCGTGGTCGAACATCCAGGTGTGCAGCCGGTGGCCGACGTGCGGTCCGAACGGGTGCTCCTCCGACTGGTCGTGGCCGGTGGCCACCAGGTCGAGGGAGACCGCGATGTCGGCGGTGACGCGTCCCATGGCGTCGACCCTAGGGAGCCGCCGGGGCGCCGCGCATCCCCGAAAGGCGGGAGCCGGACGCCGTTCCCGGACGCGACCCGGCCCGACGTCCCGCGACCCCTAGCCTTTCGAGCATGCGGACACGGGGGACGGGACTGGCGATGGCGTCGTGCGCGGCGCTGCTGACGACGCTGCTCGGGGGGCAGGTCGCCTCGGCGACCTCCCACACGGCGGCAGCCGCCCCTCGTGACGCGCCGCGGGTCCTCACGCCGTACCCGGAGTTCTCGCCCGACGGCAACGGCGTCCGCGACCGCCTGACCGTCCGCTACGAGCTCCCCGTGGCGACCACGGTGCGCATTCGCGTCGAGCCCGAGGAGAAGACGGGGATCGCCCCCTTCGAGGTCGGGCTCGGGCGGCAACGGGCGGGCCGCCACGCGTGGACGTGGAACGGCCGCGTCGGCGGGAGGCTCGTGCCGGCGGCCTACTACCGGGTCCACGTCGTGACGCCGCTGGGCTCCGACGACGCCTTCGCGGAGGCGGACCTGGAGTTCGACGCGAGCCTCCACGTCCAGCACCGGTACGGCGCCCGGCGCAGCGCGGTGCCCAAGGTCTACCCGCGGTCGGTCGAGGTCAGGGACGGCGTGCCGCTCGAGGTCGGCGGGTGGAGCGACGGGGTGCGCCGCGTCGTCGTCACCTTCCGGGACGCCGACGGCCGGGTCGTGCTGCGACGGAAGGTCCGCCTGCAGGACAAGTGGGGCGGCGAGCTCGTGTGGGAGGGCCGGGACGGCCGCGGCCGCCCCCTGCCCCCCGGTCGCTACACCGCCACGCTCTCCGGCAAGGACCGGCTCGGCAACCGGGGCGCGAGCGAGCCGCTGCGACTGTGGGTCTCCCAGGACCTCCTGGAGTGGCGGGAGGAGACCCGGACGCTGCTCCCGCAGGACGTGCAGGTCCACCCGTGCTTCGCGTCCACGTGGCCCGAGTGCTGGGCGTACGTGGCGCAGGGCGAGGTGACCCCCAGCGCCCGGTTCCCCGGCGGCCTGACCCACCGGGCCAACCCGGACCCCGCGATCTCGGGCCGCGCCGAGTCCAGCTACTGGGTGCCCGTCCCCGAGGCCGTGCGCGGGCTCCACGCCGTGCGGGTCGCCTTCGCCGGCGAGCCGACCGTCGTCGGCGAGACCGACGAGGGACACCTCAGCACCGAGGCGTTCCGCGACGACGGTGTCGTGGTCTCCTCCAGCAGCACCGCGCAGACCCCGTGGGACGAGGACCACGTCTTCGGCGACGGCCAGGGATGGGACAGCCGTTCCCGCCGCCTGCCCCCGGGCGCCTGGTGGGAGTTCTGGACCACCGACGACGACGCCTTCGACGTCGCGACCTTCACGCTCGACCTGCGCTACCTCGCGGTCGCCGACCAACCCTGACGTCGTACGCCGCACCCTCGGAATAGCGGCCGGCCGCGGGGCGGTTGGGCACGGCATGAGCCCCCTGCCGATCTCGGTCCTCGACCTCGCCCACGTCCCGCCCGGCGCCACCGCCGCGGACAGCTTCGCGGCGAGCGTCGAGATCGCCCGGCTCGCCGAGCGGACCGGCTACCGCCGGGTCTGGTACGCCGAGCACCACAACATGCCGACCATCGCCTCCTCGGCGACGTCGGTGCTGATCGCCCACGTCGCGGCGCACACCTCCTCGATCCGGCTGGGCGCCGGCGGGGTGATGCTGCCCAACCACAGCCCGCTCGTCGTCGCGGAGCAGTTCGGCACGCTGGCCACGCTGCACCCCGACCGGATCGACCTCGGTCTGGGCCGGGCGCCCGGCTCCGACCAGAACACCATGCGGGCGCTGCGCCGCGACCCGCGGTCGGCCGACACCTTCCCCACCGACGTGCAGGAGCTGCAGGGCTACCTCGCCGGCCGCTCCACCATCCCGGGCGTCCAGGCCGTCCCGGGGGCGGGGACGCACGTGCCGCTCTTCATCCTCGGCTCCTCGCTCTTCGGCGCCCAGCTGGCCGCGGCGCTAGGCCTGCCCTACGCCTTCGCCTCCCACTTCGCGCCCCAGGCGCTCACCCAGGCGGTGGCCACCTACCGGCGCGGCTTCCAGCCGTCGGAGCAGCTGGCCGAGCCCTATGTCATCGCCGGCGTCAACGTCGTGGCCGCCGACTCCAGCGAGGAGGCGCAGGTGATGGTGCGCGAGGCGCAGCGGATGCGGGTCACCGCGCTGGTCGGCCGGGGCCGGACCTTCACCGACGTCGAGGCCGACGCGATCCTCGACTCGCCGTCGGGGCAGCAGATCAAGCAGATGAGCCACTACACCGCCGCGGGCGACCCGGCCCAGGTGCGCGACTACCTGGAGAAGTTCGCCGTCCACGCCGACGCCGACGAGCTGATCGTCGCCTCGATGGCACGCGACACCGAGGCCACCCTGCACTCCTTCGAGCTGCTCAGCCAGGTCGCCGAGCTGGCTGGCTGAGGGTGCGGTCCGCGGCGGGCTCGACGGCCGCCAGCTGGACCTCGGCCGCCGGCGGGACCGCGGCCAGCGGCAGGCGCAGGGTGAAGGTGCTGCCGGCGCCCAGGGCGCCGCTGACCGAGATGGTCCCGCCCATGAGCTCCGTCGGGGCGCGCTCGGCGTGCATGAGGGCCGCCGCCTCCCGCACGACGATCTCGACGATCTCCTCCGACGACGCGGCCGAGGAGGTGCGGTCGACGTGGCCGCCGCCGTCATCGCGCTGCTGCTGCGGTACCCGGCGCGTCGTCCCGCACGACCGGCGCCGGACCCTCGTGGGGCCGGCGCCGGTCGGCGCACGGGTGGTGCAGGTCAGCTCACCGCGTCGAGGGCGTCGACCACGCCCTCGCCGAAGTAGCTGTTGTCGGCGTCCGTGCCGACGCACGGGGCGCCGGCGGTGGTGGTGCCGCACGGCTTGTCGTCGGCCTGCTCGCGCAGCTTCTCGATCATCTGCGCGGGGGTCCATTCGGGGTGGGCCGACTTCATCAGCGCCAGCACGCCGGCGACGTGCGGGGACGCCATCGAGGTGCCGTTCTTCAGGCCGTAGCCGTTGTCGCGGACGATCGTCGACAGGATGGCCGAGCCGGGGGCGGCGACGTCGATGACGCCGAGGCCGCGGTTGGAGAAGCCGGAGAGGCGGCTCTCCGTCGTCCCGGCCGGGAAGCGCTGCATCGAGGAGACCGTGACGACCCCGTCGAGCTCGGCCGGGATGTCCTGGCACTCGTTGTTGATGGTCCGGGCCATCCCGCCGTTGTCGTTGGGGCTGACCGTGTCGGTGGTCTTGTTGGCCAGGTCGTACGACGCGTTGCCGGCGGCCGCCGCGTGCACGACGCCCCGCTCGGTCGACCACTCGACGGCGCGACGCACCGCCTCCTTGGCGGCGTACTGGTCGGGCTGGTCGCCGCACCAGAACTGGAACGGGTCGACGTAGTAGCTGTTGTTGGTCACGTCCATCTTGCGCTGGCCGGCCCACACGAAGCCGCAGACGGCGTACTCGGGGTAGATGTAGCCGTCGTCGTTGACGACCTTCACCGACGCCATCCGCACGTTCGGCGCGACGCCGACGATGCCGACGCCGTTGCGGGCCGCGGCGATCGTGCCGGCGACGTGGGTGCCGTGGTCGCTCGTCGTCGGCGCCCAGCCGAGGCCCGACTGGTCGGGGCGGCCGGCGTCGGCGCAGTTGACAGACTCGGAGGTGTCGAGGTTGGCGACGAGGTCGGGGTGGTCGGGGTCGATGCCGCTGTCGAGCACGCCGACGAGGACGTTGCGGCTGCCCTCGGTGATCTGGTGCGCCTGGTCGGCCTTGATCATGGCCAGGTCCCACTGCTCGCCCTCACGCGGGTCGGGCGCAGTGGCGATGGTGCCCTCGGAGCCGACGTCGCCGTTGGCGGGCTTCTTCGCGCCCTTCTGGTGGCCGGACGCGCCGGGGCCCCACGAGGCGCCGACGCCCTCGGGCGTGCCCTCGCTGACGGCGACGGTGCGGGAGGCGCCGACCGACTCCAGGGTGTGGCCGGCGGCCTTGCGGACGTCGTCGCGGAACGACGCGGTGTCGGCGTGGGCGACGACGACGCCGATCTGCGGCCAGGCCTGGACGACGACGCCGCCGGCCTTCGCGACCGCGCGCTCGAGCTGCTTGGTGTGGCCGGGGGTGGCCTGGCGGGCGTTGAGCACGTAGCTGAAGACCACGCCGTCGGGGGTGGTGATCGGGACCGGCGTGGAGACCGGCTCGGTGGTGGCGGTGGGTGTTGCGCTCGCGCCGGTGACGGAGACGAGGGCGGCGGCGATGACTCCGGACGTCGCGGTGGCGAGGGCCGGCCAGCGCCGGATGGGCCGATGGGCCATGGAGGGTTCCTTCCCGAGAGATGTGACAGGTGTCCTGGTTCGGACACCTGACCTCATCCTGCATGTGACCGCCGACACTGTGGGAAGGAGGGTGGCGGTTCCCGGGTCAGGTCTTGTCGTCCTCGTCGTCCTCGTCGTCCTGGCCGAAGGGGACGAGCGCGAAGGCGGGCCCCATCGCGACCCCGACGCCGATCATCGCCCAGCTGTCCATCAGGACCGAGAGCACGACGCCGAAGAGCAGCCCGAAGCAGATGCCGAGGCCCATCCGCTGGCCGATCTCGTCGTCGTCCTCGTCCTCCTCGAGGGGGTCCCCCCCTCCTCGGCAGGCTTCCGCTGCTGCTCGTCCATGCCTCCACCGTGCCAGGGGCCGGGGTGGCGGACAACCGGCCTCGACGTCGGTTCAGCGACCGCGCTCGCAGCCCTTGCGGATCTCGGCAGAGCAGTGGTCCCGACCCTGGTGACCCCGGGCGACGTCCTTGCCCGGCCCGCCGACGAGCCGGTCACGCTCGCTGCCGCCCCTGAGCACGTCGTCCCCCGGCCCGCCGGAGAAGGTCGCCGGGCAGGCGGTGCCGTAGAACTCGGGGTCCTTCGCGACACCGAGCCGGTCGTCGCCCCCGCGGCCCCACACCCTCGCGCCGTACCCGCAGGAGGTGACGGAGAGGCGGTTCGGACCGTCGGTCCCCGCGAGCCGGACCTGCGCCGCATCCACCGTGGCGTCCTCGAAGCCGGTCACCCGCGCGCCGGTACGGCGTCTCCCCGCCGCTCACGCGGAGGTCGCCGGACCGCAGGTCGAGGGCGACCCGGTCCGGGCCGTAGAGCTCCGTGTAGTAGCCGTCCCGGCCGCGACCGCCGTCCACGACGGACCCGTCGCCGACCCAGAAGAGCGATGCCCAGTCATCACCGTCACCCATCCGGGCCGTGACCGTGAGACCCACGCCGTAGAGGGACTCGTCGGCGGCCGAGCCGCGGAACGCCAGGGTGCCAGGGTGGTCTCTCGCGTCGACGACGAAGCGCTCGAAGCCCTCCAGGACCGCGGCCGTGCGGCCGTCCTCGGAGTAGGTGCCGGCCTTCGCGTCCAGGACCAGCGAGTCGCTCGTCGGCTCCAGGGAGAGCGTGTCCTCGCCCCCGGCGCCGCGGAGAAGGCCGCCGTCGGCCCAGTAGCCGGCGAGGTTGACCCGGTCGTCCCCGGCACCGAGGACGACCCGGTCGCCGTTGGCCTCCCCGTGGGTGCCGCTGGTGAACCAGTCGCGGCGCGCACCGCCGACCAGGACGTCGACTTCCGTGTCGGCGTGGTCCTCCCCCCAGGAACCGGCCACCACCTCGTTCCAGACGGGCCCGCCCACGAACGTGTCAGAACCCGCCCCCAGGGTGACGCTGAGGTTCAGGGTCGGCGCCTGGGAGCCGTCCACCACGTCGTCCCCGTCGCCCACGTCGATGAAGCGCGCGATGGAGTCGGGCAGGCTGTAGCCGGGGTCGTCGCCGCGCAGACAGACGACGTCGTCCCCGCCGTAGGTCCGCACGTTGCCGTCGTCGCCGGAGTACTCGACGAGCACGACGTCGTCCCCCTCGGTGCCCTGCACGTTCCGGGCGGAGGAGTGGATCGTGACCGGAAGGCCGCGGCAGGTCTCGCCGGTCGAGCCGGTGGCGGACCCGGCCGTCGTCAGCAGGGCGGTCCCGAGCAGGAGCACGGTCGAGCAGGCGGTGGTACGGCGCATCGGTCCCCCGTGGACTGGTCGGCAGCGAGGCCCGGAGCCTAGCGCCGGTAGGGTCCCGGCCATGCCGCCGTCCGTGAGCCTCGTGATCCTGATCAGCACCCAGCCGGGGAAGGGTGGGGAGCAGGTCGCCGCGTTCGAGCGCCTCGCGCCGGTGGTGCGTGCGGAGGAGGGCTGCCTCCAGTACGACCTGCACGCCGTCGTCGACGACCCGGACCGCTTCGTGCTGGTCGAGCGCTGGGCTTCGGAGAAGGCCCTGGCGGCGCACGACGTCGCGCCCCACATGGTCGAGGCCGACGCCGCCCACGGCGCCTTCCGAGCCGGCCCGGTCGAGGTGCTCCGCCTGGTGCCCGACCCGGTGGCCTAGCCACGACCGCCCCGGTGCCTCCAAGATGAGGCGATGACGAGGTTCTCGGGGACGGACGAGTTCGAGGGCGCGACCTTCGTGCGGGCAAGCTTCCAGGGCGCGACGCTGCGCTACTGCGACGTCGGCGGCGTGACGATGCGCGCCGTGGACGTCGGTGGGCTCGACATCGACAGTCACGACCTGGCGTTCGGCACGCTGATCGTCAACGGGGTCGACGTGGTGCCCCTCGTCGAAGCGGAGCTCGACCGCCGCTTCCCCAGGCGGGAGCTGATGCGCTCGCAGACACCCGAGGGCCTGCGGGACGGGTGGGTCGCCGTCCAGGCCGCCTGGGCGGAGACCGTCGCCGGGACGCCGGAGGAGCAGCGCGACGTGCAGGTGGACGGCGAGTGGTCGCTGGTGCAGACCCTGCGGCACCTGGTCCTGGCCACCGACGCCTGGCTGCGCGGTGCGATCCTCGGCCTCGACCAGCCGTTCCACGAGATCGGCCAGATCTTCACCGGTGCCGAGCAGATGGGCTTCGACGTGTCGATCTTCCGCAGTGACCCCCCGTCGTACGGCGAGGTGCTCGAGGGCCGCGCGGAGCGGCAGCGGATGGTCACCGACTTCCTGGCCACCGTCACGCCCGAGCAGCTCGACGAAAAGCGCCGAGACCCGTGGACCGACGACGAGGACTGGCGCCCGACCGTGGGCGACTGCGTCCGGGTCATCCTCGAGGAGGAGTGGGCGCACCTGCGCTACGTGCGGCGCGACCTCGCGAAGCTTGCGTCGGGCGAGTAGCACGGCTCGCGCAGACGGTCGTGGGACGCTCAGAGATGGGACTGAGACGACCTCGACGCCCGGCAGCTGCAGGCTCCACGAGGCGCGATGTGCCCGATCACGCGGGTGAACTGGCCCCCGCTCGCCGGTGCGGCGCTCAGGCGGGTGACGGTGCCCCGTGACGCGACGCGAGCGCGCCGCCCGCCTCGACCGCGGCCTCCTCGGCGGTCTTGCGCATCAGCGTCGCCAGCTCGGTGAACTCGTCCAGCGCCGGGTTGACCCCCACGAGGGTGAACTCCCGCTCCACGACGGTGAGGTCGGCGCCCCAGATGTCGACGAGGATCCGGCGCAGGTAGTCGGTGTTGTGGTCCCAGCCCTCGCGCGGGGTGCCCGGCCCGTACGCGCCACCGCGGGTGGTGACGAGCACGGTCGGGGTGCCCTCGAGCAGGCGCGCGCCCTGCGGTGCCCCGACCATGGCCAGGTCGATCCAGGCCTTGGCGTGCTGCGAGACGCCGTAGTTGTACAGCGGCAGCGCGAGGACGGCGTACGACGCCTCCTGCAGCTCGGCGGCCAGCCGGCCGGCCAGGGCGAGGGCGTCCCGCTGGGCCGGGCTGCGGTCGGCCTCGGGGGTGAACCCCCCGACGACCGCGAGCGCCCAGGCGTCGGCGGGCAGCGGCTGCTGCCCCAGGTGGCGCCGGACGACCGGGGTCTGCGGCCGGGCTGCGGTGAGCTCGTCGAGGACGAGGTCGGCGAGGGCGCCGCTGGCGGAGCGGTCGCCCTGGATGCTGGCGTCGATGCGGAGGACGGTCATGGGATCTCCCTGATGGTTTGAATGTTCAAGTCGAGCGTAGGGTGAAGCGACTTGAATGTTCAAGACCCAGTTATGATGAAAGGCATGGACGTCGACGACCAGGCCGCCCTCGACGCCGCGGAGCGTGCCGCGGACGACGCGCCCTGGCTCACCCCCGCGCAGCAGCAGGAGTGGCGGGCGCTGGTCCACCTGCTGGCCACGCTGCCGCCCGCGCTCGACGCCCAGCTCAAGCGCGACGCGGGGCTGAACTTCTACGAGTACCAGGTGCTCGGGGTCCTCGCGATGGCCGACGACTGCACCCGCGGCCTCAGCGAGCTGGCGATCCTGTCGGCCGGCTCGCCCTCCCGCCTCTCCCACGCGCTGACCCGGCTCGAGAAGGCCGGCTGGGTGGAGCGCCGGCCGGGCGACTTCGGCCGCCGGATGCAGGCCCGGCTCACCGCGGCGGGGCAGGAGATGCTCGACGACGTGGCGCCCGCCCACGTCCGGGAGGCGCGGCGCCTCGTCGTCGACGTGCTCACCCCCGAGCAGCTCACCGCCCTGGCCGAGGCGGCCCGCGCCATCACCGCCGTCACCCACGAGGAGCGGCCCGGCCGCTGCTGAGCGGTCAGCCGCGGGTCGCCCCCGCGACGCCGGCGGCGATCAGCCCCTGGCCGGCGGTGTAGGTCGACATCACGACCGACCCGACCACCGGGTGCGGGTCGCGCAGGGCGAACCGCTGCAGTCCCAGCACGGTGTCGGAGAGCAGGAAGAGGGCGGTGCCTGCCCGCACGCGCCGACGCGCCTCGCGGGGCAGTGCGGGGTCGAGCACTCGCGAGGCGGCCGGCATCGCGGTGATGACCGTGGCGTACGCCGCGACGGGGCCGCGGAGCGCGTGGTCCTGTCGTCCGGCCGCGGCCGCCATGCCGGGGGCGAGGACCAGCCAGGCCCCCAGGGCGACCTCCACCCCCGCCACGTCGTGCTCCCGGTGCTCGCCGCGCACCGACCCGAAGGCGGCCAGGTAGGCCACGTGCGCCCCGAGGAACGACCCCAGCCCGGCCAGGAACGGCCGCTTCCCCGACCCCAGCAGCGCCACGTCGCCGCCCCACGAGAGCGCCTGGGCGGCGACGGTCCCGGTGCGCAGCAGCCGCGTGCCCGCACGCCGGTCGGGCCCCCGGGTGGCCGAGACGAACGCCGCCGTCAGCACCGGCATCAGGGTCGGCTTGAGCACCAGCCTCGCCCGCCGCGCACCGGGTCCCCGGCCCGCGACCACGCTGTCGGCCGCGCTGAGGCCGACGTAGGCGGCGGAGAGGAGCGTCGTCTTCGAGGGGAGCACGGCGCCCATCCTGCGGGCTGCGCGCCGCCGCCCGCAGGAGCGACCCGCGGGAGGCGCCGCCGCCGGCTCAGACCGCGACGACGAAGACCACGTCGTCGGGCTCGGCCGGGTCGGTGCCGAGCACCGTGACCCGGTGGGTGCCCGGCTCGACGCCCATGGCGTCGTACTCCCGGCCGTGGACGTCCCGGATGGCGAGCTGCCCCTCGGCCTCGACCTCGAAGTCGCCGAGGTGCTCGAGGTCGAGCCGGTCGACGACCTCGGACTCGGTCGACGGCACGACCTGGACGCGCACCGGCCCCACGCGGGTGTCGCGCAGCCCCACCGCCACGCAGTCGCGCGTCGCGACGACGCTGGCGCCGCCGAACGACGTGGGCGGCGTGAACTCCTCCCGCCCGACGAGCAGGACGACCGGGTAGCTGGGGCGGATCGAGTGGCTCACCCGCGCATCGTGGCAGCGCCCACCGACAGCCGCCCCCTCAGGCCGGGTCGGGCCTGGTCCCCTCGGGAGCCGTGAGCCCCACGTCGGTCCACACCTCCGTCCTGTCGACGATCCGCTCGTCGCGGGCGGTGACGAAGGTGGCGACGGCGAACTCCACGGGCTCGCCGTCGGTGGTGGCCGTGACGCGGCAGCGCGCGACGGCCCGGTCGCCGGAGGCCACGAGGTCCTCGACGTGCATCCGCTCGAAGTCCGGGTACTCCGCGTTGACGCGGACCCACCCGTCCTTGTCGAAGGTCTCGTCGGTGTGCACGTAGCGTCACGCGAAGTCGTCGTGCAGCAGCGCCGGCAGCTCGTCCCAGGCGTGGGCGTCGATCGCGCGGCACAGTGACGCGAGCAGGTCGTGGGCGTCCATGCCCCCCAGCATCCACCCGGGGGCCGGAGGGTTTGTGGAGGATCCCCGTCACCAGGTGACTGCGATCCTCCACAAACCCGTGGGCGGGTCAGCCGCTCAGCGACGGACCCGGTGCTCCGGCCCGCGCCACTGGTAGCCGCGCGTCGCCCGGTCGCCGGCGCTGGCGCGGTGGTGGTCGTGACCCGTGCGGAACGGGTCCCGCGAGGCGCCGAAGTAGTACACGGCGTAGCTCGCCGCGTCCGACAGCTCGTCGAGGCCCCGCAGCGCCCCGCCCGCCATCGCCCGCTGGGCTGCCCGCTTCGCGGCCTCGTCGCCCTCGGGCGCGAGCCCCTCCGCCTCGAGCGGCGGGACGCCGGTGAAGACGGTGGTCAGGTCGTCGCAGGCCTGGTGGTAGCACGGGTCGTACCAGGAGCCCTCCGCGCCGCCGTACTCCGCCGCCTGCTCGGCCGTCTTCACGCCCTCGGCACCGGCGAAGACCCCGCCACCGGGGATGCCGCGGTCGATGAAGCCGACGTAGTCCGACCGCCCGTCGAAGGGGATCCGCTCGCTGGCCAGCCCCTTGGAGCGCAGCCAGTCGTCGTGCACCTGCTCGACCAGGCCGGAGCCCTCGGGGCCAGCCGGGTTGTCGGGCGCGTCGTCGCCGTCACCGTCGTAGACGAACCGGACGTAGTTGGCCGAGGCGAGCATGTCGTAGTTGAGGATCACGTCGATGCGGTCGACCTCGGCCTGGCTGAGGTTCTGGGCGTAGTAGACCGAGCCGACGAGACCGTTCTCCTCGGCGCCCCAGAACCCGAACCGGACCTTGTTGCGCAGCTTGTGCCGGCCCTCGGCGATCTCCTCGGCCTGGGCCAGCAGCGTCGCCACGCCGGAGCCGTCGTCGTTGATCCCCGGACCCTCGGGCACGGAGTCGAGGTGGGCGCCGACGACCACGACGTGGTCGGGGTCGCCGCCACGGGTCTCGGCGATCACCTGCGGGAAGAAGCGGTCGGTGAAGGTGCCGTAGACCTTGAGGTCGACCGTCGGGTTCTCGCCGGCCTTGTAGGCCTGCAGCAGCTCGTCGCCGAGGGCGTAGTCGGAGATCACCGCCGCGATGGTCGCCGGCGCGTCCGGCTGGTTGTCGACGAAGAGCGGTGCCTGCCGCTCGGGGGTGTTGCCCTCGTTGTAGATGATCACGCCGGTGGCGCCCGCGGCCTGGGCGAGCTGCCACTTGTCGACAAAGGGGCAGGTGCCCCGCTGGACGAGGGCCACCTGGCCGGCGACGCCGGCGTAGTCCTCGGGGGCGCAGCCACTGGCCGAGCCGCCGGTGGGTGGGTCGACGATGCCACCGACCGGGAAGACCGGCGCGTCCTCGAGCTCGACCGTGGGCGAGTTCGCCATGGTGATGAAGTCGACCGCCGCCGAGCCGTCGTCCTCGGCGTCACCCGGGACGTACGTCGTCGGCCTGGGCGAGACCTGGTCGAGCACCGGCGGCTGCGACTCCTGCCAGAAGGGGAAGTTGAACTCCTCCACCTGGACCCGCAGGCCGGCGTCGCGCAGCGTGTCGACGACGTAGTCGACCGACTCGGCGTAGCCGGGGGACAGCACCTCGCGGGTGCCGTCGTTGAGCGACGCGATCCGCTGGAGCGCGACCTGGTGCTCGGTGATCTCCTCGAGCGAGACACCGCGCACGAAGCGCTTGGCCAGCGGGTCGCGCGGCGTGACGACCTTGCCCTTCGCCGTCTTGGACCCCCCGGGTCCCGAGGACCGGTCCGGGCCCGCGGTGGCCGCGCCCGACGACGCGGCGACCGCGGCGAGCAGGACCGAGGTCGCGCCTGCCGCGACCAGCTTGGACGCTCTGTTCATGGCTTCCCCTTCGGGCAGCCGACGAACGATTCCGGCGCGGTGCCGACCGGTCGGCCGCCGTCCCGACTCTAGGAGCGGGCAGGGCCGGACGAGTGCCCCTCAAATCGGGGATCTTGACGCAGCGTCGGGGCGCTCGGCCCGACCCGCTCGGCGAGCCACGCCCGGCGCTGCGCGTCGTCGGGGGAGAGGGCGTCGGAGATGACGTGGGGGCAGACCCGGCCGTAGTAGTCGGTGATCGGGCCGTCGGACTCGCGCACCAGCATCCCCGCGGCCTCGCCGTCGATCACCCACGAGCCGATCACCACGTAGTTGCCGTCGAAGACGGGCAGGTCGGTGTAGGCCTGGTAGACGAACCCCTCGGCGCCGTAGGAGCCGGGCATCTCGATGTCCTCGAGCGCGTCGGCGAGGTGGATCCGGATGTTGTCGCCCTCCCGGCCGTGGAGGGGCTTGGCGACCCAGTCCTCGAGGTCGCCGGGGTCGTCGAAGTACGCCGGCAGCAGCAGGCGGTGGCCGGGGTTTCGCTCCCACAGCACGGGCAGCAGCGCCTTGGTCGACAGCATCGCCTTCCAGGCCGGCTCGAACCAGTTGACCGGCCGCGCCTCCCGCTCCTCCACGATGTGGCGCCCGAACGGCTCGGCGAGCATCTGCTCCCAGGCGTAGAGCTTGAAGGCGTTGCGGACGCGGTAGTCGTGGGCGTCGCGGAACTCCCGGGCGTCGGGGTTCCACCCGACCTCGGCCATCGGGTGCGCGAGCGTGGCGAAGCCGGCCTGGACGGCGGTGTCCATCAGGTAGTGGGCCGTCATCTCCATCTCGCCGTCGTCGTAGGCGTC
This sequence comes from Nocardioides solisilvae, assembly GCF_003194625.1. Lineage (GTDB taxonomy): Bacteria > Actinomycetota > Actinomycetes > Propionibacteriales > Nocardioidaceae > Nocardioides > Nocardioides solisilvae. The sequence goes on from NZ_QHKX01000001.1 coordinate 845,852, forward strand.
GCCCTCGCCGAGGTCGTAGAAGAAGTGCAGCTCGTTGCCGTCGGTGGCGCCGGAGCGCAGCAGCCGCTCCCACCCCGCGACCAGCCGCTCGTGGACGCTGTTCCACTGGTCGAGCTCGGGCATCCGGTCCTCGAGCCAGCGCCACTGGGCGACGCCGGTCTCCACCAGCCCGGTGGGGGTGTCGCCGTTGATCTCGAGCATCTTGATCGAGGCGTCCGCGCCGTAGACGAGGTCGAAGCGCGAGTAGAGCGAGGGGTCCTGCCGCGCGATGGAGCGGCGTACGACGTCCATCGTCCCCGCGGGCAGCCCGAGGCGGGCGTCGCTCATCGTCGCGGCCATGTGGCCGGCGGCGTCGACGCACATCGCCCACAGCTCCTCGGTGGCCGACTCCAGCGCCTCCACCTCGTCGCCGGTCACCTCGTACCAGGCGGACTCGTTCCAGTAGGGGCGCTTCGTGCCGTCGGGCAGCTCGGTGACCGGGAAGACCAGCCCCTGCTCGGTGACGATCCGCTCCCAGTCAGGGCGCGGCTTGATCTGGTGGCGCCACATCAGGCGATGCTGGCGCAGACGATGGCCGCGACCGAGAGGGACGAGGCGGCGGCGAGCCAGGCGAGCGGGCGGACCGGGCCGGGCTCGGTGACGATCTGGCGCAGGTTGCCCGGCGTCACCGCGTCGATCGCGCAGAGCATGGCGGCGTTGAGCGCGACGCCGAGGAGCGCGAAGGAGACCGTCCAGGCCAGCGGCTCCCCGAGGTCGGTCGCCCCGTTGACCCAGATCGCGGTGAAGAGCACCAGCGCGTTGGAGACCATCCACGACGAGGCGACCAGCCCGGCCGAGCGGGACTGCAGGTGGACCGACGCCCGGCCGTCCTCGTCGGTGCCGTGCAGGTGGCTGCCGAGGTGGCCGGGGGTGACGAGGTCGAGGACGTAGTAGGCGACGATGAGGACCACCCCCGACACCAGCGCGTAGACGACGGCGTGGAAGAGGGCGGTGAGCAGGTCGGACACGGGTTCTCCTGGTCGGGGGTGGGGCGGGTCAGGACGAGAAGCCGCGGTTGGAGCCGCCGAACCCGCCCTTGGTGGTCGAGGACTTCACGCTCGAGCCCCCGGTCGTGGGGAGGCCGCCGCGCTGCACGGTGCCGTTGAGGGTCGAGCCGCGCCACGTGCCGCCGGTGGCGACACCGCCGACGGGCGGGACCCGCGAGCTGGCGCCCAGGTAGTACCAGAAGAAGCCCGTGCCGACGCCGTTGTAGTCGCTGCTGGAGTCGCACTCGTCGTCGTCGACCCGCTCCTGGGTGTCGGGGTCGACGCAGACCGCGGCGTAGTCGGCCGAGGTGCTGGCGCAGCCGGTGAGGCCGGACGCCGCAAGGGCGGTCACGCCGATGGCGACTGAGGCCGAGCGCATCCGGCGACGAGGCGTGGTGGTCATCGGTCCTGCTTCCGGAGGGGGTGGCGGGTCAGGCTGGGCCAGGCGAGCCCGGTGCCCAGGACCACCGCGGCGGCCACCAGGGAGGTCGTCGAGCTGTCGCGCACGCTGAGGACCAGGGCTGCCACGAACGTACCGGCTGCGACCACGGGCAGCACCACGCGTCGTACCGGACGGACGGCGCAGCCGCGCCTCCCGAAGAAGAACGGGACGGCCGCGCAGGTCAGGGCGTAGTACGCCGAGACCAGCAGGGCGGTCGCGGCCACCGAGTCGGCCAGCACCGCCTCGCTCGTCGCGACCAGCGCGGCGTACGCGACACCGGCCAGCGCGGTGAAGACCCACGTCGCGGTCGCGGGGGAGCCGGTCGCGGTGACCCGGGCGAGGCCGGGCGGGAGGTCGCCGCGCCGCGCCATCGAGAACATCGCGCGCGCCGACGGGAGGATCGTGGTCTGCGCGCTGGCCAGGGCGGAGACGAGCACGGCGCCGGCCAGCACCGTGCCGCCGGCCGACCCCATCAGGCTGGTGGCGAACTCCGCCAGCACGTCGCCCTCGCCGACCGCGACGAGCCGGTCGACCCCGGCGTACGACGTGACCGCCCACGCGAAGCCGGCGTAGAGCACGACCAGGACCCCCATCGCGGCCAGCGCCGCCCGCACCGGCGTCCCCGTCGGGTCGTCGGACTCCTCGTTGACCGCGAAGGAGGAGTCCCAGCCCCAGTAGAGGAAGACCGCGACGAGGAAGGCGGGGACGACCGTGCCGGTGGTGAGCACGAAGCCGGCGGCACCGCCGTCGGGGGAGGCCGGGAGTGGCGTCGCGACCGCCGCGCGAACGGCGAAGGCGACCAGCAGCACCGCCTCCACCGTGAAGAGCACCACCTGCGTGCGGGCCGCCAGGGTGATGCCGCGCGCGGCCAGGCCCGCCATGACGACGAGCAGCACGCTCCCGGCCGCCGCCTGGGCGACGCGGGAGCCGGCGAGGTCGTCGAGCCCGACGACCGTCCAGCCGTAGATCGCGGCGGCCTGCAGCAGGTTGGTCATCACCAGCACGCAGGCGGCCACCACCACCCAGCCCGCCAGGAAGCCGGTGCGCCGGCCGAAGGGGCGCGATGTCCAGGCGTAGCAGGTGCCGCAGTCGGGCTCGGCGGCGTTGAGCTCGCCGAAGCAGAGCACGACCAGCACGACCGGGACCGCGGCGGCGGCCAGCAGCAGCGGCGCCGCGTCGCCGACCAGGGCGGCGAGCAGGCCCACGGTGACCGCGAGCGAGTACGCCGGTGCGGTGCTGGCGAGCGAGAAGACCGTCGAGACCACCGGCCCGACGGAGCGCGGGGCGAGCTGGCCGGGCGACACGGCCGTCAGCGTAGTGGCGTCGGGCGCGGGAGCCCGACTCAGGACCGGGACGCCTGCTGCTCCAGCCACTCCCGCCAGGCCGGCTCCTCGCGCGCCACGAAGGCCGCCGCGTCGTCGGCGTAGTGGTAGGCCCGCACCCCCGCGGTCGAGCAGCCGTCGGCCTCGGCGTGGTCGTAGGCGTAGACGCTGAGCAACCCCGGCACGGGTCCGGCGAGCCGGACCAGCGCCTGGCGCTCCCCGAGGCGCTCGACCGTCCCCGTGGTGCCCCGCACGTCGACGGCGTCGCCGACCTCGCCCAGCCCCATGCTCGCGCGGAGCCAGGCCCACACGGCGTCGGCGTCGCCGGGCCGCTCGACGCTGACCTCCAGCTGGGCGGCCTCCTGGCCGGGGAAGTGGGAGAGGTAGAGGCGCAGGTTGTCGAAGAACGGCTTCCAGCCCAGCTCCATGTCGTCCCAGAACTCCTGCTCCCAGTCGGCGCCGGTGCCGAAGCCGCTGGTCGTGACGCGGACGACGCAGGTGCCGCCCGAGCGCGCCTCGACGAGGAACTCGGAGGTCATCGGGCTGAGCTCGTCGGGCTCCTTGCCCATGAGCGCCGCCCAGTCCTCCTCGTAGGCGAGCCGGTGCGGCGGCTCCCACCTGGTGACGTGGCCGTCGGAGCCCATCTCGGGGCCCATGGAGAAGTGCAGGGCGCCCCCCTCCCGCTCCTCCAGCTCGGTCGGCAGGAACCACGCGCTCAGGCCGCGGGCGGTCGCGATGGCCTCCCAGACCTCCTCGGGGGTGCCGGGGACCTCGACGCTGAACTCGAGGCGGTAGGGGACGTGCGGGGTCGGGCTCATGGCCGCTCCTCGGGCAGGGGATGGGCGGCGACGACGAGCCGGTGGGGCCGCCCGTCGTCGTGGTGGTGGCGGGCGGCCAGCTCGAGCACCGCCGCGGTGAGGTCGTCGGCGAAGGCGGCCCGGTCCTCGGGCGTGCGGAAGCGGATCGTGGTGTCGATGGTCAGCGTGGGCAGCCGCCGGCCCGAGGCGCCGGCCCGGCGGGCCAGGGCGCCGACCTCGCGCACCAGCCGTCCCGCGAGGGCGACCAGGTAGCCGGCCGAGAGGTGGTCGGCGTTGGCGTCGGGGTCGGCGGCGTCGGCGCTGACCGCCGCGGGGGAGACGACGTACGACGTCGCGGAGGCCCGCAGCACGCGCTCGGTGATCCCGCCGTGACGTCGTTCCTCGGCCAGCTCGACCAGCCCGTGGGCCTCCAGCGCCTTGAGGTGGTAGTTGACCTTCTGCCGCGCCACCCCGAGCCGCGCGGCCAGCCCGGCGGCGCTCGACGGCTCCGCCAGCTCGGCGAGCAGCCGCGCCCGGACCGGGTCGAGCGCGACCGCTGCCGCCTCGGGCGCCTCGATGACCTCCACGTCGTGCATGGCCTCCACGCTCCTCCTGACAATAATTGTTGTCAAGGGGCCGGCCGTCTTTGCGGTGGATTGCAGTCACCAGGTGACTGGGATCCACCGCAAACCCCTCGCGGGACGCGGCCGACGTCTCAGCGGGCCGTGAAGTGCTGGTAGTCGGGCTGGCGCCAGCTGCCACCCCAGGTCCACCCGACCCGACGGAACGCCCGGGTCACCACGTCACCGCGCCGGATGACGCCGGCCCGCGGCCGCGCCGTGGCGGAGCGGTCGACGTCGGCGAACCGCCGCCCGCGAGGGGGCAGGATCCCGCTGCTCGTGACGTACGGGTTCTGCACCGGGTTGAGGTCGATCGCGGCGCCGTAGGCGTGGGCCGACCAGCTCCGTTGCCCGGCCACACGGCGGCAGTTGTAGGCCGAGGTGTTGTTGGCGGCCATCGACCGGTCGTCGTCCGCCCCGTAGGCGTCGACGAGCCGCATCCGCCGGATGGGCCACCGCTCGGCGTAGAGCTCGCCGAAGACGGAGACGACGTCGTCGGCGAGGTCGGCGTGGACGACGAGCTCGCCCGTCCGCGCTCGCCCGTCGAAGCCGACGTACGACAGCGACAGGTGGCGCAGGTCGGCGAGGGGCACGGGGCAGCGGCCCTCGTCGTGGCTGGCGCGCAGCCGCCGCGCCAGGGCGTCGTCGATCTCGCTGACCTCGGCTTCGTACGCCGGCAGCTCGCTGTCGACGGGGGCCAGGCCGGAGCAGCCGCGCAGCGCCTCCCAGTCGGCGAGTGCCGTGCCGCGTCGCTGCCCGCGCGTCGGGGTCGGTTGCCCACCGGGCAGCGGGATCCGTGCCGGAGGGAGCGCGTCGGCGACGACCTCGCCGTCCTCGAGCGTCACCGTGAGGACGCCGGTGGAGGGGCGGCGGCCGTGGTACCAGAGGAAGTCCGCCAGCCCGTAGGAGACGTAGGTGTCGTCGAGCATCCCGGCGCCCGGCAGGACGTGGCCGTGGGTGCCGACCACGACGTCGGCGCCGGCGTCGGCGAGCTGGGTGGCGAGCCGCTGCTGCTTGGCCGTGGGGCAGCCGCGTCGGGGGCGGCCCCAGTGCAGGTAGACGACGACCACGTCGTCGGTCGCCGCGGCGGCCTCGACGGCGTCGAGCAGCCGCTCGGGGTACTCCTGCCGGGCCGAGGCGATCCCGGCGTGCTCGGGGCCGGCACGCCAGATCCGGTCGTTGCTCTCCGCGACGGAGGCGTCGGCGGCCAGCACGGCGACGCCGAGGTCGCCGACGGTGGTCCGGTACGGCGCGAACGCGGCGTCGGCATCCGACCCGACGCCGACGACGGCGACGGGGGAGTCGTCGGCCGCCTCGAGCGTCTGTCGCAGGCCGGTCCCGCCGAAGTCGACCCCGTGGTTGTTGGCGACCGTCACGACGTCCACGCCCGAGCGGGACAGCAGGTCGAGGGCGGAGGGCGGGGAGCGGAACCAGTAGCGCGCCTCGGGCACCTCGAGCTCCTTGCGGGTCGGCCGCCCGCCGGTGGCGATCGCGCTCTCGAGGTTGACCATCGCCAGGTCGGCGGCGGCGAGCACCTCGGACATCGGTCCGAGCGTCGCGTCAGGGTCGTCGAGGAGGGCGGCGAGCTCCTCCTCGAAGTGGACGTCGCCCGCGAAGGCGAGGGTGAGCCGCCCCTGGGGCCCGGCCTCGGTCGCCCCGGCCGTCGGCTCCGTCGAGGTCTCGACCGGGTCCGCCGACGGGCCGGGGCCGCTTGCCGAACAGGCCGTCAGCAGCAGGGCGCCCAGCAGGGCGCCGACCCCTCCGACGCGCTGGGCTCGCATGCGACCTCCCTCGTCCCAGCGTGGCACCGGACTGGTTGCGCCGGTGCTCTGCGGCCCGCCCGTGAGTGTGGGAGGGTCGGCGCGGAGCGAGAGCGGAGGTGGAGGGCGTGGCGGAGCAGGTCCCCGCGGTCGGCAACGTGCTGGCCCTGATCGAGCGGCGTGACTGGGTGCGTCTGGAGCGCGCCCTGGCACCCGACGTCCACTGGACCACCGCGATCGAGGAGCAGCTGCACGGCTCCGCCGCCGTGGTCGCCCTGCTGCGGACCGACCCCGTCCCCGGGCCGCCCGCCTACCACGAGGTCGACGGGCGCGGCCGGGTCGTGCGGTGGATCGACAAGATGGGCTGAGCGAAGGACGGACCGCACCTGTCAGCGCGATGCGGTCTGTCTCACCTGGACGCGGCCCCGTGGCCAGCCTGGGTCAGTCGATGAGCCTGTCGAGGAGCTCGAACGAGGCGTACTCCTGGTCGATGTCGCCGAAATGACCGTCGTCCCGGACGATCTGCGTGCCGCCGAGCCGCTCGAACATGGCGCGACCCTGCGTGTCGTCACAGCCGTAGGGGTCCTCACGCGAGTTGATGAAGTAGAGGTCGCGGACGTGGGCTCGGATCGCTTCCCAGTCGTACTGCTCCTGCAGTACTGGCTCGTCCGCGGTGTTGGGCCGGGTGCAGTACCCGGCGACGAGGATGGCCTGGTCGACCTTCGAGTCGATCTTCTCCAGGACGGCGAGCAGGAGCGCTGCGCCGCCTGAGTGGCCGACCAGCACGGTCCCCGCATCGAACGTGTGGTTGGCCAGCACCTTCGGCAGGAACGTCGCGACGGGCTCCGTGTTGAGGCCGGGGTAGTGTGGCGCCTCGACGGAGTAGCCCCGCTCGGTCAACCGTCTGCGGAGCCACGGCAACCACAGGACGTCGGGGTGGGCGCCGGTTCCGTGGAAGAGGATCGCTCTGCGGTTCATGGCGACCACTCCCGGTCAGAGGCCGGGGAGGACCCGCATGTCGCGCACCGCGCCGCCGTCGAGCACCTCGAGCGCCGCCTGGTATGCCTCGCCCTCGTAGGCCGCGACGGCCGCCTCGACGGAGTCGAACTCCATCAGCACGACCATTGTCTTCTCGCCGGCCTCGAAGACCTGCTCGGGCTGCCCCGCGGCGAGGAAGCGGGCGCCGGCGTCGAGCAGCGCGCGTCGGGCGAGCTTGGAGTACGCCGCCACCTTCGCCTCGTCGGTGATCTCTCGGTAGCTGCTGATCAGGTAGGCACTCATGGCTCGATCCTGCCGGACGGGTCGCGAGGATCGCGCACCCGGTGACGAGGTAGCCGCCCCCTCCTTGGGCACGACCGCCGGCGGGTGGTCAGAACGCGATGCCCGCGGAGGCGCTGCGGGATACTCCGCCCATGATCTCGATCCCCCCGTCTGCGGTGAACACCCACAAGAAGCGGGTGTGGCTCTTCGGCTACTTCACCGTCGTCACCGCGGTCGTCGCCGTCCTCGTGGTGGCGATGGTGGTGGTGGTCGGTGAGTGGGGCGGTTTGGTCGTGGCGGCCTTCATGGCCGCGCTGTCGCTCTACGCGGGACAGACGTGGCGGGAGTGCCTGCGGGAGGGACCCGACGGCTTCCCGAGGTCAGGACGAGGCGTACGACGAGGCCCGCGACCAGCGCCCAGAACGCGGCGCTGACCCCGACGATCGCCACCCCGGAGGCCGCGGTCGCGAAGGTGGCGACGGCCGGGACGTGCTGCCGCGGGTCCGCCAGCGCGGCCTGCAGGGAGGAGGCGAGGGTGCCGAGCAGCGCCAGCCCGGCGACGGCCGCCAGGACCCCGACGGGGGCGAGGAAGACCAGCGTCCCGAAGGCCGCCGACGCGATCCCGAGGCCGACGACCACCACGCCGCAGGTGACGCTCGCGATCCAGCGGCGGGAGCGGTCGGGGCCCGCCTCGGGCCCCGCGGCCAGCGCGGCGCTGAGCGCGCTGAGGTTGATCGCGTGCCCGCCGGCCGGCGCCCCGAGCAGGGTGCCGGCGCCGGTGACGAGCATCGCCCGCCGCCACGGGACGTCGTACCCCAGTCCCTTCATGACGGCGACGCCCGGCACGTTCTGCCCGGCCATGGTGACCAGGTAGAGCGGGAGGGCGATGCCGACCAGGCCGGCGACGGTGAACGCCGGGGTGGTGAGCTCGAGCTGCGGGGCGAGGGCCGCCGGGTCGACGCCGCGGCCGGCACGGCCCAGGTCGACGGCGATGACGACCGCGGCGGCGACGAAGGCGAGCGGGGCCGCGAAACGGGGCGCGAACCGGACGCCCGCCACCCAGACCACCACGATCGGCGCGACGGCCGCGGCGTTGTCGGCCAGGCCGGTGACCGGACCGAGGCAGAGCTGGAAGAGGATCCCGGCGAGCATCGCCTGGGCGATCGAGGTGGGGATGCGCGCGATGAGCGAGCCGAGCTGCGGCAGCAGCCCGGTCAGCACGACGAGGACGCCGGTGACGAGGAAGGCCCCAACCGCCGCGGGCCACCCGCCCGCGACCGCGCCGGTGGTGGCGAGCAGCGCGGCGCCGGGGGTGGACCACGCCGAGGTGATCGGCCGTCGCGTCGACAGCGCCAGCACGATCGAGGCCAGCCCCATGGTGACGCTGACCGCGAGGAGCCCGCTCGACGCCTGCGCCGGCGTCGCGCCCACCCCTTCGAGGCCGGCAAGGACGACGACGAAGGCGCTCGTGTAGCCGACCAGCCCCGAGACCATCCCGGCGGTGACGGGCTGGAGCAGCCCGCCGTGCTGCCTGACCGCGTCGTGCATGTCGTCCCTCCGGCTCGGTGACCGAGGGACACCCAGGCGGTCGATGTCTCTCTCGTGCTCCACGCCGGTCAGTCCGGCCACGCCAGTCGCGGGTGCGAGGCTACCGGCCGCGGGCACCTCGGTCAGTTGGCCGGTCCACCGCCGTGGCTCGACCTCTTGGGTGCGTGGCGTCTCGATGCCGTCGGAGCCGGCCCGAGGACCGGATCCGTAGGGTCGGTGGCATGTCCACCACCGACCGCTCGGCCATCAGCCGGCTGCTCGAGGAGAGCCGCCGGACCCTCGACCGGGTCGAGCCCGGCGACCTCGAGGCCGTGAAGGCGGCGGGTGCCCTCGTGGTCGACACCCGGCCCGTGGAGCAACGGCACCGGGACGGCGAGCTGCCCGGGGCCGTCGTGATCGACCGCAACGTGCTCGAGTGGCGGCTGGATCCGACCAGCCCCGACCGGCTGCCGTTCGCCGACGACCCCGACCGCCGCATCGTGATCGTCTGCCACGAGGGCTACAGCTCCAGCCTGGCGGCGTGGACGCTCCAGCAGCTGGGCCTGCGCCACGCCACCGACCTCGTCGGCGGGTTCGTGGCCTGGGTGGAGGCGGGCGGCCGGCCCCTGGAGGCCGGGCCGGCCGCCGAGGGGTGAGCGGTCAGGAGCGCCAGCGCCGCCGGGAGCTCGGGACCTTCGCGGAGCGCGGCGGCAGCGGCCCGACCTGGATCTCGGTGCCGTAGGACCAGCCGGGGCGCAGCGGCAGGAACTCGCCGCTCCAGAAGGTGCCGGGGTCGAACCACGTCGGCTTCCACCCCTCCTCGACGATCCCCATCTCCTGGAGGGTCAGCGCGACCGCCTCGGCGCAGAACGCCGCCTCGGGCCGCACGCGCTGGCCGCGCTTGCGCCGCGGCTGGTAGCCGTTGCGCCCCGAGAGCCACCGGCCGGCGAGCCGGGCGGTGCTGGGGAAGGAGACGCCGTCGAGGCGTGCGACTGCCCGCAGCGCGCCGTCCTCCTGCGCCCGGCCCGCCTCGGGCGTGAGCTGGCGCATCCAGGCCGCCTGCCCGTAGGTCTCGCGCCACCGGGTGACGGCGTCCCCGAGGTCGTGCAGCTGCACGCCCCGGTGGTGCCCGCCGGTCCAGTGGTCGACGAGCGCTCTGCCCAGCTCGGCGTGCCACAGCAGCGGCGGCAGGTCGTCGATCACCACGGCCATGCCCACGTGGTTGACCGGGGCGTTGGTCAGCGTCCGGATGGCCCGGTCGGCGGTCGTGCGGCCGCGGAAGAGCCAGAGGTCGCCGGTGCGGGTCAGGCGGGCGGCCTCCTCCACGGAGAGGCCGTCGGCGCGCGCGTCGCTCACGCCAGGCATCGTGCCTCATCACGGCTAGGGTCGGCGTCATGCGCGCGGCGACGTGGTGGAAGGTTCTCGGGCTGGCCGGCATGGCCGGGGTGGTGGCGACGGGCGTCGCAGTCACGCGCGCGGAGCGTCAGCGGCAGGCCTACACGCCCGAGCAGGTCCGCGACCGCCTGCACCAGCGGCACGCCGAGATCGAGCAGGAGCAGCCCACCGCGGACTAGACGTACCCGCGCGCCGTGAGCGCCTGCGGTCAGTCGACCGGTCCGCCGCCGTGGCTCGACTCGTTGACGCGCGGCGTCTTGATGTCGTGGCAACCCATGACGCGGTCCCGGCTCCGGGCAGTCACCGCAACCTACGCACTCGGCTCGGCTGAATCACGCGCCTGGGTCGGCCGCGCGTCTGTCGTCGTTCGTCTCGGGCAAACCGCGGTCGCGCCTCCGCACTCGCGTGCACCTGAGCAGTCAGGAACGTCTTGAGCGGCTACGGCACGACGCACCTCTGCACGCCGGGCGGATCGCGGCGCCAGATTGGCGGTAGTCCGGCGGTCGCTTCCGAATCCTCCGGTCTGAAGATGTAGCAGTCCGATTCACTTCGGGGTGCGCGGCGTGCCCCAGCGCTGCAGTCGAGCGCTGCAGTCGGTGGCCGAGGGCGATGATCACCTGTACCGGCTGTACGGCCGGCACGTCCTTGAGGGGCTCTTCCCAGATGAGGGTGTAGGCCGGCCGGGCGCGTCGGTCCGTAGATAGACGTCGAGGTGTCCCGACGACGGAGGTTCCTACGCCATCCATCCGAAAGACCTCGACGTGTCCGACGCTACCCCGCCGGCCGGCTTCGGCCGCCCTGACCTGACCGCCTTCGCGTCTCATCCCAATCGACCCTGATCGGGTCTGCTGACCCCCTCGACGAGAACGCAGCGACATCACAGCCACCCAACCCCGACCGTCCGGGAAGCCGGGGCACGTCACATGGCCTGTGCTGCGGGCGTGTCGAGTGGGTCGTCCAGGACGACGCAGGAGCGTCGACGCGACGTGCTGAGAGGTGGTTCCAACCGAGCGCCAGGACACCGGCTACGGGCATGGCGATAGGTCAGGAACGGCGTCGCTCCCTGCGCAGGAGGGAGCGCAGAGTCTCGGCGTTCGCGTAGCCGACCCGTAGCGCGATCTCGGCCGAGGTGAGGTCCGTGGTTGCTGAGAGGTGCCGAGCTCGTTCGATGCGAATCCGTTGGACGAAGCCGAGCGGAGTGAGGTTGAGCGCCGCACGGACTCGTCGTTCGAGGGTGCGCCGGCTGGTGCCGAGCGACTGCGCGACGAAGGCGACGTTGAACGGTTCGTCCAGGCGGGCGCGCACGAAGCGTTCGAACTCGACGACGATCGGGTCCTCGTGCCGGAGATGTTCGTAGGCGACGAAGGCCGCCTGCGACGGACGCTCGTCGATGATGAGGAGCTTGGCGACATGTTGGGCCAGGTCGGGGCTGATCGATCGCACGAGTGAGAGCGCGAGGTCGATGTGGGCGAACGCGGCGCCGGCGGTGACGAGGTTCCCGTCGACCACGACCATGGTGTCGAGATCGAGGGCGACGGTCGGATAGCGCTTCAGGAACTCCGGCCCCAGGAACCAGCTGGTCGTCGCCCGCCGATGATGCATCCGTCCGGTCTCGGCGACAGCGAACACGCCGGTGCACGCCGCGGCGATCTGGGTGGTCGCCTCGTCGAGGCGCCCGAGCGAGGCGATGACCGACCGAGCATCTCGGCTCTGGAGGGCGTCGTTGGTAGCGGCGGCCGTGAGGGTTCCAAGCGCAGGGACGACGACCACGTCGAACTCTCCGGACTCCGACAGCGGGTGGTCCACCGACAGGGTCATCGATGCCGTCGTGGTCACTCGCCGTTTCGGTCCGAGGATGGCGAGTTCGATCGGGTCGATCCGCGGGTCGACATCGCCGCGGGCTCCGTCGGCCACCCGCGCGATGTCGATGACCGACGCGACCGCCGAACCGAAGCAGCCGTCGATCGCGATCAGTCCGATACGCATGGCGCGAACAATAGCAATACTGCCGTATACGCCACTCGTCACATGTCCTTGCCCGTCATACGCTGAACTCGCTTCACCAAGAAACCTCGACACCTAGGAGAACCCCTCATGTCCACACCCGCATCACTTCCGTATGCCTTCGTCGCCAAGATCGTCGCGGCCGATGGACAGCACGACGCGCTCGCCGATCTGCTCGCCGGCGCTGTCGCACTCGCCAACGAAGAAGTAGGAACGATTGTCTGGTTCGCGGTCAGGACCCACGCCGACACCTTCTGGATCTTCGATGCATTCCCCGACGAGGCCGCTCGCGACGCCCACGCCAACGGCGCCATCGTCGCAGCCCTGATGGCCAACCAGCACCTCCTCGGCGCAGCGCCCGAGATCCTGGCGGCCGACGTCCTCGCGTCCAAGCTCCCGTAGTCCGCCAACGCACGAGACGATCGCGCCCCGCCGAGCCGTCGGACCCGACCGCCTCGACACCCGCACCACGTTGACGATCCCCGACGGGCCGATCACGAGGAGGCCAGGAAACACCAGGCGCAAGCCTGGAGCGGCACTGGTTCACCGGTGGTCATAGAGAGAGCCAGCGCGGTTCCATGGCAGCGCGACTGTGTCAACTTTCCCTCCGTCCCGCTAGGCGCCGTGGCGGCGCGATGCCGACCGCTCAACTTCTGCAACTGGCCAACGAAATCGCGAGTGCTCGAAAGCAGTCGTGAGACCCAGGCCCAACGACGAAGCACTTTGGCTCAGCCGGCCTCCGCCAGCAGCCGCCGAATCAAGTACTTCGCCGTCGCCCCGACCCCACCCGCCGCAACCTCCGCCGGCGTCCCGCTAGCCACGACCTGCCCCCCGGCGTCCCCGCCGCCCGGCCCCAGGTCGACCATCCAGTCGGCGGTGGCGACGGCGTCCAGGTCGTGCTCGACGAGCACGACGGTGTTGCCGGCGTCGACCAGCCGGTGGAGCTGGCGCAGCAGGAGCGCCGAGTCGGCGGGGTGCAGGCCCGAGGTGGGCTCGTCGAGCAGGTAGAGGGTGTGGCCGCGCTGGGCGCGCTGCAGCTCGGTGGCGAGCTTGATCCGCTGAGCCTCGCCGCCGCTGAGCTCGGTCGCGGGCTGCCCGAGCCGCAGGTAGCCGAGCCCGACCTCCTGCAGCGCCCGCAGCCCGCGTGCGGCCGCGGGCACGTCGGCCAGGAACGTGGCCGCCTCGTCCACCGACAGGCCCAGCACGTCGGCGATCGTCCGGTCCCGGTAGGTCACCTCGAGCGTCTCGGGCTTGTAGCGCGCCCCGTGACAGGTCGGGCACGGCGCGTAGGTGCTCGGCAGGTAGACCAGCTCGACCGAGACGAACCCCTCGCCCTGGCAGGTCTCGCACCGCCCGGCCGCGACGTTGAAGGAGAACCGGCCGGCGTCGTACCCCCGCTCCTGCGCGAGCGGCGTCGCCGCGAAGACCTTGCGCACCGCGTCGAAGAGCCCGGTGTACGTCGCCAGGTTGGAGCGCGGCGTCCGGCCGATCGGCCGCTGGTCGACGACGACGAGCCGGTCGAAGGAGTCGACCCCGCGGACCTCCCGGACGTCCACGTCCACGACCGCCGTGGCCTCGTCGTCGGAGGAGTCGGTGTCCGACGGGGTCAGCACGTCGCGCGAGAGTCCCAGGTGACGGCGCACGACCTCGCCCAGCACCTGCACCGCCAGCGTCGACTTGCCCGACCCCGACACCCCGGTCACGGCGGTCATCGCGCCGAGCGGCAGGTCGAGGGTGACGTCGCGCAGGTTGTGGCGGGTGACGCCGCCGAGGTGCAGCCACCCCGACGGCTCGCGCGGCTCGCGGACCAGCTGCTCGGCACGGCCGAAGAGGTACGCCGACGTGGCCGACCCGTCTACCTCCTCCAGGCCCGCGACGGGGCCGGAGTAGAGGACCCTCCCGCCGTTTTCGCCGGCGCCGGGACCGATGTCGACCACCCAGTCGGCGCGGCGGACGACGTCCATGTCGTGCTCCACCACGAAGAGCGTGTTGCCCGCCGCCTTGAGCTGGTCGAGCACCGCCAGCAGGGGAGCGGCGTCCGCCGGGTGCAGCCCGGCCGACGGCTCGTCGAGCACGTAGACGACCCCGAAGAGCCCGGAGCGCAGCTGGGTGGCGATCCGCAGCCGCTGCGCCTCGCCCGGCGACAGCGTCGTGGAGCTGCGTCCCAGCGACAGGTAGCCCAGTCCCAGGTCGAGCAGCACGTCGATCCGCGCCACCAGGTCGCCGCTCAACCGCGAGGCGACGTCGTCGGGGTCGCCGGTGGCGTGCGGGCGAAGCAGGTCGACGAGCTCGGTGAACGGCAGGGCGTTGACCTCGGCGATCGTCGCCCCGGCGAAGGTCACGGCCAGCGCCTCGGGGCGCAGGCCGCTGCCGTGGCAGGTCGGGCAGGTCGTCGAGGTGACGAAGGCGAGCATGCTGGCCCGCAGCTTCTCGGACGGCGACCCGGCGAGCACGGTGTGCACGTGGCGACGGGCGCTGCGGAAGGTGCCCATGTAGTCGCGGCCGCCGCCGCCGTCCTTGTCCTGCGGGCGGATCAGCACGCGCGGCTGCTCGTCGGTGAAGAGCAGCCACTCCTGGTCCTTGCGGGCGAGCTCGCGCCACGGCTTGTCGACGTCGATGCCGAGGTTCTTCACGATCCGGCGCAGGTTGTGGGCCTGCCAGGCCCCGGGCCACGCGGCGATCGCGCCCTCGCGGATGCTCAGCGAGTCGTCGGGGACGAGCAGCTCCTCGGCGACGTCGTGGCTGACCCCCTGCCCGTGACAGGTGCGGCAGGCGCCGGCGGCGGTGTGGGGGGAGAAGGCCTCCGCGGCGAGGTGGTCGGCGCCGTCGGGGTAGGTGCCGGCGCGGGAGAAGAGGATCCGCAGCAGGTTCGAAAGCGTGGTGATGGTGCCGACCGTCGACCGCGAGCTCGCCGCCCCGCGCCGCTGCTGAAGCGCGACCGCAGGCGGCAGCCCGGTGATCTCCTCGACGTGCGGGGCGCCGACCTGCTGGAGCAGCCGCCGCGCGTAGGGCGCCACCGACTCGAAGTAGCGGCGCTGCGCCTCGGCGTACAGGGTGCCGAAGGCCAGCGACGACTTCCCCGACCCCGAGACGCCGGTGAAGGCGACGATCGCGTCGCGCGGCAGGTCGACGTCGACGTCCTTCAGGTTGTGCTCGCGGGCGCCGCGGACGCGGACGCAGCCGTCTGGTTCGGGGATCTCCACCGCGTCCCCCTACCCGGTGGACGCCGGGTCCACGCGCCCCACGACGAGCGGGGCCCGGGCGGCTGCCGGGGTGAGCCACCCCGAGGGACCCGGTGCCGTTGGACGCCATGGCTACGTTGGGACGCATGACTGACGAGGTGCAGCAGGCAGCGGTCGAGGCGGCGCAGCGCGTGGTGGACGAGGTGTCTTCCTGGCAGTACAGCGCCGAGGACAGCACCATCGCCGACCAGCTCGACGAGGGCCTGGCGAAGGCGAAGGTGTCGCTCGACGACGAGGAGCGCGCGCGGATCCTCACCGAGATCGACGGCATGAAGGACGAGAGCTCGTCCGCGCCGCAGGTGAGGTCCGCGACGCCGGTGGAGTGACCCTCCGGGCGCACTGAGTACGCGAGCGGATGCCAGGACGCGCCCGCGGGCGCATGCTCGGGCCATGAGCACCGTGCAGCCCACCCCCGGCAGCAGCGCCCCCCGCCTCGCCCTCGTCGCCGTGGCGCTGGCGCTCTTCGCCGGCGCGATGTGGTTCGCCTGGCTCGGCTGGGACGACGACTACTACCTCGTGGACGGCGTCGCGCAGGGCCCCTACCGCCCCTGGCAGGTCGTCGGCTGCGGCCTGTCGGTCGCCATCGGGGCGGTCGCGGCGATGCTCGCGCTGCGTGGTCGCGGGGTCGTGCGAGCCGGCGCCGTCCCGGTGCTGACGGCCGCGGCGCTGGGCGGCTTCGCGCTGCCGTGGAGCGTCCACGCCGCCGCGACCGACGACTCCGGCCTCTGGGCGGTCGGGCTCTTCTTCCTGCTCGTGGGCGGCGGGCTGGGGCTCGTCACGCTGCTCACCGTGACCGCGGCACTGGCCGGACGCCGGAGCGGCTGACCCCCTCCGGGGACGACGAAAGGGGCTCGCAGGAGCCCCTCCACTTCCAAGGTATACGGGCACGGGGGCTTGTTTCAAGCCCCCCGTCGTCCCCCATGATCGGCGGCCGGAGCCCGCTCGGGGCTCCTGGGGACCGGGGTGGGCGATGGAGCGGGACGACGTCGAGGTCGTGGTGGTGGGGGCCGGTCCGACGGGCCTGATGCTGGCGTGGGAGCTGGCCCGTGCGGGGGTCCGCACGCTGCTGCTCGAACGGCGGCAGCAGCCGTCGCAGGTGGCCCGGGCCGGCGGCCTCGCCGGTCAGGTCCTCCAGCTGCTCCACCACCGCGGCGTGCTCGAGGCGTTCCGCGCCGAGAGCCCCGTGCCCGAGCCCCCGCCGCATTTCCCCTTCGGCGGGATCCACCTCGACTTCACCCCGCTGCCCGCCTCCCCGATGCGCGCGCTCGTGCTGCCGCAGGACCGGATCGAGGCGCTCCTCGCCGAGCGCGCCGAGGCCGCCGGCGCCGAGCTGCGTCGCGGCCACGAGGTCGTGGGGCTGCGGCAGGACGAGCGGACGGTGACGCTGGAGGTCGACGCCGGCGGCACGGCGTACGACGTCTCCGCGGCCTTCGTGGTCGGCTGCGACGGCGGCCGCAGCAGGGTCCGCGAGCTCGCGGGCATCGCCTTCGCCGGCGACACCCTCCCCGAGGTCGAGCGGCTCGCCTCGACGACGCTCCCCGACGGCGTGACCGTGCGCGACGACGGCGGCGTCGAGGTCGACGGGGTCGTGCTGCCTTTCGGCTACACCGCCACCGAGCACGGTGTCTTCGCCTGCCACGCGACCGGCGGGACCGGCGTCACCGGGGGGACCCTGGGCGTCTACACCGCCGAGGTCGAGCCCGCGTCGGACGAGGGCGGCGCGTACGACGACGCCTCGCCGATGACGGTCGGCGAGCTGGCCGCGAGCGTGCGGCGCGTCCTCGGGGTCGACCTCCCGCTGGGGGAGCCGCTGCGGATGACCCGGTTCGGCTACTCCGCGAGGCAGGCCGAGACCTACCGCGCGGGGCGGGTCCTGCTCGCCGGGGACGCCGCCCACCTCTTCCCCGCCGGCGGAGTGGCGGTCAACGCCGGGATGCTCGACGCCGCCAACCTCGCCTGGAAGCTCGCGGCCACCCTGCGCGGGTGGGGCCCCGAGTGGCTGCTCGACACCTACACCGAGGAGCGCCGGACCGCCGCCGAGCGGACCCTGCTCCACACGCGGGCCCAGGTCGCGCTGCGCCGGGCCCACGGCCCCGGGGGCGACGCGCTGCGAGCCCTGGTCGCCGAGCTCGCGACCGACGAGCAGCCGTTGCTGCGGCTCGGGGCCCTGATGGCCGGCACCGACGTCGGGGCACCTTCGGCCGACCGGCCCCTGGCTGGCGGCTTCGTCACCGACGCGCTGCTCGGCGTCGAGCACGAGGACGACCGCACCCGCGGCCTGCTCGCCGTCGCACCGGGCACGACCGGGGCGGTCCTGCTCCTGCTCGCCGACCGCCCGGGCCTGGCGGAGGTGACCGGTCCGTGGGCGGGTCGCGTCCGCGTGGCGCGCCTGACCGTGGAGGGGCCGCCGGTCGACGCCCTGCTGCTCCGCCCCGACGGGGTGGTCGCGACCGCGGTGCCGCACGGGGAGCCGGACGAGACCGCCGTGCCTGCGCTGCTCGAGGCGCTCAGCGCCTGGTGCGGGGACCCCGCTCGCAGCGCTTGACGCGTGACGCCGCCGTCACCCGCCGGACGTCATCAGGCCGGGCCGCCGGGACGACCGCGGTTGATGACGTCCCGGGAGGCAGTCAGCGGGCGACGCGGGGCGGGAGCCGGTGGAGCTCCACGTCGCGCAGCACGCCGGCGTCGGCGACCGCCGTCATGTAGGTGCAGTGCGGCTGCCGCCTGCGGTCGGTGGGGGAGCCGGGGTTGAGCAGCCGCAGCCCGGTCGCGGCGGTGGTGTCCCAGGGGATGTGGCTGTGGCCGAAGACCAGCACGTCGACGTCGTCGTACGCCGCAGCAGCCCGCTCCTCGCGGCCCTTCGCCTGACCGGTCTCGTGGATCACCGCGAACCGGACGCCGTCCAGCTCGGCGCGGGCGACCTCGGGCAGCCGCTCCCTCAGCACCCCGTGGTCGTTGTTGCCCCAGCAGCCGACCAGCCGGCGCGACCGCGCCTCCAGCTCGTCGAGGAGGCGCACGTCGACCCAGTCGCCCGCGTGCACCACCACGTCGGCGGCGTCGACCGCCGCCCAGACCTCGGCGGGCAGGTCCTTGGCGCGCTTGGGCAGGTGGGTGTCGGCGAGGAGCAGCAGCCGGGTGGTCACGCGCCCACCGTAGGAGGCCACCGGTCGGGGGAGGATTCGTCGAAAACCGCCACACGGACCCCCGCGGCGACCGATGCTGTGGTGGGGGCGACCGTCCCCGTGCCCTCCTCGCACCTGGACCGCTCGTGCCGCTGCCGATGCCCCTCACCGCCGTCGCCGGCGTCCTCGGGACGCTGCTGACCAGCAGCCTGCTCGTCGTGGCCGTCCAGCCGGCCACGCACTCCGCCGACGCGGAGCCGCAGCGGCAGCACGCGCGGGTGCTCCGGCTGACCGGGCCCTCGACGGTGGAGGTGGGGGACCGGCTGGTCCTGCACGTGCGCCTCGGGTCCGGAGCCGGACGCCGCCAGGTCCGGCTGGCGACCAGGCGCGGGGACACGTGGGTCGCGCTCGGGCGGCTCCGCACGGACGCGCACGGCCACGCCGTCCGGCGGCGTACGGCGGCCCGGCCCGGTCGCCACGTCTACCGCGCCGAGCTCGTGCAGTCCGACCGGAGGCCGCGGGTGCTCAGCCGACCGTTCGCCGTGACCGTGCGTCCCGCGCCGGTCACGCCGACGCCCACCCCCACGCCCACCCCCACGCCCACCCCGACCCCGACGCCGACGCCGACGCCGAGCCCGACGCCCACCGCCCAGCCCACCCCGACGCCGACCCCGACCGCCCAGCCCAGCCCCACGCCGACGCCCACCCCGACCCCGACCGCCCAGCCCAGCCCTTCGGCCCAGGCCAGTCCGTCCGTCCAGCCGAGCCCTTCACCGGAGCCGAGCCCGACGGCGACCCCCGCCCCCCAGCTGCAGAACCCGGAGGCGCTCGTCCCCTTCTGGGACGCCCTGCGCGAGCGCGACACCCGCCGGGTCGACGTGGCCTACGTCGGGGACTCGATCTCGGAGGGCCTCGGGGCCGACCTCTGGTCCCAGCGGCCGCCGCCGGCCCTGCAGGAGGCCCTGCGGGCGCGCCACCCGATCGCGGCGGCGCAGGGGACGGGGCACGTCCCGGCAGTCAGCCACGCCGGCCTGGCGGCGCCGGGGCTGCAGGAGGTGGGCCAGGTGACGCGGGTGAGCGGCTACGGCCTGGGGTCCAAGGCCGCCGCCTTCCTCGCCGGCTCGGGGCTGACCCTCGACTTCGAGGGGACGGGGCTGCGGGTCTGGTTCGGGCGCGACGCCACGACGGCGCCCGCGGAGGTCCGGGTCGACGGCGGCGAGTGGTCGCCCCTGACGGCCGACGACGACACCTCGACGGGTGGCTCCGGACACCTCTGGGAGTCGGCGACCCTGGCGCCGGGCCCGCACCGGGTGGAGGTGCGCGGCACCTCGGCCCAGCTGCCGTCGGTGGTGGAGGGCTTCGAGGTCTTCGCCTCCGAGGCCGACCGCAGCTCGGGGGTCCACGTCCTCGACGCCGCCCACTCGGGCTACTCGTCGCACCACTTCAACCCCGCCACGACGACGGGTCGCCCCGTCTGGCAGGTGCTGGACCGGGTGGCGCCCGTCCTCACGGTGGTCAACCTCGGAGTCAACGACCCGGCCTGGCAGATGAGCGCCGCGCAGACCAGGAGCAGCATCGAGCGGATCGTCGCGCGGGCGGAGCAGGCGGCCGGCGGGCGGCCGACCTCGGTGCTGCTGGTGGTCAACTACGCGCCGGTCTCCGCCAACCCGGAGTACGCCGCGAAGTGGCAGGCGGTCCGCGACGTGCTCATGGGCTTCCGCCACGACTTGGTCGCGGTCCTCGACCTGCAGGCCTCCTGGCCGACGATCGGGCCGGGCGAGCCGCAGGGCGTGATGGCTGAGACGGCGTACCCGCTGCACCCGAACGCCGCCGGGCACGCCCTGCAGGTCGAGGTGGTCTCCCGCCTGCTGCGACCCCCGGACGCGTGAGGGCCCCCTCGGCGCTCAGTCGAGGTCGATGCAGCGGTTCACCCACGAGTCTCGGACGACCATGCCGACCTTCTCGTAGAGGCTCAACGCCCCGGTCCGGGAGTCGGTGGAGAGCTCCGACTTCGTGGCGCCGTGCGCGCGGCCCGCGCCGAAGGCATCGACCAGCAGCGCCTGGGCCAGGCCGCGGCCTCGCTCGGCGCGGGCGACGGCGAGGCGGCTGATGAAGACGGCCTGCTCGTACATGGAGAGCACCGCCGTCCCCACCACCGCACCGTCGGGGCCGGTGACGACCCGGACGTGCCAGGGCTCGAAGCCGGGGCGGCCGACCACGGAGGCGTGGAAGTCCTCCCAGCTCTCCCGGTCCCGCTCGGACCACTCGAGGAACGCGTCCTCCACGACCGTCCACACCTCGCGGTGCTGCTCCGGCGTGGCCACCGACAGCGCGTAGCCGTCGGGCAGCGGCCGCGGGGCGACCTCGGCCCCGGGCGGCAGCTCCAGCACCCAGGAGTGCCAGCGGACGCGGTAGCCGAGCTGCTCCAGGAGCCGGTCGCCGGGCGAGCCGACGGGCACCGGCATCCCCACCACCCGCGAGCCCCGGGCCCGCGCGATCTCCTGCATCCGGTGGGCGAGCCAGGTGCCGATCCCGCGTCCGCGGTGGCTGGGGCGGACGGCCGCGTCGCCGCGGTCGGCGCCCATCACCTCGGCGTAGCCGACGAGCAGGTCGCCGTCGAAGACGCCCACGGACGAGGAGGGGACGTCGTGGCTGGGCTTCGCCCAGTCGGAGACGATGTCGGCCTCCTCGATCTCCACGGAGCCGAGGTCGACCAGCTCCTGGGCGGCGATCGCCTCGTGGACGGCGCTGGCGTCGGCGGTGGTGAGCGGTCGGGCGGTGAGCCCCTCGGGCAGGCCGGTCAGGTCCATGGGGGCAGGATGGCATCCGTCGAGGGTCGTTGTCCCCGGGGTTTCCGCCACGCCCGCGCCCGCTGCGCGCGGCGCCGGGTGACCGAGGTCGCGCACCCGCGGAATCTCCGCGTGTCCCCGCCTGCGACTACCGTGGAAACCATGAGTGACGACGCGCCGGCACAAGAGGCGACCCCGGAAGTACCCACGTTCGCGGAGCTGGGGCTTGACCCGTCCGTCCTGAAGACGCTCGCCGAGGTCGGCTACGAGCGCCCCTCGCCGATCCAGGCTGCCACGATCCCGCCGCTGCTGGAGGGCCGCGACGTCGTCGGCCTGGCCCAGACCGGCACCGGCAAGACGGCCGCCTTCGCGCTGCCGATCCTCTCCAACCTCGACCCCGCGCAGAAGACGCCGCAGGCGCTGGTGCTCGCGCCGACCCGCGAGCTCGCGCTCCAGGTCTCGGAGGCGTTCGAGCGGTACGCCGCCCACCAGAAGAAGATCCGCGTGCTGCCGGTCTACGGCGGCCAGGGGTACGGCGTCCAGCTCTCCGCCCTGCGTCGCGGCGTCCACGTCGTCGTCGGCACCCCGGGCCGGATCATGGACCACCTGGAGAAGGGCACGCTCGACCTCTCCGAGCTGCGCTTCCTGGTCCTCGACGAGGCCGACGAGATGCTCAAGATGGGCTTCGCCGAGGACGTCGAGACGATCCTCGCCGACACCCCCGCCACCAAGCAGGTCGCGCTCTTCTCCGCGACGATGCCCGCGCAGATCCGGCGGATCTCCAAGAAGCACCTCGACGACCCGGTCGAGGTGACGGTCAAGAACAAGACCACCACCTCGGCCAACATCACCCAGCGCTACCTGATGGTCAGCTACCCGCAGAAGGTCGACGCGCTGACCCGCATCCTCGAGGTCGAGAACTTCGAGGGGATGATCGTCTTCGTCCGCACCAAGCAGGTCACCGAGGTGCTCGCCGAGAAGCTCCGCGCCCGCGGCTTCTCGGCCCAGGCGATCAACGGCGACGTCTCCCAGCCCGTGCGCGAGCGGACGATCAACCAGCTGCGCGACGCCAAGCTCGACATCCTCGTCGCCACCGACGTCGCCGCCCGCGGCCTCGACGTCGAGCGGATCAGCCACGTCGTCAACTTCGACATCCCCACCGACACCGAGTCCTACGTGCACCGGATCGGCCGCACCGGCCGGGCCGGCCGCAAGGGCGACTCGATCGCCTTCGTCACCCCGCGCGAGCGTCACCTGCTGCGGGCGATCGAGAAGGCGACCCGCCAGCCGCTGACCCAGATGCAGCTGCCCACGGTCGAGGACGTCAACAGCACCCGCCTGAGCCGCTTCGACGACCAGATCACCGCCGCGCTGTCCGACACCGACCGGATCGAGTTCTTCCGCGACGTGGTGGCCCACTACGTCACCGAGTACGACGTCCCCGAGGTCGACGTGGCCGCCGCGCTGGCTGCCGTCATGTACGGCGAGACCCCGCTGCTGCTCGAGCCCGAGGCCGAGGTGCTGCACACCCCGCGCGAGCGCGACGGCTCCGACGGCCGGGGCCGGGGGGACCGGGACGACCGGGGGCCCAAGGGGCCGCGCCGTCCCTCCCGCGACGACCTCGCGACGTACAAGATCGCGGTCGGCAAGCGGCACAAGGTCGAGCCGCGCCAGATCGTCGGCGCGCTCGCCAACGAGGGCGGCCTGGGCCGGGGCGACTTCGGCAAGATCGACATCCGCCCCGACTTCTCCCTCGTCGAGCTCCCCGCCACCCTGCCCTCGGGCACGTGGGAGGCGCTGAAGGAGACCCGGATCTCCGGCAAGCTGATCGAGCTGGCGAAGGACACCGGCCCGCGCCGTTCCTCCGGCCCCCGCGACGGCGGCGGCTACGACAAGCGCAAGCCCCGTCACAAGGGCTGACGCCTCGGCCCGGTGCGGGTGAAATGAACACCGGCCCGCCTGCGGGGGAACAGACGGGCCGGTGAGTCGGTGGAGGCGCGGTCGCGCCCCGGGGGTCAGGCGTTCTTGATCGCCGAGATGTCGAAGTCGAGCTTGATCTTCTCGGAGACGAGGACGCCGCCGGTCTCGAGCGCGGCGTTCCAGGTGAGGCCCCAGTCCTTGCGGTTGATGGTGGTGCCACCCTCGAAGCCGATCCGGGTGTTGCCGAAGGGGTCCTGCGCCGAGCCGGTCTCCTCGAACTCGATCGTGACGGGCTTGGTCACGTCCTTGATGGTCAGGTCGCCGGTGACGGTCCAGTCGGAGCCGTCGCGCTTGACGTCGGTGGAGACGAAGGTGATCTCCGGGTTGTTGGCGGCGTCGAAGAAGTCGGCCGACTGCAGGTGACCGTCGCGGTCGGCGGAGCCGGTGTCGATGCTGGCGGTCTTGATGACGACCTTGACCGACGAGGCGGCCGGGTTGGCGGTGTCGACGTGGGCGGTGCCCTCGAACTCCTTGAACTGGCCGCGGACGGTGGTGACCATCGCGTGGCGGGCCGAGAAGCCGAGGCGAGTGTGGCTGGCGTCGATGGTGTAGTCGCCGGTCACGTCGTCGAGGACGGTGGTCGGGGCGTCGAAGGTCTCGGTCTTGTCGGACTTGCGGCTGAAGAAGTTCATCTGGGTCTCCCTGAGGCTTGGGTGCCGCCGGAGGTGGACCTCTGCGGCTTTGGTTGATTGTTCAACTATCCAAACCGTACGGCACCCGGGTCCATTCCGGCAACCCCTGTGACGTGCCTCACATCAGCGGAGAACGACGAACGGCGGTGGACCCCGCGTGGGGATCCACCGCCGTTGCGTTGGTGTGGGAGCCGGCCGCCTCAGGCGGCCTGGCGCGCCCGCGGCACCACCGGTGTGGCGGCCCAGCGCGCCTGCATCCGCACGCGGCCCTGCGCGTCGCGGACGGGGACCCAGCTCATGCGCAGGGTCGAGCGGTCTTCAGTCATCTTGCGGTCAGCCATGGGACACCTCTTGTTCACCTTCCGTTCACCTAGGGTAGCAGTCCCCCACTTGTGCACCACGCCGAGCGTGGAAGATCGCGTGTCTCCACCACTCGGCGACCCGACTCGCACCCAACCATGACCCCATAACCAAAGAACCTGCCCGATTCCGGGCAGATCGTTGCGCGACGCGAGCCCATGTCCCCACACTCGTGGAGTGCCGCACCCGAACCACCCCGACGACGACCTCGTGCGTCACCTCGTGGCGACCACCGGACTCTCGCCGGCGGAGGCGCGGCGCGTGGTCGGCGACGTCCTCGCCTTCCACGCCGAACCGGTGGAGGAGTACGTCCGGCGCCGGCACGCCCACCTGAAGACCTACGGCGCCAGGAACGCCGAGATCTTCCCGCTCCTCGCCGCCGAGCTGGCCACCCGCGTGGTGGCCGCTCCCCGGCTCACCGAGCGACAGCTGCGCCGCCTCGTCTACGGCTGAGGCGGCCCCACCCCAAGAAGGAGCACCCCATGTGCGGAATCGTCGGCTACGTCGGCCCCCAGCAGGCCGCCCCGATCCTCGTCGAGGGCCTCGCCCGGCTCGAGCACCGCGGCTACGACTCGGCAGGCCTGGCGGTCGCGGGCAGCAAGGGCTCGCTGCGGGTCGCCAAGGCGGCGGGCCGGGTCCGTCCGCTGGCCGACGCGCTGCCCAAGCGGTTCTCGGGCCACACCGGGCTGGGCCACACGCGCTGGGCCACGCACGGCCCGCCGACCGACGCCAACGCCCACCCCCACACCGACGCGGAGCAGCGCGTGGCCGTCGTCCACAACGGCATCCTCGACAACGCCCACGACGTGCGCCGCCGGCTCGTGGCCGAAGGGGTGGAGCTGGCCAGCGACACCGACACGGAGGTGCTCGCCCACCTGGTCGCGCGCTCCACGGCACCGACGCTGCAGGAGAAGGTCGTCGAGGCGCTCGCCCAGGTCACCGGCACCTGGGGCCTCGCCGTCGTGCACGCCGACCACCCGGGCGAGATCGTCGTCGCCCGGCACGGCAGCCCCCTGATCCTCGGGGTGGGCGACGGCGAGATGTACGTCGCCTCCGACCTGGCCGCGATCGTGCGGCACACCACCTCGGTCGTCGTCCTCGACGACGGCGAGCTCGCGTCGGTGAGCGCCGGCGGCTTCACCACGACCACCGGCAAGGTCGCCTCGGAGGTCGACGTCGACCCCGCGGCGTACGACGCCGGGGAGCACGACTCCTTCATGCACAAGGAGATGCTCGAGCAGCCCGAGACCACGGCTCGGATGCTGCAGGGCCGGCTCGACGAGCGGTTCGGCACCACCCACCTGGGCGGGCTGCACCTCGACCCCCGCGAGCTGCGGGGGGTGCGCCGGGTCAAGGTGCTCGGCTGCGGCTCCGCCTACTACGTGGGGCAGATGGGGGCCGGGCTGGTCGAGGAGCTGGCCCGGATCCCCGCCGACGCCGAGCCGGCCAGCGAGTTCAGGTACCGCAACCCGATCATCGAGCCCGACACCCTCTACGTCGCGGTGAGCCAGTCGGGCGAGACCATCGACACCCTGCTCGCCGTCCAGGAGATCCGGCGCAAGGGCGGTCGGGTGATCGGCCTGGTCAACGTGGTCGGCAGCGCGATCGCCCGTGAGGTCGACGGCGGGATCTACCTGCACGCCGGCCCCGAGGTGGCGGTGGCCAGCACCAAGGCGCTCTCCCACATGTTCCTCGGCTTCGCGCTGCTCTCGCTCCAGCTGGGCCGGGTCCGGGACCTCTCGGTGGCCGACGGCCGGCGGCTGGTGCAGGCCCTCGAGCGGCTGCCCGAGCAGGTCGCCGAGGTGCTGGCGCTGGAGCCGCAGCTGGTCGAGGTGGCCAAGGAGCTGGCCGTGGCCGACTCGCTCTTCTTCATCGGCCGGGTCCGCGGCTTCCCGGTGGCCCGCGAGGGGGCCCAGAAGTTCAAGGAGATCACCTACCGGCACGCCGAGGCCTACCAGACCTCGGAGCTGAAGCACGGCCCGCTGGCGCTGATCAGCCCCGACGTGCCGACCGTGGCGATCGTCCCCGACGACGAGCTGGTCGGGCGCAACGTCGCGGCGCTGCACGAGGTCGCGGCCCGCGGCGGCCCGCTGGTCGTGGTCACCCACGAGGGCGTGGACCTCGGCGACCTGGACGTGACCCGGGTCGACGTCCCCCGCAGCGAGGTCGAGCTCGACCCCCTGCTCCTCACGGTCCCGCTCCAGCTGCTGGCCTACCACGCCGCCACCCACCTCGGCCTCGACGTCGACAAGCCCCGCAACCTCGCCAAGTCGGTCACGGTGGAGTAGTCGCGCTGTCCACGGAGGTTTGCGGTGGATCCCGGTCACCAGGTGACTGCGATCCACCGCAGACCCCTCACGAGGGACAGGACGGACATCGACGCACGTGCCCGTCCCAGCCGCGCCGTTGCAGGAGGGTGCCGACCCGGTCTGCGGTCCGGCAGGGCGTGCCGACCACTTGTCCCCACCCGAGCCGGACGGTGTGGAGCCCGTCGAGTGCTGCGTCGAGGTCCCGGTCCAGGTCGGCATGGCGTGCCGCCGCGGTGTCGTGGAAGAGCCGTCCGTCGATCTCGACGACCTGCCGGTAGCGCCGGTACAACACGTCACGGAGCACCGGTCCCCGGCTCGACCCGTGCACCTGGCGTTCGCCCCGGAGGAGCCCGTGGGCCCGCTCGACCCGCGCGAGGTAGACGTGCTCCAGCACGGAGCAGGCGCCGGCTGCGACGTCCGCGAGCACTCGGGCGAGGAAGTCGCGCCGCGGCAGGCGCTCCATCGTCCCGAGCACGTGGAGGAGTCGCGCAGCGGTCGTCCGTCGCGACTGGACGGCGTTCGCCAGCACCTGCACGGCCTCGAAGTCGTCCCGTGCCCGGGCAGCGGTCCGCAGCACCGCCGGCTCGGTTCGGAGGCGCGGGGGAGACGCGTTCCACAGGGTCATCTCGTGCAGCCCCGTCACGCGGTGCAGCCGGGTCCCGGCGGGGGCGACGACTCGTCGCTCCCGGTCCACCGCCACGTGGATGACGCTTCCGGCCGGGCCGCCGGCGTTCTCCGAGGCGAGCAGGGCGGAGGAGTCGCACAGTGCCGCCGGCCAGGCATGGAGCACGCCGGCCCAGGCGCGCTGCCGCCACGTCGGCTCCCCGGTGTGGTCGACGAGCACTCCGGGGTGGATCCGGCTGAGCTCGCGGCGGCGCAGCATGCGTCGCAGGTCGTGGTCCCCCAGCCCGGCCTCCAGTGCCTGTCGGCGGGAGACGACGCCGGACTGCTGAGCCAGGAGCCGCGCCAGGTTCTCGTCCACCTGGCCAGCGTGGCGCGCCGGGCGCCCCCCGGCGCCCGTCCCCGGGCAGACCTGTGGATGACGCCCCGCAGCAGGGGATCTGTGGAGGATCCAGGTCACCAGGTGACTGCGATCCACCGCAGACCACCGAAGCGGGCGGGCCCGGCCACGTCGGACTGTGCGCTGCGCCCGACGACCGGGGCGCACTGCCCGGCCTAGGGTGTGAGAAGACCCCGTGCCGCATGGGGTCGGCACGGGGTCTGGGAGGACCCTACCGGGGAGTTCGTCGTCGCCCTCAGGGGTACTCAAGGTTTTACCGTCGTGTCCGGACCAGGAGGCCAGATGACCCAGCAGGAGAGCGCAGCCCACCAGGACCTCGCGGGCGTGGAGACGCGTCTGCTGGTCGGTGGCGAGTGGCGCGACGCCGAGGACGGCGCCACGTTCGAGGTGCTCGACCCGGCCGACGGCTCGGTGCTGGCCCGGGTGGCCGACGCCGGCACCGGAGAGGCGCTCGAGGCACTGGACGCCGCCGCGGCCGCCCAGGCCGAGTGGGCCGCCACGGCCCCGCGCAAGCGCGGCGAGCTGCTCCGGGCGGCGTACGAGGCGGTCAACGCCCGCGCCGACGAGTTCGCCCGGGTGATCAGCCTGGAGATGGGCAAGCCGCTGGCCGAGGCGAGGGGCGAGGTGGTCTACGGCAACGAGTTCCTGCGCTGGTTCTCCGAGGAGGCCGTCCGGGTCCACGGCCGCTGGATGGAGAACCCCGCCGGCGGCAGCCGGATGCTCACCATGAAGAAGCCGGTCGGCCCCTGCTTCTTCATCACCCCGTGGAACTTCCCGCTCGCGATGGGCACCCGCAAGATCGGCCCCGCGCTGGCCGCCGGCTGCACGGTGGTCGTCAAGCCGGCCAGCCAGACCCCGCTCACCATGCTGCTGCTCGCGCAGGTGCTGCAGGAGGTGGGCGTCCCGCCCGGCGTGGTCAACGTCGTCACCACCACCTCCTCCCGCGAGGTCGGCGAGGCGCTGATGGGCGACGAGCGGCTGCGCAAGGTCAGCTTCACCGGCTCCACGCCGGTCGGCCGCGGCCTGGTCAAGCAGTCGGCCGAGCACCTGCAGCGGGTCTCGATGGAGCTCGGCGGCAACGCGCCGTTCGTGGTCTTCGCCGACGCCGACCTCGACGCCGCCGTCGACGGCGCGATGGTCGCCAAGATGCGCAACATGGGCGAGGCGTGCACGGCCGCCAACCGCTTCCTGGTCCACGCCGACGTGGCCGACGAGTTCGCCGCCCGCCTCGCGGAGCGGATGGGGTCGCTCACGGTCGGCCGCGGCCAGGACGAGGGCGTCGACGTCGGGCCCCTCATCGACGAGGACGCCGTCAGCTCGGTCTCCCAGCTCGTCACCGACGCCGTCCACGGCGGCGCGAAGGTGCTCACCGGCGGCACGCCGCCCGAGGGCGCGGGCTGGTTCTACCCGCCGACCGTGCTGCTCGACGTCCCCGACGGCGCCGAGATCACCCGCGAGGAGATCTTCGGCCCGGTCGCCCCGATCACGCGCTTCACCGAGGAGGAGGAGGCGGTGCGGGCCGCCAACTCCAGCGAGTACGGCCTGGTCGCCTACGTCTGGACCCGCGACCTCGCCCGCTCGCTGCGGGTGAGCGAGGCGCTGGAGTTCGGCATGGTCGGGCTCAACACCGGCATCGTCTCCAACGCGGCCGCCCCCTTCGGCGGGGTCAAGGCGAGCGGCTTCGGCCGGGAGGGCGGCTTCGAGGGGATCGAGGAGTACCTCGACACCACCTACGTGGCCATTCCGCTCTGATCCCCGCTCCGACCACTCCGCCGGGACGCCGCCAGCGCCAGCGCCCGCTCGGCGAGCGGCCGGGCGACCTGCCGGTCGGCCGTGACCAGGCCCACCCGGGTACGCCGGTCCAGCAGGTCGTCGACGTCGGCCGCGCCCTCGTGGGTCACCCCGAAGACGAGCTCGGCCAGGGTGACCGGCACCTCGGGCGACGCCGGCGCCAGCAGCTCGTCGTCGCCGAGCCCGGTCACCTCCCGGGCCGTCGCCAGCACGAGCGCGGCGTCGGTGCCGTAGCGGCGGACCAGCCGCGGGTGCTCGCGGAGCGCGGCCAGCTCGGCGCGGGGAGCCGCGCCGGTGAGCGGCAGGGTCCGGGTGCGGCACGGCCCGGCGACCAGTCCGCCGGCCCGGACGGCGGCGTCCACCGCGTCCTCGGCCATCCGGCGGTAGGTGGTCAGCTTGCCGCCGACCACCGTGACCACCGTGGCGTGGTCGTCGCGCCCGACCAGGACGGCGTGCCGGCGGGAGAGGTCGGCGGTGGAGTGGGCACCGGTGACGGGTTCGGTGGACTCGAGCAGGGGGCGCAGCCCCGCGAAGGCACCGACCACGTCCTCGCGGCGCAGCGGGGTGGCGAAGGCGGCGGAGACGACGTCGAGCAGGAAGCCGACCTCGGCCTCGGTCGGCTCGGGCACGTCAGAGGGCGGACCTTCGACCGGCTCGTCGGTGAGGCCGACGTAGACCGTGCCGTCGGGCTGGGGCAGCAACAGCGCGAAGCGGCTCATGCTGCCCGGCACCGGGACGGTCACGGCGGTCGAGAGGCCGGGCAGGGTCGAGGCGCGCAGGACCAGGTGGCTGCCGCGGCTGGGCCGCAGTCGGACGTCGGGGGCCAGCGCGGGCGCCCACACCCCGGTTGCGTTGACCACCGCCCCGGCCCGGACGACGCGGGTCTCGCCGGTGAGCGTGTCGAGCAGCTCGGCGCGGCCTCCCCCGACCGAGACGGCGCGGACCCGGCTCCGCACCTGCGCCCCCTGCTGGGCGGCCGTGCGCGCGACGGCGAGCACCAGTCGCGCGTCGTCCTCGAGCTGGCCGTCCCAGGAGAGCAGCCCACCGCGCAGGTCGTCGGTGCGTAGGCACGGCACCAGCGCGCGGGTCTCGGTGGCGGTCAGTCGGCGGGGCGCCGGCAGGGTCTCGCGGGCCGTGCGGGCGCCGCGGCGCAGCAGGTCGCCGGCGGCCAGCCCCCAGCGGTTGACCTGCTCCTGCAGCCGCGGGGTCGTCGTGGTGAGCGGGATGAGCATGGGCAGCGGGTGGGTGAGGTGGGGAGCCGTGGTCTCCATGAGGATGCCGCGCTCGACCGCGCTCTCGTGGGCGACCCCGACCTGGCCGCGGGCGAGGTAGCGCAGCCCGCCGTGCACGAGCTTGGAGGACCAGCGGGACGTGCCGAAGGCGACGTCGTGGGCGTCGACGGCCAGCACCCGCAGCCCGCGGCTCGCCGCGTCGAGGGCGCAGCCGGCCCCGGTGATGCCCAGCCCGACGACGAGCACGTCGACCTCGTCGGCGAGGCCGGCGGTGCCGTGGCCGAGGCGGCCCGTGCGGTCGGTCACGGTGTCACGGGGCCAGGTGCCGGGTGACCATGGTGTGCAGCTCGTCGAGGAGGGCCTCCTCGGAGAGGTCGTCCTCGACCATCGTGTGCAGGCTGAGCACGAAGCCGTGGCCCATGAGCAGCATCGTGCGGGCGATGGCGCCGGGGTCGCCCGTCCGCACCTCGCCGAGCTTCTGCTGCTCCGCGATCCGGTGGGTCAGCGACTCGAGGATCGCCTGCTGGCTGCGGCCGCGGCGGTCGAGCAGGTAGGGGAGGAGGAGCTCGGGGTCGAGCTCGACGATCCGGGTGAAGAGCTCGTTGTCGCGCAGGTGTCGGACGACGGCGACGACGCCGTCGGCGATGGTCCCGGTCCGGACCCCGGCGGCCACCACGGTGCCCCACTCCCGGGTCATCAGGTCGGCCATGAGGGCGCGCATGTCGGGCCAGGCGCGATAGATCGTCATCCGGCTGACCCCGGCCCGGCGGGCCACCTCGGTGAGCGTCGTACGACGCCACCCGACGTCGAGGATGCAGGCGCGCGCCGCGTCGAGATAGGGGTCGAGGCGGGGGTCCAGCCCCGCGGCCCGGGCGAGCTCGACTGCCAGAGCGTTGTGACGGAGTGACGTCATGTGTCACACTGTAACACATGACCCCGGTCGACCCGTCCCGCGAGATGCACCCGACCCGGTGGGGGGACCCCGCGCGGGCCGCCGCCCTCCCCGACTCCGCACAGGGGCTGGTGGACCTCGCCTTCGGCCACCAGGACCGCGCCTCGGCGGACCCGACGGCCGAGGCCGTCATCCTCCCACCGGTGCGCCTGGATGACGAGGCCCTCGACGCCGTCCGGACGATGCTCGGCGCCGAGCACGTGCTCACCGACGCGACCACCCGCCGGCTCCGGACCCGGGGCAAGTCGACCCCCGACCTGCTCAAGGCGCGGATGGGGTGGTTCGAGGAGGCGCCCGACGCCGTCGTCCGCCCGGCCGACGCCGACGAGGTGGCGACCGTCCTCGCCTGGGCGACCGAGCACCGGGTCGCCGTCGTCCCCTTCGGCGGCGGCACCAGCGTGACCGGCGGCCTCGTCGCCGACCTCGCCCCCGGCGGACCCGGCACCCACCTGGTCGCCGCGGTCTCCTTGGACCTGGGCCGGATGCGGCGGCTGCTCGCCGTCGACCCCGTCTCGATGACCGCCACCCTCGAGCCGGGGCTCCGCGGCCCCGAGGCCGAGGCGCTGCTCGGCGCGCACGGCCTCACCCTCGGCCACTTCCCGCAGAGCTTCGAGCACGCCACGATCGGCGGCTTCGCCGCGACCCGCTCCTCGGGGCAGGCCTCGGCCGGCTACGGCCGGTTCGACTCCCTCGTCGTCGGCCTCACCGCCGTCACCCCGACCGGCCCGCTGACCCTCGGCGTCGCCCCGGCCAGCGCCGCCGGCCCCGACCTGCGCCAGCTCGTCCTCGGCTCCGAGGGGACCCTGGGCGTGATCACGTCGGTCACCGTGCGCGTCCGCCGGCGGCCCGAGGCGAGGGTCTACGAGGGCTGGCGCTGGTCGTCGTTCACCGCCGGCACCGAGGCGGTCCGCCGCCTCGTCCAGGCCGGGCTGGCCCCCACCGTGCTCCGCCTCTCCGACGAGGCCGAGACCGGCCTCAATCTCGCCGACCCCGCGGCGGTGGGGGCGGCCAGCGATGGCGACGGCGGTCCCTGCCTCATGGTCGTCGGCCACGAGGGCAGCACCGAGGCCGTGGAGGCCCGCGGCGCTGCGGTGACGACGATGCTCCACCGGCTCGCCGAGGAGCTCGGCGGTGCCCCGGCCGGCCCGGCGCCGGGCGAGAGGTGGGCGCACGGCCGCTTCGACGCGCCGTACCTGCGCGACTCCCTCCTCGACGCCGGCGTCCTGGTGGAGACGCTCGAGACCGCGACCTTCTGGTCCGGGGTGCCGCGGCTCCACGAGGTGGTGCGCGAGGCGCTGACCGAGGCGCTCGGCGAGGGCACCCTGGTGCTCTGCCACGTCTCCCACGTCTACGAGACCGGGGCGTCGCTCTACTTCACCGTGGCCTGCCGCCAGGGGCCCGATCCGCTGACCCAGTGGCACGTCGCCAAGCAGCGCGCCACCTCGGCGATCGTGGCCGCCGGCGGCACCGTCACCCACCACCACGCCGTGGGCCGCGACCACAAGCCGTGGCTGGAGCAGGAGATCGGCTCCGTCGGGGTGGCCGCGCTGCGGGCGGTCAAGGCCGCGCTCGACCCGGCCGGCATCCTCAACCCGGGCGTGCTGGTCCCGTGACCGGCGTCGGCGAGCCGGGGACCCGCGGCTACACCTTCCTGGTCAACCCCGCGGCGGGTGGGGGCGCCGCCCCGGCCGCCACCCTGCCGGTGGCCGCGCTGCTCCGGGAGGCCGGCGCGCGGGTCGAGGTCACGCAGTCGCCGGGCTCGGCGAGCGTCGACGCCCTGGTGGCCGCCGCCGTCGAGCGCGGCGACGTCGTCGTGCCGGTCGGCGGTGACGGGATGCTTCACTGCGTGGTGGGGCCGGTCGCCGACCGCGGGGGCACGCTCGGCATCGTCCCGGTGGGCCGCGGCAACGACTTCGCCCGGATGGTGGGGCTGCCCACCGATCCCGAGGGGGTCGCCGACGTGCTGCTGCGGGCGCCTGCGCGCCCGGTCGACCTGCTGGAGGTCTGCGGCCCCGAGGGTCGGCACGTCGTGGCCGGCTCCGTCTACGCCGGGGTCGACGGCCGGGCCGCCGAGCTGGTCGCCGCGATGCGCCGCGTGCCCGCCCGGCTGCAGTACCCCCTCGCCGCGGTCCGCGCGCTCGCCACCTACACCCCCGCCCACCACGTCGTCCGGGTCGACGGGGAGCGCCACGAGTTCCGGGCCGCCACCGTGGTGGTCGCCAACTCCGGCTACTACGGCAGCGGGATGCTGATCTCGCCCGACGCGGTCGTCGACGACGGCCTGCTCGACGTCGTCGTGATCGAGGCGGCCGGGCGGTGGGGGCTGATCCGCTCGCTGCCGAAGGTGTACGACGGGGGCCACGTCGCGCTGCCCGAGGTCACCGTGCTGCGCGGGGTGCGGGTCGAGGTCGTGACCCAGGCGCGCGCCGGCGGCCCCGGCGTCCCGGTGGGCGGCGACGGCGAGCCGCTCGGCGCCCTGGACGCCGACCACGACCGGCTCGCGGTCGAGGTGCGCCCGGGCGCGCTGCAGCTGCTCAGGCCGGAAGGGTCTCTCAGGCCGGAAGGGTCCAGAGGAGCACCTCGGCCGCGGTGACGGCGGCCACCGCGAGGCCTTCCTCGCCCTCGGCGTCCCAGAGCCGGACGGCGTCGCCGGCCTCGAGCAGCGCCGGCTCGCCGTGGCCGCCCCCGAGGGAGGGCAGCCGCAGCCGCACCGAGCCGGTGGCGACGAAGAGGTGGTGCCGCGGGCTGACCGGCAGGGGGTGCTCGGAGCCGGCCTCCAGGGTGCCGATCCACAGGGTCGCGCCCCTCGTGCCGACCGGCAGCTGACCGCCCTCGCCGGCGACGGCGACCAGCCCGGGGCCGGCGAGGCCCGCCGCGGTGAACCGGGCCGGCGGCTCGCCCGGCTCGTCGGGGCGCAGCCACGACTGGACGAAGCGGGTGGGCTCGGCCGAGGTGTCGGCGTGCTCGGCGTGGGTGATCCCGGTGCCGGCGGACTGCACCTGCACCGTGCCGGCCGGGAGGGTGGAGGCGTGGCCCAGCGAGTCGGTGTGGACCAGCGTCCCGTGCAGCACCCAGGTGACCAGCTCGACGTCGGCGTGCCGGTGCTCCTCGAAGCCGGCGCCCCACGAGAGGTGGTGGTCGTCGTGGGCGACCAGCGGGCCGAAGGAGACGTTCTCGGGGTCGTAGAACTCGCCGAACGAGAACGAGTGGTGGGTGACGCGGTCCGGCAGCCGGGAGGCAAACCTTTCGGATCCGGCGTACACGCTCATCTGCATCCGGATATCGTCGCTGGGTGACCAGTCCCAGCCAACACCGGGGGTCGGGGGAGTACCCCCTGCTGCCCGCCGGGTTCCACTTCGGGACCGCCACCGCCGCCTACCAGCACGAGGGCGCGACCGCCGAGGACGGGCGCGGCCCCAGCGTCTGGGACACCTGGACCCGCGAGCCGGGCCACGTCGCCGACGGCAGCACCGCGGAGGTCGCGGCCGACCACTACCACCGGGTCGCCGAGGACGCCGCCCTGCTCGCCGAGCTGGGTGCGCCCGGCTACCGGTTCTCGATCTCCTGGCCGCGGGTGCTGCCGACCGGGTCGGGCCGCGTCAACGACGCCGGGCTGGACTTCTACGACAAGCTGGTCGACACCCTGCTCGAGCACGGCCTCGCGCCGATGGCAACGCTCTACCACTACGACCTCCCGCAGGGTCTCGAGGACGACGGCGGCTGGCTCAACCGGGCGACCGCCGACCGGTTCGCCGAGTACGCCGCCGTGGTCGGCGAGCGGCTGGCCGACCGGGTGGCGCACTGGGTCCCGGTCAACGACCCCAACGTCGTCACGATGCTCGGCTACGCCGACGGCCGGCACGCGCCGGGCAAGACGCTGCTCTTCGACGCGCTCCCCGTCGCCCACCACCTGCTGCTCGGCCACGGCAAGGCGGCCGCGGCCCTGCGCGCGGCGGGCGCGCGGAGCGTCGGCTGCGCCAACAACCACTCCCCGATCTGGCCGGCCAGCGAGGACGTCGCCGACACCGGGATGAGCAAGGTCTTCGACCAGATGTGGAACGGGCTCTTCCTCGAGCCGATGCTGCTCGGCCGCTACCCGATCGACCTCGCGCCGATGATGGAGGAAGTCGTCGAGCCCGGCGACATGGCGCTGATCCGGCAGCCGCTCGACTTCTACGGCGTCAACTACTACTACCCGCTCCGGGTCGCCGCGGCGCCCGAGGAGCAGGAGAACCCGATCGAGATCGTCGACGTGGTCGGCCACCCGCTGACCGACGCCGGCTCGCCGGTCGTGCCCGAGGCGCTGCGGGAGTGGCTGATCGTCTTCCGCGCCCGGTACCGGGCGGCCCTGCCGCCGATCTTCATCACCGAGTGCGGGGCCGCCTACGACGCGGAGCCCGACGCGGACGGGGTGGTCGACGACCAGGCGCGGATCGACTTCTACGACGCCCACCTGCGCGCCGTCTCCGAGGCCGTCAACCGCGGCGTCGACGTCCGCGCCTTCTACGCGTGGTCGCTGATGGACTGCTTCGAGTGGGCCAAGGGGCTCGAGCACCGCTTCGGCCTGGTGCACGTCGACCACACGACCGGTGTGCGGACGCCGAAGCGCTCCTTCCGCTGGTACGCCGACATGGTGGCCTCGCAGCCCGTCGACCGCTGAGGCCACCGGCCCGCGGGACGGCGGGTCAGGCCGACCTGGTCTCGCCCGCCCGGTCGTCGTAGGCCGCCACGACGTCGCCGTCCAGCGCGAGCCCGACGCGCGCCCGCAGGTCGAGCACCCCCGCGCGGTCGGCCGGGAGCAGGTCCTCGGAGGTGCCGGCCACGACGAGGTCCGCCTGCCGGAGGACCTCGCTGCGATGGGCCCGGGTCGAGGCGGCCGTCGCCGCGTCGCGCAGCAGCCGGAGCAGGGCGACCAGGACGGTCGGCTCCGCGGCGGCGTACCGGCGCAGCGGCCCGCACACCAGGTCGAGGTAGTAGCGCAGGTCCCGACCGGGCAGGACCAGGCGCACCACCTCGTCGTCGTCGGTCCGGGCGCGGGCTCCGAGGTGCCGACCGAGCAGGACGACGGTCAGGTCGCTCAGGTGGCCGAGGGCGTGCACCGCCGTGACCGGGTCGTTGATGCCCGGGGAGAGGGCCCGTCCCGCGATGTCACCGAGCTGGCGGAACCCGAACGCCGCGTCGTGCTCCATGGTGCGCTCGAAGCCGAGCGGCACCGCCCCCCGGACGGCTCGGGCCAGCTCCTCGGCGGTCTCCTCGTCGAGCACCGGCGCCGTCGCGGAGCCGCGGGCCCACAGCCGGGCCAGCGGGTTGCCCGCCACGACCAGGTCGCCCGGCACGACCGTGAGGTGGCAGACGAGGTCGTGGCGTCGGGCGAGGGCGACCAGCCGGGCGTGGTCGACGTAGCGGACGAACCCGCCGTCCCGGGAGGTGACCAGCAGGCCGTCGGTGCCGGGCGCCGGGGGCGGCGGCGGCCCGGCGTCCTCCGGGGCGGGGTGGACCAGCCGGACGGCCGAGGACGTCTCGCCGTGCACCCCGCTCATCACCGCGTCGACCCGCAGCGCGCGGGCGATGTGGGTGATGAAGCCGAGCACGGTGCCCAGCGAGACCAGCCCCATGAAGAACGCGGCCAGCACCGCCAGCGCCGGGGCCTCGTCCCCGAGCCGGAGGTTGCGCAGCACCGTGAGCGCGAGCACGAAGGTGCCGACCAGCACGGCCAGGACCGCCCGGGTGAAGGGGTCGCGGGTGAACTCCCGCAGCAGGCGCGGGGAGAACTGCTGCGAGGCCAGCTGGAGCGCCACCACGGTGAGGGAGAAGGTCAGGGTGGTCACCGTGATCGCCGAGCCGGCGACCACCTGGAGCAGGGAGGACGCGGCGTCGATGTCGACGTCACGGGTCAGGCGGCCGGCGAAGCCGTCGGGGGCGAGGTCCACCTCCACCAGGACGGTCCCGGCCACGAAGGCCGCCAGGCCCGAGACCACGGGCCAGACCCACATCGGGCGCGCCTGTCGCTGGGCGAGGCGGGGGCCCGCACCGGGCAGGCGGGGACGGCGCATGGACACACGGTGCCACACCGCCCCGACCGGGAGCGGCCACTACGCTGGCCCGCATGAGTGCCGAGCCGAACGAGCCCGCCGAGCCGACACAGGCCAGCAGCCCCCGCCGCGTCGTCTACGTCGTCGGCTCCGGACGCAGCGGCACCAGCACGATGGCCGGGACGCTGCGCACCCTCGGGCTGCACGTCCCGCAGCCGGAGGTGGCCGCCGACAGCACCAACCCGAAGGGGTTCGGCGAGCCGCAGTGGCTGGTCGACACCCACGACGAGCTGCTGCGCCGCTCCGGCGTCCAGGTCTCCGACGCCCGGCCGCGCGCCTGGCTCGACGCCGGCACGGTCGGCGCCGACCACGCGGTCCGCGAGCGGGTGGCCGCGTGGCTGGGCGAACAGCTCGACGGGTCCGACGAGCTGGTGCTCAAGGACCCGCGCGCGGCCTGGTTCCTCGGCCTGTGGCGGGGCGCGGCGCAGCGCCACGACGCCACCACGTCCTACGTGACGATGCTGCGGCCGGTGACCGAGGTCGTGGGCTCCAAGCAGAAGTACTACGACGCCCGTCAGGGCGGCGTCACCCGCACCGCGGCCTGGGTCAACATGATGCTCGGCACCGAGCGGGCCACCCGCGGGGAGCAGCGGGCATTCGTCCGGTACGCCGACATGCTGGCCGACTGGACGGTCCCCGTCTTCGCCCTCGGCGAGGCCTTCGACCTGCAGGCGGTCAAGACCGCGATGGCGGCCGACATCGCCGCGGTCCACCGGTTCATCGACCCGTCGCTGCGCCGGGTCACCCTCACCTGGGACGACGTGCCTGTGCCCGCGTCGCTGCGCGAGCTGGCCGACGAGACCTGGCGGGTGCTCGAGGGGCTCGCCGACCCCGGCGGCGACACCCCCGAGGCGCACCGGACCTGCGACGAGCTCCGCACCGCCTACACCCGGATGTACGACGACGCCGAGGCGTTCGCCGCCTCCAGCGTCCTGGCCGCCCGCCGGGAGGGCGTGCGCCAGGGTCGCGACCAGGAGCGCGAGGAGGCCCGCGCGGCGGTCGGGGCGCGGGGCGAGCGGCTCTCGCGGGTGCCGCACCGGGTGCGCGCGCTGGTCCCGCCGACGGCGAGGCGGTCGCTGCGCAAGGCGCTCCAGGGCAAGAGCGCGGGGCGCGAGCAGTGAGCCGCCCGCTCGCCCGGGCGCCCCGCTTGCTCGCCGTCGCCGCCCTGCTCCTGCCGCTGGCCGCCTGCGGCGGGGGCGACCCCGCCGCCGGGGCCGACCGCGAGCTCGAGCCGGGAGACGCGGTCCGGGTCCTCGATGACACCCGGGTGGCCGGGCTCGGGGACGACCCCGCGCTGACGATGGCGCTGCCCACCGGGACGCTCGGCCTCGGGTGGTCCACCGACGCAGACCTGCTCGCCACCGTGACCGCCGACGACGGGGCGTCGCTGACCGCCGCCGACGGCGCCGAGCTGGTCGCGCTCGCCTGGGACGTCGACACCACGCAGACCCAGGTCGACGGGGTCGCCGCCGAGGTCCTCGCCGGCACCGCCCCCCACGAGCTGGTCCTGGTCAGCGGCGACCAGCGCACGACGATCTCGCCCGAGGACGCCGCCGACGGCGAGCGGGCGGTGACCGGGATGGCGGTGGTCGCGGTCGAGGACGCCGACGACCTGGCCCTTGAGGCGACCTTCGACGGGGTGACCCAGACGGTCGGTCCCGGTGCCGAGCAGCGGGACGTGCCCGACGAGGCGGCCCCGCTCTACGAGGAGGCGCCGGCGTTCTCCGGCTCGCTCGACTGCGGGGCCGAGGTCTTCTGCCGGGTCGACGCCGCGTGGCTGCCGTGGGTCTCCGGCGAGGGGTGGGCGGAGCCCGGCACCCTCTGGCCGGTGGTCCGGGTCGAGGGCCGCGTGCCTGGGGCTCGCGGCGAGGTCGAGGTGACGACCACGCTCGACGGCGTGGAGCCCCTGTCCGTGAGCGACCTCGGGGCCGGGGACGGCCGCTGGAACCGGCTGGTGGTCCTGCCGGCCACCGCCCCGGGCGGGTCGACCCTGGCCGTGGAGGCCACCGGTGACGGGGTGGACCCCGTCACCGGTGAGGTGGTGCTGACCCACCCCTGAGCGGGCGGGTCAGGCCGTCTGCCAGGGCTGGTTGATCTGGTTGCTGTCGAGGCTGGTGAAGTCGGGCCACTGGTCGTTCTCGAGGCCCCGGTCGCCCAGCATCGACTGGATGCCGTCCCAGTCTCCGGCCTTGCTGATGTTGACGTCGGCCCAGTAGCTGGCGGTGTCGGTGAGGATCGTCGACGCCCCGCTCGCGGCCGTGGCGATCAGCGAGACGATCACCCCCGCGCCGGCGGTGGCCCAGTTGCCGATGTCGCCGATCTCGGCCGCCTCCTTGGTGATGTCGGCGGCGAGGTCGACCAGGTTCTGCAGCTGCTGGGTCCAGAACTGCACCATCTGGGTCGCGTGGTCGTCGAGCAGCTGGGCGGAGTCGTCCAGGGTCGCGATCACCCCCGCGAGCGCCGCCAGCTGGTTGGTGGAGGTGTTGCCGTAGGCGATGTGGGCCCGGCCGGTCCAGCTCGCCGCGACGTAGGAGTTGGCCGACTCCACCTCGCTCTTCACCTGGCCCAGCACGTCGATCGCCTCGCGGTAGTGGCTGGAGATCGACGCCATCTTGAGCGGGTCGCCGGTCATGCTCCCGATCGACTGGCGGATCGTCGAGGAGGCGGTGCGCCACTCGACGTTGATCTGCTCGGCGCCCTCGTTGAGCCGCCCGATCAGCTCCTCGACGTAGGCCTCGGCGGCCCCGGCCGTGCCGCCGGCGATCGCGCCGGGAACGCCTCCGGTGACCAGGCCCTTCGCCGCGCCCTTGATGCCGCCCCAGACGCCGCTCGGCGCCGCGGAGAGCGAGGCGATGGCGATGTTGAAGGCGTTGGTCGACTCTTCCAGGAACTTGTTGATCGCCTCCTCGACGGCGTCGATGGCGTCGTCGATCTGGGTGAGGAAGACCTCGGGGTCCTTGCTCGCGTCGGTCACTCGCCCGCCCTCCGCTCCAGCGTCCGGAACGGGGTCCCCTGCGAGGTGTCGGTCCCGGAGTAGTCGTTGGCCGTCTCGACGAGCCCGTCGGCGAGCAGGCCGGTGATGGCCGCCCCGTCGCCGCAGGCGTTGACCACGATCCGGTTGGCCAGCATGTGCAGGCGGCCGGCCGTGAACAGCGTGTCGTGCATCCCGAAGAGGCCGGGGTAGCCCCAGCCCTCCTGAGTCAGGTTCCACGCCTTGCTCAGGGCCTTGGAGACGTCGTCCCAGGCGCCGGCCGCGTTGACCAGGTCCTGCGCCTCGACGGCGTACCCGCCTCTGGGGGCGTGCGCCTGGCCGTGCCCGCCGGGCGCGCCGACCTCGGGCTTCTGCGGTGGGAGGAAGGGCCCGTAGTAGCTCCCCTGGTCCTGCGTCATCGGAAGGTGACCTCCTGGTCGGTGTCGGAGCGGCGCGCGGCGTCGGCGAAGGCCTCGCGCAGGGCGTGCCGCAGGAGGGTGGTGTCGGCCGAGGCGAGGAAGGCGTGGTCGACCGCCAGCTCCTCGAGGCCCCGGAGGAGGGACATCGTGACCCGAACCTCGTTCTCGCGGGAGACCCCGGTCCAGCGGCGGCCCCAGCGCTCGTCGGTCGCGTAGCCGGACGGCGCGACGGGATGGGTGGGGATCTCCACGGGCGGGCTCGGCTCGACCCGCGGCGGGGTCAGCGTGGTCCGGCCTGCCAGGAGATCAGCGGCCCGCTGCCGGCCCATCGCCGACAGGGTCCGGAGCCGGGAGTTCTCCAGCAGGTGCATGGCGGCGGCGGCGTCGAGCGCCCGGCGCACGGCCAGCTCCAGGCCCTGGGCGTCGCTCACGCCCAGGCCTCCCTCGGGGACCTGAACGTCGACGACCCAGCCGGTCGCGTCGACGGTCAGCGTCAGTCCGGTCTCGTCGTCCGCTCCCTCGACGTCCACGGTGCTGGCGAACCACGAGTCGCCCCGCAGATGTCGCAGCGCGTCCATCCGTGCGTGCATGCCTACTGCCGGCATGGTGTCCCTCTCTTCTGCTCGCTCTGTCGTCGTGCCGCAGTGACCCTTCCCCAGTCAGCGCGATCCCAATCCTTCACACGGTTATAGGGTGCACCGCATGCCAGCGCGCGCCGACGTCCCGTGCCTCGAGGGGATGGCCGACTTCGACGTGACCTGGCCCTGGTCCGCCGGCGTGCCGCTCGAGCCCGGGCTGACCTGCGTCTTCCGGGTGCGCAACGAGGCGCGCAACCTGCCCTGGGTGCTGCCGCCGATCCTGGCCGCGGTGCAGCACGTGCTGCTGGTCGACAACGGCTCCGATGACGGCACCGCCGACGTCGCCCGCAGGGTCGCGGCCGAGCAGGGCGCGGCCGACCGGCTCACGGTGCTCGACTACCCGCACCGGGTGGCGCGCGCCGGCGGCGAGCACCTCGCCACGCCCGCCACCTCGGTGCACTCGCTGACACACTTCTACAACTGGTCGTTCAGCCACGTCCGCACCGCCTACTCGATGAAGTGGGACGGCGACATGGTGCTGACGCCCGAGGGGTCGCGGATCCTCGCCGACCTCTCCTGGCAGCTCGAGGCGACGAAGGCGATCGTCGCGATGCCGCGCCACCCGCTCACCGTGGTCGACGACTCGACCGGCTGGCTCGACCTGAGCCTGCGCTTCCTCGAGCCGTGGGTCTACCCGATGGGCCCGGAGTTCACCTTCGTCAAGGCCTTCGACTGGGAGCTGCGCGAGTTCCCCGACGACGTCGAGCGCGTCGTGCTGCCGCAGGGCCTGGTCGTCGAGGTGAAGTGGCTGGACGCCGACGAGTACGCCCACTGGCGCACCGAGGGCGTCGACTTCACCCACACCCGGCTCTACCGCAAGCTGCGCGAGTTCGAGGTCGACCGGGCGATCCGGGAGGGTCGCGCCGAGGAGCTGGGCGGGCTGACGAAGGTGGTGGCGCCGCCCGGCGTGCACGTCATCGACCACGTGACCCAGACTTGGCTGCGCCAGGCGCCCCGGCCCCTGGTCAGGCACAGCCTCCCCAGCTCCCTCCGGGAGCGGTCGCCGCGCGAGAGGACCCCCCGCTGATGCACTCCCTCGACTCCTTCTTCGCCAACTCCCCGGCCCCCGTGCTGGTGGTGGCGGGCGACGACCCCGTGGTGGCGGCGCTGCCGACCGGGTTCGAGGGGTCGCTGCTCGCGCTCTCGCAGGTCGAGCCGGGCAAGCCGGTCAAGCGCGGCTGGAAGACGGTGCTGCTGGTCGTCTCCGACCGGGCCGCGCTGCGGCGGGCCGCCTCGCTGGTGCCGCGGCTGGGCCAGTGCCGCACCGTCGGGGTGTGGCTCACCGAGGCCTGCGCCCCGCTGCTGCTGCACCCGCGCGGCGAGTGGCCCCTGATGACCAGCCTGCACGCGCGGCCGCTGCACGGGCCCAAGGGCGAGCAGGACCCCGCGGGCTTCCTCACCGTCGCCCGGTTCGCCGAGCCGGTCGGCGCCCACCTCGTGCTCGCCGAGATGGCCCGCCAGGCCGTGCCCGCCGCCGACACCGCCCACCACGGTCTCGTGCTCGCGTACGCCGGCCGCCCGCCCGCGGCGGGGCTCGACCCGCGGGCGCTCCACCTCGCCGACGCGGCCGACGCCGGCGACCCGTCCCGGGACGTGCCGCCCGACGTCGTCCTGGCCGAGGGCGAGGCGGGCGCGGCCCCCGAGTCGCACCACGTCGTCGACCGGGCGCCCGCCGTGGTCCGCGCGCGGGCCCTGGACCCGGTCGACGAGCTGGTCTTCAACCCGATCGGCTGGCGCAAGACCTGGGAGAAGCCGCCTGTCGACCTCTTCGACCTGGCCCCCGGTCCCGCCGGCGTCACCGAGGCCGTCGTGGCAGCTGCGCGCGCCCACCAGGGGGTCAGGGTCGACCTGGCCCGCGACGACGCCGCGCAGGTGCTGCGGCTGGCGATGGCCGGCGTCCCGCTGGTCGCCACCGGCCAGCAGCCGCACGACGCCCCCCAGCTCGCCCCGGTGCTCCGGGCCACCCTCGACGGCGCCGGCGACCTCGACGACCCGCTCGCCCGCGAGGAGCACGCCCTGCGGGTCCGCCGCGCCGCCTTCGACGCCCACTCCACCCTCGTCTGGCGGGCCGGCCTGAGGGCAGCCGCCGGGCTCGACCCGGTGGGTCGGGCGCTGCCCCCGGTCAGCGTCCTGCTCGCCACCCGCCGCCCCCAGCAGCTCGCCTTCGCCCTCGACCAGGTCCGCCGGCAGCGCGGTGCCGAGGTCGAGCTGGTGCTGGCCACCCACGGCTTCACCCCCGACGAGGGCGAGGTGCGCGCGGCGCTGGGCGACGAGGTACCCGTGACCGTGCGGCCCCTCGGCGAGGAGACGTTCTTCGGCGACGTGCTCGACGCCGCGGCCGCGGCGGCGTCGACCCAGCTGCTGCTCAAGGTCGACGACGACGACTGGTACTCGCCCAACTTCGTCCACGACCTGCTGATGGCCCGCCGCTTCTCCGGCGCCGACGTGGTCGGGATGCCGAGCGAGTTCGTCCACCTGGAGGAGCAGGACGTCACGGTCCGACGCAACCACCCCTCCGAGCTCTTCAACCGGTTCGTCGCCGGCGGCACCACCCTCCTCGGCCGCGACCTGCTCGACGACCTCGGCGGCTTCCGGCGGGTGCGGCGGTTCGTCGACACCCAGCTGCTCAGCGGGGTGGAGGCGGCAGGGGGCCGGATCTACCGGACCCACGGGCTGGGCTACGTGCTGCGGCGCACCGGCGACGGCCACACCT
This sequence comes from Nocardioides solisilvae, assembly GCF_003194625.1. Taxonomy (GTDB): domain Bacteria; phylum Actinomycetota; class Actinomycetes; order Propionibacteriales; family Nocardioidaceae; genus Nocardioides; species Nocardioides solisilvae. Next base: position 890,267 of record NZ_QHKX01000001.1, read on the forward strand.
GGACGCGGGACGCCGACGAGTTCCGCCGTCCCGAGATCATCGACACCGAGTGGCCCGGCTTCCGGCCCAGCAGCGAGCTCGAGGCGGGCGACGGGCCGGGCGACAGGCCGGGGGACGGGGGAGCCGGCTGATGCCCCGGCAGCCCGTCGTCCGGCACAACGACTACCGCTCCCTGCAGCCCCCGGCGCTGGGGGAGTGGGAGCCGCGCCTGTCGGTCTCGGTGGTCGTGCCGGCCTACAACTACCACCGCACGCTGCCCTACGTGCTGGCCGGCCTGGCCGGCCAGAGCTATCCGGCCCACCTGCTCGAGGTGGTCGTGGTCGACGACCAGTCGACCCCGCCGATGGAGCTGCCCGAGGTGCGGCCGGAGAACACCCGCCTGCTGCGGGTGGAGTCCGGCTGGGGCCGTGCCAACGCCTGCCACCTGGGCGCGCAGGCCAGCGACGGCGACGTCCTGCACTGGTACGACGCCGACATGCTCCCCTACCGCGAGGAGGTGGAGGCGCACCTGCGCTGGCACCACCTCGTCGACTACGCCGTCCCCGGCGGCGACAAGCGGTTCGTCGACCCCGAGTGGGTGCTGGCGCTCGACCCCGCCGAGGTCCGCGACCGGGTGGCGGCGGGCGAGGCCGGCGACTTCTTCCCGGGCGTGCCCCACGAGGAGCACAAGTGGGTGGAGGGCTACTGGCGCCGCACCGACGACCTGACGCTGGCCGGACCCCGCGCGCAGCGGGTGCACATCGGGATGACCGGCTCGGTGACCCGCGACCTCTACCGCGCCTCCCGCGGCTTCGACCCGATGCTGCGGCTGGGCGAGGACATGGCGCTCGGCCACGAGCTCGCCCAGGTCGGCGGCGTCTTCGTCGTCGAGCGCGAGGCCCGCTCCTGGCACCTCGGCCGCTCCCAGGTGCTGCGCCGGGCCGACCAGGTCAACCGCTACAACGACCCCTACCTCGCCAACCTCGTGCCGGCGATGCGGCCCAAGCGGCGCAAGCACGGGCGCAGCTACGAGGTGCCGTACGTCGAGGTCGTGGTGCCGGTGGCCGACCGGCTCACCGACCCGACCGTGGAGCAGGCCGCCGACGAGGTCGTCGCCTGCGTCGACGCCCTGCTCGACGCCGAGTTCAGCGACCTGCGGGTGCTGCTCGTCGGGCCGTGGGGCCGGGTCCACGAGGAGCGCACCCAGCCGGTCGAGGACCCGACGCTGGAGCTGCGGATCGTGCACCGCTCCTACCGCGGCGAGCCGCGGGTGCGGCTGGTCGAGGCGATGCCGCCCTGCACCCCCGACGCGACCGACGCGGAGTTCCGCGTCGTCCTCCCCGACACCTCGCACGCCCCGCTGCCGCACGCCCTGCAGGGGCTGCTCGACGACCTCGAGCGGACCCACCACGGCCGCCGCACGGTCGTCTACCCCGGGGGCGCCGAGGCCCGCCTCGAGCGGATCGCCGCCGTGGCCCGGGTCGAGCGGGTCGCCCAGGTCGGCGACGACCGCGACGCGCTGATGGAGCAGGCCTTCGGGACGGGCACGTACGCCGCCGCCGAGGTCGGCTTCGTGCCGACCGAGGAGCGCGAGCTGCCGCGGTTCGTGCTCAAGCCCAAGCCCGCGATGGAGCCCGAGGAGTCGCGCGCGATCCTGCTGGGCGAGGAGCCGGCGCCGGCCGGCGCCGAAGCCGACCCCGGGCGCAAGCCCTGGTGGCGCCGCTGAGTGGTTTCACCCGCGGCGGAGAGCGACCACCACCGCGAGGTGGTCGCTCGCGGCGAGCCGGTGCAGGCTCGCCTCGCCCACCGGCACGAGGCCGTCGACGAGCACGTGGTCGAGCCGGCCGACCGGGCGGCGGGCGGGGTACGTCGGCCCGGTCGGCACCCGCCGCAGGCCGGCGCCGCGGACCAGACGCTCCACGACGGGTGCCGGAAGGTTGAGGTCGCCGGCGAGCACGAGCGGCCGGGGCAGGCCGCGGGCCCAGGCGACGAGCTCGCGCAGCTGGCCGGCCGCGCGCCACGGCACGAACGAGAGGTGCGTCGTCACCACGGTGACCGCGCCACCGGGTGCCTCGACGCGGGCAGCGAGCGCGACGCGCTGCTCGTCGGGCACCACGACCAGTGGCTCGTCGGTCCACGAGGGCCGCGGCACGGGCACCTTCACCGCGGAGGGTGCCATCCGCAGCTCGTGCCACTCCGTCACCGGGTGCCGGCTCAGCAGCGCGACCCCGTACGACGGCTCCGCGAGGCGGGTCGCCGGCGCCGAGCGCATGGTCGTGATGTCGCCGGGGGTCCCGTGGACGGCGGCGGCGAACCGGGAGTGCCAGGCGTCCCCGCCGCCGCTCAGCGCCTCCCGCAGGAGCGCCGTCTGGTCGACACCGCCCGAGCGCGGCAGCAGGTGGTCGACCTCCTGCGCGGCCACCACGTCGACCGCCAGCGTGGCCGCGTCCGCGGCCCAGTCGGTCAGGTCGGGGGTGCTGGGCGCCCCGGGCCGGCCGTCGCGGCCCGAGGCCGCGTTGCCGGTCGCCAGAGCGAGCGTGGAACCCACGGTCATGCCTCGACGTACCCCCTGACGCGACTCCATGTACGGCGGGCGCGGCAACGACATGCTGGTGGGAGGCCCTGACCCAGGGCTGACCTAGGACCGCGCGGCCCGGGCCAACCGCCCGGCGTCGCGCAGCGTCGCCCAGACGGCCAGCAGCGGCGCGACGGTGAACAGGGTCCACGGCAGCTCACCCACGACGAGACCCGCGCCGGTCACCAGCACCCCGAACGCGGCGAGGGCCCGGAGCGCCCGGGACAGCGCCCTGGTGCCGTGGGCGCCCGTCGCCACGAGCGGGACCAGCGCCGTGATCCCGAGGCCCGTCGAGAGGATCGCCACGGCCGTCGGGACGAAGACCCCGACGACGTCGGACGGCTGGTCGCGTCGGAAGAGGAACAGGAGCCCCAGCGCGAACAGCCCGACGCCGATCCCGAGGCCGACGAGCCCCCCGCGCAGGACCTCGCGCCGCGTCATCACCCGCTCGTCGTCCCCCATGGCGTGAGCCTCGCACGCTGGCCGCCCACGGACGGCTCAGTCCCGCGGGCGGAGACTCGCGCGCGGCGTGGGGTGTGGGCAGACCCCGACATCCTCGAACACCTGCGCGGCGCCCGACCTCCTCCCTAGGGTGAGGCATCGTGAGCCACGCCCCCGCGCGCCGTCCTGCCCGGCGACAGTCCCGGAGGGTGGGCGGAGCCTCGGCCGTCCTGCTCGCCGTCCTGCCGCTGCTCGCCCTGCTCGTCGGACTGCCCGCGCCGGCCCAGGCAGCCGCCGTACGGGTCCTGACCCTGACGGGCGTGACGTTCGAGGACGGGGGCCGGGCGGAGGGCACGGTGACGGTCGAGGCCGCCGGACTCACGCCTCTGTCCGCCGACATCATCGTCACGGGCGGCGACACCGGCACGTTCGGCTCGAGCCACACCTACGACACCGACGCCGGCTACGCGACGGGCTGGGCGGACAACCTCGGCGCGATCTGGGTGGGAACGCCGGACGGCTCCCGCTCGATCCGCTTCGAGGTGGGGCGAGCGGAGCTGAGCGCGGCCGGCCCCGGCGACCTCCTCTCCCTCGCCACCGACCAGACGGGCGAGTGCCTCGGCATGTGCGACACCTATCGCCGGGCGGTGGCCGGCGGCTCCCTGGCCGTCGCCGCAGAACTGCCGGAGACGACGATCAGCGTCGCGCCGCCAGCCCTGGTCAACGACCCCGACGCGACCTGGGAGTTCACGGGGTCGGAGCAGGCAACCGGGTTCGAGTGCTCCCTCGACGGCAGCCCCTGGGCCTCGTGCTCCTCGCCGCACACCCGGACCCTGCCGCAGAACGCCACCTCCACGCTCCGCGTCCGCGCGGTCGACCCGTGGGGCCGGCCCGACCCCACGCCGGTCGACTCCACGGTCACGGTCGACACGGTCCCGCCGGACACGCGGATCCTCACGGCCCCCGCCAACGGCTCGTCCGTGAACAGCGCGTCGGCGACCTTCGTGATGGGCAACCCGGACGGCGAGCCCGTCACCTACGAGTGCAGCCTCGACGGGGCGGCGTTCGCCGCCTGCGCGAAGACCACCCTCTACACCGGCCTGACGGAGGGCGCACACACCTTCGCGGTCCGCGCCGTCGACCTGGCGGGCAACCGTGACCCGGTCCCCTCCACCCGGGAGTGGACCGTCGACCTCACCCCGCCGTCCGTCACGTTCACCGCGGGTCCGTCCGAGGGCGCCCTCGTCACCTCGACCGACGCGGACCTGGCGTTCTCCGGGGACGCCGACGTGGCGTCGTACGAGTGCCGGGTCGACGGCGGCGCGTGGGCGCCGTGCGCGAGCCCGGTCGCGCTGACGGGTCTGGCCGACGGGGACCACACCCTCGAGGTGCGGGCCGTCGACCTCGCCGGGAACGCCGGCGCGGCCGTGTCGCGGTCGTGGACCGTCGACGCCACCGCACCGACCCTGACCGTGGTGCCCGCCGCCGGACAGCCCGACCCGGTCACCGGGGAGCGGGTCGCCTTCGTGGTCTCCGCCGACGAGCCGGTCTCCGCGCCGCGGGTCGAGGACGTCGTCCCCACCGGTGCCGCGGGCGCCACCGCCGTCACCGTCGCGCGGACCGATGACCGGAGCTTCCGGGTCACCGTCACCGGGATGACACAGACCGGCACCCTGGGGATCCGGGTCGCTGGAGGGGCGGTGCGCGACGAGGCCGGCAACGGCAGCGCGCGCGCCGACTCGACGCTGGTGTCCTGGCAGGCCCCCGCGAAGCCCGAGGAGCCGAAGCCCGAGCCGAAGCCCCAGCCGACGCCCCAGCCGACGCCCCAGCCGACGCCCCAGCCGACGCAGCCCGTCCCGCCCACCCGGACCCCGCGGCCGGCACTCGTGCCGGTCTTCGACCAGTCCTGCCGCGGCGACGTCGCCCGCCTGGCCGTGCGGCTCGACGACCTCGAGGGTGCGACGCTGACCGTGAGGTCGGGGAGCCGGCGGCTGCTGCCGACGTCGCGGGTCGAGGTGACCCGCGACGGCGACCGCGCCGTCCTGACCCTGCGCCCCCGGGCCGGGACGTCGGGAAGCGCCAGGGTCGTGCTGACGGCGACCGGGCCGACGGGCGAGGCGTCCTGGACGGTCCGCCTCCGGGTGGGCACCGCGCGCGCCGACCGGCTGGTCGGCGGCAAGGGGACCGACGTGCTGATGGGCCGCGGCGGCGACGACCGGCTCGAGGGCCACGCCGGCAAGGACCTGCTCTGCGGCGGTGCCGGGGACGACGTCCTCGTCGGCGGCTGGGGACGCGACACCCTGCTCGGTCAGCGGGGTGACGACTTCCTGGTCGGAGACGAGGATCGGGACCGGTTCGTGGGCGGACGCGGGCGGGACCGCATCGTGGCGGCGACCCGCTAGACCGGGGCGGGCTCGGTCTCCGGCGGGTCGGGGATGGTGCCCGGGTCCTCGCCCGGCATGGGGGCGCCGGGATCCGGGGTGATCGCCGGGTCGCCGCTGGGGACGACCTCGGGGTCGGGCTGGGGCTCGAGCGGTGTCGTGGTCATGCCGACCTGTACCCGGTCGGGGCGTCGCGGAACCGCCGGCGGCCCCGGCTCAGTCGTCGGGAGGGTCGCCCGCGGCGTACATCTCGTTGGTGCTGTCCACGACCTCCTGCGCGATCACCCGCAGCTTGACGTTGCTGTTCTGGGAGACGCGGACGAGGAACTGGAAGGCGCGGTCGTCGTCGATCCGGTAGCGCTCGGTGACGATGCCGACCGCCTGGCCGATCATCTTGCGCGTCGCGACCGCCTCGTTGAGCTGGTCCTCGACCCGCACCCGGCCCAGGGCGATCGCGGCGTGGGTCGCGAAGAGCTCGGCGAGGTGGACGTCGTCGGGGTCGACCGTCGCGGCGGTCGAGGAGCAGAGGGTGAGCACCCCGAGGGTCTCCTCCTCGGTGTAGAGCAGCAGCGAGAGCTGGGCGCAGACCCCGCGCCGCGTGGCCTCCGCCGAGTAGCGGGGCCAGCGCCCGTCCCCGCCGCCCCGCTCCACCACGACCACCCGCTGCTGCTCGATCGCCTCGAAGCTCGGGCCCTCGCCCAGCTCCTGCTGCAGCGCGTCGAGCTCCCAGACGATCTGGTCGGTCCCGCTCACGGTCTCGATCCCGCCCTGCCGGTGCCGGATGGAGATTCCGGCGTGGTCGAACGTCGGCAGGGCGAGCACCACGGTCTGCACGATCGAGTCGAGCGTCTCCTCGACGGACCGGGCGACGTCGAGCTTCCTCGCGGCCTCGGCCAGGGCGGCGGCGACGTCGTGCTGTCGGCTCACGGAGGCTCCTTGGGCGCACGTGCCCGGCGCAGGACTGCGCTGCGCGGGCGGGACGGGCGGCTCTGGTCGGAACCTGTGCGCACTCTAGCGTCAGTCGCCGGGTTCCCTCGTCACCTCTTCGTTGGTGCTGCTGACGAGCTCGCGCGCGACCTCGTGGAGCTTGGTGTTGGTGTCCTGCGAGACCCGCACGAGGAACCGGAAGGCCCGGTCCTCGGGCACCCGGAAGCGCTCGGTCACGATGCCGACGGCCTGCCCGATCACTCGGCGGGTCACCAGCGCCCGGTTGAGCTGGTCCTCGGTGCGGACCCGTCCCAGGGCGATGGCGGCGTGGGTGGCGAAGAGCTCCGCGAGCTGTGCGTCGTCGGGGTCGACGGTCGCCGTGGTGGTGGAGTACAGGTTGAGCGCGCCGAGCGTCCCGGCCTCGACGTAGAGGCGCAGGCCCAGCATGGAGCGCACCCCGGCGCGCACCGCGCCCGGCACGAACCGCGGCCAGCGCTGTGCGTGCCGGAGGTGCTCGACGAGCACGACGGACTCCTCCTCGAGCGCGTCCACGCAGGGCCCCTCGTGCAGGTCGTACTGCAGCTCGTCGAGGTCGGTCACCAGCCGGTCCGTGCCGGCCATCGTCTCGAGCCGACCGTCGGCGTGGCGGACGGTGACACCGGCGTGCGTGAAGGCCGGCAGGGTCAGGACGACGTTCTTGACGACCAGGTCGAGGGTCTCCTCCACCGACCGGGCGACGTCCACGGCTCGGCTGGCCTCGGCGAGGGCGGCGGCGAGGTCGAAGGATGCGGTCATGCGCACCCGTACCCCTTCCGGCGGCGGGACACCGGGGCGGGGGCCCCTCAGCCGCCGCAGGTGGTCGGGCGGGGGTCGCTGCCGGCCCGGCGCGAGTCCTCCAGCACCCCGGCGACCTGTTCGCGGGTCAGGACGAAGCCGGTGCTGTCGTCGACCCGGGAGGAGGCGACGACCACGCCCAGCACCTCGCCGCGCGGGGTCACCAGGGGGCCGCCGGAGTCGCCGCTGCGGATCCGCCCGCGCACCGAGTAGGCGTCGTGCTCGTGGCGACCCTCGCCCCAGATGTCGGCCGACTGCCACGGCTGCCGGGCGCGGATCCGGGCCGGCTGCAGCTCCAGGGGACCGTCGGCCGGGTAGCCGACGACCGCGGCGGGGTCGCCGCCCACCCCGTCGGTGAAGGCCAGGACCCGGCCCGTGGCGCCGGGGACGTGCAGGACGGCGACGTCCTGCCGGGGGTCGCAGGCCACGACCGTCGCGGAGCGGTCGCCCTCGGGCGTCTCGACCGTGATCCGCCTCGCGCCGCCCACCACGTGGGCCGCGGTCATCACCCGCTCGGGCGCGACGAGGAAGCCGGTGCCCTGCTGGGTGAAGACGGCCTCGTCGGCATAAATCTTCCACACCGAGCGGGAGGCGCGGACGACACCCGGCTCCCTCACGACCCCCGGCCGGGGCGGGGGGACGTCGACGATCCGGGTCGCGGTGAAGACGTCGACGTAGCGGGGGAAGTCCGACTCCTCGCCGATCTCCGAGAGCCGGCCGGCCAGGCGGGTGCTCCAGGGCAGCGGCACCCGGTCGAGGGCGCGCAGCACGACCGAGCGGTTGGCCCCCGCGGCGAGGCTGTCGACGGTGGAGCCGGCCAGGGCCAGGCCGATCATCCAGCTCACCCCGAGCGCGACGACCACGCCGAAGACCAGTCCGCCGGGCCGGTCGAGCCAGTGCGGCGGCCGCCAGCGGGCGACCCGGCCGACGCGGCGACCGACCCGCAGCACCAGAGCGCGGACCACCAGCGCGGTGACGCCGACGAAGCAGAGGGCGGCCATCGCGGTCCAGACGGAGAGCTCCACGCGCACGAGGACGAGCGGGGCCGTGAGCAGCCCGAGGGCGGTGCCCAGCACCAGCCCCGAGTAGCCCCACACCGCCCGCACCAGCCCCTCCGCCCAGCAGAGGGTGCCGACGCCCACGACGGCCGCCAGCACCAGCGCGTCGATGGCGTTCACTGCGTCCCCCCGAGAGGTCTCAGGTCACCGACCGCCCGCCAGCCAAGCCGGCAGGAGGCCGCTCCGCAGGGCGCCGTCGCGCAGGGGAGCGGCCAGCTCGAGGACCCGGCGGGTCCCGTCGAGGCCGAGGTGGCGCCACCCCTCGAGGGCGAGCCGGTCGGTCTCCCGCTCGAGCTCGCGGCGGAAGGCCGTGCCCTCCTCCGTCAGGCCGCCGTCGGCCATCCAGCCGCGCGCCGCCAGGCGGTCGGCCCCGGCGGCGTACTCCTCGTCGGTCCACCCGCGGGTGGCGCGCATGAACTCCGTCATCCCGGAGTAGAGCCCGTAGAGCACCACCGCCTCGACCGGGTCGAGGCCCGCTCGGACCAGCAGGGCGAGGTGGCCGTCACCGCGGTGCTCGCGGATCAGGGTGGCGGCGTGCCACAGGGCCAGGCCACGGTCCTCGGGCCACGGGAGGCCGGCGTACGCCGCGTAGAGCGGCCGCCCGGGTGCCGACAGGCCGGCGCAGGCGGTGCGCAGCAGCGCCAGCAGCTCGTCCAGCCCGGCGTCGTCGAGGGAGTCCCCGGCCACGTGGGCGGTGACCTGGTCCATCACCGCGGTCATGGTCCGGCGCTGGGCATCCAGCACCTGCTCGGGCGAGGCGACCTCCCACGACGAGGGCAGCGCCTTGTCGAAGAGCCACGGCGCGAAGACGTAGAACGTCGCCGCGGGGAGCGCCGGCCCCACCGGGCCGAACGGGGCCGAGCGGGCGGCGAAGTAGGAGAGCCGCGGCCGCAGCCCCAGGTCGACGTACCCCTGCGTCACCGGCTCGGCGAAGTGGGCCAGCACGTGGACCGTCTCCAGCGCGCCCCACGCCTTGCGGGAGGCCTTGGTCAGCTCGATCTCGTCGGTGGTGGGGGCGTCGGTCATGACGCGACTGTACTCAGCCCGCGAGCCGGACCTGGACGACCTCGAGCCCGGACTCCTCCGCGGCGAACCAGACCGCTCCCACCTGCGGGCTCACGGGCCTGGTGCCCTCGGGACCGACGGTGAGGTAGTGACCGAGGGCGGTCCGCCACAGGTAGCGGCCCGGGCCGACCTGGCGCACCTCGAACCCCGCGTGCGTCTTGGGCCGGTGGTTCCACCGGGAGAGCGGCTGGGAGTGGTGGGTCCCCGTCTGCCCCGGCGGCCGGTGCTCCCAGGGGGTCGGGTGGTCGAAGTCGACCCGTCTCGACCGGCCGCACGCCCAGGGGAACATGTCCCGCCCACCGGTGAGGAGCCAGACCCGCTCCTTGCCCCTCTCGGCGTGCTCGTAGCCCGTGGCGGCCACCGCCTCGGCCAGGTCGACGACGGGCTCCACCGCCACCTGGCAGGGGCCCAGCCAGTGGGCGACCTGCGAGGCCAGGACCGGCCCGCACTCCTCCACCCGCCCGACGGCCGACCGCGGATCGGCCATGCCCGCGACGGTGAGGTGGAGGTGGAGGACGGCCCGCGGGCGCAGCTGGGCCGGCTCGATGCTGCGCAGCGCGTCGAGCAGGAGCTGCAGCACACTCGAACACCTGCTCGAACAGCAGCCTTTGTCCACAGGGTGTCGCGCACAGGCTGGCACGCACGGCTGGCAGGCGACCGACCGGTCAGTCGGAGCCGAAGAGGTCGCGGGTGTAGACGCGCTCGGCGACGTCCTCGAGTTCTTTGACGAGGCGGTTGGCGACGATGAGGTCGGCCGTGGTCTTGAACTCGTCGAGGTCGCGGATGACGCGGGAGCCGAAGAAGGTGTCGTCGGGCAGCTCGGGTTCGAAGACGACGACCTCGACGCCCTTGGCCTTGATCCGCTTCATGATCCCCTGCACCGAGGAGGAGCGGAAGTTGTCGGAGCCGGCCTTCATGATCAGGCGGTGGATCCCGACGACGCGGGGGTGGCGGTCGAGGATGTCGAAGGCGATGAAGTCCTTGCGGGTGCGGTTGGCCTCGACGATGGCGGAGATGAGGGTCTGGGGGACGTCGGCGTAGTTGGCCAGGAGCTGCTTGGTGTCCTTGGGCAGGCAGTAGCCGCCGTAGCCGAAGGAGGGGTTGTTGTAGTGGGTGCCGATCCGGGGGTCCAGGCCGACGCCGTCGATGATGGCGCGGGGGTCCAGGCCGCGGGTGACGGCGAAGGAGTCGAGCTCGTTGAAGTAGGCCACGCGCATGGCGAGGTAGGTGTTGGCGAAGAGCTTGATGGCCTCGGCCTCGGTGGGGTCGGTGAGCAGGACCGGGACGTCGTCGTCCAGGGCGCCGGCCAGCAGGAGGTCGGCGAAGGTGCGGGCGCGGTCGGTGCGTTCGCCGACGATGATGCGGGAGGGGTGGAGGTTGTCGTGCAGGGCCTTGCCCTCGCGGAGGAACTCGGGGGAGAAGATCACGTGGTCGGTGCCGAGGCGGGCGCGGACGTCGTGGACGTAGCCGACGGGGATGGTGGACTTGATGACCATCACGGCGTCGGGGTTGGTGGCGGTGACGTCGCGGATGACGGACTCGACGGTGGAGGTGTCGAAGTAGTTGGTCGCGGCGTCGTAGTCGGTGGGGGTGGCGATCACGACGTAGTCGGCTCCGGCGTAGGCCGCGGGGCCGTCGTCGGTGAAGGTGAGGTCGAGGGTCTCCTCGGCGAGGTACCGGGAGATGTCGTCGTCGTGGATCGGCGAGCGGCCGGCCCTGAGGGTGGCGAGCTTGGCCGGGTTGATCTCGACCCCGACGACCGGGCAGTGCTGGGCCAGCAGCACCGCGACCGAGAGGCCGACGTAGCCCAGCCCCACCACCGCGATCCGGGGGCAGTCCTCGGGGGCGGGGGAGGCGGGGGTGTTCGGCTCGTCGGTCACGGGCGTGAGTCTAGGGAGGAAAACCGGTGGCGCGCTCCGCCCGTGCGGGGGTGAGGATGGGGGGATGACCACCACCGCGACCGACCCGATCGCCGAGATCGTGACCCTGGCCGAGCGCCCGGGGCTGATGGACGTCTTCTGGACGATGCCCGACTCGTGGCCAGAGTTCATGAAGCACGACCCGATCGGCAACGTCTGGTACGACTGCCTGGAGCAGTTCGCCGAGTTCGTGCTCGTCTGCCTGGACGCCGACGGGCAGGTGGCCGCCAAGGCCTACTCGGCGCCGTTCGCGCTCCTCGGCGACGACGGGGACGAGGACGACGTCGAGCTGCCGCCCGACGGCTGGGACGGCGTGGTCCGGCGGGCGTTGCGCGGCCGGGTCACGGGCGAGCCCGCCACCCACGTGTCGGCGATCGAGATCGTCATCCGCCCCGAGCTGCAGGGCCTCGGGCTCTCGGGCCGGATCCTGGCCGCGCTCCGCGACAACGCCGGCCGGCTCGGCTTCGCCGAGCTGCTCGCCCCGGTCCGCCCCAACGGCAAGCAGGACGCCGCGGAGCCGATGTCGTCGTACGCCTTCCGGACCCGCGACGACGGCCTGCCCGTCGACCCGTGGCTCCGGGTGCACGTGCGGGCGGGCGGGCGGATCGACCGCGTCGCCCCGCGGTCGATGACGATCCCGGGCACGCTGGCGGAGTGGCGCGCCTGGACCGGCCTGCCCTTCGACCGCAGCGGACCCGTCGTGGTGCCCGGTGCGCTGACCCCCGTGCTGTGCGACGTCGAGCACGGGACGGCCGTCTACGTCGAGCCCAACGTGTGGGTGCGGCACCCGACGGGCGCATGACCTGACCGGGCGGGTGGTACTGCTGGGGGCATGAAGCTCTTGAGGACCGCAGCACTGGCCGGCGTCGCGAAGAAGGTCTACGACGAGGCGCGCAAGCCCCACAACCAGGCCAAGATCAAGTCCGCCGTGGACCAGTTCAAGGCGAAGCAGGCCAAGAAGAAGCGCTGACCCCTACAGGCCCGCGGCCACCTCGGTGCCCTGCTTGATGGCGCGCTTCGCGTCGAGCTCGGCCGCGACGTCCGCTCCGCCGACGAGGTGCAGAGTGGCTCCGCGGTCGAGGGCGTCGTACAGGTCGCGCACCGACTCCTGACCCGCGCAGACCACCACGTGGTCGACCTCGAGCACTCGCGGCTCGCCGTCGACGGTGAGGTGCAGGCCGGCGTCGTCGATCCGCTCGTACGTCGCCCCGCTGACCTGGCGCACCCCCGACTGCTTGAGCACCGCGCGGTGCGCCCAGCCGGAGGTCTTGCCGAGGTCCTTGCCGATCGGGGTGGCCTTGCGCTGGACCAGCGTGACCTCGCGGACGGCCGTCCGCGGCTTCGCCTCGGTGAGGCCCCCGCGGTGCACCGACGGGTCGCCCACGCCCCAGTGCGACATCCACTCCTCCAGGCCGTGCTCGGCCGGGTCGTGGGTGAGGAAGTGGGAGACGTCGACGCCGATCCCGCCGGCGCCGATGACGGCGACGCGGCGGCCGACGAGGACCCGCCCGGCCAGCACGTCGGCGTACGAGACGACCTTCGGGTGGTCGATGCCCTCGATCTCGGGCACCCGCGGCGCCACCCCGGTGGCGACGACGACGTGGTCGAAGCCGGCGATGTCGTCAGGCCCGGCCTCGGTGCCGAGCCGGACGTCGACGCCGAGCACCTCGAGGCGGCGGGCGTAGTAGCGCAGCGTCTCGGCGAACTCCTCCTTGCCCGGCACCTGCATCGCGAGGCGGAACTGTCCGCCGATCTCGGGGAGCCGCTCGAAGAGGGTGACCGCGAGCCCGCGCTCGGCGGCGCTCACGGCCGTGGCCAGGCCGGCGGGACCGGCCCCGACGACGGCGACCGACTCCTTGCGACGGGCCGGCGACAGGACCAGCAGCGTCTCGTGGCAGGCCCGCGGGTTGACCAGGCAGGACGACGTCCTGTTGCTGAAGGTGTGGTCCAGGCAGGCCTGGTTGCAGGCGATGCAGGTGTTGATCTCGTCGGCGCGGCCGGCGGCGGCCTTGTTGACGAAGTCGGGGTCGGCGAGCAGCGGCCGGGCCATCGAGACGAGGTCGGCGTCGCCGGAGGCCAGGATCTCCTCGGCGACGTCGGGGGTGTTGATCCGGTTGGAGGCGCAGACCGGCACCGACACCTCGGCCTTGAGCCGCGCGGTGAAGGAGCGCCAGGCCGCCCGCGGCACCTGCGTGATGATCGTCGGCACCCGCGCCTCGTGCCACCCGATGCCGGTGTTGAAGGCGGTCACGCCCGCCTCCTCGAGCCGGTGGGCCAGCTCGAGGGTCTCCTCCCAGGTCTGCCCGTCCTCGACGAGGTCGAGCAGCGAGATCCGGTAGACGACCGGGAAGTCACCGACCAGCTCGCGGGTGCGGCGGACCACCTCGACGGGGAAGCGCATCCGCTTCTCGGCGCTGCCGCCCCACGCGTCGGTGCGGTCGTTGGTGCGGGCGGCGAGGAACTGGTTGATCAGGTAGCCCTCGGAGCCCATGATCTCGACCGCGTCGTAGCCCGCCTTGCGGGCCAGCGCGACGGACTTCGCGAAGTCGGTGGCGGTCCGGTCGACCGCCTTGGTCGACATCGCGCGCGGCGAGAAGGGGGTGATCGGCGACTTCCGCGCCGACGCGCCCGCGCTGAAGGGGTGGTAGCCGTAGCGGCCGGCGTGCAGCACCTGCAGGGCGATCGCGCCGCCCTCGGCGTGCACCGCCTCGGTGACCCGTTGGTGCCGCGCCGCCTGGAGACGGGTGGTCATCTCGGAGGCGAACGGCTTGAGCCATCCCCGCTTGTTGGGGGCGTAGCCACCGGTGACGATGAGGCCGACACCGCCGCGGGCGCGCTCGGCGAAGTACGCCGAGAGCCGGTCGAGGTGCCAGGGCGCGTCCTCGAGGCCGGTGTGCATCGACCCCATCACCACGCGGTTGCGCAGGGTGAGCGGGCCGAGGTCGAGCGGCCGGAGCAGGTGCGGGTAGGTCATCGGGTCTCTCCTGGGGTGTGGGCGTCGAGGTAGTCCTCGAGCCAGCCGACCCAGAACTCCTCCAGCCGGATGCCGCCGCGCAGCACCAGGAACTGGTCGAGCGCGTGGCCGGTCAGGGCGGCGGGGTCGTCGTAGGCCTTCTCGAGGCGGCGGTAGTGGTCGAGGCGGGCGAGGTGGTCGGCGAGGTTGGCGCGCAGCACCTCGAGGACGGCGGCGCGCTCCCCGAACGAGGCGCCCCGCATCTTGACCGCGACCTCGCTGCGCAGCTCCTCCATCGGGGTGGGCGCCGCCAGCCAGTCGGCGAGCGCGGCCGCGCCCGCGTCGGTGACGGCGTACACCTTGCGGTCGGGGGCGCCGGCCTGCGGCACCACCTCGACGGCGAGCCAGCCGTCCTTCTCCATCCGGCCGAGCACCCGATAGATCTGCTGGTGGGTCGCGTGCCAGAAGAAGCCGATCGACTTGTCGAAGCGGCGCGCGAGCTCGAGCCCGGAGCCGGGCTTCTCGCTGAGCGCCACGAGCAGGGCGTGTTCCAGGGCCACGCGGGGAAGGATGGCAGCGCTATGCAACGAGTTGCAAGGCCATCCCACGGATCGGACGGCGCGGCACCCCACACCGTGACAGTTCTCCTGTCACGGTGTCTGCGATGATGCCGGGCATGGTCTACGCACTCGGTCAGGGAACGGGCCCGCTCAAGGGCGTCAAGGTCGTGGAGATCGCCGGCATCGGGCCCGGCCCGCACGCGTGCACGATCCTCGCCGACCTCGGCGCCGACGTGGTCCGGGTCGAGCGGCCGGGCGGCAACCCCCTCGGCGGCGGACCCGCCGACCTGCTCACCCGCGGCCGTCCCAGCGTCGCCCTCGACCTCAAGCGGCCCGAGGCCGTCGCCGCGGTCCTCGACCTGGTCGAGCGCGCCGACGTGCTCGTCGAGGGGATGCGCCCCGGTGTCACCGAGCGGCTCGGCCTCGGCCCTGAGGACTGCTGGGCCCGCAACCCCGCGCTGGTCTACGGGCGGATGACCGGCTGGGGCCAGGACGGCCCGCTCGCCCACACCGCCGGCCACGACATGAACTACGTCGGGCTGGCCGGCGTCCTGCACGGCCTCGGGCAGGACCCGGCCCGCCCGCACTTCCCCGGCAACCTGCTGGGCGACTTCGGCGGCGGCTCCACCTACCTGGTGATCGGGGTCCTCGCCGCCCTGCTGGAGGCCCGCGTCTCCGGGCAGGGGCAGGTCGTCGACGCGGCGATCGTCGACGGCACCGCCCACCTGGCGACCATGTACGCCGGGTTCCTGGCGATGGGCGTCCAGCAGGAGCGCCGCGCGGCCTCGCTGCTCGACGGCGGGGTGCCCTACTACGACGTCTACGAGACCAGCGACGGCGGCCACCTCTCGGTCGGGGCGCTCGAGCCGCAGTTCTACGCCGAGCTGCTGCGGCTGCTCGACCTCGAGGAGCTGCCGAGCCGCGACGACCCGGCCAACCTCCCCGCCATCCGGGAGGCGTTCACCGCCCGCTTCGCCGAGCGCACCCTCGCCGAGTGGACCGAGCACTTCGACGGCACCGACGCGTGCGTCGCCCCGATCCTCCCGATGACCGAGGCGGCGCGTCACCCCCAGGTCGCTGCGCGCGGCACGTACGTCGAGCGCGACGGCGTCCTCCAGCCCGCCCCCGCGCCGCGCTTCTCGCGGACGCAGGCCACGATCTCGATGTCGCCCCCGGCCACGGGCGGCCAGACCCGGGAGGCGCTGGAAGCCTGGGGCGTGGCCGGCGTCGACGAGCTGATCGCCTCGGGCGCCGCCGTCCAGGCCTGAGGCCCGCTACATTCGCAGGATGGAGAACGCGGACCGCACCCAGCACGTCGACGTGCTGATCATCGGGGCCGGGCTGTCGGGCATCGGAGCGGCCAGCAAGCTGTCCCGCGAGCTGCCCGGCAAGAGCTACGCGGTCCTCGAGCGTCGCCCGCGGATGGGCGGCACGTGGGACCTCTTCCGCTACCCGGGCGTGCGTTCCGACTCCGACATGTTCACCCTCGGCTACCGGTTCAAGCCGTGGCGCGGCGAGAAGGCGCTCGCCGACGGCGCCTCGATCCTCGACTACGTGCGCGAGACCGCGGCCGAGCACGACGTCGACCGGCACGTCCGCTACGACCGGCGGGTGGTCGCCGCCGACTGGGACTCCGACGCCGCGCGCTGGACCGTGACGGCCGAGGTCACCCACGAGGACGTGGGCGGCGGCTCGATCACCGAGCGGGAGACCTGGACCTGCTCCTTCCTGTGGGCGTGCAGCGGCTACTACGACTACGACCGCGGCTACCTCCCCGAGCTCCCCGGCCTCGACCGCTTCGGCGGCCGGGTGGTCCACCCGCAGCACTGGCCCGCCGGGCTGGAGTACGCCGGGAAGCGGGTCGTCGTGATCGGCTCCGGCGCCACGGCGGTCACCCTCGTCCCGGCCATGGCCCTGCCGTCGGCCGAGGAGGGCGGAGCCGCTCACGTGACGATGCTGCAGCGCTCCCCGACGTACGTCCTGCCCGTCCCCGGCACCGACAAGATCGGGCTCGCCCTCAAGCGCGTGCTGCCCGAGAAGGCCTCCTACCGGGTGACCCGCTGGAAGAACGTCGCCCAGGCGACGCTGCTCTTCCAGGCCTCCCAGCGCTGGCCCGGCCCGGTCCGCCGGATGATCCGCCGGCTCAACGCCAGGATGCTGCCCGAGGGCTACCCCGTCGACGTCCACTTCAAGCCGACCTACGGCCCGTGGGACCAGCGGATGTGCCTGGTCCCCGACGGCGACCTCTTCCGGGCGATCAGCGCCGGAAGGGCATCGGTGGCCACCGGCACGATCGAGACCTTCGACGAGACCGGGGTGCGGCTCACCGACGGCACCCACCTCGAGGCCGACGTGGTCGTCACCGCGACCGGGCTCAACCTGCTCGCCTTCGGCGGCATGGAGCTGAGCGTCGACGGCAAGCCCGTCGAGCTGGCCGAGACGATGGCCTACAAGGCGATGATGCTGTCGGGGATCCCCAACTTCGCCTACACGATCGGCTACACCAACGCCTCCTGGACGCTCAAGGCCGACCTCGTCGCCGAGTACGTCTGCCGGCTGCTCGCCCACCTCGACGCCCACGGCCTGCGCTCCGCCGTCCCGGAGCGCGACCCGTCGATCGCCGAGGAGCCCTTCATGGACTTCGAGGCTGGCTACGTCCTGCGCTCGATCGACCGGCTCCCCAAGCAGGGGTCGGTCGAGCCGTGGAAGCTGCGGCAGAACTACGTCCACGACGTCAGGACGATCCGCCGCGGCGCGATCGACGACGGGGTGCTCGCCTTCCGCTGACCCGGCCGCTCAGTGGACGAGCTTGAGCCCGACCACGCAGCCGATCAGCCCGAGGATCAGCAGCACCCGTGCCACCGAGACCGGCTCGGCGCCGGTCGCCATCGCCCACGCGACGGTGAGCGAGGCGCCGATGCCGACCCAGACGGCGTACGCCGTGCCGACCGGCAGGTCGCGCATCGCCCAGGCCAGGCCCAGCATGCTCAGGACGACCGAGACCCCGAAGACCACCGAGGGCACCGGCCGGGTGAACCCCTCCGAACGGCCCAGGGCCGTCGCCCACACCGCCTCGAGGACCCCGGAGACCACCAGCACGACCCACGCCATGACACACCGCTCCTGGTGCCGTCTTGTCGCGTGGCCGGGTACGGCACCCCTCGTCCGGGAGCCCGGGAGCGGGCCCTGGTGACCAGTGTCGCAAACGCCGCGATGCCGCCGGAGGAGGCCCGAGGGGCTAGTGTGACGGGCAGACGCCTCGTCAAGTCTTGCCTCGAGCGTCCTGCGGAGCCCGACACGCTCGGTCCCCGCCCTCACTTCGTGAGGCACACGCAGCGGCCCGCTCGGGACCGCCAGCCCCGCCACCGGCGGAAGCGCGTTGGTGAGACACCAACCGAAAGATCTCCACATGAAATTCGCCGACCTCGGCGTGCCCTCCGCCCTGTCCACCGCGCTCGCGGAGCGGGGCATCACGGAACCCACCCCCATCCAGGCCGCGACGCTGCCCGACTCGCTGGCGGGTCGCGACGTCCTGGGCCGGGGCCGCACCGGCTCCGGCAAGACCTACGCCTTCCTGCTGCCGCTGGTCGCGCGGCTGGACGCCGCCAAGCTGCCGGCGATGCCGCGCAAGCCCCGCGCGCTGATCCTGGCCCCGACCCGTGAGCTGGTCGGCCAGATCGTCGAGTCCCTCGCCCCCCTGGCGAAGGTCGCCGGCCTCACCACCCAGACCGTCTTCGGCGGCGTGGGCCAGGGCCCGCAGGTCGCGGGCCTCAAGCGCGGCGTCGACATCGTCGTCGCCTGCCCCGGCCGGCTCGAGGACCTCATGGGCCAGGGCCACTGCGACCTCTCCGCCATCGAGGTGACGATCCTCGACGAGGCCGACCACATGGCCGACCTGGGCTTCCTGCCCGGCGTGAAGCGGATCATGGACAAGACCCCCAAGCGGGGCCAGCGGCTGCTCTTCTCGGCGACCCTCGACAAGGCGATCGACGTCCTGGTCAAGCGCTACCTGAGCAACCCGGTCACCCACCAGGCCGACTCGGCGCAGTCGCCGGTCGCCACGATGGCCCACCACGTGCTGCACACGCGGCGCGAGCAGCGGCTGCCGATCCTGGTCGACCTGACCAGCGCCCCGGGCCGCACGGTGGTCTTCACCCGCACCAAGTACGGCGCCAAGGCGCTGGCCCGCCAGCTCAACAGCAACGGCGTGCCCGCGGTCGAGCTGCACGGCAACCTGTCGCAGAACGCCCGGGTCCGCAACATGGAGGCCTTCCACTCCGGCAAGGCCACGACCCTGGTCGCCACCGACGTCGCCGCCCGCGGCATCCACGTGGACGACGTCTCGCTGGTGGTCCACGCCGACCCGCCGTCGGAGCACAAGGCCTACCTGCACCGCTCGGGCCGCACCGCTCGCGCCGGCGCCGAGGGCACCGTCGTCACGCTGATGACCGACGACCAGGTCCGCGACGTGCGCGACCTGACCCGTCTCGCCGGGATCAAGCCGACCACCACCAAGGTCGACTCCGCCGGCCACCCGATCCTCGTCCAGCTGGCCCCGGGCGAGCGGACGCTGGTGCCGGGCGGCTACGCACCCCCCGCCCCGGCGGGCAACCGCACCGCCGGTGAGCAGGGCCAGGCCCGCAACGGCGGCGGCGGGCGCAACCGTTCCCGCGGCGCGCGCTCCGGCGCGAAGGCCGGCGCGCCGCGCGCGGGCGGCCAGAAGTCGGGCGCGAAGCAGGGCGCAGCCAAGTCCGGCGGCGCCAAGACTGGGGGCGCCAAGTCCGGCGGCCAGGGCGGCGGTCAGAAGTCCGGCGGCGGCCGTCGTCGCGGCGGGGCCGGCAGCAGCACCGTCTACAGCACCTCCACGGGCGGCTCCTCGCACAGCGCCGCCTCGTTCAGCGGACGCCGCTGACCGACGTACGACGACGCCCCCGCACCCCCGGGTGCGGGGGCGTCGTCGCGCCCGCCCCCCTCGTACAGTCGGGGTCGTGACGCGGCGCCGGCCGCGGGAGGGTGGGTGATCGGTCGTGCGGGCGTTCCTGCGACGGGCGCTGTGGGACGTCGTCCCGCGCGACCAGCGCGACACCGCCGCGGCCCTGCGCCGACGCCAGGTCGTCGTGGGGATCGTCGTGCTGCTCGGCGCCGCCCTGCTCGGCTGGTCGGTCCGGCTCGAGCCCGGCGACGACCTCTTCTACCTCGGCACCACCGCGCTCGCGGCGCTGTGGGCGGCCGGGTCGCTCGTCTCCGGCCGGCTCCACCTGGGCCGGATCGCCTTCCGGGACCGGCTCGCCCGGCCCGTGCTCACCCCGCTGGCGCTCGGCTTCGGGCTCGCCGCGGTCTTCATCCTCGGCGCGCTGGTGGTGCGCCAGATCCCCTTCCTGGAGGACCAGGTCGGCTCGGTCCTCGACTTCGCCGACGAGGGATCGGTGCCGCTTCTCGTGGTGATCACGGCGGTCAGCGGGGTGGCCGAGGAGCTCTTCTTCCGCGGCGCCGCCTACGCGGCGATCCCGCGGCACCCCGTGCTCTGGACGAGCCTCGCGTACGTCGTCGCCACGGGCGCCACGGGCAACGTCATGCTGACCTTCGCGGCCGGCCTGCTCGGGGTGCTCTGCGGGCTGCAGCGGCGCGCGTCGGGCGGGATCCTCGCGCCCGCGCTCACCCACGTGAGCTGGTCGCTGACGATGCTGCTGGTGCTGCCGTACCTGATCGCCTGACGCCTCCGGCGTCCTGCCGTGCGTTCAGCGGCCTCCGGCCTCGAGGGCCCGCCGGACCGACTCCTCGTAGCTCAGCGGCTCGAAGGGGAGCAGGTCGCGGATCGAGTGGTCGGTCACGACCACCTCGGTGCCCATCGAGTCGATGAGGTTGCGCCCGGTGGTGGCGTCGATGTCGGTGACGAAGGAGAGCCAGTAGGAGGAGAGCCGCGGGGTGAAGACGGGCACCGCGACGACCGGGACCGCCTCGCCGTGCATCACCTCGGAGGCGACCTCCAGCATCCGGCGGTAGGTGAGGACCTCGGAACCGCCGATCTCGAAGGTCCGCCCGAACGCCTCCTCGCGCCCGACCACGCCGACGAGGTAGCGGATCACGTCGTCCAGCGCGATCGGCTGGGTGCGGGTGTCGGCCCACCGCGGCACCACCATCGCCGGCAGGTTCTTCACCAGCTGGCGCGTGATCTCCCAGGAGATCCCGCCGTGCCCGACGACGATCGCGGCCCGGAGCACCGTCACCGGCGTGCCGGCCTCGGCGAGCAGCCGCTCCACCTCGCGGCGGCTGCGCAGGTGGGGGGAGAGGTCGCCGTCCTCGGCGCCGAGACCGCCGAGGTAGACGATCTGGCGGACCCCCGCGGCGGCCGCCTGCCGCCCGAAGGTGCGGGCCGCCTCGGCGTCCTCGGCCTCGAAGTCGTCGCGGTCCAGCGAGTGCACCAGGTAGACCGCCACGTCGACCCCCTCCAGCGCCTCGGCCAGGCTGTCGGGGTCGGTGACGTCGGCGCCCACCGGGGTGCCCGGGCCGTCGTACTCCCCTGGGCGCCGGGTCATCGCCCGGACGTCGTGGCCCTCGTCCAGCAGGGCGGGGACCAGGCGGCTGCCGACGAAGCCGGTGGCGCCGGTGACGAGCACTGTGGTGGTGGTCATGCTCGAAGCCTAGGCAGGGACGGGTGAAGCCGGGGTCAGGCGCGAGTAGGGTCGGGAGCATGACCGAGCAGACCGCCCCCCGTGCGCTCGACGAGGACCAGGCCTGGGAGTTCCTGCGCTCCCACGAGTTCGGCCGGCTGGCGTTCCACCTGGCCGACGAGGTCCACATCGCGCCCATCAACTACGCCGTCGACCACCGCACGCTCCTCTTCCGCACGGCGGAGGGCAGCAAGCTGCTCGGCGTCGTGATGAACCCCGACATCGCCTTCGAGGTCGACGAGATCGACGAGCACGAGGCGACCAGCATCGTGATCCGCGGCACGGCCCGCCGCCTGGAGGAGGACGAGGCGCACCGCGCCGAGAACGTCCCCCTCCGGCCCTGGGTCGACGACCTCAAGTACGACGTCGTCGAGATCACGCCGACCGAGGTCACCGGCCGCCGGTTCCACCTGAGCCGGCCCTGGCTGCACCTGCGCCCCGAGCACGAGTGACCGAGCGCGAGTGACGCTCAGGACTCCTGGAGCGCCTCCTCCTGGAGGGCCATGACGGGGTCCAGCCGCGTCACGGCGCGGGTCTCGAGGTCGATCATCACGGCCATGTCCTCGGGCACCGGCGTCCAGCCGGGCTCGTCCAGCCCGCTGGAGACGACGGTGAGCCCCTCCTCCTCGGTGCGGTAGTCCATCGCGAAGTACTCGCTGAGGTGCCGCGGGGGCACGTCGTCCTCGTCGTCGAAGAGGTCGCGCAGGCCCTGGCGGGGCGAGGTGGCGCGGCTGTTCACGTGGATCGCGACCATGTGGGTCGGGGTGAGCATGAGCGCGTTGAGGCTGCAGTCGGCGAAGTCCTTGAGCAGCCGGCCCAGCGCGTGCCGGAGGCCGGTCTCGAGGTCGCCGTGCTCGTCGATGCACTGCTTGACGAACCGGAAGTAGCGCTCGGAGTCGGTGTCGCCCACCAGCAGCGCCTTCGTCGCGGGCGTCAGCAGCGCCTCGAGGTCGGCGATGGGGGAGACGTGGCCGTTGTGGGCGAAGGCGTAGTCGCCGTCGGTGAAGGGGTGGGTGTTCTCCGGCCGGACCGGCAGCCCGCCGGTGGCCCAGCGCAGGTGGACGAAGCCCGCCTTGCCGAGCGGACGCCGCACCAGCTCGTCGTACCGCTCGTCGTCGGCGGCGGAGTCGGACGAGGTGACCGCGTGCGTGCCCTCCTCGTCGCGCCACGCCATCCCCCAGCCGTCGCCGTGCACGCGGGTGAGGGCGGTGAAGCCCTCCAGCCCCTCCTCCCCGAGGAGCTCCTCCACCGAGATCGGTTCCTGGCGCACCCAGCCCAGCAAGCGGCACATCTGTGTGGTCTCCTCCTCGAAGCGACGGCATGACGGTCCACCGACCACTGTGCCCGATCGGGGGCGACGCATGAGTCGGGCGCATGGGTCCGGCCCCCGACGGGGTAAGAGGGCCGCATGCGAGCGATGGGTGTCGAGGAAGAGCTGCTGCTGGTGGACCCGACGACGGGGGCGCCGACCTCCCGGGCGGCGGAGGTGCTGCGCGCGGCGGCGGTGCGCGAGGAGCGCGACCCCGCACCGGCGACGGAGAAGGGCGGGTCGCTCGGCCACGAGCTCCAGAAGAGCCAGGTCGAGACCGACACTCCCCCCGAGACGAGCCTGGCGAAGCTCGAGGAGGCGCTGCGCGCCTGGCGCGAGCGGACCCGGGTCAGCGCCCTCGAGGTCGGCGCGCGGGTGCTCGCCACCGGCACCTCACCGCTGGAGGGGGGCACCAGCCACCTGCGCACCCCGCGGTTCGACGCGATGGCCGCCCGCTACGGGCTGACGCTCGCCGAGCAGCTCACCTGCGGCTGCCACGTCCACGTCGACGTGGCCGACGACGACGAGGGCGTGGCGGTGCTCGACCGGATCCGCGTCTGGCTGCCGGTCCTGCTCGCGCTGAGCGCCAACTCCCCGTGGACCAGCGGGGTCGACACGGCGTACGAGAGCTACCGCTCCCAGATGATGGTGCGCTGGCCCAGCAGCGGGCCGACCCCCGTCTTCGGCTCGGTGAAGGCCTACCGGGCCCACGTGCAGGCGATGCTCGACACCGAGGTGCTGCTCGACGAGGGGATGGTCTACAGCGACGCCCGCGTCTCGGCCCAGCACCCGACGGTCGAGGTGCGCGCCGCCGACGTCTGCCTCGACGTGCGCGACACGGTCCTGGTCGCGGCGCTCAGCCGCGCCCTGGTCGAGACCGCGGCCGGCGAGTGGGCCGACGGTCGCCCGGCCCCCGCGGCCGAGGTGCCGGTGCTCCGGCTGGCCACGTGGCAGGCCGGTCGCTACGGGCTCGACGGCCAGCTCGTCGACCCCACCTCCTGCCACCCGAAGCCGGCGCGCGAGGTGCTCGACGCGATGCTCGAGCACGTCGACGACGCGCTCGGTGCCTACGGCGACCGCGAGCTCGTGCACGCCGGCGTCGACCGGCTCTTCGCCGAGGGCACCGGATCGGTGCGCCAGCGCGCACTGCTCGCCGAGCACGACCCGGCCACCGTGGTCTCCCAGCTCGCCCGGATCACCGCCGGCGAGGAGTGAGCCTCAGCCGCGCTGCCGGATCTTGGCGCGGCGGGTCTCGTCCATGGCGGCCTCGTAGGCGGTGACCAGGGAGGTCACCGAGAGCGGCTTCAGCCGCTCGACGACCTCCTGGAGCCGTTCGGGGGTCATCCCCGACTCCTTGTACTTGGGCCAGACCATGGTGCGGAAGAGCTCGTAGAGCTCCTCGGCGATCTCGCGCCCGTGCCGGGCGTAGAGCGCGTTGGCGGCCTGCGCGGCCTCCACGGGGTAGCCCAGCTCGAGCAGCCCGAGGCCGACGGAGAGCTGCGAGACCGCGACGTCGTAGTCGCCGTCCGGGCGGGGCACCACGATGTCGAGCGCCTCCAGCGTGGCCAGGTCGTCGTCGGAGAGCTCGCGGGCGGCCCGCCCGCAGAGCTCCTCGCGACGCATCGCCACGGGGCGCTCCGACATCCACGGCGCGATCATCGACCGGTGCAGGGCGATGTCGGCGGCCGAGGCGCCGGCCGGGACCGACTCGACGTACCGCTCGATCGCCGACAGCGTGAAGCCGTGGCTCTGCAGCTCCTGGACCAGCTCGAGGCGGGCCACGTGGTCGGCGGTGTAGTACCCCGACCGCCCGCGTCGGATCGGCGGCGGGACCAGCCCGCGGGAGGTGTAGAAGCGCACGTTGCGCACGCTCATGCCGACCCGAGCGGTGAGCTCCTCGAGGGTGAGCAGGTCCGCGGGCGCGTGCTCCATGCGTCTCCCTCCCGGCGCGGCGCCGCTGTGTGTCGTGGATCACAGGGGGCCAGGATCTGCCCGGCCCTTGACGATTGTGACAGCAAGAATGTCACAATCGACGCACACCCAGCCACGACGGACGCCCGACGGCGACCCGACCGGCACCACAGGCACGAGCAAGGACGGTCATGGCAGAAGCATTCGTGTACGACCACATCCGCACCCCGCGCGGCAAGGGCAAGGCCAGCGGCACCCTCCACGAGGTGAAGCCGATCGACCTGGCCGTCGGCCTGCTCGACGCGGTGCGCGAGCGCAACCCGGGCCTCGACCCGGCCCGCGTCGACGACGTCGTGCTCGGCGTCGTCTCGCCCGTCGGCGAGCAGGGCTCCGACATCGCCAAGACCGCGGCCATCGCGGCGGGCTACCCCGACACCGTGGCCGGCGTGCAGCTCAACCGCTTCTGCGCCTCGGGCCTCGAGGCGGTCAACCAGGCGGCCTCCCGTGTCCGCGGCGGCTTCGAGGACCTCATCCTCGCCGGCGGCGTGGAGTCGATGAGCCGGGTGCCCATGGGCTCCGACGGCGGCGCGTGGGCCCAGGACCCGGCCACCGCCCTGAAGTCGGGCTTCGTGCCGCAGGGCATCGGCGCCGACCTGATCGCCACCATCGAGGGCTGGAGCCGCGACGACGTCGACAAGTACGCCGCGCAGTCCCACCAGCGCGCCGCCAAGGCGTGGGCCAACGGCTACTTCGACAGCGCCGTCGTCCCGGTCCGCGACCTCAACGGCCTGGTCGTGCTCGACCGAGACGAGACCATCCGCCCCGACACCACCCCCGAGAGCCTGGGCGGCCTCAAGCCGTCGTTCGCCCAGATCGGCGCCGACGCCGGCTTCGACGACGTCGCGCTGGAGAAGTACCACTGGCTCGAGCGGATCGACCACGTCCACCACGCGGGCAACTCGTCGGGCATCGTCGACGGCGCCGCGATCGTGGCGGTCGGCTCCGAGCAGGTCGGCCAGGACCTCGGCCTCACCCCGCGCGCCCGCATCATCGCCACCGCGGTCTCCGGCGCCGACCCGGTCATCATGCTGACCGGCCCCGCCCCGGCCGCCCGCAAGGCGCTCGCCAAGGCCGGCCTCGAGGTCTCCGACATCGACCTCTTCGAGATCAACGAGGCCTTCGCGGCCGTCGCCATGCGGTTCATGCGCGACATGGGGATCAACGACGAGATCACCAACGTCAACGGCGGCGCCATCGCGATGGGCCACCCGCTGGGCGCCACCGGCGCCATGATCCTCGGCACCCTCATCGACGAGCTGGAGCGCCGCGGCCAGCGCCGCGGCCTCGCCACGCTCTGCGTCGGCGGCGGCATGGGCATCGCCACCATCGTCGAGCTGGTCTGACCCTCCCTCTCCCGGTGGTCGAGGAGGTCGCCCCGCGACCGTCTCGAGACCACGCGAACCGAAAGGCACAACCCGTGAGCAGCACCCAGACAGACCAGAGCGCCGTGCGCTACGACAAGGACGCCGACGGCATCGTCACCCTGACCCTCGACGACCCCAACCAGAGCGCCAACACGATGAACGCGCTCTACCAGTCCTCGATGGAGGCCGCCGTCGCGCGCCTCCTCGAGGAGGGTGACTCCGTCACCGGCGTCGTCGTGGCCAGCGCGAAGAAGACCTTCTTCGCCGGCGGCGACCTCAAGCTGATGTCGAAGGCCACCAAGGCGGACGCCGCCGACCTCTTCGCCTCCACGGAGTCGATGAAGGCGACGCTGCGCCGCCTCGAGACCTTCCCCCGCCCCGTGGTCGCCGCGATCAACGGCGCCGCGCTCGGCGGTGGCCTCGAGATCGCCCTCGCCTGCAACCACCGGATCGCCTTCGACGGACCCAAGGTGCAGATCGGCCTCCCCGAGGCGAGCCTCGGCCTGCTGCCCGGTGGCGGCGGCGTCACCCGCACCGTCCGGATGCTCGGCCTGCAGACCGCGCTGATGGACGTCCTCCTCCAGGGTCCGCGCTTCAAGGCCGCCGACGCCAAGGCCAAGGGCCTCGTCGACGAGCTGGTCTCCGACCTCGACGACCTCGTGCCCGCCGCCAAGCGGTGGATCCTCGAGCACAAGGACGACGAGACCGCGGCGAAGCAGCCGTGGGACCGCCCCGGCTACAAGATGCCCGGCGGCAACCCGAAGTCGCCGGCCCTGGCGGCGTTCCTGCCCGCCTTCCCAGCGCTGCTCCGCAAGCAGCTCAAGGGCGCCGACTACCCGGCGCAGAAGGCGATCCTCTCGGCCGCGGTCGAGGGCGCGAGCACCGACTTCGACACCGCGTCGCGGATCGAGTCGCGCTACATCACCAGCCTGATCGTCGGCCAGAACTCGAAGAACATGATCCAGGCGTTCTTCTTCGACCTGCAGGCCATCAACTCCGGCTCGCTGCGCCCGCAGGGCGTGGAGAAGTTCACCGCCACCAAGGTCGGCGTGCTGGGCGCCGGGATGATGGGCGCTGGCATCGCCTACGTCTGCGCCCGGGCCGGGATGCAGGTCGTCCTCAAGGACGTCGAGGTCGCAGCAGCCGAGAAGGGGAAGGCCTACAGCGAGAAGATCAACGCCAAGGCCGTCTCCCGCGGCAAGCTCAGCCAGGAGAAGTCCGACGAGCTGCTCGCCCGGATCACCCCGACCGCGGACCCGGCCGACCTGGCCGGCTGCGACCTGGTGATCGAGGCCGTCTTCGAGGACCCGGCCCTCAAGGCCAAGGTCTTCGCCGAGGTGGCGCCGCACGTCAACCCCGACGCGCTGCTCTGCTCCAACACCTCGACCCTGCCGATCACCGAGCTGGCCAAGGGCGTCGACCGCCCCGCCGACTTCATCGGCCTGCACTTCTTCTCGCCCGTCGACAAGATGCCGCTGGTCGAGATCATCCGCGGCGCCGAGACCTCCGACGCCACCCTGGCCAAGGCGTACGACGTCGTGCAGCAGATCCGGAAGACCCCGATCGTCGTCAACGACAGCCGCGGCTTCTACACCTCGCGCGTCATCGGCACGCAGATCAACGAGGGCCTGCGGATGCTCGGCGAGGGCGTCCGGCCGATGAGCCTGGAGCGGGCGGCCACCCAGGCCGGCTTCCCGGTCGGGCCGCTGCAGATCAGCGACGAGCTCAACATGGAGCTGATGAAGAAGATTCGGATCGCCAACGAGGCGGCCTGGAAGGCCGAGGGCAAGGACGTCGCCGCCGACCCCTCGACCAAGGTCGTCGACACGATGCTCGACCTCGGCCGCCCCTCGCGGCTGGCGGGCGCCGGCTTCTACGACTACGACGAGTCCGGGAAGCGCGCCGGCCTGTGGTCCGGGCTGGCCGAGACCTTCCCGCCCGCCGAGGAGCAGGTCCCGTTCCGCGACGTGCAGGACCGGATGCTCTTCATCGAGGCGCTCGAGACCGCCAAGTGCTTCGAGGAGGGGGTCCTCACCTCCGCCGCCGCGGCCAACATCGGCTCGATCATGGGCATCGGCTTCCCGGCCAACACCGGCGGTGCGGCGCAGTTCATGACCGGCTACGAGGGCGCGGACGGGTCGATCGGCCTGGCGGCCTTCGTGGCGCGCGCCGACGAGCTCGCGGCGGCCTACGGGGAGCGGTTCGCGCCCACCCCGCGGCTCCGCGAGATGGCGGAGAAGGGCGAGTCCTTCCCCGCCTGACGCTCGCCCCCCGCTCCAAGTAACGCGCTGTGACCACCACTGCCCACCCGGTGATCTCCGGGTGGGCGGTGGGGGCGGGGGCGGGTCGGGGCGAAAGCCCGCGCGGGAGCGGCGGAACGACGAGAATCGCCGGGTGACCGCATCCGTCCCTCCCGCCGCCGTCCTGGTCGAGGACCTCCACGTCCGCTTCGGCGAGGTCGAGGCCGTCGCGGGCGTCTCCCTCACGGCGTACGCCGGCCAGTCGACCGCGCTGCTCGGGCGCAACGGGGCCGGCAAGTCCACGACCATGCGGGTGCTGGCCGGCGTCGTCCCGCCCACCACCGGCCGGGTGTCGGTGGCCGGCCACGACGTGGCGCGCGACCCCCTCGCCGTGAAGCGCGCGGTCGGCTACTGCCCCGACGTGGGAGGCCTCGTGCCGCGGGCGACGCCCTGGGAGCACCTCCAGCTCGCGGCCCGGCTGCGCCGGCTGCCGTCGGTCGCCGAGGCCGGTCACGAGGCCGGCTGGGAGACCCGCGGCCGGGACCTGCTGGAGCGGTTCGAGCTCGGCGGCGTGGCCCACCGGGTGACCGCCGGGTTCTCCCACGGCATGGGCCGCCGGCTCTCGGTGGTGCTGGCCGCCTTCCACCAGCCCGACGTCCTGCTGCTCGACGAGCCGTTCGACGGCGTCGACCCGCTCGGCGTCGAGGCGACCTTCGACGTGGTCGCCGACGCCCGCTCGCGCGGCGCCAGCGTCCTGCTCTCCACCCACCTGCGCGAGCTGGCGATCCAGGTCTGCAGCTCGGCGCTGGTGCTGCGCGGCGGCGAGCGGGTCGCGACGCTCGACGCCACCGAGCTGCTCGGGGAGGTCGGCGCCGATGCCTACCGCGCACTCCTGGACTGACCTCGTCGTCCGCCCGGTCGTCGACACCGCGCACCTCGTGCGCTTCCGGGGGGCGACGGTGCGCCGCCCCCGCGTCGCGCGGATCGCGTGGGGGACGATGCTCGGGATCACCGCCGCGGTGGTGGTGGTGCCGGCCCTGGCCCCGGGCGCGGGGGCGCCGACGGGCCGGGCCTTCGACGCGCTGCTGCTGCTGCCGACCTTCATGGCGGGCTTCCTGGTCCTCGCCCTGGTCTCGGCCGTGGCCTCCGGGGGCGGCCGCGAGCTGCTGCCGCACGAGCAGGCCGTCGCCCATCCCGTCAGCCCGACCACCGACCACCTGGGCGCGCTCCTGCTCGCCCCGCTCAACATCGCGTGGCTCCTGCAGGCGTGGTTCCTCCTGGGGTCGGCGGCCTGGGCGAAGGGGCCCGACGGGCTCCTGGCGCTCGAGGTGGTCCTGCTGGTCTGGCTCGCGCTGGCCACCGCCCTGGCCCAGGTCGTGGCGTGGAGCGTGGAGGCGGTACGCCGCCGCAGCCACGGCGTCGCCGTCGTGCGGACCGCGGGGGTCGCCCTGGCGCTGGTCGCCCTCTGGCTCCAGCTCACCGACCGCTGGGGGCCGCTCCTCGACGCCCTGCCCACCCTCGAGCTGGTCGTCGCCGGCCTCGACGGCCACTCGCCGCGCTGGTGGGCGACCGTGGCCGGGATGCTGGTCGCCCTCGTCGCCACCGTGGCGCTGGGAGCCTGGCCGGCGCACCTCACCGCCCGGCGGCTCCCGCGGGACGAGCAGCGGGTCGAGAGCGCCAGCCACGCGGCGCGGCCCACCCCGTGCTCCGAGCTCGGGATGCTGCTGCGGCTCGACCGCGCCTCGGTGTGGCGGGCCGTGCCCATGCGGCGGGGGCTCGGGGTGCTGGCCGTCGGGCCCGGCCTCGTCGCGCTCGCCGGCGGGCTGACCTGGGACATGGTCGTGGTGCTGCCCGGTCTCGTGGTCAGCGGCGGCGTCCTGCTCTTCGGGGTCAACGCGTGGTCGCTCGACGGCCGGGGCGGGCTGTGGCGGGAGAGCCTGCCCGTCGACCCCGCCCTCGTCTTCCGCGCGCGCAGCCTCGTGATGGCCGAGTGGCTGCTCTCGGCGGCGGCGGTGACCGTGGTCCTGGCCTCGCTGCGGGCCGGGGTGCCCGACGCCTCCGAGGCCGCCGCCCTGCTCTGCGCCCTCGTGGTGGTGACCGCGCAGGTCGTGGCCGTCGCCATGACCTGGTCGATCCGCCGTCCCTTCTCGGTCGACCTCCGCTCCGCCCGGGCCACGCCCGCCCCTCCGGTCGTGATGGTCGGCTACTCGGCCCGCCTCGCGACCAGCACGACGATCACGGCGATGGTCTTCTCGGCCCTGTCGTGGACGGCCCCGTGGTGGGTCAGCGTCGCGGTGGCCGCGCCGTTCCTCGCCTGGTCGGGCGTGCGCTGGCGGCGCGCGCAGCGACGCTGGGTGGACGCCCCGACCCGGGCCCTGGTCGTCACGACCGTCGCCGCCTGACGCGACCCCGTCGACCCGCGGCTAGCCGGGCGGCGCGACGCGGTTGGCCTCGAGCAGGCAGGAGTCCTCGGCGGCGCGGACCGTCTCCCACGCCGGCCCACGCGGCTTGCGCAGCAGCGCGGCGCGGGCGGCGGAGCGGCTCTCGTCCTCGCTGACCTTGCGGCCGTAGCAGGCGGCGTAGGCCATCACGTCGACCCGGCCGTTGGTGGCGAAGGTCTGCGCCCGGGTCGCGAGCTTGACGTAGTCGATGCAGTCGAACTGCGACTCCACCCACGGGTCCACCATCCGCTTCGGGAGGCGCGGCAGCATCCCCTCGATGTTGGCGGGGTCCAGCACGCCGGCGCGCTCCAGCGCCTCCTCGCCCACCTCGCCCACCAGCTCGTCGGCGAAGCAGCCGCCCTCCTCGACGTCCTCCGGCGAGGGGTAGGCGCCCACGACCAGGTCGATCAGCCGCTGGCGGACCGAGGGGGGACCGGCCGCCTCGGGGCTGGCGGCGACCGCCGGGTCGGTGGGCGGGGGCGCGCTCGTGCACCCGCCCACGGCCAACGCCAGGGCGAGCAGCAGTGCGCCTCCCGGCACGGTCGGCACGGCTCTCGACACGGTCGCTCCCCTCGACCCCCGCTTGCGCGGAGACCCGGCCGACGCCTCCCTGCGCGGACGGGCTTCTCCCTGGGTCGGGAGGTTACCTGTTGGTACCCGTCCCGGGAAGGGCCGTCCGGCCCGTCACACCAGACGGCGGAAGAGCGGCAGCGGCGCGAGCCGGATCACCCGCGCCAGCGGCGCCCACGGGAGCCCCGGCACGTAGGCGGAGTCCCGGCCCGCCTCGATCGCGGCGACCATCGAGCGCACGCCGCGCTCGGTCGAGGCCATGAGGGGCGGCGGGGTGGCGGACGGGCCGGTGGCGTTCATCTCCGAGGCGATGTAGCCGGGGTAGAGGACGGTGAAGGTGTACGGCGAGCCGTGCAGCTCGGCCCGCAGGCCCTCCACGAGGTGGGCCACGCCGGCCTTGGTCGCGGCGTAGGTGGCCATCGACTTCGGCATCCCGCGGACCGCCGAGATGCTGGAGACCATCACGAGGTGGCCGCTGCCCTGCTCGCGGAAGAGCTCCATGGCGGCCTCCGTCTGGGCGAGCGCCCCGACGAAGTTGGTCATCGCGGTCTCGCGGTTGGCGTCGAACCGTCCGGTGCCCAGCGGCGCGCCCTTGCCGAGGCCGGCGTTGACGACCACCCGGGCCAGCGGGTGCCCCTGCGCGGCGAGGTCGTCGCGGAAGCCCCGGAAGACCTCGAAGACCTGGTCGTGGTCGTTGACGTCCAGGGCGCGCAGCAGCACCGGGTGGCCCGGGTGGCGGGCCTGGATCTCTGCGCGCAGCTCCTCGAGCCGGTCGGTCCGCCGCGCGCAGAGCGCCAGCGGGTGGCCGAGGGCCGCGAGCTGGCGGGCCATCTCGGCACCGAGGCCGCTGCTGGCCCCGGTGACGAGGGTGGCCCGGACGCCGGGGGTGCGGCTCACGGGCGGAGGCGGTGGTGGATGTCCTCGCTCATCCGGACGACGGCGACGTAGAACTCCAGTGTCATTCGGATCAGGCACAGGTAGAGGACCAGGATGAGCGGGCCGACCACGAGGACGCCGATCCCCGCGGCCGGGCTGTCGATGAAGGCGGCCAGGACGAAGAAGAGCCAGAAGAGCGTGAGCAGCCCGACCGAGAGGGCGTAGACCGCCTTGACCACCGTGGGCGTGATGAAGCTGCTGAAGGAGAAGTCGAAGAGGCTCGCGAAGAAGCCCTTGGCCTGCGGACCCTGGGGGAC
This sequence comes from Nocardioides solisilvae, assembly GCF_003194625.1. Lineage (GTDB taxonomy): Bacteria > Actinomycetota > Actinomycetes > Propionibacteriales > Nocardioidaceae > Nocardioides > Nocardioides solisilvae. The sequence goes on from NZ_QHKX01000001.1 coordinate 922,718, forward strand.
GCCCGGGTCGCCGTAGCCGCCGCCGTACGCCGCGTAGCCCTGGCCGCCGTCGCCGTACCCGCCGCCGTACTGCTGGGGCTGCTGGCCCGGGTCGCCGTAGCCGTAGGGCGATTCGCCCTGGCCGCCCTGGCCGTAGGGGTTCTCGGGCGGGTTTCCGTAGCCGGACATCTCTGTGCTCCCTCTCCCGGTCTCCCGGGTCCTCGTCGACCACGCTGCTGACGCGTGGTGGCTGCGCGCAGCCTAGTGAACGACGCCCCTCCTGCCCCGGCGCGTCCGCCCGCAAACCTGCGCCGAGGGTTGCCGCGCCACTGCATACGCGGTATACATACCCGGTATGCGGCGCACGCGGGCGCCGCGGGAGGGGGGCCGCGATGTCGGTCAAGCAGGCGCTGCTGGCGCTGCTCGAGCAGGGGCCGAAGTACGGCTACCAGCTGCGCACCGAGTTCGAGGAGCGCACGGGGTCGACCTGGCCCCTCAACATCGGGCAGGTCTACACGACGCTGTCCCGGCTGGAGCGCGACGGTCTCGTGGTCGCCGGGGGCGACGACGGCGAGGGCCACGTGGTCTACCGGACGACGGAGGCGGGTCGGGCGGAGGTCGACGCGTGGTTCGGCTCGCCCGTGCCGCGCGACCAGCCGCCGCCGCGCGACGAGCTGGCGATCAAGCTGGCGATCGCGATCTCCTCGCCCGACGTCGACGTCGAGTACGTCATCCAGCAGCAGCGGACCGCCACGATGCGCGCGCTGCAGGAGCACACCCGGCTCAAGCGCAGCGGCCGGGCGGCTCGCCCCGAGGCGCCCGAGGACCTGGCCTGGAGCCTCGTCCTCGACGCCCTCGTCTTCGAGGCGGAGGCCGAGATCCGCTGGCTCGACCACTGCGAGGCGCGGCTGGCGCGCCTGGCCACCACCGGGGGAGGGACCCACTCATGACCGCACGACAGCAGCACGCCCTGCTCGCGCTCACCCACGTCAGCCGCGTCCACGGCACGGGGGCCACCGAGGTGCGCGCCCTGCGCGACGTCTCCTTCGAGGTCGCCCCCGGCGAGCTCGTCGCCCTGATGGGTCCGTCGGGGTCGGGCAAGTCGACGCTGCTCCACGTCGCAGGCGGGCTCGACCAGCCGACCGGCGGCTCGGTCGCCGTCGACGGCACCGACCTGTCGAGCCTGGGCCAGGCCGAGCGGGCCCGGCTGCGCCGGACGACGATCGGCTACGTCTTCCAGGACTTCAACCTCATCCCCGCCCTCACGGCGGAGGAGAACGTCGCGCTCCCCGGCGAGCTGCACGGCCTCCGGTCGGGCGAGGCCCGGGAGGCGGCCCGCGCCGCGCTCGCCGAGCTCGGCGTCGCCGACCTGGCCGACCGGTTCCCCGACGACCTGTCGGGCGGGCAGCAGCAGCGGGTGGCGATCGCCCGCGCGGTCGCCGGCGAGCGCCGGCTGATCCTCGCCGACGAGCCGACCGGGGCGCTGGACACCAGCACCGGCGAGCAGATCCTGCGGCTGCTCCGGGAGCGCTGCGACGCCGGCGCCGCCGGGGTGCTGGTCACCCACGAGGCGCGGCACGCCGCCTGGGCCGACCGGGTCGTCTTCCTCCGCGACGGCGTCGTCGTCGACGAGGCCGACGCCGGTCTGACCGGCCTGGCCGGCATGACCGGGGCGCGCTGATGGGTGCGTGGCTGCGCGGCTGGCGGCCGCTGCTGCGGCTGGCGTGGCGCGACGTGCGACGGGCCCGGGCGCGCAGCGCGCTGGTCCTGGCGCTGGTGGCCCTGCCCGTGCTGGCCGTGACGACTGCGCTCGTCCTCACCGCCACCGCCGACGTCACCGGCGACGAGGCGCCCGAGCGCCGGCTGGGCGCCGCCGACGCCAGGATCCGGGTCGAGGGGCTCGCGCGGGTCGGGCAGACGGCCGACCCCGACCGCGGCAGCGCCTTCGGCGAGGGCCTGCGCGACGACCTGACCCTCGCCGGGGTGGGCGACGTGCTGGGCCGTGAGGTCCGCGGCATCGAGTGGGAGTCCACCGAGCTCTCCGTGCTGGTGGACGGACGAGGCGTCCGGGCCGCGGGGGAGTGGATCGACCTGCGCGACCCCCTGACCACCGGCCTCGCCACGCTCGACGAGGGCCGCCTGCCCGAGGCGCCCGGCGAGGTGATGGTCAACCGCGCGCTGGCCGACCGCGGCCCGGGCGTGGGCGAGACCCTCACCCTCGTCGACGGGAGCACCCTCGAGGTGGTCGGCGTGGGCGAGGACGCCGAGAGCCGCGCCTTCCCCCACCTGTGGTCCCCACAGCGTCCCGACGGCGTGCCCGAGGCGCAGGGCACGACCTGGCTGGTCGAGGCCGGCCCCGTCACCTGGGACGAGGTGCGCGCGCTCAACGACCGCGGCGCCTTCGTGCTCTCGCGGGCGGTGCTGGCCGACCCGCCGTCCGCGGCGGAGCTCCACCCCGAGGTGAGCGACGGCGAGGCGGACGACGCCCTGGTCGCCGCCGTCGTCCTCATCGTGGTGATGGTGCTGATCGAGGTGGTGCTGCTGGCCGGGCCGGCGTTCGCCGTGACCGCGCGGCGGCAGGCGCGGACGCTGGCGCTGATGGCGGCCGTCGGCGCGACGCCGGCGCAGGCCCGCCGGGCGGTGCTGGCGGTCGCGGTGGTCCTCGGCGGCCTCGCGGCCGTCGGCGGCGTGGTCCTCGGGATCGGGCTGGCGGCCGCGCTCCTCCCGTTCCTGGCGCGCTGGAGCGGCTCCTACCCCGGTCCCTTCGACGTGCCGTGGGCGCTGGTGCTCGGGGTGGCCTGCTGCGGCCTGCTGGCCGCGCTGCTGGCGGCCGCCGCCCCCGCCTGGCTCGCGTCGCGGGCCGACGTGGTCGCCGTGCTCGCCGGCCGCCGCGGCGACGCCGCGCCCTCGCGCCGCTCCCCGGTGCTCGGCCTGCTGCTCTTCGCCGCCGGCGTGGCGCTCGCGGTCGCCGGCACCCGCCAGGACTCCTACGGCGAGAACTGGGTGGCGCTCGCGGCGGTCGTCTGCGTGCTCGGGATGGTCCTGCTCGTGCCGGTCGTGCTCGGGCTGCTCGCCCGGCTGGGCGCGCGACTGCCCCTGCCGCTGCGGTACGCCGTCCGCGACGCCGTCCGGCACCGCACCCGCACCGTCCCGGCGGTCGCGGCGGTGGCGGCCACGGTCTGCGGCGTCGTCGCCCTGGGCATCAGCACCAGCAGCGACGCGGCGCAGAGCCGGGAGACCTACACGCCGCAGCTGCGCCACGGCGAGGCGGTCCTCGTCGCCTCGGAGGCGACGCCCGAGCAGTGGGAGCGGGCCGAGGAGGTGCTCCGCGCCGAGCTGCCGGAGGCGGACGTCAGCGTCGTCACCGGCGTCCCGGCGCCGACGGGGGAGGGCGACGTGCACGTCGCCTACCGCCCGCCGGCCACGAGCGAGGACACCTGGTTGCTGGGCGGCGTCGGCTCCACCCTGGGCACCACCGACGTCGTGGCGGAGCGGATCCCGGCGGCGCTGCGGGGGCTGGACGCGGCCGGGCGGGCCCGCGGCGACGCGGCCCTCGCGCAGGGGCGGGTCGTGGTCTTCACCGACGAGCCGGTCGAGGCCGACCGGGTCGTGGTCACCGCGACCTCCTACGACGGCCGCTCGGGCGAGGAGGAGGTGCTCGCGGACGAGGTCACCCTGCCGGCGGCGTACGTCGTGGTCGCGGAGGACGGCGGGACGCCGTTCGCGGTCCTCCCGCCGGCCTCCGCCGAGGAGCTCGGCCTGCCGGTGGCCACCACGTCGCTGCACGTGGCGGGCGCGGAGCTCGACCGTGACCGCGAGCGCGCGGTCTCCGAGGCGGTCGCGGCGACCCTGCCGTGGTCCCACCTCTACGTCGAGCGCGGCTACTTCGCGGACGACTTCGACGAGCTGGTGGCGTGGGTGCTCGGCGCGCTCGGCGCGGTGCTGATGGTCGGTGGCACGCTGACCGTCACGCTGCTCGCCCTGAGCGACGCGCGGCCCGACCTGGCCACGCTCTCCGCCGTGGGGGCCTCGCCGCGGACGCGGCGGGCGGTGGCGGCGTCGTACGCCCTGGTGGTCGGCGGGACCGGCGCGGTGCTGGGGGCGCTCGTCGGCTTCGTGCCGGGGGTGGCCGCGGCGGTCACGCTGACCCGGGACTCCTACGCCGGGCCGCAGCAGGTCGTCGGCCCGTTCGTCGAGGTGCCCTGGCTGATGATCGCGGTCGTCGTGCTGCTCCTCCCGCTGCTGACCGCCGGGGTGGTGGCGCTCGCCACCCGCTCCCAGCTGCCGCTGGTGGCGCGGGTGGACTGACGGGTGGCGGGAATGTCGCACCGGGCCCACGGGGTTGGCCCGGTGTGACTGCCCCCGCCGAGCCCGCTCCCGCCATGCCCGCCCTGTCCGTCCTCGACCTGGTCCCGGTGCGCAGCGACCAGACCACCGGCGACGCCGTCGCCGCCTCGCTGGCGCTGGCCCGGACCGCCGACGAGCTGGGCTACACCCGCTACTGGCTGGCCGAGCACCACAACATGCCGGCCGTCGCGGCGACCAACCCGCCGCTGCTGATCGCGATGGTCGCCGCGGCGACGTCGCGGATCCGGGTGGGCAGCGGCGGCGTCATGCTGCCCAACCACTCACCGCTGGTGGTGGCCGAGCAGTTCGCGCTGCTCGAGGCGGCGTACCCCGACCGGATCGACCTCGGCATCGGCCGGGCGCCCGGCACCGACCCGCTCACCCGCTACGCGCTGCGGATGGGCGCCGGCGGCGGCGAGGACCCGGTCGCGCAGTTCCCGACCTACGTCGACGACATCATCACCCTGATGTCCGAGCACGGCGCCGCGATGGAGGTTGCAGGCCGGCGACACCCGCTGCGAGCCACCCCCAAGGCCGCCTCGACCGCGCCGGTCTGGCTGCTCGGCTCCTCGGACTACTCCGCCCGGCTGGCCGCCGAGCGGGGCCTGCCCTACGTCTTCGCCCACCACTTCTCGGGGCAGGGCACCGCCGAGGCGCTCGAGCTCTACCGGTCGTCGTACCGGCCCTCCGAGCGCTTCGCCGAGCCGCGCACCTTCCTCACCGTCAACGCCTGCGTCGCGGAGACCGAGGAGGAGGCGCGCCGGCTGGTCCGGCCGCAGGTGCTGCAGATGCTGGCGATCGTCACCGGCGGCACGCTGACGCCGCAGTCGCTGGTCGAGGAGGCGGAGCAGGTCGAGATCGCCGAGGGCCAGCAGGGGATCGCCCGCGGGATGATGAACCGCTGGGTGATCGACGACGCCGCCGGCGCCCGCGCCCGGATCGCCGAGCTGGCCGCGACCTTCGGGGTCGACGAGGTGATGGTCCACCCGGTCGCGGGCTCGTACGCCGGCACGCCGGCCGCCGCGACCCCCGCGCGCGAGGAGACGCTGCGCCTGCTCGCCGGCTGACTAGCCCCGGCGCGCCTCCCGGCCCGCGTCCCGGCGCGCGTCCCTGGCGAGCCGGGCGCCCAGGCGAAGTGTCGAGGCGGCGAGCCAGAGGGCCAGCGCCGCGCGCGCGACGTACGTCGCCACCACGCCGACGAGGAAGCCGACCAGGGCGCCGGGCGTGCCGGCCACCAGCCCGCCGACGAGGACGGGAGCCAGGAGCGCCACGAGCATGACGGCGACGTAGGCGCCGTCGACCACGACGTTCCCGGCGAGGTCGCGCCGGAACTGCCGGCCCAGCCTCCGTCGCGGGGTCGACGGGGTCCGCAGCTCGCGGGCGAAGTGTCCCCAGAACCCGCGCTCGTCCTCGCTCACGCGGCCCATCATCGCGTGGTCGGGGGCCGGCTGACCGGGGTGTCCAGCCCTGCTGTCCCCGCTCAGGCCGCCGGCTTGGCCGGGGTGTCGAGCCAGGCGTCGAAGAGGGCGTCGAGGTCGCGGCCGGAGACCCGCTGCGCGAGCCGCCGGAAGTCGCGCGTGCCGGCGGTCCTGCCGCCGTACGTCGTCACCCAGGCGCGGGCGACCGCGCGGAACGCCTCCTCGCCCACCGCGAGCCGCAGCGCGTGGAGGGTGGCGGCGCCGCGGTCGTAGATCGCGTCGGCGAAGAGCCCCGTCGGACCCGGGTCGGAGACGACGGTGGTCCAGAACTCGTCGTCGGCCGGGCGGGCGAAAACCGCCTCGTAGGCCTGCTGGGCGGTCGTGCCGCCGCGGGCCTCGGTCCACATCCAGGTCGCGTACTCGGCCCAGCCCTCGTTGAGCCAGATGTCGGCCCAGCGGCGCGGGCCGACGTGGTTGCCGGTCCACTGGTGGGCCAGCTCGTGCAGGGCCGTGCCCTCGCTGGCGACGCGGCTGAAGAACGAGCGGGTCTGGGTCTCCAGCGCGTAGCCGACGGAGTCGTCGTCGACGATCGCGCCGTAGGAGACGAACGGGTAGGGGCCGAAGAGGGCCTCGAGGAAGGTCGCCATCTCGCCGGCGAGGGCGAGGCTCGCCTCGCTGCGGGTCCGGTCGGCGGGCCGGAGGTCCTCGTCGAGGAAGTCGAGCAGCGGGACGCCGGAGGGGGTCCGCGAGCGCCGCAGCTCGAAGTTGCCGACCGTCGCCGTGGCCAGGTAGGCCGCCATCGGGTCGGGGGCGTCCCAGGTCCAGGTGGTCTGACCGCCCCTGGTGCGGGAGCCCACGAGGTCGCCGTTGGCGACGGCGGTGAGCCCCTTCGGGACGGTGACCGCGAACCGGTAGGTCGCCTTGTCGGTGGGGTGGTCGTTGACCGGGAACCAGGTCGCGGAGCCGTCGGGCTGGCTCACGACCATCGCGCCGTCGCGCGTGGTGACCCAGCCGTAGAGCGCGTCCTCGACGTCGGTCGGCCGGCCCGTCGCGCCGCCGTACTCCACCACCACGCGCGACTTCGCGCCCCGGCGCAGGGGACGGCGCGGGGTGACCACCAGCTCGTTGCCCTGGGTCTGGCTGAAGCGGGCGGGGCGGCCGTCGACCGTCACCGAGGTCGCCTCCAGGCCGCGGAGATCGAGGTTGAACCGGCGCAGCGCCTGGGTGGCGACGAGCTTGATCCGCGCGACCCCCCGCAGCTGCCCGGTCAGCGGTGCGGGCTCGGGCGCGGGAGGGGTGTAGTCGAGCGCCAGGTCGTAGTGCTCGACGTCGTAGCCGCCGTTGCCGGCGAGCGGGAAGTACGGGTCGCCGATGCCGGAGGACCCGACGGCCCTGCGCTCGGGGGCTGTCTCACTGGGCGCTGTCTGACTGGGCGCTGCCTGGCTGGGCGCGAGGGAGGGAAGGACGAGTGCGCCGAGGACGAGTCCGGCGGCGAGCCCCGAGCGGCGAAGGGTCGTCATCCGGCGACTGTAGACCCGCGGGCGCCCGTTGGCACCGCCCATTCAGGGGAGGGTGTGGAGCGCGAGACTCGGGTGACAGTCGGACGCGTGCTCCTGCGAGACACGAGGACTGTCGGCGGTGCTGACTATTCTCGAACACATGATCGAGACGGGGGAAGCGAGTGGCCCCACGGGGCCCGGGGCGGCGGCCTGGTCGGTCGCCGAGCTGGAGGGGTTGGTGGCCGAGCTGGCGTCGAACGTGGTGCCGGAGGTGGATCCGCGGGCGTGTCTGGCGCAGGTGGAGGTGCTGGAGGCGATGAAGGCGGCGTTGGCGGCGGCGCAGGTGCGTGCCACGGCGGCGTACGCCGCCGCGGAGGTGCGGCGGCTGGAGGAGTGTGCCGAGGAGGCTCGCCGGGCTGGTGCGGTGTCTGGGCGTGGCCCTGCTCCGGTGGCGGTGGTGGCCGCCCAGGTGGGGCTGACCAGGCGGGAGTCGCCGGCGCGTGGCAGGGCGTGGGTGTCGGCTGCGTCGGCGTTGGTGGCCGACCTGCCGCGGACGTTGGAGGCGCTGGGGCGGGGTGTGCTGACCGAGGAGCGGGCGATGGTGATCGTCCGGGAGACCGCGGACCTGACCGCGGAGGACCGGCGGGCGGTGGATGCGGAGCTGACCACGCCGGTGGGGCCGCCCGACGGGATCGACGACCAGGGCAACCCCCGGTGGGACGACCCGACCGGGGAGGGTCAGGTCGCGGGACTGGGGACGGAGGCGCTGCGCCGGTTGGTGCAGAGACTCGCGCTGCGCCACGACTCGACCGAGGTGGCGCGGCGCCGGGAGCGGGCTCGGGCGCGGCGTCGGGTGAGCGGCAGGTTGCTGGGTGATGGGACGGGTCGGATCACCGCGGTGGTGAAGGCCGAGCACTATGCCCACGTCATGGCGGCCCTGGGTGCGGCGGCCGCGACCGCCCGCAACGAAGGCGACGCACGCAGCGGTGACCAGGTGCGGGCCGACACCCTGGTGGCCCGGGTGACGGGGGTCGACCCGACGGCACCGGTGCCGGTGGAGCTGCACCTGGTGGTCCCGGCCACGGGCCTGCTCGGTCAGCCGGGTGCACCGGCGGAGCCGGGCTGGATCCTCGGCAGCGCGGGGGGAGCGGTGGTGCCGGCGGGGATCTGCCGGGACCTGTTCACCCAGGCTGCGGAGGCTGGGGTGGCGGCGGTGCGGCGGGTGTTCGCCGACCGGGTGGACGGGCGGCTGGTGGCGATGGAGAGCTCGAACCGCACCTTCACCGGGCTGCTGGCGAGGTTGATCAGGATTCGCGACGGCGGCACCTGTCGCACCCCGTGGTGCGACGCCCCGGCCAAGCACGTCGACCACGTCGATCCCGCCGCCGAGGGTGGCCCGACCAGCGAGGCGAACGGGCAGGGGCTGTGCGAGGCGTGCAACCAGGTCAAGGAGGCGCCGGGCTGGTCCCACTGGGTCGGGATCGGGGGCCGGACCCACGTCACCACCCCGACCGGGGCCACCTACACCAGCCGGCACACGCCGCTGGCCTCCTGAGCAGGCGCGCGCGGCGCGGACGGGATGTCGAGCGCCAGTTAAAGTCAGGCTTGACTGTTTGTTAGTTCCTGACGCAGGATGTGCCCGTGAGCAGCCAGCCGACCCGTGTGCCCCAGGAGGAGCGGACCCGCGTCATGCGTGCGCGCCTCCTCGAAGCGACGATCGACTGCCTGGTGGAGTACGGCTTCGCGGCCACCTCGACCACCCTGGTCTCCAAGCGCGCGGGCGTCTCCCGGGGCGCACAGCTGCACCACTTCCCGACCAAGAACGACCTGGTCGTCGCGGCGGTCGAGCACCTCACCGCCAAGCGGGGCGCCGAGCTGGCCGCCGTGCTGGGGGAGGACGCGCGCCGCGAGCACGGCACCCGAGCCGTCCTGGGCACGCTGTCGGACCACTTCACCAGCCCGGTCTTCACCGCGGCGCTCGAGCTGTGGGTGGCCGCGCGCAGCGACGTCCAGCTGCTCGCCGCCGTCCAGCCGCTCGAGCAGCGGGTCAGCCGGGAGACCCACCACCTGACCGCGGCCGCGCTCGGTGTCGACGGCAACGCGTCCGGGACCCGCGAGCTCGTCCAGGCCACCCTCGACCTGCTCCGCGGCCTCGGCCTGGCCAACACCTTCTCCGACGACACCCGTCGCCGCGAGCGGATCCTCGACCGGTGGGCGCTGACCCTCGACGCCGCGCTGGCCACCACCCCCACCCCCGCACCCCCGCACGAAGGAGCCTGACCCTTGCTGGACGACGTCCTGGCCGACCTCACCGCGGAAGGCGACCGGCTCGAAGTCCTGGTCGCCCCGCTCGCCCCCGAGCAGTGGCGAACCCCCACGCCGGCCGCGGGCTGGGACGTGGCCACCCAGGTCGCCCACCTCGCGTGGACCGACGAGGTGGCGGTCAAGGCCGCCACCGACAAGGCGGCCTGGGACGCCGAGGTGATGGGCGCGATCGGCAACCCCGAGGGGTACGTCGACGAGATGGCCCTGACCGGCGGCGCCGTCGACCCCGCCGAGCTGCTCGCCCGCTGGCGGACCGCCCGCGCCGCGCTGGTGCAGACCCTGCGCGACTTCCCCGAGGGGGAGAAGCTGCCGTGGTTCGGCCCGCCGATGTCGCCGACGTCGATGGCCACCGCCCGCCTCATGGAGACCTGGGCGCACTCGCTCGACGTCCACGAGGCGCTGGGGGCCGAGGCCGAGCCCACCGACCGGATCCGGCACGTCGCCCACCTGGCGGTCCGCACCCGCAACTACTCCTTCGCCCAGAACGGGCTGGAGAAGCCGGCCGAGGAGTTCCGCGTCGAGCTGGTCTCCCCGAGCGGCGAGGCCTGGACCTACGGCCCCGAGGACGCCGCGCAGCGCGTCACCGGCCCGGCGTACGACCTCTGCCTGCTGGCCACCCAGCGCGTCCACCGCGCCGACACGGCCCTGGTCGCCACCGGCGCGGACGCCGACCGGTGGCTGGACATCGCCCAGTGCTTCGCGGGCCCCGCCGGCGAGGGGAGGGCGCCGCGATGAGTGGTTTCGAGACGCTCGCCGGCGCTCGCTCCTCAACCACCGGAGTGGTCCGGATCGGCAACTGCTCCGGCTTCTACGGCGACCGCCTCTCGGCGATGCGCGAGATGCTGGAGGACGGCGACCTGGACTACCTGACCGGCGACTACCTCGCCGAGCTGACCATGCTGATCCTCGGCAAGGACACGATGAAGGACCCGAGCCTCGGCTACGCGCGCACCTTCGTCCGCCAGGTCGAGGAGTGCCTGGGCCTGGCCCTGGAGAAGGGCGTGAGGATCGTGACCAACGCCGGCGGGCTCAACCCCGCCGGCCTGGCCGAGAAGCTCCGCGAGGTCGCGGCCGGCCTCGGCCTGGACGCGAGGATCGCCCATGTCGAGGGCGACGACCTGCGCCCCAAGGCGGCCGAGCTCGGCCTCACGAACGCGCTGACGGCCAACGCCTACCTGGGCGGCTTCGGCATCGCCGCCGCCCTGGCCGGCGGGGCAGACGTCGTCGTCACGGGGCGGGTCACGGACGCCTCGCTGGTCGTCGGCGCCGCGGCGCACCACTTCGGCTGGACGCCGGAGCAGCACGACGAGCTCGCGGGCGCGGTCGTTGCCGGCCACGTCATCGAGTGCGGCACCCACGCGACCGGGGGCAACTTCTCCGGCTTCAAGGCGCTGGCCTCGACAGGCTCGGCCGGCGAGAGGGGCGGCTCGGGCGGCGAGACGGTCTGGCCGCTCTCGCTCGGCTTCCCGCTGGCCGAGATCGCCGCCGACGGCTCGTCGGTGATCACCAAGCACGCCGGCACCGGCGGCGCGGTCACCGTCGACACGGTCACGGCCCAGATGGTCTACGAGATCCAGTCCGCGACCTACCTCAACCCCGACGTCACCACCCGGCTCGACAGCGTCGAGCTGACCCAGGTCGGCCCCGACCGGGTCGCCATCTCCGGCGTGCGCGGGGAGGCCCCGCCGGCCACCCTCAAGGTCTGCGTCAACGAGCTCGGCGGCTGGCGCAACAGCTTCGAGATCCTGCTCACCGGGCTCGACATCGACGCCAAGGCCGCCTGGGTCCGGGAGCAGATGACGGCCGCGTGGGGCGACCGCGCCCCGGCCACCGTCGCGTGGTCCCGCTCGGCCCCGCCGGTCGAGGACCCCGCCTCCCAGGAGCTCGCCTCCTGCGTGCTCCGGGTGACCGCGCTCGACCCCGACCCCAAGGTCGCCGGCAAGGGCTTCACCGCCCCGGCGGTCGAGGTCGCGCTCGGCTCCTTCCCGGGCCTCACCCTGATGGCTCCGCCCGGACCGGCGACGCCGTACGGGATCTACCGTCCCGAGTACGTCGACCGGGCCCACGTCGAGCACACCGTCGTGCACGCCGACGGCCGGCGCGAGGTCGTCGCCGACCCGACGGCGTACCTGACGCCTGAGGAGCTCGCCGCGGTGCCGTCCGCCGGCCTCCGCCCGAGCCCGTTCGAGGCGCCCGCCGACACCGTGACCCGCAAGGTGCCGCTCGGCACCTTCGTGCACGCCCGCTCCGGCGACAAGGGCGGCAACGCCAACCTCGGCCTCTGGGTCGCCCGCGACGGGGTCTCGACCGGCTCGACCGGCGAGGGGGTCGACGAGGAGAAGTACGCCGCCCGCGTCACCTGGCTCACCAAGTTCATCACCCCCGAGCGCGTCAAGGAGCTCGTCCCGGAGGCGGCCGACCTGACCGTCGAGGTCTTCGCCCTGCCCCGGCTCGGGGCCGTCAACGTGCTGATCCACGGCCTGCTCGGTCCAGGCGTCGCCGCGTCCACCCGCGTCGACCCCCAGGCGAAGGCCCTGGGCGAGTGGGTCCGCTCCCGTCACGTCCACGTCCAAGGAGACCTGCTGTGACCGTGCAAGACGCAGCGTCGAGCGTCCGCTCGACGCCCGAGGAGCGCGCCGCGCTCCGCGAGATGGCGGCGGAGTTCACGCGCCGCGAGATCGCGCCCCACCACCAGGCGTGGGAGGACGCGGGCGAGCTGCCCCGCGAGCTGCACCGCAAGGCCGCCGCGGCGGGCCTGCTCGGGGTGAGCTTCCCCGAGTCCGTCGGCGGCTCCGGCGGCGACCTGCTCGACACCGTCGCCCTGCAGGAGGGGATGTTCTCCCAGGGTGCCTCCAGCGGCCTCATGTCGGCGCTGTTCACCCACGGCATCGCCTGCCCCCACCTCGCCGCGCACGGCAGCCCCGAGCTCGTCGACAGGTGGGTCCGGCCGACCCTGGCCGGCGAGCTGATCGGCTCGCTCGGGATCACCGAGCCCGGTGGCGGCTCCGACGTCGGCAACATCCGCACCACCGCGGTGCGCGACGGCGACCACTACGTCATCAACGGGTCGAAGACCTTCATCACCTCGGGCACCCGCGCCGACTTCGTCACCACCGCGGTCCGCACCGGGGGCCCGGGCGCGGGCGGCGTCTCGCTCGTCGTCGTGCCGACCGACACCCCCGGCTTCACCGTCGACCGCAGGCTGGCCAAGATGGGCTGGCACTGCTCCGACACCGCCGAGCTCAGCTACGTCGACGTCCGGGTGCCGGTGACCAACCTGGTCGGCGAGGAGAACGCCGGCTTCTGGTACATCGCCGAGCAGTTCGTCGTCGAGCGGATGGCGCTGGCCATCCACGGCTACGCGATCGCCGAGCGCTCGCTCGCGCTCACGGTCGACCACTGCCGCGAGCGGACGACGTTCGGGGAGCCGCTGATCAAGCGCCAGGTGGTCCGCCACAAGCTGGTCGAGATGCGCCGCCAGGTCGAGGCCGCCAAGGCCTACACCCACGCGATCGCCGAGCAGTACGTCGCCGCGGGCGGGCCGAACGAGGCCGTCATCGCCGCCGCGTGCATGGCGAAGGAGACCGCCTGCAACACCGCCACCCACGTGACCGACCAGGCCGTGCAGCTGCACGGCGGGGCCGGCTACATGCACGGCACCGAGGTGGAGCGGCACTACCGCGACGCCCGGCTGCTGCCGATCGGTGGCGGTGCCACCGAAGTCCTCACCGACCTTGCCGCCAAGCTGTTGGGATACACGAAATGACCGAGACGACCACTGAGCCCACGACCGAGGAGAAGCGCCGCGCGCACCTCCTGGACAAGCTCGCCGACCTCGACGCGCAGCACGCCAAGGCCGTCGCCGGCGGCGGCGAGAAGTACGTCGCGCGCCACCACGAGCGGGGCAAGCTGCTGCCGCGGGAGCGGATCGAGCTGCTCATCGACGAGGGCACCGCGTTCCTCGAGCTGAGCCCGCTCGCGGGCTACGGCTCCGACTTCACCGTCGGCGCCTCGACCGTCTGCGGCATCGGCGTCGTCGAGGGTGTCGAGTGCATGATCAGCGCCAACGACCCGACCGTGAAGGGCGGCGCGTCGAACCCCTGGACGCTGAAGAAGACCTTCCGCGCCGCGCAGATCGCCGAGGAGAACAACCTCCCGCAGATCTCGCTGGTGGAGTCGGCCGGCGCCGACCTGCCGACGCAGAAGGAGATCTTCATCCCGGGCGGCAAGATCTTCCGCGACCTCGCCCGCGCCTCCGGACGCCGCCAGCCGACCATCGCGCTGGTCTTCGGCAACTCGACCGCCGGCGGCGCCTACGTCCCGGGCCTGTCCGACTACACCGTGATGGTCAAGGAGCAGGCGAAGGTCTTCCTGGCCGGCCCGCCGCTGGTCAAGATGGCCACCGGCGAGGAGACCGACGACGAGGAGCTGGGCGGCGCCGAGATGCACGCCCGGATCTCCGGCCTCGCCGACTACCTCGCCGAGGACGAGCGCGACGCGATCCGCCTGGGCCGCCGCATCGTCGCCCGGCTCAACTGGAGGAAGGCCCGCCCGGAGGGCGAGCGCACGTACGCCGAGCCGGCGTACGACCCCGAGACGCTGCTCGACCTGATCCCGACCGACCTCAAGGAGCCCTTCGACCCGCGCGACGTGATCGTCCGCATCGTCGACGGCGTGAGCCCCGGCAACGAGGTGCCCTTCGACGAGTTCAAGCCGCTCTACGGCTCCTCGCTCGTCACCGGCTGGGCCCGGCTGCACGGCCGCGAGATCGGCATCCTGGCCAACGCCCAGGGCGTGCTCTTCTCCGAGGAGGCGCAGAAGGCGACGCAGTTCATCCAGCTCGCCAACGCCAAGAACACCCCGCTGCTCTTCCTGCACAACACCACCGGCTACATGGTCGGCAAGGAGTACGAGCAGGGTGGCATCATCAAGCACGGCGCGGCGATGATCAACGCGGTCTCCAACTCGACCGTGCCGCACATCTCGGTGCTGATCGGCTCCTCCTACGGCGCCGGCAACTACGGGATGAACGGGCGCGCCTACGACCCGCGCTTCCTCTTCACCTGGCCCAACGCGAAGTCGGCGGTCATGGGCCCGCAGCAGCTGGCCGGCGTCCTCTCGATCGTCTCCCGCGCCGCGGCCGAGGCGAAGGGCAAGCCCTTCGACGAGGAGGCCGACGCCGGCATGCGGGCCTTCGTCGAGCAGATGGTGGAGGAGCAGTCGCTGCCCTACGTCCTGAGCGGGATGCTCTACGACGACGGCGTCATCGACCCGCGCGACACCCGCACCGTGCTCGGCATCGCCTTCTCCGCCATCGACACCGTCCCCACCGAGGGCACCGACCGCTTCGGCGTCTTCAGGATGTGAGTGAAAAACCCATGAGCGACACCACCACCCCCCGCACGATCACCCGCATCCTCGTCGCCAACCGCGGCGAGATCGCCCGCCGGGTCTTCACCACCGCCCGCCGCCTCGGCATCGAGACGGTCGCAGTGCACTCCGACGCCGACGCCGGCCTGCCCTTCGTGGCCGAGGCCGACCAGGCGGTCCGGCTGCCGGGCAACACCCCCGCGGAGACCTACCTCCGCGCCGACCTCGTCATCGAGGCCGCCCGCAGGACGGGTGCCGACGCGATCCACCCCGGCTACGGCTTCCTGTCGGAGAACGCCGACTTCGCCCGCGCCGTGGTCGACGCCGGGATCGCCTGGATCGGCCCCGCCCCGGAGTCGATCGTCTCGATGGGCTCCAAGATCGAGTCCAAGAAGCTGATGGAGTCCGCCGGCGTCCCCGTGCTCGCCGACCTCGGCACCACCGCCACCGACGCCGACCTGCCGCTGCTGGTCAAGGCGTCGGCCGGCGGCGGCGGCCGCGGCATGCGGATCGTCCGCGACCTCGCCGACCTCCCCTCGGAGGTCGAGAAGGCCTCCGCCGAGGCGGCGTCGGCGTTCGGCGACGGCACCGTCTTCGTCGAGCCGTACGTCGAGCACGGCCGCCACGTCGAGGTGCAGGTCGTGGGCGACCACGCCGGCACCGTCGCGGTCTTCGGCGAGCGCGACTGCTCGATCCAGCGCCGTCACCAGAAGGTCGTCGAGGAGGCGCCGGCCCCCGGGCTCTCCGACGAGACCCGGGCCGCGCTGCACGAGGCGGCCCGCAACGCCGCCGCCGCGATCGACTACGTCGGTGCCGGCACGGTCGAGTTCCTCGTCGACGCACATGACCCGACCCGGTTCTGGTTCCTGGAGATGAACACCCGCCTCCAGGTCGAGCACCCGGTCTCCGAGGCGATCTTCGGCGTCGACCTGGTCGAGGCGCAGATCGCGGTCGCCGAGGGGCGCGAGGTCACCCCGTTCCTCCCCGGCGAGCCGCGCGGCCACGCCGTCGAGGTGCGCCTCTACGCCGAGGACCCGGCCGCCGACTGGCAGCCGCAGTCGGGCACGCTGGGCGCCTTCGAGGTCCCGGGCGTGCAGGTCGAGTTCGCCAACCCCCGCCCGTACGGGCTCCGCCTCGACACCGGCTTCGTCGCCGGCTCCGAGGTGGGCACCCACTACGACGCCATGCTCGCCAAGGTGATCGTCCACGCGCCGACCCGCGAGCAGGCGCTGCGCCAGCTCGCCGGCGCGCTGGCCCGGGCGAAGGTCCACGGCCTCACGACCAACCGCGACCTGCTCGTCGAGGTGCTGCGCCACCCGGTCTTCGTGGCCGGCGACGTCGCCACCGACTTCTTCGAGACCCAGCAGCTCGCCTCCCGCGCGGCCGGCGTCGACGAGACGCTGGTGGAGCGGTCGGCGTTCGCGGCGACCGTCGCCCTGATGGAGCGGGCCCGCGAGGCGCGCACCGTCCAGCGCGGGATCCCGGTGGGGTGGCGCAACGTCGTCTCCGCGCCGCAGGTCACCGAGCTGGCGCTCGACGGTCGCGAGACGCCGGTGCGCGTCGAGTGGTACGGCGGTCGCGACGGCTACACGTCGGAGGTCGGCACGGTCCTGGCCGCCTCGCCGACCCAGGTGACGCTGGAGCACGACGGCGTCGCGGTCCGGTACGACGTCATCGTCGACGCCTCCGACCTCGCCGCCCCGGTGGTCCACGTGGACTCCCCGGCCGGCTACGTGAGGCTGACCAAGGTGCCGCGGTTCGTCGACCCGGCCGACCAGGTCGCGACCGGTTCGCTGCTCGCGCCGATGCCGGGCAGCGTCATCTCGGTGTCGGTCGAGGAGGGCCAGCAGGTCACCGCCGGCCAGACCGTCCTGGTGATGGAGGCCATGAAGATGCAGCACACGATCACCGCGCCGACCGACGGCGTGGTGACCGGGATCAACGTGAAGCCCGGCAGCCAGGTCGGCGCCGGTGACGTCCTCGCGGTCGTCGAGGGAGAGGGAGCAGAGGCATGAGCGCGAACCCGTTCACCGAGCCCGAGGAGCGCCTGGCGCTGCGCGAGGCCGTCGCCAAGCTGGCCGGCAAGTACGGCCGGGAGTACGTCGAGAAGCAGGCCGCCGAGGGCGGCAAGACCACCGAGCTGTGGCTCGAGATGGGCCGCAACGGCTTCCTCGGCGTCAACATCGCCGAGGAGTACGGCGGCGGCGGGGGCGGCATGTCCGACCTGGCCGCGGTGCTCGAGGAGGCGGCCGGCCAGGGTGCCCCGCTGCTCATGATGGTCGTCAGCCAGGCGATCTGCGGCTCGATCATCGGCCGCTACGGCACCGACGAGCAGAAGCAGCGCTGGCTGCCCGGCATCGCCGACGGCACCATCACCATGGCCTTCGGCATCACCGAGGCCGACGCCGGCTCCAACTCCCACAACATCACCACCACCGCGCGCCGCGACGGCGACGAGTGGGTGCTCAAGGGCCAGAAGACCTACATCTCCGGGGTCGACGAGGCCCAGCTGGTCCTCATCGTCGCCCGCACCGAGGACGCGAAGACCGGCAAGCTGAAGCCGGCGCTCTTCGTCGTGCCCACCGACGCCGAGGGGTTCGGCAAGCAGGTCATCCCGATGGCCTGGTCGGCGCCCGAGAAGCAGTTCACCCTCTTCATCGACGACGTCCGGCTGCCGGCCGACGCGCTCGTCGGCGACGAGGACGCCGGCCTGGTGCAGCTCTTCGCCGGGCTCAACCCCGAGCGGATCATGGGCGCGGCGTTCTCCTGCGGCATGGCGAAGTTCGCCATCGACCGTGCCGTGGAGTACGCGAAGACCCGCACCGTCTGGAAGGCGCCGATCGGCGCCCACCAGGGCATCGCGCACCCGCTCGCCAAGGCGAAGATCGAGCTGGAGCAGGCCCGCCTGCTGTGGCAGAAGGCGGCCGCCATGTACGACGCGGGCGACGACTTCGGCGCCGGCGAGTACGCCAACATGGCGAAGTACGCCGGCGGCGAGATCGCCTGCAACGCGACCGACATCGCGGTGCACACCCACGGCGGCAACGGCCTGACGGTGGAGTACGGCCTGGCCAACATGATGGTCGCCGCGCGGCTGGGCCGGATCGCCCCGGTGAGCCGCGAGATGATCCTCAACTTCGTGGCCATGCACTCCCTGGGCCTGCCGAAGTCCTACTGACGCCCACCCCCTCCCGGGGCTCGCACAGCGAAGGGCCCGCAGCCGGTGGTCGGCTGCGGGCCCTTCGTCGTGGGCGGCGGCGGGGCCGGGGCCGGACCAGTGGATCCCCGGACGCGCCGCCGCCTACCCCCCGCCGAACCAGCGACGGCGCCGTGCGGGCGCCGGCGACTCGCCGGGGGTGTCCTCGGTCGCCGCGGCAGCTGCCACCGGGAGCCTGGTGAGGTCCTCGACCTGCGTGCGCAGGGAGGCCGGCGGGGCGAGCTCGATCCCGACCGAGAGCAGCTCGGCCGCGTCGCGGACGTCCTCCACGTCGCCCCGGCACTCGGCGCACTGCACGAGGTGGCCCTCGAACCGCAGCCGCTCGATCCCCTCCAGCCCCTCGAGGGCGTAGGCGACCGACATGTCGTGGACCGGGCTGGTCGCCGCGCTCATGCGAGCACCTCGCGCTGGTCGTGCTGTCCGTCGGGGTGGCCGGCACGCACCCCCGCGGCGTGCCGGTCACCGTCCGGGGTCCCCTCCCGGGTCCCGTTGTGCAGCTGCGCCAGGTGGAGCATCGCGCGGTGCAGCGTGCTGACCGCGGTGCCCGGCGCCCAGCCGAGCCGCTGGTCGGCGACCCCCACCGCGTGACCCCGCAGGTAGACCTCGGCGAGCGCCTCGCGCTCGTCCTCCTCCAGCCCGGGGAGCCAGCCGCGGTCGGGCGGGAAGGCGCGGACCTCGGCGTCGCCGCTCCGCTGCGCCGGCACGCGGGCCCGCGTCCGCTGGCGGGCGACCGCCCGGGCATGCGCGACGCCGAGCAGCCACGGCAGGCTCGCCCCCTCGGGGATCTCGACCTCGCCCTGCCAGAGCGCGGCGTAGGCCTCCACCACGACCTCGTGGGCCTCGGGGCCGGGGCCCAGGACGCGCGACACCAGGCCGAGCACCCGCCCGGCCGTGAGGTCGTAGAGGTGCACCAGGGAACGCGCGTCGCGCTGGGCGCACCGCGTCAGCAGGTACTCGACCCGGCCGAACAGGTCGGCCGGCGACCCGGTGGTGGGGAGGTTCCTCGTCATGGTCGCCCATCTTGGAGAACCCCTCGGGCGAATGGGGGTTCGGGCCCCGGGATTCACCCATTTCGAGGACCGGCCCGCCCGACCGGTCCAGACCAGTCGGTGACAGCGAGTTACATCTTGGGTTGCACGCCGGGTGACGGTTCGGTGGCGCTCTCCACCAGGGGGACGAAGCGGTACTGCCCGTGCTCGGTGACCCGATCGGCGGTGACCCGGAGCATCCGCCCCTCGACCGGGGCCACCATCACCCCGTCGTCGGCCAGCTGCGCCCGCAGCGCCTCGGGGAGCCGGTGGGCCATCGCGGAGACGAGGACGCGGTCGTACGGTGCGTGCTCGGGCAGCCCGAGCACGCCCGGGCGGGCGGGCTCGATGCTGGTCCACGGCTGCCCGGTCGCCGCGAGGTGGTGACGCCCCAGGGTCACGAGCTCGTCGACCAGCTCCACGCCCCGGACCCGGCCCGTCGGGCCGACCAGGTGGCCCAGCAGCGCGGTGGTCCACCCCGAGCCGGAGCCCACGTCGAGGACCCGCTGCCCGGGCCGCACGTCGAGCAGCCGGAGCATCGCGGCGACCGTCCGCGGCTGCGAGCTGGTCTGGCCGGCGCCGATCTCGAGCGGTCCGTCGTACGACGCCCGGTCGCGGACCGACTCCGGCAGGAACCCCTCCCGGGGGAACGCCTCGAACGCCCGGTCGACGGCGTCCATCAGCCCAGCTCGAAGAGGACGATCGGCTCCCCGGACGGCTCCTCGGAACCGCCCTCGGGCTCGACGGTGATCCCGACGGCCGTGGCGGCGGTGGCGTCGCCCTCGAGCAGCACGGTCTGGTCGGAGCGGCGGGGCATGACGCCTGCGGGGACCATGTCGCCGGCGGGCGACTGGAACCAGATCTGGTAGTCGCGGCCCTCGGGGGCCGGCGGCATCGCCTCGGTGACGAGGACGGCGCGCCCGGCCTCGCGGGAGCGGACCAGCGTGGCCCGCGCCTCGCCCACCTCGACCTCGACGCGGTCGGCGCCGGTGTCGGCGAGCACCCGCTCGCTGGCGGTGAGGCTGCGCGAGGTGCCGTCGCCCCCGGCGGGGTCGTCCTGGGGCCACACGGCGACGCCGACGCCGATCCCCACCGCCGCGACGGCCGCGGCGGCGACGAGTGCCGGCAGCCAGCGCGGGCGGGCGCCGCGACGGGTGCGCCGCGCGGTGCGCGGCGGCAGCGGCCGCACCGTCCGGGCGTCGGCCAGCACGCGCTCGCGCAGCGCCTCGGGCGGCGCCGCCGGTGCCAGCCCGGTGAGCAGGGCGGCGGCCTCCCGGAAGGAGTCCACCTCGGCCCGGCACTCGGGGCACCCCTCGAGGTGCCGTTCGAACTGCGCCTGCTCGAGCTCGTCGACGGCGTGGATCGCATAGGCACCAGAGAGGGCGTGGATGTCGCTCATGACGCCACTCCCATCTGGTCGCGCAACCGGATCAGTCCGTCCCGGATGCGGGTCTTGGCCGTGCCGACCGGTAGGTCGAGCAACCTGGCCACTTCCGTGTGCGTGTATCCACCGAAGAAGGCGAGGCCCACGGCCTCGCGCTGCACCTCGGTGAGCGACTCCATCGCCTGCCGGACCCGGTGGGCGTCCAGCGCGGCGGTCGCCGCGTCGGAGGTGGCGTCGTGGGCCACCTCCTGGTTCTGCTCGTGGTACGTCGCCTCGCGGCGGGTGCTGGCCTCCGCGGCCCGCACCCGGTCGACTGCGCGGCGGTGGGCGATGGTCATCAGCCACGCCAGCGCCGAGCCCCGCGAGACGTCGTACCGGGCGGCCGTGCGCCACACCTCGAGGAAGATCTCCTGCGTGACCTCCTCCGACTGCGCGGGGTCGCGCAGCACCCGCAGCACCAGCCCGTGCACGCGCGGTGCGGTGGCGTCGTAGACGCGGGCGAAGGCCTGCTCGTCGCCGCGGGCGGAGAGCCGCAGCAGCCCGGCGAGGTCGTCGCCCGTCCCCCCCGGGTCACCGGAGGGGACGGGCGAGAGGTGGCTCATGGCGTCCATGGAACTACCCGGGTGGTGACCCGGATCAGGGCATCAGGACCGAGTCGATGACGTAGACCGTCGCGTTGGCGGTCGGGACGTTGCCGCAGAGCACGGCCGCCTCCTCGTCGCCGACGGTCCACATCTCGCCCTCGCCCATGACCTCGATGGTGTCGCCGTTGAGCGTGGTGTGCTCGCCGCCGACCTCGTCCGGACCCAGCTGGCCCTCGACCACGTGGTGGGTCAGCACCTGGGTCAGCGCCTCCTTGTCCTTCAGCAGCGCGTTGAGGTCCTTCTTCGGGATCTCGGCGAAGGCGTCGTTCGTCGGGGCGAAGACGGTGAGGGCCTCGGCGTTGTTGAGGGTGTCGACCAGGTCGGCCTCGCCGACTGCGGTGACCAGGGTCTGCAGGAGCGGGTTGCCCGAGGCGGCGGTGGCCACCGGCTGCTCGGCCATGGTGCCCAGGGAGCCGTCACCCTCGGCGGGCAGCGCGCTGCAGGCCTCGCCGAAGACCGCGGCGGCGGGGTCGCCGGCGGCCGCGTCGTCGCTCGGCGACTCCATCGGCGACTCCGACTCCATCTCGTCGGCCGGGGTCTCGGAGGTGGTGGTCTCGTTGGCCGTGGTGTCGGCGTCGTCGTCGCTGTCGCCGCAGGCGGCGAGGCCGAGCGAGAGGGTGAGGGCCAGGGCGGCCAGGCCCCCGGTGCGGGCGGTGCGTCGGGTCGTGGTGCGCATGATCTCGTCCTTCGGTTGCGGGGAAGACCTTCTCGGTCGGTGTCGTAGGGGATTCGCGGCCGCGGGGGGAGCGGATTGGTCGGATCCGGGAAAAGTTTCAGGAGACCCGGACGAGGACCTCCTGCAGGCCGCTGGCCCCGTCGGGGAACGGCGCGGCGCGGACCTCGGTCTGGACCTCGCCGTCGGTGGTGGTGGCCCGGACGGCCAGCCGCCGGGTGCCGGGCTCGGCGTCCCACGGCAGGTACCACTGGCGCCAGTAGTCCACCCCCGCGTCGGGGCCCAGCTCGCACTCCTGCCACGGGCCGCCGTCCACCCGCACCTCGACCCGGGCGACGCCGCGGCCCTGGGCCCACGCCACCCCGCCGACCACCGTGCGGCCGGCGTCGAGCTCGGCGAAGGGGCGCGGGGTGTCGATCCGGCTGGAGACCTTGACCGGCCCCTGCTCCGCCCAGCCGCGCTCGGTCCAGTACGCCGCCTGCTCGGCGAAGGTGGTCAGCGTGAGCCGGGTCAGCCACTTGGTGGAGCCGACGTAGCCGTAGAGGCCCGGCGTGACCAGCCGCGCCGGGAAGCCGTGCTGGCGGGGGAGCGGCTCCCCGTTCATCCCGACCGCGACCAGCGGCTCACGGCCGTCGAGCACCACCTCGAGGGGGGTGCTGATCGTGAATCCGTCCACGTCGGTGGAGAGCACCTGGTCGGCTCCGGTGTCGGCCGCGGAGCGCACGCCCGCCCTCGCCAGCAGCGCCGGCAGCGGGACGCCCAGCCAGCGGGCGGCGCCGACGTACCCCCCGCCGACCTCGTTGCTCACGCAGGTCATGGTGATGTCGCGCTCGACCATCGGCATCGCGAGCAGGTCGTCGAAGGTGAGCTCGACCTCGCGGGCGACGTCGCCGTCGATCCGCAGGCGCCACCCGTCCAGGTCGACGACGGGGAGCACGAGGCGGGTGTCGATCCGGTAGAAGTCGTCGACCGGGGTGCGGAACGGCGAGATCCCCGGCACCTCGCCCTCCAGCCCGGCCGGCAGCGGCGGCAGGGGGCGGCGGGCGGCCGGCAGCACCACGTCGGCGATCGCCGTGCGGGTCCGGACCAGCCACTGGCCCGTCGCCGCGAGCGCCACCGCGACCCCGCCGGCGACCAGGAAGGCGCGCCGCCCCGGGGCGGTCGCCGGCGCCTGCGGCGCGGTGGGCGGCGGCCCCAGGCGGCGGAGCACCAGCACGCCCACCCCTGCCGTCACCAGGGCGGGGAAGGCGGCCGCCGGACCTCCCTCGGGGCGGGTCACCGCCGCCGCGCCGGCGAGCGCGGCGAGCCCGACGACCAGGGCCGTCCCGAGCGCCGGCCGGCGCCGGGCCACCAGGCCGGCGCCCGCGGCGAGGAGCAGGGTCACCACCAGCACGCTGCCGAGCAGGACGGGCTTGTCGGCCGTGCCGAACGTCGCGACCGCCCACTCCTTGACCGGGGTGGGGGTCAGGTCGATCACCGTCGAGCCGACGGCGGGGACGGGGGAGGTGGCCGGGTCGGTGAGCCCGGCGGCAAGGTGGCCGGACGCGCCGCCGACCAGGGCCGCCAGGACGCCGGCCAGGGCGGAGCGGGCGCGCGCGACCGTCACGGGGGGTGTCATGGGGAGGGTTCGTCACCGCGGTGCCGGACGGATTGGTCGCGCCGGGGAGACTGGCCCGCATGGCGATCGAGGTGGTGCCGTGGACTCCCGCGTGGGCGGAGGCCTTCGAGGAGCTCGCGGCCGTGCTCCGGGAGGCGCTGCGCGACGTGCCGTCGGCGATCGTCGAGCACGTCGGCTCCACGTCGGTGCCGGGGCTGGCGGCGAAGCCGGTGCTGGACGTCGACGTGGTCGTGGCCGCCGCCGACGTGGAGGCGGCCGTCGACGCGCTGGAGGGGATCGGCTACCTGCACCGGGGCGATCTGGGGGTGACCGGACGCGAGGCGTTCGCGGCCCCCGACCTGGAGCCGCGGCGGCACGTCTACGTCTGCCTCGCCGGCACCCTCGCGGTCCGCAACCACCTCGCCGTCCGCGACGTGCTGCGGGCGCGCGACGACCTGCGCGACGAGTACGCCGCCACCAAGCGAATGCTCGCGGCCCAGCCTGAGATGGACGTCGAGACCTACGTGGCGGGCAAGTCGGTGGTGCTGCAGAAGGTGCTCGCCGAGTCCGACCTCACCGAGGAGGAGCGGCTCGCGGTGCTGCTGCTCAACGGGCCCGCTCGACCTGCTCCTTGAGCGCGTCGCGCTTCTCCCGGACCAGCGCCAGCCGGGCGCGGACCTGGCGCAGCTTGCCGTCCGCGGCCCGCAACCGGGCCCGGAGCTGCTCGTTCTCCTCGTGCAGGCGGGTCAGGCCGAGGTTGGCCTCGTGCAGCTGGGTGGCGACCTGCTGGGCGTGCTCGCGGTGCTGGTGCGCCTCCGCGCGGGCGGCCTCGATCGCGGCCCGCGCGCCGGCGAAGGCCGAGCCCGGCACCAGCAGCTCGAGGTCGTCGAGGCGGGCGAGGATCCGCGCCTTGGCCTCGTCCCACTCCTCCTCCGCGTGCGCCTCGCGGGAGGAGCCGGCGTCCCACCAGCGGTAGACGCTGGTCAGCTCCGGCACCGAGTGGACGCCGACGACGCACGCCGCGCGGACCACCATGTCCCAGTCCTCGGTGGTGTCCAGCGTCTCGTCGAAGCGCAGGGCGAGGGGGTCGAAGAGGCCGCGCGGGAACGCCACCGTCATGCACGGCGTGTGGTTGCCGCGCAGGTGGTCGGCGGCGTCGAACTCCCACGGCCACTCCAGGCGCGCCGGCTCGACGGGGCACGGCAGGGGCTCGTCGTGGGCCGGGTCCCGGCGGACGGGCTGCAGCAGCGCGACCGCGCGCAGCATCCGGCCCTCCGCCTCGGCCTCGGCGCGGTGGAAGGTCTCGACCCAGTGCTCCAGCACGGTGTCGTCGTCGTCCAGCATCACGACGTAGCGGCCGCGCGCCGCGGCGAAGCCGTCGTTGAGCGGGGCGGCCCGGCCGGGCCGCTCGACCTCGAGGACGCGGGCCCGCTCGCGCAGCCACCCGGGCTGGTCCTCGAGCAGGCCGCGGACCGCCGCGACCGCGTCGGGCTCGGCCCGGTGGCAGACCAGGAGCAGCTCGAAGTCCCGGTCGGTCTGCGCCGCCAGGCAGGCGAGCACGTCCTCGAGGGTGCGCAGCCGCGTCCCCACCGTCCGCGTCACCACGCTGAGGAACGGCCGGTCGACCGGGGCCGTGGCGGACTCCGGCACCAGCGGGGCGGGATCCACGCCGGCGGTGCCGAGGAAGGCGTGCAGCGCGCTGCCGGGCAGCAGCGCGGGGTGGAGCGAGCCGCTGGGCCGGGGCGCCGGGACGGGGGTGGCGTCGACGGGCCGCGCCGGCAGGGGGCGGCCCTCGCGGTCCAGCCGCACGCGCCGGACGACCGTGGCGGCCGCCTCGGGGCGCAGCCGGGCGCCCGCCCGCACCGTGAGCGCCAGCAGCCGGCGTCCGGCCTTCTCCAGCGGGACCGTCCACGCGTCGCCCACCTCGGCGAAGGTGCGGGCGTCGAGCAGGGTGAGCGCGGCCGAGCACGGGGTCTCGTCCTCGTCCCGGTGGCGCGGCTCGAAGGGCAGCGCCCGGCCGTCGACCACCGTGCCGGGACGGTCGTGGGCCGCCAGCAGGCGGGCCACCGCGGCGGGCCCGGGGGCCGACGGCGCGTCGGCGACCGCCACGAGGTCGAACTCGGCGAGCCCGAGCTCCTCCACGAGGCGCGGCGCCCAGCCCTCGTCGTCCAGGGGACGCGGCACGCTCCGCAGCTCGGGGGCCAGCGGGGAGCCGGCGTACGAGGAGCCGGCGAGCTGCTCCTGCCACGGCGCGAGGTCGGGGGCGTCGCCCTCGGGCCCCAGCAGCAGCAGGACGAGGCGGGTCGGTCGGGTCACGGGCGGGGCTCCTCGGTCACGTCGGCCTCCTCACCGCACCACGGTCAGCAGCTGCGTGGCGCGGGTGAGCACGACGTAGAGGGTGGCACGCCCGGTCGCGGACTCGCCCTCGATCTCGTCGGGTCGGACCACGACGATGCCGTCGAACTCCAGGCCCTTGGTGTCGAGGCCGGTGAGCACCACGACCCGGTCGTCGCCCGACGGGGTGGCGCCGGGGTCGGCGGCCGCCCTGGCCGCCCCGCGGGCGTCCTGCGCGCGCTCTGGCCAGCCGGCCAGCCAGCCGTTGACCTCGGCGCGGCGGGCCGCCGGGACCACGATCCCGACGGTGCCGGCGACCCGGTCGGCGAGCTCCGCGACGGCCGCGCGGACCTCGCGCTCGAGGGCGTCGGCGGAGTCACCGGCCTCGCGCTCGACGGGCGCCTCGCCGGTCGACCGGACCGCCTCGGGGAGGTCGGCGTCGAGGCCGACGCGCCGGGCGTACGCCGCGGCGTACGCGTAGATCTCGGCGGAGTTGCGGTAGTTCTTCGACAGGTGGAAGGAGTGCACCTCCTTGCGCTCCAGCGCCGCCGCACGGGCGGCCTCGGACTCCTCGGGCACTGGCCACGAAGACTGCGCGGGGTCGCCGACGATCGTCCACGACGCGGCGCGGCCGCGCCGTCCGACCATCCGCCACTGCATCGGGGTGAGGTCCTGAGCCTCGTCGACCAGCACGTGGGCGAAGGGGTCGTCGTCCAGGCGGTGCAGCGGCGGGGACCAGGCCCGGCCGCGGGGGGCGTACTCGCGGTCGGAGGCCGTGGTCAGCTCCTGCAGGTCGACGCCGCCGTCCCGGAAGGCGAGGGTGTCGTCGAGGTCGTGGTCGGCGTCGGTGCGCTGCGGCACGTCGCCGAGCAGGTAGCGCAGCTCGTCGAGCAGCGCGACGTCCTCGACGCTGAGCGCCTCCGCGGCCCCCGGACGGGTGGGCAGCAGCCCCCGGCCCTCGGGGTCGGCCTCGGCCCACGAGCGGACCAGCACGGCCTGCCGGTCGGCGTCGAGCACCCCGTCGGCGACCTTCGCGAGGAAGTCGGGGTCGCGCAGCCAGCCGAGCACCTCGCGGGCCTCGAGCGGCGGCCACCACCGCGCGGCGAAGTCGACGAAGTCGTGGTGCGACAGCATGTCGTCGTCGAACTGCTCGCGGCCGCGCTCCCGGCCGCGCTCGCCGCGCACCTGGCGCCACATCGCGTCGAGCAGGGTGCTGGCGACGCGGGGCAGCTGCCGGTTGCGGCGGCCCTGGTTCATCAGCTGGCGGCGCAGCCGGCCCAGCAGCGCCGGGTCGAGGTGGATCGTGTCGTCGCGCCAGAAGACCTTGAACTCGCGGGGGCTGCCGGGGGCCTGCTGGCGGGCGGCCCGGCGCAGCACCTCGGCCATCACCGCGGCGCCCTTGACGTCGGCGACCGCCGGCTCGTCGTGCCGGGTGGCCCGGACCCCGTCGACCACCTCGCCGAGGGAGCGCAGGGCCACGGCGGTCTCGCCGAGGGAGGGCAGGACGCGCTCGATGTACCGCATGAAGACCCCGCTGGGGCCGACGACGAGGACGCCGCCGGTCTCGTAGCGCCGGCGGTCGGAGTAGAGCAGGTACGCCGCCCGGTGCAGCGCCACGACCGTCTTGCCCGTGCCGGGGCCGCCGGAGATCGCGACGACGCCCTTGCCGGGGGCCCGGATCGCGCGGTCCTGCTCGGCCTGGATGGTGGCGACGATCGAGTGCATCGAGCGGTCCCGGGCCCGGGAGAGCTGCGCCATCAGGGCGCCCTCCCCGACGACCGGCAGGTCGCGGTCGGTCTCGGCCAGGGCCTCGGCGTCGAGCAGCTCGTCCTCGACGCCCACCACCGTGCGGTGGTCGGACCGCAGCACCCGGCGGCGCACGACGCCCTGCGGCGTGGCGGCGGTGGCCTGGTAGAAGACGGCGGCGGCGGGCGCGCGCCAGTCGATGAGGAGCGAGTCGCGGTCGTCGTCGCGCAGGCCGATCCGGCCGACGTACCGGGGCTCGGGGTCCAGGTCGTCGCGCAGGTCGAGGCGGCCGAAGACGAGCCCCTCGTGGGCGGCGTCGAGCTGGGCGATCCGCCGGGCGGCCTGGAAGACCATGGCGTCGCGCTCCACGAGCCCGCCCTCGTGGCCGAGGCGGGCCCGGCTGTGGCCCTCCCTCGCGAGCTCGGCGGCGGCGGCCGCCGACTTCTCCAGCTGCACGTGGACCCGGTCCACGAACGCCTGCTCGGTGGCGATCTCGCGCGCGACGAGATCCTCGGACGACTCCCCGGACAACCTGTTCCCCACTCCTGGCGGCACTTGCGGCAAGTGCGCAAGCCTACCGGCCGCGAGCGGCGGGAGCGTCAGTCGACCCGCGTGTAGGTCGCCACCCCCCAGGAGAGTCCCGGCATGGGGCCCGTCCCCTCGAAGGCGAGGTCGACCCGGCCGCCGGTCGGGACGAAGAGCGCCCCGAGACTCCCCTCGCCGCCCTGGAGCCGGGAGGCGGCCTCGCCGTCGACGGAG
This sequence comes from Nocardioides solisilvae, assembly GCF_003194625.1. Taxonomy (GTDB): domain Bacteria; phylum Actinomycetota; class Actinomycetes; order Propionibacteriales; family Nocardioidaceae; genus Nocardioides; species Nocardioides solisilvae. The sequence continues at coordinate 951,038 of NZ_QHKX01000001.1, forward strand.
ACCTTCGCGATGCCGCCGCGCGGGAGGCCGGAGACGAAGACCTGGGCCATGGACGGCTCCGTCACGGGGGTGCCTCGCACGGTCCCCTGCCCCGAGTAGCCCGCCTGCGTCGTGGTCAGGGCCCACGTCACCCCGTCGACCTCGACCAGCTCGGGCACCGGCTGGCGACCGAGCCGGGTCCGGGACGGCTCGGCGATCTCGTAGAAGGAGGCAGCCAGCAGGACGTCGTCGTCGGGGTCCACCGGGTCGCCGTCGGCGTCCCGCATCCGCACCTCGACGTCGACCACGTCTCCCGGCTCGAGGGGGCCGGCGTCCGTCGCGAGCCCCTCGGGGAAGGAGGCGAACCAGGAGGTCCCCGGGTCGAAGGGGGTCCGGCGCTCGCAGCTGCTCCCCGAGTTGACGACCTCGCCGTCGAGGGAGACCTCGAGCTCGACCTCGGCGTCGTACCCGGAGCAGAAGGCCCCGAACCGCAGCGTCCCCTCGGGGACGGTGAGCCGCAGGGGCAGGGTCGACGCGCCGCGGACCGCGTCGGCGGCGACCAGCCGGTCGCCCGCCACCGTCGCCCGGAACGTCATCCCCTCGACGGTGGTGCCGGGCGGGCGCTCGTCGGCGAGCTCGTAGACGGCCAGGGCGCTCGCTCCCGGTCCGTGGAAGCGGAACGTGCCGTCGACGTCCGCCGGCACCCGCCAGAACTCGGTGAAGTCGGCTGCGGTCGGCGCGAACACCGGCCCGCCGCCCGGCACGACCACCTTCCACGCGTCCAGCTCGCCGGGAGGTGGGGTGGCCTCGTTGCCCCAGGCGATCACGCGCGGCTCGTCGGAGGGCTCGAGGTCGAGCTCGACGACGTCGTCCCCGGTCACCGAGCCGGCGTACTCGTAGGTCCAGCCCGTCGACTCCAGCGTGAGCGGGACCGCATGACCCGCCAGCTCCGCCGGGACGTCGCCGCCCGCGGGGCCGGGCCCGGAGCCGTCGGGCAGGAGGGCGGGCCCCAGCAGCGCCGCGGCCGCCACGAAGGCGCCGGCGGCCGCCCCGGCGGTGCGTCGGCGACGGGTGGCGCGGGCGCGGTCGCGGGCGGCCCCGGCGCGGGTCGCCAGCGCCGAGCGGTCGGCGCCGGCCTCGCGGGCGTGGGTGTGGAGGGTGCTGCGCAGGTCGTCGAGGGTGTTCATGCCGGGGCTCCGTCCGGGCCGGTGCCGTCGATGACGGGGGAGAGGGAGGGGTCGATGCGGAGCTTGGCCAGCGCCTTGCTGGTCTGGCTCTTGACCGTGCCGGGCGAGCACTGCAGCAGCGCCGCGGTCTCGCTCACGGAGAGGTCCTCGAAGAAGCGGAGCACGACGACGGCACGCATCCGGCGGGGCAGCCGCCCCAGCGCGTGCCACAGGTCGTGGGAGTCGTCGGCCGCGCCGGTGCCGTCGGCGGACCCGGGGTCGGGCAGCCGCTCGGTGGGCCGTTCGTCGTTCCACCGGCGGCGCCACCACGAGGCGTAGGTGGTGACGAGGATGCGCCGGACGTAGGGCTCGGGGTCGCCGTCGATGCGGCGCCAGGCGGCCCACGCCTTGGCCAGGGCCGTCTGGAGCAGGTCCTCGGCCAGGGCGTGGTCGCGGGTCAGCAGGTAGGCGGTGCGCAGGAGGCCGGGGGAGCGGGCGACGACGAAGTCGTCGAAGCCCACGGCGGGGCCGGCGGCTGGGCTCACCGGCCCCTCCCGGGTCTCGTGCGCGGACGTGGCGGTCATGCCCCCTCCTACCGGTCGGGGAGGGGAGGAGGTTGCCTGCTTCCTGCGCCCTACTTCTTGCGGTTCAGGAACGCGGTCATCGCCTCGCGGGCCTCGTCGGAGCCGAAGAGGCGGGTGCTGAGCGCCGACATCTCGTCGCCGAGCGTGTCGATCCGCTCCACCAGGGCGGCATTGAGGATCTTCTTGGTCTCGCGGATGCCCTGGTTGGCGCCCGTGGCGACGTCGGCGCAGAGCTTCGCCACGACGTCGTCGAGCTCGGCCGCCGGGACGGCCTTGGTGACCAGCCCGTACGCCGCCGCCTCGGCGCCGGTGAACGTCTCGCCCGAGAGCGCGGTCAGGGAGGCCGAGCGGGGGTCCATCCGGTGGAAGACGGTGAGGCTGATGATCGCGGCGGCGAGGCCGAGCTTGACCTCGGTGAGCGCGAAGGTGGCCTCCTCGGCCGAGACAGCGATGTCGGCGGAGGCGACGATGCCGATGCCGCCGGCGCGTACGGCGCCCAGGTTCTTGGTGACGACCACCTTGGGCATGGTCGCGATCAGCCGCTGCAGCGCGATGATCCGCTTCGTGCCCTCCTCCATGCTGGTGGTGGCGGCCTCGGAGAGGTCGGCCCCGGAGCAGAAGACCTTGCCGGAGCTCTGCAGCAGCACGACGCGGACGGCCTCGTCGGCGGCGGCGGTCTCGAGGTGCTCGTGCAGCTCGGTGACCAGCCTGCGCGACAGCGCGTTGCGGTTGTGCGGGGAGTCGAGGGTGATCGTGGCGACGCCGTCGGCGACCACGTACGTCACGTACGGCGCGTCCGTCGCGTCGGTCGTGGCGGGGGAGGGGGAGTCAGACATGGCGCACAGTGTGCACGAGCGGGGACCGCCCGTGCCCGTGGAATCCCGTGCTTTCTGCTGCGACCGCCGGTCGCGTTACGATCACGCGTCAGGTTCTGAGCGGGACGCGTCGACCGAGCGCCGCCGAGGGGGAGTTGCTGCATGTCTCCGTGGATGCGCCGGGGTGCGCTCGCCGCGTTCGACATCGTCGGGTGGGCGCTGGCCACGGCCGTGGTCCTGGGCGTGCGGCACGACTTCACGATCAACGAGGTCCAGTGGGAGTCGGTGCTCCAGTACTGGATGCTCAGCTCGCTACTGCTCCTGCTGGTCGGCTACGCCACCAAGTTCTACCGTGGCCGGTTCCTCGTGGGCTCCTTCGACGAGGCGCTGGGCCTGGCGATGCACGTGGCCGCGGTGGGGGGCGTCAGCCTCGGCGTCGCCACCGTGCTCAACGAGGCGCTGCCGCGCAGCATCCCCGTCCTGGTCCCGCCGGTGGCGCTGCTCATCTCGGCGGCCGGCCGCTGGTTCTACCGCGCGCTGCGCACCCGGCCGAGCGACGCGTCGGGCCAGGACGAGACCCGTCCCGTCCTCGTGTACGGCGCCGGCGACGCGGGCCGGCAGGTCCTTCAGCTCCTCCGGGCGGAGCGTGGCACCGCGCGGCACCTCGCCCCGGTGGGCCTGCTCGACGACAACCCGGGCAAGCGCAACCTGCGGATCCAGGGCGTCCCCGTGCTGGGCGACGGCACCCAGCTCGCCGAGGCCGCTGAGCAGACCGGCGCCCGGGCCGTGATCCTGGCGATCCCCGACGCGCCGGGCGAGTTCGTCGGCCGGGTCCAGGACGAGGCCGCGCGGGTGGGCCTCGAGTTCTTCGTGCTGCCGCGGGTGGCGGAGATGATCGGCGGGAGCGTCGACGCGAGCGCGATCCGCCCGGTGGAGATCAGCGACGTCCTCGGTCGCCACCAGGTCACCACCGACCTGGCCTCCATCGCCGGCTACCTCACCGGCAAGCGGGTGCTGATCACGGGCGCCGGCGGTTCGATCGGCTCCGAGCTCGCCCGCCAGGTGCACGCCTTCGGCCCGGCGACCATGACGATGCTCGACCGCGACGAGTCCGCGCTGCACACGGTCCAGCTCGCCGTCCACGGCCACGGGCTGCTCGACGGCCCCGAGACCGTGCTGGTCGACATCCGCGACCGCGACAGCCTCCGCAAGGTCTTCGAGGAGCACCGCCCGGAGGTGGTCTTCCACGCGGCCGCGCTGAAGCACCTGCCGATGCTCGAGCGGTTCCCCGCCGAGGGCTGGAAGACCAACGTGCTCGGTACCCTCAACCTGCTCACCCTGGCCGCCGAGTTCGACGTGGAGCGCTTCGTCAACGTCTCCACCGACAAGGCCGCCGACGCCACCAGCGTCCTGGGGGCGACGAAGCGCCTCGCCGAGCAGCTGACCGCCTGGCACGCCCGGGAGACCGGCCGTCCCTACATGAGCGTCCGCTTCGGCAACGTGCTCGGCTCGCGCGGCTCGATGCTCCACACCTTCAACGCCCAGATCGCGGCCGGGGGGCCGGTGACCGTCACCCACCCCGAGGTCACCCGCTACTTCATGACGATCCCCGAGGCCTGCGAGCTGGTCATCCAAGCCGGCTCGATGGGCACCGCCGGCGAGGTGATGGTCCTCGAGATGGGGACGCCGGTGAGGATCCTCGACGTGGCGAAGCGGATGATCCGGCACTCCGGCGCCCACGGCGTGGAGATCGTCTTCACCGGGCTGCGCCCGGGGGAGAAGCTCCACGAGGTGCTCTTCAGCGACGGCGAGGTCTCCAGCGCCACCGCCCACGACATGATCCGCAGCGTGCCGGTCCCGCCGGTCGCGCCCAGTGAGGCCGCCGGGCTCGAGAACCTGCCGCGGCTCGAGGTGACCGCGGAGACGCTCCCGCCCGAGGAGCGCCGTACCGACCTGGCGGGAGGCGAGCGGTGAGCGCGCGCATCTTCCTGTCGTCGCCCGACGTCGGCGACGCCGAGGAGGCAGCCGTCGTCCGGGCCATCCGGTCCAACTGGGTCGCTCCGCTCGGCCCCGAGGTCGATGCCTTCGAGGAGGAGCTCGCCGCCGCGACGGGGCGGGAGCAGGCGGTGGCGCTCTCGTCGGGCACCGGCGCCCTCCACCTGGCGCTGCTCACCCTGGGCGTCCGTCCCGGGTCGGCGGTGGTCACCTCCAGCATGACCTTCGCCGCCACGGCCAACGCGATCACCTACACGGGCGCCGTCCCGGTCTTCGTCGACTCCGACGAGACCGGCAACGTCGACCCCGCCCTGCTCGAGCACGCGGTCGCCGACCAGCTGGCCCGGGGCGCCGACGTGTCCGCGATCGTCCCCGTGGACCTCCTCGGCCGCGTCGCGGACCACGCGGCGATCGGCGAGGTGGCCGACCGTCACGGGATCCCGCTCGTCGTCGACGCGGCCGAGTCCCTGGGCGCGGCGCGCGCCGGGCGGCGCGCCGGCCAGGACGGGGTGGCCGCGATCGTCTCGTTCAACGGCAACAAGATCATGACGACCTCGGGGGGCGGCGCGCTCGTCTGCGACGACGAGGAGATGGCCGCCCACGTCCGCTACCTCGCCACCCAGGCGCGGCAGCCGGTCGTCCACTACGAGCACACCGACATCGGCTACAACTACCGGATGTCCAACGTGCTGGCCGCGCTGGGCCGCGCGCAGCTCGAGCGGCTGCCGTCGATGATGGCCCGCCGCCGCGCCTGGCGCGACCGCTACGAGGCGCTGTTCGCCCCGGTCCCGGGGGTCCGGGTGCTCGGCCGCGAGCCCGGCCGCACCGAGACCGACGACGACCACGACAACTGCTGGCTGACCAGCGTGGTGGTCGACCCCGGCGAGGCCGGCTTCGCCTCCGACGACCTCCGCGAGCACCTCGCCGCCCTCGACATCGAGGCCCGGCCGCTCTGGAAGCCCATGCACCTCCAGCCCGTCTACGCCGACCGGCCGTCGTACACCAACGGCGTCTCGGAGCGGCTCTTCCGCACCGGCCTGTCCCTCCCCAGCGGCTCCGCGCTCAGCGACGAGCAGTTCGGCCGCGTGACGGAGGCGATCGCCGACTTCCTCGACCGGTCGGCGGGCCGGTCCCGCCACGCGCAGTTCGTCCCCACAGGAGAGACCCGATGAGCCTGCCCCAGCCCGACTCCGCCGAGACCGAGGTCGCCGCCGAGGCGGCCAAGACCGTCGAGGGCGACGTGGTCGGCAAGGTCGTCACCATCACCGGCGGCACCGGCTCGTTCGGCTCGGTGATGGCCCGCACCCTGCTCGCCCAGGGCGCGGCCGCGATCAACGTGCTGAGCCGCGACGAGGCCAAGCAGGACGAGATGCGCCGCCGGGTCAACGACGAGCGGATGCGGTTCTTCCTCGGCGACGTCCGCGACCTCGACAGCGTGCGGACGGCGGTGCTCGACGCCGACTACGTCTTCCACGCGGCCGCGCTCAAGCAGGTCCCGTCGTGCGAGTTCTTCCCCGAGCAGGCGGTCAAGACCAACGTGACCGGCAGCCACCACGTGATCGAGGCGTGCGCGCGCGCCGACGTCCGCTCCGTGGTGCTGCTCAGCACCGACAAGGCGGTCTACCCGGTCAACGCCATGGGCATGTCCAAGGCGCTGATGGAGAAGACCGCGCAGGCGTTCGCCCGCAACCACCCGCGCTCCGACCTCACCGTCTCGGTCACCCGTTACGGCAACGTCATGTACTCGCGCGGCTCGGTGATCCCGGCCTTCATCGCCATGCTCAAGGACGGCCGGCCGCTCACGATCACCGACCCGAAGATGACCCGGTTCCTCATGTCGCTGGCCGACTCGGTCGACCTGGTCAAGCACGCCTTCGCCCACGCCCAGCCAGGCGACCTGTTCGTCAAGAAGGCGCCCGCCGCCACCGTCGACGTGCTGGCCCGCGCGGTCGCCGGCCTGTACGGCGTCGACGAGCCCGAGGTGGTGCACATCGGCACCCGGCACGGCGAGAAGCTGCACGAGACCCTGCTGACCCGCGAGGAGCTGGCCAAGGCCGAGGACCAGGGCGACTACTTCCGGGTCCCGCTGGACACCCGCGGCCTGCAGTACGAGAAGTACTTCTCCGAGGGTGAGGAGGAGGTCGACGAGACGGTCGACTACTCCTCCGACTCCGTGCCCGCGCTCACCGTGGAGCAGGCGAAGGACCTGCTGCGCACCATCCCCGAGATCGCCGCCGACCCGGCCCTGGCCGGATGAGCGGCGCGCACGCCCCGGCCCCGGCGCGGCGCCGGGTCGTCGTCACCGGCGCCGACGGCTTCCTCGGCTGGCACGTGCGCTGCCGGCTGCGGGCGACCACCGACGACGTGGTCGTCCCGGTCGGCCGGGCCTCGTGGGACCGGCTGCCCGAGCTGGTGGCCGACGCCGACGTGGTGCTCCACCTGGCCGGCATCAACCGGGCCGAGCCCGACGAGCTCGCCGCGGGCAACGAGCGGCTCGCCGCCGACGTGGCCGACGCCGTGCGCCGCGCGGCCGGCGCGGGCCGGCCCGCCCCGACGGTCGTCTTCGCCAACTCGGTGCAGGTCGGCAACGGCTCGCCGTACGCCGACGGCAAGGCGCGTGCGGCCGCCCGCCTGGCCGAGGCGGCGTCGGCCACCGCCGGCGCCTTCGCCGACGTGCTGCTGCCCAACCTGTTCGGCGAGCACGGCCGGCCGGCGTACAACTCGTTCGTCGCCACCTTCGTCGACGCGGTGGTGCGCGGCGAGACCCCGCAGGTCGACGACCGGGAGATCGAGCTGCTGCACGCCCAGGGGGCCGCGGAGGCGCTGCTCCGCGCGGCCGCCGACCCGTCCGTCGTCCCGCCCCTGCCGACCGAGGCCACCTCCGTCGCGGGCGTGCTGGAGACGCTGCTGGGCTTCCACGCGCTCTACCCCGAGACCGGGGACGTGCCCGACATCTCCACCACCCTGGCGCGGGACCTGTTCAACACCTACCGGGCGCGGCTCTTCCCCGAGCGGGGCGCGATCAGCCTGACCCCGCGCGCCGACCAGCGGGGCCGGCTGGTCGAGACCGTGCGCGCGCACGGCCGGGGCGGCCAGACGTTCGTCTCCACCACCGTCCCGGGCGTCACCCGCGGCGAGCACTACCACCTGCACAAGGTGGAGCGGTTCGTCGTGCTCGAGGGCGAGGCGGTGATCGCGCTGCGCCGGATGTTCACCGACGAGGTGGTCGAGATCCCCGTCTCGGGCGAGCACCCGGTGGCCGTCGACATGCCGACCATGTGGTCGCACAACATCACCAACGTCGGCAGCGGGACGCTGACCACCCTGTTCTGGACCGACACCCTCTTCGACCCCGACGCGCCCGACACCACCCCCGAGCCGGTCGCGACCGCCGAGACCAGCGGGGCGACCCGCGAGGAGACCGCCCGATGAGCCGCACCAAGGTGATGACCGTCGTGGGCACCCGCCCCGAGATCATCCGACTGTCGGAGACCATCAAGCTGCTCGACGCCCACGTCGACCACGTGCTGGTGCACACCGGCCAGAACTACGACTACACGCTCAACGAGGTATTCTTCTCCGACCTCGGCCTGCGCGCGCCCGACCACTACCTGGGCGTCGACACCAGCAGCCTGGGCCGGGTGCTGGGCGAGGTGCTGATCAAGACCGAGGAGATGCTGCTGGCCGAGCGGCCCGACGCGCTGCTCGTGCTGGGCGACACCAACAGCTGCCTGTCCGCGGTGATGGCCAAGCGGATGCGGATCCCCGTCTACCACATGGAGGCCGGCAACCGCTGCTTCGACGAGAACGTGCCGGAGGAGACCAACCGGCGCCTCGTCGACCACGTCGCCGACTTCAACCTCGTCTACACCGAGCACGCCCGCCGCAACCTGCTCGCCGAGGGCCTGCCACCGCGGCGGATCCTCAAGACCGGGTCGCCGATGAAGGAGGTGCTCGCCGCCCACGCCGAGCGGATCGACGCCTCGGGCGTGCTGGCCGAGCAGGGCCTCAGCGCCGGCGCGTACGTGCTGGTCAGCGCCCACCGCGAGGAGAACGTCGACGACCCGGCGCGGCTGCACGCGCTGCTCGACTGCCTCGAGCGCACGGTCACCGAGTTCGGCCACCCGGTGCTGGTCTCCACCCACCCCCGCACCCGCAAGCGCCTCGACGCGCTGGGCCGCGCGGTGGAGGGCATCACCTTCCACGAGCCGCTCGGCTTCCTGGACTACAACCACCTGCAGAAGAACAGTTTCTGCGTGCTCTCCGACTCGGGCACCATCGCGGAGGAGTCGTCGCTGCTCGGCTTCCCGGCGGTCACCCTGCGCGCCTCGATCGAGCGCCCGGAGGCCCTGGACACTGGGTCCATCCCGATGACCGACCTCGACCCCGACAACGTGGTCGAGGCGGTCCGGTTCGTCACCGCCGGGCTCGCCCCGGCCGAGGTGCCGGCCGACTACCAGATCGGCGACACCGCCCGGCGTACCGTCAGCTTCATCCTCTCCACCCACCGCCGGCACGCGAGCTGGGCCGGGATCCGCACCCCCGGGACCGGCGGGCGGTGAGCGCCCGGCCCGAGGTGGCCACCGCCGCCGCCGACCCCGCCGCGACGTGGCGGGGGAGCCCGACGTTCCGCTGGGCGGTCGTCGCGGTGGCGTGCGTCTTCGGCCCCTACGTGGTCGGCGGCCTGCGCACCGAGCAGCTAGCCCTCTACGGCTCCGCGGCGGTCGCGGTCGTGCTGCTGCGCCGGCACCTGGGCGCGCTCCGGCCCGGCTGGCCGGTGCTGGCGGCCTGGGCGGTGTACGCCGGCACCGCCGCCGTCGCCGCGTTCGTCGTCGACAGCGAGCTCGGCTGGGGCACCGGCTCCCTGGTCGCCGGGCTGGACAACGCGTTCCTGCCGCTGGCGACGATGACCGCGGTCGCGCTGTGGGGCAGCGCCCTCCCGCGGGAGGCGCTGCTGCGTGCGGTCTGCTGGGTCGTGGTCGTCGGCATGTCGGTCAACGCCGCGCTCGCGTTGCTCACCTCCTACGTCGGCTTCGACGGCGTCCCGCTGCTGCCGCGGTTCTGGGCCGCCGGCGGCAGCGGCACCACGGTCGCCGAGCTCGCGGCGGGCTCCGGCCGCTACTCCGGGCTGTTCAACCAGCCCGCCGAGGCCGGGGTGGCCTACAGCCTCGCCGTCTTCTGCCTGGTCTTCCTCGTCCGCACCGGCACCCGCGCCCCGCGGTGGTCGTGGCTGGTCGCCTGGGCCCTGCTCATCCTGGGCGGGCTGCTCACCCTGTCCAAGATCTTCATCGTCGTCGGCGTGCTGCTCACCGCCTGGCTGGTGCTCACCGGCCGCGCGCACCGGGTGGTGCTCACCGTCACCGCGATCGGGACCGTGCTCGCCTCCGGCGTCCTCGGTGTGGCGGGGTGGCTCGGCTCGTGGGGCGCCAGCGTCCAGCTGCAGTGGTACGTCGACAGCGTCCGGTACGGCGACTCGCTCTCCTACACCCTCAGCGCGGGCCGCTTCGGCACCGCCGGCGACGGGCACCCGCCCGCGCCCCCGCCGGAGCCGAAGGCCACCGAGGGCGGCGAGGGGGTGCCGGAGGAGTTCCAGGTCCCCGGCGGCCTGGTCGAGGTGGCGCGCGAGGTCGTGCAGCACCACCCCTGGTTCGGCGTCGGCGCCCGCGGGCTCCCGGTCTCCTACGACTCGACCTGGCTCGAGGCGGTCATCGTCGCCGGGGTCGTCGGCGTGCTGTGCCTGCTGGCGGTGCACGTCCTGCTGCTGGTGCGCTGGATCCGGCTGCGGCACACGCTGCCCCGCGAGGAGTGGCGCCTGGCGGGCGCGGTCGTCCTGCTGGCGCTGGGCGCGTCCCTCGGGATGCCGGCCCTCACCGGCAACCGCGAGAGCTCGCTCATGTGGGTGCTGCTCTCCCTCCTCGTCGTGTTCCGGGTGGTGGGGGAGCGCGGGCGCGAGCGCGACCAGGAGCCGCCTTGGCGCTGACCCGGCTGCGCCACCGCGCCGGCGCGGTGCTGCTGCGCACCGACCTGAGCGGCCTCCCGCTGGCCCGCAGCGGGGAGCCGGCCGGCGACCTGTGGTCGCTGGCGGTCGCGGCCGCCTTCTTCCTGCTGAGCAACCCGCTGGTGCTGGTCCCGCTCTTCGGCACCTCCCTGCAGTGGGCGGTCTGGGCGGTGTGCGGGGCCGCCGCGCTCACCACCTGGCGGCTGCGGCCGCCGAGGGTGCCGGTGGCGGTCGCGCTGTTCCTGGCCTGGGCGGCGCTCTCGCTGACCTGGTCCGAGCTGCCCGACGAGGGCCTCGGGTCGCTGCGCATCTACCTGGCGGTGGCCCTGCTCGCGCTGGTCGTCTCCAGCAACGTCTCCGCGCACGCGATCGCCCAGGGCGTCGCCTGGGGCGGCGCGGCGGTCGCGGTGGCGTCGTACGTCGCGTGGGCGCGGGAGATGCCCGGCGCCGCCGTCGACCTCGGGATGGAGGGGTCGCTGGCCGGGATCGGCACCAACCGCAACATCCTGTCCTACACGCTGGTGCTCTCCCTGGGCTTCGCCATGTGCCTGAGCCCGCGCACGTGGTGGTCCCGGGTGAAGTGGGTCGCCCTCGTCGGGATCATCTGCGCCGGCATCGTCCTGGCCGTCTCCAGCACCGGCAAGGCCAGCGCGGTGCTGGTGGTGCTCGCCGCGGGCGCGGCCCGGGCCTACCCCGCCGTGGCCAGCAGGCTGCCCCGGTGGGCCCCCAGGGTGGCGCTCGCGCTCACCGTCGCGGCGGCGGTCGGGGTGGTGCTCTCGCTGGAGAGGGTCACCTCGCTGCTGGGTCGCGACATCACCTTCTCGGGGCGCACGCAGTTCTGGGGCGCCACCCTCGAGGTGACCGAGGACGCGTGGCTCCAGGGCTACGGCTGGGGGTCGGTCTGGCTGCACCCGTGGGCCCCGGCGCCCGACAACGCCGTGCGCACCGAGATCTTCGAGCGCGCCGAGATCGCCTACAGCCACGGCCACAACTCCTGGGTCGACCTCTACCCGATGGTCGGGCTGGTCGGCGTGCTGCTCGGCGCCGCGATCTTCGTGGGCGCCTGGGTCCGGGTGGCCCGCCGCCCCGCGACCATGCGGCCCGACCAGCTCTCGGCCTACCGCACCGTGCGGCTCCTGGTGGTCGCCGTGCCCACCGGCCACCTGTTCTTCGGGGTCACCGAGCCGATCCTCTCCACCCCGGTCGGGTGGTTCGTGCTGGTGCTGCTCGCGGGTGCCGCGGGGCAGGTGCCGCGGCGCGGCCGCCGGGTCCGCGGCGGCCGGCGACGGCGTACGCCGGACCCGCTCGCCGGCTGACCGGGGTCAGCCGGCGTCGCCGGACTCCTCGGCCGCCGCGCGCTCGGCCGCGGCCTGCTCGGCCATCACGGCGCGCAGGGCGTAGAGCTCCTCGCCGGTCTGCGCGGCGAGGGCTGCCGACCCCTGGGGCAGCACCATGAGCATCTGGTCGAAGCCCTCGCGCACCCGCCGGCGGCCGGACTCCCACACGTCGCCCGCGTGCTCCTGGCGCGACGACGCGGCGGCGAACCAGCGGTAGACGCTGGTGACCTCGGGCGTCCCCTGCACGCCGACGACGGCCGCCGCGCGGACCAGGAAGTCCCAGTCCTCGGTCGTCGGCAGCGACTCGTCGAACCGGAGCCCGAGGTGGCGCACGACCCCGCGCGGGAACGCGGCGGCCAGGTTGGGCGTGTGGTTGAGGTGCAGGTGGGCGGGCAGGTCGAACTCCGGCGGCCAGGCCAGCTCCGGCGGCGCGGTGACCACCGGCCAGCCGAGCCCGTCCGGCGCGCCGTCCTCGCCGAGCTGGGCGGCGTGCTGCCGCACCGAGCCCGCCCGGAGCACGCGCCCGGGCGCCCGTTCCTCCAGGGCGCGGAAGGTGGCGACCCAGTGGCCCAGCACGGTGTCGTCGTCGTCCAGCACCGTCACGTAGCGCCCGTCGGCGACGTCGAGGGCGTCGTTGAGGGGAGCGCTGCGGCCCGGCCGGTCGACGTCGAGGACCCGGACCCGGTCGCGCAGCCACGCCGGCTGCCGGGCCACCAGCTCGCGCACCCGGGCGCGCTCCTCCGGCGCGACCCGGTGGCAGGCCAGCAGCACCTCGAGGTCGCGGTCGGTCTGCGCGGCCAGCGAGGTGAAGGTGTCCTGCAGCATCAGCAGCCGGGTGCCGCGGGTGCGGACGACCACGCTGAGGAACGGGCCGGTGTGGGCCGGCTCGGCGGGGCCCGGGTCGGTGACGTCGAGCCGCACCTGGGCGAGCAGCTGGGACAGCGCCGTGCCGGGCAGCGTCGCGGGGTGGCCGCACGGGACCGGCCGCCCCGGGGCCGCCACCGGGCGCAGGTCGTCGGGGCCCGGCTCGGCGAAGGTGGTCTCGGCGCCGACCAGCGGCGCCCCCACCCAGCCCACCCGGACGTCGCGGAACAGCGCGGCGGTCGGCACGACGGTGCCGGTGCCGGCGCCCGCCACGATCGCGGCGAGCGCGGCGTCGTGGTCGCGGGGGCGCTCGTCCTAGGCGGCGTCGAGGTCGCCCAGCTCGCGCAGCGTGCCCGCGCGGAGCGCCAGGCAGGCGCGCACCCGGGTGCGCGCCGAGGCGGGGTCGGCGTCCACCCCGTCGTCAGGGCCCCCGAGGTCGTGCTCCAGGGGCAGCAGCCGCGGCCCGGCCACCCGCGCCCAGCCGGCCACCGCCTCGGCGAGGTCGCCGACCAGGGTGGGGGAGGGGACGTCCTGCGGCCGTGCGACCACCAGCACGTCGTCGGCCGCGCCGCGGTGGTCGGAGGCCCACGGCACCTGGGTGCCGCTGCCTCCCAGCGGCAGGTGCCGCACCTCGACCTGGTGCCCCCGGGCCCGGGCGTCGGCGACCGTGTCGTCCCAGCGGGCCAGGAACCACGGGTCCAGGAAGGCGGGGCCGGCCGTCAGCTGCACGACCACGGTGGCGGGCCGGGGCGCGCTCGACATGGGGCTCCTCACTCGTCCGGTCTGACGGGGACTCGGTGGCGGGCGACCGGCGGCGCCCAGTGTAGGGGGGCCGGCCGGGGCCGCCCGGCCGGATTGGGACGGGTGCCGGGCCGCCCGGCGCGCCGAACTAGGGTGCGGGCATGAGCCAGAGCGCGCCCAGCCCCGAGGGGGCAGGAGTCCAGAAGGTGCGAGCCACGCTCGCCGAGCTCCAGGGGCACGAGGCGTGGGCGCTGGTGCGGCTGGCCCGGAAGGATCCGGGCGACCCCGACGTGGTCACCTTCGTCGGCGGCGCCCGGCACGAGGTGGAGTCGCTGCTCGACGTGCCGCTGGCCGAGGGGGTGCCCGAGCCCGGACGCCGGTTCGACCGGCTGCTGGCCGTCCCCTTCCGGCAGGTCCGCGAGCGCGGGTTCGAGGCCCACGACGACGGCGCCCCGCTGGTGGTGGTCGACGTCGAGACCGAGCGCCGGCACCCGGTCGCCGACGTGCTCGCCGCGATCCCCGACACCGGCGTGGAGTTCACCGACCGCGGCGGGTTCGACACCTCCGACGAGGACTACGCGAGGATCGTGGAGGCGATCATCCGCGACGAGATCGGCCAGGGCGAGGGCGCCAACCTGGTGATCGGGCGCCACTACCGCGCCGTGGTCGCCGACTGGGGGCCCGACAAGGCGCTGACGGTGTTCCGCCGCCTGCTCGAGCGCGAGCGGGGCGCCTACTGGACCTACGTCTTCTTCACCGGCGACCGGTTCCTCGTCGGCGCCAGCCCCGAGCGGCACGTGAGCGTGCACGGCGGCGACGTCCGGATGAACCCCATCTCCGGCACCTTCCGCGTGGGCGGGCGCTCCGCCGCCGAGATGAAGCCGGCGCTGCTGGACTTCCTGCGCGACGAGAAGGAGATCTACGAGCTCTTCATGGTGGTCGACGAGGAGCTCAAGATGATGTGCGACCTCTGCCACGAGGGCGGCATGGTGCTGGGCCCCTTCCTCAAGCCGATGACCCACCTGGTGCACACCGAGTACCTGCTGGCCGGCCGGTCGCGGCGCGACGTGCGCGAGATCCTGCGCGACACGATGTTCGCCGCCACCGTCACCGGCAGCCCCGTCGAGAACGCCGTCCGGCTCATCAAGCAGTACGAGCCCGGCGGCCGCGGCTACTACGGGGCGGCGCTCGCCCTGCTCGGCCGCGACGAGGAGGGCCGGCCCACCGCCGACAGCCCGATCGTCATCCGCAGCGCCGACGTCGACCTCGAGGGCCGGATGAAGGTCACCGCCGGGGCCACGCTGGTGCGCGACTCCGACCCGGCGTACGAGGTGGCCGAGACGCACGCGAAGGCCGGCGGGATCCTCTCGGCGTTCGGGCTGGTGCCCGCCGCGGGCGCGCCCTCGGAGGGCCTGGCCGACCTGGCCCGCGACGAGGACGTGCTGATCGCCCTGCAGTCGCGCAACCGGCGGCTCTCCACCTTCTGGCTCACCGACCAGGCGGGCAGCACCCCCGACCCGGCGCTCGCCGGGAAGCGGGTCGGCATCCTCGACGCCGAGGACGACTTCGTCAACATGCTGCGCCACCTGCTGGCGGTCATGGGCATGACCAGCGAGGTGGTCCGGCACGAGTCGTACGCCGACGGCGACCTCGACGGCTACGACCTGGTGATCGTGGGTCCCGGGCCCGGCGACCCCCGCGACGGGGACGACCCCAAGATCGCGACGGTGCGCCGCGCGGTCGGCCGGCTGCTGGAGCGGGAGCAGCCGTTCCTCGCCGTCTGCCTGGGCCACCAGACCCTCTGCCACGCCCTCGGCATCCCGCTGGCGTTCAAGGACATCGTCTTCCAGGGCACGCAGGCGTCGGTGGAGATCGGCGACCGGGTCGAGCGGGTCGGCTTCTACAACACCTTCGTCGGCCGGGTCGGCGACGCCGTGCTGCCGCCCGGTGTGGAGGCGCAGGCCGACCCGGAGACCGGGGACGTCCACCTGGTGCGCGGGCCGCACTACCGGGGCATCCAGTTCCACGCCGAGTCGATCCTCACCGAGCGGGGCTTCGACCTGGTCAACGGGCTCGTGAGCGAGCTGCTCGTCGGGACCTAGGTCCCGAGTCCTCCCGGAGTGGCAACCGGAGCGGCCGCCCTGCCGTCTCCTAGGGTGCTGCCAGTTCCCGGGGGAGGTCACGAGTGCGCGCACGTCGCTGGAGGTTCGCCGCGACGCTCGCGGGCGTCGTGGCCCTGGCCGCGTGCAGTGCCGCGGTCGGCCAGGAGGCGAGCACCACGCCCGCCCCGGCCGACCCGGCACCCAGCGCCGTCGAGCCCGCGGAACGGCCGGCCGAGCCCCCGGCCCAGCGGCTGGCGGGGTCGCGGCCCGACATCGTCGTGGTGCTCATGGACGACTTCTCCATGGACCTGCTCGCCACCATGCGCGGCGCCCGCGAGCTGGCCCGCACCGGCGCCTCCTACGACCACTTCGTCGTCGACTCGCTGTGCTGCGTCTCCCGGGCGAGCCTGCTCACCGGGCAGTACCCGCACCAGACGGGGGTGCGGACCAACACCTCCGACGGTCCCCTGCCGTACGGCGGCTACCCGGCCTTCGCCCGCTACGGCAACGGCCCGCGCAGCGTCAACGTCCGGCTGCAGGAGGCCGGCTACACGACCGGGTTCGTCGGCAAGTTCCTCAACGAGTACGAGTACGTCCCCGGGCGGGTCGACGTCCCCGCGCCGCCGCTCGGCTGGTCGCGGTTCAACGTGCTCTTCGGCTCCGCCTACGACGGCTGGGGCTTCCACAGCACCGAGCTCGTCGACGGCCGGCTCGAGGTGCGCCACCACCCGGCCCCGCCCGCGGGCTCCCCGCACGACGTCCTCGACGCGGCGTACGCCGGCCAGGTCGTGGAGGACCACGCGCTCGACTTCCTGGCCGACCAGCGCGGCTCGGACCACCCGTTCTTCTTGCTGGTCGCGCCGTACGCCCCGCACAACCGGGTCGACCCGGAGGGCGCCTACCCGGGGGACCCGCTGTTCCCGGCCGCGTTCGGCGACCGGCCCGGCGGTCGCAGGGCCGGGGGCGACTGCGGGCGGGTGACCTGCCGGTCGCTGACCGCCCGGGACCTGCCGGGCTTCGGGGACAACCGGCGCGACAACGCGCCGCGGACCCGGGCCGGCGCGCGCACCCGGCCGTGGAACACCGTGCGCACCACCTCGGCCGCCGACGCGACCCGGCACCTGCGCGACCGGGCGCGGATGGTGCAGTCGGTCGACCGGACCGTGCGGCGGATCCTGCGCGCCGTCGACGACGACACCTACGTCGTGCTGACCTCCGACAACGGCTTCCACCTCGGCCAGGTCGGGATGGGGCTGGGCAAGGGCACGCCCTACGACACCGACGTGCGCGTGCCGCTGCTGGTCCGCGGGCCCGGGGTCGAGCCGGGGCCGCGGGCCGAGATGACCAGCAACATCGACCTCGCGCCCACCTTCGAGGAGCTCGCCGGCCTGCCGCCGGCGCCGTACCGCGCGGGCACGTCGCTGGTGGCCTCGCTGGCCGACCGGACCGTGCGCACCCGCGGCCACGTCTTCTTCGAGCACACCACCGGCACCGCCGGCGGCGACCCCGACCGGGCCTTCACCGGCGGCGAGCTGATGCGCATCCCCAGCTACGTGGCCGTCCGCAGCCGCGACGCCCTGCTGGTGCGGCACGACCTCGACCCCTCGCCCGACGGCACCCGCCACGCCTACGAGCTCTACTCCTACGAGAAGCACCCGTGGGAGAAGAAGAACAAGTACGGCGTGCGCAAGCTCGCCGCCGTCCAGGAGGCGCTGCTGCGCCGGCTGCGCGCGTTCGACCGGTGCGCGGGCGTCACGGGGGACGACCCGGTCCCGCCGCGCTGCCGGGCGCTGACCCGCTGACCACGGCGCTGACCGCGGCGCCCGCCACGGCCTAGACTCCTGGCCCGTGAAGCCCTACGACCCGCTCAAGCGCCTGGTCGACCTGGTCGTCGGCGGGGTCGCGCTCCTCGCCTCGCTGCCGGTCCAGGCGGTGATCGCCGTGCTGGTGCGCCGCAGGCTCGGCTCCCCGGTGCTGTTCCGCCAGCCGCGGCCCGGCAAGGACGAGCGGGTCTTCGAGCTGGTGAAGTTCCGCACCATGCTGGAGCCCGACGAGGCCCGCGGGCTGGTCACCGACGAGCAGCGGATGACGCCGTTCGGCTCGTTCCTGCGCGCCACCAGCCTCGACGAGCTGCCGACCCTGTGGAACGTCGTGCGCGGCGACATGAGCCTGGTCGGCCCGCGCCCGCTGCTCGTGCGCTACCTCGACCGCTACACCCCCGAGCAGCGCCGCCGGCACGAGGTGCGCCCCGGGGTGACCGGCCTGGCCCAGGTCAGCGGGCGCAACGCGATCGGCTGGGACGCGAAGTTCGCCAAGGACGTGGAGTACGTCGACACGCGCAGCCTCGCGCTCGACCTGCGGATCCTCTGGCGCACCGTCGCCGGCGTGCTGCGCCGCGACGGCATCTCCGCCGACGGCGAGGCGACGATGAGCGAGTTCATGGGACCGGGGGCCGGCCGTGGCTGAGCAGGACGGGCGGGACGGGCGGGACGACAACACCGGCGTGCTCGTCGTCGTCGGCGCCGGCGGCTTCGGCCGCGAGGTGCTCGACGTCGTTGACGCGGTCAACGCGGCGGCCGCCGGCAACGGCTCCGCCGCCCCCTGGACCGTCGCCGGCGTGGTCGACGACTCGCCGTCGGAGCAGAACCTGGCCCTGCTCGCCGACCGGGAGGTCGCCCACCTGGGCGGGGTCCAGGACCTGGTCGACGGGCTGGCGGGGACGCGCCCCACCCACTACACGGTCGGGATCGGCAGCCCGCGGGTGCGGCGCGCCGTCGCCGAGCGCCTCGACGTCGCCGGCCTGCGCCCGGCCACCCTCGTCCACCCCAGCGTCACCCGCGGCTTCGACGTCCGGGTGGGGGAGGGCAGCGTGCTCTGCGCGGGGGTCCGGCTCACCACCCACGTCCGGCTCGGCCGGCACGTCCACCTCAACCTGAACGCCACGGTGGGCCACGACACCGTGGTCGGCGACTACGTGAGCGTCAACCCGCTGGCCTCGGTCTCGGGCGACTGCGTGCTCGAGGACGAGGTGCTGGTGGGGGTCGCCGGCGTCGTTCTCAACCAGGTGCGGGTGGGCCGCGGCTCCACGGTCGGCGGCTCGGCCTGCGTGGTGAAGGACGTCCCGCCGGGCGTGGTGGTCAAGGGGATCCCCGCCCGATGAGTCGGCTGCCGTGACCCCGGACGTCGTGGTGGTCGACCACCACGACTCCTACACCTGGAACCTCGTCCACCTGGTCGCCGGCGTGACCGGCGTGCTCCCGGCCGTGGTGCAGCACGACGAGGCGACCGCCGCGCAGGTGCTGGCGCACAGCCACGTCGTGCTCTCCCCCGGCCCGGGGCGGCCCGAGGACCCGCGCGACTTCGCCGTGGGCGGCCAGGTGCTGCGCGCCGGCACCCGCCCGGTGCTGGGCGTCTGCCTGGGGATGCAGGGGCTGGTCACGGCGTACGGCGGCCGGGTCGACCGGGTCGAGCCCGCCCACGGGGAGGTGGCCCGGATCCGGCACGACGGCACGGGCGTCCTGGCGGGGCTGCCGCAGGGCTTCGCCGCGGTCCGCTACCACTCGCTCGCCGCGCTCGAGCTGCCCGCCGACGTCGTCGCCACCGCGTGGGCCGAGGACGGGACCGTCATGGCCGTCCGGCACACCTCGCTCCCGCTGCACGGCGTGCAGTTCCACCCCGAGTCGGTGCTCTCCGAGCACGGCGCGGCGCTGGTCGCGGCCTTCCTGGCGGGTCCGCGGTGAGCGCCGGGGACGGGCCGGACGTGCCGCTGGAGGAGGTGGCCGCAGCCCACCGCCGCTGCTTCTGGCTCGACGGCGGCGGGGCGCGCGAGTGGTCGGGCCGGCGCTCGGTGCTGGGCTGGCTCGAGGACGACGACGTCTCGCTCACCCTCGACGCCGCGACCGGCGAGGTGCGCCGGCACCAGGGCGACGCCGTCGGCGCCGACGCCCCGGTCGTCGGGGACGACGTCTTCCAGGTGCTGCGCGCCGAGCTCGCCGCCGGCCCGGCCGACGCGCAGTGGTTCGGCTACCTCGGCTACGCGAGCCGGCGCGACCTGCCGGCCCGGCCCGACCCCCGGCTGCCCGACGCGGTGTGGATGCGGCCCAGCCGCACACGGGTCTTCGACCACCCGGCGCCGGCGCGCCCGGCCGCCCGGCCCCCCGCGCGCTCGGCCGCGGAGGCGGACGCCGCCGTCCCCGCCGACTACGCGCGCGCCTTCGCCCGGGTCCAGGAGGAGCTGCGTGCCGGCAACTCCTACGAGGTCAACCTGACCCACCGGGTCACCGCCGCCGCCGACCCCGACCCGGTGGCGACGTACCGCCGGCTGCGCGCGCTCAACCCCGCGCCGTACGCCGGGTTCCTCCAGCACGACGTGCCCGGGGCGCGCGCCTGGCTGCTGAGCTCCTCGCCCGAGCGCTACGCGCTGGTCCGCTGGGAGGAGGGCAGCGAGGACGGCAGCGGGGGCGCGCGGCGGGTGCTGGAGACCAAGCCGATCAAGGGCACCACCCCGCGGGGCGCGACGGTGGCCGAGGACGAGGAGCTGCGCCGGCGGCTGGCCGCCGAGCCGAAGTTCCGGGCCGAGAACCTCATGATCGTCGACCTGCTCCGCAACGACCTGGCCACGGTCTGCGACCCCGGCACCGTGGAGGTCCCGGCGCTGATGGAGGTGGAGTCCTACGAGTCGGTCCACCAGCTGGTCTCCACGGTGCGGGGCCGGCTGCGCGCGGACGTCACGACCGTGGACGCGCTGCGCTCCCTCTTCCCGGCCGGCTCGATGACCGGGGCGCCCAAGCTGCGCACGATGGAGATCATCGACGCCGTGGAGGCGACCCCCCGGGGCGCGTACGCCGGGGCGTTCGGCTGGCTCGCCGCCGACGGCAGGGCCGACCTGGGCGTGGTGATCCGCTCGCTGACCACCGCCGGCGACGGCACCTGGACGCTGGGCACCGGGGGCGGCATCACCGTCCGCTCCGACGTCGCCGAGGAGCACGCGGAGACCGGGTGGAAGGCCGCCCTGCTGCTCGGCGCGCTCCGGCCGCGCTCGGGTGACCCGGCCGGCGGCGGCCCCGCCGCCGTCTAGACTCGCCGACGGCACGGGCCCGCGCCGCGGGCCGCACGGACACGGCAGCACGACGACGAGCAGGGGCGCACAGGGTGGAGTCGCACGGTCGCAGGGTCGCCTTCGTCTGCCAGTGGTACCCCCCGGAGCCGGCCGCCGTGCCGCAGGGGATCGCCACCGCGCTGGCCGACCAGGGGCTGCGGGTCGAGGTGCTGACCGGGGTGCCGAACTACCCGACCGGGGTGGTCGCCGACGGGTACGCCGCGTGGCGTCCCTCCCGGGAGCAGCTGGGCGGGCTGCCGGTCCGGCGGGTCCCGCTCTACCCCAGCCACGACGCCAGCGCCGTGCGCCGCCTGCTCAACTACGCCTCCTGGGCGGTGTCGGCGGCCGTCCTGGGCCAGCGCCTGCTGCGCCGCGCCGACGTCGCCCTGGTCTACTCCTCCCCGGCGACCGCGGCGCTGCCGGCGATGGTCGCGCGCCGGCTGTGGGGCACGCCGTACGTGCTGCTGGTCCAGGACGTGTGGCCCGACTCGGTCTTCGCCTCCGGCTTCCTCCCCGGGACGGTGGGCCGGGTGGCCCGCCGCGTGCTCGAGGTGCTGGTCGGGTGGACCTACCGGTCCGCCGACCACGTCGCCGTCACCTCCCCCGGGATGGTCGGGCTGCTCGCGTCGCGGGGCGTGCCGGCCGACAAGCTCTCCGTGGTCCACAACTGGGTCGAGGAGGCGCCCGCCGCGCAGCCGGAGGCGGGCGAGGCGGACGCGGTGCGCGCCGCCTGGGGCGTCGGGGCCGACGACTTCGTCCTCATGTACGCCGGCAACCACGGCCAGGCGCAGGCCCTGGAGCCGGTGGTCGACGTCTTCGCCGGCCTGCCCGCCGACGCCGGCTGCCACCTGGTCCTCGTCGGCGACGGCATCGCCAAGCCCGGCCTGGTCGAGCGGGCCGCCGGCCACCCGCTGGTGCACTTCCTGGACCCCGTGCCGCGGACCGCGATGCCGGCGCTGACCTCCGCCGCCGACGCCCAGCTGGTCTCGCTGGACGCCCAGCCGCTCTTCGCCGTCACCATGCCCAGCAAGGTGCAGTCGATCATGGCCGCGGGCGTGCCGCTCCTGGTCTCGGCCGAGGGCGACAGCGCCGACGCGGTCCGCACCGCCGGCGCCGGGCTCACCGCGCCCCCCGGCGACCGCGACGCCCTGCGCGAGGCGGTGCTGGCGCTGGCCGCCACCCCGGCGGAGGAGCGCCGCGCGATGGGCCGCCGCGGGCGCGCCCACTACGAGGAGCACATGTCCCGCGACGTCGGCGCGGGCGCGCTGCGCCGGCTGCTGGAGCGGGCCGCGGATCGGCGGCGCCGGTGACCGGCCCGCGCGTCCTGCTCGACCTGTCCAACCTGGTCGCGGGCGGCGGCGTCCAGGTGGGCGCCTCGTTCGTCGACGAGCTGGTGCGGATCTCCGAGGACCCCGCGGAGCACCGTCGCCGGCCCTGGCTGGCCGGCGCGGCCGTGGAGATGTCGGCCCAGGTCGCCGACAACCTGACGCGCGACCCGGCCGCGCTCGGCGCCGCCGTGGTGGACGGCCGCCCCCTGGCCCGGGCGCGCCGCCGCCCCGACCTTCCGGGCCGGCACCCCTTCGACGTCGCCTTCACCGTCTTCGGCCCCGACTTCGGCCCGCGGCGCGCGCCCGTGCGGGTGGTGGGGTTCGCCGACGTCACCAGCCTGTTCCCCGAGCACGCCGGCTTCGTCGGCGCGCAGGCGCGACTCAAGCACGCGCTCCGGATGCGGCTCTCGCGGCGGCGGTTCCGCACCGCCGACCTGGTGGTCACCGAGGCGGCGCACGTGGCCCGCTCGCTCGCCGAGCGGTGGGGAATCGACCCGGCCCGCACCCGGGTGGTGCCCAACGTCCTCAACGGGATCTTCCGCGACGCGGCCCGGCACGAGCCGCTGGGCGCCACGCTCCCCGACGGCCCGGTGCTCGCCTTCCCCACCCGCGCCTACCCGCACAAGAACCTCGCCGTCCTCGGCCCGGCCGCCCGGCTGCTGCGCGAGCGCCACGGCCTCGACGTCCGGTTCGCCCTCACCCTCACCGACGCCGAGTGGTCCGGCCTCGACCCGGCGACCCGGGACGCCGCGGTCAACCTCGGCCCCGTCCGCGTCGCGCAGGTCCCGGCCCTCTACGCCGCCTGCGACGGCGTCGTCTTCCCCAGCCTCAACGAGTGCTTCTCCGTCACCCCGCTGGAGGCGCTGCGGGCGGGCCGGCCGCTGGTCGC
Source organism: Nocardioides solisilvae (assembly GCF_003194625.1). GTDB lineage: Bacteria > Actinomycetota > Actinomycetes > Propionibacteriales > Nocardioidaceae > Nocardioides > Nocardioides solisilvae. The sequence goes on from NZ_QHKX01000001.1 coordinate 973,934, forward strand.
CTCCGACCGGGAGTTCGTCCGCGAGATCGCGGGCGGGGCCGCCTGGTACGCCGAGCCCACCGACCCCGCCTCGCTCGCCGACGCGCTCGCCGCGATGCTGACCGACGCGCCCGGGCGGGCCCGGCGGGTCGCCGAGGGGGAGCGGATCGCCGCCGCCTGGCCCACCGCCGCCGACCGCGCCGAGGCCTACCTCGCGGTGGTCGACGAGGTCCTGGCGGGCGCGCGGTGAGGCACGTCCGGCGCCTCGGCCTGGGCGTCATCGACCAGGGGCTCTCGAGCATCTCCAACGTCCTGTTCCTCGTGGCGGTCGCCCGCGAGGCCGGGGTCGACGAGTTCGGCGCGGTCTCCTTCGCCTACGCCCTCTTCGCCTTCGGCCTCGCGGTGCAGCGCGCCTCCATGGGAACGCTGATCTCCCTCTCGGCCGGGCGCCGGGTGCCGCCCCCGGTGCTGGTGAGCCTGCTCTGGGGCGTGCTGATGGGCGCCCTCGGGGTGGTGCTCGGCCAGGTGGTCGGGGACGGCGGCTCCGCGGCGTACTACGTGGTGGTCGGCGCGTGCCTGGTCGTCTACCCGCAGGACCTGCTGCGCTACAGCGTGATCGCCGAGCGCCGGGTCGGCCTGGCCGTGGTCAGCGACGGCGTCTGGGTGGCGGTCACGGTCGGGCTCTTCGGCGCCAGCGTGCTGGGCGTCGACCTGGACGCGACCACGATGACGCTGGTCTGGGTGGTGCTGGGCGGCGGGGCGGCGCTGCTGGCAATCCTGGTGCCGCTGCTGCGGGGGGTGAGCGTCCGGCTGCACTGGCTCTCCGAGCACGCCCACGAGCTGCGCACGCTCGGCCCGGACGCGTTCCTGGGCGCGGTCGCCCCGCTGGTCCTGGCCGCGGTGATGGCGCACTTCATGACCTTCGGCGACGTGGCGGCGGTGCGCGGCGCGGGCACGCTGCTGGGACCGGCGGCGATGCTCTTCTCCGCCCTGCCGGTGGTGCTGCTGCCCGAGATGGCCCGGGTGCTCGGCGACGACCGCTCCCGGCTCGCCGTCGCCCAGGCCGTGGCGATGGCGCTGCTGGTGCTCGGCTGGGGCGGGGTGCTGGCGCTGCTGCCCGACGGGGTCGGCGGGCAGGTGCTCGGCGAGACCTGGTCGGCCAGCCGGGCGATCCTGCTGTGGGTGGTGCTGGAGATGGTGATGTGGGCGTTCGCGTCGGGGCCGATCGCCTTCCTCGGCACCTACCGGCGGTGGCGCACCCTGCTCCTGGCCCGGGTGGTCTACCTGACCGCGGTCGGCTGCGCCCTGGCGGCGACGGTGTGGACCGGCGACCTCACCAAGGTGATGGTCGGGATGCTGCTGGCCAGCGTGGTCAATTGCGCGGTGCTGACCGCAGCGGCGCGCCGGGAAAGCTCACGCCCGGGCGAGCAGGCAGCTTCCCCCGCCGGGTGACGTCAGTGGGCGGCACCCCAGTTCGCGCGCACCTGCTGCCGACGCTCCCGGCCATCCTCGCCGTCCGGCATCTTGCGGATGAAGAAGCGGTCCGACGCCAGTGCGGTCCTCAGGTCCTCGGCCGTGACGCTGCCCTGCAGCGATCCGCGAAGCCAGTGGAAGTTCGAGAAGTGGGCCAGCGGACGTCCCTCGTAGTGCTCGGGTCCCCCGACCTGTGTCCTGCTCGCCCAGGGCGAGTTGAAGATGTGGGTGTGGAACGCGATCTCGTCGGGGGCCCAGGCGTTGGACAGGTGGGCGAACGCACCTTGCTCGTCCTCCGACACGAGCTCAACGGCAAGAGCGCGTGGAAGGCCGATCCACTGAGAGCCGCACATGGAGTCCTCACGGGCGTCGCGCACCGGGCGAGCGAGGAGTCCGGCGACCCGGCGGAGCGGCCCGCCCAGCCCTCGGCCTCCACGCTTCCTCAGGTGGCCGATCGCCCCGTCGAGGAAGTGACGCCGTCGCACCCGGTCCAGCCCCATGAACGCGTCGCCCTCACGCAGGGGAAAAGCGCGGCAGTGCACCGAGAACGGGGCCCCCTCGACGAATCTCACGAAGTCCTCGACGGGGCGCAACGGGAAGCACCTTCCCGAGAGGAAGGCCACGAAGTCGACCTCCGGGTCCTCCAGGGCGGCGGAGAGCAGTCGGACCATCACCCGGTGGACGCTGAATCCGCCCCAGTGCACACATTCCGGGTCGTCGAGCACCCGCACGTGCGTGCCGATCGAGTCCAGCTGCCCCGCGTGGGCGAGTTCCCGGTGAAAAGGCCGGTCCAGGTGGACCACCACACGGTGTGGAGCGAGCTCGCGGCACAGCTCGCGCAGGCCGACGAGGTCGTCGTGAGCCACGACGAGGAAGGCGACGTTCACGGGCGCACCCTACTCAGGCGAGCGCGTCGGCCTCGAAGTCCGGGTGCCGGCTGGAGACCTTGCGGACGGCGGCGAGGTGGCCGCCGAGGTAGCCGCCGACGCCCATCGCCGTGGAGCCGGCGAGGCCCAGGGCGACGCCGGTGAGGTGGCTGCCCCGGCGCCGGGCGGCGAGCGAGGCGCCGTACAGCCCGATCGCGGCGACGTTGGAGAACGCGTGGACGACGCCGACCCGCTTCTCCGACCGACCGCTGCGGTGCCACTCCGCCCAGCCGGCCAGCGCGGTGGGCAGCGACGCGGCGAGGCCGCCGGCGACGAGCAGCTCGGCGGCGGGCCGGGAGCGCTCGCCCCCGACCAGGTCGAGCACCGTCGCCGAGGTCCACATCCCGATCGGGACGTCGGTCATCAGCGGGTGGATCGCATGGCCCAGCCAGTCGCCCTGCAGCAGGCGGCGCCGCCCCTCGCTGCCGACGAGGGCGTCGGCGAACGGCTGGTAGAAGCCCACCAGCGGGTCGAGCCGCTCGCTGCGCTCGAGAGCCTGGGTCGCCCGGACGAGGGGGTGCGAGGAGGTGGTGGCCATGCGGCCTACGTACCCACCTGCGCCCCCGGCACCCACATGACCAGGCGGGCCCCGCCGGCGGGGGAGTGGTCGGCCCGGACCGCCCCGGAGTGCCGCTCGACCGCCTGCCGGACGATCGAGAGCCCCAGCCCCGAGCCGGGCAGCGCGCGGGCGTCGTCGGAGCGGTAGAACCGGTCGAAGACCCGGGGCAGGTCCTCCTCGGCGATCCCCGGCCCCTCGTCGTCGACGGTCAGCACCCCGTCGGCGAGACGCACGGTGACCGTGCCGTCGGCGGGGCTCCACTTGGCGGCGTTGTCGAGCAGGTTGGTGACGGCACGCTCCAGGGCGCCGGCCTCGCCGCGCACCCGCCACGGCTCCACCTCGACGTCGAACGTCGCGCTCGAGCGGCGGCGGACCCGGGCGACCGCGCGCTGCACCACGTCGGCGAGGTCGAGCTCGGTGACCACGTGGGAGAGCGGCTCGTCGCGGGCCAGCTCGACCAGGTCGCCGACCAGGGTGGAGAGCTCCTCGGTCTGCGCGCGCACGTCGTCCAGCAGCTCGGCGCGCGCGTCGGCGGGCAGCCCGTCGCCGGCCTGGGAGAGCAGGTCGAGGTTGGTCCGCAAGCTGGTCAGCGGGGTGCGCAGCTCGTGGCCGGCGTCGGCGACGAGCCGGCGCTCGCGGTCGCGGGAGGCCGAGACCGCGCGGACCATCTCGTTGAACGCGCGGGCCAGCCGGGCGACCTCGTCGTCGCCCTCCACGCGGATCGGCCGCAGGTCCTGGGTGCGGGCGATCTTCTCCATCGCGGCCGTGAGCCGGCGCACGGGCCGCAGGCCGTTGCGGGCCACCAGCCAGCCGGCCAGCGCGGCGACCAGGACCCCGGTGCCGCCGAAGATCGCCATCACGGTGCCCACGCCGCGCACGGTCCGGTCGACGTCGGCCGTGGGCTGCAGCAGCACGAGCGCGGCGCCGCCGCGGCCCGCGGGCACGGCGGCCACGCGGTAGCGGGTGCCGTCCTCGGCGCGCAGCGAGCGCAGCGACTCCGCGCGCTCGCCGGCCGCCACCTCCACCTCGGGGTCGCCGAGGGTGAACGCCGGCCCCTCGTCGTCGGCGGTGAACCAGCGACCGTCGGCGGTCACGTAGACGATCCGCACGTCGGCCGCGCCGAGCATCCAGGACGGCGCCTCGCGCGCGGTCATCTCCGCCAGGACCGCGGTGGAGGCGGCGCTGCGGGTGCGGTTGAGCAGCGAGTCGTCGAGGTTGGACTGCAGCTGCATCCGCACCGTGAGGAAGGAGCCGGCCGCCATGAAGGCGATCGCGACGCCGACGGCCATCGTGGTCAGCAGCGCCACCCGGCTCGCCAGCGAGCGGCGGTAGTGGAGGCGGTTCATCCGTCCCTCAGGCCTCCCGCAGCACGTAGCCGACCCCGCGGACGGTGTGGATCAGCCGCGGCTCGTCGCCCGCCTCGGTCTTGCGACGCAGGTAGCCGACGTAGACCTCCAGCGAGTTGGCGCTCGTGGGGAAGTCGTAGCCCCACACCTCCTCGAGGATGAAGGAGCGCTCGAGCACCCGGCGCGGCCGGCGCAGGAACATCTCGAGCAGCGTGAACTCGGTGCGGGTGAGCTCGATCGCGCGCTCCCCGCGGCGGACCTCGCGGGTGGCCAGGTCCATCGAGAGGTCGGCGAAGGCCAGCACCTCGTCGTGCGCCCCGTCGGCCCCGTCGCCCGGGGCGACGCGGCGCAGCAGCGCCCGCAGCCGGGCGAGGAGCTCCTCCAGGGCGAAGGGCTTGGTGAGGTAGTCGTCGGCCCCCGCGTCGAGGCCCTCGACCCGGTCGCCGACCGCGTCCCGCGCGGTGAGCACGAGGATCGGGACGTCGTGGCCGGCGGTCCGCAGCGCGCGGGTCGCCTCGAGGCCGTCGAGCCTCGGCATCATCACGTCCATCACCACGACGTCGGGGGTGACGGCCGAGATGCTCGCCAGCGCCTCCGCGCCGTCGCTGGCGAGGGCGACCTCGTAGCCGTTGAACTCCAGCGAGCGGCGCAGCGACTCGCGGACGGCGCGGTCGTCGTCCACGACCAGCACGCGGGAGCGGGGGGCGTCGGTGGGGGACGGGCTGGGCACGGCCCCACTCTGCCAGCCCGACCTGAGCCCCTGCTGAGTCGTCGCTGAGCCGCATCTGGTCGTTTCGCGCACGCGGGGGTCCCGCGTGCGCGCATTTCCGGGACAGCGGCCGAAAAGCCTCCATACCCTAAATTGGTGATGTCCTTCCCGCGGGCCGCAGCCCACCTCGCCGCCGCCGTCCTGGCCGTCGCCGCCTCGATGTCGACCTCCACCGCGGCGGCCCCCCAGGCCGTCTCCGCCGCGCCGGCCGCGCCCGACCGGCCGAGCACGTACGGCGAGAAGTCGTCCCGGACGACGCTGGAGTACACGCGCCGGGCGAAGAAGTACGACCAGCACGCGGTCGGCGCCACGCGCGAGCCCGCCGCCGAGGTGTGGCAGGTCCCCGAGGCGGCGTACGCCGAGAACCCCGGCAACCCGCTCGCCGGCCGGCGCTGGGGCGTCTACCTCGGGCCGCAGGACCAGGTCTGGTCGCCCTTCCTGTCGAGCGTCGGCGAGGAGCGCGAGCAGCTCGCCAAGATCGCGCTGCGGCCGCGGACCAAGTGGTTCGGCGGGTGGATCCCCGACCAGCAGATCTCCAGCACGGTCTCGCGCTACATCGCCGACTCCCAGGCCGGCGACCCGACCGCGCTGGTCCAGATGGCCCTCTTCCGGATGTCGCCGTGGGAGGGCGAGGCGTGCGAGCGCCGCTCGACGCCCGAGGAGCGGAGCAGCTACAAGACCTGGATGCGCAACGTCGCCACCGCCATCGGCGAGACCCCGACGCTGGTCGTGATGCAGCCCGACATGCCGTTCTTCTGGTGCTCCCCGGACCGCGGCGCCAAGTCGAAGCTCTTCCGCTACGCCACCCGGATCCTGTCGGAGCTGCCGAACACCGACGTCTACCTGGACGCCGGGGCCGCGGACTGGTGCAAGAAGGGCACGGGCCAGCAGCCCGAGCACTGCGCCGACCTGCTCGCCCGCGTCGGGATCGAGCACGCCCGCGGCTTCGCCCTCGACTCCACCCACTACACGGGACCGGTCGAGAACGTCCTGCACGGCAGCGAGATCGTCAAGGCGCTGCGCAAGCGCGGCTTCGGCCACAAGCACTTCATCGTCGACACCGCGAAGTCCGGCCGGCCCACCATGTGGCCCCGGGTGATCCCGGCCGCGAAGGGCGAGAAGAACGACAACTCCCGGACCTGCACGACCCGGTCGATGAAGCGCTGCGTCACCCTCGGCATCCCGCCGACCGTCCGCACCGCCGACGACCGGTGGGCGCTGCCCACCGAGATCCGGGCGCTGGCCCGGCGGCACGTCGACGGCTTCGTCTGGTTCGGCCGCCCGTGGCTGCACTACCAGGCCGACCCCTTCGTGATGCAGCGCGCGCTGGACATGGGGCGCTCCACCCCGTGGCCGGGCCCGCTGGCCGACGTCCACGCGCCGCTGCTGCGGGGGCGCTGACCGCGGTCAGTAGCGGCGGGCGACCTCGCCCGCGCGGGCGCCGTACCCGCCGCCGAACATCGCGGCGTGCACGAGCAGCGGGAAGAGCTGGTGCAGGGCCTGGCGGTCCTCCCAGCCGTCGGCGAGCGGGGTCGCCTCCTGGTAGGCGGCCAGCACCCGCGCCAGGTGGGGGAGGCCGAAGAGGGCGAGCATCGCCAGGTCGGTCTCGCGGTGTCCCCCGTGGGCCGCGGGGTCGATCAGGTGCACCCGACCGTCCAGCCCCCACAGGCAGTTGCCGTTCCACAGGTCGCCGTGCAGGCGGGCCGGAGGCTCGTCGGGGACCAGGCCCGGAAGCCGTCCGACGAGGGCCTCGATGCTGCGGGCGTCCGCCTCCTCGACGGCGCCGCGGTCGCGCGCGAGCTTGAGGTAGGGCAGCACCCGGCGGGTGGCGAAGAACTCCCCCCACGAGCCGGCCGGTCGGTTGAGCAGCGGGAGCCGCCCGATGAACCCGTCGCCGGGCTCGTCACCGGGGGCGGAGCCGTGGGCGGGCGCCCCCGCCGCGTGGGTGGCGGCGAGCCGGCGGCCGAAGTCGACCGCTGCGTCGGCGGTCGGACGTCCCGGCTCGATCCAGCGCACGATGACGCAGTCCCGGTCGACGGCGAGCACCTCGGCCGCCGGGGCCCCGTCGTCCACCTCGCCGAGCCACCGCAGACCCGCCGCCTCGGCCCGGAAGAACCCGTCGGGTGGGTGCGGCAGGCTCTTCATCAGGGCCGTGGTGCCGTCGTTGAGGCGGAGCCGGGTGGCGGTCGAGACGTCGCCGCCCGCCACCGGGGCGGTGCTCACCACCGCCGCGTCGAGGAGCGACTCGGCGCGACGGGCGACCGACGGCAGCCGGGTCACGGTCCCGCCGACCCCGCGAGCGCGTCGCCCAGCGCCTCGACCAGCGCGGTGCTCGTGCGCTCGACCATCCGCAACACCTCCGTGAAGCCCTCGTCCCCACCGTAGTACGGGTCCGGGACCTCGCCCCCCGGGTCGGCGGGGTCGAAGTCGCGGAACATCCGCACGTGGGCCGCGGTCTCCGGGTCGTCCCGCTGCTCCGCCAGCGCGACGACGTCGGTCTCGTTGCTGCGGTCCATGACCAGGACCAGGTCGAGGTCGTCGAACCAGCCCGCCTCGAGCTGCCGGGCGCGGTGCCGGGTGGCGTCGTACCCGGCCGCGGTCAGCGTCGCCGCCGCCCGGTGGTCCATCGGCTTGCCGACGTGCCAGCCGGCGGTGCCCGAGCTCACCACCTCGACCCGGTGCGCGAGCCCGGCGTCGGCGACCTGCTGCTCGAGGACGACGTGGGCCATCGGGGAGCGGCAGATGTTGCCGAGGCAGACCACGCCGACCCGGTAGCGGCCGGGGGTGCGCGGGGCGGGGACGCGAGCCGTGGCCATCAGTCGTCGAGAGCCGTCTGGAAGAACCACCCCACGAGCGAGATGACGACCGAGCCGCCCACCGCGGTCCAGAAGCCGTCGACCTCGAAGCCGAGGCCGAGGCCGCCCGCGATCCACGCGGTGAGCATGAGGAGCAGGGCGTTGATGACGACCAGCAGCAGGCCGAGGGTGAGGATGATGAAGGGCAGCGAGAGCAGCTTGAGCAGCTTGCCGACCACGATGTTGACCAGTCCGAGGAGGACCGAGACGGCGAGCAGCGGCAGGATCTTCTCCTGCACCTCGGTGCCGAAGGGGTCGGTCGCACCCTCGAAGGAGATCCCGTCGAAGAGCCACGCGGCGGTCGCCACGGCCGCGGCGGTGGCCAGGAGCCAGGTCAGGAAGCGCATGGCCCCCACCCTAGGGCGGCTCAGGTCACGGGCACCGGGTCGTCGGGGTGCTCCTCGGCCCGGGCGCTCTGGGCGAGCAGGATCCCGGCGACCACGGCGACGCACCCGGCGACGGCGACGGCGCTGAGCGCCTCGGCGTACCAGGCCCAGCCGAGCGCCGCGGCGCCCACCGGCTCGAGCATCGCGATCGCCGTGACCAGCGTCGCGGGGATGAAGCGCAGCGCGACCAGCTCGACGCCGAAGGGGGCGAGGGTGCCGAGCAGCACCACCGAGGTGAGCACCACCCACAGCGGCAGCGAGAGGTGGTCGAGGTTGCCCTGCAGCGACACCTGCGCGGCGTAGTCGGCCTCAACCCCCCAGACCGGCTCCACGAGGTTGAGGGCGAGGGTCGCGACGCCGAAGCCCCACAGCATCACCTGCACCGAGGAGAGGCCGGAGGCGTGGCACTCCTCGCCGAGCAGGAAGTACGCCGCGAAGCAGACCGCGCCGCCGAAGCCGGCGACGACGCCGAGGGCGTCGAAGGAGGCGCCCTCCCAGATCTCGGTCGCGGCGGCCAGGCCGAGGACGGCGAGCCCGAGCCCCCACCACAGCCGCGCGGTCACCTTCGACCCCTGCACGAACTTGGCCCAGAGCGCGACGAGGATCGGCGCCTGGTACTCCAGCAGCAGCGCGAGGCTGATGGTCAGCCGGTCCAGGGCCACGAAGTAGCAGAACTGCAGCAGCGCGACCCCGAAGAGCCCGAGCCCGACCACGAGCAGCGCCTGCCGGCCGCGGGGCAGGCGCAGCGCCGGCCGGTCCCAGAGCGCCGCGATCACGAGCAGGGTGACGAAGGTGCCGGTGACCCGCAGCGAGGTCAGCTCGAGGGACTCGATCCCGTTGCGCAGGGCGATCCGGGAGACGCCGGAGTTGACGATGAAGAGCGCCGCGCCGAGCACGACGAGGGAGACGCCGATCCGGCGCTGGGCAGCCACCGCCGCATTCTCGCCCACGCTAGCCTCGGCGCCGTGATCGAGGTGGGCGGCGCAGGGGTGATGCTGGTGGGCTCGGCGGCCGCCGCGGTGGTGCTGGGGCTGGTCGGCCTGTTCGCCAGCCGCCGGCTCGGTCCGGTCACGGCGTTCGCGCTGGCCGGCCTGGCCTGGTCGCTCGTGGTGATCGCGCTGGTCACCCTGGTGCCCCCGTCGGGCACCGCCACGCTGGTCCTGGCCGAGGAGCGCAGCGAGAGCTGCTCGACCGACTACGGCGGCCCGGCGCCCGAGGGGTTCTGGATCCTCGGCGGGGGCCAGCGGATGCTCAACACGGCGCTCTTCGTTCCGGCCGGCGCGCTGCTGGTGCTGGGCCTGGCCCGGTGGCGGGGCGCCTGGGTGCTGGTCCCGCTCGGGCTGGCCGGGCTGGTGGGCTACTCGGTGCTGATCGAGCTCACCCAGCTCGAGGTGGCGCGGATCGACCGCGCCTGCGACGTCACCGACGTCGTCGACAACTCCACCGGCGCCCTGCTGGGCGGCGCCGTCGGGCTCGGCCTGGCGTGGGTGCTCCAGCCGTGGCGCCGCGACTAGGGTGCGCCCATGACGCAGCAGACCCCCCGGCCCCGCGCGAGCGTCGCCGCCATCCCGGCGTACGTCGCCGGCCGGCCGCCCACCCCGCGGCCCGGGCTCACGACCTACAAGCTCTCCTCCAACGAGAACCCCTACCCGCCGCTCCCGGGCGTCCTCGACGCCGCGGTCGAGGCGGCGGCGGTGATGAACCGCTACCCCGACATGGGGACCACGGCGCTCTACGAGGCGCTGTCGGCGCGGCTCGGCGTCCCGACGGACCACCTCGCGGCGGCGACCGGCAGCGTCGCGCTGATCTACCAGCTGCTCAGCGCCTTCTGCGAGCCCGGCGACGAGGTCGTCCACGCCTGGCGCTCCTTCGAGGCCTACCCGATCGCGATCACGGTCGCGGGGGCGACCGGGGTGCCGGTGCCGCTCGCCGCCGGCGGCCGGCACGACCTCGACGCGATGGCCGCGGCCGTCACCGACCGGACCCGCGTCGTCCTCGTCTGCACCCCCAACAACCCGACCGGGCCGGCCGTCACGCGGGCCGGGCTCGACGCCTTCCTCGCCGCGGTGCCGTCGCACGTCGTGGTCGTCGTCGACGAGGCGTACGTCGAGTTCGTCCGCTCCGCCGACCCGGTCGACGGCGTCGCCACCGCCCTGGCCCACCCGAACGTCGTGGTCACCCGGACCTTCTCCAAGGCCTACGGGCTGGCGGGCTTCCGGGTCGGGTACGCCGTCGCGCAGCCGCCGCTCGCGGCGGCGCTGCGGGCGGTCTCGCTGCCCTTCGGGGTCAGCCACGTCGCGCAGGCCGCGGCGATCGCCTCGCTCGCGGCGGAGGCCGAGCTGCTGGAGCGCGTCGACGCCCTGGTCGCGGAGCGCGACCGGGTGCTCGCCGGGGTCCGGGCGGCCGGGTGGGACGCCCCCGACGCCGAGGGCAACTTCGTCTGGCTCCCCGCGGGCGACCGGGCGCTCGAGGTCGCGGCCGAGGCCGAGGAGCTCGGGATCACGGTGCGCCCCTTCGCCGGCGACGGCGTCCGGGTCAGCATCGGGGAGCCCGAGGGCAACGACCGGGCGCTCGAGCTGGCCCGGCGCACGGCCCCGTGACGGGCACGTGACCTGCGCCTCCAAGTGACCCGTCAGTACGAACCCGGCCTCGCTCCGGCGGCCCTGCGAGGGTTACGGTTCGGGGCATGAGCGCCTCCTGGAAGCCCGGTGACGTCGTCGTCCGCCGCGAGATCCTCCGCGGCCAGCCGTGGATCGGGTGGTCGGTGCGCGTCGTCGAGGACTCCTTCGACCTGCTCGCCGTCTTCCTCCCGTCGGGCTCCGAGCTGGGCTTCGGCGGCGCCGAGACGCTGGGTTGGGAGCACCCGTGGAAGGCGTCCGGCCGCCGCGCGTGGAGCGGCCACGGCAAGCTCATGCTGATGCGCCCCGACGACGCCTACGCGGTCGAGCTCTCCTGGAAGGGCCCGGAGCGCGACTTCGAGGGCTGGCGGATCCTGCTCCAGGAGCCGATCCGCCGCCACGACGGGGGCTTCGACACCCTCGGCCACGGCCTCGACTTCGAGATGGCGCCCGACGGCAGCTGGAAGGCGCTCCCCGACACCGCCTTCGAGCAGCGCGTCGCGCAGGGCCGGTACGACGCCGCGCAGGCCGAGCAGGTCCGCGCCACCGCCGCGGGCGTGAAGTCGATGCTGCAGTGGCGCAACCAGTGGTGGGACCGCTCCTGGGCGGCGTGGACCCCGCCGGCCGACTGGGCCGCCACCACGCTCCCCGAGGGCTGGGCGTCCACCGGCGCCCGCTCCCGCGCGGCCGGCTGAGGCTCACGACCCGCGGGCTACTGTCTGGCCCATGAGCGCCGACCTGACCCCGACGTACACCGAGAAGGGCAAGGCCTTCGAGCGGGACATGGACTACGTCCCCGACCGGATCCTCGCCGGGGAGCGCTCGCAGGACCCGCACGACGACCTGCACGCCGAGCAGTACGGCGGCGTCCGCGAGGGCGTGCGGGTGTGGCCGGTCGAGCCCGGCCGCTACCGCCTCGTCGCCGCCCCGGCCTGCCCGTGGGCCAACCGCTCGCTGATCGTCCGCGAGCTGCTCGGCCTCCAGGACGTGATCAGCGTGGGCCTGCCCGGCCCGGTCCACGACAAGCGGTCGTGGACCTTCGACCGCGACCCCGGCGGCAAGGACCCCGTCCTCGGCATGGAGCGGCTCCAGGAGGCCTACCTCAACCGGTTCCCCGACTACCCGAAGGGCATCACGGTCCCCGCGATGGTCGAGGTGGAGAGCCGCCAGCTCGTCACCAACGACTTCCCGTGGATCACCCACGACCTCTTCTTCGAGTGGCGCGACCACCACCGCGAGGGCGCCCCCGACCTGTGGCCCGAGGACGTCCGCGAGGAGATGGAGACCGTGATGAAGCGGGTCTTCACCGAGGTCAACAACGGGGTCTACCGCTGCGGCTTCGCCGGCTCCCAGGAGGCGTACGACGACGCCTACGACCGGCTCTGGACGGCGATGGACTGGCTCGAGGAGCGGCTGGCCGACCGGCGCTACCTCATGGGCGACTCGATCACCGAGGCCGACGTGCGGCTCTTCACCACGCTCGTCCGCTTCGACCCGGTCTACCACGGCCACTTCAAGTGCAACCGCAACAAGCTGACCGAGATGCCGCACCTGTGGGGCTACGCGCGCGACCTCTTCCAGACCCCCGGCTTCGGCGAGACGGTCGACTTCGAGCAGATCAAGGCGCACTACTACGTCGTGCACACCGACATCAACCCGACGGGGATCGTCCCGAAGGGTCCCGAGCTCGACTCCTGGCACACCCCCCACGGCCGGGAGGCGCTCTGACGGGCGAGCTCCGCATCGGGATCAGCGGCTGGCGGTACGCCGGCTGGCGCGGCGACTTCTACCCGCCCGGCCTGCCCCAGCGCCGCGAGCTCGAGCACGCCGCCTCGCGGCTGACCTCGATCGAGGTCAACGGCTCGTTCTACTCCCTGCAGCGCCCGTCGTCGTACGCCGCGTGGCGCGACGCCACGCCCGACGGCTTCGTCCTCTCGGTCAAGGGCGGCCGCTTCATCACCCACCTCAAGCGGCTGCGCGACGTGGAGACGCCGCTGGCCAACTTCCTCGCCTCGGGGGTGCTGGCGCTCGGCCCCAAGCTAGGCCCCCTGCTGTGGCAGCTGCCGGCCACCCTGCCCTTCGACGCCGGCGTGCTCGGCGACTTCCTCGCGCTCCTGCCGCGGACCACCACCGAGGCGGCGGCCCTGGCCCAGCGGCACGACGGCAAGCTCGCCGGCGACCGGGTGCACGCCACCACCGACGCCGACCGACGGCTGCGGCACGCGCTCGAGTTCCGCTCCGAGAGCTTCTGCACCGACGAGGCCTTCGCGCTGCTGCGCGAGCACGGCGTGGCCTGCGTGCTCGCCGACACGGCGGGGCGCTGGCCGCGGGCCGACGTCGACACCGCCGACTTCCGGTACGTGCGCCTGCACGGCGACTCCGAGCTCTACACCAGCGGGTACTCCGACGCCGCGCTCGACGCCTGGGCCGACCGGTGCCGGGCCTGGTCGGAGGCCGGGCAGGACGCCTTCGTCTACTTCGACAACGACGCGAAGGGGTTCGCGCCCCACGACGCCGAGTCGCTGCTGGCGCGGCTGCGCCCCTCGCGGCTCCCGGCGTAGGAGGCGACCCGGACCCGCGCCACCCAGCGCGGCACGAAGCGCCACCCCGGCGGCTCGTGCAGCACCGGGTCGAAGTCGACGGCCGGCGCGTCGGGCCCGGTCACCTCGACCTCGCCGCGCTGGAGCACCTGCCCGCCCCCGCCGTCGACCCGGACGCTGAGCACCACGGGGAGGAGCCCGACGAGATCCTTCACGTCGGGGGTGGTCAGGCGCGGGTCGTCGACCTCGACCACCACGGTCGCCCGCTCGCCCTCGAGCGGACCCGGGCCCGCCTCCCAGGCGAGCAGCGAGGTGAGGCTGACCCGCCCCCACGCCGCCGCGGGCCACAGGGTGAAGCGCCGCCAGCCCCGGGCGCCGGAGCTGCTCGCCACCAGCACGTCGACCGGGCCCACGCCCTCGGGGCCGGCGTCGGTGAAGCGCAGCGCCACCCCGAGGATGTCCGGCAGGTCGCCGGGGGTGCCGAAGGCCTTGGAGAGCCGGACGACGCAGTCGGTCTCCCCGGTGGGCAGCGGCCCGGCGCCGGTCACCCGGAGGCGGCCGGCCAGCACGACGCCGCGGGGGTGGAAGAAGCGGGCCGACCGGGCCCGGGAGCCGAGCCGGAACCCGGCCCGGGAGGCGGAGGCGAGCAGCGAGACGGGGTCCATGGCGCCCCCGTACCCGGCTACCGGCCCAGCCACCCCGTGACCACCGGGAGGCCGCCCTCCCATCGCAGCCGGGCGGCGTACATGGCCCGCCGGGCGCGTTGGCGCTCGCGCTTGGACCAGTCGAACCCCGACGCGCACGGCTTGGCCTTCCCGTGGCAGACCCACCCGTGCAGGAAGAGGCGCTTGCCGGCCACGTCGGCGCCGCCGGGGCCGCAGAGCCCGGTGCTGGCGCGGTCGAGGAGGACGCCGCTCTCCGCGGCGCTCCAGTCGGTCGGGTCGGGGGAGCGCAGCCACAGCGTCCGGTAGGTGCAGCGCGTGTAGTCGCCCTCGGAGAGGAGCAGCACCCAGCCCTCCGGCCGCTGGACGAGCAGCGGGTTCTCCACGACGCCGTCGGAGCGCAGCACCTCGCTGCTCACCGCCCCGCTGCGGATCCTCGTGCCGTTGCGGGTCAACGCCACCGCCCGGATGCTCGACGGGATCCGGTCGGTCTTGTAGAGCAGCACCGGTCCGTCGTCGCCCACGTGCACCGACGGGTCGATCACGCCCGCGCGGGGCAGCGTGGGGTCGCGGGGGAGCAGCGGGTCGCCGGCGGTCGGGACCTTGCGCACGTAGGCGGGGCAGACCAGGGGGCGGTCGCCGACCGGCGCGAAGCCGCGCAGCGGGTGCCGGGAGCGGGCCACCCCGATGCAGCGGCCGTAGGGGCCGAGCCCGCGGACGGGCGCGGAGTAGTAGAGCACCCACCAGCCGCGCAGCCGTCGCACGTCGGCCGCCCAGACGTCGCCCGGGCGGGACCACCCGGGCAGCCGGGTGAGGGCCGGGCCGTGCTCGCGCCACCGGCCGGTGCGGCTGCGGGTCCACGCCCGGGGGGCGCGCTCGCCGGTGGCGTAGCCGACGTAGCCCGAGCCCCAGCGCTCCACGGCCGGGTCGGCGAAGTTGGTGAGCAGCACGGGGCGCGGGACGTCGGAGGCCCGGGCGGCCGGGGCCGGCCCGGCCACCAGCAGCGCCGTCAGCACGGCGCCCAGGAGAGCCTTCCTCACCAGCTGACCTCGCGGCACTCCGACGCGTCGGTCTCGACCTGCAGGGTCGCGTGCTCGACGCCGAACCGCTCGAGCAGCAGGGTCCGCGCGGCGCCGAGCACGGAGTCGGCCGGGGCGGCGGCGGCCACGAGGTGGGCGGTGGCGACGTGCATCCCCGAGGTCAGGGTCCACAGGTGCAGGTCGTGGACCTCCTCCACGCCGGGCACGGCGGCGAGCGCCTCCTCGACCTCGGCGGGCACCATCCCGGCCGGGGCGTGCTGGCCGAGGACGGCGAGCACCTCGCGCCCGAGCAGCACCGCGCGGACCGCCACGAAGAGCGCGATCGCGCCTGCGACGAGGGTGTCCCAGACCGGCTCCCCGGTGCGAGCGACCAGCACCCCGGCGACCAGGACGCCGACCGAGCCCACGGTGTCGGCGACGACCTCGAGGTAGGCGCCCCGGACGTTGATCGACTCGCCCGCGCCGCCGCGCAGCAGCACCAGCGCCACCAGGTTGGCCAGCAGCCCGAGCGCGCCCACGACGAGCATCGGGGTGGCGGCCACCGCGACGGCCTCGCCGGCGCGCCGCACCGCCTCGATCCCGACGTACGCCGCCGCCCCCAGCATGAGCAGCACCGTGAGGCCGGAGGCGAGGACCTCGGCCCGGTAGGAGCCGTAGGTGCGCAGGCCGGTCCGGTCGGGGCGGACGGCGATCCGGGTGGCCGCCAGCGCCGCCCCCAGGGCGACGACGTCGGCGGCCATGTGGCCGGCGTCGGAGAGCAGGGCCAGGGAGTCGGCGACCAGGCCGGCGACCAGCTCCACGACGAAGAAGGTGCCGACGACCGCGAAGGCGAGCGCCAGCCGCCAGCGGTGGCGTCCTCCGGCGTGGCCCGCCGCGCCGCCCGCGCCGTGCCCGTGTCCCGCTCCCATGCGAGCAGGGTAGAGGGCATGCGGCTCCGGCCCGCCGGGTACCTGCTGCGGCATGGAGGTCCGTCCACACCGATTCGCGACGAGCGACCCGGCGAGCGCGGAGGAGTTCCTGCGGAACCGCTGGCGAGCCCTCGAGGACGTCGAGCTCGGACCCCGCTTCTCCCTGGAGGTGCAGGGGGTGCGCGCCCCCACCTTCCGCGTCGAGCGGATCGCCCACACCTCGAGCATGAGCGTCACCGTGACCGCCGACGGTCCGGTGCAGGTGGTGGAGGTGCTCGGCGGCAGCCTCGCCTACGAGGAGGACGGCGTCGCCACCACGCTCGGCCCCGGCGACCTGGTCGCCTTCGACGCGGGGTCGGCCCCGATGACCGTCAGCCGGCAGGCCAACGTCGGCGTCGTGCTGCTCGACCGCGGGCTGCTGGCCGAGGTCGCCGGGGTCCCGGCCGAACGGCTCGCCCTCGCCCGCAGCACGGTCTCCTCCGCCGACGACGCCGAGCGGTGGCGGGCGGCGGTGCGCCGCGCCAACCGGGAGATCAACGAGCACCTGCGCCACGGCGTCCATTCCGCCGACGAGGTCGCCCGCCGCCTGGCCCGGGCCGCGCTCGGGGTCTTCGGGGTCCGCGAGCAGGGCGCCGCCGGGTCGACCCCCGACGTCGACCCCTCCCACCCCGTCGCCAAGGCCGTCGCCTTCATCGAGGCGCACGCCACCGACCCGCTGCGCGTCGGGGAGATCGCCGACGCGGCCGAGACCAGCGTGCGGGCGCTGCAGCAGGCGTTCGCCCGCCACCACGACACCAGCCCGACGGCATACCTGCGCCGGGTCCGGCTCGAGGGCGCCCACCGCGACCTCGCCTCGGCCGAGCCCGACGGCGACGTCACCGTCGCCGAGGTGGCCGCCCGCTGGGGGTTCAGCCAGGCGGGGCGGTTCGCTGCCCACTACCGCGACGCGTTCGGCGTGCTGCCGAGCGAGACGCTGCGTTCGCGACCCCGCACGGGCGCCCCCCAGTGGTCCTCCTCCGCGTCCTCCCGGTAGGTTTGCCCTGACTGTGGTGCGGGTCACACCCCGACCGGTGCCGCGGCGAGGAGAGCGGCCGCCGGAGACCCCGGTGGCCGCGCGACACGAAGGAGCGTGCACGTGAGCCACCACGGTTTCGGACCCGACCTGGTCGAGGTCTTCGGACCCTCCCAGTCCGACGGCGGTCCCGAGCTGGTCCAGCTCCTCACCCCGGAGGGTGAGCGGACCCACCACCCCGAGTTCGACCGGGACTTCAGCGCCGAGGAGCTGCGCGGCTTCTACCGCGACATGGTGCTCACGCGGCGGATCGACGTCGAGGCCACCGCGCTGCAGCGTCACGGCGAGCTCGGCATCTGGGCCCAGCTGCTCGGCCAGGAGGCCGCGCAGATCGGTGCCGGCCGGGCCCTGCGCCCGCAGGACCACGTCTTCCCGACCTACCGCGAGCACGGCGTCGCCTGGTGCCGCGGGGTCGACCCGCTCAAGCTGCTCGGCCTCTTCCGCGGCGTCGACCACGGCTCCTGGGACCCGGCCGAGCACAACTTCGGCCTCTACACGATCGTGATCGGCGCCCAGGCGCTGCACGCCACCGGCTACGCCATGGGGATGCAGCGCGACGGCGTCGTCGGCACCGGCGACCCCGACCGGGACGCCGCTGTGGTCGCCCACTTCGGCGACGGCGCCTCCAGCCAGGGCGACGTCAACGAGGCGTTCATCTTCGCCGCCTCCTACAACGCCCCGGTCGTCTTCTTCTGCCAGAACAACCAGTGGGCGATCTCGGAGCCGATCGAGCGCCAGTCGCGGATCCCGCTATACCAGCGGGCGCTCGGCTTCGGCTTCCCCGGCGTGCGGGTCGACGGCAACGACGTGCTGGCGACGTACGCCGTCACCCAGGCCGCGCTGCAACGGGCCCGGGAGGGGCAGGGGCCGACCTTCGTGGAGGCCTACACCTACCGGATGGGCGCCCACACGACCACCGACGACCCCACCCGCTACCGGCTCTCCGACGACGTCGAGCGGTGGAAGCTGCGCGACCCGATCTCGCGCGTGGAGGTCTACCTGCGCCGCAACGGGCTCGTCGACGACGCCTGGATCGAGGAGCTGAAGGGCGAGGCCGACGAGCTCGGCGCCCGCCTGCGCGAGGGGTGCAAGGCGATGCCCGACCCGCAGCCGCTCGACATGTTCGCCCACGTCTACGCCGAGGAGACCGACGAGCTGCGCGCCCAGCGCGAGGGCTACGCGGCCTACCTCGAGACCTTCGAGGAGGCCGGCCGATGAGCGAGACGATCACGCAGGACCGGATCACTCTGGCCAAGGGGCTCAACATGGGCCTGCGACGGGCCATGGAGGACGACCCCAAGGTCCTCGTGATGGGCGAGGACGTCGGCAAGCTCGGCGGCGTCTTCCGGATCACCGACGGGCTGCAGAAGGACTTCGGCGAGGACCGGGTGATCGACTCCCCGCTCGCCGAGTCGGGGATCGTCGGCACGGCGGTCGGGCTGGCCCTGCGCGGCTACCGGCCGGTGGTGGAGATCCAGTTCGACGGCTTCGTCTACCCGGCGTACGACCAGATCGTCTGCCAGGTCGCGAAGATGCACTACCGCTCCAGGGGGCGGTCGAAGATGCCGATGGTCATCCGCATCCCCTTCGGCGGCGGGATCGGCGCGGTCGAGCACCACTCCGAGTCGCCGGAGGCGCAGTTCGCGCACACCCCGGGCCTCAAGGTGGTGGCCTGCTCCAACCCCGTCGACGGCTACTGGATGATCCAGCAGGCCATCGCCTGCGACGACCCGGTGGTCTTCCTGGAGCCCAAGCGGCAGTACCACGCCGACAAGGCGCAGCTGGACACCTCCGCGACCCCCGACCCGCTCTTCTCCTCGCGGGTGGTGCGCCGCGGCGAGCACGCCACGCTGCTGGCCTACGGGCCGACCGTGAAGACCGCGCTGGCCGCCGCGGAGGCGGCGTCGGGCGAGGGTCGCTCGCTCGAGGTGATCGACCTGCGCACGCTGTCGCCGCTCGACATGGCCCCGGTGCTGGAGTCCGTACGCCGCACCGGTCGCGCCATCGTCACCCACGAGGCCCACGTCAACCTGGGCATGGGTGCGGAGCTGGCCGCGCGGATCACCGAGGAGTGCTTCTACTCCCTCGAGGCGCCCGTGCTGCGGGTGGGCGGGTTCGACACGCCCTACCCGGCGTCGCGGATCGAGGAGGAGTTCCTCCCCGACCTCGACCGGGTGCTCGACGCCGTCGACCGTTCGCTCGACTTCTGAGGAGGCGCCGCCATGGCCGAGTTCAAGCTGCCCGACGTCGGTGAGGGCCTCACCGAGGCCGAGATCGTCTCCTGGAAGGTCAAGGAGGGCGACACGGTCGAGATCAACGAGGTGATCTGCGAGATCGAGACCGCCAAGTCGATCGTGGAGCTCCCGTCCCCGTTCGCCGGGACCGTGCTCTCCCTCATGGTCGCCGAGGGCGAGACCGTCGACGTCGGCACGCCGATCATCGCGATCGGCGACCCCTCCGCGTCGTCGGCTGAGGAGGGCCCCCCTGGCCCGTCTCCAAGCCAGGACCTCGAGATCGACCTCTCCAACCCGGCCGCCAGCGGCGGCGGCGAGGGCGAGTCGCTGGTCGGCCGCAACAAGGCCGACCGGGGGCCGCAGCGCCGGGCCCGCAAGGGCTCCGCGTCGCCGTCCTCGGTGGCGGGCGCCCAGGCGCAGATGCAGCTGCAGGGCGCGTTCGCGCCGGGCGGGGCGCAGTCGCAGGAGGTCGCCCCCGCCGACGAGCCGGCGGTGCCCGTGGAGCCCGTCGTCCCGGCGCAGCCGCCCGCCGCGCCGGCGTCCCCCGCCGCCGTCCGCGCCCTGGCGAAGCCGCCGGTGCGCAAGCTCGCCAAGGACCTCGGCGTCGACCTCGCCTCCCTCGCGGGCTCGGGTTCCGGCCCGGGCGGGGTCGTCACCCGGTCCGACGTGGAGCAGGCGGCCTCCGGGACGTCGTACGCCGCGGAGGAGCGCTCCGCGCGGGCGTACGACGTCCGCGGCGGGGGGCCGCGCGAGCACCGGGAGCCGGTCAAGGGCGTGCGGAAGATGATGGCGCAGGCGATGACGCAGTCCGCCTTCACCGCACCCCACGTGACGGAGTGGATCACCGTCGACGTCACCGCGACGATGCAGCTGGTGGAGCGGCTCAAGGAGCGCCCCGAGCTGCGCGAGGTGCGGGTCGGCCCGCTGCTGGTGCTGGCGAAGGCCTGCCTGCTGGCGATCCGGCGCACGCCCGAGATCAACTCGTGGTGGGACGAGCAGGCCCAGGAGGTCGTCTACAAGGGCCACGTCAACCTCGGCATCGCCGCCGCCACGCCGCGCGGCCTCGTCGTGCCCAACGTCAAGGACGCCGACGCGATGTCGCTGCCCGAGCTCGCGTGCGCGCTGGGCGACCTCGTGACCACGGCGAAGGAGGGCCGCACGCAGCCGGCGGAGATGAGCGGCGGCACGTTCACGATCACCAACGTGGGCGTCTTCGGGGTCGACGCGGGCACGCCGATCATCAACCCGGGCGAGTCGGCGATCCTGTGCTTCGGCGCGGTCAACCGGCGGCCGTGGGTCGACGAGGCGACCGGCGAGATCGTGGCCCGCGACGTCACCACGCTGGCGCTCTCGTTCGACCACCGGCACGTCGACGGGGAGAAGGGGTCGCGGTTCCTGGCCGACGTGGCCGGGATCCTCGCCGACCCGGCGAGCGTGCTGCTGTTCTGACCGTCGGGTGGTTTGACCTTCACCGAACCGGGTAGAAAGCGCCCGTGACCGCGCCCGCCCCCCGCATCGGCCCCTACGTGGTCGGGCGACGGCTGGGCCGGGGCGGAGTCGGCGTGGTGCACGCGGCGGTGCCCGACCCCACCGGGAGCAGCGCCCCCGTCCCCGAGGTGGCGCTCAAGCTGCTCCCGGGCGACCTCGCCCGCGACCGGGACTTCCGAGCCCGCTTCACCCGCGAGGCGCGGACCCTGGCGGGTCTCGGTTCCCCCCACGTGGTGCCGGTCCGGGGCTTCGGCGAGGAGGCCGGGCAGCTCTACGTCGCCAGCGACCTCGTGCCCGACGGCGACCTCGAGCGGATGCTGCGGGTGCACGGCGCCCCTCCCCTGGAGACGGCCCTGCGGCTGGTGCTGCAGGTCGCCCAGGGCCTGGTCGACGCGCACGACGCGGGGCTCGTCCACGGCGCGCTGAAACCGGCCAACGTGATGCTGCGCCGCGAGGACGACGGTTTCCGGGCGTGCCTGGTCGACTTCGGGACCGCCCACGGAGCCCACCCCGTGGCCGCCGGCAGCGCTCGGTGGGCGGCCCCCGAGCTGCACACGGGCGCCCCTGCCAGCCGCGCCTCCGACGTCTACTCGCTGGGGTGCGTCCTGTGGACCACCCTCACCGGCCACCCGCCGTACGACGGCGCCACCGACTTCCAGCAGGCCAGCGCCCACCTCCAGGAGCCTCCCCGCCAGCTCGCCGGGGGCTCGCCGCTGGTGCTCGAGCTCAACGCGCTGCTCGAGCGGACCATGGCCAAGGACCCCGCGCGGCGGCCGGCCTCGGCCCGGCAGGTCGCCGACGTGCTGCGCCGCGTGCAGACCCTGGCGGGTGCCCGCGACGGCCGCGTCGTCCCGGTGCCCGCACGCAGCGCCGTTGGCCTGCAGGCCGGCCCGGGTGCTGCGGCCCGGGGAGGCTCGGGGGCTCGGTCGTGGCGCTCGCGCCTCGGCGTCGCGGCCGGCGTCGCAGCCGCCCTCGTGGTGGGCGTCGTCGGCACGCTGCTCCTCGTGGACCGCGAGTCGTCGGCGGCCCCCGCCGCGTCGATCTCGGTGCGGTCCGGGGAGGGCGCCGAGGGGGCGTCGCCGCTGAACCCCGAGGCCCGCGCCGTCAACGACGTCGCCGAGGGGCTGGAGGTGCAGCTGATGGTCGACCACGCCAACGCGCGCTGCATCGCGGGCCTGTGGGTCGAGCAGGTGGGGCTCGGCCGGCTGCTGGCGGCGGGGCTCCTTGACGCCGACCTCCGCTACACCGGGCGCGACCTCGAGAAGGTCGACCCCGACATCAAGGAGCTGCTCGGCGCGGCCACGCGCGACTGCCTCGCGTGAAGGTTTTGCCGAGACTGTCATCACTTCGTTACCGCTGAGTATAAATCAGGGTTACAGTGACCCCGCTCACGAGTATCTCAACAGGGGGTGGCGGGCATGGGATGTCCCAGGTGTGGCATGCGGGTGCGGCAGGGGACGCAGTGGTGTCCTGACTGCGGCTTCCAGCAGATGGTCCCCGAGATCCACCCGCCCCTGGCCGACCGGGTCTCGCTGCTCGCGGCAGGCGGGACGCCCGTCGCCGCCACCCCGCATGGCGCCTCCCGTGCGGGGATCCTCTCGTTGGTCGCCGTGCTGGTGCTGGTGGCGGGCATGATCGCGATCGGCATGAGCCCCGACGAGGAGGAGTCCGTCGCGCAGGAGCCGTCGAACCAGCCCTTCGGGCTGCTCACGCCCGTGGAGGAGACGACGGCCGCGGCCGCGGAGCTCGACGCGGAGAAGAAGGCCGAGCGCTGGGCCCGTCGCCAGGCGAAGAAGGCCATGAAGGCCGCCGGGCTGCCCACCGACATCCCGACCGACCTGCCCACGGCGCTCCCGACCGACCTGCCCACGGCGCTCCCGACCGCGCTCCCGACCCCGACGGCTCCACCGACGCCGACGAAGACCCCGCGGACCAGGAAGCCCAAGCCCACCGACCCGGCCACGCCCACCCCGACGGGTGGGGTCACGCCGACCCCCACGCCGACCCCCACGGCGCAGCCGACGCTGCAGCCCACCCCGACGCTGGATCCCACGCCGACGCCGACCCCCACGCCGACGCCGACCCCGACGCCGACCCCGACGCCGACCCCCACGCCGACCCCCACGCCGACGCCCAAGACGGCTCAGGAGATCGCCGCGGGCATCCCCGCGGGCAAGAACTGCTGGTCGCTGGCGAGCGAGGGCTACAGCAACGACGTGGCCCGGGCCTACTGGGAGCGCGTCGGCCGCCCCGCCTTCTGGGACATCTCGCGTCGGGACCCGCGGATCTGCGAGTACACCTACCCGCGCTGACGCCCTTCCTGCGGTCCGCGCCGGGCGGCCCAGCGGGCGGGGGTCACGCCGTACTCCCGGCGGAACGCGCTGACGTACGCCGACGCGCTGGCGTAGCCGACCCGGTGCCCGACCTGGCCGACCGGGAGCAGCCCGAGCAGCGCGCGCGACGCCTCCAGGCGCGTCCGCGTCCGCCAGGCTGACCACGGGAGCCCGTACTCGCGCAGGAAGTCGCGCTGCAGGGTCTTGGGCGACAGGTGCAGCCGCTCCGCCCACGCCGCGAGCTCCGTCGGGTCGCCCGGGTCGCTGAGCAGGGCCGCGGCGACCCGCCGGGCGTGCCCCAGGCCGGCCGCCGCGTGCTCCACCGCGTGCGGGTCGCCGAGGTCCGCCAGCAGCCGGTCCCTCAGGTCGAGGGCGTCGACCTCCGCGAGGTCCGTCCGGCACAGCGCCCGCACGGCGTGCGCCGCCTCCTGGCCGAAGGCCACCAGGGCCGCCGGCAGCCGGGTGAGCGCCGCGGGGGCCTGCCGGACGCAGACGACGTGGACCGTCTGGGAGTCGCAGCCGCTGACCTCCAGGGTCGTGCCGCGCCGCGCCCAGAACGCCCGGTCGGGCGGCACGTGCGCGACCTGCGCACCGAGCCGGACGGCGAGGACGCCGTCGGGGGACCAGAAGAGCTGGTGTCGCTGGTCGTCGCGGGTCTCGGGGAAGCGGGGGACGCCCCAGCTCCTCGGGTAGCGCAGGACGAGGACGCCGGTCGGCGGGCCGAGCCCGTGACCGAACTCCTCGACGCCGGGTCCGTCGGCCCGGGCGGCGGGGTGTCCTGCCAGCGACATGACGTGTCCTCTCCGCGACACTTCTACTCGATAGGTAAGGCTTACCTTAGGCGCATGACCGCTCGTCCCCTGCGCCGCGCCCTGACGCGGACGTCCACCGTTGCCGCCCTCACCGGACTCCTCGCCCTCGGGCTCGCCGCCTGCGGGGGGGAGGCGGACGAGGCTGCCGGCGCCGACTCCGGCACCCGTACCTTCGCCGCCGACAACGGCGACGTCGAGATCCCCGTCGACCCGGAGCGGGTCGTGGCCACCGGCTACGCCGTCCCGGTGCTGATCGAGTCGGACGCCGACCTGGTCGGCGTCTCGGAGTGGTCGCGCGGTGTCCCGATGATGACCGACGAGGACGTGGCCACCTACGAGGGCCTGGAGAAGGTGGCCGGGGAGACCGCCGCCGAGACCAACTACGAGGCGATCGCCGGGCTCGACCCCGACCTGATCGTCATCGGCGTCCCGCAGCCGGCGCTGGTCGACCTCGACATGGACCGGCTCGAGGACATCGCCCCCGTGGTCGTGCTCGGCCCGGCCGCCCCCGACTCGTGGCGCGAGCTCAACGAGCGCCAGGCCGACGCGGCCGGCGCGAGCGAGGGCTTCGAGGCGAGCAGGTCGGCGTACGAGGAGCGCGCGGCCGAGCTGGAGGAGAAGTACGCCGACGTGCTGGGGGACCTGCGGTTCGGGCACGTCGGCGCCTACGGCGACGTCTCGGCCGGCAGCTTCCACCGCGAGTACGCCGGCTCCTGGGGCACCAACATCGCCGGCGACATCGGCGTCGACTACTACGGCGAGCCGAGCGAGCCAGGCGAGGGCGCCGCGGCTGTGACCGAGTACCCCTCGATCGAGGAGCTCCCCGAGAAGCTCGGCGACGCGGACGCGATCACCTACACGCTCGGTGCCGACGGGAAGCCGGCCGAGGCGATCGCCTACGTCCTCGAGCACCGGCTGTGGAAGAACCTGCCCGCCGTGAGGGCGGGCCACGTCTTCGGCCTGCAGCACACGGAGGCCGCCACCTACACCTCCGCGCTCAGGACCCTCGACTCGCTCGACACCGCGCTCGAGCCCCTGCTCGGATGAGCCGGTTCCGCATGGACCGGTCCGACCCCGCCGGACGGGTCGCGGCGCACCATGCGTCGACCCCGCCCGCGGGCGAGGGCGTGACGCGGATCGGCTACCCGATCGGGGTCCGGACCGCCTCCGTGGTCCGGGTCGCGGAGGTCACGCCCACCATGCTCCGGCTCACCCTGGGCGGGCCGGGCCTGGCGGGCTTCCACAGCCACCAGGCCGACGACCACGTCAAGGTCGTCTTCCCGCTCCCCGACGGCACCCGCAACGATCCGGTCCCCGACGACGAGGAGTCGCTCGAGTGGCCGCGGCCGGTGCCCCCGACGCGCAAGTACACGGTGCGCCGGTGGGATCCCCGGGCGCTCGAGCTCGACCTGGACTTCGTGGTCCACGACGGCGGTCTCGCCTCGGACTGGGTCGGCTCGGTGGCCGTCGGCGCCGACGTCGTGGTGGCCGGGCCGCCCGGGGCGAAGGCGTTCGCGCACACCTACGACCACTACGTCTTCGCCGTCGACACCACGGCCCTGCCCGCACTGGCCCGGTGGCTGGAGGAGTCGCCCGCCGACGTCTCGGCCGACGTCCTCGTCGACGTCGACCACCGGTGGGAGCGCGACTACCCGCTCGCCGACCGGGACGGCGTACGGGTGCGCTGGCTCGACCGCAGCGGTGGGTCGCGCCTGACCCAAGAGGTGGCCGGGCTGGACCTGCCCGCCCGCGACCGGGCCCGGACGTTCCTCTTCGCCGCCGGCGAGGCCGGCGACATCAAGCCCCTGCGCGCCTGGGCGCGGGACCACGTCACCGACTCGCTGGTGACCGGCTACTGGAAGCGCGGGGTCGCCGGACTGGATGAGTGAGACCCGTTCCGGACCGGCGCTGCTGGGCTGGTTGCTCGCCTGTGCGGTGCTGCTGGCGGTGCTCGGCGTCCTCAGTCTCTGCGTCGGCGCGCGCCCGGTGCCGCTGGGCGAGGTGGTGCAGGCGTTCACCGGCTACGACGGCACCGACGACCACGTCGTCGTGCGCGACGTTCGCCTGCCCCGGACCCTGCTCGCCCTCGCGGTCGGAGCTGCTCTCGCGGTCGCCGGCGCGCTGGTCCAGACGCTGACCCGCAACCCGCTCGCCGAGCCGGGGATCCTCGGCGTCACCGCGGGCGCCTCCTTCGCAATCGTGGTGGCCGTGGCGACGTGGGGCGCCGACTCCCAGGTCGCGATGCTGCTGGCCGCGTTCGTCGGGTCGGCGGTCGCCACGGTCCTCGTGTACGCCGTCGGCGGCAGCTCGCCGCTGCGGCTCGTGCTGGCCGGCGTCGCCCTCTCGGCGGTGCTCGCCGGGGTCACGCTCGGGATCCGGCTGACGATGCCCGACGTCTTCGACAGCTACAGGTTCTGGTCGGTCGGCTCGTTGGCGGGGCGGGAGCAGACCGCCCTGGGCCTGCCCCTGGCGGCGATCGGCGTCGGCGTGGTCGGGGCGCTGCTGCTGGTCCGGCCGCTCGGCGCGGTCGCCCTCGGCGAGCACGTCGCCCACACCCTGGGCGCGCACGTGGTCCGCACCCGGGTGCTCACCGTCGTGCTCGTCACGCTGCTGGCGGGCGCGGCCACCGCCGTCGCGGGACCGATCGGCTTCGTCGGGCTGATCGTGCCGCACCTGGCGCGTCGGGCCGCCCGCGGCTCGATCGGCTGGCTCGTCACCCTCTGCCTCGTCCTGGGGCCGGCGCTGGTCCTCTTCTCCGACATCGCGGCGCGGGTCCTGCTCCCGACCGGCGAGGTGCCGGTCGCCGTCGTGACCGCGTTCCTCGGCGGTCCGGCGCTGATCTGGGTGGTCCGGCGCTACGGGACGGTCGCGCTGTGAGCGTCCTGCCGGCCGGGCCCACGACCCGGCGGGAGCCGGTGGTGTGCGTGCTCATCGCGCTCGCCACCCTCGCCGTGGCGTTCGTGGCGCTCTGCCAGGGCGCCACCTGGACCACGCCGGGCGAGACGCTCGCCGGGCTCCTGGGTCGCGGGGACCAGAGCTTCGTCATCACGCAGTGGCGGTCGCCGCAGGTCGCGGCCGGGGTCGTCTTCGGGATCGCGCTCGGGTTGGCCGGCGCCGTCTTCCAGAACCTCACGCGCAACCCGCTGGGCAGCCCCGACGTGATCGGCCTCGACGCCGGCGCCTGGACGGGTGCGCTGCTCGTCGTCGCCTTCGCGGGTGGCACCGCCGGGCAGGTGGCCGGAGGTGCTGTCACCACCGCGACCGCCACCGCGCTGGTCATCTACCTGCTGTCGCTCAAGCAGGGGTTCAGCGGGCTGCGGCTGATCGTCATCGGGATCGCCGTCAACGCGATGCTCACGGCGGTCAGCTCGTGGATCGTGCTGCGCGCCGAGCTCGAGGTGGCGATCGCTGGGACCGCGTGGAGTGCGGGCTCGCTCAACGGGCTGGACTGGGACGAGGTGGCGTGGCCGTTCGCGGTGGTCGGGGTGCTGGCGGCCGTCCTGGCCGGGCAGTCCCGGGCGCTGCACCAGGCCGCCCTCGGCGACGCCGTCGCCGTCACCACCGGGGTGCGGCTCGGGGTCCACCGGTTCGTCCTGGTGGTGGCCGGAGTGGGGGCGACCGCGACCGTCACCGCTGCGGCGGGCCCCATCGTCTTCGTGGCCCTGGCGGCACCGCAGATCGGCCGCCGGCTCACCGGCAGCGCCGGCGTACCCCTGCTGCCCGCAGCACTCACCGGCGCCCTGCTCCTCGTCACCGCCGATCTGGTCGCCCAGGTGGTCACCCGACCCGTGCCGCTCCCGGTCGGCGTGGTCACCACCGCGGTCGGGGGCCTCTACCTGATCTGGCTGCTCGTGAAGGAAGTGAAGCGATGACCCGTCTGCAGGCGCACGACCTGACCCTCGGCTACGCCGACCGCACGGTGTCGGCCGGACTGTCGCTCGCCGTCCCGGACCGGGCGTTCACCGCGATCGTCGGGGCCAACGCGTGCGGCAAGTCGACCATGCTCCGCGCCCTGGTCCGGCTGCTCCAGCCGCGTGCTGGCCGGGTGGAGCTCGACGGGACCGACGTACGCCGCCTCCGCCCGCGCGCGGTCGCGCGCGAGCTCGGCTTCCTCCCCCAGGGCCTGGTGCCGCCGGAGGGGATCCGGGTCGAGGCGCTGGTGCGTCGCGGCCGCTACCCCCATCAGTCGCTGCTCGCCGCGTGGACGCCCGACGACCAGGGGGCCGTGGACGCGGCGATGGTGGCCGCCGGCGTCGAGGAGCTCGCCGAGCGGCAGGTCGAGGAGCTGTCCGGCGGGCAGGCCCAGCGGGTCTGGATCGCGATGGTGCTCGCCCAGGAGACGCCCTACCTGCTGCTCGACGAGCCGACGACGTTCCTCGACATCGCCCACCAGTACGAGCTGCTGCGGCTCCTCGCGCGGCTGCGCGACGAGGGCCGGACGGTCGTCGCGGTGCTGCACGACATCAACCAGGCGTGCCGCTTCGCCGACCACGTGGTCGCGATGAAGGCCGGGCGCGTGGTGGCCGAGGGCGCGCCCTCCGACGTCGTGGACGCCGCGCTGGTCGAGGAGGTCTTCGGCCTCACCTGCGCCGTCGTCCCCGACCCCGTGGCCGGGACGCCGATGGTGGTGCCGCACTAGTCGCCTGTCGCTGGCCCTCAGTCCAGGCAGAACTCGTTGCCCTCGACGTCCTGCATGACCAGGCAGGACTCGTTGTCCTCGCCGGCGGGCAGCAGCGCGACGCGGGTGCCGCCGAGCGCCACGAGCCGGGCGCACTCGGCCTCGAGCGCGTCGATCCGCTCCTGGCCGGTGAGGCCGGTGGCGGCGCGGACGTCGACGTGCACCCGGTTCTTCAGCTGCTTGGGCTCCGAAACGCGCTGGAAGTAGAGCCGTGGCCCGACACCGGCCGGATCGGCGCAGGCCGACCACTCCTCCTCGCCGCGGGCCGAGTCGGGCACCGCGTAGCCCAGCACCTCCGCCCAGAACGCCGCCACCTCGGCCGGGCGGGCGCAGTCGAAGGTCACCTGGATCTGTCGTGCCGTCATGCGGCCACACGATGGGCGGGACGCTCCACGCCGCGGCGCTGGCCGCCCTGCGTGAGGCGCTGGCCGAGGTGTCGGCCCTCTGAGGGCTGTGGAGGACGCGGCGAACTGTCGGCGCTGTGGACTATTCTCGAACACATGAGCGAGGCAGAGGTTCGATCCGGGTCTCTGGGGGAGTCGGAGGCAGCGCCTCCGACCCCTCCACCGCTGACGCCGTGGTCGGTGCCCGAGCTGGAGGGGTTGGTCGCCGAGCTGGCCACCAACGTGGTGCCGGAGGTGGACCCGGCTGCGTGTCTGGCGCAGGTGGAGGTGCTGGAGGCGTTGAAGGCGGCGTTGGCGGCGGCGCAGGTGCGGGCGACCGCCGCCTTCGCGGCTGCTGAGGTGCGTCGCCTCGAGGAGCGTGCCGCGGAGGCTCGCCGGGCTGGTGCGGTGTCTGGGCGTGGCCCTGCTCCTGCGGGGGTGGTGGCCGCGCAGGTGGGGTTGGTGCGGCGGGAGTCGCCGGCGCGGGGTCGGGTCTTGGTGTCTGCTGCGTCGGCGTTGGTCGCCGACCTGCCGCGCACGCTGGAGGCGCTGGGGCGGGGTGTGATGACCGAGGAGCGGGCGATGGTGATCGTTCGGGAGACCGCGGACCTGACCGCGGAGGAACGGCGGGCGGTGGATGCGGAGCTGACCACGCCGGTGGGGCCGCCCGACGGGTTCGACGAGCACGGCAACCCCCGGTGGGACGACCCCACGGGTGAGGGCCAGTGCGCCGGACTCGGGACCGAGGCGCTGCGGAGGTTGGTGCAGAAGCTCGCGTTGCGCCACGACTCGACCGGGGTCGCGAGGCGTCGGGAGCGGGCCCGGGCGAGGCGTCGGGTGACCGGTCGGTTGCTGGGTGACGGGACGGGGCGGATCAGTGTGGTGGTGAAGACCGAGCACTACGCCCAGGTGATGGCCGCTCTCGCGAGGGCGACGGCGTCAGCCCGTAGCGAGGGCGACGAGCGGAGCGCCGACCAGGTCCGGGCCGACACGTTGGTCGCCCGGGTGACGGGGGTGGACCCGGTGGCACCGGTGCCGGTGGAGCTGCACCTGGTGGTCCCGGCCACGGGCCTGCTCGGTCAGCCGGGTGCACCGGCGGAGCCCGGCTGGGTCCTCGGTGGACCCGGTGCTCCCGCGGGCGGGGTCATCCCGGCGGGAATCTGCCGGGATCTCTTCGCCCAGGCCGCGGAGGCTGGGGTGGCGGCGGTGCGGCGGGTGTTCGCCGATCCCGAGGACGGTCGGTTGGTGGCGATGGAGAGCTCGAACCGGACCTTCGCGGGGTTGCTGGCGCGGTTGGTCCGGATCCGCGACGGTGGGACGTGTCGGACTCCGTGGTGCGACGCCCCGGCCAAGCACGTGGATCACGTCGACCCGGCCGCCGCGGGTGGCCCGACGAGGGAGTCGAACGGCCAGGGGTTGTGCGAGGCGTGCAACCAGGTCAAGGAAGCACCGGGCTGGTCGAGCTACGTCGGCGTGAACGGCCAGACGCACCTCACGACCCCGGCCGGGGCGACGTACACCAGCCGACACACCCCGCTCGCCTGCTGACGGGGGACTCGTTCTGGTGGAGGAGGGGACGAGCGTCACCAGTAGCGGCGAGCCCGCTCCTCGGGCGACCCCGGACCACGCGCGAGCAGCCCGAGCAGCTCGTGCTCCAGCACCGCGCCCGTCCGCCGGCAGAAGTCGGCCGGCTCGTCGGCGGCGTCGGGGAGCTCGGGCACGATGCGGTCGACGATGCCGAGCCGCTGGAGGTCCAGCGCCCGCACGCCCTGCGCGCGGGCCATGTCGGCCGCGTGCTCGGTGTCGCGGTGCACGATGGCGCTCGCCCCCTCGGGCGGCAGGGGGGAGAGCCAGGCGTGCTGGGCGGCGACCACCCGGTCGGCGGGCAGCAGGGCCAGGGCGCCGCCGCCGTTGCCCTCGCCGAGCATCAGGCAGAGCGAGGGGGCGCGCAGGGTGACCATGTCCTCCAGGCAGCGGGCGATCTCGCCGGCCAGCCCGCCGTTCTCCGCCTCCGCCGAGAGGGCGGCCCCCTGGGTGTCGATCACCGTGACGAGCGGCAGCCCCAGCTCGGAGGCGAGCCGCATCCCGCGCCGGGCCTCGCGGAGCGCGCCCGGGCCCATCGGGTGGTCGGTGGTCTGCCCGCGCCGGTCCTGGCCGAGGAAGACGCACGGCGCCTCGCCGAAGCGGGCCAGCGCGAAGAGCAGCCCGGGATCGCTCTCACCCTGCCCCGTCCCGTTGAGGGGGATGACGTTGGTGGCGCCGTACCGCAGCAACCGGCGCACGCCGGGGCGGTCCGGGCGGCGCGACCGGGTCACGGCGTCCCAGGCGTCGACCTCGGGGACCTCGTCGGGCGTCGGGTCGGGCACGGTCGGGAGGTCGCGCCGGGGCCGCTCGAGGATGTCGAGGGTGCGGCCGAGGATGTGGCGCACGGCCCCCGGCTCGATGACGCCGTCGACGATGCCGCGCTCGAAGAGGTTCTCCGAGGTCTGCACGCCCTCGGGGAAGGGCCGGTCGTAGAGGGCCTCGTAGACCCGGGGGCCGAGGAAGCCGACCAGCGCGCCGGGCTCGGCGACGGTGAGGTGGCCGGTCGAGCCCCACGACGCCATCACCCCGCCGGTCGTGGGGTGGCGCAGGTAGACGAGGTAGGGCAGGCCCGCGGCCTTGTGCGCGGCGACGGCCTCGGAGATCCGGACCATCTGCACGAACGCCGCCGTGCCCTCCTGCATCCGGGTCCCGCCGCTCGTCGGGGCGCCGAGCAGCGGGATCCGCTCGGCGGTGGCCCGCCGGATCGCCGAGACCAGCCGGTCGGCGGTCGCCCGCCCGATCGAGCCGGCCAGGAAGGAGAACTCGCCCAGCACCACCGCGACCCGGTGGCCGTCGAGCCGCCCCTCGCCGGTGACGACGGCCTCGTCGACGCCCGACTTCTCCGCCGCCCGCGCCAGCTGGTCGGCGTACGCCGGGTCGAGCTCGCCGCGCTCGGGCGGCACGTCCCAGGAGGACCAGGAGCCCTCGTCCAGCACCAGGTCGATGAGCTCGCGGGCGGAGAGGCGTTCGGTCACAGGGTGAAGGCTAGGCCAGTCAGGACCTTCGTCCTCCCCCTGCGCGACCGCTGGTCCCGCCGCCGGCTAGGAGCCGGCCCGGGAGAGCAACGTGAGGGCCCACCACGAGATCACCCAGAACCCCGCGAACGACGGTGGTCCCGCCCACCAGGAGACCCGCCTCTGCAGCCGGTCGTCCGCCCCCTGCTGGCGCAGCCGTTCCCGCCACCGCCAGTAGCCCGACACGTACGGCGCCGTGGTGACGAAGAACGGCAGGTACAGCGCCAGCGCGACCGTGACGACCAGCCACGGCCACCACCAGGGCATGGTGCCCCCCGGCAGGTGCGCCACCATGAGGACCACGACGAGGGCGATCAGTGCCAGTGACGAGATCGCGGCCGACCAGGGCCCGGCCCAGCGGCCACGTCGCTGCGCCCGCGGCACCCACCAGGCCGCCAGTCGATCCGGGAGTCCCAGCTCGTCGACGACCCACACGTGGGCGAAGCCCACGCCCAGGCACACCAGGTAGACGGGCCAGGCGTGGTCGGCGAGCGCCTCCCTCACCGGGCTCCGCGCAGCAGCGGCCGGGCGAGCTTGCGACCGTGGTGGATCTGCGCCTTGACCGTGCCGAGCGGCAGCTCGAGCTGGTCGGCGATCTCGTCGTAGGCCAGCCCGTAGACGTCGCGGAGCACGAGCGGCTGCACGAACGCCGGGTGCTCGGCCTCGATCGTCTCCAGCGCCTCGAGCAGGTCGAGGCGGGTGCCGGCGATGACGCTCGTGGTGCGCGGGTCGGGGCGCTCCAGGGGGGCGACGTCGGTGGGTGCGGCCAGGTTCTTGAGCCGGCGGTACGTCGAACGGGCGCTGTTGAGCGCCACCACGTGCAGCCAGGTGGTGAAGCGGCCGCGCCGGTGCCACTGGTCCAGCTTGGCCGAGATGCTGAGCAGCGCCTCCTGGCAGGCGTCCTCGGCGTCGTCGGAGTAGGGCAGCACGCCCTGGCAGATCCGCAGCACCCGGGGCCGCAGCTCGCCGAGCAGCTGCTCCATCGCGGCCCGGTCGCCCTCCTGGGCCCGACGGGCGACGGCGTCGATCTCGTCCGGGGTCATCGGGGTGGCCTCCATGGGGCCAACCCTAGGCGTCCGGCTCCGCCATCCTGCGGTGCAGGGCCGCCTTGGCGCGGTCCGGCAGCACCTTGCTGGCCGCCTCCTGCACCCGGGTGCGCCAGCCGCCGCCGACCACCCGCGACTCGCCCGACATCAGCGCCTCGAACCCCTGGCGGGCCACCTTGGCCGGGTCGTCCTTGGCGCCCTGGCCGACCTTGGTCTTCTCCATGTCGGCCCGCGCGAAGAACTCCGTGTCGGTCGGCCCCGGCATCAGCAGGGTGAGCGAGACGCCCGTGTCGCGCAGCTCCTCCTGGAGCCCCTGGGTGAGGGACTGCAGGAACGACTTCGAGGCGTTGTAGGTGGACTGGAACGCGCCGGGCATCTCGGAGGCGATCGAGCTCGTCACCAGCACCCGCCCCTCGCCGGCGCGCACCATGTCGACCAGCACCAGCTTGGCGAGCTGGACCGTCGAGACGACGTTGAGCTGGATGATCCCCAGGTCGTGGGCGAGGTCGGTGTCGACGAAGCGGCCGCCGTGGCCGACGCCGGCGTTCAGCGCCACCGCCGCCAGTGGCCGGCCGGCCTCGCGGACCGCGGCCATCAGCTCGCTCACGCCGTCGGAACGGCGCAGGTCGACCTGGACGGCGCGCACCTCGCCGCCGTGGGCGCGCAGCTCCTCGGCGGCTCCCTCGATCGCGGGGTCCTCGGCGTTGACCACGAGGTCGAAGCCGTGCTCGGCGAACTGCCGGGCGAGCTCGAGGCCGATCCCGCTGCTGGCCCCCGTGACGAGGGCGAGCGGCCTCTCCGTCGGGGCGGGCCGGTCCTGGGCGGTGGTGGGCTCGTTCATCTGCCGTCCGTACCCCTGCGCGGTGCGCCCATGCTGCAAGACTGGCGCCGATGTCCTCGCCTCGCTCGATCGGTCGCTACCCGGTACGCCGCCGCCTCGGCGCGGGCGCCTTCGCCACCGTCTGGCTCGCCGAGGACGAGGAGCTCGACTCGCCGGTCGCGATCAAGGTGCTCGCCGACAACTGGTCGGGCGACGAGCACGTGCGCCGCCGCTTCGTGGAGGAGGGCCGATTCCTCCGCAAGGTCGAGTCGCCCCACGTCGTCCCCGTCTACGACGCGGGCGAGACCGACGACGGCCGCCCCTACCTCGTGATGGCGTACGCCGACCGGGGCACGCTGGCCGAGCGCGTCGCCGCCCTGCCCGGCCGGCCCCTCCCGCGCGACGAGGCGCTGCGCATCCTCGTCGAGGTCGGCGCCGGGCTGCAGGCCCTGCACGCCCGCGGCGTCCTGCACCGGGACGTGAAGCCCGGCAACGTGCTGCTCCGCGCCGACGAGACCGGCGAGTCGGGCGGGGGTCGCACCCGGGCGATGCTCGCCGACCTCGGGCTGGGCAAGGCGCTCGACGTCTCCTCGCGGCTCACCGTGATCGCCGGGACCCCGTCGTACGTCGCCCCCGAGCAGGCGCGCGGGGAGGGCCTCGACGGCCGCGCCGAC
This sequence comes from Nocardioides solisilvae, assembly GCF_003194625.1. Taxonomy (GTDB): domain Bacteria; phylum Actinomycetota; class Actinomycetes; order Propionibacteriales; family Nocardioidaceae; genus Nocardioides; species Nocardioides solisilvae. Next base: position 1,008,633 of record NZ_QHKX01000001.1, read on the forward strand.
CTCTTCTCCCTCGCGGCCCTCGCCCACCGGCTGCTCGTGGGCCGCCCGGCCTGGTCGCACGACTCGCTCGCCGCGGCCGCCGAGCCGCCCCCGCTGGCGCCGCTGGACGGGCTCGACCCCGCGCTGGCCGCCGTCGTGGCCCGCGGGCTGGCCGCGGACCGCGAGCAGAGGCAGGCGGGGGTGGCGGAGTTCGTCGCCGACCTGGTCCGGGCGACGGGTGGCGGCGTCGACGTCGACCGCACGGCGCTAGAGCCGCTCCGCACGGCGCTCGAGCCGCTCGGGGCGGCACTCGAGCCGGACGCGGCGACCGTGCACGAGCCGTCGACATTGCCAGGGCCGGCGCCCGCCGCGAGCCGGCGCCCGGCGCTCCTCCTCGCCGGCGGCGCGCTGGTGCTCGCGGCAGGGGGCGGGCTGGGCTGGGCGGCCGCGGGGTCGCTCGGGGGGGAGCAGCGGGTCGAGGACGCCAGCGGGACCCTGGCGGTGACGGTGCCGGCCGCCTGGGCGGGCGAGGTCCGGGACGCCGGCTGGACGCCGCCGGGCCGGGACGCGTCCCTGCCGGCCCTGTCCGTGGGCTCGGCCGGTGACTGGCGCAACGCCGGGACCGGCGCCTTCGTGGCCCTGCTGGACGGCGACGACCTGCCCGGCGCGCTCCCGGGCCACCCGGAGTGCGGCAGCAGCCGGGTCGAGCCCGGCGCTGCGGGTGCCGACGGCGAGGCGATGACGGCGGTGCACCGCGACTGCCCCGCCCCCGCCTCCGTGGTCCTGGAGCACCTGGAGCAGGTGGGCGACGACCGCCAGCTGTGGGTGCAGGTGCGCGGCGCCGACCTGGCGACCGTCCGCCGGGTGCTCGACTCGGTCGAGGGCCCCTGAGCCGTCGTCAGCCCACCCAGCTGCGCTCGCGGACCTCGACCCGCACGCCGTCGTCGGTCGTCACGACCAGGGGGGCCGCGGCGAGGGCGTCCCAGTCGGGGGACCACGGGCCGCGGTGGTGGAAGACGGTCCAGCCGGGCAGCACGGTCGCGCTCTGGGCCGCCACCGGCTCGACGGTCCCGTCGGGCGCCTCGACCGAGACCGCGACCCGGCCCGGCACCGCGCCGAGCAGGTCGTAGGCGCCCTGCTCCTCGAAGCCGCCGTACAGGTCCATGCCGTCGGGGGCCTCCTCCTCCTCGGGCGAGAGCGCCGGGACGGTCCGGAAGATCCGGCCCTCGCTGAGCAGGCCGTAGGAGACGAGCGCGCGCTGTTCGCCGTCGTCGGGGTCGGCGACGGCGTAGACGACCCGGGGCAGCCCGAAGGCCTCCCCGGCCGGGAGCCGGTCGCCCAGCAGCTCGGCCTCCTCCCACTCACCCACCACCGTGACGCCGCCGTCGAGGGTGAGCTCGTCGCCGGTGGAAGGGTTGCCGGTGGAAGGGTTGCCGGGGGAAGGGTCGGCGGGGCTCGCCGACGGCGTCGGCCGCTCCGTCGTCTCCGCGTCGTCGGCGCAGCCGCTCACGACCAGACCGAGCAGGAAGGCGGGGGCGAGCCGCGTGAGGGTCCTCATGCCCGGTGAGACGCGACGGAGGCCCATCTGGTTGTCCCTCACTCCTGCCGCATGCCGCCGGCGACGCGCCGGGACAGGTCGGCGGCCCCCTCGGCGTCGCGGACCCGCGCCGAGACGTTGACCTCCGCCTCGGCCGCCGGGCCGCCGGCCAGGTCGAGCCAGCGCACGACGAGGTGGCGGCGCTGCCCGAGGTCGTCGACGTAGGTGTAGGTCAGCCCGTCGCCGGAGTCGTCCAGGACGTCGACCTCGAGCTCCTGGGCCTTCGCCGACCTGATCCGCTCCGCCCGGTGCTCGGCGATGGTCCGGCGCTGGCTGCCGACGTGCTCCACGCGCAGCACGTAGGTGTCCTGGGGGTGCCCGGGCACCTTCCAGCGGAACTCGTTGGGGGCGTTCGTCAGCCGCTGCCACCCCACCGGCACGGGGAAGACCAGGCGGGTCGGGGTGGTCCCGAACGACGTCTCCGCCAGCGGGACGCCCGGCTCCAGCGGGGGCTGGGGCGGGTCGGGGGTGAGCTCCTCGTCGGTGGTGAACGGGAGCGCGGGGGACTCCGCCGGCACCGGCGCCGCCTCGCCCGGGACGTGGTCGGGGGCGTCGACGGTCCGCTGGGCGACCCACCCCGCCCCGGCCCCGACGACGAGCAGGACGCCCGCCACCGCTGCGGCCCGCCGCCTCACGTGGTCACCCAGATGGCGCCGAACGTCACCACCATGACCCCCGCGACGGTCGGCGGCCCGGCCCACCAGGCGATCCGGCGCTGCAGCCTCCGGTCCGCTCCGGCGTCGGCGAGGTCGGCGCGCCACGCCCAGTAGCCGCTCTGCTGCGGGCAGGTGGCGCAGAGGAACGGCGCGTAGGCCAGCGTCGCCACCCAGCAGGCCGCCAGCGCCCACCAGCCGCCGCCCTCCTCCCGCGCGGCTCCGAGGACGAGCAGCACGACGGCGCTGTAGGCGCCCAGCGCCCCGAGGGAGAGGAGCAGCGAGAGCGGCCCGGCGGCGCGTCCGCGCCGCTGCGCCCAGCCGACCCACCAGCGGGCGAGCCGGGCGTAGGTGCGCCAGCGGACGTCGAGCAGCATCGCCCACGCGATCGCGCTGCCCCCGAGCAGGGCGAGCCACCATCCGGTCGTCATGCCCCACAAGGTAGTGCGGCAGGGTGGACGCCATGACCCGGGTCGCCCTCTCCCGCCTGCCGGGCGAGCGCGTGCTGGTGGTCGACGGGGAGGGGGCCCGCGAGCTGGCGCAGGCCGAGCTCCCGGGGTACGTCGCGGCGCGCGAGGCGCGGGAGGGGCCGCGCTGGGTCTGGGACGACACGGCCCGGTGGTACCCGCCCCTGCTCGCCGCCGGCGTCCGGGTGGGTCGCTGCCACGACCTGCGGCTGGCGCACCGCCTGCTGCGTCGCGCGCCCGCGGCCGACCCGGCGCTGCTGGACGGTCCCGACCGGGCGGTCTGGGACCGGCTCGGGCCGGCGGCGCCCGACGAGCCCGGCCTCTTCGCCGCCGACGACGCCGCCGAGCACCTGCGCGCCGACCTCGAGGACGCCCGCCAGCTCGCCTGCGTCGCCGCCTCGGACGAGCCGGGGCGGCTCGGGCTGCTGCTGGCCGCCGAGTCGGCCGCCGCGCTGGTCGCCGCCGAGATGACGTACGCCGGGGTGCCGTGGCGCGCGGAGGTCCACGAGCGGATGCTCCTCGACCTGCTCGGGCCGCGGCCGTCGCAGTGGCACCGTCCGCAGCGGCTCGAGGAGCTGGCCGCCGAGGTCGGCCGGCTGCTCGGCACGCCGGGCCTCAACCCCGACTCGCGTCCCGAGCTGATGGCCGCGCTGCGCCGCGCCGGCCACGAGGTCGCCGACGTGCGGGCCTCGACCCTGCGCGCCGTCGACCACCCGGCGGTCGAGCCGCTGCTGCGGCACAAGTCGCTCTCCCGGCTCTGGTCGGCCAACGGCTGGGCGTGGGCCGACGAGTGGGTGCGCGGCGGCCGTTTCCGGCCGTCCTACCAGCCCGCCGGGTCGGCGACCGGGCGGTGGGCCTCCGACGGCGGCGGGGCGCTCTCGTTCCCCGCCCAGGTGCGGCCGGCGGTGGTCGCGGACGACGGCTGGGCCCTGGTGGTCGCCGACGTCGCCCAGCTCGAGCCGCGGGTGCTGGCGGGGATGAGCGGCGACCGGGCGCTCGCCGCGGCCGCGCGCGGGGTCGACCTCTACCAGGGGATGGTCGACTCGGGGGCGGTGTCGACCCGGCAGCACGCCAAGCTCGGGCTGCTCGGGGCGATGTACGGCGCCACCCGCGGCGAGAGCGGCCGGATGGTCGCCGACCTGACCCGGCGCTACCCGCAGGCGTTCGGCCTCGTCGAGGAGGCGGCCCGAGCGGGCGAGCGCGGCGAGGTGGTGCGCACCCTGCTGGGGCGCGGCTCGCCGTCGCTGGGGGAGTCGTGGGACGTCGACCCCGACGCCCCCGCCCCCGACCCGCGCGACCAGGCCCGGCTGCGCCGCGCCTACGGCCGCTTCACCCGCAACTTCGTCGTCCAGGGCACGGGGGCCGAGTGGGCCGCGGCGTGGATCGCCGACCTGCGCAACCGGCTGTGGGCCCTGGGCGAGGGCGGTGCGCCGCTGGAGCGGCGGCCCCACCTCGTCCTCTTCCTCCACGACGAGGTCGTCGTGCACACCCCGGCCGGGCTGACCGACGCCGTGGTGGAGGCGGCGCGCGAGGCGGCGGGCACCGCGGCGCGGCTCCTCTTCGGTGCCCGCGTCGACTTCCCGCTCAGTGCCGCCGTGGTGGCGTCGTACGCCGACGCGAAGTGACGGCGGCCCCGGGCGCGCGGCTCAGGCGAGCCGGGCGGGGAAGCCGCCCGTGGCGACCGGGCCCCAGCGGACGGGGGTGACCCGGAGCAGCGACTTGCCCTGGTCGACCATCGCCCGCCGGTACTCGTCCCAGTCGGAGTGCTCGCCGGAGATGTTGCGGAAGTACTCGACGAAGGCGTCCAGCGCCTCGGTGGCCCGCGCGGGGTCGGGGTCGGTGGCGTCGAGCACCTCGCAGCTCCCGGTGACCTGCACCCACGGCCCGTCCCACTCGTCGGAGACCACGACGACGTCGACCTCGGGCCGCCGCCGCGCGTTGCGGGTCTTGGCGCGCTCGGGGTAGGTCGCGACGACGAGCCGGCCGGCGTCGTCCACCCCGCCCGTGACCGGCGAGGCCTGCGGGCTGCCGTCGCCCCGCCGGGTGACGAGCAGGAAGCGGTGCCGCGGCCGGACGAAGTCGAGCAGGCCGTCGAGGTCGACGCGGGTGTTCGTGGCGATGGTCCGGGGCATGCGGCCGAGGTTAGCCAGCGGCCTACAGTGGGAGGCATGCAGACGTCGGACGCCACCCTCCACACCCTGGTCCTCGGCCTCATCATGGTCGTCGGCACGGCGGTCGGGATGTGGCTGCTGCTCCGGTACGGCGGCCGCCGCTAGCCTCGGTCCATGGGGATCCGGGCCACCTACTTCTCGCTCCGGATCGGCCTGGTCGCCTGCACCGTCCTGGTGCTGCTCGCCCCGCTCGCCGTCCGGGTGGCCGACGGGGCGTGGCCCCCGACGATCTCCGACACCTGGTACACCGACGCCCGCACGCTCTTCGTCCTCGCGGTCGCCGCCGCGGCGTGCCTGCTCCTGGCGGTCCGCGGCGACACCCTCACCGAGCAGACCCTGCTCAACGTGGCGGGCGGGCTCGGGATGCTCGTCGCGGCCGCGGCGTGCTGGCCCAAGGACTCCTCCGGCGAGCACCTGCCCGCCCACGACCCGGCCGTGGTGCGGCTCAACGCGTACGCCGTGGGCGCGCTGCTCGCGGTCGGCCTGCTGCTGTGGGTGGTCTCCGTCGTGCTGCTGCCGCGGGCGGGCGGCGACGTCGACGACTGGCGGTGCCCGCGCCGGTTCCGCCGGGTCCTGCGGGGTGCCCCCGCGGTCCTGCTGGTGGCCCTGCTCGTCGCCTTCGCGATGGCCCCCGGGTGGGTGTCGCGGCACGTGCACGAGCCCGCGGCCGTGGCGATGTTCGTCCTGCTCGGCGGCGTGGCGCTGCTGCGCACCACGCTGGGGCTGCGCCTGCTCGAGCGGCTGGGGGACGTGCCGGCGGAGCAGTCGCCGGCGGGCGCCCACCTGCGCCGCGCCCCGGCCGCCGGCCGCCGGATGACCGGGCTCGACGCGGTCTACGGGGCGCTCGCCCTGGGGATGGTCGCGGTGGTGGCGCTGGCCGCGGTGCTGCTGCTCGTCGAGGCCCCCGTCGGGTGGGTCCTGCTCGTCGAGGCGCTGCTGCTGGTGCTCTTCGCCACCTTCTGGGCGGTGCAGACGTGGGAGGTCTGGGGGGAGACCGGGGTCGGCGCCTAGGGTGCCGCCCATGACCGAGTCGGCCCACCTCCTGCTGCGCGACGTGCGCCTCGTCCCCGTCCGCCCCGGCGACGCCGTGCCGGACGCGCCTGTCGACCTGCGGCTCCGCGACGGCCGGGTGGCCGAGGTCGCCCCGGGCCTGGACCGCGACGGAGCCGAGGAGGTCCGCGCGGAGGGTCGCTGGGTGGTCCCGGGGCTGTGGGACCAGCACGTCCACCTCGGCCAGTGGACGCTCTCGAGCGCCCGGCTCGACCTGGCTCCGGTGCGCTCGGCCGCCGAGGCGGTCCGGATGGTCGCCGACCGGCTGGCGGAGTGGCCCGACCTGCCGGTGATCGGCTGGGGGCACCGCCCGACCGCCTGGCCCGAGGACCCCGTCGTCTCCATGCTCGACGCGCTCGGCTCCGACCAGCCGGTCGTCCTGATCGCCGGCGACGGCCACCACGCGTGGCTCAACACGGTCGCCCTCAAGACGCTCCACCTGCCGCTGCGCGAGGGCGTCGTCTCCGAGCTGGAGTGGTTCGACGCCTACGGCCGGCTCTCCTCGGTGCTCGGCGACGACGGCACCGGGCCCGACGCCTACCGCCGCACGATGGAGCAGGCCGCGGCCCTCGGCGTGGTCGGGCTGACCGACTTCGAGTTCAGCGGCGGCCACGAGGACTGGGCGCGCCGCTGGGAGGCTGGCGCCGACCTGCTGCGGCTGCGGATGGCGACGTACGCCGCCGGGCTCGACGACGTCGTCGAGGCCGGCCTGCGCACGGGCGACGTGCTGCCCGGCTGCAGCGACCTGGCCCGGATGGGGCCGCTCAAGATCATCAGCGACGGGTCGCTCAACACCCGCACCGCCTGGTGCTGCGAGCCCTACGCCGGCCCGGCACCCCTGGGCTTCCCGCACGGCAACCCCAACCAGTCGCCCGAGGAGCTCGCCGCCCTGCTCGCTCGCGGGAGGGCGCAGGGCCTCACCGCGGCGGTCCACGCGATCGGCGACCGGGCCGTGACAGCCGCCCTCGACGCCTTCGCGGCCACCGGGATCGAGGGCACGATCGAGCACGCGCAGCTGGTGCGCCGCGAGGACGTGCGCCGGATGGCGGAGCTCGGGATCGTCGCGAGCGTCCAGCCCGCCCACCTGCTCGACGACCGCGACGTCAGCGAGCGGCTGTGGCCGGGCCGCGGGGACCGCTGCTTCGCGCTGCGCTGGATGCTCGACGACGGGGTCACGCTCGCGATGGGCTCCGACGCCCCCGTCGCGCGGCTCGACCCCTGGCTGGCGATGGCCGCCGCGGTCCACCGGACCGCCGACGACCGGGAGCCGTGGCACCCGGAGCAGGCGATCACCGCGCAGGAGGCGCTGGCCGCCTCGGTCGACGGGCTCGGCACGGTCGCGGCCGGGCACCCGGCCGACCTGGTGCTGCTGGACGCCGACCCGCTCGCGCCCCAGGAGTCGGCTGCCGCGACCGGTGAGCACCTGCGCGGCATGGGCGACCGGGTGGCCGGGACGTGGGTGGCCGGGGTGCGGGTCCACGACCCGGAGGCGTCCGCGACCTGAGCGCCGGGTGGACGCCGGACCCTCCGCTCTGAGTAAGGTGAGCCTTACCTAACTCATTCGGAGGTCTCTCGGTGACCACGCCACCCCCGCAGCAGCCGCCCCTGTCGCAGCTGTTCCACCACGACAACACGACGTCCTACCTCGACGCCGTCGCCCTCGGTGCCCGCACGGTCGCCGACCACCTCGACCGCGGCGGCCGCCCGGCGACCGGCCGGGACGCGCGCTCCGCGGCCGCCCGGGTCGCCGCCGTCGACCTCGACGCGCCGCTCGGCGACGCCGCCAGCGCCGTGGAGGAGCTCTCCCGGCTGTGGCTGCAGGACACGGTCTGGTTCCACGAGCCGGCCTACGCGGCCCACCTCAACTGCCCCGTGGCCGTCCCCGCCCTGCTGGCCGAGGTGCTGATCAGCTCGGTCAACGCCTCGCTGGACACCTTCGACCAGAGCGTCGGCGCCACCTTCATCGAGCGCCACCTCGTCGACTGGACCGCCGGCCGGATCCACGGCCCCGACCACGTCGGCGGCGACGGGATCTTCACCAGCGGCGGCACCCAGTCCAACCTGCAGGGCCTGCTGCTCGCCCGCGACCACGCGCTCGCCGCGGGAGCGCCGGCCGACCGGCTGCGGATCCTCGCGTCCACGCAGGCGCACTTCAGCGTCCAGAAGGCCGCCCGGCTGCTCGGCCTCGGCGACGCCGCGGTGCTCGGCGTCCCCATCGACGCGGGGCGCCGGATGGACCCCGCCGCGCTCGCCCGCGCCCTCGACGGCGTCGCCGCCGCCGGCGACGTGCCGATGGCGGTGGTGGCCACCGCCGGCACCACCGACTTCGGGGCGATCGACCCGCTGCCCGAGCTCGCGGCCCTGGCGCGACGGCACGGAGCCTGGCTGCACGTGGACGCGGCGTACGGCGGCGGCCTGCTCGCCTCGCGCACCCGGCGGCACCTGCTCGCCGGGATCGAGCACGCCGACTCCGTGACCGTCGACTTCCACAAGACGTGGTTCCAGCCGGTCTCGGCGAGCGCGCTGGTCGTCCGCGACGGCGCCACCCTGCGCCACGTCACCTGGCACGCCGACTACCTCAACCCGAAGGACGCCGCCCACCCCAACCAGGTCGACAAGTCCCTGCAGACCACCCGCCGCTTCGACGCGCTCAAGCTCTGGATGACGCTGCGGACCATGGGCGCCGACACCGTCGGCGACTGGTTCGACGCGGCCATCGACCTCGCGGCCGCCGTCGCCGAGCGGGTGGCCGCGGCGCCCGACCTCGAGCTCGCGGCCCCTCCGTCGCTCTCCACCGTCGTCTTCCGCTACGCCCCGGCCGGCGTCGACGGCGCCCACCTCGACGCCCTCAACACCCGCCTGCGCGCCGCGCTCTACGACTCGGGCCGGGCGATGGTCGCGGCCACCAAGGTCGACGGCCGCACCTTCCTCAAGCTCACCCTGCTCAACCCCCGCGCCGACGTCGAGCAGCTCGCCGGCCTCCTCGACCTGCTCCGGGAGACCGGCGCGGGGCTGGCGGCCGAGCTGGTGGTGGGCCGCCCGCCGCGGCAGCGCGCCCTCCACCTCGTGGAGGCGGTCCGGTGAGCGACGCGCACGTCCACGACTTCGTCGGGATCGGGATCGGGCCGTTCAACCTCGGCCTCGCCGCCCTGGCCGACCCGGTGGAGGGGCTCGACGGGGTCTTCCTCGACGGCCGCGACCGCTTCGAGTGGCACGGCGGGATGATGCTCGACGACGCCACCCTCCAGGTGCCGTTCCTGGCCGACCTCGTGACGCTGGCCGACCCGACCTCCCGCTTCTCCTTCCTGCAGTTCCTCAAGGAGACCGGCCGGCTCTACCCGTTCTACGTCCGCGAGAGCTTCTACCCGCTGCGTCGCGAGTACGACCGGTACTGCCGCTGGGTCGCCGACCGCCTGCCCACCCTGCGCTGGGGCCGGGAGGTCACCGAGGTGGCCCACGACGGCGAGGCGTACGTCGTCCGCGCGGCCACCGGCGAGACCTTCCGGGGGCGGCGGCTCGTCCTCGGGACGGGCACCGCGCCGCGGGTGCCCGCGGGGCTCGAGACGGTCCTGGGCGAGCGCGGCACGCACTCGGCCGACTACCTCGCCCGCAAGGCGGAGCTGCAGGCGACCGGGTCGATCACCGTCGTCGGCTCCGGGCAGTCGGCGGCCGAGGTCTACGCCGACCTGCTGGCCGAGCAGCCGGCCGGTGGCTACGCGCTGCACTGGGTCACCCGCAGCCCGCGGTTCTTCCCGATGGAGTACACCAAGCTGACCCTCGAGATGACCTCCCCGGAGTGGAGCGCCCACTTCCGCGGCCTCCCGCCCGAGACCCGGACCCGGGTCCAGGCAGGGCAGGCCGCGCTGTCGAAGGGGATCAGCTCGGCGACGATCGACGCCATCCACGACGCGCTCTACTCCCGCTCGGTCGACGGCGCGCCCGACACCACCCTGCTCACCGCCACCGAGGTGACGGGGGCGGCGCGCGAGGGCGACGGCTGGCGCCTCGCGCTGCGGCACACCGAGACCGGCGAGGCCTTCTCGCTGGCCACCGGGTCGGTGGTGCTCGCCACCGGGTACGCCGCGCAGGTGCCGGCGTTCCTCGACCCGGTCCGCCACCGCATCCGGTGGGACGAGCAGGGGCGGTTCCTCGCCGACGAGCGCTTCGCCCTCGACGACGACGGCACGGTCTTCGTGCAGAACGGCGAGGAGCACACCCACGGCTTCGTCGCCCCCGACCTGGGGATGGGCGCGATGCGCAGCTCGGTGATCATCGCCGCCCTGACCGGCCGCGAGGTCTACCCGGTGGAGAAGCGGACCGCGTTCCAGGAGTTCGGGGTGCCCGACCGGCTGAAGGGGGGAGTCCGATGAGGCTGACGCTGGAGCCCCTGGACCCGGAGCGCGACCTGGCCGTGCTGCACGGCTGGGTCACCCACCCCCGCTCGGTCTTCTGGGGGATGCAGGGCGCCTCGGTCGCCGAGGTGGCCGCCGAGTACGCCCGGATCGCCGACGACCCGCACCACGACGCGTGGCTCGGCCGGGCCGACGGCGTGCCCCAGTTCCTCGCCGAGACCTACGACCCGCTGCGCCACCCCGACCTGCGCGACCTGCCCGAGGTCGCGGCCGGAGACGTCGGGATGCACCTGCTGGTGGCCCCGACCGACGCGCCGGTCTCCGGCTTCACCGCCGCGGTGATGCGCGAGGTCGTCGCCTTCTGCCTCGCCCGGGGGCCGCGGGTGGTGGTCGAGCCCGACGTCCGCAACCATCGGATCGCCGCCCTCAACGCGGCCGCCGGCTTCCGGGTCGCCCGCGAGGTGCGGCTCTCCGACAAGGTCGCGGCGCTGAGCTTCTGCGACCGCGCCGACTTCGCCGGGTCGCGGCTCGGCTCCGAGGAGGCGGTCGTATGAGGTACGACGAGCACCTGACGCCCGAGCTCATGGCCCGGGCCCAGCGCCACCTGGTCGCCAAGGCGATCGCCGAGCTGAGCCACGAGAGGCTGCTCGCCCCCGAGCCCGTCCCCCCGCCGGTCGAGGAGGTCGCGCAGCGACGAGACCACTACGCGCTCACCACCCCCGACGGGCGCGCCCGCTACACCTTCACCGCGCGGGTGCTTCCCCTGGAGCACTGGGTGGTCGACGAGGCCTCCCTGGCCCGGACCGTCGACGGCGAGGCGTGCGAGCTCGACGCCCAGGAGCTGGTCGCCGAGCTCGCCCCCGACCTCGGGATCCCCGACGCCCTGCTGCCGGTCTACCTCGAGGAGCTGGCCTCCACCCTGTCGGCCGCCGCGTGGAAGCTCGCGCAGGACCGACCGTCGGTCACCGAGCTGCTCGACGCCGGCTACCAGGAGATCGAGGCGGCGATGACCGAGGGCCACCCCGGTTTCGTGGCCAACAACGGGCGGATCGGCTTCGGCGCGGACGACTACGCGGCGTACGCGCCGGAGGCGGGGCGCGACGTGCGGCTGCTCTGGTTGGCGGTCCGCAAGGACCAGTCGCGGCTCTCGCTGGCCCGCGGGCTGGGTGAGGAGGAGCACTACCGGCGCGAGCTGGGCGAGGCGACCCTGGCGGCGTGGCGCGACCGGCTGGCGGGGCTGGGGCTCGACCCCGCGGCGTACCGCTTCCTCCCGCTCCACCCGTGGCAGTGGGTCGACAAGGTGGCGGTCACCTTCGCCCCGTCGGTGGCGCGGCGCGACGTCGTGCTGCTCGGCGAGGGCCCGGGCGCCTTCCGCGCGCAGCAGTCGATCCGGACGTTCTTCCCCGTCGACCACCCGGAGCGCTCCTACGTGAAGACGGCGCTGGCGATCCAGAACATGGGCTTCCTGCGCGGCCTCTCCCCGGCCTACATGGGGCCGACCCCGGCGATCAACGACTGGGTGGCCGACCTCGTCGCCGCCGACCCGACGCTGGTGGACTGCGGCTTCACCGTGCTGCGCGAGCACGCCGCGATCGGCTGGACCGGCGACGTCTTCCACCGGATCGACACCCCGTCGGCGCACCGCAAGATGGTCGCCGCGCTGTGGCGCGAGAGCCCCGTGCCCGGGCTGGCCGAGGGGGAGCGGCTGGCCACCATGGCGTCGCTGCTGCACCGGGACCCGGTGGACCCCGACGGGGGCGGCGGCGCCTCCCACGTCGCCGCGCTGGTCCGCGCCTCGGGCCTCGAGCCGGCCGCGTGGGTGCGGGGGTGGCTGCGCGCCTACCTGCGGCCGCTGGTGCACTGCCTGCTCGCCCACGACCTCGCCTTCATGCCGCACGGGGAGAACCTCGTGCTCGTGCTGCGCGACCACGTGGTCGTGCGCGCGATCATGAAGGACGTCGGCGAGGAGGTGGCCGTGATGGGCGACGCCCCGCTGCCGCCCGAGGTGGAGCGGATCCGCGCGTCGGTGCCCGTCGACGAGCAGTCGCTGACGATCCACACCGACGTCTTCGACGGGGTGCTGCGCCACGTCGCCGGGCTGCTGCACACCGAGGGCGTGCTCGACGTCGACGCCTTCTGGGCCGAGGTGGCGCGCTGCCTCGACGAGCACGCCGCCGACCACGCCGACGACCCGGAGGTGACCAGGGCCGTGGCCCGTCACGACCTGCGCCGTCCGCGGTTCCGGCACAGCTGCCTCAACCGGCTCCAGCTGCGCAACACTCTGCAGATGGTGGACCTGACCGACCAGGCGCAGTCGCTCCTCTACGCCGGCACGCTCGCCAACCCCTGCTCGTCGGCCGAGCCGTCCTCGTCGGCCGAGCTCGTCGAGGCCACCGCATGAGCGGGGCGAGCAGCACCGTCGACCACTGGGGCGTGCCGCACGTGCGGGCCGACAGCGTCCTCGGGCTCGCCCGGGAGCAGGGGCGGGTCACCGTCGCGCTCCGCGGCGAGCAGCTGGAGCGGCAGCGCGCGTACGCCGAGGGGCGGGTCGCCGCGCTCGACGGCCCGGCCGGCGTGGAGTGGGACGCCTTCGCCCGCCGGCTCGGGATCGCCGAGGTCGCCCGGCGGGGCCTGGCGCGGCTCGAGGCCGACGACCCCGGGACGGCCGCCTTCGTCACGGCGTACGTCGAGGGCGTCCGGGAGGCCGGGCTCGACGGCTGGCAGCCGTGGACGCCGCTCGCCGTCTTCCTGGTCGAGCACGTCCACTTCGCCAACTACCCCCACGAGCTGTGGCGCCACCACGTCGGGCGCCACCTCGGCGACGAGGCCGTGGCGCTGCTGCGGCGGGAGGGCAACCCGCACGGGAGCAACGCCTTCGTCGTCGGAGGGGGCCTCACCGCGACCGGGTCGCCGGTCGTCGCCGGCGACCCCCACCGGCTCATCGAGTCGCCGAACGTGTACCTGCAGGTCCGGCTGACCGGGCCCGGGATCGACGTCGCGGGGCTGACCTTCCCGGGCGTCCCCGGCGTCCAGCACTTCGGGCACGCCGGCGGCGTGGCCTGGGCGGTGACCAACGCGATGGCCGACCACCAGCGGCTGACCCCGGTGACCGACGCCGACGTGGTGTCGCGGCGCACCGAGGTGGTCGAGGTCGCCGGCGCCGACCCGGTCGAGGTCGAGGTCGCCGGCACCGCCCACGGGCCGGTCGTCGTCACCGGCCCGGGCGGCGAGGCGTGGGCGCTGCTCACCCCGTCGACCCGGGACGCCGACCTCGGCTTCCGCGCCCTGCTGCCGCTGCTGCGCGCCCGGACGGTCGCCGACGTCGACGCCGCCCTCGACCACTGGGTGGAGCCGGTCAACAACTGGGTGGTCGCCGACACGGGCGGCCGGCTGCTGCACCGGGTCGCCGGGCGGCTGCCCGGGCTGCCGGACGACGCCCCGCTGCCGCACCGCGAGGGCGGGCCGGGCGACGTGCTGGTCACCGCCAACGACCGGGTCGACGACTCCTTCGCCGTGCTCGGCGGCGACTTCGCGGCCCCGTTCCGCCGGGACCGGATCGCCGCGCTGCTCGCGGATCCTCCCGCCGGCGGCTGGGACGTCGACTCGGTCGCGCGGGTGCTCACCGACGACCTCCAGGTCGCCTGGCGGCCGCTGCTCGACCTGTTGCCGCCCGGGTCGCCGGTCACCGACCGGTTGCGCGCCTGGGACGGCCGGATGGCGGCCGACAGCGAGGAGGCGGCCCTGTTCGCCGCGGTCCGCGATCGGCTCGTCGCGCGGGTCGCCGCCGCGCCGCGGCTGGCGCCGCTGCGCGAGCCCTGCCCCTACGGAGCGCTGCACGCGCCGTGGTTCGACCTCCCCGCGCGGCTCGCGACGGCGCTGCCGCACTGGCTGGCCGACCCCGACGACGTACGCCGGGTGCTCGACGTCGACCTGCCGGCGCTGGTCGCCGCGGCGGTCGCCGACGTCGCGGCCGACCCGCCCCCCGGGACCTGGGGCGAGCGGCACCGGCTCGTGCTTGACGGCACCCTGCTTGACGGCACCCTGCTTGACGGCACCCTGCTGGCCGGCGACTCCGACTGCGTCGCCGCGACGGGCTGGCTGCCCGGCTCCGACCGGGTGGTCCGCGGGCCCGTCGCCCGCTACGCCTGGGACCTGGCCGACCGGGCGGCCAGCCGCTGGGCCGTGCCGCAGGAGCCGCAGGTGGCGGCGTGGGCCGACGGGTCGCTGGTGCCGGTCGAGCCATTCGTGCTGCGCCCGGTCGACCCGCCGCGCGACGCGGCGCTGATCCACTCGTGGGTCGACCGGCCGCGGGCGGAGTTCTGGGGGATGCGCGGCAAGCCGGTCGAGGAGGTCGCGGCGATCTACGCGTACATCGACGAGCAGGAGCACCTCACCGCGCAGGTGGTCCACGACGACGGGGTGCCGGTCGGGATCCTGCAGACCTACGACCCCTTCGTCGACGAGATCGGGGAGTGCTACGACCGGCGGCCCGGCGACCTCGGCGTCCACCTCTTCCTCGCCGACGAGCCCGCCCGGGCGGGTCACACCCCGGCGCTGGTCGCCGAGCTGGTGGCGCGCACCTTCGCCGACCCGCGCGTGCGGCGGGTCGTCATGGAGCCCGACGTGCGCAACGAGAAGTCGGTGGCGCTGCTGCGGCGGCTCGGCGCGACCCTGGGGCCGGTGGTCGAGCTGCCCGGCAAGACCGCGCAGCTGGCGTTCGTGGAGCGCTGAGGGACGGGTCGCGTCAGGCGTGCGAGACACCGGCGTTGCCGCGGACCCGCAGCAGCGCGGCCCCGGCGACCACGACGGCGGCGACCACCGCGGCCACGGTGGCGAGCGTCGACTCGGGCGCCTCGGTGCTGCGGCCCACGGCGATCCAGGCGAGCCCCCAGGCCATCGCGGCGGCGGTGGCGGCGATCAGCACGGTCCGCGCCCCGATCCGCCAGGCGTAGAAGGCGGCCAGCGCGGCGACGACGGCCAGGACCACGGCGGCCAGCACGTCGGCGGTCGGGGAGGAGGGCGTCACCCCGCTGTCGGCCAGCGCGGCGGCGACGTTGGCGCAGGTGGCGACCGAGACCCAGCCGAGGTAGAGCCCGAAGGTGCCCTCGACGACCACCCGGTCGACGGTGCGGGCGCTGCCCTCGGCGTCGCTGCGCACGGTGACCAGCCGGTGGGCGAGCACCCCGAGCACGGCGGCCAGCGCCACGATCACCACGACGCCGCCCCAGACCGAGCCGGCCTGCGTGACCAGCAGCCAGCTCGCGTTGAGCAGCATCGACGCGGCGGCGAGCCAGCCGGTGGCCCGCAGCCGCGGGTCGGTCGCCCGGCCGGGGAGCCACTGCCACACGGTGTAGGCCAGCAGGCCGGCGTAGATCACCGACCAGATCGAGAACGCCGGCCCGGCCGGCGCGAGCAGCGTCGCCTGGTCGGACAGCGCCCCGCCGGCGCTCTCGCTCACCGGCGTCCCGATCACGCCGGTGCCGACCAGGGTGCCGACGAGGCAGAGCACCTCGCTCACGGTCACCGTGACCTGGCGGGCGCGGTCGGTGCTGGTCGGGCTCTCGGTGCGGGGGAGGCTCATGGGCGCCCCGTGCCCTCCGGGACGTGCGTCCATGCCCGCGGAGTGCCTCACGCCAGGGCGATCGTCGCCTCCCGCACGAACTCGGGCTCCTCCAGCCGGTCGCCGTACAGCTCGCGCAGCTGGCCCACCCGGTAGCGGACCGTCTGCGGGTGCACGAAGAGCGCCTCGGCCACCGCCTCCCGGCGGCCCTGGTGGAGCAGCCACGCGCGCAGGGTGTCGGTGAGCTTGTCGCGGGCGCTCGGCGCCAGCTCGTCCAGCGGCTCCAGCACCCGGGCCCGCAGGTCGGCCAGCGCGTCGGGGTCGGCCTGCACGACGAGGTCGGCGAGGTGCTGCTCGGTGTCGGTGATCGCGGCGTCGAGCTCGAAGGCGCGCCGGGCGCGCAGCCACGACGACCGGGCCTCCTGCCAGGGGCGCGCCGGGCCCACCACTGCCGGGCTCCCGCTCAGGGCCCGGAGCAGCACCGCCCGGGTGGCGTCGGGGGCGAGCAGCACCGCGAGCTCCTCGGCGGTCGGGTCCATCACCGCCACGGTGCGGGGGTCGACGGCGGCGAGCGCGGCCCGCACGTGCGCCTCGGGCAGCACCACGGCCGTGAGCGTCTCGGGAAGGCTCCACTCGGCGCGCCCGGCGGCCCGGACCAGCAGGTCGGTGGCGTCGCCGCGGAGCAGGGCGTTGCCCAGCGCCTCGCGCAGCTGCTCGCGCATCCGGCCCGTGGTCGCCGACTCGTCGCTGTGGCCCGCCACGCTGGAGGCCGACAGCTGGTCGATGTAGGCGAAGACGAGTCCCGCGAACTTGGCCAGCGTCTCGGCGTCGACGCCGTCGGCGAGCAGCCCCGCGGACATCTCGCTCCAGGAGACGCGGGCGCCCACCCGGTACGCCGCCAGCAGGGCCTCCATGCTCCTGCCCGAGCGGGCCTCGCCGCGGCCGAGCTGGTAGGCCCCCTCCATGGCGGGCGCGGTGGGCCGGGCGCCGACCCGGGGGCGCGAGGCCAGCTGGATGAAGCCGCCCAGCGCCAGCTGCACCGCGCTGCGGATGGTCTCGCCCATCGTCCCCGACAGGGCGTTGGCATAGGTGGGGACCTCGGCGATGATGGCGCTGACCGCCGCGTCGGCGACCGCGGGCAGCCGGTCGCGCATCACGTCGACCTCGGCCGCGCTGAGCTCCAGGCCGTGGTCGTCGGCCATCCGGGCGGTACGACGCACCATCTGCCCCTCCTGTCGCCGCGAACTGTTCTATGCGAACAAATGTGACCTGAACCTTCACGTCTGCCGGTCAGGAATCTACCTCCCCCGACCAGTCATGATGGACGCATGGCCATGCTTCTGACTGAGACCTCCGACGGGAACCGTCGGGGACGGCACCGCAGCGCCCCCGCGCTGCGCCTGCGGGACCGCGCGGTCCGGCTCGTCGAGGCCGCCACGACGCCGCTGATGCCGGCCGACTACCTCGACCTCTTCGCGCCCCTGCGCTCCGGCGCCGAGCTGCGCGGTCGGATCGTCTCGGTCGAGCCCGAGACGGCCGACGCCGCCACGATCGTGATCAAGCCGGGCGCCGACTGGGCCGGCCACGTGCCGGGCCAGTACACCCGCGTCGGCATCGACGTCGACGGCGTGCGCCACTGGCGCGCCTACTCCCTGACCCACGGCCCGCGCCCCGACGGCCACATCTCCATCACCGTCAAGGCGGTCGCCGACGGCGTCGTCAGCAGCCACCTGGTCCGCGAGGCCCGCCCCGGCACGCTGGTCCACCTCGAGCAGGCGGCCGGCGAGTTCGTGCTGCCGACCGACGGCGGCAAGCTCCTCATGGTGACCGCCGGCTCCGGCGTCACCCCCGTCGTGGGGATGCTCCGCAACCTCTTCCCGGTCACCGACTCCGGCGTCGTCCGGCTGCCGCGCAGCGAGGCCTACGACATCACCGTGGTCCACGTCGCGCCGAGCGAGCCCGACTCGATCTTCCTGCGCGACCTCCAGGCGCTCGACGCGGCCGGGATGATCCGGCTGGTGCCCCGCTACGACGACGTCCACGGCGTCCTCGACGTCGAGGAGCTCGAGACGATCGTCCCCGACCTCGCCGCCCGCCGGACCCTGGCCTGCGGCCCCTCCGCCCTCCTCGACGCGCTCGAGGCGCACCACGCGGCGCGCGGCCTGGGCCTGACGATCGAGCAGTTCCGGGTCTCCCGCGTCGAGGCCGGGGAGGGTGGCACCGTCACCTTCACCCGCACGGGGGTCGAGGTGGAGGGCGACGGTGCCACCCCCATCCTCGACGCCGCCGAGGAGGCCGGCGTGCTGATGCCGTCCGGCTGCCGGATGGGCATCTGCATGGGCTGCGTGCTCCCCATGAAGGAGGGCTCCGTGCGCGACCTGCGCAACGGCGCCATCACCACCGCCGTGCCGGGCGAGACCGACCCCGCCGGCGTGAAGATCCAGACCTGCATCAGCGCCGCCGCCGGCGCGTGCACCCTCGACCACTGACCCGTTCGATCCCACCACCCGCGAGGAGTCGACAGATGACGACGATCACCAAGAAGGCCCAGAGCCCCATCGCCCACCTCACCCCCGAGGACGTCGAGGAGATCGGGCGCGAGCTCGACCGGATCCGCCAGCAGGTGATCGACTCCCGCGGCGCCGACGACGCGGCGTACATCCGCGGCATGGTGAAGACGCAGCGCTACCTCGAGCTCGGCAGCCGCGCCGTCCTCCTCTTCTCCGCCCTCCCGCCGGCCTGGGTGGTCGGCACCGCCGGGCTCAGCGTGGCCAAGATCCTCGAGAACATGGAGATCGGCCACAACGTCATGCACGGCCAGTGGGACTGGATGCGCGACCCCAAGATCCACTCCACCACCTGGGAGTGGGACAACGCCTCGACCGCCGAGGGCTGGAAGCACAGCCACAACGAGGTGCACCACACCTACACCAACATCGTCGGCAAGGACAACGACCTCGGCTACGGCATCATGCGCGTCGACGAGGACCAGAAGTGGGTCCCGGCCTACCTCGGCCAGCCGATCTGGAACTTCGTCAACGCGTGCTTCTTCGAGTACGGCATCGCCGCCTACGACCTCGAGCTCGGCAAGAACCTGCGGATCCCCCAGGAGAAGCGGAGCCCCGAGTTCACCCGCCGGGCCCGGAACACGCTGAGGAAGATCCGCCAGCAGATGACCAAGGACTACGTCGTCCACCCGGCGCTGGCGATCCCGACCGGCTCCTTCCTGCCGACCCTGGCCGCCAACTTCACCGCCAACCTGGTCCGCAACGTCTGGTCGCACTCGGTGATCATGTGCGGCCACTTCCCGGAGGGCGTCGAGACCTTCGAGCGGGCCGCGATCCCCGAGAAGGAGACCCGCGGCGAGTGGTACCTGCGCCAGATGCTGGGGTCGGCCAACATCTCGGGCTCCGAGGCGATGCACGTGATGACCGGCAACCTGAGCCACCAGATCGAGCACCACCTCTTCCCCGACCTGCCGAGCAACCGCTACAAGGAGGTCGCCCCGCAGGTGAAGGCGCTCTTCGACCGCTACGGCCTGACCTACCTCGAGCGGCCCCTGCCGCAGCAGGTCTACAGCGCCTGGCACAAGGTGGTCCGGCTCAGCCTGCCCAACGGCTTCGTCGAGACCACGACCGTGAAGAACGCGCCGCAGCAGCTGGTCAAGCTCTTCAAGATGGTCACCGGCGACCGCAAGACCCGTCGCGCCCTCCAGGCCCGGATGACCCAGGAGGCGCGCCGCGCCCAGGCCGCGAAGGACGCCCGCCTGGCCGCCTGAGCCCGGGGCACGAACTATCCTCGTGCCCATGCACCACCCCGCCGCGACCCGCCCGTCCCGCACCTCCCGCCGTGGGGGCCGTTGAGACGTGGGCTGGTTGCTGCTGGCCCTGGTCGGGCTGGTCTACCTCGCAGTGGGCCCGTGGACCCTGGTCCTCGTCGCGGTGCTGCTCGCCGTCCCCCGGGTCCGGGAGCGGGTGCCGCGGCCCGAGGTGACCCGGCGCGGGGTGGCCGTCGGCGCCGCGGTCGTCGTCGGCCTGGGCCTGGTGGTCTGGGCGGTGCCCGACGGCCGCCTGCCGATCCCGCACACGGGCGGGCTGCTCGTCACCCCGGGGTACGACGGGCGGCAGGTCTCCGCGCGGGCGATCGAGGCCGAGCAGCCCCCGCAGCACCCGTGGCTGGCCCCGACCGGCGCCGACGCGGTCGGCAACGACGCCTGGTCCAGCGGCGCCTACCCCGGCGGCGGCCCGCTGGGCGACCGGCCCGAGGTCGAGACGGGCTGGTACGGCCTGGAGAAGTGCGGGCGGCTCGCCTTCGACTCCCGTGGCCGCGTGGTGGCGCTGTGCCACGACCGCGAGGGGGCGCTGCTGCGCGTCCTCGACCCCGAGTCGCTCGACCCGCTCAGCACCAAGCGGCTGCCCGGGCGGCTCGAGGGCGACGTCTCCCCGTGGCAGGACGTCTGCAACGGTTCGCAGTTCTACCTCGACAACGGCGACCGCGCGGTGGTCACCACCACCGAGCGGCAGATCCAGGCGGTCGGCACCGCCGACGCCGAGGGGAAGCCCGACCTGACCGTCGCCGAGTCGTGGGACCTCGCCGACCGGGTCGCCGAGGACGACTGCCTGGTCGCAGTCAAGCCCGACTGGACGGGTCGGATCTGGTGGGCCAGCCGGGAGGGGAGGGTCGGCCTCGTCGACCCGGTCACCGGGACCGTGCACGCCACCGACCTGACCGGCGAGCGGATCACCAACACCTTCGCGGTCGACGAGACCGGGGGCGTCTTCCTGGTCAGCGACGCCGCGCTCTACCGCTTCGCCGTCGACGCCGAGGGGGCCCCCGTGGTCTCGTGGCGCACCCCCTACGACCGGGGCGTCGAGCAGAAGGCGGGCCAGTTCGCCCAGGGCAGTGGCACCTCCCCGACCCTGGTCGACGACAACCTCGTCGCCATCGCCGACAACGCCGAGCCGCGCCTCCACGTGGTCTTCGTCGACCGCTCCTCGGGCGCCGAGGTCTGCCGCTCGGCGCTCTTCGACGGGGGCGAGTCCGCGACCGAGACCTCGCTATCCTCGGTCGGCTCCGGCGTGATCGTCGAGAACAACCACGGCTACCACTCGCCCCGCGCCACCCTGATGGGCTTCGCCACCTCGCCCGGGCTGGCCCGGGTGGACCACGCGGGAGGCGAGTGCCGGGTCGCCTGGACCAACGAGGAGGTCGCCCCCTCGGCCCTCCCGGTCGTCTCCTGGCAGACCGGGCTGCTCTACACGTGGACCAAGCGGCCCACCCTGTGGGGCGTCTCGGCGTGGTACCTCACCGCGGTCGACGCGAGCACGGGCCGGACGGCGTTCTCCGTGCGGGCCGGGACGGGGACGCTCTTCAACGCCCACTACTCCGCGGTGACGCTGGGCCCCAACGGGGGCGCGTACGTCGGCACGATGGGCGGGCTCGTCCGCGTCCGCGACGTGGAGCGGAAGAAGAAGGACGACTGACCGGCCCACGTGGGTGGGTCACGGCCAGCGCAGGCCCACGGCCTCCTCGCTGAGCTCCCAGAGGCGGCGCTGGGCCGACTCGTCGCGGGCCAGCGCGCTGGACCCGACGAGCCGCGGCGGTCCGGAGACCTGCTGGAAGCCGTCGGGCCCGCAGAAGGAGCCACCGGGCAGGTCGGCGGTGGCCGCCATCAGCACGGGCCAGGCACCCGCGGCCGCCGACTGGGAGACCGCGCGCACGGTGGCGTCCAGGATCGAGGCCGCCCCGCCCGAGGAGCGGCCGAACTGGCCGTTGGCGGTCAGGTGGGTCCCCGCGATGCCCGGGTGGGCGGCGAGCGCCCGCACCGGCACCCCCGCGGCGTCGCAGCGCCGCTGCAGCTCGTGGGTGAAGAGCAGGTTGGCCAGCTTGGACTCGGCGTAGACCTGCCAGCGCCGGTAGCGCTCGCGGCGCACCCGCGGGTCGCCCAGCGGGGCGCGCCGCGCCCGGCGGTGCATGAGCGAGCTGACGGTCACGACGCGCCCGCCGCCCGCCTCCCGCAGCTGGGGGAGGAGCAGGCCGGTGAGCAGGAAGGGCCCGAAGTGGTTGGTCGCCATCTGCAGGTCGAAGCCGTCGCCGGTCACCTGCTGCGGGGTCGCCATCACGCCCGCGTTGTTGACCAGCACGTCGAGGGGGCCCAGGTCGCGGGCTGCGCTCGCGGCGCCGCGCACCGACTCCAGCGAGGAGAGGTCGACCAGGAGCTGCTCCGGCGCGGCTCCCGGCACCTCGCCGCGGACGGTCGCCGCGGTGGCGTCGAGCTTCTCCCGGCTGCGGCCCGCCAGCACGACCCGGGCGCCGCGCCGCGCCAGCTCGAGGGCGACGTGCTGGCCCAGCCCGCCGGGGCTCGGGCCCGTCACCACGACGGTCCGACCGGACTGGTCGCCGACGTCGGCGAGCGTCCAGGCCGGCGACGTCACGGGGTGACCGCCATGGCGCCGGCGAGGCGCCGGCCCAGGTCGGCGTCGCCCGTCACCGCGAGGTCGACGGAGTCGGCCGGCCGCCGCCCGCCGGCCAGCAGGGCGAACGCCTCCACCCCGAGGTCGAGCGTGGTGTCGGCCGCGCCGTCGGAGGCGGCGACCTCGTGGCCACGACCGTCGTCTCCGACCCGGAACCGGCGCTCGGGGCGGCCCTCGACGCGCACGGCTGCGGTGGTGCCCGCCGGGGCGCCCACGCGCTTGGCCAGCACGAGGCCGAGGCTCTCCGACAGGTAGTCGACCGTGTGCAGCGCCGCGGGGGAGTCGAGGTTGCCGGGGCGGCCGACGGCCCGCCGGACGTCCTGCTCGTGCATCCACACGTCGAGCGGCCGGTTGCGCAGCAGCGTCAGGGTCGACCAGCCGACCATCCCGAAGGCGCCGGGGGCGGGGGCGTCGGGGTCGGTGGGCGGGTCGGCCAGCAGCGCGGTGCGGCGACGCGTCGCGCTCTCGCGGACCTCGACGAGCAGCTCGTCGGGCGTGCGGTCGCGCCGGGCGACCACGCCCTGCTCGGTGAAGGTCCCCAGCGCGTTGCGCACGTGGGAGGCGCCCGAGACGTCGACGTCGGCGTGCTCGCCGCCGGCGAGCAGCGACTCCAGGTGGGCGGTGTGCGCGACGACCGCGTGCACGTCCCACCCCGCGAGGTCGGTGGGGCGGCGCCAGTCCTCGGGGTCGAGGCCCTCGAGCAGCGTGGTCAGGTCGTCGACCGCCTGCCACCAGATGTCGACGTACCCGGTCAGCTCGTGCTTCCTGCCATCCTGCTCAGCCATGGGGCGCAGCCTAGGGCGCTGGACCGACACCTGAGAATGGCAGCATGCGCGTCCGTGCCCCCGAGCTGACCGGACGGGGCTGGCTGAACACCGCCGGCCCCCTCACCCTCGCCGACCTGCGAGGCCGGTTCGTCCTCCTCGACTTCTGGACCTTCTGCTGCGTCAACTGCCTGCACGTCATCGACGAGCTGCGGCCGCTGGAGGCGAAGTACGCCGAGGAGCTCGTGGTCGTCGGCGTCCACTCCCCGAAGTTCGCCCACGAGGCCGACCCCGACGCGCTCGTCGCGGCGGTCGAGCGGTACGGCGTGCACCACGCCGTCCTCGACGACCCCGGCCTGACCACCTGGGGGGCCTACACGGCCCGCGCCTGGCCGACGCTGGTCCTCGTCGACCCCGAGGGCTACGTCGTCGCCCAGTACGCCGGCGAGGGGCACGTCCACGCCCTCGACCGGCTGCTCGGCGAGCTCGTCGACGAGCACCGCGCGCGCGGGACCCTGCAGCCGGGGGACGCGCCGTACGTGCCGCCCGCCGTCGAGCCCAGCGACCTGCGGTTCCCCGCCAAGGCCGTGCCGCTGCCCGACGGTCGGGTGCTGGTCGCCGACGCCGGCCACGACGAGGTCGTCGAGCTCGCCTCGGCCGACGGCCCGGTGCTGCGCCGCTTCGGCGGCTTCGCCGAGCCCAACGGCCTCTGCCTGCTCCCCGACGACGTGGCCGCCGAGGTCGGGTACGACGTCGTGGTCGCCGACACCGTCCACCACCAGCTCCGCGGGCTCGCGCTCGCCACGGGCGAGGTGCGGGTGCTCGCCGGGGACGGTGAGCAGTGGCGCCCCGGCGACGGCGTCGAGCGGCTCTCCAGCCCCTGGGACGTCGCCTGGTGGGGGAGGCGGGTCTGGGTCGCGATGGCCGGGATCCACCAGCTCTGGACCTTCGACCCCCGCGACGGCACGGTCGAGGTGGCCGCGGGGACGACGAACGAGGGCCTGCGTGACGGCCCGGCCGTCGAGGCCTGGCTCGCGCAGACCAGCGGGTTGGCCGCGGCCGGCGACCGGCTCTGGCTGGCCGACAGCGAGGTCTCCGCGGTGCGCTGGGTCGAGGCCGCCGGGGCCGGAGCGGACGCCCGGGTCGGCACGGCCGTCGGCACCGGCCTCTTCGACTTCGGCTTCCGCGACGGCCCGGCCGAGCGGGCGCTGCTCCAGCACCCGCTGGGCGTCACCGCCCTGCCCGACGGCTCGGTGGCCGTCTGCGACACCTACAACGGCGCCGTACGCCGCTGGGACCCGGTCGCCGGCGAGCTCACCACGCTGGCCACCGGCCTCGCCGAGCCGAGCGGCGCCCACGTCGACGGCGAGCACCTCGTCGTCGTGGAGTCGGCGGCGCACCGGCTGGTCCGGGTGCCGCTCGGGGCGGCCGCGCAGGCCGACGACTTCAGCCACCGCACCCAGCGCCCGGTGACGGAGGTCGGGGCCACGGTCGCGCTCGACGTCGTCTTCGCCCCGCCGCCGGGCCAGAAGGTCGACGACCGGTTCGGCCCCGCCACCCAGCTGATGGTGACCGCCACGCCGGCCGCCCTGCTGCGGTCCGGCGAGGGCCGGGACACCGCCCTGCGCCGGACCCTCGAGCTCGACCCCGCCGTCGGCGAGGGCGTGCTCCACGTCGCCGCCCGCGCCGCCTCCTGCGACGCGCCGGTCGACGGCGAGGTGCCCGAGGGCGCCGCCTGCCACGTGCACCAGCAGGACTGGGGCGTCCCGGTGCGGGTCAGCGCCACCGGCGACGCGACCCTGCTGCTGCCCTTGGGCGGCACCGCCTGAGGCCCCCACGCACGTCGCAGGGCCGCCCGGATCACCGGGCGGCCCTGCGCGTCGAGCTGGGGTGGAGCTGTGGTGGAGCTGGTGGGGCGTGCGTCAGAACGCGGCCTCGTCGAGGTCCATCAGCGAGAGGTCGATCTGCTCGGCGATGTTGCGCTCGGCGGTGAGCCGGGGCAGGTTGGTCGCGGCGAAGAAGCGGGCCGCGGCGACCTTGCCCTCGTAGAACGCCTTGTCCTTGGCGGAGACGTCGCCGCCGAGCTTGGCGAGCGCGACCTCGGCCTGGCGCAGCAGCAGCCAGGCGCAGACGACGTCCCCGAGCACCATCAGCAGGCGGGTGGTGTTGAGCCCCACCTTGTAGATGTTGCGGATGTCGCCGCCCTGGGCGGAGGCGTCGGCCGACATCAGGTCGTTGATCATGTGACCGACGATGGCGTTGGCGTCCTCGAGGGCCTTGGCGAGCAGCTCGCGCTCGACCTTGAGCTGGCCGTTGCCGGCCTCCGACTTGATGAAGCCCTCGATCTCGCCGGCGACGTGGCCCAGGGCGCGGCCCTGGTCCTTGACGATCTTGCGGAAGAAGAAGTCCTGGCCCTGGATCGCGGTGGTGCCCTCGTAGAGGGTGTCGATCTTGGCGTCGCGGACGTACTGCTCGACCGGGTACTCCTGGAGGAAGCCCGAGCCGCCGAAGGTCTGCAGCGACTCGGTGCCCAGCAGCACCCACGAGCGCTCCGAGCCGTAGCCCTTGACGATCGGGAGGAGCAGGTCGTTGACGCCCTCGGCCAGCTTGTCGTGCTCGCCCTCGTGCGCGGCCAGCATGACCTTGTCCTGCCACGTGGCGGTGTAGAGCACCAGCGCGCGCATCGCCTCGGCGAACGACTTCTGGGTCATCAGCGAGCGGCGCACGTCGGGGTGGTGGGTGATCGTGACGCGCGGGGCGGTCTTGTCGGCCGACTGGGTGAGGTCGGCGCCCTGCACGCGCTCCTTGGCGTAGTCCAGCGCGTTGAGGTAGCCGGTGGAGAGGGTGGCGATCGCCTTGGTGCCGACCATCATCCGGGCGTTCTCGATGATGTCGAACATCTGCGCGATGCCGTTGTGCACCTCGCCCACGAGCCAGCCCTTGGCGGGCTCGCCGCCACCGACCTGCGGGTCGCCGAAGGTGACCTCGCAGGTGTTGGAGACCTTGATGCCCATCTTGTGCTCGACGTTGGTCACGTAGACGCCGTTGCGCTCGCCGGTCAGCTCGCCGGTCTCGTGGTCGAAGTGGTGCTCGGGCATCCAGAAGAGCGAGAGGCCCTTGGTGCCCGGGCCGCCGGCGCCCTCGACGCCCTCGGGGCGGGCGAGGACGAGGTGCATGACGTTCTCGGTCATGTCGTTGGTGGCGGAGGTGATGAACCGCTTCACCCCGGTGATGTTCCAGGAGCCGTCCTCGTTGGGGACGGCCTTGGCGCGGCCCGCGCCCACGTCGGAGCCGGCGTCGGGCTCGGTCAGCACCATGGTGCAGCCCCACTCGCGCTCCACCATGATCTCGGCGACGCGCATGTCGCGCTCGACGCCGTTGGCGTTGTTGTAGAGGACGCCGGCGAACGGCGCGCCCGCGGCGTACATGTGGACCGGCGCGTTGGCACCGAGCACCATCTCGCCGATCGCCCAGTTGAGGCTGGAGGGGGCGGGGGTGCCGCCGAGCTCCTCGCGGATCTGCAGGCGCCAGAACTCGGCGTCCATCCAGGCGCGGTAGCTCTTCTTGAACGACTCCGGCAGCGGGGCGGAGTGGGTCTTGGGGTCGAAGACCGGCGGGTTGCGGTCGCTGTCCTCGTAGGAGGCGGCGATCTCCTCGCGGGCGAGGCGGTCGACCTCGGCCAGCACCTCGCGGGCGGTGTCGACGTCGACCTCGGCGAAGGGGCCCTGACCGAGGATCTCGTCGCGACCGAAGACCTCGAAGAGGTTGAACTCGATGTCGCGGAGGTTGCTCTTGTAGTGGCTCACTGACCCACCCTTATCCGATCTCATGGGGTGACCGGGCCCTGCGGATCCGGTCCTGTGCGGGGGACTGGGGGCGCACGCGTCCTACCAGTCAGTAACTTATTGTGCCTCGGCAGGGGACGCCCCGCAAGCGGAACGACGGTGATCTTTGCAACGAGGCGCATGGCCCCGCTCCACGGGTCCGGCCCCTCTCCGCGCGGGCGTCTGCCAAACTTGGGCCATGCGCGTCTCCGCCAAGTCCGACTACGCCCTCCGGGCGCTCATCGAGATGGTGGGCCGCGCCGACGCCAAGCCGGTCAGCGCCGAGGAGCTGGGCAAGGCCCAGGACATCCCCCACGGCTTCCTCCAGGCGATCCTCGCCGACCTGCGCAAGGCCGGGGTGGTGGTCTCGCAGCGCGGCCAGTCCGGCGGCTGGCGGCTGGCCCGCGACCCGCAGCAGGTCTCGGTCGCCGACGTGATCCGCGCCGTCGACGGCCCGCTGGTCTCCGTCTACGGCCTGCGCCCCGAAGCCGTCTCCTACCACGACTCCGCCGAGGTGCTCCAGCACGTCTGGATCGCCGCCCGCAGCTCGCTGCGCGAAGTCTTCGAGCAGGTCTCCATCGCCCAGCTCGCCGCCCGCGAGCTGCCCGAGGCCGTCACCTCGCGCACCGGCGACGAGGACGCCTGGCAGCCCCACTGAGCCGTCAGGCCCCTCGGGCGGCGTCGGCGATCCACTCGACCAGCGGGCGCAGCTCCCGCCAGTCCTCGCGGACCCGGTCGAGCAGGCCGGGACCGATCGCCTCGGGCTCGAAGCCGTAGGGGCGGCCCACGAAGAGCTGCTTGTGCCGCAGCAGCTCGATCCGCGGGTGGCCGGCGTCGTAGCCGCGCGGGGAGGTCTTGAGCCGGTCGCCCGCGACCTCCCAGCCTCCCGACCGGTAGCCGTCCAGCAGCCGGGCCAGCGCCTCCCCGGAGGTCCGGCGGGCCATCGCCTCGCGGATCGCGGCGAGCCGCGGACCGCTCGCGTCGTAGAAGCCGGCGCCGACCCGGGTGCCGCGCGGCGACAGCTCGACGTACCAGCCCGTCGCCTCGCCCGCGGCGACGAACGCGCCCTGGTGGGTCTTGTACGGCGTCTTGTCCTTGCTGAACCGCACGTCGCGGTGGGGACGGAAGACCTTGGCCTTGCCGAACTCGGGCTCGAGCGCGGCGACCAGCGCCTCCATCGGCCGGCGCACCGCCTCGGCGTAGACCTGCTTGTGCGCCTCCCAGAACGCCCTCGTGTTGTCGACCTCGAGGTCGTCGTAGAAGTCGAGCGCGGCCACGGGGAAGCCAGCGAACCGGCTGCTCTCCCTGGACTCCATGGAGCGGATGACGAGACTCGAACTCGCGACATCGACCTTGGGAAGGTCGCGCTCTACCAACTGAGCTACATCCGCACGGCGGTCGCGGTGCTGCTGCGGCCGACGACGAGGGATGCTACCCGATCCGCGAGAACGTCGGGTGCTTGGGCTCCAGCCCGTCGCCAGACGAGCGTCCGGTGACCCGGCGGTGGATCCACGGGCCGAGGAACTCCCGGGTCCACCGCGCGTTCTCGCGCAGCTGCTCGCGGCGGCCGAGGAGCGGCGCCGGGGTGACCTCCATCGGCTGCAGGCCGTGCTCGACGCCGAGGGCGTCGAGCACCTGCAGGGCCATGTAGTGGTGGCCGGCGGCGTTGAGGTGCATCCGGTCGGTGTCCATGTGGGTGACCAGGTCGACGCCGCGCATCCGCCACATGTCGACCAGCGTGGCGCCGTGGGCGTCGGCGATCTCGCGGGCCCACTCGTTGAAGAGGGCGAAGCGGCCGCGCACCGCGCCGTAGATCCCGCCCTTCCCGGGGTCGAAGAGGGTGAACATCACGACCCGGGCGCCGGAGGCGGTGAGGCGGCCGACCGCGTCGTCGTACCGCTGCGCGAGCGCGTCGAGGTCGACCTTGGGGCGCAGCACGTCGTTGCCACCCCCGTGGACCGTGACCAGGTCGGGCTCGAGGGCCAGCGCGGGCTCCAGCTGCTCGTCGAGGATCGCCGGGAGCTTGCGCCCGCGGATGGCGAGGTTGGCGTAGCCGAAGTCGGGGTCGAGGCCCGCGAGGTGCTCGGCGACCCGGTCCGCCCAGCCGCGCAGCCCGTTGGGGCGCGCCGGGTCGGGGTCGCCGACGCCCTCGGTGAAGGAGTCGCCGAGGGCGACGTAGCGGGTGAAGGCGGGGGAGGAGGGCATGGGGACCATTCTCCGAGGCCGGCCAAGCGGGCCGGCGCGGGGGCCGGGCGACGGTAGGGTGCCTGCGTGCTGCTCTCCGACCGCGACATCCTCGCCGAGATCGACGCCGGCCGCATCGCCCTGGACCCCTGGGACGAGGCGATGCTGCAGCCCTCCAGCGTCGACATCAGGCTGGACCGCTTCTTCCGGGTCTTCGAGAACCACCGCTACCCGCACATCGACCCGGCCGCCGACCAGAGCGACCTCACGCGGATGGTCGAGCCCGAGGGCGACGAGCCGTTCATCCTGCACCCGGGCGAGTTCGTGCTCGGCTCGACGTACGAGGTGTGCACCCTGCCCGACGACGTCGCCGCGCGCGTGGAGGGCAAGTCGTCGCTCGGCCGCCTCGGCCTCCTCACCCACGCCACCGCCGGCTTCGTCGACCCGGGCTTCTCCGGCCACGTGACGCTCGAGCTGGCCAACGTCGCGACGCTGCCGATCAAGCTCTACCCGGGGATGAAGATCGGGCAGCTCTGCTTCTTCCGGCTCTCCTCGCCGGCCGCGCACCCCTACGGCTCGGAGAAGTACGGGTCGCGCTACCAGGGCCAGCGCGGCCCGACCCCGTCGAAGTCGTTCACGAACTTCCATCGCACCCCCATCTGACGCTGACGCACCGCAGCCCGCAGCAGCCCGCCGTCCCGCACCCCGGGGCCGCGGGCTGTCCGGCGTCCCCGATCGTGGACCGGGGTGGCGCATCCGCCTCCAGTGAGGTTAGGCTCGGCTAAGTAAGGCATCCCTAACACTTAGTCCCCGAGGAACTCCATGCGTCGCTCCACCCTGAAGCTCGCCGCGGCCGTCGCCGGCCTGGGCCTGCTCACCGCCTGCAGCACCGGCTCGACCGACACCGCGGAGGAGGAGGCCCCCGAGGCCCGCACCTCCGTCGACGCCGACGCCTTCCCCGTCACCCTCGAGCACGCCTTCGGCGAGACCACGATCGAGGCCGAGCCGAAGCGCGTGGCGACCCTCGGCTGGACCGACCAGGACAACGTCCTCGCGCTGGGCGTCGTCCCCGTGGGCGCCACGAAGCTCACCTGGGGCGGCAACGACGCGGGCTCCTCCGACTGGTTCGACGCCGAGCTGGAGGAGGTCGGCGGCGAGGCCCCCGTGCGGTACGACGACTCCGACGGCACGCCGGTCCAGGAGGTCGCCGAGCTGGCGCCCGACCTGATCCTCGCCACCAACTCCGGCATCACCGAGGCGGAGTACGAGAAGCTCAGCAAGATCGCCCCGGTGGTGGCCTACCCGGAGGCGCCGTGGGTCACCCCGTGGGAGACCTCGCTGGAGATGGCCGGCCAGGCGCTCGGCCGCTCCGAGCTCGCCGCGGAGGTGACCGAGGAGACCGAGGCCGCGATCGAGGAGGCCAAGGAGGAGAACGCCGACCTGCAGGGCACGTCGTTCGTCTTCGCCTACCTCAGCACCACCGACCTGTCGGGGATCGGCGTCTACGGCCGCCAGGACCCGCGCGTCGCCATCCTCGAGCAGTTCGGCCTCGAGAGCCCCGAGATCGTCGAGAAGGCGGTGAAGGACGGCCAGTTCTACGGCACCGTCTCCGCCGAGCGCGCCGAGACCGTCGACTCCGACATCCTGCTGACCTACGTCGAGACCGAGGACGACCTCGAGACCTACGCGAAGCACAAGCTGATCGGGCAGGTCCCGGCGATCAAGGCCGGGAACGTCTACGGCGAGCTCGACAAGCACGTCGGCCTCTCCATCACCAACCCGACGCCGCTCTCGATCCCCTTCATCGTCGAGAACTTCCTGCCGAGCGTCGCCGAGGCCGCCGCGGGGGCCGACGGCTCGTGACGCTCCTCCAGGCCCCGGCGCGCGCCACGACCGCCGCCCGCCTCGGGGCGGTCGGCGTCGTGGCGCTTCTGCTGGTCGGCACCGCCTCGGTGCTGGTCGGCTCCCGGATGCTCTCCCCGGCGGTGCTGCTCGACGCCGGGGACCCGCTCCGCCCGATCTTCGAGGCCCGCTTCGAGCGCACGCTGCTCGGCGTCGCCGTCGGCGCCGCGCTCGGCCTCGCCGGCGCCCTCATGCAGGGCCTGACCCGCAACCCGCTCGCCGACCCCGGCATCCTCGGCATCAACGCCGGGGCCTCGCTGGCGATGGTCCTGGGCATCTCGCTCGTCGGCGTCTCCGGCATGCAGGCCTACATCTGGTTCGCCTTCGCCGGCGCCGCGGCCGCCGCCCTCCTGGTCCACGGCATCGCGTCGCTGGGCGGCGGCGGCGCGACCCCGGTCAAGCTCGCCGTCGCCGGGGCCGCCGTCACGGCCGCGGTGACGAGCTGGAGCACCGGCGTCCTCATGGTCGACCGCGCCACGATGGAGTCGTTCCGCTTCTGGCAGGTCGGCACGGTCGGCGGCCGCGGGATCGACGTGCTCCTCACCGGCCTGCCCTTCCTCGTCGTCGGCGGCGTGCTCGCCCTCGTCGGCGCCCGGCTGCTCGACGCCCTCGCGCTGGGCGACGACGTGGCCAGGGCGCTGGGTCGCCGCGCCGGCCTGGACCGGGCCGTCGTCGGGCTCGCGATCGTCCTGCTCGCAGGGACGGCGACCGCGCTGGCCGGCCCCATCGCCTTCGTCGGGCTGGTCGTGCCGCACGCCGTCCGCTCGCTCGTGGGCCCCGCCCACGGCCGGCTGCTGCCGCTGGCCGCGCTCGCCGGCGCGATCCTGGTGGTCGCCGCCGACACCCTCGGCCGCGTCGTGCTGCCGCCCGCCGAGGTGCAGGTCGGGATCATGGCCGCCGTCCTCGGCGTCCCGTTCTTCCTGGTGCTCGTGCGCCGCGGCCGGACGGGGGCCCTGTGAACGCCACCCTCCTCGAGCGCCACCCCGACGGCACCGCGGCCGAGCGCGTGGCCGTCGTACGCCGGGCGCGTCGCGCGCCGCGCCGGCGTCGCCGCCTGGTGCTCGCCGGGCTCTCGGTGCTGCTGCTCGCCGTCTTCGCCGCCCGGGTGCTGCTGGGTGACTTCACCTTCACGGTGCCCGACTTCTTCCGGATCCTCCTCGGCGCCGAGATCCCCGGCGCGACGTTCATCCTCATGGAGTCCAAGCTGCCGCGCGCGGTGCTCGGCGTGCTCGTGGGCGTCGCCTTCGGCGTCGGCGGGGCGATCTTCCAGGCGACGCTGCGCAACCCGCTGGCCAGCCCCGACGTCATCGGCGTCTCGCTCGGCGCCAGTGCGTCGGCCGTCGTGGCGATCGTGCTGGCCGGGCTCGAGGGCGGGGCCGTGCAGGCCGCCGCCGTGCTCGGCGCCGTGGGCGCGGCGGTGCTCGTCCGGCTGGTCGCGGGCCCGGGCGGCACCCACCACCTGGTCCTGGCCGGGATCGGGATGGCCGCCGCGCTCCTCTCGGTGGTCCACTACGTCTTCACCCGGGCCGACGTCTGGGACGCCCAGCTGGTGCTCCGCTGGCTCACCGGCAGCGTCGGCGCCGCCGACTGGCCCACCATCCGCCTGCTGGCCCTCGCGCTGCTCGTGCTGCTGCCGCTCGTCGCCCGGGCGACCCGCGCTCTGCCGCTGCTCGAGCTGGGGGAGGAGACCGCCACCGGCCTCGGCGCCGGGCGGCACCAGGCCGACCTCGTGCTCCTGCTGGCCGTGCTGCTCACCGCGGTCGGGGTGGCGGCCGCCGGGCCCATCTCGTTCGTCGCCTTCCTCGCCGGCCCGATCGCCCGGCTGCTGATGGGCGGCCGGACGACGCTGGTCGGCGCCGCCCTGGTGGGCGCGGTCGTCGTGGTCGGCGCCGACTACGTGGCCGACTACCTGCTGGCCGACATCAACTTCCCCACGGGCGTGGTCACCGGCGCCCTCGGGGCGCCGTTCCTGCTCTGGCTGCTCGCCACGGGCCGCACCGGAAGGAGAGTCGCGTGACCGTCACCCACGAACGCCCGGAGGTCGTCGTGCCGCAGGAGAGCACCTCGCGCCTGGTCGCCGACCGGGTCACGCTCGGCTACGGCGAGCGGACCGTCGTCCGGGACCTCTCGCTCGCCGTCCCCGACCACCGGGTCAGCGTGATCGTCGGCGCCAACGCGTGCGGCAAGTCGACGCTCCTGCGCGGGATGGCCAGGCTGCTGCGGCCCGCCGGGGGCAGCGTGCTGCTCGACGGCGAGGCGATCCACCGGCTGCCGTCGCGGCAGGTCGCCCGCACCCTGGGACTGCTGCCGCAGAGCGCCGTCGCGCCCGAGGGGCTCACGGTCACCGACCTGGTCTCCCGGGGCCGGCACCCGCACTCGGGGCTGCTGCGGCGCTGGAGCCGCGAGGACGACGAGGCCGTCGCCGACGCGCTCGCCCTCACCGGCACCCTGGACCTCGCCGACCGCCCCGTCGACCAGCTCTCCGGCGGGCAGCGGCAGCGGGTCTGGGTCGCGATGGCGCTGGCGCAGCGCACCGACCTGCTGCTCCTCGACGAGCCCACCACCTACCTCGACCTCGCCCACCAGGTCGAGCTCCTCGACGTGCTCCGCGACCTCAACGCCGCCCGCGGCACGACCATCGTCATGGTGCTGCACGAGCTCGCCATGGCGTCGCGCTACGCCGACCACCTGGTCGCCATGCAGGGCGGCCGCGTGGTCGCCGCCGGCACGCCCGCCGAGGTGGTCACCCCCGACGTCGTCCGCCGGGTCTTCGACCTGGAGTGCCGGGTGATCGAGGACCCCGTCTCCCACACGCCCCTGGTGGTCCCCGTGGGCCGCCACCACCACTGATCGGAACCCTGATGACCGTCACCGCCGCCCCCGGCCTCCCGCTCGTCCTCGGCGTCCTCGAGGTCGTCGACGTCCACCGCCTCTCGCCGTCCTTCGTCCGCCTCGAGCTGGGCGGGGACTGCCTGCTCGACCTCGGCACCGACGGTCCGCTGCTCGACCAGCGCTTCAAGCTGGTCTTCCCGGCCGCCTCCGGCGAGCTCCCCGACTTCACCGGGGCCGACGAGTCGTGGTTCGCCACCTGGCTCGCCGTCCCGGCCGAGGAGCGCGGCCACATGCGGACCTACACGATCCGCGAGGTCCGCGGCAGCGGGCTGGACACCCGGATCGTCGTCGACGTCGTGCTGCACGTCGCCGACGGCGAGCACGGCCCGGGCTCCGACTGGGCGGCGCAGGCGAAGCCCGGCGACCGGGTGGTCACCCTGGCGCCCCGCAAGGGGCACCCCTTCGGCGGGGTGGAGTTCCTGCCCGGCGCGGCCACCGAGCTGCTGCTCGTGGGCGACGAGACGGCCGTCCCCGCCGTGGCCGGGATCCTCCGCGACCTGCCCGCCGACGCCCGCGGGGCGGCGTTCCTCGAGGTGCCGGTGGAGGGCGACTTCCTCCCCGACGTGATCGCCCCGGCGGGCGTCGAGCTGACCTGGATCGCGCGCGGCGACGCCCCGCTCGGGCAGCGGCTGCACGCCGCGGTCGTGGAGCACCTCGGCGTGGACGGCGTCTCGGCGACCGCCGGCGAGGTGGCTGCCGGCGAGGTGGCCCCCGACGTGGCGCCCGAGGACGTCGACCCCGACCTGTGGGAGACGCCCAGCTACTCCTCCTCCGGCGAGGAGGTCGCCGAGGACCCCCTGCCCCACGAGGGGCTCTACGCCTGGATCGCCGGCGAGTCCGGCATGGTCACCGGCCTGCGCCGCCACCTCGTCCGGGGTCTCGGCGTGCACCGCCGCCAGGTCGCCTTCATGGGCTACTGGCGGCGCGGCGTCGCGATGCGCTCCTGACGCCCGGCGTCAGCCGACGCAGACCGTGAACGGGCCGTCGCCGTCGAAGGAGACCAGCATCATGGTCTCCGGGACCGAGGTGGCCACGTGTGCGGCGTCGCCCTCGACCTGCCACTCCACCAGCGGTCCCTCGAGATCGTCCCGGTAGAGCCGGGTCGCCACAGTGCCCGAGTCGCTGAAGACCACGACCTCGGTCCCGCTCCCCAGGGTCTGGACCTCGAGCACGGCCAGTTCGGCGGTCGACAGGAAGCGGTGGCACCCGGACTCCAGGACCGGCGGCCGGGGCCGCTGCGGCCGGTCGGTGGTGCTCCGCTCCAGCTCCGGGCGACGCGGACGGAACGGGTTGGTCGTCGGGGTCAGGCGGTTCGTGGCCTCGGCCAGCTCGGGGTCGAGCGGTGCGAGGCCGGAGAGGGCCCGCACCTCCGCCCTGCCGAAGGCCCCCACCTGCTCCTCCCGGACGGTCGTGAAGAAGTAGGACTGGGCGAGCAGCAGCTGGCTGTCGGTGGGCTCGCCCTCCGGCAGCTTCGGCACGATCGACGGGTGCGTCAGGTAGGACGCCTTCAGCTGCATGTTGTAGATGTCGGGGTTGCGGTCGCTCAGGACCGCCTGCCCCTCCTCGTGTGCCTTCTTCACCCCCAGGGTGAGCCCTTTGGCACCGCCCGTCAGGAGCGTGAAGTCGCTCTGCCACTTCTCCATGAGCGTGACGCTGTGCAGCGCGTAGGCGACGAAGAGCGCCGCGGCCAGCAGCCCGGGGCGCCACAGGGGCCGGCCCGCGTAGTCGGCCAGCACCGCACCGGCGAGGGCGATCGGCGGGCCCAGCAGCGCGAGCACGATGTAGGCGTAGTGCCCGGACCCGATGCCGTCGGGCCCGAGGTGGAAGCGGGCGGCTGCGACGATGCCCAGCTGGACGAAGCCGGCAACCAGCCCCGCCCAGGCGAGCGAGACGAACGGGGCCGGCCGGTCACCGGGGCGGAGCACGGCCAGGACCAGCAGCAGGGCCAGGACCGGCCCGGCCTGGGCCAGTCCCGAGCCGTTGCCCAGGATGTCCACCAGGCCCTTCCAGACGTAGGTCGGCAGGGCGTGCACGTCGATCGGCTGCTGGAAGTTCTCGGAGTTGTTGGGGCCCTCGCGCCGGCCGTAGGTGAGGTACCAGGCGCCCAGCACGGCCAGCGGAGGCACGCCCAGCGCGACGGCGCGGGGCAGTCCGTGGTGCAGCAGCACGAAGAGACCGACGAGGACGACCATGGTGAGCCCCGTGAACCCGAACATCACCGAGACGAGCAGGCACAGGAGGGCAGCGACCCCCCGCAGCAACGAGAGCGGGCGAGGAAGGACGACCACCAGGGCGATCATCCCCATGAGCACCGCACCCACGTGGTTCAGCGAGGCGGGGAAGATCGTGGCGCCGGCGCCGAGCCCGAACCACGCCACCACGAGGGCCGCGCCGACCGCGACCCAGCGGCCCGCACCGACCCGCCGCAGCAGGAGCCACAGGGTCAGGCACACGGCGAGGTGGAAGAGCACCTCCATCACGACGTACGCCGTGTACTCGAGGCCGAAGAGCTCGAAGAGGATCCGGTAGACCACCACGTGCGCCGTGAACCAGTGGTTGTTGTGGGCGGTGAGGAGCCCCTGGTCCTCGCCCTCGATCGTGCCCCGGAGGAAGAGCAGGTCCCAGTCGTCCGCCCAGAACCACGTGCCCTCCGAGTGGACCACCAGGACCCACCCCGCCGCCGCCAGGCCCACCAGGAGGGTCGCGAACGGCAGGTCGCGGGGGATCGAGCGGAGCCACGCGATCAGCCGGCGGCGCAGCTCCAGGCTCCGCACGCCGCGGACCGCCGCGAGGAGGAGGCGACGCTCCACGGAGAGGTCGGGACCGGTGGAACGTTGGGTGGGGACGTCAGTCATGGTGTTCACCGAGTGTGCCAGTCCCGCGGGGCAATTTCGCTGATTCCCCCAACGACGCACGCCTCCTCCCTAGGCTCGTCCCGTGGACCTGTCCCCGCTCGCCCTCAGCGTCGTCGTGCCGATGTACAACGAGGAGGCCGTCCTGCCGCTCCTCGTCGCTCGGCTCCGCCCGGTGCTGGACGGACTCGACCTCGCTGCCGGTTACGAGGTGGTGTGCGTCGACGACGGCAGCACCGACCTGACCGCAGCGGTGCTGGAGCGGCTCCGCCGTGAGTGGCCCGAGGTACGGGTGGTCCGTCTCCGGATGAACGCCGGCCACCAGGCAGCCCTGTCGGCCGGCCTGGCCGCTGCCCGCGGGGACCGAGTGGTCTCGATCGACGCCGATCTCCAGGACCCGCCGGAGGTCATCCCCGAGATGCTGGCCGTCGCGGACGAGCAGGACGCCGACGTGGTCTACGGGGTTCGCAACGACAGATCCACCGACACCTGGTTCAAGCGGACCACCGCCACCGCCTTCTACTGGGTGATCGGCCGCCTGACCCAGGGCAGCGCCCGCTCCCAGTCGGGCGACTTCCGACTGATGTCGCGGGCCCTGGTCGACGCGGTCAACGGCCTCCCCGAGCCGGGCCGGGTCATCCGCTTCGCGGTGCCTGCCCTCGGCTTCCCGTCCGCCGCCGTCGAGTACCGCCGGGAGCGTCGCGGCGCCGGCAAGGCGAAGTACGGGCTTTTCGACATGGTGCACCTCTCGCTCGACTCCATCACCGGCGTCTCCACGGCGCCCCTGCGGGTGGCGACCTTCGTGGGCTTCTTCGGAGGCATGCTCGCCGTCGTCGCCGGGGTCACCTCCGTGGTCGCACACCTCGTGGACCGCACGATGCCGGGCTGGACTTCGACGGTGGCGATCGTGTCGGGCTTCAGCGCCCTGCAGCTGCTCAGCCTGGGGATCCTCGGCGAGTACATCGGGCGCACCTATCAGTACCTGCAGAACCGGCCGACGTACGTGGTCGACCGGGACTCCTACCTGGAAGGGCTGGAGGCGGAAGAGGCGGCGCCGACCGCCGTGGCGGCAACGAAGACCGACGAGCCGACCGGCAGGTCCCAGCGGCCCAGGACCTTCCTGTCCAGCTGACTCAGCCCCAGGAAGGTCCGCTCCAGCAGCGGGGGGACCGAGGGCACGGGGGCCACGTCGGCGGCCTGCTGCGGGCGGTCGCCCCGGAAGCGCTCCGCGACGCGTGCGGACAGGCGCTGTGCCGCGAAGGCGGGGAAGACCCCCGCGAAGGCGTGGGTGGCCCGCAGCACCTGGAGTCCTGCGCCCTCGACGGCGGCCACGGCCCGGCGGCGGGTGTACCGACGGTGGTGCCCGTTGTGCACGTCGAAGTCGGACCAGGCCCACGTGTAGGCCGGCACGGACATCAGGAAGACGCCCCCGGGGCGGAGCACGCGGCGCACCTCGCGCAGGGCGGCGGCCTCGTCCGCGCAGTGCTCGACGACGTCGAAGGCGCTCACCACGTCGAACGTCCCGTCGGGGAACGGGAGGTCCGGGAGCGCCGCGCAGACGCTGCCGGCCCCCAGCCCGCGGATGTCGGGGTCGACCGGGACCACGTGGCCGGGGCGGCCGGTCCAGTACGCCGAGGGGCCGTCGGCACTGCCGATGTCCAGCACCGTCGCGTCGGACCCCTCCGGGAGGTACCGGTCGAAAACCGTCCGCAGGAGGTCGGCGCGAGCGCGGTACCACCACATGTCCGGCTGGTGCAGCGACGGGGAACCGCCCTGGGCGGTCACGGAGCTCATGGGGCGAGCGTAGGGCAGGCGACGCACGCGGTCGCCGTGGGCCGCGCCTCGAGCCGCGCGTCGGGGATCGCGCGGCCGCAGGTGACGCACGTGCCGTAGGTGCCCACCTCGACGCGCGCCACGGCGGCGTCGATCTCGGCGAGCCGGCGGCGGGTCTGGCCGACCAGGGCGTCGACCTGCGAGCGCTCGAAGGCGATCGTGGCGCCCTCGGGGTCGTGCTCGTCGTCGGCGTTGGTGTCCTTCGAGGCCGCGACGATCGCCTCGAAGTCGTCGGTCAGCAGGGCGAGGCGTCGTACGGCGGTCGCGCGCTCGTCGGCGAGCAGGGCGCGGGCGTCCTTGGCGTTCACCCGACCAGTCTCCCGCGCCGGTGGTCGGCGGGCGCCCTGCGGCGGTGAGGCGCCGGACGTCATCAGGGATGGTCGCTCCGGCGACTCCTCATGATGACCTCCTCGGCGGGGGGAGACGCAGGACGGCCGCACCCCCGGGGGAGTGCGGCCGTCCTGGTCTGCGTCGAGCCGTGCCTACATGTCAGAGGTCGAAGAGCGACCCGGACCCGTGGATGTCCACGTCGGTCTTCGGCTGGTGGGCCGGACCGCTCGGGGCGGCGGGCTTGCGCTCCGCCTCCTCGTCGGCGGCCGGGACCTCCGACTCGGGCTCCGGCTCGGGCTCCGGCTCGGCTGCGGGCTCCGGCTCGGGCTCCGGCTCTGCCGACGCGGGCGCCGCGTCGCCGTCGGCGGCCGCCGCGGTCGCGGCCTGGCTGAGCGCCGCGCCGTCGGGGGCACCGGTCGGGACCGGGGCGGGTGCCTCGGCCTTCTCCTCGACCGGGGCCTCGGGCTCCGGTGCGGCCTGGGCGGCCGGGGCCGGCTCCGGGGCGGCGATGTCGAAGAGCGACCCACCCTCCGGGATCGACTGCGCAGGGGCCGCGGCCGGGGCAGCCGGGGCGGCGGGCTCGGGCTTCTCCTCCGCCTCCGCCTTCTCCTCGACCGCAGGCGCGGCGGGGGCCTCGGCAGCGGCGGGCGCTGCCGGAGCCGTGGGGGCGGCGGCCGGCTCGGGCGCGGCGATGTCGAAGAGCGACCCGGACCCGATCTCGCTCGCCGGCTCAGCGGCGGGAGCAGCCGGGGCCTTCGCCTCGGGCGCCGCCTCCGCAGCAGGCTCCGGCGCGGGCTCGGACTCGGCCGCGGGGGCGGGCGCGGCCTTCTCCTCCGGCTCGGCCGGGGCGGCCAGGTCGAACAGCGACCCGCCGGAGCCCAGGTCGGAGGCGGGCTCCGCCTTCGCTGCCGGGGCGGCCTCGGTCTTCGCCTCCGCAGCCGGCGCCGCCTTCGCCTCGGGCTCGGCCGGCTGGTCGCCGCCGAGGTCGAAGAGCGAACCGCCGCCCAGCTCCTGCTTCGCCGCGGGCTCGGCAGGCTTCTCGGCCGGCTCGGCGGCGGGCTCCGCCTTCGCCTCCGCCGGTGCGGGGGTGTCGAAGAGCGAGCCCCCGGACTCCTGCTTCGCGGTCGGGGCCTCCTCCGCGGGGGTGTCGAAGAGCGACGACCCGCCGCTGGCCTTGGCCAGCGGCCCGACGTCGGCGGTCTCGGTGACGGTCTCCTCGGTCTGGGTCACGTCCCCGACCTCGGGCTCGTCCTTGGTTGCGACGTCGCCCGACGCCGTACCGGCACCCGCCTTCGCGGAGGCGCCGACGGCCGCGGCCTGCTTCGACGACCCGGGCGCCGCCTTGGTGGCCTGCTCGCCCTTGACGGACGCCAGCAGCATCTGCGCGACGTCGAGGACCTCGACCTCCTCGCGGGCGTTGCCCTTGGCCTGCTCCGAGGTGAGCCCGTCGGCCAGCATCACGCGGCAGAAGGGGCAGCCGACGGCGATCTGGTCGGCCCCGGTGGAGACGGCCTCCTTGGTGCGGTTAACGTTGATCCGCTCGCCGAGGTTCTCCTCCATCCACATCCGGGCGCCGCCCGCGCCGCAGCAGAAGGAGCGCTCGTTGCTGCGCTCCATCTCGACGTACTCCGCGCCGGGCAGGATCTGCAGCAGCTCGCGCGGCGGCTCGTAGACCTTGTTGTGGCGACCCAGGTAGCAGGGGTCGTGGTAGGTGATCGAGCGCTTCGCCGCGCCCACGCCCTCCTTGACCGGGGTGAGCTTGCCGTCGCGCACCAGCCGGTTGAGCAGCTGGGTGTGGTGCACGACCTCGAGCTCGATGCCGAAGTCCTTGTACTCGTTCTTGAGCGTGTTGAAGCAGTGGGCGCAGGTCGAGACGACCTTCTTGACCTTGTACTCCTTGAAGGTCTCGACGTTCTGCTGCGCGAGGCCCTGGAAGACGAACTCGTTGCCGGCGCGACGGGCCGGGTCGCCGGTGCAGGTCTCGCCGTTGCCGAGGACGCCGAAGCTGATCCCGGCGATGTCGAGCAGCTCGGCGACGGCCCGGGTGGTCTTCTTCGCCCGGTCCTCGTAGGCGCCGGCGCAGCCGACCCAGAAGAGCCAGTCGACCTCGTCGAGCGACTCGATCGTCTCGCCGACGACCTTGACGTCGAAGTCGAGGTCCTTGGCCCAGTCCATGCGCGCGTTGGGCGACATGTTCCAGGGGTTGCCCTTGTTCTCCAGGCCCTTGAAGAGCTGGTTGAGCTCGGCCGGGAAGTTGGACTCCACGAGCAGCTGGTAGCGCCGCATGTCCATGATGTGGTCGACGTGCTCGATGTCGACGGGGC
The DNA here is from genome assembly GCF_003194625.1 of Nocardioides solisilvae. Taxonomy (GTDB): domain Bacteria; phylum Actinomycetota; class Actinomycetes; order Propionibacteriales; family Nocardioidaceae; genus Nocardioides; species Nocardioides solisilvae. Next base: position 1,049,840 of record NZ_QHKX01000001.1, read on the forward strand.
ACTGCTGGACGCAGGCGCCGCAGGAGGTGCAGGACCACAGCACGTCCTCGTCGATGACGAAGTCGCCGTCGGCGGGGTTGTAGAAGTAGTCGAGGACGTCGGCCCCGGCGCCCGCGCTCTCGCCCTTGGTGCCGCTGCCGACCAGCACCCGCTCGGCGTGCGACTCGGTGCCCTCGACCTTGGCGTAGGCGTGGTCGCGCAGGCCCATCACGAGGAGCTTGGGGGAGAGCGGCTTCTCGGTGTTCCAGGCAGGGCACTGCGACTGGCAGCGGCCGCACTCGGTGCAGGTGGTGAAGTCGAGGATGCCCTTCCAGGAGAAGTCCTCGAGCTTGCCGACGCCGAGGGTGGACTCCTCGTCGAGGTCGTCGATGTCGTCGAGGGTCACCGGCTTGCCGTCGGACATCAGCGGCTTCATCGCGCCGAGCGCGGTGCTGCCGTCGTCCTCGCGCTTGAACCAGATGTTGACCCACGCGGTGAAGCGGTGCCAGGCGACGCCCATCGTGATGTTGCGGGCGATCACCATGAGCCAGACCATCGCCAGCGCGATCTTGAACATGGCGATGAAGAAGATGATGTTGTGGATCGTCGCGATCGAGTCGGTCGGGTAGAGGACGTCGCCCATCCACGAGGAGATCGGGTAGTGCGAACGGCCCCCCTCCTCGTCGAGCTTCCATTCGGCCGCGCGGACGAAGAGGATCGCGGAGCCCTCGAAGAGCGCCAGGAACTCGACGAAGTAGGCCTGCCACATGGTGGAGCCGAAGAACCGGCTCTTGCGACCCTCGGAGCGCGGGTGATGCTTCTGCCGGTAGACGATCAGGTAGATGATTCCGATCGTGCTCAGCAGGCCGATGAACTCGCTGACCCACTCGTAGGGGTACCAGTGGCCGATCAGCGGCCACGCGAAGTCCGGCTTGAAGAGCTGGAAGTACGCCGCCAGCACGGCCGTGCTGAGGAAGAGGAACGCGAAGTAGACGAACCAGTGCATGATGCCGATCCACGTCCACTGGAGCATCCGCGTGTGGAGGAACGTCTCCTTGAGCATGGTGACCGTGCGGCCCCCGGGGTTGCCGGTGCGGCCCGGTGCCGGCTGCCCGGTCCGGATCACGCCCAGCATCTTCCGGACCGCCGGGACCAGCATGGCGATCGCCACGGCGGTGAGGGCGAGCGAGACGACGATCGCGATGGTCTGCAACATGGAAGGATGGCTCCTCGTGGGTGTGTGCACGCGACGCCTGCAACGACGCGTCAGGGCGGAGCCTATGTCGTGCCCGGGCACGAGTCAGCAGCGTCCCGGCCATAGAGCCTACCGCCCGGTAACTTGAGGAGGGGACTCCCCGTGTACTTCGACAACCAGCCCTGCCGGGTGTGCGGTGCCGAGGTGCGGCTCCGCGAGCACCGTCGCACCCGCGCGGAGAAGGACCCCGACGGCACCGTCGACGACCGGCTGTGCACCAACGAGGAGTGCCCGACGCGGACGCGGACGGGTCCCGACGCGCCGCGCGCCTGACACCGTTGGCGTCGTTCGCCGGGCCGTGGGAGGGTCGTCGGCGACAGTGCCAGCCACAGCGACGACCACGTCGCGCCGCCGACCGTGCCCACCCAGGGGGAGCAGATGTCCGACCAGTACCCGCCCAGCCAGGACCCGCAGCAGGGCCAGCCCTACCCCCCGCAGGGCCAGCCGTACGCCCCGCAGGGCCAGCCCTACCCGCAGTACCAGGGTCAGCCCGGTGCGGGCGCGCCGCCGGCCCCGCCGCGGCCGAGCAGCATCGCCAACGCGGTCAAGCTCATGTACGCCGGCGCCGCCCTCAGCGCCCTCGGGGTGCTGGTCGGCCTGCTCACGGTGGGCGGGTTGAAGGACGACATCGAGGAGTCCGTCCGGGCGGAGGACCCCAACGCCTCCCAGGACGTGATCGACGCGGCCTTCACCTTCTCGCTCGCGCTGGTCTTCGTCATGGGTGCGCTCGGCGTCGCGCTCTGGCTCTGGATGGCGTGGAAGAACGGCCAGGGCCGCTCGTGGGCCCGCGTCGTCGCCACCGTGCTGGGCGGCCTCAACGTGGTCTTCACGCTGCTGAGCCTGGGCCAGCCGGGGCTCAGCGGGCTGGCCGTCGTGGTCAACCTGCTCAGCGTCGTGCTCGCCGTCGTGATCCTCGTGCTGCTGTGGAAGAAGGAGTCCACCGCCTTCTACGAGGGCGTCACCCGCAGCCGCCAGCTGTACTGATCCGGCCGGACTGAGCCGTCGGCGCCGGCCCCTCGGGGGCCGGCGTCAGCGCAGGATGCGGACGAAGACGTCGTCCATCCGGCCGCGGAACTGGTCGGGGTCTCCCGTGCCGATCTCCTTGCCGCCGACCCAGACCGGGGCCGCGTTGTCGACGTGGCCGGTCTCGACGGCGGCCGAGGCGACCACGCTCCCGTCGACGGAGAGCGCCACGGTCCCGCCGCTCCGCTCGCAGGCCATGGCGTGCCACGCGCCGTCGGCGACGTACGCCGTCGAGAGGACCGTCGCGCGACCCGCCGACCCGCTGACCACGCAGCTGGGCACGCCGTCGTCGACCTGCAGCTTGTACTGGCCCCCGACCTCGTCGTACCAGCCCTTCTGGACGACGTTCATCGAGCCGGCCGCCTGGCGCGGCGTGACGCGGACGGAGGCGCCGAAGGAGAAGGTGTCGGTCCGCGGGTCGAGCGTGCTGCGGTCGGGCACCTCGATGATCGCGCGGCCGCAGGTGACGCAGGGGAAGCGCACGGCCCGACCGCTGACGCCCTTGCCGCGCTTGAGCCGGGCCCCGTCGCTGCGGACCGTCCCGGAGCTGCGCCGCGGCCGGCCCTCGACCCGGTCGCCGTCGGAGAGGGCGGGCCCCGTGTCGAAGGCGAAGGAGAGCCGGGTGCCGTCGGGGGACGGGGCGGCACCGGTGCTGGCCCCGGCGGTGGACGCGGCGACGGACGTAGCGGGCAGGGCGACGAGGGTCGCGGCAGCCAGCCCGGCGGCGAGCAGGGAGCCCGAGTGGTGGCGCAGCAGGGCCGGCGCACGCGAGGTCATGGACCCATCATGCCGTCGCGGGGCCCGACCACCTCGTAGCGTCCGCAGAGGAAGGCCCGGTTGCGCGCGTGCTCGACGAGCCGCAGGTCGAGCCGTCGGGGGAGCAGCGGTCGCCCGGCCCCGAGCGTGACGGGGGCGTAGGAGACCACGACCTCGTCGAGCAGCCCGGCGTCGGCGAACTGGCCGGCCAGGTCGCCGCCGCCCACCACCCAGAGGTCCCGCCCCTCGGCGGCCGCGAGCATCTCGGCGTGCACCTCCGCGACGGGGGCCGAGGTGAAGGTGATCCGCTCCCCGACCGCCGGCAGGTCGCGGTGGGTGAAGACCCACGAGGGCATCGCGTAGGACCACCCCTCACCGCTCTCCGCGAGGTGGTCGCGGATCCACTCGTAGGTGGTCGCGCCCATGGCGAGCGCGCCGATCCTGGCCTCGAAGTCCGTGTAGTTCATCGGGCCCTGCTCGTCGATGTCCTGGCTGAGCAGCCAGTCCAGCGAGTCGTGCTCGTCGGCCAGGAAGCCGTCGAGGGTGCTGGCCGTGTAGTAGACCGTGCGGCTCATCGAGGTCCTCCTCGTGTCGTCGGCCGAGCCGGGGGACTGCGTCCCAGGAGCCACCGTCCCACCGGTAGGGCAGTGCGGTCGAACGACAGCGTCTTCGGGGTCAGACGCTGTCGACCGACCCGTCAACCTGACCGTCGCGAGTACCCCTGCGGACCGCGCGGGGACCCGACCCCCGCCCCCACCGGTCTGGACCACTTCCTTGTGGTCCACGTCGCACCATGCCTACGGTACGCCCGCCGACGTGACAATCGGCGTCGAGGTGTCACACCTCGTCTCGGACTCCTCGGACCTCTCGGAAGGCCTTCCCTTGCCACGCCCCTCACGACGCCTCTCACGGGGCCCCTCACGACGCCCCTCACGGCGTCCTGCGCGACGCACGGCGGCCGCCCTGGCGCTCACCCTTCTCGGCTCCATCGCCGCCGTCCTGTCGGGTGCCGCCCCGGCCTCGGCGGCCGTGCCCGAGCGCAACTACGACCACTACGTCGCCCTCGGCGACTCCTTCACGGCCGGGCCACTGATCCCGCCGACCGCCCTGATCCCCTGCGCGCGGACCACGCGCAACTACCCGCGGATCCTCGCCGCCCGGCTCGGCGTCGCGCTGACCGACGTCTCGTGCTCCTCGGCCCGCACCGAGCACATGGCCAACCCGCAGGCGGGCATCGGCGGCACCGCGCCGCCGCAGTTCGACGCCCTGCGCCCCGACACCGACCTGGTGACCCTGGGCATCGGCGGCAACGACGGCGGGCTCTTCGGCACCCTGATCGACCGCTGCCCCGAGCTCGCCGAGACCGACCCGCAGGGGTCGCCGTGCCGCGACGAGTTCACCCAGGGCGGGGTCGACCTGATGGCCGCCAAGATCACGAAGACCAAGGCCGACGTGCTCGACGTCCTCGACGGCATCCGCGAGCGCTCCCCGGAGGCCGAGATCGCGGTCGTCGGCTACCTGCGCCTCATGCCCGAGACCGGCTCCTGCACCAACGGGGCCGTGCCGATGACCAGCCTGGACATGCTCTGGGCCGACGAGATCCAGCGCACCCTCAACACCGCCCTCGCCGAGGCTGCGGCCGAGAAGGGGGCGAGGTACGTCGACACCTACGGCCCCTCGCGCGGCCACGACGCCTGCGCGGGAGAGGACGCCTGGGTCCAGGGCAAGTGGATCGACCCGCTCAAGGCGATGGAGTACCACCCCTTCGCCTCCGGCATGGAGGCCAGCGCGAAGATGGTCTACGAGACCCTCTTCGGCGTCGACCTGGCCCGCCACCGCCCCGTCCAGGCTTCGGGCACCGAGCACGGCCACGCCCCCTCGGCCGCCGTCGACCACGACACCTCGACCCGCTGGGCCAGCGGTGAGTGGGCCGACGGGGCCTGGCTCCAGGTCGACCTCGGCGAGGCGACGCCCGTCGACCGGGTCGTGCTCGGCTGGGAGGCTGCCTACGCGCAGGGCTACCGGATCGACGTCTCCGACGACGGTCGCGACTGGCGCACCGTCTGGCGCACCATCAACGGCGACGGCGGCCGCGACACCGCCGGCTTCACCGCCACCTCGGTCCGATTCGTCCGGGTGACGGCGGAGCGTCGCGCCACCCGGTACGGCGTCTCCCTCTGGGACCTCGAGGTCTACGGCCCGGCCGGCAGCCCGGTCGACGGCGGCCCAATCGACGACGGGCCGGTCGACGACGGCACCGGCGAGCAGCCTGCAGAGGACGGGAACGAGCAGCCGGCAGCAGACGCGGTCGAGCAGCCGGTGGACGACGCGGGCGAGCAGCCGGCGCAGACCCAGCCGGTGCAGACCCAGCCGGCGCAGACCCAGCCCGCCCCCGCGACGGCCACCGCGGCCGGCCGGGTGCGCGCCACGGTCCTGGCCAGCCCGCGCCCCGACCGCCTGCGGGTGCGCCTGGCCGACGGGTCGGCGACGACGGTCCGGCTGGCCGGCGTACGGGCGCCCAGGCCCTCCTGCCTCCCGGTCGCCCGCAAGGTCGCCCGGAAGCAGCTCTCCCGCGGCACGCGGGTGGTCCTCGTCCGCTCGGCGGGCGGCGACCGCCACTACGTGCAGCTGCGCGGCAAGGACGTCGGCAAGCGCCTCGTGCGGGCCGGCCTCCTGCGGGTCGCCGGCAAGGCCGGTCGCGGCGACTTCGAGCGGCGAGGGGCCTACGTGAAGGCCCAGCGCGCCGCCCGCGCCCAGGGCCGCGGCACCTGGGGCCGCTGCTGAGCGACCCCGCCGCTGTGACCCCTCAGCGCACCCGCACCACCCGGCCGGCCGCGTCGAGCTCGACCTCGACGCGGCCGGTCGTGGTGCAGTGGGTGAAGGTGCTGCCGAGCCGCTGGTAGGGCTGGCCCACCGCCCGCAGCACCTGCTCGACGCCCATCCCCGGGCGCACCTGCTGCCGGAACGCCGCGGGGGTGAGCGCCAGCCCCGGGTTGCGGCACGAGTCAGGCCGCACGCCGACCGCCCGCTCCCAGGTCTGCAGGTAGGCCTCCGCGCCCCGCGCCATGTCGTCCTTGAACGCGGCCGCGCCCTCGGGGCCGCCCGCCGCCCCGGTCTCGGCGACGTGGGCGGCGTCCTCGATCCAGTCGGGGTAGAGGCCGTACTGCGCGACGCCGTCGAGGTTGATGTCCCAGGTCCGCTGCCCGGCGCGCTGGCGGTCGACCCGGACGCCGTGGAACCCGGTGAACGGGTAGCTCACCGGGGCCACGGCGTCCGCCCCCCTCGGGTTCCCCTGCGCCCCGAGGCCGTTGATGTCGGCGCCGAAGCCGAAGCCGAAGTAGTAGCGCGGGTCCGCCCAGCCGAGGTGCCGCCGCCACTTGTCGACGAAGCCGGTCGAGTCGCCGGCGTACGGCGCGACGTAGCCGCCGAGGGCGTAGATCCGCGGGTAGGAGTCGGGGGTCGACCAGGAGTGGCTCGACATGATCCCGGAGTAGCCGCGGGACTCCACCTGGTCGATCAGCGAGCGCCGCGCCTTGACGCTCATGTGGTCGGGATCGATGAGCATCCCGCGGTCCATCATCGAGTCGACGAGGTGGGCGCCGAGGTTGGTCAGGCCGCGGTTGTTGCAGTGCAACGGGCGGCCGTAGAGCGGCAGCGCGGGCAGCTTCAGGCCGTCGACCAGCTGGCCGATCGCCCCGAAGAGCGCGTCCTGCTGCTGGTTGGTGACCTCGTTGCCCGGCAGCTGGCCGAGCGCCAGCTGGGTCTTGTCGGCGCTCTCCCCGTCGGCGGGCTCGCAGTGCCGCATGTCCCAGAAGGAGCCGGTCTCGAGGAAGTTGGCGGCGTTCACCACGACCCCGGTGGCGCCGGCGTCGCCGGCCACCCCCGACAGGGCGTTGTCGAACTTGTTGACCAGCTCCATCTGGCGCACCCCGAGCCGGTGCATCTCGTCGAGCTGGCGGTCGATCGAGGCGGGGTCGCAGGCGGGCTGGTCACCGGCCACGGAAATCCGCTTGAAGGTGCAGCCGAACGGCACCGACGTCTCGATCCCCATCACCACGGCGAGCTTGCCCGCGTTGATCACCTCGCGGGCCTGCCACGGGGAGGTGACGATCCGGTACCAGCCCTTCCCGGGACCGCCGTGCTGGGCGTCGACGTAGTCCTGCAGCGCGAACATCCCCTGCGCCTGCAGCCGCACGGAGTCCATGTCGTCGCACGAGTTGCGCTTGAGCGGGTAGAGCTCGCAGAGCTTGTTGTTCTCGGTGAGCAGGTTGACGAAGAGCCGCTGGCCGCCGCGCCACGCGCGCTCGAGCCACTTGTAGTAGGTGCCCTCGTGGGTGAGGGAGTCGGGCGCCGGCCAGTCCTTGAAGGTCGGCCAGCCGACGGGGTCGTGCCCCGCCCCGCCGGAGAGCACCGACTCCAGCAGTGCCCCCTTGCCGCCGGTGAGGGTGTGGTCGACGCAGTCCTTGAGGGCGTGCTCGGGCCCCAGCTCGTGCCACGGGCGGCCGCAGTGGACCATCCCGCCGAGGAACTCGAACGCCATCCCGTGGGTGTGGGCGTCCACGTAGCCGCGGACCTCCTGGTACGGCGTCACGCCCGCGTGCGGGTCGCCGGTGACGTTGACCTCGGCCTCGGGGAAGTCGGAGCAGCCGGTGGTCAGCCGCGGCTGGAACGAGGTGGTGCCGCCGAGCCGGAGCCGGCGGTCGCCCGACTCGAACGTGAACGAGCCGCTCGCGGCGCGCGCCACCCAGATCCCGGCCCGGGTCGCGCTCCGCAGCCGCAGCGGGGTGCTCAGCAGCGGGTTGCGGGTCAGGTACCGGCCGTCCGCGTCGAGGAGCAGGAAGGCGCCCAGCCTGGCCGCGCGGAACCGCACCGGCTGACCGGCCAGCGCGTAGCAGCCGCCCGCGAGGTCGTGCACGCCGCCCGGGCGGTCGGGGTTGGTGAAGCCGGCCGGCACGGTGCGCAGCGGCGGGTCGGGGAGGGTCCGCTCCCGGGCGACGTGCTCCCGCGCCGCGTCGCGCTGGGCGGCGGTCGTCGGGTCCGCCGTACCCCTCGAGCCCGCGTCGCCGCCGCGGCTGATCGCGTTCTTCAGCGCGGGGTCGGCCTCGGCGTGCGGGTCGGTCGCGGCCAGCTCGACCTCGACCGCCTCCTGCTGCTCGTCGTGCAGGGTGAGCAGCGCGCCGGGTCGGGACCCGTCGCTGAAGAGCGGCGCCAGGGGGGAGCGCTCCGACGGGAGCACGGCCCCGGCGGCGACCAGGGTGACGGCGGTGGTGGTCGCCACGAGCAGGTGGCGGACGGCAGGCAGCATGTGTTCCTCCTTGCCCGCTCAACGAGCCGCGCGGCCAAGGGTTACGGGTGCGGCCTCAACCGATCAGGGCGACGTTCTCCAGCTCGGCCTCGCGGGCGGTCTCGCGGTGGGTGGCCACGGCGCCCCGGACGCTGTCCAGCGCCTGGGTGAGCGCCTCGATCCCGTCGCGGAGGCGCTGCTCGTGGGCCTGCTGCGCCACGCGGGACGGCGTCTCCTCGGTCCACGCTGTCGTCTGCGCGTTCACCTGGTCGAGGATCCCGGTCAGGTGGTCGCGGATGGCGGTCGTGGCCTCGGCCAGCGCCGTCTCCATGTCGGTGAGGGAGCCCTGGTGCACCACCAGGCCCCGCTCGCTCACTGCGCGCCCCCGAGCCGCCCGGCGAGCTGCTGGTAGGCCTGGGTCTGGACGCGGTCGTTGGCCGCGTGCTCCTGGGCGACCGCCATGATCGCGGACGCGTAGCCCTCGAGGATCGGCCCGAGCGTCGTGGCCACCTCGAACCAGGCGCCGACCGCCTCCGCGAAGGCGCCCGCGGCCTGGCCGCGGAACCCGGCGGACGACGCCTCGAGCGAACCGCCCAAGCCGGTCAGGAGGTCCTGGAGCGGCGCGATGCCCTCCACGACCGTCGTGGCGGCCGACTGCAGCTCGGCGTACTCCAGCCCGATGCTCATGGGTCCTCCGCTCCCTCGGCGCAACCTGCCGGGGAGCAGTCTGCCCGTTCGTCCGGATCCGAAACAGCGGGCCCGTGTCAGGGTGATCGGCCCCGGCCTGTGCCTACCCACTAGTAGGTAATTTCGGTCCCCGACGCGCGCGGTCGCCCCACCCGTCCCCCGGGGTCGACGCCTGACCCCGGAGGCGGAGGTCCGGCTGGTGGCCCCCTTCGGCGTCGTCGTCCACCGGGAGCGGCTCGCCCTGCCCGAGCTGCTGCCCGGGAGCGCGGTGAGCGGCTCGGTCGAGCTGGACCGGGTGCCGTCGCTCGGGCTGGTCGAGGCCGAGCTGGTGGTCACGGCCGAGGGCGTCGAGGCGCGGACGAGCGGGGACGACGAGAGCGAGGAGCTCCTCGCCGGGCTGCGCGCCTGACGAGGAGCCCCTCGCTCGGGGGTCGGTGCGGGTCAGGCGCGGTGGCTGCCGCCGGGGGCGTCGTCGCGGCGGCCGTCCTCGTAGCCCTGCTCGTAGGCGTCCCCGCCCTGCTCGGCGGCGCGCTGGTCGGCGGCACCGTCCGCGCGGTGGGAGCCGTCGGTGCCGGTGCCGGTCTCGGCGCGCTCGCGGCCGGTGTCGTCGAGGATGGTGTCGTGCTCGTCGGCGGCGTGGTGCGAGCCGGTGGTGGCGGCGGTGGTGCGGTCGGGGTCGAGGCGGTCGGCCTCGCGGACCCGGTCCTCGTGCAGCGCGGCCTGCTGCTGGTAGCCGACCTGGGCCTCCTTGGCCCGCTCCTCGGCCTGGGCGGCCTCGCGACGCAGCTTCTCGGCGCGGACCTCCTCCTCCTTGGCGCGCAGCTCGGCGTCGGGCAGGGCCTGCGCGTGCTGGTCGGCCTCCTGGCGCAGCTCGGCGGCCTTGCGGGCCCGCTCGGCGCGCTCGGCCTCCTCGCGCTCGTGCTTCTTCTTCTTCATCAGCCACGCGACGAGGGCGATGAGCGCCAGCACGACCACGACGGCGACGACGAGCCAGACGATCTCCTGAGTCTCCATGACAGGCGCGTACCCCCGCGGGCCCTCCGGCATGTGAACCCCCGGTTTGCCGCCCCCGGGCCGGGGGAGGGTGGTGGCCATGGCGTCGTACGACTTCGAGGTGGACCTGCAGAGCCTGGGCCAGGCGGCCCAGGGCCTGGCGGACACGGTGGAGCTGTTCCGGAAGAAGGACGTGGAGGACCTGGTCCCCACCGAGTCCGACCTGGGCAGCGCGGTGGTGTGGAGCGCGGTCGAGGAGTTCAAGAACCGCTGGGAGGAGGGCGTCAACAACCTCTGCCAGGACGTCGAGGAGATGTCCGGGCGGCTCGGGAAGATCGCGATGAACTACCACGAGGCCGACACGGCGGGCGCCGACGCGATGCGCAAGGTGGCCGGCCAGGTCGCCGAGGTGAAGGTCATGGGGGGCTGACGTGCCGGACTTCACCATCCGGGGCAACCCGGGCGCGATCCGCTCGCGCGCCCTGCTGACCGCCGAGAAGGGGCAGGTCTTCTACGACACCGGCGACGCCCTCGCCCGGATCGACACGTCGGGGTGGGTCGGCCGGGCGGCCGACGCCTTCCGCGACGCCCACGACCTCGAGCCCGAGCGCTGGACGAGGGCGGGCAACGGCTTCCGGAAGGCCGGGGCCGCGCTGCAGGTGTACGCCGACGCCGTCGAGCACGCGCAGTCCGTCGCGGAGTGGGCCCGTCGCGAGCACGACCGGGGCGAGCGGGTCACCGACGACGCGCGGGCGGCGTACGACGCCGACGTCGCCGAGGGCCGCGCCAAGGTGGCCTCCGGGGAGTACTCGTCGCTGACGATCCACCCCTTCCAGGACCCGGGGAAGGCGATCCGGGACAACGCCCTGAGCGAGCTGTCCCGGGCCCGGCGGGACCTCGAGGACGCCGCGCACACCTGCGCGGGCCAGGTGCGGGCCGGCTGCGCCGACGCGCCGCAGGAGCCGGCCTGGTGGGAGTCGGGCCTCAAGTTCATCGGCGGGGTCCTGCAGGGCGCCGGGGAGGCGCTCTGGGACCTCCTCACGATGATCCCGTTCAACCCGATCGACCTGGTCGTCGACGCCTACAAGGTCGGCACCGGCCAGCTCACCCCGGAGGAGCTGGCCAAGAAGTACGAGCTCGGCCTCGAGAACGCCTTCGACATGGCCCAGGGGATCTACCACGGGGTGACGACCGACCCGCTCGGCTTCGGCAAGGAGATGGGCAAGAGCCTGCTCGACTGGGACACGTGGGCCGACGACCCCGCCCGCGCCATCGGCCACCTGGTGCCCGACGCGGTCGCGGCGGCGCTCACCTTCGGCACCGGCGCGCTGGCCACGCGGGGCGCCAAGGGCGGGCTCGACCTCCTCGACGGCCTCTCTGACATGGCGAAGATGGACGACCTGTCCGACCTGGGCAAGCTCGACGGACTGGCCGACGCCGGGGGCGTGCGGCGGCTCGACCGGCTGCCCGACGACATCCGGGACCTCGTCGACAAGCCGGTCACCGACCTCACCCGGGCCGAGATCGAGCAGCTCGTGCGGGCCCGTGACGAGGTGACGGTCGCCCCGGGGACGCCGATGCAGCGGGTGATCACCCACCAGCAGGTCGAGGACTACCTGCGCGGCGAGAGCAACGACAAGTTCTTCGAGCCCGACCAGACCTTCGGCTACACGGCTCGCCGCGAGGACGTCGAGCACCTGCGCACCCCGCAGGACCTCTTCGACGGGCTGGGGCTGGACTACGAGGGCACCGAGCACCGCGCCGCCGGCGACCTCCGCGGGCCCAACGAGGGCGGGACGGCGCGCGACCAGATCCACGTGCTGCGGTACGAGGCCCTCGGCCCCGACGACGTCATCGTGCCGAGGCACTCCTCGTTCGGGTCCGACGGCAAGGACGCGGGCTTCGACGACATCGCCGTCGACCCGAAGAACCCGTTCACCGGCAACGGTTACACGTCGGGCGGGATCCCCGAGTTCAGGACCCCGCAGGCGACCCAGCTGACCGACGGTGCCGAGATCTGGAGGGTCGACGCCTCGGGCCAGGAACGCCGCGTGGCAGTCTTCGGTCAGGGGAGCTGGAGGGCGGTGGACTGATGCGCGTGTCGGGCATCTGGACGACCCTCGACGGGCTGCCGCGCCGGGTCAAGGGGCGGTACGACCTGGAGACGGTCGACCTCGAGCCGGTGCGTGCCGACGCGGGTGCCGAGGTGGGGGCGGTCGTCGAGGTCGTGCCGGCGAGCCGGGTCGGCACGGTCGAGCGGGTCCACGTGACCGCGCAGTGGCGCGGCGGCGAGGTGGTCGTGAGCGGCGAGGTGGCACCGGGCCGGATCGGGTTCTACACCTGGGACGCGGGCCTCGCCGAGCGCGAGGGCCTGGACGGCAGCCGGTACCGGGGGTGGAGCGGGGTCGCCGACGTGGCCGACCTCGGCGAGGTCGTGGAGGACGTGAAGGTGCTGAGGGAGGCGGGTGCGCCGTGACGGTGCTGGAGAAGATGCTGGTCCCGGCGGGGATGCAGCGGATCGTGGAGCAGGGGTACGACGCGCTGTCCGGTCCGGTGTACCGGGCCGACGACCTCTTCCGGGCCACCCCGGCCGAGCGGGTGGCCGCCCACGGGCTGGAGGGCGAGCTCTTCCCCTTCGGGCCGGACCCCGAGCACGTGGACGTGGTCAGGTTCGGCACGAACCCGTTGATGGACCTGCGGATCCCCGGCCCGCCGACCGCCCCGGGCGAGCGGCCCTGGCCGGTCCACGACAAGGGCTTCCTGCGCAACGCGGTCGCCGTCTGGGAGCTCACGATGACCCGCGTCCCCACGGGGGCGCGGTTCGTCCGGGTGCACCGGGACGGGACCGAGAGCGAGTACTCGCGCTACGGCGGCGCGGCGTGGGGGTGGCAGAACGCGAAGGGCTACTTCCCGCCGCTGCACCTGATCGGCCCCCGGGCGACGTGGCACGGCCTCGACCTCCCGGCGTCGTACACCGAGGACCAGCAGGGCGTGGAGCTGGTCTGGGTCGGCGACCGCGACGTGCCCGACGGGTTCACCCCGTCGCGCCCGCGGGTGCACTCCCGGGTGGTGCCGGTGGCGGAGTGCGAGTCGGTCTTCGAGGTCGTCGTGACGGCCCGGTGGCGCGACGAGCCGGTCCGGGTGCTCCAGCAGGCCGGCGGGGAGGCGCTGGTGGTGCTGCTCGACCCGACCGTCGAGTCGGTCAACCGGCTCGGCGCGACCGCCCTCGAGCCGACGCTCTTCCAGGCGACCGCGCCGGCGGACGAGCTGGAGGAGACCCACGGCGTGGTCCACGAGCCCCGGCCGCGGGAAGCCTGAGCGCAGGCGTCCGGGGTGGCGCCCGACGGGGTGTCGGGGCTTGGATGGGTCGATGCAGCCCGTCCACGTCGGGGTCGGCCCCGTCACCCCCGCCCAGGTCGTCGCGGTGGCCCGCGGCGGCGCCCCCGTCGAGCTGACCGGGGAGGCGCTCGACGCGATCGACCGGGCCCGTGCGGTCGTGGAGCGGCTGGCGGCCGCGCCCACCCCGGCGTACGGCGTCTCCACGGGCTTCGGCGCGCTGGCCACCCGGCACATCCCGGCCGAGCGCCGCCGCGACCTGCAGCGGTCGCTGGTCCGCTCGCACGCCGCCGGCTCCGGTCCCGAGGTGGAGCGCGAGGTGGTCCGGGCGATGATGCTGCTGCGCCTGTCCACCCTGGCGACCGGCCGCACCGGCGTGCGCCGGGAGACCGCGCGGCTGCTCGCCGACCTGCTCACCCACGGCATCACCCCGGTGGTGCGCGAGCACGGCTCGCTCGGCTGCTCCGGCGACCTCGCGCCGCTCTCGCACTGCGCGCTGGCACTGATGGGGGAGGGGCAGGTGCGCGACGCCTCGGGTGCGTCGCTCCCCGCGGCGCAGGCGCTGGCCGCCGCGGGCCTGGCGCCCGTCGAGCTCGCCGAGAAGGAGGGGCTCGCGCTGATCAACGGCACCGACGGGATGCTCGGGATGCTGCTGCTGTCGCTGCACGACCTGCGGGTGCTGCTGCGCACCGCCGACGTGGCCGCGGCGATGAGCGTCGAGGCCCAGCTGGGCACCGACCGGGTCTTCGCCGAGGACCTGCAGGCGCTGCGGCCGCACCCCGGGCAGGCCGCGTCGGCCGCCAACCTGCGCGCGCTGCTCGCCGACTCCGGCGTGGTCGCCTCGCACCGGACCCCGGGCCAGGGGGTCCAGTGCGACCGGGTCCAGGACGCCTACTCGCTGCGCTGCTCCCCGCAGGTCCACGGCGCCGCCCGCGACACCCTCGACCACGCCGCGACCGTGGCCTCGCGCGAGCTCGCCAGCGCGATCGACAACCCGGTGGTGCTGCCGCCGGACGGCGACGGCCCGGGTCGCGTCGAGTCCAACGGCAACTTCCACGGTGCCCCGGTCGGCTACGTGCTCGACTTCCTCGCGATCGCCGCGGCCGACGTCGCCTCGATCGCGGAGCGGCGCACCGACCGCTTCCTCGACCGGGCCCGCAGCCACGGCCTGCCGCCGTTCCTCGCCGACGACCCGGGGGTCGACTCGGGGCTGATGATCGCGCAGTACACCCAGGCCGGGATCGTCTCGGAGCTCAAGCGGCTCGCGGTGCCGGCGAGCGTCGACTCGATCCCCTCCAGCGCGATGCAGGAGGACCACGTCTCGATGGGCTGGTCGGCCGCCCGCAAGCTGCGCCGCGCGGTCGACGGGCTCGGCCGGGTGCTGGCGGTGGAGGTGATGGCCGGCGCCCGGGCGCTGGAGCTGCGGGCCTCGACCGGCTCGACCGCCGGGGTCGCGCCGGCCGCGGCGACGGGAGCCGTCGTACGGCGGCTCCGCGCGGCGGGCGTCGGCGGTCCCGGCCCCGACCGCCACCTCTCGCCCGAGATCGAGGCCTGCGTCGACCTCGTCCAGTCCGGCGCGGTGCTCGCCGCCGCCGAGGAGCAGATCGGAGAGCTCGCATGAGCAGCAGCACCCGCCCCGACAACCCGCGCCTGCCGATCCACGCGCCGACCGGCCCGGAGCTGACCTGCCGCTCCTGGCAGACCGAGGCGGCGCTGCGGATGCTGATGAACAACCTCGACCCCGCCAACGCCGAGCGGCCCGAGGACCTCGTCGTCTACGGCGGCACCGGCCGGGCCGCGCGCAGCTGGGAGGCGTACGACGCCCTCGTGCGCACCCTGCGCACGCTGGAGGACGACGAGACGATGCTCGTGCAGTCGGGCAAGCCGGTCGCGGTGCTGCGCACCCACCCGTGGGCCCCGCGGGTGCTGATCGCCAACTCCAACCTGGTCGGCGACTGGGCGAGCTGGGAGGAGTTCCGCCGGCTCGAGGAGCTCGGCCTCACGATGTACGGCCAGATGACCGCGGGGTCGTGGATCTACATCGGCACCCAGGGGATCCTCCAGGGCACCTACGAGACGTTCGCCGCGGTGGCCGCGGCGCTCGGTCGCCCCAGCCTCTCCGGGACCATCACCCTGACCGCCGGCCTGGGCGGGATGGGCGGGGCGCAGCCGCTGGCGGTCACGATGAACGACGGGGTCGCGATCTGCGTCGAGTGTGACCCGTCCCGGATCGAGCGGCGTCTGGAGACCCGCTACCTCGACACCCGGGCCCGCGACCTCGACCACGCCCTCGAGCTGGCCGTCGAGGCCCGGGACGCGGGGCGCGCGCTCTCGGTCGGGCTGCTCGGCAACGCCGCCGAGGTGGTGCCCGAGCTGCTCCGGCGCCGGGCCCCGATCGACGTCGTCACCGACCAGACGTCTGCGCACGCCCCCTTGGCCTACCTGCCGGCCGGGGTGCCGTTCGAGGAGTGGCACGCGCGGCGGGAGGCCGACCCGGCCGGCTTCACGGAGGCGGCCCGCGCCTCGATGGCCGCCCACGTGGCCGCGATGGTGGGCTTCGCCGACGCGGGGGCGGAGGTCTTCGACTACGGCAACTCGATCCGAGACGAGGCGCGCAAGGGCGGCTTCGACCGGGCCTTCGACTTCCCCGGCTTCGTGCCGGCCTACATCCGGCCGCTCTTCTGCGAGGGCAAGGGGCCCTTCCGGTGGGCGGCCCTCTCCGGCGACCCCGCCGACATCGCCGCCACCGACCGGGCGGTGCTCGACCTCTTTCCCGGTGACGAGAAGCTGCGGCGCTGGATCACGCTCGCCCAGGAGCGCGTGGAGTTCCAGGGGCTGCCGGCGCGGATCTGCTGGCTCGGCCACGGGGAGCGGCACCTGGCGGGCCTGCGGTTCAACGAGATGGTCGCCAGCGGCGAGCTCAGCGCGCCGGTGGTGATCGGCCGGGACCACCTCGACTGCGGCAGCGTCGCCTCGCCCTACCGGGAGACCGAGGGGATGCTCGACGGGTCGGACGCGATCGCCGACTGGCCGGTGCTCAACGCGTTGGTGGCCACCGCGTCGGGGGCCTCGTGGGTCTCGTTCCACCACGGCGGCGGGGTCGGGATCGGCCGCTCGCTGCACGCGGGCCAGGTCTGCGTCGCGGACGGGACGCCGCTGGCGGCCGAGAAGCTCGCCCGGGTGCTCGCCAACGACCCGGCGATGGGCGTCGTCCGGCACGTCGACGCCGGCTACGAGCGGGCGGTCGAGGTGGCGCGACGCGACGGCGTGCGGATCCCGATGCGGGAGTCCTGAGCCGGTCCGGGGGCCGGGGGGCCCGGGAGACGGCCCGAGACGACCTGGGGCCCCCGCGGCGTGCGCGGGGGCCCCGAGGCCATCACTCCGTGCGAGGCACGGACAAGGGTGAGTCCTGCTACCAGACCCGTCGGGCGTTGCCGCCGATCGGGACGAAGTTCAGGATCAGGCCGACGACCAGAAGGATGGCGCCGATCGTGGTCAGGATGCTGATGTTGGCCACCAGTCCGACGATGAGCAGAATCAGGCCGAGAACGACCATGTCTGTTCCTCCTTGGTTAGGTGCGTCCGGGTTACGGCCGCAGGGTGAATCCGCTGTACCCGGGCCCGGAGGACGCAAACGTGGGACTTTCAAGAATTTCTCAGGAATCCCTCCCGGGACGCCGTGGCGCCGCCGCCGATCGTCCGCCGGTCGTCCGCCGCGGGAACCTGGGAAATCGCTACCTACCTTTGGGTAAGTTGGGCCTCAACCCTTTGACTCGGGCTGTGTCGGGTGTCACCTTCGAATCAAGGAGCCCGACAGGTGCAGACGTCTGGAGGGTCGTCGGCACCGCTGCCACCTCGCGGTCAGGCTCCTCGACCCTTTGGGAGGGGGGTCGCGAGGGAGACACCTACCGGGCGAACCTGTCTCGGGTTCTACTCAGGTCGTCTCGACGTGGCGCGGGCCGGGTCCCCCGCACGGCCCGCGCCACAACCTCGCTCTGCCCCACGCCTACCGGAAATCAGGTATATCGAGCGGAGCCCCCGCGTGAGGGGCGTCACCCAGGTTGACGCTCGTCGAGCGACGCTGGGAACCTCCGGCCGGGAGGGAA
The DNA here is from genome assembly GCF_003194625.1 of Nocardioides solisilvae. Taxonomy (GTDB): domain Bacteria; phylum Actinomycetota; class Actinomycetes; order Propionibacteriales; family Nocardioidaceae; genus Nocardioides; species Nocardioides solisilvae. The sequence continues at coordinate 1,067,259 of NZ_QHKX01000001.1, forward strand.
CAAGATGATCGTGAACAGCACTGCCGGCGTCGCCCGGCGCACGCTCGTGCTCGCACTGATCGGGTTGCTCGGGCTGGTCGGGCTGCTCCTGGTCGCCCCGTCGGCCACCGGTACGACCCAGCCGGCCCCCGCCGCGCCCGACGCGCCGGGCGCGGAGCCGCGGGTCGTCGTCGAGTCGGCGCGCCTGGTCGAGGCGACCTCGCTCGGCACGTGGTTCGGCGGCGCCGCCCGCCCGGTGCTCCAGGTGGTGCTCTACAACAACGGCCAGGCTGCCCTGCGGCCCGTCCTCGAGATCGAGTGGAAGGACGGCAACGGTCTCCCGAACGGCGTCGAGGAGCCTGAGCTGGAGGAGCTTCCGCCGGGCACGCGGGCCACGGTCGAGGTGCCGGTGCAGTTCAACAACTTCGCCCAGGGTCAGCACACGGTCTACGGCGTCGTCCGGGCCGGCGGCCGGGAGGACACCCTGGAGGCGTCCACCACGCTCGTCCCCTGGGGCCTCTACGGCCTGCTCGTCGTGGCCCTGCTCGCCGGCTCGGCGCTGCGCACGCGCTGGGCGATGACCCAGATGGACCGGGAGGACGACCTCGACGTCGAGGACGAGTCCGGGCCGGTCGCCGCCCCCGGTCACGAGCCGGTGCGGGTGGGCCCAGCGCCGCTTGCCTCGTCCGGGCTCCCGCCCGCCGAGGTCGAGGCCCGTGCCCTGGCGACGATGGAGCGGTTCGCCGTCACCCGCGAGCAGCAGGCCGTGCCCGCGCGGGGCGAAGCCCCCGCAGTGAGCGTGCCGCAGCAGCGGGCCCCGAGCGGCGGGCGCCGGGCGTCGCGCTCGCACAAGGCGAGCACGCCCTGGCTGACCCGCCGCTGAGGCTGAGGGGTCGCTGGGGGATCGCTGGGGCGGTCAGCCCTGGAGGGCCTGGATCGCCTCGTGGATGCTCAGCGTGCGCCGGGCGGACTCGACGTGGAGGTTCTCCACCATCCGGCCGTTGTAGGTGACCACGCCGGACCCCTGGCCGTCCTCCCAGGCCTGGATCAGGCCGCTGGCGTCCTCGACCGCCTGGGCGGAGGGGGCGAACGCCTCGTTGGCGCCCTCGACCTGGCCGGGGTGGATCAGCGTCTTGCCGTCGAAGCCCATCTGGCGGCCCTGCTCGCACTCGGCGAGGAAGCCGTCGGCGTCCTTGACGTTGTTGTAGACGCCGTCGATCACCGCGATGCCGGCCGCGCGGCCGGCCAGGAGGGCCGTGTGCAGGCTCGGCACGATCGGCGCGCGGCCCGGCACGTGCTCGGCGTACAGCTCCTTGACGAGGTCGTTGGTGCCCAGCACGAACGCGGTCAGCCGGTCGGAGGCGCGGGCGATCGCGAGGCAGTCCAGGATCGCGACCGGGGTCTCGATCATCGCCCAGAGCTTGGTGTGGGCCGGGGCGCCCGCCGCCTCCATGGCGGCGACGAGCTGCTCGACCTCGGCGGCGCTGTTGACCTTGGGGACCACGATCGCCGCGGGTCCCGCCTTGCTGGCGGCGGCCAGGTCGGCGTCGTGCCACTCGGTGCCGATCCCGTTGACCCGGATCGTCACCGTGCGGCGGCCGTACTCGCCGGAGGCGACGGCGGCGCAGGCGGCCTCGCGGGCCGCCGGCTTGGCGTCGGGCGCGACGGCGTCCTCGAGGTCGAGGATCAGCCCGTCGCAGGGGATCGACTTGGCCTTCTCCAGGGCCCGCTCGTTGGAGCTGGGCATGTAGAGGACCGAGCGGAGCGGGGTGAACTGCGGGGTGGAGTCGCTCATGGTCAGGCTCCCGGGGTCTCGATGGCGTCGTACTGCTTCTTCAGCTCGGGGTCGATCGCCGCGAGCTCCTCGGCGAGGCGGACCATCACCTGGCACTGCTTGACCGAGGCGTCGTCCTCCATCTTCCCGTCGATCATCACGGCGCCGGTGCCGTCGCCCATCGCGGCAATCACGCGGCGCGCGTGCGCGACGTCCTCGACGCTGGGGGAGAAGACCCGGTTGGCGATCTTGATCTGCACGGGGTGCAGCGACCAGGCGCCGACGCAGCCGAGCAGGAAGGCGTTGCGGAACTGGTCCTCGCAGGCGACCGTGTCCTTGATGTCGCCGAAGGGGCCGTAGTACGGGTAGATCCCGTGCATCGCGCACGCGTCGACCATCCGGGCGATCGTGTAGTGCCACAGGTCCTGCTGGTACTTCGTCCGGTCGGCGTCGTACTGCGTCTCTCCCGCGTCGTTCTTCGGGGCGTCCGCGCGGACCAGGTAGCCGGGGTGGCCGCCGCCGACCCGGGTGGTCTTCATCCGGCGGTCCGCCGCGAGGTCGGCCGGGCCGAGCGAGAGCCCCTGCATGCGCGGGGAGGCGGCGCAGATCTCCTCGATGTTGGCCACGCCGCGCGCGGTCTCGAGGATCGCGTGGACGAGGATCGGCTTCTGGATCCCGGCCTTCGCCTCGAGCTGGGCGAGGATCCGGTCGACGTAGTGGATGTCCTCGGCGCCCTGGACCTTCGGGACCATGATGACGTCGAGCTTGTCGCCGATCGCCGGGACCAGCGTGGTCAGGTCGTCGAGCACCCACGGGCTGTCGAGGGAGTTGATCCGGGTCCAGAACTGCGTCGGCCCGAAGTCGACGCTCCGGCCGATCTTCACGAGGCCCTCGCGGGAGACCTCCTTGTTCTCGGCCTTGACGGCGTCCTCGAGGTTGCCGAGCAGCACGTCGACCGTGCCGACCATGTCGGGGACCTTGGCCGCCATCTTGGGGTTGCCGGGGTCGAAGAAGTGGATGGCGCGGCTGGGCCGGGCCGGGATCTCGCGCACGGGCGCGGGGGCGCCGACGGCGAGGGGGGCGAAGAAGTCCTTGGCAGTGCGCATGGGCCGGAACATAACAGCGCCCCGGGACGCGCCCCGGCGGGGTGTCGCGCGCTGGACCCGGGGTCAGCCGCCGTCGTCGCGGCGGCGGCCCCGGCGTCGCCACCGCCGCGGCCGCTCCTGGCGTCGCTCCGCCTCGACGCGCGCGAGCGCCGCTCGCTGGGCCTCGACCCGCGCCGTACGCCGCTCCCGCCAGCGGGCCACCTCGACGTCGACGTCGCGCTGCCGGGTGATCACCGGCGGGGCCGGCTGGTTGCCGACCGGCGGGGTGTAGATCGCCCGGCGGACCGCGGCGTTGAACTCCGCCACCTCGCGGCGCACCTCCGACTCGACCGTGATCCGGTCCAGCCGGCCGTCGAGCTCCGCGTCGTCCTTGCGCAGCTGCAGCGCCGGCGGCAGCACGCCCGTGACCTGCTCCCGCTCGACCAGCTTCTTGATCCACCAGTCGGGGTCGTGGTCGCGGCCGAGCCCCTCGATCGGCTTGCCCGCGCCGGGGAGGTCGTCGAAGTCGCCACGCTCCATCGCCACCCGCAGCTGCTGCTCGACCCACATGCCCTGGTGCCGGATCCGCGCGGCCGCGGCGCTGTCGCCGGTGCGCGCGTCGCGCGCCGGCTCGCGGGTGCGCCGGTCGGGCTCGTGGGGTTCCTCGGCCATCCCCTTCGACGGTACCGGGACCGATCAGGGGAGGCAGGGGAGCGGGACGGTTCCGTCGGGGCCGACGAGGAACCAGTGGCCGTGGGGGGTGCGCCACAGCCAGCGGACCCGGTCGACCTGCCAGACCCGGACCCCGGCGTGGGTCTTCCACCGGTGGTGGCGCCGGGAGAGGGGTTGGGAGTTGTGGGTGCCGGTCTGGCCCGGCGGGCCCGTGGCCGACCAGGGTCGGGGGTGGTCGTGGTCGACCCGGCGACCCTGGTGGCGCCACCAGGGGAACCGTTCCCCGCCCGCGCGGAGCCAGACCCGCTCCTTCAGGCGGTCGGTGTGCTCGTAGGCGGTGCCCCGGACCTCCTCGGCCAGGTTGACCACCGGCTGCAGCTCCACGTGCGCGTGGCCCAGCAGCTCGGCCAGCCGCGCCACCAGCAACGGGCCCAGCTCCTCGACCCGGGCCACCGAGGCCTCGGCGTCGACCAGGCCCTGCGCGCTCACGTGCACGTGGAGCCGCGCAGTCGGGCGCAACCGCGCCGGGTCGACCGAGCGCAGCGCCGCGAGCAGGTCGGCCGGGAACGCCAACGCCCGCGACACCACCCGGCCACCCGGGTCGCCCTGGTCGCCCGGGTCGTCGGCCGTGTTCTCCGGGTGGTGCTCGAGGAGGAGGGTCAGCAGCTCGGCGGGGCGGGCCAGCCGCCCGAACGCCTCGGACCGCAGTTGGTCGCGGGTGGGCCGCTCGTCGGCCGGCACACCCGCGGCGCAGAGACGTTCGCGAAGGATCTCGGCGACTCGCTCCACCATCGCGTCGACGTAGGCGGCGTCGCCGGCCTGGACCCGGGCGATCACGTGCCGCAGCCCCGCCTCGTCGCTCTGCCCGACCGCGACGTACCGGCGGGCGCGTTCGAGGGCGACCCGGTGGGCGTGGGCCTCGGGGTCGGCCTCGACCACCTTGCCCGCCGCGACCTCCAGCACCCGCGCCGGAGACTCGCCGCCGATGATCCGCGCCACCGCGACGTCCACCACCCCGACGTCGACCAAGGCCAGGTGACGCGAGGCGACCGCGACCTTCCGCGCCACCCACACCTCCCCCTCACAGGCCCGCACGCGCGCCCAGGTCAACGGCAGTCGGTGCTGCAGGTCCAGCACGTCAGCGACCGCCGCCCGCTGCGTGGACCACCCACACCCCCGCACCAACGCCAGCTCGCCGATGCACAGGTCCCGCACCCACGGCGTCCCCTCGCCACCCAGGCACACCAACCGGTCCATCCGCGACGCCGTCGGATCCTCGGCCGGGTCGGACCCGTGCAACAACGCCCACCGAGCCGCCAGCTCCAGCTCAGCCACCTCAGCCGCCCGCCGGACCCGCAGACCGGCCGTGGCAGCGTCCAGCACCCCCCACGCGTCCAACTCGTCCAGCGCCAGGTTGCCCCACGGAACCTGGTCGGGCCCCAGGGCGGGGTTGATGAGCGGTCGGCGGGCCACGCTCCATTCTCCTTCGAACACATGTTCGAACAGAAGGCCTCCTCCACCATCCGGACGCCGTTGGCCGGCCGCGGGGACGCACGACGCGCCGACGTCGGCGTCACCGGGGGCCCGTAGAATCGGGTTCGCCACGCCAAGACAACGAGCCACCCTCGACCCGACGGGCGACCCTGTTGCTGATCCTGATCGCCGGACTGTTCGGCCTCTCACTGGCGAGCCCTCCGATGGTCCTGCGGTGGGGTCGACGGGCCTTCCTGCCCGTCGCCGCCGTGGTGCTGGCCGGCACCGTCTGGGTCGCGACCCTGGGGCCGGGCGTGCTGGACGGCGAGGTCCGCAGCGAGAGCCGCAGCTGGGTCCCGAGCATCGGAGTGGACCTGGCGTTCCGGCTCGGCGCGCTGCAGTGGGTGCTGGCCCTGATCGTGCTCGGCATCGGGGCGATCGTGCTTGCCTACTGCACCTGGTACTTCCACGACGACAGCACCGGCGTCCCCCGCTTCGCCGGGGTGCTGACCGCCTTCGTGGCGGCCATGCTCGGCCTCGTCCTCTCCGACGACCTGCTCCTGACCTACGTCTTCTGGGAGCTCACCACCGTCTTCTCCTTCCTGCTGGTCGGCCACGACCCGACGAGGCGCAGCAGCCGGCAGGCCGCGATCCAGGCGCTCCTGGTCACCACCCTCGGCGGCCTGGCCCTGCTGGTCGGCGCGATCATGCTGGGGCAGGCGGCCGGCACCCACCGGATCAGCGAGATCCTCGCCGACCCGCCCGCCGGGACGCTCGTGACCGTCGCGGTCCACCTGCTGCTGGTCGGCGCGATCAGCAAGTCCGCGCTCCTGCCCTTCCACTTCTGGCTCCCCGCCGCGATGGCCGCGCCCACCCCCGTGAGCGCCTACCTGCACGCCGCGTCGATGGTGAAGGCCGGCGTCTTCCTCGTGGCCCTGCTCGCCCCGGCCTTCGCGGGGGTCCCGGGCTGGCGCAGCGTGCTGCTGGTGCTGGGCCTGGCGACGATGCTGGTCGGCGGCGTCCGGGCGATGGTCCAGCACGACCTCAAGCTCCTGCTCGCCTACGGCACCGTGAGCCAGCTCGGCTTCATGGTGCTCGTGCTCGGCGTCGGCACCCGCAGCGCCATGCTCGCCGGGCTCGCGCTCCTGCTCGCGCACGCGCTCTTCAAGGCGTGCCTCTTCCTCACCGTCGGGCTGATCGACCGGCTCACCGGGACGCGCGACCTGCGCCGCCTCACCGGCCTGGGCCGGCGGATGCCGGTGGTCGCCGTCTCGGCGGCGCTGGCCGCGGCCTCGATGGCCGGCGTCCCGCCGCTGCTGGGCTACGTCGCGAAAGAGAGCGTCTTCGTCGCCCTGGTCGACGTCGCGAGGGAGGGCGACGGCACCGGGATCCCGTCGTACGCCGGCTGGCTGTTGCTGGCGGGCGTCGTGCTCGGCTCGATCCTCACCGCGGCCTACTCGGCCCGGTTCGTCTGGGGCGCCTTCGCCGACCGCGAGGTCGCCGAGGAGCTGACCGTCCGACCCGTCCCGTGGGGCTTCGCCGCCGGGCCGGTGCTGCTGGCCGCGCTCTCCCTCGTGCTCGGCTTCGCCGGCCACCGCCTCACCGAGCTCCTCGGGCTCGAGGCCGGCCTCTTCCCCGAGGGCGTCCACGAGGCCGAGCTCTCGCTCTGGCACGGAGTCGGCCTCCCGCTCGGTGCGACCGTCGTCGCCCTGCTGGTCGGCGCCCTGCTCTTCGTCGTCCGGGAGCCGCTGCTCCGCTGGCAGCTCTCCTTCACCCACCAGCTCTCCCTCGAGCGCTCCTACCGCTGGTCGATGCGCTCCCTGGACCGCACCGCCGTCGAGGTCACCGGTGTCGTCCAGCGCGGCTCCGCCGCGGCCTACCTGGCCCTCATCCTGCTGGTCGTCGTCCTCGTCCCCGGCTCGGCGCTGCTCGAGGCGACCGACGTCGTCCACGTGGTGGCCTGGCAGACGCCGGTGCAGGCCGGGATCGGCGTCGTCGTCCTCGTCGCCGCCGTGATGGCGACCCGGTCGCGACGCCGGCTCCGCGCCGTCCTGCTCGCCGGCGCCACGGGCTACGGCACGGCCCTCCTCTTCGTCCTCCACGGGGCTCCCGACCTCGCCCTCACCCAGGTGCTGGTCGAGACGCTCACCGTCGTGGTGGTCGTCCTCGCCCTGCGCCGGCTCCCCGAGTACTTCACCGACCGCCCGCTCAGCCGGCGCCGCTACCTGCGGATGGCGCTCGGGCTCGGCGTCGCGGCCTCGGTCGCCGGCTTCCTCCTCGTCAGCGCCTCCTCGCGGACGGCGGAGCCCGTCTCGGCGACCCTGCCCGAGCTGGCCTACGAGTACGGCGGCGGGCACAACATCGTCAACGTCATCCTGGTCGACGTGCGGGCGTGGGACACGCTGGGCGAGATCTCGGTGCTGGTCGCCGCCGCGACGGGCGTGGCCAGCCTGATCTTCCTCGATGCCCGCGGCACCGGCATCCGCCGGGTCCACGAGATCCCCTACCCGGCCGGCGTCCGCAAGGAGCCCAGGGTGGCCGGCAAGCGCGCCTGGCTCCCCGCGCCGCGGACCCTGGCCCCGGAGAACCGCTCGATCATCTTCGAGGTGATCACCCGCCTGATCTTCCACTCGATCGTCGTGCTCTCCATCTACCTGCTGCTCGCCGGCCACAACGACCCCGGTGGCGGGTTCGCCGCCGGCATGGTGACCGGGTTGGCCCTGGTGCTGCGCTACCTCGCCGGCGGCCGCTACGAGCTCGACGAGGCGGCCCCGGTCGACGCCGGCAAGCTGATCGGCGGGGGACTGGCCGTGGCGGCGCTCGCGGCGGTGGTCCCGCTGATGCTGGGCGGTGCGGTGCTGCAGAGCGCCATCGTCGACATCCCGATCCCGCTGCTCGGCAAGCTGCACGTGGTGACGTCGGTCTTCTTCGACGTCGGCGTCTACCTCGTCGTGGTCGGGCTGGTCCTCGACCTGCTCCGCGCGCTCGGCTCCCAGATCGACCGCCAGATCGTCCGAGACCTGCGCGAGGCCGCGCGCGAGGAGGCGGCCCCGTGACCGACGTCAACCTCACCCTGGTGCTCACCTCCGCGGGGCTGATCGGCTGCGGGGTCTACCTGCTGCTCGAGCGAAGCCTGTCGCGGGTGCTGGTGGGCCTGCTGATGATGGGCAACGGCGTCAGCCTCGCCTTCCTCGTCGCGGGCGGGCCCGGCGGTGCGGCGCCGATCACGGTGGAGGGCGTCGACGAGCCGATGTCCGACCCGCTGCCCCAAGCGATGGTGCTCACCGCGATCGTCATCATGCTCGCCACGACCTCGTTCGTGCTGGCGATGGCCTACCGCAGCTGGCAGCTCACCGGCCACGACGACGTGCAGGACGACGTGGAGGACGCCATGATCCGGCGGATGGCCGCCACCGACGCGACCTCCGAGGCGTTCTCCGCCGCCAGCGACGACCCCGACGAGGTCGAGGAGAGCAGCGACTTCGCCGAGGGCGAGCTGGTCGACGGGCGGGGCGACGAGCCGGGCGGCGGGCAGGACCTCGGGGCCGACGTGGCCGCCGAGCACGAGCGCGAGGAGACCCGACCATGAGCCTCCTGGTGCCCCTGCCGGTGCTGCTCCCGCTGCTGGGCGCGGGCATCAGCCTCGTGCTCTCGCAGCGCCCCCACCTCCAGCGCTGGCTGAGCCTCGTCGTCCTGGTGGCCAACGCGGTGATCGCGGCGGTGCTGCTGGTCGAGGCCGACCAGTCCGGCCCGCAGGTGATGTGGATGGGCCAGTGGCCCGAGACCGTCGGGATCGTCCTGGTGGCCGACCGGCTGGCCGCGCTCATGGTGCTGGTCAGCTCGCTGGTGACGCTGGCGGTCCTCGGGTACTCGATCGGCCAGGGCATGGTCGAGGACGAGGAGTCCGCTCCGCTGTCGGTCTATCACCCGACCTTCCTGGTGCTGGTCGCCGGCGTCGCCAACGCGTTCCTCGCGGGCGACCTCTTCAACCTCTTCGTCAGCTTCGAGATGCTGCTGTTCGCCAGCTACGTGCTGCTCACGCTCGGCGGCACCGGACCGCGGATCCGGGCCGGCACGATCTACGTCCTCGTCGCGCTGCTCTCCTCGATGCTCTTCCTCATCTCGCTGGCGTCGACGTACGCCGCCACGGGGACGCTGACCCTCGCTCACCTGGCCGAGCGGGTGGCCGACCTGCCGCCGCACGTCTCGCTGATGCTCCAGCTGCTGCTGCTCACGACGTTCGCGATCAAGGCGGCGATCTTCCCGCTCTCGTTCTGGCTGCCCGACAGCTACCCGACGGCGCCGGCGCCGGTCACCGCCGTCTTCGCCGGCCTGCTCACCAAGGTCGGCATCTACGCCATCCTGCGGATGCAGATGGTGGTCTTCCCGCACAGCCCGCTCACCGACCTGCTGCTGTGGGTCGCGCTGCTCACCCTGGTGATCGGCATCCTGGGCGCCATCGCGCAGTCCGACATCAAGCGCATGCTCTCCTTCACCCTGGTCAGCCACATCGGCTACCTGGTGCTCGGGGTGGCCGTCGCGGGGGAGGCGGGGGCGTCGGCGACGATGTTCTACGTCGTCCACCACATCACGGTGCAGACCGCGCTCTTCCTCGTCATCGGCCTGGTCGAACGACGGGCGGGCAGCACCTCCCTGGTCCGGATCGGCGGGCTGGCCCGGATCGCCCCGGTGCTCGGCGTGCTCTTCTTCATCCCCGCGATGAACCTGGCCGGGATCCCGCCGTTCTCGGGCTTCATCGGCAAGGTGGGTCTCCTGCAGGCCGCCCAGGCCGAGGGCACGTGGCTGGCGTGGACGCTGGTGGTCGCCGGCGTCGTCACCTCGCTGCTCACCCTGTACGCCGTGGCGAAGACGTGGGCGGTCGCCTTCTGGCGCACGCCCCAGGAGGCGCACGAGGCGCTCGAGGAGATCGAGGCGCTGGGCGCCGACCCGCTGCCCGGCTTCGACACGAAGCCGCGCAACGAGCACCGCGGCCACGTGCACACGGCCGGTGGCGTGGTGACGGCCGAGACCCTGGAGGAGTCGCGGCGCCTGGCTGACGACGACGACCCGGAGCGGGACTTCTACGAGCTGATCGAGGCCGGCGAGGACACCCGCACCCTGCCCCCCAGCATGCTCGTCCCGGCAGCCGGACTCGTCGTGATGAGCGTGGTCCTCACGCTCGTCGCGGGCCCGCTCTTCGCCTTCACCGACCGCGCGGCCGAGGACCTCGTCGCCCGGACGCCGTACCTCTCCGCCGTCCTCACCGGGGAGACCCCGTGAGCCCGCAGGTGCGCGTGCGGGCCGACGGCTCGGTGCGGCCGGTCCGCTACCGCGCCGTGCAGCCCTTCGCGATCTTCTGGCTGACGCTGGTCTGGCTGGCGCTGTGGGGCGCGGTGACCCCGATGCTGGTGGTCTCGGGGGTGCTGGTCGCGGTGCTGGCCTGCCTCGCCTTCCCCCTGCCGCCGGTCAAGCTCGAGTCGCGGGTGCGCCCCTGGCCGCTGCTGATCCTGGCCCTGCGCTTCGCGCTCGACGTGGTCCGCGCCAGCCTCGAGGTCTCGGCGGTCGTGCTGCGCCGCCGCCCGGTCCGCAACGCGGTGGTGGCGGTCGACCTGCGCAGCAGCTCCGACTTCGTGATGACCGGGGTCGCGGCGATGCTCAGCCTCGTGCCGGGCTCGATCGTCGTGGAGGCCCGCCGCTCCACCCACACCCTCTACCTGCACGTGCTCGACGTGCCTGACGCCGAGGCGGTCGAGCGGTTCCGCCGCGAGGCCCTCGCCGTCGAGGACCGCTTCCTCGCGGCCTTCGAGCCGCTGCCGGCCCCGCCGGCCGGCGCCGACCGCGACCCCAGGACGGAGTCGGCCCGATGACAGTCGTCCTCTACGTCGCCGGCGGGATGCTGCTGCTCGCCGCCGGGCTGCTGGTCGTCCGGATCACGGCGGGTCCCACCATCCTCGACCGCAGCATGGCCCTCGACGTGATGATGTCGGTGATGGTCTGCGGGATGTCGCTGTGGGCGGCGCACCAGGACAGCGACGCGGCGCTGCCGGCGATCCTGGCCCTGGCGGCGATCGGCTTCGTCGGCTCCGTGGCGGTGGCGCGCTACGCCAACGGCTCCGACGACGTCGAGGCCGAGAACGACCAGCAGGAGGAGGAGAACGCATGAGCGTGGGTGCCGTGCTCGACGTCCTGGCTGCGGCCTGCCTCCTCGTCGGGGCCGGCTTCGCCCTCGTCGCCGCGGTCGGCGTGGTCCGGCTGCCCGACCTGCTGAGCCGGATGCACGCCGCGACGAAGCCCCAGGTGATCGGCCTCGCCTTCGTGGTCACCGGGCTCGCGCTGAGCCTGCGGGACCCGTCGGTGCTGGGCTTCCTGGCGCTCGTCGTGCTGCTCCAGATGGCGACCAGCGTGATCTCCAGCCACATGGTCGGCCGGGCCTCGTTCCGTGCCGGCCAGGTCCGCGACGACCTCCTCGTCGTCGACGAGCTGAGCGAGAGCACCCAGGACTGGGAGGGCGGGCGCGGCGCCCCCTGAGGGGTGTCCTCGTTGACCCGGCCGGTCCGGGACGGTGGACTGGCCCTGTGACGTTCGAGGAGATGTGGGGCGCGTGCGCGCCGGTCGGCCGCGCGGCGGCGACGGGCGGCTACCGGCGGCTGCCCTTCGCCGGGGCCGAGGTCGAGCTGCGGCACTGGTTCGCGGAGGCCGCCGCGGCCCGCGGCCTGGCCCTGGCGGCCGACCCCTTCGGCAACCTCGTCGCGTGGTGGCGCCCCGAGGGTCCCGACGGCGCCCGCCCCGGCGTGCTGACCGGCTCCCACCTCGACTCGGTCGTCGACGGCGGCGCCTTCGACGGTCCGTTGGGCGTCGTCTCGGCACTCGCCGCGGTCGACCGGCTGCGCGAGCGGGGCGTTGTCCCGGCCCGACCGCTCGGCGTCGCGGTCCTCGCCGCGGAGGAGGGGTCGCGCTTCCCGGTCGCCTGCCTGGGCTCCCGGCTGGCCACCGGGGCGCTGCCCTGGGAGCGGGCCCGGGAGCTGCGCGACGCCGACGGGACGGCGCTCCCCGACGCGATGGCCGCCGCGGGGCTGGACCCGTCGGCCGCGGAGGCCGGGGCCGGGTCCGACGTGGCCGACCCCGACCGGGTGGCGTGCTTCCTGGAGCTCCACGTCGAGCAGGGCCGCGACCTCGTCGACCGCGGCGCCGCCGTGGGGGCGGCCAGCGGGATCTGGCCGCACGGCCGCTACCGGTTCGACTTCACCGGTCGCGCCGACCACGCCGGCACCACGCGGATGGAGGACCGGCGCGACCCGATGCTGACCTACGCGATGACCGCGCTGGCGGCCAACAAGCAGGCCCGGGTCGCGGGGCAGCGGGCCACCTTCGGCCGGGTGGAGGTGGCCCCCAACGGCACCAACGCGGTGCCGTCGCGGGTCACGGGCTGGATGGACGCCCGGGCCGACTCCGAGGCGGGGCTGGCCGAGCTGGTCGACGCAGTGGTCCGACTGGGCTCCGACCGGGCGGGGCGCGACGGCACCGCGCTCGACGTCGTCCCCGAGTCGGTGCAGGCGGCCGTCGCCTTCGACGCCGACCTCACCGCCCGGCTCGCCGGCCCGCGCGGGTGGCCGGTGGTCCCGACCGCGGCCGGCCACGACGCCGGGGTGCTGGCGGAGGCCGGGGTCCCGACGGCGATGCTCTTCGTCCGCAACCCCACCGGCGTCTCGCACGCCCCCGACGAGCACGCGGAGGTCGCCGACTGCCTCGCCGGGGTCGCCGCGCTCGCCGACTGCCTGCAGGAGCTGGTCTCGTGACGCGCTACGACACCGCCTACCTGCTCGAGCGGGCCTGGGTCGACGACGCCCTCCACGACGAGGTGCTGGTCGAGGTCTCGGGCGGCCGGTTCTCCCGCGTCGAGGTCGGCGGACGGGTGGCGCTCGACGCCGACCCCGCGCCCACCCGGCTCGCGGGGATCACCCTGCCCGGGCTGGCCAACACCCACAGCCACGCCTTCCACCGGGCGCTGCGCGGCCGCACCCAGCGCGACCGGGGCACCTTCTGGAGCTGGCGGGAGCAGATGTACGCCGTCGCCGGACGGATCGACCCCGACGCGATGTTCGAGCTGGCCCGGGCGGTCTACCGCGAGATGGCGGCGGCCGGGATCACGACGGTCGGCGAGTTCCACTACCTGCACCACCAGGCGGGCGGGACGCCCTACGAGGAGCCCAACCTCATGGGCACCCTGCTCGTCGAGGCGGCCCGCGAGGCCGGGATCCGGATCACCCTCCTCGACGCCTGCTACCTCGCCGGCGGGTTCGGGGAGCCGCTCGAGGGCGTGCAGCGCCGCTTCGGCGACGGGGACGCCGAGCGCTGGGCGCTCCGGGTGGAGGCGCTCGCCAAGGGGGTCGCGGGCCGCGACCACGCCCGGGTCGGCGCGGCGATCCACTCGGTGCGGGCCGTCCCCGCCGACCAGCTGCGGGTGGTCGCCGAGGCCGCCGTCGGGCGGCCCCTCCACGTGCACCTCTCCGAGCAGCCCGCCGAGAACGAGGGCTGCCGGGCGGCGTACGGCGTCTCCCCGACGCGGCTGCTGCACGACGCCGGGGTGCTGGGACGCGGCACCACCGTCGTCCACGCCACCCACGTCGACGCGTGGGACGTCGCCCTGCTGGGGGTCACCGGGACCACCGTCTCGCTCTGCCCCACCACGGAGCGCGACCTCGCCGACGGGGTGGGGCCGGCCCTGCGGCTGCACGAGGCGGGCTCCCCGCTGACCCTGGGCTCTGACAGCCAGGCGGTGGTCGACCTCTTCGAGGAGATGCGCGCCACCGAGCTGCACGAGCGGCTCGCCACCCAGCGCCGCGGGCACTGGCGCGCCGAGCAGCTGCTCGCGGCCGGGGTCGGCGGGCACGCCAGCCTCGGCTGGGACGACGCCGGGCGGATCGCGGTGGGCCAGCGCGCCGACCTGGTCACCGTCGACAGCCGCAGCGTCCGCACCGCCGGCACCGGGGCGGACGCCGGCACCGTCGTCTTCGCCGCGAGCGCCGCCGACGTCACCCACGTGGTCGTCGACGGGTGGGTGCTCGGGCGCGAGGTCGGGGAGGTCGGCCGCGAGCTCGACGACGTGGTCGGGCGGCTGCTGTCGTGACGGCGACCCTGCTCACCGGGATCGCCGAGCTGGCCACCTGCGACCCCGCCCGCGACGGGCTGCTGGGGCTCGTCGGGCACGCCGCGCTCGTGGTGGAGGGCGACCGGGTCGCCTGGGTGGGGGAGGCCGCGGTGGCGCCGGCCGCCGACCAGGCGGTCGACCTGGGCGGCCGGGCCGTCCTGCCCGGCTTCGTCGACTCCCACACCCACCTGGTGCACGCCGGCGACCGCGCCGCGGAGTTCGAGGCCCGGATGGCGGGGCGCCCCTACGCCGCGGGCGGCATCCGCACCACCGTCGCGGCCACCCGCGCCGCCACCGACGAGCAGCTCACCGCGCAGGTCGGGCGGCTGGTGGCCGAGATGCGCCGGCAGGGGACGACCACGGTCGAGGTCAAGAGCGGCTACGGGCTCACCGTGCACGACGAGGCCCGCAGCCTGGCCGTCGCGCGGGCGTTCACCGAGGAGACCACCTTCCTGGGCGCCCACGTCGTGCCCGACGACGCGGACGGGTCGCCGGGCGACCCCGCGGCGTACGTCGAGCTGGTCACCGGCCCGATGCTGGCCGCGGCGGCGCCGTGGGCGAGGTGGGTCGACGCCTTCTGCGAGGAGGGCGCCTTCGACGCCGACCAGGCCCGGGCGGTGCTGGCGGCCGGGGCGGCGGCCGGGCTGCGCGGGCGGCTGCACGCCAACCAGCTCACGTACGGCGCGGGGGTGCGGCTGGCCTGCGAGCTGGGGCTGGCGGCGGTCGACCACTGCACCTTCCTCGCCGACGCCGACGTCGCCGCCCTGGCGGACTCCGGGACCGTCGCCACCCTGTTGCCGGGGGTGGAGTTCTCGACCCGTCAGCCCTTCCCGGAAGCCCGCCGGCTGCTCGACGCGGGGGTCCGGGTGGCGCTGGCCAGCGACTGCAACCCGGGCTCGTCGTACACCTCCTCGATGCCGTTCTGCGTGGCCCTGGCGGTCCGGGAGATGGGGATGACCCCCGCCGAGGCGGTGCACGCGGCCACCGCCGGCGGGGCCGCGGCCCTGGACCGCGACGACGTGGGCGCGCTGGTGGTGGGCGCGCGGGCCGACCTGGCGGTCCTCGACGCGCCGTCCCACGTCCACCTCGCCTACCGGCCCGGGGTCCCGCTCGTGGCGGCCACCTGGGTGGGCGGGCGGCCGGCCTGAGGTACCCGGAGCGGCCTGAGGTACCCGGGGGCGACCTGAGGTAGCCGGCGCCGCGGACCGGGACGCCGGACCGCGGCATTCGTCCGATGTGCGCGGCTACCTCAGCGGAGCAACGTCTTCCTCACGACACGAGGAAGGGAACCGAGATGTTCGACCAGGAGTTCATCCGCACCGAGACCGACTACCGCACCGACCGGGTCCGCCGCGCGTGGGCGCCGCGCCGGGGGCAGCGCGGCCGAGGCCGGGCCGCCCGCCGCTGGCAGGGGCCGATGCGCGGCGCCGACGAGATGCGCTGACGAGGTCCGCCGAGTGGCTGGCCCCGCGCCCGCGGCTCCCGTCCGCCCCTCGGGGCGGGCGGGAAATGCCGCGACCGCGTCGGCGGGGCACGACATGATGGACGACGTGTCCCACCGCAGCGTCGAGATGGTCGGCCGCGAGGCGGAGCTGGCGGAGCTGTGCGCCCGGCTCGGCCTCGCGGGGCCCGACGCGCCCGGGCGCCCCGGCGGGGGCTCCCCGGCCGTGCTGCTGGGCGGCGACGCCGGGGTCGGCAAGACCCGGCTGCTGACCGAGCTGCGCGACCGGGCCGTGGCCGCGGGCTGGCGGGTCGTGGCGGGCCACTGCCTCGACCTGTCGGAGTCGGCGCTGCCCTACCTGCCGTTCTCCGAGGTCCTGGGCCGGCTGTCGGCCGCCCTGCCCGAGGTGGTCGAGGCGACCACCGCCGACCGTCCGGTGCTGCGCCGGCTCCAGCCGGGCCGTCGGGTGCGGGCCGGCGGCGACACCGGGGTCGAGGGGGCGCTGGAGCGCGGCGACCTCTACGAGGCGGTCCACGTGCTGCTCGACCGGGCCTCGGCCGACCGGCCGCTGCTGGTCGTCGTCGAGGACGCGCACTGGGCCGACCAGTCGACCCGCGACCTGCTCGGCTTCCTCTTCGCCCGGAGCTTCGAGGGCCGGGTCGCGCTGGTCGTCTCCTACCGGGTCGACGACCTCCACCGGCGCCACCCGCTGCGCCGCCAGGTGGCCGAGTGGTCCCGGCTCCGGGTGGAGCGGATGCTGCTGGAGCCCCTCGACGCGGTGGCCGTGCGCCGCCTCGTCCACGCCCTGCACCCCGACCCGATCACCGACTCCGACGTCGACGACATCGTGGCCCGGGCCGAGGGCAACGCCTTCTTCGTCGAGGAGCTCGTCGGCGCCACCTGGGCCACCGGCGGGGTGCCGTCCGACCTCGCCGACCTGCTCCTGGTCCGGCTCGACGGCCTCGACGACGCCACCCAGGAGGTGGTCCGGACCGCGGCGGTCGCCGGCCGCCGGGTCGGCCACGACCTGCTCGCCGCCGTCTCGGGGCTCGACGAGCGGGCGCTGGAGGAGTCCCTGCGGACGGCGGTCGAGCGGCACGTGCTCGAGGCCGGCCGGGACGGCACCTACTCCTTCCGGCACGCGCTGCTCGCCGAGGCGGTCTACGACGACCTCCTGCCCGGCGAGCGGGTGCGCCGCCACGCGGCGTACGCCCGGGTGCTGGGGGCGGGGCTGGCCCCGGGCAGCTCCGCCGAGCTGGCCCGGCACGCGCGGCTCGGCCAGGACCTGGCCACCGCGCTGCGCGCGAGCGTCGAGGCCGGGGCCGCCGCGATGCAGGTCGGCGGGCCCGACGAGGCCGTCCAGCACTACCTGCTCGCCCTCGAGCTCGCCGCCGACCCGGGGCTGGTGGCCGGGCTGGAGGCCGAGGTCGGGGTCGGCCACGCCGACCTCGTGCTGCGCGCCTGCGACGCCCTCACCAGCGCCGGCCACGCCCAGCGGGCGCAGGCGCTGCTCCGCTCGACGCTGGCCGACCTGCCACCCGGGATCGACGACGTCGACCGCGGCCGCCTCCTCTCCCAGCTGGCGCTCGCCGTCGGCCAGCTGGAGGAGGCCGACGACGAGCTCGCGATGATCCGCGAGGCGGTCGACCTGGTCGCCGCGGGCAGCGAGGCGCAGCAGGTCCGCACCCACGCCATCTTCGCCCGGATCCTCGTGGAGCACCGGCTCGAGGAGGAGGCGCGGGAGGTCGGCAGCGCGGCGCTCGCGATGACGCAGCGCCTCGACCTGCCGCGGCTCAGCGCCGACATCCTCACCACCCTGGCCGGGCTCCAGCAGCACCACCTCGGCGACGACGTGGTCGAGTCGATGCGCGAGGTGATCAGCCAGGCGCGGGCCAGCGGCGCGGTCAAGGCCGAGATGCGCGGCCACTACACCCTCGGCCGGATCCACCAGGACCGCGGCGAGCTGGAGGAGGCGATCCCGCTCTTCGACGCCGGGCTGGCGCTGGGTCGCCGGGTCGGCCTGCGCTGGGCGCCGTACTCCTTCGACGCGCTCGTGATGGCGAGCGGGGCGCGCTTCGTGCTGGGCCGCTGGGAGGAGGTGCTGGCGGCCGCCCGGCAGTCGCGGCAGGCGCCGTCGCCGGTGCTGGCCGCGACCCTCGACGCGTGGGGCGCCGCCGTGGGGGCCGCCCGCGGCACCGAGGGGACCGCCGAGCGGCTCGCCCGGCTGCGGGAGTTCTGGGGCCAGGACGGGCTCGTCGCGCTGCACGCCGCCGGCGCCGAGCTGGAGCTCGCCGGGCAGGCCGGCGACGCGGAGGCGGCCCTGGCCACCTACGCCCGCGTCGTCGACCAGCTGGGCCGGCTGTGGCGGGAGCTCTTCCAGGGCCGGCTGCGGCTGGCCGCCCAGGTCCTCGGGGTGCTCGGCACGGCGGCCGCCCGGCAGTCGTCGGCCGAGCGTGCCGCCCACCGGGAGACCGCCGACCGGCTCCTCGACGACGGGCGCCGGGTGCTCGACTACCTGCACGACGAGGGCCTGGCCTACGGCCAGGAGACCCGGGCGTGGGCCGTGCGGCTGGAGGCCGAGCACCTGCGCTGGCGGTGGCTCGCGCAGGTGGACCCGCCCGGGTGCGCCGAGATGCTCGAGGCGTGGCGGCGGGCCGAGGAGCAGCTCGCCGCCTACGGCCACGTGCACGAGCTGGCCCGGGTCCGGCTGCGGTTCGTCCAGCTGCACCGGCAGGAGGGCGACCTGGAGCGCGCCCGCGAGGTCGCGGCGCAGGTGCGCGAGGCCGCCGAGCAGCTCGGGGCGCGGCCGCTCCTCGACGAGCTCCTGACGCTGGGGGAGGTCCCGCAGGGCGCGGGAGCGGCCGGCCGACCGGAGCCCGGCGCGGCGCCCGACCCGCTGACCCCGCGGGAGCGGGAGATCCTCGCCCTGGTCGCCGAGGGGCGGAGCAACGGCGAGATCGGCAAGCAGCTCTTCATCGCCACCAAGACCGCCAGCGTCCACGTCTCCAACATCCTCGGCAAGCTGGGGGCGTCGTCGCGGACCGAGGCCGCGGCCGTCGCCCGGCGCAGGGGGCTGCTGCCCTGACGGGCGGAGGGCTGCTGCCCTGACGGGCCGCGCGTCGGGCAGACTCGAGGGGTGAGCACCGCCCTTCCGGACCAGTCGCACGACCCGACGTTCCGCTGCTCCGGCGCCAGCCGGGCTGACGGCGAGGCGCTGGCCGGCACCGCGCCGACCGAGCGGGCCTTCCTGCTCGTCGAGCACGCCGGCGCCTGGGGCCGCCAGGCGGTCGCCGACAGCCGGCTGCCGGCCCCCGTCAAGCAGCGCCTGGCCGACCTGGCGGGGGTCCGGGTCATGCTCGTCCGCCGCCACGGCGGGATCTCCGGCCCGGGGGTCCGGGTCTTCACCGTCTTGGTCGAGCCCGACCGGGTGAGCATCGAGACGACCGTGCTCGACGACCCGGAGCAGCTGCTCGACCTCGACACCGCGGCGCTGGCCGAGGGCCGCAGCCCCGGCCTCACGCCGTACGACGGGGGGCTGCTGCTGGTCTGCACCAACGGGCGCCGCGACCTGTGCTGCGCCGAGCTCGGCCGGCCGGTCACCGCCGCGCTGGCCGCCCGCTGGCCCGAGGAGACCTGGGAGACCACCCACCTCGGCGGGCACCGCTTCTCCGCGACCCTGGTCGACCTCCCCAGCGGCGTGACGCTCGGCCGGCTCGACCCCGAGTCGGCGGTGCTGGCGGTCGAGGAGCTGCGGGCCGGACGCCACCCCGTCGGCTTCTCCCGGGGCCGGGTGGGGGTCGGGGTCGCCGCCCAGGTCGCCCAGCTGCACGTGGTGGAGGCCACCGGCCTCGACGGGCTCGGCGACGTGGTCGTCGTCGGCGAGGAGGACGGCGTGGTCCGGCTCACCGTGGACGGAGCGCCCTGGCAGGTCGGCGTGGTCGCCCGGGCCGGGGAGCCGCGGCGGCAGAGCTGCGCCGACCTGTCCGTGAAGGCGACCACCGTGCACGAGGTCGTGGCATCTGGTCCGACCATGTGACCCACGCCCGCCGAGGTGGAAGAATGGCCGGCGGCCCGCGCCCGGCGGGTCACGCGGAGGAGCAGGAGCACCAGGTGGCCGACCGTCCCACGTCCGAGGAGCGTCCCGTCCTCACCGGGCTGATCGCGCTCGGCGGCGTGGCCCTGGTGGTCGGCGTGCTGGCCGGCGTCATGGTCCTGGTCGGCACCAAGATGCTCGGCCTCGGCGGCGGGGACGGCGACTCCACGGCGGCCGCGACCTCGGGCGAGACGCTGACGCTGCCGGAGTTCTCCGAGACCGCCGGCCCCAGCGGCCCCCAGATCACCCTCGACCCCAACGGACCGACGCCCACCGGCACCGCGCCGGCCCTGCCCCAGGAGTCGGTCTCGGAGACCCCCGAGCCCGAGAAGGCGATCACCCTCACCGCCGGCCAGTCGGCGGTCGGCGCGATGCAGCAGATCGACCTCGCCGGCACCTACGCCCAGGGCGGCGGCGCGATCCTCCAGGTGCAGCGCTTCGAGAACGGGCAGTGGAACGACTTCCCCGTCACCGTCTCGGTCACGGGGGAGAGCTTCGGGACCTACGTGATGACCGGCCAGACGGGGGAGAACAAGTTCCGCGTCGTCGACTCCGAGAGCGGGCTGGAGTCCAACGAGGTCGTCGTCCAGGTCGGCTGACCGCCGCGGGTCAGCCGCGGAGCCGGCCGGCCTCGAGCCTGGCCGTCCAGTGGCCGACCCAGGCGCTGCCGGCGAGCATCAGCACGCCGATCGCGACGCTCGCCGTCGCGAGGGGGACCAGCGCGGCCGCGGCGCTCACCAGCAGCGGGCCGCCGCTCACCCCGAGGTCGCCGCAGAGCCGCCACGCGCCGAGGTACTGCGCCCGCCCCTCGACCGGGGCGGTGTCGGCGCCCAGGGTCATGACGATCCCCGACCCCAGCCCGTTGCCCGCCGCCATCAGCACCATCACGGCGGTCACCGACCAGGTGGCGGTGGCGAGCGGGAGGAGCAGGCACGCCAGCGCCGCCGAGGCGACCACCGGGACCGCCACCACCGTGCGGCCGCGGGTGTCCATCAGCCAGCCGCCCGGCAGGAAGAAGGCGACGTCGACCGCGGCGGCGACCGCGAAGACCAGCGACGTGGTGCTCGCCGACATCCCCACGTGGTCGGCCCACAGCGGGAAGACCGCCTGGCGGAGGGCGCGGCTGGCGCTGATCACCACGACGGCGACCCCCACGGTGGCCAGGACCCGCCGGTGGGCGACGATCACCGCCCGCACCGAGAGGTGTCCGGTCTCCCTGGCCCGCGCGCGGGAGTCGGAGCCCAGGTCGGGCATCAGCCGCGCGAGCAGGGCGGCGGCCAGCGCGGTGGCCGCCGACAGCACGAACGCCGCCCGCAGGTCGGTGAGGTGGATCAGCCCGGCGCCCAGCAGTGGGCCGACGAGGATCCCGATCCGGTGGCTGCCGCCGAGCGCCGACATCGCCCGCGCCCGGTGCGCGAGCGGGACCACGTCGATCATGTAGCCCTGGCGCGCCATCATGAAGGTCGTCCACGCCATCCCGCTCACCGTCACCGCGGCCGCCAGCCCGAGCCAGGTGGTGGTGAGGGCGGCGGCGGTCATCGCCGCGGCGTCGACCACCCCGGCCAGGACGAGCGCCCGCCGCTCGCCGATCCGGGCGACCAGGGCGCCGACGGGGAGCGCGGTGAGCAGGCTGCCGACGCCGAGCAGGGCCACGACCAGGGCGGCGGTCGGCACGTCGGCGCCGAGGTCGCGGGCGTGCAGCGCCAGCACGGGGAGCACCGCACCGTGGCCGACCGAGTTCACGACCGTGGGCCCGTACGCCGTCAGGGCGACGTCGCGGAGGCGGAAGTCGGCGTCGGGCACCGGGCGATTGTTCACCCCTTGCGCAGCTCGATCCAGTCGATCTCGCCGGAGAAGTAGTCACAGGTGATCCGGACCGCGTCGCAGGCGCTCTTGCCGCCGACCGAGAGCGGCCGGTCGTTGCGGATCGTCCCGGTCGGGCCCCAGGCCCGCGGCTGGGCGACCCCGTCGACCCACATCTGGACCCACCCGGGGGTGCGGACACACGTGAGCACGTGCCAGCCGGGGGCGAGCCGGGCGCCCTCCTCGAAGCCGGCGAGGTAGCCGGTGCGGGTGCTGCCGTCGCCACCGCGGAACATGCAGCGGGGGGCCCGCTCGGGGTTCTCCAGCTTCCAGTATCCGCCGGGGGTGTCGCCCTGGCCCTTCTGCAGGAGGTTGCCGAAGCGGTGCCGGGTCCGGTAGCGGATGGTGAACGCGAACGAGGCGCGGCCCGGGTTGGCCAGCCGGTGCAGCCGGGGGCCCGGCGGCACGAGGTCGGTGTGGCCGGCGAAGACGCCCGAGTGCGGCTGCACCCAGGGGAAGGAGTGGCGGCGCCCGTCGGTGACGACGTCGGCGCCGACCCGGCCGACCAGCCCGCCGACCCGGTCGCGGAAGGCGGTCGCGCCGGGCGGCTCGTCGAGGTCGAAGCGGGCCACCAGCCGCAGGTCGGGCGGCAGGGCGTCGAGCATCTCGCCCTGCTCGTCGGAGCGCCCTGCGCCCGCGCCCGCGTCCGCGTCCGCGTCCGCGCCCGCGCCGCGGCCGGGCGCGAGGCGGTCGAGGACGTCGTACGACGTGACCGCGGCGCCGACGACGGCCGTCACCGCGAGGACCGCCAGCGCGAGGAGGGCCACGACGAGGCGGCGGGGGAGCGGCACCGGGTCACCGTACCGACGAGCGCGGCCGCGCACGTGGCATCCTCGGGACCCATGAAGAGCTCCCCCTCGACCGTCCCCGCCACGCCGTCCGCGACCCGGCGCTACGCGCGGCTGGCCAGGCTGGCCTACCGGCACGGGCGCTCGGACCTCCTCAAGGGGCTCGAGCTGGACGAGTTCAGCCTCGACGAGGAGCCGTTGGCCGACGGCACCGACGACGCCCGGGCCGAGGCGTTCGCCCGCGACCTGGAGGCGATGGGCCCGACCTACGTCAAGCTCGGCCAGCTGCTCTCCACCCGCTTCGACCTGCTCCCGCCGGCCTGGACCCAGGCGCTGGCCCGGCTCCAGGACGACGTGACGCCGTTCGCCTTCGAGCAGGTGCGCGAGATCGTCGAGGGCGAGCTGGGCGGTCGGCTGGAGGACCTCTACGGCTCCTTCGACCCCGAGCCGCTGGCCGCTGCCTCGCTCGGCCAGGTGCACGCGGCGACCCTGCGCAACGGGCGCGACGTCGTGGTCAAGGTGCAGCGCCCCGAGGCGCGCGAGGTGATCCGCGGCGACATGGAGACCCTGACCAGCCTCGCCCACCTCGCCGACAAGCGGACCGAGCTCGGCCGCCGCTACGGCTTCGAGAAGCTGGTGACCGAGTTCCGCAAGACGCTGGCCGGCGAGCTCGACTACCGACGCGAGGCGCGCAACCTGGTCCGCTTCGGGGAGCTGACCAGCGGCTACGACCTGCTCCTGGTGCCGCAGCCCGTGCCGACCCACTCCTCGCGCCGGGTGCTCACGATGGACCGCGTCGAGGGGCGCAAGGTCACCGACCTCGGCCGCCTCGCGCAGGTCGAGCGCGACACGACGCCCGTCGTCGAGCAGCTCTTCGCCTGCTACCTCGAGCTGATGCTCTCCGAGGGCGTGCTGCACGCCGACCCGCACCCCGGCAACCTGCTGCTCACCGACGACGACCGGCTCGCGCTGCTCGACCTCGGGATGGTGAGCACCGTGCCGCCCAAGCTGCAGGAGAAGGTGGTGCGGCTCCTGCTCGCCATCACCGACGGCGACGGCGAGGAGGCGGCCACCGTGCTCGCCGAGATGGGCCACCAGCTCTCCGACTACGACGCCGGGGCCTTCCGCAACGAGGTCTCGCACCTGGTCTCCGAGGCGGTCAACGCCGGCCCCGAGCTGCAGGCCGGCTCGGTGCTGGTGGAGCTGAGCCGGGTCTCCGGTGCCCACGGGCTGCGCCCGCCGGCCGAGATGTCGATGATCGGCAAGGCGCTGCTCAACCTCGACGCCTCGACCCTGCGGCTCGACCCCGACTTCTCGCCGGCCGCCGCCCTGCGCGACAACGTGAGCAGCATCCTGGCCAGCGGGATGAAGGTGACCCCGGGCGGGCTGATGGCCTCGGCGATCGAGGCCAAGGAGTTCACCAAGCTGCTGCCCAAGCGGGCCAACCGGATCATGGACAACCTCGCCGACGGGGAGTTCATGGTGCGCGTGGACGCGATCGACGAGGAGCGGCTGCACACCGTGCTCCAGCGGGTGGCCAACCGGCTCACCCTCGGGCTGGTGATCTCGGCGATGCTCGTCGGGGCGGCGCTGATGATGCGGGTCGACGAGGGGCCGCGGATCTTCGGCGTCCCCGGGGTGGCGCTGACCTTCTTCACCCTCGCCGTGCTCTCGGGCGTCGCGCTCACCGTCTGGATCGTCACCACCGACCGCAAGGTCGCCGCCCGTCCGCGCTCCCGGCCGGGGGACCGGGGATGAGCGGGGACGGCCTGGTCCGGGTGCCGCGCCTGGCCACCACCTCGGCCACCATGTGGGTCTCGATGGTGTGCGGGGTCCTCGCCGTGCCGGGCGTGCTGGTGTGGGCCTGGCTCACCCAGGCGCGCAGCGACGCGGTCATCGGCACCGCCGGCTGCCTGCTGCTCGTGCTCGTCCTGGTGCCGCTCGTCGCGCGGGGCCACGCCCTCGACACCGCGCGCGGCGAGCTCGTGCGGATCCTGGCGTCCCGCCCCGTCCGGCGGGTCCCCTGGGCGGGTGCCGAGGTGGCGACCCTGCACAACGGGGGCGGCGCCGTGCAGCTGCGGGTGCGGCCACCGGGCCGCGCCGCGACGTACCTCCCGCTGGCCGCGGCCGACCTCGGCGGGGAGCGGTCGCAGGATCCGGGGTTCCTCCGCCTGCTGGCCGACGAGGTCGAGCGGTGGGGCGGGCACGAGGGCGTCGCCGCCGTGCTGCGGGCGCAGGCCGAACACGTGGCGGCCGGCGGCCCCGTGCTCGCCTCGCCGCTGGCCCGCCTGCACCTGCGGCACGCCGTCTGAGCGCGTACGACGTGGCCGGGATCACGTGGCGAGGACGGGAACAACCGGCGGTGTGCCATGCGTTGTCAGGTGTGAGCGAAGTTGAGTTGATCCGGCTCAACTAGTTTGTCAGACTCGCCGCAGGTGGCGCAGGATGGCTGCACCAGACTTCCCGGGGGACCCCGGAAGAACGCGACAACGGAGGTAACTCAACATGGCACGTGCTGTCGGCATCGACCTCGGTACGACGAACAGCGTCGTCGCCGTCCTGGAGGGTGGCGAGCCCACCGTCATCGCCAACGCCGAGGGCGCCCGCACGACCCCCTCGGTCGTGGCCTTCGCCAAGTCCGGCGAGGTGCTCGTCGGCGAGGTCGCCAAGC
This sequence comes from Nocardioides solisilvae, assembly GCF_003194625.1. GTDB lineage: Bacteria > Actinomycetota > Actinomycetes > Propionibacteriales > Nocardioidaceae > Nocardioides > Nocardioides solisilvae. The sequence continues at coordinate 1,092,246 of NZ_QHKX01000001.1, forward strand.
GCCAGGCGGTCACCAACGTCGACCGGACCATCCGGTCGGTCAAGCGCCACATGGGCGGCGACTGGAAGACCCAGGTCGACGACAAGTCGTTCACCCCCCAGCAGATCAGCGCCTTCGTGCTGCAGAAGCTCAAGCGCGACGCCGAGGCCTACCTGGGCGAGCCCGTCACCGACGCGGTGATCACCGTCCCGGCGTACTTCTCCGACGCACAGCGCCAGGCGACCAAGGAGGCGGGCGAGATCGCCGGCCTCAACGTCTCCCGCATCGTCAACGAGCCGACCGCGGCCGCGCTGGCCTACGGCCTCGACAAGGGCGACGACCAGACCATCCTCGTCTTCGACCTCGGTGGCGGCACGTTCGACGTCTCGCTGCTGGAGATCGGCGAGGGCGTGGTCGAGGTCAAGGCCACCTCCGGCGACAACCACCTCGGTGGCGACGACTGGGACAACCGCGTCGTCGAGTGGATGGTCGAGCGCTTCAAGAACAACAACGGCGTCGACCTGGGTGCCGACAAGATCGCCAAGCAGCGCCTCCAGGAGGCCGCCGAGAAGGCGAAGATCGAGCTCTCCAGCTCGAGCGAGACCCAGATCCACCTGCCCTACATCACCCACGGCGAGTCGGGTCCGCTGCACTTCGAGGAGAAGCTGACCCGCGCCGAGTTCCAGAAGATGACCTCCGACCTGCTCGACCGCACCAAGACGCCGTTCCAGTCGGTGCTCAAGGACGGCGGCGTCGCGGTCAAGGACATCGACCACGTGGTCCTCGTCGGCGGCTCCACCCGGATGCCGGCGGTCGCCGAGGTCGTCAAGGAGCTGCTCGGCGGCAAGGAGCCCAACAAGGGCGTCAACCCCGACGAGGTCGTCGCGCTCGGCGCGGCCCTCCAGGCCGGCGTCCTCAAGGGCGAGGTCAAGGACGTGCTCCTCCTCGACGTCACCCCGCTCAGCCTCGGCATCGAGACCAAGGGCGGCGTGATGACCACCCTGATCGAGCGCAACACCACGATCCCGACCAAGCGCTCCGAGATCTTCACCACCGCCGACGACAACCAGCCGTCGGTCGAGATCAAGGTCGCCCAGGGCGAGCGCCAGATGTGGGCGCAGAACCAGCCGCTCGGCAACTTCGAGCTGACCGGCCTCCCGCCGGCCCCGCGCGGCGTCCCGAAGATCGAGGTCACCTTCGACATCGACGCCAACGGCATCGTGCACGTCTCTGCCAAGGACCACGCGTCCGGTCGCGAGCAGTCGATGACGATCTCCGGCGGCTCGGCGCTGAGCAAGGACGAGATCGACCGGATGGTCAAGGAGGCGGAGCAGTACGCCGAGGAGGACGCCAAGCGGCGCGCCGCGGTGGACGCCCGCAACCAGGCCGACAGCCTCGTCTACACCACGGAGAAGTTCCTCACCGAGAACGACGAGAAGCTCCCCGAGGACGTCAAGACCGAGGTCCGGACCGACCTGGACGCGCTCAAGGCCACGCTGGAGGACGAGAACGCCGACGCCGACTCGATTCAGGCCGGGGTCACCAAGCTCGGTGAGTCCAGCCAGAAGATGGGCGCCGCGATGTACGCCGCCGCCGAGGCCGACCAGGCCGCGGCCGGGGGCAGCGACGGGTCGACGGGCGAGTCCGACGACGACGTCGTCGACGCCGAGATCGTCGACGAGCCGACCGACGGCCCGGCCGAGGGTGAGTCCAAGTGACCCAGCCCCAGGACGAGACGCCCGCCCCCGAGGCCGGCGAGCAGCCCGAGGCGCAGGACACCACCGCCGAGGCCCCCTCCTCCGAGGAGGGGGCCCCGGCCGGGGCCGAGGCCGACGCGCAGCTGGACTCCGACCTGGAGACGGCCACCGCCGACGCCGCCAGGGCGCAGGAGGACGTGGCCGCACTGACGGGCGACCTGCAGCGCCTGCAGGCGGAGTTCCTCAACTACAAGCGCCGCGTCGAGCGGGACCGGCAGCTGGTCGCCGAGAACGCGGCCTACAAGGCGCTCACGCCGGTCATCGAGGTGCTCGACGGCATCGACCGGGCCCGTGAGGCCGGGGAGGTCGAGGGGGGCTTCGCGATGGTGGCCGACCACCTGCAGCGCGCGGTCGCCCAGTCGGGCCTGGTCCGCTTCGGCGAGCCCGGCGACGTCTTCGACCCCAACCTGCACGAGGCGCTCAGCCACCTCGGGGAGGACGCGGACGTCACCGAGACGTCCGTCAAGGTCGTCGCCAAGGCGGGCTACAAGATGGGCGAGCGGGTGGTCCGCGCCGCGATGGTGCTGACCGTCGACCCGCCGGCCGGCGGCGCGCCGGCCGCCGCCGAGCCGCCGGCCGACGGCGGCGCCGCGCCGGACGCCTGAGCGTCCGGTCACCGACAGGGAACGAGCACGGGAGGAGGGTGAGCACGTGAGCAACGACGGCATGCGAGCCGACTGGGCGAGCAAGGACTTCTACAAGGTGCTGGGCGTCGGCAAGGACGCCGACCAGGCCGCGATCAAGAAGGCCTACCGCAAGCTCGCCCGGGAGAACCATCCCGACTCCAACCCCGGTGACCAGAAGAAGCACGACACCTTCAAGGCCGTCGCCGAGGCCTACGACGTCGTCGGGGACCCCGAGAAGCGCAAGAAGTACGACGAGATGCGCTCCCTCTACTCCTCCGGCGTGGGCTTCGGCGGCGGCGCCCCGGGCGGCGGCGGCTTCGGCGGCGGCTTCGACCTGAACGACCTGTTCGGCGACCGGGGCCGCGGCGGGGGCGGCGGGGGCGGCGGCTTCGGCGACGTCTTCTCCGACCTGTTCGGCGGCGGGGGCGGCGGCCGTACCCGCACCCAGAGCCGGGCCCGCAAGGGCCAGGACGTCGAGACCACCGCCACCATCGGCTTCACCGACGCCATCGACGGCGTCACGATCTCGCTGCGGCTCACCTCCGACGCCGCCTGCGCGACGTGCCAGGGGACCGGCGGCAAGCCCGGCACCAAGCCGCACGTCTGCCCCGAGTGCGAGGGCACCGGCTTCGTCGTCGCCGGCCAGGGCGGCGCGTTCTCGATGAACGAGCCCTGCCCCCGCTGCCGCGGGCGCCAGCTGGTCTACGACGAGGCGTGCCCGACCTGTCACGGCTCCGGCCGCGGCACGTCGTCCCGCTCGATCCAGGCCCGGATCCCGGCCGGTGTCAAGGACGGCCAGAAGATCCGGCTCAAGGGCAAGGGCGCGCCCGGCGAGAACGGCGGACCCGCCGGCGACCTGCTGGTCACCGTCAAGGTCGGCAAGCACCGGGTCTTCGGCCGGTCGGGCGACAACCTCACCCTCGACGTCCCGGTCTCCTTCGACGAGGCGGTGCTCGGGGCCGAAATCAAGATCCCCACGCTCGGCGGCGCGCCCGTCACCCTCAAGATCCCGGCCGGCACCCCCAACGGGCGCACCTTCCGGGTCCGCGGCAAGGGCGTCACCCGCCGCGACGGCACGAAGGGCGACCTGCTGGCCACCGTCGAGGTGCACGTGCCCGCCACCGTGGACGCGGCCACCCGCGAGGCCGTCGAGGCCTACCGTGCGGCCACCGCCGGACGACCGTTGAGGACGAACCTGTTCGAAGGAGCCTGAGGATGAGGGACGGTTTCGCGGCCCCGTCGCCCGAGGCGGCGGTCTACGTCATCTCGGTGGCGGCCGAGCTCACCGGCCTCCACCCCCAGACCCTGCGCACCTACGAGCGGATGGGCCTGATCACCCCCGTCCGCACCGGCGGCGGCGGACGCCGCTACTCCCACCGCGACGTCGAGCTGCTGCGCCGCATCGCCGACCTCACCGGCTCCGGCATCGGCCTCGAGGGGGTCCGCCGGATCCTCCAGCTCGACTCCCAGGTCGACGCCCTGCGCGCCCGCAACGAGGAGCTGCAGGCCGAGCTGGCCGCCACCCGCGAGGCGCTGCGCCGCGCCACCGGCCGCCGGGCCCCCGAGGCGTCGTTCACCCGCGCCGTCGACCGGCTCCCCGTGCTCCGCCAGCCCGAGCCGCCCTCCGCCCTCGTCGTCTGGCGCCGCTCCCCCCGCTGAGGTGCCCCCGCCCCCGTGGTCCCCGCCTGAGCGGGGATTCGCGAGCTTCGGGGGGCTTGCAAGGGGCGCCAACCAGCAGGAAGCCGCGCCAAGGTCGGACCGGCCGGGCCTCAGTCCTGCTTCCGGCGGATCCTGACCGGCCCCCGGGCCGTGGCGACGTCCACCACCTCGCCGCCCTGGGTGACCTCGACCTCGCCCCGTTCGACGAGGCGCCCGGCCGCCTCGCGGACCGGCCCCATCAGCTCGCGCCACCCCTCGGCCGGGCCGACGTCCCGGGCCACCTCGGAGGGGCAGATCGTCGCCCCGGGGGCGCGCTGGGCGAGCAGCCGCAGGACGGCGGCCTCGAGGTCGTCGGTCACGGGGGCTCCGTGCCCGCCGGTCGGGCGGCGCATGCCCGCGCGGGGTGCCGCCGCTGTCGGCGGTGCCGCGTAGGGTCGCCCCGTGATGAGCCGATGAGCAAGATGGACAACCTGCGGGCGATGCGCGAGGCGCGCTACGAGCAGGCGATGAAGCGGGCCGGCAGCGCGCCGGCGCGGAGCGCGGCCCGCCCGCCCGTGGCGCCGGTCGCCCCGGCCGGGGCCGCGGCCAGGCCCGCGCCCAAGGCCAGGGCGAAGAGGGCGGCCGAGCCCGCCGCGGCCGAGGCGTCCACCGAGGAGCTCTGCGGCCACCGCAACATGAGCGGCCGGACGTGCACTCGGGAGAAGGGGCACGCGGCGAAGTCCCACCGCTACTCCTGAGCAGCGCCCCGCCGTCCAGCAGCGCCCCCGCCGCGGTCGCCAGCCGGCCAGTGCCCGGGCGCCGGCATCCCGGCGGGCAGGCGCGTGCCGCCGTCCCCGCGCATCGCGGCGACCTGCGGCCGGGTGAGGAACAGGGCCCGCGACAGGTCGGAGCCGCGGACGTCGGCGTCCCGGACGTCGGCGCCCAGCAGGTCGGCGTCGTCCAGGTCGACGCCGCGCAGGTCCGCCGCGATCAGGGTCGACCCGTGCAGGTCCGCGCCGCGCAGGTCGTCGCGGCGCAGGTCGCGGCCGGCGAGGTCGGCCCGCGCGTACGACGGCCGTCCGTCGCCGCGCACCCGGGACGAGGCCGCGCGCAGCGCCGCCGAGACCCGCGGCATCAGGTCGTCGAGGTCGAGGGCGAGCAGCTCGTCGGGGATGCCGCCGGCCCGCTCGGTGACCTCGCCGAGCAGCGTGGCGGCGTCGCGCGGCGCCGGGTCGCGGCGTACCGCCTCGTCGAGGTGCGCCGCGGCCTCGTGCAGCAGCCGGAGCACCGAGAGCACCGCACCCATCTCGGCGCGGTTGGCTCCGGGGTCGCGCCAGGAGCGCCCGGCGTAGGTGTGCTCGGTGAGGTGCTGCCCGGCGCCGAAGCAGTCGAAGACGGTGCAGCCGGGCCAGCCGCTCGCGCGCAGCACGGAGTGGATCCCGCAGCGGTCGTCGGCCGCGAGGTGGTGGCACGGGTCGCCGCCGGCCTTGTCGGTGCCGAAGCCGGAGTCGGCGCGGAAGGGCAGCAGGACGCAGCAGAGACCGGTGCAGCGGCCGCAGTCGGCGACGAGCTCGAGCGGCTTCACCCGGTCACGGTACGCCGGGGCTCAGCGCCCGACGCGGACCCCCGTGTCGCGGTGCTCGAAGTCGCGCCCCAGCGGGTAGGGGCGGATCGGCCGGACGGCGCCGGCCTCGTAGACGCGCTGCAGGTGCTCGGTGATCGTCTTGGCGGAGACGCCCTTGACGATGTAGCCCCAGGCGCCCTCCTTGAGGGCGGCCTCGGTCATGTAGGTGGCGCTGATGGCCGAGCAGACGACGACGCGGGTCAGCGGGGAGTCCTCGGCGATCAGCGGGATGATCTCCAGGCCGCCGATCTCGGGCATGTGGAGGTCGAGCAGGACGATGTCGGGCTTCTCGCTGGCGATCATCGTCATCGCGGTCTCGGCGTCACCGGCGTCGCCCGCGACCTCGAAGCCCGAGGAGTCGAGGGCGATCCGGAGGACGAAGCGCACCTCCTCGTCGTCGTCGACGATGACGACGCGAATCGGCCCGCGGTCGTCCTCCGGGGCGGGAACCGGCTCGGGCGCCACCTCCACGGCAGGCGTCGGCTCCGGCGCCGGAGCGCCGGAACTGCCTCGGAACAGCTTCACCAAATCCTCCACGGGTCGTCTCGGCCGGGCCAATCGTGCCACGGGGCGGGTGCGGGCGCGGGAGGAATGCCCAAAACGTCGACCGCGTGGCGCACGCCACACGCCACGCAGGGGAATCCCCAGAGTTGAGTGGAACAGACTCAACTTATGGCGCGTTGAGACAGTGTCGCTGCACACTCGAGACAAGGGAAGCAGGAGGGCCAGTTGTGAGCCAGTTCGGTGCCGACAAGTTCACCACCCGCAGCCGGGAGGCCATCGAGGCCGCCCAGCTCGCCGCCACGACCGGCGGCAACAGCCAGACCGAACCGGTCCACCTCCTCGTCGCGCTGCTGCGCCAGGAGGACGGGATCGCCCGCACCTTCCTGACGAAGGCCGGGGTCGACGCCGGCGCCGCGCTGCAGCGGGCGCAGGAGGCCCAGGCCGCCCTGCCGAGCGCCACCGGCTCGACCGTCCAGCAGCCGGCCGCCTCCGCGGCGCTCACCCGGGTGCTCGCCTCCGCCATCGACCTCGCCGGCTCCCTCAAGGACGACTACGTCGCCACCGAGCACCTCCTCATCGCGCTGGCGACCGTCGAGTCGTCGGCGCAGAAGGTGCTCCGCGACCTGCGGCTCACCGCCGACGGGCTGCGCGAGCAGGTCACCGCGGTCCGCGGCAACCGCCGGGTGACCAGCCAGGACGCGGAGTCGACGTACGAGGCGCTCGAGAAGTACTCCGTGGACCTCACCGCCGCGGCCGAGGAGGGCCGGCTCGACCCGGTGATCGGGCGCGACGCCGAGATCCGCCGCGTCGTGCAGGTGCTGAGCCGCCGCACCAAGAACAACCCCGTGCTCATCGGCGAGCCCGGCGTCGGCAAGACCGCCGTCGTCGAGGGGCTCGCCCAGCGCGTCGTCGCCGGCGACGTGCCCGACTCCCTCAAGGGCCGCCGGGTGCTGAGCCTCGACCTCGCCGCCATGGTCGCCGGGGCGAAGTACCGCGGCGAGTTCGAGGAGCGGCTCAAGTCGGTGCTGGAGGAGATCAAGGACGCCGGCGGCCAGGTGATCACCTTCATCGACGAGCTGCACACCGTGGTCGGTGCGGGCGCCGGCGGCGACTCCGCGATGGACGCCGGCAACATGCTCAAGCCGATGCTGGCCCGCGGCGAGCTGCACATGATCGGGGCCACCACGCTCGACGAGTACCGCGAGCGGATCGAGAAGGACCCCGCCCTGGAGCGCCGCTTCCAGCAGGTCTTCGTCGGCGAGCCCAGCGTCGAGGACACGATCCAGATCCTGCGCGGCATCCAGGAGAAGTACGAGGCGCACCACGGGGTGCGGATCACCGACGCCGCGCTGGTCGCGGCCGCCACGCTGTCGGACCGCTACATCACCGGACGGCAGCTGCCCGACAAGGCGATCGACCTCGTCGACGAGGCGGCCTCGCGGCTGCGGATGGAGATCGAGTCCTCCCCGGAGGAGATCGACCAGCTCCGCCGCCAGGTCGACCGGCTCAAGATGGAGCAGTTCGCCCTCGAGAAGGAGAGCGACGAGGCCTCGGTCGAGCGGCTCGCCGCCCTGCGCCAGGACCTCGCCGACAAGGAGGAGGAGCTGCGCGGGCTGGAGTCGCGGTGGAGCCGCGAGCGGGAGATGCTCGAGGGGGAGGGCGAGCTGCGCAAGCGGGTCGACGCGCTCTCCACCGAGCAGCGCCAGCTCGAGAGCGGTCTGCAGGCCGGCATCTCCGAGGACGAGCGGGTGCCGATGCTCAAGCGGCTCTCCGAGATCGGCACCGAGAAGATCGAGCTGATGCGCCGGATCGAGCAGACCGAGCGCGCCGAGGCCCAGGAGTTCGAGCCGCTGGTCGGCGAGGAGGTCGGCGCCGAGCAGGTCGCCGAGGTCGTCGAGGCCTGGACCGGCATCCCCACCGGCCGGATGCTCCAGGGCGAGACCGCCAAGCTGCTGGAGATGGAGGCCGAGATCGGCCGCCGGCTGATCGGCCAGCGCGAGGCGGTGCAGGCGGTGAGCGACGCCGTACGCCGCTCGCGCGCCGGCATCGCCGACCCGAACCGGCCGACCGGCTCCTTCCTCTTCCTCGGGCCCACCGGCACCGGCAAGACCGAGCTGGCCAAGTCGCTGGCCGACTTCCTCTTCGACGACGAGCGGGCGATCGTCCGGATCGACATGAGCGAGTACTCCGAGAAGCACTCGGTCGCCCGCCTGGTCGGCGCGCCTCCCGGGTACGTCGGCTACGACGAGGGCGGACAGCTCACCGAGGCGGTGCGGCGCCGTCCCTACTCGGTGGTGCTGCTCGACGAGGTGGAGAAGGCGCACCCCGAGGTCTTCGACATCCTGCTCCAGGTCCTCGACGACGGGCGGCTGACCGACGGGCAGGGGCGCACGGTCGACTTCCGCAACACGCTGCTGATCCTCACCTCCAACCTCGGCTCGACCTTCCTGGTCGACCCGCTGCTGGACCCGGAGAAGAAGCGCGAGTCGGTGATGGCGGTGGTCCGCTCCAGCTTCAAGCCCGAGTTCCTCAACCGGCTCGACGAGGTCGTGATGTTCGAGGCCCTCACGAAGGAGGAGCTGACCCGCATCGTCGACATCCAGCTCGGCCTGCTGACCAAGCGGCTCGCGGCGCGCCGGGTGACGATCGAGGTCAGCGACGCGGCCCGGCAGTGGCTCGCCGACACCGGCTACGACCCGGCGTACGGCGCCCGCCCGCTGCGCCGCCTCATCCAGACCTCGATCGGCGACCCGCTCGCCCGGCTGCTGATCGGCGGCCAGGTCACCGACGGAGCGACGGTGCGGGTCGACGTGGGCGAGGGCGGGCTGGTGCTGCAGCCGTGAGGGCGGGCTGGGGCCTCGTGGGACCATGGCTCCCGTGAGTGCCCCAGCCCATCCCCGCCCGCCCCAGGTCACCCTCGCCGGCTGGATGATCATCGTCGGCTCCCTGCTGGTGGTGGGCACCGTCTTCGAGGCCCTCTCCGGCCTGCGCTCGCTGGAGACGCGGGAGATGGTCGACGCCTTCCTCTCCGACGCCCCGGGCGACACCCTCGGCTGGGACCAGGAGACCGTGCTCGGCTTCCTGCGCGTCGCCTCGATGGTGACCGCCGGCTGCGCCACCGCCGCGGCCGTCCTCGGCTGGCACGCGCTGCGCCGGCACCGCGGCGCCCGGGTCGGGCTCACGGTGCTGGCCTTCCCGCTCTTCTTCGCCGGGGTGGTGACGGGCGGCTTCATGTCCTCGCTGGTCGCCGCCGCGTCCCTGATGCTCTGGCTCCAGCCCGCGCGGGACTGGTTCGACGGCAAGCCGTGGACCCCGCCCGGGAGCGCCCGGTCGAGCGACCGGGACGCCCGCCCCGACGCCCGCCCCGACGCCCGCCCCGACGCGGCGGGCTTCCCGCCCGTCCAGTCGCCCGGGCCGCACCCCGGGGAGCAGCCGGGCGTCGGGCCCGGCGCGCCGGACGCCGGGCCGCGACCGGTCCAGGGGTTCGGCGACCCCGCGGCGTACCCCGGGCAGCAGCCCTGGACCCAGCAGCCGGGCCAGCCCGGTCAGCAGTCGTGGGGGCTGCCGTCGCCGGCACCCCGCGGCCGCCGGCCGGAGCGGGTGCTCGCCGCCGCGCTGATCACCTGGGTCTTCGCCGGCCTCACCGTGCTCGTGACGGCCTTGGGGCTGCTCCTGGCGGCCGCCTCGCCCGACGAGCTGATGGCCGAGGCCGAGCGGCAGCAGCCCGGGCTCTTCGAGCAGGAAGGCGTCACCGAGGAGGTCCTGCTGACGAGCACCTTCCTCCTCGGCGGCCTCGTCCTCGTCTGGGCGCTCGCCGCGGTCGTCGCCGCGGTGCTGCTGGTGCGCGGCGTGCGCTGGTCGGGCACCCTGCTGCTGGTGCTCTCGGTCGGCGCCGCGGTGACCTGCTTCCTCACCGCGCTCTCCAGCGTCGTGATGGCCCTGCCGGGCTTCGCCGCCGTCCTCGTGGCGGTCATGGTGCGGCGACCCGATGTCAGGGGGTGGCTCGCAGCTCGGCCGCAGCGAGGCGGCGTACCCCCTCGCGGATGACGTCGGGCTGCTTGCAGAACGCCCACCGCACCAGGTGGCGCCCCTCGTCGGCGTCGTCGTAGAACGCCTGGCACGGGATCGCCACCACGCCGGCCAGCCCGGGGAGGGCCTCGCAGAAGGCCGTGGCGTCGGCCCACCCGAGGTGGGCGACGTCGGTGAGCGCGAAGTAGGTGCCCTCGGGGGTGTACGCCGTCAGGCCGGCCTCGCCGAGGCCGGTGACGAGCAGGTCGCGGCGGCGCTCGAGCGAGTCGCGCAGCTGCGCCGGCCACCCGCGCTCGGCGTCGAGCGCGTGGGCGACCGCCGGTTGCAGCGGCGCCCCGGAGGTGAAGGTGAGCCACTGCTTCGCGCCGAGCAGGGCGCCCACCAGGTCGGCGGGGCCGGTCGCCCAGCCCACCTTCCAGCCGGTGAAGGACCAGCTCTTGCCGACGCTGGAGAGGGTGAGCGTCCGCTCCCGCATGCCCGGCAGGGTCGCCAGCGGGACGTGCTCGTGCCCGGTGAAGACGAGGTGCTCGTAGACCTCGTCGGTCACGACGACGAGGTCGTGCTCGACCGCGACCTCGGCGACCACCGCGAGCTCCTCGCGGGTCAGCACGGTGCCGGTGGGGTTGTGGGGGGTGTTGAGGAGCAGGACTTTGGTGCGGGGGCCGACCGCCGCGCGCAGCGCCGCCTCGTCGAGCCGGAAGTCGGGGGCGCGGAGGGTGACCGGACGGCGTACCCCGCCCGCCATCTGGATCATCGCGAGGTAGGAGTCGTAGTAGGGCTCGAGCACCGCCACCTCGTCGCCCGGGTCGACGAGGCCGAGCAGCGCCGCGGCGATCCCCTCCGTGGCGCCGGTGGTGACCACCACCTCCGTGTCGGGGTCGAGGTCGATCCCGTAGTGCCGCTGCTGGTGGCGGGCGACCGCCTCGCGCAGCTCGGGCACCCCGGGGCCGGGGGCGTACTGGTTGCAGCCTTCCGCAAGCGCCTGGCGCGCCGCCTCCACCACGGAGGCGGGCCCGTCCTCGTCGGGGAACCCCTGCCCGAGGTTGAGCGCGCCGGTCAGCGTGGCCAGCGCCGACATCCGGGTGAAGATCGTGGGCGGGATGCCGTCGAGTCGCCGCGCCTGTCGCCCGGCCTGCCGTCTCGCGTCCGCAGCCATGCCTGCGAGGGTAGCCCGGCGCCAGTGGGAGGATCGGGGCCATGAGCGACGCGACCCCCGCCCCCGCGACCCCCGCCCCCGCGACCTCCCCGGTGGCCGACCCCGGCCTGGCCGCCGACATCGACGCCACCTGCCGGCTGACAGGCGAGTTCACGCTGCGGTCGGGCCAGCAGGCGACGGAGTACTTCGACAAGTACCTCTTCGAGGCCCAGCCCGCGCTCCTGGCCCGGGTGGCCGAGCAGATGGTCGCGCTGCTGCCCGAGGGCACCGAGCTGCTCGGGGGGCTCGAGCTCGGCGGCGTCCCGATCGCCACGATGGTCAGCGCCCGCACCGGCCTGCCCGCCCTCTTCGTCCGCAAGAAGGCGAAGGAGTACGGCACCTGCAAGCTCGCCGAGGGTCCCGACGTGGCCGGCCGACGCGTCACGCTGATCGAGGACGTCATCACCACGGGGGGCGCGGTCCGCGACGCGACGCGGGAGCTCCGGGCCGCCGGCGCGATCGTCGAGGTCGTCGTCTGCGCCATCGACCGCTCGCCCGAGGGCGAGAACCCCCTCGCAGAGGTCGGGCTCGAGGTGCGCCCCGTGCTCACCAAGGCCCAGCTGGACGCCGTGGCGGGGTGAACCCACTAGACAGGCTCACTAGTTAGTGACACGATCTAGCGGTGCCCACGACCTCCTGGCCCAGTGACTGGACCCGCGCCGCGCTGACGCTGTGCGTGCTCCGGGTGCTGGCCGAGGGGCCGACGTACGGGTACGCCGTGGCCTCGCGGCTGGAGGCTGCCGGTCTCGGGGCCGTCAAGGGCGGGACCCTCTACCCGCTGCTCGGTCGGCTGGAGACCGCCGGCTGGGTCGAGGTCGAGTGGCGCGCCGGGGAGGGCGGGCCGGGGCGCAAGTACTTCGCGCTCACCGCCTCTGGCGCCGACGAGCTCGCGCGCCAGCGACAGGCCTGGACCGACTTCACCCGCATGGTGGCCGACCACCTGCACGCACCCGGAGGGGACCGATGACCCACGACCTGCAGCAGGACCACGAGCGCTGGCTCGACGAGCTGACCCTCGAGCTGAGGCTGCTCGACGTCGACGGCCGCATGATCGGGGACGCCGTGGCCACGGCCCGGGAGTTCCTCGTCGACGCTGGGGTGCCGGCGCGGGAGACGTTCGGCTCCCCACGCGCGTACGCCGCCCGGCTCGGCCTCGAGCCCACTCCCGAGAAGCACGCGGCGCTGCGCCGCACGGTGACGTTCGCCGCGGTCGACGTCCTCGGCTTCCTCGCGTTCGCCTTCACCGGTGGGGCGGCCTGGCGCGGCGAGCGGTTCGAGGTCGACGCCGGTGCGCTGGTGCTGGTGGGGGTGGTGCTGGCGCTGGTCGCGGCGACGCCGCGGCTGCTGCCCACGGTGCTCCGCGCGGCGCCGTGGAAGATCGGCGCCGGCTTCGCGACGCTGCTGGCCCTCCAGGTCGGGGTGCTGCTGCTCCTCGGCGACGTCGCCCTCTTCTCGATCCCGGCGTGGCCGGTGGCGGCCGTCGGGCTCCTGGTCGTCAGCGGGTCGGTCGTGCGGGCGTGGCTCGAACGGGACGAGCTCGCCGACCCCGTGGTCGAGCCGCTCGTCAGCGGCGACGGCGGCCCGTCGCGGCCGGCCGGCGTCCGGGGGCGCGAGCACCTGCTCGTGGTGCTCCCGCAGGTCGTCAGCTTCGTGGCTGCCTGGGCGTTCGTCCTGCTCGACGTGCTGACCGGGGGCTGACCGGGGCTGACGGGCAGCCGGACTTTCCGCGGGTCGCGGACAGGCGGATCCTCCCGTGCCTAGGATCACGGCAGCGGGTGGAGAAGACGCCCGGCGACAGCGAGGTGCGTCCGATGACGGTGACGGGTTCGGTGCCGTCGACGCTGCGCACGTCCTCCCTCGCCTGGCAGGCCCCGACCCTCCTGCTCGCCCTCCTGCTGATCGAGATGGCGGTGCTGGGCGGCGCCCTCGACCGGCTCTCGTCGACGACCCTCCTCTGCCTCGGCCTGGTCGCCGTCGGGTCGCTCCTCGCCTGGTCCGACCACCGTGGTCGGCTCGCGCCGCCCTGGCGGGTGGTCGTCCCGCTGCTCTCCCTCGCCGCCGTGGTGCCGCTCGCCGTCGCCCTCGCGACGAGCATGCCTGCCGCGCTGCTGCTCGGGGCGGTGCCGGCGCTCTGGCTGATCTTCGAGTTCGGCCGCGCGGGCACCGTCATCGCCGTCCTGGCGATCGCGGGGCTGCTGGGTCTCGTCTACCTCCTCGGGGACGCCCCGCCGGGTGAGTCGCCCTTGTGGCTGCACCACCTCCCGGTCGCCGTGGCCTGCGCGGGCGTCGTGCTGGGTGCCCACCAGGTGGCGGCCGGCCTGACCCGCCGCGAGGTCGCGCTCCTCGAGCAGACCCGCAGGCTGGCGGAGACGCTCGCCCGCTCGGAGGACCAGCTCCTCATCCTGCGCGGGATCCTGGAGAGCGTCGACGCGGTCGTCGTGGCGTACGACGACGCGGGGGCGCTGCTGGTCGACAACCCCACCGCGCGGGCGCTGGCCCGGCGCTCGGGGATCGAGACCGACGGCCGGATCCCCGGCACGCTGCACATGTACCACGAGGACCGGGTCACCCCCGTCGACCCGGAGGTCATCCCGCTGCGCAGGGTCCACGACGGGCAGGAGCTGGTCGGCGAGACGCTGTGGTTCGGCCCGCCGGGCGACCAGGTGGCGATCCTGCTCTACGGGCACCAGATCTTCCGCGAGTGCCCGCAGGGCCGGGAGCGCTACGGCTACGTGATCGTGGGCTGGGACGTCACCGACGTGCTCGAGGCGCTCCGGGTGCGCGACGAGTTCCTCACCACCGTCTCGCACGAGCTGCGCACGCCGCTCACCTCGATCATGGGCTACCACGAGCTGATGGAGGACGCCCTCGGCGCCGAGGAGGAGCGGGACCCCGTCGCCCGCCGGGTCGCGGGGATGCTCCGGGTGGCCCAGCGCAACGCCACCGTCCTGCTGAACCGGGTCGGCCAGCTGCTCCAGGCCTCGGGGTCGTCGCCCGAGGAGGTGTGCCTCGACGAGCAGGACGTCGACGTCTCGCTCCTGGTGGCGACCGCGCTGGCCAAGCACCGGTCGGCCGCCGCCACCGTCGGGGTCGCCTTCCACGAGGAGGTCCGCCCCGGCCTGCGCGCCCGGCTCGACCCCGGCGCCTGGGAGCAGGTGGTCGACAACCTGGTCTCCAACGCGGTGAAGTTCACCCCGGCGGGCGGTGAGGTCACCGTCGCCCTCGAGCCCGACGCGGGGGAGGTCCTGCTGACCGTCGCGGACACCGGGATGGGGATGAGCGGGATCGAGCAGCGCCGCGCCTTCGAGCGGTTCTACCGCACCGCGGCGGCGAACGAGGCGGCCATCCAGGGGCTCGGGGTGGGGCTCTCGGTCGTCAGGGCGGTCGTCGACGCGCACGCGGGCTCGATCGCCATGACCTCAGAGCCCGGGAGCGGGACCACCGTGGAGGTGCGGGTCAGTCGACTTCCTGGCCCATGATGTCGCGGTCGGGGCCGCCGTCCTGCGGGCCGATCTCGGCGCCCGGGGTGTTGACCCGCTTGTGCCGCCACCACTCCCAGGCGATCGGGATGAGCGAGAAGGCGATGATCGCGATGATCGCCTTGTCGATGTTCTCGCCGAGCGCGGGGAAGGCGGTGCCGAGGAAGTAGCCGAGCAGGGTGATGCTGACGACCCACAGCACGGCACCGACCGCGCTCCAGGTGAAGAACCGGCGGCGGTCCATCAGGGTCACGCCGGCCACCACGGTGATGTAGGTGCGGACGAACGGCACGAACCGGCCGATCACCAGCGCCTTGTTGCCGTGCTTGTCGAAGAAGGCCTGCGTCTGGTCGAAGTACTTGCGCTTGAGGATCCGGCCGTCGGGGCGGTTGTAGAGGGGTGTCCCGATCTTGCGGCCGATCTCGTAGCCGGCGACGTTGCCCAGGAAGCCCGCGAGCGCGAAGAGGCCGAGGGCGATCAGCAGCTCGAGGAAGGTCCCGCCGGGGAAGAGGTCGATCTTCTCGCCGGCGATGAAGAGGCCCATCGCGAAGAGCAGGCTGTCGCCGGGCAGGAACGGGAAGAAGAGCCCGCACTCGACGAAGATGATGGCGATGCTGAGCCAGAAGAGCTCGGCCCCGAACCGGTCGAGCAGCCAGTTGGGGTCCATCCAGTCCATCCCCAGCAGCAGGGGGTGGAGGAGCAGCTGCAGGTCCAGGAGCACGGTCACGCGCGCCACCCTAACCGGCTCCGCCTACCCTGCCCCCATGCACGACGAGGGGCGAGCGCCCTACGACCCCATGCCCCACGGGCCCGCCGAGGTGGGCGTCGGACCGTGGGCGGGGGAGTGGCCGACGGACGCCCGGTACGACCCCGAGCTGCTCGCCCACGGCGACCGGCGCAACGTCGTCGACCGCTACCGCTACTGGACGGTCGAGGCGATCGTCGCCGACC
The DNA here is from genome assembly GCF_003194625.1 of Nocardioides solisilvae. Classification (GTDB taxonomy): domain Bacteria; phylum Actinomycetota; class Actinomycetes; order Propionibacteriales; family Nocardioidaceae; genus Nocardioides; species Nocardioides solisilvae. The sequence goes on from NZ_QHKX01000001.1 coordinate 1,108,028, forward strand.
TCGACACCCGCCGCCACGACTTCCACGTGGCGATCGAGAACTGGCAGCACGACTTCAACATCGGCACGATCGTGCGGACCGCCAACGCCTTCCTCGCCGCCGAGGTGCACGTCGTCGGGCGGAAGCGCTGGAACCGCCGCGGCGCCATGGTCACCGACCGCTACCAGCACGTGCGGCACCACGAGGACGCCGCCGCGCTGGCGGCGTACCTGCACGCGCTGCCGGAGCCGGTGCGGCTCCTGGGGATCGACAACCTGCCGGGCTCGGAGCACCTGGAGACGATGACCCTCCCCCGCCGGGTCTGCTTCCTCTTCGGCCAAGAGGGGCCCGGCCTCTCCGAGGGGGCGCGGGAGGCCTGCGACGGCACCTTCTCGATCGCGCAGTTCGGCTCCACCCGGTCGATCAACGCCAGCGCCGCGGCGGCGATCGCGATGCACGGCTGGGTGGTCGCCCACGCCGACCTCGGCAGCGCCGACGCCTGGCGGGGGTGACGGCTGTCGGCGCCCGGCCCTAGCGTGGCTCCCATGACCGGAACCCCCGGCGGGACCCCCGAGAAGCCGGCCCTCTTCTTCACCGGGCCCGACGAGTTCCGCGCCTGGCTGGAGGAGCACCACGCGACGGCGACCGAGCTGTGGATGGGGCTGCGCCGCAAGGCCCTCCCCGACCACGGGCTCACGTGGGCCGAGGCCGTCCCCGAGGCGCTCTGCTTCGGCTGGATCGACTCGGTCTCCCAGCGGATCGACGACGAGACCCGCCGCCAGCGGTGGACGCCCCGGCGGCCGGGGAGCAACTGGAGCAAGGTCAACGTCGCGCACGTCGAGCGGCTGCTCGCCGAGGGCCGGATGCACCCGGCCGGCCTGGCGGCCTTCGAGGCTCGGCGCGAGGACCGCACCGGCGTCTACTCCTTCGAGGGGGGTCGCGACGACCAGCTCCCCGAGGAGCTGCACGCGAGGCTGGCGGAGCAGCCGGTGGCCGCCGCCTTCTGGGCGGGGGCGACCGCCTCCTACCGTCGCGCGGTCGTGCACTGGGTGGTCTCGGCGAAGCGCGAGCCGACCCGCGACAAGCGGCTGGCCGAGCTTCTCGACTGCTGCTCGCGGGGCGTGCTCGTGGGCTTCCAGCGGTACGGCGACGAGCCGGCGTGGGCGCGTCGGGTGCGGGCCGAACTGGGGCTGGAGTGAGCCGGCCGAGGGGCGAGCGGCGGCTCAGGTGCGGGTGAGCGCGGCCTCGAGCGCCTGCAGTCCGCGGGAGGAGTGGCTCTTCACGGTGCCCTCGCTGATGCCGAGCTCGTCGGCGGCCTCCCGGACCGAGAGCCCGAGCCAGTGCCGGAGCACCACGACCCGGCGCTGCTGGAGGGGCAGCGCGTGCAGGGCGGCGACCAACTCGTCGCGCTCCTCGGGCGGCAGGCCGGCTGGCGCGGCGGGGTCGTGGCCGTCGAGACCCGGCCGTTCCCGCCGGTGCGGGCGACGGGTCTCGTCGATGTGGGCCCGCACGAGGATCCGGCGCGTGTAGGCCTCCTCCCGCCCGTCGCGGCGCACCCGGGGCCACGCGACGTAGAGCTTGACCAGCGCGGTCTGGAGCAGGTCGTCGGCCTGGTGCCAGTCGCCGCAGATCGCGTAGGCGACGCGGCGCAGGTGCGGGCCGCGCGCCGCGACGAACTCGACGTACTCCTCCTCGCGACGAGCGGTCACCGGAGGCCCTCCCCAGAGACGTAGGCCTCGCGGGCCTGGGTGACGAGCTGGTCGAGGGTGCGACCGTTCGGCGGCCCGCCGTCGATCACGTCGACCTTCCCGTGCTCGACCTCGCGGAGCAGCACGAAGGTCCGCTCGCCGTCGACCTCGACGATCCCGGCGCCGGTGGGGGTGCCGGGCGGGGCGAAGCTCTCGGGCAGGCCGGGGGAGGAGACCTGCTCGACGACCTTCAGCCGTGCCTCGAGCGCGACCAGCGTGCCGCCCACGAGCACCACGGGGATGTCGGCGGAGCCCGGGGCGTGCTGCACGAACCCCTCGTCGAGACCGCCGGTCCCGACCTGGTCGTCGACCCAGGCGGCGAAGTCCGCCCAGCCGCGGGAGGGCTCTGACCACATGTCGCTGCTGTACGTGCCGCCCTCGGGGGTGGGCATCAGCGCCAGGATGAACCAGCCGCGCTCGCCCTGCACCGTGGCGTCGAGGGCGACGGAGTCGTGCGGCAGTCCGGTCGCGTAGGGGTCGTCGATCCGCTCGTGGACGGTCGCGTCCGGGCGCAGCACCAGCTCATCGCCGACGTAGCGCCCGACCTCCCGCTCGCCCCAGCGCAGCGAGGCGGGGTCGACGGACGGCGACTCGGCCTCGGTGGGTGCCGGGTCCACGACCTCGGTGGGCGAGCCCGCCGGGTCGACCCGTTCGCCGTCCGCGCCCAGCCGGGGTCCGCCGGAGGCCCACCCGGCGCCGAGCACCCCGACGACCGCGAGGGCGGCCGCGCCGGTGGCGAGCCGGCGTCGGAACAGGGCGCGACGCCCGGCGGCGAGCGTCGGCCCGAGCGCGGGCATGGGGGGCTCGGGCCCGAAGTCCAGGTCGAGGGTCTCGAGGGTGCGGCGCTGTTCCATGCCTCTCCTACGCGGCCGGTCCCGGTGAGGTTGTCACACCCGGCCGCCGTCCTTGGGCGGGCTGCCCGTCGGAGCAGGGGACGACTAGGCTGGCGCCGACGTCCGCGAAGACCAGCGTGCGACCAGCGCCGGACCGCGCCCCGCACCCCACCGAGGAGCCAAGCAGATGCCCATCGCCACCCCTGAGCGCTACGCCGAGATGCTCGACGCCGCGAAGTCCCAGGGCTTCGCCTTCCCCGCCATCAACGTGTCGTCCTCGCAGACGCTGAACGCCGCCCTCAAGGGGTTCGCCGACGCCGGCTCCGACGGGATCATCCAGATCTCCACCGGCGGCGCGGAGTACCTCTCCGGCCCGTCGGTCAAGAACATGGTCACCGGCTCGGTGGCCTTCGCGGCGTACGCCGCCGAGGTGGCGAAGAACTACCCGGTCAACATCGCGCTGCACACCGACCACTGCCCCAAGGACAAGCTCGACGGCTTCGTCCGCCCGCTGCTCGACATCTCCGCCGAGCGCGTCGCCCGCGGCGAGGCGCCGCTCTTCCAGTCGCACATGTGGGACGGCTCCGCGGTCCCGCTGGAGGAGAACCTGCAGATCGCCGAGGAGCTGCTCGCCAAGTGCGCCGCGGCGAAGATCATCCTCGAGGTCGAGATCGGCGTCGTCGGCGGCGAGGAGGACGGGGTCGCCAACGAGATCAACGAGCAGCTGTACACGACCCCGGAGGACGCGCTGGCCACCGTGCGGGCGCTCGGGGTCGGCGAGCAGGGCCGCTACATGACGGCGCTGACCTTCGGCAACGTGCACGGCGTCTACAAGCCGGGCAACGTCAAGCTCCGCCCCGAGATCCTCAAGGCCGCCCAGGAGGCCGTGGTCTCCGAGCTGGGCCTCGAGGCCGGCTCCAAGCCGTTCGACCTGGTCTTCCACGGCGGCTCGGGCTCGACCGCCGAGGAGATCGGCGCGGCGGTCGACTACGGCGTGGTGAAGATGAACGTCGACACCGACACCCAGTACGCGTTCTCCCGCCCGGTCGCCGCCCACATGTTCCAGCACTACGACGGCGTCCTGAAGATCGACGGCGAGGTCGGCAACAAGAAGCAGTACGACCCGCGCGCCTGGGGCAAGGCGGCGGAGGCCGGGATGGCCGAGCGGATCGTCGAGGCCTGCCAGAACCTCCGCTCCGCAGGCACCACGCTGGGCGCCTGAGCCCGCACCGCAGCACGCGCGACGCCCTCCGGGTCTCCCGGGGGGCGTCAGCGCGTCAGCGGGGGTAGGCGCTCAGCTGGAGCTGCGGGTAGGGGTTCCGCGAGGTCGCCAGCACGACCACCCGGTCGCGGGCCGCGTCGACGAGCACCTCCTGGGCGTCCAGCCGGCGCTCGGTGCCCCGCCACTCGGGCGTGCCGCCCCACGTGAGGCCGAGCAGCCGCCGGTGGGGGAGGTAGAGGCGTCGGTGCCCGGGGTCGAGCGTGAGCGTCGTGCCGCCGACCCGCCCGGCTAGGTCGAAACGGCGCAGGGTCCGGCCGCGTGGCCGCAGGACCCGCACCTGCGTCCCGCGGCGGGTCATGAGGGCGACGACGACCCGTCGCCGCTGCTCGTCGACGGCGAGGTCCTGGAGGCCGAAGGGCGCCCGCCAGGCCCGGTCGGTCCGCAGCCGCCCTCGGGTCGTCCAGCCGAGCAGCGTGGCGCGCCCGCCGCGTGCGCCGCCCACGAGGACGCGCCTGCCGACCGGGTCGACGACCAGGTCGGTCACGGTCGCGTCACGGTCGCGGTGCCGCCTGGCCGCCTCCCACAGCCGCCTCCCGACCTCGGGGTAGGCCAGCAGGACCGTCTGCGAGCCCTTCCCGGGGACCACGTGGGCGCCCGCGACGTACCAGGTGTTCCGCTCGGCGTCCACGGCCAGGCCGGTGGGGCCGGCGGTCAGCCCGCGGTGCTGGAAGGTGCGGACGGTCGTGGCGGCGCCCTCCCGGTCGAAGCAGGCGAGGGACCAGGTGGCACGGGCCCCCCGCCCGACCCGGCTGTTCCAGTCCGACGAGGCGAGGCACGTCGTGCCCGTCGACGGGTTGGTCGCGAGCCCGGTGACGTCGCCCGTGGCGCCGGGCCGTGCCGACCACCGGACGGTGCCGTCGAGGCCGACCGCGTGGAGCCTTCCCTGGGTCGCGACCACGACCTGCCCGCCTCCGGGCGCACTGGCGTCCAGGGCCATCTCGGTGGCCGACGAGGTGTGGTCGCCGAGCCCCACCTCCCAGACCGTCTCGCCGGTGTCGCCGTCGGTACGCCGGACCCGGGTGCGCGCGGTCGGCTGCGAGACGTCGTGGAAGTGGGTGAGCACGTCGCCGGTCGCCGGGTCGAGCACCGCGCCGTCGTGGAACCCCGTGTCGGGCGCGTGCTGGACGCCCGGGAGGTCGGCACGCCACAGCGGCGCGCGCTCCTCGGGCGCGGCCCGCTCCGCCGAGGCAGGTGGGCCGGCGAGGGGGACGGCCAGCAGGGCGGGGACGAGCCCCAGGACGAGGGCGGACGACCTGGACCGACGCACGAGCGACCTCCGTGGGTGCGGCCGCGGGCCGAGCCCCGCGGCGACTGGGGGGGATCGTCCCCCGGTCGCGGGTCGGGAAACCCCGGGCGAGGATCATCCTGCGGGTCGGGACCGGCCGCGCTGGTGGCGGCGTACGTCGGCCGCCACCGGCCCGGCGGCGGCCACGAGGAGGACCAGGGCGAGCGGGACCAGGGCCCCGAACCCGATCTCGAGGTAGCCCAGCGCCCCGAGGAGCCCGCCGACGAAGAAGAGGCCGACCAGCAGCGACAGCATCCCCAGCCGACCGGGCTCGGGGACCACCGGGGGCAGGCCCCGCGTGCGGGAGACGTAGGCCAGCTTCCCCAGCTCGATGCCGATGTCGGTGACCATGCCGGTGACGTGGGTGGTGCGGATCTGGGCGCCGGAGATCTTGGTGATGATCGCGTTCTGCATGCCCATGGTGAAGCAGAGGACGCCGACGAAGACCAGCTCGCGGTGCCGCCAGGTGAGCTCCTCGGCGAGGAGGCCGAAGAGCAGGACCAGCAGCGCCTCCAGCACGAGCACGTTGGCGTAGCGGCCGCGCAGGTCGCGCCGCCGTCCCCAGTTGAAGAGCAGCGCACAGGCGGCAGCACCGGCGACGAACGCGGTGACCCCGAGCAGCCCGGTGAGCACGACCACGGCGCCGCCGAGCACGAGGTGGTCGGCCACGCTGGCCGTCAGGCCGGTCATGTGCGAGGTGTAGACCGAGACGGCGACGAAGCCGACCGAGTTGAGCACCCCGGCGTTGAGGGCGAGCAGCGCGGCGAGCTGGAGGTTGTGCCGGGGGGAGCGCACGGGTCCGGCGACGGTGAGCAGGTAGCGCCTCATCCGGTCCCTCACGCCCCGAGTGTCGCAGGCGTCGACGCCCGGGGCTCAGCGCTCGTGCTTCATCCCCTCGAACGCGGCGGCGCAGAGCAGGCCCAGCAGGAGGACCGCGGGGATCACCAGGAGCGACTCGGCCATCGCCCGGCTGAACGGCTCCCACGCCTCCTCCGGCAGGGTGCCGGACGCCATCGCGGTCTCGGCGGAGCCGACGCCGCCGCCCAGGCCGGCCGCGGCGAGGCGGGACTCCATCAGCACCGCGACCACCGCGGAGCCGAGGACCGCGCCGACCTGTCGCGTGGCGTTGTAGACCCCCGAGCCGGCGCCGGCCTGCGACAGCGGGAGGTTGCGGTTGGCGGTCGTGCTCAGCACCGACCAGAGGAAGGCGCTGCCGATCCCCAGCAGGAAGAGGGGGAGCAGGAGCTGCCAGACGGGGGTGCGGGGCCCGAGGAGCGCGTAGGCCGCGACCAGGGCCGTGCCCATCGCGACGAAACCGAACGACGTGAGCACCCGCGGGTGGACCCGGTCGGTGAGGCGCCCCACGGGTCGGGCCAGCAGGATCGAGCTCACGGCGAGCGGCACCATCAGCAGCCCCGACTGGGTCGGGGACCAGCCGCGCACCACCTGGGCGTAGAGCATCAGCGGGAAGCCCAGCGCGGTGAACCCGAAGCCGACGGTCGCGATGGCGACGTTGGCCAGCGAGAAGTTGCGGTCGCGGAAGAGCGCCAGCGGGACCAGCGGCTCCCTTCGGTTGCGCGCCTGCCACCAGACGAAGGCGGCGAGCACGACCAGGCCGCCGACGATCAGCCGCCACACGGTGAAGGGGCCGGCGATGGTGCCCCAGTCGTACTGCTGCCCCTCCTGGATGCCGAAGACCAGCAGGAACATGCCGACGCCGCTGAGCGCCACGCCCAGCCAGTCGAACCGGTGCGGGTGCGTCTCCAGCACGGGGACCAGCCGCCAGGCGAGCACGAACGCGACGACCCCGACCGGGATGTTGACGAAGAAGATCCACTCCCACCCCGCGGCGTCCACGAGCACGCCGCCCAGGCTCGGGCCGACCAGGGTGGCGACCCCCGCGGTGGCGCCCCACAGCGCCATCGCGCTGCCGCGCCGCTGCGGCGGGAAGATCCGGGTGATCACTGCCATCGTCTGCGGCGTCATCAGGGAGGCACCCAGGCCCTGCGCCACACGGGCCAGCACCAGCCCGGTGATCGTGCCGGTCAGGCCGCACCACAGGGACGCGAGGGTGAAGACCACCAGCCCGGTCAGGTAGACCCGCCGGGGTCCGTAGCGGTCGCCGAGCCGGCCGGTGATCAGCACCGGGACGGCGTAGGCGAGCAGGTAGGCGCTGGTGACCCAGACGACCGCCGTGACGTCGGCCCGCAGGTCGTCCATGATCGCGGGCGTCGCGACCGTCACGATCGTGGTGTCGACCAGGATCATGAAGAAGCCCAGGCAGAGCGCCCACAGGGCGGGCCACGGGTTCTCCGGGAGCGTGCCCGCCGGGGTCGCCGGGGGAGCCGCCGCGGGGGGAGGCATGGGAGTGTTCTGGCTCACCGACCGATCATCCCTCCGGACGCCAGAGCGGGGAGGTCCCGGGACGGTCCCGCCCGGTCAGAGGCGCCAGGCGGTCAGGTGCGCCGCGGGCCACTCCTCCTCCTGCCACGCCGCCAGCAGGCGCCCCCGCCCTGCGTCGAGGAGGAGGTCGAGGCCGAAGTAGGCGCGGGAGGGGCTGCCGCCCCAGGCGCGGGAGCCGGTCCACCGGTACGCCGCCACGTCGCCGCCGGAGGCCAGGACCTGCCGGCGCGCGTCGTCGACCACGAGGTCGAGGTCGTCGAGGCCCCCGCGGCCGTGGCGCTTCGTCCAGCGCGGGCGGAGGCCGGGCCGCAGGTCGGCCACCGCGCCACCACGCCTCGCGAAGACCGACGCCACGACGTAGTGACGGCCGTCCGCGGAGACGCCGAGGTCGGTGATGGTGTCGACGTTCCTGCCGCGCCACGTGCGCTGGGCGTGGCGGCGTCCGTGGCTGTTCCACACGGTGAGGGTCGTGCTGTTCGCCCGGTTGCCGCCGTGCACCGCGGTGCCCAGCAGGACGCGTCCGCGGGCCGGGTCGACCGTGAGGGCGCCGACCGAGCCGAAGCGGCGGCCGGACCAGGAGAGGGTGCGCTGCCACCGGGTGCGACCCCGCCGGTCGAGCGCCTGCAGCTCGACGGTGCTGCCCTGGCCGCGGACCTCGCGGCTCGCCGCGGCGTACCAGCGGCCCCGGGTCGGGTCGACCGCCAGGAACAGCTCCTCCTGCTGGGTGACGCCCGTGCGGCGGAACGAGCGCTGCGCCACCGGCTCGCCGTCCCGCCCCACGCAGGCGAACGACCAGCGCTGCGTCCGGCGCCCGCCGACCGCGGGCCCGGCCTTGGCCACGGTCGTGGCGCAGGTGGTGCCGCTGGCCGGGTCGGTCACCTGCTCCTGCACGTGGCCGAGCTCGACGAGGTCGCGGCTCCAGCGCTCCGCGCCGTCGAGCCCGAGGGCGCGCAGCCGCAGGAGGCGCTTCCCGCCGACGGTCACCGGGTGGGAGAGGAGGAGCTGGCCGCCGTCGGCGTCGAGGGTGAGCTGCGAGTACGGCGACGCCGGCTGCGGCAGCTCCCACTCGGTCGCGCCGGTCTCGCCGTCCACCCGGCGCAGCTGGTGGTCGTCGTGGACCTCGCTGTTCTCGCCGAGCGCGAAGACGTCGCCCGAGGCGGGATCGAGCACGGCGTCGACGAGCTGGACGTCGGCTTCGTAGGGGTCGCCCTTCGCCTCCCACGACGACTGCCAGGCCGGCTCCGGCAGGGGCGACGACGCCGACGCCGCCGCGCCCGCCGGGGCCACGACGGGCGAGGCCAGCCCGGTCAGCAGCCCGGTCGCCAGCGCGGTGCTCAGCGCCGCGACGGTCGGGCCCCGGGGCCGGTACGAGTGGTCGGTCGAGCGCGTCTCATGCGTCCCCCTGGGTGGTGTCCGCCGGTGACGTGCCTGCCGGTCGGACGTGCGGTGCGGTCATGGGTGTGACGCCTCGGCGCCCGGCTTTGTTGTGCCCTGCTCCGCCGCGCTCAACCCTGTCGCGCTCACCTGTCGCGCTCACCTGCCGCGCTCGACCCTGTCGCGCTCGACCGACGCCCGAGCGGTGGCTCAGCCGGCGCCCAGGAGGGCGTCGTAGGCGGCCGGGCTGGAGTCGCGCAGGAACTCCGAGCACCGCTCCCACTCGTCGGTCTCGCCGATGGCGCGGGCCGAGAGGGCGAGCAGCGCGAGGCAGCGCAGGAAGCCGCGGTTGGGCTCGTGCTCCCACGGCACGGGGCCGTGGCCCTTCCACCCGTTGCGGCGCAGCATGTCGAGGGAGCGGTGGTAGCCCACCCGGGAGTAGGCGTAGACCGTCACGTCGTCGGCCCCGGCGTCGCGCGCCTGCTCGGCCATCGCGGCCCAAGCGAAGGGGGAGGCGGGGTGGCTGCGGACGGCCGAGGCCGGGGCGTCGCCGGATGCGAGCCCGGCGGCGGCGGGGTCCTCCGGGAGTCGGGTGGGCGGGGGACCGGCCATCAGGTCCTGGCGGGGGAGGTCAGCGTTCATGGGGCCAGCCTGTCACGCGGCCCCGACAGCCCCGGTCGGGGTCGGGAGGTCAGCGGCCGGCGTCGTCGGAGAGCAGCAGCGCCACGGTCAGGCCGCCGCAGACCAGCAGCACGACGAGGATGATCGTCCAGGCCCGGCCCCGGGTGATCGGCTCCTGGCGCACCGCCACCGCGGTGGCGACGCCCAGCGCGAGGCCGCCCGAGACCACGGTGCCGACCCGGAGCGCGGGCGGCGCGCCCTCGCCGACGAGCCCCATGAGGGCACCGACCCCGGCGACCGTCAGCGCGAGCCGCAGCATCACCCAGCGGGCGACGTCCTCGGCGATGAGCGCGACCGTCCAGCCGACGCTGCCGGCGTCCTCCTGCGGGTCCTGCGACGACATGGTCGAGCACGCTACCGGGCGCACGCCGGCGCCGGAATCGTCCCCTGCTCGATTCCGACGTCCCCCGACGGATCCCCCGGCACGTGTGACGGCCCGGCTCCCCCCGGATGCCGGGCCTCCGCGGGCTGATCCCCATGAGCCGCGTGGGCCGATTGTGGCAAGCAGGGACGGGCGGGAACGGGGCAGTTCCTGCCAATGGCAGGAAAAGGTCACTAGGCTGCGTGGATGGCCGACGGACCGCTGGACCGGACCCTCGCGGGCGCCCTGCACATGACCCCCGCGATGGTCCGGCTCTACCAGCAGCTGCGCGCCGCCGACGGCGCACCGCTCGACGTGGTCGCCCGGAGCCTCGGACGCAGCCCGGAGGGGCTGACCGCGGAGGTCGCCCCGCTCGTCGAGCAGGGGGCGGTCCGGCTCGTCGAGGGCGTGGTCCGCGTCTCCGAGCCGCGGGAGGCCCTGGCGGGGCTGCTGCGGCAGGAGAGCCGGGCGCTGACCGAGGCCGCCGCCCGGCTCGACCGGCTGGTGCAGGCGATCCCGACCGCGCCGCTCGGCCGCCCGCGCCAGGTGACGCCCGGGCGGGAGTGGGTGGACGGCGAGGTCGTGGTGGGCGCCTCGGTCCCGTCGCTGCTGGTGCCGTGGATCGAGGAGAGCACCGGGGACGTCCTCATCCTGCGGCCCGACCAGTGGATGCTCCCGACCGAGCCGGTGATGTTCGCCGCGGTCGCCCGCGCGCTCCACCAGGGTCGGGCGGTGCGGACGATCTATCCCGTGCGGGCGCTCCAGGAGGTGCCGCAGGTGCTGACGGCCCGGGTGGCCGCCGGGGAGCAGGTGCGCGTCCTCCCCGAGGTGCCGACCCGGCTGGCGGTGGTGGGCCGGGACCGGGCGCTCTTCCCGGACCCTCCGGGGATCTCCAACGACCGGCGGATCGTCATGCGGCACGGGGCGGTCGTCGAGCTGCTGGTGGCCTACTTCGACGCGCTGTGGGAGAAGGCCGTGCCGCTGCCCGCGCTGGCCCGCGGCACCCGGCAGGCCGGGCGACGGCTGCTGCTGGCCGAGCTGGCGGCGGGCTCCCGCGACGAGCAGATCGCCCGCACGCTGGGGCTCAGCCTGCGCACCGTGCGCCGCCGGATCGCCGAGGTGATGATCGAGCTCGGCGCCGACACCCGCTTCCAGGCCGGGGTCGAGGCGGCCCGTCGCGGCTGGCTGTGACCGCGGCCGTCAGGGCAGGATCATCGAGTACGCCGCGCGCTCCAGGCGCCACGTGCGGCTCCGCTCGGGCCCGTAGATCTCGCCGTCGGCGGAGGCGTAGAACTCCTCGCCCGAGACGGTGACGACCTTGCCGCGGACGTAGGTGACGTCCTCGTGCTCGCGGTGCCGGCCGCGCAGCAGCTGGGCGACGTACGTCAGCTTCTCGCCCGGGCCCACGGCGGCGGAGACCATGACGTCGACCAGGCCGTCCTCGGCGTCGGCGTCGGGGGTGAGCTCGGTGCCGCCGCCCACGGAGGTGCCGTTGCCGACCGCCACCATGAGGACGGGCCGGTCGAAGTCGTTGACCACCCGGCCGTCGACCTCGACCCGCAGCCGCAGCGACGGCGGCATCACGGCGGCCTGCAGGGCGCCGACGGGGTAGCCCAGCTTGCCGAGGTTGACCTTGCCCTTGCCGATCGAGCCCAGCCGCTGCTTCCACCGGGCGCCGCGGCGGCTGGCCTGGGCGCCGGCGCCGACGTGGACCTGGTTGACCACCACGCCGCCGACCTCGTCGACGAGCAGGTCGACGGGGCGGGGGCGCCCGGAGACGAGGACCTCGGCGGCCTCCCGCGGGTCGAGCGGGACCTCCATCGCGCGGGCGAAGTCGTTGCCGGTGCCGAGCGGGATCAGCCCCAGCACCTTGCCCTGCAGCTCGTTGCGGCGGTGCAGCACGGAGACCACCGCGTGCAGGCTGCCGTCGCCCCCGGCGACCACGACCGGTCGGGAGCCGGCGCGGTGCAGGACGCCGTCGAGCTCGCCGGGGTTGGCGGTGGCCGTCACCTCGACCGACGCGCGCCCCTCCAGCACGCCGAGCGCGGCGTCGAGCGCCTCCTGGTCGGCCGCGCCGGCCCCGGAGTTGGTGATCACGAGGAACGAGTCCATGCGCCGGACAGTAGCCGAGCGCACCGACGCTCCCCGTGGAGTCGTCGTCACCCCGGGACCATTGGTAGGGTCCTGCCGCAAGAGCTCCGGTGCGCTTGTGCCGGAGCTGTTTCTTTTCGTGCGGGGCGGCACGCGCCGCCGGCACGTCGACACGAGGGGGCTGCGATGCCCGCGATCATCATCCTGGGCGCCCAGTGGGGCGACGAGGGCAAGGGCAAGGCCACCGACCTGCTGGCCGCCACCACCGACAACATCGACTTCGTGGTCCGCACCAGCGGCGGCCACAACGCCGGCCACACGATCGTGGTCGACGGCGAGAAGTTCGCCACCCACCTGCTGCCGAGCGGGATCCTCACGCCGGGCGCCACCTGCGTGATCGCCAACGGCGTGGTGGTCTCGCCCGAGGCGCTCTTCCGCGAGCTCGACAGCCTGCTGGAGCGCGGCGTCGAGCCGGCGCCCCTGGTGGTCAGCGCCAACGCGCACGTCATCGCGTCGTACCACTCGACGATCGACAAGGTCACCGAGCGGTTCCTGGGCCGCAACAAGATCGGCACCACCGGCCGCGGCATCGGCCCGGCCTACGCCGACAAGGTCAACCGGCTCGGCATCCGGGTCGCCGACCTCTTCGACGAGAAGATCCTCACCCAGAAGGTCGAGGGCGCCCTCGACACCCGCAACCACCTGCTCACCAAGGTCTACAACCGGCGGGCGATCGAGGTCGAGGCGGTCGTCGAGGAGCTCACGTCGTACGCCGACCGGCTGCGGCCGATGGTCGCCGACACCTCGCTGCTGCTCAACCGGGCGCTGGACGCCGGCAAGACCGTGCTCTTCGAGGGCGCGCAGGCGACGATGCTCGACGTCGACCACGGCACCTACCCCTTCGTCACCTCCTCCAACCCGGTCGCCGGCGGCGTCTGCGTGGGCGCCGGCATCGGCCCCGGCCGGGTCGACCGCGTCATCGGCGTGATCAAGGCCTACACGACCCGCGTCGGCTCCGGCCCCTTCCCGACCGAGCTCTTCGACGAGGACGGCGAGCGCCTCTGGCGGGTCGGCGGCGAGGTCGGGGTCTCGACCGGCCGCGACCGCCGCTGCGGCTGGTACGACGCCGTGGTCGCCCGCTACGCCACCCGGGTCAACGGGCTCACCGACCTCTTCCTCACCAAGCTCGACGTGCTGTCGGGCTGGGAGAAGGTGCCGGTCTGCGTGGCCTACGAGATCGACGGCGTCCGGCACGACGAGATGCCGATGACGCAGACCGAGTTCCACCACGCCAAGCCGGTCTACGAGTACCTCGACGGCTGGGGCGAGGACATCTCCGGCTGCCGCACGGTCGACGACCTGCCGGTCAACGCGCAGCGCTACGTCACCGCGCTGGAGGAGATGAGCGGCACCAGGATCTGGGCCGTCGGCGTCGGCCCGGGCCGCGAGCAGACGGTCGTCGTCCACCCCGACTGACGGCCTCCCGCCGACGAAGCCGGTGAGAGGTCGGGGCGGCGCGGTCAGCGCGCCGCCCGGACTCCCTCGTCCCACGCGCGGCGCACCTCGGCGGCGACGTCCTCGAGCACGCTGGCCTCGGTGACCCGCGGGCCCGCGGGACCGGCCTCGACCTTCCAGTCGGTCGAGGCCGAGCGCCCGGTCGGGCCGGTCACCTCGAGCGCGAGGTGGTAGCCGGTCGAGGCGCCGCGGTGCTCCGCCACCACGCGGGCCATCTCGCTCACCCACGGGCCCAGCGGCGGCGCGGCGGAGGTCTGGCCGCCGACCCGCACCGACAGGGAGACGAACGGCGGGCGGTCGCGGCGCTGCGACACCCGCAGTCGCGTCCTCCCCGGCGTCGCGTCCTGCAGGCGGGCGCCGAGGGCCAGGAGCGAGTCGTCGCCGTCGCGGGTCATCTCGGCCTCGGCGCGGCCGTCCGCCGTCACCAGGTCGAGGGCGTCGAAGGCGGGACCCACCTCGCGCGCCCGGGCCAGCACGGCCCGGCCGGCCTCGAGCCCGACCCCCGCGGCGAGGTGGACCCGCAGGTCGCCGACGCCGTTCTCCACCCGGCCCACCTCGGGCATCCGGTCGAGGGTCGCGGCGAGCGTGCCGCGCCGGCCGCGGGTCACGGGGTCCGTCCGGGAGACCTCCACCAGGTCGTCGGTCACCACGACCTCGACGGGCAGGTCGGGGTCCCCGGGCAGCGCCCGGAGCGCGGTCCGGGCGGCCTCGACCTCGCTGCTCCGCGCGACGCCGACGACGAGGGCGTGCCCGACGACAGCGATGCCGGTGAGGGCCGGGGCCGAGCCGGTCCGGGTGAGCTCCTCCAGCGCCAGGGCCCGGTCGAGCTGCCCGTCGGGGAGCTCCCCGACGACCGAGAGGCGGCGGGCTCCGTGGCGGTCCCTCCGCTCCGGGTCCACGACCTCCAGGGAGCGCGCGGGCAGCGCCGAGGTGGCCTCCCACGTCGACCGGCCCACGGCCCAGAACGCGCCGGGGTCGGCGGGGACCAGGTCGAGGTGCTGCTGGTCGACGCGCGCGGCGACCGTCAACCGCTGCACCTCGGGCGCCGCCGCCGCCCACGCCAGCACCTCGGCCAGCGGCCGCTCGGCCGACTCGGGCGAGTGCTCGCTCACCTCGGCCCCGACCCGGTCGCCGAGGGTGAGCACCACGTCGTCGGCGGAGAGGTCGAACGCGCCCTCGAGCGCGGCGGCGACCTCGTCGGCGTCGGCGGAGGCGGTCAGGTCGACCTCCACGGTGCAGGAGAGCTCGTGGCACTCCGAGCGCGCGTCCACCACCCACGGCATGTCGGCGAAGGTCTCCTCGACGTCGCCGGAGAGGAAGACCGATCCGCAGCCGGTGAGCGCGGCCGCGGTCGCGAGCGCGAGCAGGGCCCCGGCCAGGGTGCGGCCCGCGCGGCTGACGTCCGGGCGGGTGACGCGCGGACGGGCAGGGTGGGCGTGGCACTGGGCGTGGCACTGGGGGTGCATGGGGCGCGAGTATGTCGGGCCCCGGGGGAGGGGGCGGGACCGTCTCGCCCCGCAGTGCCGCAGCGCCCCGCAGCACCCCGAGGCTCGGCGGAGCGTCAGGACCGTCGCTGGGCGGCCATCACGAGGTCGCTCCCGAGGTCGACGAGGTCGTGGCGGCCGAGCTCGAGCTCGCCGGTCAGCCACGAGGCCAGCACCTCGGCGAAGCCGGCCGCGAAGTGGAGGCCGTGCAGCCGGGCCCGCTCCGGGGGCCAGGCGCCGTCGCCGAAGATCCGCTGGCCCTGGTCGCCGACCAGCTCGGCGAACCCGGCCAGCAGCTGGTGGCGGCGGGCCCGCAGCGCCGCGTTGGCGGTCGACTCCACGGTGGCCACCCGGCCCTTCGTCGGCGAGTCGGCGACCAGGTCGACGACGGCGGCGACGGCGGCCCGCACCTGCGCCTCGGGGTGGGCCCCGGGCCGGTCGGCGTCGAGGGCGTCCAGGGCAGCCAGCGCGACCTCGGTGATCTCGGTGGCGACCGCGTCGAGGGCGGCGACGAGCGCCTCGTCGCGGTGGGCGAAGGACTCGTAGAAGTAGCGCTCGGTGAGGCCTGCCTCGGCGCAGATGGCGGTCATCGTGGTGCCCGACTCGCCCGCCCGCGCCAGCACCTCCACGGTCGCCGCGACCAGCCGGACCCGCCGGGCGGCCGCCCGCTCCGAGGCCGACCGGCCCCGGTAGCTGCGCTCGGACCCGCTCACGCGCGCCATCCTGCCCGAGCCGCCCCGCGGAGTGGGGACCCGGAGGTCCCGGGTCCCGCGGCGGAGCGGGACGTCTCGCGGCCACGGGCCGCCGATTGACAGTGACCCGGGTCACCTTCGAAACTGACAGAGTCGTCTGTCAGATCGCGTCAGGAGCTCCCGCATGCCCGCACCCTCCAGCCCGGCCCGCAGCTCTGAGTTCCTCGAGGGGAAGGTCGTCGCCGTCACGGGCGGCGCGCGCGGCATCGGCGCGGCCACGGCGCGGCTCGCCCGGGCGGCCGGAGCCGACGTCGTGATCGGCGACCGCGACATCTCGCCGCTGCAGCAGGCGGCCCGCGAGCTCGGGGTGCGCTGGCACCCGCTCGACGTCACCTCGCCGTCGGACTGGGCGGCCTTCGTCGAGGCCGCCGGCGAGATCGACGTGCTGGTCAACAACGCGGGGATCATGCCGGTGGGGGAGTTCCTCGCCGAGGACCCCGCGGTCACCCGCCAGATCTTCGAGGTCAACACCTTCGGCGTCATGCACGGCACCCGGGCGGTCGCGCCCGGGATGGTCGCGCGCGGCCGCGGCCACGTCGTCAACATCGCCTCGGCCGTGGGCCGGGTCGCGCTGCCGCACGGGGCGTCGTACTCCGCCTCCAAGCACGCCGTCGTCGGCTTCACCGAGGCGATGCGCGCCGAGCTCGCCCCCGCCGGGGTCGAGGTCTCGATGGTGCTGCCGGTGATCGTGAACACGACGCTGGGCGCGGGCGTGGCGCGGACCCGCGGGGTGCCGACGCTCGAGCCCGAGCAGGTGGCCGAGGTGGTCGTCGACGTGCTCCGGCGCCCGGTCCCCGAGGCGTGGGCGCCGCGCTGGGGGCAGCCCGTCACCAAGGTCTCGCAGGCGCTGCCGCGCCGGTTCCAGTCGGTCGCCCGACGCCTCATGGGGGCCGACGACGTGCTGACGCACGCCGACGCCGGGGTGCGCTCGGCGTACGAGGCCGAGGCCCGCCGCGGCTGACCGCGGGACGGCCACCCCTCGTCCGGCGGGCGCCGGCCCCGTCGCCGCGCCGTAGACTCGTCGCACGTGAAGACCCTCGTGATCGGGACCGGCGGCCGTGAGCACGCCCTCGCCCTGGCCCTCGCCCGCGACCCGGCCGTCACCGAGGTGCACGCCGCCCCCGGCAACCCCGGCATCGCGGCGGTCGCCACCCTGCACCCCGTCGACCCGATGGCCGGCGAGGCGGTCGCCGACCTGGCCGAGCGGCTCGGCGTCGACCTGGTCGTCGTCGGCCCCGAGGCCCCGCTCGTCGCGGGCGTCGCCGACGCGGTCACCGCGCGGGGGATCGCCTGCTTCGGGCCGGGCCGCGAGGCCGCCCGGCTGGAGGGGTCGAAGGCCTTCTCCAAGGAGGTGATGGCCGCCGCCGGGGTGCCGACCGCGCGCTCGCGCGCCTGCACGACCCCCGAGGAGGCCGCGGCCGCGCTGGACGCCTTCGGGGCGCCGTACGTCGTCAAGGACGACGCGCTCGCGGCCGGCAAGGGCGTCGTGGTCACCCGCGACCGGGTCGAGGCGCTGACCCACGCGGCCGCCTGCGGACGGGTCGTGGTCGAGGAGTTCCTCGACGGCCCCGAGGTCTCCCTCTTCGCCGTCTGCGACGGGACCACCGCGCACCCGCTCCAGCCGGCCCAGGACTTCAAGCGGATCTTCGACGGCGGCCTCGGCCCCAACACGGGCGGGATGGGCTCCTACTCGCCGCTGCCGTGGGCTCCCGCCGACCTCGCCGCGACGGTGATGGCGCAGGTCGTGCAGCCGACGCTCGACGAGATGGCGCGCCGCGGGACGCCGTACCGCGGCTGCCTCTACGTCGGCCTCGCGCTCACCGCCGACGGGCCGCGGGTGATCGAGTTCAACTGCCGCTTCGGCGACCCCGACGTCCAGCCGGTGCTGGCGCTGCTCGACTCCGGCCTCGGCGCGCTCCTGCTCGCCGCCGCGCGCGGCGAGCTCGCGCAGGTGGCGCCGCCGCGCTTCCGCGCGGGCGCGGCCGTGAGCGTCGTGATGGCCTCGGCCGGATACCCCGAGTCGTCCTCCACCGGCGACCCGATCGTGGGCGTCGAGACCCTCGACGACGACCCCGACGTCGACGTCGTCCACGCCGGCACCGCGCGCCGGGTCAACGAGGCCGGCGCCGACGAGCTCGTGACGGCCGGCGGCCGGGTGCTCGCCGTCCGCGCGGTCGGCGCGTCCGTGGCCGACGCCCGCGCCAAGGCCTTCGAGGGGATCGCCGCGATCTCCTTCCCCGGCGCCCAGTGGCGCCGCGACATCGCCGCCGAGCCCCTCGGCGTGGTCGAGGGCGCCGCGGCGCTCGCGCCCGCCCCCACCGACCCCCCGAGCGCGGCGCCCGCCGCCCCGAGCGCCGCACCCGCCGGCGACCAGCAGGAGAACCGATGACCGTCCCCAACGTCCTGGCCACCCGCTACGCCGGGGCCGACCTCGCCGCCATCTGGTCGCCCGCGCACAAGATCGTCCTCGAGCGGCAGCTGTGGGTCGCGGTGCTGAAGGCGCAGCGCGACCTCGGCATCGCCGTCCCCGACGGCGTCGTCGAGGCCTACGAGGAGGTCGTCGCCCGCGGGGCCGACGGCGTCGACCTCGCCTCGATCGCCGAGCGGGAGCGGGTCACCCGCCACGACGTGAAGGCGCGGATCGAGGAGTTCTGCGCGCTCGCCGGCCACGAGCACATCCACAAGGGGATGACCTCGCGCGACCTCACCGAAAACGTCGAGCAGCTCCAGCTGCGGCAGTCCCTCGAGCTGCTCCGCGACCGCGCCGTCGCGACGCTCGCCCGCCTCGCCCGGCTCGCCGCCGAGCACGAGGCCACCGTGATGGCCGGCCGCTCCCACAACGTCGCCGCCCAGGCCACGACGCTCGGGAAGCGGTTCGCCACCGTCGCCGACGAGCTGCTGATCGGCGTTCAGCGGGTCGAGGAGCTGCTGGCCCGCTACCCGCTGCGCGGGATCAAGGGCCCGATGGGCACCGCCCAGGACATGCTCGACCTGCTCGACGGCGACGCCGCCAAGCTGCAGCAGCTCGAGGAGCGGGTCGCCGCCCACCTCGGCTTCGACCACGTGCTGACCAGCGTCGGCCAGGTCTACCCGCGGTCGCTGGACTTCGACGTCCTCTCCGCGGTCGTGCAGCTCGTCGCCGCCCCCTCCAACCTCGCCACCACGATCCGGCTGATGGCCGGCCTCGAGCTCGTCACCGAGGGGTTCAAGGAGGGCCAGGTCGGCTCCTCGGCGATGCCGCACAAGATGAACACCCGCTCCTGCGAGCGGGTCAACGGGCTGGCCGTGGTCACCCGCGGCTACCTCTCGATGGTCGGCGAGCTCGCCGGCGACCAGTGGAACGAGGGCGACGTCTCCTGCTCCGTCGTCCGCCGGGTCGCGCTGCCCGACGCCTTCTTCGCCGCCGACGGCCTCTTCCAGACCTTCCTCACCGTGCTCGACGAGTTCGGCGCCTTCCCCGCGGTGATCCAGCGCGAGCTGGACCGCTACCTGCCCTTCCTGGCCACCACCAAGGTGCTGATGGCCGCCGTCCGCGCCGGCGTGGGCCGCGAGGTCGGTCACGAGGCGATCAAGGAGGCCGCCGTCGGGGTCGCCCTCGACATGCGTCAGGGCCAGGTCGAGAACGACGTCTTCGACCGCCTCGCCGCCGACCCGCGCCTCGGGCTCTCCCGCGAGCAGATCGACGGCCTCGTCGCCGACCCGATCGAGTTCACCGGCGCCGCCGTCGCCCAGACCCAGGAGGTCTGCCGCCGCGTCGCCGCCCTCGTCGAGCGGCACCCCGCCGCCGCGGCGTACAGCCCCGGCTCGATCCTGTAGGGGGTCCCGCGGGATCCCCGCTCAGGCGGGGATCGCTGAGCTTCGTGGGGCGTGCAAGCCCCGCCAACCCGCAGGAACCCGCGCCAAGTTCGCGAGAGCGTCCCAGCATCCGAGAATGGCGGCATGAGCAGCACCCCCGACGCCAGGACCGGCTCCGACCTCACTCCCCGCGCCCCGGGCGACGCACCCGTCACCGTCTCGGTGACCCGCCACGTCGCCCCCGACCACCTCGACGAGATGCACGCGTGGCTGCAGGCGGGCAACACGCTGGCGCAGCGGTTCCCAGGGTTCCTGGGGAGCGGGTGGGTGCGGCCGGGGGAGGAGTCGACCGAGTGGCACATGCTCTACCGGTTCGCCGACCCCGCGTCGCTGGAGGCGTGGGAGTCCTCGCCGCAGCGGCGCTGGTGGCTCGACGCCGCCGAGGGCAAGGTCGAGTCGACCCGGGTGGAGCGCCGCACCGGCATCGAGGGCTGGTTCGACGAGCCCGCCTCGACCGAGGTGGCCGGCGAGGCTGCGGCGCCGTCCGCGCCCCCGCGGTGGAAGCAGATGGTCGTGATCTTCCTGGTCTTCTTCCCGCTCAGCCTGACCGCCAACTGGGTCTCGGGCCGCACGATCGGCGACTGGGCGCTCCCGCTGCGGGTGCTGGCCTCGGTGCTGGTGATGACGCCGCTGATGACCTACGTGCTCCTGCCCTTCGCGACGCGCAGGATGCAGTGGTTCCTCGCGCCCGGGGAGCGCTGACCTGCCACTCGGCAGGTGCGCCGGCTCGTCGTCCTGGTCGCCCTGCTGCTGGGCCCGTGGCTGGCCGGCTGCTCCGAACCGGTGCCCACCCCGCGGATCACGCAGGGCCCGCTGGCGGTGGGCGAGGACGGACTGCCCCTGGCCTTCCCGCGCGCCGAGGTGCCCCTGCCGGTCGGCGAAGCGGCGGACGCGTTCACCCCCGCCCGGGGCCGTTTCGCCCTCACCCTCACCGTGCCCGACGACGCTGCCGCGGTCGTCGCGGGGCTCGACGCGACGATGCGGCGCTCTGGCTTCCGGCGGCTCGACGAGGGGAGCGACGAGGGGGACGGCGCCGACGCGCTCGACCGGGCCTACGAGTCGCCCGGCTGGGTGGTCGAGGTGGGCGTCCAGCAGGGCGGGGTGGCCCGGCCGCGCCAGCAGCAGCCCGCGGGTACGACGCGCCTCACCTACCGGGTCGAGGCCCGCTGAGCGAGAGCAGGCAGCAGTCAGGTCGGGGGAGGGAGCCTCAGCTCCCGGGCCTCACGTCGAGCACGACCTCGAACTCGAGCAGGTCGGCCCCGGTGGCGACGGGCTTGGCGCGCTCGCCGGCGTGCGCGGTGCGGGCGTCGCCGTCGCGCCAGGCGACGAACGACTCCTCGTCCTCCCACTCGGTGAGGACGAAGTAGCGGGCGTCCCCGCCGGTGGGGCGCAGCAGCTTGAAGCCGAGGAAGCCGGACGACTTCTCGACCGACCCGGCGCGCGCGGCGAAGCGCCGCTCGAGCTCCTCCGAAGAGCCCTCGGGGACGGTGATGGCGTTGATCTTCACGACGGACATGTCCTCGAGCCTACAAACCCCGGGTCGCTAGCGTGCAGGACGTGGACGCCGACACCTTGGTCAACCTGTTGCTCGTGCTCGTCTTCGTCCTGGTGGGCGGGGTCTTCGCCGGCACCGAGATGGCGATCGTCTCGCTGCGCCCCGGCCAGGTGCGCCGGATCCGCGAGGGCGGCGCCCGCGGGGCGCGCACCGCCGACCTGGTCGAGGACCCCAACCGGTTCCTCTCCGCGGTGCAGATCGGCGTCACGGTCGCGGGCTTCTTCTCGAGCGCGTACGGCGGCGCCACGATCGCGCCCGACCTCGCGCCCGTGCTGGCGGGGTGGGGCCTGGCCGAGGGGGCGGCGGACACCGTCGCCCTGCTCCTGATGACGCTGCTCATCGCCTACCTGTCGCTGGTCCTGGGCGAGCTGGTGCCGAAGCGGCTGGCCATGCAGCGGGCGGTCGGCTTCACGAAGGTCCTCGCGCCGCCGCTCAACGTCTTCGCCACGCTCTGCCGCCCGGTGATCTGGCTGCTCTCCCGCTCGACCGACGTCGTGGTCCGGCTGCTCGGCGGCGACCCGGACGCCAAGGAGGAGGAGATGACGGCCGAGGAGATCCGCGACACCGTGGAGACCAACCGGGCGATCCGCCCCTACCACCGCCGGATCCTCACCGACGTCTTCCGCTCCGGCGACCGCCGCCTCACCGCGGTGATGACGCCGCGTCCCGACGTGGTGTTCCTCGACGGCCACCGCACGGTCGCCGAGGTGCGCGCCGACGTCGCGGAGTCGTCGTACTCCCGCTACCCCGTGCTCGGCGACGACGTCGACGACGTCCTCGGCTTCGTGCACCTGCGCGACCTGCTCACGGCGGGCCCCGAGCACCAGGACGCCCCGGTCTCCTCGATCGCCCGCCCCCTGGCGGTGCTGCCGGGCACCAACCAGGTCCTCGCCTCGCTGGCCCGGATGCGACGCGACCAGGATCATCTCGCCCTGGTCGTCGACGAGTACGGCGGCACCGAGGGGATCGTCACCCTCGAGGACCTGGTCGAGGAGCTGGTGGGGGAGATCTACGACGAGTACGACACCGGCTTCGACCCCGAGGACACCGTGCTGGACGAGGGCGACGCCGTCACGGTCGACGGGTCGCTCAACGTCGACGAGCTGATGGAGCGGACCGGCCTCGACGTGAGCGGCCGCGGCTTCGACACCGTCGGCGGCTACGTGGTCGCCCGGCTCGGCCGGCTCGGCGAGGTCGGGGACGTCGTGGTCGAGGAGGACGTGCGGCTCGAGGTGGTCGAGGCGAGCGAGACCCGGATCCTGCGGGTCCGGATCACCCGGGTCCCCGACGAGGAGACCGGGGCCGGTGGCGACGACTAGGCTGCGGGGCGTGACCGACCCCGAGCAGCTCGCGTCCCTGGGCATCCCCGTCGCACCGGCGATCGAGGGCACCACCCACCTGCACAGCGGCAAGGTCCGCGACCTCTACCGGATCGACGCCGGCGAGCACGCCGGGCGTCTCCTCATGGTCGCCAGCGACCGGATCTCGGCCTACGACTTCGTGCTGGGCACGACCATCCCCGACAAGGGCGAGATCCTCACCCGGATGTCGCTGTGGTGGTTCGGCCAGCTGGCCGACCTGGTGCCCAACCACGTCGTCTCCACCGACGTGCCCGAGGTCGTCCGCGGCCGCGCGGTGGTCTGCGAGCCGCTCGAGATGTTCCCCGTGGAGTGCGTGGCCCGCGGCTACCTCACGGGCTCCGGGCTCGCCGACTACCGGGCCACCGGCGAGGTCTGCGGGATCGCGCTGCCCCCCGGCCTGGAGGACGGCTCCCGGCTGCCCGAGCCGGTCTTCACCCCGGCCACCAAGGCCGAGCTGGGCGACCACGACGAGAACGTCTCGTACGACGCGGTCGTGGCGACGATCGGTGCCGACGCCGCCGCCGAGCTGCGCCGCCTGACCCTCGCGGTCTACGGCCGCGCGGAGCAGGTCGCCCGCGAGCGCGGCATCGTGCTCGCCGACACCAAGCTGGAGTTCGGGGTCTCGACAGGCTCGACCGGCGAGGGACCCGGCTCGACCGGCGGGGGACCCGGCTCGACCGGCGGGGGGAGCCGCAGGGTCGTCCTCGGCGACGAGGTGCTCACCCCCGACTCCTCGCGCTTCTGGCCGGCCGACGAGTGGCAGCCGGGCCGCACCCAGCCGTCGTACGACAAGCAGATCGTCCGCAACTGGCTCACGGGCCCCGAGTCCGGCTGGGACAAGGCGTCCGGCGAGGCGCCGCCGCCGCTGCCCGAGGCGGTCGTCGCCCACACCCGCGCGCGGTACGTCGAGGCGTACGAGCGGCTGACCGGCGAGCGGTTCTGAGCCCGTGGGGTTCACCGTGGCCCACGACTTCGAGGCCCCCGTCGGGGAGGTCTTCGACTACCTCGCCGACCCCCGCAACCGGCCCGCGTGGCAGTCCAGCCTGCGCCGGGTGGAGCTCCTCGACGGGCTGCGGCCCGACGGCGAGCCGGGCCTCGGGACCCGCTGGTACGACGTCACCTGGCCGGGCGTGCGCCCGCTCATGCAGGTGACCGCCTGGGAGCAGAACGTGCGGTGGGTCGAGCACGGCCGCTGGCGCGGGCTCGAGGTCACCCTCGACCTCGTCTTCACCCCGCTCGAGGAGGACCGCACCCGGGTGCGGGCCACGACGGTGACCCGGGCGACGGGCTGGCGCCGGCCGCTCGGCCTCCTGCTCGACCGGCTGGGGCCGGTGGCCGCCCGCGACGACCTGCGCCGCGCCGCCCGCCGCGTGGCCCGTCAGGGACGCAGCAGGTAGAACCGGAAGAAGTCGTGCTCGATCGGCAGCACCTCGATCGACCCGAACCCGGCCTCGACGGCCAGCTCGCCGACCCGGTCGCTGCGCAGCACCGTGCCGAGCGCGGCCGACGGCCGGGTGGCCAGCGCGGCCGGCAGGCAGTGGGTGACGCTCCAGCCGTACATCAGCCGCTCGACGTCGCCGGCGTCGGGCTTGAACCGGTCGGCCACCCGCTCGTCGGCCACCAGGAGCACCCCGTCGGGGGCGAGCGCGCCCCGGATCGCGGCGAGCGCCTCGACCGGCCGGGCCATGTCGTGCAGGGCCTCGAAGACGGTCACGAGGTCGTAGGGGCCGGTCAGGGCCGACGGGTCGGCGGCGTCGACCAGGTGGAAGGCGACCCGGTCCGCCACGGGTGACCCGACGGCGTGACCGCGGGCCGCCTCGACCGAGGCGTGGTCCAGGTCGAACCCGTCCACCCGGGCCGTGGGCAGGGCGGCGGCCAGCCCCAGCGTCGACCACCCCTCGCCGCACGCGACGTCGGCGACCCGCAGCGCGTCGCCCTCCGTCGCGGCGTGCAGCTCCGGCAGCGTGGCGAGCCAGTCGGGCAGGTCGTGGACGAACGCGGGCCGGTTGATGCCGGCCTGGCCGCGCCGCAGCGCCTCGCCGTAGGCCTCGAAGGGCACCCCCGAGCCGCTGCGGTAGGCCGCGGGGAGGCGGTCGAGGACGCCGCCGATGCCGGCCACCAGGTCGGCCAGCGGGCCGACGTGCCACGGGTCCTCGGCGTCCACCAGCACCCGGCGGCCGGCCACCGGGAGCCCGAACGCCGGGGCGTGGCCCGGCTGGCCCGCGACGGCCGGGTCCGGCCCCTCGGGGAGGCCGGTGACGTCGAGCATCCCGGCCACCGCCTGCTGCTCGGCCCACTCCCGGACGTACCGGGCGTCGAGGCCGGTCCGGGTCGCGAGCTCCTCGGCGGTCGCCGGGCCCTGCTCGGCGAGGCAGGAGTAGAGGCCCAGCTCGCGGCCGAGGTGGACCGCGAAGAGCTCGAGCGCCCCGGTCGTCGCCCCCACCAGCCGCTGGGCCAGCTCCTCGGTCGTCGTCCCCGTCGTCGTCCCCGTCGTCGTCTCGGTCATCGCCGCACCTTCGCGCTCGTCGGACCCCCATCGTGGGCACGCCCGGGGCCGCGGCGCCATCCCCCACCTGCGGGACGTGGCGGCCGGGTCAGTCCCCGTCGGGCCCGTCGAGGGAGGCGAGGAGCTCCCGCGCCACCCGGGCCGGGTCCTCCCAGTGGGGTGCGTGCCCGAGCCCGTCGAGGACGCGCAGCCGGGCCCGGGGCAGCGCCGCGGCCAGCGCCCGCTGCTCGGCCTCGCTCGAGACCGGGTCCCGGTCGCCCCAGAGCAGGAGCGTCGGGGTCGTGAGGCCCGCGAGGTCGGCGGCGTCGTCGGCCGTCGCGAAGCCGTCGGCGACCGCACGCCACACGCGGGCCGGCACCGCGTGGCTCGCGGCGACCGCCGCCTCGAGGAAGTCGGCGGGGACGTCGGGACTCGACGTCCCCTCCTGGAAGTCGCGCACCCACGCCTCGGGCACCCGGTCGTCCGGCGTGCCGAGGGCGTGCAGCTCGTCGCGGAGACCGGTCATCGAGTCGTTGGGGGTCGCCGGAAGTGCGCCGACCAGGACCAGCGCCGCGACCCGGGAGGGCCGGGCGAGCGCGACCCGGCGGGCGACGAGCGAGCCCAGCGAGTGCCCGACCAGCACGACGGCGGCCCCGTCGGGGCGCTGGTCGAGGACGGCGACGACGTCGGCGGCGAGGTCGGCGACGGCGTACCCCTGGTCCGGGCGCGGGGCCCGGCCGTGACCGCGGAGGTCGACCGCGGACAGGTCGAGGCCCGGCCCCGGGGCGCCGGCGAGGTGGGGGAGCAGCAGGTCCCAGGACTGCGCGGAGTCGGTGAAGCCGTGCAGCAGCAGGACCGGGGCGCCCCCCGGGCGGCCGGTGCGGCGGACGGGGAGCTCGACGGGTCCGGTCACCGGGGCATCGTGGCACTCCTGATCCCTGACGGGCGACCCCTCGTCCCCTAGATTTGGCCCATGACGAATCTTGCGTCCCTCCTCGAGGACTCCGTTGCCAGGTACCCCGACCGCGACGCCGTCGTGCTGGGCGACACCCGGCTGACCTACGCGCAGGTCGACCAGTTCGCCAACATGTGCGCCAACCTGCTGGTCTCCCGCGGGATCGAGCCCGGCGACAAGGTGGCGCTCAGCTGCCCCAACCTGCCCTACTTCACGATCGTCTACTTCGGCATCCTCAAGGCCGGCGCGACCGTCGTCCCGCTCAACGTGCTGCTCAAGGGCCGCGAGGTGGCCTACCACCTCGACGACTCCGACGCGAAGGCCTGCTTCTGCTTCGAGGGCACCCCCGAGCTGCCGATGGCCAAGGCGGGCCACGAGGGCTTCGAGGCCACCCCCGGCTGCGAGCACTTCTTCGTCATCACCGCCGACCTCGGCGCCGAGTCGCCCGTGGAGGGCTACGAGACGATGGCGCAGGCGATGATGACGCAGTCGCCCGAGTTCAAGGGGATCGACGTCGACGACGACGACACCGCGGTCATCCTCTACACCTCCGGCACCACGGGCCAGCCCAAGGGCGCCGAGCTGCGGCACCGCAACATGCTGTCCAACGCGCTCGCGGGCGACCAGCTCTTCCGGGCCGACGCGGAGAACCCCGACACGTTCATGTGCGTCCTGCCGCTCTTCCACTCCTTCGGCCAGACGGTCATCCAGAACGGCGCCTTCGCCTACGGCGGCACCGTCGTGATGCTGCCCCGCTTCGAGGCCGAGGCGGCGCTGCAGCTGATGGCGAAGGAGAAGGTGACGTTCTTCGCCGGGGTGCCGACCATGTTCTGGGGGATGCTCGGCGCCCTGGACGACGCCGGGGTCGACGTCAAGGAGCTCGCGGCCAACCTGCGGGTCGCCGTCTCGGGCGGGGCGGCGCTGCCGGTCGAGGTGCACAAGGAGTTCGAGCGCCGCTTCGGCGTGACGATCCTCGAGGGCTACGGGCTGTCGGAGACCTCGCCGGTGGCGAGCTTCTCCAAGTACGGCGAGCCCGCCCGGGTCGGCTCCATCGGCCCGGCGATCCCCGGCGTCGAGATGAAGCTGATCGACCCCGAGCCGGGCGTGTGGCGCGACGCGGAGGGCGAGATCGGCGAGATCGCGATCAAGGGCCCCAACGTGATGAAGGGCTACTACGACCGCCCCGAGGCGACCGCCGAGGCGCTGCACGACGGCTGGTTCCGCACGGGCGACCTGGGGCGTCGCGACGAGGACGGCTGGTTCTACATCGTCGACCGCTCGAAGGACATGATCATCCGCGGCGGCTTCAACGTGTACCCCCGCGAGATCGAGGAGGTCCTCCTCACCCACCCCGAGGTCTCGCTCGCCGCCGTCATCGGCGTCCCGCACGACAGCCACGGAGAGGAGATCAAGGCCGTCGTGATCCGCACCCCCGGCTCGACCCTCACCGAGGACGAGCTGGTGGCCTGGGGCAAGGAGCAGATGGCGGCCTACAAGTACCCGCGGGTCGTCGAGTTCCGCGACTCGCTGCCGATGACCGCCACGGGCAAGATCCTCAAGCGCGAGCTCGACTGAGCCGCACGCCGCTCCCGGACGGTGCCCCGGCCGACGCCGCTGAGACGGCGTCGGCCCGGGGTGGCGGCTGCGCCACGATGTGCCGGTGCGCCCCTCCCTCATGCCTGCCGTGCCCAGCCGTCGCCGCGGCGTGACGGGCCCCACGACCCCGCGAGCGGGTGGCCGACCGGCCCGGGCCCTGCTGGCCGGGGCGCTGCTGAACGGTCTGGTGGGCCTGCTGGTGGTGGGGACCGGCTCCCCGGCGCAGGCCGCGCGCCTGGACTTCGACGGCAGCACCCTCCGGGTGGTCGGCTCCACCGTGGACGAGGGGGTCAGGTTGTGGTGCGACGCCCAGACGGGCGTGGTCGTCCTCGAGGACGGTTCGAGCCTCTTCAGGGACGTCCCCTGCGGGGACGTCTCCCGCCTCGAAGTGGATCCCGGCCCGGGGGAGGACGTCGTGGACCTGCGAGGCCTCGCGCTGCCGCGGGTGGCGGGAGCGCACGTCTCGGTGGTCCGCGAGTCCTTGCCGCTCCTCGAGGCGGACGAGGTGTGGGGGATGGCGGGCGGCGACGTGGTGCAGGCGGACCACCTCGACCTGGTGCACGGCCTCGGCGGACCCGACGTGATCACCGGCGCGGGTCGGGCCCATGGCGGCCCGGGCGACGACGACGTCCTCGGCCGGTACACGACGGTGGCGGCGCCCGCGGGTCCCTTCACCACCGACACCCCCGCCGTCCAGATCGCGCCGTCCTCCGTGGTGGCCGGTGGCGAGGGGCAGGACCGCTGGCGTGCCGACCTCGTCGGCACCGAGGGCCTGAGCCTCCTCCTCGACGACGGGGCGCTCACCCTGGGGGAGGGCGGTCCGCGCATGCCCGTCACCGGGTTCGAGCGCGTCGAGCTCACCGTGGCCGGCCCCGTCACGCTCGACGCGTCGGAGCTGAGCGCCGCCTTCTCCGTCGTCACGTCGAGCGGGAACGACGTCGTGCACGCGAGCCGGGGCGGCGGCCTGATCGGCGCGGCGCAGGGCGACGACACGGTCCGGGCGCGCAACGGCGTGGTCGACACCGTCTACTGCGGTCCCGGGACCGACACCGTCGTCGCCGACGCGACCGACGTCCTGGTCGACTGCGAGGTGGTCGACCTGCCGCCCGCACCGACGCCGACCCCCACGCCCGTGCCGGAGCCCGAGCCGACCCCGGACCCGACCCCGGACCCGACCCCGGGCGACCCGACCCCGGTCCCGCCGACCCCGGGGGTGCCCACGCAGGGCCCCGCGCCGACCGACGACCCGGTCCGGGAGCCGGGCGATCCCGGGGCCGGCCAGGCGCAGCTGCTCCCGGGCGGCGGCGTGCTGGAGACGGGGAAGGTCCGGGGCGCCGCGAAGGTGCGCCGGGGCGGCTGGGCGCGGTTCAGGTTCTCCTCCCCGACCCCGGGGGCGTCGTTCCAGTGCCGGGTGGACAAGCGGTCCTGGAACGCCTGCGCGTCGCCGTACCGCGTCTCCACGCAGCTGCTGAAGCGCGGCCGGCACGTCTTCGCCGTGCGCGCCGTCCGCGACGGCGTCAAGGACGCGACCCCGTCGCGCCGGAGGTTCAGGGTGCGGGGCCGGTAGGGCCGCCGCCCGGGTGACGCGCCCCCGCCGCCCCTCCCAGAACCGCGGCGGCCCAGTTTCCGAGACGGAAATCGTCCGAGGGATGGACGCCCTCGGGGAGGTGGGAGGGTGCGGCGCGTGAACAGACGTGCCGTGCTCCTCCCGTCCACCTCCGTGCTCCTCGCCGTCGGCCTCCTCGGGACCCTCAGCGCCGCCCCGGCCGCGGCCAGGGTGTCAATGGGCTTCGCCCCGGAGACGGGCGAGCTCGTGCTCCGGGGAGACCGCCAGCCCGACGTCGTCCGGCTGGCCTGCGAGTCCACGGTCACGGCCGGCGGCTCGGGCGGGTTCCAGCACGTCGTGCTGCAGGGCGAGGAGCCGGCGAGCCCGCTGATCGGGTGCTCGACGGTGCGGAGCCTGCGGGTCGACCCGCACACGGCGGCCGACCTGGTCGACCTCGCCGGCGGCGCGCTCCCCGGCCTGGTCAGCACCCAGGTGCAGGTGGTCGACAACGCTCGGGACGAGGTGGTCGGGTCGTCGGTGCGGGACGTCGTCACGGCCGACGGCCTGGACCGGGTGCAGGGCCACGACGGACACGACGTGGTGGACGGAGGCGAGATCGTCGGGGGAGGCGCGGGCAACGACGCGCTGCAGGGTCGGTACACCGCCCTCGCCGGGCTCTCGACCGAGGCCGTCACGTCCATGCGGCACGGCTCGGTGGACGGTGGGGTGGGCTCCGACGTCTGGCGGGCGCACGTCGACGTGAGCGAGGCCGAGCCCCTCACTGCGGACGGGATGGGAGCTCCCGCGACCCTCGACCTCACCCCCTCCGCGCTCGTGCTTCCGCGCGACGGGGTGAGCATGCCGGTGCGGGGGATCGAGCGGGTCGAGCTCACCGTCACGGGTCGCGTCGCCCTCGGCGCCCGGGCGTTCGGTGGCTCCCTCCAGGTCGTCACCGGGGACCGGGACGACGTCGTCACGACCGCCGCCGGGACGACCGTGGTCTCGACGGGCGCCGGCGACGACCGGGTCGACGCGCGCAACGGGGTGGCCGACACGGTCGCCTGCGGTGCGGGGACCGACACGGTCCTGGCCGACGCCGTCGACGACGTCCGCGCCGACTGCGAGACGGTCGACAAGCCCGCGCTCCCGCAGCCGACCCCCGAGCCGCAGCCGACCCCCGAGCCGCAGCCCACTCCGGTCCCGACGCCCGCGCCGCAGCCCACCCCCGGGCCCCAGCCCAGCGCGCAGCCGACACCGACCGGCACGACCGGCACGACCGGCAGCCCGGGCACGACCGGCGCGCAGGCCGGCGGCGGGCCAGAGACCGGTCCGGTGAAGGGGCGCAAGAAGGTCCGCAAGGGAGGATGGGCGACGTTCCGTTTCTCCTCCTCGACCACGGCCGCGACGTTCCAGTGCCGGGTGGACAAGCGGTCCTGGAACGCCTGCGCGTCGCCGTACCGGGTCTCCACGAAGCTCCTGAAGCGCGGCCGGCACGTCTTCTCGGTGCGCGCGGTGCGGGACGGCGTCCGGGACCCGTCCCCGTCCCGGCGCGTGTTCAGGGTGACCGCGGGCCGCCGGTAGACTCGACGCCGGTCCTTCCTCCCCGCGCGGACGCCGCGCCCCCAGACCAGGAGCTGCCACGTGGCCACAGTCGTCGTCGACGTCATGCCCAAGCCCGAGATCCTCGACCCGCAGGGCAAGGCCGTCCTCGGTGCCCTGCCGCGGCTGGGCTTCTCCGGGGTCACCGACATCCGCCAGGGCAAGCGGTTCGAGCTGACCGTCGACGGCGAGGTCACCGACGAGGTGCTCGAGGAGGTCCGGCGGATGGCCGAGACCCTGCTCTCCAACCCGGTCATCGAGGACTTCGAGGTCCACGTCGAGCAGCACACCGTCGCCCAGGTCGCCGGCCAGGTGCTCGCGGAGCAGGGCCGATGAAGGTCGGGGTCGTCACCTTCCCCGGCTCCCTCGACGACGTCGACGCCCAGCGCGCCGTCCGGATCGGGGGGCACGAGGCCGTCGCGCTGTGGCACGGCGACGAGGACCTGCGCGGCGTCGACGCCGTGGTCCTCCCGGGCGGCTTCTCGTACGGCGACTACCTGCGCTGCGGCGCCATCTCCCGGTTCTCGCCGGTGATGACCGAGGTCGTCGCCGCGGCCGAGCGGGGGATGCCGGTCCTCGGCATCTGCAACGGCTTCCAGATCCTCTGCGAGTCCCACCTGCTGCCGGGCGCCCTGATCCGCAACGACCACCGCAAGTTCAACTGCGTCGACCAGCGGCTGCGGATCGAGAACAACCGCACGCCGTTCACCGCCGCCTACGAGGCGGGCCAGGAGGTGACGATCGTCCTCAAGAACGGCGAGGGCGGCTACATCGCCGACGAGGAGACCCTCGACCGGCTCGAGGGCGAGGGCCGGGTCGTCGCCCGCTACCTCGGCGACAACCCCAACGGCTCGATGCGGGCGATCGCCGGCGTCACCAACGAGCGCGGCAACGTGGTCGGCCTGATGCCCCACCCCGAGCACGCCGTCGAGGCGCTCTGTGGTCCCGGCACCGACGGGCTCGGCTTCTTCACCAGCCTCGCCGAGCAGGTCCTCGCGTGACCCTGACGAGCCCCGCCACCACGCAGGACACCCTCTCGCCCCGCCGACTCTTCACCGCCGTCGCGACCGCCGAGGCGGTCACGTGGGCGCTGCTGCTGACCGGCATGTTCCTCAAGTACGTCACCGACACCACCGAGGTCGTGGTCCGGGTCGGCGGGATGCTGCACGGCGCCGTCTTCCTGGCCTACTGCGTGACGACCGTCGTGGTCGCCGTCGACCAGCGCTGGCCGCTGGGCCGGCTGGTGCTGGGTCTGGCCTGCGCCGTGCCGCCGTTCGTGACGGTCTGGTACGAGCGGCACGCCGAGCGGCAGGGCCTGCTCGACGACCGCTGGCGGCTGCGCGCCGACGAGCCCGGCACCCCGGTCGAGCGCCCTACCGCGTGGCTGCTGCGCCACCCGGGCCTCGGCCTCCTGGTCGGCCTGGCCGCGGTCGTCGTCCTCTTCTTCGCCGCGCTGGCGGTCGGCCCGCCGGTCTGAGCCCCGCTCAGAACCGGCCGGCCTGCAGCTGCTTCCAGGTCGCCGTGGAGGCGATCCCGCTCTGCGGCAGCCCGCGCTTGGCCTGGTAGGCCTTCACGGCCGCCTCGGTGGCGAGGTCGTAGACGCCGGTGCCCGCGAGCCGGCCCGCCCCGGCGGCGTTCAGCGCCCGCTGCAGGCGGAAGACGGCCGCGCCGGCCGACCCGACCTTGAGCACCGGGGTGTCGCCGACCGCGTGCAGCACGACCCAGTGCCGCTTGCGGAACTTCGGGGACGGCGTGAGCCCGTGCGCCGCCTGGAAGGCGCGGGCAGCGGCGCGGGTGCGCTTGTTGTAGCGCCCGCTGACCCGGTGTGCGTAGTGGCCCTGCTCGGTCAGGGTGCACTGGAGGACGCGCACCCGCTGGGCGTTGGCCTGCTTCGGCTTCAGCATGGGGTAGCGGGCGTAGGTGGTGCGCAGCCCGCCGCACCGGGCCTCGGGGTCGGCGACGCTGCCGCGCCCCAGCTCGAGGTAGTTGCTGTCGATGTTGATCGTAACGCCGCCCCAGGTCTCGTTGTGGCCGCCGCGGTACTGCTTGACGCGGCCCCCGGGCCGCCACCCGTCCTCGCCGATGTAGGTGGTCGAGGTGTTGGCGATCCCGTCCCACCGGGCGATCCAGATCCGCTGCGGGAGCCGGAACTGCCCGGGCCGCTTCACCCGCGCGTCGTCGAGCATCTTGATGCCCGAGCCGGCGCTGGAGTAGAAGCCGCTGACGTAGCCCAGCGCCTCGATCCGCTCCACCCAGGCGCTGACGAAGGCGAGGGCCGACTCGCGGCAGTGGGTGTTGGTGAGGTCGAAGCCCTCCAGGTCGTACCAGAGCGTGCTGCCGGGCGCGATCCCGTACGCCGTGGCGTCGGCGGCGTTCTTGTCGGCCTCGGCCGCGCCCTGGGCGCGGGCCGTCGGGTAGCTGCCGTCGCCGGGCGCGGGGGAGATCTTGAAGTCGTCCTTGTAGCGCGGGAACCGCGGCTCGCACGAGGCCTGTGGCCCCAGGGCGATCGGGAGCAGGCGCCAGCCCTTCGCCAGCTGGGTGCTGATCCAGGTGGGGCTGAGGTTGGGCTGCGTCCGGCAGGCGCGGGAGTCCCCGGAGATGTAGATGCCGACCGCGAGGAACGGCGAGTGCTCCAGCCAGGCGTCCATCGCCTGCTGGGTCGGGGCGACGCACTGGTCGAACCCGTAGCCCGAGAAGTCGCCCGGCGTGGCGACGTTCTGCCTCTTCGCCCGGCGGCGGGCGGCCAGCGCGTCGGCCGCGGCAGGCGCCGCGGCAGGGGCCACGGCGGTGGACGTGGACGGGGTCGTCGCGGCGCCGGCGGGGGAGCCGGACGCCGGGCCGGCGGCCAGGAGGCCGACGCCGAGGGCCAGGGAGGCCAGGCCGGCGAGGCAGGCGGAGGTGCGGGAACGAGGGGCAGTGCGCATGACAGAGGTCTCCAGACGGGCGAGGTCGCAGGCACCATAACCTCACGAATCACACGCGTCACAGCGTTCACGGAGAACTACAGGGACGTAGTTCGCCGGGACCCCTGGCCGGCCGCCTCACGGGCTGGAACGGGTCACGACAGCGTCGCCGGCCTCACCTACCCTGACGCAGGCGTCACCGGACACCGACGCGCACGGAGGAGGGGGAGATGGACCGGCTGGCCACGGCGTGCCCGCACTGCGGCGGGCCCGAGCAGGTGTCGCCCACCTGCGTGACCTGCGGCGCGCTCCTGTGGTTCCAGACACCCGTCCCCGACGACGCGGAGGACACCGCCGACCGGGTCTACCCCGGACTCTCCAACGCACCGGGCCAGCCCGGCCGAGCCGTGGGGCCGGGCCCCGCCGGGCACCCCGTCGTGCCGGGCTCGTCCGCCACGCGATCGGGGAGCGTCGGGCGCCTGGCCCCCGACCACACGGTGGTCCGTCCGGGCGGCGTCGCCCGCCAGCCGGACCCGACCGACGTCCCGGGTCCGGGCGCGGCGCGCTCCGCGGGAGGCGCGGGGGGCCGGGGCGAGGCTGCCGGTCCCGCAGGGGCGGGACCCTCGAGCGGTCCCGCGGTCGCGTGGCTCCTCGGGCTCGCCCTGGTGGTCCTCCTGGCCGTCGGGCTGGTCGCCGGCGGCTGGGTCTTCCTCGACCGCGAGCAGGAGGTCGCGGCCGACGGTGCCCCCAGGTCGGCGAACCAGGCACCCCAGGCACCCGCGGCCGACCCCGACGCGGCCGACCCCGACGCGGCCAACCCCGACGCGGCCAGGGCAGAGGGGGACGAGGCAGAGGGGGACGACGCAGACGGGTCACCGGGGGAAACCGGTGCGGTGGGCTGCACGGGCGACTACGTCCTCGTCACCCCCGCGGCGACCGACGTCCCCGCGGGGTGCGCCGAGCTGGCCGCCGTCGTCGCCGAGGCGGCGGGCGAGGCGCAGGACGGCGCCGCCACCGCGGCGTACCAGGGCCCCTTCCGCAGCTCGCGCGTGGCCTGCCGCCTCCGCGACGAGATCGGCGGCACCGACGTCCACGTCCGCCGGCTCGCCGAGGACGCCGGTCCCCGGCTGGCCTGCGCCTGCCTGATCGCGCCGCGCAAGCTGCCCGACCTCGGGCCGGTGGGGGTCGAGGGGGCCGGCATCGGGCGCGGCGTCTCGGTCTCCGACGCCCAGGTGCTGCTCCACGAGGCGGGGCTCAACCCCGACCGGCTGGTCGGCGGCTCGTACGGCGACCAGACCGTGCAGTGGGTCTCCGAGCTGCAGCGGCGCTCCGGCCTGCCGGTCACGGGGCGGGTCGACCGGGACACCTGGAAGGCGCTTCTGGGCGGCTGCGGGTGACCCCCGCGGGGTCGCCTAGGCTGTGGGGGTGGCCGCTGTCTTCGAGAACCTCGACACCGTCTCCGTCGCCTCGCAGGACCCCGAACGGTCCCAGCCGT
Organism: Nocardioides solisilvae; assembly: GCF_003194625.1. Classification (GTDB taxonomy): domain Bacteria; phylum Actinomycetota; class Actinomycetes; order Propionibacteriales; family Nocardioidaceae; genus Nocardioides; species Nocardioides solisilvae. The sequence goes on from NZ_QHKX01000001.1 coordinate 1,143,166, forward strand.
GGGCCGAGCTCGGCCTGAAGGCCGACGAGTACGCCCGGATCCGCGAGATCCTCGGCCGCCGCCCCACGAGCAGCGAGCTGGCGATGTACTCGGTGATGTGGAGCGAGCACTGCTCCTACAAGTCGACCAAGGTCCACCTCAAGCAGTTCAGCGAGCTCCCGCAGGAGACCCCGCTCGGCAAGACCCTCGCCGGGATCGGCGAGAACGCGGGCGTCATCGACGTCGGGCAGGGCTACGCCGTCACCTTCAAGGTGGAGAGCCACAACCACCCGTCGTTCGTCGAGCCCTACCAGGGCGCCGCGACCGGGATCGGCGGCATCGTCCGCGACATCCTCGCCATGGGTGCCCGCCCGGTCGCCGTGATGGACCCGCTGCGCTTCGGGCCGCTCGAGGCCGACGACACCCACCGGGTGCTGCCCGGCGTGGTCGCCGGCGTGGGCGGCTACGGCAACTGCCTCGGCCTGCCCAACATCGGCGGCGAGGTCGTCTTCGACGCCAGCTATGCCGGCAACCCGCTGGTCAACGCCCTCTGCGTGGGCGTGCTCCGCCACGAGGACCTCCACCTCGCCAAGGCCTCCGGCGTCGGCAACCAGGTGATCCTCTACGGCGCCCGCACCGGCGGCGACGGCATCGGCGGCGTGAGCGTCCTGGCCTCGGAGACGTTCGACGAGAACGCCGACGGCAGCAGCGGCCCCGCGAAGCGGCCCAGCGTGCAGGTCGGCGACCCGTTCATGGAGAAGCTGCTCATCGAGTGCACCCTCGAGATCTTCGCCGCCGGCCTCGTCGCCGGCATCCAGGACCTCGGCGGCGCGGGCCTGAGCTGTGCCACCTCCGAGCTGGCGAGCGCCGGCGACGGCGGCATGCACGTCCACCTGGACCGCGTCCCCCTCCGCGACTCCTCGCTGGCTCCCGAGGAGATCCTCATGAGCGAGTCGCAGGAGCGGATGATGGCCGTCGTCGAGCCGGGCGACGTCGAGGCCTTCCTCGAGATCTGCCGCAAGTGGGAGGTCGAGGCGGTCGTGGTCGGCGAGGTGACCGACACCGGCCGCCTCGAGATCGACTGGCACGGCGAGCGCGTCGTCGACGTCCCGCCGCGCAGCGTCGCGCACGACGGCCCGACGTACCAGCGCCCCTTCGCCCGCCCCGCCTGGCAGGACGACCTGCAGGCCGACTCCGCCGCGGCCCTGCCGCGCCCGGTCGGCGACGAGGAGCTGCGCGACACCCTGTTGCGGCTGGTCGCCAGCCCCAACCTCTGCGACAAGTCGTGGGTCACCGACCAGTACGACCGCTACGTGCGCGGCAACACCGTGCTCGCCCAGCCGGCCGACAGCGGCATGGTCCGCATCGACGAGGAGAGCAACCTCGGCGTCGCCGTCTCCACCGACTGCAACGGCCGCTTCGCCAAGCTCGACCCGTACGCCGGCGCGCAGCTGGCGCTCGTGGAGAGCTACCGCAACGTCGCCACCAACGGCGCCCGGCCGCTGGCGGTCTCCGACTGCCTCAACTTCGGCAGCCCCGAGGACCCCGACGTGATGTGGCAGTTCGCCGAGGCCTGCCGGGGCCTCAAGGACGGCTGCGCCGCGCTGGGCATCCCGGTGACCGGCGGCAACGTGAGCCTCTACAACCAGACGGGCGAGACCGCGATCCTGCCCACGCCGGTCGTCGCCGTCCTCGGCGTCATCGACGACGTCACCCGCCGGGTGCCGAGCCACTTCACGGCCGAGGGCGAGCACGTCTTCCTGCTCGGCGAGACCCGCGAGGAGCTGTCGGGCTCGGAGTGGGCGCACGTCGTCCACGGCCACCTCGGCGGCACCCCGCCGCAGGTCGACCTGGCGGCCGAGAAGGCGCTGGCCGCGCTGCTCGTCGAGGCCTCCGCCGAGGGCGTCCTGGCCAGCGCCCACGACCTCTCCGACGGCGGGCTCGCCCAGGCCCTCGCCGAGTCGACCTTCGGCCGCGGGATCGGCGTCCGGGTCGCGCTCGCCAAGGTCGCCGGCGGCGACCCGTTCGTCGCGCTCTTCTCCGAGTCGGCGGGCCGGGCGCTGGTCTCGGTCCCCGAGGAGAAGGTGGACGCGTGGCTGGCGCTCGTGCACCGGCACGGGGTCCCGGTCAGCGGGCTGGGTCGCACGGGCGGTGCCGACCTCGAGGTCGACGGCGTCTTCAGCGTCCCGGTCGCGCAGGTCCGCGACGCCTGGTCGGCCACCCTGCCCGCGGTCCTGGGCTGAGCGGAGGCCGTGGGATGGGTGTCGTCGTCGCCCTCGCCAGCGAGGCCCTCCGCGACCTGGTCGGTGACGTCGAGGGCGTCGAGATGGTCATCTGGGACGGCAAGGGCGCGCCGCCCCGCGCCGACGAGGTCGAGCTCGTCGTGGCGCCGTACAGCACCGCCGGGTTGCCCGACCTCTCCGGCCTCCCCGCCCTGCGCGTCGTCCAGGTCCAGTCGGCGGGGTACGACGGCATGGTCTCCCAGCTGCCGTCCCCGGCGCACGGCGACGGCGTGGTGCTCTGCAACGCCACCGGGGTCCACGACGACGCGACCGCCGAGCTGGCGCTCGGGCTCACCCTCGCCTCGCTCCGCGGCATCGACGGTGCCGTCCGCACCCGCGGCCAGTGGCTGCGCGACCTGAAGCGACGCTCCCTGGCCGACCGGCAGGTGCTGGTGCTCGGCTACGGCTCGATCGGCCGCGCGATCGCCGAGCGGATGGTCGCCTGCAAGGCCGTCGTGACCGGGGTCGCCAGCCGCCCCCGCCCCGACGACCTCGTGGGGCAGGTGCACGGCGTCGACGAGCTCGCCGACCTGCTGCCCGGGGCCGAGGTCGTCGTCGTGGTCCTGCCGCACACCGACAGCACGCACCACCTCGTCGACGAGACCTTCCTCGCCCGCCTCCCCGACGGGGCGCTGGTCGTCAACGTCGGCCGCGGCCCGCTGCTGGACACCGACGCCGTGCTCGCCCACGCCGGCCGGCTCTCCTTCGCCCTCGACGTGACCGACCCCGAGCCGCTGCCGCCAGAGCACCCGCTCTGGGAGGCGCCCGAGGTGCTCATCACCCCGCACCTCGGTGGCGGCACCACCGCCATGCTGCCCCGGATGGCCGCGCTCGCCCGTGAGCAGGTCGAGGCGTACGCCGCCGGACTACCGCTGCGCAACGTCGTCCACGACCCCGCCTCTTCCACCTCCGGATAGTCCCCCACGTTCTGACCGCGACAAGCCGATCGGGCGTGGTCAGAACGTGGGGGACTATCTGGATCGGTGGGCGCGGCGGCGCCACGGCATCCGGTCTTCGGTCATGGCTCGCGACGAGGCCGGGACGTCACCGACGTCCCGGCCCCGGCGAAGGCCGCGTCCTCCTGTCTGCCTAGCTCGAGCGGCGCATCGCCAGCACGCCCACCCAGACGCCGAGCGCCGCGACGACCGCGCCCCCGGCGAATCCGGCCGCCACCGTGTCGACCGGGAACGTGCCGGCGAATAGCGCCCGCACGGCCTCGACGACGTACGTCAGCGGGTTGAGGTCGGAGGCGACCTGCAGCCAACGCGGGGCGTCCTCGACCGGCAGCAGCACACCGGCCAGCAGCAGCACGGGGAAGAGGAAGGTCTGCTGCACGGTCCAGAACATCCAGTCCTGCCCCTTCGAGGCCAGGGCCAGCGCGAACGACAGGGCACCGATCCCGATGCTGAACAGCGACAGCACCAGGGCGCCGACCAGCACCCCGCCGAGGTGCAGGTCGAAGCTGAACGGCGTCACCACCACGAGGATCACCCCCGTCTGCATGAGCATCGGCACCACCTCCTTGAGCGCCCGCCCGACCAGCAGCGACGACCGGCTGAGCGGCGAGACGAGCTGCCGCTCGTGGGAGCCGGTCTGCATCTCCTCCATGAGGTTGGCGCCGGTGAACGACGCGCCCATCAGGCACGTCATCGCGATGATGCCCGGGACGAACCACTGCAGCGCCGAACCGCCGCCCGCCAGCTCGGGGAGCAGCGGGGCGAACAGGGCCAGGAAGACCACCGGCTGGACCATCGCGAAGAGGATCGAGGCCGGCTCGCGCCAGACCGGCTTGAGCTCCCGGCCCATCACGTTGAGGGTGTCCGCCACGAAGCGTCGCACACCGTTCGGGCTGCCCTGCCCGGTCCGTCCGGTCGGCCCCGTCCGCTCGTCCAGCTCGGGGTCGAGCCCCACGTCGTACGTCGTCATGCCACCGCTCCTTCGTGCTCGTCGGTCTCCTGCTGCTGGGTCTGCGGGCCCTTCTCCGCGGCCGCGGCGGTCGCCTCCTCGTTGGCCTCGCGCAGGCTGCGCCCGGTGAGGTCGAGGAAGACGTCGTCGAGGGTCGGCCGCGCGACCTCGAGACTGAGGACGGGCGTGCCGGAGGCGTGCAGGTCGACCACCAGGTCGGGTGCCTGCTCGTGGGCGCCCTGCGCTCGGACCTCCACCAACGCGCCACGCCGCTCCACCCGCGCGCACGGGTGGAGCCGCTCGGCCCGTACGGCGGCGCTCGCCGCGGCCGCCTCGTCGGCGAGCGTGAGGGTCACCCGGTCGCCCAGTCGGGCCTTGAGCCGGGCCGCGGTGTCGTCGGCCACCATCCGGCCGTGGTCGATCACGATCACCCGCTCGGCGAGGGCGTCGGCCTCCTCGAGGTAGTGCGTGGTCAACACGATCGTGCTGCCCGTCTCGCGGTGCAGCCGCTCAACCAGACCTTGGAGGTTGGCGCGGTTCTGCGGGTCGAGCCCCGTCGAGGGCTCGTCGAGGAAGAGCACCCGGGGCAGGTGGACGAGCCCCATCGCGATGTCGAGGCGCCGCCGCTGCCCGCCCGACAGGCTCGAGACCTTGCGACGGGCGACCCGCTCGAGGTCGAGGTCGACGACCAACTCGTCGGCTCGCGCCCGCGCCTCCTTCCGGCCCAGGCCGTAGGCCCGACCTTGGCTGACGAGCTCGTCGAGGCCGAGCTGCTGGTGGCCGGCACCGTTGCCCTGCCCGACGTACCCGATGGCCCGCCGCACCTCGCGCTGCCCGGCGACCACGTCGTGGCCGGCCACCGTGGCGCTGCCCGCGGTGGGCGGGATGAGGGTGGTGAGCATCCGGAGCGTCGTGGACTTGCCCGCGCCGTTGGGACCGAGGAAGGCGACGAGCTCGCCCTGGCCGATCTCGAGGTCGAGGCCCTTCACCGCCTCGACCGTCTCCTTCTTCGTGGTGCCGGTCGTGAAGTGCCGGGTGAGTCCCCGGGTCACGATCGCCGGGCTCGCCGAGACCCGATCTGCCTTGCTGGAGGTGTGATGTGTCGTCATGTCTCTGACGTTAGGGACCAATCAGGTCAGGTTCTGTCCTGATGAAGATCTAGTCTGAGGTCATGAGCACGAGCGAACGAATGCTTCGACTCCTCTCCCTGCTGCAGACGCACCGCTACTGGCCGGGCGGGGAGCTGGCGGGGCGGCTCGAGGTCAGCGAGCGCACGGTCCGGCGCGACGTCGAGCGGCTGCGCGACCTCGGGTACCAGGTGGACGCCGTGCGCGGCGCCGCCGGCGGCTACCAGCTGCGCGCCGGCGGCTCCCTCCCACCGCTGCTGCTCGAGGACGAGGAGGCCGTGGCGATCGCGGTCGGGTTGCGAACCGCCGCGGCGGGGGCGGTCGGCGGGACCGTCGACGGGGTGCAGGACTGGTCCGTCCAGGCGCTCACGAAGGTCGTCGCGCTCATGCCGCCGCGGCTGCGACGCCAGATCGACGCGCTCGCCACGCAGACCGAGGCGCCTGGGCCGTGGTCGGGCCGGCCGGTGGTCGACGCCGGGGTGCTCACCGTGCTCGCCCAGGCCTGCCGGGACGGCGAGGCGGTGCGCTTCGGCTACCACGGCCGGGACGCCGACCCCACATACCGGCACGTCGAGCCGCACCGACTGGTCGCCCTCGGCAGCCGCTGGTACCTGGTGGCCCACGACCGTGACCGCCAGGACTGGCGCAGCTTCCGGATCGACCGGATCAACGACCCCGCTCCCACGGGGCAGCGCTTCCGCCCGCGCGAGCTCCCCGCCGAGGACGCGGTCACCTTCGTGCGGTCCGGCATCCGGCGGATGCCGCAGCGGTACGCCGTCCGCGTGCGCATCGCCGCTCCCGCCGAGCAGCTCGCGGCGCAGGTCGGCCACTGGGCGGAGGTCACTGGGACCCCCGAGGGGTGCCTGCTCGAGATGAGCACCGACTCCCTCGACTGGCCGCTCATGGTGCTGGCCGGTTGCGGGGCGCCCTTCACCGTGGAAGGACCTCCCGAGCTGGTCGAGGCAGTCGCCGAGGTCGGCGCACGGTTCACCCACGCCTCCGCTGCCGTCGGGTGAAGGTGACCTGTTCGCCGAGGAGCCACTGTGTCTCGTAGTCGGGGTCGTGGGCGCGGTGGTGGTGCCAGGGGCAGAGCAGGCGGAGTTGGTCGAGGTTGGTCTTCCCGCCGTGGGCCCAGGGGTTGTCGCCGCCGTGGTGGCCTTCGCACCACTGGGCGGGCACCGAGCAGCCCTTCGTCTGGCAGGTCTGGTGGGTGAGCATCTTCGCGTCCCGTTGGTGGGGCTTGAAGAACCTGCTGGCTGACCCCCAGTCGAGTGGGACGCTCTTGCCGTCGAGCACCACGGGGATGAGGTCGGCCTGGCAGGCCAGGCGCCTGATCTCGTGTGGGCTGACCTGGGTGAGGTCCTCGCCGTTGCTCAGGACGGTGCCGTGGCCGAGCTGGTCGCGGAGGTCCTCGAAGTCGATGGTGATGAGGACCCGGGTGGCCGCACCGCCGTGGGCGGGGATCCGGGTCGGGTCGGCGGCTTCGAGGAAGGAGCAGAACGCCATCCCGAGCAGCCGTTCCTGCGGCAACCGTTTCCCCGTCACGGGGTCGAGGTGTGCGAACGCACCCAGCCCGGTGGCGGCACCGGTGTCCTTGCCGTCGTCCTGCTTGGGCGAGGTCCAGGCCTGCAGGTAGGTCTTCAACCGGCCCGCGACGTGGTCGGGGACCCGGGCGTGGACGTCGGTGGACCCGTCACCCCGCTTGTGGAACGTCAACCGGGTGGCGGCCTTGGCTCGTTTCTCGGCGCGTTCCAGCAGCTTCCGTTCCCGGTCGTCGCACGTCTCGGGTGCGACGACGGACAGGATCTTCACCCCCAGGGCCTCCAGCTGACGGGGGTTGAACCTGGCGGCCGCGTCGACCAGGTGCGCCTCGACCCGGGCCAACACCTCGGGTGAGACCTGCTCGTCGGGCAACGGGTCGATCACCAACGCGTCCAGCGCCTTCACGATCACCCGGGCCTGCGGCAGGTTCACCCGACCGTCCTCGAGGCCGGCCGCGACGACCCACCACCGGGTCGAGAGCGCCTCGCCGAGCTTCTCCGCGGCGCTCCCGGCCGCGAACCCGGTCCGGGCGTGAGCATCCAGCCAGTTCGCGACGCTCTTGGCCCCGTCGTCCTCGGCGACCCCGCCCGGTGCGCCCACGACCCCGATCACGCGCATCCGCAGCGACTCCAACCGGTCGCCCAACTTCGTGAGGGTCAGCAACGCGTCGCGCTGCGCGGCCGCCGACAGGTACACCGGATCCGCCTCGGCCACTTCCGTGAGCGCTGCGTCAATGACGCCGCACGCCCGCGTGATCGGGTGACCACCCGCCTGCTCCCACATCCCCCGAGACCCCCATCCCCGTCACGAACGCCCCCCCGGACGCCGTACCGGCAAGACCCCGATGCCCTGCCGACACCCACCACTCAACCAGCGACCACCGACAAGACGACCCCCGGAACCGCCCTTCGCCCACACTGTGGACAACAGTTCGAAAAAAGTCACCACCGACGGCATGAGGTGGGCGGCCGCCCACCCCGCTGTGCGACCCCGATGCACCCCGGAACTACCGTCGCAGCCAGCGCCCCGGGCGCACCCACCCGACCACGAGAGGACGGACGATGCCCTACTTCGAGCGGCTCGACGAGGGCGTCTACCGGCCCACCGAGCACGTCTCCGGCGCGTGGAACAGCCGCGAGCAGCACATCGCCCCGGCGATCGGTCTCCTCGCCCACCTGGTCGAGCGCGACCACCTCGCGCGCCGCGACGGCGACCCGCTCGTCCTCGGCCGTCTCTCCTACGACATCCTCGGCACGCTCCCGCTCGAGCCGTGCGAGGTCGAGCTGCGGGTGCTGCGGCCCGGGCGCACGATCGAGCTGGTCGAGGCGCGGCTCAGCCACGGCGGGCGCGCTGGCCTGGTGCTGCGCGCCTGGCTGGTCGCGGCGGGGGAGACCACGCACCTGGCCGGCACCACCTTCCCGGCGCTGCCGGCGCCCGACGCCCTGCCCGAGTGGGACCCCAGCCGCGTCTGGCCGGGCGGCTTCATCGCCGGCGTGCGGCTGCGCCGCGAGCAGGACGAGCCGGGCCGGGCGCGGTTCTGGGCGCGCACGGACGTCCCCCTGCTCGACGAGCCGGTGAGCGCCACGGCGACCGCGCTGCGCCTCGTCGACATCGCCAACGGGATGACCGTCCGCGAGGACCCGCGCGCGGTCCACTTCCCCAACCTCGATCTCACGGCTCACCTCTTCCGGACGCCGGAGCCCGGAGGATGGCTGGGCTTCGACACCACGGTCTCCTTCGGCCCCGGCGGCCTCGGGGTGACCAGCAGCCGGCTGCACGACGAGCGCGGTCCCTTCGGCACGCTGGCCCAGTCGCTCACGGTCCGCCCGCTCGGCTGACGCGCCCGTACGACGCGACGCAGGGGCCACGCCGCGGTGAGCGGTCAGTCCTCGGGCGGGGTGGTCCGCTCCCGGAACCAGGTCGTCGTCCCGGGCGCCATCCCACGCGACTTGGGCGTCTGCGGCACCGGCGTCACGATCAGCGCCGCCTCCTGGGGCAGCTCCCACTTCAGGGCGTGGTAGACGACCGAGAGGCTCTCGGTGCTGTCGAGGGCGAAGAGGCCGGGCGCGATCTCCCGCGCCTCGACCCACGGCCCGTCGAGATCGTCGGGCGGCTCCGAGCACCAGGCGAGGTAGGCGGTCACGCTGCGATCCTGACAGGTCGTCGGGACGACGGGCGGGACGACGAGCGTCGGGGTCGACGGGTGCGCACGGCCCACGCCGCGCAGGCCACGACGGCCAGCCCGCCGAGCGCCGTCGTCGGCCCGACCGACTCGCCCAGCAGCAGCGCGGCCCACAGCAGGCTGAGGACCGGCTGGGTGAGCTGCACCTGGCTGACCCGGTGCATCGGCCCGATCGCGAGCCCGCGGTACCAGGCGAAGAACCCGAGGAACATGCTGACGGCCCCCAGGTAGGCGAAGGCCGCCCACTGGGTCCCGCTCGCCCGCGGCGGCTCGCCCCACGTGGCGAAGAGGGTGAGGGCGAGCATCACCGGCGCCCACAGCACCAGCGCCCAGCAGATCGTCTGCCACGGCCCGAGCTCGCGGGCGAGCATCCCGCCTTCGGCGTAGCCGATCGCGCCCACCCCCACGGCGGCCAGGAGCAGGAGGTCGGCGAGGTGCCAGGTGCCGAGGTCCCCGCCCTGCGCCGAGGCGAGCAGGGCAGCGGCCAGCACGCCCGCGGCTGCCGCCACCCAGAACGTCGGGGCGGTGCGGCTCCGCTCGCGCAGCACGGCGGCCACGGCGGTCGCCGCCGGCAGTGCGGCCACCACCATCGCGCCGTGGCCGGCGGGTGTCGAGGTCATCGCGTACGAGGTGAGCAGCGGGAAGCCGATCACCACGCCGCCGCCGACCACGCCGAGGCGCGCCCACTGCGTGCCGCGGGGCAGGCGCTGCCGGGTCACCGCGAGCGCCAGGCCGGCCAGCACGGCCGCGAGGACGGCCCGCCCGGCGCCGATGAAGAGCCATGAGAGGCCGTCGACCGCGACCCGGGTGAGCGGGAGGGTGAGGGAGAAGGCGAGCACGCCGAGCATCCCCCACCACAGGCCGCTGGCCGGCTCGGCACCAAGAGTCGGGGTGGATAGCAGCCGCGGGGCGGACAGAGTAGCGCTACTGTGATGCTTCATGAACGACGATAGCAGTGCCCGGATCCTGCGCGCACTCCGCGAGTGGATCGCGGACGCCGCCCCGGGCGCGCGGCTCCCCTCGACCCGCACGCTCGTGGCCGAGCACCGCGCCAGCCCGGTCACGGTGCAGCGGGCGCTCCGCACCTTGGTCGGGCAGGGCCTCGTCGAGAGCCGGCCGGGGGTCGGCACCTTCGTCCGCGAGGGGCGCACCGCCCGGCCGGTCGACCACAGCTGGCAGACCGCGGCGCTCCGTTCCCCGCAGGTGCGGTCGCAGGGGGTCCCGCTGCCCCTCCGCGACGCGCCACCCGGCCTGATCGCGCTCCACTCGGCGTACCCCGACCGCGAGCTCCTCCCCGAGCGGCTGCTGCGGGCCGCGCTGGTCCGCGCCGCGCGCGGCGAGACGGCCCTGACCCGGGCGCCCGCGGCGGGGATGCCCGACCTGCAGGCATGGTTCGCCCAGGAGCTGCGCCGCCACTGCCCGGCCGGGGTGACCCCGCCCGCACCCTCCGACGTCGTGGTCCTGCCCGGCAGCCAGAGCGGGCTGAGCTCGGTCTTCCGCTCCCTCGTCACGCCGGGGCAGCCGGTCCTGGTCGAGTCGCCGACCTACTGGGGCGCGCTCTTCGCGGCGCGGCACGCGGGGGTGGAGGTGGTGCCGGTGCCGAGCGGCCCGCTCGGCCCCGACCCGGCCGAGGTGGCGCGGGCCTTCGAGGAGACCGGAGCCCGGGTCCTCTACGCCCAAGCCACCTTCGCGAACCCGACCGGCGCCCAGTGGTCGCCCGAGCTCGCCGCGCAGGTGCTGGACGTCGTGCGCGCCCACGGCGCCTACCTGGTGGAGGACGACTGGGCGCACGACTTCGCGATCACCGGGGAGCCGCGCCCGCTCGCGGCGCTCGACGACGCCGGCCACGTGCTCTACCTCCGCAGCCTCACCAAGAGCGTCGGGCCATCTCTGCGGGTGGCCGCGCTGGTGGCCAGGGGCCCGGCGCGGGAGCGGATCCTCGCCGACCGGGCGGCGGAGTCGATGTACGTGAGCGGCCTGCTCCAGGCCGCCGCCCTCGACGTGGTCACCCAGCCGGCCTGGCGCACCCACGTCCGCGGTCTGGCTCGCCAGCTCGGGTCCCGCCGCGACCTGCTGCTCTCCTCGCTGGCCGAGCACGCCCCGCAGGTCACGGTCGAGCACGTGCCGGCCGGCGGCCTCAACCTGTGGGCACGGCTGCCCGACGGCACGGACGTCGAGGAGCTCGCCCGCGCCTGCGAACGGGAGGGACTGCTGGTCGCGCCCGGCACCGAGTGGTTCCCGGCCGAGCCGCCCGCGCCGTACCTGCGCCTTAACTACGCCGCCGCCCACACGGCCGGCTTCGTCGAGGGCGCCCGGATCCTGGGGCGCGCGCTCGACTGACGTCCGTGCTGATCGTGGTGGTCCCGGCGCACCGGGTGCGCCGCCACCACCACGATCAGCAAGGCAGGCGAGCTCCGCCCTTGTCGGGGTGAGGGTCGCGCACGATCATCGGAGCATGGACCTCGGCCTGCTGCTCCAGGTCGCCGTGGTGGTCGGCGTGCTGGCCGCCCTCTGGGTCCTGCCCGACTGGGGCCGGCACCGCGACCGCGCCCGCCGGGCCGCCCGGCGGCTCCACGTCGTCGAGCCCGAGCCGCCCCGTCCCGCGGGCCCGCCGATCGAGCGGATCGCCGCGGACGCCCGGCGGATCCGGGGCCAGATCCGGAGCGCTCCGCCCGGCTTCCCGGTCGCCCGGATGCGCGGCTGGGTCGCGGCGTACGACGAGGTGCTGGTTGCCGCCTGCACCGCGCTGCAGCTCGAGCAGAGGCTCGACTCCCTGACGCCCGGCCCCGAGCGCGAGCTGGAGCGCGAGCGGGTGGAGCGGATGCTGGTGCGGGCCGGCGTGCTGGTGCCCTGGGCGAGCTGACCCGCGGCGGACAGGAGCACGACAGGGTGGCCGCCGCAGTAGCGTGAGCGGGTGCTCGAGACGATTAGCGATGTGGGATGGGGCTGGCTCCCCGTGGCCTTCGGCGCCGGCCTGATCTGGTTCATGTGCAAGTACCTGATGATCGTGCGGCGGCAGCGCCGGAGCTGGACGACCACCGAGGCGACGGTCGGCAAGGTCTGGTTCAGGGACAACTCCGCCTCCGGCGGCAGCCATGGACACTTCTTCAAGTACCGCTACACCGACCTGAGCGGGCAGGAGCACGCCGGTGAGGGCAGCCCGTGGTTTCGCAAGCCGAAGCGCCAGAGCAAGGTCGTGGTCCGCTACGACCCCGACCGCCCGGCCAGGAGCGAGGTGGCGATGCCGCTGTGGGGGGAACTGGGAATGGCGGCGTTCGGCATGGCCGCCGGAGTCTTCCTGATCCTCGTGGGCCTCTCCCAGGGCGGGTGAGGTCAGGCGGCGACCGGCTGCTCCTCAAGTGGACGCAGCGCCACCACGGCCCCGAGGATCAGGGCCCCGCCCAGCAGGGCGAGTGCCGGCAGCCGCTCGCCGAGGAGCAGCACCGCGAGCACGGCGGCTGACAGGGGCTCCACCAGCGTCGCGACGGTGGCGGCCGACCCCGACGTGGTCCGCAAGCCGGCGTAGAGCAGGCCGTAGGAGAGGGCCATCGTGGCGACGCCGAGGTAGAGCAGCAGGGCGAGCGAGCCGGGGTCGGCGGTCAGCACGACGTCCCCCGTCGCGGCCGCGACCCCCAGGAACGGCAGCAGCACGACCGCGCCGACGGTGGTCGCGCAGGTGGTCAGCGCCACGGGGTCGACCCGCTTCGCGAGCGAGTGGCCCGCGACCGTCGTGGCGGCGTACGTCGCCCCCGAGGCCACCGCGAGCAGGATCCCGAGCACCGGCCGGTCGCCCGCCCCGCCTGACCCGTGCTCGGCGAAGAGGCTGATCAGCAGCAGCCCCGAGAGGGCCGCGACCAGCACCAGCACCTCGCGCGGGCTCGGCCGGGTCCGGGCCGCCAGGTGCTCCCAGGTGGTCGCGAGCAAGGGGGCGAGCCCGAGCGAGACGACGGTCGCGACGCTCACCCCGACCGCGAGCACCGAGACGAAGTAGAGGCCCTGGTAGACCGCCGTGCCGCAGCCGACCGCGACGGCCAGGAGCGGCTGCGCGCGCGCCGCCTCCCGCACCGCGGGCAGGCGACGGGTCGCGGCGGCCAGCGCCAGCATCGCGGCCGCGCCCAGCAGCATGCGCCACGCGCTCGCCGTCATCGGGCCGAATCCGTCCCGCTCGTGGAGGAGCGTCACGACGAGGCCGCCGGTGCCCCACAGCACGCCCGCCGCACAGACCTGGAGCAGTCCGAGCCGGGCGGTCGGGCGCGCCGTCACGCCTCCGGCTCGTGGCACGACAACCTCGAGCAGTACGCCGCCGACGGACCCTGGTCCTCCGGCGGGAGGTGGGAGGGTGCCTGGCCGTCCGGCCGGACGGCGGTCGCGCGGAAGGCGTGGCCGTCCTGGTCGGCGGCTTCGTGCGTGAACCGGACGGCGTCGCCGACGGCCAGCCGTCGGATCCCCGGGACGTCGACGGCGGAGAAGTGCACCCAGCAGCCGCCGGGGGTCGCCTCGGAGTCCAGCACCCCCCAGCCCTCCGGGTCGTGCCACTCGCGCACGACCCCGGCAGCCTCCACGGGGAGAAGTATCGCCGCCGGGGCTAGGGTGCCGCGCGTGCCCCCGAGACTGAGACGCGCCGACCCCGACGAGCTCGCCCGGGTGCTCGCCCTGCTCGACGCGGGGGAGGAGCCGGGTCCCGCCGACCTCAAGCTGGCCACCAAGCACTTCATGGCGGTGCTGGCCGAGCGGGCGCCCGGCCACTCGGTGGAGGTCCGGGTGCCGCCGTACGCCGCCGTGCAGGTGGTGTCCGGGGTCCGGCACACCCGCGGCACCCCGCCCGCCGTCGTCGAGATGGATCCGGCGACGTGGCTGGAGCTTGCCACCGGACGGCTGCACTGGCGCGACGCGGAGGGTGCGGGCCGACTCCGGGCGAGTGGGCAGCGGGCCGACCTCGCGCCATACCTCCCGCTCGTGGAGGATTGAGCCATGCCCGAGACCAGCCCAGCCACGCCCGTGGACGCCTCCCCGGCCGTGCTCTCGCTCCGCTCGCTCCACCTGCGCACCGAGCTGGCCCTGCTCGAGCGCGCCGGCAGCGTGGTCGAGGAGCGCGGCACCCACCTGGTGGTGCGCACCCCCGACAACCCCGACTTCTACTGGGGCAACTTCCTGCTGCTGCGCGACCTGCCGCTGCCCGGTGGGGCGCGAGAGGTGATGGGGGCGTGCTTCACCGAGTTCCCGGCGTCCGGCCACCGCGCGATCACCTTCGACCTCACCGAGCCGCTGGCCGACGACCCCGCCCGCGCGGCCGTGCTGGAGGAGTTCACCACCGCCGGGATGAAGGCCAGCCGGTCGGTGGCGCTGACGGCGCTCGCACTGGAGGCGCCCGCCCGGCCGCACCCCGACGCCGTGCTGCGGCCGCTGGCCTCCGACGCCGACTGGGAACAGCGCGTCGAGCTCGCGGCGGCGACGTACGACGGTGCTCCCGGCCCGTCCTTCGACGCCTACGCCCGTGGGCGGGTGGCCGCCGAGCGGGCGCTCGAGGAGCAGGGCCTCGGCCACCGGTGGGGCGCCTTCGTCGACGACCGACTGGTCTCCACCGCCGCGCTCTACCGGGTCGCCGGCGACGTCGCCCGCTACCAGGTCGTGGAGACCCACCCCGAGGCGCGCCGCCAGGGGCTGGCCGGCTCCCTCGTGCACGCCGTGGGCACCCATGGCCTCAGCGAGCTCGGCGCCGGCCAGCTGGTGATCGTGGCCGACGCCGACGACGAGGCGATCCGGCTCTACAGAGCGCTGGGGTTCACCGACGCCGAGGAGACCACCGAGCTGGAGCAGCGTCCCGGCTCGTAGGCTTGCGGGCATGACTGCTCAGCTGCGTGACCGTGTCCAGCAGGTCCTCCCCGGCATCCGCCGCGACCTCGAGGCCCTGGTCCGGATCCAGTCCGTCAGCGCCGACCCGGCCCGCGCCGGCGAGGTCGAGCGCAGCGCCGAGGCGGTGCGCGACCTCTTCGCCGCCGAGGGCTGCGAGGCGCGGATCGTGCGCGCCGACGGCGGCGCCCCCGGCGTCATCGCCCACAAGTCGGGGCCCGAGGGTGCCCCCACCGTGCTGCTCTACGCCCACCACGACGTGCAGCCCGAGAACGACCACGCCGAGTGGGACTCCCCGCCGTGGGAGCCGACCGAGCGCGACGGCCGGCTCTACGCCCGCGGCGCCGCCGACGACAAGGCCGGGGTCGTGGCCCACCTCGCCGCGCTCCGGGTCTTCGGCGACGACCTGCCCGTCCACGTGGTCGTCTTCGTCGAGGGCGAGGAGGAGGTCGGCTCCGAGACGCTGGTGCCGCTGCTGCGCGAGCACCGCGACGAGCTGGCCGCCGACGTCATCGTCATCGCCGACTCCGGCAACTGGGACATCGGCGTCCCCGCGCTGACCACCAGCCTGCGCGGCCTGGTCCGCGCCGACGTCGAGGTCCGCACCCTGACCCACGCCGTCCACTCCGGGATGTGGGGCGGCCTGGTCCCCGACTCGATCGTCGCCCTCTCGCGGCTCCTCGCGAGCCTCCACGACGACGAGGGCAACGTCGCCGTCGAAGGGCTGCACGCCGGCCCGGCGGCCGACGTCGACTACCCCGAGGAGCGGCTGCGCGCCGAGTCGGGCGCCGTGCCGGGCATCGAGTGGATCGGGTCCGGCTCGGCCGTCGAGCGTCTGTGGACCAGGCCGGCCCTCAGCATCACCGGCCTGGACGCCCCGCAGGTCGACGGCGCCTCCAACACGCTCGTCCCCGCGGCCCGCGCCAAGATCAGCCTGCGGATCGCGCCCGGCGACACCTCGGCCAACGCGGTCGAGTGCCTCCGCCGCCACCTCGAGGCCCACGTGCCGTGGGGCGCCGAGCTCACCTTCACCGTCGTCGACACCGGCGAGGCGACCCAGATCGACGCGACCGGTCCGGCGTACGACGCCGCCCGCGCCGCCTTCACCGAGGCCTGGGACGGCACGGCGCCGGTCGACATGGGCGTCGGCGGCTCGATCCCCTTCATCGCCGAGTTCCTCGAGACGTTCCCGCAGGCCAGCGTGCTGGTGACCGGCGTCGAGGACCCCGACACCCGCGCCCACGGCGCCAACGAGGGGCTCCACCTCGCCGAGTTCGAGCGGGTCCTGCTCGCCGAGGCGCTGCTGCTGGCCAAGCTCGCCGGCTGACGCGCCCGGCGGGGTACGCCGGGTCAGCGGGCGAGCGGGAGCGTCACCGTGAAGGTGGTGCCGGCGCCGAGCGTGGAGTCGAAGGTGATCCGGCCCCGGTGCCGCTCGACGATGCGCTGCACGATCGTCAGGCCCAGCCCCGTCCCCGGCTGCGCGACGGCGGTCGGGTTGGTGGAGCGGAAGAACTCCTGGAAGAGGCTGGCCTGGTCCTCCTCGGAGATGCCCAGCCCGGTGTCGGAGACCTTGAGCTCGACGATCCGGCGCTTCGCCTCGAGCGAGACGGTGATGGTCCCGCCCTCGGGGGTGTACTTGGCGGCGTTGCTGATCAGGTTGGCGCAGACCCGGTCCAGCCCCTGCTCCTCGCCCATGGCCAGCACCGGCTGCTGCGGCGCCTCGACGACGACCTTCAGCTCCTTGCGCTCGAGGGTGACGCGCAGCAGGTCGAGGACGTCGTGGACCACCGCGGTGACGTCGACGGGCTGGGGCGTGAACTCGACGTGCGGGTCGCCCACCTGGGCCAGCACCAGCAGGTCGTCGATCAGCCGCTGCATCCGGACCGCACCGCGCTCCATCGAGGAGATCGAGCTGCGCACCGTGCCGTCGAGCTCGGGCACCGACTCGAGGATCTCCACGTGGCCGAGGATCGAGGTCAGCGGGTTCTTCAGCTCGTGGGCGATCGTCGCGATGAGGCGGCTCTTGTAGCCGTTGAGCTCGCGCAGCTCGTCGATCAGGCGCCGCTCGCGCTCGAAGGTGCGGGCGTTGAGCAGCGCCCGGCCGAGGTCGTGGCCGATGTCGAGCGCGGCCTGCTTCTCGATCGGGGACCAGTCGAGGCGGCCGCCGCGGCGGGTGAGCACGAGGTTGCCCAGGCACTCCGGCCCGGCGCCCAGCGGCACGAAGAGCATCGAGGTGACGTCGATGGCCCGCATGAACTCGGTGATCTGCTGCTCCTGCTCGGGCGTCATCACGCCGAGCGGGGGGATGACGTCGTTGAGCACCGAGACGTCCTGGTTCTTCCACTGGATGTGCGCCGAGATCCTGGCGATCTCCCGCAGGTCGTCGGGCATCACGATCTCGGCGCCGTTGGAGGCGTAGACCGAGCCGCTGCCCTCGCCGTCCTCGTCGAAGGTCTGGATCCACATCCCGAAGGCGTTGAACGCCGAGGTGAGCGCGGGCTGGGAGACCTCGATGATCCGGTCCATGGAGAGCTCGGAGCTCACCTCGCGGACGATCATCCGGGCGGCGTCGGCCAGCCGCACCTGCTCGGCGAGCTCGGCGCGCTCGAACGCCGAGAGGACCGCGCGCCGGGTCTGCTCGGCGTACCGGCGCAGCTCCTCGCGCTTCGCGGGGCCGGGGCGCCGCCGGTCGACCGGCAGGTCGACCGAGAGCAGGCCGCGCAGGACGCCCGCGTCGTCGTAGATCGGCGCCACCAGCAGGTCGAGGGGGTGCCACATCTCGGGGTCGTCGGGCGCCGCCATGTCGGGCACCCAGCCCAGGGTCTCGATGTCGAGGCTCATCCGCTCCTGCGGCACGAACCGCAGCGCGCCCCACTCCTCGGAGGTGGCGAGCTCGAGCTCGATCTCGTCCATCGGGGTGCGGTGGCCGAGCAGCTGGTGGCGGGCCTCGTCGCTGCCGGCGACGGCGACCATCTCGAGGGTGCGGTCCTCGCGCGCGACGCTGATGGCCGCGACCTCGAAGCCGACGACTTCGGTCACGCCGAGGGCGATGTTCTGCAAGGCGTCGACGAACACGTCCTCGGCGTGCGTCTCGGCCATGCGTCGTCTCTTCCCGTCCAGCCGCCGATCGGTACGGCTCTTGTCATGATGCCTACTCCATAGTAGGCGTGCTCACGAGACGCGGCGGCGCTTTGCGGCTTTCCCGCAGGTCCCGGGTGTGCCCTTGGCGGGCCCGTCCGAAACGGGCCGAAGGTCCCGGGTCGTTCCCGCGCGGGGCGTCCCGGGGAGGACCGTGCCACCGTTCGTCGCCGTGTCCGCCGGCACCCCCGAGCCGCCGTACACTGGCCCGGTGGCTCAGTCCAGCAGCACGCGCAAGGGCGGGGACGGTCGTCTCTCGCAGGCCCTCGACCCCCAGGAGCTGGGTCCCCAGGACGCGTGCGGCGTCTTCGGGGTCTGGGCCCCCGGCGAGGACGTCGCCAAGCTCACCTACTTCGGCATCTACGCGCTGCAGCACCGCGGCCAGGAGTCGGCCGGCATCGCGGTGAGCAACGGGCGCCAGATCCTCGTCTACAAGGACATGGGGCTCGTCTCCCAGGTCTTCGACGAGTCGACGTTGGAGTCGCTGCGGGGCCACCTCGCCATCGGCCACGCGCGCTACTCCACCACCGGCGCGAGCACGTGGCACAACGCCCAGCCGACCTTCCACCCCACCGAGAGCGGCTCGATCGCGCTGGCCCACAACGGCAACCTGATCAACACCGCCGAGCTGGCCGAGCTGGTCAACGCCGGCGAGCTCGAGGGCCTGCTCGACGTGCGGGTGCCCGTCTCCACCAACGACACCAGCGTGGTCACCGCCCTGCTCGCCCACCACCCCGACTCCACCGTGGAGGAGCGGGCGATGGAGCTGCTGCCCCAGGTGAAGGGCGCCTTCTCCTTCGTCTGGATGGACGAGCACACCCTGTACGCCGCCCGCGACCCGCAGGGCGTCCGCCCCCTGGTGCTGGGCCGGCTCGAGCGCGGCTGGGTCGTGGCGTCGGAGACCGCGGCGCTCGACATCGTCGGCGCCTCGTTCATCCGCGAGGTGGAGCCGGGCGAGCTGATCGCGGTCGACGAGGACGGGCTGCGCACCCGCCGCTTCGCCGAGGCGGCCCCCAAGCACTGCCTCTTCGAGTTCGTCTACCTCGCCCGGCCCGACACCCTGATGAACGACCAGCGGGTGCACAGCGTGCGGGTGGAGATCGGCCGCCGGCTGGCGCGCGAGTTCCCCGCCGACGCCGACCTGGTGATCCCGGTGCCCGAGTCCGGCACGCCGGCGGCGATCGGGTACGCCGAGGAGTCGGGCATCCCCTACGGCACCGGGCTGGTCAAGAACTCCTACGTCGGCCGCACCTTCATCCAGCCGTCGCAGACGATCCGCCAGCTCGGGATCCGGCTCAAGCTCAACCCGCTGCGCGACGTGATCGAGGGCAAGCGCCTCGTGGTCGTCGACGACTCGATCGTGCGCGGCAACACCCAGCGGGCCCTGGTCCGGATGCTCCGGGAGGCCGGCGCCCGCGAGGTGCACGTGCGGATCTCCTCGCCGCCGGTGAAGTGGCCCTGCTTCTACGGGATCGACTTCGCCACCCGCGCCGAGCTGATCGCCAACGGGCTGACCACCGACGAGATCCAGCGCTCCATCGACGCCGACTCGCTCGGCTACATCGGCCTCGACGAGCTGGTCGAGGCGACGACCGTGCCGAAGGACGACCTCTGCCGGGCGTGCTTCGACGGCCACTACCCGATCCCGCTGCCCGAGCCCGAGCTGCGCGGCAAGGGCGTCCTGGAGAACCTCGCCTCGGGCGACACCGGCTGCGGCGACCTCGCGGTGGCGCAGCCCGCCACCGACGCCGACGGGCTGGCCGCCTCCCTGTCGGGGGCCGGCGCCACCGACGCGCTGCGCCGCCCCTGACCCGACCCGTCCACCCGCCCCGCCGCAGACGCAGGAGCCCCGCCGTGACCGACGTCCCCACCGGACAGCCCGCCCCCGAGGCCGCCGAGCCGACCCGGAACGCCTACGCCGCCGCCGGCGTCTCGATCGAGGCGGCCGACCGCGCGATCGACCTCATGAAGACCTGGGTCGAGAAGGCCCGGCGGCCCGAGGTGATCGGCGGGCTGGGCGGCTTCGCCGGGCTCTTCGACGCCTCGGCGCTCACCCGCTACACCCGGCCGCTGCTGGCGACCTCGACCGACGGCGTCGGCACCAAGGTGGCGATCGCCCAGGCGATGGACGTGCACGACACGATCGGCTACGACCTCGTCGGGATGGTCGTCGACGACCTCGTGGTCTGCGGCGCCGAGCCGCTCTTCATGACCGACTACATCGCCACGGGGCGCGTCGTCCCGGAGCGGATCGCCGCGATCGTCAAGGGGATCGCCGAGGCGTGCGTCGAGGCGGGCTGCGCGCTGGTCGGCGGCGAGACCGCCGAGCACCCCGGGCTGCTGGCCCCCGACGAGTACGACGTGGCGGGCGCGACGACCGGGGTGGTCGAGGCCGACCGGCTGCTGGGCCCCGGCCGGGTGCGGCCCGGCGACGTCGTGGTGGCCATGGAGGCCTCGGGCCTGCACTCCAACGGCTACTCCCTGGTGCGCCACGTGCTGCTGGGCGCCGCCGCCGACGGGGGAGCGGCCTGGAGCCTGGACCGTGACGTCCCCGAGCTCGGCCGGACGCTGGGCGAGGAGCTCCTCACCCCGACCCGGATCTACGCCAAGGCCTGCCTCGACCTGGCCGGGGCGACGGCGACCCACGCGATGTCCCACGTCACCGGCGGGGGCCTGGCGGCCAACCTCGAGCGGGTGATGCCCGAGGAGCTGGTGGCACGGGTGGACCGGAGCACCTGGACCCCGCAGCCGGTCTTCGACCTGGTCCGCAAGGTCGGCGGCGTCCCGCAGGCCGACCTCGAGGCCACGCTGAACTGCGGCGTCGGCATGGTCGCGCTCGTCGCCCCCGACGACGTCGACACCGCCGTGGCGACCCTCGACCGGCACGGGATCCGCGCCTGGGTGGCCGGGGACGTGCGCGAGGCGGCGGGCTCCGACGAGGCCGGCCGCGTCCTGATGGAGGGCCAGCACCCGGGCTGGTGAGCCCCGCCGGGCGCCGCGGCGATTGCGCTGGCAGCGAACGCGGCCCCTCCGGCACGCCCGAACCACGGCCCGGGTGTGCGAGAACCACCGGGCACCGGGTAGCGTGGCCCCCACGAGTATCCAGTCAAGAGACCGGGCGCCGCGGCGTGCGCGCCAAGAGCCCCGGCCAAGCGTGCGAGGGGGTCGGACCCTATGGGGCGCGGCCGAGCGAAGGCCAAGCAGACCAAGGTCGCCCGCGACCTGAAGTACCGGACTCACGAGACGGACTTCGGGGCGTTGGCGAAGGAGCTGCATGGTGAACCGGACAGCAGTACCACCAGCACGGACGACGAGGACTACCTCGACGACTGGTCCGACTACGCGGACCCGCCCCGGCGCGACTGACCGCGCCTGACGGGTCCGCCGGGCGGCTCGGTGGGTTCTCCGGGTACCCGGTGGAACGTGCAGTTCCCCACGTCTGCGGACGTCAGGAACTGGAGGTCTCACCGGGGCCCCGGTGAGACCTCACCCGAGCCAGAGCCCGCGGAGGCGGCCGACGTCGCGCATGCGGCGCTCGGCGAGCCGGTCTGCGGCGACGGCGGGCGGTACGCCGTCCCGGTCGGCCAGCTCGAGCACCGACCGGGTGGTGTCGAAGATGCCGCTCGCCCGCTGCTTGGCGCGCTCGAACGAGAACCCTTCGGCTCGGCTCGTGCCTCGCCGGCTCAGGACGAGCCCCTCGAGCTCGTCGGCGACCTGGATCACCCCGCCGGAGTTCACGCAGTAGTCGGGGGCGTAGAGGATCCCGCGTTCCTGCAGGACCTTCTCGACTCCCGGGTGGGCGAGCTGGTTGTTGGCCGCTCCGCAGACTATCCGCGCCTGCAGCACCCCCACGACCTCGTCGTCGAGCGCTCCGCCGAGGGCGCAGGGGGCGTAGACGTCGAGCGCCCCCGCGACGAGCTCCTCGGTCGACCCGACGACCCGGACGGTGGGGTGCTCCTCCCGGATCCGGTCGACGGCCGGCTGCCACACGTCGGTGACGACGACGTCGGCACCCTCGTCGAGCAGGTGGGCGACGAGGTGGCGACCCACCTTGCCGACGCCGGCGATGCCGACGGTACGCCCGGCCAGGGAGGGGCTGCCCCACAGGTGCTCGGCGCTCGCGCGCATCCCCTGGAAGACGCCGTACGCCGTGAGCACCGAGGAGTCGCCCGCCCCGCCGTGGGCGACGGTGCGACCGGTGACGAAGTCGCACTCCCGGGCCACGTGGTCCATGTCCTCCGACGTGGTGCCGACGTCGCAGGCGGTGAGGTAGCGCCCGTGCAGCGACTGGACGAAGCGTCCGTAGGCGCGCAGCAGGGCCTCGGTCTTGTCGGTGCGCGGGTCGCCGATGATCACGGCCTTGCCGCCGCCCAGGTCGAGGCCGGCGAGCGCGTTCTTGTAGGACATGCCGCGGGAGAGCGCGAGCACGTCGCGGACGGCGTCGTCGGTCGAGGTGTAGGGGTGGAAGCGGGTGCCGCCCAGGCCCGGGCCGAGGGCGGTGGAGTGGAGCGCGATGACGGCCCGCAGGCCGGAGGCGGGGTCGTGGCAGAAGACGACCTGCTCGTGCTCGCCGTCGGCGAAGACGTCGACGGGCTGGGGGGTGCTGCTCCCGGCGCTGTGGGAGTGGTGGGACATGGGTGCTGCCCGCTTCCTCCGGCCGGACGGCCGGCGTGTCGTGGCCACGGGGTGGGTGGCGCTGGCGTGCGGCCACGGGGATGGTGTGGCCTGGCTCACAAGCCTAGTGCCGGACCCTCCGTCGTGACGGGCGGGGCGCCCCCACGGTGGGTGCGCCGCTCCCGGACCTCCTGCAGGAAGACGACGTCCCCGTGGGTGCCGTAGCCGAGCAGCGGGCCGCCGGTGCCCTGCCCGTTGAAGGTGACCATCCGCCACCCGCGCTCGCCCGGGACCAGGGTGGGCCACGGCAGGTTGCTCGGGTACGGCGCGTCGAGGGTGCCGATCTCCTTGAGGTCGAGATCGAAGACGGGGAACCGGCCCCGCTGGTCGCGCCGGTTGTCGCGGCCGTCGCTGGCCAGCACCCACAGGGGCCCGCGGCGGCCCTCGGGGCGGAGCAGGGTGACCCCCTCGGTGGCGCGGCGGTCGGTCGCGGCCGCACGCAGGCTGAGCCGGTCCAGCGACGGGCCGGTGGCCAGGCAGGGGTGGAACCGGAAGAACCTGCGGGCGCTGGCGTAGCCGACCAGCCAGGTCTCGCCGTCGCGCAGCAGGTGCGGGTCCCACACCCCGACCGACTTCAACCCGTCGGTCGGGAGCGGCAGCTCGCGGGTCTCGAGGACGTGCTCGCCCTCGACGGGCGACTCCCGAGTCTCGGCGAGGACGCAGCGCACCGACGGGTTCCGCTCCCGGTCGAAGTCGCCCCAGGTGCTGGCGGCGAGCAGCCACCGACCCTCGTCGCGGACGAGGTGGACGGCGTGGTCGCCGAAGACCCCGGCCCGGTCGGGCCGGCGGAAGTACAGGTCGGCGCTGTGGGTCAGGCGGGAGCTGTCGGGGGAGAGCCGCCACACGCTGGTGTGGGCGGTGTCGAAGAAGCCGGGGCCCGCGGAGGTGGCGGTGAGCAGCCACTCGCCCCGGTGCAGCACCGGACGCCCGTCGGCCTCGGTCACGAGCTTGAGGTCGCGCAGCCCCAGGTGGCCGAAGCCGCCGCTGTGCAGCCGGGTGACCAGCGCGCTGTCGGAGCGGTGGCCCAGCCGCAGCTGCGCGAGCCACCGCTCGTCGTGGGTGTCGACCCGGCCGGCGAGGTCCACGCGGGCGCGGGCGACCCAGCGGTCGTCCTCGAGGCAGAAGAGGGTGAGGTGGCGCCCGGTCAGGGTGAGGGCGAGGGAGGTCGGCTGCCACACCACGCGGCCGTGGCGCCGGCTGCGGTGGGTGGTGACGTGGAGCGAGTCGTCGACCACGTCGATCCCGACGTCGCCGTCGTCGGGCTCGTACCAGCCCGACAGCCGGGTCGCGCCCGAGCTGATGTGCACCTCCACCCGCGCGGCCCGGTGGTCGGGGTGGCGCAGCTCGGCCTGGACGGTGACGTACGGCGCGGGGCGCGGCGTCGCGAACCTCGACGACGTGCCGGCGGTGAAGCGCTGGGCGGAGGTCGCTGGGGAGACCAGCGCGATCGGCCGCTCGCGCGCGACGATCTCGAGGGGCGGCAGCACCCGCCCATCATCGCAGCGCGGTCAGCGGATCCGCACGGTGACGGCGTGTCCTGCCCCGTCGAGGCTGGTCAGCGAGAGGTAGCCGCGACCGGAGAGCAGTGGCTCCAGGGGCGTGTCGGCGGGGACCGCGGGACGCTGCGCACCGCGGCACCACGGGCACGGCTGGTCCTCGTCGCGGTCCCAGGTCAGCCGCCAGGGCGCCGGCCCGCCGTCGTGCCCGCGGACGTCGACCCGGTGGGTCCCGGGCAGGTCGAAGAGCGCCACCGCCGGGGTCCCGTCGGGGCCGGTGGCCAGGGCGTGGTCGCCGGGGGCGGTCACCCGGGTCGGCGTCACCGGGGTGAGGGTGAGCGTGCCGGGGGGTGCGGCGTCGGGGAGCGGGGCCGGCGGCCGCACACGGGCGACGTACCTGCCGGCGGGCAGGTGCCAGAGCCCGTCGCGGCCCCCGCCGAGGCGGCCGCCCACGGCGTCGCCGCGGGCGTCGACCAGCGCGACGCGCCCCGGGGCGGCCACCGCGACACCCCCGGCCGACCCGTCGGGGACGGGCCAGCCGCGCAGCGGCGCGGTCAGCCACGTCTCCTCGGTGAGGGTGAAGGCCACCTCGTGCTCGCCCACGGGGCCGCCGTCCTGGGTCGCGGCGGGCAGGTCGACGGGCTCGGAGAGCCCCGCGGCGGTGCGCACGGGACGCACGACCCGCAGCTCGCCCTCGCCCAGCACGCTCCACGTGCCGGACTGGGTCGCGCCGTCGAAGGCCAGCGGCGCGGGCTCGCCGTTGTCGGCCCGGGGTGGGAGCGGTAACCGCTCGCCGCGCGGGTCGAGGAGCAGCGCGGCGCGGCCCACCAGCAGGACCCGGCCCTCGCGCGGCACCGCGAAGGTGGCCACGTCGTCGTACGTCGCGTGGGAGGCGAGCGTCGCCGGGGCGCCGTCGGGCTCGAGCCGGTGCTCGCGGGTCGGGGTCGCCGCCAGGGTGTAGGCGGTGCGGTCACCCGGGCACGGGTCGAACGTCCAGGCCCAGCTGCCGGAGCGGTCGAGCCGGGTCACCGGGTCGAGCGTGGGCAGCCGGGTGGTGGCGCCGTCGGGGGCCTCGAGGACGAGCGCCTCGGTGCCGCAGCCGGCCAGCGGCAGCGGCCGGACCACCACCCGGACGACCTCGCCCTCCTCGGCCCCGTGGACGAGCCGGACGGTCCCGCCGGGCCGGCCGTTCACCGGGGCCACGGGCCGCGGGACGGGGCCGGCGGCCGCGACGCGCGGGGTGGAGCTGGCGGCCGGACGCTCCCCGGGGCGGGGACCCGCGCTCCCGCCGGTCTCTCCCGAGCACCCCGCCAGCGCCGCCGACGCGGTGAGCAGCGCGAGCAGCGTCGGAGCGATCCGCGCGGAGCCGACCATCCTCACCTCCAGTCCGGAGCCGAGCATGGCAGGTGCCGGCGACGGTGAGGGGTCCTTTTCGGGGACGAGAGGTCCCGGGACGACGAAGCGCCCGGTTCGGGACGTGAACCGGGCGCTTCGGTGCTTGTGGGCAGGGGCGGGGTCGAACCGCCGACCTTCCACTTTTCAGGCGGACGCTCGTACCAACTGAGCTACCTGCCCAAGCGCAGGGAAGCCTACAGCAGGGGGCGGGCGACCGCACACACGAGGGGTCCCGCGGCCGTGGTGTCCGGGTCGACGGGCGGGCCCGCGGGTCGCCGTGACATTTGGGGGTGCCCCCGCGCGCGCCCTAGGATGTCGACCGCACGCTGGCCCCCATCGTCTAGCGGCCTAGGACGTCGCCCTTTCACGGCGGTAGCACGGGTTCGAATCCCGTTGGGGGTGCTTGGTCCAGCCCCTTATCGGCCTCGATTGTGAGACCTGCCGGGGGATGGGTTAGAGTTTCCCCGCTTCGCCAGTGCGAGGCGGACAACTTCACAGCTTGGCCCTGTAGCGCAGTTGGTTAGCGCGCCGCCCTGTCACGGCGGAGGTCGCGAGTTCGAGTCTCGTCAGGGTCGCCACCGATGCCCCGGACCCCTGGTCCGGGGCATCACACGTTCCCGGCGCCTCTGCGCCCCGCGGGCCGCGCCCGCCCCGTAGGCTGGGGGGCATGCAGGTCTCCCGAGACGTGTTCGACTCCCTGGTCGAGCAGGCGCTGGACGAGATCCCAGCCGAGCTGACCGAGCTGATCGACAACGTGGTCGTCCTGGTGGAGGACGAGCCGCCCGCCGACGACCCCGACCTGCTCGGCTACTACGACGGCGTCGCGCTCACCGAGCGGCCGGCCAACCACGCGGCCGCGCTGCCCGACCGGATCCTGCTCTTCCGCGGCCCCCTGCTCGACATGTGCGTCGATGCCGACGAGCTGGTCGAGGAGATCCGGATCACCGTGGTCCACGAGGTCGCCCACCACTTCGGCATCGACGACGCCCGGCTCCACGAGCTCGGCTACGCCTGAGCCCGGCGGCCGGCCCGCAGCGGCCCGGGCCCCGACGCGGCAGGCGGGGGCTCAACCGAGCAGCAGGTACGCCGCCGCGCAGGTCGCCGTCGCCAGCGCGAGGGTGGTCGCGCCGTACGCCGTGCCGCGTCGCCATCCCAGGTCGTGCACCTGGCCGGCCAGCCCCGACAGGGTGGTGAGGCCGCCGGCGAGGCCGACGACGAGGAACGCGGCGGCCCGGTCGGCGCCGCCCGGGTCGTCCAGCAGGGCCACGGCCGCGCCGGCGACCCCCGAGCCGACGACGTTGACCATCAGGGTCCCGTGCGGCCAGGACCGGTCGAGGTGGAGCGCGGCGACGAAGCGCAGCCCGGCGCCGAGCCCGGCGCCCGCGGCCACGAGCAGCGCGACCCAGGCGGTCACGGGGCCGGCTCCACGGGCAGCAGCCGGCGGGCCAGCGCGACGGCCGCCACGGCCGCGACCAGGGTGCCGAGGAGCTGGGCGACCGCGACGACGACCCGGTCGTCGCGCAGCGGCCCGACGGTCAGGAGCGCCACCGCCGAGAGCGTGGTGAAGCCGCCCAGGAGCCCCGGGCCGGCGAGGGCGCCGAGCACCGCCCGGCGGCCGCGCCCGACCCGACCCGACGCCTCGAGCCGGTGGAGCAGGCCGGGCAGCAGGCCGAGCAGGAACGCCCCTCCGACGTTGACGGCCAGCAGCCCGGGGTCGACGCCGCCGACGGCGACGGGGAGCCGCCCCTCGAGTGCCTCGCCCAGCGCCCAGCGCAGCAGGCCGCCCAGGGCGCCGCCCACGACGACGACGGCCAGCAGCGTCGTCTCCCGGGCCGGGGCGTCGGCCGACGCGTGCGGGCGCCGGCCGGTGCGGCGCGCGGTCGGGCGCACCGGGTCAGGAGACGTGGCTGTTGGCCGCGGGGGCGCTCTGCGGCGTCCACGGGGCCGGGGCGTCGCCCTGCACCTGCCGCATGAACTGGTCCAGGAGCCACTCCTGCAGCAGCCGCTGCTCGGGGGAGCGGGCCAGCGAGAGCAGCCGCTGTGCCCGGCAGAAGGCGTCGGCCAGGTCGAACATCTCGAGCATCGTCCCGAAGATGTGGGCCGACTCGGGGGAGGCCTGGAAGGTCAGGTCGGCGCGATGGTCGCCGGAGCGCAAGGTCTGGGCGACCCGGTCGAGCATCGCCGGGGGGAACTGCCGCTCGAAGGTGGCGAACATGTGGGAGAGGTCGCGGGCGAGCGGGTAGTCGGCCTCGTGGGCCAGCGCGAGGAGGCGCAGCTCGCGGCGGAGGTTGTTGTACTGGGTGAGGACGCTGAGGAAGAGCTTGAGGTCGACGTCGATCAGCCGGACCGTCACCGACTCGGGCAGCGGGCGCCACGGGCTGTCGGCGTCCTCGACCAGGTCGATGACGCCCTCGCGGTAGCCGTCCTCCTGCAGCGCGGTCGCGGGCTCGAACCAGACGACCTTGCCGTCCCGCTCGATCGAGGCGCCCCACGCGACCGACGACATCGCGACCATCGAGAGCCCGCGGCCGAAGGTGGTGAGGAACTCGTCGAGGTCGTCGACGCTCTCCTCCAGCGACGGCATCCCCAGGACCGGGGGGCGCCGGGAGCCGTCGAAGACCTCGATCCGGGGGTGCTCCTTGGTGCCCCGCACGCGCACGTTGATAGGCGCCTGCCCGTGCAGGATCGCGTTGGTCACCAGCTCGGAGACACCCAGCTCGGCGCACTCGAGCAGGTCGTCGCGACCGAGCTCACGGCACAGCCCGAGGACCCAGCGCCGGGCGTCCGCGACGGCGCTCGGGGCAGAGTCCAGGGGTAGTGCTGGGCGGTTCAGGGGCAAGAGGCGGTGTCCTAGGGCGGGATGACGGAGCCAGGCATGGCGCGCTTACCCGTTGTGCGCGCCCTGCAAACATCCGGGCTCCGGAGGAGTGACAGGATTCAACATAACGTCTCGTTCCCCCGGACCGGTGTGAGCAAGCAGACTCGTCCCATGTTTCGTGCGCGTCGTCCCTGGCACCGGAGAATGGGTACGACTCCCGTGTCACCGTCCCGAACGAGGAAGGCCCCGCCGTGCCCAGCCCTGAGAGCGCCCCCCAGTCCGGTCGCGAGACCCACGCGGCCGACGGGCCCGGGGAGAGCGCCGGCCGTCACCGCGTCGTCGTGATCGGCTCCGGCTTCGGCGGCCTCTTCGGCACCAAGGAGCTGCGCCGCGCCGACGTCGACGTCACCCTGGTCGCCAAGACCACGCACCACCTCTTCCAGCCCCTGCTCTACCAGGTGGCCACCGGCATCCTCTCCGAGGGCGAGATCGCCCCGCCGACCCGCGAGGTCCTCTCCGGCCAGCGCAACGCGAAGGTGCTCCTCGGCGAGGTCACCGACATCGACCTCACCGCACGCACCGTCACCTCGCAGGTGCTCGGCCGCCAGACGGTCACGCCGTACGACTCGCTGCTCGTCGCCGCGGGGGCGGCGCAGTCCTACTTCGGCAACGACCACTTCGCCGAGCACGCCCCCGGCATGAAGAGCATCGACGACGCCCTGGAGCTGCGGGGCCGCATCTTCGGTGCCTTCGAGCTCGCCGAGCTCGGCGCCAACCGCGGCGAGTCCGTCGACCACCTGCTCAACTTCGTCGTCGTGGGCGCTGGCCCGACCGGTGTCGAGATGGCCGGCCAGATCGCCGAGCTCGCGCACCGCACGCTGCGCAAGGACTTCCGCGCGATCAACACCCGGCACGCTCGCGTCATCCTGGTCGACGCCGCGCCGCAGGTGCTGCCGCCCTTCGGCGCCAAGCTGGGCGAGAACACCAAGCGCGAGCTGGAGAAGCTGGGCGTCGAGGTGATGCTCGGCGCGATGGTCACCGACGTGGACGAGCGCGGGCTCGTCCTCAAGTACAAGGACGGCCACATCCAGCGCATCGACTCGGTCACCAAGATCTGGGCCGCGGGCGTCCAGGCCTCGCCGCTGGGCAAGCAGCTCGCGGAGCAGACCGGCGCCGGCCTCGACCGCGCCGGCCGGATCCAGGTCAACCCCGACCTCACGCTCCCCGGCCACCCCGAGGTCTTCGTCGTGGGCGACATGATCGCGCTCGACAACCTCCCGGGCGTCGCCCAGGTCGCGATCCAGGGCGCCAAGTACGCCGCCAAGGAGATCGACGGCCGGCTGCGCGGCAAGGCGCCGCAGGGGCCGTTCAAATACTTCGACAAGGGCTCGATGGCGATCATCAGCCGGTTCAACGCCGTCGCCATGATCGGACGGCTGCGGCTCACCGGCACGATCGCCTGGCTGATGTGGCTCTTCGTCCACCTGATCTACATCACCGGCTTCAAGAACCGGATCACCGCGCTCCTGCACTGGGCGATCTCGTTCGTCGGCCGCGGCCGGCAGGAGCGGGTGACCACCGAGCAGCAGATCTTCGCGCGCGCGGCGCTGTCGCGCCTCGAGGGCGGCACGGCCGACCTGGTCTCCGAGCCGGGCGAGTACGACGCCGGGCTGGCGCAGGCGCAGGATGCGCGGCTCCAAGAGCTGGAGGAGCAGGCCAAGGAGGAGGCGCGGCTCACCGACGACCGGGAGCGCGGCACCGCCGCGCCCAGCCGGACGAAGGTCTGAGCGTCACTCGAAGCGGTCGGGCCGGTCGGTGTTCCGGGCGTCGAACAGGCCGCGGGCCCACTTCGGGACGATGAAGATCCCCTCGGCCTCGACGGTCGCTCCGTCGGCGTCGCCGATGGTGCCGCGGGCGACGGTCTTGTAGCCGTCGCGGTCGGCGATCCAGGCCTCGCAGCGCAGCCGGCCCATCCGGGTCGGGCGGCGGTAGGTGAGGGTCAGGCCACCGGTCATGCCCGGTCGTCCGCCCGCCCCGCACGCCTCGCCCAGGGCCTGGTCGAGGATCAGGGCGCTGACCCCGCCGTGCACCAGCCCGGGCGGTCCCTCGTAGGCGGCGCCGAGGGTGAAGTCGGAGGTGGCCCGGCCCTCGGGGTGGCGGTCGAAGGCGAGGGGCGGGGCCACCGGGTTCCGCAGGCCCACGACGGCGTTGCCCCACGGGCGGGTGGTGCCGTCGCTGCTGTAGCGGACGCCGTACGAGCCCTCCATCGTGCTGGCGCGCAGCCGCGCGGTCACGGCCTCGATCTCGGCCTGCGCCCGACGCACCTCCTCCTCGTCGACGGTGGTGCGCAAGGTGGCGTCGACGAGCTCCCGCACGCTCTGGGTGAAGGGGCCGTAGAGGTCCTCCTGCCGCGCGAGCTCGTCGGCGGGGAGGTCCTCGTGCTGGTATCCGTGCATGGCCGGGAGTCTAGGGCTCCTCGCATACTCCCGGAATGTGGAACGGCGTCGACGAGGCTCGGCTCACACGGGGGAGACCGCGGGGGCCGGCACCTTGGGCAGGGCGAGGCCGAAGGTCGTGGTCGGCTCGTCGAGCAGGGTGAGGTGGCCGCCCAGCGAGGCGGCGAGGTCGGAGGCGATGGCCAGGCCGAGCCCGGTGCCGCCGTCGTCGGCGCCCGTGGTGTGCCCGCGGCGGAAGACGCTGTCGTCGATCCGGCGGGGTCCCTGGTCCCCGACGACCAGCTGGAGGAAGTCGCCCCGGTCCGCCACGGCCAGGAAGATGCGTCCCTCGCCGTGGCGGCAGGCGTTGTCGATCAGCACGTCGAGCACCTGGATCACCGGCCCCGGCACGATCCGGACCGGCATCGGTCCGTGCACCTCGTGGACGAGGGTGTGGCCGTTGGCCTCGACCTGCGGGCGCCACCGGTCGGCCACGTCGCCGAGCAGGACGTCGAGGTCGACCTCGACGGTGTCGCCGAGTCGCCGACCGCGGGCCAGGTCGAGGATCTCGGTGATCGAGTCGCTCAACCGGTCGAGCTCGGAGAGGTAGCTGGTGAGCTCCTCGGCCACCTGGGGCGGGGTCTCCGGCCACATCGAGAGGTCCTCCAGCTGGAGCCGGAGCGCCGTGATCGGGGTGCGCAGCTGGTGGGAGGCGTTGGCAGCGAACTCCCGCTCGCGCTGCACCAGCTCGTCGAGCTGGCTGGAGGCGCGGCGGATCGCCTCGCCGATCGCCTCCGCCTCGGGGATCCGGTAGTGCGGGAAGTGGACGTCGAAGCGACCGCGGCCCAGGTGCTCCGCCGCGAGCGCGAGCTCGTCGAAGGGGTGGGAGAGTCGGCGCGCCATGAACCAGCCGGCGGTGCCGGCGACGAGCACGAGGCCGAGCCCGATGAGGACCAGGGGGAGGAGCGCCTCGCCGACCCGTTGGGTGATCAGCTCGTCGGAGCGGGAGAGCGTGATGGACCCGCCGCCAGGGACGGGGCGGGTCTGGACGATGTCGGACTCACCCCGCGCCGGGCCGGCGACGTGCCGCTCGCCGGAGGGGTCGACGTACTCGATGGTGACGCCGGGGCGCAGGTGCTGCTCGAAGTACGCCGCCGTGGTCGGCTCGCCGCGCGCGGCCCGCTCCTCGATGACGAGGGCGAAGAGCTCGGCGGAGCGGCCGAGCTTGGCGGTCTCGTCCTCGGCGACCCGGTCGCCGAGGACGTAGGCGCGGGGGACGCCGTACAGCAAAACGACGGTGACCGCCATCCCGATGAAGGCGGCGACGAGCCGTTCACGACGGAGGGCCTGCAGGATGCGCTTCACGACGGGCTCCTTCTCGGGTCGGGGTCTGGCGGGCGGGGCGTGCCGGTCGCTGCCGGCACGGCGGTGGTCTCCCGGGGGTGGGTGGTGGCGGGGCGCCCAGGGTGGCGCCCCGCCGCATCAACCCGTCGTCCCAGGAGCGTGGCTCACTGGTTGCTGGTGGTTGCGTCCAGCTGGACGGAGTCCCAGGTGTAGGTCGCGGAGGCGGCCTTGCCCTGCTGGTCGTTGCCGGCCGCGGGGTCCATGGCGACCGTGAAGCGGAAGTCGCGGGCGGCGCCGGGCGCGAACTCGCCGAGGGCGTTCTTGGAGCCGTCGACCAGGTCGCCGAAGCTGCCCTTGAAGACCTGCTGGCTGGTGGTGGTGTCGGTGATCGTCATGGTCATCACGTCCTTGGCGAACGTGGTGGCCGACGAGGACTCCGTGAGGCTGAACTTGGCGGGCAGGGAGCCGGTGTTGGTCAGCGTGAGGGTGCCGTTGAGCGTGTCGCCCGGCTTCATGTCCGTCAGGTTGAAGATCGCCCGGCCGTCCTTGGAGTTGGCCTGGGTCAGCGTGCCGGAGGTGACGGCGCTGATGGTGTTGCCGGTGGTCGAGGTGAAGGTGGCGCCCGAGCCCACGGCGATGGCGCCGGCGGCCAGCAGGGTGGCGAGGGGGACGAGGACCTTCTTGGTGTTCCGCATGATGTTCGGATCCTGGTTTCTGTGGCTGTCAGCCTTCTTGCTGACCGACCGGGTTGATGGAAGAAACGCTACGGAGCCGAGATCCACAGGAGTGCTACGCGGAAACCCCCGGAGGCCCACTCTTCGGAACTGTTCGGCCCCGCGCCGACACGGAGTCCTCCAGCGTCCCCTCTCCTCGCCGCGGGCGGCGCCGGCTACGCCGTCTTCCGGCTCGCGGGACGCGGCTCGCGCCCCGACAGCACCTTCCACGACTGACGGCGGAGGCGGCGGCGTACGACGTCCGCCGCGGTAGGCCCCCAGGGGCTCGAACCCTGAACCAACGGATTAAAAGTCCGCTGCTCTGCCAATTGAGCTAGAGGCCCGGGACGTGGGGACTTCCGTCCGGAGAGCTCTCCGCAGGACCCACGACCGTCACTGATTGTCGCAGAGGAGTGTCGGCGCCGCGCCGGGCGCCTCGACGGGTGCGGCTGTGCCGTGCACGGTGGGCCCGCGCCGTACAGTCCTGTCACCCGGAGGCTCCGGGGAGATGTCTGCACGGGCGGGGGAGCCATGCGTCGAGGTCTTGCGGTCACAGTCCTGTCGATGACCCTGGGGTTGGTCGCTTCGCTCCTCGCCCCGGCTGTCGCCCGGCCCGAGCCGTCCCGCGCCCTGGCGAACGCGGACGCCGCGCCGCGTCCGCCGGTCAGGCGGGTCGAGCGGGAGTACGGCGAGGGTCCGGTCCGCCTGGCTCCGGGACAGTCCGGCGCGATCACCTTCCGGGCGAGCCGCGGCGATCGGGTCACCCTGCGGGTGCGGCCGGTCGGCCTCGCCCGCAGCTGCAGGGGCCGGCTGGTGCTGCGCGACCGGCGTGGCTCCCGGGCGCGGCAGATGGAGAGCGTCTTCCGGGTCCGGGCCGACGGACGGGCGGAGATCCGGTTCGAGAACCGCTGCGGGAGGAGCGCCTCGCTCGCGCAGCTGGTCCAGGTGCGGACCCTCAAGGTGAGGGTGGACGGCCGCAAGGTGGTGCAGGTCGGCCCCTCGACCAGCCGAGTGCTGAACGTCGCGTGGGTGAAGGTGCCTCGCACCGGCCGGGTGAAGCTCGTCGGACGGGACAGCAGCGGCAGGCGGGTCGACGCCGACCAGGTGCTGGAGGGGAACCGGCTGCGCTGGCCCTTCCGTGTCCCCAGCGCGTCGGCCGAGCACGGGCAGCCCCCGAGGTACGACTTCGAGCCCGTCGAGTCCTTCCGGCCGCTGCGCCGCGGCCAGCGGATCGGTGTGGCGTTCGCCGAGGGCGCGCGAGTGGAGGCGAGCAGCGCCCTGGAGCAGACGATCGAGCTCGACGGCCCTCCGGTGACCCTCGCGTCCGGACAGGGGCGCGAGCACGTTCTCTCCGTCACGGTCCCGGCAGGGGTTCGCACCTTCCTCGACTGGGGGACCGAGGACTCCTTCGGCTGGGGCACCGCCCACTGGCTGACGCCCGACGGGCGCCAGCCGACCGGTGGCGGGGTCCACCGCCTGGTCGTCGCCTCCCCGGACGACGCCGAGTTCTCCGACCTGCGGACCATCCGCATCCGCACGATCCTCCGGGCGCCCGACCTGGTCGTCGGCGGTCCACCGGTCCGGTTCGAGTCCGCCGACCCGGGCCAGTGGTTCCGCGCGACCGTGCCCGCGTCGCCCCCGGGGCCGGTCCGGTTCGAGGCCTCCGACGCCACCGTGTCCGGCGGCTGGGGGGCGCGGATGTACCCGCCCTGCTACCGGGACTGCATCGGAGGAGCGTCCCTCCGCTCCGGCGAGCCGGTCGAGTCGGGGTGGGTCCCCTACGACGAGCCCCACACGGTGGAGGTGCGGTTCGACAAGGGGTCGAGCGGCGGGGTCACGCTGCGCCTGGTGCGCTGAGCCCAGCGCAGGTCCTCCCGGTCCTCACGCCTCCAGCGCCCGCAGCGCCCGCCCGCGAGCGGTGCGCAGGCGGTCGAGCGGGACGGACCACCGCGAGGTGTCGACATCACGGAGGCTGCTGAGCTGGTGCGGGTCGGCGCCGAGGTCGTAGAGCTCCTGCTCGCCCCGCTCGTGGTGGTCGACGAAGACGTGCGGCCCCTCGCGGAGCATCGCCCAGCCGAGGTTCGTGTTCTCCACGAGGAGCCGCCGCCGCCAGCCCGACCAGTCCCCGCTGCGCAGCGGGCCGAGCAGGGAGCGGCCGTCGAGGTCGCGACCCGCGTCTGGGTCCAGCCCGGCGATCTCGAGCGTGGTCGGCATGAGGTCGACCTGGGAGACCAGCGCGTCGCTGACGCCCGGCGCCACGCCGGGCCCGCGGACGACGTACGGCACCCCTGCCGACTCCTCGTAGGGCTGCTCCTTGCGGAAGATCCGGTGCTCGCCCATGAGGTAGCCGTTGTCGGAGACGAGGAAGACCCACGTCCGCTCGTGCTGCCCGGTCTCGCGCAGCACCTCGAGCACGCGGGCCACCTGGTCGTCGAGGTCCTGCAGCTCCTCGAGCTTGCCCTCGAGCACCTCGCGCATCCGCGCCGGGTCCTGCGGCGGGAGGTCGCGCAGCCAGGTCGGCTTGTCGGACATGTCCGCCTCGTTGAACGCCGGCGGGTCCCAGACGACACCGTCGAAGTCGTCGTGGTGACGCCGGCTCGGCGTGTAGGGGTCGTGCGGGGTCGAGGTCGACCAGACGGCGAACCACGGGCCGCGGTCGGCCTGCCGGGCCAGGTACGTCGTGAGCCGGTCGAGGGCGAACCGGTCCGCCGCCCGCTGCGAGCCGGTCTCCCGGTTCTCCCCGTCCACGTTGACCCGCCCGCCCGAGCCGACCGTGGTCACCCACCGCCGCCAGCCGGGGGCGACGTACGTCGGGTCGCCGGCGAGGCCGTTCATGTACTTGCCGAAGTAGCCGGTGTCGTACGTCGTGCCGGCCCGCAGCCGGGTGGCGACCGTGTCGCGGTCCAGGCTCCGCTCGACGAAGGGCCGGTGGGTGTGGTTGGTGCTGCAGCCGTGGTGGTGCGGGTAGCGGCTGGTCAGCATCGAGGCCCGCGCCGGGCCGCACCACGGCATCGCGGCGTAGCCGCGGTCGAACCGGACCCCGCGCCCCACCAGCCGCTGCCACGTCCGCGGCATCTGCGCCAGGGTGGCGCGCGGCTGGTCGTCGGTGATGATCCACAGCACGTTGGCGGACATGCCGAGGCAGCGTAACGGCCCGGCCCGACGGTCAGCCGGCTCAGGCCACCGCGCGCAGCTCCTCGATCGCGGCGAGGTGCTCCGCGGCGTCGGGGTCGTCCGCGGCGGCCAGCTGCTCGGCGTACCGCTCCAGCGCCCCGCGCGGGTCGGCGTCGGCGAAGGCCTCGCCCTGCTCCTCCCGCCACTGCGCGTACGCCGCGGCGAGCTCGTCGTGCCCGCCCTCGGCGACGGCGTCGCGGATCTCGAGCACCTCCTCGAACGCGCGGCTGCGCCGGCTGTCGCGCGGCGCGTCGCCCAGGTCGTTCAGCGCCATCTCGGCCGCCGCGTTGGGCGAGCCCGGCGGGACGAGGTCGCCCCTCTCCGCCAGCCAGCGGGCGTGGCCGGGCGGCTCGCCGTGGTGCTCCACCCAGACGTCCCAGGCCAGGATCCGCCGGTGGCCCTCGCGCTCCATGTTGTCGCCGAACTCCTCGAACCCGCGGTCCGGGTCGGCGACCGTGCCCATCAGCACCGCGACGACCAGCCAGGCGACCAAGCCGCCGCCCAGCAGCCACAGCGCCCACACGGACGAGCTCTTCCCACGCATGCCCCGCAGGCTAGCGTCGGGGTGCATGGAGGCGACGAGCAGCGACCGGCACGACCACACCACCCGCGCGGACCGGCCGGCCGCCGACCGGCTGGCGGACGACGTGGCGCTGCTGCGCCGCCTGCAGGACGCCGTGCTGGTCGAGGCGGGTGCCGGGGACGTCCTCGAGGTGGTCCGCGACCTGCTGGCCGCGGTCGAGGGCGCCGGGGCCGA
The DNA here is from genome assembly GCF_003194625.1 of Nocardioides solisilvae. Taxonomy (GTDB): domain Bacteria; phylum Actinomycetota; class Actinomycetes; order Propionibacteriales; family Nocardioidaceae; genus Nocardioides; species Nocardioides solisilvae. Next base: position 1,179,977 of record NZ_QHKX01000001.1, read on the forward strand.
CCACGTGCGCCTCGCCGCCGCGACCGACCACCTCGCCGCCGACCAGCTCGAGCAGGTGGCGCGGGCGCTGACGGTCCACTTCCACCTGGTCAACCTCGCCGAGTCCCGGCACCGGGTCCGGGTCCTGCGCGAGGGCGGCGACGCCCGCGACTCCGCGCTGCAGGAGGCGGCGACCGACCCGTGGCCCGCCCTGGGGCGCGAGGGCGAGCCCGTCGACCCGGGGATCTTCGAGCGGCTGCGGATCCACCCGGTCCTCACCGCCCACCCGACCGAGGCACGGCGGCGGGCGGTGGCGGCGGCGCTGCGCCGGATCGGCCACCAGCTTGACCGCCACGACGACCCGCTGCGCGGGCCGGCCGAGCAGCAGGTGGCGCTGCGCCGGCTCCAGGAGGAGCTGGAGGTGCTGTGGCGCACCGCGCACCTGCGCACCACCCGGCCCACGCCCTACGACGAGGTCCGCACCGCGATGGCGGTCTTCGACGACACCCTGCTGCGCCTGGTGCCCCGGCTCTACCGCTCGGCGGAGCTCGCCGCCGGGGTGGCCGAGCCGGGCACGGCGCCGCCGGTGGTGGCGCCGTTCGTCCGCTTCGGCAGCTGGATCGGCGGGGACCGCGACGGCAACCCCTTCGTCACCGCCGAGGTCACCCGGCAGACGCTGGGGATCCAGGCCGAGCAGGCGCTGCGGGTGCTGGCCGCCGCGGTGGAGCGGGTGGGCCGGACCCTCACCCTCGACGCCGCCTCGACCCCCCCGAGCCGCGCCCTGCGCGACGCGCTGGCCGCCGCCTCCGTGGCCGACCCGGCGGCCGCCGCCGAGATCGCCGTCGGCTCGCCGGACGAGCCGCACCGCCAGCTGCTCCTGCACGCCGCGCGACGGGTGCAGGCCACCCGGCGCGGCGAGGTCGAGCGCGCCTACCGCGACCCCGGCGAGCTCCTCGCCGACCTGCGGCTCGCCCAGGAGTCGCTGGCCGCGGCGGGTGCCCACCGGGCGGCGTACGGCGAGCTCCAGCACCTGGTCTGGCAGGTGGAGACCTTCGGCTTCCACCTCGCCGAGCTCGAGGTGCGCCAGCACAGCGCCGTGCACGCGGCGGTCCTGGCCGAGCTGCTCGGCCAGGTCGAGGACGTCGGGGACCCCGTGGCCGCCGCCCGGGACGCCGTCCTGCTCGACCGGCTCGCCACCGACGGGTGGCCGGAGCACGTCGAGGCGCGGAGCGAGAAGGCGCAGGAGGTGCTCAACACGCTGCGGGTGGTGGCGTGGGCGCAGGAGCGGTGGGGCGAGCGCAGCTGCGGCCGGTACGTCGTGAGCTTCAGCCAGCAGCCCGGCGACCTGGTCGCCGTCCGGGCGCTCGCCCGGCTGGCGGTGGGGGAGCGGCCCCTGCGGCTCGACGTGGTGCCGCTCTTCGAGACCGGCGACGACCTGCGCCGTTGCACCGAGGTCCTGGACGGGTGGTGGGAGCTCTCCTCGACCCGCCGCTGGGCGTCGTCGGTCGACCACCGGGTCGAGGTGATGGTCGGCTACTCCGACAGCTCGAAGGACGTCGGGCCGGTGAGCGCCACCCTCGGGCTCTACGACGCCCAGGCGCGGCTCGCGGCCTGGGCGGGGCGGCGGGGGGTCGAGCTGACGCTCTTCCACGGCCGCGGCGGCTCCCTCGGTCGCGGCGGCGGCCCGGTGCACCGGGCGATCCTGGCGCAGCCGCCCGGCTCGGTCGACCTGCGCTTCAAGGTCACCGAGCAGGGCGAGGTCGTCTTCGCCCGCTACGGCGACGTGACGATCGGCCAGCGCCACCTCGAGCGGGTCACCGCCGCGGTGCTGCGCGCGGCGACGTCGGGCAACGAGGAGCGCACCGCGGCGGCGGCCGCCCGGTACGACGACCTGGCCCGGCGGCTCGACGAGGCCTCGCACGCGGCGTACCGGGCCCTCGTCGACGTCCCGGGCTTCGCCGACGTGGTGGCCCTCTCCAGCCCGCTCGAGGAGATCGGGGAGCTGCGGATGGGGTCGCGGCCGGTGCGCCGCAGCGGTGCCGACGTGGGCCGCGACCTGGCCGACCTGCGCGCGATCCCGTGGGTCTTCGCCTGGTCCCAGACCCGCGCCAACGTGCCCGGCTGGTTCGGCCTGGGCTCCGCGCTGGCGGCGGTGGGCGACGTCGCGCTGCTGCGGGAGGCGGCGCGGGAGTGGCCGCTGCTGGGGGCCCTGCTGGAGGTGGCCGAGATGAGCCTGGCCAAGTCCGACCGGCGGCTGGCGGAGCGGTTCCTCGCCCTCGGCGGGAGCGAGGAGGTGACCCGACGGGTGCTCGACGAGATGGACCTGACCCGGCGCTGGCTCCTCGACGTGCTCGACCAGGACGAGCTGCTGGCCCGGGAGCCCGGCCTGGCCCGGGCGGTCGCGATGCGGACCGGTTACGTCGACGCCCTCTCCGTCGTGCAGCTGCGGGCCCTGCGCGAGCTGCGCGCCGCGACCGACGAGGCGTCGCAGGCCGCGTGGCGCCGGGTGCTGCTCGTTGCCGTCAACGGCGTCGCCGCGGGACTGCAGAACACGGGCTGAGCGACCCCGCCTCCCGGTCCGCTGTTGACCGAGCGACCGTGATTCCCTCATGGGGGCGGAGACGCCTTAAACTGGACTAATATTGTCGAGAAACACAAGTTGTCGCCGGAAGACGTCCGGTGATGACGCGGTGAGGAGTCGAGGAATGAGCCAGGAGACGCCTCCACGGGCGCCGCTGCGGGTCGCCGTCGTGGGAGCGGGTGCGGCCGGCACCCTGGTCGCCCTCAACCTGGTCCGGCGTACCGGGGAGGCGGCGGAGGCCACTGGGCTGGCGATCACCTTCGTCGACCCTGCCGAGCGGCTCGTCTCGGGGGCCGCCTTCTCCACCACGGACCCGGCGCACCTGCTCAACGTGCCCGCTGCGGGCATGTCCTGGGACCCCGAGGACCGCTTCGACTTCGCCACGTGGTGCGCCGACGAGGGCCTGGTGGGGCCCGAGGACGCGAGCTACTGGTTCGCGCCGCGGCGGGAGTGGGCGCGCTACCTGCGCACCCGCTGGCAGGAGGCGCTGGCCGCCGCGGGCGACCGGGTGGTCGTCGAGCACGTACGCCGGCGCGCGGTCGCCGTCGTCCCCGGGGCGGCGCGGGGCGCCGTCGTCACCACCGAGGACGGCGTCCGCCTCGAGGTCGACCGGGTGGTCCTCGCGACGGGACTGCCGACCGTCGGCGACGCGTGGGCGCCGCGCGACCTCTCGGGCGAGCCGCGCTACGTCGCCGACCCGTGGTGGCCGGGGGCGCTCGACGCGCTGCGGTCCGACGGGGGCGACGTGCTGGTCGTGGGGACCGGCCTCACGATGGTCGACGTCGCGCTCACGGCCCTGGCCGCCGACCCGGACCGCCGGGTGGTGGCGCTCTCCCGCCACGGACGCCTCCCGCACCCGCACGCCCCGAGCTACCTCGGCGAGGTGGTGCCGGACGTCCGCGCCTGGGGCTCCACCCTCCCGGAGGTCCGGGCCGCGGCGCACGCGCACGTCGGGGCGGTGGCCCAGCTCAACGGCGACTGGCGCCCCGCGATCGACGGCATCCGCTACCGGGTCGCCGAGCTGTGGAGCCGGTTCGGCGTCGAGGACCGGCGCGCCTTCCTCGCCGGTGCCGCCGGGGAGTGGGGGGTGCGCCGTCACCGGGTGCCGCCCACCAGCGACGCGCTCCTTGCGGAGCACCGCGCCGCTGGCCGGCTGGAGGTCCGGGCCGGCACGGTCACCGCGGTGGAGCCGTGCTCGTCGACCGGTGCGTCGGGCGAGGGGCTGGAGGTCACCACCGCCGACGGCGACCGGCTGCGCGTCGCCTGCGTGGTGAACTGCACGGGCCCGCGCCATGACGTGCGGACGCTCGGCAACCCCGTCCTCGACCAGCTGCTCGGGCTGGACGGCGGCCAGCCGGTCGCCCGCACCGACGAGCTCGGCCTCGGCCTGGAGACCCGCGACGGACGGCTGCTCGCCGCCGACGGGGAGGGCGAGCTGCCCGTCTGGACGCTGGGCGCCCTGCGGCGCGGTGAGCTGTGGGAGTCCACGGCGGTCCCGGAGATCCGGGCCCAGGCGGTCGCGGTGGGCGACGCGCTGCTGGGGGACTGACCGGCCGGGCGGCCGACCTGCCGACGGCTGACCGTGGGACGGCGGAGTGGGTACGGTCGGTCCATGGAGAGCACGTCACTGCCCCAGCTGGTCGAGCAGCACCTGGACCGGGCCCGCGAGGCCGGGCCCGGCCGGAGCGCCCACACCCTGCACGGCGGCCGCGACCACGCCCTGCGCCAGACCCTCATCGCCCTGGCGGGGGGCCGGAGCCTGGGCGAGCACGAAAGTCCCGGCGAGGCCACCCTGCAGGTCCTGCACGGCCGGGTCCGGCTGCACGCGGACGGCGAGACGTGGGAGGGCGGGCCGGGGGACCACCTGCTGGTCCCGCCGACCCGCCACGACCTCGAGGCGGTCGAGGACGCCGCCGTCCTGCTCACCGTCGCGGTGCACGGGGTCCCCGGCACCTGACGGCGCGGGGGTGCCGCTCAGCGTCGGGCCAGGTTGCCGGAGGCGAGCATGGCGCCGACGGCGACCCAGAAGGCGCCGACCACGAGGCCGCCCCCGACGCAGCCGTCCCGCGCCGCTACGTCGAGATAGTCCCCCACGTTTCGACCACGTCTGAACGGCGTGTCGTGGTCAGACTGTGGGGGACTATCTCCTGACGAGGTCAGCGGTGGCGATGCGGGGTGCGGGTGGCGGGGCGGGGTGCTCCGCCGCGGCGGGTGCTCAGAGGTAGCGACCGCAGTGCGGCCACGGCTGGGCGCCGCGCGACTTGTAGAGCAGCTTGGCCCGGTGGGTCTGCTCGGCGGGCGAGGCGTGGTGCGGCATGCCGCTGCCACCGACGCTGTTCCAGGTGCCGACGTTGAACTGGTAGAGCCCGTAGTAGCCGGCCGCGTTGACGGCGCGCGGGTTGCCGCCGGACTCGCAGCGGGCGAGCGCGGCCCAGTTGAGCCCATCGGTGCCGGGCACCGAGGCGGCCTTGCGGCCGACCAGCACCCGCTTCGGGGTGGCCTTCCTCACGGTCTTCCGCTGCACGACGGTGTAGTCGACCAGCCGCCCGTTGTGCGTCGTACGGCGTGCCTTGACGCGCTGCACGCCGGGCTTGCCCTGCCGGACGACCTTGCGCTTGCCGGGCTTCAGCTTGGTGGTGGGGACGGTGACGGTGCGGGGCTTCGTCCGCACCTTCTTCACCTGGGTGCGCTTGCGTACGTCGATCAGCTTGACCCGGTCGCCGTGCCTGACCCGCTTGCCCTTGCCCTTGACGAACTTCCCGTCGCGGACGACCTTGACCAGGTCGTTGCCGTCGACCGGCACGCCGGTGCTCTCCAGCACGTCGGCGGGCCAGGTGCGGGCGTCCGCAGCGACCTGGACGTTCCGCTGCTGCGGCACGTCCACCGTCACGGCGACCTGGCCGTCGCCGAGGACGGGGTCGGCGGCGTGGGCGGTCCCGGGCACCAGCCCGGCGGTCAGGGCCAGGGCGAGGGCGCCGGTCGCCAGGGAGCCGGCGCCGGCGCGGAGGCCGCGGGGGAGGCCGGTCGAGGGGGTCGACGGGGACGTGAAGGGGGTGGTGCGTGCGCGCAAGTGTGTTCCTCACTCCGTGCTCTGCGCCGGGCACGCGGGGCGTGCGCGGTGGCGCTCGGACGCGACGCCGCCTTGCCGGGCGTCGAGGTCGCGGCGCGGGCGCCTCGCGATGGGGAGGCACCTCGTCGTTCGGGAGCTGGGCTGCACCGCCGCGACCCCTCCACGACAACACAGACCCCCCGGGGGATGTCGAATCGTCAACGCACCTCCGCGTGTCGCGGACCCGGCTCCCGAGGCGTGGATCCGCGGCCCGGGGCCGGTGCCGGGTGAGCGACTTCACGCTCGATAGGCTCGCCGCATGCCGCTGATCGCCCCCGACCTGGTGCGGCTGGCGAGCCTGGTCAGCGTCGTGGTCGGGACGGTGGTCCACGGCTGGCTCGGCTTCGCCCTCTTCTTCCTCGTCCTGGGCGGCGTCATGGTGCCGCGCGCGCTCGGGACGCCGCAGTGGCTGGACGCCCTCTACGGCTCCGTGCTGCTCTTCGGCGCCTGGGCGGCCCAGCTCGACTGGTACGTCACCGTCATGGGGCTGGACCTCGTCGTGCACGCCCTCGCCACGGGGCTGATCGGGGCGCTCTGCTGGCAGGCGCTCGTCGTCCTCGGGGCGCTGCCGGACCCCGCCGACCCCGGCTCCGCCACCCGGCCCCGGCTCGGCGCGGTGGTGGTCACCTCCGCGCTGGCCGCCGGGCTCGCGGGCGTCTGGGAGATCGGCGAGTGGGTGGGGCACCACTGGATCGACCAGCGGATCCAGGTCGGGTACGACGACACGGTCGGCGACCTGGCCGCCGGCGTGCTGGGTGCCGTGGTCGCCGGCCTGCTGGTCGCCCGCACCCTGCCCCGCCGGCAGGACGCGCGGTGAGGCGCCCCGCAGGCGGGGGCGGGGCGGCGTCGCCGTCGGTCTCCGTGGTGATCCCGGTCCGCGACGACGCGGCCGAGCTCGCCGCGTGCCTCCGGCTCCTGGCTGACCAGTCCGTCCCGCCGCTGGAGGTCGTCGTGGTCGACAACGGCTCCAGCGACGACTCGGCCGCCGTCGCGCGGGCGCACGGGGCGCGGGTGGTGGTCGAGCGGCGGGTCGGCATCCCGTCGGCCGCCGCCACCGGGTACGACGCGGCCCGCGGCGACGTGGTCGGCCGGCTCGACGCCGACTCCCGCCCCGGGCCCGACTGGGTCGCCCACGTGGCCCGGGCGATGGCCGACCCGGGGGTCGACGCCGTCACCGGCGGCGGCCGCTTCCACGACCTCCCGCCCGTGCTGCGGCAGCTGGCCACCGTCGTCTACCTCGGCGCCTACTTCCTCCTCACCCACCTCGCGCTGGCCCACGTCCCCCTGTGGGGGTCGAGCATGGCGGTGCGCCGCGCCAGCTGGGAGCGGGTCCGCGCCCGCGTGCACACCACCGCCGACGTCCACGACGACCTCGACCTGGCGTTCGTGCTCGGGCCGGAGGCGACGATCCGCTTCGACCGCCGGCTGCGGCTCGAGGTCTCCGGGCGGTCGGTGCAGGGGCCCGCCCAGCTCCGCCGGCGGATGTCCCGCGCCGTCACCACGCTTCGCCTCAACTGGGCGGAGCGGCCCCCGTGGGAGCGGTGGCAGGCCCGGCTGCGTCGCTGACCGGCCAGATCAGCGCAGCACGGTCCAGATCAGCAGCTGGGTGACCAGGAAGCCGGTGAGGAAGTTGAGCCAGAGGAACCGCCGCCACCCGGCGTTGGCCCGCTCGCAGTCGGCGTCCGTGATCGTCAGGTACGGCGCCACGTTGGCCACGTAGGGCAGCACCAGCGCCGCGGCCAGCAGGCCCGGCCACGGCAGCAGGAGCAGCAGGATCCCGCCGACGACGTAGCAGCCCGCGGCGAACCACGTCGTCGTCCGGGCGCCCATCACCGTGCCGATCGAGCCGATCCCGCCGGCCCGGTCGGCGGCGACGTCCTGCACTGCGCCGAAGGCGTGCGAGCCCAGCCCCCAGGCGAAGAAGCCGCCGAGCGCGGCCAGCACTGTGGTGTCGACGGCGACCTCGCCCCCGCGGGCCGCGGCCAGCGCGAGCCCGTAGGCGGCCGGACTGACGAAGTGGGTGCTCGAGGTGACCGAGTCGAGGAACGGCCTCTCCTTGAACCGCAGCCCCGGCGCCGAGTAGGCGACCACGGCGAAGACGCTCACCGCGAGCACCAGCGCCGCCAGCGGCGAGCCGAGCGCCAGCAGGACGACGACGAACGGCACGTTGGAGAGCCCGGCCGCCCACAGCGTGGCCCGGTGCAGGCCGCGGTCCAGGACGACGCCCTCGACGCCGCCCTTGCGCGGGTTGCGCAGGTCGGACTCGTAGTCGAAGACGTCGTTCACGCCGTACATCAGGAGGTTGTAGGGGACCAGGAACCACACCACGCCGACCCAGAAGGCGACGTCGAGCCCGCCGCCGGCCATGAGGTAGGCGGCGCCGAAGGGGAAGGCGGTGTTGACCCAGGAGAGCGGGCGCGAGGAGGCGAGCACCTGCCCCGCGCGGGCGCCCGCGCGGCCGGCGCCCGAGGCCTCGGTCGTCGGCGCCACGGCGCTCACCGGCCGTCTCCGACGTCCGCGCGGGCGCGCCGCCCGGGGGTGAGCAGGAGGACGACCGACGGGACGACGGCCACGGCCGCGAGCGGCCAGGCGAGGTCCTCGAGCGGGGCCAGCCCGACGTGGACCCCCGACAGCGCCTCCTCGTCGAAGCGGAAGAGGTCGGCGGCGATCATCAGGGAGTCGAAGACCACGGTGAGCACGAGCAGGGCCAGGGCGGTGAGGCCAGTCGCGGCCCACCAGCGGCGACCGGGCCGGCGCAGCAGCACGGCGACCAGCAGCAGCGGCAGGGTGGCCGCGAGGAAGAGCGTGGCCAGACCGAGGTAGCTCACGCGACCACCCCCGTGCGGGAGGCGCCGGCGCCGTCCGTCGCGGCCGTCCCGCCCGTCCGGTCGCCGCGGTCCAGCAGCAGCCGGAAGAGGCCGTGCAGCACGCCGGTGAGGTAGCAGAGGAAGACGATGAAGAAGAGCTCCTCGAGCGGCAGCTCGGGGGCCACCTCGATCCCGGTCATCGCCGGCGACTCGCCCTTGCTGTAGTGCGCGAGCTCGATGGCGGCGAGGTCCCAGGCGAGGAAGACGACGAAGCCGACGGCCACGGCGACGAGCGCCACCCGGGGCCGGTCGAAGAGGAAGAGCCGCCAGCGACGGTCGACCAGACCCATGCAGAGGGTCGAGACCAGGACGAAGCCGAGGTAGAGCAGACTCACGCGGCGCCCCCGGTCGCCTCGAGCAGCGGCTCTTGAGCCGTTTCCGGCTCCGTCTCCCGAGGCGGCTCGGCCGTCGGCCCGGTGGACCGGTCGCCGCGCAGCCGCTTGAGCACCAGCTCGGCACTGATCAGGCACATCGGCAGGCCGATCCCGGGGATCGTGCTCGACCCGGCGTAGAGTAGCCCCTCCACCTTGCGGGAGGCGTTGCGGGCGCGCAGGAAGGCGCTCTGCCGCAGCGTGTGGCCCGGCCCGAGCATCCCGCCCGACCAGGCGTTGAGGTCGGCGGCGAAGTCGCCGGGGCCGACGGTGCGGCGGACGACCACGCGCTCGGCGAGGTCGGGCACGCCGGCCCACGCGGCGACCTGGGCGATCGCGGCGTCGGCCACCTTCTCGACGGCCGGGTCGCCCTGCCCGTCGACCCCGCCCTTGCCGAGCCCCGTGTCGGCGGGGACGGGGACGAGGATGAAGAGGTTCTCGCTGCCCGCCGGCGCGACGGTCGGGTCGCTCGCCGAGGGGCGGCAGACGTAGGAGGAGGCGGGGTCCGGCACCCGGCCGGGGCGGCCCAGCACGTCGCCGAAGTTCTTGCCCCAGTCGCTGGTGAAGAACATCGAGTGGTGCTCCAGCTGCGGCAGCTCGCCCTCGACGCCGAGATAGACCAGCACCGCGCCCGGGCCCGGGTCGCGCCGGCGCCACCACGACTCGGGGTAGGTCTGCAGGTCGCGGGGGAGGAGCTCGGTCTCGAGGTGGTGCAGGTCGGCGGCGCCGACGACCACGTCGGCCGGCAGCCGGTGCTCGCTGCCCGCGGCGTCGAGCCAGGCGACCCCGCAGACCCGGGCGCGCCGGGCGCGCCCGCGGCGACCGCGCCCCGCCGCCGGCGGGGTGGTGTCGATCGAGGTGACGGTGGCCCCGGTGTGGATCCGCACGCCGCGGGCGCGCGCCAGGTCGGCGATCGCCTCGATCAGCCGGGTGAAGCCGCCCTGGGGGTACAGCACCCCGTCGGCGAGGTCCATCGAGCTCATCAGGTGGTACATCGACGGGGTGCGGGCGGGCGAGGAGCCGAGGAAGACGGCGGGGTAGCCGAGCACCTGCCGCAGCCGCGGGTCGGCGAACCGCGCGGCGACGTGCTTCTCCAGGGAGCGGCCCAGCAGCCCCAGCAGGGTCGGCGCCCGGCGCACCACCTCGGGGTGCAGCAGGGAGCGCGGCGACTCGAAGCTCGTGTAGAGGAAGTGGTCGACGGCCATCCGGTAGGCGTCGGAGGCGGACTCCAGGTACGCCGCCAGCGCGGCACCGGCGCCCGGCTCCACCGCCTCGAACGTGGCCAGGTTGGCCTCGCGCGCGGTGCGGACGTCGAGCGGCTCGTCGTGGGCCTCGAAGAAGACCCGGTAGCCGGGGTCGAGCAGGGTGAGGTCGAGCTGCTCGGTGGCGCTGGTGCCGAGCAGCCGGAAGAAGTGGTCGAAGACCTCGGGCATGAGGTACCAGGAGGGGCCGGTGTCGAACCGGAACCCGTCCTTCTCCCAGCTGCCGGCGCGGCCGCCGACCTCGTCGCGCTGCTCCAGCAGGTCGACGGACCAGCCGTCGGCGGCGAGCAGGGCAGCGGTGGCGAGCCCCGAGATGCCGCCGCCGACGACGGCGACGCGGCGGCCCGGGACGGCGGGACCGGTGGGGGCGGTCACGAGACGCCCCGGGTGACGGCGCGCGCGATGACCTGGGCCTTGCGCGGCCCCGGCACCCGGACCCGCCGGCTGCGGATCTGCTCGGGCGGGGTCTGGCGCAGGCGCTTCGAGAGCTCGGCGAAGAGGGCGTGCGCGGCGCAGACCGCGCGCCGGCTGCCGGCCGGGAGCCGGTGCACGACCGCGGCGGCGGCGGCCAGGTCGGCGTCGATGTCGTCGAGCAGCCGGTCGCGGTCGGCCGCGTCGAAGCGCCGCACGTCGAGGCCGGGGAAGTAGCTGCGGCCGAGCTCGTCGCAGTCGGCGGCGAGGTCGCGCAGGAAATTCACCTTCTGGAAGGCGGCGCCGAGCCGGCGCGCCCCGCCCCGCAGCTCGACGTACTCGCGCTCGGCGTCGGGCCGGCCGACGAGGAAGGCGCGCAGGCACATGAGGCCGACCACCTCGGCGGAGCCGTAGACGTAGGCGGCGAAGCTCTCCTCGTCGTGCTCCTCGCGGAAGAGGTCGGTGCGCATCGAGGCGAAGAAGGGGTCGACGAGGTCGGTCCCGATCCCCACGGCCCGCGCGGTGCGGGCGAAGGCGTGGACCACCAGGTTGGCGCTGTGCCCGCTGCGCAGCGCGGCGTGCACGTCGTCCTGGAGGCCGTCGAGCAGCAGCGCCTGGTGGGCACGGCGGCCGTCGGGGCGCGGGGCGTCGACGATCTCGTCGGCCACCCGGACCAGCGCGTAGACGTTGCAGACGTGGGTGCGCACCGGCTCGGCGAGCAGCCGTGAGGCCATCCCGAAGGAGGTGGAGTACCGCTTGATCACCAGCGCCGCGGTCGCCTCGGCGACCTGGTCGTAGAGCTCGTACGGCGCCAGCGCGCCGTCGGCGACCGCGTCCCGGCCCCCGTCGGGCACGGGGCCCAGCGGCGGCGTGGCCGCGGCGCTCATGCCGCACCCGCCTCGGCGACGGGGACCGCGGGGGCGGCCGGGCGGGGCGCCCACGCGGTGACGAGGGGGTCGACCAGTGGGTCGGCCAGCCCGAAGGCGGCGGCCTGGTCACGGGCGGCGTCGAGGTGCTCGCGGGCCAGCTCCTCGACGAAGACGCGGGAACCGCCCTCGACGAGCGCGGCCCGGACGTCGGCGGCCTCCTCCTCGGTGAGCGCGGGGTCGCCGAGGTGGGCCGCGATTCGCGGCCAGGCAGCCGTGCCGGCGGCGTGCACGACCAGCGGCGTGCGCTTGCCCTCACGGAGGTCGCCGAGCGGGTCCTTCCCGGTGACCTCGCGGTCGCCGAAGACGCCGAGCAGGTCGTCGTGGAGCTGGAACGCGATGCCGAGGCGTCGACCGACCTCGCCGAGGGCCCGGACGACGTGCTCCTCGGCGCCGGCCAGCAGCGCGCCGGCCTGCATCGGGAGGACGAAGGAGTAGGCGGCCGTCTTGTGCTCGGCCATCTGCAGGGCCTCCTCGAGGGCGCCCTCGGGGTCCTCGAGCCCGGCGCCGAGCGCCAGCCTCACGTCGGCGAGCTCCCCGGCGGCCGAGACGTGCAGCGTGGTGTCGAGCAGGTCCAGGAGGCGGGTGACCACCGGGGTGGGGGCGCCGCAGGTGGCGACCGCGCGGACGGCCGCCGCCAGCGCGAGGTCCCCGGCCAGCACGGCGCCGGCGCGGGAGTAGGTCTCCTCGCCCGCGGCCCGCGCCGCGGGCGCCCCGGTGGGCACCGGGAGCGTGGCCGCGTCGGAGCGGAACCAGCCGGGGACGCTGGGGCGTCCGCGCCGGGTGTCGTCGTGGTCGATCACGTCGTCGTGGATGACGAAGGCGGTGTGCAGCAGCTCGACCGCGGCCGCCACGCGGTCAACGACGGCGTCGGGCGCCGCCGAGTCGCCGGGGGTGGCGAGGGCGTCGTGGACCCGGGCCAGCAGCCAGGGGCGGAACCGCTTGCCGCCGCGGGTGCCGACGTCGAGGGCGGCGGCCAGGGCGGCCCGGTCGCGGGGGAGTCCGTCGAGCTCGCGGGCGGGTCTCAGGAGCCGGTCGATCTCGCTCTGCACGGTCATCGGTCGCTCTCCTGGGTGGCCGGGGACGGGGAGGTCCTGGGACGGGGGTTCGGAACCACGGCGTCGGGCGGATGGGTCTCGGTCCGGTCGGCGTCGACGGCCAGCCGGGACCAGGCCTGTGCGGTGTCGAGCGCGGCGGCCTGGTCGCGCAGCCAGGGGCTCAGCGCCCAGGGTGCGGCGGCCAGCGCGGTCCGCAGGTCGTCGACCTCGACCCAGGCGAGCTCGGCCACCTCGTCGGGGTGCGGCTCCGGCTGGTGGGTCGTCCGGGCGACGAAGACGGGGCAGAACTCGTTCTCCACGACCCCCGAGGCGTCCACCGCGCGGTAGGCGAAGTCGGGGAGGAGCGCGGTGATCGCCTCCACCTCGAGGCCGAGCTCGGCGCGGCCGTGCCGGCGTACGGCGTCGACCAGCGCCTCGTCGGGGCGCGGGTGGCCGCAGAACGAGTTGGTCCACACGCCCGGCCAGGAGCGCTTGCCCAGCGCGCGGCGGGTCATCAGCACGCGGCCGTCGGCGTCCAGCAGCCAGCAGGAGAAGGCGAGGTGGAGCGGGGTGTCGAGCCCGTGGACGGCCTCGCGCGGGGCGGTCCCCGCGGGGCGCCGTCGCGCGTCCAGCAGGACCACGAGGTCGCGGGGGTCGCCCGCCGGCAGCCGGTCGGGGAGCTCCCCGTCGGACGGTGCCGGTCCCGGATCGCCGGGGCCGCCGGGGGAGCCCTCGTCCCGGGCGAGCGTCTGTGCCATCTGCTGATCCTCCTGCTGTCGGAGTGGAAAGACTATTACTAGGCAATCTAGATATCAACCTAGTAAGATATTTCTGTGCCCCAATCAGCTGAACACCCGAGTACCCGGATGGCCTCCGACTACTCGCCCGACGAGCGCGAGCTGCTGCGCGCCGTGCGCCACCTCGTCCGCGCCGACCGCGAGATGCGGCGACGCCTCGGCACCTCCATGTCGGTCAACACCACCGACCTGCAGGCGCTGCGCCACGTGATCCGCGAGTGCCAAGCGGCCGAGCAGGCCGCCGCGGCGGCTGCCCCGGGCGCGCCCGCCGGTCCCGTCGGGGTGACCCCCCGCCGGCTCGCCGACCACCTCCAGATCACCACGGCGGCGACCACCACGCTGGTCGACCGCCTCGTGCGCTCCGGCCACCTGGAGCGGGTGCCGCACCCCGCGGACCGGCGCTCGGTGCTGCTCGTGCCGACGGCGCGGGCCCGCGAGGAGATGCACGCCCACCTCAGCTCGATGCACGTGCGGATGAAGGAGATCGCCGCCGCGGTCCCCGCCGAGGCGCGCCCGGCGGTGGTGGAGTTCCTCTCGGCGCTGACGGGGGAGATGGAGAAGGGCCGCCTCGACGTCGGGGGTTAGGCTGCCCGGTCGCCTTCCGAGAGGTCCCCCCGTCGTGAGCACCACCTCCCCGCCGGTCCCGCACGAGCCGGCGACCGTCCGCGGCGCCCTGCGCTCCCCGCGCCTTCTGCGCACCGAGGTGCTCGCCGGCCTGGTCGTGGCGCTGGCGCTGATCCCCGAGGCGATCTCCTTCTCGGTGATCGCCGGCGTCGACCCGCGGATGGGTCTCTACGCCTCCTTCACCATGGCGGTCACCATCTCCGTCCTGGGCGGCCGGCCGGCGATGGTCTCGGCGGCGACCGGAGCGGTCGCCCTCGTGGTCGCCCCCGTGGTGGCGCGGCACGGGGTCGACCACCTCGTGGCGACCGTCCTGCTCGGCGGGTTGATCCAGGTGGCGCTGGCGCTGCTCGGGGTCGCCCGGCTGATGCGCTTCGTGCCGCGCCAGGTGATGGTCGGCTTCGTCAACTCCCTGGCCCTCCTGGTGCTGCTGGCCCAGGTGCCCCACCTGGTCGGCGTCCCCGGCCTCGTCTACCCGCTGGTCGCGGCGGGCGTGCTGGTGATCGTCGTCCTGCCGCGGCTGACCACGGTCGTCCCGGCGCCCCTGGTCGCGGTGGTCGCGGTCACGGCGGTCGCCCTGGTGGCCGGCCTCGACGTGCCCGACGTGGGCGACGAGGGTGCGCTGCCCGACAGCCTGCCCTCCCTGCTGCTGCCCGACGTGCCCTGGACGTGGGAGACCCTGCGCGCGATCGCGCCGTACTCGCTGGCGATGGCGGTCGTAGGCCTGCTGGAGTCGCTGCTCACCGCCAAGCTCGTCGACGACATCACCGACACCCGCTCCGACAAGACGCGCGAGGCGTGGGGTCAGGGCGGCGCCAACCTCGTCACCGGCCTCTTCGGGGGGATGGGCGGCTGCGCGGTGATCGGGCAGACCATGGTCAACGTCAAGGAGTCCGGTGCCCGCACCCGGCTCTCCACCTTCCTCGCCGGCGTCTTCCTGCTGGTCCTGGTGGTCGGCTTCGGCGACGCGGTGGCGCGGATCCCCATGGCCGCCCTGGTCGCGGTGATGATCATGGTCTCCGTCGGCGCCTTCGACTGGCACAGCGTCCGGCCGGCGACCCTGCGCCGGATGCCGCTCTCGGAGACCGCCGTGATGGTGAGCACCGTGGTGGTGGTGGTCGCCACCGAGAACCTCGCCATCGGCGTCGGCGTGGGGGTCCTGGTCGCGATGACGCTCTTCGCGCGCCGGGTGGCCCACCTGACCGCGGTGACCCGGCAGGTGGTCGTCGACGAGGACGGCGTCGAGGTGGCGCGGTACGCCGTCACCGGCGAGCTCTTCTTCGCCTCCAGCAACGACCTCTACACGCAGTTCGACTACGTCGACGACCCCGACCGGGTGGTCGTGGACCTCTCGGGGGCCCACGTCTGGGACGCCTCCTCGGTGGCCGCGCTCGACGCGATCACCGCCAAGTACGGCCGCAAGGGCAAGGTCGTCGAGCTCGTCGGGCTGGACCCCGACAGCGCCGCCCGGCACGGTCGGCTGACCGGCGAGCTGCCCTGAGGTGCGGCGCTGTCACGAGAAGTTCACCCAGACAATGGGATTTCCCCGGGTCTGGCATCTGGCCAAGGGGGCCTTTGTTGGTAATGTGGTTGGCGCAACAGGTGCAAGTTCCAGCAGGTAGACGCCCGCGGAGTTTGTGATCCAACGGCGTTCTTTCTTTCGGCAGTGCCCGCAAGTCGGAGCGACGTGTCACCGCATCTGGTGCGGGGTCGTCGAGGTGACGATCTCTCGCCCCGACAAAGGAGTAACAGAGCAATGGCTCAGGGCACCGTGAAGTGGTTCAACGCTGAGAAGGGCTTCGGCTTCATCGCGCAGGAGGACGGCGGCGACGACGTCTTCGTGCACTACTCGGCGATCCAGACCCAGGGCTACAAGTCCCTGGACGAGAACCAGAAGGTCGAGTTCGACGTCACCCAGGGCCCGAAGGGCCCGCAGGCGGAGAACGTCCGCCCGGTCTGACGTGGAACGAGTGGAGCACCTGTTCCACGACTCTCGAGCCGAGGCCCCGTCCGTCAGGACGGGGCCTCGGTCCGTCTGAGCCCGACTTGAATTTCTGGCAGAATGTCTCAGGGGCCGGACATGTGACCGGGGATCCTGTCAAGGGTCCAGGTGGGTGGTTCCGAGCCTCCCTCGATTGGGGGATGTTTCCAGAAACGCCTGTTTAGGTCGGACGAAAGCGGGCACGCTTGTGCCAGTCGTCCGCTCTGGTGGGCGGCGACCGTTCTGCAGGACCACACCAGGAATCTCGGGGAGGAGGCTCACCTCGTGCACGACCCGTTCGACGTCACCCTCGAGGATGGCGACCTCATCGGTGAGGTGGAGCTCACCACCACGCTGATCATCGCGGCCAGCGAGTCCGACGGCCGGCTGACCACCGAGGAGATCGACCGCATCCTCGGCGTGGCTCCCGTCCCGCACCAGCGCTGACCCGCGCCGCCGCCCTCCCCGCGCCCTCGTCGCGCGCCCGCTCCTGTCGATAGTCCCCCACGTTCTGACCGCGCCCGCCGGCGTGTCCATGGTCAGGATGTCGGGGACTGTCTCGCGTTGAAGGCGGGTGAGCGGAGGACCTCCGGAGTCGAGGGTCCTTGAAACACCTACCCCCCAGGGGTATGGTCGACCCATGAGCGCGCACCACCACGGCTACATCCAGGGCAAGGACGACTACCTCGCACGCCTCCGGCGGATCGAGGGCCAGGCCCGCGGCCTGCAGCGGATGGTCGAGGAGGAGAAGTACTGCATCGACATCCTCACCCAGGTGAGCGCGATGACGAAGGCCCTCCAGGCCGTCTCCCTCGGCCTGCTCCAGGACCACCTGAGCCACTGCGTCGTCGACGCGGCCCGGGCCGGCGACGCCGAGGCCGAGGCCAAGATCGACGAGGCGATGGCCGCGATCGGCCGTCTCGTGAAGTCCTGACCGCACCCACCCTGCCCGGCGCCGTCCCGGCGGCCGGCTCCCATCCGTCACCACCGAGGAGATCCCGATGTCCCAGACCGCCACCTTCACCGTCACCGGCATGACCTGCCAGCACTGCGTCGCCTCCGTCACCGAGGAGGTGGGCGAGGTCCCCGGCGTCACCGGCGTCGACGTCGTCCTCGAGACCGGCGCCCTGACCGTCACCAGCGACCAGCCCGTCGACGAGGCCGCCGTGCGCGGCGCCGTCGAGGAGGCCGGCTACGCGCTGGCCTGACGCCGCCTGTCCCTGACTCGACCCCCGGGAGGACGTCCATGAGCACCCCGCTGCGTGTCGCCGCGTTCGTCGCGGCCCTCGTCGCCGTCTTCGGGCTGGCGGTCGGGGTCGGGCGTGCGGTCGGCCCGGTCGACACCGAGCCCGCCGCGCACGCGGGGGAGGAGGCACACGCCGACGACGAGGCGGCCGGTGCCGACGGGCACGCCGCGGAGGGCTCCCACGACGAGGAGGACGGTCCGTACGCAGTCGGCCTCACCACCCGCGCCGCCGGCCTCACGCTGGCGCTGGCCGAGCGGACGGTGGCCCCGGGCCGGGACGTCCGGCTGGCGTTCCGGGTCGAGACCTCCGGCGGTCGGCCGCTGCTCGACTACGACGTCGACCACGAGAAGGAGCTCCACCTGGTCGTGGTCCGCCGCGACCTCACCGGCTTCCAGCACCTGCACCCGACGCTCGACCGCGCGACCGGCACGTGGAGCACCCGGGCCGACCTCACCCCCGGCACGTGGCGCGTCGTCGCCGACCTGGTCCCGGCGGGCGAGGAGGGCGTGGTGCTCGCCGACGACCTCAGCGTCCCGGGCGACTTCCGGCCGGACGCCGAGCGTCGGGAACGCCGTACCGACCGGGTCGGCGACTACGAGCTCACCCTGGCCGGCGACACCGTCCCTGGCGCCGAGACCGTGCTGACGGCGCGGGTGAGCCGGGACGGCGCGCCCGTCGACGACCTGCAGCCCCACCTCGGCGCGCACGGCCACCTCGTCGTGCTGCGCGAGGGGGACCTGGGCTTCCTGCACGTCCACCCCGAGGGCGGGGGGAGCGGCCCCGGCGGGCCGGAGGTCGCCTTCGCGACGACCTTCCCCACCGCCGGCACCTACCGGCTCTTCCTCGACTTCCGCCACGACGGCGTGGTCCGGACGGCCGACTTCACCGTCCACGCGGAGGACGACGATGACCACTGACCAGACAGCCGGCCGGACCACGGGCCAGACCGCCACCGAGAAGGCGGCGACGACCGACCTCGAGCTCGAGATCTCCGGGATGACCTGTGCGTCGTGCGCCAACCGGATCGAGCGCAAGCTCAACAAGCTGGACGGCGTCACCGCCTCGGTCAACTACGCCACCGAGAAGGCGAAGGTCACCTTCGGCCCGGCGGTCACCCCCGAGGCCCTGCTGGAGACGGTGGCGGCGGCCGGCTACTCCGCCGAGCTGCCCGCGCCCCCGGCGCCGCCCGCCGGCGGCACGGTCGAGGGCGCGGCCGGCCGGGAGGCCGTCGCCGACCGGCGCGACCTCGAGGTCGCGGCGCTCCGCACCCGGCTGGTCTGGTCGGCGCTGCTGAGCGTGCCGGTGATCCTGCTGTCGATGGTCCCGGCGTGGCAGTTCGACCACTGGCAGTGGGCCTCGCTCACGCTCGCCGCGCCCGTCGTGACCTGGGGTGCGTGGCCCTTCCACCGGGCGGCCTGGACCAACCTGCGCCACGGCGCCACCACGATGGACACGCTCGTCTCGATGGGCGTGCTGGCGGCGACCGGGTGGTCGCTCTACGCGCTCTTCCTCGGCCCGGCCGGCGACCCCGGGATGACCCACGCCTTCGAGCTCACCGTCGCCCGGGGCGACGGCACGATGAACGTCTACCTCGAGGTCGCCGCGGGGGTCACCACCTTCCTGCTCGCCGGTCGGTGGTTCGAGAAGCGGGCGAAGCGCACCAGCGGAGCGGCCCTGCGCGCCCTGCTCGACCTCGGTGCCCGCGACGTCGCCGTGCTGCGCGACGGGTTCGAGGCCCGGGTGCCGGTGGAGGAGCTGGCGGTCGGCGACGAGTTCGTCGTGCGGCCGGGCGAGAAGATCGCCACCGACGGCGTCGTGGTCAGCGGCACCTCCGCGGTCGACACCTCGATGGTCACCGGCGAGTCGGTGCCCCTCGAGGTCGGCGCCGGGTCGGAGGTGGTCGGCGGGTGCGTCAACACCGGCGGCCGGCTGCTGGTCCGGGCGACCCGGGTCGGCGGGGACACCCAGCTGGCCCAGATGGCGCGGCTCGTCGAGGAGGCCCAGTCGGGCAAGGCGGAGGTCCAGCGCCTCGCCGACCGGGTCTCGGGCGTCTTCGTCCCGCTCGTGCTGCTGCTCGCCGCCGGCTCGCTCGGCTTCTGGCTCGGCGCGGGCGCGACCGCCACCGCCGCCTTCACCGCCGCCGTCTCGGTGCTCATCGTCGCCTGCCCCTGCGCGCTCGGCCTCGCCACCCCCACGGCGCTGCTGGTCGGCACCGGCCGCGGCGCCCAGATGGGCGTGCTGATCAAGGGCCCCGAGGTGCTGGAGTCGACCCGCCGCGTCGACACCGTGGTGCTCGACAAGACCGGGACGGTGACGACCGGCCGGATGGCGCTGGTCGAGGTGTTCCCCGCCGACGGCGAGGACGCCGCCGACGTCCAGGCCGTGGCGGCCGCCGTCGAGTCGGGGTCGGAGCACCCGATCGCCCGGGCCGTGGTCGAGGCGACCCCGGAGCGACCCGCCGCCGACGAGTTCGCCGTCCTCCCCGGTCTGGGCGCCCGGGCCCGCGTCGACGTGCGCGGCGAGCGCCACGAGGTGACCGTGGGCCGGGCGTCGGCCGTCGACGTCGACGTACCACCGGCGCTCGCGGCCGCCGTCGAGGCCGCGGAGGCCGAGGGCCGTACGGCGGTCGTCGCCGCCTGGGGCGGCCGGGTGCGGGGCGTGCTGGTGGTCTCCGACACGGTGAAGGAGGGCTCCGCGGCGGCCGTCGCCGAGCTGCGCCGCCTCGGCCTGCGTCCCCTGCTCGTGACCGGCGACAACGAGGGCGCGGCCCGCGCCGTCGCCGCCCGGGTCGGGATCGACGAGGTCGTCGCCGGCGTGCTGCCCGCCGGGAAGGTCGACGTCGTCCGCCGGCTGCAGGAGGAGGGCCGGGTCGTCGCCATGGTCGGCGACGGCGTCAACGACGCCCCCGCCCTGGCCCAGGCCGACCTCGGCCTCGCGATGGGGGCCGGCACCGACGTCGCGATCGAGGCGAGCGACCTCACCCTGGTCCGCGACGACCTCGGCGCCGCCGCCGACGCCGTCCGCCTCTCCCGCCGCACGCTCGGCACGATCAAGGGCAACCTCTTCTGGGCGTTCGCCTACAACGTCGCCGCCCTGCCCCTGGCCGCCGCGGGCCTGCTCAACCCCATGCTCGCCGGCGCGGCCATGGCCTTCTCCTCGGTCTTCGTCGTGACCAACAGCCTGCGGCTGCGCCGCTTCCGCTGAGTCCCACGCGCCCCAAGGATCCCCGCCTGTGCGGGGATTCCCGAAGTTGTCGCGGCGTGCACGCCCCGACAACTTCAGTGATCCCCGCTCAGGCGGGGATTCACGACGGCGCCCCCGGAGAAGCGGGGCGACGGAGGAGGCCACCCCTGCCAGAGTGGGACCGTGAACGCGATCGAGATCGAGCAGGTGGTCAAGACGTTCGGCGCGGTCCGGGCCCTGGACGGGTTCGACCTGACCGTCGGGACCGGCGAGGTGCACGGCTTCCTCGGGCCCAACGGGTCGGGCAAGTCGACGACGATGCGGGTGCTGCTGGGGCTGCTGCGGATCGACTCCGGCCGGGTCCGGATGCTGGGGGGCGACCCCTGGAGCCAGGCGGCCGAGCTGCACCGCCGGCTCGCCTACGTCCCCGGCGACGTCACGCTCTGGCCGTCGCTGACCGGGGGTGAGGTGATCGACCTGCTCAGCCGCATGCGCGGCGGCCTCGACGAGCGGCGGCGTGCCGAGCTGCTGGAGCGGTTCGAGCTCGACCCGACCAAGAAGGCGCGCGCCTACTCCAAGGGCAACCGCCAGAAGGTCGCGCTCGTCGCCGCGCTCGCCTCCCGGGTCGAGCTCTACCTCTTCGACGAGCCCACCTCGGGACTCGACCCGCTGATGGAGGCGGAGTTCCAGCGGGCCGTCGGCGACCTGCGCGCCGATGGCGCGACCGTGCTGCTCTCCAGCCACATCCTCGCGGAGGTCGAGGCGCTCTGCGACCGGGTCAGCATCATCCGGGCCGGCGTCAACGCGCTCAGCGGCACGCTCGCCGACCTGCGCCACCTCACCCGGACGACGGTGCTCGCCGAGACGGCGCGTCCTGCTGACGGGCTCACGGGCGTGCACGGCGTCCACCACCTGCAGCAGCACGACGGCCGGGTCACCTTCGAGGTCGACTCCGACCGGATCGGCGACGCCGTCGCGCACCTCGCCGGGCTCGGCCTGACGTCGCTGCAGGCGCACCCCCCCACCCTGGAGGAGCTCTTCCTCCAGCAGTACGGCGAGCGGCTCGAACCGTGAACGCCCTCACCGGCACCGGCCACCTGGTCCGGCTCGTGCTGCGCCGCGACCGCGTCCGGCTGCCGCTGTGGGTCGGCGGCCTGACCGGGTTGACGGTGGTCTCGGCCGCCGCCGTCCAGGACCTCTACTCCACCCCGGTCGAGATCGCGGCGTACCGCGCGACGGTCCAGGACAGCGCGTCCGGACGGCTCCTCAACGGCGTGCCGTACGCCGTCGACACCGTCGCCGGGATCACCGCCTACGAGGTCACCTCGATCGCGGGGCTGGTGGTCGCGCTGATGGTGACCTTCACCGTCGTCCGGCACACGCGCGGCGAGGAGGAGACCGGCACGGCCGAGCTCCTGCGCAGCACCGTCACCGGCCGGCACGCCGGCACGGCGGCCGCCCTGCTGGTGGCGATCGGCGCGGCGTTCCTCGCTGGCGCCCTCGACGCCGCGGTCCTGTGGGCCATCGGTCTCCCCGGGGCCGGCTCCCTGCTGCACGGCGCGGCCCTCGCCGGCGTCGGCCTCGTCTTCACGGCGTCCGCGGCGGCCGCCGCCCAGCTCACCTCCTCGGCCCGCGGCGCGCTCGGTGTCGCCGGCGCGGTGCTGGCGCTCCTCTTCGTGGTGCGCGGCGTCGGGGCGGTCCGCGACGACTGGCTGGTCTGGCTCTCGCCCTTCGGGTGGCAGGACGCCACCCGTCCGTACGGCGACCGGCTCTGGTGGCCGCTGCTGCTCGTCGTC
Source organism: Nocardioides solisilvae (assembly GCF_003194625.1). GTDB lineage: Bacteria > Actinomycetota > Actinomycetes > Propionibacteriales > Nocardioidaceae > Nocardioides > Nocardioides solisilvae. The sequence continues at coordinate 1,202,145 of NZ_QHKX01000001.1, forward strand.
GCGCTGACCGCGGTCGTCGCCGGGGGTGCGGCGTGGTTGACCGCGCACCGCGACTTCGGCTCCGGCCTGGTCCCGCCCCGCGCGGGCCGGGCCCGCGCGACGGCCGCGCTGGGCACCCCCGTCGGGCTGGCCTGGCGGGTGCAACGCGGCCTCTTCCTGGGCTGGGCCGTGGGGCTGACCCTCTTCGCCGCGCTCTTCGGCTCCCTGGGACGGGAGGTGGTCACCCTGATCGAGAGCAACCCCGAGATGGCCGACGTGATGGGGCTGTCTCTCGACGACGTGGTGCGGAGCTACTTCGCCTACGTCATCCCCTTCCTGGGCGTGCTGGCCAGCGCGTACGCCGTCGCCTCGGCGCTGCGGCTGCGCTCCGAGGAGCTGGGGGGTCGCGCCGAGGCGGTGCTGGCCACCGGGACGAGCCGGCTGGCGTGGGCGCTCGGCGGGGTGGCGGTCACGGTGCTCGGCACGCTCGCCATGGTGGTGCTGATGGGGGTGGCGCTGAGCACCAGCCACCTCCTGCTCTCCGGCGAGGACGCGCTCTTCGGCCGGCTGGTCGGCGCGACCGTGCAGCAGGCGGCCCCGGTCCTGCTGGTCGCCTCGACGGCGTTCCTGGCGCACGGCTGGTTCCCGCACCGCGCCCTGCTGGCGTGGGCGGTCTTCGCCTTCGCCCTGCTGGAGGCCTACCTCGGCGAGCTGCTCTCGATGCCGGCCTGGCTGGCCGACCTCTCGCCGTTCCGGCACCCGGCCGGCGTGCCCGTGGAGCCTTTCACGCCGTGGCCCCTGCTGGTGATCGGGGCGCTGGCGGCCGCGGCGGTGGCGGTCGGGCTCGCCGGGCTGCGGCGTCGCGACCTATCCTCCGCCTGACGACCGCGCGGCCGGCGCCCGCGGCCCCGGATGTGAGGATGGGGCCATGCCTGCCACCCAGCAGTCGGGGCACGGGGCCGAGGTCGTGGCCGCCGGCGTGCTCGTCACCCGCCCGGGCCACGACGTGCTGCTGGTCCACCGGCCGCGCTACGACGACTGGTCCTTCCCCAAGGGCAAGCTCGACCCCGGCGAGCACCTGACCGCCTGCGCGGTCCGCGAGGTCGAGGAGGAGACGGGGCTGCGGGTCCGCCTCGGTCCGCCGCTGCCGGAGCAGCGCTACCTCGTCGGCGGCCGCCCCAAGGTCGTCCACTACTGGACCGGTCGCGTCGTGGGCGACGACGACGTGGCGGACCACACCCGCGAGGACGAGATCGACGAGGTGGCCTGGGTGCCGTGGAAGGAGGCGGCCCGGCTGCTCACCCACGCCCACGACCGCGAGACGCTGGCCCACGCCCGGCCGCTGCGGCGGCGTACCCACCCCCTCGTCGTGCTCCGGCACGCCGTCGCGCTCCCGCGGCGGGGCTGGGACGGCGACGACCGGCTCCGCCCCCTCACCGACGAGGGACACGAGCAGGCCCTCAGCCTGGTGCCGGTGCTGGCGGCGTACGGCGTCACCCGGGTGGTCACGTCCAGCTCGACGCGCTGCGTCGACACCGTGGCGCCGTACGCCGCGGGGGTGCTGGCGGTCGAGGCGACCGACGCCCTGAGCGAGGAGGACGCCACGGCCGCGGGGGTGGTGGCGCTGGTCGACGAGCTGCGCGACGCGCTGGGCGAGCTCGACGACGCGACCGTGCTGTGCAGCCACCGGCCGGTGCTGCCGGCGGTGCTCGACGCCCTCGAGGTGGCCGACCGGCCGCTCGAGAAGGGCGGGATGGCGGTGGTCCACCTCCGCGACGGCGAGGTGGTCGCCACCGAGGTGCACGGGGCCGTCTGAGCGGCCCGTCGCGGACGGTGACCGGCGGGTAGGTCAAGGGCCCGGAGCCGGGTTCATGTGATGGTCGTCGCATCCTCGACCCGGTGTCGCCGAACGCCCGACCGTCGTTCACCCGTCGTTCACCGACGCCCGGGCCCGTGGTCACCTCCGGAGTCTTCACTCAGTGTCGTCAGCACACATGAAGACTCAGGAGACAACGAAGTGACGAGCACTTCCTTCCGCCGGGCGATCGTCCCCGGCCTGGCCGCCCTGGCCCTCACCCTCTCCGCCTGCGGCGCGGCCAACGAGGAGGCCTCGGCGGACGGCGACACCCCCAGCGGCCTCTCCGGCACCCTCAACGGTGGCGGCGCGAGCTCGCAGGAGGCGGCGCAGAACGCGTGGCGTGCCGGCTTCCAGGAGGCCAACCCCGACGTGACGGTCAACTACGACCCGGTCGGCTCCGGCGGCGGCCGTGAGGGCTTCTCCTCCGGCGGCTTCTCCTTCGCCGGCTCCGACTCCTACCTCGACGACGAGGAGGGCGAGCTCACCGCGGTCACCGAGCAGTGCAACGGCACCGCGCCGATCGAGATCCCCAACTACGTCTCCCCGATCGCGGTGATCTTCAACGTCGAGGGCGTCGACGAGCTCAACCTCACCCCCGAGGCCATCGCCGGGATCTTCAACAACGAGATCACCAAGTGGAACGACCCGGCCATCGCCGAGACGAACCCCGACGCCGACCTCCCCGACGCCGACATCACCGCGGTCCACCGCTCCGACGAGTCGGGCACCACCGGCAACTTCACCAACTACCTCGGCACCGTCGCGCCCGACGCGTGGCCGCACGGCGAGATCGAGATCTGGCCGATCAAGGCCGGCGAGGGCGCCAGCGGCACCTCCGGCGTCGTCTCCGCGGTCACCAACGGCCAGAACACGATCGGCTACGCCGACGCCAGCCAGGCCGGCGACCTCGGCACCGCCAACGTCCAGGTGGGCGACGACTTCGTCGGCCCGACCGCCGAGGCCGCCGCCAAGATCCTCGAGGTCTCCCCGCGGGTCGAGGGCCGCGCCGACACCTCGATGGTCTTCGACCTCGACTACGAGACCGAGGAGGCCGGCACCTACCCGATCGTGCTCACCTCCTACCTGATGGCCTGCACCACCTACGAGGACGAGGAGACGGCCGAGCTGGTCAAGGGCTACATCTCCTACATCCTCAGCGAGGACGGCCAGGCCACCGGCCAGGAGAACGCCGGCTCCGCGCCGCTCGCCGACTCGCTGGCCGAGGAGGCCCGCGGCCACGTCGAGGCGATCTCCGCCGGCTGACGCGGGCGGCGCGCAGGCGTACGCCGTAGGCGCACCGCCCCGCTCGACCCGCAGCACCGCACCACCCAGCCTCATCCAGCTTGATCCAGCTCCACCCAGCACCGCGAGACGCCGAGGGGGATCCGGGGCCGACCCACAGGTCGGACCCGGGTCCCCAGCGGCGTGATCGGACCAGGAGGAACCCCGTGCCACCCACCACCGCACCGGACGCGCCGAGCGCCGCGCCGGTCGTCGCCCCGACCGGGGTACGACGGCCGGGCGACCTCGTCTTCGCCGGCCTCGCCCGCGCCGCGGGGCTGCTGATCCTGGTCGCCCTGGCCGGCGTCGCGATCTTCCTGACCCTCGAGGGGGTCCCGGCGATCACGGCGCCGTCCGAGCGGATCGGTGCCGACAACATCGTCGTCTACGTCTGGCCGCTGCTCTTCGGCACGCTGCTGGCCGCCACCCTGGCGATCCTGGTCGCGGCGCCGCTGAGCATCGCGCTCGCCCTGGTGATCTCGCACTACGCGCCGCGCCGGCTGGCCCGCCCGATCGGCTACCTGATCGACCTGCTCGCGGCCGTGCCGTCGGTGGTCTACGGCCTGTGGGGGATCCAGTTCCTCGCGCCCAAGGTCTACCCGGTCTACCAGTGGCTGGTCGACAACCTGGGCTGGCTCCCGTTCTTCGAGGGCCCCGCCAACGGCCGCAGCATCCTCACCGCCAGCCTCGTGCTGGCGATCATGGCGATGCCGATCATCACCGCGATCTGCCGCGAGATCTTCGCCCAGACCCCCACGCTGCACCAGGAGGCCGCGCTGGCCCTGGGCGCCACCCGGTGGGAGATGATCCGGATGACGGTCTTCCCCTACTCCCGCTCCGGGATGATCTCGGCCGTCATGCTCGGCCTCGGACGGGCGCTCGGCGAGACGATGGCCGTCGCGATGGTCCTCTCGGCCACCGGGGTGATCACCTTCAACCTGATCTCCTCGGTCAACCCCTCGACCATCGCCGCCAACATCGCCCTCGGCTTCCCCGAGGCCTCCGGGGTCAAGGTCAACGTGCTGATCTTCTCCGGCCTGGTGCTCTTCGTCGTCACCTTCGTCGTCAACTTCCTCGCCCGGCTCATCGCCGCGCGGGGCGCGGTCAAGGGAGGTCGCTGAGATGGAGACCCCGACCCACCTGCAGGAGCGCCGGGACGCCTCCGACGCCGCGGCCGCCGAGGCCGCGTCCGCGCCGTTCGTCCCCCTGGTCCGCCCCCAGCTCCCCGCCCAGGCCCCGCTGCTGGTCGCCGTGCTCGCCGTGGCCGTGGGCGCGCTGCCGGTGGTGGTCCTCGGCTGGGGCCCGGTCGGCGGGGTGCTGGTCGCCGCCGTCGCCTTCCTCGTCGCGCTGCCCGTCTGGTCGAACGTCGTCGAAGGGCCGCGCAAGGCCACGGACCGGCTCGCGACCTCGCTGATGTGGAGCGCCTTCGCGATCGCCCTGGTGCCGCTGGTCAGCCTGCTGTGGCAGGTGGTCGGCAACGGCTTCCCCGCGCTCTCGGGGGAGTTCTTCACCTTCTCGATGCGCAACGTCGTCGGCGAGGGCGGCGGGATCTACCACGCGCTGGTCGGGACCCTGATCGTCACCGCCTGGGCCGCCGCGATCTCCGTCCCGGTCGGCGTGATGGCCGCGATCTACCTCGTCGAGTACGGCAGGGGCTCCCGGACCGCCCGGGTGATCACCTTCCTCGTCGACGTGATGACCGGCATCCCCTCCATCGTCGCAGGCCTCTTCGCCTACGCGCTCTTCGTGCTCTTCTTCGGGCCCGGGGTGCGGATGGGCTTCGGCGGCTCGGTGGCCCTGGCCGTGCTGATGGTCCCGATCGTGGTCCGGTCGACCGAGGAGATGCTCAAGCTGGTGCCCGACGAGCTGCGCGAGGCGTCGTACGCCCTGGGCGTGGCCAAGTGGCGCACGGTGACCAAGGTGGTGCTGCCGACCTCGATGGCCGGCATCGTCACCGGGGTGATGCTGGCGGTGGCGCGGGTCGCGGGGGAGACCGCGCCGCTGCTCATCATCGCCGGCGACACCGACTCGGTGAACTTCAACGCCTTCGCCGAGCGGATGGCGACCCTGCCGGTCTTCATCTACTACTCCTACATGCAGCCCGGGATCCCGCCCGAGTTCGGCCGCGAGCGCGCCTGGGGGGCCGCGCTCGTGCTGATCGCGCTCGTGATGGGGCTCAACCTCGTCGCTCGTGCCGTCGGCCGCTGGTTCGCCCCGAAGACGGGCCGCTGAGCCGCGCGCCGCGGCGTACCCCCTCCTCCCTCCCACACCCAGAGAGAACCCTGATGGCCAAGAGCATCGACATCTCCGACCTCGACATCTACTACGGCGACTTCCTCGCCGTGCAGGGCGTCAACATGACGATCCGAGCGCGGTCGGTGACCGCCTTCATCGGCCCCTCGGGCTGCGGCAAGTCGACCTTCCTGCGCTCGCTCAACCGGATGCACGAGGTGATCCCCGGCGCGCGCGTCGAGGGCAAGGTCGTCGTCGACGGGCAGTCGCTCTACGACCCCGGCGTCGACCCGGTGGAGGTGCGCCGCCAGATCGGGATGGTCTTCCAGCGGCCCAACCCCTTCCCGACGATGTCGATCTACGAGAACGTCCTGGCCGGCAACCGGCTCAACTCCAAGAAGATGAAGAAGGCCGAGGCCGACGACATCGTGGAGCGCTCGCTGCGCGGCGCCAACCTCTGGACGGAGGTCAAGGACCGTCTCTCCAAGCCCGGGATGGGTCTCTCCGGCGGCCAGCAGCAGCGGCTCTGCATCGCCCGCGCGATCGCCGTCGAGCCGCAGGTGCTGCTGATGGACGAGCCCTGCTCCGCCCTCGACCCGATCTCGACCGCGGCGATCGAGGACCTCATCCACGAGCTCAAGAGCGACTACACGATCGTCATCGTCACCCACAACATGCAGCAGGCGGCCCGGGTCTCCGACGAGACCGGCTTCTTCAACCTCAAGGCGACCGGCGAGCCCGGCCACCTCGTGGAGTTCAACTCGACCCAGAAGATGTTCGCCAACCCCGACGACCCCTCCACCGAGGCCTACATCTCCGGCCGCTTCGGCTGAGCCGATCGCCCTTCGCTCGATAGTCCCCCACAAGGTGACCATGGGGGAGCGGCGTGTCGCGGTCAGAACGCGGGGGACTATCGGAGTTGGGAAGGCGCCGGACCGCGCCGGACTGAGCCGGAATCTGGGGGCGGGGCTGGGGAGCGAGGCAGCTCCGGGGGCTGCGGCCGGCCTCCTGTGGAGGAGCGGCCAGTCGAGGAGCGTGACGTGGGCAGCCTCGCCGGATGCTCGACGATCCTGCCCGTCGGACCGGAGAACTCACCCGGTTCGAGCCGCCTCCCTTCCACCCCGCCCGTCCCGGCCTGGTGGCGCCAGCCCGTCGTGACGACTCCGGCCGCGCCGGCCCGACCCGCCGGCAGCTGCGGGCGGGAGAGTTCCGGCGCACCAGTCATGGCCGTTGGGTGCCTGCAGCCACGCCGACGACCACGCAGCAGCGGATCCTCGAGGCAGCGGCGCTCCTGCCGGAGCGGTGCGCGGTCACCGGGTGGGCGGCGCTGCACTGGCTGGGCGCGACGTGGTTCGACGGGACCGACACGTCGGGCGGGCAGCGACCCGTTCCCCTCGCCACCGGGGGTCTCGACCTGCGCGTCCCGCCGGGGGTGAGTGTGTGCGCCGAGCACCTTCCGCTCGCGAGCCTCGTGGAGGTCGACGGCGTGGTCATCACTCTTCCGGAGCGTTCGGTGGGTTTCGAGATGCGCTACGCACCGTCGGTGCGGCAGGCGGCCGTCACGGCCGGGATGGCGGCGTACGACGACCTCGTCGACCGCCGGGAGCTCGCGCTGCACCTCGCGAGCCAGCGCAGCCGGACGGGAGTGCCGCGGGCCCGTGAGGCGTACGAGCTCGTGCAGGAGAACTGGTGGTCGCCTGCGGAGGCGTGGACCGAGATGGTCTGGATCCTGGACGCGGGACTGCCGAGGTTGCGGTGCAACGTGCCGGTCTTCGATCGTGCGGGCAGGTTCGTCGCCACCCCGGACCTGCTCGACGAGGAGGCCGGTCTGGCGATCGACTACGACGGGGCCGTGCACCTCGACCTTGCCCAGCGTCACCGCGACCTCGTACGGACGGAGGCGCTGCGCGCCCTCGGTCTGCGCGTGCTCGTCGTCATGGCAGCGGACCATCGGCGTCGAGGACACCTGGTCCACCGGATGCTCGCCGCGAGGCGCGCCGCGCGTTTCGAGGCGGAGTCCTCCCGGCGCTGGACGACCGACCCGCCGGGCTGGTGGCGCTCGACGCTGACCGTGGCCGATCGGCGTGCCCTGTCGCCCGAGGATCGCGCGCGGTGGCTGCGCTACCGCCTGACCTCCGGATAGTCCCCATCATCTTGACCAAGAACACGCCGGGCGGCACGGTCAGATTGCGGGGGACTATCCACCCGTCCCCGACAGCGGCAGCGGGGCGCAGAGGAGGGGAGGCGGGTCAGGCGGGCTGGCGCGCGGCCCGCCGGGCGTCGCGGTGGGCGACGACGGTACGCCGGGCGGTGCGGGCCGTGAGCCACAGGCTGACGGCGACGTAGTAGGCGACGTACAGCAGCGAGAGGACCACGAGCAGGTCGTGGGGGTCGGGGAGGCCGGCCGTGATCAGCCCGAAGAGCACGAGCCAGGCCGTCGCGAGCGTCATGTTGACCGCCCAGAGCACGGGGGTGCGGGAGGGGTAGACGTACTTCACCGGCACGAAGACCAGCACCGCCAGGACCAGCAGCAGCACCGCCGTCGTCGTGGGGCCGAGGCCGAGCACCACGACGTAGAAGGCCACGATGTTCCAGTAGCTCGGGAAGCCGAGGAAGAAGTGGTCGTCGGTCTTCGCGTCGCTGCGGCAGAACTGGTAGCACGAGGCGAGCACCGGCACCGCGGCGCAGACCCCGCCGAACCAGGCGCCGGGCAGGTAGCCTCCTGCCCACAGCAGCACCATCGGCGCGAAGACGTAGGTGATGTAGTCGACGATGTTGTCGAGCAGGGCCCCGTCGAAGCCGGGCATCACCTCCTTGACCCGCAGGTGCCGGGCGAGGAGGCCGTCGGTCCCGTCGATCACCATCGCGACGAGGAACAGCCACAGGACGGTCTCGACCTCCCCCTGGTAGGAGAAGTGGACCATCAGCAGCGCCAGCACCGAGCCCACCGCGGTGTAGGCGTGGACCGCCGCCGCCCCGAGGCGCTGGGCCGGGGTGGCCGGGCCCGTGGACGAGGTCATGCGGAAAGAGTAGGGCGCCGCGGCGGCCCGGGGACGGCGTACGCGCTCAGCGGACGTCTCAGCAGCCCGGCTCGGTGGTAGTCCGCAGCGATCTGACCACGACACGCTGGGGTGGCATGGTCAGAACGTGGGGGACTATCCACACGGGGGAGCGCGTGAGGGCGGGACAGGGGCACCGGGTCAGGGGAGCCAGAGGTGGGCGATCCAGTAGCAGACCGCTGCCACGAAGCCGGCCGCCGGGAAGGTCAGCACCCAGGCCGCGAGGATCGACTTCGCCACGCCCCAGCGCACGGCCGAGAGCCGCTTGGTCGCGCCGACGCCCATCACCGCCGAGGTGATGGTGTGGGTGGTGGAGATCGGGGCCTCCCAGACGTACGCCGTGGTGTAGAGCACCGAGGCGGCCACCGACTCGGCCGCGAAGCCGCGGGGCGGGTCGAGGTGGATGATCCGGCGCCCCAGGGTCCGCATGATCCGCCAGCCGCCCGACCACGTGCCGAGCGAGATCGCGGTCGCGGCGGCGACGATCACCCACAGGGGCAGGTCGTCGCCGGCGTTGACGTAGTTGCCGGCGAGCAGGGCGAGGAAGATGACGCCCATCGTCTTCTGGGCGTCCTGCAGGCCGTGGCCCAGCGCCATCGCGGCGGCCGAGATGGTCTGGGCGATCTTGAAGCCGCGGTTGGCCTTGTGGGGGTTGGCCTTCCGGGCGGCCCACATGATGCCGACCATCACGAGGAAGCCGAGGGTGAAGGCGACGAGCGGCGAGAGGATCATCGGGATCGCGACCTTGGCGATCACGGTGTCCCACTTGACGAAGACGCCGGCGGCCAGCGCCGCGCCCACGAGGCCGCCGATCAGGGCGTGCGAGGAGGAGGAGGGCAGGCCGAAGTACCAGGTGATCATGTTCCACGCGATGGCGCCCAGCAGGCCGGCCATCACGATGGTGAGGGCATGGCTGCCCGTCCCGGGGTCGATCACGTCGGAGACGGTCTGCGCGACCTTCTGGCCCAGGAAGGCGCCGACGAAGTTCATGACCGCCGCCATGCCGAGCGCGACCCGCGGCGTCAGCGCGCGGGTCGAGACCGAGGTGGCGATCGCGTTGGCGGCGTCGTGGAAACCGTTGGTGTAGTCGAAGACGAGGGCGACGACGACGACCGCGATGACAATCGCGAGCTCCATCGGGTCAGGACTCCTTGACGGCGATCTGCTCCACCGTGTTGGCGACCTTCTCGAAGGCGTCGATGGCGCCCTCGAGCGACTCGACGACGTCCTTGAGCTTGAGCACCTCGAGGGCCTCGTACTTGCCGCTGAAGAGGCTGGCGAGGATCCGGCGGTAGGACTTGTCGCCGGCGTTCTCGAGGCGGTTGATCTCGATCCAGTAGTCGTCGAGGTCGGCCATCGACTTCAGCCGCGGCATGGCCTCGGCGGTCAGCTCGGCGCAGCGCTGGATGACCTCGACCTGGTTGGAGAGCTCCGAGGGGAGGTGGGTGACCTCGTAGAGCAGGATCAGGTCGACGGCCTCCTCCATCATGTCCATGATGTCGTCGAGCCCCGAGGCGAGGTCGTAGATGTCCTCGCGGTCGAAGGGCGTGACGAAGGTGGAGTTGACCCGGCGGATGAGCGCGTGGGTCGTCTCGTCGCAGGCGTGCTCGGCCTCACGCATGCGGCGGGCGACGTCCTCACGGTCGGCGCCCTCGGCCAGCATCTCGGCGAGGATGCCGGCGCCGGACACGAGGTGCGTGCCGAACTCGCTGAAAAGGTCGTAGAAGGAAGACTCGACAGGGCGGAACCTGAAACCCACGGGGAACTCCTGGTGAGCAGGACGGGAACGCCGGTCATGCTACGGGCACGACGTCCCGGCGACGCAAGTCCGGGGGGCGCCCGGTCAGGCCCGACGCCGTCGCTGACGCTCGATCAGCGCCTCGTGGAGATGCACGTCACCCCCGCGCCGCTCCCACTCGCCGTCGGGGCCGAGCTCCCACGCCGAGGTGCCGGGGTCGAAGGCGAGGTCGAGCAGCCCGCCCACCCGCTCGACGAGCGCCTGGTCGGGGAGCCGGACCAGCACCTCGACCCGCCGGTCGAGGTTGCGGTGCATCATGTCGGCCGACCCGATCCACGCGGTCGGGTCGCCGCCGGCCTCGAACCAGAAGATCCGGCTGTGCTCCAGGAAGCGGCCCAGCACCGACCGCACCCGCACGGTCTCCGACAGGCCCGGTACGCCGGGGCGCAGCGCGCAGATGCCGCGCACGAGCAGCTCGACCGGGACGCCCGCCTGGGAGGCGAGGTAGAGCGCGTCGACGACCGCCTCGTCGACCACCGAGTTGGCCTTGACCCGGATCCGCGCCGGCCGCCCCGCGCGGTGGTGGGCGACCTCGGCGTGGATCTGGTCGACGAGCCCGTCGCGGACGGTCGCGGGCGCCACCAGCAGCGTCTCGTAGGTCGCGTGGCGGGAGATCCCGGAGATGTTGTTGAAGAGGTGGGCGACGTCCTCGCCGATGGCGTCGTCGCAGGTCAGCAGGCCCAGGTCCTCGTAGGTGCGGGCGGTCTTGGGGTTGTAGTTGCCGGTGCCGATGTGGGTGTAGCGACGGATCCGGCCGTCGGGCTCCTCGCGCACCACCATGGAGAGCTTGCAGTGGGTCTTGAGCCCGACCAGCCCGTAGACGACGTGGCAGCCGGCCTGCTCGAGCTTGCGGGCCCAGCGGATGTTGGCCTGCTCGTCGAAGCGCGCCTTGATCTCGACGATCACGAGCACCTGCTTGCCGGCCTCGGCGGCGTCGACCAGGGCGTCGATCACGGGGGAGTCGCCCGAGGTGCGGTAGAGCGTCTGCTTGATCGCCAGCACGTGCGGGTCGGCGGCGGCCTGCTCGAGGAACCGCTGCACCGAGGTGGCGAAGGAGTCGTAGGGGTGGTGCAGCAGCACGTCGTGCCGGCGTACCGCCTCGAAGACGTCGACCGGCGAGGAGGACTCGACCTCGGCCAGCAGCGGGTGGGTGGTCGGCACGAACGCCGGGTACTGCAGGTCCTCGCGGGGCAGGTCGGCGATGCCGTGCAGGCCGCGCAGGTCGAGCGGGCCGGGGAGGGTGAAGACCTCGTCGGCCTGGACGCCGAGCTCGGAGACGAGCAGGTCGCGCATCCGGCCGGTCATGGTCTCCTCGACCTCGAGCCGCACCGGCGGCCCGAACTTGCGCCGCAGCAGCTCCTTCTCGAGCGCCTTGAGCAGGTTCTCGGCGTCGTCCTCCTCGACCTCGAGGTCCTCGTTGCGGGTGACCCGGAAGGTGTGGGAGCGGACCACCTCCATGCCGGGGAAGAGCCGCTTGAGGTGCTCGCGGATGACGTCCTCCAGGGGCACGAAGCGCTGGTTGCCGAGCGGCACGAAGCGGTTGAAGACGGGCGGCACCTTGACCCGGGCGAAGTGCTCGGTCCCGGTCTCGGGGTCGCGGACGATGACGGCGAGGTTGAGCGAGAGCCCCGAGATGTAGGGGAAGGGGTGGGCCGGGTCGACGGCGAGCGGCGTGAGGACGGGGAAGACCCGCTCCTTGAAGATCCGCTTGCAGTACTTCTGCTCCTCCCGGGTCAGCCCCTCCCAGCGGACGAGCTCGATCCCCTCCTCGCGCAGCGCCGGGATGAGGTCGTCGAGGAAGAGCCGCGCCTGCCGCTCCATCAGCGCCCCGGCCTGCAGCGAGATCTGCTCGAGCACCTCGCGCGGCATCAGCCCCGAGGCGGCCCGGACGGCGACGCCCGCGGCGATCCGCCGCTTGAGGCCGGCGACGCGCACCATGAAGAACTCGTCGAGGTTGCTGGTGAAGATGGCCAGGAAGCGGGCCCGCTCCAGCAGCGGCACCGAGGGGTCCTCGGCAAGCTCGAGCACCCGCTGGTTGAAGCGCAGCCAGGAGAGCTCGCGGTCGAGGAACCGGTCGGAGAACTCCTCGACCGCCGCGACCGTCTCGGCGTCGGGGACGTACGGCGGCTCCACGTCGAAGGTGTCCGACGGGTGGGCGAAGGGCTCGCCGTCGAGCGGCCCCTCCTCGCTGGCGGCACCGACGTGGGTGGGGAGCGAGGCGGACGGCGAGCTCATGCTCGCCAGTGTGGCACCGCGAGGTGAACGGCGGGTGACGCCGCGGCTCAGCGCTCCAGCACGAGGGTGACCGGCCCGTCGTTGACCGACTCGACCTGCATGTCGGCGCCGAAGACCCCCTTCTCCACGTGGGCGCCGAGGGCGACGAGCTCGCCGCAGACGGCGTCGTACACGGGCTCGCTGACCGCGCCCGGGGCGGCCGCCGACCAGGTGGGGCGGCGGCCCTTGACGGCGTCGCCGTAGAGGGTGAACTGGCTGACCACGAGGATCGGCGCGCCCACCTCGGAGGCGGAGCGCTCCTCGCGCAGCAGCCGCAGGTCCCAGATCTTGCGGGCCATCCAGGCGACCTGCTCGGGGCCGTCGTCGTGGGTCACGCCCAGGTAGACGAGCAGGCCGGGCTTCGGAAGCGAACCGACAATCTTTCCGTCGACGGAGACCGTTGCCGACACAACTCGCTGGATCACGGCGCGCACGAAGAAGATCCTCCTGTGGGGGGCTGGGTCGGACGGTGCCGAGTCTGCCACCATGGGCCGCATGCCCACGCCCACCCTCGCGCCCGACTCCCTTCTCGTCACCGTCGCGCCCACCGGCGCGGAGACCGCCAAGGCCGACTGCCCCCAGCTGCCCACCACGCTCGAGGAGCTCGTCGCCACCGCACGCGACTGCGAGGCGGCGGGCGCGGCGATGGTCCACGTCCACGTGCGCGACGGCGACCACCGGCCGACCCTCGACGGCGGGCTGCTCAAGGAGACCGTCGCCGCGCTGCGGCAGGAGACCGACCTCGTCGTCCAGCTCTCGACGGGCGGCTCGGTCCACGACCCGCTGGCCGAGCGGCTCAAGGTGCTCGACGCCGAGCCCGACTCCTGCAGCCTCACGATGGGGACCACCAACTTCGGCGACGACGTCTTCTCCAACCCGTGGCCGTTCGTGGTCGAGCTCTACCAGCTGGCCCAGGAGCGCGCGGTGGTGCCGGAGTTCGAGCTCTTCGACCTCGGCCAGGTGCACGCGCTGGTCCGGCTGCTCGACCGGTACGGGCTGCCCGCCGGCGGCAGGGTCCACGTCGACCTCGTCATGGGCGTCCCGGGCGGGATGGACGGCACCGCCTCGGCGATGGTCGCCGCGGTCCACGACCTGCCCGCCGAGGTGACCTCGTGGTCGGCGACCGGGATCGGCCGGACCACCCTGCCCGTGATGCTCGGGGCGCTGTCGATGGGCGGCCACCTCCGCGTCGGCATGGAGGACGTGCTGACGATCAGCCGCGGCGTCCCCGTGGAGTCCAACGCCCAGCTGGTACGCCGTGCCGTCGAGGCCGGCGCGCTGGCGCAGCGCGGCCCCATGTCGCCCGCCGCGGCGCGCGAGCTCCTCGGCGTGCGCCCCGCGTCGAGATAGTCCCCCACAGTCTGACCATCGACACGCCGGCCCCCTTGGGCAGAATGTGGGGGACTATCCCGAGGGAGCGCAGGCATCAGGCCCGCGTCAGTAGACGAGCGCCTGCACGCCGTCCTCCAGGACCTCCTCGGTGAACAGCGCGGCCCCGGCGATCCGGGCGCCGGCGACGAGGGCGTCCTCGGTGATTCCGCGGCGCGCGGCGCACTGGGTGCAGACCGTGAGGCTGCCGTCGGCCAGGACGGCGTCGCGCAGCGTGGCGAGCGGGGTGGCGAGCGGCAGCCCGAGCTCCTCCGCCCGGTCGGGCAGCCCGAGCCACGCGGCCTCGCCCGTCAGCCAGACCGAGACCCGCGCCCCGGAGGCGACGGCGGCGGCGGCGACGGTGAAGGCCTGGTTGAGCCGCTCGGGCTCCTCGGTGCCGCAGGTGACCTTGACGACGAGGGGACGAGTCATCCCCCCAGCCTAGGAGAGGCGCGGCTCAGGCGTCGGCCCGCAGGGTCTCCACCAAGATCCGGGCGAGGTCGACCCCCTGCTCGGTGAAGCGGTCGAGCGGGACCTCGATCTCGTCCAGCAGCAAGGACGACCCCAGGAGGTAGACGAGCCGTCCCTCGGCGGTCGCGACCACCTCGACCATCCGGGGGCCGGTCGTCCCGTCGTCGTACTCCTCGAAGCCCGACGAGACCCAGCCCCGGACGCCCGGGCCGAGCCGGTCGTCGAGGGGGGTGACGCGCATGTAGCCCCACGGGTTCTGCAGGAGGCGCCGCAGCTGGCGCTCGGTACGCGGCGGGTCGGTGTCGTCCTCGACCTGCCACGTGAAGGGGACCGTCTCGAAGATGTCACGCGAGACCAGGTCGCACAGCAGCGCACCCGTGCGGACCCCGGTCCCGCTCTCGACCCTCAGCCGCTCCCCGAAGAGCTCGGAGGCCTGCTCGTCGGTGATCAGGCACTCCCGCTCGGCCATGCGGCGGCCGTCGTCCGCGGCGGTGGCCGAAGCCGTCGGCGTGGGCGATCCCGTGGGCGATCCCGTGGGCGACCCGGTGGGCGACTCCCGTACGCCGTCGGGCTCGTCGTCGCCGGTGCACCCCGTCAGCCCGGGGGCCAGCCCCAGGACGGCCGCCACCGTCGCGCCCGCCAGCACCCGCGTCGTACGCACCCGCCCCGCCCTCTGCCTCGCCCCCATGGGCGACATTCCTACCGCACTACAGTGGGCGCCATGCCGTTCGAGCTCCCCGACAACCTCCACCCGAACTGCGGCCCGGTCGCCTGGCTGCTCGGCACCTGGCGCGGCAACGGCCACGGCGACTACCCGACGATCGAGAAGTTCCAGTTCCGCCAGGAGCTGATCTTCACCCACGACGGGCGCCCCTTCTTCCACTACATGTCCCGCGCCGAGATCGTCGACGAGCAGGGCGAGAAGGTCCGCGACGCCGCGATCGAGACGGGCTTCCTGCGCTGCCCCGAGCCGGGGAAGATCGAGTTCCTGCTCAGCCACAACACCGGCTTCGTGGAGCTCTGGCACGGCGAGGCCGACGGCGGCAAGCTCGACCTCACCACCGACGCGGTGGTCCGCACCGAGACGGCCAAGGAGGTCACGGGCGGCAAGCGGCTCTACGGCAACGTCGAGGGCGACCTGCTCTACGCCTACGACATGGCCGCGGTCGGGCAGCCCCTGCAGCCGCACCTGTGGGCCAGGCTCAAGCGGGCGTGACCGTGGCGGTCGGGGAGCAGCGGGAGCAGGAGCGGCGCGAGCAGCGGCGGGCCGACCAGCTCGCGCAGGCGCTGCGCAACAGCGGCTACCGGCTGACCCCGCAGCGCCGGCTCGTCCTGGACGCGGTCACCGCCCTGGGCCACGCGACGCCCGACGAGATCCGCGAGCACGTGAGCGACAAGGCCAACCTGTCGACGGTCTACCGCGCGCTGGAGGTGCTGGAGGAGCTGGGCCTGGTCCGGCACACCCACCTCAGCGACCGGGCCCCGACCTACCACTCCACCGGCGAGCCGCCCCACTTCCACCTGGTCTGCCGGAATTGCCGCAAAGTCACGTCGGTTGACCCGGGGAAGGCCGAGCCGCTCCTGGTGCGGCTGCGCGCCGACCACGGCTTCGTGACCGACGTGGGGCACCTGGCGATCTTCGGACGATGTGAGGACTGTGATGAGCACGGCGACCAGCCCGTTCCTTGACCGAGTCGGTGCCGTGGGCGGTGACGGGGTCGACGCCCCGGTGGCCGCGCACTACGGCTCCTTCAACCTCGAGCAGCGCACCCTGGCGGGCGGCGACGGCTTCGTCGACCTCTCGCACCGCGACGTCTTCCGGGTGACCGGGCCCGACCGGCTCGCCTGGCTCCACTCGCTCACCACCCAGCACCTCGAGGCGCTGCCTCCGCGGACCCCCACGCAGGCGCTCGTGCTCAGCCCGCAGGGCCACGTCGAGCACCACTTCCACGGCGTCGACGACGGCGAGGAGACGTTCCTGGCCCACACCGAGCCGGGAGCCGGCGCGGCGCTCGTGCGGTGGCTGGACCGGATGCGCTTCATGATGCGCGTCGAGGTCTCGCTCGCCGAGGAGCTGGCGGTGACGTGGCGGCCGACCGGCGGCGGCACCTTCGACGTGGTGCCCCGCGACCAGCTCGAGGCGTACGCCGCCGCGGCCGGCCCGGCGTGCGGGCTGTGGGCCTACGAGGCGCTGCGGATCGAGCGCGGGGAGGCGCGGTTCGGGGTCGACACCGACCACCGCACCATCCCCAACGAGGCGGGCTGGATCGGCTCGGCCGTCCACCTCGACAAGGGCTGCTACCGGGGCCAGGAGACGGTGGCGCGGGTGCACACCCTCGGCCGCCCGCCGCGCCGGCTCACGCTGCTCCACCTCGACGGCTCGGAGAACAGGCTGCCCACCGCCGGCGCCGACGTGCTGCACGGCGACAAGGTGGTGGGCTTCGTCGGCTCCTCGGCCCGCCACCACGAGCTCGGTCCGATCGCGCTCGCGATGCTCAAGCGCAACGTCCCGGTCGACGCCCCGCTCTCGGTGGAGGGCATGCCGGCGGGCCAGGAGGTCGTGGTCGACCCCGAGGTCGGCCTGCACGTGCGACCGCGGCTGCGCTGACGCCGTACGACGCGGGGTCGGTCAGCGGCGCGCGTACATGACGTGCGTGTCGGCGTCGGCGTGGGTGAAGCCGAGGCCGGTGTAGGTCGCGACGGCCGCCTCGTTGTCGGCCTCGACGTAGAGGATCACCTCGGAGACCCCCCGGGTGGCCAGATGGTCCAGCCCGGCGCGGGTGAGGAGCCGGCCCAGGCCCCGGCCCTGCGCGGCCGGGTCGACCCCGACGACGTAGACCTCGCCCTGCTGCGAGGAGTGCTGCTTGGTCCAGTGGAAGCCCAGCATCCCACCGCGCCGGTCGGTCGCGACGATCAGGCCCTCGGGGTCGAACCACGGCTCGGCCATCCGCAGGCCGAGGTTCTCGGCGTCCATGGCGCCCTGCTCGGGGTGGCTGGCGAAGGCGGCGGCGTTGACCCGGAGCAGCTCGTCGCGGTCCTCGTCGCGCCAGCTGCGCACGACGACGTCGGCCGGGGGCTCGAGCGGCGGCAGCTCCTCGGCGCTGCGGCGCATCACCCACAGGTCGCGCACCCGCTCCCACCCGAAGTGGGCCGCCAGCGCCGCCGCGGCGGGGTGGTTGCCGTGGCTCCACGCCCGGGCGGCCTCGGGGTGCTCGGCCAGGACCTGCTCCAGCAGGTCGCCCCCGAGCCCACGGCCCCGCACCGGCGGGTCGACCACCAGGGCCAGCTCGTCCCCGCGGACGAGCGCCAGGCACCCGTCGCGGCGCAGCGTGCGCACCCGTCCGGTGCGCAGGGCCATCAGGGTGGCCTCGTCGAACGGGGCGACCCCGTCGGTCGCCTCGGCGCGGGAGATCAGGGCCTCGAGCGTGGGCATGGCCCGACCCTAGGCGATGGGGCGGCGCAGCCGACGTGAGGCTGGCGGGGGTGCCTGGGGCGAACGTGGAGGCCGCGGCGTACCAGGTGCGTGCCGGACTCCACGACGACGGTTCTCCACAGGGGTCCGGTGGCCGGCGTCGATCTGCGCCACGCTCGTCGCATGGCCCCGTCGCCCTCCCTGCCCCCGGTCGTGGCCCAGCAGGACGGCGTGGTCTCGCGGGCGCAGCTGCTCTCGGCCGGGCTCCTGCCGCACGACCTCGAGCGGCTGGTGCGCCGCCGGGTCCTGACCAGGCTCCACCGGGCGGTGTACGTCGACCACACCGGCGCGCTCTCGTGGTCCCAGCGCTGCTGGGCGGCGTGCCTGGCGGTCTGGCCGGCTGCCCTGCACCTCGACTCCGCTCTCCCGGAGCCGTACCAGCGCGGCGCGGCTGGGAGCGGCGCTCGAGCTGGAGCAGCGGGTGCGCAGGCGCCGGCTGCTCTCCCTGCTGCTGACCGACCTGGAGCGGGGCACCCACTCGGTGCTGGAGCACGGCTACACGAGTCGGGTGGTCCTGCCGCACGGACTGCCGCCGCCCACCCACCGGCAGGCGCTGCGCCGCGGCCCGCGCGGGCGGGAGTACCGCGACGTGGAGCACGAGGACCTCGGCGTGATCGTGGAGCTCGACGGCAGCCGGTGGCACGACGACGCCCGCGCTGCCGACTCCGACGCCCGACGCGACCTCGACGATTTGGCAGCCGGGCAGGTGGTGGTGCGGCTGCGCCACCCGCAGGTGTACGGCGACCCGTGCGGCACCGCCGTCCGGCTCGGCGCC
Source organism: Nocardioides solisilvae (assembly GCF_003194625.1). Lineage (GTDB taxonomy): Bacteria > Actinomycetota > Actinomycetes > Propionibacteriales > Nocardioidaceae > Nocardioides > Nocardioides solisilvae. The sequence continues at coordinate 1,220,712 of NZ_QHKX01000001.1, forward strand.
GTCTTCAGGGTGCGCGGGTGGACCGGCCGGCTGCGCCGCTGCGGCCCGACGTGCTCCGTGGCGCCCTGAGCGGGCGGCGACCGTCAGCTGTCGGCGGTCTCCTGCTCGGCGGCCGCGCGCTCCTCGGAGCGGGTGGGCAGCACGAAGCGGTAGCCGACGTTGCGGACCGTCCCGATGAGCGTCTCGTGCTCCGGGCCGAGCTTGGCGCGCAGCCGGCGCACGTGGACGTCGACCGTGCGGGTGCCGCCGAAGTAGTCGTAGCCCCAGACCTCCTGGAGCAGCTGCTGGCGGCTGAAGACCCGCCCCGGGTGCTGGGCGAGGTACTTGAGGAGCTCGAACTCCTTGAAGGTGAGGTCGAGCGGCCGGCCGCCGATCCGGGCCGTGTAGGAGGCGTCGTCGACCACCACCTCGCCGGAGCGGATGACGTGGGCCTCGGGGTCGGCGTCGGCGCGGGCCGCGGCCAGCCGCCCGGTGGCGAGCCGGATCCGGGCCTCCAGCTCGGCGGGGCCGCAGGTGTGCAGCACGACGTCGTCCATGCCCCAGTCGTGCGCGACGACCGAGAGCCCGCCCTCGGTCACCACCAGGACGACCGGGACGTCGGCGCCGGTGGTGCGGATCAGGCGGCAGAGGTCGCGGGCGTGGGCGAGGTCCTGCCGCCCGTCGACGAGCACGAGGTCGGCGTCGGGCGCCTCGAGCAGGGCGCTGCCCTCGGCCGGGAGGATCTTGACCGAGTGGGGCAGCAGGGTCAGGCTCGGGAGCACCTCGGCGGAGGGCTGGAGGGCGCTGGTCAGCAGCAACAGGGTGCTCATGCGACACCTCCTCGCTCTGCTGCCCGGCTGTTTCCGGTGTGGGGGAGGATATAGGGCATGCAGGACGCACGTGGCGCAACGAGTCCATCCGGCGGTCACGACGTCGGGAGCATCACACTCCGCTACTGGGCCGGAGCGCGGCACGCGGCCGGCGTCGCGGAGGACGTGGTGGAGGTCCCGGGACCGCTCCCGCTGGTCGCCCTGAGGGAGCGCGCGCTGGCGCTGCACCCCGACGCGGAGCGGCTGCCGCAGGTCCTGGGCGTCTGCTCGGTGCTGGTCGACGACCGTCCCGTGGGCCGCGCCGCGCACGACGACGTGCTGGTGGACCCCGGTGCCACGGTCGAGTTCCTGCCGCCCTTCGCCGGGGGCTGACAGCGGCCGTCCCGGAGGGGCGGACACCAGAAGTGCCGGGCGTGCACCCCAAAGATCACTTTGTGCATGAACTCTGAGACCTCTCGCCAGAGCGTGCTGTTTGCCACTAGGTTGCCCCCAGCCCGGTCTGCATTCGGTGGACCGCGGACAGAAAGGCACACGATGGGAACGCATGTCAGTGGCGCTGGACGCCGACTGGTCACAGCCGGGGCCGTGGGCGCCCTGGTGACGGGGGCTCTCTCTATGGGAGGCGTCCCTGCCTATGCCGCGGAGCCGGGCATCCGGGGAACCGTGGTCGACTCGAAGGGCAACCCGGTCACCGGGTTCCTCGAGGTGCGCGAGCCCGACGGCAGCTACGTCACCTCCGACTACGTCAGCCTCGGCCGGATCGACGCCGTCGTCCCGGCCGGCACCTACGTCCTCGAGTTCGACCCGAGCTCGAACCGCCTGGCCGACGAGTTCTACCTCGACCAGGGGTCGCTGGCCACGGCCACGCAGGTCACCGTCGCCGACGGCCCGGTGCAGCTCTCGCCGTGGACCATCGACAACGCCCCGTTCGCCAAGGGAACCGTCACCGACGCTGCCGGCCGCCCGATCCCGTACGCCTCGGTCGCCGTCTTCGACGCCGCCACGGGCACGCAGCGCAGCATCAACTACGCGGAGAAGGACGGCACCTTCGAGGTCCCGACCGGCACCGGCGACGTCAAGCTGCGGTTCTCCGCGGACGACTACGCCACCGAGTGGTACAACGACCAGCCCTCCCTCGCCGCCGCCAACGCGGTCAGCGGCTCCGCCGCCGGCACCAGCGTCGGCTCGGTCGCCCTGACCAAGGGCGCGACCATCTCCGGCAAGATCACCAGCGCCACGGGCGTCCCGCTCGAGCGGGCCTACGTCTACGCCTTCGACCCGACGACGGGTGCCACCGGCGGGGACTACACCGACTCCACCGGCTCGTACGTCCTCGAGGGTCTCGCCGCCGGCTCCTACCGGCTCGAGGCGACCGACGAGATCGGCGAGTACCGCGACACGTACTACAACAACGTCGAGGACTCCGCGGCCGCCACGCTCGTCCCCGCAGCCAAGGACCAGGCCGTCACCGGCATCAACATCGCGATGGCCGCGATCGAGCGGGAGCCGGTCACCGGCGTCGACGTCTCGGGCACCGTCACCGACGAGGCCGGCCGTCCGCTGGTCGGCGTCCGCGTGAGCGCCGAGACCACCCCCGCCGACCTGGACGACCGCCAGTACACCTCGGTGCTCACCAACCGGGCCGGCGTCTACCAGTTCACCGAGCTCGACGGTGTCCCGGACGACGCGGTCAAGCTGCGTGCCGAGGGCTTCGGCCCCCGCGAGGAGGACGCCACCAACTACGAGGCGTTCGGCGTCACCGGCGCCTACTACGGCGGCAGCGAGTCTCCCGTCAACGCCGCGGCCGTCTCGCTCGGCACCCTGCCGACGACCGCCAACATCCAGCTGACCCGTCAGGGCGGCATCCAGGGCACCGTGACCTCCGAGGCCGGCGAGACCCTCCGGGGTGCCGGCGTCGTGGCCTACGACGAGGACGGCGACTACATCGCCGACACCGGCGTGAAGGCCGACGGCACCTACAAGTTCTCCTCCCTGCGCCCCGGCACCTACACGGTGTCCTTCGGCGCCGAGGAGCACCTGCCGGAGTTCTGGAACAGCACCGTGCGCAGCAAGGCCACCAAGGTCACCGTGACCTCGGCGGCGCGCACGCCCGGCATCGACGCCTCGCTGAGCAAGACGCTGGTCGCCATCGACCGGCCGACCATCACCGGCGACGCGCTGGTGGGCACCACCCTCACGGCCGACCCGGGCGTGTGGAACGTGATGGCTCGCGCCAAGATCAGCTACACCTGGCTGGCCGACGGCGTGGCCGTGGGCACCGGCGCCACCCTGACCCTGGACGGCTCGCTCCTGGGCAAGTCCATCTCGGTCAGCGTGGGCAGCACCGTCGAGACCGAGAAGAAGGTCTACACCGGCACCGCCGTGAGCGACGCCACCGACGCCGTCCAGGCCGAGACCCGCACCAAGGCCAAGGCCAAGAAGGGCAAGGTCAAGGTCAAGGTCTCCGCGCCGGTCGACGCCTCCGCCATCGACGGCAAGGTCGCCGTGAAGCTGGTCATCAACAAGAAGAAGGCCGTCAAGGTCGGCTCCGCGAAGGTGAACAACGGCAAGGGCACCGTCAAGATCGCCAAGGTCCTGGGCTCCAAGAAGTTCGCGAAGGCGATGAAGAAGCTGAAGGGCAAGAAGGCGAAGAAGGCCAAGGTCGCCTTCGTCTTCACCGCCAAGAACTTCGTCGAGTCGCAGTCCACCATCTCGAAGAAGAAGCTCGAGAAGGCCAACAAGGGCGTCAAGGGCGGCAAGAAGGGCAAGAAGGGCAAGAAGGGCAAGAAGTGACCTTCTGATCCTCGGATCCTCAGGGGACCCCGCTCCGGCACTGCCGGAGCGGGGTCTGCGCCATTTCGGGGCGGGGAATGGCGCCGGGACACCGGGCGTTGACCGCCGTGTGACGACTGGACAGTGGGTGCTGCTGCTCGCCGTGGGCCTCGCGCTCGCCTTCGCGGGATGGCGCGCGGCCACCGACGGCCGCTTCCGCGGCCGCGTGCAGCCCCTCGACGACGGCTCCGGTGCGGCCGGGGTCGACGGCTCGGCCGCCGCCGACACCGCGGCGACCTCGGTGCTCGAGGGGACGACGTACGCCGACCAGATGGGGGAGCGGGCCACCCTGCTGCAGTTCTCCAGCGCCTTCTGCGCCCCCTGCCGCGCCACCCGCCGCACCCTCGAGGAGGTCGTGGGCCTGGTCGACGACGTCGCCCACGTCGAGGTCGACGCCGAGTCCCAGCTCGAGCTGGTCCGCCGGCTGGGCATCATGCGCACCCCGACCACGCTGGTGCTCGACGGCCGCGGCCGGGAGGTCACGCGGGCCGCCGGGGTGCCGACGAAGCAGCAGGTGCTCGCGGCCATCGGCCAGTCCAGCCTCTCCGAGCAGTCCGGCCACTGACCTGCGCTGTTGCAGTGTCCAATATGTGAGCGTGAAGTCCATATGGCGAGACACGCGTTTCGGGTCCGGGCCCCGCACCCCTAGGCTCTTCCCCATGAGCTCGACCTGGTTGACGAAGCGACGCGCAGTGGATCACTGCCGCGTGCGCTCGTCCCTCTGTCGAATGTCCTGAGGGGCGACGTCCCCGACCCCTGCCGGCCGCGTGCGTGACGCAGCGCCCCGGTGGGTCCCCGTCGCCCGACCGCCGTGCCTCCGCGCGCGGCACCGGCGCGCCGCCGCGCGCCCAGCAGGCACGACGCAGGAACCCCACCAGGAAGTCGGCCCCACCGGACCGGTGACCGGAGCAGAGGAGCACGAGCATGGCCACCCAGATCGATCCGCGCGGACCGCGACTGGCGGCGACGATCACCACCGTCGTCCTGGCGGGGGTGCTGCTGAGCGCCCCGAGCACGCTGGCGACCGTCCTGCTCACCGCGCAGGCGGCGGTCTTCGCCCTGGGCGTGGCCGCCGGCGTCCAGCACACGCCGTACGGCTGGTTCTTCCGCGCCGTCGTCCGCCCGCGCCTCGACGCCCCCGCCCACACCGAGGCCGCCGCTCCGCCGCGGTTCGCCCAGGGCGTCGGCCTGGCCTTCGCGCTGGTCGGCCTCGTCGGCCTGGTCTCGGGGCTCACCACGCTGGGCCTGGTGGCCGTCGGCTTCGCCCTCGCCGCCGCCCTGCTCAACGCCGCCACCGGCTTCTGCCTCGGCTGCGAGGTCTACCTGCTCCTGGCCCGGGCCGGCCTCACCGGCGCCGGTGCCCGCGCCGCCTGACCACACCGACACACCGCTCCACCCAGACACCCGAGAAGCACGACCCACCCGAAAGAGAGACACACCCATGAGCCGCGAAGACTCCCTCGTCACAGTCCAGTGGGTCGAGGACAACCTCGACACCCCGGGCGTCGTCCTGATCGAGGTCGACGAGGACACCACGGCCTACGACAAGGGCCACATCCGCAACGCCATCAAGCTCGACTGGACGACCGACCTCCAGGACCAGGTCCGTCGTGACTTCGTCGACAAGGCCGGCTTCGAGAAGCTCCTCTCAGAGCGTGGCGTCGGCAACGACGACACCGTCGTCCTCTACGGCGGCAACAACAACTGGTTCGCGGCCTACGCCTACTGGTACTTCAAGCTCTACGGCCACCGCGACGTCAAGCTGATGGACGGCGGCCGCAAGAAGTGGGAGCTCGACTCCCGCGAGCTCGTGCAGGAGGTCCCGACCCGGCCGGCGACCACCTACACCGCCACCGAGCAGGACACCTCGATCCGCGCCTTCCGCGACGACGCGGTCGCCGCGATCGGCGTGCAGAACCTGATCGACGTGCGCAGCCCCGACGAGTTCGCCGGCCGCCTCCTGGCCCCGGCCCACCTCCCGCAGGAGCAGTCGCAGCGCGCCGGCCACATCCCCACGAGCCTCAACGTGCCGTGGAGCAAGAACTGCAACGACGACGGCACGTTCAAGTCCGACGCGGACCTGCGCAAGCTCTACGACGAGGTCGGCATCGACGACTCCAAGGACACCATCGCCCTGTGCCGCATCGGCGAGCGCTCGTCGCTGACCTGGTTCGTGCTGCAGGAGCTGCTCGGCTTCAAGAACGTCAAGAACTACGACGGCTCGTGGACCGAGTACGGCTCCCTCGTCGGCGTCCCGATCGCCCTCGGCGACGAGCCCGGGGAGGCCTGAGATGTGCGGAGCAACTGAGGGCGGCCTGTCGCTCGACGGCGTCAACGTCGCCAAGGAGGCCGTGATCCAGGGCCAGGTGACCCGGGCCGGCGAGCCTGTCGGGTCGGCGTACGTGCGCCTGCTCGACGGCAGCGGCGAGTTCACCGCCGAGGTCCCGACCTCGGCCACCGGGCACTTCCGCTTCTTCGCCGGCGACGGCGAGTGGACGCTGCGCACCCTGGCCCCCAAGGCCGACCCGGTGGACCGCAAGGTCCGCGCCCAGGTTGGCGAGGTGGCCGAGGTGGCCATCGCCGTCTGACCCCGCCGACGCCTTCTCGGGTACGGCGTCACGCGAGCCCCTGTGCTCCCACCGGTCGGTGGGGGGCAGGGGCTCGCAGCACATCCCCCGACATCCGCACCAGCACCACCGAGCCACAGGAGTCAGCCGATGACCCACCGTCCCGAGACCCTCGCCGTCCACGCCGGGCAGGAGGAGGCCGACCCGACGACGAACTCGCGGGCCGTGCCGATCTACCAGACGACGTCCTACGTCTTCAACGACACCGAGCACGCCGCCAACCTCTTCTCGCTGGCCGAGCCGGGCAACATCTACACCCGGATCATGAACCCCACCCAGTCCGTCTTCGAGGACCGGATCAACCAGCTCGAGGGCGGCGTCGGCGCGCTGGCGACCGCCAGCGGCTCGGCGGCCACGACGTACGCCGTGCTCAACCTGACCTACGCCGGCGACAACATCGTGGCGCTCTCCACCCTGTACGGCGGCACCTACGCGCTCTTCGCCCACACGCTGCCGCAGTTCGGCATCGAGGTGCGGTTCGTCGACCCGGAGAAGCCCGAGGAGCTCGCCAAGCACGTCGACGAGAAGACCAAGCTGGTCTTCGGCGAGACGGTGGGCAACCCGAAGATCAACGTCATCGACATCCCGGCCTGGTCCGAGGCGGCCCACGCCGCGGGCCTGCCGCTGATCATCGACAACACCGCCCCGTCGCCCTACCTCGTGCGCGCGCTGGAGCAGGGCGCCGACGTCGTCGTGCACGCCGCCACCAAGTACATCGGCGGCCACGGCACCTCGATCGGCGGCGTGATCGTCGACTCCGGGAAGTTCGACTGGGCGGCGCACTCCGACCGGTTCCCCGGCCTCACCAAGCCCGACCCGGCCTACCACGGCGCCGTGTGGACCGAGGCGGCCGGCCCGGCGGCGTACATCATCCGCGCCCGCACGGTGCTGCTGCGCAACACGGGCGCCGCGATCACGCCGTTCAACTCGTGGCTCTTCCTGCAGGGCCTCGAGACGCTGCACCTGCGCATGGAGCGGCACAGCGAGAACGCGCTCAAGGTCGCGCAGTACCTCGAGGGCCACGACGCGGTCTCGTGGGTGAGCTACCCGGGCCTCGAGTCGAGCCCCTACAAGGAGGTCGCGGACCGCACCTTCACGGGCAAGGGGTACGGCGGCCTGGTGAGCTTCGGCGTGAAGGCCGGGCGCGACGGGGGCAAGCGCTTCATCGAGGCGTTGGGCCTCTTCAGCCACCTGGCCAACATCGGGGACGCGAAGTCGCTGGCGATCCACAACGCCACGACCACGCACAGCCAGCTCACCCCCGCGGAGCTCGAGGCGGCCGGCGTGCCCGAGGACATGGTGCGGCTCTCGATCGGCATCGAGAACGTCGAGGACATCATCGCCGACCTGGAGCAGGCCCTCACCGCCTCCAAGTGACGCCCTGAGAGCATTCACCGCATGAGTGGAACGCTCGGCTACGTCGAGACCCAGCGGGTCGTCCTCGCCTCCGAGGGCGACCCGCTGGTCTTGCGCGGCGGTGGGCGCCTCGACCACGTCGAGGTGGCCTACGAGACCTACGGCGAGCTGTCGCCGGCGCGCGACAACGCGGTCTTCGTCTGCCACGCGCTGACCGGCGACGCGAACGCCGCCGGCATGCACGTGGGCGCCAAGAAGCGCGGGTGGTGGGACAACTTCATCGGCCCCGGCAAGCCGGTGGACACCGACCGGTTCTTCGTCGTGAGCGCCAACCTGCTGGGCGGCTGCTCGGGCACCACGGGCCCGCTGTCGGTCGACCCGGCGACGGGGTCGCCGTACTTCCTCGACTTCCCGCTGCTGCACGTGAGCGACCTGGTGCAGGTGCACCGCAGGCTGCTGCGCCACCTCGGGGTGGAACGGCTGTACGCCGGCGTGGGTGGCTCGCTCGGCGGGATGCAGGTGCTCCAGTGGGCGATCGACGCGCCCGACGAGCTCGACCGGGCGGTCGTGGTCGCGGCCTCGTCGCGGCTGACGCCGGAGAACATCGCCTTCTCGGCGGTGGCGCGCGAGGCGATCATGGCGGACCCCGACTTCCACGGCGGGCGCTACGTCGAGCACGGGGTCACCCCGCGCCGCGGCCAGAAGGTGGCCCGGATGATGGCCCACATCACCTACGTCTCGGGGCAGGCGCTGGAGGCCAAGTTCGGCCACCGCCGCGACTCCACCGGCGACGACTGGACGCTCGCGCCCGACTACGCGGTCGAGCACTACCTGCAGCACCAGGGCGAGACGTTCCTCGACCGGTTCGACGCGCTGAGCTATCTCTACCTGACCCGGCTGCTGGACTACTTCGACCCCTTCGCCGACCCCGGCACCGCGGCGGCGCTGGCCTCGACGGCCACCCGGTTCCAGGTGACGTCGTTCGACTCCGACTGGCGCTTCGACACCGCGCAGTCGGAGCGGATGGTGGAGCGGCTGCGGGCCTGCGGGGTCGACGTGGACTTCGCCGAGCTCGCCTCCCCGCACGGGCACGACTCGTTCCTGCTCACCCCGCCCGGCTACCACGAGCGGGTCGCCGCCTTCCTGCGCTGAGCCTGTGGACAACGCCGACGCGACGTCGGCGGGACCCACTAGACATGTCTCCATGAGCAATCGGGGGATGCCGCCGGTGGTCTACGCACCGACGCTGAGGGACGACACCGGCCGCGACCGGCTGAGGATGCACGAGATGCCCGACGGGAGGGTCGGGCTCTACGTCTACTCGGCGCTCGACCGCCTGGAGGAGTCGTACGGCGAGGGGGCGTCGTGGGTGCTCATGTCGGTGACCCACCTGGAGCAGGCGATCGCCGAGTCGCCCTTCGACCTCCTCCTGCTCGACCGCGAGCTCCACCCGAGCGGGGCGGCCCGGTGAGCGCGCTCTCGTTCTCCTCGCTCACGGCGACGGCCGTGCGCTCACCGCTCGAGCTCTCCCGCGACCAGCTGGTGGCGGCGGCCGACCGCGTACCGGGTTCGGTCGACGCGGGCGTGCTGACGCCCACCGTGACGTCGATCGTCGCCCGGATGCTCGAGGAGGTGGGGCTGGTCGCAGCGACGGTGGACCACCTCTCCGCCCAGGTCCAGGTGACCGCCGCGGACTTCGCCGCGACCGACACCAGCCAGGCGCAGTGCTACGCCGACGGGGCGGTGCGATGAGCATCGACACCGAGATCGAGGGATCGCCCGCCTCGTTGAGGGCGACGGGCGGCTGGTTGAGGGACGACGTCGCCGCGACCCTGGACGACGGCGTCGACCACCTCCTGCACGTCGGGAGGCAGGCCGAGGCCGCCTGGGAGGGTCAGGCGGGGGAGGCCTTCTCCGGGACGGTCCGCACCCTGGCAGCCCCCGTCGACTCCGCGCAGGCGAAGATCGGCGGGGTCGGGGACTCCCTGCTCGCCTACGCCGACAGGTTGGAGAGCCTCCAGTCGCGGATGGCGGCCGAGCGGGAGAGGGCGCGGGCTGCCGGGCTGACCGTCAGCGGGTACGTGGTCGAGTCGCCCGGTCCCGGGCCCGGCCGACCGCCGACCCCACCCGCGAACGCGCGTCCAGGGGAGCTCGCGGCGTTCGACCAGGCGGTGGCGGCACACGACGAGCACGTGGCCCTGGTGCAGGCCTACGAAGACATCCGTGCCCGGGTGCGGGAGATCCGGGAGGACGAGGAGGCGGCGGTCCGGACCGTCTGGGACGTGGAGCGGGATCTCACCGCGACCCAGTGGGGGATGGCGCTGGGCGACGCGCTCAGCACCGTCGCGGCGAAGACGGCCGGCGCCCGGCTCCGCGGCGTGATGGGCAAGGCTCTGCTGTGGCAGCAGCGCGCCCACGACAGCCTCGACGCCCTGCTGGCCAGCGAGAAGGAGCTGCAGAAGTACGCCCAGGCCCACGCCGAGGCGGTGGAACGCGGTCGCGCCAACGCGGCCAGCGCGGCGGACGACGTCGCGCAGGCCTCGAGGTGGGCCGAGACGACCAAGCGCGTCGGGGCGGGCCTGGGGGCCGCCTTCTTCCTCGGAGGGGTCGCCTACGACATGACCCGTGAGGGCGACGCCCGCGAAGGGCTCGGCCAGGCCGTCGCCTCCAACGGGGGGAGCATGGTCGCCTCGATGGTCGCGGGCGGGGCGGTGGGGACCGCGTTCGGCGGCCCCGTCGGGACGGTCGCCGGGGTGGTGGTCGGCTTCGGGGTCGGCGTCTTCACCTCGGGGATGATCGACGGGCTGTGGAAGTACGACGGGGACCTCTCGGACGCCCTCAAGGCGGGCGCGGACGCCTTGCTCGACACGGGTGCCCAGGTGGTCGGGGGCCTGACGGACGTGGGAGGTGCGGTCGTTGACGGAATCAGCGGTTGGCTCGACTGACGAGTTCCGTGTGCGACCGAAGGGTGACCTGCGGCGGTGGCGAGAGCGCATCGCGGTGTGGCTGGGCATCCCGGTGCTCCTGGCGACGGGACTCCTGATGCTCGGGGCCGCCGTCGCCTTCTTCGACGGGGGCGACGACGCCAAGGGCTGGACGACCCTGAGCTGGGGTCTCATGCTCGTCGCGATGGCGGAGAACGCGCGGCGGCGCGAGGTGCAGATCCGACGGTTCGTCCGGACCCCTCCGCGCCCGCGCCTGGAGACGGACCAGGCTCACCGGGCCGTCCTCGTGGTGCCCTACGACGAGAGGCTGGCGCACCTGTCGGGGTGGGCGGCGGTTCCCCTCGCCGGCGCGCTGGGGGTCGGAGGACTCGTCCTGGCGGCCACCGGACGCCCGGCAGGCGCCGCCGTGTGCCTCGCGCTCGCCTGGTACCTCTGGATGGTGGGGCGACCCTTCCAGGCGGCCGACCTGGCGGGCGGGGTCTCGTTCTCGGCCGACGCCCTCGCCTTCCGCCGCGACGGCGTCTCCTGGAGCGTCCCGTGGTCCGACGTCGGCATGGGCTGGGTCCACGGCCCCTACGTGCATGTCCAGCTGGCCGGGGACAGACGTGTCCGGCCTAAGCGCACTCTCGTGGCCGGACGCTTCCGCGGCCGGGCGACCATCGCGGGGCAACCGCTGCTCGACGAGCGGTGGCTGGGGGCCGACGCGGAGACGCTGTGCCGGTTGGTCAACCGCGCCGTCAAGGACCAGCGGTTCCGCCAGGCCCTGGGGTCCGCCGAGATGCTGGCCGCCGTCGGCGGCGGTTCCGCGGGCGTGACGTCCGGGTGAGCGCGCTGTCCGGGGACGACCCCCTCGCCCGTCCGCCGACCGGGAATTTGCCGTGACACAGGTTTGGATCCGCCCGGGTGTGGTCATGTTCTGCTCGGTGGGCGACGTGGCCACCGGGGGAAGACGGGGGAGAAGCAATGCCGAGCATCGTCGTCACACCTGACGTCATCACGCGGGAGATCCGTGACTGGCGCAAGGTGGTCAGGCTGATGAAGGAGACCGAGAAGGCGTTCGCGCAGGCCAGTCCTGCGGTCCTGCCGCCGAGCGTGCAGGAGGTCGGCGCCTCGTTCGTGCAGGCCTGGGCCGGCTTCGCGCAGGAGTCGGCAGAGGACGCCGACGACGTCGTGACCGCGCTCGAGGAGACGCTGCGCGACATGACCGCAACCGACGAGCAGCGGGCCCAGCAGTTCACCGGCCTCATCGGCTGCGGTCCGGGCGAGACCTTCTTCACCCCGCCGGTCGTCTGCGAGGGCGATCCTGCGCCGCCCGACCTGGAGCAGCCGACCGCCGAGGGCGGCCCCGCCGCCGACCGCCTCGCCCAGCGCCTGGGAGGCCAGCCGTGACTGCGACCACGACCGTCGTCATCAACCTGCCGGCCTCGGAGCCCGTCACCCTCTTCAAGCCCGAGGGCGACCCCGGCGGCATCGACCAGCTCGCCACGATCGTGCTCGAGGCGGCGGGCCGGTACGACGAGTACTCCGACGAGTCCGCCCAGTTCCACCGGACCCAGGGGTGGCTCGGCGACAGCGGCGAGAAGTACGTCAAGCGCGCCAAGCGGGTGGCCCTCAAGGCCGGGCGCATGCGCAACACCCTCAAGCGGACGGGGCGAGCCGTGCTCGCCTGCGCCGACCGGCTGCGCGGCCACCAGCGCACCTACGAGGAGCACGTCGACCGCAAGCGCCACCTCGACCGTCGGCTCGAGGCCCTCACGGCCGAGATCGCCGCCGCCACCAACATCACCATCGACCAGGGCAAGGCGCTCCAGGAGCGGGCCGACGACCTGGCCGTCAAGTACAAGAGCCTCGTCGAGGACGACCGGGCCCTCGCGCGGGTGGCCCGCAGCAACGAGCGGCTGCTCGCCGAGACGCTCGAGTCCGCCAACGAGCGCGACGAGGTCACCGACAGCAGCGGCGGTCGGCCGGAGACCGCGCTCCGCGCGATGCAGAAGCCGGGCTCGCCGATGAGCGGCGAGGCCACGCCCGAGCAGGTGCGGGCGTGGTGGAAGGAGCTCAGCAACGAGGAGCGCCGCGCGGTCATCGCGTCCTACTCCCACAAGATCGCCTCCACCGAGGGGATCCCGGCCGAGGCCCGCGAGCGTGCCGACCGGGTCCGCGACGAGGAGGTCATCATCCGGCTCAAGGAGAAGGCCGCCGACGGGACGATCACCGGCGAGGAGGCCGACCGCCTGACCAAGCTCCAGCGCGAGGCCGACCTGGAGGCCCGGGAGCGCCAGGGCGACAAGGGCGACAAGGACCGCGACTGACGGACCGCACCCGGCCGCGGCGCGACGCCGGGGTCAGCGACCTCCGCGCCGCGGCCCGGGCACCTTCCCGAAGCTGCGGTTGCAGGCCTCTCCGGCGCAGCGCATCAGCCGGGTGGCGCGGCGGTCGAGCTCGGCTGCCGTACGCCGGTAGTGAGGCGCGCGGGCGACGTTGCGCATCTCCCACGGGTCGCGGACCCGGTCGAAGAGGAGCCGCTCGCCGGTGTTGACGTCGCGGGCCCAGGTGTAGCGGTCGGTGCGCACGCCACGCAGCCCCCAGCCCTTCCAGCGCAGCCGGCGGTCCTTGCGGGGGTTGTACTTGTCGCCGGTCTGGATCAGCGTCGTGTCGCGCCACGGCTGCTCGCCGCCCAGGAGCGTACGGCGGAAGGAGGCGCCGTCGACCTTCTTGCGGGGGTCGACGTCCCCGAGGTCGGCCATCGTGACGACGAGGTCGACGAGCGTGACGGGCAGGTCGGAGCGGGCGCCGGAGGGGACGCCCGGGCCGGTCGCCACCAGCGGCACCCGCAGGGACTCGTCGACCAGGTTGTTCTTCTTGCGCAGCCGCCGCTCGCCGATGCTGAACCCGTTGTCGGAGGTGAAGAAGACGTAGGTGTTGTCGGCCTCGCCGGCGTCGTCGAGCTCGGCGAACATGCTGGCCACTGCGTCGTCCACCGACCGCAGCGAGCGCACCCGCGCCTCCCACTTCTTCTGCACCGCCGCCCGGCGGATCTTCTTCGTGCGCATCTTGCGGGGCAGGCCGCCCTTGGTCTTGCGGTTGAACGACCTGGCCTTGATCATCGGCGCGGTCTCGTCGATCTCGAGGTCGGCGTACTTCGCCGAGGGCGGCGCGTCGGTCAGGCCCTGCGGCCCGTACTGCTGCCGCTCGTGGGGGGCGATGTGGTTGGAGAGCAGCATGAACGGCCGGTCGGCTGCGGCCATCTTGCGGATCGCGTCGTTGGTCTTCTCCTCGATCCGGTGGGTCACGTAGTCGTCGCGCCACACCTCCGCGCCGAAGAACTGGAAGCGGTAGTAGTCGGTCGGGTTGCCGGTGATCGGCTCCCACACGTGCCACCCCGGGTCGCGGGGGCTGTCGTGCTCGTAGCCGTTGGCGTGCTTGCCGATGAAGCCGGTGTTGTAGCCCTGCTCGGCGAACCACGTGCCGAGGGTGTTCCTCGTCTTGATCCGGTGGTAGCCGCCGTACCGCGACTCGTTGTGGAGCACGCCGTTGTTCTGGGCGTACTGCCCCGTCAGGATCATCGCGCGGGCCGGGCAGCAGAGCGGGTGCGGGGAGATGGCCTCGGTGAAGTCGAGGCCGCGCTCGCGCATCAGCGCCTTGGTCCTGGGCATCTGGTCGAGCTCGTCGGCGCGCATGTCGTCGGTGAGCACCATGATGATGTTGGGCCGGTCGTCGCCGCCGTCGCCGTCCTCCAGGCGGGAGGAGTCCACGGTGGCGTAGGGGAGCGCGTCGCCCTCGTCGTCGTAGGTGAGGTACGACGGGCCGCCCGTCTCGGGTCCGGACGGCTCGGACGCCGACGCGCAGCCGGCCGTGCTGGTGAGCAGGAGCGACGCGCAGAGCGACGTCGTGAGGGAGTGCCGCAGACCCCGAGCAAGCAGACGCATGGGGGCGATCCTCTCATCGCTGCCCCGTGCCGGAGGTCGGGACGCCCCGACGGCCGGTGGAGCCAGATTTCCCGTACTTCGGGTATGCCCTCGACGGGTCGCGCTCACTAGCGTGGGGCCGCGCCCCGGTCGACCGGGGCGCGCACACCGTCTCGGGCTGACGTTGCAGGGGGACCCCCATGAACAGCCTCTTCCGGAAGTGGCGCCGTACCGTCACCTGCCGCCGCAAGTACGGCGACCGGTGCCCCCACCTGGAGCGCCACTCGCGCCGCGCGCGCGTCTGAGGGTCGAGGAGGCGCGCCAGCGCCGCTCGTCCGGGGGTTGAGGAGGCGCGCCAGCGCCGCTCGTCCGGGGGTTGAGGAGGCGCGCCAGCGCCGTCTCGAAACCCCCTCAGCGCCCCACCGCCGCTCGGCCCGGGGGTTGAGGAGGCGCGCCAGCGCCGTCTCGAAACCCCCTCGCCGCCCACAACCCCCCACACCCGGCAGGTTCTCCACAACAGGTCGTCCAGACCCTGTTTGACCAGGGCCTCGACGGGGCAGTCTTGTCCCCGTGACTGAGCAGCAGCGACCCCGGGGCGACCACGGCGCCCGTGCCCGCGAGGTGGTCGCGCGCGACCCGTTCTGGTCGGTGGTGCGGCGCCGCCACCCCGACGTCGAGATCGTGGTGCTCCCGCCGGAGCCGGAGACCGCCACCCCGGCGGGGCTTCCGCTGGCCGACCCGGCCGCCGTCGCCGCCCGGGAGGACTCCGACGTCCGGCGCCGGTGGGTGCGGCTGGTCGGCGACCTGGGCGACGTGCACGCCGACTGGCAGGCCCGCTGGGTGCCCGGCGGCGCGCCCGACCGGGTGCGTCGCGAGACGACCCTGACCGTCGACGGGGCCGACCCGGTCGTCGCGGTCGCCCGCCTGGAGTCGGCCGCGGCGGCGCTGCGCGAGGACGGCTGGCACGTGCTGGCCCCGGCCACGGGGCTGCCGCGGGTGATGGCGGGTCGCGACGGCGAGCTCGGCCGCGCCGAGCTGCAGCTGGTCCTCGTCCCCGACGCGGGCCGGCTGGTGCTGCGGGTGCGCAGCGTCGACCACGCGGTCGGCGACCGGGTGGCCCACGAGCTGGCGGTGGCGTCGTGAGCGACTTCCAGGTGCAGCCGATCCTCCTCCGCAACGCGGTCACCCGCTGGGAGGAGCAGGAGACGCTGATGACGCAGGCCGTCAGCGAGCTGGGCTCGGCGTCGACCGACGGGCTCGCGCCGAGCATCCGCGCGGCGGCCGGCTCGTTCCTGGCGGCGTGGCGGGGCTACGCGGGGGAGTCGAAGGCGATCGCGGAGGGCTTCACGCAGGCCCTGAACGACTCCTTGGAGGACATCACCTCCACCGACCGCTCGCAGGCCGACACCTACGGCCAGCTCGACGGCCGCCTGGGGCCCGCCACGTGAGCGCCGTCATCGAGGTCCCCTCCGAGGTCCCGGCGATCGAGCGGCCCGAGGGCAACCCCGCCGCGGCGGACTCCCTGGCCGAGGCGCTCTACACGACCGCCGCGCGGTACGAGGAGTTCGGCGACAACGCGGCGTCCCTGCAGAACTTCGACGGCAGCTGGCGTGGCGCGGCGTACGCCGCCTACAAGGAGGCCGCCGCCAAGGCGTCGGGGGAGCACTCCTCGATGGCAGCCACGGTCAAGCGGGTCGCCCACGCGGTCACGTCGTACGCCGACACCCTGCGCGACCTGCGACGGACCCACGAACAGCTGAGCGACCGTCGCACCAACCTCAACGCCCGCACCGCGTCGCTGCTGGAGGACATCCGGGCCGCCAACGCCTCCGCGGAGGGGATGACGCCCGAGGTCCTCGCCGACCTGCGCAACCGCGGCCGGCACCTGATCCGGCTGGTCGACGACCTGGTCACCGACCGGGACGCGTGGGCCTCCCAGGTCCAGGCCGCGGAGGACCTGCTGCGTCGCTCCTTCGAGGCCGGCACCGACCTCGGCGACGCCCTCTCCGAGCTGGGCGGGGTCAGCGACACCGCGCGCGACGCGATGGCGAAGCCCGGGGCGCCGGGGCCGAGCTCGAGCCCCGAGCAGGTCCACGACTGGTGGGAGGGGCTGACCGACGCCGAGCGGGAGGCGGTGACCTCCGCCTACCCCGAGCTGATCGGCTCGGCCGACGGCCTCCCGGCCTCGGCGCGCGACGACGCCAACCGGGTGCTGCTCGACGGCGACCTGGCCCGCCTGGGCGCCAAGGAGGACGACGGCACCCTCTCCTCGCTCGAGCGCAAGACCCTGGACAACGCGCGGGCCACCGAGTCGGCGCTGAAGAACTCCGAGGAGTACCGGGACCCCCTCACCGGGAACCTCACGGGCTCGCAGCTCTGGCTCTACGACCCGTCGGCCTTCGACGGCGACGGCCGGGTGGCGGTCGCCGTCGGCGACCTCGACACCGCCGACGACGTCGCGGTCTTCACCCCGGGCATCACCACCGACATGAGCAAGGTCGCCAGCTACACCGGGCAGATGAACAACCTCTACGAGTCGACCCGCTACAACGGCGACGGGTCGAGCGTGGCGGCGATGTTCTGGCTGGGCTACGACGCCCCCGACGGCGTCACCGACACCGCGACGATGACCGAGGGCCGGGCCGAGGACGGCGGACGCCGGCTGGCCGACGCGATCGACGGGCTGCGGGCCAGCCGCGGCGACGACCCGGCCGACCGGGCCCACCTCACCGCCGTGGGTCACAGCTACGGCTCGACCACCACGTCGTACGCGACGGGCAAGTTCGACCTCGACGCCGACGACGTGGTGCTGGTGGGCAGCCCGGGCGCCGGGCCGTCCGACCACGCCAGCGACTTCAGCGTCGGCCGCGACCACGTCTACGTGGGCCGCGACAGCCGCGACATCGTCGCGGTGCTCGGCGACGAGGGCTGGGTCGGCAAGGGCGGCCTGGGGCTGGGCACCGACCCGTCGTCGCGGGACTTCGACGCGACCCGCTTCGAGGCGGAGCGGCCCGACCGCGGCGACATCCGGGGCGCCGGCGACGCGCACTCCAGCTATCTGGCGCACGACTCCGAGTCGCTCTACAACATCGGCCTGATCGTCGACGGCCACGGCGACCAGGTCAACGAGGCGGAGCAGTCCTACGACCCGTGGTACGACGCGCCCCGCGACCCCGAGTGGGACCGCGACCCCGCCTCGCCGCGGACGCCCGGCCGTTCCGAGACGAGGCCCGAGGAATGAGGCGTCGGCGAGCCAGCGCGGGGCTGCGGCCACGGGCCACGGGTGCCATGCTGGTGCTCGTGCTGGGTGGGATCGTGGGCGGGTGCGGCGACGAGCCGGACGCCGAGACGTCGCGGGCCTCGCTGGAGGAGTCCCGCGCGCAGGTGGAGCAGCGGTTCGGCGAGGCCGTCGAGGCGCTCACCGGCGCCGGGTTCGAGGTCGTGGACGGCGGGGGCCGATGGGTCTCCTGCCAGATGGAGCCGGCCTCGGCCATGGAGTTCAGCGCGGGGGCCAGCGTGAACGGGGGGTCGGGGGACGACGCCGCCCGGGTGCGGGCCGCCGCCGACGCGGTGGCCGCCCTCGGCTGGGAGTCGGACGCGGCCGCCGAGACGCCGCGGCCCTACGCCAACTTCGTCGACGGCGACCTGCGGCTCTCGGTGTCGAAGTCGAAGATCAAGGAGGGCCTCTCCTTCTCGGTCACCGGGCCGTGCATCGAGTCCACCACCGACCAGGAGAACGAGCTGCTCGGCACCCGGGTCGACCTGCCGTGACCCGCACCCCGGAGGCGCGCCAGCGCGGCCGCTCGGTGGTTGAGGAGGCGCGCCAGCGCCGGGGTTCGGTGGTTGAGGAGGCGCGCCAGCGCCGTCTCGAAACCACCCTCACCACCCTCACCCCCCTCGCCCTCACCCTCCTCCTCACCGCCTGCACGGGCGAGCCCGACCCCGAGGAGTCCCGGGCCGCCCTGTCGGCCGCCCAGGAACGCGCCGAGGGCGCCTTCCGCGGCGCGATCGACGCGCTCGAGCCGGCCGGCTTCTCCGTCGGCGACGGGGAGGGGGAGTGGCGGACGTGCGGGGTCGATCCCCTGATCACGCTGCAGGTCTTCGTGGACGGGTCCCTGTCGGGCGGCGAGGGCGACGTCGCCGCCCGGGTGGCCGCCGCGGCCGAGGCGCTGGAGTCCGACGGCTGGGAGATCGAGAACGCCGACGAGACCCCGCGGCCCTACGCCATCCTGGTCGACGGGGACGACGACGACCGGGTCCGGGTGAGCGTCCTCGAGTCGAAGTTCGAGCCGGGCACGCTCGGGCTCGGGATCAGCGGCGCCTGCGTCGAGTCCGACAGCGAGACCTCCGGGGAGCAGCTGGCGGAGCGGTTCACCGTCCCCGGAGGTGAGGGCTGAGGTCAGAGCCGCCGGCACTGGCCTTCCTTGTCGCCGCTGACCCGGTTGCCGACGCCCCGGGGCCGCGGCGAGTTGCCCTCGCACTGCAGGTTGCCGTCGACGACGTTGCGCCGCACGACGAAGCGCCTGTTGTCGTCGAGCTGGATGTCGCCGTCGACGACGGTGCGCACGATGCGGCCCTTGCCGCCGTCCTCCAGCTGGATGTTGCCGCCGACGCGGGAGCGGTCGCCGGCGCGCGGCTTCACGACGACGCGGAGGAAGCCCTCGCCCTGGATGTCGCCGTCGACGCGCACGCCGCTGGCGACCAGGGTGGCGCCGGAGGCGACCTTCACGTTGCCGTCGACCCGGGTGCCGACGAGGCGGCAGGTGGCGCCGGAGGGGACGACCACGTCGTCGTCGAGGCTGACGGCGCCGAGGGTGCCGGTGCAGGTGACGGTGTCGGCGTACGCCGGGGCGGCCGCGAGGACGGTCGTCAGCGTGCCGGCGGCGAGGAGGGGCAGGGCGGCGAGGGAGGCGAGGGTCTTCTTCATGACCGCGAGCCAACCCGGTCGGGGTGAACACATGGTGAAGGCGGGGTGAGAGTGCTCTTACGCACCCGCACCCGCACCCCGCCTCCACCGACGCGGCCTCGAGGGGCTACTTCTTCTTCGCGCTCGTCTTCGCCTTGGCCTTGGAGGCCGCCTGCTTCTCGGTGGTCGCGCCCGAGGTGGCGAGCTCGCCGGCGGAGTTCTCGAGGTGGGCGCGGACGAACCAGTGGAACTGCTCCAGCTCGGAGGTCTGGGCGATCAGCAGGTCCTCGGTGATCGGGTCGACCTCGCCGACGGTCTCGATCGCCTTGCGGTTGTCCTCGATGACGCCGACGTAGACGAGGTCGAGCGCCCCGAGGTGGGCCTGGGCGGTGTCGCGGCCGATCGAGTACTCGTCCCAGCTGCGGTGCTCCACGAGCCGGCCTGGGGTGCCGATCGGGACGCCGCCCATGGTCGCGATCCGCTCGGCGGCGTCGTCGGCGAAGTTGCGGACGGCCTCGACCTGCGGGTCGATCATCTCGTGGACGCCGATGAAGTTGGGGCCGACGACGTTCCAGTGCACGTGCTTGAGGGTCAGGTGCAGGTCGTTGTAGGCGTAGAGGCGGTCCTGCAGCGCCTGGACGACGGTCTCGCTGTCCTTCGCGGACATGCCGGGCACGTTGTAGCCGGTGGCCATCTGGGTTCCTCCTAGGAGTCGTGTACGACGACTCCCGTACCCCGGTCTCCGCCCGGGGACACCCCGGCGTCCGCAGGGGTGGTCCAGGCAGTCAGCGGACCCTGCCGATCCTCAGGGTCCGCTGCCACGGGGCGTGGCCGGGCGCGGTGGCCCTGATGCGCACGGTGAGCTTCCTGCCGCGCAGCGAGCGCGTGAGAGCCAGCTTCGGCTTGCGCGCGGAGCGGATCGCCTTGCCGTCGGCGAACCACCGGTACGTCGCCTTCGCGCCCGGCGTCCGGAGCGGCAGCGCCACCCTGACGGTGGACCCCACGACGATCCGGCCGGACACCCGGGGCTTGCCGGTGACCACGGGCGCGGGCGCAGCCGTGGGGGTAGGGGTCGGCTCCGGCGTGAGGGCGTCGACCGGGGTCGGAGCCGTGGACGGCTCGGCGGTCGGGGTGGCCGTCGGGGTGGGGGTGCCGGTCCCGGGGACGGTCGGGGTCCCCGCCGCGGTCCGGGCGAGGTGGTACCGCTCGGCGTCTCCCAGCCGAGTCTTCACCATCACCCCGAACTCGTAGGCCGTCGCCGGACGGAGGCTGGGCACCGTCAGCGAGCGCTGGTCGATCGGCACCGTCGTCCACCCCCTGCCATCAACGTAGACGCGCTGCTCGGTCAGGGGGACGCCGCCGTCGGCGACCTCCCACGTGAAGGTCAGCGCGTCCGTGCCAGCCGTGTGGGAGATCGACGTGATGCCGGGCCTGCCCAGCGGAGTCACCGCCGCGGACGTGACGGACGTCGAGTCGCCGGCAGGGCTGTGAGCGGTGACGGTGAACGTGTAGGTCACTCCGTTGGTCAGCCCCGACACTCGGGCGTAGTCGCTGGAGCCGAGGAGCAGCACCCCTCGGTGCCCGCCCGGGTGCGAGACGACGGTGTAGCCGGTGACCGGGGAGCCGGCGGGGGAGACGGGCTCCCAGCTGACGTCGGCCTGGCCGTCGGAGGCGTTGACGAAGCGGAAGACCGGCGTCGTGGGGGGACCGACGGTGAAGCCCCCGATGGTCAGCTCGCGCGGAGCGCCGGCCGACGCGTCCCTCAGGTTCGCCGAGAACTCCCCGACCCCGGGAGCGTGGACGCCCACGTCGATCGCCGGCAGCGGGCCGCCGAGCAGGCGCGGGGGAGCGACCGTCAGCTCACCGGTCGCCTCGGTGCGTGCGCTGTGCAGGAAGGAGGCCCGCGC
This sequence comes from Nocardioides solisilvae, assembly GCF_003194625.1. Taxonomy (GTDB): domain Bacteria; phylum Actinomycetota; class Actinomycetes; order Propionibacteriales; family Nocardioidaceae; genus Nocardioides; species Nocardioides solisilvae. The sequence goes on from NZ_QHKX01000001.1 coordinate 1,241,999, forward strand.
GACGGGCCCGAGCTGACCCAGCTCCCAGCCGTGGTCGGCCCAGGTCTCCTGGGTGAGGGCGATGCTGCCGTTCGTGGAGGCCCAGTACACCGGGGTGCCCTGCTCGTCGAGGACGCGGACCGTCTCGGGCGACGCCATGGGCGGAAGGGGGAGCGCCCCGAGGCTCCTGGACTCATTCGCGGTGAAGTACGCCGTCTCGAGGGCCAGGTAGCCCGCCGCGCCGTACGGCGTGGTGATGCTGAGGCTGGTGCTCGTCCCCGCCACGACGGGGAAGGCGAAGGCGCCGGCGGAGTCCGTCGTGACGGAGGAGTGGTTGTGGATGGGTGTCACCCGCACGCCGGGCGCCGGGTTGCCGGCGCTGTCGGTGACGACCCCACTGACGATCACGTTGGTGCTCGCCTCGGCCGGCACGAGGGCCATCGGGGAGGAGGCAAGGGCGAGGGCGGTGGAGAGGACGAGGCCGATCGTCCGGAAGCGGCTGAGCATGCGTGTCCTTCGAGCGTAGGGGCGCTCGAAGCGTAGGACCGCATGGTTCGCCGCCGGGGGCGAACGCGCAATCGGCACGACCTGCTGCAGCGCGAGGCCGCGGCTCAGACCAGGGCGTACCGGCGCTGCCGCTCCTCCTTCTCCTCGACCGCGGCGGTCGGCTTCGGCTCCGCGTCGACCACGGTGGGCGCCCCGAAGAGCCCGAGCAGCGCGATCACCAGCGGGGCCACGGCGTTGCGCATCGCGCGCCGGGCCGAGTCCACCCCCTCCGGCACCCAGCTGAGGTCGCCGAGGTCCATCCGCTGCCGGGCCAGCCCGCAGGCGAGCCCGGGCAGCCCGCGGGACTCCTCGAAGAGCTCGTCCTTGAGCCGCTGGGTGGGCCGGCCCTGCAAGGTGAGCGTCATGAGCCTGCGGAAGTCGGGGCGCTCCAGGGGCGGCACCAGGACGACGGCGTCGTCGGCCCCCAGGGCGCCGTCCGCGATCTCGGAGACGGGGACGAGCATGATCCGGCTCCAGGTCTCGGCGCGGAGCCGGAGCATCGCGGCGAGCCCCTTGGTGAGCCGCCCCTGGTCGCGCAGGAGCTCGATGGTGGCGCCCGTGCCGGGGTCGGCGTAGGCGTCGACCACGGGGAGCATGAGGGTGCGCGCCGCCTCGCGGGCGACCGTCTCCCGGCCGGAGCCCGGGTCGCCGACGAGCCAGACGACGCCGCTCGGCCCGTCGGGGTCCATCAGCCACCCCGTGGCCGCGGTGACGACCTGTCGCACCTCGTCTTCGCGCCCGATGGTCGACTCCCGCGGCGGCCACTCCCGGCAGGCGCTGACCACCTCGAGGTAGAGCGCCCGGGTCTGCGGCGCCGGGTCGACGCCGTACTCGTCGGCGAGGTGGCTGCGGAGCCGCTCGAACTCCTCGACGGGCTTGGCGGTCTCGCCGACGGCGAACCACGCCCGCATCAGGGCGCGGGTTGCCCGGTCCGACGGCTCGAGCGCCGAGGCCTGGCGGGCGAGGGCGAGCGACTGGGTCCAGTCCGCGCACCGGCCGGCCGCCTCGGCACCCTCGAGGAGGAGCCGCACCCGCAGCGCGCGCAGCTCCTGGCCGACCTCGTGCAGGGTGGGGCAGTCGGTGGCGCCGACGTCGAGGTCGTCGTCGTACAGGGCCTCGGCCTCGCGGACCAGCGCCACCACCCGGGCGGGCTGGGCGAGGGAGTCGACCTCCTCGACGTCCTCGGCCAGCGACCGGTAGGCGGCGACGTCGACCCAGGCGTCGGGCAGGGCGAGGCCGTGGCCGACCCTGACGACGGCCTCGTTGCCCAGCACCTTGCGCAGCTGGCACGTGGCGGAGCGGAGGCTGGCCGCGGCCTGCGCCGGGCCGGCGGTGGGCCAGAAGTGGTCCATCAGCTGCGTCGAGGCGACCGCCCGGCCGTCGGCGAGGGCGAGGACCCGTAGCAGGTCGAACGTCTTGGCCGTCCGCCACGCCGCCGGGTCGACCTCGCCGTCGGGCGTCCGGACCACGCCGGAGCCCAGAAGTCGGATCTCCACCTTCATGTCTGCCCCCCAGTGCTGACTCGTCGCAGCCGTCAGCGGCGCGCCCCCGCGGCGTACCACCGATCCCCCAGGTTCGGCCCGATCCGTTGTCGCTGGGTCATCGCGGATTCAACGTACGGCGGCGCCGTCCGGGAAGCGATCCCCGAAGTCGGGTATGGCGCGAAAAGATTTCACGTCCCTGTCACACCCGCCTTCACACACTCCACGGAGCGGACCGGGTGTGCCCGCCGCCACGGCGTTCGTGGTGGGAGCTGAATGGGGATCAGCAGATGACTGGAAAGACTTCACGCGCGGCGGGACGGCCGCGCAGCCCGAGGAGCAGGTTGCTCCGGGTGCTCACCTTCGTGCTGAGCAGCCTCCTGGCCGTCACCGGCCTCGGCGCAGTCGGGGGGACGCCGGCGGCCTTCGCCGTCGACCCGAACCCCGACTTCATGCTGATCGAGGAGGACCTCGAGCACATCCTGAAGCAGATCCAGATCGCCGAGGCGCACGCCGCCGGCGGTCAGCTGCTGTGTGCCTCCCCGACCGACACGACCGGCAAGTGCGTGCCCGACGAGGCGCTGCCCCTGGGCCTGCGGACCGTGGACGGCTCGTTCAACAACCTCAAGAACCCCGGCTGGGGCGCGGCGGACAAGCCGTTCCCGCGCAAGCTCCCGGTCCGCTGGCGCGGCGGTGAGGCGGTGCCTCCCGGCGCCCCGGGCAACAACCCGGCCAACACCGCGATGTGCGCCGCCGGCACGACGTGCTACCGGCAGAGCCAGGGCTTCGTCTACGACTCCGAGCCCCGCATCATCAGCAACCTGATCGTCGACCAGACGCTCGCCAACCCGGCCGCGCAGAACGCCATGGAGAACACCCCGGGCAGCACGGTCGACGCCGACGGCAACGTGTTCGTCCCCAACACCGCGCCCGACGAGGGCCTCTCGGCGCCCTTCAACGCGTGGTTCACCTTCTTCGGGCAGTTCTTCGACCACGGCCTCGACCTGGTCAACAAGGGCGGCAACGGCACGATGGTGGTGCCGCTGCGACCCGACGACCCGCTCTTCGACCCCGAGAGCAACACCAACTTCCTGCTGCTGAGCCGGGCCCAGCGCTACCCGGGCCCCGACGGCGTGGTCGGCACCGAGGACGACGTCCACAACAACCAGACGACGCCGTTCATCGACCAGAACCAGACCTACACCTCGCACCCCTCGCACCAGGTCTTCCTGCGGGAGTACGAGCTGCGCGACCACGACGGCGACCCGGCCACCCCCGACCGGCCGATGGACACCGGCCGGCTGCTCGACGGCACCCTGCCGAACGGCGGCACGGGCGGCCTCGCCACCTGGGCGGACGTGAAGCGGCAGGCCCGCGAGGTGCTCGGCATCGCGCTCGGCGCGCAGGGCACGCCCGGCCCGGGCAACAACGACTACCCCGACGTGGCCAACGTGCCGCAGGTCGACGTCGACCAGTACGGCAATTTCGTGCCGGGGCCGAACGGCTTCCCGGTGCTGCAGCTGGCCGACGGCGGCGAGGTCGAGGGTGACCCGGCCTCCCCGGTGTCGACCAGCAACGCGGCGCGGACCAACCACGCCTTCCTCGACGACATCGCGCACGGCGCCTCCCAGGACCCCAACGACCTGAGCGGCTACGACAACGTCGCCCTCGACGAGCACTTCGTCACCGGCGACGGGCGCGGCAACGAGAACATCGGCCTCACCGCCGTGCACCACGTCTTCCACGCGGAGCACAACCGGATGGCCCGGGCGATCGAGGAGATCCTCGCCCGGCCCGGCAACGAGCAGCTCAGGCTCGCCTTCGAGGGCAAGGCCAACACCTACCAGGAGAAGCTCGGCGAGGAGACGATTCCCGACGGCCCCGAGGCCGACGACTGGACCTACGAGCAGCGGCTCTTCCAGGCGGCGAAGTTCCCGACCGAGATGCAGTACCAGCACCTCGTCTTCGAGGAGTTCGCCCGCAAGGTGCAGCCGGCGATCGACGCGATCGTGCTCAACGAGAACAGCTATGACGCCACGATCAACCCGGCCATCACCGCGGAGTTCGCGCACGTGGTCTACCGGTTCGGCCACTCGATGCTCACCGAGGAGATCGAGCGCAACCTGCCCGGCGTCCCGGGCGTGGAGGACGTGAGCCTGCTCGACGGCTTCCTCAACCCGCGCACCTTCGACAACGACGGGGCGCTGACCCCGGAGCAGGCGGCGGGCGCGGTCGTCAACGGCACCACCAACCAGGTGGGCGGCCAGATCGACGAGCACGTGATCGACACGCTGCGCAACAACCTGCTGGGCCTGCCGCTGGACCTCGCGACCATCAACCTGGTCCGGGCCCGCGACGCGGCGGTCCCGCCGCTGCAGGTGGCGCGGAAGACGTTCTTCGAGGAGAGCGGCGACCCGATGCTGGAGCCCTACGACAACTGGGTCGACTTCGGGCTGGGCATGAAGAACGGCGACAACTTCGGCCGTGAGTCCACCAACCCGAACGCCTCCCTGGTCAACTTCGTGGCGGCGTACGGCAAGCACCCGACGATCCAGGCCGCGCAGACCGTGGCGGCCAAGCGGGCGGCGGCCGACCTGGTGGTCAACGGCGGTCCGGGCGAGCCGGCCGACCGGCTGGCGTTCATGAACAGCACCGGCGCGTGGGCCAACGCAGGAGGCACGACCACGACCGGCCTCGAGGAGGTCGACTTCTGGATCGGCGGCCTCGCCGAGGCGCTGGAGCCCTTCGGCGGCATGCTGGGCTCGACGTTCAACTACGTCTTCGAGAAGCAGATCGAGGACCTGCAGTTCGGCGACCGGTTCTACTACCTGTTCCGCAACCAGGGCAACCAGCTCTTCGCGGCGCTGGAGGCGAACTCGTTCTCGAGCCTCATCCAGCGCAACACCGACGCGACGCTGCTGCCGGCCGACATCTTCGCGGTGCAGGACCCCTACATCGACCTGGAGAACCTGCCGAGCCCGCTGCCGGCGGGCCTGGTGCAGATGGCCGACGGGACCTTCCGCTGGGACGGCGACGAGCACATCGAGATCCACGGCCTGCGGACCGGGGAGCCCCCGACGACCAACGACAGGATCCGCGCCGGTCAGGGTGACGACGCGCTCTGGGGGTACGGCGGCCACGACCGGATCGAGGGTGGCTCCGGCAACGACAGCCACATCGGTGGGGCGGGGAACGACATCCTCACCGACACCTTCGGCGACGACAACATCAAGGGCGGCTTCGGCAACGACGCCATCAAGGGTGGCTCCGGCGACGACCTGATCCTCGGCGGTCACGGCCACGACTACGTGGTCGCGGGCAACGACTTCAAGACGGTCTTCTCCGGGACGGGTCGAGACGTCGTGATCGGCGGCAACGGCCGGGACACGGTCTTCGCCGGGGAGCAGGACGACTGGCTCGAGGGCGGCGCCCACGCCGACCTGCTCCAGGGCGACAACGCCAACCAGTTCCAGAGCAACCCGCACGGCGGTGACGACATCGTCGACGGCGGCGCCGGCAACGACGACATGGAGGGCGAGGGCGGCGAGGACATCCTCATCGGCCGCCCGCAGGGCACCGACCGGATGGAGGGCGTGCACGGCTACGACTGGGTCACCTACCGCGGTGACACCACCGGCGTCGACGTGGACCTGCGGTTCACCACCCTCCAGCGGCCCGACAACCAGGCGGTCCGCGACCGGTTCGACCTCGTCGAGGCCGTCTCCGGCGGTGGCGGCAACGACGTGATCCGCGGCATGGGCAGCGAGATCGACGACGTGCCCAACCTCGACGAGCACAAGATGGTGCCGTCGTCGCTCGACAAGATCGGCGGGCTGCGTCAGATGCTCGACCCGGGTCACGCGCAGAACTACGCCGACCGCTTCATGCGGCAGCCGGTCGGGTTCGACACCGACGGCGCGAGCAACCTGCTCATCGGCGGTCCGGGCAGCGACATGATCCAGGGCCGGGGTGGCGACGACTTCATCGACGGCGACGCCATGCTCGACGTCTTCGTCAGGGTCAACGGCACGCGCTACGACAACCCCAGCAACCTGGCGCTGCAGACCGGGATCTTCAACGGCACGATCGACCCGGGCGACATCCAGTTCGTCAAGGCGATCGCGACCGACCCCGGCAACGACGACAACGACATCGCCGTCTACGGCGCCCCCAGCACCCAGTACTCGGTCACCGACCTCGGTGACGGCTACTGGCGGGTGGCGCACGACCAGGGCACCGGCGAGGCGGAGGAGTCCGAGGGCGCCGACGTCATCCGCAACATCGAGCTCCTGCACTTCGACGACGGCTGCTTCGTCCTCGGGGCGGCGCCGATGGAGGCGTGCGGCAGCTACGGCACGGCGACGCTCGACCACGCCAGCCCGCTCACCGAGGACGAGCCGGTCACCGCGACCGTCGTCTTCGACGGGCAGAACGTCGTGGAGAACCCGAGCAACATCCAGTTCCGCTGGATGATCGCCGAGGAGGAGGACGTCACCGCGGCGGCCGACTGGCTGGCCACGACCGTCCAGAGCCCGCAGAGCTGCGAGCGCAACGGCGACGGCGACATGGTCTGCCAGGTCGAGTTCCGGCCCGGCGACTTCGAGGTCGACAACCTGCTGCGGGTCGAGGTCACCTTCCTCGACGACCAGGGCGTGCTGCGGAGCATCAAGTCGCAGCCGACCGCCGAGATGGTCGCCAACGTCAACGACGAGCCGGTCGGGCCGGTGCTCAGCATGCAGAGCCCGGTGCTGGGCCAGGTCGTGCGGGCCTCCGGCCTCCAGGACGGGGACGGGCTGGGTGAGGCGGGGGAGACCCTGACCTGGACCTGGCAGGTCTCCGACACCGGGACGGGCGGCTGGACCGACGTCGAGACGAACCCGTGGAACATCACCGGCTTTGTCCCGCTCGCCGAGCACGTCGGCAAGTACCTGCGGGTGGTCGTCAGCTACACCGACGACCACGGGACGGCGGAGTCCCCGGCGTCGCCGGCGACGACCGACCCGGTGGCGGAGACCGCCCCCGGCCCGTCGGCACCGTCGGCACCGATCAGCGGCGTCGCAGCCGTCACCGGCAACGGGGCCATCCAGGTCTCGTGGACCGGCTCGGTCGACAACGGCGGCGCCGAGATCACGGGCCACGTGGTCAGCGTCTACGCCGACGGCGTCCTGCTGGAGACCCGGAACGCCGGGGCCGGCGCGACCAACCTGGTCGTCGACGGACTCGACACCGACCCGGCGATCGCCTACACCTTCACGGTCGCGGCGGTGAACGAGGCGGGGACGAGCGCGGCGTCCGAGCTGATGGGCCCGGTGAGCTTCACCGAGGTGCCGCTCACGGTGACCAGCACCGACCCGGCCGACGGGGCGGGCGACGTCCCGGTCGGGAAGCAGTTCGTCTCGGCCTGGTTCTCCGACGTCATCCAGGGGTTCGGCGGCGACAACGTCCGGTTGACGCGGGTCTCGAACGACACCGAGGTCCCGTTCACCCGGTCCTTCGACCCGGTCACCCACCGGCTCTTCATCAACCCCTTCGGCGGTGCCGAGGGCGTCGGGGAGCAGCTGGTCCCGGGTGAGGAGTACAGGGTCACTCTGACCGGCGGGCCGGCAGCGATCCGGTCGACGGCAGGGGTGGCGTTGGAGTCCCAGTCGTTCAGCTTCACCACGGCCGAGGCGGGCGCCGCTCCGACGGTCACCGCCAGCGACCCGGTCGACGGGGCGACCGACGTGGCGATCGGCAAGCAGTTCCTGCTGGCGACCTTCTCCGAGGCCGTCATCGGGTACGGCGGGTCGAGCGTGACGCTGACCAACGTCACCGACGGCGTGGAGGTGCCCTTCACCCGGTCGTTCGAGGCCTCGACGAACAGGTTGTTCATCAACCCGTTCGGCGGTGCCGCGGGCGCGGCCGAGCGGCTCGACCCGGGCAAGACCTACCGGGTCACGCTGACCGGCGGTCCCGCCGGGATCCGTTCGGCCGCCGGGGTGCCGCTGGTGACGCACTCGTTCAGCTTCACCACGGCCCCGGCCGGGGTGGCGCCGACCCTCACCGGCAGCACGCCTGCCGACGGGGCCAACGGGGTCGCGATCGGGCGGCACTACCTGATCGCCGACTTCTCGCAGCCGATCACCGGCTTCGGGGGCGACAGCGTGCGGATCACCAACCTGACGACCAACCAGGACATCGCGTTCACCAGGTCGTTCGAGTCGGGGACCAACCGGTTGTTCCTCAACCCGTTCGGCGGCGCCGACGGCGCGGCGGAGCGGCTCGAGCCGGGCACCTCCTACCGGGTCACGCTGACCGGCGGGGCGACGGCTATCAGGTCGCTCTCCGGGGTGCCCCTGACGACGACGTCGTTCACCTTCACCACGGCTGAGGCGGGGGTCCCCCCGACGGTCACGAGCACCACGCCCACCAACGGGGCGAGCAACGTGGCGGTCGACCGGCACTACCTGTTGGTGGCCTTCGACCAGGCGGTCACCGGGTACGGCGGCTCCAGCGTGACGCTGACCAACGTCACCGACGGCGTGGACGTGCCGTTCACCCGGTCGTTCGAGGCCTCGACGAACAGGTTGTTCCTCAACCCGTTCGGCGGTGCCGCGGGCGCGGCCGAGCGGCTCGACCCGGGCAAGCAGTACCGGGTGACGCTGACCGGCGGGGCGACGGGCATCCGCTCGCTCTCCGGGGTGGGGCTGGCGACCCAGTCGTTCACCTTCACGACGGCCAGCGGCGGGGCCGCCCCGACCGTCACCAGCACCACGCCGGCCGCAGGCGCCAGCAACGTGCCGGTGGACCGCCACTACCTGCTGGTCGGCTTCTCCGAGGCCGTCACCGGGTTCGGCGGGTCGGCGGTGACGATCACCGACCTCAGCACGAACGAGGAGATCGCGTTCACCAGGTCCTTCGAGGCCTCGAGCAACCGGCTCTTCCTCAACCCGTTCGGCGGGGCCGCCGGTGCCGCCGAGCAGCTGAAGCCGGGGACGTCGTACCGGGTGACCCTCACCGGTGGGGCGACCGCGATCAGGTCCATGGGAGGGGTGCCGCTGGCGACGCAGTCGTTCACCTTCACCACGGCTCCCTGACGGGACGGGCTCCCTGACGGGCAGGGCAGGGGCGCTCGGGCCGGGTCGGCATCCCCGCGTGGGGTGCCGACCCGGCTCCACCGCAGGCGCAGCAGCAACGCACGCAGCAGCAACGCACAGCAGCAACGGATCCAGGGGGCACACGATGCACAGGAACACCATCACAGCGGTCGCCGCGGGGATCGCGCTCTCGGTGGCGCTGGCCACGGGGTGCTCCGGCGACGAGCCGGACGGGGCGGACGCCGGCGCTGCTGGCACCGGGCAGCAGGCCGAGGGCGGCAGCAGCGGCAGCGGCAAGCCGGCGGCCGAGCAGGTCGACGAGCTGGGCGGCTCGCGCGTCGCGTTCGGCGAGCCCGTCGAGTACGCCGACGGCCTGCGCATCGTCGTCGGCGACCCTCAGCCGCTCGAGGTGCCGTCGGGCGCGGCCGGCGGGGCCGAGGAGCACGTACGGCTCACCGTGCGGCTGGTCAACGGGTCGAAGCGGAAGGTCTCGCCCGTCGACGTCGCGCTGATGGTCGAGAGCGGCGGCGGCCAGGCGGCCGACGTCTTCGACCGCGGGCAGAAGCTCAACGGCCCACCGCGTCGGGCGGTCGCGCCGGGCGGGGAGGCCCGCTGGGCGCAGGGGTTCGGCGTGGCCGACCCCGAGGACGTCGTGGTGGTGGTCCAGGCCGGGCTGGACCGGATCCCGGTGGCCTTCGGCGCGTCGTGAGGAGCCAGGCCCGGTAGTCCACCCACTTCGAAGAGGGTCATCATGGGAGACCGTCCACGCATCGCGATCGCGCACGACTACCTCACCCAGCGCGGCGGCGCCGAGCGAGTCGTCCTCGCCCTGGCGGAGCGCTACCCCGACGCGCCGATCCACACCACGCTCTACGACCCCGACGGCACCTTCCCCGAGTTCCGGGGGCTCGACGTGCGGCCGTCGGCGCTCAACGCGGTGGCGGCGCTGCGCCGCCACCACCGGCTCGCGCTGCCGCTGCTGCCGTGGGCCAGCGGGTCGGTGCGGATCGACGCCGACGTGGTGATCGCCTCCAGCAGCGGCTGGGCCCACGGGTTCGGCGGCCGGCACCGCAAGCTCGTCTACTGCCACTCCCCGGCCCGGTGGCTCTACTGCGGCGACCAGTACCTCTCCAGCCGGCCCGATCCGCTCAAGGCAGTGGCCCTGGGCATGCTGGCGGGCCACCTGCGCCGCTGGGACAGGCGCAGCGCCCGGGCGGCGGACCGCTACCTGGTGAACTCGACCGTGGTGCGGGAGCGGGTGCGCGAGGCCTACGGGATCGACGCCACCGTGGTCCCGGCCCCGCTGGCCCGGACCATCGAGGACGCGGCGCCCGAGGAGTGCGACGACCCGTTCGTGGTCGCGGGCGGCTACTTCCTCTGCGTCTCCCGGCTGCTGCCCTACAAGAACGTCGACCGCGTGGTCGACGCCTTCCGGCTCGCGCCCGACCTGCGGCTGGTGGTCGTGGGGCAGGGGCCGGAGTGGGAGAAGCTGGTCGCCTCCGCTCCCGACAACGTCCACCTGCTGCGCGACCTGACCGACGGCCAGATGAAGACCGTCTACTGCCGGAGCCGGGCGCTGGTCTCGGCGAGCCACGAGGACTACGGGCTCACCCCGCTGGAGGCGGCCGGGGTGGGCCGGCCGAGCGTGGTGCTGCGCGCGGGCGGCTTCCTCGACACGATGGTCGACGGGGAGACGGCGGTCTTCTTCGACGAGCCGACCCCCGTCGCGATCCTCGCCGCGCTGCGGGCCTGCACGGCCCGCGCGTGGGACGCCGCGGCGATCCGGGCGCACGCGCAGACCTTCTGCCAGGAGGCCTTCCTCGCGCGGATCGACGCCGAGGTGCGCGACCTGCTCGTCGGGGCGCGGGTCCCGCGACCTGCCCTGCCCGTCTCGACGCTGCCCGGCCCCGAGCTGCCCGGGCCCGCGCTCGCGCTGCGGAGGGTCTCGTGACGCTGCACCGGGCGGCGCCCGCCGAGCGCGCGAGGGGCGGACAGCTGGCCGGCGTCGGCACGGCGGTGCTGGTGCGGGTCGCGACGCTGGCCCAGCTGCTGGTGGCGGCGCTGGTCCTCGACGCGGCGGGCTACGCGGTGGTGGCGGTGGCGCTGGGCGTGGCGGCGGCCGCGCAGGTGGTCACCGACTCCGGCGCCGCGGCGTACCTCGCCATCCTGGAGCGGCCCGGGCCCCGCGTGCTGCGGCAGCTGGTCGCCTGGCAGGCGCTGGTCGGCGGCGTGGCCGCGGGCGTCGGGGCGCTGCTGGTGCTCCGGGCGGCCGCGGCGGGGGACGCGACCGTGCTGGTGGTGGCGCTGGCGGTCCCGGCGACCAGCGCGGTGGAGTCGGTGGGCCGGCTGTGCCGCGTCCAGTGGCTGCGCGGGGAGCGGGTGCACGCCTACGCGTCGGTCGACGGCGGGTACGCCGCGGCGCGGCTGGTGCCGGTCGGCTGCCTGCTGGCCGGGTGGGGGGCGTGGTCCTTCGTCCCGGGGCTGGTGCTCGCCCTGGCCGCGACGCTCGTGGTCTGGGCGGGGGCCCGGGTCGAGGCTCAGGCCGACGCCGTCGCGGCCGCGTCCGTCGCCGCTGACCGCGCCGCCGGCGACGAGCCGGTGCCGTTCGCGCGCACCGTGCGCCGCTCCATGGCCTACGGGGTACCGGTGATGGCCACCGGTCTCTACTCCCAGGCGCCAGTGGTGGTGACCGCCGCCCTCTCCTCGGTCGAGACCGCAGCAGCGGTGGCGGTGGCGGCCCGGCTGGTCCAGCCGCTGGAGATGGTGGCGGCGTCGTACTCGCAGATGGCGCTGCCCGCCCTGGCCCGCGGACGGATGGTCCGCGAGCACCTGCTCGCCGTGCTCGGGGCGCAGGGGCTGGCCCTGGGGGTCGGGGGCGCGGTCGGGGTCGCGGGGTTCCTCTGGGTGACCGGGGCGGACCGCGACGGGTGGGTGCTGGCCTTCCTCATGCTGGCGGTGCTGCCGGTGAAGTACCTCAACTACGGGCAGGCGGCGCTGCTGACCGCGGCCCGGCGCCCCGACCTGCGGACGGTCGTCTCCGTCGGGCTCGGCCTGGTCTGCCTCACCGCGGTGGTGCTCGTCGCCCGCGGCCCGGCGTGGGAGGTCGGCGCGGTGGTCGTGGTCAACGAGCTGCTGCTGCTCGTCGGCCTCGGGGTCGCGGTCCGGGCCGCCCAGGGACCTGCGCCGAGGCGGGCAGCCGTCCAGCGGGTCCGGGTCGGGGGTGACCGCCGTGGCTGACCTGCTCATCGCCTCAGCGACGACCTGGGACGGGCACCTGCCGCGCAACCTGGGCGACGAGGCGCTGACCCTGGCGCTGGCGCAGGAGTGCGAGCGCCGCGGGCACCGGGTGCGGGTCTCGCTCGCCGGTGCGGGCGGGGCGGGCGAGCGGGTCTGCGTCTCCCGGCCTGCCGAGCTGGTCCGCGCGGTGCGGGCGGCCGACCTGGTGCTGCTGGGCGGCGGCACGCTGCTCGCCGGCCACGTCGACGGGCGCCGGTCGGTGCTGCCGCGGGGGTTCCCGCGGTTCCTCGCGGCGGTCACCGCGGTCGCCGCTGCGTGCGGCACGCCCGTCGCGCTGGTCGGCGTGGGGGCGGAGCGCTGGCCCGAGGGCCCCGAGGACGCGTTGCTGCGCTGGGTGGTGCGCCGGGCCGGGTCGGTCTGGGTGCGCGACGCCGCCTCGGCGGAGTTGGTGGCGCGGCAGGGCGGGCGGCACGCCCGGCTGGGCGGCGACACGTTCTTCGCCGCCCGCCTGCCCGTCGCGGTGCCCAGAGCCGTGGCCTCCGGCGCCCCGGCCCTGCCCCCGCTGGAGCGGGCGGTGGAGCAGGTGGTGGTCGCGCTGAGCGGGCGGACCACCGCCCAGGAGTGCGCCGAGGTCGCGCGCCGGGTGGCGGCGTACGCCCCCCGCGAGGTGCGGGTGCGGCGGATGGACCAGCACGGCGACGACGACGTCGCCGCCCAGCGGGTGGTCTGCCACCTGGAGACCGCGGGGGTGCGGACCCGGCTGGAGCCGCACGTCGTCGACTGGCGGACGGCGTACGCCGGGCTGGCCGCCGCCGACCTGGTGGTCGCCTCCCGGCTGCACGCGCTGGTCTTCGCCGCGCGGGCCGGGGTGCCGGCCTGGGCGGTCGGGAGCAGCCCCAAGGTGCTGGCCTTCGCCGCGGAGGCCGGGGTGCCGCTGCTCGGCTCTGGGGAGCCGCCGTGCGTCGCCACGACGGCGTACCTCGACGCCCAGCGGAGCCGCCTGGCCGCCTCCCTGGACGACGTCCTGGGGGTGGTCGGGTGAGCGACGCGCGCGCCTTCCCCGCCGTGGCCGCCGTGGTGGCGGCCGTGGCGGTCGCGGCCTGCCTGCTGGTCGACTCGCCCGCGGGGCGGATCGCCGTGCTGGCGGCGACCCTCGCGACGTCGACAGCGCTCGAGCTGGCCCGCAGCCGCAACGTGCTGTCGCCGGTGGTGGTCGTGGCGGGGCTCTTCGCGTGGTTCTACGTGGCGAAGCCGCTGCACGTGCTCGAGGTGGGAGTGATCAGCTCCGGCACGAGTGTCGACGCGATCCCGGTGCTCGGGGCGTGGCGCTCGGTCATGGCCGAGGCGCTGCTGGCGGTCACGGTCGCCTTCTGCTTGGTCAACCTCGCCTTCCAGATCGTCGTCGCCGGCCGCCGGCCCGCCCCCGCGCCGCGGCCGGCGACGACCCACGAGCTCGACCCGGCTCTCTTCCGGCTGGCCGCCGCGGCGGTGGTGGCGATCGACGTCGTGGCGTTCGGCCTGCTGGTGCGCGCGGCGGGCGGGCTCTCGGCGTACGTCGGGGGGCTGGCGCTGCGCAGCGACTCGCTGGCGGGGCTGTCGTTCCTCACCCTGGCGACGGTGCCGCTCAACCTGCTGCTCCTCGTCGGGCTGACCGCGCGCTTCCGCGGGGTCCGGGGGGCGCCGGGGTCGGGGCTGCTGCTGGCGCTGGGCGGGCTGGCGCTGGGCAGCGCGCTGCTGACCGGCGGGCGGGCCTCCCTGCTCACCGGCCTGCTGCTGCCGGTGCTCGTGGTCGTCCACTACGCGCGGCGGCGGATCGGGGCGGTGGTGGCGGCGTCGCTGGCGTTCGCGGGGATGGTCGCCTACGTCGCGCTGGGGGCGCTGCTGCGCGACTCGCAGTTCAGCCGGACGGCCGGGCTGGGGCCGTGGGACTTCGTCCGCGCGCGGCTCGGCGACCTGCACGAGAGCCTCGTCGGCGGGCTGGCGGTCGTGCCCTACGACTCGCTGGTGCGGGTGATGGGGGCGAGGGCGTTCGGCGACCTCACCTGGCAGCAGGGGGCGACCTACCGGTCGATCCTCACCTGGCCGGTGCCGCGGGCGCTGTGGGCGGAGAAGCCGGCCGGCGGCGGGAACGCGTGGTTCACCGAGACCTACGTGCCGCGGTTCTACGGCGACGAGCGGATCGAGTCGAGCCTGTCGTTCGTGGGGGAGAGCTACGCCAACTTCGGGTGGGCCGGGGTGGTGCTGGGCAGCCTGCTGATGGGCACGCTGGTCGGGCTGCTGCACGCCCGGCTGCGGCACGCGCGCCTGCCCGGCGTCGGGGGGAGCGGGGACGCGTTCTCCCTGCCGCTGTACGCCGCCGTGCTGGGCTTCCTGTCGCCGGCCTTCCGGGGCGACGCCTACCACAACGTGACTGGGGTGGTCTTCGCCGTCGCGGTCTGGTGGGGGATGCGGGCGGTGCTGACGAGGGTGCCCGCCCGGACGGCTCAGAGCGCCCTGGCCAGCTCCAGGACGGTGGCGGCGGAGTCGTCCCAGGAGAAGCGGCCGGCCAGCTCGCGCAGGCTGGCGGGGGAGCCGGGGGTGGTGGCGGCGCGCAGGAGGCTGGCGCTGATCTCGTCGACCGACGTGGGGTCGGCGAACACGGCCGAGCCCGCCGGTGCGAGCCACCGGTACGCCGGGATGTCGCTGAGCAGCAGCGTGCCCGTCATCGAGGCGGCGGCCTCGACGACGGGGATGCCGAAACCCTCCGCCAGACTCACGCTGGTGAAGACGGAGGCGTCGCGGTAGAGGCAGGCGAGGTCCTCGTCGGAGACCCGGTCCAGCAGCCGCACCCCGCTGGCCCCGTCGGTCAGCTCGGCGAGGCCCGGGACCTGCCGGAACGACGCCGCGCTGCCGCCCGCGACCAGCAGCGGGTGCTCCGCGCGGAAGTCGGCCGGGAGCTGGCGGTAGGCGGTCACGAGGCGGACGAGGTTCTTCCTGGGCTCGAGGCTGCCGACGGTGAGGATGAACCTCTCGGGGACCTCGAAGGTGGGCTGGTGGCCGTCGGGCGGCACGAGGTCGGCCGACGGGGCGTTGGGTGCGACGACGATCGGCATGCCCCTCCTGGCGACGGCTGCGACCTGGTCGCGCACCGGCTCGCTCACCACCACCAACCCGGCCGCGTGCTGCAGGTGGTGGCGGAGCAGTCGCCGGTGCAGCTCGACGTAGGCGCGGCTGTACCACTCCGGGTGCTCGAGCGGGAAGAGGTCGTGGACGGTGACGACGTGCCGCTTAACCCCCACCGGCGCGCGGCTCGTCAGGGAGACCAGCACGTCGCCCCGAGCGCGGAGCGGAAGGCGGGTCATGAGGTCGAGCCAGGCGGCCCGGCCGGTCAAGCGCGGGTGTAATTCGGTGATGGTGGGGTCGGTCGTGAGTAGCCGGGCCGCAATCTCGGTGGCGTACCTCTGCTGTCCGGACACCGTCTGCGCCCGGAAGTAGCCGTTGACACTCACCCCCACGGCGTCAGGCTAGCCCTCCAGGGCGGTTGAGGAGCGAGCGCAGCGAGCGTCTCGAAACCACCGGGTCTGCCCCCAGTTGAGTTGACACCTTGACCTGCCCCACGTCTTGGTTTCCACTCGTCGTGATGAGTTCTCAGGCGGAAACGGTGTCTGCGGGTGAGGCTAGCTCGTACTCGATCGGTGTCTTGTAGCCCAGCGCGGAGTGGCGTCGTTGGCGGTTGTGGAAGATCTCGATGTACTCGAAGATCGCGTTCGCCAATTCGACCCGGGTCTTCCACTTGCGGCGGTTCAAGAGTTCGATCTGCATCGAGGACCAGAAGCATCTCCATGCTGGCGTTGTCGCCGGCTCCGTAGGAGCGGCCCATCGAGCCGACCAGGCCGTTGTTGGCCAGGAGCCGCTGGGTGCGGTTGGCGCGAAATTGGCCGCCTCTGTCGCTGTGACACACGGTGCCTACGGGGGCGCGTAGGGCGATGGCGTTGCGCATCGCCGCACATGCCAGAGACGACTTCATTCTGGTGTCGATCGAGTAGCCGACGATCTTGTTCGACCACACGTCCTTGATCGCACAGATGTAGAGCT
>NZ_QHKX01000002.1 GCF_003194625.1 Nocardioides solisilvae
GATCAATCGTCAGAAATTATTGTCAACCAAAGAAACCACCAACACGACAAACCACATCATGTTGACGGGGCATAACAAACTAATTCGTCGACTATGACACACTGTTGAGTTCTCAAGTATCAGACGCACCCGACCGCAGTTCTCTCGAACCTTGTACCGGGACAACCTGTCCAACGTTAGTTGGCTGGTTCCGCTCCGTCAAGACGGGGTGGAACCGGGCGGCCGCCATGCGATGGTCTCCCCTGCTTCGGCCAAGAAGGCCAGTGGCGGGGCGCCTCTCGCGGCGACAGGTGAAACATTAGCACTACTCCTGCGGATCGCGCCAACTCGGGGGGTACCTCCCGACGTTTCCGCAGGTCAGCGGCCTGTCAGGGGGTGCGGCGCGCCCTCAGCGGAGCGGCCGGTCGGTAGGCGGAGACGGTCGGATCGTCCTCGATCCAGTACCGCCAGGGCAGGTCCGCCCCTCCCCGCAGGCCGACCCGGGGCCCGGTCACGACCCGGTCCTCGGCGACGGCGGGCCCCAGCTCGAGGTGGCCGCGCAGGTCGAACCCGTCGTCCCCGGCCTCCAGAGCGAGCGCCCGCACCAGGTTCGCGGGCCCCCGCGCCAGCGCCCACGCGGGCAACGGAGCCGACGGGGTCCGCGCGACGGCCTCGCGCCGGGCGCGAGCGTGCTCCTCCCCCGCCACCACCTCGCCGGCGCGCAGCAGGAGCGCGGACGAGGTGCCCTCCGGACCGCAGACGACGTTGGCGCAGGTGTGCATGCCGTAGATCCGGTAGCAGTACAGCCGGCCGGCAGGGCCGAACATGGTCCGGTTGCGGGGCGTCGGGCCCCGGAACGCGTGCGAGCCCGGGTCGCGAGCGCCCTCGTAGGCCTCGACCTCGGTGATCCGCACCGTCACCCCCCTGACCGTGAGGGTCGCCCCGAGGAGCCGGGGGGCGGCCGCCAGCGCGCCGCCCCCCAGGACCTCGAGCGTGTCAGCCCAGCCGGGCGCGGACGCCACGCGCACGCTCTGCGAGCTCGTCGAGCTGCTCGCGGACCCGGACCGGAGCGGTGCCGCCACGACCGGTGCGGGCGGCGACCGAGCCCTCGGCCGTCAGCACCTCGCGCACCGCGGGGCCGAGGGCCGGCGAGATCTCCGCGAACTGCTCGTCGCTCAGCTCGTGCAGCTCGATCCCGAGCTCCTCGCAGCGACGCACGCAGGCGCCGGCGACCTCGTGCGCCACGCGGAACGGCGTCCCCTCCCGCACGAGCCACTCCGCGACGTCGGTCGCGAGCGAGAAGCCCTGCGGCGCCAGCTCGGCCATCCGCGCGGTGTTGAAGGTGAGGGTGGCGACCATCCCGGTGAAGGCCGGGAGCAGGACCTCGAGCGTGTCCACGGAGTCGAGGACCGGCTCCTTGTCCTCCTGCAGGTCGCGGTTGTAGGCCAGCGGGAGTGCCTTCAACGTCGCCAGCAGGCCGGAGAGGTTGCCGACCAGGCGGCCCGCCTTGCCGCGCGCGAGCTCGGCGATGTCGGGGTTCTTCTTCTGGGGCATGATGCTCGACCCGGTGGACCACGAGTCGTGGAGGACGACGAAGTCGAACTCCCGCGTCGACCACAGGATGACCTCCTCGGCCAGGCGGCTCACGTCGACCCCGACCATCGCGGAGACGAAGGCGAACTCGGCCACGAAGTCCCGCGCCGCCGTGCCGTCGATCGAGTTGGCGCTGGAACCGGTGAACCCCAGCTCGGCGGCCACCGCCTCGGGGTCCAGGCCGAGCGTGGAGCCCGCCAGCGCGCCGGAGCCGTACGGCGAGTCCGCCGCGACCCGGGCGTCCCAGTCGAGCAGCCGGTCCACGTCGCGCAGCAGCGGCCACGCGTGCGCGAGCAGGTGGTGCGAGAGCAGCACCGGCTGGGCGTGCTGCAGGTGCGTCCGCCCCGGCATGATCACGTCGAGGTGGGCGCGGGCCTGCTCGGCGAGCACGTCGACGAGGTCCAGCACCTGCCCCGCGACCACCCGGGCGTGGTCGCGCAGGAACGCCTTGAAGAGCGTGGCGATCTGGTCGTTGCGGCTCCGCCCCGCGCGCAGCCGCCCGCCGACCTCCGCGCCCACCTCCTCCAGCAGCAGGCGCTCCAGGGCGCCGTGCACGTCCTCGTCGGAGGGGTCCGGCAGCAGCGTGCCGGCGGTGTACCGCTCCCCCAGCCGCTCGAGCCCGGCCAGGAGGGTGGCGTGGTCCCCGTCGGTCAGCAGGCCCGCCGCGTGCAGGGCGTTGGCGTGCGCCCGCGAGCCGGCCAGGTCGTAGGGAGTCAGGCGCCAGTCGAAGTGCGTCGAGCGCGACAGGGCCTCGAGCTCGGGCGACGGTCCCCCGGCGAACCGTGCCCCCCAGAGCTTGCCCTCCCGGGTCGAGGACTCGTGCTCCGCCATCAGTCGGTCCCGAACTCGCCGTCGGCGCGGACCAGGGCGTCTTCCTCCGGGTCGTGCGGGGCGCCCTCCTCGATGATGACGTCCCGACCGCCCTGGGGCAGCGCGCCCAGCAGGATGCCGTTCTCCACCAGCACCTGGCCCTCGTCGACGGGCTGCTGCGCGTAGAGCTCGAGCTTGTCGCGGGTGTCGGCGATGTCGAGGTTGCGCATCGTCAGCTGGCCGATGCGGTCGTGCGGACCGAAGGCGGCGTTGTCGGTGCGCTCCATCGACAGCTTGTCGGGGTGGTAGGAGAACCCGGTTCCCTCGGTGCGCAGGATCGTGTAGTCCTCGCCCCGGCGCAGCCGGACCACTACCTCACCGGTGACGAGCGAGGCGATCCAGCGCTGGATCGACTCGCGCAGCATCAGCGCCTGCGGGTCGAGCCACCGGCCCTCGTAGAGGAGCCGGCCCAGGCGACGCCCCTCGGCGTGGTAGCTGGCGATCGTGTCCTCGTTGTGGATCGCGTTGAGGAGGCGCTCGTAGGCGATCCAGAGCAGCGCCATGCCCGGCGCCTCGTAGATGCCGCGCGACTTGGCCTCGATGATGCGGTTCTCGATCTGGTCGGACATGCCCAGGCCGTGGCGTCCACCGATCCGGTTGGCCTCGTGGACCAGCGCGACGGGGTCGTCGAAGTCGACGCCGTTGATCGCGACCGGACGCCCCGCCCGGAAGGCGACGGTGACGTCCTCGGCCTCGATGGAGACCGACGGGTCCCAGAACTTCACGCCCATGATGGGTTCCACGGTCTCGAGGGAGACGTCGAGGTGCTCCAGCGTCTTGGCCTCGTGGGTCGCGCCCCAGATGTTGGCGTCGGTGGAGTACGCCTTCTCCTGGCTGTCGCGGTAGGGCAGCCCGTGCTCGGTCAGCCACTGGCTCATCTCGGCGCGGCCGCCGAGCTCGGTCACGAAGTCGGGGTCGAGCCAGGGCTTGTAGATGCGCAGGGAGGGGTTGGCGAGCAGGCCGTAGCGGTAGAAGCGCTCGATGTCGTTGCCCTTGAAGGTCGACCCGTCGCCCCAGATCTCGACGCCGTCCTCGTGCATCGCGCGCACCAGCATCGTGCCGGTGACGGCGCGGCCCAGCGGCGTGGTGTTGAAGTAGGCGCGGCCGCCGGAGCGGATGTGGAACGCACCGCAGGCCAGGGCGGCCAGGCCCTCCTCGACCAGCGGGGTCTTGCAGTCGACCGCGCGGGCGATCTCGGCGCCGTACTGCCGGGCGCGGTCCGGGACGCCGGAGATGTCGGGCTCGTCGTACTGGCCGATGTCGGCGGTGTACGTGCACGGGACGGCGCCCTTGTCGCGCATCCAGGCGACCGCGACCGAGGTGTCGAGGCCGCCGGAGAAGGCGATGCCGACGCGCTCGCCGACGGGGAGGGAGGTCAGGACCTTGCTCACGGGTGTTCCTTGTCTTGTTGCGGGGAGATCGGGTCTGGGGGTGGGGTCAGGGCGCGGACGAGCTGCTCGCCAGCGCCAGGAATCGTCGGGCGAGCTCCTCGCCGCCGTCGGGCC
Organism: Nocardioides solisilvae; assembly: GCF_003194625.1. Classification (GTDB taxonomy): domain Bacteria; phylum Actinomycetota; class Actinomycetes; order Propionibacteriales; family Nocardioidaceae; genus Nocardioides; species Nocardioides solisilvae. Next base: position 3,948 of record NZ_QHKX01000002.1, read on the forward strand.
GGCGCCCGATCACCAGCAGCGTGTCGTCGCCCGCGATCGTGCCGAGCACGTCGCCCAGCTCGGCCCGGTCGAAGGCCGAGGCCAGGAACTGGGCCGCCCCCGGCGGGGTGCGCAGCACCACCATGTTGGCGGTCGCCTCGGCGCTCACGAGCAGCTCGGCGCAGAGCCGCGCGAGGCGCTGCTGCGAGGCCGCCGTCGTCTCCGGCGGCTGGGCGGCCCGGTGGCCGCCCTCGGCCGGGACGGCGTAGACGAGGGCACCGCCGGCGGAACGCACCTTGACCGCGTCGAGCTCGACGAGGTCGCGCGACAGGGTCGCCTGGGTGACGTGCAGGCCCTCGCCCGCGAGCAGCTCGGCCAGCTCGCCCTGGGAGCGGACCTCGTAGTGGGTCACGAGGTCGATGATCCGCCGGTGCCGGGCGTTCTTGGTGGTGGGGGTGCTGGCGTTCTCGGTCACGGGCTGCGCTCCAGGAGCCAGGCCAGCACGGCCTTCTGGGCGTGCCGACGGTTCTCCGCCTCGTCCCAGACCACGCTGCGGGGGCCGTCGAGCACCTCCGCGCTGATCTCGCGGCCGCGGTAGGCCGGGAGGCAGTGCATGACGATCGCGTCGGCGTCCGCCAGCGCCACCAGGTCCTCGGTCACCGCGTACGGCGCCAGGGCCGCCGTGCGGTCGGCCGACTGCTCCTCGAAGCCCATCGAGACCCACGTGTCGGTGACGACGACGTCGACGCCGTCGACGGCCTCGCCGACGTCGGCCACGACGGTCGCGGAACCGCCGGTGCCGGACGCGAGGGCGCCGGCGCGCGCCACCACGTCGTCGGCGGGCTGGTAGCCGACCGGGGCCCCGACGCGGACGTGCATCCCCGCCATGGCGCCCGCCAGCAGCCAGGAGTGACCCATGTTGCAGGCCCCGTCGCCGACGAAGGCGACGCTCCGGCCCGCGAGCGACCCGGTGTGCTCGCGCACGGTGAGCAGGTCGGCCAGCAGCTGGCAGGGGTGGTAGTCGTCGGTGAGCGCGTTGACGACGGGGACGCCCGCGTGGCGCGCCATCTCCTCGAGCCGCTCCTGCGGGCCGGTCCGCCACACGACGGCCGCCGCCTGGCGGCCCAGCACCCGCGCGACGTCGGCGACGGACTCCCGCTCACCGATCCCGGCCAGCGCGCCGTCGACGACCATCGGGAAGCCGCCCAGCTCGGCGATGCCGGCCGAGAACGACGTCTGGGTGCGCAGCGTCGGCTTGTCGAAGACCATCGCGACGGTCCGCGGGCCCTCGAGCGGACGACGGGAGAAGGGCTCGGCCTTGAGCGCGGCGGCCAGGTCGAGCACCTCGGCCTGCTCCGCGGGGGTCAGGTCGTCGTCGGCCAGCAGGTGCCGGACCCCGTCGGCGGTCACCCGGCGGCCCCCGCCCGGACCAGCTCGGGCCAGGCCCCGGCGAGCTCGGCCACCTGCTCCTCGGTCAGCACCAGCGGCGGGACGAAGCGGAGCGTCGAGGGCCCCGTGGCGTTCAGCAGGAAGCCGGCCTCGCGGGCCGCGGCCACCACGGCGGGGGCGTGGTCGCCGGCCAGCTCGGCGGCGAGCATCAGCCCGGCGCCGCGCACCTCCACGACCTCGTCGGGGGCGGCCAGCTCGTCGGCGAGGCGCTTCCCGACCCGGCGGACCTGGTCGAGCAGGCCGCTGCCGGCGAGGGTGTCGAGCACGGCCAGCGCCGCCGCGCACGCCACCGGGTTGCCGCCGAAGGTCGTCCCGTGGTTGCCGGGGGCGAAGAGGTCGGCCGCCGCGCCGGTCGCCAGGGTGGCGCCGATCGGGAGGCCGCCGCCGAGTCCCTTGGCCAGGGTGACGACGTCGGGCACCAGCCCGGGGACGGCCTGGTGGGCGAACCACTCCCCCGTCCGGCCGATCCCGGTCTGGACCTCGTCCAGCCAGAGCAGCGCCCCGCGCTCGGCGGTGATCCGCCGGGCGTCGGCGAGGTAGCCCGACGGCGGCACCCGGACGCCGGCCTCGCCCTGCAGGGGCTCGAGGACCACCGCGGCCGTGCGGTCGGTGACGGCGGCCGCCAGCGCCTCGGAGTCGCCGTACGGGACGAACGTGACGTCGCCCGGGAGCGGCTCGAAGGGGGCCCGGTAGGCCTCCTTGGAGGTCAGCGCGAGCGAGCCCATCGTGCGCCCGTGGAAGCCGCCCTCGGCGGCGACCACGTGGGTCCGGCCGGTGAGCCGGCTCAGCTTGAACGCCGCCTCGTTGGCCTCCGCTCCCGAGTTGGAGAAGAAGACCTTCGTGCCGTGGCCCAGCAGCTCGGCGAGCCGCTCGGCGAGCCGCAGCTGGGGCTCGCTGGCGAAGAGGTTGGAGACGTGGCCGAGGGTCCGCAGCTGCCCGGTGACCGCCTCGACCACCGCCGGGTGGGCGTGGCCGAGCGAGTTCACGGCGATGCCGCCGAAGAGGTCGAGGTAGGCGTTGCCGTCGACGTCCCACACCCGCGCGCCCTCGCCCCGCGCCAGCTCGAGTCCGGGCGTGCCGAACGTGTTCATCAGCGAGGCGCTGTAACGGTCCTGCCAGGTCACGACTTCTTCTCCCCTGCGCTCGAGTAGGCCTTGCGGAGCTTGGTCTCGACGCCCGGGAGCACCTGGGTGCCGACCCCCTCGTCGGTGAAGATCTCCAGCAGCACGGCGTGCGGCTGGCGACCGTCGACCACGGTGGCGCGGTGCACGCCGTTCTCGACCGCCACCAGGCACGCCTTCATCTTGGGGACCATCCCGCTGGCCAGGGACGGCATCAGCGCGGCGAGCGCCTCGGGGCCGATCTCCTGGATCACGTCGTCGCTGTCGGGCCAGTCGCGGTAGAGCCCCTCCACGTCGGTGAGCACCAGCAGCTTCTCGGCCCCCAGGGCCACGGCCAGCGCGGCCGCGGCGGTGTCGGCGTTGACGTTGTGCACCTGGCCGTCGAGGTCGGGGGCGACCGAGGAGATGACGGGGATCCGCCCGGCCTCCACGAGGTCCTGCACGGCCTCGGGCCGCACCGACGCGACCTCGCCCACCAGGCCGAGGTCGACCTCCTCGCCGTCGACGACGGTGTTGGTCGGCTCGGCGGTGAACAGGCCGGCGTCCTCGCCCGACAGCCCGACCGCGAGCGGACCGTGCTGGTTGATCAGCCCGACCAGCTCGCGCTGGACCTGCCCGACCAGCACCATCCGCACCACGTCCATGGCCTCCGGCGTGGTCACCCGCAGCCCGCCGCGGAACTCCGACTCGATGCCGAGCCGGTCGAGCATGGAGGAGATCTGGGGACCGCCGCCGTGCACCACGACCGGCTTGAAGCCGGCGAAGCGCAGGAAGGCGATGTCCTCGGCGAAGGCGACCTTGAGGGAGTCGTCGGTCATGGCGTTGCCGCCGTACTTCACCACGATCGTGCGGCCGTGGTAGCGCTTCAGCCACGGCAGCGCCTCCGCGAGGGTGGCGGCCTTGGCGGGGTCGGGGGCGTTCCTGCGGGTCTCGGTCATGAGCTGTAGGCGCTGTTCTCGTGGACGTAGGCGTGGGTGAGGTCGTTGGTCCAGACGGTGGCCCGGTGGTCGCCGGCCTTGAGGTCGACGGTCACCGTCACCTCCCGGCCCGACAGGTCCACCTTGGTCGGGTCCTCGGCCGGCACGGAGCCGCGGCAGACCCAGACGCCGTTCATGGCGACGTCCAGGTCGGCGGGGTCGAAGGCGGCCTGCGTGGTGCCGATGCTGGCCAGGACCCGGCCCCAGTTGGGGTCGCGGCCGAAGACGGCGGCCTTGAAGAGGTTGCTCCGGGCGATGCTCCGGCCGACCTCGACGGCGTCGTCCTCGCTCGCGGCGTGCAGCACGGTGATGGCGATCTCGTGGTCGGCGCCCTCGGCGTCCTTGAGCAGCTGCATCGCCAGGTCGGTGCAGGCCCGGGAGAGCGCCTCGGCGAAGTCCTCCGGCGTGGGCGTGATCCCCGACGCGCCGCTCGCCATGATCGTCACGGTGTCGTTGGTCGACATGCAGCCGTCGGAGTCGAGCCGGTCGAAGGAGACCCGGGTCGCGGCCCGGAGGGCCGCGTCGAGGTCGGCCGCGGGCACGACGGCGTCGGTGGTGAGCACGACCAGCATGGTGGCGAGCTGGGGTGCGAGCATCCCGGCGCCCTTGGCCATCCCACCGATGGACCAGCCCGGTCCCTCGACGACGACGGTCTTGCTCACGGTGTCGGTCGTCATGATGGCCTCGGCGGCCGCCTCGCCACCGGCCGCGTCGAGCGCCTCCGCGGCGGCGTCGACGCCCTCGAGCAGCTGCTCGCGGGGGTTGACCAGGCCGATCAGCCCGGTCGAGCAGACCACGACGTCGACTGCGCCGACCCCGATCCGCTCGGCCACCCGCTCGGCGACCGCGTGGGTGGTCTGGAAGCCCTCGGGGCCGGTGTAGCAGTTGGCGCCACCGGAGTTGAGGACGACGGCGCGCACGACGCCGTCCTTGACGACCTCCTGGCTCCACAGCACCGGGTTGGCCTTGCACCGGTTGCTGGTGAAGACGGTGGCGGAGTCGAAGGTGGGGCCCTGGTTGACGACGAGGGCGAGGTCCTTGCCGCCGCTGGCCTTGAGGCCTGCGGTGACGCCGGCGGCGACGAAGCCGGCGGGGTGGGTGGTGGTCATGGTGCGAGTCCTGTCGTGGGAAGTCCGGTGGTCTCCTCGAGCCCGAGGGCGAGGTTGAGGCATTGGACGGCGGCCCCCGCGGTGCCCTTGGTGAGGTTGTCCACCGCGCCGACCGCCACGAGTCGTCGGGCCCCGGCGTCCACGGTGACCTGCAGGTGCACGACGTTGGAGCCCACCACCGACTTGGTCTGGGGCCACTGCCCCGCCGGGAGCAGGTGAAGGAACGGCTCGTCGGCGCAGAAGGCCGCGTAGGCGTCGTACGCCTCCTCCGCGCTCACGTCGCGGGCGAGCGGCGCCGAGACCGTCGCGAGGATGCCGCGGGGCATCGGCACGAGCAGCGGCGTGAACGAGACCCGGACCGGAGCGCCCGTCACGCCGCCGAGGTTCTGGACGATCTCGGGCGTGTGCCGGTGGGTGCCACCGACGCCGTACGCCGACGCGTTGCCCATCACCTCGCTGCCCAGGAGGTGTGGCTTGGCCGCCTTGCCCGCGCCCGAGGTCCCGCTCGCGGCGACCACGGTCACGTCGGGCTCCACGAGCCCGGCGACGAACGCGGGGAGGACGGTGAGGGTCGAGACGGTCGGGTAGCACCCGGGGACGGCGACCCGCCTGGCCCCGGTCAGCAGCTCGCGCTGGCCCGGCAGCTCGGGCAGGCCGTAGGGCCAGGAGCCGGCGTGGGGGGATCCGTAGAACTGCTCCCAGGCTCCCGCGTCGGTGAGCCGGAAGTCGGCGCCGCAGTCGATGACGACGATGTCGTCGCCGAGCGCCGCGGCGATCTCGGCCGACTTGCCGTGCGGGAGGCCGAGGACCACGACGTCGTGGCCGGAGAGGACCTCCGGCGTCGTCTCCTCCAGCACCCGGTCGGCGAGCGGCACGAGGTGCGGGGCCAGGACGCCCAGGGGCTGGCCCGCGTTGGACCCGCCCGTCAGGGCGCCGATCTCCACGTCGGGGTGGCCGAGCAGGAGGCGCAGCGCCTCACCCCCGGCGTACCCGCTCGCTCCGGCGACGGCGACTCTGGTCTTGGTGCTCACGATGCATATGTATACCAGAGACTGCATGCTCATGCATCTCCGGCACGGAGGGCGGGTCCACCCCCTACCGTGGGGTGATGGACGACCCCCTCGCGGCACCTGCCGGCCCCGGACGGCTCGGACCTGACGCCTACCTGCGGCACCTGCGCACCGAGTCGGCGCGCTTCCGCGACGTGCTCGAGGGGGTGCCCGGCGCCACCCGGGTACCCAGCTGTCCCGCCTGGGATGCGGACGACCTGCTCTGGCACCTCGGCGAGGTGCAGTGGTTCTGGTCGGAGGTCCTGCGGACGAGGCCGGCCTCCCCCGACGGACTCGACGAGCCGCAGCGACCCACCACGCGGGGCGGGCTGCTCGCCTTCTTCGACTCCGCCTCCGGGGCGCTGCACGAGCAGCTGGCGTCGGCCGACCCCGAGGAGGAGGCCTGGACGTGGGCGGAGGACCACACGGTCGGCTTCGTGCTGCGCCGCCAGGCGCACGAGGCGCTCGTCCACCGGGTCGACGCCGAGCTCGCGGCCGGTGCCACCACGGCGCTGGACCCGCTGCTGGCCGCCGACGGCGTCGACGAGGTGCTCACGGTGATGTACGGCGGCTGCCCGCCCTGGGGGCGCCGCACCCCCACCGACCAGCACGTCCGCGTCGACTGCACCGACACGGACACCCAGGTGTGGGTCAACCTCGTCCGGTTCGCCGGCACCGACCCGTCCGGCACCACGCACGACGAGGACGACCTCGCCGTGGTGCCCGACCCGGGGACCGAGCCCGACGCCGTCGTCGAGGGCACGGCCGGCGACCTGGACCGGTGGCTGTGGCACCGGGCCGCCGACGACGTGGTCCACGTCGCCGGCGACCCGGGGGTGCTGGCCCTGCTGCGTGGCGTGCTGTCCCAGCCGATCACCTGAGGACCGCCCGGGCCGGCACCCTCAGAGCAGGCAGGCGTTCCGGTAGTCCGAGACGTCCCCGAACGCGGACGGCGTGGGACCCGGGCAGAGGAACTGCCGGTAGCGCGTGTCCCCGTCGACGTAGAGCTTCAGCCAGCTGATGGTGCTCGCCGCGATCGGCGTGTTCTCCGTGTTGGGGGCGAAGTGGCTGGCGTTGTTGAGCTCCAGGTAGGCCTTGGCCGTGCTGCTCGGGATCGACTGGTAGAACGGGATCGAGTGCGAGGAGACGGGCGCGACGCTGTCGTTCTCCGCCCCGATCACCAGGCTTGGCGTGCGGATCTCGGGCCACGTCTTGTCGAGGTTCCACGGAGTGAGGCCGATGGTGGCCCGCAGCGACGGGCGGTCCTTGGCCGCCTCCAGCGTCCCGCCGCCACCCATCGAGTGGCCGATCACCGCGAGCCGGTCGGCGTCGACCCGCTGGCGCACGGTGGAGCTGCTGCGCTGGACGACGTAGTCGAGGGCCGCGAGCAGCTGGTCGCCCCGCTGGCCCGGCTGGTCGTAGCGTGTCTGGGTGTTGAAGGTGATGACCACGAATCCCTGGGAGGCGATCCGCGGCCCGAGCCAGGCGATGGTCGACTCCGAGGCGGTGTAGCCGGGCGAGACCGCCACCACGCCGTAGGTGCCCTGGCTGGTCGACGTGGGGTAGGTGATCGTCGCCGAGCCGAACCCCGGGGTGGAGAGGTCGGAGACGGAGGTCGAGGCGACGGCGAAGGGACCACGGCGGGCCTCGATCGAGGACTGCGTCGGGTCCGGGCCGCGCTCGTAGGGGCTCGCCGCGACCGCCGGGCCGGAGGGCCCGACGAGGACGGAGAGACCGAGGAGGAGCGAGAGGACAGGTCCGACGAAGCGCTTGCGCTGTCTCATGGGATCTCCCGAGAAACAGGGGCGACGGTGCGCCCCGGGTGGATGTGACACCCGTCACGCTAGGAACGGGCCCGTCCCCCCGCCATGGGCGCAGCGCCCAGTCCTCCCGGGCCGGGTGCAGCGCCGCGGTGCGCGGCGCCCGGTCCCGGCCCGGGAGGGACGCGCGTCAGCGCTGGGCGGCGCCCGTCAGCTCGGCCGCGCGGGCCACCGCCGCCTCGCGGGCGGCGGCCGCCTCACCCTCCTTGAGGGTGCGGTCGGACGCCCGGAACCGCAGGGCGTAGGCCAGGGACTTGCGCCCCTCCCCGACCTGCTCCCCCGTGTAGACGTCGAAGAGCCGCACGGACTCGAGCAGCTCGCCAGCACCCTCGCGCAACGCCGCCTCGACGCTCGCGGCGGGCACGCCGGCGTCGACGACCAGCGCGACGTCCTCCTTCGCGACCGGGTAGCCGGAGAACGCCGGGGCCGGACGCAGGTGGACCGCGTGCTCGACCAGCACGTCGAGGTCGAGCTCGGCCGCGACGCTGCCACGCGGCAGGCCGAGGGTGGCGCAGACCTTCGGGTGCAGCTCGCCCGCGTGCCCGACGACCGTGCCGTCGTCGCCGGCCTCGACGGCCGCCAGGACGAGCTCCGCGCAGCGGCCGGGGTGCCAGGGCGCCCGCTCGGTCGCACGCGCGGCGAGCTCGAGGCCGACCGAGTCGGCGACGGCCCGCGCCGCGTCCACGGCGTCGGCCCAGGAGACGGGCCGGCCCTGCCCCCACCAGCCGGAGGCGTCGGCCTCGCCGACCGCCACGAGGCCGAGGCGGAGCGGCTGGCGCGGCAGCGCCTCCTCGAGGCTGCGCAGCTCGTCCTCGGTGGGACGGCGGTCGACCGGGAGGATCGGCGCCACCCCGCCCGTCGGCAGCGTGACCGTCGCGGTCTCGAAGAGGCCGAACGACGCCGCGCCGAGCCCGACGTTGCGGGCGGCCGCCCGCAGCAGCCCCGGGAGCAGCGTCGTCGTCATGCACGGCGCCTCGGCGCTCAGCGGGTTCTCCAGCCGGAGCAGGGTGCGTCGCGGGTCGTCGCCGGGGATCCCGAGGGCGTCGAGGTCGGCGTCGCCCACGAACGGGAAGGTGACGACCTCGGTGTAGCCCTCGGCCGCCGCGGTGCGGGAGAACCGGCGCCGCAGCTGCTGCACGCGGGTCAGCCCGCGCCCCGCCGGGGGCACGGGGACCACCGAGGGCACCTTGTCGTAGCCGACGAGGCGGACGACCTCCTCGGTCGTGTCCTGGGGGTCGGTGAGGTCGGGTCGCCACGGCGGCGGCACCACGGAGAGCGTGCCGGTGCCCTCGCCCGAGACCTCGCAGCCGACGGCGCGCAGCATCTCGGCCGCGGTCTGCTCGGAGATCTCCATCCCCGAGACCCTCGCGGCCCGGTCGCCGGCGACGGTCAGGGTGGGCATCGGCGGCGGCGTGCCGACGACGGTGACGCCGGGGTCGGCCGCTCCACCGCCGTGGGCGACCAGGAGCTCGACGACCCGGTCGGCCGCCGCCTCGCAGATGGTCGGGTCGACGCCCCGCTCGTTGCGCTTGCCCGCCTCGGAGGTGATGCGGTGCCGCTTGCCGGTGCGGAACATCGAGACGGCGTCCCAGTGCGCCGCCTCGACGAGGATCGAGGTGGTGGTGGCGGACATCTCGGTGGTCTCCCCGCCCATCACCCCGCCCAGGCCGATGATCCCCGAGTCGTCGGTGACGACCAGGTCCTCCGGGGAGAGGACGCGCTGGGTGCCGTCCAGGGTGACCATCCGCTCGCCGGCGGCGGCCCGCCGGACGACGAGCGGCCCGCGCAGCTTGTCGGCGTCGTAGCCGTGGATCGGCCGACCGGTCTCGAGCATCACGTAGTTGGTGACGTCGACGGCCAGCGAGATCGACCGCATGCCCGCCGCGGCGATCCGGTCGGCGATGAACGACGGCGTCGGGGCGGAGGGGTCGAACCCGGTGACCTTGCGAGCCACGAAGACCGGGCACCCGGTCGGGTCCTCGACGACGACCGGGTGGCCCGCGTCGTTGGCCGGCGGGGTGTCGCGCAGCGCGGGGTCGCGGAAGCCGGTGGCTCCCTCGACCGAGACCGCCACCTCGCGGGCGATGCCGCGCAGCGACAGGGCGTAGGCGCGGTCGGGGTTGACCTCGAGCTCGATGACCTCCTCGTCGAGCCCCAGCACGCCGCGCGCGTCCTGCCCGGGCTCGCCGGCGTCGGCGGGCAGCACGATGATCCCGTCGTGGTCCTCGCCCAGCCCCAGCTCCCGGGCCGAGCAGATCATCCCGGCGGAGAGGTGGCCGTAGGTCTTGCGGGCGGAGATCTCGAAGTTCCCGGGGAGGACGCCGCCGGGCAGGATCACCACGACCAGGTCGCCCGGCGCGAAGTTGTGGGCGCCGCAGACGATCCCCTGGGGCTCGCCCGTGCCGTTGGCATCGCCGACGTCGACGGTGCACCAGTTGATGGTCTTGCCGTTCTTCTGCGGCTCGGGCTCCATCGTGAGCACGCGACCCACCACCAGGGGACCGCTGATCTGCGCGCCGGGGCTCTCGACCGCCTCGAGCTTGAGCCCGGTCAGCGTGAGCCGCCGGGTGAGCTCCTCGGTGGTGACGTCGGCGGGGACGTCGACGTACTCCTTGATCCAGGAGAGGGGGGCCTTCATCGTCTTCTCTCCTCAGATCTCGGTGCCGAAGGCGGAGCTGAACCGCACGTCGCCCTCGAAGAGCGGGCGCAGGTCCTCCAGCTCGTGGCGGAACATGAAGGACCGGTCGATACCCATCCCGAACGCGAAGCCGGAGTAGACCTCGGGGTCGACGCCGCAGGCCACGAGGACCCGGGGGTTGACCACCCCGCAGCCGCCCCACTCGATCCAGCCCTCGCCGCGGCAGGTCCGGCACTCCTCCGGGCGCACTCCCAGGCAGACGAAGCAGCGCAGGTCGACCTCGGCCGACGGCTCGGTGAAGGGGAAGTACGAGGGCCGGAACCGCGTACCGACGCCCTCGCCGAACATCCGGGCGGCGAAGTGGTCCAGTGCCCCCTTGAGGTGGGCCATCGAGATGCCCTCGTCGACGACGAGCCCCTCGACCTGGTGGAACATCGGGCTGTGCGTGGCGTCGTACTCGTCGGTGCGGAAGACCCGCCCCGGGCAGGCGACGTAGATCGGCGGCGTGCGCGTGAGCATCGTCCGCGCCTGCACGGGCGAGGTCTGGGTGCGCAGCACGACGTGGTTCTCCGCCGGCTCGGTCCAGAAGGTGTCCTGCATCGTGCGGGCCGGGTGGTCGGGGCCCAGGTTGAGCGCGTCGAAGTTGAGCCACTCCGCCTCCACCAGCGGGCCCTCGGCGATCTCCCACCCCATCGCGGTGAAGATGTCGGCGATCAGCTCGGACTGCAGCGTGAGCGGGTGTCGCGAGCCGCGGCGGCGCCGGTCGGTCGGCAGGGTGACGTCGACCGTCTCGGTGACGAGCATCCCCTCCTCGTGCTCGGCCTCGAGCACCTCCTGCCGCTCGGCGAGCGCCCGCGCGACGGCGCCGCGCGCCTGTCCGACCCGCTGGCCGGCCTCCTTGCGCGCCTGCGGCGGGAGCGCCCCGATCTCGCGGTTGGCCAGCGCGAGCGGCGAGCGGTCGCCCGCGTGCTCGAGGCGGACCTGCTTGAGGGCGTCGAGGTCGGCCGCGGCGGCGACGGCGGCGAGGGCCGCCTCGCGCATCGCCTCGACCTCCTCGGCCTTGAGCGGGGTCACCTCGACGGGGTCGTAGTCGGTGTTGGGGCCGGACATGGCTCCCTTTCCAGCGGCGGTCGGGACGCCGCAGAGTCTAGGGGTGGGTCTGGACGGGGCTGCTCCCCGGACCCGGCGCGCGAGCGGACGACGTGGCGCTCAGGCGCGCACGGCCTCCGGACCCGCGACGGGTCCGGGGCCGGTAAATCGACGGCTGGCTGGCACGGACCCAGCCTACGTCGACGAGGTCACCCCGTCACCCCGTCACCCCCGGACCCGCGGGCGGGAGCAGCGCGCGACAGCCCGGCGCGGCCGGCGCGGCCCCGCCCGCGGGGGCGGTCGTCGGCAGCCCGGCCGCACGCAGGGCACGCTCGGCGTGCTCGGTGCCCCAGGTCCAGTCCTGCCACCCGGGCTCGTCCTCGCCGCCCCGGCGCAGGTCCATCACGCAGCGCGCGACGTCCCGCGGCAGTCGGTCCACCACCACCGGGACGGCGTCGTCGGAGAGCTCCGCCAGGTACGCCGCGTCGAGGTGGCCGGTGCGCTCGTAGAGGTCGATGTTGCGCGCCGCGACCCAGGCGTCGGGGTTGACCGCCAGCAGCCCCAGCAGGGCGCCGGCGCCCGTCAGGAGCGCGAGCCGGGGCGCCCAGGCGGCCCGGCCGAGGAGCCCCAGGACCAGGACGGACAGCACGACGAACCCGAGCCACCCCTCGAGGACGTTCACCACCAGCCGCGCCGTGGTGAAGCCGTAGGCGTCCTGGTAGACGGCCATCCGGGCCAGGGCGGCCGCCACCACCACGAGCGTCAGGAACCCGAGCAGCCCGGCGGCGACCCGGAACCGCACCCGGTCCCCCGTCCCCGGCCCGACCCGGCGCCCCGCCGCCCAGAGCACCACGAGGGTGAGCGCCGTGGCGACCACCAGCTGGCCGAACCCCTCGCGGGCGTAGTCGGCGTACCCGAGGCCTGCGGTCCGCTGCACGTAGTCGTCGCCCCCCAGGACCACGCGGGCCTGCGCCGCGACGAAGACCAGGAAGACGGCGTCCACGGCGACCAGCGGGACCAGCCACTCCCAGCGCGAGCGGGCCGGCACCGGCCCGGAGGCCCGGGGGTCGACGCGAGCGGGGTTGCGGGCGAGGTAGGAGGCGGCGAGCGTCATCCCCAGGACGGCGAGGGTGACGAACCCCCTGGCCACCGCCTCGTCGAGGTCCGCGTCGGGGACGAGGGAGTCCACCCAGCGCGCGAACGTCAGGTCCGCCGAGGCGAAGAGCAGGGCGAAGACCGTCACGCCCGCGGCGGCGAGCAGCGCCGTGCGGACCACCGCCGGACCCCGCCCGCCGGCACCCACCAGACGCAGCGTCCGGCCGAGCCAGGGCAGGCCCCGGAGGCCCGCCGCGGGCCAGGCGACGCCGGAGAGGAGCATGCCGCGGAAGGTGTGCGCCCCCGTGGCGCCGGAGAGGAAGACGCCGGCCGCGACCAGGACGGCGAGGACGGCGAGCCCGTCGTTGGCCCGGACCCCCGTGGAGGTGACCAGCGCCCCGGCCAGCGCGGCGCAGCCGAGCGTCCAGGGACGGGTACGCCGGCTCGAGGCCGCCCACGCGCAGGCGCCGGCCAGCAGCAGCACCAGGGCCCAGGAGAGACCGGGTCCGGCGAAGGCCATGGTCGCGCCGGCCAGGAGCCCGACCGCGAGCGCCGCGCCGACGAGCCGCAGGTCCGGGGCCGGAGCCCGCTCCGGCCAGGACGCCCCGAAGAGCTGGTCGAGCGTGGACGGGCCGACCGGGACCCCGTCGACCCCGGGATCGGTCGCGACGCCGGCCTGCTCCGTGGCGGAGACCGCCGACCCCGTCCTCGCCGCGGGCTGCGCGGCCGGCGTGCCGGGCCGGGCCGTCGGCGCGGGCCGGACCGGGACCTCGAGGCGCAGCCGCGCCCCCCGGCCGGCCTCCGGCTCGGCGAAGCCCAGCGTCCCGCCGTGCAGCCGGGCCACCCAGCGGGCCACCGCGAGGCCCAGCCCCGTGCCGCCGCCCTGGGCGTCGGTGCCGAACCGCTCGAAGACCCGCTCCCGGTCGGCGGGCGGGACGCCCGGCCCGGCGTCGCGGACCTCCAGCCACCACGACCCGGGCCCGTCGGAGCCACCTGTCCCGCCCGGCCCCGCCAGCACCCGGACGGTCTCGCCGTCGGGCGTGTGCCGGGCCGCGTTGTCGAGCACGTTGACCAGCAGCTGGCGCAGCCGCGGCGGGTCCACCCGCACCGTCATCGACTCCGGCACCTCCAGCCGCACGTCGAGACGACGTCCGGCCCGCCGCACCTCGGCGGCGCACTCCAGCACCTCGGCCGCCAGCGCGACGGGCACCGGTTCGAGCTCCACGACCCCCGCCTCGAGCCGGGAGAGCGCGAGCAGGTCGCCCAGCAGGTCGCCCAGCCGCTGCGCCGACCCCAGCGCCTCGTCGAGGTGCCGGGGGTCCGCGGGGACCACCCCGTCGGCGAGGTTCTCCAGCTGGGCGGCCAGGGCGGCGACGGGCGTGCGCAGCTCGTGCGAGACGGTCGCGACGAGGTCCCGGCGTTCGGCGTCGACGTGCGCGAGGTCGGCGGCCATCGTGTTGAAGGCGGCCGCCAGCTGGCCCACCTCGTCCCGGCTGTCGGTCAGCACCCGCACCCCGTGGCCACCGCGCGCCATCCGCTCCGCGGCGAGCGTCATCTCGCGCAGGGGGGCGACCATGCCCGCGGCCAGCAGCTGGGTGACGGCCAGGGCGAGCACCACGGTGACCGGCAGGCTCAGCCACGCGGGCACGCCGGAGGCCGCACCGACGGTGCCGACGAGCGCCGCGACGAGGACCGACGCCCCGACGAGGACGCCCAGCTTGGTGCGGATCGAGCCGAGCGCCACCAGCGCGCTCACCGCTCCCCCTCCGGGACCTCGAGCGCGTAGCCGACACCGTGCGCCGTCCTGATCCGGCCCGGCCCGATCTTGGCCCGCAGCGCCTTGACGTGGCTGTCGACCGTCCTGGTGCCCGAGGCGTCCGCCCAGTCCCAGACCCGGGCCAGCAGCTGCTCCCGCGTCAGCACCCGGCCGGGCTCCGCGGCGAGGCAGACCAGCAGGTCGAACTCGGTGGGCGTCAGGTGCACCTCGCGGCCCCCGACGCTGGTGCGTCGCGCCCGCGGGTCCACCTCGAGGTTCCCGACGACGAGCGGCTGGTCGTCCCGCGCGGCCGCGACCAGCTCGGCGGCCCGCTGCACCCGGCGCAGCAGGGCGGAGACCCTCGCCACCACCTCGCGCATCCGGAACGGCTTGGTCAGGTAGTCGTCGGCGCCGACCCCCAGCCCCACGAGCACGTCGGCCTCGTCGTCGCGCGCGGTCAGCATCAGCACCGGCACCGGCCGCTCCGCCTGCAGCCGCCGGCACACCTCGTGGCCGTCGAAGCCCGGGAGCATCACGTCCAGGACCACCACGTCGGGCGGCCGCGCGGCGGCGAGGGCGACCGCCCCGGGCCCGTCGAAGGCGCGCTCCACCTCGTAGCCCTCGGCGACCAGCCGCTCGGCCAGCGCCTGGTTGATCATCGCGTCGTCCTCGACCACCAGCACGAGCCTGCGCCCGCGGTCAGATCCCGTCATGGCTCCGACCCTAGGAGCCGCGGCGTGCGTGACGGGGTGACGACTCGTGAAGGTTCCGTGCAGGAACGCCGTCGGGGCGCGTCAGTGGGAGCGGAGGTCCTCCCCGGGCCACTCCACCGTGATCCGGGCGCCGCCCCCGGGCCGGTCGTCGATGACGAGGTGCCCGCCGTGCGCGCGGGTCAGGCCGTGCGCGATGTACATCCCGAGCCCGGAGCCTCCCGCTGCCCCGGAGGTCCAGAACTTCGTGAGCACCCGGCGCCGCAGCTCCTCGGGGATCCCCTCCCCCTCGTCGGTGACGGTGAGCACCGCACCCGACTGCTGGCCGCCGCGTGCGACCAGGTGGACCCGCACCTCCCCCTCGCCGTGCCGGACCGCGTTCTCGACGAGGTTGGTCACGACCTGGGTGAGCTTGTCGGGGTCGGCGAAGACCTCCACCTCGCCCTCGGGGGCGTCCAGCACGACGGGGCGCGCGGTGGCCGCCTGCACCGAGTCGACCACGCGGCCGACCAGGACCTTCGCGTCCACCTCGCGGGGGTAGAGGCTGAGCCGCCCGGTGTCGATCCGGGCCACGTCGAGCAGCTCCGCGATCAGCCGGGCCAGCCGGTCGGCGTCGGCGTTGACCGTGGTGAGCATGAGCTTCTTCTGGTCGTCGTTGAGCTGGTCCCATCGGTTGAGCATGGCCTGGACGAACCCCTTCACCCCGGTCAGGGGCGAGCGCAGCTCGTGCGCCACCGTGGCGACCAGGTCGGACCGCTCCCGGTCGAGCCGCTCGCGGCCGCGACCGCTGCGCAGGCAGACGGCCACCTGCCCTACCGGCGCGTGGGGCGCGCCCCGGTGGATGCGGGCGCTGACCAGGACCTCGCCCCCGCTGGGCAGCAGCCACGACTGCTCCGGGATCCCGGTGCGCGTGCCCAGCCCGGCGTACGGCGTGTTGCTGGTGCACCAGTCCCGCCCCGCCTGGTCGACCAGCGTGAGGGCCTCCGGCAGCGGGCGGCCGGCGCGTGCCCCCGCGCCGAGCATCCGGCGGGCGACGGCGTTCACCGTTGTGACGAGGCCGTCGGGCCCTGCCAGGACGACGCCGTCGGGCAGCAGGTCGAGCGTGGGGTCCGTCACGCGAGGGAATGTACCCAGTTGAATGGACCCGTGCCCGACCTGACGCGCTGGTGGCCGCTGCCCGACCACCCGGACCTCCGTCTCGCCCTCGAGTCCGCCTGGGGCGGGGAGGACCGCGGCTACCACGACCTGCGCCACCTCGTCGACGTGCTCGAGCGGCTCGACGAGCTCGCGCAGGAGCACGCGTTCGACCGGACCACCGTCGCCCTCGCGGCGTGGTTCCACGACGCGGTCTACGACGGCGAGCGGGACGCCGAGGAGCGCTCCGCCCGGTGGGCCGCGGACGCGCTCGCCGGCACGGGGGTCGACGTCGACGAGGTCGTGCGGCTGGTGCTGGTCACCGAGCACCACCGGCCCGCTCCCGGGGACGCGGCCGGCGCGGCCCTCTCGGACGCCGACCTCGCGATCCTCGCGGCCGCGCCCTCCCGTTACGCCGAGTACGCCGCGGGCGTGCGGCGGGAGTACGCCCACCTCGACGACCCGACGTTCGCGGCGGGACGGCTGGCGGTGCTCGAGCAGCTGGCCGGACGGGAGCGGATCTTCGCCACCGACCACGGGCACGCCGCGTGGGAGCCCGCGGCGCGGCGCAACCTCGAGGACGAGCTGGTCAGCCTGCGGAGGACGGCTTCGGCCGGCGCAGACCGGCCCGCCGCAACCTGACGACGAGCTCGCGCGAGGTGACCTGGACGGCGCCGGCCGCGACCAGCCGCGGGTGGTGCTCGTCGGGGACGTCGTAGTGGTCCCGGTCGAAGCCGCGCGCGGGCACGCCGTGGGAGCGGGCGAACGCGTGCAGCTCCTCCAGCGAGACGTCGCTGGCCAGGTGCGACCACAGCCGACCCCAGCGGGGCACGGCCGGCGGGTCGATGAGGATCACGGACCGACCGTACGCTGCGCCCGGGCGCTGGCGTAGAGGCAGACGGCGGCCGCCGTCGAGAGGTTGAGGCTCTCGGCGCGCCCGTGGATCGGGATCGCCACCCGCCGGTCCGCCGCGTCGGCGACCGCCTCGGGCAGACCGTGGGCCTCGTTGCCCAGCAGCCACGCGGTGGGGCCGGAGAGGTCGGTGGTGAAGAGGTCCTCGCGGGCGCTGCCGTCGGTCGCGAGCACGGCGAGGCCGGCGGCGCGCAGCGCGGCCAGCGCGACGTCCACGTCGGGCTCGACGACGACGGGCAGGTGGAACAGGCTCCCGACGGTGGCCCGGACCGTCTTGGGGTTGTAGGGGTCGACCGACTGCCCGGTGAGCACGACCAGGTCGGCACCGGCGGCGTCGCTGGTGCGGACGACGGTGCCGGCGTTGCCGGGGTCGCGCACCTCGTGGCAGACGGTCACCAGCCGCGCTCCCCCGCGCTCGGCGGCCGACGCGAGGGCCTCGTCCAGCCCGACGTCGACGAAGCGGCAGACCGCCACCACGCCGGCCGGGGTGACGGAGTCGGAGAGCCCGGAGAGCGCCCGGTCCTCCACGAGAGTGACCCGCTCGGCCGGGGCCAGGAGCTCCTCGAACTGCGCGGCGGCGTCCGGCGTGGCGAAGACCTCCACCACGCAGCCGGGGACGCCGAGCGCCCCCTCCACGGCCTTGGGACCGTCGGCAAGGAAGAGCCGCCGCTCGGAGCGGACCGAGCGGCGGCTGAGCTTCCTCGCCTCCTTCACGCGGGCGTTGCCCGCGGACAGGGGGGTGACCACGTGACGGGTCAGGAGGCCTTGGGGGCGTTGACGTCCTCGGGGAGGGCGGCCCGGGCAGCCTCGACGAGGGCGGCGAAGGCCGGCGCGTCGTTGACGGCGAGCTCGGCGAGGATCTTGCGGTCGACCTCGATGCCCGCCAGGTTCAGGCCCTGGATGAAGCGGTTGTAGGTCATGCCGTTGGCGCGGGCGGCCGCGTTGATCCGCTGGATCCACAGCTTGCGGAAGTTGCCCTTGTTCTTGCGGCGGTCGTTGTAGCTGTAGACCAAGGAGTGGGTGACCTGCTCCTTGGCCTTGCGGTAGAGGCGCGACCGCTGCCCGCGGTAGCCGGAGGCGCGCTCGAGGACGACCCGGCGCTTCTTGTGGGCGTTGACTGCCCGCTTGACGCGTGCCATTTCTTAGCTCCTTGTTGCTGTTCGTCCCCCCGGTCGGTGGACCGGCGGGAAGTGAGGGGGGTGAAGAGCGGTCAGAGACCCAGCATCTTCTTGGCACGCGGAACGTCGGCCTTGGCGACCTCGACGGTCCCGGTCATCCGGCGCGTCACCTTCGAGGCCTTCTTCTCGAGGTTGTGGCGCTTGCCGGCCTTCTCGCGAAGGATCTTGCCCGAACCGGTCACGCGGAAGCGCTTGCCGGCACCGGAGTGGCTCTTGTTCTTGGGCATGTCGATGCTCTCTCTTCTCGTGGTGCGTACGACGACCGGGCCGGGTCGCCGAAGTCGTGGTGGTGCTCAGGCCTCGATCTCGGGGTCGAGGTTCTCCGAGCGGCCGCGCTCCTTCTTCTGCGCGACCTTGCGGCCCGCCTCGGGCGCGAAGGCTGCGCGCTCCTCGGCGTCGGCGGCGGCCTTCTCGGCCGCCTTGCTCTCCTTGGCCGCCTGGAGCTCGACCTTGGCGTCGGCCTTCTTCTTGTTGGGCCCCAGGACCATGATCATGTTGCGGCCGTCCTGCTTGGGCGCCGACTCGACGAAGCCCAGCTCCTGGACGTCCTCCGCGAGGCGCTGCAGCAGCCGGAAGCCCAGCTCGGGGCGGTGCTGCTCGCGGCCACGGAACATGATCGTGATCTTGACCTTGTCGCCGGCACGGAGGAAGCGGACCACGTGGCCCTTCTTCGTCTCGTAGTCGTGCGCGTCGATCTTGGGACGAAGCTTCATCTCCTTGATGATGACGTTCGTCTGGTTCCGTCGTGCCTCACGGGCCTTCTGGGCGTTCTCGTACTTGAACTTCCCGTAGTCCATGAGCTTGCAGACGGGCGGGCGGCCCTGCGGGGCGATCTCGACGAGGTCGAGGTCCGCCTCCTGGGCAAGCTTCAGTGCCTGGTCGGTCGGCACGATGCCGACCGTCTCGCCGTTGGGTCCAACGAGACGGACCTCGGGAACCCGGATCCGGTCGTTGATACGCAGCTCTGTGCTGATGAGTCCTCCAGTGGTCGTGTGCGCGGCACCGCCCCCGAAATGGACGATGGCTCCCGCTCGTACCAAGCGGAAGCCAGTCAGACGCATCCCCCAGCACACCCGGGGACACTCCGGAGCACGCAGGTGCTCCGTGACCGGACCCGACGACCTCGTGCGGCCGGTGCGGGTGGGAGACGTCTTGCAAGCCTCCGCTTGGTGACGCCCCCGGTGGATCCGGGCACGTCGGTCAACTTCCGCGATCTTACCGGAGAGGACGGCAGCCCGCCAAACGCGGGCCCGGGCTCACTCCTCGGGCCGCAGCCAACCGTAGCGGTCGCCGACCCGGGCCAGCTCCCAGCCCGCCCCGAACGCCTCCAGGTCCTGGCCCTCCAGCACGAACGTCGCGGGGCCGGCCACGTCCACCACCAGGGCGTCGGCTCCCTCCTGCACCGCGCTCAGCGCGGCGACCTCCGCCGCGACCGGCACCGGACGGGCGGCGGGGTCCCAGGCCGTCAGGGCGTCGGTCGAGGTGAAGGCCAGCAGCGCCACCCGCCCGTCGGCGCCGGTGAGGAGGACGGCGGCCATGTCGCTCGACTTGTCGTGGGCCAGGCCCCGTTCGTCCACCTCGACCTCGCCCAGCACGGCGACCACGGGGACGAGCAGTCGGGAGCCGGCCAGGGCGCGGACGGCGAGGGCGAAGGTCTCCGCTCCCGCCCCGGCGCCGCGGTGGTCGGCCAGCGCCCTCGCCACCGCGGGGTCGGCGGACCCGGTGTCGCCGGGGAAGCCGGGCTGCAGGATGCGGGCGCCGTCGAAGCGTGGGGAGTCGACCATGGTGCTGCCAGCCTAGACGCGCCCCACCGCCGGCGCTCCCGCGGCGCACCCCCGTGTGGGACGCTGGCCGCGTGGACGAGGTGACCTGGGGCGCGTTGACGCTCACGTTGACCGTGGTGGGCGTGCTCTGGACGTGGTGGGCGGCCAAGAACCGTGGGGCCGCGGCCGCCACCCGGGGCGCGGCGTTCACGCTGCTGCCCGCCGCCGCGTGGCTGACCGGCACCCTGGAGATGTTCACGGAGATCGCCGGCTCCGTGGCCGACTGGGCCACCCACCTGGTCCTGAGCCCCGTCGTGTGGTCGGGCATCGGGCTGGCCGGGCTGTCGGCCCTGCTGTTCCTGGTCTCGGGCTTCCTGCGGGGCCGCGAGCTGGCCCGCGGTCCCCGCGCACCCCGGGGAGACGGTGACGCCGCGCTCGGCGCCGGTGGGCGGGGCGGCCAGCTTCCGCCTGCCTCCCCGCCGAGGGGACGCCCCGGCCGCGGCGCCGCACAGGCCGGTCCCGTGGACGACGACCTGGCGGACATCGAGGCGCTGCTGCGCAAGCGGGGGATCACCTGATGGGGGTCGAGCCCACACGGGACGCCCTGGTGGAGCGCAACCGGCTCTGGGGCCGGCTGGAGCAGGCCGTGGCCGGGCTCCCCGCCCCGCCCGCGACGCCCGTCGCGGTGGTCGACCTCGACGCCTTCGACGCGAACGCCGAGGACCTGGCGCGCCGCGCGGACGGCACCCCCGTCCGGGTCGCCTCCAAGTCGCTGCGGGTGCCGGCCCTCGTGGCCCGCGCCCTGGCGCGTCCCGGCTTCCGCGGCGTCCTGGCCTACACCGTCGCCGAGGCGCTGTGGCTGCACCGGCAGGGCCTGTGCGACGACGTCGTCGTGGCCTACCCCAGCGTGGACCGCGTCGCGCTGGCCGAGCTCGTCGCCTCGCCCTCGGCGGCCGCGGCCGTCGCGCTGATGGTCGACGACGTGGCCCACCTCGACGTGGTGGACGCCCTGCGCGCCTCCAAGGCCGTCCAGGTCCGGGTGGTCCTGGACGTCGACGCCGGGCTGCGGCTGGCGGGTCAGCACGTGGGCCCCAAGCGCTCGCCCCTCCACGACGGCGCGGGCGTCGCGGCGCTGGCCGCCGAGGTGACCCGCCGCGACGGCTTCCGGCTGGTCGGCGTGATGACCTACGAGGGCCAGGTCGCCGGCGTCCCCGACGACGTCCCCGGTGAGCGCGCCCGGTCCGCGGTGGTACGCCGGATGAAGGCCGCCTCGGTCCGCCAGCTCGCCGCCCGCCGCGCCGAGGTGGCACGGGCGCTGGCGCCCCACGGGCCGCTCGAGCTGTGGAACTCCGGGGGCTCCGGCTCGGTGGAGACCAGTGCGGCCGACCCCCACGTCACGGAGGTGGCGGCCGGCTCCGGGCTGCTGGTGCCGGGCCTGTTCGACCACTACCGCTCGTTCCGGCCCCGCCCCGCCGCCTTCTTCGCCGTGCCGGTGACGCGCCGGCCGGCCCCGGGCGTCGTCACGGTCCACGGGGGCGGGCTGGTCGCCTCCGGCCCGCCCGGCCCCGACCGGCAGCCCGTGCCGTGGTGTCCCCCGGGCCTCGAGCTGACCGCCCTCGAGGGGGCCGGCGAGGTGCAGACCCCGCTCACGGGTCACCCCGCCGCGGGACTCGGCATCGGGGACCTCGTGTGGTTCCGGCACGCCAAGTCGGGCGAGCTCTTCGAGCACGTCCGGGAGGTCCACCTGGTGAGCGGCAGCGAGGTCGTCGAGACCGTCCCGACCTACCGCGGCGCCGGCCAGGCCTTCTGAGCCGTGCCCGACCTCCTGCGGGACGGCCCGACCGCGGTCGACCGCCTGCTCCGCCTCACGGCGGCCCGTCGGGCAGGGCGGGGCACCGCGGTCGTCTGCGTCGACGGGCCGTCGGGTTCCGGCAAGACGACGCTGGCGGCCGCGCTGGTCGCCGCCCGCCCCGGGGCGGGCGTGGTCCACCTCGACGACCTCCTGGCGGGTTGGCGCGGGGGGCTGCCCCGCATGGTCGCCGACCTGGTGGCCGACGTGCTGGCCCCGCGGGCGGGTGGGCGCCCCGCCGCGCACCGGCACTACGACTGGGTCGCGGGCCGGTTCTCGGGGCGGGTCCCGGTCGAGGCCGCCGAGCTGCTCGTGGTCGAGGGCGTGGGCGCGGGCTCCCGCCTGACGGCCCCCTACCGCGACGCGCTGGCGTGGGTGGAGGCACCGCTGCCGCTGCGGCTGGCCCGCGGACTGGCGCGCGACGGTGAGGCCTTCGCCCCGCACTGGCACGAGTGGGCGGCGCGCGAGGCCGCGCACTTCGCCCTCGAGGGCACGCGGGAACGGGCCGACCTGTGCCTGCTCACGGGTCCGGAGGACGGTGGCTAGGGTGCGCCTCATGAGCTCTCCCAGCGGCGACCAGCTGACCCTCGAGGCCGACGGCTACCGGGCGGTGGTCACCGAGGGCGGCGGGGCGCTCCGCCTGCTCGAGCACCGGGGCCGCGCGCTGCTCGACGGGTTCGGCGCCGACGAGATGTCGTCGGGCGGCCGCGGGCAGCTGCTCGTGCCGTGGCCGAACCGCATCCGGGACGGCGCCTACCGGTTCGGCGGCCGCGACCTCCGGCTGGGCCTCACCGACCCGGGCACCGGCAACGCCTCCCACGGGCTCGCGCGCTGGGTCCCGTGGACCACGCTGGCGCACACCGGCGACGCGGTGGAGCTCGGCCACCGGCTGATGGCGCAGTCCGGCTACCCCTGGCGGCTGGACCTGCACGTGCGCTACGCGCTCGGCCCCGACGGGCTCACCGTCACCCAGTCGGTCCGCAACCGCTCCCCCGAGCCCGCCCCCTACGCCAGCGGGGCCCACCCCTACCTGGCGGTCGGGGACGGGCCCGTCGACCACCTCGAGCTCCACCTCCCCGCGTCCCGCCGCGCCCTCGTGGACGAGCGCCTGCTGCCGGTCGGCAGCGAGCAGGTGGCCGGGACGGCGTACGACTTCACCGCCCCGCGGCTGGTGGGCGGCACCGCCCTCAACGACGCCTACACCGACCTCGCCCGGGACGCCGACGGCTGGGCGACGGTGACGTTGCGGGACCCCCGCACCGGGGACGGCGTACGGCTGCGCGTCGACGAGCACCACCCTTGGCTCCAGCTCTTCACCGCCGACGGCGCCGGTGCCACCGCCCGCCGTTCGCTGGCGGTGGAGCCGATGACCGCCCCGCCCGACGCGTTCCGCTCCGGCGAGGACCTCGTGGTGCTCGCCCCCGCCGGGGAGCCGGGCGACGCCTTCGCCGCGTCCTGGCTCGTCGCCGCGGCCTGAGCCCGCGTCGCCGTGCGCGGGACGCCGTGCGCGGGGCGCCGTGCGCGGGACGCCGTTCGCCGGGCGCCGTTCGCCGGGCGCCGTTCGCGGGACGCCGTTCGCAGGACACGGGGGCGACGACCTCCTAGTCTCCTGTCCATGCAGTCTCGGACCTCCCCGGACCGGCGCGCGGTGCTGCGCGGCGGGACCCTGGCCCTCGGCGGCGCGACCGCCGGAACGCTCGGCGCCGTCGTCCCGGCCGCGGCGGCCCCTGGCCACCGGACCCGCACGTGGGCCCAGCGCCCCCTGCTCGACAAGCAGGACCGCCACCTGGTCAGCCGGTTCAGCTACGGGGTCACCCCCGAGCTGGCCCGCGAGGTACGGCGCAAGGGCGGAGCCCGGGCGTGGTTCGCCTGGCAGCTCCAGCCGTCCAGGGTCCGCGACCGCACCCACGCCCGGACCGCCGCCTGGTGGCCGATGCTCGACCACGGGCCGCTGACCCTGTGGAAGAACCACTCCGACGGCATCCGCGGCGGGTGGCTGGTGATGGAGGACTACCAGCGCTGGGTGATGGCCCGCCGCATGCACTCCCGCCGCCAGGTGCAGGAGACGATGGCCCAGTTCTGGGAGAACCACCTCAACGTCCCCACCAACGGCGAGCAGTGGTTCCTCTACCGGCGCGACTACGGGGAGACGATCCGGCGCCACGCCCTGGGGCGCTTCGACGAGCTGCTGCTGGCGGCGATCACCCACCCGGCGATGCTGATCTACCTCGACAACGCCAGCTCCACCGCGACCAGCCCCAACGAGAACCTTGGCCGCGAGCTGCTCGAGCTGCACACCGTGGGCCGTGGCGGCTTCGACGAGGCCGACGTCAAGGACTCCGCCCGGATCCTCACCGGGTGGTACGTCGATATGTGGCGCAGCTGGGAGGCGTCCTACCGCCCCGACCTGCACGCCACGGGACGGGTGCGGGTCAAGGGGTTCTCCGACCCCAACCACGACCCGGACGGACGGGCCGTCACCCGGCGCTACCTCCGCTACCTGGCCCACCACCCCGACACCGCCCGGCGGATCGCCCACAAGCTCGCGGTGAAGTTCGTCTCCGACGACCCGCCGGCCCGGCTCGTCTCCCGCCTGGCGAAGGTCTACCTGGCCCACGACACCGAGATCCGGCCGGTGCTCGAGGCCCTGGTCGACTCCCGCGAGTTCCGGCGCTCGGTCGGCGACAAGGTCCGAGACCCGTCCGAGGACGTCGTGGCGACCTACCGGGCGCTGCGCGTGCGGATGGGCCGGCCGACCGCGCCCGACTCGGCCGCCAACGCCATGCTGTGGCAGGCGCAGACGATCGGGGCGATGCCCTTCTCGTGGCCCCGCCCCGACGGCACGCCGCTGGACAACGCCGCCTGGTCCTCCACGAGCCGGCTCCTCGCCTCGTTCCGGACCCACTACTCCATGGCCGGGGGCTGGTGGCCCACCAAGGACGTGCGCTACCGCCCGCCGAGGTCCTGGGTGCCGAAGTCCGGCATGCGCTTCGACGAGCTGGTCGACCACCTGTCCCGCGAGCTCCTGCACCAGCCCTCGACGCGGGAGATGCTCAAGGCCTGCTGCGAGGCGACCAACCTGCGCCCGGGCGAGAAGATCACCCACGACCACCCGCTGGTGCGCTGGACCATGCCCCGGCTGCTGACCACCTTCCTCGACTCCCCCGCCTTCTTCGTCAGGTGACCCCCATGGCCTCCTCCCCCGCGCCCCGGGGCGCGACCACGTCCTGCTGCGCCGAGTTCGCCGACCTCGCCCGCTCCTCGCGCCGCGCCTTCCTCGGCGGCGCCGTGGCAGCCGGGGTCGCGACGGCCTTCGGCTCCGCCGTCGTCCAGCCCGCCGCGGTCGCGGCCAGCGGCCGGGCCCGGGGCGTCGTCGTCGTCCTCTCTCTCCGGGGGGCGGCCGACGGCCTCTCCCTCGTCGTGCCGCACGGCGATCCCGTCTACGCGCAGGCACGCCCGCGCCTGGCGGTGCCGACCGAGTCGCTGCTGGCGGCCGACCCGTTCTTCGGCCTCCACCCGGCGCTCGCCCCCCTCCTGCCCCTCTGGCAGCAGGGCAAGGTGGCCGCCGTCCACGCCGCCGGGCTGCCTGCCCGCAACCGCTCGCACTTCTCCGCCATGGAGGAGCTGGAGGACGCGGCTCCCGGCGCCACCAGCCGCACCGGCTGGCTGAACCGCCTGGTGGGTGCACAGTCGCTGGGCACCCCGCTCCAGGCGATGCACCTGGGCGGCAGCTCCCCCGCCTCGCTCTACGGCCCGGCACCCCACCTCACGACCCGCACGGTCGCGGACGTCGGGATCGCGGGGGCGGACCAGTGGGACGTCGGCGGGGGGCGGGTCCGCTCCCTGCACACCCTGTGGGACGGCCGGCAGACACACCTGGCCCGGTCGATGCGCGCGACCTTCGCCGCGGTGGGCGAGTTCGCCCCCGTCAAGGCGTCGGAGAAGACTCCCCAGAACGGCGTCACCTACCCCGCCCACGACCTCGGCCGGGCCCTCAGCGAGGTCGCGCGCATCGTGCGCAGCGACGTCGGCGTCGAGGTGGTCACCGTCGACCACGGCGACTGGGACATGCACACCGGGGTGGGCACCGTCGCGGGCGGGGCGATGAAGACGAACGCCGGCCAGCTGGCCGACGCGCTGGCCGCCTTCTTCGCCGACCTGGGCACCCTCGGCGAGCAGGTGACCGTCGTCTGCCTGAGCGAGTTCGGCCGGCGCGTCCGGGAGAACGCCAACGGCGGGCTGGACCACGGCTACGGCACCGTCATGCTGCTGCTCGGGGCCGGTGTCCGGGGCGGCTACCACGGGAGCTGGCCCGGCCTCCAGGACGGCGCGGACTCCGACCTCCTGGTCACCACCGACTACCGCAGCGTGCTCGCGGAGGTCGTCTCGTCCCGGTTCGGCGCCAGCATCCCGACGGTCTTCCCGGGCTTCACCCCCACGCGGGTCGGGGCGATGCTGGGCCGCTGAGCGAGCGCCCGAGGGCGACGGGCGGGACCGGCGGACCGGCGCGACCGGTCAGCCCGGCTGGGCGCCGAGACGCTCGACGTGCCCGCGCAGCTCGCGCACGGCGGCGCGGGCCCGGGCCCCGTCGGACCCCTGGATGCCCATCACCGGCACGGTGGTCCCGTCGCTGAGGTCGAGCGAGGCCCACGGGGAGCCGGGAGGCATCCGCACCGCCACGACCTGGGGCCAGGCCAGCCGCCGGTACCGGTAGCCGTTGACCACCAGCAGCACGTCGGCCCGCGCCTCCACCCGGGAGCGCGCCAGCGCGTGGCCGACCGCGAAGGCCAGCAGGCCCAGGAAGGCGATCGTGCTCTTCTGGAAGAGCGTGAACCGCTCGCGGATCGACTCGTCGAACCCGAACCACGCGAACGTGCAGATCACCACGAGCATCACGCCGCAGGCGGTCGCCGCGAGCCGGACGCCCAGCGGGCGCCACGTCCGCGGCAGCGACGCGTCAGAGCCGGCAGGCATGGACGTCGGTCAGGAGGATGCCGCGGGCACCCAGGTCGTAGAGCTCGTCCATCAGCCGCTGGCTGCCCTCGCGCGGGACCATGGCGCGCACGGCGACCCATCCCTCACGGTGCAGCGGCGAGACGGTCGGCCCCTCGATCCCGGGGGTCAGCGCGACGGCGTCGGAGACCTGCTCGCTGCGGATGTCGTAGTCCATCATCACGTAGGAGCGGGCCACCAGCACGCCCTCGATCCGGCGGCGGAAGACCTCGAGCCCGGCCGGGGCGGGGCCCCGACGGCCGATCATCACCGCCTCGGAGGACAGGATCACCTCGCCGAAGACCGCCAGCCCCGCGGCCCGCAGGGTGGAGCCGGTCTCGACCACGTCGGCGATCACGTCGGCCACGCCGAGCTGGATGCTGGTCTCGACGGCGCCGTCGAGGCGCAGCACGGTGGCCCCGATCCCCCGCTCGGCCAGGAAGGTCTCGACCACGCCCGTGTAGGAGGTGGCGATCCGCTTGCCCTCGAGGTCCTCGAGGCTCGTGCACCGCCCGGCCGGCCCGGCGAAGTGGAACTTCGAGCGCCCGAAGCCGAGGCCCAGGACCTCGTCGGCCTGGGCGCCGGAGTCGAGCAGCAGGTCGCGGCCCGTGATCCCGACGTCGAGGGTGCCCTCCCCCACGTAGAGCGCGATGTCGCGCGGTCGCAGGTAGAAGAACTCGACGCCGTTCTCGGGGTCGACGAGAGCGAGCTCCTTGGAGTCGCTGCGCTGCCGGTAGCCGGCCTCACGCAGGATCTCGGAGGCGGCCTGCGACAGCGCGCCCTTGTTGGGCACGGCGACGCGCAGCAGCGTCCCGTTCTGCTCTTCGGTCATCGGTTCCCAGGCCTCACAAGTGAGCGTAGACGTCGTCGAGGGTGATGCCGCTGGCCAGCATGAGGACCTGCGCGTGGTAGAGCAGTTGGCTGATCTCCTCCGCCGCCCGCTCCTTGCCCTCGTGCTCGGCGGCCATCCAGGACTCGGCGGCCTCCTCGACCAGCTTCTTCCCGATCGCATGGACGCCGGCGTCCAGGGCTCGCACCGTGCCGGATCCCTCGGGGCGGGTCCGGGCGAGCTCGCTGAGCTCGCCCCACAGACCTTCGAACGTCTTCACGGCGCCCAGCCTAGGCGGTCGGTCGCCGCTCACCCACGCCGGTCCACCCGGTCGGGGTCGCCGGCCCCGGCCGCGAGGTCCCGGAGCAGGCGGGCCGTGGCGAGCGCGGCCGAGGCCGCCTCGTGGCCCTTGTCCTCCGACGAGCCGGGCAGCCCGGCCCGGTCCAGCGCCTGCTGCTCGTCGTCGCAGGTGAGCACCCCGAAGCCGACGGCGACCCCGTGGTCCAGCGCGACCCGGTTGAGCCCGTCGGTCGCGGCCGAGCAGACGTACTCGAAGTGGGGGGTCCCGCCGCGGATCACCACGCCCAGGGCCACCACCGCGTCGTGGCCGGCGGCCGCGAGGGCGCCGGCGACCACGGGGAGCTCGAACGTGCCCGGCACCCGGACCTCGGTCGCGTCCTCGGCGCCGGCGTCGGCGAGCGCCCGTCGGGCGCCCGCCAGGAGGCCGTCCATCACCTGCTCGTGCCAGCTGGCCGCCACGACGGCGACCCTCAGGCCCGAGGCGTCGACGTCGCCGAGGACGGGGCTTCCGGATCCGCTCATGACTGTTCCTCCAGGTCGGGGAGCTGGTGGCCCATGCGGTCCCGCTTCGTCAGCAGGTAGGCCAGGTTGTGGTCGTTGGGGTGGGGGGTGAGCGGGACCCGCTCGGCGACCCGGATGCCGTAGTCCTCCAGGCTCCGGGTCTTCTCGGGGTTGTTGGTCATCAGCCGGACGGCACCCACGCCCAGGTCGCGCAGGACCTGGGTGGCGGCGCCGTAGTGCCGGGCGTCGGCGGGGAGGCCGAGGTCGAGGTTGGCGTCGACCGTGTCCCGGCCGCCGTCCTGGAGCTCGTAGGCCTGCAGCTTGCCGACCAGCCCGATCCCCCGGCCCTCGTGGCCGCGCAGGTAGACCACGACGCCGCGGCCCTCCTCGGCGATCCGGTCCAGCGCCTCCTCGAGCTGGGGGCCGCAGTCGCAGCGCCGGCTGCCGAAGACGTCGCCCGTGAGGCACTCGGAGTGCACGCGGGTGAGCACCGGCTCGTCACCGGCCAGGTCGGCCAGGTCGCCGCGGACCAGCGCGACGTGCTCCGACCCGTCGACGGTGATCCGGTAGCCCACCGCGGTGAAGTCGCCGTGCCGGGTGGGGAGCCGCGTCTCGGCGACCCGCTCCACGTGCATCTCGTGCCGGCGGCGGTAGCGGACCAGGTCGTCGATGGAGATCATCGCCAGGCCGTGCTCGTCGGCGAACTCGCGCAGCTCGGGGCCGCGCTTCATCGTCCCGTCGTCGTTCACGACCTCGACCAGCACGCCGGCCGGGGTCAGCCCGGCGAGGCGGGCGAGGTCGACGGCGGCCTCGGTGTGCCCGCGACGCACCAGCACCCCGCCCTCGCGGTAGCGCAGGGGGAAGACGTGGCCGGGCCGGGTCAGCTCCCACGGCTCGGTGGCGGAGTCGGCGAGCACCCGCGCGGTGTGGGCGCGGTCGGCCGCCGAGATCCCGGTGCTGACGCCGTCCCGGGCGTCCACCGAGATCGTGTACGCCGTGCGCAGCTTGTCCTTGTTGTGGGGCGTCATCAGCGGGATCTCGAGCCGGTCGAGCATGGCGGCCGGCATCGGCACGCAGATCACCCCGCTGGAGTGCCGGATCGTGAACGCCATCAGCTCGGGCGTCGCCTTGCTGGCGGCGAAGATGATGTCGCCCTCGTTCTCGCGGTCCTCGTCGTCGACGACCAGCACCGCCTTCCCGGCGGCGATGTCGGCGACAGCCCGCTCGACGGGGTCCAGTCGGATGCTCATGCGTTGACTCCTTCGGGGACCACCCGGGTGGGGTGGCTCGGACCGGCCTCGGCCGGCGGTTGGGGGGTGCGGGGGGCCGGGACGGCGCCGGCGGCGCGCCACCACACGACGAAGCCGAGGACGACGAAGCCGGCGTAGACGAGGTACATGACGGCCGTGGGGTGGTAGCCGGCCCGCAGGAGGCTGGTCACCCCGACGACGTCGACGAGGAGCCAGACCAGCCAGAACTCGACCCAGCCGCGCGCCATCCCCCAGGTCGCCAGCACCGAGCCGGCGAGGATCCAGGCCTCGGTCGCGGGGCCCCACGAGCCCAGCCGCTCCAGGACGACGTACGCCACGGCGTACCCGACGGCGCCGACCAGCGCCAGCAGGGCCCGCTCGCCCCAGGTGGCCCAGCGCGGGGCGATCGCCCCGCCGTCGGCGGCGCGGGCGTGGCGACGCAGGCGGTTCCAGCGCACCCAGCCGTAGAGGCTCACGGCCGCGAAGAAGACCTGGCGGCCGGCCTGCCCCCACAGGGGCTCGGCGACGACGCCGCTCAGCGAGCCGCTGGCAAAGACCGTGAAGAGGAGGACGTTGCCGACCAGCCCCACCGGCCAGGCCCAGACCACGCGGCGCATGCCGAGCAGGGCGGAGGCGAGGCCGAAGACGTTGCCCACGACCTCGGGGGCGCTCAGGCTGCCGCCGGGGACGGCGATGGTGCCCTGCACCAGCCATTCGAGCAGGCCCATCATGCCTCCCCGCCCTGCGGCAGGTAGGCGCGGACCAGCTTGGCCACGTGCTTGGCGATGACGTCGGTCTCGAGGTTGACCCGGTCCCCGACCCGGCGGAACCCGAGGGTGGTGCGGGCCAGGGTCTCGGGGATCAGGCTGACCGTGAAGCTGCGCTCGCCCACGTCGACCAGGGTGAGGCTGACGCCGTCCACCGTGATCGACCCCTTCTCGACGAGGTACGGCGCCATCTCGGGAGGCATCGAGACCTCCACGACCTCCCAGTGCTCGCTGGGGGTGCGTGCCAGCACCTCGCCGACCCCGTCGACGTGGCCCTGGACGATGTGGCCGCCCAGGCGCTTGTCGGCGGTGACGGCGCGCTCGAGGTTGACCCGGTCGCCGGGGGCGACCCCCGCGAGGCTGGTCCGGTCGAGGGTCTCCTGCATCAGGTCGGCGGTCCACAGGTCGACCGCTCCCCCCGGCACCGACGAGCCGGTGTCGCTCACGGTCAGGCAGCAGCCGTTGACCGAGATCGAGTCACCCAGGTGGACGTCGTCCAGCACGGTCTCGGCAGCGATGGTGAGGCGGAGGGCGTCGCCCTGGTCGAGCACCGCGTGCACGGTGCCGAGCTCCTCCACGATTCCGGTGAACATCAGTCCTCCTGCAGGGGCACGGGTCGCTGGGGGGTCATGGTGAGGCGCACGTTGGTCTCGGCGCCCTCGCCGAGGACGGTCACGTCGACGACGTCGAGGTGGTGGGCGTCGGCGATCGTGGCGATCCCCAGGTCGCCGACGCTGGAGCGGCCGGAGCCCAGCAGCATCGGCGCCACGTACGCGACGACCTCGTCGACCAGCCCGGCGGCCAGGAACGCCGCCGCCAGGGTCGGCCCGCCCTCGAGGAATACGTGCTGCCGCTCCCGTGCCCGCAGCAGGGCCAGCGCCTCGTGCGGGTCGCGGGTGCGCAGCAGGACGGTCTCGGCGGCGTCGTCGAGCACGCGGCGGTCGTCGGGGAGCTCGCGCAGGCCCATCACCGCCCGCAGCAGCTGGACGGGGAGGTCGCGGTCGTCGGCGTCGCGGACCGTGAGCCGTGGGTCGTCGACGACGACCGTGTTGGTGCCCACCAGGATCGTGTCGCAGAGCGCCCGGAGGCGGTGGGTGTCGACCCGGGCGGGGCGCGAGCTGACCCAGCGGCTGGTGCCGTCGGCGGCGGCGCTGCGACCGTCCAGGGTGGTGGCGAACTTCCACGTGACGAAGGGGCGGCCGTGCTCGTGGGCGAAGGTCCACGCGCGGTTGACCGCGCGGGCCTCCGCGGCGAGCAGGCCCTCGGCCACCTCGACCCCGGCCTCCCGCAGGGCCTCGCCACCGCCGCGGGCGACCGGGTTGGGATCGGCCTGGGCGAAGACCACCCGTCGCACGCCGGCCGCCAGCAGCGCCTGCGAGCACGGACCGGTGCGGCCCGTGTGGTGGCAGGGCTCCAGGGTGACCACCGCGGTGGTGCCGCGGGCGTCCGAGCCGGCCCGGGCCAGGGCGTCGGCCTCGGCGTGCGGGGTGCCGGCCCCGCGGTGGAACCCCTCGGCGACGACGCGGCCGTCGTCGTCCAGCAGGACGCAGCCCACCCGCGGGTTGGGCCCGAGCGGCACGCCCGGGGTCGTCGCGAGCGCGAGGGCGCGGCGCATGGCGTCGCGCTCCGCCTGGCTGGTGGTCATCGCCTCTCCCGGGTCCGTCGCGGACTCTCGGGGGCGTGGTCGTCGGCGGCGCCACCCGCACGGCGGGGGACGGCGTCGGAGACCTGCGTGCGTCTTCTCATCCGGACTTTGACCGTCGGTCCAGGAGTTCCACCTGGTCAACCGGCCACTGGCGGTGGCCGGGTCGCGGACTTCCGGTCGAGGCGCGGACGCCTCGCTCGGTCACCGCCGGTGCGGAGTTTCACCGCCCCCAGAGCACGCGAGCTCTTCAGCTTGCGGGGGCCACTCTGCCACACGGCACCCGCTGCTCCGCATCCGGTGTGGTGGACGACACGCTCAGGCGGAGGCGGCCGCGGTCTCGGCCTTCGCCCGCAGCTCACGGACCATGGCGTCGGGGTCGTCGGCGGAGTAGACGGCCGAGCCCGCGACGAAGACGTCGGCGCCCGCCTCGGCGCACCGCTCGATCGTCTCGAGGCTGACGCCGCCGTCGACCTGGAGCCAGGTCTCGACGCCGTGCTTGCGCATCAGCGCGCGGGCCGCCCGGATCTTGGGCAGGCAGAGGTCGAGGAACTTCTGCCCGCCGAAGCCGGGCTCGACGGTCATGACCAGCAGCATGTCGAGCTCGGGCAGCAGCGCCTCGTAGGGCTCCACGGGGGTGGCGGGCTTCAGCGCCATGCTGGCCCGCGCGCCCTGGGCCCGGATCTCGCGGGCCAGGCGGACCGGCGCCTTCGCCGCCTCGGCGTGGAAGGTGACGCTGCCGCAGCCGGCCTCGGCGTACGCCGGCGCCCACCGGTCGGGGTCCTCGATCATCAGGTGGGCGTCGAGGGGGATCGCGGTGTGGCGGGCGAGGCTCTCGACCACCGGGAGCCCGAGGGTCAGGTTCGGCACGAAGTGGTTGTCCATCACGTCGACGTGCACCCAGTCGGCGCTGCCGATCCGGGACACCTCGGCCCCGAGGGCGGCGAGGTCGGCGTTGAGGATGCTCGGCGTGATCTGGATTCCCACGCCGACATCGTAGGTGCGGGTCAGTCGGGGTCGGCCGGGGGCTCGGCTCCCTCGGCCTCGTCGCGCTCCGCCCACTCCAGCAGGGGCGCGAGGTCGAAGACCGCGTCGTCGATCCCGGCGTGCAGGTCGCCGAGCTCGGCGTACCGAGCCGGCACCGTGGCGATCGTGAAGTCCTGCGGCACCACGTCGTCCACCTCGTCCCAGCGCACCGGGGTGGAGACCCGGGCGTCCGGGACCCCGCGCACGGAGTACGCCGCCGCGATCGTGTGGTCGCGGGCGTTCTGGTTGTAGTCCACGAAGAGCGCGGCCGGGTCGCGGTCCTTGCGCCACCACGCCGTGGTGACGTCGTCGGGCGCCCGGCGCTCGACCTCCCGGGCGAAGGCCAGGGCCGCCCGACGCACGTCGGAGAAGCCGTGCTCGGGCGGGATCCGGACGTAGACGTGGAGCCCCGACCCGCCGCTGGTCTTGGGGAACCCGGTCGCCCCCAGCTCGTCGAGCACCTCGTGGACCACGTGGGCGACCCGCCGCACCTGCGCCCAGTCGGAGTCGGGGCCGGGGTCGAGGTCGATCCGCCACTCGTCGGGCTTCTCGGTGTCGGCGCGGCGGCTGTTCCACGGGTGGAACTCGACCGTCGACATCTGCACCGCCCAGACCACCTGGGCGAGCTCGGTCACGCACAGCTCGTCGGCCGTCCGCTTCCAGCGCGGGAAGAACAGCTCGACCGTCTTCACCCAGGGGGGCGCCCCGGCGGGGAGCCGCTTCTGGTGGACCTTCTCCCCCGCCAGCCCCTTGGGGAAGCGGTGCAGCATGCACGGACGCTCGCGCAGGGCGTTGACGATCCCGTCGCCCACGGCCAGGTAGTACTCGACCAGGTCGAGCTTCGTGGCCCCGGTCTCGGGGAAGTAGACGCGGTCGGGGTTGCTCACCCGCACCACGCGGTCGTCGACCTCGATCTCGACGGCGGGAGGCTTGGACGGCACGGACAGCAGGCTAGCCGTCGCCCCGGCGCAGCAGGGCCATGAACATCGCATCGGTGCGGTGCCGGTGCGGCCACAGCTGGAGCGTGCCCGGCAACGGACCCGCGGCGTCCCGCGCCTCCGGGAGCACCGGGGCGAGGTCGACGAGGTCGACGTCCCCGCGCTCCGACAGCACCGCCGCGACGACGTCCGCGGTCTCCGCCAGGACCGGCGAGCAGGTGGAGTAGAGCACCACGCCGCCGGGCCGGACCGCGTCGAGCGCCCGGTCGAGCAGGGCGCGCTGCAGCGGCAGGAGGCCGGCGAGGTCGCCCTCCGTGCGCCGCCACCGGGACTCCGGCCGACGTCGCAGGGCGCCGAGACCCGTGCAGGGCACGTCGACGAGCACGCGGTCGAAGGTGCCGGGGTCCCAGGCGGGGACGGTCCCGTCGGCGGTGACCACGCCGAGCGCCGCGTCGGCCCCCGCGAGCGCCCGGCGGACCAGGCGGGCCCGGTGCTCCTGCCGCTCGACCGCGAGCAGCCGCGCGCCGGCGGCCGCGCCGGACTCCGTCCCGGCCAGCGCGGCCAGCAGGGCGGACTTGCCGCCCGGCCCGGCGCAGAGGTCGAGCCACCGCTCGGTCCGCGGCGCCCCGTCCGCCGGGGCTGCCAGCACCGCCCGGGCGAGCGCGAGGGCCACCAGCTGGGATCCCTCGTCCTGCACGCCGGCGCGCCCCTCGGCGACCGCGGGGACCTCGCCGGGGTCGCCGCCCGCCAGCACGACGCCGAACGGCGAGAGCCCGGTGGGCTCCCCCGGCAGCTCGGCCGGGACCGACCGGCCGGGGCGTGCCACGAGGACCACGGCGGGCGGGTCGTTGTCGGCCGCGAGCAGCCGCTCCAGCTCGGCGTCGACGTCGGCGACGCCGTCGGGGCCGGGCGCGCCCGGGCTCCGGGCCAGCGACGCGCCCAGCTGGTCCACGACCCAGCGCGGGTGCGAGTGCGCGACGGCGAGGAAGCCCCGGGGGTCGGTGGTCGGGTCGGGCGCGACCCGACGCACCCAGCCGGCCAGGTCGTGCTCGCTGACCCGGCGGAGCACCGCGTTGGCGAAGCCGGCGGCCCCCGGGCCGACCGTCGAGCGGACCAGGTCGACGGTGCTGCTCAGGGCCGCGTGAGCAGGCACCCGCATCGAGAGCAGCTGGTGGGTGCCGAGGCGGAGCGCGTCCAGGACCTTCGCCTGGACCTTCGCCAGCGGCCGGTCCACGCAGGCGGCCAGGACGGCGTCGTACGTGCCGCGGCGGCGCAGGGTGCCCGAGACGAGCTCGGTGGTGAAGGCGGCGTCGCGGCCCGTGAGGCCGTGCGCCCGCAGCACCGACGGCAGGACCAGGTTGGTGTACGCGTCGTCCACGCGGACCGCGACGAGCACGTCGAGGGCGGCCCGGCGGGGCGCGTCGGCCTCCGGGCGGGGCCGCGGGGGGCGTCCGCCCGGACGACGCCCCCGACGGGCCCGCGGGTCAGCCACCGAGCCCACCTGCCCGGAGGTCGGCGACGAGGCGCTTCG
Source organism: Nocardioides solisilvae (assembly GCF_003194625.1). Taxonomy (GTDB): domain Bacteria; phylum Actinomycetota; class Actinomycetes; order Propionibacteriales; family Nocardioidaceae; genus Nocardioides; species Nocardioides solisilvae. The sequence goes on from NZ_QHKX01000002.1 coordinate 39,352, forward strand.
GGGCGCGGCACGCCCACGCCTCGGTCAGCACCTCGCGCAGCTCGGCGAGGGTGAGCTCGCCCAGGCGGGACTGCTGGACCAGCACCGCGTGGGTGCGGCGGAAGTGGTCGATGGTGAAGAAGGGCGTGCCGGGGTCGTCGACGAGTGCGGCCTTCTCGCCCTCGTCGGCCACGACGACCACCAGCAGGTCGTCGTACTCCTCCCCCGTCGCCGGGTCGACGGCGCTGGGATGGGGGTGGCGGTAGAGCAGGAAGCCCCTGCCCTTCTCGCCCCGGGGGACCTTCCAGGTCGGGACGTCGCCCCAGGTGACGCCGAGCTCGGTCTCGGGCAGTGCGCCGCAGATCGCCTCGACGTCCTCCGGGCGCGCGGGCCGCGAGCCGTCGTCCTGCTCCTCGCCGCGCCCGGCCATGTCAGGCGTCGCCCAGCCGGAACCCGGACTCCAGCCGGGCCCCCCGCGCCCAGTCGGCCGCGTCCATCTCCTTCTTGCCGAAGGGCTTGACGCGACCCAGCCGCACCGGGTCGGTGGCGGTGCCGACGAAGAGCGCCTTCTTGGTCACCTCCACCTCGCCGGGCGCGAGCCGGGGCTGGTCGGGGGCGGGACGCACGGGCCCGAGCTTGAGCCGCTCGCCGTCGTGGGTGCTCCAGGCGCCGGGGCCGGGCGTGCAGGCGCGGACGCGGCGGTCAACGGCCACGGCGGGCTCGGTCCAGTCGACCCGGGCGTCCTCGACGGTGATCTTGGGGGCGAAGGAGACGCCCTCGGCCTGCTGCTCACGGGCCTCCAGGGAGCCCGACTCGATGCCGTCGAGGGTCTGGACCAGCAACCCGGCCCCGCCCTCGGCCAGGCGGGCCAGGAGGTCGCCCGCGGTGTCGTCCTCGCGGATCCGCTCGGTCATCACCCCGAAGGTGGGACCGGCGTCCAGCTCCTTGACGATCCGGAACGTCGTCGCGCCGGTGACCTCGTCGCCGGCCCAGAGGGCGTGCTGGACCGGGGCGGCGCCGCGCCAGGACGGCAGCACCGAGAAGTGCAGGTTGACCCAGCCGTGCGGCACCAGGTCGAGCGCCGACTGGGGCAGCAGGGCGCCGTAGGCGACGACCGGGCAGCAGTCCGGCGCCAGGGCCTTCAGCGCCGCCTGGAACTCGGGGTCGCGCGGGTGGTCGGGCTTGAGCACCGGCAGCCCGAGCTCCTCGGCGCGCTGCGCGACCGGGCTGGCGACCAGCCTGCGACCGCGGCCCGCGGGGGCGTCGGGGCGGGTGACGACGCCGACGACGTCGTGGCGGGACGCGACGAGGGCGTCGAGGGCGGGGACGGCGACCTCGGGGGTGCCGGCGAAGACGAGGCGCATGTCAGAGACCGAAACCGTTCGTGGGGTGGGGGGAGACCTTGACGACGGGCTGCTCGAGGCCGAACCACTCGGACTCGCGGATCGCCCGCATGGCGGCCTTGCGGGCCTCGGCGTCGAGCCGGTCGATGAAGAGCACGCCGTCGAGGTGGTCCGTCTCGTGCTGGATGGCCCGCGCCAGCAGCTCGGAGCCCTCGATCCGCAGGGGCTCGCCGTGCATGTCGAAGCCGTCGGCGACGACCCGGAGCGCCCGCCGGCAGTCGAAGGTCAGGTCGGGGAGGGAGAGGCACCCCTCGGGACCGTCCTGCACCTCGTCGGAGAGGCTCAGCGTGGGGTTGACGAGGTGGCCCACCTCTCCTTCCACGTGCCAGGTGAAGACCCGGAGGCCCACCCCGATCTGCGGCGCGGCCAGCCCCGCCCCGGGAGCCGCCAGCATCGTGTCGGTGAGGTCCCGGACGAGGGTGCGGATCTCCTTGTCGAAGGAGTCGACCTCCATGGCCGGTCTCCGGAGGACCGGGTCGCCGAACAGGCGGATGGGCTGGACTGCCACGTGAACTGAGCTCCTCGCGTCGTGTGGCCGCCCAGTCTACGAACCCGTCCGGCGCGCACCCGCGACGGTGCGGTCGGGCGCCGGTCCTGCCAGACTGACGCGGTCTGGACCGGGGAGGGTGACATGACGACAGTGGTGGAGGTCCGCGACCTCCGGATGCGCTACGGCGACACCGACGTGCTGACCGGCGTCGACTTCCACGTGGAGGCCGGGGAGGTGGTCTGCCTGCTGGGCCCCAACGGGGCCGGCAAGACCACCACGATCGAGATCCTGGAGGGCTTCCGGATCCGCTCGGCCGGCGAGGTGGGGGTGCTGGGGCACGACCCGGCGACCGCCCCCGAGGACTGGCGGGCGCGGACGGGCGTCGTCCTGCAGTCGTGGCGCGACCACCCGCGCTGGACCCCGCGTCGGCTGCTGGACCACCTGGGGCGGTTCTTCGAGCCCTACTCCGAGCCCGGCAGACCGCGGCCGCACGACACCGCGCTGCTCCTGGAGACCGTGGGGCTCACCGAGCACGCCGACCGCAAGCTCGTCACGCTCTCCGGCGGCCAGCGGCGCCGGCTGGACGTGGCGGCCGCCATCGTCGGTCGCCCCGAGCTGCTCTTCCTCGACGAGCCGACCACCGGCTTCGACCCGCAGGCGCGCCGGGAGTTCCACGACCTGATCCAGCGGCTCGCCGCCGCCGAGGGGACCACCATCCTGCTGACCACGCACGACCTGGCCGAGGCGGAGAAGCTCGCGACCCGCGTGCTCGTGCTGGCCGGCGGGCAGATCGCCGCCGACGACACGGTCGACGGTCTCGCCCGGCGCGTCGAGGGCGAGGCCACCGTCCGGTGGCGGGTCGGGGCGGAGCGACGCACCGCCGCCGTCACCGACGCGACCGCCTTCGTCCGCGACCTGCTCGACACGCACGGGGACGCGCTGGCGGACCTCGAGGTGCGCCGGGCCAGCCTCGAGGAGGCCTACCTCTCCCTGGTACGGCGGCACGAGTCCGGCCAGCAGGACGCCGCTGCGCGGCTCTTCACGGAGGTGGCCCGGTGAACGCGGCGACCCACGCCTGGCGGCTGGGGCTGCGCCGCGGCTGGACCGAGTTCGTGCAGAGCATCCGGAGCCCGCAGGACCAGGGCTACTACCTCTTCACCGCCGTCCTCACGGTGGGCTACCTCTGGACCCAGCGGGACGAGGTCGTCGACGGCACGGACCTGACGGCGCCCACCGTCCTGCTGCCGAGCATCCTCGGGGCGTTGATCTGCTTCGGCATGGTGATCGGGCCGGCCAGCTCGCTCGCGATGGAGAAGGAGGACGGGACCCTCCTCCGGCACAAGGCCGTCCCGCACGGGGTCCAGGGCTACTTCGCCGGTCAGCTGCTCTTCCACGTCCTGGGCCTGCTCCCCCAGCTCCTGGTCGTCCTGGTGCCCAGCTTCCTGCTCTTCGAGGGTTTGATGAGCGAGCCGACCGGCTGGCTGACCGTGACCTGGGTGGTCCTGCTCGGACTGGTGGCCACCCTCCCCCTCGGACTGGTGCTGGGCGGCCTGGTGCCCAGCCCGCAGAAGCTCGGCACCTGGGGGATGCTGCCGATCCTCTTCCTCGTCGGCATCTCCGGGATCTTCTACCCGCTCGAACAGCTCTGGGGCTGGGTGCAGGTCCTCGCCCAGGCGTTCCCGGTCTACTGGGTCGCGCTCGGGTTGCGCTCGGCCTTCCTGCCGGACTCCGCGGCGGCCCTCGAGGTGGGCGAGAGCTGGCGCGTCCTGGAGACGGTGGGCGTCCTCGGGGCCTGGGCCGTGGTCGGGGCGCTCGTGACGCCGGTCGTCCTGCGTCGGATGGCGAGGCGGCAGACCGGCTCCCAGGTGGAGGCCGCGCGCGAGGCCAGCATGCAGTGGGTCCGGTGACCTGACGCAGCAGTGGTCACCCGACCGCCCAAACGCTCAGAGCTCGTGGGGGTCCACCTGGACCCGCACCGCCTGCAGCTTGCGCGCGGACCGGATGCGCTGCAGCTCGCCGAGGGCGTCGGAGAGCGCGGGCCCGAGGGCGCGCGGCACCCGCACGACGAGACGCACCTCGTCCGGGCCCTCGGCCCTCGGCCCGCGCGACGGTGCGGGGACGGGGACCGGACCCAGGACCTCGGCGACCTCCGGCAGCGCCAGCAGCGTCAACGCGTCGTCGACCGCGCCCGGCTCCCCCGTGATCGTCGCGAGCCGGACCACGGGCGGGAGGTGGGCCTGGGCGCGGACCTCCAGCTCGCGGTGGGCGAAGCCGGCCGGGTCCCACCGGACCAGGGCCTGCAGGGCCGGGTGGGCGGGGTCGCCCACGGCCATCACCCGGCCACCCGGGCGGACGAGCCCGCCGGCGGCCATCCAGCGGCGGAGCGCCTCCTCGTCGGTGCGCAGGTCGGTGCGGCCCAGGGGGACCCACGTGTCGAGCAGGAGGACGGCGGCGTAGCCGGCCGCCGCCACCGGCTCGGCGCCCGGGGTCGCCACCACGACCTCGGGCCGCTCCCCCACCGCGGCCAGGACCCGGTCTCCCCCCGAGCTGCGGATCGTCGCGCCGGGCAGGCTGCGCCCCAGCTCCTCGGCCGTGCGGTCCCGACCCACCACGGGCGCCCGCAGCCCGCGGTGGCCGCACTCGGGACAGGACCAGTGCTCGTCGTGCGTGCCGCACCACCGGCAGCGCGGCGGCCGGGTGCTGCTCCCCAGTTCCAGCGGGCCGCGACAGGCGCCGCAGCGCGCGGGCGTGCGGCACCGCTCGCAGGCCAGCGAGGGGGCCCAGCCCGACCGCGGCACCTGCACCAGCACCGGCCCGGACCGCAGGGCGGAGCGGAGCATGGCCTGCGCGGGGCCGGGGATGCGGGCAGGCACGCCGCGGTCCTCGCCCGGCACCACGTCGGTGCGGGCGGCCGCCCGGACCACCTCGCGCGCAGCCACCAGCGGGCGGGCCCAGCCGGTGCGCACCAGGTACTCCGCCTCGCAAGTCCGCGCGAAGCCGCCGACGAGCGCGGCGGCGCCGCTCAGCTCGGCCCGGGTGAGGAGCACCTCGCGGGTGTGGGGGTAGGGGGCGCGCGGCTCCGCGTGGAGGTCGTCGCCGTCGTCCCAGACCGCCACGAGCCCCAGGTCGTGGACCGGGGCGAAGGCCGCCGACCGCGTCCCGACGACGGCGCGACGCTCACCGCGGGACACCGAGAGGAACGCCGCGTAGCGGCGCGCCGGCCCGCCGTCGGCGGTGAGCACCGCGTGGCGGTCCTTACCCAGCACGGCGTCCAGGGCGGCGGAGAGCCGGCTCACGTCCCGGTGGTCCGGGACGCACAGCAGCACCCCCCGGCCGGAGGCCAGGGTCACGGCAGCCGCCTCGGCCAGCAAGGTCGGCCAGGGCGTCGCGGGGGCCGCCTGCCAGACGGCCCGCGGGGACCCTCCCGCGGCCAGTGCGGCCAGGAACGCGCCGGCGTCCCCCTGGCCGGCCCAGGCCCGCTGGGCACGGCCCAGGTCGAGGGTGGGCGACGGCGCCGGACCGGGGGTGGTCGCTGCCTCGACCGTCGCGTGCCGGGGCGGCACGGCGAGGCGCAGGACGTCGGCGCGCGCCCCGGCGTACCGGTGGGCCACGCGGGCGGTGAGCTCGGCGACCTCGGGGCTCAGCACCGGCTCGGGACTCACGACCCGCCGCAGGGGCGCCAGGCGACCCGGGTGGTCGCTGCTTGCGGCGCGCTCGACGACGAATCCGTCGACGTCCTGGCCGGCGAAGCGGACCTTGACCCGCGCCCCGGGCACCGCCGTCGCGGCCATCGCGACGGGGACCGCGTAGTCGAAGGGGCGGTCCAGGTGGGCCAGGGGGACGTCCACCAGGACCCGGGCGACGGGGTCGACCGCGGCGGGCTCGGCCTCCTCGGCCCGGCGGCGGCTCCGGTCCCTCGTGCGGGCCCGGGCCTCGGCCACGGACGCACGGAGGCCGGGCAGCATCTCCGGCTGCCCGGCCTCGTGCTCGCTCATGCGGAGGTGTCTACCAGTCCGCCCCGACATCGTCGGGACCGGCGGACCAGGAGGTGACGGTCAGAGACCGGCGGCGGCGCGCAGCTCGTCCGCCCGGTCCGTGACCTCCCAGGTGAAGCCCGGCAGCTCCCGGCCGAAGTGGCCGTACGCGGCGGTCGCGGCGTACTTCGGCTTCAGCAGGTCCAGGTCGCGGATGATCGCGGCGGGGCGCAGGTCGAAGACCTCGAGGACGGCCTTCTGGATCCTCTCGTCGTCGACGACGCCGGTGCCGAAGGTCTCGATGAAGACGCCCACCGGGGCGGCCTTGCCGATCGCGTAGGCCACCTGGGCCTCGCAGCGGCGGGCCAGGCCGGCAGCCACGACGTTCTTGGCCACCCAGCGCATCGCGTACGCCGCGGAGCGGTCCACCTTGGACGGGTCCTTGCCCGAGAAGGCGCCGCCGCCGTGGCGGGCCATGCCGCCGTAGGTGTCGATGATGATCTTGCGGCCGGTCAGGCCGGCGTCGCCCATCGGCCCGCCGATGACGAAGCGGCCGGTGGGGTTGACCAGCATCCGGTAGCCCTCGGAGGGGATGTCGAACGACGCGAGCACGGGGTCGATCACGTGCTGCTGGATCTCGGTCTCGAGCTTGGCGAGGTCGGTCTCCTCCGAGTGCTGGGTGGAGAGGACCACGGTGTCCACCCGGACGGGCCGGTTCTCGGCGTCGTACTCGATGGTGACCTGGGTCTTGCCGTCGGGGCGCAGGTGCGGCAGCGTGCCGTCCTTGCGGACTGCGGAGAGACGCTCGGCGAGGCGCTGCGCGATGGTGATCGGCAGCGGCATCAGCTCGGGAGTGTCGTCGCAGGCGTAGCCGAACATCAGCCCCTGGTCGCCGGCGCCCTGCTTGTCGAGCTCGTCGCTCGAGGTCTCGACGCGCTCCTCGTAGGCGTCGTCGACGCCCTGGGCGATGTCGGGCGACTGGGCGCCGATCGCCACCTGGACCCCGCAGGAGCGGCCGTCGAAGCCCTTGTCGGAGCTGTCGTAGCCGATCTCGAGGATCCGCTCCCGGACGAGCTGCGCCACCGGGGCGTAGGCCTTGGTGGTGACCTCGCCCGCGACCACGACGAGGCCCGTGGTCAGCAGGGTCTCCACGGCCACGCGGCTCTGGGGGTCGTGCTCGAGCAGGTAGTCGAGCACCGTGTCGCTGATCTGGTCAGCGATCTTGTCCGGATGACCCTCGGTCACCGACTCGGACGTGAAAAGGCGTCCAGACACGATGTCACTCTCTCCCTTGAGGTGTTGGTGGCGCTGTGGGTCGGGGGCACCGGCAGGCCCGGGCCGTCCGACGTGGTGGAGCAGTGCGGCAAGACTAGAGGGCAGCCAGCATGCAAGACAGGCGTCTCAGTGGGCGAATCGACGCGCGACCTCGTCCCAGATGGCGTGCGCGACGTCCGTCTTCGACGCCCGGGCGACCGCCCGGCTGCTGCCGTCGGCCCCAAGGATCACGACCTCGTTGTCCTCGCTGCCGAAGACCGCCCCCCCGCCCACGTCGTTGACGACGAGCAGGTCGCACCCCTTGCGGGCCAGCTTGGCGCGCGCCAGGTCCAGCACCGAGCCGGTGCTGTCGCCCGTCTCGGCGGCGAAGCCCACCACGACCGAGCCCGGCGCGCGGCGCTCGGTCGCGAGCTCGCGCAGCACGTCGGGGTTCTGCTCCAGGGCCAGCGGCGGCGCGGAGCCGTCGGCGGCCTTCTTGATCTTCTCCGTGGACTGCGCCACGGGGCGGAAGTCGGCGGGCGCGGCGGCCATCACGACGGCGTCGGCCGAGCCGGCCTCGCGCAGCACCGCCTCGCGCAGCTCGGCCGTGCTCGTCACCCGGACGACGTGCGCGCCCGCCGGGTCGGCCAGCGCGACGTTGGCGGCCACGACGGTCACCTCGGCCCCGCGGGAGAGGGCGGCGCGCGCCAGCGCGTAGCCCTGCAGCCCGGAGGACCGGTTGCCGAGGAACCGGACCGGGTCGAGGAACTCGCGGGTGCCGCCGGCCGAGACGACGACGCGACGGCCGGCGAGGTCGGCCGCGCCGGGCCTGGCGAGCACCTGCCGGGCGACCTCGTAGATCTCCACCGGGTCGGGCAGCCGACCCTTGCCGGTGTCCCGCCCCGTGAGGCGGCCGACGGCCGGCTCGAGCACGACGGCGCCGCGCGACCGCAGGGTGGCGACGTTGGCCCGGGTCGCGGGGTGCTCCCACATCTCGGTGTGCATCGCCGGCGCGAAGACCACCGGGCAGCGGGCGGTGAGCAGGGTGTTGGTGAGCAGGTCGTCGGCGATCCCGTGGGCCGCACGCGCCAGCACGTCGGCGGTGGCGGGGGCGACCACCACGAGGTCGGCCTCCTGCCCGATCCGCACGTGGGGCACCTCGTGCACCCGGCTCCACACGTCGGCGGCGACCGGCTTGCCCGAGAGGGCGGCCCAGGTCGGGGCGCCCACGAACTCGAGCGCGGCGGCGGTCGGCACGACGGTCACGTCGTGGCCCGACTCGCTGAAGCGGCGCAGGACCTCGCAGGCCTTGTAGGCCGCGATGCCCCCGGTGACCCCGAGGACGACACGGGGCCGCTCCCGCTGCTGCGGGGCGGCCTCGTCGACGGTGTCCGTCACGTCAGGGGGTCGTCACTCGGCGGTGGCGGCGGCCTCGGCCCGGGCGGCAGCCTGGGCGGCCTCCTCGGCGGCGAGCTCCGCGGGGTCCACGTCCTCGCAGGTGAGCAGGTCCTCGTTGATCTCGCGCAGGGCGATGGAGAGGGGCTTCTCCTGGACGTGGGTGTCGACCAGCGGGCCGACGTACTCCAGGAGGCCCTCGCCGAGCTGCGAGTAGTAGGCGTTGATCTGCCGGGCGCGCTTGGCGCTGTAGAGCACCAGCTGGTACTTGCTGTCGGTCTTGGTGAGCAGGTCGTCGATCGAGGGGTTGGTCACGCCCTCGGCGGCGATGTGGGGGGCAGACACGCGGGGGCCTCACAAAGGAAGTCGGGAATCAGGACTCGGGACCGAGCCCCATCAACGTTACCAACTCCTCCACCGCCTCGTGAACTTCACGGTTGACGATGGTGACGTCGAACTCCTCCTCCGCCGCCAGCTCGTCGCGGGCGGTCGCCAGGCGCCGCTCCCGCTCGGCCTCGGTCTCGGTGCCCCGGCCGACGAGCCGACGGACCAGCTCGTCCCACGACGGCGGCTTGAGGAAGACGAAGAGCGCCTCGGGCATCGACTCGCGGACCTGGCGGGCCCCCTGCAGGTCGATCTCCAGCATGGCGGGACGACCGGCGGCCAGGGCCTCCTCCACCGGGCCGCGGGGGGTGCCGTAGCGGGCCGCCCGGTGGACCGTGGCCCACTCGAGCAGCTGGGAGGAGTCGACCATCCGGTCGAACTCCTCGTCGGAGACGAAGCGGTAGTGGACGCCGTCCACCTCGCCGGGGCGAGGGGCCCGCGTCGTCGCCGACACCGAGATCCAGACCTCCGGGTGGTGCTCCCGCACGGCGGCGGCGACCGTGCCCTTGCCGACGGCGGTGGGTCCGGCCAGCACCACGAGGCGCGACCGGCCGGGCTGCTCCGGCACGCTCACTCCCCGGTGGCGAACTCGCGCTCGAGCGCGGCCACCTGCTTGGTGCCGAGCCCGCGCACGCGGCGGCTCTCCGCGATCCCGAGGCGCTCCATGATCTGGCGCGCCCGGACCTTGCCCACCCCGGGCATCGACTGGAGGAGGTCGACCACGCGCATCTTGCCGATGACCTCGTTCTCCTGCCCCTCCCGGATGACCTCGAGGATCGAGGCGCCGGAGTTCTTCAGGCGGTTCTTCACCTCGGCGCGCTCCCGGCGGGAGGCGGCTGCCTTGTCGAGCGCCGCCTGGCGCTGTTCGGGGGTGAGCGGGGGCAGGGCCACGTGTCGGTCCTCGTCTTCGTCGGGGTGGTGCGTCGGGCGGGTCGTCGGGTGCGCCGCGAGTCCGGTCAATCTAGTCACGGGTCGCTCCGGGCGGCAATCGCAGGCGGTCCGGGCGCCGGTGACCTGCGCCACCGCGCGCCGGGCCGGCTCAGGGGGCCAGCGCAGCGACCTCGTCGTTGCCCCGCTGCACGGCGTCCCGCAGCCGCTGCGGGTCCGGGCCGGCGGCCAGCACCCCCCTGGAGCTGCTCGGCAGCACCGCCGGGGCGGCCGCGCCGAAGATCCTGCGCAGGTCCTCGACCGTGCCGCCCTGGGCGCCGTAGCCCGGGGCCAGCAGCGGGCCGTTGACGTCGAGGTCCTCCTCCGGGGCGCCCAGGGTCGCCCCGACGACCGCGCCGAGGTCGCCCAGCGGCGTGGCCCCACGGTTGAGCTCGCGCAGGTGGTCCAGGACGACGCCCGCGACGGTGCGCCCGTCGGACCGGGCCTGCTGCACCTCGGCACCCTCGGGGTTGGAGGTGAGCGCCAGGACGAAGAGCCCGCCGCCGTGCCGCCGGGCCGCGTCGACGAAGGGCGCGAGGGAGCCGAAGCCGAGGTAGGGGCTGACGGTGACGGCGTCGGCCGCCACGAGAGAGGCCGGGTCGAGGTAGGCGTCGGCGTAGGCCTGGCTGGTGGACCCGATGTCCCCCCGCTTGACGTCGAGGAGGGTGAGCGCGCCGGCCTCCCGGGCGGTGGCCAGCACCCGCTCCAGGACCGCGACCCCGCGGCTGCCGAACCGCTCGAAGAACGCGCTCTGCGGCTTCACCACCGACGCCACCGGCGCCACCGCCTCGACGGCGCCGAGCGCGAACCGCTCGAGCCCCCCGACGTCGTCGGGGAGGCCCCAGTCGGCCAGCAGCGACGCGTGCGGGTCGATCCCGACGCAGAGCCGCCCGCGGCGGTCGAGAGCGTCGTGGAGTCGGGCGCCGAAGGGCTGGGTCACGGTTCCTCCTGGGGGTGGGGGGTGTGCGGGTGGTCCGGGCGGCGCACGGGGCGCTGCGGGTCGGCGCCGCGACCGAGCCGGTCGAGCACCGTGGGGTCGTGGAGCAGGGCCGTGCCGACCTGGACGGCGACGGCGCCCGCGGCCCGGAAGGCCCGCACGTCGGCCGGCTCCGCGATCCCGCCGGAGCCGACGACGGGGACGTCGGGGAGCGCGCGGCAGACCTCGTGCACGCAGCGCAGCGCCACCGGGCGGACGGCGGGCCCGCACAGGCCCGCGGGGGTGCCGTCGGCCAGCGCGGCGGGCACCGGCCCGCCGACCACCACACCCGTCGCGCCCGCGTCGGCGACCGCGCGGGCCGACTCGACGACGCGGGAGACGTCGGGGCGCAGCTTGGCCAGCACGGGCAGGTCGCGCGGCACCTCGCGGCGCACGGCGCTCACCACGGAGGCGGCGTGGAAGGGCTCCCGGGCGTCGAAGAGCCCGCTGCCCCGAGGATCGGGCACCGCGAGGTTGACCTCGACCCCGCGCACGCCGGGGGCGCGACCGACGCGCCGCGCCAGCTCGGCGTACTCGCCGAGGGTGGCGCCCACCAGCGAGACGTGGACCCAGGCGCCGGCTCGGACCAGCCAGGGCAGGTCGTCGGCGAGGAAGGCGGCCACGCCGCGGTTGCGGGCCCCCGCGAGGTGCACGAGGCCGCTCGGGGCCTCCTCGAGGCGGGGACCCGGGCCGTCACCGCGGGCGTCCAGCGTCAGGCTGCGCGAGACGAGCGGGAGCCCGTCGAGGTCGAGGTACGGCGCCAGCTCGCGCCCGCTGCCCCCGCACCCCGCGGCGACGACCACCGGGCTGGGCAGGCGGAGGGCGGTCACCAGTCCACCCCGTCCGCCCCGGCCACCCGGGCCGCCCCGGTCCCTCCACCTGGGCGTCGGTCGGCGAGGGCGCCCCAGTTGACCCGGTCCGCGCGCAGCGCGGGGCCCTCGTGGCACGCGCGCGCCCAGCTCGGCTGGCCCGCGGCGTCCTGGACCGGGACCTCGCAGGCCCCGCAGAGGCCCGTCCCGCACGGCATCGCGGGTGCCACGGCCACCTGGGCGCTCACGTCGTGGGCCTCGGCCGCGCGGGCGACCGCCCGCAGCAGGGCCGGGGAGCCGGAGGCGTAGACCACGGCCGGGGCGCTGCCGGCGACCGGGCCTGCCACCAGGTCGGCGACCACGTGCTCGGCGCGGCCGCGGGTGCCGACGGAGCCGTCCGCGGTGACCACGGTGACGGCGCGGGCCAGCCTGCGGGCCTCGAGCGTCGCGAGCAGGTGGGCCTCGTCGTCGGCCGCGACGACCATCGTCACCGCGCACGAGCGCTCGCGCAGGCGCTCGGCCAGGGCGAGCAGCGGGGCCGCGGCGACCCCCTCGCCGACCAGCAGGCAGGCCACGGGCTCGCGAGGCAGCGCGAACGCCCGGCCGAGCGGCCCGGTCAGCGGCAGCCGGTCCCCGGGGGCCCGGTCGCCCAGCCAGCGGCTGCCGGTTCCCCGCGGCTCGACGACGACCTCGAGGGTCGCCCCGTGGGTGCCGCTCCCCCGCACCCGGTGGACCCACATCGGCCGCCGGGCCAGCTGCGCCGGGCCGACCGTGACCGCCACGAACATCCCGGGCCGGAACCCCTCGGCCACCCCCGGGGCGGCAAGGGTGAGGACGCGGTGGGCACCGGCCCGCCGGTTGGCCAGCACCTCGGCGACCACGTGCACCGGCACCCGGTCAGCCCTTCGCCAGGCCGCGGACGAGCCGGCGCGGCCACGCGGGCCCGCCGTAGACGAAGGCCGTGTAGGCCTGGAGCAGCGTGGCGCCCGCCTCGAGCCGGGCGCGGGCCTGCTCGGGCGTCGAGATCCCGCCCACCCCGACGAGCGTCATCGCCGGCCCGACCCGGGCGCGCAGCATCCGGGTCACGGCCAGGGCCCGGTCGTGCAGCGGGGCCCCCGAGAGCCCGCCGGCGCCCGCGGCCTCCACGACCGCAGGGTCGGAGGCCAGGCCGTCGCGCGAGATCGTCGTGTTGGTGGCGATCACGCCGTCGAGCCCGACCGCGACGGCGAGGTCGGCCACGGCCAGCACGTCCTCGTCGCTGAGGTCGGGGGCGATCTTGACCAGCAGCGGGACCCGGCGCTGCGTCACCACCTCGTCGGCGCGGCGGCGGACCGCCCGCAGCAGCGGCTCGAGCTTCTCCACGGCCTGGAGGTCCCGGAGCCCGGGGGTGTTCGGCGAGGAGACGTTGACGACGAGGTAGTCGGCGTGCGGCGCCAGCAGCCCGGTGCTCAGCCGGTAGTCGTCGACGGCCTCCTCCTCGGGCACGACCTTGGTCTTGCCGATGTTGACGCCCAGGACCACCTCGGGGCCGCCGCCCTCGTGCCGGACGCGGCCGGCGGCACGCCGGGCGAGGCGCTCGGCGACCGCGGCAGCCCCGTCGTTGTTGAAGCCCATCCGGTTGACCACCGCGTGGTCGGCGGGGAGGCGGAAGAGGCGCGGCCGGGGGTTGCCCGGCTGCGGCCGCCCGGTCACCGTGCCGACCTCCACGTGGCCGAACCCGAGCGCCGCGAGCGCGTCGATGCCGCGGGCGTTCTTGTCGAACCCCGCCGCCAGGCCCAGCGGGTGCGCGAAGCGCAGCCCCATCGCCTCCACCGGACGCACGCCGGCCGGAAGCCGACCGAGCAGGCGGGCGGTGGCGGGACGCCCGGCCCGGATCGCCCGGAACGCCGCCTCGTGGGCGGCCTCCGGGTCGACCCGGGTCAGGACCCGGTCGAAGAGCGTGCCGTAGACCGGCGCCCCGCGCATCAGGACCGCCCGGCGGCGGCGTTCCACTCCTGCAGGCTGCGCACCCCGATGTCGCCGCGGTGCAGCGCCTCGATGCCCTGCACGGCCGCCCCGAGGCCCTGCACGGTGGTGATGCACGGGATGTTGGCGAGCACGGCGGCGGTGCGGATCTCGTAGCCGTCGGCGCGACCCTCGGTGCCGGTCGAGTAGGGGGTGTTGACCACGAGGTCGATGTCGCCGCTGTGGATCATCTGGACGGTGGTCGGCTCACCGGCCGGCCCCTCCCCCTCGTGGTGCTTGCGCACGGTGGTGACCTGCACCCCGTTGCGGCGCAGCACCTCGGCCGTGCCCTGGGTCGCGAGGATCTCGTAGCCCCGGTCGGCCAGCACCTTGATCGGGAAGACCATGTTGCGCTTGTCGCGGTTGGCGACGGAGACGAAGACCTTGCCGGTCAGCGGCAGCGAGCCGTACGCCGCCGTCTGCGACTTGGCGAACGCCTTGCCGAAGTCGGAGTCGAAGCCCATCACCTCGCCCGTGGACTTCATCTCGGGGCCGAGGACCGTGTCGACGTGGCGCCCCTCGACGGTGCGGAACCGGTTGAACGGGAGCACCGCCTCCTTGACGGCGATGGGGGCGTCGGCCGGCAGGGTGCCGCCGTCGCCCTCGGCGGGGAGCAGGCCCGCCTGCCGCAGCGACGCCAAGGACTCGCCCAGCATCACCCGGGCGGCGGCCTTGGCCATCGGGGTGCCGGTCGCCTTGGAGACGAAGGGCACGGTGCGCGAGGCCCGCGGGTTGGCCTCGAGGACGTAGAGCACGTCGGAGCTCAGCGCGAACTGGATGTTGAGCAGCCCGCGCACGCCCACGCCCCGCGCGATGGCCTCGGTGGCCGCCCGGATCCGCTCGATCTCGGAGGCGCCCAGGGTGATCGGCGGCAGGGCGCACGAGGAGTCGCCGGAGTGGATCCCGGCCTCCTCGATGTGCTCCATCACGCCGCCGAGGAAGAGCTCCTCGCCGTCGAAGAGCGCGTCGACGTCGATCTCGACCGCGTCGTCGATGAACCGGTCGACCAGCACCGGGTGCTCCGGGCTGATCTCGGTGGCGCGGTCGATGTAGCCGCGCAGGGAGGCGTCGTCGTAGACGATCTCCATCCCGCGGCCGCCGAGCACGTAGGAGGGTCGGACGAGCACCGGGTAGCCGATCTCGTCGGCGATCTCCTTGGCGTCCTCGTAGGAGGTGGCCATCCCGAACTTGGGTGCCGGCAGGCCCGCGTCGAGCAGGACCTTGCCGAAGGCGCCCCGCTCCTCGGCCAGGTGGATGGCCTCCGGCGCCGTGCCGACCACCGGGACCCCGGCGTCGGCCAGGCCCTGGGCCAGCCCGAGCGGCGTCTGGCCGCCGAGCTGGCAGATCACCCCGGCGACCGGACCGGCCTGCCGCTCGGCGTGGACGATCTCGAGCACGTCCTCGAGGGTGAGCGGCTCGAAGTAGAGCCGGTCGGAGGTGTCGTAGTCGGTGGAGACGGTCTCGGGGTTGCAGTTGACCATCACCGTCTCGTAGCCGACCTCGGCCAGCGCCAGCGAGGCGTGCACGCAGGAGTAGTCGAACTCGATGCCCTGCCCGATCCGGTTGGGGCCCGAGCCGAGGATGATGACGGCCTCGCGCTCGCGCGGCGCCACCTCGGTCTCCTCGTCGTAGGAGGAGTAGTGGTACGGCGTGCTGGCCGCGAACTCGGCCGCGCAGGTGTCGACCGTCTTGTAGACCGGCCGCACCCCCAGGTCGTGCCGCAGGGCACGGACGTCGGCCTCCGCCAGCCCGCGGATCGCCGCGAGCTGCGCGTCGCTGAAGCCGTGCCGCTTGGCGAGCCGCAGCGTCGCCTCGTCGAGCTCGTCGGCGGCGGCCACGCGGTCGGCGACCTCGCGGAGCAGGAAGAGCTGGTCGACGAACCACGGGTCGATCCGGGTCGACTCGAAGACCTGCTCGGGCGTGGCGCCGGCGCGGATCGCGTCCATCACCGTGCGCAGCCGGCCGTCGGTCGGGGTGCGGGCGGTGTCGAGCAGGGCGGCGACGTCGCCGACCGGCTCGGCGAAGTCGAAGATCGCCTGCTTGCTCTCCAGGCTGCGCAGCGACTTCTGCAGCGCCTCGGTGAAGTTGCGGCCGATCGCCATCGCCTCGCCCACGCTCTTCATGTGGGTCGTCAGGGTGCGGTCGGCGCCCGGGAACTTCTCGAAGGCGAACCGCGGCACCTTGACCACGACGTAGTCGAGGGTCGGCTCGAAGGCGGCCGGGGTGCTCTGGCCGTCCTCGCGGGTGGTGATGTCGTTGGGGATCTCGTCGAGCGTGTAGCCGATCGCGACCTTGGCCGCGATCTTGGCGATCGGGAAGCCGGTCGCCTTCGAGGCCAGGGCGCTGGAGCGGGAGACGCGCGGGTTCATCTCGATGACGATGAGCCGGCCGTCGGCCGGGTTGACGGCGTACTGGATGTTGCAGCCGCCGGTGTCGACCCCGACCGACCGGATGATCCCGATCGCCATGTCGCGCATCTTCTGGTACTCGCGGTCGGTCAGCGTCATCGCCGGGGCGACGGTGATCGAGTCGCCGGTGTGCACGCCCATCGGGTCGAGGTTCTCGATGGAGCAGACGATCACCACGTTGTCGGCGGTGTCGCGCATGACCTCGAGCTCGTACTCCTTCCAGCCGAGGATCGACTCCTCCAGGAGCACCTCGGTGGTCGGGGACGCGGCCAGGCCGGCCCCGCCGATGCGGCGCAGGTCGTCGGCGTCGTAGGCGAAGCCCGAGCCGGTGCCGCCCATGGTGAAGGACGGCCGGACGACCACCGGGTAGCCGAGCTGGTCGGCGCCGGCGAGGAGCTCGTCCATCGTGTGGCAGATGACGGAGCGCGCCGACTCGCCGCCGAGCTCGGCGACGATCTTCTTGAACTGTTCGCGGTTCTCGCCGCGGTTGATCGCCTCGATGCTCGCGCCGATCAGCTCGACGTCGTAGCGCTCCAGCACCCCCGCGGCGTCGAGCTGCATCGCGCAGTTGAGGGCCGTCTGCCCGCCGAGCGTGGCCAGCAGGGCGTCGGGCCGCTCCTTGGCGATCACCTTCTCGACGAACTCGGGGGTGATCGGCTCGACGTACGTCGCGTCGGCGAACTCGGGGTCCGTCATGATCGTCGCCGGGTTGGAGTTGACCAGGACGACCCGCAGGCCCTCCTCCTTGAGCACCCGGCACGCCTGGGTGCCGGAGTAGTCGAACTCGCACGCCTGCCCGATGATGATGGGGCCGGAGCCGATCACCAGGACCGACTTGATGTCCTCGCGCTTGGGCATCAGGCCCTCGCCTCCATCAGCTCGCAGAAACGGTCGAAGAGGTACGCCGCGTCGTGCGGTCCGGCCGCGGCCTCCGGGTGGTACTGGACGGAGAAGCTCTTGAGGGCGCCGTCGGCGGTCCGCAGCTCGAGCCCCTCGACGACGTCGTCGTTGAGGCAGACGTGCGAGACCGAGGCGACGCCGTACGGGGTCTCGGTGCTCCCCTCGAGCGGGGCGTCCACGGCGAAGCCGTGGTTGTGGGCGGTCACCTCCACCTTGCCGGTGGTGCGGTCCATCACGGGCTGGTTGATGCCGCGGTGGCCGTACTTGAGCTTGTAGGTGCCGAAGCCGAGGGCCCGGCCGAAGAGCTGGTTGCCGAAGCAGATGCCGAAGTAGGGCAGGTCCTGGGCCAGCGCGCCCCGGAGCAGCTCGACCTGGGCGGTCGTCGCGGCCGGGTCGCCGGGGCCGTTGGAGAAGAACAGGCCGTCGGGGGCCACCGCGTCGACCTCCTCCAGCGTGGAGGTGGCGGGGAGGACGTGGACCTCGATGCCCCGCTCGCTCATCATGCGGGGGGTGTTGGACTTGATGCCGAGGTCGAGGGCCGCGACGGTGAACCGCTTCTCCCCCACCGCCGGGACGACGTACGGCTCCGCCGTCGTCACCGCGTCGCTCAGCTGGGCACCGGCCATCCCGGCGCTCTCGCGCACCCGCCCCAGCAGCGCCTCGGGGTCGGTCTCGGTCGTGGAGATCCCCACCCGCATCGCACCGCGCTCGCGCAGGTGCCGGGTCAGGGCCCGGGTGTCCACCCCGGAGATCCCGACGACGCCCTGCTCGCGCAGGTCGTCGTCCAGGGTCCGGGTGCTGCGCCAGCTCGACGGCACCCGTGCGGGGTCGCGCACGACGTAGCCGGCCACCCAGATCCGACGGGACTCGGTGTCCTCGTCGTTCATGCCGGTGTTGCCCACGTGCGGGGCCGTCATCACGACGACCTGGCGGTGGTAGCTGGGATCGGTCAGCGTCTCCTGGTAGCCGGACATGCCGGTCGAGAAGACGATCTCGCCGAAGGTCTCGCCCTCGGCACCGAAGGAGTCACCGCGAAAGGTGCGCCCGTCCTCGAGGACCATGAGCGCAGGGGCAGGCAGAGCCATGCCGCACCTCCTTCTCCGCCTCACAGGACGGACCGTTAAAGGATGTTCGAACCGACGCCGACCCTACCAGCGGAACCTCGCGCTCCCGCGACCGGCACCGTCCCGTGGTCAGTCCTCCGGCACCCGCCTGCCGGGCCGGTCGTCGGGCGTCGCCCAGGACTGGAGGCGCACCTCGCGACCGGTCCAGCGGCGGCGGAGCCAGCGGTCGTGGCTGGCGACCAGGACCGTGCCCCCGGATGACTCGAGGGCCTCCTCGAGCTCGCCGGCGAGGGCGAGCGAGAGGTGGTTGGTGGGCTCGTCGAGCAGGAGCAGGTCCGGCGCGGCCGCCACCACGAGCGCCAGGCCGAGCCGACGGCGCTGCCCGACCGAGAGCGCGCCGGCCGGGCGGGCGTGGTCGCGAGGATGCAGCAGCCCGAGGTCGGCCAGCGGCGGCACGGAGGCGGGAGGCAGGTGCCGGGTCCCGCGGGCGTACGTCGCCTGCACCGACAGGCGCGGGTCGGGCAGGACGACGTCCTGCGGCAGCTCGGCCACCCGCCGGGCCCGGACGGCGACCTCCCCGGACGTGGGCGTCAGCCGTCCTGCGAGCACCCCGAGCAGCGTCGACTTGCCCGCCCCGTTGCTCCCGGTCACCAGGAGGTGCTCCCCCGCTTCGACGTCGAGGCCGTCCAGGCGGAGCCGTCCCTGGACGGCGAGGGCGCGGACCCGGACCACGCCTCCCCCGCCCCCGCCCGACGGGGCGAGTCCGGCGAAGGTGAGGGGCCGGGGCGGCTTCGGCACCTGCTCGCGCAGGGCGACCGCCAGCCGTCGCTCGGCGTCGCGGCGGCGCCGGGCGACGGTCTGCTCGACCCGGGCGCCCTTGAAGGCGTGGACGAACTTGTCGTTGTCGCGCGGACCCCGACCGTGGGCGACCGCCCCCGTGCCGACCTGCGCGGCGGCGCGCAGCCGGGCGACCTCCTCGGTCTGCGCGATCCACGTCTCCTCCCACCGTCGGCGCTCGGCCAGGCGGTGCTCGACGTAGGCGCTCCAGCCCCCGCCGAACCGGCGGACGGACGTGCCGCCCTCCCCCGGCGCACCGGCCGTGGACGCGGTCGGGTCGAGGTCGACCAGGTCGGTGCAGACGTCGTCGAGCAGCACGCGGTCGTGCGAGGCCAGCAGGACGGGTCCGGGCAGGTCCCGCAGGAACGCCGTGAGCACGCTCGTCGCGTCGTCGTCGAGGTGGTTGGTGGGCTCGTCGAGCAGCAGCGCGGTCGGTCGGGTGGTCATCACGGCCGCGAGAGCGAGCCGCGTGCGCTCCCCGCCGGAGAGCGACCCCACCCGCCGGTGCCCGGCCACGGAGCCGAGACCGAGCCGCTCGGCGGCGAGCCGGGCCCGTCGGTCGGCGTCCCAGGCGTCGTGGGCCGTCGCGTGCTCCAGCGCGAGGGCGTACCGGTCTGCCGTCCGCTCGTCGTCGAGCCGCGCGGCGAGGGTCTCGACCGCGGCGACGGCCTCGTGCAGGGGGCGCAGCGCGGAGGCGAGCACCTCGTCGACGGTGGCGGCGTCCGGGAACGGTGGCTCCTGACCGAGGAGCACGAGGCCCGAGGGCGACTCGACGGTGCCGCGGACGGCGGCGCGGGCCGGCAGCCGCCCGGCGACCGCACGCAGGAGCGTGGACTTGCCGGCGCCGTTCTCGCCGACGAGGCCGAGGCGGCGACCGGGCTGGGCGACGAGGTCGACGTCGCGCAGGACCTCGCGGTCGGGGAAGGAGACCGAGAGGTCGCGCACCACGACGGGCGCGAGGGCGGAGGCGGTGCTGGAGGGAACGCGTGGCACGGGAGGTCCTGACGGCGAGGTCGACGACTCGCGGGGCGGGCGCCACGGGCGCGAGTCAGGTCAGGCGTGCATCCACATGATGCCGACCACGGTAGGCCCTGACCCGCCACTCCGCACCTCCTTTTCCCCCTGGCCGGCTCGGGCCCCTCCGGGTCGTCGTCCCCCCGACTCGCCACGGGACGAGGCCGTGCCCGAGAAGGCAGGACGGCTGGTTTGATCCGGTGTCATGCCACCGCCACCGTCCCGAGGTCCCGTGGAGGCGACCACAGCCGTCAGCCGGTGGCTGGCGACCGCGCTCGCCGGGCTGCTCGCCCTCCTCCTCGCGGCGTGCCAGCCGGCACCGCCGGCACCCTCCGGTGCGGACGGCACGGCGGACGGCACGGCGGACGGCGCGGAGGACGGCGTGGGGACCGGTGGAGCCCGCGGGACGTCGCCGGGCCGCTGCACCGGCGTCGGTCCCGCCCGGGTGCAGGGGTCGCCCCCGTCCCCCGACCTCCCGTTGCGCGACTACCCCACTGCCTCCGCGGTCTGCGAGGCGTGGTGGATCCCGGCGATGGCCGGCACGTTCGTCCCCCAGGGCCTCGAGGTGGACGGCGACCTCGCCTACGTCTCCGGGTACCGCGTCGCCGCGCTCGGCCGTCGCGCCTGCCAGGTGGTGGTGCTGGACCTCGACACCGGGCGTCAGGTGGCGTTCGTGCGGCGCTTCGAGGCCCCGATCTACGGCGCGGACCCCACGTACTGCCGCCACGGCGGAGGCAACGAGCTCACCGACGAGGGGCTGTGGATCGCCGGCGGCCAGGTCCTGTGGCTGCTGGATCCCGCGCGCGTCCGCGACGGCAGGCCGCCGGTGCTCCGGGCCTGGAGGCTGGAGGACGGGCTCATGGGCTCCACCCTGGCCATCCACGACGGAGCCCTGGTGATCGGCACGTACCGGGCCGGCGGCCGGGGCCGGTGGTTCGGCTACGACCTGGACGAGGTGCTGGCTCGCGGCGTCTCGGCGCTGGGGCTGGACGCCACCACGGGGGGCCAGGTGACCCCCGGACGCCGAGGACGGGTCGCCACCCGGCTCCAGGGGCTGAGCCTCACCCCGCGGGGGCGGTGGGAGGTCGGCTCGCGGATCTCGTGCGGGCTGCTCCACCCCCCGGGTCCGGCGGGCCCGGTGGACTTCGTCCCGGGGGCCGAGGACCTCGAGGTCGTGGGGCCGGACGTGTGGACCGTCAGCGAAGCCAGTGCGGCGCCGTACGCGCACCTCGGGGACGACGCCCGGGTGCCCGGGCTGCTCCGCCTGGACCGACGCGCGCTGCTGGCTGGCACCGCGACGTGCGACCTCGGCTAGCGGCCGGCCGCCACCACGGCGCCCCTAGCCTGCGTCGGCCAGCGCCCCGTCGCGCACCGTGACCCGGCCGCCGTACACGGTGTGCACGACGCGCGACGCGAGCTCCCGGCCGTGCCAGGGGTTGTTCTGCGACAGGGACGCCGAGGCGGCGCGGTCGACGGCCACCGTCGCGTCGGGGTCCACCAGGACGACGTGCCCGGGGGAACCCACCTCCAGCGCGCGGCCCTGCGTCTCCAGGCCCGCGATCCGGGCCGGGTTCTGCGACATCACGCGGGCCACCTGGGTCCACGACATCTCGGGCAGGGCGGTCCGGACGACCCCGAGGGCGGTCTCCAGGCCGAGCATCCCGAACGCCGCGTCGACGAACGCGTGCTCCTTGTCGTGGCGGGCGTGAGGAGCGTGGTCGGTGGCCACCGCGTCGATCGTCCCGTCCAGCAGCGCGGCGCGCAGCGCCTCGACGTCCTCGGCGGGACGCAGCGGCGGGTTGACCTTGTACGTCGGGTCGTAGCCGGCCAGCAGGTCGGTGGTGAGGAGCAGGTGGTGCGGCGTGACCTCGGCGGTGACCGCGATCCCCTGCGCCTTGGCCCAGCGGAGGACCTCGACCGAGCCGGCGGTCGAGACGTGGGCGACGTGGACGCGGGAACCGGTGTGCCGGGCCAGCATCACGTCACGCGCCACGACCACCTCCTCCGCGATCCCGGGCCACCCGGGCAGCCCCAGCCGGCCGGAGAGCTCGCCCTCGTGGCAGCAGGCGCTCGGGCCCGCGAGCGTGGGGTCCTGGGAGTGCTGCGACACGACGCCGCCGAACGCCTTGACGTACTCCAGCGCCCGACGCATCACCCGCGCGTCGTGGACGCAGCGACCGTCGTCGGAGAAGACCCGGACGCGGGCGCGCGAGCGGGCCATCAGCCCCAGCTCGGCGAGCTCCTCGCCGGCCAGGCCGCGGGTGACCGCGCCCACCGGCTGCACGTCGACGAGCCCGGCCTCGCGGCCCAGCTCCCAGACGCGGACGGCGGCCTCGGCGGTGTCGGTGACCGGGGAGGTGTTCGCCATCGCCAGGACGGCGGTGAAGCCGCCCAGCGCGGCGGCCCGCGAGCCGGTCAGGACGGTCTCCGCGTCCTCCCGCCCCGGCTCGCGCAGGTGGGTGTGCAGGTCGACGAGGCCCGGCAGCGCGACCAGCCCGTCGGCGTCGAGCACCTCGTGGCCGGAGGCGTCGACCTCGCCCACGCGGGTGAGGGTCCCGTCCTCCACGAGCAGGTCGGCGGGGGTCTCGCCCAGCAGCGACGCCCCCCTGATCACGAGCGCCATCAGGCTTCCTCTCCGGCGAGCAGGTGGTAGAGCACGGACATGCGGACGGCGAGCCCGCTGGAGACCTGCTCCAGCACCGCCGACTGGGCGGCGTCCGCGGCGTCCGCGGCGATCTCGAGCCCGCGGTTCATCGGCCCGGGGTGGCAGATCGGGACGTCGGGGCGCAGCAGGCGCAGCCGGTCCCGGGTGAGGCCGTAGCCCACCGTGTACTCCCGCGCGCTCGGGAAGAACGCCCCGCTCATCCGTTCGCGCTGGACGCGCAGCATCATCACGGCGTCGGCGTGGGGCAGCACGGCGTCGAGGTCGTAGGAGGTCTCGAACCCGGCGGCCGCCGACCAGGCCGCGACGCCCGCGGGCATCAGGGTGGGCGGCGCGACGACCGTGACCCGGGCGCCGAGCTTCGTCAGGCAGAGCACGTTGGAGCGGAAGACCCGGCTGTGGGTGAGGTCGCCGACGATCGCGACGTGGCGGCCCTCGAGCGAGCCGAGGCGGCGCTGCAGCGTGTAGGCGTCGAGCAGCGCCTGGGTGGGGTGCTCGTGGGTGCCGTCGCCGGCGTTGACGACCGCCGCGTCGACCCACTCGCTGACCTGGCGGGCCGACCCGCTGGCGGGGTGCCGGACCACCAGGCCGTCGACGCCCATGGCGCAGACGGTGAGCACGGTGTCGCGCAGGCTCTCGCCCTTCGAGGCGCTCGAGCCCTTGGCGCTGATGTTGATCACGTCGGCCGAGAGCCACTTCCCGGCGATCTCGAACGACGAGCGCGTGCGGGTGGAGTCCTCGAAGAACATGTTGACCACGGTCCGGCCGCGCAGGGCGGGCAGCTTCTTGACGTCGCGGTGCTGGACGTCGTGCATCTCGGCGGCGGTCTCGAAGATCGCCTCGACCTGGTCGACCGACAGGTCGTCGACGGAGAGCAGGTGCCTCACGAGATCGTCACCTCGTCGGTCCCGTCGACCTCGGCCAGCCGGACGCTGACCCGCTCGGAGCGGGCGCTCGGGAGGTTCTTGCCGACGTGGTCGGCGCGGATCGGCAGCTCGCGGTGGCCCCGGTCGACCAGCACGGCGAGCCGCACCGCGGCGGGCCGCCCGAGGTCGGCCAGCGCGTCGAGGGCGGCGCGGATGGTGCGGCCCGAGAAGAGCACGTCGTCGACTAGCACGACGACCTTGCCGTCGATGCCGCCGGCCGGCAGCTGGGTCTTGTGGGCGCGCCTCGTCGGCTGGCTGCGGAGGTCGTCGCGGTACATCGTCACGTCGAGCTCGCCCACCGCGACCGGGACCCCCTCGACGCCGGCGATCCCGTCGGCGATCCGCCGGGCGAGGGGCACGCCGCGGGTGTGCAGCCCGAGGAGGATGAGGTCGGTCGCGCCCTTGTTGCGCTCGAGGATCTCGTGGGAGATGCGGGTCATCGCGCGGGCGATGTCCCGGCCGTCGAGGACGGTGCGTCCTGGTGCGGTGGCAGGCATCGGTGGCCTGGACCTCCTTCTCCGCCTCACGGGACGGCTCGTTAAAGGATGTCGTGCGGCCGCGACCCTACCAGCGTCGCGCCCCACCCCCGTCGGGCGACGGCGGACGCGGGCGCACGGGCGTCACCGGTCGAGGTGCCGGGCGCGCGCGAAGCAGAAGAGGCCGTAGCAGGCGATGCCGAGCGCGATCGCGGAGAGGACCCAGGGGCCGAACGGCTGCTGGAGCACCTCGCGGAGCGCGTCGTCGAGCCCCTTGTCCTTGCCCTCGTGGGTCCATCCGGCGTGTGCCACCAGCAGGCCGACGATGCCGATCGAGACGCCCTTCGCGACGTAGCCCGCCTTGCCCGCCCAGCGGTACGCCGTGCCTACCTCCCCGGTCCGACCGGAGGAGTCGAGGTGCTCGAGGAACTTCTCGGAGACGCCGCGGTAGGCCGTCCACCCGCCGTACCCGATGACGCAGATCCCGGCGAGCACCACCAGCACCTGGCCGGCGGGCCACGAGAGGACCTGGGCGGTGAGCGGCTTCCCGCCGCCCCCGCTGCTGCCGGTGAGCGTGCGGATCGCGGTGACCGCGAGCGCGGCGTACAGGCCCGCCTTCAGCAGCGAGCCGCCGGCCTTGACCCAGCGCGCGGCCCCCTCCTCGTCGTCGTGGCCGAAGGCGGCCTCGAGGAGGCGCCACAGCACCAGGAGCAGCAGACCGACCGCCACCGCCCAGAGCACGGCGGTCCCGAGGGCCGAGGAGGTGAGCTGCTGGAACGCCCCCTCGCTCGAGGCCTGGTCGGAGGAGGCACCGCCCCAGGCCAGCTGGAGGGCGACCCAGGCGATCAGGAGGTGGGTGAGGCCGTAGGCGACGAGGCCGGCCCGTACCGCGTGGTCGAGCCAGGGACTGTCCTCGGCCCGCGAGCCTGCGCTGCGGGTCCTGCTGCTGATGTCGGGCACGGTCGCAGCGTTCCCCCCGACGGGCCGGACCCCTTCGTCGGGCCCCGCGACCTCAGCGCTCGAGGATGGCCACGACCCCCTGGCCGCCGGCGGCACAGATCGAGATCAGCCCGCGGCCGGAGCCCTTCGCGGCGAGCAGCTTGGCGAGCACCGGGACGATCCGGCCGCCGGTCGCGGCGAACGGGTGCGCGGCGGCCAGCGACGAGCCGTTGACGTTGAGCCTGCTGCGGTCGATCGACCCCAGGGGGGCGTCGAGGCCCAGGCGCTCCTTGCAGAAGACCGGGTCCTCCCACGCCTTCAGCGTGGAGAGCACCTGCGAGGCGAACGCCTCGTGGATCTCGTAGTAGTCGAAGTCCTGCAGCGTCAGGCCCTCGCGCTCGAGCATCCGGGCCACGGCGTAGGCGGGCGCCATGAGCAGGCCCTCGTGGCCGTGCACGTAGTCGACCGCGGCGGTCTCGTACGCCGTGAGGTAGGCCAGCACCGGCAGGCCGTGCTCCTCGGCCCACTCCTCGGAGGCCAGCAGCACCGCCGAGGCGCCGTCGCTGAGCGGGGTGGAGTTGCCCGCCGTCATCGTGGCCGCGGCGCCCTTGCCGAAGACGGGCTTCAGCGTGCCGAGCTTCTCCGCGGTGGAGTCGGGGCGCAGGTTGGTGTCGCGCTCGACCCCGCGGAACGGCGTGACGAGGTCGTCGTGGAAGCCCTCCTCGTAGGAGCGGGCCAGGTTCTGGTGGGAGCGCGCCGCGAGCTCGTCCTGCTCCTCGCGGCCCACCCGCCACTCCAGCGCGGTGAGGGCGGCGTGCTCGCCCATGGACTTGCCGGTGCGGGGCTCGCCGTTCTGCGGGATCTCGAGCCCGATGTCGCCGGGCCGGATCTGTCCGAGAGCGGTCAGCTTGGCCTTGGTGTCCTTGGCGGCGTTGACCTTCATCAGCTTCTTGCGCAGCTTGTCGCTGATCGCCACGGGCGCGTCGGAGGTGGTGTCGGAGCCACCGGCGATGCCGACCTCGATCTGCCCCAGGGCGATCTTGTTGGCGACCTGGATCACGGCCTGCAGCCCGGTGCCGCAGGCCTGCTGGATGTCGGTGGCCGGCGTCCCCGGGTCGAGCCGCGAGCCGAGGACGCACTCACGGGTCAGGTTGAAGTCGCGCGCGTGCTTGAGGACGGCGCCGGCCACGACCTCCCCGAGCCGCTGGCCCTCGAGGCCGAACCGGGTGACCAGGCCGTCGATGGCGGCCGTCAGCATCTCCTGGTTGGAGACGTCGGCGTAGACGCCGTTGGAACGCGCGAAGGGGATCCGGTTGCCGCCGATGACGGCGACGCGGCGGGTCTGGGCCTGCATCTGGTGCTCCTGGGGTCGTGCGCCCTGGACAGGGGCGGGATCATGGTCGGCAGAGGTGTCTCCGCGGTCCCCCATCCTCGCTCCCGGCGTGCGTGCGGGGAACCGGGTGAGGGCAAGGTCACGAAATGTGGACGCCGAGTTACACCTCGAGTTACATGTCCGGCAGTCTATCCCCGGGCCGCCGCTCGCGGCGCCCGCGTCCCGCACCGACCCGCGTCCCCGCACCGAAAGGCTCGTGCGCCATGAGCGACCGTTACCAGGGCTTCGTCTCCACCCCCGTCGGCAGGCTGCTCGTCAAGAACCTCGGCCTGCCCGATCCCGCCCGGCTGGAGCGGTGGACCGAGGGCGCCCCCCTGGTCGACGGCACCGTGCTCGTCGGCGGTCGCGGCCGCCTGGCCGACCAGCTGCCCAAGCTGCTCGACGGGCTGGGCGTCACCGCGCTCGACCACGACGCGGAGGGGACGACGTACAAGGGCCTGGTCTTCGACGCCACCGGCCTCACCGATCCCGGCCAGCTGGGCGCCCTGCGCGACTTCTTCACCCCGCTGATGCGCCGGCTCGGCACCTGCCCGCGGGTGGTCGTGCTCGGGACCCCGCCCGAGCAGGCCTCGGGCAGCGAGCGGGTCGCGCAGCGCGCGCTGGAGGGCTTCACCCGGTCGCTGGGCAAGGAGATCGGCCGGGGCGGCACCTCCCAGCTGGTCTACGTCGCCGAGGGCGCCGAGGCCGCGACCGAGTCCACGCTCGCCTTCCTGCTCTCCCCCAAGTCCGCCTACGTCTCGGGCCAGGTGGTGCGGATCGGCGCCCACGGCGTGCTCGACGCCGAGCCCGTCGCCGACCGCGAGAAGCCGCTGGCCGGCAAGGTGGCGCTCGTGACGGGTGCCAGCCGCGGCATCGGCGAGCAGATCGCCCGCGTCCTGCACCGCGACGGCGCCACCGTGGTCGGCGTCGACGTGCCGCAGGCGGCCAGCGACCTGCAGACCCTGATGGCCGAGCTCGGGGGCGACCACCTCAGTCTCGACATCACCCACTCCGACGCCCCGCAGCGGATCGCCCACCACCTGCGCGAGCAGCACGGCGGCGTCGACGTCGTCGTGCACAACGCCGGCATCACCCGCGACAAGAAGCTGGCCAACATGGGCGCCGACCGCTGGGACAGCGTCATCGCGGTCAACCTCACCGCCCCCGAGCGGATCACCCGCGAGCTGCTCGACCAGGGGGTGGTGAACCCCAACGGGCGCATCGTCGGGGTCGCCTCGATCGCCGGGATCGCCGGCAACGTCGGCCAGACCAACTACGCGGCCTCCAAGGCCGGCGTGATCGGGCTGGTCGACAGCCTGGCCGACGAGCTCACCGACGGCGTGACCGTCAACGCGGTGGCCCCCGGCTTCATCGTCACGCAGATGACCGCCGCCGTGCCCTTCGCCACCCGCGAGGTCGGCCAGCGCCTCAACGCCATGAGCCAGGGCGGCCTCCCCGTCGACGTGGCCGAGACCATCGCCTGGTTCGCCTCCCCCGGGTCGACCGCCGTCAACGGCAACGTGGTGCGGGTCTGCGGCCAGATGATGCTGGGTGCCTGACGTGTCGGCCGTCGTCACGCTCGCCCGCGCCGCCCTGCCCGCCGTGCCCGTCCTCAACCGGGTGCCCGGCGTGCGCAAGGCGCCCGCTGCCGGGTTCGAGGGGATGGCGCGCACCGGACCGGTGACCCGGATCGACCCCGCCCACGTCGCGGCGTACGCGGAGGTCTGCGGCTTCCCCCGGCGCGACGCGGTGCCGGTGACCTACCCGCACCTCCTGGCCTTCGGCCTCCACATGGAGATCATGGCCAGCACGGAGTTCCCCTGGCCGGCCATCGGGACGGTCCACGTCGAGAACACCCTCACCTCCCACCGGCCCATCGGGCTGGAGGAGGAGCTGGGCGCCACCACGTCGGTGCGCTCCCCGCGGCCGCACCCCAAGGGCACCCTGCTCGACTTCGTGACCACGGTCAGCTCGGGCGACGAGGTCGTGTGGGAGGCGACCTCGACCTATTTGCGCCGCGGCCGCGGCACCGAGGACGCGCCACGCGGCCTCGACCTGCCGGTGGTGCCCGAGGGCCGCGCCACCTGGGACCTGCCGGGCGACCTCGGCCGCCGGTACGGCGCGGTCTCGGGCGACCTCAACCCGATCCACCTCTACCCGGTGACCGCCAGGGCGCTGGGGTTCCCCCGGCAGATCGCGCACGGGATGTGGTCCAAGGCCCGCTGCCTGGCCGCGATCGAGAACAGGCTGCCCGACGCGGTCCGCGTCGAGGTGTCGTTCCGCAAGCCGATCCTCCTGCCGGGCCGGGTGGCCTTCGGGCTCGAGGGCGACCGGAGCTCCTGGGCCTTCTCGCTCTCCAGCCCGCGGGACGCCTCCACCCACCTGGTGGGTCGGACGACGGCGCTCTGACCCGCCCGACCCCCGCCCGCCCCCCGCCCGGCACCGCGCCCGGCCGGGGGCGGGCTGGGTCGGCGCGGGTCAGCGGGGCGTGCCGAACTGCACCGTCGCGACGGTGCGGGCGGCCGCGTTGTCCAGGGTGCCCTGGCCCAGCGTGAACACGGCGCTCGCCGGGGTCCACGTCCCGAGGTCGGTCGTGCCGTTGCCGTCCCAGTCCCCCGTCACCGGGAGGTCCCCGGGGAGGCCGAACGGGACCGTCGAGACGACCGGCACCCCCGCCGGGTCCACGTGGCGCAGCGTGTAGGTGAGCAGGGTCCGGTCGAAGACGCCCACGTCGGTGCGCCCGTCCCCGTTCCAGTCGCCGGTGACCGGCAGGTCGTCGACGTCACCCAGCCGGACGCTCTCCACCACCCCCGAGGGCATCCGCAGGTGGAAGGTCGCGAAGCGGGGCCGGAAGACGCCCAGGTCGTCACGCCCGTCGCCGTCCCAGTCCCCGACGACGGGGCGGTCGCCGCGGGCGCCGAACCGCAGCTGGGTGGCAGCGGCGCCGCTCAGCTTGAACATCCGGCCGCGCGGGTTCCAGACACCCGGCTCCGCGAGGCCGTCCCCGTCCCAGTCGCCCAGCAGCGGCTCGTCGGTGCCGGTGCCGAAGTGGAGCGCCGTCGGCGCCTGGCCGTCGGGCTGGTGCACGAGGAAGTCGCTGCGCGCCGTCCGTCGGAAGACCGCCACCTCGGCGGCCCCCTCCCCGACCAGGTTGGCCGCCATCGGCACGTCGACGCAGTTGCCCGAGGCCACCGCGCCGTTCGGGTACGGGAGACGGGCGAAGTGGACCGGGACGACGTCCCGGCCGACCTTCTGCTCGAAGTGCAGGTGGGCACCCGTGCTGTTGCCGGTGCTGCCGACGGCGCCGATCAAGGTCCCCTGGTCGACGCTGGACCCGGCGGCGACGAAGACGTTGCGCAGGTGCGCGTAGACGGTGCTCTCGCCGTTGCCGTGGTCGAGGACGACGTGCTTGCCGTAGCCCCGCTTGCTCCGCTGGTCGGCGGTCACCACACGCCCCGCGGCCGCGGCGACCACGGCCTTGCCCAGGTCGTTGCTGCGGTTGAAGTCGACGGCGAGGCGGCTGGGCGAGTGCCGGGAGCGGGTGCCGCCCGTCCACTCCTGCGCGCACGTGAAGGGCACCTGGTACGACGTCGTGGGCACCGGGAGCCGCTTGCTCGCCGTCTGGGTCGTCGTCATGGTCCCCGAGGAGGCGAGCACGAGCGCGCCGAGGCCGGCGAGGGCGAGGCCGGAGCGCAGGGAACGGACGCTGCGGCGCGAGGAGAGGAGCACGGAGGACCACCCGGGGAGAGCAGGGACGCGGAGTGCCCCCGGCCGGCGACCCCGCACGCCTCCCGAGTCACAGGGGACGCAGGCACCACGCGAGATCACAACAGCCACGGAAGCGCACACAGGTAAACACGCGTCCGGCGTGTCTGTCGCGCAATCCCGCGAATTACACCGTTGTAGTGGTATACGACCCACTCACTTCAGGCGGCGGATCAAGCCCTCCTGCGCCACGGTGGCGACCAGCCGGCCGTCGGGCGCGAAGACGTTGGCCAGCGCGAGGCCCCGCCCGCCGGACGCGGACGGCGAGTGCTGGTCGTAGAGCCACCACTCGTCGGCCCGCGCGGGGCGGTGGAACCAGACCGTGTGGTCCAGCGACGCCGGCTGCACCGCGGGCGAGTCGATCCTGACCCCGTGCGGCACGAGCGTGACGCCCAGGAGCGTGAGGTCCGTGGCGTAGAGCAGCGCGGCCTGCTGGATCCAGCGGTCGTCGGGCAGCTCGCCGGAGATCCGCACCCAGGCGCGAGCCCGGGCGGGGTTGAGCGGGTCGGGCTCGAGGCCGATCTGCGACGTGCCGACGTAGCGGATGTCCAGCGCGGCCCACTCGCGGCGCCACTCCTCCGCGTGGGCCTCGCCCCGCCGGCTGATCAGGTCGACCAGGGCGACCCCCTGCTCGGGGGACGGGACGTCGGGGAGGCCGGCCTGGTGCTCGAACCCCTCCTCGGGGCGCTGGAAGCTGCAGGTCTGGTAGTAGATCGGTCGGCCGTGCTGCCTCGCCACCACCCGGCGCGAGACGAAGCTGCGCCCGTCCCGGATCCGCTCCACGTCGTAGAGGATCGGGATGGCGGTGTCCCCGGGGCGGAGGAAGTAGGAGTGGAGCGAGTGGAGCTCGAAGGGCTCCTCCACGCTGCGGGCTCCCGCCAGGAGCGCCTGGGCGGCGACCTGGCCGCCGAAGACCCGCTGACGGCGGGTGTCGGGCTGGCGACCGCGGAAGAGGTCGACGTCGAGGTGCTCCAGGTCGAGCAGGTCGAGCAGCTCGGCGGCGGAGCCGGGCATCAGCCCTGGCCCTGCTCGTTGTCGGGGCGGTCGAGGCCGGCCAGGAACTGCTCGAACTGGCGGCCCAGGTCCTCGCCGGTGGGCAGCGGCTCGTCGCTGGCCAGCAGCGACGCTCCCGACTCCTCGGCCCGCTGGAAGGCGTCGTACTGCTGCTCGAGGGCGACCACGACGTCGCGCACCTCGTCGTGGCTGCTCAGGTAGCGGGCCACCTCCTGCTCGCACTCCTCCGCGGCCCGGCGGACCGAGGTGAGGTCGATCGTCAGTCGGCCGCCGATCTCCAGGTTCTCCAGCAGGCTGAGCGAGGCGGGCGGGTAGGCCATCTGGGCGAGGTAGTGCGGCACGTGCGCGACGTAGCCGAGGGCGGGATGGCCCCACTCCCCCAGCCGGACCTCCAGCAGCGCCTGCGCGCTGCTCGGGACCCGCAGCTCGCCCCGCCAGGGGCTCTCCCCCGTCAGCAGCGCGGTGTCGTTGGCGTGGTGGGTCACGGCGATCGGACGCGTGTGCGGCACGGCCATCGGGACCGCCCCGAGGTTGACCACCCGGGTCACCCCCAGGCGCTCCACGACCTCGCGGACCGCCAGCGCGAACCCCTCCCAGCGGATGTCGGGCTCCGGACCCGCCAGCAGCAGGAACGGCGTCCCGCCCGAGTCGGTGAGCAGGCGCACGGACAGGCGCGGGGCCTCGAACCCCTCGTAGTGGTCCTGGACGAACGCGATCGGGGGCCGACGGGCGCGGTAGTCGTGGAGCTGGTCGACGTCGAAGGTCGCCACCACGGGCCCCTCGGCCAGCTCGCGCAGGTGCTGGACGGCCACCTCGGCGGACTGTCCGGCGTCGAGGAAGCCCGAGAGCACCACGACCATGGTCAGCTCGTCCACCCCCTCCAGCTCCGGCACCTCGTCGACGATGTGCACCAGGCGGTTCGAGGCATCAGGCATGGGGCCAGCCTATGCGGCCCCAGGATGACGTGACGACGGGCACACCCCCATCCCCTCCCCAGATTGTTACTTACAGGTAACCTTGGTCTGCCCGGCCTTCCAGCCCGGGACACCCACACACACCAGGAGACTTCGTGCCCCGACAGTTGCGAGAGGTCGTCTTCGTCGACGGCGTGCGCACGCCGTTCGGCAAGGCCAAGGGCCAGTACGCCGAGACCCGCGCCGACGACCTCGTCATCAAGTGCATCCGCGAGCTCATGCGACGCAACCCCTCGCTCCCCCCGGAGCGCGTGGACGAGGTCGCAATCGCGGCCACCACCCAGATCGGCGACCAGGGCCTGACCATGGGTCGCACCGCCGCGCTGCTCGCCGGCCTGCCGAACACGACGCCGGGCTACTCGATCGACCGGATGTGCGCCGGGGCCATGACCGCGGTCACCACCACCGCCGGCGGCATCGCCTTCGGCTCCTACGACGTCGTGATCGCCGGTGGCGTCGAGCACATGGGCCGCCACCCGATGGGCGAGGGCGTCGACCCCAACCCGCGGATCATCTCCGAGAAGATCGTCGACCCCGACGCGCTGGTGATGGGCAAGACCGCCGAGAACCTCCACGACCGCTACCCCGCGATCACCAAGGAGCGCGCCGACGCCTTCGCCGTGCGCAGCCAGGAGCGGACGGCCGCCGCCTACGCCGCCGGCAAGATCCAGCCCGACCTGGTCCCCGTCGCCACCCGCTCGGCCGACGAGGGCTGGGGCCTGGCCCTGACCGACGAGGCGCCCCGCCCGCAGACCACCATGGAGTCGCTGGCGGGCCTCAAGACCCCGTTCCGCGCCCACGGCAACGTGACCGCCGGCAACGCGTCGGGCATCAACGACGGAGCCACCGCGGCGCTGCTCGCCGACGAGGAGACCGCCAAGGAGCTCGGCCTCCCGGTCAAGATGCGCCTGGTCTCCTACTCCTTCGTGGGTGTCGAGCCCGAGGTGATGGGCGCCGGGCCGATCCCGTCGACGGAGAAGGCGCTCAAGCAGGCCGGCCTCAGCATCGACGACATCGGAGCCTTCGAGATCAACGAGGCGTTCGCCGTCCAGGTGCTCGCCCTGCTCGACCACTACGGCATCGCCGACGACGACCCGCGCGTCAACCCCTACGGCGGCGCCATCGCCATGGGCCACCCGCTCGCCTCCTCCGGCGTGCGCCTGATGAACCAGCTCGCTCGACAGTTCGAGGAGCGCCCCGAGGTCCGCTACGGGATCACCACCATGTGCGTGGGGATCGGCATGGGCGGCACCATCGTCTGGGAGAACCCGCACTGGAACGGAGAGGCCGCCTGATGTCCGACCTGAGCACCCTCATCGAGAAGGCCACGGCGCTCGCCCCGGAGGGCGAGGTCGTCACCCGGGCCAAGCTCCGCAAGGTGACCCTGCCCGGCGACGCCGGCGTCCTGGGCCTCATCACCCTCGACAACGGGCTGGACCACACCCGTCCCAACACGTTCGGCTTCCAGGGCCTGATCTCCCTCAACGAGGCGATCGACGCCGCGCTGGCCGACGACGAGGTCACCGCCCTCGGCGTCACCGGCAAGCCGTTCATCCTCGCCGCGGGCGCCGACCTCTCCGGGATCTCCGGGGGCGGCCCCGACGGCGTCCGGCTGATCGCCGAGCTCGGCCACGGCGTCTTCCGCAAGCTGGGCGAGGGCGGCAAGCCCTCGTTCGGCTTCATCAACGGCCTCGCGCTGGGCGGCGGGCTCGAGGTCGCGCTGCACTGCACCTACCGGACCGTGATGGACTCCGCGCCGGCCCTGGGCCTGCCCGAGGTCATGCTCGGCCTGGTCCCCGGCTGGGGCGGCGCCTGGCTGCTGCCGAACCTCATCGGTGCCGACGGCGCCGTCACGGTGATGGTCGAGAACCCGCTCAACAACGGCAAGGTCGTCCAGGGCCGGAAGGCCTTCGAGCTCGGCATCGCCGACGCCGTCTTCTCCGGCGCCGACTACCTGGAGCAGTCGCTGCTCTGGGCCGCCGACGTGCTCACCGGCAAGGTGAGCGTCGACCGTCCCGAGGTCGACAAGGGCGCCGGCTGGGACGCCGCGGTCGAGCGGGCGCGGGGCATCGTGCTGGCGAAGACCGGTGGGGCCTCCCCCGCCGCCGCCCGGGTGGTGGAGCTGCTCGAGGCCGCCCGCACCTCCTCGCGCGACGAGGGCTTCGCGGCCGAGGACCAGTCGCTCGAGGACATGTCGAGGACCCCGGAGCTGCTCGCCAGCCTCTACTCCTTCGACCTGGTGCAGAAGCGGGCCAAGCGGCCGGCCGGCGCCCCCGACAAGTCCCTGGCCCGCAAGGTGACCAAGGTCGGCATCGTCGGCGCGGGCCTCATGGCCTCGCAGATGGCGCTCCTCTTCGCGCGGCGTCTCGAGGTTCCCGTCGTCCTCACCGACCTCGACGAGGAGCGTGCCCAGAAGGGCGTCTCCTACGTCACCGCCGAGATCGACAAGCTGCTCGGCAAGGGCCGGATCAGCCAGGACAAGGCCAACCGCCTCAAGTCCCTGGTCTCCGGCTCGGCCGACAAGGAGACCGCCTTCGCCGGCGCCGACTTCGTCATCGAGGCCGTCTTCGAGGAGATGTCGGTCAAGAAGTCGGTCTTCGCAGACGTCGAGAAGGTCGTCTCCCCCGAGTGCGTGCTGGCGACGAACACCTCGTCGCTCTCCATCACCGAGATGGCGGCCGACCTGCAGCACCCCGAGCGGGTCGTGGGCTTCCACTTCTTCAACCCCGTCGCGGTGATGCCGCTGCTCGAGATCGTCAGGGGCGACGCCACCGACGACGCGACGCTCGCCACGGCGTTCGCCACCGGCAAGGGCCTGAAGAAGACCTGCATCCTGGTCAAGGACAGCCCTTCGTTCATCGTCAACCGCCTGCTCGGCCGCTTCCTCGGCGAGGTCGCCAAGGCGGTCGACGCCGGCACCCCGATCGAGACCGCGGACGCGGCGTTCGCCGGCATCGCCCCGATGCCGCCGTTCATGCTGCTCGGCCTGGTCGGCCCGGCGATCGCACTGCACAACAACGAGACCCTGGTGAAGGCGTTCCCCGAGCGCTTCTACGTCTCCCCGCTCCTCGAGCGGGTCGTGGCGGAGAAGAAGTCCTCGTTCTACCTGCCCGACCTCTCCATCGACCCGGAGATCAAGGCCCTGCAGGAGACGCCGGCCGACCCGGTCGTGCTGACGAAGGAGGAGCTCCGCGAGGCGGCGCTCTCCGGGCTGGCCGAGGAGGCGCGCCTCATGCTCGACGAGGGCGTCGTGGCGGCTCCCGAGGACCTCGACCTGGCGATGATCACCGGGGCCGGCTTCTCGTTCTGGAACGGCGGCCTCACCATGCTGCTCGACTCCTCCGGCGTCGCGGAGAAGGTGAACGGCAAGCGGTTCCACTGAGCCACCCGCACCACCACGACGAGGGCGTCCGACCGGCAGGTCGGGCGCCCTCGTCGCCGTTCCGGCCGGTGCACCCCGAGAACTGCTGCCCGGGAGGCCGAACCGGAACGCGTGCCCGCCGCGTCAGGCAGGGTGTGGAGCGACAGACCTCGCGGAGACCAGATGCGCAGGCGTGATCCCGACGCGTTCACCGAGTTCGTCGCCGCGCGTTCCGCCGCGCTGCACCGGTCGGCGTACCTGCTGGTCGGCGAGCGCGGACTGGCCCAGGACCTGCTGCAGGAGGCGCTGACCAAGACGTACGTCGCGTGGCCGCGGCTGCGGGACCCCTCGAAGGCCGAGGCTTACACCCGCAGGGCGATCACCACCACGGCGATCGGCTGGTACCGGCGCAAGGGCTGGAGCGCGGAGCGACCGGGCCCTGAGGTGCCCGACGTGGGCCGGGCGGGCCACGAGGCGCAGGTGACCGAGCGCGACTGGCTCTGGCAGGCGCTCCTCGCGCTGCCACCGCGACAGCGGGCCGCCCTGGTCTGCCGGTTCTACGACGACCTCAGCGAGGCCCAGACCGCAGAGGTCATGGGCTGCGCGCCCGGCACCGTGAAGAGCCAGGTCTCGGCCGGGCTGGCCAAGCTGCGCGCGGCGGTGGCCGACCGCGATCTCGACACCACGTCCCTGGAGCACGAGCTGATGGAGGCACGGCGATGACCACCGACCTGCGTGACCTGATGTCCGAGCGGGCAGACCACCTCGCCCCGCCGGCGCTCGACACTGCCGCGATCATGGCCGAT
Source organism: Nocardioides solisilvae (assembly GCF_003194625.1). Taxonomy (GTDB): domain Bacteria; phylum Actinomycetota; class Actinomycetes; order Propionibacteriales; family Nocardioidaceae; genus Nocardioides; species Nocardioides solisilvae. The sequence continues at coordinate 75,465 of NZ_QHKX01000002.1, forward strand.
GGAAGCGGACGCGTCCGCCGACGCCGGTACGCCGGCATCGCCGGCGCCGCGGTGCTCGCGGTCGCCGCGGCCGTCGCGGTCCCCGCCGTGCTCGGCGGGGACGGTGACGGCTCCCTCGTGGCCGACGTCCCGGCGGACCGAGAGGACCCGGTCGCCTGGGTGCGCGGCACGGTCCTGCACACCTCGCCCGACGGGCCGGAGGTGGAGCTCGACCGCCAGCCGGTGGCGCTCGTCCAGGGCCAGTCGGGGTTCGTCTTCTCCGACGCCGAGGGCGGCGTGCACGTCGTCCTCGCCGACCGGGACCTGTTGCTGCCGGTGGGGCAGCTCGAGGCCTCCGACGCTGCAGCGTTCGCGTCGGACGGCGACGTCGTCGCCTGGGTCGACGCCGACGAGGGCGAGCCGTCGTACGCCGTGATGGACCTGTCCGAGGGACCCGGCGTCACCCGGCTCCCGGTGACGGACGGGACGGCCACCCCGCTGGAGCGCGAGCGCGACATGACCGCGGCCGTGGCGGCGGTGGACGGGCGCACGGTCTACCTGCGGACCGCCAGCGGCGCGACCGCCTGGGAGCCCTTCAGCGGGGACCACACGCTCACGCCCCTCGAGGTCGCTCCGGGGACTCGGGTCGTGCTGGAGGACGCCAAGAACGGCGTCCTGCACTACCAGCGCACCGGAGGGACCCCGGCGGCCAAGGAGGAGGCCTACGTCGTCGGGCCAGACCTGCGCACCGGCGTGGAGGTGAAAAGCTGGGACGGGATCCTCTCCCCCGACGGCCGCTTCCTGGTCTCGGAGACCGCCGACGAGAGCATCGTCTCCGACACGACCACCGGCCGACGGCTCCCCTTCGACCTCGGGGAGTACGCGTTCCTCGCGGGCTACCGCTGGCTCGACGACGACACCTACGCGGCCCTCGCCATGCGGCGCCTCGAGTCCGAGCAGGTGGACCTGCTGCGCTGCGACGCCCCCACCGGGGCCTGCGAGGTCGCGGTCGCGGACCAGGAGCTCGTCTCGGACGGCGCCCTGCTGCTGCCCTTCGGCCACGGCTGAGGGCCGACGGGCCCGGGCTTCGCGTCCTGCGGTCTCCCCCGGCGCCGCCTCAGGAGGCGTCGCCCGGGGCCGACTCCGCGAGGCGGGAGTGCCGGCGGCCGTAGGCGGCGTACACGACGAGGCCGATCGCCATCCACACCAGGAACCGGATCCACGTCTCCCCGGTGAGGTTGAGCATCAGGTAGCCGCAGAGCAGCACCGAGCAGGCCGAGACGACGTCGACCACGGGCGTGCGGAACGACCGGTGCAGGTCGGGGCGCTGCCGGCGCAGCACCGCGACGCCGAGGCTGACGAGCACGAAGGCGAAGAGGGCCCCGATGCTCACCAGGTTGACCAGGGTGGCGAGGTCGACGAAGCCACCGATCGCCGCGACCGCCACCCCGGTGATCGCGGTGATGACGTAGGGCGTCCCGAAGCGGGGGTGCACCTTGGCCAGCGGCCGCGGGAGCAGGCCGTCGCGGGCCATCGCGAAGGCGACCCGGGTCTGGCCCAGCACGAGGATCATCACCACCACGACGAGACCGATGCAGGCCCCGATCGCGATGAGCCGGCCCATCCACTCCATGCCGACCGCGTCGAAGGCGGTGGCGAGCGGGGCCGCGTCGTTCTCGTCGATGTCGGTGTAGGGGCGCATCCCCGTGATCACCAGGCTGACCGCGACGTACAGGACGGTCACGACGGCCAGCGAGCCGAGGATGCCGCGCGGCACGTCACGCTGGGGGTTTCGGGTCTCCTCGGCGGTGGTCGCGACGATGTCGAAGCCGAGGAAGGCGAAGAAGACGATCGAGGCGCCGGCGATCACCCCGGCCAGCCCGTAGACGGCCGGGTCGATCCCCAGGAGGGTGCTGATGAGGGTGCTGTGCAGGAAGCCGCCGTCGCCCTCAGGGGCGGGCTGCGACTCCGGGATGAACGGCGAGTAGTTGTCGGGGTCGATGTGCGCGACGCCGAAGACGATCACGGCCGCGATGACGAGCAGCTTGATCGCCACGATGACCTGGTTGAGGCGGCTGGAGAACTTGATGCCCGCGATCAGCACCGCGGTGACCAGCAGGGCGATCACCACGGCCGGCAGGTCGACGTACCCCTCCGCGGCCGACGAGAGCGAGGCCGGCACCTCCAGGAAGGTCCCGTCGAAGACCTCCTGGAAGTAGCCGGAGAAGCTGGTGGCCAGCGCGGCGGCCCCGATGGTGAACTCCAGGGCCAGGTCCCACCCGATGACCCAGGCGACCAGCTCGCCGAAGGTGGCGTAGCTGAAGGTGTAGGCACTGCCGGCCACCGGGACCGTGGAGGCGAACTCCGCGTAGCACAGCGCGGCCAGGCCGCAGGCGAGCCCCGCGATGGCGAAGGAGAGGGTGATCGCGGGCCCGCTGTTGGTCTTCGCCACGGTCCCGGTGACCACGAAGATCCCGGCGCCGATGATCACGCCGACGCCGAAGACCATGAGGTCGAGGGCACCGAGGCTCTTCCTCAGCCGGTGCTCGGGCTCGTCCGTCTCCGCGATGGACTGCTCCACCGACTTCGTCCGCATCACGCCCACGGCACGACGCTACGGCTTGCGCTCTGCCTCGGCCAGTGACGTCTCGTGGTCGGCGCCGGTCGCCGTGACCTGCTCGACGATCGAGCGGGCCAGCGACTGCGCGTCGAGCCCGATCCGGGAGAGGATCGCCGCGCGCTTGGCGTGGTCGAGGAACTCCTGCGGTATGCCGTGCAGGCGCACGGGCGTGGTGACGCCCTGCTCGTTGAGCGTCTGCAGCAGCATCGACCCGCAGCCCCCGACGACGCCGTTGTCCTCCACGCTCACGACCAGCCGGTGCTCGCGCGCGAGCTCGACGATCGCCGGGTCGACGGGCTTGACCCAGCGCGGGTCCACCACGGTGACGCCGATGCCCTGGGCGACCAGCCGGTCGGCGACGTCGACGGCGACCTCCACCATCGACCCGACCGCGACCACGAGGACGTCCTTGGTGCCCCTGCGGACCATCACGTCCGCACCCCCGGCCCTGCCGACCGCCTCGAGGTCGGCCGGCGGCGGCCCCTTGGGGAAGCGCACCACCGTGGGCGCGTCCTTGACGTCGATCGCCTCGTTGAGCAGCTCGCGGAGCCGGGCGGCGTCGCGCGGGGCGGCCAGCCGCAGGCCCGGCACGACCTGGAGGATCGACATGTCCCACATGCCGTTGTGGCTGGCGCCGTCGTCGCCGGTCACGCCGCTGCGGTCGAGGGCGAAGGTGACCCCGCAGCGGTGCAGGGCGACGTCCATCAGGACCTGGTCGAAGGCCCGGTTGAGGAAGGTGGCGTAGACCGCGAAGACGGGGTGCAGCCCGCCCATCGCCAGCCCGGCGGCCGACGTGACGGCGTGCTGCTCGGCGATCCCGACGTCGAAGGTGCGCTCGGGGAAGCGCCGCTCGAAGTGGTCGAGCCCGACCGGGTGCATCATCGCCGCGGTGATCGCGACGACGTCGCTGCGCCGCTCGCCGATCCGCACCATCTCCTCGGCGAAGTGGTCGGTCCAGATCCGGCCGGTCGGGTGCTCCTCGCCGGTCTCGACGTCGAAGGGCCGCGGCGCGTGGAACTGGTCGGCCTCGTGCGCCATCGCGGCCTGGTAGCCGAAGCCCTTCTTGGTGAGAGCGTGCACGATGACGGGTCCGTTGAACTTCTTGGCCTGGGTCAGGGCGTGCTCGACCGCGGCCCGGTCGTGGCCGTCGATGGGGCCGACGTACTTGAGGCCGAGGTCCTCGAAGAGCCCCTGGGGCGCGAGCGCGTCCTTCATCCCCTTCTTCATCGCGTGCAGGGCGTCGTACGCCGCGGGCCCGACGCCCTTGACCGCCGTGAGGCGGCGCTTGACGAGGTCGAGGACCTGCTCGTAGCGGGGGCTGGTGCGCAGGGTCGTCAGCGCCGTGGCCAGCCCGCCGATGGTCGGGGTGTAGGACCGCTCGTTGTCGTTGACCACGATCACCAGGCGGCTGTCCTGGGCGATCGCGATGTTGTTCAGCGCCTCCCAGGCCATCCCGCCGGTGAGCGCGCCGTCGCCGATCACGGCCACGACGTGGCGGTCCTCGCCGCGGACCCGGTAGGCCTTGGCCAGGCCGTCGGCATAGCTCAGGGCGGTGGAGGCGTGGGAGTTCTCGACGATGTCGTGCTCGGACTCCGCCTGGCTCGGGTAGCCGCTGACCCCGCCCTCCTGGCGGAGCCGGTCGAAGCCCGCGGCCCGGCCGGTGAGCAGCTTGTGCACGTAGGTCTGGTGGCCGGTGTCGAAGACGACCCGGTCGCGGGGGGAATCGAAGACGCGATGGATCGCCATCGTCAGCTCCACGACCCCGAGGTTGGGCCCGAGGTGGCCTCCCGTCCGGGAGCAGGTGGCGACGAGGAAGTCCCGGATCTCGGAGGCCAGCTCGGTGAGCTGGGCGTCGTCGAGACCGCGGAGGTCACGCGGTGTGGAGATCGACTCCAGGTGTCCCATGGTCCTCCGCTTCCTGGTGGGTGTCGGGTCCGCACCCCGTCGGCCACGGTCTCCCGGGGCCGTGCGAGGTCCAGCGGACGAGTCTAGGCGATCGCCCCAGCCGGTCCTCGGCGCCCGCTCACCCCTCGCGTCGGCGCATGGTGCACACGCAGACCCGGTTGCCGTCGGGGTCGGCGAGCACGACGTACGCCGGCGCCTCGTCGTCGCCGACCAGCGTGCCGCCGGCGGCGAGGGCGGCTTCGACGCGGGCCCCCGCCTGCTCCGGCGGGACGACGACGTCGAGGTGGAAGCGCTGCCGCGGCTCCTCGGCGCCGCTGCTCTGGAACCAGAGCACGGGCAGGCGTCCGGAGTCGTCGCGGACCTCGTCGTCGGCCCCGCCCGCCCCGGCGTCGCCGGGGGCCAGCACCGCCTGCCAGAACGGCCGCACGGCGTCCCGGTCGGGGGTGTCGAGGGCCAGCTCGAGGACCGAGAGCCGCTCGGGGACGGGCCGCGCCCCGCGAGCGGCGGCGAGCTCGCTGGTCCTCCGGGCGAGCCGTAGGTCGCGCTCGGTCACCCCGCCCGCGTCGTGGCTGTGGGTCCGCACGTCGAGGTGCCCGTACCTCAGGTCCAGGTCGGGGTGGTGGTCCTGCTCCTCGGCCACCGCCCCGACCTCGGCAACCAGCGCCAGCCCCGTCGCGTAGTCGGGGGTGAGGAACCGCGCGTGCAGCGCGTGCTGCAGCAGGCGCCAGTCGGGCAGGCCGGCGGCGACCACGTCGCGCTCGGTGAGGGTCCCCACGGCTCAGGCCTCGGTCAGGTCGAGGACGGCGACGGCCGGCTCGTGCAGGCTGCCCATCCAGACCCGCCCGTGGTGCTCGCGCACCCCGGTCACCATGTGGAAGCCGGGGTGGACGACGTCGAGGTCGTGGACGAGCCGGCCCTCGTCGTCGAACGCCTGCACCCGGATCGTCCGGCGGGGCTTCGGCTGGAGCGCCTCGGGGATCCGGGTCACGGCGCGGCGCACCGGCACCGGGGCCCGTTGCAGCCGCTCGACGAGGGCGTCCCGGGGGCTGGCGACGGTCACCCAGAGGAGGCCGTCGGTGCCGCGGGAGACGTTGTCGGGATAGCCCGGAAGGTCGTCGCAGAGCAGGTCCCGCTCTCCCGCCCGGTCACCCGTGAGGCGGAGGCGCACCACCCGACGGGCGGCGGTCTCGGCGACCACGACGACCTCCTCCCCGGCCGACAGGGCGACGCCGTTGGCGAAGGCGAGCCCGTCGAGCACGACGCTCACCGTGCCGTCGGGGTCGCGCCGCAGGAGCCGCCCGCTGCGGGTGTCCTGGACGAAGTCGTCCTTCCAGTGCTCGATGCCGTGGTGCCGGGAGGAGTCGCTGAACCAGACCGTGCCGTCGGCGGCCACCGCCGCGTTGTTGCAGAACCGCATCGGCCGGCCGTCGACGTCGGCGACGAGCTCCTCGACGCTGCCGTCGCGGCGTACGGCGAGCAGCCCGCGGTGGGCGTCGCAGACCAGGAGGTCCCCCTCGGGGAGCAGCTCGAGGCCGAGCGGACGTCCGCCGGTGGTGGCCACGCGGGTGAGGCGGGCGCCGTCCGGCGAGAGGCGCCAGATCGCGCCGTCCTCGGTGCCGGTCAGCACGTCGCCCTCGGGGGTGACCAGGACGTCCTCGGCGCCCTGCCCGGGGACGGGGTGGACGGTGAGACGGGGGTCGGCTGCGGTCATCCCCTCATGCTGGCGTAGAGCGGCGAGGAGAGGAAGGCCGGGAGGATCACCGACGCCGCCGCGGTGAGCGGCAGCCCCAGGGCGTGCCCGGGCTCGACGAAGACGATCCGACGGCCCTCCCGGCACTCGACGTCGTCGTCGGTCAACGCGGTGGCGGCGACGAAGACCTGCATGGGGTCGAAGGTGCCGTACGCCCGCCGGTGGTCGACCTCGAGCTCGCGCCACAGCGTGAGCGCGCCGTCGGGCAGCTCGACGCCGGTCTCCTCGACGAGCTCGCGGCGCGCCGCGGCGGCGTACTCCTCCCCCGGCTCCACGTGCCCGCCCGGCAGGCCCCACCTCTCCGGGTCGATCACGGGATGCTCGTCGCGCTCCTGGAGCAGCAGCCAGCCGCGGTCGTCGACGAGGAGGACGCCGGCGAAGCGGCGGGGGGACGGCATGGCGCCGAACCTACCCCCGTCGCTCAGAGCCGAGCCACGAACCGGCGGCCGCGCAGCGCCTCCTCGACCAGGCCGACGGCGCGCCGCACCCCGAGCAGCCGTGCCTCCTCCGCCTGCCACGTCGTCACCGCCGCCTCGACCGTGTCGAGGTCCGCGACGTCGCGCAGCTCGGCACGGGCCTCGCTCAACCCGCGGCGGCAGGCGGCCTGCTGCGCCTCGACGTGCAGCACCGCGAACCTGGCCAGCACCACGACGTGCCGGCGCAGCGTCGTGTGGGCGCGGTACTCCGGGGGGCAGATGTCGAAGAGCCAGTTGACCGCCGTGCGCTCCCAGTCGGGTGCGTCCGGCGGCCGGACGGCCGGCGGCCAACCGGGCGGGGCGACGTGGGTGGGCATGCTGCGATCGTACGTCGAACACCTGTTCGACCGGAGGGGCAGGTGCAGGATGCGCGGCGTCAGCCGAGGAAGTCCATCCGAACCTGCCGCTCGGCGTTGTCGACGTTGAGGTCGACCAGGCAGATGCTCTGCCAGGTGCCGAGCGCGAGCCGGCCGCCGTCGACGGGGACCGTCGCGTACGGCGGCACGAACGCCGGCATGACGTGCGAGCGGCCGTGCCCCGGGGAGCCGTGCCGGTGCCGCCACCGGTCGTCGGCCGGCAGCAGCTCGCCCAGCGCGGCGAGCAGGTCGTCGTCGGAGCCCGAGCCGGTCTCGAGGATCGCGAGACCGGCCGTGGCGTGCGGCACGAAGACGTGCAGCAGCCCGTCGCCCAGGCCGTGGACGAATTCGGCACAGTCCCGGGTCAGGTCGAGCACGCGCTCGTGGCCGCCGGTGGTGTACGAGCGGGTGAGCGTCCGCACGGTCAGGACTCCTCGAGGTGGCGCTCGAGGCGCTCGACCTTGCCACCCAGCTCGCCGGCGTCGTGGCCCGAGCGGATGTCCGCCTTGAGCACCAGGCCCACCCGCGGGGACGCCTCGGCGACCGTGAAGACCGCCTTCTTGACCACCGCCATCACCTCGTCCCACTCCCCCTCGACGTTGGTGAACATCGCATTGGTCTCGCAGGGGAGCCCGGACTCCCGGATCACCCGGACGGCCTCGGCCACCGCCGCCGAGACGCTGCCGGTCTCGTCGGCCGCCGAGGGACTGATGCTGAGTGCCACGATCATGGCGACACGCTACCCGGGGCGGACCCGAGCCTGCCGGCCGCATAACTGTAGTAAGTTGATCGACATTAAACACCAGTTCGTCGTCGAGCCCACGGGGAAGCCATGTCCGTCCTGCGCACCACCACCCGTCCGAGACCCTTGCAGGTGGTCGTCGTCGGGGGCGGCGCGGCCGCCGTCATCGCGGTGGTCCACCTCTTCCGTCGCACGTCGCCCGACGCCCCGGTCGACGTCCACGTCATCGAGCCCGCCGCCCGGGTCGGGCCCGGGCTCGCCTACCGGACCGAGCACCCCAGGCACACGGTCAACAACTTCGCCGAGCGGCTCAGCGCCGTCGACGGGGACCCCGGCCACCTCATCCGCTGGTGCGCGGGCCTGGGCCTGGACCTGGGGGCACGCTCCTTCCCGTCCCGCAAGGTGTACGGCGACTACCTGGCCGCGGTCCTGGACGGGGTCGACGTCCCGGCGGGTTCCTCGCTCCTGCGCCGGCGCGACGAGGCCGTCGACCTGGTGCCCGAGGCGGACCACTGGTCCGTCGTCCTCGCCTCGGGCGCCGCGCTCGGGGCCGACCGCGTGGTGCTGGCCCTGGGCAACCCGCCCCCGCGGGCCCAGCCGCGCCTGGCCGAGCGGCTCGGGGCCCGGTTCGTCCCCGACCCCTGGGCGCCGGGGTGGCACCAGCGCCTGCCGGGTCGCGGGCTCACCGACGTGCGCCGGGTCCTGCTGCTCGGCACCGGACTCACCATGCTGGACACCGCCGTGGAGCTGGAGCACCTGCTGCCGCGGGCCGAGATCGTCGCGGCCTCCCGACGCGGCCGCCTCCCGCGCGCGCACGTGGTCGAGCCCACGGACGGTTCCGACTGGCGCGACGCGGTGGACGCCGTCCGCGGGTTCGCCAACCAGCTCTGGGCGACCCTCTCACCCGCCGACCGGGCCCGGTTCGCCGAGGTCTACGCCCACGAGTGGGACCTGCACCGGCACCGGATGTCGCCGGCGATGGCCCACCACCTCTCCCGGTTGCGGGACACCGGGACCCTGGTGGTCCGCACGCTCGACCAGGTCGACCCCGAAGCCTTCGACCTCGTGGTCAGCTGCACCGGCCCCCGACCGGTGCCCACCCCCGGGTGGAACCGGTTGGTGGACGCCATGCTCGAGCGCGGGCTCGTCCGCGCGAACGGCCTCGGCCTGGGCGTCGACCTCGTGCAGCCCGGCCACCCGGTCGACGACCGCGGGCGCGTGCTGCCCGGGCTCTTCTGGATGGGTGCGGCCCGCAAGGGGCTGGAGTGGGAGGTCGGCGCCGTCCCGGACCTCCGGGCCCAGGCCCTCGCCCTCGCCGACGTCGTCGCGGAAGCGGCCGAGGTCGCCGCCGACGAGCGCGCTCCCCTCCTGCGCTGAGCGCCACGAGGCCGGCCCGGGGAACCCGGACCGGCCTCGTGGCGTGGAACCCTGTGTCAGGCGCGCAGCAGGTTGCGCAGCACGTACTGCATGATGCCGCCGTTGCGGTAGTAGTTCGCCTCGCCCGGGGTGTCGATCCGGACGACCGCGTCGAACTCCGTGTCGCCGGTCTTGACCTTGACCGTGCGCGGCGTGGTGCCGTCGTTGAGCTCGGTGATCCCCGTGATGGAGAAGGTCTCCTCGCCCGTGAGGCCCAGCGACTCGGCGGTCTCGCCCTCGGGGAACTGCAGCGGGATCACGCCCATGCCGATGAGGTTGGAGCGGTGGATCCGCTCGTAGGACTCGGCGATGACCGCCTTGACCCCGAGCAGCGCGGTGCCCTTCGCGGCCCAGTCGCGCGAGGAGCCGGAGCCGTACTCCTTGCCGGCCAGCACGACCAGCGGCGTGCCCGCGGCCTGGTAGTTCTCCGACGCCTCGAAGACCGAGGTGACCTCGCCCTCGCGGGTGAAGTCCTTGGTCACGCCACCCTCGGTGCCCGGCGCCAGCTGGTTGCGCAGCCGGATGTTGGCGAAGGTGCCGCGGATCATGACCTCGTGGTTGCCGCGGCGCGAGCCGTAGGAGTTGAAGTCGCGCTGCTCCACGCCGTGCTCGGCGAGGTAGCGACCGGCGGGCGAGTCCTTCTTGATCGCACCGGCCGGGCTGATGTGGTCGGTCGTGACCGAGTCACCCAGCTTGAGCAGGACCCGGGCACCCTCGATGTCGGTGACGGGCTCCGGCTGCGCCGGCATCCCGTCGAAGTACGGAGGCTTCCGGACGTAGGTGGACTCGGCGTCCCACGCGAAGGTGTCGCCCTCGGGCGTGGGCAGCGACTGCCACTGCTCGTCGCCCGCGAAGACGTCCTGGTAGGAGTCGGCGAACATCTCGGCGTTGATCGCGGCCGCGATCGTCTCCTCCACCTCGGCCGGCGAGGGCCAGATGTCCTTGAGGAAGACGTCGTTGCCCTCGGAGTCCTGGCCCAGCGGGTCCTCGAACAGGTCGACGTCCATGGAGCCGGCCAGCGCGTAGGCGACCACCAGCGGCGGCGAGGCCAGGTAGTTCATCTTCACGTCGGGGTTGATCCGCCCCTCGAAGTTCCGGTTGCCGGAGAGGACCGAGGTGACCGCGAGGTCGGCCTCGTTCACCGCGGCCGAGACCTCGGGGATGAGCGGCCCGGAGTTGCCGATGCAGGTGGTGCAGCCGTAGCCGACCAGGTTGAAGCCGAGCTTGTCGAGGTACGGCGTGAGACCGGACTTCTCGTAGTAGTCCGACACGACCTTCGAGCCCGGCGCCAGGGTGGTCTTGACCCACGGCTTGCGCTGCAGGCCCTTCTCCACCGCCTTCTTGGCGAGCAGGGCCGCGGCGATCATCACCGACGGGTTGGACGTGTTGGTGCACGACGTGATGGCCGCGATGGTGACCGCGCCGTGGTCGAGGGTGAACTTCGTGCCGTCCTCGAGGGTGACCTCGACGGGGCTGCTCGGCCGGCCGCCGTCGGTGGCCGCGGCGGAGTGCCAGTCGTGCGGGGCGGGCGAGTCGTCGTGCCCGTTGCCCGACCCGTTGGTGGCCGGGGCGTCGCTGGCCGGGAACGACTCGGCCGAGGCCTCGTCGGCGCCGGTCTCCACGCCGTACGGCTTCTCCTGGCCGGGGACGCCGGGCTTGCGGTCCTCGCCGCCGGTCTCGTCGGCCGAGACGTAGTCGGCGAGCGCGGTGCGGAAGGCCGGCTTGGCCTCGGTGACCTCGATGCGGTCCTGCGGGCGCTTGGGGCCGGCGATGGAGGGCACCACGGTGGCGAGGTCGAGCTCGAGCTTCTCGGAGTAGCGGGGCTCGGCCGACGGGTCGTGCCAGAGGCCCTGCTCCTTGGCGTAGGCCTCGACCAGCGCGAGCTGCTCGTCGGAGCGGCCGGTGAGCCGCAGGTAGTTGACGGTCTCGTCGTCGATCGGGAAGACGGCGATCGTGGAGCCGAACTCGGGGCTCATGTTGCCGATCGTGGCGCGGTTGGCCAGCGGCAGCGCGGAGACGCCGGGACCGTAGAACTCGACGAACTTCCCGACCACGCCGTGCTGGCGCAGCATCTCGGTGATGGTGAGGACCAGGTCGGTCGCGGTGGAGCCCTCAGGCAGGTCGCCGGAGAGCTTGAAGCCCACGACCCGCGGGATGAGCATCGAGACCGGCTGGCCGAGCATCGCGGCCTCGGCCTCGATGCCGCCGACGCCCCAGCCGACCACGCCGATGCCGTTGACCATCGTGGTGTGGGAGTCGGTGCCGACGCAGGTGTCGGGGTAGGCCTGCAGCTCGCCGTCCACCTCGCGGGTGAAGACGGTGCGGGCGAGGTGCTCGATGTTGACCTGGTGGACGATGCCGGTGCCGGGCGGGACGACCTTGAAGTCGTCGAAGGCGCCCTGGCCCCAGCGCAGGAACTGGTAGCGCTCGCGGTTGCGCTCGTACTCGATCTCGACGTTGCGCTCGAACGCCTCGGGGGTGCCGAAGACGTCGGCGATCACGGAGTGGTCGATCACCATCTCGGCGGGCGCGAGGGGGTTGATCTTCGACGGGTCGCCGCCGAGCTCGGCCATCGCCTCGCGCATCGTGGCGAGGTCGACCACGCACGGCACGCCGGTGAAGTCCTGCATGATCACCCGGGCGGGGGTGAACTGGATCTCCTTGTCGGGATGCGCGTCGGCGTCCCAGCCGGCGAGCGCGCGGATGTCGTCCGCGGTGATGTCGGCGCCGTCCTCGGTGCGCAGCAGGTTCTCGAGGAGGACCTTCAGGCTGAAGGGGAGCGAGTCGACGTCGAGGCCGTCGCCCTCCACCGCGCCCAGACGGAAGATCTCGTAGGACTTCCCGTCCACGTCCAGGGTGCCCTTGGCACCGAAGCTGTCCTGACTGGCCATCAGTCGCGTCTCCTACCGGGGTTCGTGGGTGTCACCGCGTCCATCTTGCCGCCGCGCCGGTGAGGCACGGCAAGCAAGGCTCACCTAACCGGACGAGCGGGACCTGTCGGCATATCTCTCGATATCAAGATACACGATCGTCGGGCGCCTCGAACCAAGGCAGGTCCTCGCCGCGCTCGACCCACTCCTGCGTCGTCGTCCGGTCGAGGGCCGGGTCGTCGACCAGGGCGACCGCGGCCTCGACCGGCACGCCGAGGTCGCTCGTGCGGGGGTCGTCCTCGATGAGGTCGCCGGCGTAGTACACGACGACCCACAGGTCGCCCTTCTGCTTCATGAACGTGTAGACGCCCGGGTCCTCCTCGGGCTCGACCTCGTCCCAGGCCAGCACCCCGCCCTCGTGCTCGGCGCAGCCGTCGTAGTCCTCGAGCAGCTCCTCGCACTGCGGGTCGACGGACTCGGTGCTGGTCCCCACCCGCACGTAGTGCTGCTCCTCGGAGTCGTACCGGAGCGAGGCCAGCACACCTTCCGGGGCGGACCTTCCCTCTCCCGACGTCGGCTCCCCCGCCGTCTCCGCGAACCTCTCGGCCGCGAGCGCCGCGACGGCACCCGGGGTGATCGGCTCGTCGCCGGCCGATCCTCCGCCGCCCCCTGCGTCGCCGCCGTCCCCGCACCCGGCCAGCACGAGGACGACCGGCGCGACGACGAGCGCGAGCCTGGAGGAGACGGGCAGCCGGTCACGAGCGCACACGGCGGCAACCTAGTGGGGCCTGCCCCCGGTCCCCGCGACGTCTCCGGGAGCGGACCTCTCCAGCAGCGCGACGCACTCGACGTGGTGCGTCATGGGGAAGAGGTCGAAGGCCCGCAGCGCGGTGGTGCGGTAGCCGGCCTCGGCGAAGAGCGCGAGGTCGCGGGCGAGCGCCGACGGGTCGCAGGCGACGTAGGCCACCGCGCGCGGCGCCCGGTCGGCGACCTGCGCCACCACCTCCCGCTTGGCCCCGGTGCGCGGGGGGTCGAGGACGACGAGGTCGAAGGGCTCGTCGTACTCGTGTTCGAGCACCTCGGCGACGCCGCCGGCGCTGACCCGCACCTTCGCGGCCCCGGACAGGTTGGCGCGAGCCTGGGTCGCCGCCTCGCGGTCGCCCTCGACCGCCACCACGCGCGCGCCGGGACCCACGCGCTCGGCCAGGAACCGGGCGAAGAGCCCGACCCCCGCGTAGAGGTCGAGCACGGACTCCCCGGGCTGCGGGTCCAGCATCGCGAGGACCGCGTCGACCAGCGCCTCGGGCGCCCCGGGGTGGACCTGCCAGAAGCCGCCAGAGGCCACCGAGAACTCGCGACCGTGCACCGCGTGGCCGACCTGCGGCTCCAGCGACTCGATCAGGCAGTCGTCGATCTCCACGACCTCGTGGGAGCGGTGCTGGCGCATGCCGCGGCCACCACCGGGGAGCGGCACGAAGCGGCTGCGGGTCCGCCACCGCAGGCCGTCGAGGTCGCCGGGCACCGCCTCGACGACCAGTCCGGCCACCAGGGGGTCCGCCGCGTCCATCCGGGCCACGCGGACCAGCTGCTCGCGGACCACCGAGGCCTTGAGGTCGCGCTGGTGCCCCAGCGCGACGTGCTGGAAGTCGCAGCCCCCGCAGAGGCCCGGTCCGGCGTACGGGCACGGCGGAGCCACGCGGTGCTCCGAGGCCCGCAGCACCTCGACCGCGTCGCCGCGCCAGAACCGGTCGCCGTCGGAGCCCTCGGTCACCTCGACGACCACCCGCTCCCCCGGCACGGCGTGGCGCGTGAAGACCACCCGCGTCCGCTCCGGCTCCGCGGGGTCGGCGGCGACCCGCACGACGCAGTGCCCGCCGTGGGCGACGGGGCCGACCTCGGCCTCGAACCTCTCCCCGACCCGCGACCGTCCACGCGACCGGCGCTCCCGGACCGGCCGGCTCACCAGGCCCCGCCCGTCCCGCCGTCGCGGTGGTCGTCGGGGGTGCCGGCGACCCGGCCACGGCGCAGGTCGCCCGCCTTCACCCGCTGCTCGTCGCGGGCGCCGCGCTCGCGGGCGGCCTGGGAGGACTGCAGCTGGTAGGGCACCGAGGTCACCATCACGCCGGGCGAGAAGAGCAGCCTGCCCTTGAGCCGCAGCGCGCTCTGGTTGTGGAGCAGCTGCTCCCACCAGCGGCCGACGACGTACTCCGGGATGTAGACGGCGACGACGCCGCGCGGGCTGGCTCGCCGGATCTCCTGCGCGTACTCGACGATCGGCCGGGAGACCTCGCGGTACGGCGAGTGGAGGACCTTGAGGGGCACGTCCAGGCGCCGCTCGTCCCACTCAGCCAGGAGGCGGTTGGTGGCCGCCGCGTCGGTGTCGACGTAGACCGCCTCGAGCACGTTGGGGCGGGTCGCCTTGGCGAAGGCCAGGGCCCGCAGGGTGGGCTTGTGCAGCCGCGAGACCAGCACGATGGCGTGCACCCGCGTGGGCAGCACCTTGTCCTGCTCCTCCGCGGCCAGCTCGCTGGACACCTGGTCGTAGTGCCGCCGGATCGCCTGCATGACCACGAAGAAGGCGCCCATCGCCAGCAGGGTGATCCACGCGCCGTGCATGAACTTGGTCACCAGGACCACCACGAGGACCAGCGCGGTGAGGACGAGCCCCACGGTGGCGGTCGCGCGGGCGCGGTGCATCCGGCGACGGTTCGCGGCCACCCGCTCGACGCCCAGCGCGCGGGTCCAGTGCCGGACCATGCCGAGCTGGCTGAGCGTGAAGGAGACGAAGACGCCGACGATGTAGAGCTGGATCAGCCGGGTCGTCTCGGCGTCGAAGGCGACCACCAGCGCGATGGAGACCGCGGCGAGGAAGACGATGCCGTTGCTGTAGGCGAGCCGGTCGCCCCGGGCGCCGAGCGCCTTGGGCAGGAAGCCGTCCTCGGCGAGGATCGACCCCAGGACGGGGAAGCCGTTGAACGCGGTGTTGGCCGCCAGCACGAGGATCAGCGACGTCACCGTGACCACGAAGTAGAAGCCGGGCGGGAAGTCGGTGAAGACGCCGCGGGCGATCTGCGCGATCACCGAGTGCTGGTCGTAGCCCTCCACCGGCACCCCCTGGGCGGTGAGCCGCTCGAGGTCGTCGGGGTCGACGTACTTCAGGCCCATCTCGCGGGCGAGCAGGATGACCGACATCATCATCGAGATCGAGATCAGCCCGAGCAGGAGCAGCGTGGTGGCCGCGTTGCGGCTCTTGGGCCGGCGGAAGGCGGGGACCCCGTTGGAGATCGTCTCCACCCCGGTCAGGGCGGCACAGCCCGAGGAGAAGGCGCGGGCGAGCAGCAGCATCAGCGCCAGGGTGGTCAGCGGCCCCTCGTAGCCCGGCGCCTGCTGGATCTCGAGCGAGGCGCTCTCCACCAGCGGCAGGTCGTCGCGCCACCAGCGCAGCAGGCCGTAGCCGCACATCCCCAGGACGGCGGCGATGAAGAAGTAGGTCGGCAGGGCGAACCAGGTCGCCGACTCCCGGACGCCGCGCAGGTTGACGGCGGCGAGCAGCAGCACCAGCCCGCTGGCCACGACGACCTCGTGGCCGTTGAGCGCCTCCAGGCCCGAGGACGCGTACTGCGCGGCGGCGCTGATCGAGACCGCGACGGTGAGCACGTAGTCGACCAGCAGCGCGCTGGCCACGGTCACCCCCGCCGTCCGCCCGAGGTTGACCGAGGCGACCTCGTAGTCGCCGCCCCCGCCGGGGTAGGCGTGGACGGTCTGCCGGTACGACGTCACGACGGTGAGCATCACCAGCGCGACCGCGAGCCCGACCTTCCAGGACCACGCGTAGGCCGAAGCGCCGGCGAGGGAGAGCATGATGAAGACCTCGTCGGGGGCGTAGGCCACGGACGAGAGCGCGTCGCTGGCGAAGATGGGCAGCGCCACCCGCTTGCGCAGCAGCGACTCGCCCAGCTGGGAGCTCCGCAGCTTGCGGCCCAGCAGGATCCGCTTCGAGACATCGCCGACACCCACGAGCGGAAGGCTAGTCGCACCCGGGCCCCGACACCGCGCGACGACCCCACCCGGGCGGGGCGGGGCTGGGATACGGTTCACCCGTGCACGTCGTCATCATGGGTTGCGGCCGGGTCGGCTCCACGCTCGCGCGCAGCCTCGAGGACCGGAACCACACCGTCTCGGTGATCGACAGCGAGCCCGACTCGTTCCGCCGCCTCGGGCCGGGGTTCAACGGCGACAAGGTGACCGGCTACGGCTTCGACCAGGCGGTGCTGGAGAAGGCGGGGATCCGCCGCGCGGACGCCTTCGCGGCCGTCTCCAGCGGCGACAACTCCAACATCATCGCCGCCCGGGTGGCCCGCGAGACCTTCGGGATCCAGCAGGTCGTCGCCCGGATCTACGACCCGGGGCGCGCGGAGGTCTACCAGCGCCTGGGGATCACCACGGTCGCCACGGTGAAGTGGACCTCCGACCAGGTGCTGCGACGGATCCTGCCGGCGGGCGCCGAGCCCACCTTCCGCGACCCCTCGGGCACCATCCGGCTGGACCAGGTGCCGGTGCCCGACGCGTGGATCGGCCACCGCACCGTGCACTTCCAGGAGCAGACCCGCAGCCGGATCGCGTGGATCGACCGGCTCGGCGAGGGCATGCTCCCCAAGCGCGAGAGCGTGATCCAGGAGGGGGACGTGCTCCACCTGGTGATCCGCGAGGAGCACGCGGCGGACGCCTACCGCGTCCTCAACCGGGGACCCGAGGAGGACTGAGATGCGCGTCGCCATCGCCGGGGCCGGGGCCGTCGGCCGGTCCATCGCCCGCGAGCTGATCGAGAACGGCCACCAGGTGCTGCTGATCGACCGCAACCCCGAGGCCGTCAAGCAGGAGCGGGTGCCGCACGCGGAGTGGCTGCTCGCCGACTCGTGCGAGCTCTCCTCGCTGGAGGAGGCCCGGCTCGACCGCTGCGACGTGGTGATCGCCGCCACCGGCGACGACAAGGCCAACCTCGTCACCTCGCTGCTGGCCAAGACCGAGTTCGGCGTGCCCCGCACGGTGGGGCGGGTCAACCACCCCGACAACGAGTGGCTCTTCACGGAGGCCTGGGGGGTCGACGTCAACGTCTCGACCCCGCGGATCATGTCCGCGCTGGTGGAGGAGGCGGTCTCGGTCGGCGACCTCGTGCGGCTCTTCACGTTCCGCCAGGGCAACGCCAACCTCGTGGAGATGACGCTGCCCGACGACTCCCCCTACGTCGGCAAGCCCGCGGGCCTGGTGCCCTTCCCCGAGAACTGCTCGCTGGTCACGATCCTGCGCGACGGACAGGTCTACCCGCCCAGCGACGAGCAGCC
The DNA here is from genome assembly GCF_003194625.1 of Nocardioides solisilvae. Taxonomy (GTDB): domain Bacteria; phylum Actinomycetota; class Actinomycetes; order Propionibacteriales; family Nocardioidaceae; genus Nocardioides; species Nocardioides solisilvae. Next base: position 92,921 of record NZ_QHKX01000002.1, read on the forward strand.
GCTGGAGTCGGGCGACGAGCTCCTCTTCGTCGTCTCCGCCGAGTCCGAGGTCGAGCTCGAGCGGACGCTCGCCCCGCACCAGCACTGACGCGGATCAGGCCGGGTCCTCCGCGGCCGGTCGCAGCGGGGTGTGGTTGCGCGCCAGCAGCCACACCATCGCGGCCAGCGCCGCGAGCTGGAGGGGCCAGCCCAAGCCGATCTTGAGCAGCCCGAGCGCCGCGATCGCCGTGTCGGGGTCGAGGGCGCCCGAGTCGCCCGCGAGCCAGATCGGCGCCTGCACCGCGACCCGGAGCACGCAGGGGGCCGCGAGCACCCAGGTGAGCAGGCTGCTCAGCCGTACCACCTGCCGGTCGTCGTGCCACGCGGTGGGGTCCCCGGTCACGCTGCCCACCATGAAGCCGACCAGCGGCCACCCGACCAGGCAGCTGAGCGCCAGCACGACGGCGTACCCGCCGTTGTAGAGGATCCCCGGGAGGAAGTAGGCCAGCGCCTGCTCCTGCTCCGACCCCCCGGCCGCCGCGGCCCGCTGGACGAAGAACCAACCGATCCCGATGCCGACGAGGGCGTTGACGCAGAACTGCACGGTGGAGCGTTGCACCAGGCGCACGACGAGGAGCAGGACCGCCGCGGCGATGCTGACGGTGAGCGCGAGGCGCAGGTCCTTCCCGAGCAGCCAGGTCAGGGTGAAGAGGATGGTGGGCACCGCCGCCTCGACCATGCCCCGGCGTCCGCCCAGCGCCTGGGCCAGCTGCCGCCGGACCAGCGCCTCCACCGTCTCGACGGCCGCGTCCTCGCGTCCCTCGCGTCCCTCGCGTCCCTCGGGGGCCCCGGGGCGGTCGGGCTGGTCGGGGTGCCGACGGTCCTCGTGGTCCTCGTGGTCCTCGACGCTCACGGGACCAGCTCGTAGCGAGGGTTGTACATGATCCGGCGACCCTCGTGGACGCCGATCCGGCCGGCCGCCGACAGGGAGCGCCCGGGCTCGATGCCGATGATCCGGCGCCGGCCCAGCCACACCAGGGTCACCACGTCGGTGCCGTCCTCCAGGTCGGCCTCCAGGGCCGGCACGCCGCCCCGGGGACGGAGCGTCACGGTGCGCAGGCTCCCGCGGAGCAGCACGGGCTCGCGCTCGGGGGCGTCCCGGATGGTCTGCACGCCGTCGCCGCCGTGGACCTGGCGGAGGTCCCGCGCCTGCTGGTCGCCGCTGTCGGCCCAGCGCGACAGGCTCTGCCGCAGGCGCCGGCGCACGCCCATGGCGCCGTTCCCGCCACCCTGCTCGTCACCCACGGCCCGCTCCTCGTCTGCGCTCACTCGTCGCCGCTCACTGGGTCCGGCTCACTCGGCCCGGCGCGCGTCGGGCGGCAGCCGGAAGCCCAGCGGGCGTCCGACCGGCATGGCCTGGTCGCCGCGGCGCACCGCCACGGAGGCGAGGGCGTCCTCCCACTCCCCCGCCGACTCCGGCTCCATCGCCGGCCGGCCCAGCAGGGAGGCGCGCAGCATCCAGCGCGAGCCGTTGATGCCGATCACCCGTGAGGGCTGGACCGCCTCGGTGCCGTCCTGACGGCGGACGGGCATCCGGCACTCCAGCTCGGTGCCCCAGCGGCCCTCGCGCTCCGCGACGGTGCCGCCGCGGCGGACGACGTCCTCGGCGATCTGGGGACGCACCTCGCTCCACAGGTCGCCGTGCCGCGGGGCGGAGAAGACCTGGAGCTCCATCGCGCCGTCCTCGCCGACCAGGAGCGCGCTGGCGACCTCGCCGCTCTCCTCGTTGACCTGGAGCCGCAGCTCCCGACCCGGGGAGGGCGCGATCTGCAGGGCGCCGATGTCGATGCGGTCGACGCCGTCGGCGAGCGTCTCCGCGTCGTGGGGCCCCACCGTGGTCGCGCCCGCGTCCTGCGCCGCGTCCGCCGGGTCGGCGGTCGGCGCGGGGTTCGACGACTGGTCGGCCTTGCGACGGAACTTCACTGCTGATGCCTCCTGGTCTCGGGGTCCCCGCCGCTGCGGTCCGCGGCCGGGGCGGGTCCGGACCCGCCGAATCCCCCGGTAGAACCGTAGCCCCCGGGGCCACGGCTGGATCCCGGGAGTTCCCCCACCTCCACGAACCGCGCCGTCTCGAACCGCTGGACGACCAGCTGGGCGATCCGGTCGCCGCGCCGCAGCTCCACGGGCTCGGTGCGGTCGTGGTTGACGAGGAGCACCTTCACCTCGCCGCGGTAGCCGGAGTCGACGGTGCCGGGGGTGTTGACGATCGAGACGCCGTGCCGGGCGGCCAGCCCGGAGCGCGGGTGGACGAGCGCGACGTACCCCTCGGGCAGCGCGAGGGCGATCCCGGTGGGGACCAGCGCCCGTTCCCCGGGGGCCAGCAGGAGGTCGACGGTCGAGCACAGGTCGGCCCCCGCGTCGCCCGGGTGGGCGTAGGAGGGCAGCGGCAGCCCGGGGTCGATCCGGACCACCGGGACGTCGAGCAGACCGCCTGGCGGCGCGGCGACGGGCGGGGTCGGGGCGGGGTCGGTCACGACCGAGCAGCCTACCGGCGGGCCCGGCCCGGCCCGCCCCGCCGGGCGGCCGCGGACTCCCCCGCCTATCCTTGGTCCGTGGAGTACGCCGAACGCCTGCACGTCCCGCTGCGCTGGTGGGTGCAGGGGACCATGCTGGTCGCCAGCCTGTGGCTGGCCGTCCTGGTGGCGGTGCCCGAGACCACCGGCGGCCTCCTCGCCTCGCTCGCCGTGGCAGGGGTCGCGACGGCCCTGATGGCGTGCCTCTTCCTCTCCCTGGCGGCGCGCGTCGTCGTCGCCGACGGGGTGCTGCGAGCCGGACGCGCCCACATCGAGGTCCACCACCTCGGAGCCGTGGAGGTCCTGGACGCCGCGCGCACCCGCGCCGTGACCGGCGTGGAGGCGGACGCCCGGGCGTTCCTGCTCATCCGTCCCTACCTCAAGCGGTCGGTCCGCGTGGAGATCACCGACCCCCGCGACCCAGCCCCCTACTGGTTGCTGCACAGCCGGCACCCCGGGCGCCTGGCGGCCGCCCTCGAGCAGGCCGTCGCCCGCCGCATGACCGACCGCGCCGCTGGGTAGGGTCACCCAGACACCCCAGGAGGACACATGGCATCGAGCTCCAAGTTCTGGACCGTCTTCTCCCTCGGCTCGGCGCTCACCGCCGCGGCCGTGGCGAGGAAGACCCTGACCACGTCGTGGCGCGCGGCCACGGGCAAGAACCCCCCGGAGAACCCGGCCGACCCCGACGTCGACATCTGGGAGGCGGTCGCGTGGGCCGCGGTGAGCGGCATCGCGATGCAGGTGGCCCGGATGCTGGCCACCCGCAAGGCCGCGAACTACTACGCGAAGTCCACCGGGCACCTGCCGCCCGACCTGCAGAAGGACGACCAGCGGGCGGACGCCACCGGCTGAGCCGCCCGCCCGACCCACGCGTCGCCCGTCCCACCCGTGGCCGGGACCGGACGCACGAAGGCCGCGACCCCCCGAGGGGGTCGCGGCCTTTCGTCGTGCCGGCGCGGCTCGCGGGGAGCCGGAGGCGCTCAGACGCAGTCGCGGCAGGTCATCGTCTTCTCGTCCGCGAGCTGGCTGCGGTGGTGCACGAGGAAGCAGCTCATGCAGGTGAACTCGTCCTCCTGCTTGGGCTTCACCTCGACCGCCAGCTCCTCGTGGGACAGGTCGGCGCCCGGGAGCTCGAAGGACTCCGCGGCCTCCGTCTCGTCCTCGTCGACCTTGCCGGAGTTCTTGTCGTGACGCCGCGCCTTGAGCTCTTCGATGCTCTCTTCGCTCTGGTCTTCCTCGGTCTTGCGTGGTGCGTCGTAGTCGGTCGCCATGTGCCCTCTTCCAGTTACCGGTCCGCTGGCCGTGCCGCCGGCCTAGTCCTCGTGCGCGGGCCGATTGTGCACCATGGACCCGTCCGGAGCACCAGTGCCCCGTCCGGGTGTCGGAGAATCGACCACGCGACCGGCCCAACCACGCCCTGCACGCGGGTATTCCCGCGTCGTGGATCACTCGACAACAGCGAGGAACCCCGTCTCGGCCAGCAGTCCGACCAGCTCGTCGAAACCGTCGGCGGGCCCGGCCACCAGGACCGGGGAGGGCGCACCCGTCCCGGGCTCCTCCGGACCTAGCCCGGGCAGCCTCGCGAACCGGCCGCCCGCCTCCTCGACCACCAGCGAGCCCGCCGCCCAGTCCCAGGGCCGGGGCCCCTGCTCCACGTACGCGTCGGCGAGCCCCGCCGCCACGTGGCAGAGGTCGAGGGCGCAGGAGCCCAGGCGACGGACGTCGCGCACCCGGGGCAGCAGCCGCGCCACGCACGCGCCCTGGTGGGCGCGCACCTCGGCCAGGTAGCCGAAGCCGGTGAGGACCAGCCGCTGCGGGACCGGCACGGTCGGCCGCACCCGGAGCGGGACGCCGTCGCGGGTGGCGCCCAGGCCCCTGGCCGCGGCGTGGGTGTGCCCGTGCGGGACGTCCACGACCGCTCCCGCGACCACGACGCCGTCGACCTCGGCGGCCACGGAGACGGCGTACTCCGGGATCCCGTAGAGCAGGTTCACCGTGCCGTCGACGGGGTCGACCACCCAGCGCACGCCGGTGGTGCCCGCGACGTCGCCCTCCTCCTCGCCGAGCACCCCGTCGCCCGGGCGCAGCTCGGCGAGGCGGCGGCGCAGCAGCCGCTCGCTGGCCCGGTCGGCCTCGGTCACCACGTCGACGGCGCTGGACTTGGTCGCCGCCACCTCGACGCCGCGGGTCGCGGTCGTCGTCCGGACCAGCTCCGCGGCCTCCCGGGCGACCGTCACGGCGACGTCGCGCAGCGACGCCGCCAGGCGGGTCGGGGCGTCCGTCCCCGCCTCCCCGGTCACCCCCGGCCTCACTCCGGCATGCCGCAGAGCGCCGGGCGCGGCCCGCGGGGGTTGGGGCAGCACCCGGGCGCGCAGAGCGCCCGCCACGGACCGATCGAGCCCACGGCCGCCTGCTCCGGGTCCTCGCCGCGCTCGGCGGCCGCCCGCTCCACCAGCAGGTCGCGGACCATCGCCACGAACCGCGGGTCGACGCCGGGGGTCGCGGCCCGGGCCGCGCGGATCCCCAGGCGCTCGGCCGTCGCCATCGCCTCGGTGTCGAGGTCGTAGATCACCTCCATGTGGTCGGAGACGAAGCCGATCGGCACCATCACGACCGAGCCCACGCCCCGGCCGGCGAGCGTCTCCAGGTGGTCGTTGACGTCGGGCTCCAGCCACGGCACGTGCGGGGAGCCCGACCGGGAGCAGTAGACGAGCTCGTGGGCGGGCCGCCGGCCGGTCTCCAGCCGGACCCGCTCGACGACCTCGGCCATCACGCTGCGGTGCTGCGCGACGTAGGCGTCGCCCTCGGGCCCGCTGGTGCGCGCCATCTCGGTCGGGATCGAGTGCGTGACGAAGACCAGCTCGGCGTCCTCCCGCGCGGACTCCCCCAGCTCGGCGAGCGCGGCGAGCGTGGCGTCCACGACGGGCTCGACGAAGCCGGGATGGTTGAAGTACTGCCGCAGCCGGTCCAGCCGCGGCGCGCCCTCGACCTCCGCCACGGCGTCGGCGAGGTTCTCCCGGTACTGCCGGCAGGAGGAGTAGGAGGAGTACGCCGAGGTGGGCAGCACCGCGGCGCGGGTCACGCCGTCGTCGGCCATCTGGCGCAGCGTGTCGGCCAGGTAGGGGTCCCAGTTCCGGTTCCCCCAGTAGACGGGAAGGTCGATCCCCGCCCCGGCGAGGTCCTCGCGGAGGGCCGCGAGGAGGGCCCTGTTCTGGTCGTTGATCGGCGAGCGGCCCCCGAAGAGGAAGTAGTGCTCGCCGACCTCCTCGAGCCGCTCCCGGGGGATCCCCCGCCCGCGCGTGACGTTCTCCAGGAACGGCACCACGTCCTCGGGCTTCTCGGGTCCCCCGAAGGAGAGCAGCAGCAAGGCGTCGTAGGGGGTGACGTCGGGACCGGCAGCCTGGGTCATGCCGGTCATCGTAGGCAGGATGTCCCACCCCGGGACCCGGAGACCTAGGCTGCGCCCACGATGTTGGACTCCTACCGCCGCGTGCTGCGGCGGCCCGGCGCGGTGCGCTTCAGCTCGGCCGCCGTGGTCGCCCGCCTGCCCATCTCCATGGTCAGCCTCGGCATCGTGCTGCTCGTGGAGGCCCGGACGGGCTCCTACGGCCTGGCCGGCACGGTCTCCGCGGCCTACGTCCTGGCCCAGGCGGCCGCGGCCCTGCTCCACGGCCGGCTGCTCGACACCCTGGGGCAGGACGTCGTGCTGCCCGCGGCGATCTCGGCCTTCTCCGCGTCGCTGTCGCTGATGATGCTCTCGCTCCAGCTCGACTGGTCGCTGGCCGCGGCCTACCTCCTGGCCGCGCTGGCCGGGGCCAGCCTCCCCCAGGTGGGGGCGAGCGTGCGGACCCGGTGGGCCCACCTGCTCGCGGACCCCCGCGAGGTGCAGACCGCCTTCGCGCTCGAGTCGGTGCTCGACGAGGTGGTCTTCATGGCCGGACCGGTGCTGGTCACGGCCCTGGCGACCACCTGGCACCCCGTGGCCGGTCTCGCCGTCGCCGTCGCGACGGGGCTGCTGGGCACGCTGCTCTACGCCGCCCAGCGGACCACCCAGCCCCCGCCTCGGGGTCGACGCACGAAGGGGCCCCGACCCCCCATGCCCTGGGCCGTCGTCGGGCCGCTGGCCGTCGTCAGCCTCGCCCAGGGCGCGCTCTTCGGGGCGGCCGAGGTGGTGGTGATCGCCTTCGCCGACGAGCAGGGCTCCCCCGGTGCCGCCGGGGTGCTGCTGGCCTGCTGGGCGCTGGGCAGCCTGGTGGCGGGCCTCGCCACGGGCGCGGTGGTCTGGCGCAGGTCCCCCGCGTTCCGGGTACGGGTGGGGATGGCGGCCCTGGCCTGCGCGATGGTGCCGCCCGTCCTCGTCACCTCGGTGCCGTCGATGACCGTGGTGATGGTGGTGGGCGGCCTGGCCATCGCCCCCACCCTGATCGCGACCCTCACCGCCGTGGAGCGGGCCGTGCCCCCGGGCCGGCTCACCGAGGGGATGGCCGTCCTGCACACCGGGCTCGTCGCGGGGGTGGCGCCGGGTGCGGCCGCCGCCGGCTTCGTCGTCGACCACCACTCCGCGTCCCCCGCGTTCTGGGTCGCCGTGGCCGCCGGGGCGGTGGGGATGGTCGCCTCGCTGCTGGTCCGGCACGACACGGCGGAGCGGCCCACCCCGCGCACGGGCGCCGTCGCGGGCGGGGGGCACTAGCCTGCAGCCATGCCAGCGGCGAGGAGCGACACCGGGACCGGCAGCACGGGCAGCACCGGCAGCACGGGGGGCAGCGGGTCGGACAACGCGCCCGCGACCTGGACCAGCTGGTCCGGCCTCGAGGCGGCCCGCCCCGACCGGGTCCTGGCCCCGGAGAGCACCGAGGACGTGGTGGCGGCGGTGCTCGCGGCGCGCGAGGCCGGCAGCACCGTCAAGATGGTGGGCACCGGCCACAGCTTCACCGGGATCGGCGTGCCCGGCCGCACGATGCTGCGTCCCGACCGGCTCCGCGGCGTCCTGTCGGTCGACCGCGACGCGATGACCGTGACGGCGTACGCCGGGACCCGGCTCGCCGACCTCAACCTCGAGCTGGAGCGGCTGGGGCTCTCGCTGCACAACATGGGCGACATCGCCGAGCAGACGCTGGCCGGTGCCGTCTCCACCGGCACCCACGGCAGCGGCGGCCTCGCCGCGGGCCTGGCGGCCCAGCTGGAGGGGTTCGAGATGGTGGCCGGCACGGGCGAGGTGCTCGTCGCCGACCGGACCTCGCACCCCGACCTCCTCGACCTCGGCCGGATCGGCCTCGGCGCCCTCGGCGTCCTCACCACGGTGACGTTCCGGGTGGAGCCGCTCTTCCTCCTCCAGGCCGAGGAGCGGCCGATCGGCTGGGACGAGCTGCTGGCCACCCACGACGAGCTCGTGGCCACCCACCACCACGTCGACGTGCACTGGTTCCCCCACACCGACGGAGCCCTGCTCAAGGCCAACACCCGGCTGGCCGACGACGTCGCCGAGCGCCGGCCGCTCGCGGCGTGGCAGCGCCGCCTGGACGACGACCTGCTCTCCAACCGGCTCTTCGGCGTCCTCACCGCCCTGGGCAGCCGGGTGCCCGCGGTCGTGCCGACGGTCAACCGGGTCGCCTCCCGCGCGCTCTCGGCGCGCAGCTACTCCGACGTGGCCCACCGCGTCTTCGTCTCCAGCCGCCAGGTCCGCTTCCGCGAGATGGAGTACGCCGTCCCGCGCGAGGCCGGGCTCGCCGTCCTGCGGGAGGCGCGCCGGGTGATCGACGCCCACGACTGGCGGATCGGCTTCCCGGTGGAGGTCCGCACGGCCCCGGCCGACGACGTGCCGCTCTCCACGGCGTACGGGCGCGACGTGTGCTACCTCGCCTTCCACGTGCCGCACACCGTCGACCACCGCCCCTACTTCGACGCCGTCGAACGGGTGCTGAGGGCCCACGACGGGCGCCCGCACTGGGGCAAGCTGCACGGCCTGGGTGCGCCCGACCTGGCCCGGGTGCACCCGCGGTTCGAGGAGTTCCGGGCCCTGCGGGACCGGCTCGACCCCGACCGCGTGCTGGTCAACGCCCACCTGCGCCACGTGCTGGGTCCCTGATCGGCGTCGGCTGCGCGTGTGACCGCCCGCACGGCGGGACCACTGGCGTAGGCTCGCCCCACCGCATGACATGCCTCGGTCACCGCCGGGGCCCGACAGGGGCAGGAGCAGTGCACGCGATGGCACACCTCACGCTCGTGGGACTGAGCGAGGACCGTACGCGGTTGCGCCTGGTCGACGACGCAGGTGTGGAGCACACCCTCGCTGCCGACGCCACGCTCCGCGCCGCCCTGCGCGGTGAGGACCCCCGCCCCGGCCACTTGGAGAACCGAATGGACAGCGCACTCCGCCCCCGCGACATCCAGGCCCGCATCCGGGCCGGCGAGACGCCCGAGGCCGTGGCCGACGCCGCAGGATCCACCGTCGAGAAGATCATGCCGTACGCCACGCCGGTGCTCGCCGAGCGCGCGCACGTCGCCGAGCGGGCGCAGCGCTCCTCGGTCCGTCGCCGCTCCTCGGAGGGGTCCGGGTCGTTGGGAGGGGGTCGGACCCTGGAGGAGACCGTCTCGGCGCACCTGCGCAGCGAGAACGTGGACCCCGGCTCGGTGGAGTGGGACGCCTTCCGGCGTGAGGACGGCCGCTGGACCCTCACCGGCGCGTTCGCCTCCCCCGCCCGCCGCGGCACCGCCACGTTCACCTTCGACGTGCCGGGCAACTACGTGACCGTCGAGGACGACGACGCCCGCTGGCTGGTCGGCGAGACCCCAGCCCGTCCCGCGGCTCCCGAGGCCCCGCCGGCCCCCGAGCCCGAGGCGCACGAGGCGCCCACCGGGACCCCGCGCCGCCGGCTCTCGGCCGTGCCGGCCGAGGAGCTGCCGCTCGGCGACGACGCGATCGAGATGCTGGCCGGCGGCCAGGGCTCGCCCGCCGCCACGGCGCCCGCCGGGCCGCACGACGAGACCGCGGACCTCTCCGAGAGCCTCCCGGTCGAGGCCTTCCTCACCGACGAGCCCGCGCGGTCCACCGCGGCCGCCGAGGAGGCGCCTGCCGAGGAGCCGGCGGCCCGGGAGCAGGCGGACGAGCGGCCGACCCCGCGCCGACCCGTGCGCAAGAGCCGCGGCCGCGCGTCCGTGCCCAGCTGGGACGAGATCATGTTCGGCGGTGGGTCCGGCGACTGAGGCGGGACCGGGGCCGGGGGACCTCCTCCGGCTCACCCACCTGCACGTCCACCCGGTCAAGAGCACCGCCGTGCGCCCGGTCGAGCAGGCCGAGGTGCTGCCCCGCGGGCTCGTCGACGACCGCTCCTGGGTGGTGGTCGACGACGCAGGCGTCCTGGTCTCCGCCCGCGAGCTGCCCGGCCTGCTGCACGTCGTCACCGACACGCCCGCCACGGACCCCGGGCTCGGCGCCGCCCTGCGGCTGCGCCACGCGGACGTCCCCGACCTGCTGCTGCCGACGCCGTCGGGGCCGACCACCCGCGTCCGCCTCTTCGGCCACGAGCTGCGCGGGGTCCCCGTGGGCGCCGACGCCGACGCCTGGCTGGCCCGGGCCCTCGGGCGTCCGGACCTCCACCTCGTCTGGTGCGACGACCCCACCCGCCGCCGGCTCGACCCCGACCACTCGCTCGCGGGGGACCACACGGCCTTCGCCGACGACTTCCCGGTGACCCTGGCCTCACGCTCCTCGCTCGAGCAGGTGGACGCGTGGGTCCGCGCCGAGCGGGCGGCCCGTGGCGAGCCCTTCGCGGAGCCGCTGCGGATCGAGCGGTTCCGGCCCAACCTCCTGGTCGAGGGGACCGAGCCGTTCGCCGAGGACCGGTGGACCCACGTCCAGGTCGGCGAGGTGCTGTTCCGGGTCACCAAGCCGGTGGGCCGCTGTGTCATCACCACGCTCGACCCGACCACCCTGCAGGGTGGCAAGGAGCCGCTGCGCAGCCTGGCGCGGCACCACCGGATCGACGGCAAGGCCCGTTTCGCGGTCAACCTCGTGCCCGAGAACCCCGGCACCCTCCGGGTCGGCGACGAGGTCACCGTCCGGGCCGGCGACGCCGGCCGGGCGTGACCGGGCTCAGGCCGACGGGACGGAGCGCTCCACGGGGCGCGAGGGGTCGCTGACCCACCCGCTCCAGCTGCCGGGGTAGAGCGCGGCCCGCACTCCCGCCAGCTCCATCGCCAGCACGTCGTGCGTCGCGGTGACCCCGCTGCCACAGTAGGCGGCGACGTCGGCGCCCGGCACGGCGCCGATGTCCGCGTAGAGCGCCGCCAGCTCCTCGCCAGGACGGAACCGCCCGTCCGGACCGAGGTTCGCGTCCGTGGGGACGTTCCGCGCCCCCGGGACGTGGCCGGCGACCGGGTCGATCGGCTCCACGTCGCCCCGGTAGCGCTCGGGCGCCCGGGCGTCGACCAGGACGCCGACCCCCGGCACCTCCCCGGCCTCGACCCACGGCATGCCGTCGCCGGGCCCCGGGGTGAAGTCGCCCGGGAGCGGCGGGCGTGCGGCCAGGTCCTCGGGGTCGGTCTCGCCCGCCACCAGCGGGCCGCCGGCCCGGCGCCACGCGGCGAGGCCGCCGTCCAGCACCTGGACGTCACGGTGGCCGTGCAGGCGGAGCAGCCACCACGCGCGTGCCGCGGCCCGGCCCTGCCAGTCGTCGAGCACCACGACCGGCCGCTCGGCGTGCACGCCGGCCGCGCGCATGGCGGCCGCGAAGACCTCCGGATCGGGCAGGGGGTGCCGACCACTGGCCCCGGCCGGGCCGGCGAGGGCGGTGTCGAGGTCGACGTACGCCGACCCCGGCACGTGCCCCGCCAGCCAGGCCGGCCGCCCGGTCTGTCCGTCGGTGGCGCCCGTGCGGTAGCGGACGTCCAGCACCGTCACCGCACCGAGCAGCCCGACGAGCTCCTCGGGGGCGACCAGCGGACCGCCGACGCCCCGAGTCACGACGGACGCTGCGCCGGGGCGTTCTTCGCCGTCATCGCGGGATCCCGGACCACGACGTCGCCCAGCACCTCGTCGATCCGGGTCATCACCTCGTCGGGGAGGCGGACGCCGGCCGCGGCGACGTTCTCGTGCACCTGCTCGGGCCGGGAGGCCCCCACGAGGGCGGAGGCGACGTTGTCGTTCTGCAGCACCCACGCCACGGCCAGCTGGGACATGGTGAGGTCGACCGACTCGGCGACGGGCCGAAGACCCTGGACCGCCTCGAGCGTGCGCTCGTCCATGAAACGACCGATCATCTGCGCGCCGCCCTTCTCGTCGGTGGCACGGGAGCCGGGCGGCGGGGCCTGGCCGGGCTGGTACTTCCCGGTCAGCACGCCCTGGGCGATCGGCGACCAGACGATCTGCGAGACGCCCAGCTCGCGGGAGGCCGGGACGACCTCGTCCTCGATGACGCGCCACAGCATCGAGTACTGGGGCTGGCTCGAGATGAGCTGGAAGCCGAGCTCGCGGGCCAGGGCGACGCCGTCGCGCAGCTGCTCGGCCGTCCACTCGCTGACCCCGATGTAGAGCGCCTTGCCGGCCCGGACGATGTCGGCGAACGCCTGCATCGTCTCCTCCAGCGGGGTGGCGGTGTCGAACCGGTGGGCCTGGTAGAGGTCGACGTAGTCGGTCTGGAGCCGGCGCAGCGAGCCGTCGATGGACTCCATCACGTGCTTGCGGGAGAGGCCCGAGTCGTTGTGCCCCTTGGGGCCGGTGGGCCAGTAGACCTTGGTGAAGATCTCGAGCGACTCGCGGCGCTCCCCCTTGAGCACCTCGCCGAGCACCGTCTCGGCCGCCGTGTTGGCGTACACGTCGGCGGTGTCGAAGGTGGAGATCCCGGCGTCGAGCGCGGCCCGGACGCACTGCGTCGCGACGTCGTTCTCGACCTGGGAGCCGTGGGTGAGCCAGTTGCCGTAGGTGATCTCGGAGATCTTGAGACCGCTGTTGCCGAGGTGTCGGAATTCCATGCCGCGACGCTATCGCCCGGCGCCAACCCGGATGGCGGGTCCCCGCGCACCCGTGGAAGGATCGTCGACCGTGGCCGAACTGCACTTCTTCACCGGGACGATGGACTCGGGCAAGAGCACCCTGGCGCTCCAGACCAACCACAACCACGCGGCGCGGGGCCGCGTCGGCCGGATCTTCACCGCCCACGACCGCGGCGGCCAGGCGGTGCTGTCGAGCCGGCTCGGCCTGACCCACGAGGCGCTCGAGGTCACCCCCGACTTCGACTTCTGGCGCTACGTCGTGGAGACCCTGACCCGCGGCGGCCGGATCGACTACCTGATCTGCGACGAGGCCCAGTTCTACTCCCCCGCGCAGGTCGACCAGCTGGCCAAGGTGGTCGACGAGCTCCAGGTCGACGTCTTCGCCTTCGGCATCCTCACCGACTTCCGGACCGTGCTGTTCCCGGGCTCCGCCCGCCTCGTCGAGCTGGCGGACCGGATGAACGTGCTGCAGGTGGAGGCGCTGTGCTGGTGCGGCAAGCGCGCCACCCACAACGCGCGCACAGAGAACGGCGCCATGGTGGTGGAGGGAGAGGTCGTGGTGGTCGGCGACGTGGAGGCCCCCGACGAGCCGCCGGCCGACGTCGCCTACGAGGTGCTCTGCCGCCAGCACCACCGCCGCCGGCTGACCGCGGCCCGGGCCAAGGCGGTCAGCCTCGCCCCCGAGCCGCTGCCCTTCGGGTGAGGCTCAGACCACCAGCATCGGGATCAGCATCTCGGCCGGCGTGAGCGAGCCGTGCAGCCCCACCAGGGTGTTCTCGTAGGGGAAGTCGTGCGTCGAGACGACCGCCGTCTCCCCCGTGCAGGCGACGACGACGTCGCCGAGCCGCGGCAGCACGGCGGCGTCCACCCCGCCGAACCACCCGCGCCGCACCGCCTCCTCGCGCAGCAGCACCTCGGCCCGGTCGCCCAGCGTCTCGCGCCAGGTCGCGGCCACGTCGGCGACGGCGCCGCGCGCGCAGTAGAGGTGGCGGAACCTCGCCTCGCCACCCAGCAGGGTCACCCCGTCGCGCAGGTGGAGGTGCTCGTCGACGTCGACCCGCGCCTCCGGGGGGCTGTCCACCATGCCGTGGTCGGCCACGACGAGCAGTCTCGTCGCCGGCGGCAGCGCGTCGCGCAGCTGCTCGGCCTCGGCGTCGACCATCGAGAGCTGCTGCAGCCACTGGGTCGAGGCGACCCCGAACTTGTGGCCCGTCCAGTCGAGGTCGGCGTCGTAGACGTAGGTCAGCGAGGGCCGCGGGACGGACGCGGCGAGGACCGCGGCGATCCGCTCGCCCACGCGGTCGGCGCCCACGTACTCCGCGCCCCGCTGGCCCACGAGGGTGAGGCCGCTGCCCGCGAAGTCCCGCTTGTTGACCACCGTCGCGGGGACGCCCGCCGCGGCCAGCCGGGCGAACGCCGTGGGGTGCGGCTGCCACTCGAGCGGGTCGACCTCCTTGTCCCAGGCCAGGGCGTTGAGCAGCCGGTCGGTGCCGGGGATGCGCGAGGTGAACCCCACCAGTCCGTGGGCGCCGGGCGGCAGCGCCGTGCCGAGGGAGGTCAGGCTGGTCGCGGTGGTGGACGGGACCCCGGCGGTCCCGGTCGTCGAGTCGCGCAGCGACGAGGCGAGGAACGGCGCGGCGTGCGCGTAGCGCCGCAGCAGCTCGGCCCCGAGGCCGTCGACCAGCAGGACCACCCACGCCGGGGCGTCGGGGAGCTCGAGCGTCGTGCTGCTCCCGGGCAGCGGGACGCCCAGGGACGCCGCCACCGCCGGCAGCACGTCGGTCAGCGCGCGGGCGCCGTACGCCGGCTCGACGAAGCCCTGCGTCCCCGTCACGGGTCCCTCAGTCCCCGCGGGTCCGGGCCGAGAGCGCCTCGGCGAACTCCAGCAGGCCCGTGACGGCCTCGCGCCCCTCGGCGGCCGCCGAGACGCGCAGCGAGAAGTCGTCGCCCGCGAGCACGCCGGTGTAGCCGTGGTCGGCGTCGCACTCCGGGTCGGCGCACGAAGCGGGCTCGAGGTCGATCCTGGAGACGCCGCCCCAGCCGATGGTCAGCACGGCCTCCGCCGCGGGGGCCGGCCCGGAGGTCGGGTTGGTGACCATCCGGGTGACGACCACCGACCGCACCGAGGAGAGCGTGACCGCCTCCGTCGAGGTCGACGTGTGCGGCTCGGGGAGCAGGTCGTCCCCGGGGTGCTCGTCGGTGTGCGCCAGCACGAGCCGGGAGGGGGTGAGCACCGCGACGGTGAGGTGCCGGCGGACCTCGTCCCGCTCGAAGGTGGGCTCGTGGTGCACGTAGAAGGCCACCACCTGCTCGCCCCCGAGCGCGGCGAAGACCCCGTCGATGACCACCTCGGGGTAGTAGCCGGTGCGCTCGATCGCCCCCCGCAGCCGCCGGGAGTGGTCCTTCGAGTCGGTCGGGTGGCCGGGGGTCCTGCTCCGCATGGGGGCAGTCTGTCATGCAGGCCGGGGCCGTCCCTCAGAAGGAGTAGCCGAACGCCTCGAGGTCGGGGGCGAAGACCTCGGCCACCCGGTCCCGCATCGCGGGGGTGTACTCGGTGCGGTAGTCGCGCGGCGGCGCCGCGTTGTCGCGCGGGACGCTGTCGGGCGTCGGCAGCCCGAGGTGGAGCATCACCCGTCGCACGTCGGCCTCGAAGGACTCGGTGCGGCCGACGAAGTCGGCCTCCCGCCCGGGCGCGCGCAGGTAGGCCACCTGGGGCGTGCGCAGCCGGGGCCAGTCGTCGGGGCCCCGCAGCACGAACTGCTCGAAGTCGGGGTAGTCGCGCGCGACCCCGGCCATGAAGCCGCCGCCCCCGAGGAAGCGCTGGGCCTTCGGGGAGCCCTTCTCGGCCAGCTCCCGGAACCGCTGGACCATGCCGTACCAGGAGAGCAGCCGGGCCCACGGGTTGCGGACGAAGCCGACGGTCCAGTACGACGCCAGGGCCGGCTCCGCCTTGAGCACCTGGCGCAGCCTGGCGTGCCGGGTCAGGCCCTCCAGCCCGCGGACGTCGGGGATCAGCGGCCGCAGCAGGTGCTCCACGCTGACCCCGCCCGTCTTCTGCACGTGGACGAAGAGGAAGCGGTGGGAGTCGGAGACCAGCACGGCGGCGATCCTAGTGCGCCGGCGGGGCCGAGCGGTGAGGCGGCGCGGCTCAGTCGGGCAGCGTGTCCCCCGGCATCATGCTGAGCCGTCGGACGAACCAGTCGGAGCGCGGGTCAAGCACCGGCTCGATCCGGCAGGAGCCCCCGAGCACCGCGCAGCCGTCGCGCCCGGCGAGGACGAGCGGCAGGGAGAGCGAGCGGACCTGCGGCAGGTCGTTCTGGAGCTGGGCCACCCGGCGCACGATCCGCTCGACCTCCTCCACGTCGACGATCTCGCTGCCCCGGTAGCCGAAGAGCAGCGGGGAGGCCTTGATCTCGCGCACCATGTCCTGGGCGTCGTGCTCGGCCAGCGGCGGGATCCGGAAGGAGCGGTCCTGCAGCAGCTCGGTCATCGGGCCGCCCACGCCGAAGGAGACCACGGGGCCGAAGAGCGGGTCCTCGATGCTGGCGACCGCGACCGGGACGCCGGGCGGCGCGTTGCGCTGCACCACGAAGCCGGCCGCGCTCGGGTCGGTGATCACCTGGTGCAGGGTGAGCCAGGCGTCCTCCATCTCGGCCGCGGAGTCGATGTTGCGCCAGACGTGGGCCAGGTCGGGCCGGTCGCGCAGGTGCAGGGCGGTCGCCTTGAGCACGACGTCCCAGCCCAGCTCCTCCGCCGCGGCGAGCGCCGCCGGGAGGTCGGCCACGGGGATGCTGCGCCACATCTCGATGCCGTAGGCCGCCAGCAGCCGCGACAGCGACTCGTCGTCGAGGTCGTGGCCGTCGGGGTGGCCGACCAGCAGCTCGCCCACCAGCTTCTTGGCCGCGGCCCGGTCGACCAGCTCGGCGTCGGCCGGGGGCTTGTCGGGGCTGCGCAGCCACATCGCGTACTCGACCACCCGGGCCAGGGCCCGGACGGCGGACTCCACGGCGGGGTAGGACGGCACCGAGCCGCGACCCGCGGTGGAGCCCGCGACGTCGGGCACCCGCAGCAGCTCGGGGACGCCCTCGGCGCCGAGGAACGTCGTGACCAGCGGCTTGTCCGACTGCTCGCCGATCGCGGCGAGCACGTTGGCGACGTCCTCGCCGGAGATGTTGAGCGGCGGGATGTAGATGGCGGCCACCGCGTCCACCTCGGGGTCGTCGATCGCCGCGTCGAGGGCGTCCTCGAAGTCCTCCGCGCCGGCGTCGGCGCCGAGGGCCACCTGCTTGTTGACGACGAGGCCGGCTCCGGCCGCGGCGTCGGCGGCGAGCAGGCCCAGCGCGTCGGAGTTGCCCACCACGGCGACCCGCCGGCCGCGCGGGAGCGGCTGGTGCGCGAGCAGCTGGGCGACGTCGAACATCTCCTCGAGCGTGTCGACCTGGACCACCCCGGCCTGCCGGAACATCGCGTCGACCGACTGCGAGGGCGCCGCGATCTTGCGGACCGCGTGGCCCATCGGGACGCCCTGGGTGGTGCGGCCCGAGCGGACGGCGATGATGGGCTTGCGCCGGGAGACCCGGCGGGCGATCCGGGAGAACTTGCGCGGGTTGCCGATGGACTCGAGGTAGAGCAGGACCACCTCGGTGGAGTCGTCCTCCTCCCAGTACTGCAGGAGGTCGTTGCCGGAGACGTCGGCGCGGTTGCCGGCGCTGACGAAGGTCGTGAGGCCCAGGCCGCGGTTGTTGACCTTCTCGAGGATCGCGGACCCCAGGGCGCCGGACTGGCAGAAGAAGCCGGCGCGACCGCGCGGCGGCATCAGCGAGGACAGCGAGGCGTTGAGCGAGACCTCGGGGGCGGTGTTGATCACCCCGAGGCAGTTCGGGCCGATCAGGCGCAGCCCGTAGGAGCGCGACAGGCCGACCAGCTGGCGCTGCCGCATCCGCCCCTCCTCGCCGGTCTCGGCGAAGCCCGACGAGATCACCACGAGGCCGTGCACCCCCTTGGCGGCGCAGTCCAGGACCACGTCCTGGACCGCGTCGGCCGGGACGGCGACGACCGCCACGTCGACCTCGTCGGGGATGTCGGTGACCGAGGCGTACGTGGGCAGGCCCGAGACGGCCTCGGCGGTCGGGTTGACCGCGTAGACCCGACCCGTGAAGTCGCCCAGCACCAGGTTGCGCACCAGCGCCTGGCCGATCGTGTCCTGGCGACGGCTGGCGCCGATCACGGCGACGGAGCGCGGGTTGAAGAACTTCTCGATGGAGGCGGCCTCGGCCCGGTGCTCCCGCTGCTCCATCACCCCGAGCGCCGTGTCGGTCGGGTCGATGGAGAACTCGAGGCTGACGACGCCGTCGTCGTACTGGCTGGCCACCTGGTAGCCCGCGTCCTTGAAGGTGCGGATCATCGGGTGGTTGTCGGGGAGCACCTCGGCGACGAACCGCTCGATGCCGCACTCCCGGCCCGCCTGGGCCAGGTGCTCCAGCAGGAGCTGGCCGATGCCCCGTCCCTGGTGGGCGTCCTCGACCAGGAACGCGACCTCGGCCTCGGCCGGGGCGACCGTGTCGTAGCGGCCCACCGCGATCATCTTCCCGCCCACGAGGAGCACGAAGGCGACGCGGTCGCGGTAGTCGACCTGGGTGAACCGGGCGACGTCGCGGTCCGAGAGCTTCGGCATCGGCGCGAAGAAGCGGTAGTACTTCGACTCGTCGGAGACCCGGCTGTAGAACTCGACGAGCAGGTCGGCGTCGGCGGGCCGGATCGGCCTGATGTGGGCGGTCCGGCCGTCCCGCAGCAGGACGTCGGCCTCCCAGTGCCTGGGGGGCTCGTGGCTGGAGGGGGCGGTGTCCGCGTCGGTCACGTGCTGAATCTAACCGGTCCGCCCCGCCCGGCGTGCCCTGCGTCGGCAACCAGGGGCCGCACCGGGAGAATGCGGGCCATGGCACGACGTGGCACCAAGCCCCCGCTCCCCGACGACTTCGAGGAGCACATCCTCGACATCGACGTGGGCGACGAGATCAAGAGCTCCTTCCTGGAGTACGCGTACTCCGTCATCTACTCCCGGGCCCTGCCCGACGCCCGCGACGGTCTCAAGCCGGTGCAGCGGCGGATCCTCTACACGATGGACGACATGTCCCTGCGCCCCGACCGGGGCCACGTGAAGAGCGCCCGCGTCGTCGGCGAGGTGATGGGCAAGCTGCACCCGCACGGCGACAGCGCGATCTACGACGCCCTGGTGCGGATGGCCCAGCCCTGGTCGATGCGGTTGCCGATGGTCGACGGCCACGGCAACTTCGGCTCCCCCGACGACTCCCCCGCCGCGATGCGCTACACCGAGTGCCGGATGGCTCCCGCCGCCGTCGCGATGACGCAGTCGCTCGACGAGGACACGGTCGACTTCAAGGCCAACTACGACTCCCGCGAGCTCGAGCCGTCGGTGCTGCCCGCGGCCATCCCCCACCTCCTCGTGAACGGCGCCACCGGGATCGCGGTCGGCATGGCGACCAACATCCCCCCGCACAACCTCGTCGAGGTCGTCCAGGCCCTGCGCCACCTGCTCAAGCACCCGAAGGCGTCGCTCGAGGACCTCATGCGGTTCGTCCCCGGCCCCGACCTGCCGACGGGCGGCAAGATCGTCGGGCTCGAGGGCGTGCGCGACGCCTACGCCTCGGGGCGCGGCAGCTTCAAGATGCGGGCCACCGCGCGGATCGAGTCCGTGACCCCCCGCAAGAAGGGGATCGTCATCACCGAGCTGCCCTACGGCGTGGGCACGGAGCGGGTGGTGGAGCGGATCAAGGTCCTGGTCCAGTCCAAGAAGGTGCAGGGCATCTCCGACATCAAGGACCTCACCGACCGCACCAACGGACTGCGACTGGTGATCGAGGTCAAGAACGGCTTCGTGCCCGAGGCGCTGCTCGAGCAGCTCTACAAGCTCACCCCGCTCGAGGAGTCCTTCGGCATCAACGCGGTCGCCCTCGTCGACGGCCAGCCCCGCACCCTGGGCCTGAAGGAGATGCTCGAGGTCTTCCTGGGCCACCGGGTCGACGTCGTGCGGCGCCGCTCCACCTTCCGGCGCGGCAAGGCCGCCGACCGGCTCCACCTCGTGGAGGGGCTGCTGCTGGCGATCCTCGACATCGACGAGGTGATCCAGCTGATCCGGGCCAGCGACAACGCGGCCGCGGCCAAGGAACGCCTCATGACCGTGTTCGACCTGACCACGATCCAGGCGGAGTACATCCTCGACATGCCGCTGCGCCGGCTCACGAAGTTCTCCAAGCTCGAGCTCGACAAGGAGAAGACCGAGCTGGAGCAGCAGATCGAGGCGCTGGACGCGATCCTCAACGACGAGCAGCAGCTGCGCAAGGTCGTCTCAGACGAGCTGGCCGAGGTCGCGAAGACCTTCGGCACGCCCCGACGCACCGTCCTGCTGGCCTCTGCGGGCACCGCCGTGACCGTCGGCGCGGCGTCGTTGGAGGTCCCCGACGACCCGTGCTTCGCGCTGCTCTCCTCCAGCGGGCTGCTCGCCCGCACGTCCACCGACGAGGTGCCCGGCCAGGGCGAGGGCCGGGCCAACCACGACGTCGTCGTGTCGGCGGTCCGCACGACCGCGCGCGGCGAGGTCGGGGTGCTCACCTCCCGCGGACGGCTCGTGCGCACGCAGGTGCTCGACATGCCCGAGCTGCCGGCGTCGGCCAACGACCCCAACCTGCAGGGCGGGCTGCCGCTCAGCGAGGTCCTGTCGCTGGAGCCCGGCGAGCGCGCCCTGGCGCTGACCTCGCTGGCCACCGACGGGCCCGGCCTCGCCCTCGGCACCGCCCAGGGGGTCGTCAAGCGGGTCAACCCCGAGGTGCTGAACCGCGACGAGTGGGAGGTCGTCTCCCTCAAGGAGGGCGACGAGGTGGTGGGTGCCGTCGAGCTGGCCACCGGTGACGAGGAGCTCTGCTTCATCACCTCCGACGCCCAGCTCCTGCACTTCCCGGCCGAGGGCGTCAGGCCCCAGGGCCGGTCGGGCGGCGGCATCGCGGGCATCCGCCTGGGCAGCGGGGCCCGCGTCGTGTGGTTCGGCGCCCTGGAGGGCGACGACGCGGTCGTCTTCACCGCCTCCGGCGCCGCCACCGCGCTGCCGGGCACCGAGCCCGGCGCGTGGAAGGTCACGCCCTTCACCGAGTACCCCGCGAAGGGTCGGGCGACCGGCGGCGTGCGCTGCCACCGCTTCCTGCGCGGCGAGGACACCCTGGTCCTGGCCTGGGCCGGCCCCGCCCCCGCCCGCGGGGCCGCCTCGAGCGGCGCGCCCGTGGAGCTGCCCCCCGCCGAGGGACGCCGGGACGGCTCCGGGACGCCGGGGAGCATCCCCCTGGCCGCGGTCGCCGCCCCGGTGGCCCGCCAGGTGGGGGTGGCCGCGCGTGCCTGAGCGTGCCGAAGGACCCCTCCCGCACCATCCGCTGTGCGACGCTGGGCCCGTGCGCCCCTCCCGTCCCGCCGTCCGGCGAGCCTCCCCGACCCTGCCTGCCGTCCTGCTGGGCCTGGCGCTGGCGACCGGCGCCTGCAGCGGCGACAGCGCGCTGGAGGGGAAGGCCCCCGAGGAGGTGCTCGGGGCGGCGGCCGACGAGCTCGTGGACACCTCCGGCGTGCTGCTGGACCTGCGGACCGACGACCTGCCCGACGGCGTCACGGGCATCGTCGGCGCCAAGGGGGTCGCGACCGACGCGCCGGCCTTCGACGGCGACCTGCAGGTGCGCCTGGCAGGCAACGTGTTCACCGTCCCCGTCGTCGCCGTCGACGGGACCGTCTGGGCCCAGGTGCCGCTGACCCCGGGGTGGTCCGACGTGGACCCCGCGGAGTACGGCGCGCCCGACCCGTCGCGGCTGATCAGCCCCGATCAGGGGTTCGCGGCCCTCCTGCACGAGGTCCGGGACCCCGAGCAGGGCGAGCAGGAGCGTGGTGGCGTCGACAACGACGAGGTGCTCACCGCGTACACCGGCACCATCGACGGGGACGTCATGGAGAACGTCATCCCGAGCAGCGCCGGCGACACCTTCGACGTCACCTTCCTCGTCACCGAGGAGGGACAGCTGCGGCGCGCGGAGATGACGGGTGTCTTCTACGCCGACAGCGAGGAGATGACCTACACCGTCGACCTGACCGACTACGGGACGACGCGCGAGATCACCGCTCCGTGACCTCCCCCACCGACCGGGCGCAGCGCGCGCTGCTCTGGCTGGCGGCCCTCGCCGTCGCCTTCGCGGCGGCGGACACCTACGTGGTGGTGCTCGCCCTCCCCGACATGATGGCCAGCGCGGGAGTGCCGCTCGACCAGCTCCAGCGGGCCGCGCCGATCGTCTCCGGCTTCCTGCTCGGCTACGTCGCGGTGCTGCCGCTGATCGGACGGATCGCCGACCTGCGCGGCCGCGTCCCTGTCCTCCTGCTCTCGCTGGGCCTCTTCGCGCTGGGGTCGCTGGTGACGACCTTGGCCTACGACATGCCGTCGATGGTGGCCGGGCGCTTCCTCCAGGGGGTGGGCGGCGGCGGCCTGGTCCCGGCCACGCTGGCCCTGGTCGCCGACCTCTACCCCGAGGAGAGGCGCGGGGTCCCGCTGGGCATCGTCTCGGCGGTCCAGGAGATCGGCTCGGTGCTGGGACCCCTCCTGGGGGCCGTCGTGCTGGCCCTGGCGGACTGGCGGGCCATCTTCGCGGTGAACGTCGCGGTGGGCCTGGTGCTGGCCGCCGCGGTCCGCCGGCTCGCGACGCGCTCGCCCGAGCTGCTCGACGACCGCTCCCGGGCGCTGCTGGGGGCGCCGCCGGGCGGGCGGCCCGACCTGCTCGGCGCCGGCCTGGCGGTGGTGGTGCTCCTGGCGGGCTCGCTGACCTTCCTCAGACCTCCCCCGCTGCTGCGCGACCTCGCCTGGGGCGAGCTCTTCGTCCCCTTCGTCACCGGGAGCCGGTGGCTCACCCCCACCGGCGCCGTCACCGTCGTGGCGCTGGCGCTGCTGCTGGTGCGCCTGCTGCTCGCCGAGCGGCCGCTGGTCGACCTGCGCTCGTGGGGCCGGGTGCTCCGGGAGGCCGACCTGGTCGGCGCCCTCCTCCTGGCGGCCACCCTCGGCGGCGTGGTGCTGGCCTTCGCCACGGCCGACCCGAAGGTGGAGGTCTTCTCCCCGCAGGGCACGTGGTACCTCGTCGGGTCGGGGGTCTCGCTCGCAGCGCTGCTGGCCCACCTGCGCCGGACCCCCGACCCGATCATCCCGCACGAGGCGCTGCGCCGGACCCCCGCGTGGGGCGCCCTGGTGGTCAGCTTCCTGGTGGGCTCGGCCCTGATCGCCGCGCTCATCGACGTCCCCCTGTTCGCCCGCACCACGATCCACGGCGACTCCCAGCTGATGGCCGCCCTCGTCCTGGTGCGGTTCCTGGTCGCGCTCCCCGTCGGCGCCGTGGCGGGCGGCTACCTCACCCCCCGGTGGGGTTCCGGGCCCACCACCGCCCTGGGCATGGTGCTGGCGGCCGCGTCGTTCGCCTGGATGTCCACCTGGGGGATCGACGCGCTCGAGCACTGGCACGCCACCGTGCCGCTCGTCGTCGGCGGGCTGGGCTTCGGCCTGGCCCTGGCCCCCGTCAACGCCGCGGTGCTCGCCTTCACCGACCACGCCGTGCACGGGCTGGCCAGCGCGATGGTCGTGGTGGCCCGGATGGTGGGGATGCTCGTCGGGATCTCCGCGCTCACCACGCTGGGCCTGCGCCGCTACTACGCCGAGCAGGCGGACGTCCCGCCTGTCCGGGAGGTGTGCGGCGGACCCTCCCGGTGCCCCGAGCTGACGCTGCTGCTCAAGGAGGCGGGGATCGCCCAGGAGCAGACGGTCTTCGCCGGGGCCGGGGTCTGCGCCCTCCTGGCGGCGCTGCTGGCCCTCGCCCTGTTCCGCGCCGCGGGTCCCGCCCGGGTCGCCGCACCGGGTCCGCTAGGTTCTTCGGCGTGAACGACTTCGACGACCTCCTGGAAGCCAACCGCACCTTCGCCGACAGCTTCGAGCTCGGCGGCTTCGACGGCAAGGCGCACGCCGGCGTCGCCCTCGTGACCTGCATGGACTCGCGGATCGACCCCCTCGCGATGCTCGGCCTCAAGCACGGCGACGCCAAGATCTTCCGCAACCCCGGCGGGCGGGTCACCCCGCAGGCGCTCGAGGCCCTCGTCCTCGGGGTCCACCTGCTCAACGTGCAGCGGATCCTCGTCGTGCCGCACACCCGGTGTGCCATGACGACCGCGTCGGAGCAGGAGCTGCAGGAGCGGATCGGCGCCGCCACGGGCCAGGACGCCACGTGGCAGTCCTTCGGCGTGGTCGACGACCAGGTCGCCCGGCTCCGCCAGGACGTGCGCGCCGTCCGCTCGCACCCGCTGATCCCCGACACCGTCAAGGTGGGCGGCTTCGTCTACGACGTGGACACGGGCCTCATGGAGCAGGTGGACTGAGCCGCGGGGCCCGGCTCCGGCCGGGCCCGCGCTCAGGCGTCCAGCGCCTCGAGGTCGACCTCGTAGGCGCCCTGGACGATGAACTCCTTGCGGGGGGCCACGTCGGAGCCCATCAGCAGCTCGAAGACGCTTGCAGCGTCGCCGGCGTCGTCCACCGTCAGCCGGCGCAGCGTGCGGCGACGGGGGTCCATCGTGGTCTCCTCCAGCTGGTCCGCGTCCATCTCGCCGAGGCCCTTGTAGCGCTGCACGGGGTCCTTCCAGCGCAGGTTCTTCTTCTTCAGCTCGGCCAGCTTCCGCTGCAGCTCGTCGTCGGAGTACGTGTAGACGTACTTGTCCATCCCCTTGCGGGGGTTGGTCAGCTCGATGCGGTGCAGCGGAGGCACGGCGGTGTAGACCCGACCCGCGGTGATCAGGTCGGGCATGTACTTGAAGAACAACGTCGCCAGCAGGCAGCGGATGTGGGCCCCGTCGGAGTCTGCGTCGGCCATGAAGATGATGCGGCCGTACCGGGCGGCCTCCAGGTCGAAGGTGCGCCCGGAGCCCGCCCCGACGACCTGGATGATCGAGGCGCACTCGGCGTTCTTGAGCATGTCCCCCACGGACGCCTTCTGCACGTTGAGGATCTTGCCGCGGATCGGCAGCAGCGCCTGGTACTCGGAGTCCCGGGCCAGCTTCGCGGTGCCGAGGGCGGAGTCTCCCTCGACGATGAAGAGCTCGGAGCGCTCGTTGTCCGTCGTCCGGCAGTCCACCAGCTTGGCCGGGAGCGCGGAGGACTCCAGCGCGTTCTTGCGGCGCTGGGTCTCCTTGTGCTGCCGGGCCGCGATCCGGGTCTTGGAGGCGTTGCCCACCTTCTCCATGACCAGCTTGGCCTGGGCCTTCTCGGTGCGCTTCGTCGAGGTGAGGAACTTCTTCAGCTCGGCGGCGACCACCTTGCGCACGATGGTGCGGGCGGCGGGCGTCCCGAGGATCTCCTTCGTCTGGCCCTCGAACTGCGGCTCGGCGAGGCGGACCGTGACCACGGCGGTGAGCCCCTCCAGGACATCGTCCTTGACGACGTCCTGGTCCCCGACCTTGAGCACCTTGGCCGAGCGCATCACGTCGTTGAAGGTCTTGGTGACGGCCTGCTCGAAGCCGCTCACGTGGGTGCCGCCCTTGGGGGTGGCGATCACGTTGACGTAGGAGCGCAGGGTCGTGTCGTAGTCCATGCTCCAGCGCAGGGCCACGTCGACGCCGAGCTCGCGCTCGACCTCCTGCGGGGTCATGTGGCCCTTCTCGTCGAGCAGCGGCACGGTCTCGGTGAAGTGCCCCGCGCCCTGCAGCCGCAGCACGTCGGTGACCGGCTCGCCCGAGGAGAGGAACTCGGTGAACTCGGAGATGCCGCCGTCGTGCCGGAACGTCTCCTCCACGGGCTCGTCGCCGCGCACGTCGCGCAGCACCAGCTCCAGGCCGGGGACGATGTAGGAGGTCTGCCGCGCCCTGGTGACGAGCTCGTCGTAGACGAAGTGGGCGTCCTTCGTGAAGATCTGACGGTCGGGCCAGAAGCGCACCCGGGTGCCGCTGCGCCCCTTGGCGACCCGCTTCCCCTTGCGGGTCAGCCCGGACCGGGGCGCGAACGCGCTGTCGGGGGTCTCGCCGTCGAAGACGCCGGGGGTGCCCCGGCGGAAGCTGATCCCCTGCTGGGCGGGCGAGCGGTCGACGTCGATGTCCATCCGCGAGGAGAGCGCGTTGACCACCGAGAGGCCCACGCCGTGCAGGCCGCCGGTGGCGACGTAGGAGCCGCCGCCGAACTTGCCGCCCGCGTGCAGCTTGGTGGCGACCACCTCGACGCCGGGCAGCCCCGTCTTGGGCTCCTTGTCGGTCGGGATGCCGCGCCCGTCGTCGACCACCTCCGCCGAGCCGTCCGGGTGCAGGGTGACCTCCACCCGGTGCGCGGCGCCCGCGAGCGCCTCGTCGACGCCGTTGTCGATCACCTCCCACAGGCAGTGCATCAGGCCCTTGGTGTCGGTCGAGCCGATGTACATGCCGGGACGCTTGCGCACCGCCTCGAGGCCCTCGAGGACCAGGAGGTGGGCGGCGTTGTAGGAGGTGTCGGTCGGGGCTGCCACGGGAGGTGAATCTACCCGCGACACGCCCGGCGACGACGCGCGGCACGCCTGCGCGCCGTCACCGGTCCGCGGGTCTAGCGTGGCGGCACCGACGCCGCCGGGAAGGAAACGGACCGGCTGAGGGTTGGGCATAACCGAAACCGGGTAGGGACCAGCATGGTTGGATGGTGGCCGTCGACCGAACAGCCCGGGAATCTTTTCCCGGACCAGTACGTTGGGCCAGACACCGATGGAGAGAAATGAGGCCGATGTGACTACTGCAGTTGCCCCCACACCCGCCCTCACGGCGGCGGACCGTTGCGACCGTTGCGGAGCACAGGCCTACCTCCGGGTGGAGCTCCAGAGCGGCGGTGAGCTCCTGTTCTGCGCGCACCACGCCCGCGAGCACGGCGACAAGCTCCGGCAGGTCGCCGTGACGGTCGTCGACGAGACCCACAAGCTCAGCACCCCCGCCCCGGGCTCCCAGGCCTGAGCCCCCAGACCCCCGAACGGCCCCGGACCACGCGGTCCGGGGCCGTTCGTCGTCCCCGGCCGCCCTCGGCCCTGCAGCCGGCGGACCCGGGTGGCAGGCTGGGGCCGTGACCGTCGCCGCCCTGCTCGCTGCCGTCCTCGTCGCCGTCGGTCTGGTCGGCATCCTGCTCCCCCTGGTCCCCGGCACGTCGCTGGTGCTGCTGGGCGTCCTCGGCTGGGCCTGGTACGTCGGCACCGCGACCAGCTGGCGCGTCCTGGCGGCGGTGGTGGTCGTCCTGGGGGCCGGAGCGGTGGCCAAGTACGTCGTCCCGGGGCGCGGGCTCCGCACGGCGGGGGTCCCGTCGAGCACGCTGTGGGCCGGAGGGGCGCTCGCCGCGGTGGGCTTCTTCGTCGTCCCGGTGGCAGGCCTGCTGCTCGGCTTCGTGCTGGGGGTCCACCTCGCCGAGGTCCGCAGGGTCGGCCGGGTCCGGGCCAGGACCTCCGCCCGGCACGCCGTCAAGGCGGTGCTGCTGAGCGTCGCGGTCGAGCTCGGGGCAGCCCTGCTCGCGACCGCCGTCTGGGTGGTCGGCCTCTTCCTCGTCTGAGCCCTGACCTGCGCGCTCAGTCGGGCGGGGTGAGCAGGTCGGCGAAGATCTCGGCCATCCGCTCGTTCCCGGCGAGGCTGGGGTGCAGGGGCAGCATCTCCTCGATCATGAGCCCCTCGTTGGTCGACCCGTCCTTGGCCAGGACCGGCCACTGGGCCGCGAGGTCGAAGACCGCCACCCGGTCGGGGTGGGCCGCGGCCACCTCCCGACGCGCGGCGCGGACCTCCTGCCACGCCTCGCTCTGCCAGTTGCCGGGCTCGTAGCCGTCGACGAGGACCACCGCCGCGTCGGGCGCCGCCTCGAGGGCACGCTCCACCACGATCCGGAGGTTCTGCGCGTAGGCGAAGTCGGGGTTCGACCCCAGGTTGACGAGCACCAGCTGCGGGTCGAGGGCGGCGACCTCTCGCCAGTGGCCCTGCGCCATCAGCTCCGAGGCGTAGTGCTGCGTCCCCGCCCCCGAGTGCGAGCCGTCGTAGACGTGGATGCCCGAGGAGGCGTCGGGGTCGAGGAACTCCACCCCCGTGTGCACGAAGGCCCCGAGCGGGCCCGCTCCCACCACCTGTACCAGGTGGTCGCCCTGGCCGAGGTCGGGGGACTCCCACCACAGCCCGGCCTCCGGCCGGGCGGCGACGCTGCTGAGCGTGGCCGGAGAGGGGGTGCCGTCGGAGAGGGTGCCGGCGGAGGTCACGTCCTCGCCGTCGACCAGGACCCGTCCCTCACCGCCCAGCGCCTCCACCGCGCCGTACCAGACCCGGACGCGGCGCGCGGGGAGCCGGGGGTAGGTCAGGGTCGCGGTGGGCGGCATGAAGAGCGCCCGACCCCCGAGCCCCCACTTCTCGAACATGTACTCCTGGGCGGGCGCACCGGACTGGGACGTGTCGTCGCGCGTCGCCGGGTCGACGTAGAAGGCCGGCAGGTAGCCTGCCGCGCCCGGGGCGTCGAGCCGCTCGCGCAGCTCCTCCTGGAGCATCCCGACCATCCGGTTGCGGTGCACCGGCGTGGGCATCCAGACGCCCTCGGAGATGGAGTCGCCCACCACGACCACGCGGGCGGGCGCCTCGTCGTGGCGGCGCACGGCGTCGTACCAGGGCTCGAGCACCTCGCGCAACGTGGCGGACCCCTCCGCCGCCCCGGTGGGCGCGCGCTCGTCAGACATCGCGGTCACGCCCCAGGCGCCCGCGGCGACCAGCACCGCGAGCAGCACGACTCCCAGGACGGTCCCGCGACCGACCTGCCACCCCCGAGATCCCCTCACCCGCGTGCGCGCCCGACGGGGCTCAGTCGAGGTAGTCCCGGAGGACCTGCGACCGGCTCGGGTGGCGGAGCTTCGACATGGTCTTGGACTCGATCTGCCGGATCCGCTCGCGGGTGACGCCGTAGACCTTGCCGATCTCGTCCAGCGTCTTCGGCTGGCCGTCGGTGAGGCCGAAGCGCATGCTCACGACGCCCGCCTCCCGCTCCGAGAGAGTGTCGAGGACCGCGTGCAGCTGCTCCTGGAGCAGGGTGAAGGAGACGGCGTCGGCGGGCACGATCGCCTCGGAGTCCTCGATGAGGTCGCCGAACTCCGAGTCGCCGTCCTCACCCAGGGGGGTGTGCAGGGAGATCGGCTCGCGGCCGTACTTCTGGACCTCGATGACCTTCTCGGGGGTCATGTCGAGCTCCTTGGCCAGCTCCTCGGGAGTGGGCTCGCGGCCCAGGTCCTGGAGCATCTGCCGCTGGACGCGGGCGAGCTTGTTGATGACCTCGACCATGTGCACCGGGATGCGGATGGTCCGCGCCTGGTCCGCCATCGCCCGGGTGATCGCCTGGCGGATCCACCAGGTCGCATAGGTGGAGAACTTGTAGCCCTTGGTGTAGTCGAACTTCTCGACCGCACGGATGAGGCCGAGGTTGCCCTCCTGGATCAGGTCGAGGAAGAGCATGCCCCGGCCGGTGTAGCGCTTCGCCAGCGAGACCACGAGGCGCAGGTTGGCCTCCAGCAGGTGGTTCTTGGCGCGCCGACCGTCCTCCGCGATCCACTCGAACTCCTCGAGCGTCTTCGGGCTGAGCTTGCCGCCCTTCGCCAGCTTCTCCTCGGCGAAGAGCCCGGCCTCGATCCGCTTGGCGAGCTCGACCTCCATCTCCGCGTTGAGGAGGGGGACCTTGCCGATCTGCTTGAGGTAGTCCTTGACGGGGTCCGCGGTCGCACCCGCGACCATGACCTGCTGCTCGGGCTCGTCGGTGTCGTCGGCCGCGGAGACGACGAAGGCCTGCTTCTCGTCCTCCTTGATCGACGGGTCGACCGCGACGTCCTTCTCGAACTGCTCGTCGGGGATGTCGGGGAGGACCTTCTTGCCGTCGGGACCCACCACCGGCTCGGCGGCCGGCGCCGCGGCCGCCGCCTTCGCGACGCTCTTCTTCGCGGGCGTCGCGGCCTTCTTCGCGGGGGTGGTCCGGGTCGACGCGGTCTTGGCGGCCTTGGTGGTGGTCGTCTTCCGCGGGGCTCCCGCGGCGGCGGCCCGACCCGCGCTCGCGGCCGTGCTGCCCGCCGTGATGTCCACGGTGATGCCGCGGCCGCTGAGGTGGGTCAGGAGCGCCTTCAGGTGGCGGGGCTCGACGAGCGCGGCGTCACTGGCCTGGCGCACCTGGTCGGGGGTCACCGTGCCGGTGGCCGCGCCGCCCTCGATGAGGGACACGACGGCCGGGTGCGACAGCACCTCGGCGGGGAGCAGCTTGCGTGCGTGCGAAGACACGAACACCTCTCGTCACGGGAAAAGGGGCGCGGCAAGGCCCGGTTACGTCAAGGCCGCCCGATCATTCTGCCATGCCCTGGGTGAGGGGCCGACTTCCGCTCCCCGCGGCAGCCTTCTTCTGCTTCTTGAAGTCGCGCACGCGCTGCAGCGACTCCTCGTCCACGACGTCGGCGACCGACCGGTGACCGGGCTGTGCGTAGTCGCCGCAGACCGCCTCCCAGCCCTCGGGCCGCACCCCGCACTGCTTGGCCAGGAGGGCGACGAAGATCTGCGCCTTCTGCTTGCCGAAGCCGGGCAGCGCCACCATCCGTCGCAGCAGCTCGCGGCCCGAGCCGGCGTCCGTCCAGATGCGGCTCGCGTCGCCGTCGTACTCCTCGACCACACGGCGGGCCAGCTCCTGCAGTCGGGCCGCCATCGACCCGGGGAAGCGGTGCACCGCGGGCGGCGTCGCGCAGAGCGCGGCGAACTGCTCGGGGTCGGCCGAGGCGACCGCCGCGGGGTCCAGGGTGCCCAGGCGGTCCAGGACCTTGGCCGGACCCCGGAAGGCGTGCTCCATCGGGTACTGCTGGTCCAGCATCATCCCCGCGAGCAGGGCGAAGGGGGACTCCCCCAGGACGCGGTCGGCGGCCTCGTCGCCGGTGATGCGGAGGTCGGCGCTGTAGGGCATGGGGCCATCATGCCCGACCGGGTCGATCAGGCCTTGACGGCCATCACGGGGCAGTGGGCGTCCAGCAGGATCCGCTGGGCGTTGCTGCCCAGGATGAGCTTGCCGACGGGCGTCCGCTTGCGCAGCCCGATGACGATCAGCTCGGCGCCGTTGGCCTCGGCGAGGCTGATCAGGTCCTCCGAGGGCTCGAAGCCGCGGACCATCTGGCGCACGTCGTAGTCGATGCCGGCCTCGTCCAGCCGCTGCTGGACCGACTCGATCTCGCGGGCGGTCCGCTGGGCGACCTCCCCGTCGTACTCCGCGCCGCCGCGGTGCGAGTTGACGACGACCAGCTTGGCGTTGCGCAGCCTGGCCTCCTCGATGGCCTTGGCCAGGGCCGCCTCCCCCTCCGGCTTGGCGACATATCCCACGACCACGGTTGCCATCTGCGTCTCCTCTGACTGCTCTCGGACGTCCCGACGACGCCCACGGGCACCGTACCCAATCAGGCCCCGGAACGGGAGGCTGTGGAGAGCGACCCGGGCGGGAGGTCGTGCTCCGGCAGGGTTTCCTCCCGTGACCGCTCCCCCGTCCTCGTCCCGCACCGGCACCGTCGACGACCCGTCAGGCGCGCCCGACCGCGGTCTCCGGCGCAGGCTCCGCGCCGCGGTCCTCGCCCACAAGACGGCCGCGCCCCGCGGGCACCTCCCCCCGGTCCTCCGCGCCGGGCTGCCGGGCCCCACCGAGGAGACCGCGGCGTGGGAGTTCCGGCCGGCACCCGACGACCCGCTCGACCACGACACCAGGGTGGAGGTGGCCGTGGCGCTGGCCCACCGGGCCCTGCTCCGGGTGGAGGCACCCCTGCTGTGGCTCTCCCGCTCCGGTGACCCGGGGCCCGACCAGTGCGACCTCGAGTGGCAGGCCGCCGCCTGCGCGGCCTGGCGCCAGCTGGGCCTGGCACCCTCGTTCGTCGTCCTGACCCGGCACGGCTGGTGGCACCACCCCAGCGGCGCCTCGCAGACCTGGACGAGGCTGCGACGGCGCAGCTGAAGTGCGACGCACCCCACCCGCGCGGCGGCCGCCGGCAGTCGCCCCCGGCCCCGGCACTGGCGCCGGCGCCGGCGCCGTCCGGCCTACGACCAGGTGTGGACGGGCTCGTTGCTGTGCATGCGGTCGACGTAGTCGAGGAGCGTCGCCCGCAGCGCGTCGAACCGCTCCTGGTCCTGCCGGGCGGCCATCTGCCGGACGAACCACTCCGCCCCGTTGGTCCGCAGGAGGCACCTCTGCTCGATCATCTGGAGGTAGCGGTCCCGCTCGTGGGCCTCGACCCCCGCGGCGGCCAGCCCCTCGTCGGCCATGGGCAGCAGCCGGCGCAGCACCAGCTCGCTGGCGCTCACCTGCCCGAGGCCGGGCCAGTAGACCTGGGCGTCGATGCCGTGCTGCGCGGCGACGTGGAAGTTCTCCTCGGCCGCGCTGAAGGACATCTGCGACCACAGCGGCCGCTCGCTCGTGGCCAGGGTGCGGACCAGCCCGAAGTAGAAGGCCGCGTTGGCGATGGTGTCGGCCACCGTCGGCCCGGCCGCCAGCAGCCGGTTCTCCACCCGCAGGTGCGGTCCCTCCGGGGTCACGTCGTACACCGGGCGGTTCCAGCGGTAGATCGTCCCGTTGTGCAGCCGCAGCTCGTGCAGCGAGGGCGTGCCCCCCGCCTCGAGGACCTCCAGCGGGTCCTCGTCGTCGGTGACGGGCAGGAGGGCCGGGAAGTAGCGGACGTTCTCCTCGAACAGGTCGAAGACCGAGGTGATCCACCGCTCCCCGAACCACACCCGGGGTCGCACGCCCTGCGCCTTCAGCTCCTCGCTGCGCGTGTCGGTGGCCTGCTCGAAGAGCGGGATCCGCGTCTCGCGCCACAGCTGGCGACCCAGGAGGTACGGCGAGTTGGCGCCCACCGCGAGCTGCACGCCGGCGATCACCTGGCTGGCGTTCCAGTAGGCGGCGAACTCGTCGGGCGAGGTCTGGACGTGGAACTGGGTGCTGGTGCAGGCCGCCTCGGGGACGATCGAGTCGGTGGTCGTCTCCAGACGCTCGGCGCCCGCGATCGAGATCGTGATGTCCTCGCCCCGGGCGTTGAGGATCTGCTCGCTCAGCAGCTTGTAGCGCGGGTTGGGGCTGAGCGAGTCGGGCGTCATGTGCCCCTCCCCGAGGGTCGGCAGGATCCCGATCATCACGAGGTGGGCGCCGACCTCCGACGAGCGGGTCTCCGCGTCGTTGAGGCTCTGGCGCAGCCCCTCCTCGAAGGCCAGGAGCCCGCGCTCGCGCAGCCGCGCCGGAGGGCAGTTGATCTCGATGCTGAACTGGCCGAGCTCGGTCTGGAAGGCCGGGTCGGCGATCGCCTCCAGCGCCTCCATGTTGCGCAGCGAGGGGTCGCCCGCCGAGTCGATGAGGTTGAACTCCACCTCGAGCCCGGTCATCGGGTCGTCGGTGTCGAACCGGGACTCCCGGAGCATCCGGGCGAAGACGTCGAGGCACCGCCGGACCTTCTCCCGGTGCCGGGTCCGGTCGGCGCGGGAGAACTCCTGTGCTTCCACCTCTTCGCCCATGGGGTCACGATAGCCACCGGGACGAGGGCGGGAGCCGGGCCGCGCGGCGCCGCCCGCTCCGTGGTCGCGAGCCGGTCAGCCGGGGAGCCGTGTGTCGGGGGCCGCGGCGGTGGCCAGGAGGTGGGCCACGACCTCGGTGAGCGGGCACTCCCCCGGGGCGGCCCTGGCCAGGTCGACGGCGCACCAGGCGAGCGCGCCGTCGCCCGCGCGCCAGGCGCAGGCGGCCAGGACCGCGGCGGGGGCGGCCCGCAGCGCCGCGGGGGTGGCCCGCACTACCGCGAGCCACAGGTCCACTTGGCGCCGGGCCTCGTCGGCGGAGAGGTCGTGCCACAGGGCGTCGCGCAGGGGCGGGCTGCCGGCCGCCGCCACCAGGAGGGCCACGTCCCCCGGACCGGGCACTCCCCCGCCGGCCAGGACGGTGGTCGCCACCTGCCGGACCCGCCGTGGCGGCGGCACCTGCCGCCCCCGCATCAGCAGGGCCCGCGCGGTCGCCTCGACCCGGGCCGGGTCCGGGGCGAGGGTGCGGGCGAGCGCCCGGCGCGAGCGGTGCACCACGCGACCGGCGACGACCGCCTCGGTGACGAACGGGTGGGCCAGCACGTCGAACGGCGTCGCCGGCCCCCGCGCGGGCGGGTCCAGCACGGCCCAGGCGGTGCCGTCGTGGGCCAGGACCACGGGCACGGGGATACCCGCGGCCTCGAAGGCCCGCCGCAGCCCGCCCGCCGGGCGCACGGCGGCGTCCAGGTCGCCCCACACCGAGAGGGCCACCTCCTCGGCACCGTGCTGGACGGCCGGCGCGACGAGCGCCTCGCAGACCTCGGGCAGGTCCTCCGGGGCGCCGAGGTCCACCCTGGCGTGCGGGACGGACCGGCGGCCCAGGCCGATCATCACCACGGACTGCTCCGGGACGAAGCCCAGCGCGAGCGGCACGCAGGCGAGCAGGTCCTCGGGGGTGCGGGCGACGAGGTCGAGTCGGTTCTCCATGGCACGAGCGTGTCGGCGAGCGCGGGCTCCCCGCTCCGCCCGGGTCGGCGCCTGGGGACGACCGGGCGCCGCGCCGGGGCTGTGGACGGGGAGCGGTCCGGCGCGGGGTGAGACGCGGGGTGAGACGCGGGGTGAGAATGGCCCCATGTGGACCGGGACGGGCGGCTGATGCGCCCGCACGCGTCCGTCCTCCACCTGGACCTCGACGCCTTCTTCGCCTCGGTGGAGCAGCGGGACAAGCCCTCGCTGCGGGGCAAGCCGGTCGTGGTCGGCGGGGTGGGCGGCCGCGGCGTCGTCGCGACCGCCTCCTACGAAGCCCGGGTGTACGGCGTCCGCTCGGCCATGTCGACCCGCGAGGCCCGGGCCCGGTGCCCCCACGCCGCCTTCCTCTCGGGCCGCTTCCACGCCTACCGCGAGGCCAGCGCCGCGGTCATGGCGGTGCTCCGCGACCTCTCCCCGCTGGTCGAGCCCCTCTCCCTGGACGAGGCCTTCGTCGACCTCGCGGCGGCGGACCTCCCCGACCTCGAGGTCGGGACCCTCACGGACGTCGCCCGGCGGCTCCGCGCCGAGGTCGCACGGGTCACCGGCGGGCTCACGGCCTCGGTCGGCGTGGCGTCGTCCAAGTTCCTCGCCAAGGTGGCCAGCGAGCTCGAGAAGCCCGACGGGCTGACGGTCGTGCCCCCGGGCACCGAGCGCGAGCTGCTCCGGCCCCTGGCCGTGAGCGTGATCCCCGGGGTCGGGCCGGCGACCACGGAGCGCCTGCGACGCGCCGGGATCCACACGGTGGCCGACCTCGAGGGCGTCGCGGAGGAGGAGCTGGTGCGGCTGGTCGGGCGCGCCCAGGGACACGGGCTGCACGCGCTGGCCCGCGCCCGCGACGACCGGCCGGTGGTCGCCGAGCGGGAGGCCAAGTCGGTCAGCGTCGAGGACACCTACGACACCGACCTCACCGACCGCCGGCTGATGGAGGCGCTGGTCACCCGCCAGGCGGGCTCGGTGGCGGAGCGGCTGGGCAAGCACGGGCTCGCCGGGCGCACCGTCACGCTCAAGGTACGGCGGCACGACTTCACCACGCTGTCCCGCTCCACCACCCTCGTCGCCCCGACCGACCGGGCCGAGGTGGTGGCCCGCACGGCCCGCGCCCTCCTGGCGGACCTGGACACCTCGGGCGGCGTACGGCTGCTGGGGGTGGGCGTCTCCGGCCTGGCCGACTGGGTCCAGGAGGCGCTCTTCGGCGAGGACGACCCAGGAGCCGGGGCGCCGGCGACGACGAAGCCCGCCCCCGGGCTGACCGCGGCGCTGGCGGGTCCCGGGCGTCGCGGGCCCGGCTGGCGTCCGGGCATGGACGTGCGGCACGCCGAGCACGGCGCCGGGTGGGTCTGGGGCGCCGGGCGCGGGGTGGTGACGGTGCGCTTCGAGACGGCCCTGACCGGCCCCGGGCCGGTGCGCTCCTTCCGCGAGGACGACCCCGCCCTCGTCGTGCCCGAGCCACCACCGGCCGGCTGAGTCGCCGCGCCGCCGCGCGGCGTGCCGCGAGGTCGTACCCTCGGCGGCATGCCCGAGACCCCCGCCGAGCAGGCCCCCGCCCCGTCGACCCCGCCCGCCGGCGCGCCGGTCGCCGACCGGAGGCCGGTGACCCGGGAGCTGCACGGGACGACACGCACCGACGAGTACGACTGGCTCCGCGACAAGGAGTCTCCCGAGGTGCTGGCGCACCTGGAGGCCGAGAACGCCTGGACCGAGCACCGCACCGCCCACCTCTCGGGCCTGCGCACCCGGCTCTTCGAGGAGATCAGGGCGCGCACGAAGGAGACCGACCTGTCGGTGCCAACCCGGAACAGGGGGTGGTGGTTCTACGCCCGCTCCTTCGAGGGCCGCGAGTACGGCGCCAGCTGCCGCGTGCCGGTCGTCGACGAGGCCGACTGGACTCCGCCGCGTCCCGACGGCGACGCCGCGCCCGACCGACCCGCCCTGCCGGGTGAACAGGTCCTGCTCGACCTGGACGCGCTCGCGGAGGGCCACGACTTCTTCTCCCTGGGCGGCTCGGCGCTGAGCCTCGACGGCCGGCTGCTCGCGTGGTCCGTCGACACCACGGGCGACGAGCGGTACACCGCCAGGGTCAAGGACCTCGAGGCCGACGACCGGCTCCTCCCCGACGTCGTGGAGGGGGTGCTCGGCGGGGTCACCTGGGACCCCGACGGCAGCGGCTTCTACTACACGACCGTCGACGAGGCATGGCGTGCCGACAAGGTCTGGAAGCACCGGCTCGGCACCCCTCAGGCCGACGACGAGCTGGTCTTCCACGAGGAGGACCAGCGGTTCTGGGTGGGCGTCGGTCGCAGCCGGGACGACCGCTTCCTGTTCGTCGTGAGCGGTTCCAAGACCACGAGCGAGTGGCAGGTGCGCGACACGGCCGAGCCCGGGTCGGGCTTCGTCACCTGGTCGGCGCGCCGCGAGGGCCTCGAGTACACCCTCGAGCCCGCGGTCCTGGCCGGGCGGCGGCTCTTCCTCGTGCTCCACAACGGGGCCGGGCCCGACTTCGAGCTGGCCACCGCCGGGACCGCCCCGACCCCGCCGGAGGAGTGGGTGCCGATGCTGCGCCACGACCCGGCGGTGCGGCTGGAGGACGTGGACGCCTTCGCCGGCCACCTCGTCGTCCACCAGCGCAGCGAGGGCCTCACCCAGCTGCGGATCATCGAGCTGGGCCCCGACGGCCCGGCCGACGACCACCTGGTCGAGTTCGACCGGGAGGTCTACACCGTCGGGTCCGGCGCCAACCCGGCCTTCGACCAGCCGACCGTGCGCCTGGGGTACACCTCGCTCGCGGTGCCCTCCTCGGTCTACGACTACGACGTGCGGACGCGCGGGCTGACCCTGCTGCGGCAGACGCCGGTGCTGGGCGGCTACGACCCCGACGACTACGAGGAGCACCGCCTCTGGGCCCCGGCGCGCGACGGGGAGCGGGTGCCGGTGAGCCTCGTCTGCCGCCGGGGCGCCCGCGAGGCCGGGCCGCTGCCGACCCTGCTCTACGGGTACGGCGCCTACGAGGCCTCCATCGACCCCTACTTCTCCCCCTCTCGGCTCTCGCTGCTGGACCGGGGCGCCGCCTTCGCGATCGCCCACGTGCGCGGCGGGGGCGAGATGGGTCGCCGCTGGTACGACCAGGGCAAGCTGGAGCACAAGGAGAACAGCTTCCACGACTTCGTGGACGCGGCCCGCCACCTCGTCGGGACCGGGTGGTCCGACCCCGGCACGCTCGTGGCCGAGGGCGGCAGCGCAGGCGGCCTGCTGGTCGGTGCCGCGCTCAACGAGGCGCCGGAGCTCTTCGCCGGCGTCGTCGCCAGCGTGCCCTTCGTGGACACCCTCACCACCATGCTCGACGCCACGCTGCCGCTGACGGTGGGCGAGTACGACGAGTGGGGCAACCCCGAGGGGGACCCGGAGGCCTACGCGCGGATCGCCGGCTACGCGCCGTACGACAACGTGCGCGCGGCCGACTACCCGCCCGTCCTGGCGGAGACCTCGTTGCACGACACGCGAGTCCTGTTCGTCGAGCCCGCCAAGTGGGTGGCCCGGCTCCGGGCCACCGCCGTGGGCCGGCGCGACTTCCTGCTGCGCACCGAGATGGCGGCGGGGCACGGCGGCGTGAGCGGCCGCTACAAGGCGTGGCACGACCGGGCCTTCTCGCTGGCCTGGATCCTCGACCGGATGGGCCTCGCGGACGTCGAGCCCCGCGCCTGACGGACGTGCCGTCCCGGGGCGCATGCCCCGGGAGGGGCGGGGGTACCCGAGCCGTGACGACACGGCGGGCCCCGCCACACCCCTGAGAAGTCCCTGAGAGTTGGCAGGAACGGCAACTCCGGGAACCGCCCGGACGTCATTGCTGGTGAGAGAGACAGCGACTAGCACAGGTGTTCGGGAATGGCCGGTCCCTCGCAGTCGTTGACCACGATGTGGCCACACCCCGGTCACGGAGCAGGAGGCGGCAGATGGCAACCCGAACGGCAGCAGCACGCACCCCCGGCACGACCCGCGAGATCGAGGGACGCGACAGCGTCGGCCTCTACCTCGACGAGATCGCGCGCACCCCGCTGCTCGACGCCGCCCGCGAGGTGGAGCTCTCCAAGACCATCGAGGCGGGCCTGCTGGCCGAGGCGCTGCTGCGCGAGGGTCGGGTGGGCCGCCGCAAGGGCGGCGCCCCGCTGCGTGCCACCGAGGAGGAGCTGGAGTGGCTCGCCGAGGAGGGCCGCAAGGCGGTCGACACCTTCATCACCGCCAACCTCCGCCTCGTCGTCTCGATCGCCCGCAAGTACGGCCGGGCCCAGATGCCCATGCTCGACCTGATCCAGGAGGGCAACACCGGCCTGATCCGCGCGGTCGAGAAGTTCGACTACACCAAGGGCTACAAGTTCTCGACCTACGCCACCTGGTGGGTGCGCCAGGCCATCACGCGCGGCATCGCGCAGCAGGCCCGCGTCGTGCGCCTCCCCGTGCACGTCGTGGAGGAGCTCAACCAGGTCGGCAGCGCCCGTCGCACGCTCGAGCGGCAGCTGGGTCGCGAGCCCGACCCGCAGGAGATCGCGACCGAGCTCGGCATGGAGGTGGAGCGGGTGCTCGACCTCATGGCCTGGGGCCGCGACCACGTCTCCCTCGACACCCCCATCGACGAGGACGGCGACACCTCGCTCGGCGACCTCATGGCGCAGGAGACGACGCCCAGCCCCGACCTCAACGTCCTCGACGTGGAGTCCCGCGAGCGGCTCAACCGCCTCGTCTCCCAGCTCGACGACCGCTCCGCCGACATCGTGCGGGCGAGGTACGGGCTGGTCGACGGCCGGCAGCACAAGCTGGCCGACATCGGCGCGCGTCACGGCATCTCCGCCGAGCGCGTGCGGCAGCTCGAGCGCGAGGCGCTGCAGAAGCTCCGTCGTCTCGGCGACCCCGATCTGGCGGCCTGACCCCTCCCAGCAGGCCACCTTCACCAGGCGGCAGCCTCCAGCCCGGAGGCTGCCGCCTGTGCCTGTTCCACGACGTCGTCGGGCACCGGCACCTCGGCGGCCCGGCGCTGCTGCCACATCTGGAGGGCGATCACGTCCGCCGCGGCCTCCTCCACCCGCTCCCGCGACAGCCGGCCCTGCTCGAGCGCCCGGACGAGCGTGCGGTGCGTGCCCCGGGTGTCGGCCGGCATGAGCAGCAGGTCGGCCCCGGCTTCCACCGCACGCAGGGCAGGCAGCTCCAGCTCGGCCACCGCTCCCATCCCGAGGGAGTCGGTGATGGCCACCCCGTCGAAGCCCATCTCCTCGCGCAGGTGCTCGTAGACCTTGGGCGCCAGGGTGGCGGGCAGCCCGGGCTGCATCGCCGTGACCGCCAGGTGGCTCATCATCACGGCCGGGGCACCGGCGCGGATGGAGGTCTTGAACGGCAGCAGGTCACGCGCCACGAGCTCGGGCATCGGGGTGTCCAACGTGGGGAGCACCAGGTGCGAGTCGGCGGTGGCGGCGCCGTGGCCGGGGTAGTGCTTCGTGGTCGAGACGATGCCGGCCCCGTTGTAGCCCCGCACCGCCGCGGCCGCCGCGGTCGCCGCCGTACGGGGGTCCGTGGACGGGGAGCGGCTGCCGATCGTGGGGTCGGCGGTCCCGATCGTCACGTCGGCGACCGGGGCGAAGACCCAGGTGAACCCCAGGTCCCGCAGCTCCAGCCCCGAGGCCCGGGTCGCGGCCCTGACTGCCCGGCGCCCGGCCCGGCCGCCCTCGGCCCGGTCCACGTCGATCGCTGCCCCCGCGGTGCGGAACGCCGGGAACGTGGTCGCGACGCCGCGCAGGTGGGCGACCGAACCGCCCTCCTCGTCCACCCCGATCACCGGCGGGTGGGTCCGGCCCGACGCGGCGTGGGCGGCACCCACGGCCGCGGTGGTCTCGCGCACCTGGAGCTCGTCGACGACGTTCTCCCCCGTGACCGAGACGCCCGCGAGGTGCAGGTCGCGGACCAGCCGCGCGGGCACCCGGGGGTCGGTGCCGTGGTAGCGGCCCACGATCACCTGCCCGACGAGGCGCGCGGGGTCCCACCCGGCGACGAGGCGCCGGGCCTGGTCGATCTCGTCGGGGGTCGGTCCCCAGGCGAGCGGGACGTCCCCGTCGTCCTCCTCCGGGACGGCGGCCTGCGCGCGGGCGTCCGCCCGGCGCTCGGCCTCCCCCGTCCCGGCGGACGGGCCCGGTTCCTCGCCCAGCAGCCCGCAGGCCGTGAGCGAGAGGGCCAACACCAGGGGGCCCAGGACCTTCGCACGGATCACGCGGCGTCCCCCGTCAGCTCTCGGTAGAGCCTCGTGACGGCAGCCCGCAGCTCCTCGCGCGTGCCGCTGTTGTCCAGGACGTGCGTGGCCGCGGCGAGCCGCTGCTCCCGGCTGGCCTGGGCGGCGATCCGGGCTCGCGCCTCGTCCTCGGTTGCGCCGCGGTCGCGCACCATCCGCTCGACCTGGGTCTCGACCGGGACGTCGACCACGACCACCGCGTCGAACCGGTCGGCCTGCCCCGTCTCCACGAGCAGCGGGATGTCGTGCACCACGAGGGCCGCTCCGGCCTCTGCCTCGAGCTCGGCCGCCCGGGCCCGTACCCGCGGATGGATGATCGCCTCGAGCGCCCGGCGCCGCTCCTCGTCGGCGAAGACCAGCGCGCCCACGGCCGGCCGGTCCAGCTCGCCCTCGGGTGTCAGCACGCCGGGCCCGAACTCGGCGACGACCTCCGCCAGCCCGTCGCTGCCCACCGCGACCGCCTCGCGGGCGAGGAGGTCGGCGTCGACGACGACCGCGCCGAGCTCGGCGAGGATCCGGGAGACCGTGCTCTTGCCCGAGGCCACTCCCCCGGTCAGTCCGACCCGCACGCCCTCACCCGTCCCCGGCCGGGACGAGGCCGGCCTTGGCGGCGTACCTGGCCGCCAGCGCGTCGGGGTCCAGCTCGCCGGCCAGCAGGCGCACCGTCGTCCAGTGCTCCACGGGCAGGCCGGTGAGCTCGGCGTACCGCGCCACCTCGGGCCGGTAGAGATCGGCCAGCCCGAGCAGCTCCTCGCCGGTCGGCGGCGTCCCGGTGATCTGCCCCGTCGCCTTCATCAGGTGCCGCAGGGGCGGGTGGTCGGTGAACCGCGGCAGCTCGAGGAAGTCGGTGCCCTGGTCGAGGTGCCGCTCGTGGTCGGCGAGGAAGGAGGAGAAGTCCATGAAGAGCCACTGCTCCCGCGGGAAGAGCGCGAGCCCGCGCTCGACCTGGCTCCCGTAGTAGCCGCGGAGCACCCCCGAGGCACGCTGGAAGCGACCCGGGTCGGCCTTGCCGCGCAGGTCCTGGGGCACCCGGTCCGGCATCCCCTCGGGGCGCCAGCTGGTGAACTCGGCCCAGTCGGGCCCGGCCTCGCCGTGCCGCAGGCGCAGCATCGTCCAGTGCGACACCAGCCGGTCCAGCGGGTCCCGGAAGATGGCCATCAGGCGCATGCCGGGGTCGTAGTCGCGCATCCGCTCCAGCGCCCCGGGCCACGCGAGGTAGCGCGGGGTGGCGTCCCCCATGTGCAGGTGCGCCCGGCGACGTCGCGGCGCGCGGTAGTCGGCGTGGTCGGTGCGCGCCCAGTCGACGTTGTCCTTGTCGAAGTAGTGGATCTCCTTGCGCGGTGCCCGCGCGATGTTGACGTGGGCGTTGAAGAGGGCCGAGAGCGTGGACGTCCCGGACTTCTGCACGCCGACGATGGAGAAGGTGTAGCGCTGCCAGCCGAGCGGCGGCGGAGTCTCGTCGGGCATGGTGCCCGAGGTTACCAGTGGGGTCACTGGCAGGATCCTGTCCGTGACCGCGCCCGACCCCCGCCCCCGTCCGACGCGTCGCCCGACGGACCTGCCGACGCAGCTGCGCGCAGGCGACCGCGTCGTCCTGTCCCTGCCGGGCTCCGCGCGGTACGTCGAGGTGGTGGCCGGGCTGCTGGCCCGCGGGGTCCTCCCGGTGCCGCTGGACCCGGCCCTCACGCCCGCCGAGCGCGCCGGGATCCTCGCCGACGTCGACCCGGTCCTCGTGGTGGACGAGCCGGGCGGACTCGAGGCCCTCGCCACCCTCCTGCCGGAGTCGGTCGCCGGGCTGCTGCCCCTGGGCCGACCCATGCACGTGACCAGCGGCACGACCGGGCGTCCCAAGCCGGTCGACTCGGGGGGGCTCGACCCCGGCCCGGCTCGCGCCCTCCTGGCGGAGGAGCGCGACCTGTGGGGGTTCCGGGCCGACGACGTCCACCTCGTCGTCAGCCCCCTGCACCACTCCGCGCCGCTCCGCTTCGCCATGGGCACGGTGCTGGCCGGAGGCACGCTGGTGGTCCCCGGACCCTTCGACGTGCGGGCCCTCACGCGGGCGATCGAGGAGCACCGTGCCACCACGATGTTCTGCGTGCCCACGCACCTGCAGCGGCTCTTCGCGCACTGGGACGAGGTGGGGGTGCCCGACCTCTCCTCGTTCCGGCTGGTCGCCCACGCCGGGGCGCCCTGTCCCCCCGCGGTGAAGCGCCGGCTCATCGACCTCTTCCCCGACGGCTCCACGTGGGAGTTCTACGGCTCGACGGAGGGCCAGTTCACGGCCTGCCGCTCCGAGGAGTGGCTGAAACGGCCCGGCACGGTGGGTCGCGCCCGCCCGGGTCGGACCCTCCGGGTCGATCCGGACGGCCTGTTGTGGTGCACCGTCCCGGAGCACGCCCGGTTCGCCTACCGCCGCGCGCCGGAGAAGACGGCTGCGGCGTGGCGGGAGACGTCGGACGGACCGGCGTTCACCGTGGGCGACCACGGCCGGCTGGACGATGAGGGCTACCTCTATCTCGACGGCCGACGCGAGGACCTGGTGATCAGCGGCGGGGTCAACGTCTACCCCCTCGAGGTCGAGAACGCCCTGCGCGAGCTCCCCGGCGTCGTCGACGTCGCCGTCTACGCCGAAGCCGACCCCGACTGGGGACAGCGGGTCTGTGCCGCGGTGGTGGGCGACGTGGCGGAACCGGAGCTCGCGGCGTTCGCCCGGCAGCGGCTCTCCCCCGCCAAGCGACCGAAGCGCTGGACCTTCCTCGAGGCGCTGCCCCGCAACGCCACGGGCAAGGTCAGGCGGGACCTGCTCCGCTCCTGAACGCGGGACGTCCCGCCCACCCGGAGGGTGGACGGGACGTCCGGACGTGCGGTGCGGGCCTGGCTCAGGCGCCGCCGCCGGTCAGCTTCTCGCGGAGCGCCTGCAGCGCCTCGTCGGAGGCCAGCGAGCCGCCGGTCTCCTGCGCCTCGGCCTGGTCGCCGCCGGAGCTGTACGACGTGGCTTCGCCGGCCTCGACCTCGGCCACCTTGGCCTCGGCCTGCT
Source organism: Nocardioides solisilvae (assembly GCF_003194625.1). Lineage (GTDB taxonomy): Bacteria > Actinomycetota > Actinomycetes > Propionibacteriales > Nocardioidaceae > Nocardioides > Nocardioides solisilvae. The sequence goes on from NZ_QHKX01000002.1 coordinate 136,380, forward strand.
GCTTGACGTGGGCCTCCCAGCGGGCGTGCGCCTTGGCGTACTGCTCCTCCCAGGTCGCGCGCTGCTCGTCGAAGCCCTCGAGCCACTCGCCTGTCTCGGGGTCGAAGCCCTCGGGGTAGATGTAGTTGCCCTGCTCGTCGTAGGTCGCCGCCATGCCGTAGAGCGTGGGGTCGAACTCCTCGACGTCGGACGCCGTGGCGGTCTCGTTGGCCTGCTTGAGGGACAGCGAGATCCGGCGACGCTCGAGGTCGATGTCGATGATCTTGACCATGACGTCGTCGTTGACCTGGACGACCTGCTCGGGGATCTCCACGTGGCGCTCGGCCAGCTCGGAGATGTGCACCAGGCCCTCGATGCCCTCCTCGACGCGGACGAAGGAGCCGAAGGGCACCAGCTTGGTGACCTTGCCCGGCACGATCTGGCCGATCTGGTGGGTCCGGGCGAAGTGCTGCCACGGGTCCTCCTGCGTCGCCTTGAGCGACAACGAGACCCGCTCGCGGTCCATGTCGACGTCCAGGACCTCGACGGTGACCTCGTCGCCCACGGTGACGACCTCGGACGGGTGGTCGATGTGCTTCCAGGAGAGCTCGGAGACGTGCACCAGGCCGTCGACGCCACCGAGGTCCACGAACGCACCGAAGTTGACGATCGAGGAGACGACGCCCTTCCGGATCTGGCCCTTCTGGAGCTGGGTGAGGAAGCCGTGGCGGACCTCGGACTGGGTCTGCTCGAGCCAGGCGCGACGCGACAGGACCACGTTGTTGCGGTTCTTGTCGAGCTCGATGATCTTCGCCTCGAGCGTCTGGCCGACGTAGGGCTGCAGGTCGCGGACGCGACGCATCTCCACCAGGGAGGCCGGCAGGAAGCCGCGCAGGCCGATGTCGAGGATCAGGCCGCCCTTGACGACCTCGATGACGGTGCCCTCGACGACGCCGTCCTCCTCCTTGACCTGCTCGATCGTGCCCCAGGCGCGCTCGTACTGGGCGCGCTTCTTGGACAGGATCAGGCGACCCTCCTTGTCCTCCTTCTGGAGCACCAGGGCCTCGACCTTGTCGCCGACGGCGACGACCTCGGACGGGTCGACGTCGTGCTTGATCGACAGCTCGCGGGACGGGATGACGCCCTCGGTCTTGTAGCCGATGTCGAGGAGCACCTCGTCACGGTCGACCTTCACGATGGTGCCGTCGACGATGTCGCCGTCGTTGAAGTACTTGATGGTCGCGTCGATGGCCGCGAGGAAGTCCTCTTCGGACCCGATGTCGTTGATCGCCACCTGGGGGGCGTCGCCGGCGACGTCGAAGTGGGCCGGAAGAGAGGAGATGGTGCTCGTCATAGGGGCGGGATGTCCTTGGGATGGATGGAGTCGTGCGGGCACGCCGGACGGTCCGTTTCGCCGCCCTGGTGGGCGTCGAGCGGGGGTCCACTCCGTACGGGACCCGGGCAGACGTCTGGCGCAATCGCCGAGTCTACGCGCGCCGGTCCGCCAGCGTCCAACCCGCACGCCCCGCAGACCCCTGCGGGGGATAGCCTCGTCGCGTGCCCGACTCCGCCCGCCCGCTCCCCGACCACCAGCCGCAGTCGGTCCGGGTCGAGCGTCGCACGGTCGACGAGGCGGAGTCCCGTCGGGCCAACGGCCCCGACTGGGACCGGTACGCCGACGAGTACCAGGCGACGCACGGCGAGTTCCTCGGCGACGTCGGCTTCGTGTGGGGCCCGGAGGGGCTCACCGAGGAGGTGGCCGGCGTGCTCGGCGACGTGTCGGGCCGCGACGTCCTCGAGATCGGCAGCGGTGCCGGCCAGTGCTCGCGCTGGGTCCGGTCGCGCGGGGGCCGCGCCTACGGGCTCGACCTCTCCCACCGCCAGCTCCAGCACTCGCGCAGGCTCGACGACCAGACGGGGGTCGCCGTCCCCTCCGTGCGCGGCACCGCGACGGAGCTGCCCTTCGGCGACGACCGCTTCGACGTCGTCTTCTCCTCCTTCGGGGCGCTGCAGTTCGTCAGCGAGCTCGGTGCCTGCCTGGACGAGGTGGTCCGGGTGCTGCGCCCGGGCGGCCGGCTCGCGTTCTCCATCACCCATCCCACCCGGTGGATGTTCCCCGACGACCCGGGCGAGGCGGGGCTCACCGCGACCCAGTCCTACTGGGACCGCACGCCCTACGTGGAGGTGGACGACGCGAGCGGCGTCGTCGCCTACGTGGAGCACCACCGGACGCTGGGCGACTGGGTGGAGCTGCTCGCGACCCGCGACTTCCGGATCCAGCGTCTGCTGGAGCCCGAGTGGCCCGACGACCACGACCGCACCTGGGGCGGGTGGTCCCGGCTGCGGGGCAGGCTGACGCCCGGCACGGCGGTCATCGTCGCCGACCTGGCCCCCATGAGGTAGCCACAGCTCGTCCCCGGGTGGGAACACGAAGACCGTGGGACGCGGGGTGTCGCGTCCCACGGTCTCGTGGAGGTGTCGCGGGCTGGCGCCCGGTCCACCCTGCCGCCAGACCCTCAGGTCCTGACGGCTCCGGGTGGAAGAAGCGTCACGCGGTCCTTGTCTCGGTCTTCCTGTTGCGCAGCCCCAGGAAGAGGCCGAGGAGCAGCATCGGGATGCCGACGACGAGGCCGACGAGCGGCACCGTGTCCTTGATGAGCGTCAGCGAGGCGACGGTCTCGGCGATCTCGTCGGCGTTCTTGTCGACCTGGTCCTCGGTGAACGCGAGGTCCAGGATGAGGAACGGGTTGCCGTCGGCGTCGTAGCGCTCCTGGTGGTCGACCTGGTTGACGATCTGACCCGTCAGCGGCTCGATCCAGATCTCCTTGGAGTCGGTGTAGGTGCCGGTGACCCCGCTGGTGATCTCGGCCGAGGTCTCGGGGACCTCCACCTTGTAGACGTAGACCTCGTCGAGGTCGCCCACCTTCTCGGTGCGGTCGTAGACGGCGTCCACGGCCCCGCCCACCAGGCTGTCCCAGTAGGGGTAGGTCTTCTTCTCGGCCTCGAAGGGCCACTTGTTGACGACGCCCTCGTGCTCGACGCTGCCGGCCGGCACGTACTTCGGGTCGTTGACGGACTCGCCGGTCTTGCGGTCGGTCGCGAAGTTGTCGGTGGTCGCGCTGATGAGGCGACCCTCGGGGTCCTGCGCGGAGACGCAGAGGTCGATGTCCGCGCCCTCCTTGAAGAGGCACTGCGAGCTGACGAACGAGACGACCTCGTCGTCGGAGAGCTCGCTGTCGGCATAGGTGACGCTGGTGGCCCGCACGGGGGAGGACTCGGTCCCTCCGTCGCCGTCCGAGAGCTCGGCGGTGCCCGCCAGGCGGGTGATGGTCTCGACATCCAGAGGAGTCTTCATGAGACGGCTGGGGGCGTAGAACTGCGCCATGATGGCGACCAGAACCAGGAACGCACCCAGAGTAGACAAGACGATTGCTGCGCCCTTGCGCATGTCGGCCCTCCCAGGACGTGACGTGTGATCTGCGGAACAGTAGCAGTCACTACTCCCGGGTAGGCATCAATGCCCGTAACTAATTTTGGCGTCCCCACGGGCGCTCCTCACCGTTAGGGTTCCCGGCATGTCCACAGCTGCTGTCGTACGGCCGCAACGCACCGCCATCTACGACGGTCTGCGCGGGATCGCCATCGTCCTCGTGATCCTCTCCCACGGCTGGACGCTCTGGCCCACCGACGGGATCGACTCCAACCCGGTGACGAAGACACTCTTCGAGTCCGGCAACTTCGCCGTCTCGATCTTCTTCGTCGTGGGCTTCTTCCTCGCGACCCGCAGCCTCCTGCGCCGGGTGGAGAACGGGCAGGGGGTCTCGCCGCCGGTGCTCGTCGCCCGCCGCTACGTGCGGATCGGCGGCCAGCTGGCCTTCGCGATGGTCGTGCTCACCGTCATCACGGCGATGGACGACTCCGATCCCTACGGCAAGACCGAGACCCGCAACTCGATCATCCGGATCATGACGTTCACGTGGAACCAGTACCTCCAGACGCGCGCCATCGTGGCTCGGCCCGACCTCGGGCACCTGTGGTACCTGTCGGTCGACTTCCAGATCTTCATCCTGGTGGTCGTGCTGGTCTGGCTGCTCCGCCGGCACCGCGCGTGGCTGGTCGTCACGCTGGCCGGCATCCTCGTCGCCTGTTTCATGTGGCGCGCCCACATCTACGGCACCGAGGGCATCTACCAGGCGCTGCTGCGCACCACGGTCCGCATGGACGCCCCCGTCATCGGCGCCCTCGCCGCCGCCGCCATGCCCTACCTGGGCTTCCTCCGCCGCCAGGCGGACTGGATCGCGGTGGCCAGCTGCGTGGCGCTCGTCCCGCTCGCGCACCTCGCGAGCCCCGATCACGCCTACTTCGGGCTCCCCGGCGTGGGCGTCAGCGTCGCCCTGGCGCTCTTCATGGTCTCCACGAGCCTCGCCCAGCCGCCCGCCGTGCTGGTCAAGGCGCTGTCCTGGCGGTTGATCGCCCTGCTCGGCGAGCGCTCCCTCAGCCTCTACATCTGGCACTACCCCCTCTTCTGGTACGTCTCGCGGCACAGCGAGGGGTGGAGCACCTTCGAGCGCACCGTCGGCGGGATCCTGCTCACCCTGCTGGCCTCGGTGGTCAGCGAGTACCTGGTGGAGCGCCGGGTCCAGAAGGTGCTCGCCCACCCGGGCTGGCGCGACTTCGACGACGGGATCTTCGCCTGGGCCGCGCGCCGCACCCGGGGTCAGGGCAAGAAGGGTGGCGGGCGCCGAGCAGCCGCCCCGGCGACCAGCGCCCGGACGAACCCGCCGACCAACGCCCCGACCGGGCCGGTCGCCGACGACGACACGTCCGGCACGGGCCGCGGCTCGCACCGCGCCTGACCGATCCCGCCCTCGCGGAGGGCAGGTCGGGTCGACGGGCCGCACCGTCCGCGGACAGGTGCGCGGCCCCGAAATGCAGCTCAGGCGCGTCCCCTCCCCGGGACGCGCCTGAGCTTCGGCAGGTGGGCGGTCAGCCCTTCTTGCGCCGGCGGACCTTGTCGATGCGGGTCAGCACCTTGTTGACCTTCTCGTCGGAGATGTTGAGCTTGCGCTTGGCACGGTCGTAGAGGTCCAGGACGCCGCGGTCGGCCCAGATGGCGGCCTTCTTCACCACGCTCTCGTCGGGACGGGCCTGGTAGTTGGTCGAGCGCCGGACGGGGGCGTCCTCGACCGTGAAGTAGTAGAGCGCGAGGGACCGGCGGGCGACGTCCTCCGGGCAGGTCAGCCCGTCGGGGTGACCGTGGAAGCTGTCGAACGAGGTCGTGAAGACGAGCATGCGGTTGCCGGCCGGCGTGACCTTGCCCTGGCAGGCCGTCATGTTCTTGTCCCAGAGCTCGAGCTTGCCGCCCCACTCGTCCTCCCACTCCTCGTTGAGGTAGAGGAGGATGTTGACCCGGCGCGCCCAGTTCTCGTGCTGGTGGTGGGTCGTGAAGTCGGCGTGGATGTTGAGGTGCCCGCCGCGCAGGGTCTGGTGGAGGCCGCCGCCGTCCATCGACCAGTCGGGGATCAGACCCTCGATCCCGGTGAGCTCGGTGAGGAACGCGACGAACTCGTCGGAGCAGAACTCCTCGGCGACGCTCCGCAGCGTCGAGCCCCAGGTGTCCGGCTCCGTGTTGCTGTACTTCGTCTCGTTGACGTGCAGGTAGCCCTTCCAGAACTCGTCATGAATCCCGGGGAACTCACCCACTGCCTTGTCGAAGGCCTCCGGCCGCAGCACGTCGTCGAGGACGATGTGCGGGAAGGGCTCCGCGGAACGGTAGGCAGCCGCCTTGTCCGACAGGTTCTCGGTCAATCGGCTGAAGTCGATCAGCTCGTTGTCTCCCATGAGGAAAGATGATGCCACGGTCTCCCCTCGAAGGTAACTACCTAGTAACATCTTTCCAATCGCACTGCTGGGAGGCAGCCCGTCGGGCTGGGCGTGCGGCCGTACCGAGGGAGAGAACCATGCAGAACGCAGCGTTGGCACCCACCGTGTCCGAGTCCGCAGCACCCGATTCCGCAGCGCCCGAGGGAGCGGCGCAGCTGCGCGTCGGCGTGCTCGTCGTCGCCTACAACGCAGCCGGGACCCTGGTCCAGACGCTGGCCCGGCTGCCGCACACCTTCGCCCGCACCGTCGACCACATCATGGTCTGCGACGACGCGAGCTCGGACAACACCTACGAGATCGGCCTGCGGTTCAAGAACGGCTCGCACCTGCCGCTCACCGTCGTGCGCCACGAGAACAACCTGGGCTACGGCGGCAACCAGAAGGCCGGCTACAAGTGGGCGATCGAGCACGGCCTCGACATCGTCGTCCTGCTGCACGGCGACGGCCAGTACGCGCCCGAGCACATCGAGGACATCGTCGCGCCGCTGCTCGCCGGCGAGGCCGACGCCGTCTTCGGCTCCCGGATGCTCGAGCGGGGCGGGGCCCTCGCCGGCGGCATGCCGCTCTACAAGTTCCTCGGCAACAAGGTCCTGACGAAGGTCCAGAACAAGCTGGCCGGGCTCGACCTGAGCGAGTGGCACAGCGGCTACCGCGCCTACCGCGTGGACGCCCTGGCCCAGCTGGACCTGCCCCACTACTCCGACGACTTCGACTTCGACACCGAGATCATCCTCGGGCTGGCCGACAAGGGGATGCGGATCGCGGAGGTCCCGATCCCCACCTACTACGGCGACGAGATCTGCTACGTCAACGGCATGAAGTACGCGAAGGACATCATGGGCGACGTCGTCTCCTACCGGTTGCGCCGCATGGGCCTGGGCGAGGGCTCGACGGGCGTGGACACCGCCGCCTACGAGCTCAAGCCCTCCGCACACTCCTCGCACGGCGTCCTGCTGGACTGGCTGGAGCGTGCCGCCCCCGGCCGGGTCCTGGACGTCGGCTGCTCCGACGGCGAGTTCGCCGCGCTCGTCCGCGCCCACGGCCACCACGTCACCGGTGTCGACCTCGTCGAGCACGAGGGCGTCATGGACCGGGTGGACGCCTTCATCCAGGCCGACCTGAACGCCGGTCTCCCCGACGAGACGGGCACGGGCTACGACCTGATCGTCGCGGGCGACGTGCTGGAGCACGTCATCGACCCCCTCGCGCTGCTCAGCGACCTGCGCGACCGCCTGGCGGACGGCGGCGAGGTCCTGGTCTCGGTCCCCAACTTCGGCCACTGGTACCCCCGCGGACGCACCGCGCTCGGTCTCTTCGACTACGACCAGCGGGGCCCGCTGGACCAGGGCCACGTCCGGTTCTTCACCCGCAAGAGCTTCGGTCGCCTGATCACCGACGCCGGCATGAAGGTGAACGAGGCCCGGACCGTGGGCTCCCCCATCGACGTGCTGGGTCGCGGGGGCGGCAACGAGCGGCTCGAGAAGATCGCGGGCCGGGCTGCCGTGGTCGACCGCGCCGCCACCCGTGCGTGGCCTACCCTCTTCGGGTACCAGTTCCTCTATCGCCTGGAGCGCGCTTGAGCCTGATCCGCCAGGACCGCTGGCGCTTCGTCGCGTCAGTGGTCGGGATCACCGTCGGGAGCCTCGCGTACGTCCTCACCCTGCTGGACCACAGCACGTCGTTCACCCGCACCGCGAACGGTCTCGGCTACGCGTCCAACTTCTTCGACCTGCAGGCCCGTGCGTTCATGGAGGGCAACCTCCACGTCCCGATGGGCAGCCTCGGCATCGAGGGCTTCCACCAGCGCGGTCTGGAGTACATGTACTTCCAGCCGTGGCCGGCGATCGTCCGGATCCCGGTGCTGCTGACGACCAGCGAGTTCGACGGCGAGCTGACCGTCTTCTTCATGGCGATCGCCTTCATCCTGCTGGTGGTGATGGCGACGCGGCTCGTGTGGCTCGTGCGCGACATGATGGCCGCGGACCGTCAGGTCGGTGGCCTCGAGGGCGTCTCGATGGCCGTCCTGCTGGCCTGCGTGCTGGGCGGCACCACCCTCACCTACGACGCGTCGCTCCCGTGGGTCTACCACGAGGTCTACGCGTGGGTGATCCCCTTCTGCGTGGGCGCCATGTACTGGATGCTGCGGACCCTGCGGGACCCGCAGCCCGCCAGCATCGCCTGGATGGGGGTCTTCTGCCTCGGCGCGGTGATGACCCGGACCACCGGCGGGTGGGCGATGTGCCTGGGAGCGTTCCTCGTGGGCGGGTGGCTGCTCCTCGACAAGGCGCGCCCGCAGACCCGGTACCTCGCCCGCTGGGCGGCGGGTGCAGGCCTGGCGGCGGTGCTCGCGGGAGTCGTCTTCAACTACCTCAAGTTCCGCCACCCCTACATGTTCCCGCTCGAGGACCAGGTCTGGTCCGACCTCAACGAGCACCGTCGTCGGGCGCTCGAGGTCAACGGGGGCACGATCACGGGCCTGCAGTTCTTCTGGACCTCCTTCGTCGCCTACTTCCGCCTCGACGGCGTCCGCTTCGTCGACTACTTCCCGTGGGCGACCCTGCCGCCGACCCCGGCCGAGGGTGTCAACGGGGCGTTCCTGGACCAGAGCTACCGGACCGGCAGCGTCAGCGGCCTGATGCCGTGGCTCCTCCTGCTGACCGTCGCCGCCGTGCTCATCATCGCCAGGCCCGGGGTCTCCCGCGAGATGAAGATGCTGCGCATCCCGCTCGCCGCGGGGATCTTCGTCTCCGGCGGGGTGATGGCCTACGGCTACCTCGCCACCCGCTACACCAGCGACTTCGTCCCCGGCGTGGTGATGGGCGGCATCATCGCGACCTGCGCGATGAACGCGTGGATGATCCGCAACCGCTCGCTGCTGATGGGGCCGTTCGTCGCGCTGGCCGCGCTGGCCACGGCGTACTCCATCGTCGTCAACATGCTGATCGGCCACACCGCCGCCGCGTTCACGGCGGGCGGCGTCACCCTCGGCGAGTACCTCCAGCGCCAGCACGACCTCTCCCCCGACGCCCAGGCCCCGCTCGTCAAGCAGTACGCGACGCGCCCCGCCTTCGGCGCGGGCCGGGCGGACGAGATCGCGGTCGTGGGCGACTGCCAGGCGCTCTACTTCAACACGGGCGACAAGTACGTCCCCTGGGTCCTCGTCGAGCGGCGCAACGACACCGTCGTGGCGACGATCAAGCCGATGGAGCGGGCGCGCAACGGTCGGATCCTGCTCTACGAGTCGCTGGTCACCCCGTCGGAGAAGGTCTGGCTCGTCACCAACAAGGCCGGGCGGGCTCGCGTGGTGATCGAGAACGAGTCTGGTGAGTACAAGGGCTACTGGTTCGAGGTCCCGCCGCCCTACGAGGTGCGGATCGGCATCCGCGACATCCCGCACTGGGAGTACGCCGAGGTCTCCTCGACGCCGGGCGGCTGGGTGGGCTACATCAAGGCCGCGCAGTGGGACCGGGAGGCCATCACCCACGCGGCCGAGATCGTCACCCACGCCCGCAACGACTGGGAGGCTCGGGTCGCCGGTGTCGACCTGCGCGTCGAGCCCGGGGTGCCCCTGCGCCTGTGCCGGACCCTGGCGGAGAACGCCGGCCTCGAGCTCGCCGACTGATGCGGGTCGCCTTCCTCTCCTGGCGCGACACCCTCCACCCCGACGGCGGCGGCGCGGAGGTCTACCTCGAGCGGGTCGCCCAGGAGCTCGTCTCCCGCGGGCACCGGGTCACGATCCGGTGCGCCGCCCATCCGGGCGCCCCCGCCCGCGAGGTGCGGCACGGCGTGCGGTTCTCGCGCGCCGGTGGACGGCTGACGGTCTACCCCCGCGGACTGCTGTGGCTGCTGGGTCCGGGACGTCGGTACGACACCGTGGTCGACGTCGTCAACGGCCTGCCCTTCGCGGCCCCGCTGGTACGCCGCCGCGGCCTCGTGGCGCTGGTGCACCACGTGCACCGGGAGCAGTGGCACATCATCTACCCCGGGTGGCCGGGTCGCGTCGGGTGGTTCGTGGAGAGCCGGGTCGTTCCCCGCCTCTACCGCCGGGTCCCCTTCCTCACCGTCTCGGAGGCGAGCCGGCGGGACCTCGTCGCGCTCGGCCTGCCTGCCACGGCCGTGAGCGTGGCCCGGAACGGCCTGGACCCCTCCCCCGTCAGCGCGCCGGAGGCACCGGCACCGACGCTCGTGGTCTGCGCCCGGCTCGTGCCGCACAAGCGCCTGGAGGAGGCCTTCGAGGTGCTCGCGCGGCTGCGCGCCGGCATGCCGGCGCTCCGGCTCGACGTGGTCGGCGACGGGTGGTGGCGCGCCGAGCTCGAGCGTGAGGTCCTCGACCGAGGGCTCGCGGAGGCGGTGGTCTTCCACGGCCACGTGGACGCCGCCGAGCGGGACCGTTTGCTGGCCCGCGCCTGGGTCCACCTGCTCCCCTCCGTGAAGGAGGGGTGGGGGCTGTCCATCATGGAGGCGGCCGGGCTGGGCACGCCGAGCGTGGCCTACCGCAGCGCCGGAGGCGTGACCGAGGCGATCGTGGACGGGGAGACCGGGATGCTCGCGGACGACCTCGACGGGCTCTGCGACGCGACGCGCCGGCTCATTCTGGACGCAGCAGAACGCGCCCGCCTCGGCAGCAACGCTGCGAGACGGGCGCGAGGCTTCACCTGGGCCGCGACGGCCGATCAGGTGGAGCGGCTGATCAGCTGATCAGCGGTCGCCGTAGGTGAGGATGGGCTTCGAGGCCGGGTTGTCGCTCGGCGGGGAGGTCTGCGACCACACGAGGCCACCGATCGCGCACACGCCGAGGACCGAACCAGCGATGATCGGCCCGACAATCGTAGAAATGAAACCCACGGGTTTTCCCTCCTCAAGGTCACGGAGCCTCGTCGGCTGCCGCAGCGCTCCGAGACCTTCGTCTCACAGTGACCAGCGAGGCACATGCTTGCCCCACTGCCAGGAACGTGACGAGAGTAGCGAACCCCGACAGGTATCGCCTACTCATTGGTACGGATTCGGACACATATTTCACTTTGGGCACGCTGTACAGCGCCACGTGCGCGTCGGCGTACACCTGGTCCAGACCGGTCAGGTCCAGGGCGGCCGCCTCGGGGTCGTCCTGCTGCACCAGCACCCAACCCACCCCCCGCTGTCCCAGCTGCTCGGCCGGCGGGCCGGCGGCGAGGGCGTCGCGCAGGTCGCGCACCAGCGCGCTCTCGCCGTCCACCACGACGTCCCCGACCCGGAGCGTGTCGTCGGCGACGACGTCGCAGTCGAGCAGGCGCAGGGCCAGGTCGGAGGAGGTCTCCCCCGACCCCCAGGGGTAGTACCGGTAGGACCGCCACGGGAGGCTCACCACCCGGCAGGGGCCGTCCTCCTCCGCGAGCAGGTCGGCGACCCGGTGGAACCCGACCGGGACCTGCACGGGCGTGACCGTCGGCCAGGTCCGGGTCGGCGCGTCGGGCAGCAGCACGAGCGGACCGAGCAGGGCGACGGCGACCAGCCACCCCGACGTCCCGGGGGTGCGGGCCTCGAGCCGGCGGGACGCGGCGGCGAGCACCACCCCCGTCAGCAGGCACACGGCCAGCACGTAGGGGGCCAGGAACTTCTGGGAGTCCCGCAGCAGGCCGGCGCCCGGCACGTGCACCACGAGGAACCGGAGCAGGGTCTCCCCGGGACCGGTGGTCGACAGGGCGGCGAGGACCAGGCCCAGCACAGCCGGTGCCGCGCGCCGCAGCAGCTCGCCGCGACCGAGTCGGCGCCCGACGAGCCGCAGCCCGACCGCCAGCACGACGAGCACCAGGACGGCCGTCGCGGTGGCCCAGGCAGCCTCCCGCGTGGCCGGGACGCTCCGGGCGTCCCAGATGCCGCCCAGGCCCACGAGGGTGAGCAGCACGTGGCCGGCGCCGTCGGCACGGGCGGCGAAGGCGCCCACCCCGTCGGGGTCCGAGGTGAGCCCGGCGGCCCCCGTGAACCCGGCGACCACCCACGGGGACTGCAGCGCGACCGCGAGCCCGAGCGCCGCCCACGTCCGCCGGGCCCGGCCGACGCCGAGCGCGAGCACCGTCAGGACCGCGAGCAGGCCGCCCGTGGGGGTCAGCGAGGCGAGGGCGGTCCACAGCGTGGTGCGCGCCAGCTCCCGCCGGCTCCCCTCCAGCCGCAGGCGCACGACCGCGACGGCCACGAAGGGCAGCGCCGCGTACGCCGCCAGCAGCGCCCACTGGCCCAGGGCCAGGCGCTCGACCGTCCAGGGGTTCCACACGGCGAGCCCTGCGGCACCGACCCGCGCGACCGTGCCGTGGCCCCGCAGCGCACGGTGCACGCCGCAGCCCGCGAGCGCGAGCAGGCCGGGGACCAGGACCTTGGCGAGCACGCCCCCGTCCACCACGAGGGTGAGCAGGGAGACGACGGCGTCCAGCGGGACGGCCCGCGGGGCGACGTCCCCGAGCCCCAGGGCGTCGTCGGTGAACGGCTGGCGCGGGACGAAGACCAGGTCGCGGGCCAGCGGGATCCCCCGCCCGACCAGCAGCGGCCAGCACAGGACGACGGACAGCAGCACCGGCCACAGGTCCAACGCGGCAGTCCGCACCCACGGGCGCGCCACTGTCCTGGTCACCTGCCGTCCTTCCGTTCGTCCCGGGCGGGCCCCAGCCTAGGGTGGGGCAGCGCCGACCCACAGGAGGATCCATGACGGACGCCGTGCTTCCCTTCGAGACGTTGTGGGAGACGGCCGGCGACGTGCCGGGGTGGATGACCGAGGCACAGGCGCGCCTCCTGTGGGAGGAGGCCTCGGCGCTGCCCGCGGGCTCCGTGGTGGTCGAGATCGGCTCGCACCTCGGTCGCTCCGCGGTGGTGCTCGCCGGCGCGCTGCCCCCGGGCGGGCGGCTCGTGGCGGTGGACCCCTTCCTGCCGGACTGGCGCTACGGCGAGCCCGACACGGAGGCCCGGTTCCGCGAGCACCTGCGGCTGGCCGGCGTCGCCGACCGGGTCGACGTCCGGGTCGCGACGTCCGAGCAGGTCCTGCGCGACTGGACCGGGCCGGTGGCCCTGGTGCACGTCGACGGCAAGCACGACTACTGGTCGGTGCGCCACGACCTGGGGTGGGCAGACCACCTCCCGGTGGGCGGTCACCTGCTGCTGCACGACACGTTCTCCTCGCTGGGCGTCACCCTCGGCGTGCTGGCGCGCGCCCTGTCCCCCCGCGCCCCGGCCTACCTCGGGCGGGAGGGGAGCCTGGCCACCTTCGCGGCCGGCCCCGCCGACCTCCGGGCGCGGGCCCGCCTGTTGGCCCCGCTCCCCTGGTTCGCCCGCAACCTGGTGGTCAAGGTGCTGCTGAGGCTCAGGCTGCGTGCCGTCGCCCGGTTGCTCGGGCACCACGACCTGGCCGACCCCTACTGACCGCGACCCCGGTCGGTCCGCCCCAGCGGCAGGCAGGTCCCGGCCGACCGCGGGACGCACGGGTCTCCCGCTCCACCCGGCGCACCCCGTAGAGTCCCCGCGTGACGCAGTTGAAGCGAAGCCTCGTGGGCGTGATGCGGACGGGTGCTGGCATCGCCGTCGCCATGGCCGTGATGAACGTCGCGACCTACGGCTTCACCATGTTCGCCGCCTGGGCGATGGGCCCCCGCTCGTACGGGGCGTTCGCCGCGATGATGAACGTCCTGCTCGTCGTCGGCGTCGTCTCGCTCGGGCTCCAGACCACCGCGGCCCGGCGGATCTCCGCCGACCCCGCCCACGTGGGCCAGATCCAGACCCAGGTGCTCCGGGTGACCGTGCGCGCGTCGCTGCTGCTCGGACTCGTCCTCGTGCTGCTGGCCCCGGTGGTCGACCGCGTGCTCCGGCTCGACAGCCTGGTCGCCGCGGCGCTGGTCGGGGTGGCCGTCGTGCCGCTCACCATGATGGGCGGGTACGCAGGCATCCTGCAGGGCGAGCGCCGCTGGCTCCCGCTCAGCGTCCTCTACGCGGCCGCCGGGGTCCCACGCCTGGTGATCGGGGTCGGCATCCTCGCGCTCGACCCGACGCCGGTCAACGCCTTCCTCGCGATCATCCTCGGCTCCCTCCTGCCGATCGCGGTGGGCTGGTACGCCCTGCGTCACGAGCGGGTCCCGGGCGGCTCCACCCGCACCCACGCCGGCCGCGAGATCGTGCGGGAGACGCTCAAGAACTCGCAGGCGCTGCTGGCCTTCTTCGCGCTGGCCAACGCTGACCTCATCGTGTCGCGCAACGTGCTGGACGCCCACGACAGCGGGCTCTACGCGGGCGGCCTGATCCTGACCAAGGCGATGCTCTTCCTGCCGCAGTTCGTGGTGGTGGTGGCCTTCCCCGCCATGACCTCGGCCGAGGAGCGCAAGCGCGCCCTGGCCCGCAGCCTCGGGCTGATCGCCGGCCTCGGCGTGCTGGGTGCGCTCGCCGCGTGGCTCCTGGCCCCGCTCGCCATCTACTTCGTCGGCGGGGCCCAGTTCGGCGAGATCCAGGGCTCGCTGTGGCTCTTCGCGATCCTCGGCTCGGCGCACTCGATGCTCCAGCTGGTCGTCTACTCGGTGATCGCCCGGCAGGGCCAGCGCTCCGTCTACCTCGTGTGGGGGGCGCTGGTCGCGATGGTCACGGGCGCCCTGATGACCGGATCGGTGGTCACGCTGATCAGCTGGGTGATCATCGTCGACCTGGGCCTCCTCCTGGCGCTCACCGTGATCAGCTTCCGCATGGTCGAGGACCATCCGGCCCCCAGCGCGTCCGAGCACTCCCCCGCCTGAGTCGCGGGCGTCCGGGCCGCGGCCGCCAGGGCAACCCGCGCCCCCGGGGGCGCTCGCTAGTGGGCCGCGTCGTGCCAGCTGCGGCCGGTACCCACCGAGACGTCCAGCGGCACCGTCAGGTCGGCCGCGCCGCCCATCTCCTCGCGGACCAGCGCCTCGAGCTGCTCGACCTCGCCCTCGGCGACCTCGAAGACCAGCTCGTCGTGCACCTGCAGGAGCATGCGGGAGGACAGGCCCGCCTCCGTCATCGCCCGGTGGACCCCGCGCATCGCCACCTTGACGAGGTCGGCGGCCGAGCCCTGGATCGGGGCGTTGAGCGCCATCCGCTCCGCCATCTCCCGGCGCTGGCGGTTGTCGCTGGTCAGGTCGGGCAGGTAGCGCCGGCGCCCCATGATGGTCTCGGTGAAGCCGCAGCGGCGAGCCTCGTCGACGATGCCGCCCAGGTAGTCGCGGACACCGCCGAAGGTCTCGAAGTAGTCGTCCATCAGCACCCGCGCCTCGGAGGGCTCGATCCGCAGCTGCTGTCCGAGGCCGTAGGCGGAGAGGCCGTAGGCGAGGCCGTAGTTCATCGCCTTGATCTTGGCGCGCATCTCGCCCGTGACGTCCTCGGGCTCGACCCCGAAGACCCGCGACGCCGTGCTGGAGTGGAAGTCCTGGCCCGAGCGGAAGGCCTCGATGAGGAGCGCGTCCTCGGACAGGTGCGCCATGATGCGCATCTCGACCTGGCTGTAGTCGGCCGTCATCAGCGTGGCGTGCCCCGGGCCCACGACGAAGCCCGCCCGGATGCGACGCCCCTCCTCGGTGCGGACCGGGATGTTCTGGAGGTTCGGGTCGGTGCTCGAGAGGCGCCCGGTGGCCGCGATGATCTGGTTGAAGGTGGTGTGGATCCGCCCGTCGGGCTGAACGGTCTTGAGCAGCCCCTCCACGGTCTGCCGCAGTCGGCTCACGTCGCGGTGGCGCAGGAGGGCCAGCAGGAACGGGTGCTCGGTCTTGACGTAGAGCTGCTGGAGCGCGTCGGCGTCGGTCGTGTACCCCGTCTTGGTCCGCTTGGTCTTGGGCATCCCGAGCTCGTCGAAGAGGACCACCTGCAGCTGCTTCGGAGAGCCGAGGTTGATCTCCTTGCCGATCACCGAGAACGCCTCCTCGGCCGCCTTGCGGACCTCGTCGCCGAACTCCTGCTCGAGGCCCTGGAGGTGCTCGAGGTCCACGCCGATGCCGGTCTGCTCCATCCCGGCCAGGATGTGGACCAGCGGCAGCTCGACGTCTGCCAGGAGGCGGGTGCCCCCGTGCTCCTCGACCGCGTCCTCCAGGGCCGCGGCGAGGTCGACCACGGCGCGGGCCCGCAGCATCGCCACGTCGGCCACGGCCTCGTCCTGGTCGAACAGGAGAGCCTGCCCGCCGTCGTCCTCCTCTCGGAGCTCGCGTCGCAGGTACCGCAGGGTCAGGTCGGCCAGGTCGTAGGAGCGCTGGTCGGGCCGGACCAGGTAGGCCGCGAGCGCGGTGTCGCTGCGCAGCCCGCGGAGGGTCCAGCCGTGCGCGGCGAGCGCGAGGATGGGGCCCTTCGCGTCGTGCATCGCCTTGGGCCGCTCCTCGTCGGCCAGCCACGCCGCGAGGGCGGCCTCGTCCTCGACGTCCAGCCCGGTGACGTCCACGTACGCGGCCTGGCCGTCGGCGGTGGAGAGCGCCAGGGCGTCGACGCGCCCCGTCCCCGCCCCCCACGCGCCGCGGACGTGCAGGCCGACCGTGCCGGCGGCGTGCTCGCGCAGCCAGGGGGCCAGCGCGCCCGCCTCGAGCACGACGCCCGTGAGGTCGAAGCCCTCCCCGTCGACGTCCTCCTCCGACGTCAGCGACTCGAAGAGCCGGTCGCGCAGCACCCGGAACTCGAGCCCGTCGAAGAGCGTGTGCACCTCCTGGCGGTCCCAGGGGCGCCTGAGCAGGTCGTCGGGCGCGAGGTCGAGGGCGAGGTCGCAGACCAGCGCGTTGAGCCGGCGGTTGCGGATGACGTCGCCGAGGTGGGCGCGCAGGTTCTCGCCGGCCTTGCCCTTCACCCGGTCGGCCTGCGCGATGACGTTGTCGAGCCCGTCGTACTCGTTGATCCACTTGGCCGCCGTCTTCGGGCCCACGCCGGGGATCCCCGGGAGGTTGTCGGAGTCCTCCCCCACCAGGGCCGCCAGCTCGGGATACCGGTGGGGCGGAACGCCGTACTTCGTCTCGACCGCCTCGGGGGTCATCCGGGAGAGCTCGGAGACCCCGCGCATCGGGTAGAGCACCGTGGCGTCCTCGCCGACGAGCTGGAGGGAGTCGCGGTCGCCGGTGAGGATCAGCACCTCCATCCCCTGGGCCACGGCGCGCGTGGAGAGCGTCGCGATGATGTCGTCGGCCTCGTACCCCTCGACCGAGAGGTGCGGCACGTGCAGCGCGTCCAGCACCTCCTGGATCAGCGGCAGCTGGCTCTTGAACTCGTCGGGCGTCTTGTTGCGCTTCGCCTTGTACTCCGCGTACTCCTCCAGGCGGAAGGTCTGCCGGGAGCGGTCGAAGGCCACGCCGACATGGGTGGGCTCCTCGTCGCGCAGCACGTTGATGAGCATCGAGGTGAAGCCGTAGACCGCGTTGGTGGGTTGCCCCGTGGTGGTGGAGAAGTTCTCCACCGGGAGCGCGAAGAACGCGCGGTAGGCCAGGGAGTGGCCGTCGAGCAGGAGCAGACGGGGGCGGGAGGGTGTCGCGGTCACGGGACGACCCTATCCGCCGTCGCCGACAGCGGCGCGTGGGCCAGAATGGCGCCATGACCGACCCCACGACCCGCCCCGCCGCCGACGCCCCCGGTACCCCCGCTGCCTCCGACGCCCCTCAGGTCTCGGAGGTCTCCGAGACCGACGTGGTGGCGATGATGACCGAACGCAGAGGCGCCCTGGGCGAGAAGATGGGGATCCGGGTGGTGGAGATGTCCGCCGAGCGCGCGGTCGCGACGATGCCGGTCGAGGGCAACACCCAGCCCTTCGGTCTGCTGCACGGCGGTGCCTCCGTCGTGCTGGCCGAGTCCCTCGGGTCCATGGCCTCCGCGGTCCACGCGTGGCCCGACCGCGTCCCCGTCGGGGTCGACATCAACGCGACCCACCACCGCTCCGCGACCTCCGGCACGGTGACCGGCGTGGCCACCGCGATCCACCGCGGGCGGACCAGCACCTGCTACGAGGTCGTGATCACCGACGAGCAGGGACGCCGGCTCTGCACCTCGCGGATCACCTGCGCGCTCGTCCCGGCGGACCGGCTCGCCTGACCCGCGCGCGGGCGCGTCAGGAGACGCGCTCGCCGCGGCGCACCCGTCGGGCCGCCAGGACCCGGTCGAGGTGCCGGCTGCCCTGGTGGCCCGCGCGCTCGGGCCGCAGGGCGACCAGGCGGTGCCGCACGCTCTGGGTGGTCGCGATGCGCAGGGTGGCCCGGGCGCCCATCGACAACCGCGCGAAGAACCGGTTGGAGTCACGGGAGGCCGAGATGGCGGCCGCCCCGACGAGGCCCACCTGCCGCTCCTCGGCGAAGACGACGGCCGCCTCCATGAGGGCGGTCCCGACCCCGCGGCGACGGTGGTCGGGGTGCACGTGCGGCGCCACGGCGTGGACGACCGGCTCCAGGTTGACCGGGGAGACGGTGGTCGCGCGCAGGTGCACCGCGCCGGCCACGCGGCCGTCCAGCTCGGCGACGAGCACGCTGCTGTCGGGGTCGGCGGCTGCCTGGTGCAGGACCTGGAGCACGTCGGCCGCCTGCTGCTCGGGGGTGCCGCGCCGCAGCGCGTCCGCCCAGAGCCCGACCAGGGCCGCCACGTCGTCGTCGGTGGCGGGTCGCAGCGTCACGCTCGCTCGCACCATGGGTCGCACCTCCGCGGGCAGGGACACAGCTTGGACAGCAAGGACTCCGAGGCGCCTTGCCCCCGCACGCACCGGGGAGCACGATACCTGTTCGCGACCCGGTCCGACAGGTCGACGGAGAGGTCTGCGCCGCCCTCGAGTGGCCCCGGAGGCCGACGTGGGGGCGGCGGGTCGTCGACGTCACACCTCCCAGCACGTCGCGGCCGACGGCCGGCGGGGAGTCCGGATACCGGGCGATGAGTAACGGTTCGGCAACGACCCGAAGCGCATGAGGTGCGTCCCGCCCGCACAGCCCTACCTTGACAGGGCTGAGCCCACCCCTCGGGAGACGGGCGCCGGTGAACACAACTTCTGAGAGAAAGGTTCACGACGTGAATCGATCCACGACAGCCTCCTGGCTGAAGGTGATGGCGGGCGCAGCCACGCTGTCCCTCGCGCTCACGGCCTGCGGCGGCGACTCCGATGACTCTGACGCCGGCAACGAGGCCAGCGACTCCCCGTCGGCCGACGCGAGCAGCGAGGACTTCACCAACGACGAGTGCTCGGGCGACAGCACGAGCGCCGACACCTTCAAGGTGGGCGGCATCCTGCCGCTGACCGGCAACCTGGCCTACCTCGGCCCGCCGGAGATCGCGGGCGTCGGCCTGGCCGTCTCCGACATCAACGCCGCCGGCGGCGTCGCCGGCGCGGACGCCTGCCACGTCATCGAGGACTCGGGCGACTCCACCGACATGTCGATCTCCACCGCGGCCGCCCAGACCATGGTCTCCGGCAAGCCGTCCGTCGTGATCGGGGCCGCGTCCTCGAGCGTGTCCCTCAACTTCGTGGACACCCTCACCGACAACAAGATCGTCCAGATCTCCCCCGCCAACACCGCGGTGGACCTCAGCGGGTACTCGGACTTCTACTTCCGCACCGCCCCGCCGGACGGGATCCAGGGCAACGCCCTCGGCAACCTGGTCGCGCAGGACGGTCACCAGCGCCTGGCGTTCCTCGTCTTCAACGACACCTACGGCACCGGGCTGCGCAACGCGGTCCAGGAGGCCTTCACCGCCGCCGGCGGCGAGGTCGTCTACGGCGGCAAGGGCGACGGCGACGAGTTCCCGGCCGGCCAGACCACGTTCTCCGCCGAGGTCACGGCCGCCCTCAACTCCTCCCCCGACGCCATCGTCGTGCTGGCGTTCGACGAGACGAAGGCCATCGTGCCCGAGCTCGCCGCCCAGGGCTGGGACATGTCGAAGACCTACTTCACCGACGGCAACACCGCCGACTACAGCGAGGACTTCGAGGAGGGCACCCTCGAGGGCGCCCAGGGCACCATCCCCGGCGCCGACGCCAGCCAGGAGTTCAAGGACCGCCTGGTCGGGTGGTACGAGTCCGCCGAGAACGAGACCCTCTCGGACTACGCCTACGCCGCCGAGTCGTACGACGCGGTGATGCTGTCGGCCCTCGCGGCCATCAAGGGCGGCGACACCAAGCCGACCACGATCCAGAAGAACCTGGCCGCGGTCTCCGGTGCCACCGACGGCGAGGAGTGCACCTCCTTCACCGACTGCGTCGAGCTGCTCGACGCGGGCGAGGAGATCCGGTACGCCGGCCCGTCCGGCATCGGTCCGATCAACGACAAGAACGACCCGTCGTCGGCGTTCGTCGGCATCTACACCTTCGACGAGACCAACAAGAACGTCTTCTCCGCCACGGTGGAGGGAAAGAGCTGATCCAGCTCTGACGTCTCGCACGCGGAAGGCCCCGGACCGTCAGGTCCGGGGCCTTCTCGTCGTCTCTCTGAGCGGGACCGCGCGGGACGCGCAGGCGCCCGATCAGGCGTTGCTCTGGGCGCTGCCGTCGGACTGCACGTCGGCCGCCAGGGTGCCGAGGTAGAGCTCGATCACCTTGGGGTCGTTGGCGAGCTCGCGACCCGACCCCGTGTAGGCGTCGCGCCCCTGGTCGAGCACGTAGCCGCGGTCGCAGATCTGCAGGCAGCGTCGGGCGTTCTGCTCGACCATCACGACGCAGACCCCGGTCTTGTTGATCATCCGCGTGCGCAGGAAGGTCTCGTCCTGGCGCACCGGGGAGAGCCCGGCGGACGGCTCGTCAAGCAGGAGGACCGAGGGCTCCATCATGAGGGCTCGGGCCATGGCCAGGGACTGGCGCTCGCCGCCCGAGAGCGCGCCCGCGCTCTGGTTGCGACGGTCGTGGAGGACCGGGAAGAGCTCCCACATCGCGTCGAGCCGCTCGGCGACCTTCTTGGGCCGCAGGAAGAGGCCCATCCGGAGGTTCTCCTCGATGGTCAGGCTCGGGAACACGTTGTTGGTCTGCGGGACGAACCCGACCCCCATCTCGACCAGCTTGTTGGTGCGGGAGTTGGTGATGTCCTCCCCGTGCAGGCGCACCGCGCCCTCGTGCACGTTGACGAGGCCGAACATCGCCTTGAGGAGCGTGGACTTGCCGGCCCCGTTGGGGCCGATGATGCCGATCATCTCGCCGGGGTAGGCGGTCAGGCTGCACCCGTTGAGGATGTTGACGCCCGGGAGGTACCCGGCGACGACGTCCTGCGCCTCGATGACGGGCACGCCCCGGTCTGTCGTCTGGCTCATCGCCCCTCCTCCGTCGTGCGGGGGGCCTCGGACTGGGCCTCCTCCTCGTCGCGCACCTCGTCGGCGAGCGCCTCCATCGTCGCGTCCGCCAGGAGCGAGTCGTCGCCCAGGTCGGTGTCGTGGTGGGCCCCCAGGTAGGCGTCGATGACGGCGGGGTTGCTCATCACCTCGCCGGCCGCGCCCTCGGCGACCACGCGTCCCTCGGCCATCACGACGACCCAGTCGGAGATGTGCCGGACCATGTGCATGTCGTGCTCGACGAAGAGGACGGTCATCCCCTCGTCGCGCAGGCTCTGGATGTGTCCCAGGAGCGACTGGGTGAGCGCGGGGTTCACCCCGGCCATCGGCTCGTCGAGCATGATCATCTTGGGGTCGGTCATCAGCGCCCGCGCCATCTCGAGGAGCTTGCGCTGGCCCCCGGAGAGGCTGCCGGCGAAGTCGTCCTTCTTCTCCAGGAGCTTGAACCGCTGGAGGAGGTCCTTCGCCTTCTCCTCGATCTCGCGCTCCTGCTTGCGCCACAGCGGCGACAGCCACGACTTCAGGAGGTTCTCCCCCGCCTGGCCCGTGGCCCCGAGCATCATGTTGTCGAGGACCGTCATCCGGTTGAGGGCCTTGGTCAGCTGGAAGGTCCGCACCATGCCGGCCCGGGCGACGTTGGCCGGCGAGGTCTTGTCCAGCGTGGCGCCGTCGAAGGACCAGTGCGCCCCCTCGCGCGCAGACGAGGGCTTGTCGAAGCCGGTGATGAGGTTGAAGAACGTCGTCTTGCCGGCGCCGTTGGGCCCGATCAGGGCCGTGATCACGCCGCGCTGCACCTCGAGGTGGTCGACGTCCACGGCCGTCATGCCGCCGAAGGAGCGGACGATGCGATCGACCTTGAGGATCGGGTCGGGCTTCGCCGACCCCGGCTCGGGAGCCACCTGGGCCATCAGCGCGCGCCGCGCCTCGGGGTCGGCGCTGTCGAAGCCCGGCGTCCGGGTCGTGGTCTCAGACATTGAAGCGCAGCTCCCTCTTGTCGCCCAGGATGCCCTGGGGTTTGAAGATGACCAGCAGCATCAGCGCCACCCCGACCACGATCCACGAGAACTGCTCGGTCTGCTGGCTGTTCATCAGCGAGTTGGGCACGACCACGTCGGCGGTCCCCTTGATGAAGATGCGCACGGTGAAAAAGAGGATGGACCCGAGCACCGGCCCGAAGATCGTGGCCGCGCCGCCGAGCAGCAGGGCCGTCCAGGCGAAGAAGGTCAACGCGCGGCCCATCGAGTCGGGCTGGACCGACGAGGGGAGCACGTAGATCATCCCGCCGAGGGCGCCGAGGGCGCCACCGATCACGAGAGCCTGCATCTTCACGGCGAAGGCGTTCTTGCCGAGGCTGAGGATGGCCAGCTCGTCCTCGCGGATACCCCGCAGCAGACGGCCCCACGGGCTGCGCGCCAGCAGCCAGATGCCGAGCACGCATAGCGCCACCAGCGTCCAGGCCACGAACCTGACCCACCAGCCGTTGACACCGGTCATCTGGTAGTTGAGGAACCCGATGCTGGCCTCGCCGCTGCCGAAGAAGGAGAGGTCGGTGAAGGGGTCGCGGTAGGTCTTGCCCTGGATGCCCTGGGCGGCGCCGGTGAAGTCGGTCAGCAGCGCCGACCGGCCGACGTACCGGATGATCTCGGCGGCCGAGATCGTCACGATGGCCAGGTAGTCGCCGCGCAGCTTCAGCGTGGGCAGGCCCAGGATGAGCGCGAAGACGATCGCCGCCAGCAGGCCGATCAGGACGGCAGGCACCAGCGGGACGTCGTACCGGATCGAGATCGTGAAGCCGTAGGCACCCAGCAGCATGAAGCCGGCCTGTCCGATGTTGAGCAGGCCGGTGAAGCCGAAGTGCACGTTGAGCCCGATCACCGCGACGGCCACCGCAGCCGTCTGCGGCGACAGCGCCTCGCGCATCATCGCGCGGGCGATCGAGCCGACGTCGCCCGGGGCGAACTGCCCGACGAGCCACAGCAGGACGAGGCCGCCGGCCATGCCCGCGGCGATCACGAGGGCGCGGCGGGACTTCGAGGGCTCCTTGCCCTGCTCCTCCGCGAGGGTGCGTGCCTCTGCATCCATGGTCATGGGTGTTCCCTTCCTACCCGACCCGCTCAGCCTTGCCGAGCAGGCCCTGGGGCCGCACCAGCAGGAGCAGGATGAGAATGAGCATCGCGGTGGCGTACTTGAAGTCGCCCGGCATGCCGAAGACCGGGGACAGCTCGACCACCATGCCGATGATGAGCGCGCCGAGCAGGGCGCCGAAGGCGGTGCCGAGGCCGCCGAGGGTGACGGCGGCGAAGAGCAGCAGCAGGATCTGCATGCCCGAGTCCCACTTGATGCCGTTGGTGACCAGGGCGTACATGATCCCCGAGAGGCCGGCGAGGCCCGTGGCCACCACCCAGACCAGGCGGATGACCTTGTCGACGTCGATCCCCGAGGCCGCGGCGAGCGCCGGGTTGTCGGAGACCGCCCGCGTGGCCCGGCCGACGCGGGTGCGGAGCAGCCCGTAGCCGACGGCGGCCAGGACGACGACCGAGATCCCCATGGCCGCCAGCGACTGGTAGGTCAGCGTGATCGGACCGAGCTCGAGGACGTCGGGGTTGTCCTGCACGACGCGGACGGTGCGGGCGCCGACGAAGTACTGGAAGCAGTACTGCATGGCCAGGGAGAGGCCGATCGTCACGATCATCATCTGGGTGAGGCCCAGGCCGCGACGGCGCAGCGGCTGCCACATGAGCCGGTCCTGCGTCCAGCCGGTGGCCGCGCAGACCAGCACCGTGAGCGCCCCGCCGACCCAGAGGTTCATGCCGCCGACGTTGACCAGGCCGTAGGCGACCATGCCGCCCAGGGTGACCTGCTCGGCGTGGGAGAAGCTGGAGAGGCGGGTCGTGCCGTAGATGAGCGAGAGGCCGACCGCCGCGAGGGCGAGGAGCAGCCCGAGGCGAAGCCCGTTGACCGTGCTCTGGGCGAGGTACTCGCCGAAGCTCCGCTCGGAGCTGTAGCTCTCGGTGCGGACCGGGATCAGGCCCGGGGTCGTGGCGCCGTACCGCGCCTGGACGGTGATGACGTCCTCGCCGGTCGTGGCGACCCCGTCGGGCAGCGTCTCCTGGTCGACCTCGAGAGTCCAGGGACCCTCCTCCTCGGCCGCCAGGTTCCACTTGCCCTGCTCGTTGGTCGTGAGGACCGTCTCCTCGCCCGACGGGCTCGTGACCTTGATCTCCACGTCGGGGACGACGCCCTCGTCGGTGCGCAGCGTGCCGCCCAGGCAGGCGGTCGTGTCGCTCGGCATGCAGAGCGTCGGCACCGCGTGCGCGCCCGGGACCAGGGACCACGCGAGGCCCGCCACCAGCGCGACCAGCAGCAGCTTCACGCCGCCGGAGGCCCGTGGGGACACCTGACGCAGATCTTGGCGAACCTTCACTCGAGTCCTCCCATCAGCACGCCCGCCGCGGACGCACACGGCAGTGTAGGTGTGACGTCCCGGCTTGGGGAGGGTCCGTCGAGGCATCGGGTCGAGTGATGCCAAACAGTGACCTTTCCTTGGGCTCGGCGGCCTAGGAGGGTCGGGCGATCCCCGGACCGTGGGTGACGACGCCGTCGGCGACCTGCCGCATCGAGAGCCGCAGGTCCATCGCGGTCTTCTGGATCCACCGGAAGGCCTCCGGCTCGCTGATCCCCAGCTCTGACTGGAGCACGCCCTTGGCCCGGTCCATCGCCTTGCGGGTGGCGAGGCGCTCGGTGAGGTCGCCCACCTCCGCCTCGAGGCTGCGGACCTCGGCGAAGCGGCTCACCGCCATCTCGATGGCCGGCACCAGGTCCGACTTGCTGAACGGCTTGACCAGGTAGGCCATGGCACCCGCGTCCCGGGCCCGTTCGACCAGCTCGCGCTGCGAGAAGGCGGTGAGGATGACCACCGGGCAGATCCGGGCGGTCGCGATCCGCTCGGCGGCCGCGATCCCGTCCAGCACCGGCATCTTCACGTCCAGCACCGCGAGGTCGGGCCGCAGCTCCTCGGCGAGCTCGACGGCGCGCTCGCCGTCGCCCGCCTGGCCGACGACGTCGTACCCCTCCTCGGTGAGCATCTCGGCGAGGTCCATGCGGATCAGGGCCTCGTCCTCGGCGATGACGACGCGGGGGGCCGGGCGGTTCTCGGGCGCGTTCACGCAGGAGAGGTTAGCCCCACGCCCCGCGCGACGGGGCGGCCCGAGGGTTCCGGTACGGTGTCCGCGCGACGGGCCCCGGTATCCCAACCGGCAGAGGAAGCGGTCTCAAACACCGTCCAGTGTGGGTTCGAATCCCACCCGGGGCACGCGTGGCGGCTCAGCGCTCGCCGAGCCGCCGGTAGGCCGGCGCCCGGCCGTGCAGCGCGTCGCCCATCTTGTGGATCCGCAACGCGTTCGTCGAGCCGGCGATCCCCGGCGGGCTGCCGCCGATGATGACGACCTGCTCGCCCTCCTGGACCCGTCCGATCGCCAGCAGGGCCTCGTCGACCTGGTGCACCATCTCGTCGGTGTGCTCGACCTCGGTGGTCTTGAAGGTCTCGACCCCCCAGGTCATGGAGAGGCGCGACCGGGTGCTCGCCAGCGGGGTGAACGCCAGCACGGGGATCGCGCCGCGGTACCGGGCGAGCCGGCGCGCGGAGTCGCCGCTCTGGGTGAAGGCGACGAGGTAGCGGGCCCCCACCCGCTCGGCGACCTCCGCGGCCGCCTTGGCGATGATCCCGCCGCGCGTCCGCGGCGCCCAGGCCACCTCGGCCATCCGCGCGAGGCCGTGGTCCTCGGTGGACTCGATGATCCGGGCCATGGTGCGCACCGTCTCGAGGGGGTACTCCCCCACGCTCGTCTCCCCCGACAGCATCACCGCGTCGGCGCCGTCGAGGACGGCGTTGGCGACGTCGGAGGCCTCGGCGCGGGTGGGCGCGGGGGCGCTGATCATCGACTCCAGCATCTGGGTGGCCACGATCACCGGCTTGGCGTGCCGGCGGGCCAGCGTGCACAGCTCCTTCTGCATGAGCGGCACCTCCTCCAGCGGGCACTCCACGCCGAGGTCGCCGCGCGCGACCATGAGCCCGTCGAAGGCGTCGATGATCTGCTCACGGTTGTCGATGGCCTGCGGCTTCTCGATCTTGGCGATCACGGGGACGGTGAAGCCCTCCTCCGCCATCACCGCGCGGACGTCGTCGACGTCGGAGGCGGCGCGCACGAAGCTGAGCGCCACGAAGTCCACGCCCTGGCGCAGCGCCCAGCGCAGGTCCTCGCGGTCCTTGTCCGACAGCGCGGGCACCGAGACGGCGACGCCGGGCAGGTTGATCCCCTTGTGGTCGGAGACCCGGCCGGCGACCACCACCCGGGTGTGCACGTCGGGGCCGTCCACCTCCTCGACCTCCAGGCGCACCTTGCCGTCGTCGACGAGGATCGGGTCGCCGGGGGCGACGTCGCCGGGCAGGCCCGAGTACGTCGTGCCGCACTCGACCGCGTCGCCGGCGACGTCGCGCGTGGTGATCGTCCACCGCTGGCCCTCCGTCAGGACGACGGGCCCGTCGCGGAAGGTCTCCAGCCGGATCTTGGGCCCCTGCAGGTCGGCGAAGATGCCGACCCCGCGACCCGTGGCGTCGCTGGCCTCCCGCACCATCCGGTACATCCGGGCGTGGTCCTCGTGGGAGCCGTGGCTCATGTTGAGGCGGGCGACGTCCATGCCGGCCTCGACCAGCTCACGGATCTTCTCGGGGGTGCCGACCGCGGGACCGAGGGTGCAGACGATCTTTGCTCTACGCACGACCTCGACCCTACCCCTTGAACGTTCCAACGCCCGGCCGCCGGGGGCACCGGTCCCCCGCGCGTCCCGGGGCTCGGCAGGACGCCGCACGCCCCGGACCGGCGGTGCCGGTCCGGGGCGTGCGGGTCGTGCGGCTCGTGCGCGTGCGGCGGGTGTGTGCGGCGGTCGCAGTCAGACGACGAGCGGCCGTGCGGTGGGCGGGATCGGCACCGGCAGCGCGGTGGAGCCGGTGAGGAACTCGTCCACGGCCGCCGCGGCGGCCCGACCCTCGGCGATCGCCCAGACGATCAGCGACTGGCCGCGGCCGGCGTCGCCGGCCACGAAGACACCCTTGCGGGAGGTCGCGTAGCGGTCGTCGCGTGCCACGTTGCCCCGGGCGTCCAGCTCGAGCCCGAGCTGCTCCACGAGCCCCTCGGTCGCGGGACCGGTGAACCCCATGGCGAGCAGGACGAGGTCCGCCGGGATCTCCCGCTCGGTGCCCTCGATCGGGGCGAAGCTGCTGTCCACCTCGACGACGCGCAGGGCCCGCACCCGTCCGTCGGCGTCCCCGAGGAACTCCTGGGTGGAGACCGCGTAGACCCGGTCGCCGCCCTCCTCGTGGGCCGAGGAGACCCGGAAGGTCATCGGGTAGGTCGGCCAGGGCTGCCCGTCGGGTCGGTCGACCGGGGGCTGGGCGAGGATCTCCAGCTGGGTCACGCTCGCCGCGCCCTGGCGGATCGAGGTGCCGAGGCAGTCCGCGCCCGTGTCGCCGCCGCCGATGATGACCACGTGCCTGCCGTCGGCGCGGACCTGCTCGGGCAGCTCCTCGCCCAGCGCGACCCGGTTGGCCTGCGGCAGGAACTCCATCGCCTGGTGGATGCCGGCCAGCTCCCGGCCGGGGACCGGCAGGTCGCGGGCGAGCGTGGAGCCGGTCGCCAGCACGACGGCGTCGTACCGCTCCATGAGCTTCGCGCCGGTGAGGTTGCCCGTGCCGACCTCCACGCCGGTGCGGAAGATGGTGCCCTCCCGGCGCATCTGGTCCAGCCGCCGGTCGACGTGCTTCTTCTCCATCTTGAACTCGGGGATGCCGTAGCGGAGCAGGCCCCCGGCCTTGTCGTCGCGCTCGTAGACCGCCACGGTGTGACCCGCGCGGGTGAGCTGCTGGGCGGCGGCGAGGCCGGCGGGACCCGAGCCGACGACCGCGACGGTGCGGCCCGAGAGCCACTCCGGCGGCTGGGGCCGGACGTAGCCGGAGTCCCAGGCGCGGTCGATGATCGAGACCTCGACGTTCTTGATCGTCACCGGGTCCTGGTTGATGCCCAGGACGCAGGCGGTCTCGCAGGGCGCCGGGCACAGCCGCCCGGTGAACTCCGGGAAGTTGTTGGTCGCGTGGAGCCGGTCCATCGCGCCGTCCCAGTCGTCGCGCCAGACCAGGTCGTTCCACTCCGGGATGAGGTTGCCCAGCGGGCAGCCCTGGTGGCAGAACGGGATGCCGCAGTCCATGCAGCGGCTGGCCTGGGTGTTGATGATCGGCAGCAGCGCGCGGCCGATGCCGTCGGGGTAGACCTCGTCCCAGTCCTTGACCCGCTCCTCCACGACCCTGCGGGTCGCGACCTGGCGGCCGTGCTTGAGAAAGCCCTTGGGGTCAGCCATGAAGCACCTCCATGATCCGCGCTGCGGCCTCGTCGTCGTCCAGGCCCTCCTCGAGGGCCTCGGCACGGGCCTCGAGGACCCGCTTGTAGTCGCTCGGCATCACCTCGGTGAAGCGGGCGACGGCCTGCGGCCACTCCGCGAGCAGCCCGGCGGCCACGGTGGACCCCGTCTCCTCGAGGTGGTCGCGCAGGATCGCCTCCAGCTCGGCGACGGAGTCGCCGGTGACCGGGGCGAGCTCGACGAGCTCGCGGTTGACCCGCCCCTCGTCGAGGTCCAGCACGAAGGCGTAGCCGCCCGACATCCCGGCGGCGAAGTTGCGGCCGGTCGGGCCGAGCACGACGACCCGGCCCCCCGTCATGTACTCGCAGCCGTGGTCGCCCACGCCCTCGACCACGGCGGTGGCGCCCGAGTTGCGCACGCAGAACCGCTCCCCCGCCTGTCCGCGCAGGAAGATCGAGCCCGACGTGGCGCCGTAGCCGATCGTGTTGCCCGCGATGACCTGCTGGGAGGCGTCGAAGGCGGCCGCCCGGTCCGGGCGGACGACGATCCGGCCACCGGAGAGGCCCTTGCCGACGTAGTCGTTGGCGTCGCCCTCCAGCCTCAGGGTCATCCCGCGCGGGACGAAGGCCCCGAAGGACTGCCCGGCCGAGCCCGTGAAGGTCAGGTCGATGGTGCCGTCGGGCAGGCCCTCCCCGCGGTACCGCTTGGTGACCTCGTGGCCGAGCATGGTGCCGACCGTGCGGTTGACGTTGCGGACCTCGACCTGGGCGCGGACCGGCTCCCCGGACTCCAGCGCCGGTCGCGCGATCTCGATCAGCCGGTTGTCCAGCGCCTTGTCGAGCCCGTGGTCCTGGGTCTTGGTGCAGCGCAGGTCCTGGTCGGCGAACTGCTCCTGCACCTGGACCTGGTGCAGGATCGGCGACAGGTCCAGCCCGGAGGCCTTCCAGTGCTCGACGGCGTCGGCGACGTCCAGCGCCTCGACGTGGCCGATCGCCTCGTCCAGGGTGCGGAAGCCGAGCTCGGCGAGGAGCTCGCGCACCTCCTCGGCGACGTACTCGAAGAAGTTGACGACGAACTCCGGCCTGCCCGTGAAGCGCTCGCGCAGCACCGGGTTCTGGGTGGCGACGCCGACCGGGCAGGTGTCGAGGTGGCAGACCCGCATCATGATGCAGCCCGAGACCACCAGCGGGGCGGTCGCGAAGCCGTACTCCTCGGCGCCCAGCAGGGCGGCGATGACCACGTCTCGACCGGTCTTGAGCTGCCCGTCGGCCTGCACGACGATCCGGTCGCGCAGCCCGTTGAGGAGCAGCGTCTGCTGGGTCTCGGCGAGCCCCAGCTCCCAGGGTCCGCCCGCGTGCTTGAGCGAGGTGAGCGGCGACGCGCCGGTGCCGCCGTCGTGGCCGGAGACCAGCACGACGTCGGCGTGCGCCTTGGAGACGCCCGCGGCGACCGTCCCGACGCCGACCTCCGCGACCAGCTTCACGTGCACCCGGGCAGCCGGGTTCGCGTTCTTCAGGTCGTGGATCAGCTGGGCCAGGTCCTCGATCGAGTAGATGTCGTGGTGCGGAGGCGGCGAGATCAGGCCCACGCCGGGCGTGGAGTGCCGGGTCTTCGCCACCCAGGGGTAGACCTTGTGGCCGGGCAGCTGGCCGCCCTCGCCGGGCTTCGCGCCCTGCGCCATCTTGATCTGGATGTCGTCGGCGTTGGTGAGGTACTCCGAGGTGACGCCGAACCGGCCGCTCGCGACCTGCTTGATGGAGCTGCGCCGCTCGGGGTCGTACAGGCGGTCGGGGTCCTCGCCGCCCTCACCGGTGTTGGACTTGCCGCCCAGCCGGTTCATGGCGACCGCGAGGGTCTCGTGGGCCTCCTGGCTGATCGAGCCGTAGGACATCGCGCCCGTGGAGAACCGCTTGACGATCTCCGAGACCGGCTCGACCTCCTCCAGCGGTACCTGCGGGCGGTCGGAGCGCAGCCGGAAGAGCCCCCGCAGGGTCATCAGGCGGGCCGACTGCTCGTCGACGCGGCTGGTGTACTGCTTGAACAGGTCGTAGCGACCGCTGCGGGTGGAGTGCTGGAGCCGGAAGACGGTCTCGGGGTCGAAGAGGTGCGGCTCCCCGTCGCGGCGCCACTGGTACTCGCCGCCGGTGGAGAGCTCGCGACGCCCGGGCGCGATGCCGCCCCGCGGGTACGCCGTGGCGTGCCGCCGCGCGACCTCCTCGGCGATCGTGTCGAGGCCGATGCCACCCAGCTTGGAGGTGGTGCCGGTGAAGTAGCGGTCGACCACCTCCTGGGAGAGCCCCACGGCCTCGAAGATCTGGGCACCCGTGTAGGAGGCGACCGTCGAGACGCCCATCTTGGACATCACCTTGAGGACGCCCTTGCCGAGCGCCTTCACGAGGTTCTTCACGGCCTGCTCAGGCTCCGCCTTGACGTAGTACCCCTCCCGCGCGAGGTCCTCGACGGACTCCATCGCCAGGTACGGGTTGACGGCGGCGGCGCCGTAGCCCATGAGGAGGGCCACGTGGTGGACCTCCCGCACGTCGGCGGCCTCGATGACCAGGCCCACCTGCGTCCGGGTCTTCTCGCGGACCAGGTGGTGGTGGACGGCGGCCGTCATCAGCAGCGACGGGATCGGCGCGAGCTCGGCGGTGGAGTGCCGGTCGGAGAGGACGATGATCCGGGCCCCCTGCGCGATCGCCTCCGACACCTCGCGGCAGATCTCGTCGAGGCGCCGGGCCAGCGCCGCGCCCCCGCCGTCGACCTCGTAGAGGCCGCGGGAGACGTGGGTGATGAACCCAGGCATGTCGCCGTCGCGGTTGATGTGCCGCAGCTTGGCGAGGTCGTCGTTGCTGATCACCGGGAAGGGGATCACCACCTGGCGGCACGACGCGGGGGTCGGCTCCAGCAGGTTGGCCTCGGGGCCGACGGTGCCGTAGAGGGAGGTGACGAGCTCCTCGCGGATCGCGTCCAGCGGCGGGTTGGTCACCTGCGCGAAGAGCTGGGCGAAGTAGTCGAAGAGCAGCCGGGGCTTCTCCGAGAGGGCGGCGATCGGGGTGTCGGTGCCCATCGAGCCGATCGGCTCGGCCCCCGTGTTGGCCATCGGGGTGAGCAGGACGCGCAGCTCCTCCTCGGTGTAGCCGAAGACCTGCTGGCGCCGGGTCACGGACGCGTGGGTGTGCACGACGTGCTCGCGCTCGGGGATGTCGCCGAGGTTGATGAGGCCGGCGTGCAGCCACTCGTCGTAGGGCTGCTCCGCGGCCAGCTCGCCCTTGATCTCCTCGTCCTCGACGATCCGGTGCTCGGCGGTGTCCACCAGGAACATCCGGCCCGGCTGCAGGCGGCCCTTGCGGACCACCGTGGCCGGGTCGAGGTCGAGCACGCCGACCTCGGAGGCCAGGACGACCAGGCCGTCCTCGGTCACCCAGTAGCGGGAGGGCCGCAGGCCGTTGCGGTCCAGCACGGCGCCGATCTGCGTGCCGTCGGTGAAGACGACGCAGGCCGGTCCGTCCCAGGGCTCCATCAGCGTGGAGTGGAACTCGTAGAACGCGCGCCGCTTCGCGTCCATCTCGGTGTGGTTCTCCCACGCCTCGGGGATCATCATCAGCACCGAGTGCGGCAGGGACCGCCCACCGAGGTGGAGCAGCTCGAGCACCTCATCGAAGGAGGCCGAGTCCGACGCGCCGGGCGTGCAGATCGGGAAGAGCCGCTCGAGGTCGCCGGGGATCAGGTCGGAGGAGAGCAGCGCCTCGCGGGCCCGCATCCAGTTGCGGTTGCCCATCACGGTGTTGATCTCGCCGTTGTGGGCGATGAACCGGAACGGGTGCGCCAGCGGCCAGCTCGGGAACGTGTTGGTGGAGAACCGGGAGTGCACGACCGCCATCGCCGACGCGACGCGCTCGTCGCGCAGGTCGGGGAAGAAGTGGTCCAGCTGGTCGGTGGTGAGCATGCCCTTATAGGCCAGGGTGCGCGCGGAGAGGGAGGGGAAGTAGACCCCGGTCTCCCGCTCGGCGCGCTTGCGCAGGCAGAACGCCATCCGCTCCAGCGCCATGCCGGTGCGGCGGGCGCCGCGGGCGGCGACGAAGAGCTGGCTGAACGCCGGCATCACGCTGCGGGCGGTGGCGCCCAGGATGCTCGGCTCGACGGGGACCTCGCGCCAGCCGAGGACCTGCAGCTCCTCCTCGGCGGCGATCTCCTCGATCCGCTGGCGGGCCTTGGCGACCTCGCCGGGGTCGCCCGGGATGAAGGCGGTGCCGACCGCGTAGCCGTGCTGCACGGGCAGGTCGAAGTCGACCACCTCGCGTAGGAAGGCGTCGGGCACCTGCATCAGGATGCCGGCGCCGTCGCCGGAGTTGGTCTCGGCGCCCGCGGCGCCGCGGTGGTCGAGGTTGCGCAGCGCGGTGAGCGCCTGGGCAACGATGTCGTGACTGGCAACGCCGGTCAGGGTCGCCACGAACGCCACACCGCACGCGTCGTGCTCGTGCGCGGGGTCGTAGAGCCCTTGGGGCGGAGGGAATGCATGCATGGGCATCCTCCCGTCGTCTGCGCCCGAGCCTGGGACTACGGGCGAACTGGCAAGGCGTGGTGCGAGCACGGGACGACGTTGGCCAGCGCGAGGACCGACTTTACCATCCGGAAACAGTCCTCAGTCACGCGCTTCCACGTCGGCGGTGCTGCCGAGGGCCGGGTCCGACGGGCGCCCGTCGGTGTAGACCTCGGACTCTCGGCCCGGGTGCCGGCGGGCCGAGACCACGAAGCAGGCCAGGGCGGCCACGAAGAGGACCAGCGAGGTCCAGACGTTGAGGCGCATCCCGGCGACGTCGGCGAGCTGCACGTCGTCGATCCGGAGCGTCTCGATCCAGCCGCGGCCGGCGGTGTAGGCCATCACGTAGAGCGCGAGCACCCGGCCGTGGCCGAGCCGGAAGCGCCGGTCCGCCCAGACCACGACGACGAACGCTGCCAGCGCCCAGAGGGACTCGTAGAGGAACGTCGGGTGGAAGAGGAGGTCGGCGTCCTCGGTGCCGCTGTACTGGGGGACGCGGTGCTCGAGGTCGATCTCCAGGCCCCACGGCAGGTCGGTGGGCCGACCGTAGAGCTCCTGGTTGAACCAGTTGCCCCAGCGGCCGAGGGCCTGCGCGACCAGCACGCCGGGCGCCAGGGCGTCCAGCATGGGGGCGAGCCGGATCTGCCGGCGGCGGGCGCCGATCACCACCCCGACGGCCCCGAGCGCGATCGCCCCCCAGATGCCGAGACCGCCACGCCAGATCTGCAGCGCCGCCCACGGGTCCCCGTCGGCGCCGAAGTAGCGCTCCCAGTCGGTGGCCACGTGGTAGAGCCGCCCGCCGACCAGGCCGAAGGGCACCGCCCAGACGGCGAGGTCCTGGACCTCTCCGTAGGTGCCCCCGCGGGCCACCCAGCGGCGTTCCCCGATCCAGACGGCCGCGACGATGCCGAGGATGATCGACAGCGCGTAGCCGCGCAGCGGCAGAGGTCCGAGGTACCACACGCCCTCGGCCGGGCTGGGGATCGCGAGCACGGTGACCTGCAGCAGGGAGGACGTCATCGCGACAGGATCTCCCCGAGGTCCTCGGCGAGCTGCTGGGAGGAGGTGTCCGCGGACCACACGGTGGTGGCGCCGGCCCCGGGCTCGAGGCCGAGGACCGGGTCGCTGTGGGTCACCTCGTAGCCACCGCCGGGCAGCTCCTCGCCCTTCTCCACGAAGACGGCCAGCTCGCGGGCCGCGGCGACGATGGTGGGCAGCTCGCCGGTCACGCCGGTGAAGCCGGAGCCGTAGCCGTCGAGGTAGGCGCGCAGGGTGCGGGCGTCGTCGCGGGCGGGGTCCGTGGTCACGAAGACCACGTCGACGCGCTCCCGGTCCGCCTCGTCGAGGCGCACCAGCGCACTGGCGATCGTCGACATGACGAGGCCGCAGACGTCGGGGCAGTGGGTGTAGCCGAAGAAGACCAGGGTCAGGTCGGCGTCGGCGTCGGCCAGCGAGTACGCCGCCCCCTCGGTGTCGACGAGCGCGGCGTCGGGGACGTCGTACGGCTCGTCGAGCGCGGTGCCGTGCAGCCCGTCGCCGTCGAGCGAGGGCGACCCGGCGTCCTCGCTGCCGCCGCACGCGACCAGCAGGAGCAGCAGCAGGGCGACGGGCAGCGCGGCCAGGCGGCGGAGGGTCATCGGGCGGTCCCGACGGGCCGGCGCACCCCGGCGGCGAGCTCCTCGGTGAGCGAGCCGAGCGCCCGCAGGCCGGCCCCGAGGTCGCCCTCGTGCTGCTGCAGGACCCGGACGAAGGCGGAGCCGACGATCACGCCGTCGGCGTAGCCGGCGATCTCCGCCGCCTGGTCGCCGTTGCTCACCCCGAGGCCGACCCCCACGGGGAGGTCGGTGGCCTTCTTCGTGCGCGCCACCAGGGGCTGGGCGAGCTCGCTGGTGGTGCTCCGCGCCCCCGTCACCCCCATGACCGCCGTCGCGTAGACGAAGCCGCGGCAGTGCGAGGTGGTCATCGCGATCCGCTCGTCGGTGGAGCTCGGCGCGACGAGGAAGACCTTGTCGAGCTCGCGGGCGTCGGCGGCGGCGAGCCACTCGTCGGCGCTGTCGGGCGTGAGGTCGGGCGTGATCAGCCCGACTCCCCCGGCCGACGCGAGGTCGGCGGCGAACCGGTCGACCCCGTAGCGCTCGACCGGGTTCCAGTAGGTCATCACCACCGTCGGGACGCCCGTGGCGGCGGTCGCCTCCACGACCCGCAGCACGTCACGGGTGCGGGTGCCGCCGTCGAGGGCCCGCTGGGCGGCCGCCTGGATGGTGGGGCCGTCCATCACCGGGTCGCTGTAGGGCAGCCCGATCTCGATGACGTCGCAGCCGGAGTCGACCATCACCCGTAGCGCGGCGACCGAGCCGTCGACGTCGGGGAAGCCGGCGGGCAGGTAGCCCACGAGGGCGGCCCGGCCCTCGCTGCGGGCGCGGTCGAACGCCGTCCGGGTGGTCACGGGGCCTCCCCCTCGGCCCGGCCGAGGCCGAACCACTCGATCGCCGTGCCCATGTCCTTGTCGCCTCGCCCCGAGAGGTTGACCAGCACGGTCGCCTCGGGCCCGTGGCGCTCGAGCAGCGCCGGGACCTCGCGCAGCGCGCCGGCGAGCGCGTGGGCGCTCTCGATCGCCGGGATGATCCCCTCCGTGCGGCTCAGCAGGGCCATGGCCTCCATCGCCTCGGTGTCGGTGACGGGCTGGTAGGAGGCGCGTCCGACCCGGGCCAAGTGCGCGTGCTGGGGGCCGACGCCCGGGTAGTCGAGGCCGGCCGAGATGGAGTGCGACTCCACGGTCTGGCCGTCCTCGTCCTGCAGCACGAACGTGCGGGCGCCGTGCAGCACCCCGCTCGCGCCGGCGTGGATCGTCGCCGCGTGGCGCCCGGTCTCCACCCCGTCGCCCCCGGGCTCGAAGCCGAGCAGCTCCACCTCGGGGTCGTCGAGGAACGCGGTGAAGATGCCGATCGCGTTGGAGCCGCCGCCGACGCAGGCGGCGACGGCGTCGGGGAGCCGGCCGTGCTGCTCCAGGCACTGTGACCTGGCCTCGTCGCCGATCCCCCGGCAGAACTCGCGCACCATGCTCGGGAACGGGTGCGGCCCCGCGGCGGTGCCGAAGAGGTACGCCGTGTGGTCGACGCTCGCGACCCAGTCCCGCAGGGCCTCGTTGATCGCGTCCTTGAGGGTGGCGCTGCCCGAGTCCACCGGCACGACGGTCGCGCCGAGCAGCTGCATCCGCGCCACGTTGAGGGCCTGGCGGCGGGTGTCGACGGCACCCATGTAGACGGTGCAGTCCAGTCCGAAGTAGGCGGCGGCCGTGGCGCTGGCCACGCCGTGCTGGCCCGCCCCGGTCTCCGCGATCACCCGGGTCTTGCCCATCCGCCGCGTGAGCAGGGCCTGCCCGAGCACGTTGCGGATCTTGTGGGCGCCCGTGTGGTTGAGGTCCTCGCGCTTGAGCAGGACCTTGGCGCCGACCTGCCGGGAGAGCCGCTCGGCGTGGTACAGCCGGCTCGGGGTCCCGGCGTACTCCGCCAGGATCTTCTCGAAGTCGGCGACGAAACCGGGGTCGGCCATCGCCTCGCGCCAGGCCCCGTCGAGCTCGTCGAGGGCGGCGATCAGCGCCTCGGGCATGAAGCGGCCCCCGAAGTCGCCGAAGAAGCCGCGCTCGTCGGCGTCGAAGGCACCGCTGCCGGTGGTGGTCATGCCGTCACTCCCGTCATCGAGCGGACGGCCTGCTCGGGGTCGCCGTCGCGCACCAGCGCCTCGCCCACCAGCACCGCCCGGGCCCCCTGCGCCACGAACCCGGCCACGGCGGCCGCGTCGTCGATCCCCGACTCGGCCACCTTGACGCGGTCGTCGGGGACCAGCGGGGCGAGCCGGCCGAAGGTGGCGGGGTCGACCGCGAGCGTCTTGAGGTTGCGGGCGTTGACGCCGACCAGCTCCGCGCCGAGGTCGACCGCGCGCCGCGTCTCCTCCTCGTCGTGCACCTCCACCAGGACGGTGAGTCCCAGCTCGCGGGCGGTGTCGTGGAGCAGCCGCAGCCGGTCGTCGTCCAGGGCCGCGACGATGAGGAGGGCGAGGTCGGCCCCGGCGGCGCGGGCCTCGACGAGCTGGTAGGGCTCGACGATGAAGTCCTTGCGGAGCAGCGGCACGTCGACGGCGGCCCGCACGGCGCGCAGGTCGGCCAGCGACCCGCCGAAACGGCGCTCCTCGGTGAGCACCGAGATCGCGGCGGCCCCGCCGCGGGCGTAGGCGGTCGCCAGCGCGGCCGGGTCGGGGATGTCGGCCAGGTCGCCCTTGCTCGGGCTGCGGCGCTTCACCTCGGCGATCACGCTGGACCCGGGGGCCCGGAAGTGAGGCATCGGGTCGCGGGCGGGGTCGACGTCGGCCAGCGCGGCCCGGAGGTCGCGCAGCGGCACCTCGGCCTCGCGACGGGCCAGATCCTCCCGGACCCCGGCGACGATGTCGTCGAGAACGGACACGGGTTCACTCACTTCTGTGGGGTGCTCCGCGGCGGGCGGCGGGCCGCCCGGCCCGGAGGCTCAGTGGCTGGACTGGTGGTAGCCCATCTTGTCCATCACCAGGAAGAGCGGGAGGGCGACGAGGGCCAGGACGGCGCCCACCCAGAAGAGGACCAGGCTGACGGGGTCGAGCATGAGCGCGATGCTGCCGATCACGAAGCCCACGAACGCGACCGACACCGCGGTCCATGCTGCAGGGGTGTTGCCGTGGTTGTCAGCCATGCTGGTGCGCTCCAAGGTCAGCGGGGGGCGGGGTCGCGGCCATTCTAGGGGGCCGGTCAGGGAGCGGGGTCGCGGGTCGGGTCCCGGCCCTCGTCGAGGGCGCGCCAGAGGTCGGTGGGGTCCTGCTCCGCCGCGGGCGTGCCGGCGTCCGTCCCCGCTGCGCGAGCGGCGTCCGCAGGCCCGGACGGCGAGTCGTAGCGGGACCCCATCGCCGGCCACGAGGGGACGCGCACGAGCGCCACCGCCGCCGCCGCGACGGCCAGCAGCGCCGCCGGGAGCGCCGCCCACCACCACCCGGTGCGCTCCAGCGCGCCCGCGGGGAACCCCGCCGCGGCGAGCCGGTCGGCCACGTCGTCGGGGAGCGTCAGCAGCGCGACCACCCAGGTGGCGAGCAGACCCACGGAGGCGACCAGGGCGAGCCCCGCCACGGCTCGGCGCAGCCGGCCGCGGCTGACGAGGAGGACGCCCCAGCAGGCGAGCACGACCAGCCCGAGCGCGGCCGCCAGCGGCATCTGGGCCAGCCCCGGCGCACCCTCCCAGAAGACCCGGGCGGCCGCGTCCTCGCCCGAGGAGGCCTCCAGGCGCACCCAGTCGCGGCTGCCCGCGACCGCCGAGAGGCCTCCGCCGGCGAGCCCGGCCAGCACGGCCGGGCCGAAGGTGCGGTCAGCCACGCGACGGTCCCGCCCAGAGGAGGTCGGCGTCGAAGCAGGTGCGGTCGCCGGTGTGGCAGGCGCCCCCCTCCTGCTCGACCTTGACGAGCAGGGTGTCCTTGTCGCAGTCGAGACGGACCTCCCGCACCCACTGCCGGTGGCCCGAGGTCTCGCCCTTGACCCAGTACTCCCGCCGGCTGCGGGACCAGTAGGTGGCCCGACCCGTCGCCAGGGTGCGGGCGAGCGCCTCGTCGTCCATCCAGCCGAGCATGAGGACCTCCCCCGTGTCGTGCTGCTGCACCACGGCCGGGACGAGCCCCTCGGCGGTGCGCTTGAGTCGGTCGGCGACGGCAGGGTCCAGGGTGGTCACGACGTCCAGTATCCGCTCAGCGCCCGTGCTGCGCGACCCAGGAGGCGTGCAGCCCCGCGTAGGTCGAGCCCGCCTGGCCCACGAGCTCGGCGTGCGGGCCGCGCTGCACGACGCGGCCGCGG
Source organism: Nocardioides solisilvae (assembly GCF_003194625.1). Taxonomy (GTDB): domain Bacteria; phylum Actinomycetota; class Actinomycetes; order Propionibacteriales; family Nocardioidaceae; genus Nocardioides; species Nocardioides solisilvae. The sequence goes on from NZ_QHKX01000002.1 coordinate 175,274, forward strand.
TCCACCACCACCACCTCGTCGGCCTGCTCGGCGGTCGAGAGCCGGTGGGCGATGGTCACCGAGGTGCGGCCCGTCATCAGGCGCTCCAGGGCCCGTCCGATCCGCATCTCGAGCTCGGGGTCGACCGCGCTGGTGGCCTCGTCGAGGACCAGCAGGTCGGGATCGGCCAGGTGCGCGCGGAGGAGGGCGACCAGCTGGCGCTCGCCGGCCGAGAGGGACTCGCCGCGCTGGCCCACGCGGGTCGCGAGCCCCTCGGGGAGACCCGCCACCCAGTCCGCGAGGCCCAGCTCGCGGGCCGACGCCAGGATCTCCTCGTCGGTGGCGTCGAGCCGCCCGTACCGGACGTTGGCCGCGACGGTGTCGTCGAAGAGGAAGCCCTCCTGCGGGACCAGGACCACACTGCGGCGCAGGCTGTCGGCCCGCACGTCGCGGACGTCGACCCCGTCGAGCAGCACCGCCCCCTCGGTCGGGTCCATCAGCCGGGTGAGCAGCTTGGCGAAGGTGGACTTGCCCGAGCCCGTCTCCCCCACGATGGCGACCCGGGTGCCGGCGGCGATCTCGAGGCCCACCCCGTGGAGCACCGGCGGTCCGCCGGGGTAGGCGAAGGTCACGCCGTCGAACCGCACGTCCACGGGACCGCGGGGCAGCACCTGCCCCGCCTCCCCCGGGTCGACCAGGTCGGCGGGCGTCTCGAGGATCCCGATCACCCGGCGCCAGCTCGCGATGGCGTTCTGGGCGTCGGTGAGGATCTGGGTGCCCATCTGGACCGGACCCACGAAGAGCGTCACGAGGAAGGCGAAGGCGAGGACCTCGCCGGCCGTCATCTCCCCGGTGATGCCGAGGAGGACGCCGACCACCAGCACCCCGGCGTTGGCCAGGCCCGCGGAGATGCCGCCGAGGGAGAACGAGACGACCGTGTAGGTCTGCGCCTTCAGGCTCGCCGCCTTGAAGTCGTCGATCGCGTGGTCGATCCGGGCCTGGGTGCGGTCCTCGACCGCGTGGGCCCGGACCACGGAGGCGCCCACGACGGGCTCCGCGATCGCCGAGAGCAGGGTGCCGACGTGGCGGCGCACCACGCCGTACGCCTCGGACAGCTTGCGCTGGAAGTAGCGGATGGAGCCGAAGAGGGGGGCGAAGCAGAGCCAGACCACCAGGGCCAGCTGCCAGCTGTAGACGACCATGATCACGGTCGCGACGAGGACCTGGCCGACGCTCACCACCAGGATCAGCCCCCCGAAGACGAGGAACTGGCTGACCTGGTCGACGTCGGTGGTGACGCGCGAGACCAGCGCCCCTCGGCGCTCGGTGTTCTGGGTCAGCACCGGCAGGTCGTGCACGTGGCGGAACGCCTTGACCCGGAGCGTCGCCAGCCCGCGCTCGGCGGCGGTGAAGAGCCGGCTGGTCATCAGGTAGGAGGCGCCGGCGGTCAGCGCGACCCCGACGGCCGAGACGACGCCCATCCAGACGACGAACGAGACGTCCGGCCCGTCGGGCCCGTTCAGCCCGCGGTCGAGCGTCTGCTGCACGGCCACCGGCACGATCACCTGGCCCAGGGAGGCCAGGACGGCCAGCACGAAGGTCACCCTGATGCCCTGGACCAGCTCGGGCGAGATCGCGATCCCGCGGCGGATCGTGGCCATCGCCCCGATCTCCTCGCCGGTCGTGACCGTCGTCCCCGAGGTCGGTTGCTGCCTCGTCGTCGTGCTCATGCCCGCTCCTCCACGTGCCGCTCGGCGCCGTCGACGTCGTCCTCGTAGGCGTTGACCAGACGGGCGTAGTCCGGGTTGCGGCGCAGCAGCTCGGCGTGCGTGCCGCGGTCGACCACCCGGCCCCCGTCGAGGTGGACCACCTCGTCGGCGAGGCCGATGGTGGCCTTCCGGTAGGCGACGACGACCAGGGTCGTCTCCGCCCCGGCGTCGCGCAGGGAGGCGAGGATCCGCGCCTCCACCTCGGGGTCGACCGCGGAGGTGGCGTCGTCGAGCACCAGGAGCCGGGGCCGGCGGACCAGGGCACGGGCGAGCGAGACCCGCTGGCGCTGCCCGCCCGAGAGCGAGGTGCCACGCTCCCCCAGCTGCGTGTCCAGGCCGTGCGGCAGCGCGGCGACGAAGCCGTCGGCCTGCGCGGTCCGCAGCGCCGCCCACACCTCGTCGTCGGGGACGTCCGCGCCGAGGGTGATGTTGCCCCGGACCGTGTCGTCGAACATGAACGCCGTCTGCGGCACCAGGGCCAGCGCCCCGGCGAGGGCGCCCCGGCGCAGCTCGCGCACATCGGTGCCGTCCAGCAGCACCCGGCCCCGGTCGGGGTCCAGGAGCCGCGCCAGCAGCGAGGTCAGCGTGCTCTTGCCCGAGGCGGTGGGCCCGACGACGGCCACGGTCCGACCGGGCTCGACGTCGAAGGTCACCTCGCCCAGCACGGGCTCGGCGTCCTCGTAGGCGTAGCCCACGCCCTCCACCTCGAGGTGGGCCCCGCGCGTGGACGCCGGGAGCTCGCGGTCGCCGTACGGCATGCTGCCGGTCGCCCGCAGCACCGCCCGGGTGCGGCGGAACCCCACCACGCTGCGGGGGAACTCGCCCAGGAGCCAGCCGATGGCGCGGATCGGGAACGCCACGATGGTGAGCAGGTAGGCGACGGTGACCACGTCGCCGGCGTCGGTCGCCCCCGAGAGGACCCGCGAGACCCCGACGGCCAGCACGACGAGCACGCCGAGGTTGGGCAGCGCCGCGAGCACCGGGTCGAAGACGGCCCGGACCCGGCCCGCGCGGGTCACGACGTCGCGCAGCTCGTGGGCCTTCAGCCGGAACCGCTCGGTCTCCTCCGCCTCCCGGCCCAGCGTCTTGACCACCGTGGCGCCGTCGAAGGACTCGTGCGCGATCTCGCTCAGCTCGGCGCGCAGGCCCTGCGCCTTGGTCATCAGGGGCGAGGAGAGGCGCTGGTAGACCAGGTTGGCGCCCACGACGGCCGGGAAGACGAGCAGGCCGACTCCGGCCATCACCACGTCGGCGAGGAGCATCTGCACGACGGCGATCACCATCATCACGACGGTGCCCAGCGCCATGGGCAGCGGCGCGATCGGACCCCACGCCGCCTCGACGTCGGAGTAGGCGTTGGAGAGCAGCTGGCCGGTCGGGTGCCGCTGGTGCCAGGAGAGCGGGAGCGCGAGGTACTGGCGGGTGACCGCCCGGCGGGTGTGCGCCTGCATCCGGTACTGCATGAGGCCCGCCCCGAGGCGTCGGGCCACGATGCCGACCGCGCGCAGCAGCGCGACGCCCGTGAAGAGCCCGACCACCGCCCACAGCAGGCCGATGCCGATCTCCCCGTCGGTGAAGGCGGGGATGACCACGTGGTCGGTCGCCCAGCCGAGCACCCACGCGTCGGCCACGGTCAGCACGGCGAACAGGACGCTGCCCAGGGTGGAGAGCGCGAAGATCAGCGGCTCCCGGCGGATGGCCACCCCCAGAACCGCGAACCCCTCCCGGGTGGTCGAGGCCCGAAACGTCTCCTTCTCCTCCACCGCGCGTGTGCCTCCTCGTCGCTCGACCGTCGACCGAGGGCGTGACGGGCACCCGGCTCCCTGCGCCAACCCCGGCGCGCCCCCACGCTATTCCCGGCCACCGACAGCCGCGTCGCCGGCGCGTCGGCGTCCGTCACGCCGTCGTAACACGCGCCGCCTAGCCTCCCCGCGTGACCACGCCGCCCATCCTCCAGCCGGGAGACGCGCTGCCCGCCGGCGCGACGTACCTGCCCTCCTCCCCCGAGCACGTCGTGTGGGGGCGGCTGCCCTGTGCCACGGACGCCCCGGTGCTCCGCGTGGACGCCGGCGACGAGGTGGTGGTCGACACGCTCAGCCACGAGGGCCTGCTGGAGGACCAGGGCCGGGACCCCAGGAGGTTCTTCGAGGCGGCCGGCGCCCCCGGGGTGCTGGACGACGCCGTCGCGCTGGCGGCCTCCGACCACCCGCGCACCTTCGGCGTGGACGGCCCGCACGTCACCACCGGCCCGGTCCTGGTCCGCGGTGCCCGGGTCGGCGACCTGCTCTCGGTCAGGGTGGTCGAGACGGTGCCCCGGGTGCCCTACGGCGTGGTCTCCAACCGGCACGGACGCGGCGCGCTGCCGGAGGAGTTCCCCTGCGGGGGCGACGAGGTCTTCAGCGTCTTCGCCACCGTCGGCGAGGACGGGCGCGGCCGGATGCGGCTGGCGCCCGGCAGCGCCTCCGAGGTCACCTTCGAGCTGCGCCCGTTCCTCGGGATCATGGGGGTCGCCGTCCCCGGCGGCGAGCGGCCCCACTCGGTCCCACCCGGACGTCACGGCGGGAACCTCGACATCAACCTGCTCACGGCCGGCTCCACCCTCCACCTCCCCGTCCTGGTGGACGGGGCGCTGGCCTACGTCGGCGACCCCCACTTCGCCCAGGGCGACGGCGAGGTGGCGCTCACGGCGATGGAGGCCTCGCTGCGGGTCCGGCTGCGCTTCGACGTCGTGCCCCGGGAGGAGGCGGTGACGGCCTTCGGGGAGCTGGCCGGTCCCCTGGCGGAGACCACCGACCTGCTGGTCCCGACCGGGCTCGACCCGGACCTCGACGTGGCGGTGCAGGACTGCGTCCGGGCGGCCGTCGCGCTGCTCGCGGCGCGGTTCGGGATGGACCGCCGGCACGCGTACGCCTACCTGTCGGCCGCCACGGACTTCAACATCTCCCAGGTGGTCGACCTGGTGAAGGGGGTGCACGCCCGGATCCGCAAGGCCGACTTCGCCCACCTGCCCTGACCGTGCCCTCCCTACGCTGGGACGCATGACCGACTCGCTCGCGCGCCGGGAGCGCGCCGCCCTCTGCGACACGGCCCTCGCGCTCGGGCCCGACGCCCCCACCTGCTGTGAGGGGTGGGACACCGGCGACCTCGTGGCCCACCTGCTGGTCCGCGAGCGCTCGGCGACCGGGATCGGCCAGGTCGTGCCCCCGCTGCACGGCCTGGTGGAGCGTGCGATGGCCCGGCACCGGAGCCGGCCCCTCTCGGAGTCGGTGACCACGCTGCGCACCCCGCCCCCGTGGCTGCCGGGGCCACTGGACCGTGCCATGAACACCGTCGAGCTCTTCGTCCACCACGAGGACCTGCGCCGGGCACGGCCCGGGTGGGCGCCCCGCGAGCTGGCCGCAGCGGACGAGTCGACCCTCTGGTCGCAGCTGCGCCTGGCCGGGCTCGCCCTCGTCCGGCCCGCCGGGGTCCCCGTGGTGGCCGCCACGGGGGACGGCCGGCGAGCCGTGCTGCGCCGGGGAGCGGAGCCGGTCGTCCTCACCGGCAGGCCCTCGGAGCTGCTCCTGCTCCTCTTCGGCCGACCGACCCGCGACGTCGCCGTCGACGGCCCAGAGGAGTTAGTGCGCCGCTTCCGCGCGGCGTTCGACGGGGCCTAGGACCGGACGGGCTGCCGCCGCACCGGGTGGCCGGCAGCGGCGAGCGCGTCCTTCACCTCGGGGACGGTCATGGTGCCGAAGTGGAAGACCGTGGCGGCGAGGACCGCGTCCGCGCCCGCGGCCACCGCGGGGGCGAAGTGCTCGAGCCGTCCCGCTCCACCGCTGGCGATCACCGGCACCGAGACCGCGCGGCGCACCGCCGCGACCAGGTCGAGGTCGAAGCCGTCCCGGGTGCCGTCGGCGTCCATCGCGTTGAGCAGGATCTCGCCCGCCCCCAGCTCGGCCGCGCGGGCCGCCCACTCGAGTGCGTCGAGACCGGCGGACCGGCGGCCGCCGTGGGTGGTCACCTCGAAGCCCGAGGGGGTCCCGGCGGCCCGCCGGGCGTCGACGGACAGCACGAGCACCTGGCTGCCGAACCGGTCGGCGATCTCGGCGACGAGCTCGGGACGACGGATGGCGGCGGTGTTCACCGCGATCTTGTCGGCACCGGCCCGCAGCAGCCGGTCGACGTCGGCCACCGACGAGACGCCCCCTCCGACGGTGAGCGGGATGAAGACCTGCTCGGCGGTGCGGGAGACCACCTCGAGGGTGGTCGCCCGCCCCTCGTGCGAGGCCGAGATGTCGAGGAAGGTGAGCTCGTCGGCGCCCTGGGCGTCGTAGGCTCTGGCCAGCTCGACGGGGTCGCCCGCGTCGCGCAGCTCCTGGAAGTTGACCCCCTTGACCACCCGGCCGCCGTCGACGTCCAGGCACGGGATCACCCGTACGGCGAGGCTCACGACGTGCGCGGCAGGGTCAGGGCGAGCGCCTCCTCGAGGGTGAACCGGCCCTCGTACAGCGCGGTGCCGATGATCGCGCCCTCCACACCGTCGGGGACGAGCGCGGCGAGCGCCTCGAGGTCGGCCAGCTCGGTCACCCCGCCCGAGGCCACGACCGGGCGGTCGGTGCGCGCGCAGACGGTGCGCAGCAGGTCGAGGTTGGGCCCCTGGAGCATGCCGTCCTTGTTGACGTCGGTGACGACGTAGCGGGCGCAGCCCTCGGAGTCGAGTCGCTCGAGGACTTCGAAGAGGTCGCCGCCGTCGCGGGTCCACCCCCGGGCCGCCAGCGTGGTGCCGCGCACGTCCAGGCCGATCGCGACCCGGTCGCCGTGGGTGGCGATCGCGCGGGCGCACCACTCGGGCTGCTCGAGGGCGGCGGTGCCGATGTTGACCCGGCGGCACCCGGCGGCCATGGCGGCCTCCAGCGACTCGTCGTCGCGGATCCCGCCGCTCATCTCGACCCTGATGTCGAGGCGGCCGACGATCTCGGCCTGCAGCTCGCGGTTGTGCCCGCGCCCGAACGCCGCGTCGAGGTCGACGAGGTGCAGCCACTCGGCGCCGGCCTCCTGCCAGCGCAGCGCGGCCTCGACCGGGTCGCCGAACCGCTTCTCGGAGCCGGCCACCCCCTGGACGAGCTGGACGGCCTGACCCCCGGCGATGTCGACGGCGGGGAGCAGCTCGAGGTGGTCGGGCACGGTGTGACTCCTGGTGACGGGCCGCCCTGGCCGGGCGGGAGGGGACGGGACGGGCTCGGTCAGAGGGTGGCGACCCAGTTGCGCAGCAGTGCGGCGCCCGCGTCGCCCGACTTCTCGGGGTGGAACTGGGTGGCGGTGAGGGGGCCGTTCTCCACGGCCGCGACGAAGCGGTCACCGCCGTGCTCGGCCCAGGTGACCAGGGGGGCGCGGGTCCGGTCGTTGGTGACCAGCTCCCAGCGACGGACCCCGTAGGAGTGGACGAAGTAGAAGCGCTCGTCGCGGAGGCCCTCGAAGAGGGCGCTCCCCCCGGGCACCTCGACGGTGTTCCAGCCCATGTGCGGCACCACCGGCGCCTGCAGCCGCTCGACCACCCCGGGCCACTCGTCGCACCCCTCGGTCTCGACTCCGTGCTCGATGCCCTTGGCGAAGAGGACCTGCATGCCGACGCAGATGCCGAGCACGGGCCGGCCGCCGGCCAGCCGGCGACCGATGATCTCGTGGCCGCGGACGGCCCGGAGCCCGGCCATGCAGGCGGCGAAGGCGCCGACGCCGGGCACGACGAGCCCGTCGGCGCCCTCCGCGACCTCGCGGTCGGCGGTGAGGACGACCTCGGCCCCGGTCCGCTCCATCGCCCGGACCGCCGAGCGCAGGTTGCCCGAGCCGTAGTCGAGGACGGCGACCGTGGGGCGTCGGACCGGGTCCCCCGTCGTCACAGGGCACCCTTCGTCGAGGGCACCCCGGTCTCGCGCGGGTCGATCGCCACGGCGTCGCGCAGCGCCCGGGCGAAGGCCTTGAACTGGGTCTCCACGATGTGGTGCGGGTCCCGGCCGCCGAGCACCCGCACGTGGATCGCCATGTGGGCGTGGTGCGCGATCGACTCGAAGACGTGGCGGGTCAGCGACCCGACGTACGGCGCGCCGGTGCCGCCGATCTGGACGTACTGCTGGCCCTCGGGCTCGCCGTCGTGGACGCAGTACGGCCGGCCGGAGACGTCGACGACCGCCTGGACCAGCGCCTCGTCGAGCGGCACGGTCGCGTCACCGAAGCGGCGGATGCCGACCTTGTCCCCCAGGGCGCTGCGCAGGGCGTCACCGAAGGCGATGGCCGTGTCCTCGACCGTGTGGTGGGCGTCGATGTGGGTGTCCCCGTCGACCCGGACGGTGAGGTCGACCAGGGCGTGCCGGCCCAGGGCGGTCAGCATGTGGTCGTAGAAGCCGACGCCGGTGTGCACGTCGGTGCGGCCCGAGCCGTCGAGGTCGAGCTCGAGGTGGACCTTGGTCTCCCGGGTCTCGCGGTCGACCACCGCGGTCCGACGACGTCCACCGACCTGCTGCTCGCTCATCCCTGCTCCTCGCTCGCGCCCCGGGTGGTGACGTCCACCAGGGCTTCCTTGAATGCTGCCATCTCCTGCGGCGTCCCGACCGAGACCCGCAGCCAGCCGTCGGGGCCGACCTCCCGGATCAGCACGCCGGCGTCCAGCAGGCCCTGCCAGACCGCGTGCCGGTCGTCGAACCGGCCGAAGTAGACGAAGTTGGCGTCGCTCTCGGCAACCTGGTGCCCCCGTGCCCGGAGCCAGTCGACCAGCAGGTCGCGCTCGCGGCGCAGGTCGTCCACGCGGCCGAGCAGCTCGTCGGCGTGCCGCAGGGCCGCCAGGGCCGTCGCCTGGGTGACCGCGGAGAGGTGGTAGGGCAGCCGCACGACCCGGACCGCGTCGCAGATCTCGCGCGCCGCGGCGAAGTAGCCCACCCGCGCCCCCGCGAGCGCGAACGCCTTGCTCATGGTGCGGGTGACGACGAGGTTGCGGTGCCGGGGCAGCAGCTCCAGCGCGCTGGGGGTGCCGGCGCGGCGGAACTCGCCGTACGCCTCGTCGACCACCACCAGCCCGTCGCCGGCCGCCTCGCACAGGACCGTCACCGCCTCGGGCGGCAGCGCGGTCCCGGTGGGGTTGTTCGGCGACGGGAGCAGCACGACCGAGGGGCGGTGCTCCAGCACCAGCTCGCGGGCGGCGTCGAGGTCGACGCTGAAGTCCTCGGCGCGCCGGCCCTGCACCCAGGCGGTCACCGAGTCGCGGGCGTACTCGGGGTACATCGCGTACGTCGGGGCGAAGCTGAGCGCACAGCGGCCGGGACCGCCGAAGGCCTGCAGCAGCTGCAGCATCACCTCGTTGGAGCCGTTGGCCGCCCACACCTGGTCGGGCGTGATGCCGGAGCCGCCGGAGGAGTTGAGGTAGTCGGCCAGCGCCCGGCGGAGCTCCACGAACTCCCGGTCGGGGTAGCGGTTGAGGGTAGCCGTCGCCGCGGCCACGGAGGCGGCCACGTCGGCCACCACCGCCTCCGACGGCGGGTAGGGGTTCTCGTTGACGTTGAGCTGGACGGGGACGTCGACCTGCGGGGCGCCGTAGGGCTCCAGTCCGACCAGGTCCTCGCGCAGCGGCGGGAAGGTCACCGGAGACGGACCTTCACGGCCTCGCCGTGGCCCGGAAGGTCCTCCGCCTCGGCCAGGGTGACCACGTGGTCGGCGACCGCCTCGAGCGCCTCGCGGGTGTAGTCGACGACGTGCACCGACCGGGTGAACGCGCGGACCGAGAGCCCGGAGGAGTGGCAGGCGCAGCCCGCCGTGGGCAGGACGTGGTTGGAGCCCGCGCAGTAGTCGCCCAGGGAGACGGGCGCCCAGGTGCCGACGAAGACGGCACCGGCGTTGCGGACCCGGGCGGCGACGGCGGAGGCGTCGGCGGTGTGGATCTCGAGGTGCTCGGCGGCGTAGGCGTTGACCACCGCCAGGCCCTGCTCGACGTCGCGGACCAGGACGATGCCCGACTGCTCCCCCGTCAGGGCCGTGCGGACCCGCTCGACGTGGCGGGTCGCCGAGACCTGCTTGTCCAGCTCGGCCTCGACCTCGGCGGCGAGCCGCTCGGAGTCGGTGACCAGCACGGAGGCCGCCATGGGGTCGTGCTCCGCCTGCGAGACCAGGTCGGCGGCCACGTGCGCGGCGTCGGCGGTGTCGTCGGCGAGGATCGCGATCTCGGTGGGGCCGGCCTCGGAGTCGATCCCCACGACGCCCTTGAGCAGCCGCTTCGCCGCGACCGTCCAGATGTTGCCGGGGCCCGTGACGAGGTCGACCTTAGCGCAGGGACCGGCTCCGTGGGCGAGCATCGCGATCGCCTGGGCGCCGCCGACGGCGTAGACCTCGTCCACGCCGAGCAGGGCGCAGGCGGCCAGGATGGTCGACTCGGGCAGGCCGCCGTTGTGCTTCTGGGGCGGGCTGGTCAGGGCGATGGAGCCGACGCCGGCGACCTGGGCCGGGACGACGTTCATCACCACCGAGGAGACCAGGGGGGCCAGGCCGCCGGGGACGTAGAGCCCCACCCGGTCCACCGGGACCTTGCGGTGGGTGACCACGGCACCGGGGCCCAGCTCGGTGACGACGTCGTCCTCGAGCTCGGCCTCGCAGGTGGCCCGCAGCCGGCGCACGGACTCCTCGAGCGCGGCGCGGACGGCGGGGTCGAGCGCCTCCAGGGCGGCGCCGAGCGCCTCCATCGGCACGCGGACGTCGTTCAGCCGCACCCCGTCGAACCGCTCGGTCAGCTCGAGGACCGCCTCGATGCCCCGGACCCGGACGTCCTCGCAGAGGGGTCGCACCACATGGACCGCGGACTCGACGTCGAACTCGGCGCGCGGCACCGCGGCGCGGTAGTCGAGGGACGCGTCGGCGTCCCGGAGGTCGAGGCGGCGGATCATGGGGACAAGTGTAGGTGTGGCTCCCTGCGCGCCCACTGCCCGGACCGGCAGTGGACAAACTAGGTTGGACGGGTGAGCGAGTCCCCTCCCGAGCAGCTGCCGATGTTCCCGCTCGGCACCGTGGTGTTCCCGGGGATGTCCGTGCCGCTCCACGTCTTCGAGGACCGCTACCGCGCCCTCGTCCGCCACCTCGTGACGGAGCCGGACCCCGCCCGCCGGCTCTTCGGGTCGGTGGCGATCCGGGAGGGCTACGAGGTCGGGGACCACGGCGCCCAGTCGCTCTACCGGGTCGGCTGCCTGCTCCAGCTCACCGAGGTGGAGCCGCTCGCCGACGGCGGCTTCGACGTGGTGGCCGTCGGCCGCGGGCGGTTCCGGCTGGACCGGCTGCTCACCGACGGGGAGTTCCCGGCGGCCCGGGTCACCGGCCTGGACGAGGGCGAGGTGCCGGTCGCCGACGAGCTGACCTCCCGGGCACGGGCCACCTTCACGGCCTACCGGGCCGCGATCTCCCGCTTCCGCGAGGACCCCTTCTCGGGCGCGCTGCCCCGGGACCCGCACTACCTGTCGTGGACGCTGGCGGCGCTCGCCCCGCTCCCGATGGCCGAGCGCCAGTCGCTGCTGGAGGCCGACGACACCGCGGAGCGGCTCCGGCTGGTGACCCGGCTGCTCCGCGAGGAGCTGCGGGCGATGAACGTCATCCCCTCGCTGCCCGCGACCGAGGTCGCGCGGACCCGCTGGTCCCCGAACTGAGCAAGACCCCGACGATCCCGAGCAGCGCCCCGCCCGGCAGGGCGCTGAAGGCGCTCGACTCGAACCACAGCGGCCAGGGGTCCGCGTCGGCGCCCGCCAGGCGGAGGTCGGCAGGGATCTCCTGGAGCGGCGCCGCCCCGACCGCGACCTCGCGCGGGTCGGGGGGCCCGAGGGCGTGCCCGACCTGGAACATCAGCCAGGCCGCGAGGACGGACCCCACGCAGGCGGCCCCGAGGGTGACGAGCTCCCGGTCCCGGCCCCACACGGCGGTGAGGACGCCGAGCAGCAGGCCACCGGCCACGCCGAGCAGCGCGAACAACGCGGTCGCCGACGCGTCCTGGTCCAGCCCCTCCCGGGTGAGGAACCACTGCCCCTCGTAGGCCTGCCCCACCGGGGGCTCCCAGAGGGCGAACCAGGCCACCCCGAGCAGGGCGCCGCACACCGCCCAGAGGAGGAGCAGCACGACGAGGTGCCGGGCCCGCGCCGCCCCCGGGGTCAGCCGGACAGGCATCCCGGCCCGAGCAGCTGCTTGAGGTCGGCGAAGAGGGCGGGGCTCGCGGTGACCCGCAGCCGGTTGTCCAGCTTCATCACCTTGGTCGAGGTGCGCGTGAGGAGGCGCAGCTGGACCTCGGTCATGCCCGGGTGGGTGGAGAGCACGTCGCGCAGCTGCTCGACGACCGGCGCGGTGCAGCGCGTCGACGGCAGGCTGATCACCACCGGCCCGCTGGGCCCGTCGGTCAGGTCGGGGAGCGTGACCTCCTGCCCGCGCAGCTCGGGCTGGTCCTTGTCGCGGGAGAGCTGGCCCTTCACCCGGATGATGGCGTCCTGGGAGAGGTACGGCGCGGCGAGCTGGTAGGCGCTCGGGAAGAGCAGCACCTCGATCGCGCCGTCGAGGTCCTCCAGCGTGATGGTGGCCCACGCGTCGCCCCGCTTGGTGATCTTGCGGTTCACGGCGGTGACCAGGCCGCTCACGGTGAGGGTGCTGCCGTGCTGGCGCTCCTCGTCGAGCATGAGCTGGCCGATGGTGCAGTCGGTGCCGGCCGAGAGGACGTGCTCGAGCCCCATGAGCGGGTGGTCGGAGACGTAGAGCCCCAGCATCTCCCGCTCGTGGCCGAGCAGGGTCATCTTGTCCCACTCGTCGATCTCGGGGACGGTGACGGAGATGCCGAACCCCTGGTCGGCCTCGTCCAGGCCCCCGAAGAGCGAGTCCTGCCCGATCGCCTCGTTCTTCTTGATGTCGACGTACTGGTCGACGGCGGTCTCGTGGATCGTCACGAGGGCGCGGCGCCGGTGCTTCATCTCGTCGAAGCCGCCGGCCTTGATGAGCGACTCGATGACGCGCTTGTTGCAGACGAGCGCCGGCACCTTCTCCATGAAGTCGTTGAAGTCGGCGAACCGGCCCTTCTCCTCCCGCGCGGCGACGATCCCGTCGACCACGTTGCCGCCGACGTTGCGGACCGCGGTGAGGCCGAACCGGATGTCGGTGCCGACCGGGGTGAAGTTGGAGGCGGACTCGTTGACGTCGGGCGGCAGGACGGCGATCTTCATCCGGCGGCACTCGTTGAGGTAGATCGCCATCTTGTCCTTGTCGTCCTTGACCGAGGTCAGGAGCGCCGCCATGTACTCGGCCGGGAAGTTGGCCTTGAGGTAGGCGGTCCAGTAGGAGACGAGGCCGTAGGCGGCGGAGTGCGCCTTGTTGAAGGCGTAGTCGGAGAACGGGAGCAGGATGTCCCACAGCGTCTTGACCGCGGCCATCGAGAAGCCGCGCTCCCGCATGCCGGAGGAGAACGTCTCGAACTGCTTGTCCAGCTCCTCCTTCTTCTTCTTGCCCATCGCGCGCCGGAGCAGGTCTGCCTGGCCCAGCGTGTAGCCCGCGAGCTGCTGGGCGATCGCCATGACCTGCTCCTGGTAGACGATCAACCCGTAGGTCTCGCCGAGGATGTCCTCGAGCGCCTCGGCCAGCTCGGGGTGGATCGGCTCGACGGGCTCGCGCCCGGTCTTGCGGCGCGCGTACTTGTTGTGGGAGTCCGCACCCATCGGGCCCGGACGGTAGAGCGCACCGACGGCCGAGATGTCCTCGAAGGTGTCGGGGCGCATCGAGCGCAGCAGGGCCCGCATCGGACCGCCGTCGAGCTGGAAGACGCCGAGGGTGTCGCCCCGCTGGAGCAGGGCGTAGGTCGCGGGGTCGTCGAGCGTCAGGTCCTCGAGCACCACGTCCTGGTCGCGGTTGGCCTTGATGTTCTTCACCGCGTCGTCGAGCACCGTGAGGTTGCGCAGCCCCAGGAAGTCCATCTTGATCAGCCCGAGGGACTCGCACGTCGGGTAGTCGAACTGGGTGATCATCGCGCCGTCGGAGGGCCGCTTGAGCAGCGGGATCACGTCGACCAGCGGCTCGCTCGACATGATGATGCCGGCGGCGTGGACGCCCCACTGGCGCTTGAGTCCCTCGATCCCCATCGCGGTGTCCACCACGCGCCGGACGTCGGCCTCCGCCTCGTAGAGGGAACGGAACTCGCCACCCTCGCCGTAGCGCTTGTGGTCGGGGTTGAAGATGTCCCGCAGCGGGACGTCCTTGCCCATGACCGCCGCGGGCATGGCCTTGGTGATCCGGTCGCCCATCGAGAACGGGTAGGCCAGGATCCGCGAGGAGTCCTTCACGGCCTGCTTCGCCTTGATCGTGCCGTACGTGATGATGTACGAGACCCGGTCGTCGCCGTACTTCTCCGTGACGTACTTGATGACCTCGCCGCGACGGCGCTCGTCGAAGTCGATGTCGAAGTCGGGCATCGAGATGCGGTCGGGGTTGAGGAACCGCTCGAAGATCAGGCCGTGCTCCAACGGGTCCAGGTCGGTGATCCGCATCGCGTAGGCCACCATCGAGCCCGCTCCGGAGCCGCGACCCGGGCCGACCCGGATGCCGTTGTCCTTGGCCCAGTTGATGAAGTCGGCGACGACGAGGAAGTAGCCGGGGAAGCCCATCTGGGTGATGACGCCGACCTCGAAGTCAGCCTGCTTGCGCACCTTGTCGGGGATGCCGTTCGGGTAGCGCACCCTCAGCCCCCGCTCGACCTCCTTGACGAGCCAGGAGTTCTCGTCCTCGCCGGGCGGGCAGGGGAACCGCGGCATGTAGGTGCCGTTGCCCTCGGTGAACTGGACGTCGCAGCGCTCCGCGATCCACAGGGTGTTGTCGCAGGCCTCGCGCAGGTCGTACTTGTCGACCCAGAGCGAGCGCATCTCGGCGGGGCTCTTGATGTAGTAGCCGTCGCCGGAGAAGGCGAACCGCTGCCCCGGACCGTCGCCTGCCGGGATGTCCATGGTGGAGCCGGAGTTGATGCAGAGCAGGTGCTCCTGGCTCGCGGCGTCCTCCTGGCGCACGTAGTGGGAGTCGTTGGTCGCCAGGAGCGGGATGTCCAGGTCCTTGGCGAGCCTGAGCAACCCGTCGCGGACGCGCGTCTCGATGGAGAGGCCGTGGTCCATCAGCTCGAGGAAGTAGTTGTCCCGACCCAGGATCTCCTGGAAGTCGCCGGCCGTCTGCCGGGCGGCCTCGTAGTTGCCGTGGCGCAGGTGGACCTGGATCTCGCCCGACGGGCAGCCGGTGGTGCCGATCAGGCCCTTTGCGTGCTGGGAGAGGAGCTCGCGGTCGGCGCGAGGGTGCTGGAAGAAGCCGTCGCGCCAGGCGCCGGTGGAGAGCCGGAAGAGGTTGTGCATCCCCTCCGTCGTCTCGGACAGCAGCGTCATGTGCGTGTAGGCGCCGCGGCTGGAGACGTCGTCGGGGCCGCCCTGGTAGAAGTTCACCCGCTTGCGCTCGAACCGGGAGATGTTGGGGGTGAAGTACGCCTCGATGCCGATGATCGGCTTGATCCCGGCGTTCCGCGCCTTCTTGTAGAACTCGTAGGCACCGAAGACGTTGCCGTGGTCGGTCATGGCGATCGCGGGCATGCCGAGCTCGGCCGTCCGCTCGGCCATGTCCTGGAGGCGAGCGGCGCCGTCGAGCATCGAGTACTCGGTGTGGACGTGCAGGTGCACGAAGTTGTCGTTGGAACCGGCCGACATGAGTGGCTCTTCCACACCTTCCGGGGGGTCGCTGAGGCATGCGCGGCTGGCGCATCCCGGGGGAAGGACGCCAGCCTACGACAGGCTGTCAGGCCCCTCCGACATGACACGGCGGCCGGGGTCGGGCCGCGCCTCCGGACGCCTCACGAGCCCCGGACGGGGGAGCCGGGCCAGGCCAGGTGGAGGTCCGGCCACCCCTCCTCGTTGTCGGAGCCGTCGGTCCGCTCGACCTCCACGAAGCCGTGCCGGGCGTAGAAGCGCCGGGCCCCCGTGTTGGACTCGAAGACCCACAGCCCCAGGCCGCCGGGCCGCAGGGACTGGGCGAGCGAGACCAGCGCCGAGCCGACCCCGCGGCCCTGGCCGGTGGGCTCGACGTAGAGGTGGTCCAGCCAGGTGGGCGTGAACAGGGCGAAGCCCAGCAGGGCCTGGCCGTCCTCGGCCAGCCACAGCTCGTGGGTGCCGAGGTCCCACGAGCGCACCCAGCCCCGCACCTCGTCGGGGCCGTGGACGGACGGTGGCATCGCCGGGACCGCGGCCAGCCGCGCCCGCAGGTAGAGCTCGGCGACCCTCGGCAGGTCAGACCGCTCACCCGGCCTCAGCGAGAGGTCCGGCGGCGTCCTCGCCCTGCTCAGCGCTCGTCCCGGATCGTCTCCAGGGCGTGCGCCAGATCGTCGGGGTAGGTCGACTCGTACTCGACGTGCTCGCCCGTGTCGGGGTGCTCGAAGCCGAGCTTCATCGCGTGCAGCCACTGGCGCTCCAGCCCGACCCGGCGGGCGAGCACCGGGTCGGCGCCGTAGGTCAGGTCGCCCACGCAGGGGTGCTTGAGCGCGCTCATGTGGACACGGATCTGGTGGGTCCGGCCCGTCTCCAGGTGGATCTCGAGCAGGCTGGCGAACCGGTGCGCCTCGAGGGTCTCGTAGTGGGTGACGCTGTGCCGGCCGTCGCCCATCACGGCGAACTTGTAGTCGAACTTCGGGTGCCGGCCGATGGGCGCGTCGATCGTGCCCTCGAGCGGGTCGGGGTGGCCCTGGACGAGGGCGTGGTAGGTCTTCTCGACCGTACGACGTCGGAACGCGTTCTTGAGCAGCGAGTAGGCGTGCTCCGACTTGGTGATCACCATGACGCCGGACGTCCCCACGTCGAGCCGCTGGACGATCCCCTGGCGCTCCGACGCGCCGGAGGTCGCGATCCGGAAGCCCGCCGCGGCGAGGTGGCCGACCACCGTCGGGCCGTTCCACCCGGGGCTGGGGTGGACCGCCACCCCCACGGGCTTGTCGATGACGACGATCGAGTCGTCGTCGTGGATGATCCGGATGCCCTCGACGACCTCGGGGACCACGGCCAGCGGGTCGGTCTCCACCGGGATGGTGACCTCCAGCATCGCACCGGGGTGGACCCGCTCGCTCTTGGCCACGCTGGACCCGTCGAGGCGGACGAGGTCCTCGGCGATCAGCTCCGACGCCCGGGTCCGGGAGAAGCCGAACATCCGCGCCATTGCCGCGTCGACCCGCTCCCCCGCCAACCCCTCGGGGACCAGGACCGTGCGGTGCTCGGCGTGGCCGCTCACGCGGCCTCCCCGGGCTCGTCGGACGCAGTCGGCCCGTCGGTGTCGCGGCGGCCGTCCAGGGCGATGCCTCGGAAGCTCTGCAGGATGATCAGCCCCGCCGCCACGTTGATGAAGACGTCGGCGAAGTTGAAGACGGGCCAGTTGGGCAGGCGCAGGAAGTCGACCACGTGGCCGCGGAAGGGCGACGGGTCGCGGAACACCCGGTCCACCAGGTTTCCGGACACCCCGGCGAGCAGCAGCCCCAGGCCCAGGGCCCAGAGCCGGCTGCCCAGCCGTCGGCTCAGGAACAGCACGACCACGACCGCGACGATCGCCAGGCAGGTGAGCGCGACGGTGAACTCGGTGCCGAGGCTGAAGGCCGCGCCCGGGTTGAAGACGAGGTGCAGGCTGAACCAGTCGCCCAGCAGCTGGCGGTCGCCCCCCTCGAGCGCGGAGAGCGCCCACTGCTTGGTGAGCTGGTCGACGACCAGGCCCACCGCCGCCACCGCGGCGAAGATCCGCCGGGGGCGGGGACGACGTGGACCGGGGGTGAGGTCGCTGGGACTCAGCGACGTTCCTCGCGCTGCTTGCATGACAGGCACAGTGTCGCACGGGGGAAAGCCATCACCCTCATCTTGCCGATGGGCTCCCCGCAGGACTCGCAGACGCCGTAGGTGCCGTCGTCGATCCGGGCCAGCGCCCGGTCGATCTGGGCCAGCATCTCCCGCTCGCTGTTCATCAGGGTCAGCTCGTGGTCCCGCTCGAAGCTGGTGGCCCCGAGGTCGGCCTGGTCGTGGCCGGCACCGTCACCCGCGTCCTTCATCAGCCCGTTGAGCTCCTGCTCCTGGGCCTCCATGATCTCCACCAGGCGGTCGCGGTGCAGGTGCAGGTCGGCGAGCACCTCGTCGAGCTCCTGCTTCGACCACCTCTCCTCCCCCTCCTTCACCGCGAGGGAACTGGCGGGAGCCTTCTTGACGGGTGCGTTCTTCACCGGGACGGCCCTCTCGCTCGACCTGCTGGATGACTTCTGGGTGGTCCTCACGGCCGCGGGCGCCTTCTTCGCCGCTGCCTTCTTCGCCGCTGCCTTCTTCGCCGCTGCCTTCTTCGCCGGCGCCTTCTTCGCGGCAGGCGCCTTGCCGGCGGACGCCGTCTTGGCGGACGCCGTCTTCGTCGGCGCCTTCGCGGGCGCCTTCGCGGGCGCCTTCGCGGGCGCCTTCTTCGCAGGCGCCTTCGTCGCGGGCGCGGGCGCCGCACCCCCTCCCGCCTCCACCGCCGGGGTCGTGCGCCCGATCACCCGCTTCGCCACGGCTGCCGCCGAACCCGCCAGGGACTTCCGAGCACTGCGAGCCATGTCGCGCCCCCTGAGACAAAGAAAAAGATGTGGCAGGTGCCACATGTTGGGAGTGGAGAGTAGTCCGTGACAGACGCCTGCTCAACCCGCCTCGCCCAAGGGGTGGTCAGCGGCCCGGGTCACGCAGAACGGCCGGCCTCCCCACGGGGAGCCGGCCGTTCCGTTGCCGATCGGGTGGAGGGTCTCAGCCCTCGTCGTCGCCCAGGATGGAGCGCAGCCGCTTGGGGGCGGGCACACCCTCCCCCGGGGCCGGGTTCTCGAGGCTCGCCGTGCCCTCGAGCGCCTCCAGCTGCTGGGTGAAGTAGGTCTTGAGACGCGAGCGGTACTCCCGCTCGAACGAACGGAGCGTCTCCACCTCGCCGTTGAGCTTGTCCCGCTCCTTCTCGAGGTCACCGAACATCTGCTGGCGACGCTCCGCGGTCTCGGCGTCGAGCATCTGTGCGCGCTGGCGCGCCTCGGCCTCGACCCGGTCGGAGTTGGTCTTGGACTCCGCCTCGAGGCGCTCGGCCTTGGTGCGGGCCTCGCCCACGATCCGGTCCGCCTCGTTCTTCGCGGCGTCGACGAGCTCGTCGGCGTTGCGGGTGGCGATCTCCAGCAGGCGGGCAGCGGCGTTGGAGGCGTCCGGGACGGTCTCGACCTTGATGGTCTCGACGGCGGGCGCGGCGGCCACCGGCTCGGGGGCCTTGACCGGCTCGGGCGCCTTGACCGGCTCCGGCTCGGGCTCCGGGGCCTTGACCGGCTCCGGGGTGAGCGCGAACGGCGAGGCGGCGGGCGCGCCGGCCCCCGCCTTCTGCGCGGCGGACAGCTTGGCCCGCAGGTCGTCGTTCTCCTTGGTCAACCGGGCAAGCTCTGCCTCGACCTCGTCCAGGAACTGGTCGACCTCCCCCATGTCGTATCCCTCGCGGAGACGGACAGGAGTAAAGCGCTTGTTGCTCACGTCCTCAGGCGTCAGCGGCATGACCTCACCCAATCTCTTCGTCGGCAATTCGTCGGCAAACTCGTGGTGCTGCTGTGGGAACAATAGCGCCCGGTGGGCGGGCGCGTTCAGGTACCCGTGTGGCTGGAGGTTCGAGGCGGGGTCAGCCGCCCGCGACGCCGAACGTGCCGCTGACCACCCAGAGCAGCAGGTAGGCCGCGATCAGCACGATCATGAAGCTCAGGTCGAGCGCGACGGAGCCCAGCCGGACCGGCGGGACGTAGCGGCGCACGGCCTTGATCGGTGGGTCGGTCGCGGAGTACACGCCCTCGAGCACCACCAGGAGGGGTCCCTTGGGAGACCACTGGCGCGCGAAGACCTGGACCCAGTCCACGACGAAGCGGACGAACATCAGGGCCAGGAAGCACCAGAGGACGGCGTACAGGACCGTTCCGACGACCACCACGGGCGTGCCTCAGCTCTGGTTGAAGAAACCGCCCTCGACGAGGCGCTCCTTCTCCTCGGCCGCGACGGTCACGTTGGGCGGGGAGAGCAGGAAGACCTTGGCGGTGATCCGCTCGATGCTGCCGCGGGTCGCGAAGACCAGCCCGGCGGCGAAGTCGACCAGGCGCTTGGCGTCGGCGTCGTCCATCTCCGAGAGGTTCATGATCACCGGGATCCCCTCGCGGAACTGCTCACCGACGGTGCGGGCCTCGTTGTAGGTACGGGGGTGCAGGGTGGTGATTCGGCTCAACTCGTGGACCGTTCCGGGGTCGGGGACCGGCGCCGGACGGCGCCGCTCCGAGAGGTCTGCGACCGGGGCCGGGTGGCGGGCGGGCACCCGCTCCTCCGGCCGGGCGACCGCGCTGGTCTCCGCCGTGTAGTCCTCGGCGGCGTGGTCGTCGTACCGTCCCGTGTCCTCGAGCAGGCCGAGGTACTCGCCGATCCTGCGCATCGCGCCGCTCATGACCATTTCCTCCGGTACGTCGTGGCGCCCACCAGGGGCGTCTGCATCTTCTCGGACATTACAAGACCTCGGGTCTGGGACCGAGGATCGCGGAGCCGACACGCACGTGTGTCGCCCCGTGCCGCACCGCCTGCTCCAGGTCGCCGCTCATCCCGGCGGAGAGGATCCCCGCCTCCGGGTGCTGCGCGAGGAACGAGCCGCGGACCCGCGCGAGGCGCTCGAAGGCCTCGTCGGGGTCCTCCCCCAGCGGGGCCACCGCCATCAGGCCCGCGAGCCTGAGCGACTCCTCGCCCGCCACCCGCGACGCCAGCTCGTCGAGGCCCTCGGGGGCGACCCCGGAGCGGTGCTCCGACCCGGCGGGGTCGAGGCTCACCTGGAGCAGCACGTCGAGCCGGTGCCCGGCAGCCTCGGCACCCCGCGCGAGCGGGGCCAGGAGCTTGGGCCGGTCCACCGACTCGACGACGTGCGAGTACGCCGCCACGGCGGCCGCCTTGTTGCTCTGCAGGCCGCCGACGAAGTGCCAGCGCAGGTCCAGGTGGGCCAGCCCCGCACTCTTGGCGGCCGCCTCCTGGTGGCGGTTCTCGGCGACCTCGCGCACGCCCAGGCCGTGCAGCAGCTCGATGTCGGAGGCGGGGAAGAACTTCGTGACGACGACCAGGGTGACGTCGTCCTCCCGGCCGGCCGCGGCGCACGCCGCGGCGATCCGCCCCCGCACGACCTCGAGGTTGCGGGCCAGTTCGTCCCGCCGGCTCACGACGCCCACACCAGTCCGGCGAAGCGGCCGGAGCGGTGCCCGTCGCGGCGGTAGGAGTGCAGGTCCTCGCGCTCGCGCGTGCAGCCACCCACCTCGACGACCTCCACTCCCGCCCGCTCCAGCTGGGCGCGGACCCCGGCGCCGACGTCGAGCGCGGGCGTCCCCCAGGACGTCTGCGCCCGGGCCTCGGGCACGAGGGCCGCGACCTCCTCCCGCATCCCCTCGGGGACCTCGTAGCAGGCGCCGCAGACGTGCGGGCCGACCCAGCCGACGAGGTGCTCCGCGCCCAGGTCGCGCATCCGCTCCACGGCGCGGGTGGCGACGTCCAGGACCATCCCCGACCGTCCGGCGTGCACGGCCCCCAGCACGCCCCGGTCGGGGTCGGCCAGCAGGACGGGCACGCAGTCGGCGACCCGGACCATCAGTCCCAGCCCGGGGGTCGTGGTGACGGCCGCGTCCGCCGTGGGCACGTCGTCGTGGCCGGTCGGAGCCGTCACGAGCACGACGTCGTCGCCGTGCACCTGCACGAGCCGGGCGAAGGGGACGCCCGCGACCGCCTCGACCTGCGCGATCGCGTCGGGGCGCTGCTCCCGGAGGTCGAGGGACGCGTCGGTGAAGGCGACGTCCACCCGCGTGCGGGAGGCGTCGCCCTCACGGGAGTCGCGGAAGACGAACACGGGGCCGGGTCGACTACTTCAGGAAGTCGGGGATGTCGAGGTCGTCGTCCTCGAACTCCACCGTGCGGGCGGGACGGGGCCGCTCGGCGGGCGCGGCGTCGCGACCACCGGCGGGGCGGCCCTGGGCCGGCGCGGGGGCCGAGCCCTGGCGTCCGCCGACCGGCGCCGCCTGGGACGGCGCGGCGGGGCCGCGGCGGGCCTCGCCGGCGTCGGGCTCGGGCCGGGCGGGCTGCCGGGCCTGGGCCGGGGCGGGCCGCTCCTGCTGCGCCTGGGCGACCGGCCGGTTGAAGCCCGAGCTGTTCTCCCGGCGCTTCGGCATGCCGCCGTCGAAGCCCGCGGCGATCACCGTGACCCGCACCTCGTCGCCGAGGGCGTCGTCGATGGTCGCGCCGAAGATGATGTTGGCCTCGGCGTGCGCCGCCTCCGAGACCAGCGCGGCGGCCTCGTTGATCTCGAACAGGCCCAGGTCGGAGCCGCCGGCGATGGAGAGCAGCACGCCGTGGGCGCCCTCGATGGAGGCCTCCAGCAGCGGGCTCGAGACGGCCATCTCGGCAGCCGCCACCGCGCGGTCCTCGCCGCGCGCCGACCCGATGCCCATGAGGGCGGAGCCGGCGTTGGCCATGACCGACTTGACGTCGGCGAAGTCGAGGTTGATCAGGCCCGGCGTGGTGATGAGATCGGTGATGCCCGAGACACCCTGCAGGAGGACCTGGTCGGCCTGCTTGAAGGCGTCGAGGATGGAGACGTTGCGGTCGCTGATCGAGAGCAGCCGGTCGTTGGGGATGACGATGAGGGTGTCGACCTCCTCGCGCAGCTGGCTGATCCCCTCCTCCGCCGAGTTGGCGCGACGCCGGCCCTCGAAGGCGAACGGCCGGGTGACGACGCCGATGGTCAGGGCCCCGAGCGAGCGGGCGATGCGCGCCACGACCGGCGCGCCGCCCGTGCCGGTGCCGCCGCCCTCGCCGGCGGTGACGAAGACCATGTCGGCCCCCTTGAGGACCTCCTCGATCTCGTCGGCGTGGTCCTCGGCCGCCTTGGCGCCCACGTCGGGGTTGGCACCCGCGCCGAGCCCGCGGGTGAGCTCGCGGCCGATGTCGAGCTTGACGTCGGCGTCGCTCATGAGCAGGGCCTGGGCGTCGGTGTTGATCGCGATGAACTCGACGCCCTTGAGGCCGACCTCGATCATCCGGTTGACGGCGTTGACGCCACCACCACCGATGCCCACGACCTTGATGATCGCCAGGTAGTTCTGGGCTGCTGCCACGGTCTACGCCTTCCTTGGTGCGGGCCGTCACGGCCCTGCGGTGGTCTGTGGTGGGAGGTGCGGGTCGACCCCTCCCTCGCGGCCGGGCCGGAACCCTAACCGTGAGCCTGAGGGTTATAGTTATGTCAACCTCGCGTTGGGGAAGACAGTAGGCGGCCCACCCGCCGCGTCGAGTCCAACACGCCGGGCGACGCGACATCCGGAAACTTTTCGCCGGACGTGGAGGTGCGTCCCGCCAGGGCGGGGCGCCGGGTCAGCCTGCGGTGACCGGCTGGCCGGGGACGCTCACGTCGTACCGCTCGGCCTCGCGCGCGGTGAGCAGCGCCTCCAGCACCCGGGCCTTCTCCTCGGACCGCTCGGCGGAGCCCCAGAGGACCACCCGCCGGTCACGCAGCACCAGCGAGATGCGGTCGACCGTCTCGACGTCGACGTGGTCGACGCGCCCGGCGAGGTCCGTCGGGAGGGCCGAGACCACCTCGGCCGCCTCCTGCAGGGCCTGGCGGTCGGGCTCCCCGACCACCCGGACCCGCGGGAGCCCCCCGGGGTCCTGCTCGTAGGAGGTGAAGACGACGCCGTCGCGGTCCAGCCCGCGGAGGCTGCCGCCCAGGTCCACGACGGCGACGGCGGTCCGCTCCTCGACCTCGACCAGGACCCCGTCGGGCCACTGACGACGCACCTCGGCGCCGCGGACCGCGGCGAGCGTCTCGACGCGCCGCTGCACCGCCTCCAGGTCCACCCGGGCCAGGGGGCGCCCGGGCTCCACGCCCGCGGCCTCCCGCACCTGCGCCTCGGTGAGGACCTCGCTGCCCCGCACCTCCACCCGGTCGACGCCGAGGACCGCGGAGAACCAGACCAGCCACACCCCGCCCGCGACCACGGCCAGGGCCACGAGCGCCAGGCCGAGCCGGCGCCAGACGCCCCAGCGGCGCGCCCACTGCCGCCGCGCGAAGCGGCGGCGGGTCCGCTCGACGCCGGACGCGTCGCGCTGCGCCGGGTCGCCGCCGCGGCCGGGGAGGCGGACCATCAGGGCCGTTCCTCCGCCAGCAGCGCCAGGACCCGCGGACCCAGCGTTGTCACCGAGCCGGCGCCGAGGGTGAGCACGAGGTCGCCGGGGCGCGCCCGGCGGACCAGCTCGGCAGGCACGTCGTCCATCGCCGGGACGAAGGCGACGCGGTCGGGCGGGAGCGGGCAGGCCCGGGCCACGAGCTCGCCGGTCACCGTGGGGTCGGGGTCCTCGCGGGCGAGGTGGACGTCGAGCACGACCACCTCGTCGGCGGCCGCCAGGGCCTCGCCCATCTCGCGGCCGAAGATCCGCGTGCGGGAGACCAGGTGGGGCTGGAACGCCACGACCACGCGCCCCTCCCCCGCGACCGCCCGCGCGGCCTGGAGGTCCCCGGCGATCTCGACGGGGTGGTGCGCATAGCTGTCGTAGACCCGGATCCCGGCGGCCTCGCCCTTGGCCTCCATCCGGCGACGGGTGCCCGTGAACCCCTCGAGGCCGCGCGCCAGGTCGTCGAAGCCGAACCCGAGCCGCAGGCCGGCGGCCAGCGCGGCGACCGCGTCGAGCAGGTAGTGCCGCCCGGGGATCCGCAGCCGCAGCCGGCCGAGCTCCTCGCCGTCGGAGAGCACCGTCGCCGAGGAGCGCGTGCCCTCGAAGCTCAGGTCCACCAGGCGCAGGTCGGCCGCCGCCGACTCCCCGACGCCGACGACGGCCAGTCCCCGGGCTCGCGCCGCGGCCGCCAGGTCGGCCGCGCCCGGGTCGTCGACCACGCAGACGAGGAAGCCCTCGGGGTCGATCCGGTCGAGGAACTGGGTGAAGGCGGCCCGGTAGGCCTCCTCGGTGCCGAAGTGGTCGAGGTGGTCGGCCTCCACGTTGGTGACCACCGCGGCGTGCGGGCGGTAGACCAGGAAGGCGCCGTCGCTCTCGTCGGCCTCGGCGACGAAGAGGTCGCCGCCGCCCTCCCCCGCGTTGGTGCCGGTCGCGGCCAGGTCGCCGCCGACGGCGTACGTCGGGTCCGCGCCGGCGGCCTGCAGCGCCACCGTGAGCAGCGAGGTGGTGGTGGTCTTGCCGTGGGTGCCGGCGACCGCGACGGTGCGGCGCCCGGCCATCAGCGAGGCGAGGCCGGCCGAGCGCGGCCACACCCGGAGCCCCGCGGCCTGGGCCGCCACCACCTCGGGGTTGTCCTCGCGCACGGCCGTCGACACCACCAGGGTGTCGGCGCCGGCGACGTGGGCGGCGTCGTGGCCGACGTGGACCACCGCACCGAGCTCGGCGAGCCGCGCGAGGGTCGGCGAGTCCGCGCCGTCGCTGCCGGAGACGGGCACGCCGCGGGCGAGCATGAGCCGGGCGATGGCCGAGAGGCCGGCGCCGCCGATCCCGACGAAGTGGACGCGGCCGAGCTGTTCCACGGGCAGCAGGTCGGTGGGGACGGGGAGCTTCATCGGGCCGCCTCCAGCACCATCCGCGCCAGCTTCTCGTCGGCGTCCAGCGGGACCACCCCCGAGGCGGCCGCCCCCATCGCGCGCAGCCGGTCGGCGTCGGTGAGCAGGCCGGGGAGGGTGGCCCCGACCCACTCGGGGGTGAGGGCCTCGTCGGCGACGAGCAACCCTCCGCCCGCGTCGACGACCGGGCGCGCGTTGCGCGCCTGCTCGCCGTTGCCGATGGGCAGGGGGACGAAGACCGCGGGCAGGCCCACCCCCGAGACCTCGGTGACCGTGTTGCTGCCGGCCCGGCAGAGCACGGCGTCGGCCGCGGCGTAGGCGAGGTCCATCCGGTCGACGAAGTGCCGCACGACGTAGGGCACCTCCCCGACGGGCGCGAGCGCTTCCTGGCGGGGTCCCACCACGTGGAGCACCTGGACGCCCGCGGCCGCGAGGTCGGCGGCCGCGCCCAGGACGGCGCCGTTGATCCGCGCCGCGCCCTGCGAGCCCCCGGTGACCAGCAGGACCGGCAGGTCGGGGCGCAGGCCGAACTCCGTCAGCGCCTGCTCCCGCAGGGCGGACCGGTCCAGGGTGGAGATCATCCGGCGCACGGGCAGCCCGACGTAGCGGGCGTGCGGCAGGTCGGTGCCGGGGAAGCTGGTGGCCACGTGGGGGGTCAGCCGCGCCCCGAGCCGGTTGGCGATCCCCGGGAGCGCGTTGCCCTCGTGCACGACGAGCGGCAGGCGCCGGGCGCGGGCGGCGAGGTACGCCGGGACCGAGACGTAGCCGCCGAAGCCGACGACGACGTCGGGGCGCACCCGGTCGACGACCTCGAGGGCGGCGCGCCTGGCGGCCAGCAGCCGCGACGGCGTCCGGAGCAGGTCGGCCCCTGGGCGACGCGGCAGGGGCACCCGCGGCACGAGCTCGAGCGGCAGCCCCGCCTCGGGGACCAGCCGGGCCTCGAGGCCGGCGCTGGTGCCGAGGCAGGTGATCTCGGTGCCCGGGCGCAGGCGGACCAGGGCGTCGGCGGTGGCGAGCAGGGGCGAGGTGTGGCCGGCGGTTCCACCGCCGGCGAGCAGGACGCGCATATCCGTTCCAGACTAGTCGGCCCGGCCGGCACCCCGGCCGGTCGGGGACGCGGCGGCCACCCCGGTGGAGCGGCTCCGGCGGCGGGCGGCGAACGCGGCGGCAGCCTCCGGCTCGCGGCGGGCGAAGCCGATGAGCAGGCCGAGGGCCACGAGCGAGGGCAGCAGGGCCGAGCCGCCGTAGGAGATCAGCGGCAGCGGGATCCCGATCACCGGCAGCAGGGCCAGCACCATCCCGACGTTGATGATCATCTGGCCCAGCAGCCAGACCACGATCCCGAAGGTGGCGTAGCGGACGAACGGGTCCTCGGTGGCGACCGCGACCCGGGTCGCGGCGAAGGCGATCGTCAGGAAGAGCACGATGACCAGCAGCGTGCCGACCAGCCCCAGCTCCTCGCCGAGCACCGCGAAGATGAAGTCGGTGTGGGCCTCGGGCAGGTCGCCCCACTTCTGGGTGGACCCGCCGATGCCCTCGCCGAACCAGCCGCCGGTGGAGAGGGCGTAGAGGCCGTGGGCCGGCTGCCAGCCCGTGTCGTGGTAGTCCTTGAACGGGTCCACGAAGTTGGTCAGCCGCTCCCGCCGCTCCGAGCTGGTCGAGGCGAGGTAGAGCGCGACGACCCCGATCACCGAGCTGGAGAAGACGAAGAGGCGGGTGGGGGCGCCGACGATCCAGAGCATCGCCAGCAGGATGGCGAAGAGCACCAGCGCCGTGCCGAGGTCGTGGCCCAGCACCACCAGCACGATGACGGCGAGCAGCCCGGGCACGACGGGCACCATCACGTGGTGCAGCCGGTCGAGGCGGCGCTCCTTGCGCGCGTAGACGTGGGCGGCCCAGAGCACGATGGCCAGCTTGGCGATCTCCGACGGCTGGAGCTGGAGGGGGCCGAGCGCGAGCCAGTTGGTGTTGCCGTTGACCGTGACGCCCAGCCCCGGCACCTGGACGAGCAGGAGGAGCAGCACGGCCACTCCCAGGCCCGGCCAGGCCAGGCGACGGATCGCCGAGTAGGGGAAGCGGGAGGCGAGCCAGGCCGCCGGGATCCCCAGCGCCACCCACATCAACTGCCGCTTCACGATGGCGTAGGAGTCGTCGTAGAAGCGGAACGACCGGACGCTGGAGGCGCTGAGCACCATGATCAGCCCGATCGTGAGCAGCAGCGCGGAGGCGCCCAGGAGCAGGTAGTACGACGTGAGCGGCCGGTCCAGGGCGTGGCGCACGCTCCGGCCCCACGCGACGGTGCCGCCGCGTCGGGCGACGTCCTCGGGGTGCACGGTGGCCATCGGGCGCCTCCCCTCGGTCGTCGTCTCAGTCCTGGCGGCCCGCCCTGCGTCGCACGGCTGCGGCGAAGGCGTCGCCCCGTGCGCCGTAACCGGCGAACATGTCCATGGAGGCGCAGCCCGGCGCGAGCAGGACGGTGTCGCCCGGGCGGGCGAGTCCGGCTGCCGCGTCGACGACGCGCTCCATGGGGTCCCCAGTCTCCCCGTCCCCTATCTCGATGACGGGCACATCGGGCGCGTGTCGCGAAAGGGCGTCGGCCACCACGTGGCGGTCGCGGCCCAGCAGCACCGCACCGCGCAGCCGACCGCGTACCGCGGCGACCAGCTCGTCGAAGCGGGCCCCCTTGGCCAGGCCGCCCGCCACCCACACCACGGGCTCGTAGGCCTGCAGCGAGGAGAGGGCGGCGTGCGGGTTGGTCGCCTTGGAGTCGTCGATCCACGTCACCCCGTCGACCACGGCGACGTGCTCGATCCGGTGGCCGTCGGGACGGAACGCGCGCAGCCCCTCGCGCACCGCGGCGCGGTCGACGCCGTGGGCCCGCGCGAGGGCCGCGGCGGCGAGCGCGTTGGCGACGAAGTGGGGCGCCGGCGAGGCGAGGTCGTCGAGGGTGCAGAGCTCGGCGGCGCTCGTCCCCCGCTCCTCGATGAAGGCCCGGTCGGCCAGGATCTCGTCCACGAGCCCCAGCATCCCGACGCCCGGCACGCCGAGGGTGAAGCCGATCGCGCGGGCCCCCTCGACCACGTCGGCCTCCTCGACCATCCGCCGGGTCCGCTCGTCGGCCACGTTGTAGACGCAGGCGCGCTCGACCTGGTGGTAGACGCGCGCCTTGTCGGCGGCGTACGCCTCCATCGAGTCGTACCAGTCGAGGTGGTCCTCGGCGACGTTGAGCACCGCCGCCGACTCCGCCCGCACCGAGGAGGCGTAGTGCAGCTGGAAGCTGGACAGCTCGACGGCCAGGACGTCGTGCGGCTCGGGGTCCATCACCGCCTCGACCAGGGGCAGGCCGACGTTGCCCGCGGCCACCGAGCGCAGCCCGGCGGCGCGGAGCACCGAGTCGAGCATCTGCACCGTGGTGGTCTTGCCGTTGGTTCCGGTCACGGCGAGCCACGGCGCGGCGTGGTCGGGGTGGCGCAGTCGCCACGCGAGCTCCACCTCGCCCCAGACGGGGAGGCCGCGCGCCTCGGCCTCGCGGATCAGCGGGTTGTCCGGCCGCCAGCCCGGCGAGACGACCAGGAGGTCGGCCTCCTCGGGGAGCCGGTCGGTCGCGCCGGCGCCCAGGCGCACGTCGGCCCCCAGCACCTGCAGAAGCGTGGCCTTCTCCTCCTTGTCGGGCGAGGCGACGGCGTCGAGCGCCACCACCTGCGCGCCGAGGTGGGTGAGGTTGTCGGCGGCGGCGAAGCCCGAGACGCCGAAGCCGGCGACGACGGCGCGGACGCCGTCCCAGGAGTCGGTGCGGCCGAGGCCGTGCGGGTCCGGGCGGCTCATCCGATCCCCGCCACCCACTCGGCGTAGAAGATGCCGAGACCGGCGGCCACGGCGAGCCCGGTGATGATCCAGAACCGGACCACGACGGTCACCTGCTCCCAGCCGAGCATCTCGAAGTGGTGGTGCAGCGGGGCCATCCGGAAGATCCGGCGCCCCTTGGTCACCTTGAAGAAGCCGACCTGCAGCATCACCGAGAGCGTCTCGATGACGAAGAGCCCGCCGATCACCAGGAGCAGGAGCTCGGTGCGGGTGAGGATCGCCAGCCCGGCCAGCGCGCCGCCCAGGGCCAGCGAGCCGGTGTCTCCCATGAAGATCTGGGCGGGCGAGGCGTTCCACCACAGGAAGCCGAAGCAGGCCCCCATGATCGCGGCCGAGACCACCGCCAGGTCGAGCGGGTCGCGCACCTCGTAGCAGGCGCTCCCCTGCTGGATGGCGCAGGACTGGTTGTTCTGCCAGATGTTGACGAGCGTGTACGCCGCGAAGACCAGCATGCAGGCGCCCGTCGCGAGGCCGTCCAGGCCGTCCGTGAGGTTGACCGCGTTGCTGAAGCCGGTGATGAGGAACCAGAGGAAGAACAGGAGCAGCACCGTCGGCACCACCCAGGAGTCGAAGTCCCGGATGAAGGAGATGTGCCGCGAGGCCGGCGTCTCGCCGCGCTCGTCCTCCAGCATCGGCGACAGCGCCAGCCAGCCGAAGACGAGGGCCACGACCGTCTGCCCGATCATCTTGGCCTTGCTGCGCAGCCCCAAGCTGCGCTGCTTGACGATCTTGATGAAGTCGTCGAGGAACCCCACGGTCCCGAGCCCCACGAACAGGAACAGCAGCAGCAGGGCCGACGCGGTCGGGACCTGCCCGGTGATCAGCTTGGCCAGGAAGTAGGCGACCACCGACGCGCCGATGATGACGATGCCGCCCATGGTGGGCGTGCCCCGCTTGGTGTGGTGCGTCGTCGGGCCGTCGTCGCGGATCTCCTGGCCGTAGCCGCGGCGGGACAGCACGCTGATCGCCACCTTGGTGCCGAGCAGCGAGAAGATGAGGGCGAGTCCGCCTGCGAACAGGATGGCTCTCATCGAGCAGCGTCCCCTTCCTCCAGAAGTCCGTGCGCGATGTGCTCGAGCGCCGCACCGCGTGATGCCTTGACCAGGACCGCGTCGGCGGCCGTGACATTCTCCCGCACCCATGCGAGCGCCTCGTCACGGGTGTCGGTCACGACGGCCCGCCCGGCCCACCCGGGCCGGTCCCGGGCCGCCTCGGCGATCCGCGCGGCCACCGGGCCGACCGTGACGAGCAGGTCCACGCCCGCGTCCGCCGCGTGCGCCCCGACCCGGCGGTGCTGGGCCTCCTCCTCCGCCCCCAGCTCGCGCATCTCCCCCAGCACGGCCACCGTGCGTCCGCTCCGAGCCGCGCCGATCCGCACCAGCGTGTCCAGGGCGGCCACCACCGACTCGGGGTTGGCGTTGTAGGCGTCGTTGACGACGAGCAGGCCGTCCGCCCGCTCGTGCCGCTCCATCCGCCACCGCGAGGTGGCAACCGCGGCGGTCAGCGCCGCGGCGGCGCGGTCCAGCGGGACGCCGGCCCCCAGCGCCATCGCGGCGGCCGCGGCGGCGTTCGGCACCTGGTGGGCCCCGAGCTGGGTGAGGCGCACCTCGTGCCACTCCCCCGCGTGGCCCAGCTCGAAGCGGAACCGTCCGAGGTCGTCGCCCTCGACGCCGCGGACGGCGACGTCGGCGGCGGGGTCGCTCCCGAAGGTCAGCACCCGCCCCCGGGTCCGCGGCGCCATCGCGCGCACCAGGGGGTCGTCGGCGTTCAGCACCGCCGTGCCCCGGGCGTCGAGCGCCTCCACGATCTCGCCCTTGGCCCGGGCGATCGCCTCCCGGCTGCCGAACTCCGCCACGTGGGCGGTGCCGACGTTGAGCACGGCCGCCACGCGCGGCGGGGCGATCTCGCACAGGCGGGCCACGTGGCCGACGCCCCGGGCCCCCATCTCCACGACGAGGTACGCCGTCCCGGGGCCGGCGCGCAGGACGGTGAGCGGGACGCCGAGCTCGTTGTTGAAGTTGCCGGCCGTGGCCACGGTCGGCCCGGCGCCGGCCAGCACCGCCGACAGGTAGTCCTTGGTCCCGGTCTTGCCCTGGGAGCCCGTGACCGCGAGCACGACCAGGCCGGGGAGGGAGTCGACCACGTGGCGGGCCAGCCGGCCCAGGGCGGCGACGACGTCGTCGACGACCACGCCCGGGGGTCCCGCCTCGCGGGAGCCCAGGTAGGCGGCGGCGCCCGCCGCGACCGCCGCGGTCGCGTGGTCGTGGCCGTCGGCCCGCTCGCCCGCCAGCGCGACGAAGAGGCCGTCGGGGACCACGTCCCGGCTGTCGAGGAACGCCTCGGCCCGCACGACGACGGCGGCGGCTCCCTCGGGTCCCACGACCCGCCCCCCGAGGAGGTCGGCCAGGGCACCCAGCTGCACGGGGATCACAGCGCCGTCAGCTCCTCGCGCACCACGGTGCGGTCGTCGAAGGGGTGGACCACGCCGCCCACCTCCTGGCCGCTCTCGTGCCCCTTGCCCGCGACCAGCACGATGTCGCCGGGCCGGGCCCGGCGCAGGGCCTCGCGGATCGCCAGGCGCCGGTCGCCCACCTCCAGGACCTCCGCCCGGGCATCATCGGGGACGCCGGAGAGGACGGCGGCGCGGACCGCGGCCGGGTCCTCGCTGCGCGGGTTGTCGTCGGTGACGACCACGACGTCGGCGTGGGCGGCCGCGATGCCGCCCATCACCGGTCGCTTGCCCGGGTCGCGGTCACCGCCCGCGCCGATCACGACCAGCACCCGGCCGGAGGTCAGCGGGCGCAGCGTGGCCAGCGCGGCCTCGACGGCGTCGGGCTTGTGCGCGTAGTCGACGACCACGGTGAACGCCTGGCCCTCGTCGACCGGCTCCAGCCGGCCGGGGACGCCGGGCCCCTGCGCCATCGCACCCGCCACGGCCCCGGCGTCGAGGCCGGCCTCCGCACAGGAGGCGACGGCGGCCAGCGCGTTGGCCACGTTGAAGCCCCCGGGCAGCGGGAAGCCGGCGGCGAACCGCTCGCCCCCCGGCCCCACCACCGTGAAGGTGGATCCCCGCGCGCTGGTCTCGACGTCGACCGCCCGCCAGTCGGCCGCGGCCCCCGACGCGGAGAAGGTCCGCACCGGCACCTCGACGGACTCCGCCAACCGCCGGCCGTGCTCGTCGTCGACGTTGACGAGCGCCCGGCGGGTCCGCTCCGGGGTGAAGAGCGACGCCTTCGCGGCGAAGTACTCCTCGAGGTCGGCGTGGAAGTCGAGGTGGTCGCGGCCCAGGTTGAGGAAGGTGGCCACGTCGAAGACCAGGCCGTCCACCCGACCCATCACGAGGGCGTGGCTGGAGACCTCCATCGCGCACGCCTCCACGCCCCGCTCGCGCATCACCGCCAGCAGCGCCTGCAGGTCGGGGGCCTCCGGGGTGGTCAGCGAGGTCGCGACGTCCTGCCCGGCGACCCGGGTCCCGACGGTCCCGATCACCCCGGCCGTCGTCCCCGACGCCTGCAGCGCCGCCTCGGCCAGCCGGGTGGTGGTGGTCTTGCCCTGCGTGCCGGTCACGCCGATCATCCGCAGCGCGCCCGCCGGGTCGCCGTACAGGTGCGCCGAGAGCTCGCCCAGCACCCGCCGGGGCCGGTCCACCTCCAGGACCGGCACGTCCACGGACGCCAGCGCGACGCCCTCGGGGTCGGTGAGCACCGCGACCGCTCCGGCGGCCACGGCGTCGGCGGCGAAGGCGGCCCCGTGCGCCCGGGAGCCCGGGAGCGCGACGTAGAGGTCGCCGGGCTGCACCCGGGCCGAGCCGAGGCAGAGGCCCGTGACCTCGGTGCGTCCCTCGCCCAGGACGCGCACGGCGACGTGCGTGCCCAGCCACTCCGCGAGCTCCGCCACGCTCAGCCGCGGGGGTCGCACGGGTCTGGTCGTCGGACTGCCCACCACCCCGGGGACACTAGCGGCGACCGGCCGGGGGGTCACCATTCCACCGGCAGCCGCGACGGCGCGGAGCCGGTCGGAGGCACGCGGTACTTGGTCAGCACGTGGCCCATCACCCGGCTGAAGACCGGGCCGGCCACGGAGCCGCCGCCGCCGTCGACGCCCGGGTCGTGGATGACCACGTAGACGGTGAACCGCGGGTCGTCCGCCGGGGCGAAGCCCCCGAAGGAGAGGGAGAACGAGCCGTCGTAGCAGGCGCACTCGGGGTCGACCCGCTGGGCGGTGCCGGTCTTGCCGGCCACCCGGTAGCCCGCGACCTGCGCGCTGGGCGCCACTCCGGCCTCGGGGTCGACCACCCGCTCCATCATCTTGGCGGTCTGCCGGGCGGCCCGTGTGCTCACCACCCGCTCGCGGGTGGCCACGTCGGTGCCCACGACGCTGCCGTCGTCGGCCGTGGCGGTCCCCTGGACCAGGCTCGGGGAGACCCGCACCCCGTCGTTGGCGATGGTGTTGACCGCCGCGGTCATCTGCACGGCGTTGACCGAGAGGGACTGCCCGAAGGCGACGCGGTCCTTCTCCTGCGACGTCATCACGTCGCCCGACTTGAGCAGGCCGCCGGTCTCCCCGCGCACGCCGACGCCCGTCGGGCGGCCGAGACCGAAGCGGTTCAGGTAGCCCACCAGCTCGGGGATGGCCAGCGCGTCGGCCGCGAGGACAGTGCCGATGTTGGACGACTTCGCGATCACCCCCGCCATCGTGAGGCGGATCGTGCCGTGGTCCCACCAGTCGTTGATGGCCCGGTCCTGCCGAGCGAGGCGGTCGGGGACCTTGATCCGGGTCCGTGCCGTCACCTTGCCGGCGTCGACCAGGGCCGCGGCGGTGAGCACCTTCTGGACGGAGCCCGGCTCGAAGACGTCGCTGAAGGCACGCGAGCCTAGGTCCTCCTCGGGGCTCGCCTGCGGGTCGTTGGCGTCGAACGTCGGCACGTCGGCGACGGCGAGCAGGTGGCCGGAGCGGGAGTCCATCACCACGGCCGCGCCGCTGGCCGCGCGGTACTTCTGCACCTGCTCCGCCAGCACCTTCTGCACGAACCACTGGAGGTCGAGGTCGAGGGTGGTGCGCAGCGTCTCGCCGTCCTGCGGCTTCGTCACCGACCGCTCCCCCAGCGGGACCCGGTGCCCGCTGCCCACGGTGTAGCGGGCGTGCCCGTCGGTGCCGGAGAGCTGGGCGTCGAAGGTGCGCTCGAGGCCGCCGAGCGGCTCGTCGACCCCCATGAAGCCGACGAGGTTGGCGGCCACGTCCCCCGCGGGGTAGTCGCGGACCGGGTCGTCACGCAGCGAGATCCCCGCGAAGCCCTCGTCGGCGACCAGCTCGAGCACCCGGTCGGCCTCGGTCGCGGGCACCCGCCGGGCGACGTACTCGAACCGGCTCCCCTCCTCGCGCAGCTTCTCCAGCAGCGCGAAGTAGTCGACCCCCAGCTCGGTGCTCAGCAGGGTGGCCAGCGCGGGCGCGTCGTCCGCCGTCATCTTCGGGTCGGCGACCACCATCCGCCCGGCGACCGAGCCGGCCAGCGGCGCGCCGGTCCGGTCGACGATCTCGCCCCGGGTGGCGGGGAGGACGACGTCCTCCACCCCCTCGGCCGCGGCCATCTGCGCGTAGGAGCGCGGGTCGATGCCCTGCAGCTGCACCAGGCGACCGCCGAAGACCGACAGCACCATCGCGATCAGGAGGAACCCGAACCGCAGCCGCAGCATCGGCGAGCCGCGACGGCCCAGGCGTCCGGCCCGGGGGCTCCGGCGCGGGGCCGGGGACGGACCGGGGGTGGTGGGCACGGTGGCACTCCTTCTCGACGACTGCTCCGACATTGATACCTGTCCCGGGCGGCCGTTCCGGCCAGGCGGGAGCCGTGTCGCGGCGACTCCTGCGACCGCGGGCCCGGCTGTGGCGGCCTCGTGCCCGGCTCGTCCCGCCGGAGGGCGGGAGGCAGGTCACGGGGCGGGCGGGACCTCGACGACGTCGACGGTCGGACGGAGGTCGGCGGGGAGTCCCTCGGGGCGGGGCAGGATCCGCACGCCGTCCTCCGGCGTGGCGGGGGTGGGCTCCCCGATCACCTCCCCCTCGAGGGAGAGGAAGACCGGCGTCGAGGGGATCACCATGCCCATCTGCTGGGCCCGGAGCGCGACCCGCTGGGGGTCGCGCAGGTCGTCGAGCTCCATCCGCAGCACCTGCTCGCGAGCGGCCATCGTCGCGGCCTGCTGCTCCAGGCGGGTGGCGGTGAAGGAGGCCTGCTGCATGGAGGTGTTGAACATCAGGAGGCCGATCACGCCGGTGAGCAGCACCACCGAGACGAGGAAGACGAACGGCACACGGGCCGCCGGCCGCCTGCGCGTCTGGGGCACCACCGTGAGGCGCGCCCGGGTGACGGCGGCCTCGCCGAGGGAGGCGACGCGGGAGCGGATCTGGACTGCGGGACTGCTCATCGGGCTGCTCCTCGGTCGGGTCGGACTCGTTCGACGGCTCGCAGGCGGACCGAGGCCGCGCGCGGGTTCTGGGCGATCTCCTGCTCGTCGGCCACCTCGGCCCCCCGGGTCACCAGGCGCATCGGCGGCTCGGCGCCCTCGGGCACGAAGGGCAGGTCGTCGGGGACGTCGAGGCGCGTCACCTCGGCGAAGGCGCGCTTGACCATCCGGTCCTCCAGCGAGTGGTAGGACTCCACGACCACGCGGCCGCCGACGCCGACGACGGCCAGCGCCGCCGGCAGGGCCCGGCGCAGCACCCCGAGCTCGTCGTTGACCTCCATCCGCAGCGCCTGGAAGGTGCGCTTCGCGGGGTGTCCCCCGGTCCGCCGGGCGGGCGCGGGGATCTCGGCGTACAGCAGCTCGACGAGGCGGCCGGAGCGGGTGAACGGCTCCCGCTCCCGCTCCCGCACGACGGCAGCGGCGATCTTGCGCGCGAACTTCTCCTCGCCGTACTCCTTGAGCACGCGCGTGAGCTCCCCCGCCGGGTAGGTGTTGAGCACGTCGGCGGCGGTCTGCCCGGCGGTGCCGTCCATCCGCATGTCGAGCGGGGCGTCCTCGGCGTAGGCGAAGCCGCGCTCGCGGACGTCGAGCTGCATGGAGGAGACGCCGAGGTCGAAGAGGACCGCGTCGACGTGGTCGAGCCCCTGGGCGGCGACCACCTCGCCGATCTCGTCGTAGGTGGCGTGGACGCCCGTGAAGCGGTCGCCGAAGGAGGCCAGGCGCTCGCCGGCGCGGCGCAGCGCCTCGGGGTCGCGGTCGATCCCGATCACGCGCGTCGAGCCGAGCCGCTCGAGCACGGCCTCGGTGTGGCCGCCGAGGCCGAGGGTGCAGTCGACGAGCACGGCGTCGGGGCGTTCGAGCGCGGGTGCCAGGAGCGCGACGACCCGGTCCAGCAGGACCGGGACGTGCCGGGGGTTCGCCATGTCCGCCCTACTCGCCCATCGCCATCAGCACCAGGAGGGCGACCACGACGGCACCCGACGCGACGGCCGAGAAGGCCATCACCGCGAGCGCCTCCCGGGCCTGCTCGCGCACCCGCAGCGGCCGCGTCGCGGCGGCGGTGCCTGCGTGCGTCCTCTGCATCGTCCCGACCCTTCACGTGCTCGACCCGGCGGTGCCGGCCTGGCTGGTTGCTGCTGGTTGCTGCTCGTCTGCTGCTGCTGGTCCTGCTGCGGCGCCGCAGTGGTCAGGTCCCTGCCCGCTCCCGTCGGGGAAGGCCGTCTGAGGTCGGGGAAGTGACCTCAGAGGGAGACCGTCTGGTGCCGGGGAAGTGACCCCAGAAGGTGTGAGGGAGCGGGCACGAGACCTGGCCCTGCGCCGTCGCTGTGGAGTTGTGCTGTGGTGCTGCGGTGGTGCGGTGCTGCGGTGCTGCGGTGCTGCGGTGCTGCGGTGCCGTCGGTGGGGCGGGTGGCTCAGATCCCCGGGAAGACCTCGTCGCTGAGGTCGGAGAAGACCTGCTCCTGCTCCTCGCTGTAGCTCGCCCACGAGGCCGGGTCCCAGATCTCGATGCGGTTCATCGAGCCGATCACCACGACGTCCTTGGAGAGCGACGCGTACTCCCGCAGGACCGGCGGGATGGAGATCCGGCCCTGCTTGTCGGGCACCTCCTGGCTGGCGGCCGCGAAGAGCATGCGGACGTAGTCACGGGTGCCCTTGTTGGTCACCGGGGCCTGGGCCAGGCGCTCGGTGAGCCGGCCGAAGTCCTCCAGCGACCAGATCGTCAAGCAGCGCTCCTGCCCCCTGGTCACCACGAGCCCCTCCGTCAGCTGGTCCCTGAACTTCGCGGGGAGGAAGAGCCGGCCCTTGTCGTCGAGCTTGGGCGTGTAGGTCCCGAAGAACATCCGGGCACCCCCTGTGTCGACCCTTCCACCACTTTCCACCACAGTACCCCACGATTCACCACTCTCGACCAAGATCGATGATGTCGCGCCGCTTTTTTCACGCGGCTGCCCGGCACGGGACCCCGACGCTCCTCGACCGTCGCCCGCCGCCCCGGGGAGCGTTCGTGAGGCGAACCCGCAGTTCAGCGGCGTACGACGGGGCCCGCGACGGCGTGCGGAGGGTCGTGGGGAGCGCGGGTGGAGCGCTGGTGGAGGAAGCCATGCCTCCGGTGGAGGAAGGTGGAGGGACCCCGGAGGGACCCCGGAGGGACCCCGGCGCGCACGTCGACGACCGGTCCGGCCCCCCACGGGTCGACTACCGTGGACGTCCACGGAACGACGCGGCACCCGATCGCGTCCCGACGAGGGGAAGACGAGCGTGAGCGTGCCTGCGGCCGGCGGGGCAGACCTGGACACCCTCCACCGGGTCACCACCCGGGTGCGGGAGAACGTGGAACGGGTCATCGAGGGCAAGCCGGACGTCGTGAACGCCGCCCTGGTCGTCCTGCTGGCGGAGGGCCATCTGCTGATCGAGGACGTCCCGGGCGTCGGCAAGACGATGCTGAGCAAGGCGCTGGCGCGGAGCATCGACTGCACCGTCCGCCGGATCCAGTTCACCCCCGACCTGCTGCCCTCCGACGTCACCGGGGTCTCGGTCTTCAACCAGGAGACCCGCCAGTTCGAGTTCCGGCCCGGCGGCATCTTCGCCAACATCGTGGTCGGCGACGAGATCAACCGGGCGTCGCCGAAGACCCAGTCCGCGCTGCTCGAGTGCATGGAGGAGCGGCAGGTCACCGTGGACAACACGACCTACCACCTCGAGTCGCCCTTCATGGTGATCGCGACGCAGAACCCCATCGAGATGGAGGGCACCTACGCGCTGCCCGAGGCCCAGCGCGACCGCTTCATGGCGCGGGTCTCCGTCGGCTACCCCGTCGAGTCCGCCGAGATCGCGATGCTCGACTCGCACACCTCGCGCAACCCGCTCGACGACCTCGAGCCGGTCACCGACGCGGGGGCGCTGCGCAAGCTCGTCGACATCGTCGGGCAGGTGCACGTCTCCGACGCGGTCAGGCAGTACGCGGTCGCGCTGACGACCGCGACCCGGCACTCCCGCGAGCTCAACCTCGGTGCCTCCCCCCGTGCCACGCTGCACCTGGTCCGCGCCGGCAAGGCCGTCGCCGCCCTGGCCGGGCGCGACTACGTGCTCCCCGACGACCTGCAGCGCCTGGCCGAGCCGGTGCTCGCCCACCGGCTGCTGCCCACCGTCGAGGCGGCGATGACCGGCCGCACCAGCCAGGCGGTGCTGGCCGACCTGCTCGAGGGCGTGCCCGTCCCGGAGCCCGGCCGTGCGTGAGGCCCGACGTGCGTGAGGCGCTCGGCGCGCTGACCCTGCGCGGCCGCGCCTTCCTCGCCGGCGGCCTCACGGCCGTCGCGTGCGCGGTGGTCCTGGGCCAGTCGGCGCTGGTCCGGGTGGGCCTGCTGGTGCTCCTCCTGCCGCTGGCCTCCGCGCTCTTCCTGGCCCGCTCGCGCTACCGCCTGGCGCTGCACCGCGAGGTCTCGCCCCGTCTGGTGGCGGCCGGCCAGACGGCCACCGTCTCCCTCACCCTGACCAACGAGGGCCGCACCCCCACGGGTGTCCTGATGCTCGAGGAGCACGTCCCCTACAGCCTCGGGGCCCGGCCCCGGTTCGTGCTCGAGGGGATCGGCCACGGGTGGCAGCGCCGGGTCACCTACCGGCTCCGCTCCGAGGTGCGCGGCCACCACGAGGTGGGCCCGATGACGATCCGCGTCGCCGACCCGTTCGGCCTGGTCGAGCTCGGGCGTGCCTTCCACACCACCGCGCCGCTGACCGTGACGCCGCGCACCACTCCCCTGCCCCCCATCCCCCTGGGCGGCGCCTGGTCGGGCGCCGGCGACAACCGGCCGCGCTCCTTCGCGACGGGCAGCGCCGAGGACGTGACGGTCCGCGACTACCGCCGGGGGGACGACCTGCGACGGGTGCACTGGCGCAGCTCGGCGCGCATGGGCGAGCTGATGGTGCGCCGCGAGGAGCAGCCGTGGCAGTCCCGCGCCACGGTGGTGCTCGACAACCGGGTCGGGGCGCACCGGGGCCAGGGCGCCGCCTCCTCGCTCGAGACCGCGGTCTCCGCGGCCGCCTCGGTGGCGGTCCACCTGGCCAGCCGTGGCTACGCCGTGCGCCTGGTGACGGCGGCCGGCGAGGACCCGGGCACGGCGTGGCACGCCCGCGACGCCCGGGCCAACACGGGCCCGCTCCTCGAGGCGCTCGCCGTGGTCGAGCTCGAGGCCCGTCCCCTCATGGACTCGCGCTGGATGGCCGAGGCCGGCCAGGGCCTGGTGGTCGCCGTCGTCGGCGCCCTGCAGCCCGCCGACCAGCCCTTCATGACGCGGCTGCACCACCACGCCGGCACCGCCCTGGCCCTGGCCCTGGACGTCGACGCGTGGGCGCCCCACCTCCCGGCGGTCGCGACGGAGTCCCGCGCCGTCCTCTCCGCGTCGGGCTGGCGCGCGGCCCCGCTGGG
This sequence comes from Nocardioides solisilvae, assembly GCF_003194625.1. GTDB lineage: Bacteria > Actinomycetota > Actinomycetes > Propionibacteriales > Nocardioidaceae > Nocardioides > Nocardioides solisilvae. The sequence continues at coordinate 215,390 of NZ_QHKX01000002.1, forward strand.
GCCCGCCGACCGGCTGGACGCGGTCTGGCAGGAGCTGGGCAGCCAGGCGGCCCGGGGGGCGGGTGCCGCCCCCTCCGCCACGGGTGCCACCCGGGTGGGGTCGTGACCGGGATGCGCGGATCGCTGCCGCAGGGCCTGCTCGTCTCGGCCGTCGCGGCGCTGACGGTGTGGGCCGTCGTCGGGACCTGGGAGGCGCTCTCGGTGGAGGCCGACTTCCTGCGCCCGCTGCTCCTGCTCGGCGCCGCGTGTGCCGCCACGGGGGCGCTCCTGCGCTGGCTCGCGGCTCCCGCCCTGCTCGTCGCGCTCGCGCAGGTGGTCGTCGTGGGCTCCCTCCTGCTGCTCGTCGTGACCGGCTCCCCGCTGCCGACGTCCTCGGCCTCCGCGGCCTTCGCCGAGGCGGTGCGGGACGCCGTGGCGACCGCCAACCGCTACGTGGCACCGGTCCCCGCGGAGGCTCCCTCGCTCTCCCCGCTGGTCCTGCTGGCTGGCGCGGCCGCCCTGGTGCTCGTCGACCTCGTCGCCGTCTCCCTGCGGCTGGTCGGCACCTCGGGCCTGCTGCTGCTCGCGCTCTACAGCGTCCCCGTCACCTTCGTCGACGACGCCGTGCCGTGGTGGTCCTTCGCGTTCGTCGCCGTCTCGTTCCTCACGCTCCTGTTCCTGCAGCAGGAGGACGCCGTGACCAGGTGGGGGCGCGGTGCGACCGGGGCCCAGGACGACCCGCGCGACCGTCCCCTGGCCGGTCGGGCGGGGCCGCTCCGCTCCTCGGCGGTGGCGATCGGGGCCGGCACGACCCTGGTCGCCGTCGCCCTTCCCGCCCTGGTCCCCACGCTCGACCTCGCCATCTGGGACGGCCCGGGCAGCGGCGGCGGCGGAGACGGGATCTCGATCCAGAACCCGCTCGTGGACATGCGGCGCGACCTCGCCCGCGGGGCCGACGTGCCGCTGCTCGAGGTGACCACCCGGGGCGAGCGACCCACCTACGTCAAGCTCTCGGTGCTCACCCGGTTCAACGGGGAGGAGTGGAGCAGCGGCGACCGCCAGGTGCCCGCCGACCAGCTCGCCGACGGTGACATGCCGCCGCTGCTGGGGGTCTCCTCCGACCTCGACCGCAGCGAGTCGCGCTACGAGTTCCGCGCGACCGGCGGCCTGGACTCGCAGTGGCTCCCCACGGTGGAGCACGTGTCCCGGATCGAGGCCCCCGGCGACTGGCGCTACGACCGCGCCACCATGGACTTCATCGCCGGGGACGACGACGCGACGGTGGCCGGCCTGGAGTGGACGATGCGGGGGGTGCAGCTCGCGTACGACGTGGCAGCCCTCGACGACGCGTCCTCCGGGGTCTCGCAGGTGGGCAGCGACATGGTCCGGCTGCCGAGCGACCTGCCGTCGGTCGTCCGCACCCTCGCCCAGTCCGTCGCGGGCGAGGAGCCCTCCCGCTTCCGGAAGGCTCGCGCCCTGCAGGAGTGGTTCCGCACCGAGTTCTCCTACAGCCTCGCGCAGGTGGACGCCGTCGGCAGCAGCGAGCTCGAGGCGTTCCTGGACGAGGGTGGTCGCGAGGGCTACTGCGAGCAGTTCGCGGCGGCGATGGCCCTGATGGCACGGGTCCACGACATCCCCTCGCGGGTCGCCGTCGGCTTCCTCGAGCCGACCGAGGTGGGGCCGGGCCGCTGGGAGTTCTCCTCGCACGACCTGCACGCCTGGCCCGAGCTCTTCTTCCCCGGGTCCGGCTGGGTGCGCTTCGAGCCGACCCCGCCCGACCGGGCGCGGCAGGCCCCGGGCTGGACGACGGGACAGCTCCCCACGGTCGAGGAGGCCGAGCAGCCGTCCGTGCCGCGGGCCAGCGAGGAGCAGGTCCCGCGCGAGCGTCGCGAGGACGTCGCGCCGGAGACCGCCCTGGACGCGGACGAGGCGGACGGGGGCGTGCCGTGGCGGGGCCTGCTGGGCTCCGTCGCCCTGCTCACCCTGGTCGTGGGGCTCGCGCTCGCTCCGCGCCTGGTGCGCCGACGCCGCCGCGAGCGCCGGGAGGAGCGCGGCGACGTCGAGAGCCTCTGGGCAGAGCTGCGGGACCACTGTCTCGACCACGGCCTCCCGTGGCCCGCGGGACGCTCCCCGCGCGCGACCGCGGACCTCGTGGCGGGGTGGTTCGGCACCGAGCACCCCGAGGAGGTCGACGACGGTGCGCCGACGCTCAACCCCGGCGCCGACGCGGCCCTGCGGCGACTGGCCCGGGTGCTCGAGCTCTCCCGCTACGGGAGGCCGGGCGCCGTCCCGGCCAGGGAGAAGTCGTGGCTGCGCGACCTCGCCACCTGCCGCGCGGCGATCACCGCCGGGGCCGGACCCCGGCGCGTCCGCGGGGCGACGTGGTGGCCGGCCTCGCTGTTCCGTCGCCCGGTCGAGCGCCCGGCGCCGCTGACGTCGGCGGGTCGCACCGGCCTGGTCGACCACGTGGACTGAGGCCGGCCTGGTCGGTCAGGTGAACTGAGGTCGACCTGGTCGGTCAGGTGGACGCCGTCAGACCACGGTCGGCCAGGTGGGGACAGGGTCGACCGGTCGACCCGGGACCGGAGACCCGGGTCGGGACGTCAGAACCCGCCGCCCTCGCGACGCCGGCGCCAGCGCTCCTCCATCCGCTCCATGAAGGAGTGTGAGGAGCGGGCCTGGGAGCGGGGACGGCGACCCTTGCGGCCGCCCTCGATCACGCTGAAGCCCTGCGGGGCGTCCTTGAAGGGGATGGGCTCGGCCGCCTTGTGGGGGTGGCGGAGCGAGGTCACGACCACGGTGGCGGAGGCGAGCATCACCACGAAGCCCACGACCCCGACCACCGGCAGGGAGGCGATCGCCCCCGTCATCATGATGGCGACACCGGCGGCGAAGACCACGCCACCGAGCACGGCACGACGTCGAGCGGCTCGCTGGAAGGCCGTCCCCCGCAACGTGTGGGCGAACTTGGGGTCTTCTTCGACGAGAGCACGCTCCATCTGCTCGAGCAGTCGCAGCTCTTCTTCCGAGAGCGGCACGTTTCCTCCCGACCGGTGTGATGCGCGGCACATCCGCAACGTCAAGTCTAGGCAGCGCTTGTCCATCACGGTAGCCGCAGGGGAAAAATAGGTCGGCGGCCGGGGTGGCACTTTCGCCTCGTCCCGGCGTGTCCCGGCCGGGCGGGGGCTCACCCGAGCAGCGTGGCGGGCCGCACCGCCCCCGAGCCGAACCGACGCGCGGCCGCGTCGACCGCCCGGTCGGCGGCCTCCCACCCCTCGTCGCGCTCGCCCAGGACGAGCTGGCGCTGCACGCGCTCGCGCGGCACCAGGCCCTCGACCCTGACCCCGACCAGGCGGAGCCGGGCACGCTGGAGCCCCAGGCCGTCGAAGAGCCGGACCGCCGTCCGGTAGACCTCGACGGTGACGTCGGTGGCCTCGGGCAGGGTCCGGGACCGGGTGAGGGTCGTGAAGTCCGCGAACCGGACCTTCAGCGTCACGGTGCGCCCGGCCACGCCGGCCGTCCGCATCCGTCCGGTCACCCGAGCCGAGAGCCGAAGCAGCTCGCGGACGACCTGTTCCCGGTCGTCGGTGTCCCGCGAGAAGGTCTCGTCGGCCCCCATCGAGCGGTCTGGCTCGTCGGCCCCCCGGCGGGCGACGAGCCGGCGCCGGTCCACCCCCCACGCCATCTCGTGGAGCTGGGCCCCCAGTCCCGGCCCCACCGCCCGCTGCAGGGTGCGCACCGGCGTGTGCGCGAGGTCGGCGACCGTGTGCAGCCCCAGCCGGTGCAGCATGGCCCGGGTCTTCTCCCCCACCCCCCACAGCTCGCCCACGTCGAGGGGGTGGAGGAACGAGACGACCTCCCCGGGGGCGACCTCGAGCACGCCGTCGGGCTTGGCCCGTCGGCTCGCCAGCTTGGCGACGGTGGGCGAGGCGGCGATCCCCACCGAGCAGGTGATCCGCTGCTCGTCGTGGATCGTGGCCCGGAGCCGCTCCGCGACCTCGCGCGGGCTGCCGAGGCGTCGCGCCGCACCCGAGACGTCGAGGAACGCCTCGTCCAGGCTCATCACCTCGACGAGCGGGGTGATGCTGCGGAAGTTCTCCATGACGGCGGCGGAGACCCGGCCGAACGCCTCGAAGTCAGGAGCCAGCACCACGGCGTCGGGACACATCCGCCGCGCCCGGGTCATGGGCAGGGCGGAACGGACGCCGTGGCTGCGGGCGAGGTAGTTGGCCGAGAGGACCACTCCCCTGCTCCCGCCGCCGACGATGACCGGGACCTCGGCGAGGTCGGGCCTGTCCCGCACCGCCACCGACGCGTAGAAGGCGTCCATGTCGACGTGCAGGATCGACGGCACGGCCCTCATCGCGGGCCCCCCAGGCAGCGGTCAGCGGGTGGCGACCACGTGCAGCTGGGCCGCCAGGGGGCGGTACTCGGGGCGCTCCGCGACGGCCCGCTCGAGCTCCACCAGCGCCGCCGCACCGCCGGGCTCGAGGTCGAGCAGCGAGCCCGGGACGAGGTCGGCGAAGACCCTGACCGCGTGCACGACCCCGGGACGGAGACCGGCACCGGCCACCAGCCCGAGGAGCTCGTCGTGGGTGAAGCGACGGCCTCCGCGCCCGTGGTCGGTCGAGTCGAGCAGGGCACGGGCCTGCTCGAAGTGGCCGGCCATGGCGCGGGCCACCACGGCCGCGTGGCGCTGGGCGACGAGGAGGCTGAGGCTGCCCGACGGTCGGAGCACCTGGGCGAGGACGGACATGGCCGACCCGGCGTCCTCCACGACCTCCAGCACCCCGTGGCAGAGCACCACGTCGGTGCTCGCCGGGCCGATGGTCTCCAGGAGGGTGGACAGCTCGCCCTGCCGACCGGTGACGGTGACCTCCCGCTCCCGGGCGCGACGGTCCAGGGCCGCGAGCGCGTCGGGACTGGGGTCGACGACGGTGACCCGGTGACCTCGCTCGGCGACCCGGACCGCGAAGCCGCCCGTGCCACCGCCGATGTCGAGGACCTCGAGGCCCCCGCCCTCGGGGAAGAGGGGCTCCAGCGCGTCCCAGACCACCGACGAGCGTGCTGCGTGGCGTCGTGCGCTGGGTCGGTCGGTCCGCTCGCTCGCTGGCATGGGGAACACCCTAGGACCTGGGCCGCGGCGCTCACCCCGGGCTCCCGGGGCTCCGGTGCCACAGGGCCCGCGCGGGCGCCCCGCCGGCGGCCGGGTCGAGGGCCCTGCTGAGGGCCCCCGCGCTGGCGGCGTCCTCACCCGCCGGCTTGATGTCGGCGTAGGGCGACATCCGGTACCCGCTGCTGTGCACCAGCACCCGCCGGTGGGCCGGCTCGGCCGTGGCGCCCGGTCGTCGCGCCAGCACCTCGCGCACCCTGGCCAGGCCCTCCTCGGCGGAGTCCGCCCCCCGCCAGAGACCCTGCAGGTCGGGCAGGGACCAGGCGCCCGTGGCACGCACGGAGACCCCCCGGGGACCGGTGCGACGCAGCTCCCCCCGCACCAGCAGCAGCCAGGAGCCGAAGACCGTGGCGGCGTAGGGCCCCTGGGCGTCCTCGAAGAAGGTGGCGTCCACCGGCCCGGTCGAGTCGTCGAGGGTCAGGAAGACCACCCGGCGGCCCGACCGGACCGGCGGGGTCTGGGTGGCGACCTTCACCCCCGCCACCAGGACCTCCGCCTTGCTGCGGCAGGCCAGGAGGTCCCGGCTCCGGACCACCCCCAGGGCCCCGAGGAGCTCGGCGTGGTCGTCGACCACGTGCCGGCTGACGTCCAGCCCGAGGATCTCCAGCTCGGCGGCCACCCGCTCGGCCGAGGTGAGCTCCGGCAGCCCGGAGACCTGCTCCGCGACCGGCTCGTCACCCAGGCCGAGGGCGAGCTGGACCGAGTCCACCCGCACGGGGCGTGGCGTCCTGGACTGGGCGGAGGCCTGCTGCCAGACGCCCTGGCGGGCGCTGGGGTCGCTGCTGTTGCGGGAGGCGGCCAGGCCCGCGCGGCCGGCCGCACGGTCGGCCACGGGGCGGCCGGCCAGACCGCGGCCCCGCCCTCGGGCGGACCGCTGGAGCGCACGGCCGTGGCGGTCGAGCTCGGCCACCTGGAGGAGCAGGTCGCGCCGGGTGGGTCGGTCCCGGGACCGGACCGCCTCGTCGGAGTCCTCGATCCGGTGGATGCGGTCGAAGCCGCCGGCGAGCACCAGCCGCTCGACCACGGGCCTGGAGACGGCGGCCCGGTGCCAGAAGTCGGTGACCGAGGCGAAGGGCCGGGCCGCCACGACCCTCGCCGCCTCCGCCTCGCTGATTCCCTTCACCTCGGAGAGCGCCAGCCGGATCGCGTAGCCGGCCTCGTCCCGGGGAGACCGCTCCACGGCGTAGTGGCACTCGGAGCGGTCGACGTCCAGGCCCCGGATCCCGATCCCGAACTGCCGGGCGTCGTCGAGGATGAACCGCTTCGGGTACATGCCCGGGTCGTGGGTGAGCACCCCGGCCAGGAAGTGCGCCGGCCAGTGCGTCTTGAGCCAGGCGGACTGGAAGGTGGGGAGGGCGAAGGCCGCGGCGTGCGCCTTGCAGAAGCCGAACGAGGCGAAGGCCTGCAGCACCTCCCACACCCGCGCGACCACCTCGGGCGGGTAGCCACGGGCGACCGCGGTGGGCTCGAACCACTCCCGGGTCCGCGCCATGCCCTCCACGTCGCCCAGGGCCCGGCGCCGCTCGTCGGCCTCGGCGAAGGAGACCCCGCCGAAGCAGGCGATCATCTCGATGACCTGCTCGTGGAAGACCACGACGCCGTGGGTGGGAGCCAGGATCGGCACCAGGTCGGGGTGCAGGTAGGTGGCCGGCCGCCACCCCTGCTTCGCCTCGAGGTAGGGGGTGATCATGTCGCTCTTGACCGGACCCGGCCGGAAGAGCGAGATGTCGGTGATGATCTCCTCGAAGGAGTCGATCCCGGACTTGCCCACCAGCTCCCGCTGGCCCGGGGACTCGATCTGGAAGATCCCGAGGGTCCTGGCCGAGCTGACCAGCTCGTAGGTGGCCGGGTCGTCGAAGGGGACCTGCTCCTCGTCGTCGAGGTCCACCGCGACCCCGTCGACCCGCTCGATCTCGGCCACGGCGTGGGCCATCGCCGACTGCATGCGGATCCCCAGCACGTCCAGCTTGAGGAGACCGAGGTCCTCGACGTCGTCCTTGTCGAACTGGCTCATGGGGAACCCCGCGTGGCTGGCCTCGACCGGGGTCCGGTCGAGCAGCGTGGTGTCGGAGAGCAGCACCCCGCAGGGGTGCACCGCGACGTGGCGGGGCAGCCCGTCCAGCCGCTCCACCAGGGAGAAGAGCAGGTCCAGGCGCTCCTCCCCCAGGCCGCTGGTCCGCAGCTCGGGGAGGTCCCGCAACGCCAGCCGCACGTCGCGGGCCCGCACGTGCGGGAACGCCTTGGCGATGGCGTCCACCTCGCCGGGCGGCATCCCGAGCGCCGCACCGACGTCGCGCACGGCGTGCCGGACCCGGTAGGTCTCCATCATCGACACGCACACGCAGCGCTCGGCGCCGTACCGGTCGAGGATCGCCTCGTAGACCTCGAGCCGGCGGGCCGACTCCACGTCGACGTCGATGTCGGGCAGCGACTGGCGCAGCGGCGAGAGGAACCGCTCCATCAGCAGGTCGTGCCGGAGCGGGTCGACGCCGGAGATCCCGAGCAGGTAGTTGACGAGGCTCCCGGCTCCCGACCCCCTGGCGGCGCACCGCACCCCCATCTCGCGGACCAGGTCGGTGACGTCGGAGACGGTGAGGAAGTAGGAGGCGTACCCCAGGGAGGCGACGACCCGGAGCTCGTCGTCGAGCCGCTTCCAGATGCGCTGGCGCGGGCCGTTCCCGTAGCGCCGGCCGATCCCTGCCTCGCACCGCGCCCGCAGCACCGCGTCGGCCTCCGTCTCCCCGACGAGCCGGGGCACCCGGACCGCCGCCCCGGAGGAGACCTCGAGCTCGGGGAAGTGGACCTCCCCGATCCCGAGGTCCGCCCGGGGGTCGAGCGCACACCTCTCGGCCACCGCCCGGGTGCCGGCGAGCAGCCGGGCGACCTCGCGCTCTCCCAGCCCGGCCGCCCGGCAGACCTCGTCGGCCACCTCCCGCATCTGGCGGCCGGACTTGAGGAAGCCCTCGGCGTTGCCCCGGTCCACGTGCCGCGGGTCGAGGGGGACCAGGCGCCGAGCGGCGTCCAGGACGTCCACGGTGGGCGCGTCCGCGCGGTCGGCGTACCGGACGGCGTTGGTGAGGACGGCACGCAGGCCCAGCTCCCGGGAGAGTCCTGCCATCCGGGCCGCGTGCGGGGTCGACCCGGGCCCCCAGCCCTCCCGGGTGCCGGCCCGGCGGTGCGAGACCAGCTCGACGAGGAGGTTCTCCCGGGGCACCAGCCGCAGCCAGGAGTCCACGACCTCGCGGGCCAGGTCGTCCCGGTGCCGGGCGACCGTGGTCCCCAGCTCGGAGGTCGGGCCCAGGAGCACCAGCAGGTGCCCCTCGGCGAGGTGCGGCGCCAGCAGCTCGGTCGTCGCGACGGGTCGGCCACGCTCCCCCGCGAGGTGCACCGAGGAGACCAGGCGGCACAGCGCGGCCCAGCCGGCGCGCCCCTCGGCCAGCAGGGTGACCCGGGGCCGCGTCTCCTCCCGGAACGCCCCGCCCCGCACCGGCGTGCGGCGACGGGAGGCCGACGGCCGCGCCGCGGGACGGCCCGGCTCCACCGCGAGGTCGACCCCCAGCACCGGGCTGATCCCCGCCGCCGCGCACGCCTTGGCGAACTTCACGGCCCCGTAGGTGCCGTCCCGGTCCGTGAGGGCGAGCAGGTCCATCCCCGCCCCGGCGGCCCGCTCGACCAGGGCGGACGGGTGCGAGGCGCCGTGCTGCAGGGAGTAGCCCGAGGCCACGTGGAGGTGGGCGAAGGGATCAGGCGACACCGGTCTGACCGCCTGGTCCGGTCGCCGTCAGCAGCCGCCCCGGGGCGGCGGTGTGCGGCACCAGGCCCAGCGTCGACTCCACGACGGCCAGGAACCGGTCGGCGTCGCGCACGAGGTCGTCGGCCTCGCGCTCGTTCACCGCCCGGGTGGACCCCGCCTCCGCGGCGGCCCGCTTGCCCGCGCCGGCGGCGAAGAAGGTCGCCCACTCCGAGAGCTCGGGAGCCACCTCGGCCAGCAGCACCCACGCGTTCTTCTGCCGCCGGCGACCGCCGGGGGCGGGGTGCGCCCGGGCGGCCAGCAGGGCCGCGGCGGCGCGCAGGGCGGCGACGTGGGCGCAGGCGTAGCGGCTCGGCACGTCCCGGGCCAGCATCGCCTCCTGGAGGGACTCCGCTGCCCTGGCCAGGTAGGAGTGGGTGGTCGCGGGCAGCAGGTGGGGGTTGGCCGGGCCCGTCCGGCTCGCGCCGGCCATCAGTCCACGCACCCGACGAGCTGCCAACGACCCGCACCGGCGTCGAAGGAGAGGTCGAAGACCCCGCCAGGCGAGCCGAGCAGGGCCCCCCGCCCGGCCTCGACCCGCCACACCTCGCGCTCGGCGAGGAGGTCGGTCGCCCCCGCACCGGGAGCCGGGACGTCACCCGCGGCGAGGGCCGCGGCACCCGACCCCTGCCACCAGGGGGTCGCCTCCACCCAGTGCGCGACCACGGCCCGCACCTTCCACAGCCGACCGCGCCACAGGAACTGCTCGGGCCCCTCGGCCCCGCCGCCCGGCACCGGGCCCCTCCGCACGTCCACGGGATCGTCGTACCGCCGCATGGCTCCTCCTCAGAAGCTCCCTCGACCCCTCCGACGGCCTCCTCGTGCACGGCGACGAGCGCCAGGACCGGGAGGCCGCTTCGAACACGCGTTCGAACAAGGCCAAAGGTACACCCACCCACCGACAGCGGGTCAACGACGAGGAGCCGCGGGGGTCAGACCTCCCGGAAGTACCGGTTCGTGTCCTTGTGGAAGAGCAGCACCAGCAGCGCCAGGCACAGCAGGACCATGACGACCGACATCACCACGAAGAGGGTGGGGATCCCGCTGGCCACGCAGAGGACGGCGAGGAAGACGCCGAAGAGCGCGATGACCGCGAGCGCGAGCCGGGCCCAGCCGAACCCCTCGACGAAGAAGGCCAGCAGCACGCCCACGAGCATCACCAGGACGACGAACGAGGTGACCGTCACCGGCACGAAGGCGGGCACCGCCAGCGTCTCCTCCACCGCCGCCAGGCCGCCCTCGGCCAGGATCGCCCGCGCCCCCGCGTTGCCCTCGGCCCAGGAGGTCAGCAGGTCCTCGCGGCGCCACCACGTCAGCACGGTGGTGACCGCGGCGGCCAGGAGGAGCGCGACGGCGACGCGGGCGGCGAGGATCACCGAGGGGGGCCGGACGATCATGGAGCTCCCTGGGGTCGGGGCTGCCGGGGGCAGCGTGGGTGGCACTGGCTAGGGTCGCACCCGTGGCGACCGAGCACGCAGCAATCACGGCGTTCCGCGAGGAGCACGCGCGGCGCCACGGTACCGGCGACGTGGTGGTCCTGCCCGAGTCGGCCCACACCGCCGCGCTGGCCGCCGCAGCCCTGGGCTGCGAGGTGGGCGCCATCGCCAACAGCCTGCTCTTCGACGCCGACGGCTCCCCCGTCCTGGTCCTGACGTCAGGCGCGCACCGCGTCGACACGGCCGCCACCGCGGCCCGGATCGGCGTCCCGAGGCTCACCCGGGCGACGCCCGACTTCGTCCGCACCCACACCGGGCAGGTGATCGGCGGCGTGTCGCCGCTCGGCCACCCGGCGCCCGTGCCGACGTACGTCGACACCTGGCTGCGGCGGCACCCGACCGTCTGGGCGGCGGCCGGCCACCCCGCCGCCGTCTACTCCACCACCTTCGAGGAGCTGGTGGCGATGACGGGGGCGAGAGAGATCGAGGTCGACTGATGGAGATCTGGCTCAACCCCGCCTGCAGCAAGTGCCGGACCGCGACGGCCGCCCTCGCCGACGCGGGCCTCACCGCCGACGTGCGCCGCTACCTCGACGACCCGCCGAGCGTCGAGGAGCTCGCCGACGTGGTGGCCCGCCTCGGCGTCGAGCCCTGGCACCTGGCCCGTCCCCGCGAGGCCGGCGAGGCGGGCATCGACCTGCCGCGCGACGCCGCCCACCGCCACCGGTGGCTCGAGGCCCTCGCCGCCCACCCCCGGGCCCTGCAGCGCCCCATCCTCACCGCCGACGACGGCACCACCGTGGTCGGCCGCGACGCCGAGGCCCTCGCCCGGGTGATCGCGGCCCAGGCGCGGACGCAGGACGACCCCGACCGCCCCGACGGGCACCCCTGACGCCGTGCGGGTCGTGGTGATCGGGGGCGGGCTGGGTGGCTGCGCCACCGCGGCCCGGCTGGCCAAGCTGGGCCACCGGGTGGTGCTGCTGGAGCGGGCCGCCGCCCCGGGCGGCGCCCTGGGGGTCGTCCGGCAGGGCGACCACACCTGGGACGCGGGGCCAGGCACCACGCTGCTGCCCGCGGTCCTGCGCGACCTCTTCCGCAAGTCCGGCCGGCCGCTGGAGCGCGAGCTGGAGCTCGTGCCGGTCGAGGTCATCCGCGAGCACCGCTTCCGCGACGGCGGGTCGCTGCGGCTCACCGGGGGGTCGCGGGCGGCGCAGAAGGCGGCGTTCGAGGCGCTCGGACCGGGGCTCGGCGCCCGCTGGACCGCGTACGTCGACGCGCTCGGTCGCGAGTGGGAGCTGCTGCGTCGCGACTACCTCGAGCGCCCCTGGGACCCGGGCCTCGCCGACCGGAAGACGGTCGGGCTGCTGCGCCGCCGGGAGTCGCTGGACCGGCGGCTGCGCCGGACGCTGGGCGACGAGCGACTGCGCCTGGTCGCCGCCCACCCCCTGGCCGTGGACGGGCACGACCCGCGCCGGGTTCCGGCCTGGGCGGGCACGGTCTCCTACGTGGAGCAGAAGTTCGGGGCCTGGCGTGTCGCCGACGGCACGGCGGCGCTGGGCGAGGCGCTGGCACGGCGCCTGGCCACGCGCAAGGTCGAGGTGCTCACCGGCACCACCGCCCACGACGTGGTGCTCCGCGGCGGCCGGGCGGTGGCGGTCGCCAGCTCGGTCGGCGAGCTGGACGCGGACGCGGTGGTCTGCGCGGTCGACCCCCGGACCCTCCCGGTCCTGCGCCGCCACGTCCGGCGGACCCGGCCCGCCCCGCTGCCCACCCTCCACCACCTCGGGCTCGTCGAGCCGCCGCCCCTCGCGCACGACCTGGTGCTGCACGCCGGCCACTCCGACCCGCTCGCGGTGGTCCGTCCGTGGGGCACCGCGCCCGAGGGCGCCGCGTCCTGGACCGTCCAGCTCCGCGGCGCCCCCGGCCAGGACGTGCTCGCCCGCCTCGCCGACCGCGGGCTCGACGTGCGGGACCGCGTCGTCGAGCACGTGGTCCGCGACCCCGGGACCCTGCGGCGGGAGTGGGGCGGCTCGCCCCTCGGCGTGCAGTGGCAGGGGCGTGCGACCGTGCGGCGGCGCCTGGGGCCCACCACCCCCGTCCCGGGCGTCTACGCCGCCGGGGCGCACGCCACGCCCGGCTCCGGGATCCCCTTCGTCGGCCTCTCCGCCGCGCTCGTCGCCCAGGCGCTGGGGCCCGCCTGACGCCTCGGCGCGGGCGCCCTCAGAGCAGCTGCCAGGTGACGCGCACCCGGGCGGTGATCGTCGTCTCGCCGGGCTCCAGCGTGGTGGCCAGGAAGACCCCGGGCCCCGGGCCGCCGGCGTCGTCCTCGGCCACCTCGAGCAGGTCGCCCAGCGTCGCCCCGTCGAGGCCGGCCAGGTGCGTGGCACGGCGCCGGGCGTCGGACCAGGCTGCCTCGCGGGCCGCGTCGCGGGCCCCGGTCTCGTCGGAGACCTCGAGCTGGACCCCCTCGATCCGCAGCCTGTCCCCCACCTCCTCGGCCAGCCCCACCACGAGGGCGGAGGCCTCCGGGAGGTTGGGGCACCGGATCCGCAGCTGGTGGGAGGCCTCGAATCCCTCGGGCTCCGGCGCCCCGGGCGCGCCGGCGTCCCGCCACGGCCAGACCGACAGGCCGGTGGTCGCCACCGTCGTCACCTCGGAGAGTCCGCGCGCCACGCGGCCGATGGCGGCGACCGCCGAGTCGACGCCCGCGACCGCCTGCGCGACGGTGGGGGCACGGTGGGCGGCGGCCACCCGGACCACCGCGGAGTCGGGGACCGCCCGGGCCGAGCCGTGGCCGAGGACGGTGACGGTGCGAGGCATGCCCCCAGACGCTACCGGGCCGACCGGTCCGGAGGTCCGGGACCGCGAGCCGGCGTCAGACCGCGAGGCGCAGCGCCTCCCAGATCTCGCGGGTCGCGCGGGACCTGTTCAGCGTGTAGAAGTGCAGCCCCGGCGCGCCGCCGGCCAGGAGCGCGTCGCAGAGCTCGGTCGCGATCCGGATCCCCTCGGCCCGCACGGCCGCCGGGTCCTCGGCCAGCGGGGCGATCCGCTCCTCGACCTCGGCGGGCATCTCGCGGCCCGACATCTCCACCATCCGGCGCATCGAGCCGAGCCCCAGGATCGGCATGATGCCCGGGATGATCGGGAAGTCGACGCCGAGGGCACGCGCCCGCTCCACCAGCCCGAAGTAGTCGGAGGCGCGCAGCACCATGTCGGTGATCGCGAACTCCGCGCCGGCGTCGTACTTGGCCCGGAGCACCCTCGCGTCGGCGTCCAGGCTCTCCGCGTCCCGGTGCCCCTCCGGGAAGGCGGCGACTCCGACGCACAGGTCGGTCGTCCCCCGCACCAGGGCGACCAGCTCGTCGGCGTGCTCCACCCCGCCCTCGGTCGAGGTCCACGGAGTGCCCGGGCCGGCGGGCGGGTCGCCCCGCAGCGCGAGCACGTTGCGCACCCCCGCCGCCGCGAGGTCGTCGAGGACCCGGGCGATCTCCGCACGGGTGTGGCCGACGCAGGTGAGGTGCGCCATCGGCAGCAGGGTGGTCTCGCGGGCCATCCGGCCGGTGATCGCCACGGTCCGGTCGCGGGTCGAGCCCCCGGCGCCGTAGGTGACCGAGACGAAGGTCGGGTTCAGCGGCTCGAGGTCACGGATCGAGGCCCAGAGCACCTGCTCCCCCTCGGCGTCGCGCGGGGGGAAGAACTCGAACGAGAAGGAGCGCCCCCCGTCGCGCAGGAGGTCGCCGATCCGGTCGGGGCGGGCTGGAGGCATGCCCGGATCCTAGGAGGGGACCGAGGCCACGTCCGTGGGCGTCCACTGGCTAGTCTGGCCGCGTGTCCCAGCCTTCCGTCCCGACCAGCCAGCCGGAACGACCGCGGGACGGCTGGGACCCGAGCGGCTTCCGGGACGCGGTCCAGCGTGAGCTCGACGTCTTCCTCGACGCCCAGGAGGAGCGGCTCCGTCCGCTCGGCCCCGACGCCGCCAGGCTGCTGGCCGAGGCGCGGGCGGCCACCGCCGGGGGCAAGCGGTTCCGGGCCGCCTTCTGCTGGTGGGGCCACCTCGCGGTCGACCCCGCGGCCGGCGACGAGCGGGCCCTGGCCCGGGCCTGCGCCTCGCTGGAGCTGCTGCACGCCAGCGCCTTGGTCCACGACGACCTGATGGACGCCTCCGACACCCGCCGGGGCCGTCCGGCCACCCACCGCGGCTTCGAGGCCGAGCACCGCGCCGCCGGCTGGGGCGGCGACCCCGAGCAGTACGGCGCGGCCGCGGCCATCCTGCTCGGCGACCTCATGCTCTCCTGGTCCGACGAGCTCCTCCGGCGCTGCGGCCTCCCCCTGGAGCGGGTCGTGCCGGCGCTCGAGGTCCTGGACCTCTGCCGCTCCGAGGTCGTGGCGGGCCAGTTCCTCGACGTGTCGGTGCAGGCTCGCGCCCGGGCGGACGAGCAGACGGCGATGACGGTGCTGCGCTACAAGTCGGCGAAGTACTCCGTGGAGCGGCCCCTGCACGTCGGTGCGGCGCTGGCGGGGGCGACGCCCGAGGTGCTGGAACGGCTCACCGCCTTCGGCCTCCCGCTCGGCGAGGCGTTCCAGCTGCGCGACGACGTCCTCGGCGTCTTCGGGGACCCGGACGTCACCGGCAAGCCCGCCGGCGACGACCTCGTCGAGGGCAAGCGGACCGTGCTGGTCGCCAAGGCGCTGGCCGCCGGCGGCCCGGCCGCCGACGAGCTCGACGCCGCCCTCGGCACCCCGCTGGACGAGGCCGCCGTGGACCGCCTGCGCACGCTCATCGAGGAGTCGGGCGCCCGGGAGTCGGTCGAGGCGCTCATCGAGCGGCTGGTCGAGGAGGCCTTGGCCGCCCTCGACGCCACGGGACTCGACCCCTCGGCGTGCGCGGTGCTGCGCGACCTCGCGACCGCCGTCACGCAGCGCTCCGTCTAGGACGCGAGCGCCTCGGCGGGCTGCCGGACGGCGGGGGTCAGAACGCCATCGCCTGCGCGCGGCGCTTGACCTCGGAGCCGCGGTTCTCCCGCAGCGCGTCGATCGGTCGCCCCGGCAGGTCCAGGTCGGTGTGGAGCCACGCGATGCACTCGCGGTCGTCGTACCCGCCGTCGTGCAGGACGGTGAGCAGGCCCGGCAGCCCCTTGACCACGAGGCCGTCCTGCAGGAAGCCGGCCGGGACCTGTTGGCCGGCACCCGGCCGGGGCACGGCGGCGGCCAGCTCGTGCTCGCGGATCATGGTGCGCACGCGGCTGACGGAGACCCCGAGGATCTTCGCGGCGGTCGCCCAGTCCACCCACTCGGGCACCAGGGCGTCGAGGTCGGCTTCGGCGAGCGGTACGTCGTTCATGGGGCCCATGCTGCCACCCCGGCGCCACGCCGTGGGACGTGCCACCGGGCACGCTCCCGGCCACGTCCGTACGATGGCGGCAGGCACCCTTCCCCATCCGGTGACACGGAGGTCCCCCGTGCAGGCAGACGAGCGAGCCTCCAGGCGCGCCGCGCAGGCGCCCGCCGACCCCTTGGTCGGGCGGGTGCTGGACGGTCGCTACCGCCTGGACCGCCGGATCGCGCGCGGCGGGATGGCGGGCGTCTACGAGGCCCACGACCTGCGGCTGGACCGCACGGTGGCGGTCAAGGTGATGCACCCGGGGATGGGTGACGACGAGGCCTTCGCGGCGCGGTTCGTGCGCGAGGCCAGGGCCGCTGCCCGGCTCTCCCACCCGCACGTGGTCGCCGTCCACGACCAGGGCGACGACGACGGCACCCTCTTCCTGGCGATGGAGCACGTGCCCGGCCGGACCCTGCGCGACGTGGTCCGGGACGAGGCGCCGCTGCGACCGGCTCGCGCGCTCGAGCTCCTCGAGCCGGTGCTCTCCGCGCTGGCGGCCGCCCACCGCGCCGGCCTGGTGCACCGCGACGTCAAGCCGGAGAACGTCCTGATCGGCGAGCCACGGCCCGGGGAGCCCGAGCAGGTGAAGGTGGCCGACTTCGGCCTGGCCAAGGCGGTCAGCGGCCAGACCCAGCACACCGCCACCGGGGTCCTGATCGGCACGGTCTCCTACCTCGCGCCCGAGCTGGTCGTGCACGGCGAGGCCGACCCCCGCGCCGACGTGTACGCCGTCGGGGTCGTGCTCCACGAGCTGCTCACCGGCCACAAGCCGCACGAGGGCGACTCCCCCATCCAGGTCGCCTACAAGCACGTGCACGAGGACGTCCCGCCGCCCTCGGCCCGCGTGCCGGGGATCCCGTCGTACGTCGACGCGCTCGTCGCCCGCGCCACGGCGCGCGACCGCGACCAGCGGCCCGCCGACGCCGGCGTCCTGCTGCACCAGGTGCACCGGGTCGCCCAGGCCCTGCGCGAGGGTCTCGCCAGCGACCCCGACCTCGAGGCCGACCTGCGGCCGACCCCCGCCGCCGCGCCTCTCGAGGTGGAGGTCGAGGCCGACCGGGACGGCTTCGTGGACCTGGTGGAGGACCCGCCGGCCGCGGTCCCCGCGCCCCCGTCGGCGGCGGACGCCGAGGAGCACCACACCCGCCAGCTCTCGCTCTCCCCGGCCGGGGCCGGCCTCGCCGTCCTCGACGCGGCGCCGACCGCCGGGCCCGTCCCCACCGACGACCCGGTGGTCCCGGCCCGGACCACCGACGACGCGGCTGGGGCCTCCCCCATCCCCCGCCTGCCGTCCCCGCGGGCCGACGACCGGCGCGAGGGCGCCCGGCGCCGGCGCTGGCGGGGTCCGGTCCTCCTGCTGCTCGCCCTGCTCCTGGTGGCCGGGGTCGGCGGTGGCGCCTGGTGGTTCGGCTACGCGCGCTGGACCTCGACCCCCGGGGTGCTGGGCCTCACCGAGGCCGAGGCCGTCTCGACCCTGGAGTCGGCCGGGCTCGACGCCGAGGTCGGCGACCCCGCGTTCTCCGAGACCGTGCCGCCCGGGCAGGTCGTCTCCACCGACCCCGAGCCCGGCGGCCGGGTCCTGGACGGCGGGACGGTCACGCTGGCGCTCTCCCAGGGACCCGAGCGCTACGAGGTGCCCGACCTGGCCGGGACCCCGCTCGACGCCGCGCAGGACGCGATCCTCGGGACCAACCTCGCCTACGGGGAGCGGGTCGACCGCTGGAGCGAGAACGTGCCCGAGGGGGCCGTCATCGGGACCGACCCCGCCGCCGGCACCGTCCTCAAGCCGGGGGCGGCGGTCGACGTCGTGGTGAGCAAGGGCCGCAAGCCCCGCGAGGTCACGGACTGGACCGGACAGAGCGCGCAGCGCGCCGTGCAGGCACTGGAGCGCCAGAAGCTCGTGGTCGAGCAGGCCGAGGAGCACAGCGACACGGTGCCCGAGGGGACCGTGATCAGCCAGGACCCGGCCACGGCGACGCTCTACAAGGGCGACACCGTGCGACTCGTCGTCTCGCTCGGCCCCGAGCTGGTGGAGATGCCCCGGGTCATCGCCAAGGGCGTGGACGCCGCCCGGCAGGAGCTCGAGGCCCTCGGGTTCGAGGTCCTCGTGGAGGAGTCGGGGCAGTACATCGGCTTGGGCTTCGTGCTGACCAGCGATCCCGACACCGGCGAGATGGTGCCCAAGGGGTCGACCGTCACGCTCTACCTCATCTGAACCCTCCGGCACGGAGCCACCTGGCCGGCCAGCGGGCGGTCGCCCGATCTAGGCTGGGCCCATGACGCCCGAGCTCCGCAACCCGATCGGCACCCACGTGCAGGTCGGCAAGGGGCTCGCCAGCGGCGCCCTGGCCAGCGCCCGGGAGCTCGGCCACGAGACCCTCCAGGTCTTCGTCGGCAACCCCCGGGGCTGGGCCCTGTCGGCGGGCGACGCGGGCGAGGACGCGCGCTTCCGCAGCAGCTGCGAGGAGACCGGGACCCGGAGCTTCATCCACGCGCCCTACCTCGTCAACCTCGGCTCCCCCACCCCCGCGACCTACGAGCGCTCGGTCGCCGTCGTGGCCCACAACCTCCGCCGCGCCGCCGAGATCGGCGCCGAGGGGGTGGTCGTGCACACCGGCTCGTACGTCGACCCGACCGGCAGCGCTGCCCGGCTGGAGGCCGCGATGCGCCAGGTCCGCGAGGGACTGCTGCCGATCCTGGAGACGCTCGAGGGCGACGACGCCCCGTGGCTGCTGCTCGAGCCGACCGCCGGGCAGGGACGCTCGCTCTGCGCCGGGGTCGAGGACCTCGAGCCCTACCTGGCCGCGCTCGACTTCCACCCCCGGGCCGGCATCTGCCTGGACACCTGCCACGTCTTCGCCGCGGGCGCCCCCCTGGACGAGCCGGGCGGCGCCACCGCCACCGTCGACCGGATCGTCGAGATCGGCGGGCCCGGCCGGCTCCGGCTGGTCCACGCCAACGACTCCAAGGACGTCCGCGGGGCCTTCAAGGACCGCCACGAGAAGATCGGCGACGGCCACATCGGGCTCACGGCGTTCTCCGAGCTGTTCGCCCACCCGGCCACGGCGGGCGTCCCCTTCGTGCTGGAGACCCCCGGCTCCCGGGACGCCGGCGACCCCGACCTGACCGTGCTGCGCAAGCTGCGGGACGCGGCGTTCCTTGACTGAGCGGCGCACGGCGCTGGTCGCCACCGTCGCCCTGCTGGCCATGACGGCCTCGTGGGGCTCGACGTTCTTCCTCATCAAGGACCTGCTCGACCGCGTCCCGACCCTGGACTTCCTCGCCGTCCGCTTCGCGATCGCGGCCGCCGCGATGCTGCTCGTCGCCCCGCGCGCCGTCGCCCGGCTCTCGCCCGCGAGCCGTCGGCACGCGCTGGTCCTCGGCCTCCTCTACGGCGCCGCGCAGGTCCTCCAGACCGCCGGGCTCGCGCACACCGCGGCGAGCGTGAGCGGCTTCATCACCGGGATGTACGTCGTGTGCACCCCGCTCCTGGCCGCGCTGCTGCTCGGCACCCGGATCACCCGGACCACCTGGGCCGCGGTGGCGCTGGCGACCGGCGGGCTCGCCGTCCTCACGCTCGAGGGGGTGGCGGTCGGCTACGGCGAGGGCATCACGCTCGTCGCCTCCGTCCTCTACGCCCTGCACATCGTCGGGCTCGGCGCGTGGTCGCGCCCCGAGGAGGCGCTCGGGATGTCGATCCTGCAGCTGCTCGTCATCGCCGGCCTGTGCTTCGTCGCCACCGTCCCCGACGGGGTCGTGCTGCCGGCCACGCAGGGCGACTGGCTCTCGCTCGTCTACATGGCGCTGGTCGCGGGGGCCGCGGCGCTCTTCGTCCAGACCTGGGCGCAGGGGCACCTCCCCCCGACCCGGGCCGCGATCGTCATGAGCATGGAGCCGGTCTTCGCCGCCGGCTTCGCGGTGCTGCTGGGCGGGGAGCAGGTCACCCTCCGACTGGTCGCCGGCGGACTCATGGTGCTCACGGCGATGCTCGTGGTCGAGCTGGTACCGCGTCGCCGGGTCGTGGAGGGCGAGGTCCAGCACCTCGTCGTGTGAGGCGCCCGGGTCCACATGGTGGTGACCGGTCGGTGCCGTGGCGCCGGTGGGCTACCGTCCTCCGGGTGAGGACGACGTATTTCTTCGGACACCTGCCGGGAGCACCCGCGCAGGGCGTCACGTCGTAGTCCGCCCTCGCACCACCACCACCGCCCCCGGCCTCGGCCCGGGGCGTTCTGCGTCTGGTGGCCGCGGCCGGCCACACGAAGGAGCAGTCCCATGGTCGTCGTCATGTCCCCCGGTGCCACCGACGAGGAGATCGCGCACGTCGTCGCGCGCGTCGAGAGCGTCGGCGGTGAGGCGTTCGTCTCCAAGGGGGTCGAGCGCGCCATCATCGGGCTCGTCGGGGACATCGAGTCCTTCCACCACCTCAACCTGAGGGCGCTGCCCGGGGTGGCCGACGTCCACAGGATCTCCGACCCCTACAAGCTGGTCAGCCTCCAGCACCACCCCCAGCGCTCGACCGTGTGGGTCGGACCGGAGGGCGCCCAGGTGCCGATCGGACCCGACACGTTCACGTTCATCGCCGGACCCTGCGCCGTCGAGACCGCCGAGCAGACCCTCTCGGCCGCCCGGATGGCGCAGTCGGCGGGTGCGACGCTGCTGCGCGGGGGCGCCTACAAGCCGCGCACCTCGCCGTACGCCTTCCAGGGCCTCGGCGAGGAGGGGCTGGAGATTCTCGCCTCGGTCCGCCGGGCCACCGGCCTGCCGATCGTCACCGAGGTCGTGGACGCGCGCGACGTCGAGGTCGTGGCGCGGCACGCCGACATGCTCCAGATCGGCACCCGCAACATGGCCAACTTCGGGCTGCTCCAGGCGGTCGGCGAGTCCGGCAAGCCGGTGCTGCTCAAGCGCGGCATGACGGCGACCATCGAGGAGTGGCTGATGGCGGCGGAGTACATCGCCCAGCGCGGCAACCTCGACATCGTGCTCTGCGAGCGCGGGATCCGCACCTTCGAGCCGGCCACCCGCAACACCCTCGACATCTCCGCGGTGCCGGTGGTGCAGGCGACCAGCCACCTGCCGATCATCGTCGACCCCTCGCACGCGGGGGGCCGCAAGGACCTGGTGGTCCCGCTGACCCGGGCCGCCATCGGCGTGGGGGCCGACGGCGTGATCGTCGACGTGCACCCCAACCCCGAGGAGGCGCTCTGCGACGGGCCGCAGGCGCTGCTCGGCAACGAGCTGCGCGAGCTGGCGCAGGTCGTGCGCCGGCTGCCGCCCGCCGTCGGGCGGGCCGCGGCCACCGTCAGGAGCTGAGCCGGGCGAGCACCTCGGCCGCCCGGGCGACCTCGGCCGAGCCGACACCCAGGTGGGTCACGAGCCGCACGGTCCGGGGTCCCACCTGGGTGACCCGCACGCCCTCGGCCGCGGCGGCGCCGACGAAGGCGGGGGCGTCGTCGCGCTCGAGGAGGACGATGTTGGTGTCGACCTCGGCCGGGTCCACCCCGCACGCCGAGGCCAGGGTGCGAGCGTGCTCGTGGTCCTCGGCGAGCCGCTCGAGGTGGTGGTCCAGGGCGTGCAGGCCCGCGGCCGCGAGGACCCCGACCTGGCGCATCCCCCCGCCCAGCCGCTTGCGCTGCACCCGGGCCCGCGCCATCGCGTCGGCCGGACCCACGACCAGGGAACCGACCGGGGCGCCCAACCCCTTGGAGAGGCAGACGGCGGCCACGTCGGCGACCGCGCCGTAGCGCTCCAGGGGGACGCCCGTCGCGACGTGGGCGTTCCACAGGCGCGCGCCGTCCAGGTGCACCGCCACCCCCTGTGCGGTGGCGAACGCGCGCAACGCCTCGAGCTCGGGCAGTGGCACGACCCGACCGCCCGCGAAGTTGTGGGTGTTCTCCACCGAGATCGCCCGCGTCCGCACGAAGTAGGGACCGAGGTCGGGGGCGAACATCCGCCGCACGGCCTCGAGGTCCACCCCGCCCCGCGGGTGGTACCAGGTCCGCATGGTCAGCCCGGTGACCGCCCCGTGGGCGCCGAGCTCGGCGCGCGCGACGTGGGCGGACGCCTCGCAGAGCAGCTCCTCCCCCGGCCCCACCACGGTCCCGACGGCCAGCACGTTGGCCATCGACCCCGTGGGTGTGAAGAGCGCGGCCTCGTGGCCGAGCAGCCCCGCCACCCGCTCCTCGAGCGCCCGGACGGTGGGGTCCTCGCCGAAGACGTCGTCCCCCACCTCGGCCTCGGCCATCGCCCGGCGCATCGCCGGCGTGGGGGTGGTCAGGGTGTCGGAGCGCAGGTCGACGAGGTCGGTCACGCGCCCGATCCTAGGGGGGCTGCGGGTCAGGCCTTGCGCAGCATCTCGGCGACGAGGAACGACAGCTCGAGCGACTGCACCCGGTTGAGCCGCGGGTCGCAGACCGACTCGTAGCGGTCGGACAGACCCGCCTCGTCGAGCAGCTCGCCACCGCCCACGCACTCCGTCACGTCGTCGCCGGTCAGCTCCACGTGGACGCCGCCGGGCCAGGTGCCGACGGTGCGGTGCACGTCGAAGAAGCCCTGGACCTCCTCGATCACGTCGTCGAAGCGGCGGGTCTTGTAGCCAGAGGACGCCTCGAAGGTGTTGCCGTGCATCGGGTCGCAGACCCAGGCCACCTGCACCCCGGCGGCGGTGACCTTCTCCACGATCTCGGGCAGACCCTCGCGGATGCGCTGCGCGCCGAACCGGGTGATGAAGGTGAGCCGGCCGGGCTCGTTGGCCGGGTTGAGCCGGGCGGCCAGGGCCAGCGCGTCGTCGGCGCTGGTCGTGGGACCGAGCTTGACCCCCACGGGGTTGCGCACGTGGCTCAGCAGCTCCACGTGGGCGCCGTCGAGCTGGCGCGTCCGCTCCCCGATCCACAGGAAGTGGGCGGAGACGTCGTACGGCGCCTGCGTGCGGCTGTCGATCCGGGTCATGGCGTGCTCGTACTCCAGCAGCAGCGCCTCGTGGCTGGAGTGGAAGTCGACGCGGTGGAACTCGTCGGGGTCCGCCCCGATGGCCCGCATGAAGGTGAGCGCCCGGTCGATCTCGGCGGCCACGGTCTCGTAACGCTGCCCGGCGAGCGAGTCGCGCACGAAGTCGGTGTTCCAGGCGTGCACCTGCCGCAGGTCGGCGTACCCGCCGGTGACGAAGGCGCGGACCAGGTTGAGGGTGGCCGCGGAGGCGTTGTAGACCTCGACCAGGCGGTGCGGGTCGGGGATCCGGGACGCCTCGGTGAAGTCGTAGCCGTTGACCGCGTCGCCGCGGTAGGCCGGGAGGGTGACGCCGTCGCGGGTCTCGGTGTCCGAGGAGCGGGGCTTGGCGTACTGGCCCGCCAGGCGGCCCAGCTTGACCACCGGCACCGAGGCGGCGTAGGTGAGCACCACGGCCATCTGCAGCAGCACCCGCAGCTTGTTGCGCACGTTGTCGGCGGTGACCCCGTCGAACGTCTCGGCGCAGTCGCCGCCCTGGAGCAGGAACGCCTCGCCCCGGGTGACCGCGGCGAGCTTGGCCGTCAGCTCGTCGCACTCGCCGGCGAAGACCAGCGGAGGAGACTTGCGGAGGCGGGTGACGGCCCGCTCCACCTCGCGGGGGTCGCCGTAGGTGGGCTGCTGGGCGGCGCCCATGGCGTGCAGCTGCTCGAGGGTGGGGACGGTGCTCACCCGACCAGCCTACGTCCGCCCCCGGCCCGGCCCCACCTCGACTCCGGCGCTGGACGGCGTCACTCCACGTCCTCCAGGTGCTCGATGTCGCGGAACCCGGTCTTCTTGGCCCGGCCACCGCGGTTGACCAGCCAGGTGACGACCCACAGGACCACGCCGATGCCGAGCAGGCCCAGCGCGACCTCGTAGACGATCGGCTCTCGCTCGCCCCAGGGGACGACGATGAGGCCCAGGGAGAGCAGGGCCGCGAGCGCGGGCGTCGGGCCGGGCGAACGGAAGAACCCGCTGTCCGGCTCGCGGCGCAGCACGAGGCAGGCCACGTTGACGACCGTGAAGACGGCCAGCAGGAGCAGCGCCGTGGTGGTCGACAGGTTGGTGACCACCGGGGAGTCGGACTGGCTCGCGACGTACCACAGCAGGCCGATCGCCAGCGCGGTGGAGAAGAGGATGCCGACCCAGGGCGAGCGGGTCCCGGGCGAGACCTTCCCGAGCACGCGGGGCAGCACGTCCTGTCGGGCCAGACCGTAGAGCAGCCGGCTGGCCATCAGCATGTTGATGAGCGCGGTGTTGGCCACCGCGAAGACGGCGAGGAAGGGGAAGACGCGGTCGATCGGGAAGTCGGGGGCACCCTTGCTGACCACCTCGAGCAGGGCCCGGCCCTCCGACTCGTTGATGGTCTCGAGCTCGGTCGGCGTCAGGACCGCCACCACCGCCAGCGCCACCAGCACGTAGACGATGACGGTGATGCCCAGGCCGGTCAGCATCATGCGCGGGAAGATCCGCTCCGGGTCCCTCGTCTCCTCGACCATGTTGACCGAGTCCTCGAAGCCGACCATGGCGAAGAACGCGATCGAGGTGGCCAAGGTGACGGCCATGAACATGCCCTTGTCGTCGGCGTCGCTGAAGGTGAAGACCTGGCCGAGGTCGCCCTCCCCCTGCGCCATCACCCAGAAGCCGACGCCGATCACGATCGCGAGCGCGGTCATCTCGACCAGCGTCAGCACGACGTTGAACTTCACCGACTCCCCCACGCCGCGCAGGTTGATCAGCGCCAGCAGGACCATGAACGACATGGCGATCGCCATGATGACGCCGGTGCCGGGGGCCTCGTCGAGCCAGCCGTTGACCACCAGCCCGCCGGTGAGGTTCTGCGCCAGCACGTTGGCCGACGTCGACGCGCTGGTGATGCCCGAGCAGACCACGGCGAAGGCCACCAGGAACGTGACGAAGTGGATGCCGAACGCCTTGTGCGCGTAGAGCGCCGCGCCGGCCGCCTGCGGGTACTTGGTGACCAGCTCGAGGTAGCTCAGGGCGGTCAGGGTGGCGACGACGAAGGCCAGCACGAACGGCACCCAGACGAGGCCGCCGACCACCCCGGCGATCTCGCCGGTCACGGCGTACACGCCGGCCCCCAGGATGTCTCCGACGATGAAGAGGAGCAGCAGGCGGGGCCCCATCACCCTGCGCAGCTCCGGCTCCTCCGGCTGGCCCGGCTTGGGGGCGGCGACCGCCTCCCCCCGACCCTGTGAGTCCGGCATCGCGTTCCCCTCACCCTGCTCGGAGCTGTCCGCTCCACTGTGGTCCCCGACGGACCCCGTGGCAAGCAACGTTTCCCCAGCCGTGCGATCAAACCTAGGATGGCGCGCATGGCTCCCACCCGCGTCGCGATCCTGACCGCAGGCGGCTACGCGCCGTGCCTCTCCTCGGCGGTGGGGGCGCTGATCGAGACGTGGACGAAGGTCTCCCCCGGGACCGAGGTCCTCGGCTACCGGCACGGCTACCAGGGCCTGCTCACGGGCGACAGCGTGCTGGTCGACGACGCCGCGCGCCGCGACGCCGCCGTCCTGCACCACTTCGGCGGGAGCCCGCTGGGCAACAGCCGGGTCAAGCTGACCAACGACGAGGACTGCCGCGCCCGGGGTCTCATCGGCGAGGACGAGACCGCCCTCGAGGTGGCCGCGCGACGGCTCGTCGAGGACGGCGTCTCCGTGCTGCACACCATCGGCGGCGACGACACCAGCACCGCCGCGGCCGACCTGGCGGCGTACCTGCGGAAGCAGGACATCGACCTGACGGTCGTCGGCCTCCCGAAGACGATCGACAACGACATCGTGCCGGTGCGCACCAGCCTCGGCGCCCAGACCGCCGCCGAGCAGGCCTCGCTCTTCGCCCGCAACGTCCTCGCCGAGCACGGCTCCAGCCCGCGGATGCTGATCGTCCACGAGGTGATGGGGCGCAACTGCGGCTGGCTGACCGCGGCGGCGGCCCGCGACTACCTCGACTGGCACGCCGACCAGCAGTGGCTGCCGAGCCTGGGCCTCACGCCCGAGCGGTGGAACATCCACGCCGTCTACCTCCCCGAGCTCCACATCGACCTGGACGCCGAGGCCGAGCGGCTCCGCGCGGTGATGGACGAGATCGGCTGCGTCAACATCTTCCTCGCCGAGGGGGCCGGCGTCGCCGACATCGTGGCCGAGCTGGAGGCGTCCGGCCGGCCCGTGGACCGCGACGCCTTCGGGCACGTCAAGATCGACACCGTCAACCCGGGCCGGTACTTCGCGCAGGCGTTCGCCGAGCGGATCGGGGCCGAGAAGACGATGGTGCAGAAGTCGGGCTACTTCTCCCGCTCCGCGCCGGCCAACGAGACCGACCTGGCGCTGATCCGCGAGGTCGCCGAGCTGGCGGTGGCGAGCGCCCTGCGCGGCGAGGCGGGGGTCGTCGGCCACGACGAGGAGCGCGGGGACGAGCTCCGGGCGATCGAGCTCGACCGGATCGCGGGCCACAAGGCCTTCGACGTCGAGCAGCCGTGGTTCACCGAGGTGCTGCGCGCCACCGGTCAGCTCCCGCCCGCCTGACCCGCTCCCCCGGCTCCTCCGCCGACACGGACGGCTGCGGGTGGCGCCGCCGCGACGCCGGGGGCCACTAGGGTCTGGGGCCATGACCTTCTCCCTGGTGGCCCGCAGCGACGACGGGCTCTCGTGGGGGGTGGCCGTGGCGTCCCGGTTCCTCGCGGTGGGCTCCGCGGTCCCCGCGGCGGTCGCCTGCGTGGGCGCGATCGCCACCCAGGCCGACGCCAACGTGGCGTGGAAGGGCGAGGCGCTGGCCCTGCTCGACGAGGGCGCGACCGCCGAGGTCGCGCTGGCGCGGCTGCTGGAGGAGGACGACGGGCGCGAGGACCGTCAGGTTGGCCTCGTCGACCTGGACGGCTCGGCCGCCGCCTTCACCGGCGACCGCTGCTTCGACTGGGCGGGCCACCGCACGGGCCCTGGCTTCGCCGCGCAGGGCAACATCCTGGCCGGCCCCGAGGTGCTGGACGCGATGGTGGACGCGTGGACGTCGACCGCTGGCCTCCCCCTCGCCCGCCGGCTGCTGGTCGCGCTCGCGTCCGGCGACGCCGCCGGCGGCGACCGGCGGGGGCGCCAGTCCGCCGCCCTCTTCGTGGTCCGCGAGGGGGCGGGGTACGGCGGGCGGGACGACGTCGCGGTCGACCTGCGCGTCGACGACCACCCCCACCCGGTCACCGAGCTGGCGAGGCTGCTGGACCTCAACGACTTCTACCTGACCGCCTCCACCGACGAGGAGAAGGTCACGGTCACGCCCGAGCTGGCCGACGAGCTGCGGCGGCGCACCACGGCGCTCGGCCACGAGCACGTCGCCGAGTGGGTCGGCTCGCAGAACTACGAGATGAGGGTGGACACCGCCCTGACACCCCGCTGGATCGACCGGCGCGTGCTGGAGATCCTCCGCAGCAGCAGCGACGACTTGCGGGACGACGAGAGGGAAGACGCATGAGCATCCTGGCCATCGACGCGGGCACCACGGGAGTGACCGCGGTCGTGATCGACCCAGCGGGGACCATCACCGCACGCGGCTACCAGGAGTTCCCGCAGCACTTCCCCCGTCCCGGGTGGGTGGAGCACGCGCCCGAGGAGATCTGGCAGGCCACCCTCGAGGCGACCCGCGCGGTGCTGGAGCAGGTCGACCGCGACGAGCTGACCGCCCTGGGCATCACCAACCAGCGCGAGACCGTGCTGCTGTGGGACAGGGAGACGCTGGGCTCCCCGCGCCGGGCGATCGTCTGGCAGGACCGGCGCACCGCCGACCTCTGCGCCCGCCTGCGCGACGAGGGCCACGAGGAGCGGGTCGCCGAGCTGACCGGGCTGCGGCTCGACCCCTACTTCTCCGGGACGAAGCTCGCCTGGCTGCGCGAGCACGAGCCCCACACGTGGGCGCTCGTGGAGTCCGGCCGGTACGCCGTGGGGACGGTGGACTCCTACCTCGTCAGCCGGATGACCCGCGGGACCTGGCACGTCACCGACGTCTCCAACGCCTCGCGCACCCTGCTCTTCGACCTGGAGGCCGGCGACTGGTCGGACGAGCTCTGCGCGCTCTTCGGGGTGCCGCGCGACGCCCTGCCCGACGTCGTCCCGAGCTGGGGCGAGGTGGGGGTGACCGACCCGGCGGCCTTCTGCGGCCTCTCCCTGCCCGTGGCGGGGATCGCGGGCGACCAGCAGTCCGCGCTCTTCGGCCAGACGTGCTTCGAGGAGGGGGACTCGAAGTGCACCTACGGGACCGGCTCCTTCATCCTCACCAACGCCGGCACCTCGGCACCGCGCTCCACCTCCGGCCTCCTCTCCACCGCCGCCTGGCGGGCGCCCGACGGCACCACCACCTACGCGCTGGAGGGCTCGATCTTCGTCACGGGCGCCGCGGTCCAGTGGCTGCGCGACGGGCTCCAGCTCATCGGGTCCGCCGCCGAGACGGAGGGGATCGCCCGGACCGTGCCCGACTCGGGCGGCGTCGTCTTCGTCCCGGCCCTGACCGGGCTCGGCGCCCCCCACTGGGACCCTCACGCCAGGGGCATGGTCATCGGTCTCACCCGCGGCACCACCCGGGCGCACGTCGTCCGGGCCACCCTGGAGGCGATCGCCTTCGAGGTCCGCGACGTCCTCGAGACCATGCCGGCCCTGGCGTCCCTGCGGGTGGACGGCGGCGCGGCCGCCAACGACCTGCTCTGCCAGGTCCAGGCCGACCAGCTCGGGGTGCCCGTGGAACGCCCCCGGATCGTGGAGACCACGGCCCTCGGTGCGGCGTTCCTCGCCGGTCTGGGGACCGGGACGTGGGACTCCACCGACGACCTGCGCGACACCTGGCAGCTGGACCGTCGGTTCGCCCCGGGGGCAGGACGGCAGGAGGCCGACGCGGCGTACCGCCGGTGGGGCCGCGCGGTGGAGCGCGCGAAGGGCTGGGACCGGGAGCAGGACTAGCGCGACGCGAGCGCCTCCAGGGCGCGGCGCGCCTCCCCCACGTCGGACTCGGCGGCGGTGACCGCGTCGTGCGCCTCCTCGGCCACGGCCTCCGCCTCCTCGAGCTCCTCGTCCACCTCCTCGGCGCTCGCCTCCAGCTCGGCGATGCGACGCCTCAGCTCCTCGACCTCCGCCACCAGCTGGAGGCTCCGCGCCTGCAGCTCGGAGACCCCGGCGTCGGCGTCGGCGGCCTCCTCGCGCGCCTCGGCCAACCGCGCCTCGGCCGCGGCGAGCCGCTCCTCGGCGGCCGCCCGGCGCTTGCGGTCGGCGTCGGGGTCGGGGACGACCCGGAGGCCCGGCCGCGCGTCCTCGCCGGCGGTCTCCTCCTCCGTCGCCGGCCGGGCGGTCACGAGGTGCCCGAGGGCCGCGGGCACGGCGACGGCGCCCGAGACGTCCGCCTGCCCGACCCCGGTGGCGTGCAGGGCCGTGACCAGCAGCCCGGACCGCAGCGCGGCGGCCGCGTGCTCGTCCAGCAGGGCCGCGGTCAGGCTCGCCTCGAGCTGCTCCCCCACCGCCGGGGTGACCCGGTGGCCCGCCTCCCGCGCCCGGGCCCTGGCCGTGGTGGCGAGCGCGGCGGTGACCTGCCGCCGCTGCCGGGTGAGGGTCCGCAGCCGCTCGCCGTCGAGGGTGGCCTGGGCCTCGCGCAGCGCCTCCCCCACGCCGAGCACCTGCGCCACCTGCTCCGGCTCGCGCCGCACCAGCAGGTTGAGCACCCAGGCAGCGGTGGAAGGCTTGCGCAGCGCCTTGACCCGGTCGGCCAGCGCACGGTCGTCGCCGCGGAGCTCCTTGGCCCGGGCGTCGCGGGTCGCCGTGAAGTCGCCGGGCGGCAGCGCGTAGAGCTCGTCGGCCAGGGCGAGCAGCGGGTCCGTCGTCGGCACCTCTCGAGCATAGGGCGGGGAGGGGACTAGCCTGCTCCTGTGACGCAGACCACGCCGACGGGGACGCCCGGCCTCCCGACCTCCGTCCGCTTCGCCGACGAGGCGCGGCCGCGGTTCCCCACGCTGGCGCCCACCTACCTCGCGGCGATGAGGGACGGCGACCCGCTGGCCGACGCGTTCGTCGCCGACTTCCCGACGCTGGGGCGCGGACGCGCGATGCGGATGCTACGCACGGCCTGCCGCGAGGGGATCGGGGCCGTGCCGGACGCCCCGGCGTCCCTGCGCGCCCTCTTCGCCGAGCTCGACGCCGTGCCCGACTGGGTCGACCTCGACGAGATCGACGAGACCGCCCGTCACCTGGGGCGCTACACCCGCCAGGCGGGGATCGTGCTCGGGGCCGCCTCCCTGGTCAGCGGGTACGCGAACTCCGCCGCCTCGCGTCCGCTGGAGATGACCGGGCGCTACCTCGACGACGCCGGGGCCCGCACGATCGAGGTGGGCTCCTGGCTCGTCGAGGCCACGAGGGCCGGCGGACTGCACCGCCACGCCCCGGGCTTCGAGCTCACGGTCCGCGTGCGGCTCATCCACGCCCTCGTCCGCGCGGCGCTCCGCGACGACGAGCGCTGGGACGAGGAGGCGTAGGGCGTGCCGATCAGCCAGGCGTTCCTCGCCTACACCTTGATCCAGTTCTGCCTGATCCCGCTGCGCGGATGGCGGCGATCGACGCCCCCTACCTCCCCGCGAGGTGGCCGGCTACTACGCCCGCTGGCGCTACGTGGGAAACCTGCTCGGCATCACCGACGAGCTCCTGCCCCGCGACCGCGAGGCGCAGGAGGCGCTGGAGGAGATCTACCTGCTCACCCGGCCTGAGGTCGACGACTACTGCCGCCGGCTGGTCGGCAGCATCAACAGCGACTTCCTGGTGCCCGAGATCGAGCAGCTGCTGCCGCACCCCCGCCTGCACGCGCTCGCTCCGCCGGTCGTGCGCGGCCTCGAACGGGTCTTCCTCGGCAACGGGATCGCCGACGAGCTCGGGATCCCCGACACCCGCCTCAAGCCGGTACGCCGTCCGCCACGACCTGGTCGACGCCGCCCCGACGGCCAGCCGCACCCCGCCCGGGGGCCGCAAGACGGGTGAGGCGTGCCCGCTCGGCCGGACCCGTCAGTCGGCGTCCAGGCCCTTCTCGATGGCGTAGCGGGTCAGCTCGACGCGATTGTGCATCTGGAGCTTGCGCAGGGTGTTCTGGACGTGGTTCTGCACCGTCCGGTGGGAGATGAAGAGGCGTTCGGCGATCTGCTTGTAGCTCATCCCCTTGGCCACCATGCGCAGCACCTCGGTCTCCCGCTCGGTGAGCTCGGGGACCGCGGGCCCGGCGTCGGCGTCGGCGGGGACCGTCATCCGCCGGAACTCCCCGAGGACCAGACCGGCCAGCCCGGGCGTGAAGACGGTGTCCCCCTGCGCGACCCGGCGCACGGCATCGAGGAGGTCGGCCTTCGAGGCGGACTTCACCAGGTAGCCCGTGGCACCGGCCTTGACCGCCTCGAGCACGTCGGCCTGCTCCCCCGACGCCGACAGCACCAGCACCCGGGCGGCGGGGTCGGCCTCGAGCACCCGCCGGGTCACCTCCACCCCGTTCGGCTCGGGGATCTGCAGGTCCAGCACGACCACCCGCGGACGGGCGGCGGTGAACCGGGCCAGGGCCTGGGCGCCGTCGGCCGCGACCGCGACCACGTCGAACCCCGCGGCCTGGAGGTCGCGCTCCACCGCGTCGCGCCACATGGGGTGGTCGTCGACCACCATCACCCGGATCGGCTGCTCGCTCACGCGCCGCACCCTAGTGGGCGCCGGCACCACCCGCACGGTCCACGCGCCGGTAGCGCCCCCGCAGGTGCAGCAGCGGCGACGCGGCCCCGTCGGCCCCGCCGTCGTCGTCCTCGCGGATAACGACCTCCTCGATCCGGCAGGTGACCAGCAGCGACCAGCCGACCTCCCGGGTCTCCTCCAGCACCACCGCCGCCCAGGCGCCGGCCGACGCCAGCCGCGGGCCGTGGGGGTGGTCGACGAAGTCGGCCGTCCGGAACGGCCCACCGGGCGCGGGGGCGACGCCGGCGAAGGCGTCCGCGAGGTCCCGGTGGCGCCAGTCCAGGACGTGCACGAGCCCCAGCCCCGTCTCGAGCAGGCGCTCCGCCAGGTCGGAGTCGGGGTCGAGCAGCGCCAGGACGCGCGGCGGCTCCCCGCCCGCGACCACCACCGACGAGACGGTGAGCCCGGCCCGGTCGTCGCTCCCCGCGGTCCACAGGGTGACCACGCCCCCGATCCGGCCGCGGAAGCGGCGGGACGGGTCCCGCTCGGGCTCCGGCGAGGCGAAGGGGTGGCTGCTGTGGATCGTCACCGGGCCTCCGTCCCACGAGCCGCGGCGCCGTCGCCGGCGGAGCCGCTCAGCGGCACCTCCAGCTCCCACTCGGTGCCTCCCGGCCCGGTGACCAGGGAGCAGGTGCCGCCCAGCTCCGCGACCCGGCCCCGGATGGACGAGGCCACGCCCAGGCGTCCCTCCCGCTCCGCCTGGGCCAGCCGCTCCTCGGCGAAGCCCGGGCCCTCGTCCCGGACGCTCACCGCGACGCGGTCCCCCAGCTCCTCCAGGAGCACCCAGGCGGGCGCGTCGAGCCCCACGTGGAGACGCACGTTGTCCAGGCAGGCGCGCACCGCGGCGACCAGCTCGGCGGCACGGTCGGCCGCCATCGGCACCCGCACGCCCGGGGTCGAGACCGTGACGGTGCGCGAGGCCAACGCCTCGAGCGCGGCCGAGAGGTCGCTCCCGCCGGGGTCCCGGTCGTGCTCGTCCACCGTGTCCTGGGCGTGGATGAGCGAGCGCAGGCGGGTCTCCTGCTCCGCGGCGAGGCGACCCAGCTCGTCCCACCGGTCCTCGGGTCCGGCCCGCTGGACCAGGCCGAGCACCTGGAGGACGCCGTCGTGCACGGCTCGGGCCAGCCGGGTGCGCTCCGCGGCGGCGGCCGCCTCGCGCTCCGCCCGGGCCCGCTCAGCGGCCATCTCCTGCAGCGACTGACACATGTAGCCCACCACGGTGCCGCCCAGCAGGAGCAGGAAGATGTGCCCGTAGTTGGTCTGCGTGAGCTCGCTGCGGATGGCGACGTCGGTGACGGCCAGCACGGTGCCGGCCACGAGGCCGCCGCGCCAGCGCCAGTGGACCGCCCAGGCCAGCAGCGCGCCCATCACCCAGAACCCGGGCACGGTCGCGCGGAACTCCTCGCCCTTGAGCCAGGGGGTGGAGGCCATGGCGCCGACGGCGACCGCGAGGTCGGCGAGCATCAGCCAGGTGGTGCGCCGCGCCGGCACGCGGCTCGCGGCCAGCACGACCACGGTCCACACGAGCAGCCCCGCGAGGACCACGAGGGTCGCGGCCGGACGGTCGAAGTTCTGCCAGCGCCACAGGGTGAGCCCGAGCATGTTGAGGGTCACGACGACCCTCAGCACCGCGAGCGCGGCGAAGAGCCGGTCCGCGACCTGGACCACGGCGGGGTCCTCGGCGCGGGCCGGGCGGTGCGTCCCGGTCAGGACGCCTTCCTCGACGGGGGCTCGGGCTGCGAGGAGTCGTGCTCCTGGTCGGCGCCCCGCTCCGCGCGCCGCGCCTCCTCCTCGGCCCGCTTGGACTCCTCCTTGGCCTTGGCGGCGTACATGTCGACGTACTCCTGGCCGGAGAGGCGCATGATCTCGTACATGATCTCGTCGGTGATGGACCGCAGGATGTAGCGGTCGTTCTCCATGCCCTCGTAGCGGGAGAAGTCGAGGGGCCGGCCGAAGCGCACCACCGGCCGGGTGATGCTCCCGAACTTCTTGCCGGGGGGCGCCACCACGTCGGTGCCCACCACGGCGACGGGGACCACGGGCGCGCCCGTCTCGAGCGCGAGCCTGGCCACCCCCGTCTTGCCTCGGTACAGGCGGCCGTCGTGCGAACGGGTGCCCTCGGGGTAGATCCCGAAGAGGTCGCCCTGCGCCAGGATGTTCTTGGCGGACTTCAGCGCGCCCTCCGCCGCGTTGGCGCCGCTGCGGTCGATGGGGACCTGGCCCGAGCCGCTGAAGAACTTCTTCTGGAACCAGCCCTTGATGCCCGGCGTCGTGAAGTATTCGGCCTTCGCCACGAAGGTCACGCGGCGCGGCAGGGTGAGCGGCATGAAGAGCCAGTCGGCGTACGACAGGTGGTTGCTCGCCAGGATCGCGGGCCCGTCGGCCGGCACGTTCTCCAGCCCCGAGGAGTGCGGCCGGAAGACGAGTCGCAGCAGCGGCCCGAGGGCGATCCGCTTCAAGAACCAGTAGAGCACGGCGCGAGCCTATCCCCTCCGAACCGCCTCGTGCAGAATGCGCCCATGCCCCTCGACCCGACGGCCGCGCCCCTCTCCCTGCCCGCCGATCCGGCCCGTACCGGGGGGCGCAGCATCGGGGTCCTGCTCAGCCACGGCTTCACCGGTTCGCCCGCCTCCGTCCGTCCCTGGGGGCAGGCGCTGGCCGCCCACGGGTACGCCGTCGAGGTGCCGCGGCTGCCCGGCCACGGCACGTCGTGGCAGGAGCTCAACGCGACCACCTGGGACGACTGGTACGGGGAGGTCGAGCGCACCTTCGACCGGCTCCGGGCCCAGCACGACGCGGTCGTCGTCGGCGGGCTCTCGATGGGCGGGGCCCTGACGCTGCGGCTCGCGGCGGACCGCGGCGACCAGGTCGCGGGCCTCGTGGTGGTCAACGCCGCCGTGCACACGACCCGCAAGGACGTGCTGGCGCTGCCGCTGCTCAAGCACGTGGTGCCGTCGCTGCCCGGGATCGCCGACGACATCAGGAAGCCCGGCGTCCGGGAGCACGGCTACACCCGCACCCCGCTGCGGGCCACCCACTCGATGATGACCGCGTGGAAGCGCCTGCGGGCCGACCTCGGTGCGGTGACGTGCCCGCTCCTCTTCCTCAAGTCCGAGGTCGACCACGTCGTGGACCCCTCGTCGGTGGAGATCGTCCGCCGTTCGGTCTCCAGCACCGACGTCACGGTCCGCACGCTCACCGAGAGCTGGCACGTCGCCACGCTCGACCACGACGCCCCCGTCATCGAGGCCGAGACGGCGGCGTTCGTGGCCCGGGTCACCCGCTGACCGCCCACCCTCGTCACGGGTGTCCGGATAGCCTCGAGGCGTGAGCGCGCGGGACGACGACGCCGCCTGGCAGGCGATCGTCGACAACTACGGGGAGCGACCCTCGCTGGCCGACTGGGACGGACCGGCCGGGGCCGAGGCGCCCCCCGCCGACGACGCGGCGGCGCCCTCCCCCGGCCCGCCCGACCCCTTCCCGGGTGACGACCCCGCCCACCTCGGGCCGACCCCCGGGGCCGAGGCGGACGCCGAGCCGTGGCCCGAGCAGGACGAGGAACGCTTCGTCCCGCCGCCGCCACCGCCGCTGCCGCGGACGTCCCCCCTGCGCCGGGCCGCGTGGGTGGCCACCCTCGGCTCGCCCCTGCTCCTGCTGGTGCTGGCCGTGCTCGGGACCGTGCCGCCGCGGCTCGTCTCGCTCGGGCTCTGCGTCGCCTTCGTCGTGGGCTTCGTCTACCTCGTGGCCTCGATGGACACCAGCCCCCGCGACCCCTGGGACAACGGCGCCAGGCTCTGACGCCCCGTGCGTCCCCGGGTGACGGCACCCTCCCGTCCCGCGGGTGTCGCCGCGGTGGACCCGGTCACTACAGTCGGGTCCGTGAGCAGCAGCGAGACCGTCGAGGTCACCGGACACCTGATGGACAGCGGCGTGCTGTCGCAGATCCTGGACGACATCCGCGAGTACGAGGGCGACTGGGTGATCGACTCCATCGACGTCGGACGGGAGGCGGCCGACACCTCCACGGCCACCATCACCGTGACCTCCGTCGACGACGAGGCGCTCCAGCGGCTGCTCATGCGGCTGCAGACCCGAGGCGTCAACATGGTCGACCCCGGCGAGGCCTCGGTCTCCCCGTGCGACCAGGACGGCGTCTTCCCCGACGGCTTCTACTCCACGACCAACCTCCCGACGAAGGTCCGTCTCGACGGCACGTGGCTCCCCGTGGAGAACCCCGAGATGGACTGCGGGCTGGTCGTGACCCGGGAGGGCGACCGGACCCGGGTCGTCACCCTGCCGATGTCCGACGTCCGGGTCGGCATGCAGGTGGTCTGCGGCGCCTCCGGGATCCGCGTCACCGTGCCCGAGGTCGCGCGCGACGAGGAGCACTTCGGGTTCATGGAGTCCGACGTCTCCTCCGAGAAGCCCCAGGCGGTGCTCGTGCGGCAGGTGGCCGAGGGGATGCGCGAGGCCAAGGAGGCCGGTCGCAAGGTCCTCTGGGTCGGGGGTCCGGGCGTCGTCCACACCGGGGCCGCGCCCGCCATGGTCGCGATGGTCGAGGCCGGCTTCGTCGACGTCCTCTTCGCCGGCAACGCCCTGGCGACCCACGACATCGAGGCGAACCTCTACGGCACCAGCCTCGGGGTCGACCTGGCGCACGGCCGGGGGGTCAAGCACGGCCACGAGCACCACATCCGGGCGCTCAACACGATCCGCAAGGAGGGGTCGATCGCGGCGGCCGTGGAGAGCGGGGTGCTCACCGGCGGCATCATGCACG
Source organism: Nocardioides solisilvae (assembly GCF_003194625.1). Lineage (GTDB taxonomy): Bacteria > Actinomycetota > Actinomycetes > Propionibacteriales > Nocardioidaceae > Nocardioides > Nocardioides solisilvae. The sequence continues at coordinate 251,650 of NZ_QHKX01000002.1, forward strand.
CGCTGGTCACGCACGGGAAGCGCTTCGTGCTGGTCGGCTCGGTCCGCGACGACGGGCCCCTCCCCGACGTGCACACCGACGTCCTCGACGGCCAGCGCGCGATGCGGGCCGAGCTGCCCGACGTGGGCTTCTGCCTGATGGTGGCCACGATGCTGCACTCCGTCGCCACCGGCAACATCCTGCCCGCCTCCATCCCCCTCGTCTGCGTCGACATCAACCCCGCCACGGTGACCAAGCTGGCCGACCGGGGCTCGTCCCAGGCCCGCGGCATCGTCACCGACGTGGGTCTCTTCCTCGAGCAGCTCGCCCACGAGCTCGTCCCGGGCTACCGCCGGGCCTGACCCCGACCGGACCGCGCCGGCGTCACCGGCGGGGCAGGTCCAGGCGCGCGAGCAGCGCCGCGCCGACCATGCCCGCCCCGGCCCCCAGGGCCGCGAGTCGCACGGGCGGCACCCGACGGTGCGCGGCGCCCACCAGGGACGCAGTCAGCGCACGGCGGGCGGGATCCAGGAGCCCCTCCCCCGCCGCCGAGACGCCGCCGCCGACGACCAGGCACCCCGGGTCGAGCGCCGCCACGACGTTCGCCAGGCCGAGGCCCAGCCAGCGCCCCACGTCGGCCAGGGCACGCTGGGCGTGGTCGTCCCCCTGGGCCGCGGCGCGGCTGACCAGGGCACCCGTGAGGCGGGCGGGGTCCCCGTCGCAGAGCTCCTCCAGCAGGGAGCCGCTCCCCCAGCCGGAGCGGGCCAGGCGCAGGAGCGCGCGGCCCGAGCAGTACTGCTCCCAGCACCCGCGTCCCCCGCACTCGCAGGGCAGGCCGTCGGGCACCACGGTCATGTGGCCGAGCTCGCCCGCCATCCCGCCGGCGCCTCGGAGCACGCGTCCGTCCAGGACGATCCCGCCCCCGAGACCGGTCCCGACCGTGACGAGCACGGCGGAGGAGTCCTGCCGCGCGGCACCCAGCTCGGCCTCGGCGAAGGCCGCGCAGTTGGCGTCGTTGTCGAGGGCGACGCGCGCGCCCCACCGGTCCGCGAGGCGCGCCCGCACCGGGTCGTCGCGCCAGGGCAGGTGCGGCGCGAACGCGACCCGCTCGCCGTCCGCGTCCACGAAGCCCGCGGCCGCGAGCCCGACCCCGGCGAGCCGCCGCCCGTCGGCGACCTCGAGGACGGCCTCGGTGAGCACGTCCTCGAGCCACGCCACCGGCACGTCCCGGCCCGGGGTGGGGCGCACCGCCGTACGGCGCACCGCGCCGTCCGCGCCGACCTCGCCCGCCAGGATCTTCGTCCCCCCGACGTCGACGCCGACCCACACGGGTCCGGTCACCGGGGCGCCTCCTCCGCAGGAGGCTCGTCGGGCCACCCCTCCTCGAGGTCGATGTGCTGGACCCTCCCGCCCGCCCCGCCGGGGCGGTCGGCGCCGTCCGGGCGCGCCGGCTGGTCGGCACGGGAGACCTGGGCGAACGCGGCCAGCCCCGCCTGCAGGAGGTGGGTCGCCGCGGAGGTGAGGTGGGCGCGCACCTCGGGGTCGATCCCGCGCACCGCGTGCAGGGCGCGGCAGACGGGGCAGACCGTGCACTCGGGCGCCTCCCCCGGGTGGCCAGGATGGCCCGGGTGGCCCGGGTGGCCCCCGGGGTCCCCGTCGCCGGCGTGGTCGGCCCGGGTGCGCTCCTCGTCGGCCCCCGGCGCGGGTCCCGCGTGCTCGCCGGCCCAGCCGGCGAGCACGCCCAGCAGCCGGGCCGCCTCCTCGCCGAGGGTCCCCACCTCCTCCGCGGGCCGGGGGTCGGGCCGGGGGTCGGGCTGGGGGTCGCTCATCCTGCCTCCTCGAACCGGGCCTGCAGGCGTCCGTCCTCGACCCGGGCGCCCGCCACCCGCAGCCGAGCCAGCGCGGCCGGCAGCGGCACCACGCGCCGGTGCCCGGCGACCGTGACCACGAGGTCGTCGTCGCGGCGGACGAGGTCGACGTCGCCCGCGGAGACCAGGGGCAGCCGCAGGAAGAGCAGGAAGCCCCCCGCGGTCCGGACCACCTCGAACGGGGGGACGCGTCCGACCACGGCCAGCGGGTCGTCGGTGCCGTAGAGCCCGGCTCCGAGCGCGGCCAGCGCCGCCTCGCCGACGGGCTCGTCCGGCTGGTACTCCACGCGCCACGTGCGCAGCCCCGCGAAGGAGCGCTCGACGTCGGCCAGGACCTCGCCCTGCGCGCGGACCCAGCCGTCCACCCAGGCCCCGTGGCCCTCGGTCGGGAAGACGCGGTTGGAGACCACCCCGTCGACGGTGTAGCCGAAGAGGGAGAGCATCGTCCAGAGCCGCCGCGCCTCGGCCAGGACCAGTCGCTCGGGGGTGAGGACCAACCGGACGCTTGCCCCGGGGGAGGTCAGGACCTGCCGTACCTCGTCGAGCTCGCGGTGCAGCCGGTCCAGCGCCTCGAGGACCGGCTCGCCGGGCAGGGGCACCCCGGCGGCGCGTCCGAGGGCGGGGACCAGCGCCCGCACGAGCCTGCGGTCCCCGGGCAGCACCCGGCGCAGGTACCAGCCCAGCGCCTCGGGGAGCGCGAGGAGCCGCAGGGTCTCCGCCGTCGGCGCGCAGTCGACGACCACCACGTCCCACTCCCCGGAGCGCACGTGCCGGCGCAGCTCGAGGAGGGCCATCACCTCCTCGGCACCGGGGAGCACGGTCAGCTCCTCCGCCGCGACGGGATCCACGCCCGCCAGGTCCAGGGCGCCGCGCAGGTACTCCTGCACCTCGCCCCACGACTCCTCGAACCGGCGCTGGCAGTCGACCTGCTGCACGAAGAGGCGGTCGGCGACCTCGTCGGGCTCGCTGCGGCCGGGGACGGCGAAGGCGTCCGCCAGGGAGTGGGCGGCGTCGGTGGAGAGCACCAGGGTCCGCAGCCCCGCGCGGGCGGAGGCTGCGGCGGTGGCGGCCGCGACGGTGGACTTCCCGACACCGCCCTTGCCGGTGAAGAGCAGGACTCTCAACGTCAGAGCGACTCGACGCGCTTCTTCAGGCCCTTGAGCGCGGCGTCGATGAGGATCTTCTCGCCCTTGCGCTTGAGCATGCCGATCACGGGGATCGAGACGTCGAGCGCCAGCCGGTAGGTGACCTCGGTGGACCCGTCGCCGCGCTCCTTGAGCAGGTAGGCGCCGTCCAGCGCCCGCAGCATCTTGCCCTCGACCAGGGTCCAGGTGACCGCGCGGTCGCCGTCCCACTCGTAGGCCAGCGTGTACTCGTCCTTGATGGGAGAGACGTCGAGGGAGAAGAAGACCTGGTCGGCCCGGTCCCCCGTGCCGGGGTCCACGACCTCGACCGTCCGGACGCCCTTCGCCCAGGCGGGGTACGCCTCGAAGTCGGCGATCACGTCCATGACGGCTCGCGGTTCGGCGTCGATGACGATCGACGAGGTGGTCTGCTCGGCCATCCCTGCCCCACTCGTTCGCGGCCGGCCGGGTCACGGCCGACGGATCCGGATCAGGCTGGCGACCCTACCGGATCAGGTGGCGCCCCGACCCGGCGGTAACGTTCGCCCTGAATCCCCGACCCAGGAGGCACCTGACTTGCGTGAGTTCTCCACGCCCCTGACGACCGAGATCCCCTCCACCGGGAACCTCACCGACGACGTCGTCACCAACGCCCGGATCGCCGGGGACGACGTGGTCTTCCGGCGCAACACCGGCCGGGAGTGGGTCGACGTCACCGCCTCGGAGTTCCTGGCAGAGGTCAGTGCCGTGGCCAAGGGGTTCATCGCCGCCGGTGTCGAGCCCGGTGACCGGGTCGCCCTCATCTCCAGGACCCGCTACGAGTGGACGCTGCTCGACTACGCGATCTGGTTCGCCGGCGCGGTGACCGTGCCGGTCTACGAGACCTCGTCGGCCGACCAGGTGCGCCAGATCCTGGCCGACTCGGGGGCGCGGGCCGTGGTGGGCGAGACGGCCGACCACACCGCGCGGGTGGCGAGCGTCCGCGGCGACCTCGACGTGCACCACGTGTGGTGCCTGGAGGACCGGGCGGTGGAGGTCCTCACCAGCTTCGGCCAGGAGATCGAGGACGACGAGCTCGAGCGACGCCGTACCGCTGCCGGGCCGGACGACCTGGCCACGCTCATCTACACCTCGGGGACGACCGGCGTGCCGAAGGGCTGCATGCTCACGCACGGCAACTTCATGTTCGAGCTCGGGGTCGCCGTCGACGAGCTGGACGAGCTCTTCGCCGAGGGCGCCTCCACCCTGCTCTTCCTGCCGCTGGCCCACGTGTTCGCCCGGATCATCCAGATCGGCTGCGTCAAGCGGCGGGTGGTGCTCGGCCACAGTGCCGACATCAAGAACCTCGTCGCCGACCTGCAGGTCTTCCGCCCGACGTTCATCCTGGCCGTCCCCCGGGTCTTCGAGAAGGTCTTCAACAGCGCCTCCCAGAACGCCGCCGCCGACGGCAAGGGCAAGATCTTCAACCGGGCGGCGGAGGCCGCGATCGCCTGGTCGAAGGCCCGGGACAAGGGGCGCGTCCCGCTCTCGCTCCGGATCCAGCACGCGCTGTTCACCAAGCTCGTCTACACCAAGCTCGAGAACGCCCTCGGCGGCCGTTGCGTGCACGCGGTCTCCGGCGGCGCTCCCCTCGGCGAGCGGCTCGGCCACTTCTACCGCGGGATCGGCCTGACGATCCTGGAGGGCTACGGCCTGACCGAGTCCACCGCCGCCCTGACCGTCAACCTCGTCGACGCGCACAAGGTCGGCTCGGTCGGCCGTCCCCTGGGGGGCACCACCGTGCGGGTGGCCGACGACGGGGAGCTCCTCTTCCGCGGCGGGCAGGTCTTCGCCGGCTACTGGAACAACGAGGCGGCCACCGCCGAGGCGGTCGACGCCGACGGGTGGTTCCACACCGGCGACGTCGGGGAGATCGACGACGAGGGCTTCGTCCGGATCACCGGTCGCAAGAAGGAGATCCTGGTGACCGCGGGCGGCAAGAACGTGGCACCGGCGGTGCTGGAGGACCGGATGCGGGCCCACGTGCTCATCGACCAGTGCATGGTGGTCGGGGACGGGCAGCCCTTCATCGGCGCCCTGATCACCCTGGACCCCGAGACCCTGCCCCGCTGGGCCGAGACCCGGGGCAAGAAGGGGGCCGTGGCCGACCTGGCCGACGACCCCGACCTGCGGGCCGAGATCGAGGCCGCCGTGGAGGACGCCAACAAGGCCGTCTCGCGGGCGGAGTCCATCCGGAAGTTCCGCGTCCTGACGGCCGCGTGGACGGAGGAAGGGGGGCACCTGACCCCCAGCCTCAAGCTCAAGCGCAACGTCGTCATGCGGGAGTTCCGGGACGAGGTCGAGGCGCTCTACCTTCCTTGACGAAAACGCGAACAAGACCCGGTACAGACCACTAGCGTTCGATCCGAAGTTTCCGCCACACCAGTCTCGCCCGTTGGGCATGGTGTGACGGAATGGACAGGAACGCAGTGCCGGGCCGCGAAGGGCCCCGGTCTGCTTGAGACCGGAGGCTCAACCCATGGATCGACGCAAGCTCCTGCTCGTCGTGGCGGTCGTCGTGGCGCTGCTCGGCACCTCGCTCGTGTACCTCTACGTGCAGAGCGCCGACAACCGGGCGGCCGAGGAGTACGACACGGTCGAGGTCCTGACCGCCGTCAGCCCGATCGTGACCGGCGAGACCATCGCGGACGCCGCCGCCAACGGCAAGATCCAGCGCCAGAGCCTCCCGCGCAACAGCGTCCTGCCCACGGCCGTCACCACCGTCGACACCCTCGAGGGCCTGGCCGCGAACACCAACATCTACCCCGGCGAGCAGATCCTGCCCGAGAAGTTCGGCGGGGTGGGCGAGTCCTCCGCCCTGCCGATCCCCAACGGGAAGCTCGCCGTGTCGGTGCAGCTCACCGACACCGCCCGGGTCGCCGGCTTCGTCTCCGCCGGCTCCGACGTCGCCATCTGGCTCAACGGGAGCACCCCCGACGGCGGTGCCTTCACCCGCCTCCTGCTCCCGGACGTCAAGGTCCTGGCCGCCGGCTCCACCACCCTCGTCACCTCCACCTCCACCGACCCGACCGGGGCCGAGACGACCGAGCAGCTTCCCCGCACCCTCCTGACCCTGGCTGTGGACCAGCAGCAGGCGGAGAAGATCATGTTCGCCGCCGCGAACGGCGAGCTCTCCTTCGGTCTCCGCACCGGGACGACCAAGGTCCAGCCCAACCCGGGCATGAACCTCCAGAACCTCTTCAGCTAGGCGACCACGATGCCCATCCTTCTCGACGCGGACCCGGCCAAGGCTGCGGCCCTCCTGACCGTGCTCCCGGCGGGCACACAGGTGGTCGACAGCCAGGACCGGCTCTTCGGCTGGCTCGCGCACCGCACCGACGAGTACGCCGTCGTCCTCGGGCCGAGCCTCTCGGTCGCCGAGGCGATGGCGATCTCGGAGCGCATGCGCACCGCCCACCCCACCGCGAGCGTCGTGCTGGTGCGCGACAACGTCGACACCGACGTGCTCACCCAGGCGATGCACGCCGGGGTGCGGGAGGTCGTGACCGCGAGCGACCTGCCCCAGGTCAACGCCGCCCTGCAGCGCGCCCACGCCCTGTGGGCGGCGCTGCGGGGCAACGCCGCACCCACGTCCCGCCAGGGTCGCGTCATCACGATCTTCTCCCCCAAGGGCGGGGTCGGGAAGACCACCATGTCGGTCAACCTCGGCATCGCGCTCATGCGCGGCGGCGAGAACAAGGTCTGCGTGGTCGACCTCGACCTGGCGTTCGGCGACATCGCGATCACGCTCCAGCTCTTCCCGACCCACTCGATCGAGCACGCCATCGGCGGCGAGCAGTCCATGGACTACGCCTTCATCGAGGAGCTCATGACCCCGCACGAGAGCGGGCTCATGGTGCTGGCGGCCCCCAGCCAGCCCGACGCCCGCGAGCGGGTCACCGGCACGCTGGTGACGCGGCTGCTGCGCACCCTGCAGGACCACTTCGACTACCTGGTGCTCGACACCGCCCCCGCGTTCGACGAGCAGACGCTGACGGCGCTGGACGAGACCGACGAGTGCATCATCGTCGCGACGCTCGACGTGCCGACCCTGAAGAACGTCAAGGTGGCCCTGGAGACGCTCGACGTGCTGGGCGTCGCCGAGGGCCACCGGCACCTGCTGCTCAACCGGGCCGACGAGCAGGTCGGCATCGGGGCCGACAAGGTCGAGGGGATCCTCGGCATGGACGTGGCGGCGCGCGTCGCCACCTCCCTCGACATCGCCAAGGCGACCAACGCCGGCCGTCCACTCATGCTCTCCTCCCCCTCCCACCCGTCGTCCAAGGCCGTCCGGACCCTCGCGGAGAGGCTGATGGGCCACGAGACGGCTGCACCGGCCGACGTCCCCTCGCAGAAGGGTCGCGGCCTCAAGGCCCCGAAGGCCCCCAGGGCCACCGCCCCCGAGCCGGCCGCCGTCCCGCCCGTCGCCCCCTCACCCACCGAGAAGCGCGAGGAGCCCCAGAAGCGCTTCCGCATCAGCAGGAGATGACACGATGAGCAACCTCTCCGAGCGGCTGGCGGCCCGCCGGCGTGCCGAGGAGGCGGCCGCGGCCGCCGCCGGCACGCCGCTGGCGGGCATGCCGGCCCAGGTGCCTGCCGAGACCCCCTTCACCGAGGTCGTGGCCGACGACCGGCCCGTCCCCCCGCCGGTCCCCCCGGCCGGTGCCTCCGACTCCCCGCTCAACGACCGTCGCGCGCCGGCCCCCGACGCGGCCGTGGGCGCCCGACGTCCGCAGGCGCTGAACTCCGAGCGGATCGAGGAGCTCAAGGCCTCGGTCCACGCCGAGCTGCTCCGCCAGCTCGGACCGCAGCTCTACGACGCCAACCTCGAGCAGAGCGAGCTGGACCAGAAGGTCCGGGCGGCGCTCGCCGACGTGCTGAAGAAGTCGGACCGGCCGATCAGCGCCGCCGACCGCCAGCAGATCACCAGCGAGATCAGCGACGACATCCTCGGCTACGGGCCGATCGAGCCCTACCTGCGCGACCCCGAGGTCTCGGAGGTCATGGTCAACGGCGCGCACAGCATCTGGCTGGAGCGCAAGGGACGCCTGGTGCCGGCCGACGCGATCTTCCAGGACGAGGCGCACCTGCGCCGGACCATCGACAAGATCGTGTCCCGCATCGGCCGCCGGGTCGACGAGTCCAGCCCGATGGTGGACGCGCGCCTCCCCGACGGCAGCCGCGTCAACGCCGTCGTGCCGCCGCTGGCGATCGACGGCTCCGCGCTGACCATCCGCAAGTTCTCGACCGACCCGCTCACGGCCGACGACCTCGTCCGGTTCGGCTCGATCAGCCAGCGGACCAAGGACTTCCTGGACGCGTGCGTGCGCGGCCGCCTCAACATCATCGTCTCCGGCAGCACCGGCGCCGGCAAGACGACCACGCTCAACGTGCTCTCCTCCTTCATCCCCGCCGACGAGCGCATCGTCACCATCGAGGACGCCGCCGAGCTCCAGCTCAAGCAGGAGCACGTGGTGCGCCTGGAGTCCCGCCCCTCCAACATCGAGGGCAAGGGCGCGGTGACGATCCGCGACCTCGTGAAGAACAGCCTCCGCATGCGGCCCGACCGGATCATCGTCGGTGAGGTCCGCGACGCCTCCGCTCTCGACATGCTGCAGGCGATGAACACCGGTCACGACGGCTCCATCTGCACGGTCCACTCCAACGGTCCGCGCGACACGCTCTCCCGCATGGAGACGCTGGTCCTGATGGCGGGCATGGACCTGCCGGTCCGCGCCATCCGGGAGCAGGTGGCCTCCGCGGTCGACCTGATCGTGCACCAGACGCGGTTCAAGGACGGTTCGCGCCACATCACCCACGTCACCGAGGTGGAGCGGATGGAGGGCGACATCATCACCCTCCAGGACGTCTTCCTCTACGACCACTCGGCCGGCTTCGACGCCGAGGGCCGCGCGCTCGGCGGCCTCAAGGCCACCGGGCTCCGCCCGAAGTTCCTCGAGAAGCTCGCCTACAACAACGTCTCCGTCGACCCGCTGATCTTCGCGCCCGAGAGGTTCTGATGCGTGCCCTCCCCCGCCTGCTGGTCGCGCTCGGCGCCGCGGCGCTGCTCGGCCTCCCCGGCGCAGCCCACGCGATCGACGACGCCGGCATCACCCACGTCCAGACCACCGAGGGCGGGGTCCAGGTCCTCGTCGCCGTGCCGCCGGACGCCGAGGTCGACCTGGCGGGCGTCGAGGTCTCCTTCGACGGCACGCCGGCCGAGTCGTCGGCCGAGGCCGCCGGCGGCCAGGAGGTGCAGCGCACCACGGTCCTGGTGATCGACACGAGCAAGTCGATGGAGGGGGCCCGCTTCGACGCGGCCCGGGCGGCGGCCGAGGCCTACCTCACCTCCGTCCCGGCGGACGTGCGCGTCGGGCTGGTGACCTTCGACAAGGCCGTCGTCCCGGCGGTGGCGCCGACCACCGACCGGCAGGCCGCCCGCGACGCCATCGCGGGTCTCTCCCTGGCCCGGCAGACGAGGCTGTACGACGGCGTGGTCACGGCCGCCGAGCTCGCCGGGACGGAGGGGCAGCGCAGCCTCCTCGTGCTCTCGGACGGGGCCGACACGAGCCAGACCGCCCTCAACGAGGTCACCGCCGCCATCTCCCGCACGGGTGTGCTCGTCGACGTGGTCGCCCTCGGGCAGGACGGGGACCTCGGTCCCCTCACCGAGCTGAGCAGCGCGGGCAACGGCGAGGTCATCAGCGCCGACGTCGACGCCCTCGGCGCCGCCTTTGCGGAGGAGGCCCAGGTCCTGGCCAACCAGGTCCTGGTCACCGCGCAGGTCCCGGAGGCCGTGGGCTCCGAGGCGACCGTCTCGGTCACCCTGCCCACGGCGACCGGCGCCCTCTCCGCCGAGGTGTTCGCCCCGGTCCGGGACGCCGCGGAGGCCCCGCGCCGGGTCACCCTGCCCTCCGCCGACCGCGGCATCGTGGTGCCCGAGTGGACCATGTGGGCGGCGGTCGCCCTGGTCGGCCTGGGCCTCCTCGTCTTCGTCGGCACCTTCCTCACCGGCTTCTCGCGCCGCGAGATGACCGCCGAGGAGCGGGTCGCGGCGTACGCCGGCCTCGCCGCGGGCGCCGGGACGGCCTCGGGCAAGCCGGGCCGGGGCAGCAACGAGGACACGTTCGCCCAGTTCAAGGGCGCGGCCGAGCAGGTGCTCAAGCGCAACAAGTCGCTGGAGGAGCGGATCGCCGGCCGGCTGGAGGCCGCCGACAGCGGCTTCCGGGCCGCCGAGTGGCTGCTGCTGCACACGGGGATCGTGATCGGCGCCGGGCTGGTCGGCGTGCTGGTCGGGGGCGGGAACCTCGTCGTCGGCCTGCTCTTCGTCGCCGCCGGGGCGCTGCTCCCCTGGCTCTACCTGGGCCGGGCCCGGAAGAAGCGCCTCAAGAAGTTCAACGCGAGCCTCCCCGACACCCTCCAGCTGATGTCGGGCTCCCTGTCCGCCGGCCTCTCGCTGGCCCAGTCGGTCGACACCATCGTCCGCGAGGGCGCCGAGCCGATCGCCAGCGAGTTCCGCCGCGTGCTCGTCGAGACCCGGCTGGGCGTCTCGCTCGAGGACGCGCTGCAGGGCGTCGCCGAGCGGTTCGACAGCAAGGACTTCGACTGGGTGGTCATGGCCATCAAGATCCAGCGCCAGGTGGGCGGCAACCTCGCCGAGCTGCTGGACACCGTGGCCGGCACGATCCGGGAGCGGGAGTACATGCGCCGACAGGTCCAGGCGCTCGCCGCCGAGGGCAAGATCTCGGCCTACGTGCTCGGCGGGCTCCCGCCGGTCTTCCTCGTCTACCTCATGCTCACCAGCTGGGACTACGTCAGCGTCCTCTTCGCCGAGCCGCTCGGGTGGCTGATGCTCGGGGGCGCCGCCACGATGCTTGGGGTGGGCGCGTTCTGGATGAGTCGACTGATCAAGGTGGAGGTCTGATGACGATCTATCTGGTGCTCGGGGCCATGCTGGTGCTCGTGGCCATCCTTCTCGCCTCGATGGCCACTGCGGCCCCGGCGCGGGAGGCGGGCCTGAGCCGCTCCTTGGCGGCGCTGGAGTCGATGGGCGACGTGCCCCGGGAGCTGACCGCCGAGCTGGACCGCCCCTTCGCCGAGCGGGTCGTCGCGCCCTTCCAGGGACGGGCCCTGGCCATCGGCCGCCGGTTCACCGGCGCCGACAGCACCGAGCGGATCTACCGCAAGCTCGAGCTGGCCGGCAACCCGAGCGGATGGACGGTGGACCGGGTCGTCGCCCTCAAGGTGATCGGCGCCGTCGTCGGGCTGGCCGCGTTCTTCCTCTTCTCGTTCATGCTCAGCTTCGGCCTCGTCGGGCGCGTCGTCTTCGTCGCGCTCGGTGCCGTCGCCGGCTACTTCGGCCCCAGCATGTACCTGTACCAGAAGGCGCACGACCGGCAGAACACGATCGGCCGCGGTCTCCCCGACGCCATCGACCTGCTCACCATCAGCGTCGAGTCCGGGCTCGCCTTCGACGCCGCGGTGCAGCAGGTCGCGCGCAACACCGACGGTCCCCTCGCCGAGGAGTTCTCCCGGGTGCTGCGGGAGATGCAGATCGGCACCGGGCGGGCCGACGCCCTCCGGGCCCTGGCCACCCGCACCAACCTCGACGACCTGCGCAGCTTCGTCAGCGCGCTGGTGCAGGCGGACGCCTTCGGCATCCCGATCGGCCAGGTGCTGCGTGTGCAGTCGTCCGAGATGCGCGTGAAGCGGCGGCAGAAGGCCGAGGAGAAGGCCCAGCAGGTGCCTGTCAAGATGACGGTCCCGCTGATCTTCTGCATCCTGCCGACCCTCTTCATCGTGGTCATCGGGCCGGCGGTCATCAGCATCATGGACACGTTCGCCTGATGCCAGGCAGGGCCGAGCGGATCCAGCACGCGGGGCTCATCGAGGGAGCCCGGGCGTTCGTCCTGGTCACCGTCGCGATGTCCATCGCGTGGGGGCGGGACGTCGACGCCCTCAGCGGTCTGTTCGGCCTGGCGGCCCTCTGGGTCGCCACCGGGTGGCTGCTGCGGACCCAGGCGCCGCTGCACGCGCTCTGCGCGGCCGAGGCCCTGGCCGTGGGCGTGCTGGCCGGCGCCTTCTACGACACCACCCCGGCCCTGCTGGCCGGCCTCGCGGTGCCCCCCTTCGTCCACGGGCTGCTCCGCGGCCTGGTCGGCGTGGCCGAGTCGCTGGTCCTCCAGCTGACCTCGGTCGCGCTGGTGATGTTCCTCGTGGGCTCCACGCCCGACAGCTCCCAGGTCATCGACGTCTTCCTCTTCATGGTCACCGGGCTCGGCCTCGGGCTGATCGCCGGCTTCTTCGTCAGCACCGCGGACCGCGACGACCCCAGCGCCGCCTACCGGGAGGCCCGGTCACTGATCACCGAGCTCAACGACCTCGCCGGCAAGCTCGAGGGTGGACTGGACCCGACCAGCATGGGCGGGGAGATCCTGGAGGCGGTGAGCTCCGAGCTCCCGGTCGAGGTGGTCGTCCTGCACGTCCGGCGCGACGGCGCCCTGCTCCCCCTGGTCACCCGTTCCTCCCAGGAAGGTCTCCAGGGCGAGGAGAGCGACGCGCTGGCCCAGGCCGTGTGGGAGGACGGGCACCCGCGCGTGCTGGGCCACGACTTCGGGTTCCCGGTCTCCCACGAGCAGAGCCCGATCGCCGTCGTCACCGGCCGGCTCGCCCCCGAGGGCTCCCCCGACGGAGCGGAGACGGTTGAGCGGCTGCGGGCGCTGGCCGACCTGCTCGCCCCGGCGGCGCTCCGGCTCGACACCGCCCAGCTCTTCGCGGCGTTCCGCGACGCCGCCATGTCGGACGAGCGCCGACGCCTCGCCCGCGAGATGCACGACGGCGTCGCCCAGGACATCGCGTCCATGGGGTACGTCGTGGACGCTCTGGTTTCGACCGCCTCGAGCCCCGAGCAGCAGAACGCCCTCTTCCAGCTGCGCGGGATGATCACCGGGGTGGTCGCCGAGGTCCGTCGTTCGGTGATGACGCTTCGCACGCAGGCGGGGTCCAGCGAGAGCCTGGGCGCCGGCATCGCCACGCTGGCCCGCCACCTCAGCGACGTCTCGGGCACCCCGATCGAGGTGACGGTGGACGAGCGGACGAGCCGGCTGCGCCACGAGGTGGAGGCCGAGCTCCTGCGGATCGCCCAGGAGGCGATGAACAACGCCGTGAAGCACTCGCGCGCCTCGCGGATCGACGTGCACTGCCGGGTGCAGGCACCGAGCGCGCAGATCGTCGTCTCCGACAACGGCCAGGGGCTGCAGGGCGGGCGGCGCGACTCCCACGGCCTCTCCATCATGAAGGAGCGCGCCGCCCTGATCGGCGGCGTGCTCGACGTGCGCTCCAGCCCCTCCCGGGGCACGGTCGTCTCCGTGCAGGTCGGCGCGCCGCTCGACCGCCCGGGTTCCCGGAAGACCACTGCCTACGACAGGAACGTGAAGGCCTCATGACCACCTCCACCGGCGCCACCCCCATCTCCGTGCTCCTCGTGGACGACCACGAGCTGATCCGGGCGGGCCTCGCCACGGCGTTCTCCCTCGACCCCTCGACCCACGTGGTGGGGCAGGCGGGCTCCGTCGGCGAGGCCCTCGAGCAGTTCGCCGAGCACCGTCCTCAGGTCGTGGTCACCGACCTGCAGCTCCCCGACGGCACCGGGCTCGACATCGTGCGTGCGGTGCGCAAGGAGGCACCCGAGACGGGGCTGGTCGTGCTGACGATGCACTCCGGCGACGAGCAGATCTTCGCGGCGATGGAGGCGGGCGCCTCCGCCTTCGTCGGCAAGGACGCGCCGTCCACCGAGGTCGTCAAGGCGGCGAAGCACGCCGCCGTTTCGCCCCGCACGTTCCTCTGCGCCGGCCTCTCCGCCGCGATGATCAGGCGGATGAGCGGCGAGACCTCACGCCTCTCGGACCGGGAGCAGGAGGTGCTGGTGCTCCTGGCCGACGGCCTCGGCGCCGGCCAGATCGCCTCCCAGCTCTACATGAGCGAGTCGACCGCGAAGTCCCACATCACCCGGATCTACCAGAAGCTCGGTGCCACGAACCGCGCCCAGGCCCTCGTCACGGCGATGCGCAGCGGTCTGCTCTCCTCGATGAACCCGACGGGCTACTGAGCGTCGTCCGACCACGCGTCGGCCTAGTCACTTGTGACTAGACGAGCGTGACCGGTCTTCCGATCTCACAAATCTGCGAACTCTCGGAGGATTGGGTCAACGGATCAGGCGAGTGCCTGCCGGACCAGAATCCCAGTGCATTCCCCGAAAGGACCACACCATGCTTCAGTACCTCACCATCATGCTGGACGCCGCGAAGGCCAAGAACGACGAGCGCGGCGCCTCCGCCGTCGAGTACGGCCTGCTGGTCGCCGGCATCGCCGCGATCATCGTCGTCGCCGTCTTCGCGTTCGGCGACCTGGTGTCGAACATCTTCACCGGCACCGCCTCGCAGATCAGCAACAAGGGCAACTGATCTCCGGCGACGGCGCGGCCCTCCCCGTGGGCCGCGCCGTCGTGCTTTCCGTTCCACGACCTGAGAAGGAGGCTGACATGCACCCGAGCTGCGAGACCCCGGTGGACCACACGGCCGCCCGGGATGAGCGCGGAGCCTCCGCCGTCGAGTACGGGCTCCTGATCGCCGGGATCGCCGCGATCATCATCACGGGCGTCTTCCTCTTCGGGGGCGCCGTCGTCGGCCTCTTCGACGACTCGTGCGGCAGCCTCAAGACCAAGATCACCCAGGCTCAGTGCAACCCTTGAGCAGGCAGACCCCCAGCGGTCGCTGAGCCCGCTCGCGCCGCCAAGGCCACGCGGGTGAGCACCCCCGGGTGGCTCCCCCACCACCACGAGGACCACCGCGGCGGGGTCGGGTCGGCGAGCGACCTGATCGCCAGCTGCCGCTGCAGGGCGACGAACTCCTCGGGGTCCGGCACCGACTCCAGGGCCGTCACGTCGGCGCGCAGCTCGACCCGCCGGCTGATCCCGTTCTGCACCGGCTGCGCCAGCTGCCCTCCCACGACGAGGAGGGCCACCACCAGCGGCACGACCCGCACGTCACCGAGCGAGCGCCGCGACAGGCGCGGCACGACGAGCGTGGCCAGCCCCACCGTCCCCGCGGTCCCCAGGGCCCCGAGCGCCGTCCCCACGGCGACGTCCCCGTGCCGGGCGTGGGCCAGCTCGTGGGCCACCACCGCCAGGACCTGCCCCCGGGGCACCTCCTGCACCAGGTTGTCGTAGAGGACGACCCTCCGGCTGCCGCCCAGGCCCGAGACCCAGGCGTTGAGGGTCGTGGTCCGGCGCGAGGCGTCGGCGACCACCACGTCGTCGACGGCGACGCCCTGCTCCGCCGCCCCCTCGGTCACGGCGTCCCGCAACGCACCCGGGGGCAGTGGCTCGAACGAGTGGAAGAGCGGCTCGACGACGAGCGGGTAGGCGTAGGAGCCGACCACGACCGAGCCGCCGAGCACTGTCGCGGCCACCACCGGGGCCCACGTCCGCCAGCGACGGTGGGTGCCCACCAGGACGAGCACCACCGCCGCGACCGTGAGGACCTCGACCGCCTCCGACCTGGCGAGGTCCGCCAGCCAGGGTCCTGCGCTCTGGGTGGAGAGTCCGCGGTCGACCCGCAGTCGCCACGCCCCGACCGCGAGGGGCAGCGTGACGAGGCGAGCGACGACCAGGAGCAGCGCCGTGGCCAGCGTGGCCCGCAGCCACCAGGGGCCGGGAAGGCGCTCGACGAGCCGCTCCCCCCGCCGGCTGGCCGCAGCCGCGACCAGGACGATCAGGGTCAACGCGAGCGAGCTCCAGCTCCACGCGCGGGCCGCGGCCGAGAACGCCTCCGCCCGGGCCAGCTCCTCGGCGGTGAAGAGCGAGGAGGGAGCGACCGGGTCGGGGGTCCCGCCCGGGACGGGCTCCCAGGGCACGAGCCACCACGCGGCCACCGCGAAGGCGCTGGACGCGACCACGACCAAGAGCCAGGCGACCCGTCGGGCGGAGGGGTCGGGCAGTCTCCGCGTCGTCACGCGGAGATCATCTCAGGAGACGGGTCAGCCCGGCCGGACGGCGCCGACGTAGGGCATCGAGAAGACGCCGTCGACCCGGACCCCGCTGCTGGGGTTGGCCGCGTGCACGATCAGCCCGTTCCCGATGTACATGCCGACGTGGCTGATCGGGCTGTAGTAGAAGACCAGGTCGCCGGGCTGCAGGTCGCTCTGGGCGACCCGCGTGCCGGACCCGAACTGGGCGCTGGAGGAGTGCGGGAGGCCGACACCGGCTGCGCCCCACGCCATCATGGTGAGGCCGGAGCAGTCGTAGGCGTCGGGGCCCACGGCGCCGTAGACGTAGGCGTCGCCGACCTGCGCGAGCGCGGCCTTCACTGCGGCGGCCGCACGCCCGGACGCCGGCACGCTGCTGGGCAGACGGGTGAAGCCGCTGCGCGAGGCCTGCAGCTCCTCGCGCTCCTCGGCCTCGAGGCGACCGAGCAGCCGCTTGGCCTCGGCAAGGCGGGTCTCCACCGCCTCCTTCTCCTCGGCGAGCTGGGCGGTGGCGCTGGAGATCTCGGCGCGCCGCTCCCGCGTCGCCTCCTCCCGGAGGCCGAGCGCCTCGGCCTCGGTCGTGAAGGAGTCGAAAAGGTCGTTCTGCAGGTCGTTGAAGGCCGACATCGTGGAGAGCTGGCCGAGGAACGCGCTGGGGTCCTCCGAGACCACCACCTGGCCGACGGTGGAGATGCTCTCGCCCTGGTACTGCCGGACGATGGACTCCTGCACCTGCTCGCGGACCACCTGGAGCCGTGCGTCCTGGCGCTTCTCGTCGGCCTTGAGCGAGCCGAGCTCCTCGGTGAGCTCCTCCAGCCGCAGGTTGGCGTCGTGGTAGCGCTCCTGCGCCTGCTCCGCCTCGTGGTAGAGCCGGTCGACCTTCGCGCGCACCTCGTCGATGTCGGGCTCCGCCTGGACGGGCGAGACGACGAGGCCGGTGGCGACGACTGCGGTCAGGGCGACGGCGACGCCGCCGAGTCGCTTCAGGTCGGGGCTCACGAGGCGCCGGTCTCCTCTGTGCTCAGGTGTCGGGAAGGGGCCCCACGGGCCCTGCGACAGGCTAGTCGCCTGCGTCGCGGGCGTCCAAAACTCCGCGGAACGCGACCCCGAATTACGCAGATTCGATGACGGGGCCGTCCATCGGCCGGACCATCCGCAGGGGTGGCACCAGCCCTCCCGCCGCCAGCGCCTCCAGCGCCGCGGTCTCGTCGTCCTCGAAGGTCAGCTCCGGCGGAGGGCCCAGCAGCACGGTCACCACGCAGTCGTGGCAGGCCAGGCCGCGCACCACGCAGGTGTCGCAGTCGATTCTCGTCGTCATGCCCCGAACCCAAGCACCGTCCACCGACAGGACGCACCGGAGCGGACCCGCGAGCGGCGTGCCGCCCGTCAGCCGAGCAGCCCCACGAGCGTCTCCGCGGGCACCACCCGGGCTCCGTCCGCGCCCAGGTCCCGGCCGAGCGCGGCGTCGCTGGTGACCGTCACCACCGGCCGGCCCGTCGGCTCGGCCGCCACGAAGTCCCGCAGCACGTCGTCGGCCAGCACCCCGGCGGGGCTGAAGACCACCCGGACCCCGCGCGGCGCCCGCACCACGGGGCGCGACCCCGCCTCGTGGGCGTCGAAGACCACGGTCGTCTCGGCTCCCGTCCGTGCGACGACCGGCGCGAGCGCCGTGACCAGGCGGGTCCGCTGCGCCTCCAGCGTGGAGGTCGGCCACGCCGTCTTGCTCACGTTGTAGCCGTCCACGAGGAGACGGGCCCGCGGCAGGCGCAGCAGCGTCTCGAGCGTCTCCGGGGTCTCCGCCGGCCGGGCCCCGGGTGCGGCCTCGCCCGCCTCGGGGAGCCGCACGGCGTCGGCGGGGACCCCGTCCACCCGGGGCAGGCCGAGCTCCCGCCGCAGCCCCTGCGCCGCCTCCACGACCGTGTCGAGGAGCAGCCGGGCGCGCACCGTCGCCTCGTCGCGCCCCGCGCGGTCGTCCCTGCGCACGGCCAGGCGCTCGCGGGCGAGCCGGTCGACCTCCGTCCGCAGCCGCCGTACCTCCGCGTCCGCCTGGCGGACCGCCAGGTCCGCCTCCTGCCGCACCTGGGTGGCCGCCACCTCGGCGGCCTCCCGGTCGGCCACGGCGGCGCGGGTCGCGGCGCGGGCGGCGCCGAGCTTGCGACGCAGGTCGGCGTTCTCGTCCTTGAGGACGCGCTGGTCGGCCCGCGCCCGGGCCCGGTCCTCGCGCGCCGCGGCCTCCAGACGGGCGACCCTCTCCCGCAGGCCCGCGACCTCGGGATCGGGTCCGTCGTCCCCTGCGGGCGGGAGCCCGGCCAGCGCCGCGTCCAGCTCCTCCGGCCACCCCTCGGACCGGTGCAGCCAGCTCGCGGCGGCGCGGGCCACCGGGTCCGCCGCGACGACGTCCTCCCCCGTCGGGAGCTCGCCCGCAGCGAGCAGCTGGGTCGCCACCCGGCGACGGAAGGCGTCGTCGGCCAGGGCGGCCTCGATCGCCGGGCCGCCCGCGCGCGCCCGTCGAGCGGGGGCGAAGGCGGCGACCTTCCTCAGGCCCGGCGGCAGCGGGGCGACCTGCGGGAGCGCCGACGCGGCCAGGGCGACGACCCGGCGCCGGACCGGCGCGGGCAGCCGATCGAGCCCGCTCGACGCGCCCTCGGCGTGCTCCGGGACCACCGCTGGTTCCTCTCGACGACCCTCTCGACGACCTCTCGACGACTGGCGCGCCCAGCGTAGTCCGCGAGCCTCGCCGGTCCTGTCGGCGCACGCGTCTACCGTCCCGGCCATGAGCAGCACCGCACCAACCGCCCCCGGCCGGTGGGAGGCCCAGCGCACCTTCGACGAGCTCGGCCGCCCCCTGCGCGACCTGACGTTCACCGTGGTCGACCTCGAGACCACCGGCGGCTCCGCGGCGGCCGGCTCGATGATCACCGAGATCGGCGCGGTCAAGGTGCGCGGCGGGGAGGTGCTGGGCGAGTTCCAGACACTGGTCAACCCCGGGGCGGGCATCCCGGCGTTCATCGCGGTGCTCACCGGCATCACCGACGCGATGGTCGCCGGGTCGCCCTCGATCGACGCCGCGCTCCCGGCCTTCCTCGAGTTCGCCGCCGGCAGCGTGCTGGTGGCCCACAACGCCCCGTTCGACGTGGGCTTCCTGCAGCACTTCGCGCGGGAGCAGGGCCGGCCGTGGCCCCGGTTCGAGGTGGTCGACACCGCGAAGCTGGCCCGCCGGGTCGTCACCCGCGACGAGACGCCCAACTGCAAGCTGTCGAGCCTGGCCCGGCTCTTCGGCTCCGGCACGACGCCCAACCACCGCGCGCTGGCCGACGCGCGGGCCACCGTGGACGTGCTCCACGGCCTGCTCGAGCGGCTCGGCGGGCTGGGGGTGCACACGTTGGAGGAGCTGCAGACCTTCAGCGCCAAGGTGACCACCGCCCAGCGCCGCAAGCGTCACCTCGCCGAGTCCCTGCCGCACTCCCCCGGGGTCTACCTCTTCCGCGACGACCGGGGCCGGGTGCTCTACGTCGGCACGTCGCGAGACCTGCGCACCCGGGTGCGCACCTACTTCACCGCCTCCGAGACCCGGTCGCGGATGGGCGAGATGGTCAACCTCGCGACCGAGGTCACGGGGATCGAGTGCGCCACGCCACTGGAGGCGGAGGTGCGCGAGCTGCGCCTCATCGGGGAGCACAAGCCGCGCTACAACCGCCGCTCGCGGTTCCCCGAGAAGGTGCACTTCGTCAAGCTCACGCGGGAGCACTGGCCCCGCCTCTCGCTGGTGCGGCAGGTGCTCGACGACGACGCCGACTACCTGGGCCCGTTCGCCTCGCGACGGGTCGCGGAGAGGAGCCTGGAGGCCCTGCACGACGTCTTCCCCGTCCGGCAGTGCAGCGGCCGGCTCCCGCTCGCCCCGTCCAGGTCCGCCTGCGTGCTGGCCGAGATGGACCGGTGCCTGGCCCCCTGCGACGGCTCCGTGGACACGGAGACCTACGGCGAGATGGTGGGCGGCCTGCGTGACGCCCTCCTGCGCCGTCCGGACGCGGTCGTCGAGCGGATCGACCGGAGGATGGCGTTCCTGGCGGCCGAGGAGCGTTTCGAGGAGGCCGGGGTGCACCGCGACCGGCTGGCCGCGTTCGTCCGGGCCGCCGCCCGCACCCAGCGCCTCTCGACCCTGGCCCGGTGCCCTCAGCTCGTGGCTGGCCGGCGCGAGGACGACGGGCGCTGGGCCGTCCACGTGGTGCGGCACGGTCGGCTCGCGGCGGCCGGCGTCATCCCGCCCGGCGCCGACGCCCACCAGTTCGTCGCCGAGCTCACCGCCTCGGCCGAGACGGTGCCACCCGGGCCAGGGCCGGTCCCGGCCGCCAGCGCCGCCGAGACCGAGAAGGTCCTGCGCTGGCTGGAGTCCCCCGGGGTCCGGCTCATCGAGGTCGAAGGGGAGTGGACCTGCCCGGTGTCGGGCGCCGGGCGGCACCTGGCCCTCCACGACGCCGTCCACCAGTCGCGCCAGGGGCTGGTCCCCTTCGACGAGCAGCGGCTGCCCTCCCCCGTGCACCGGCCGACTCGTTAGTCTCGACGCCATGATCACCGCCATCGTCTTCGTCAAGGCCGACGTGGCCCGCATCCCCGAGGTCGCCGAGGCCATCGCCTCCCTCGAGGGGATCAGCGAGGTCTACTCGGTGACAGGCCAGATCGACCTCATCGCCCTGGTCCGGGTCCCCCGTCACGAGGACGTCGCCGCCGTGGTCGCCGACCAGCTCAACAAGGTGCCGGGCGTGCTCGAGACCGAGACCCACATCGCGTTCCGCACCTACTCGCGCCACGACCTCGAGGCCGCCTTCTCGCTCGGCCTCGACTGACGCGGGGCACGACTCCGGTGGACGCGCTCGACGGCCTCTGGCTCGACCTCCTCGGCTGGGGCGGGAGTGCCCTGCTCGTCTACTCACTGCTGCAGTCGCGCGTCCTCCGCTTCCGCCTGCTCAACCTCGCCGCATGTGCCGTGCTCGTCGTCTTCAACGCCGTCGTCGAGGTCTGGCCGATGGTCGGCATGAACGTGGTCCTCTGCGGAATCAACGCCTGGTTCATCGTCCGGCTGGTGCGCGGACGGCACGACCCGTCGGCCTACGAGGTGCTCGAGGTGCGGCCGAACGACGAGTACCTGCGCCACGTGCTGCGGGTCCACGAGGCCGACATCCTCCAGTTCCAGCCCGACTTCGTCTGGGACCCCCACCGGGAGGACCACCGGGCCTTCCTCGTCCAGCTCCTCGACGAGACCGTCGGCGTCGTCCTGCTGCGCCTTCAGGACGACGAGGCATACGTCGTCCTTGACTACGTCACTCCCCGTTTCCGGGACTTCTCGCCCGGCGAGTTCGTGTGGCGGCACAGTCAGTTCCTGCGCGAGGGTCGTATCCAGCAGGTCGTGACCTCGCCTTCCATGGTTGCCCCCTACTACGACCGCGTGGGGTTCACCCCGCGCGGTGACGCATTCGTCCTCCGGATCTGAGCCCGTCGACCTCCGCGAAAGACGCCTCCCGTCCGATGCCGCCGTGGCAGGGTATGGGCGTGCCAGAGCCCAACCACCCCTCGGCCCCCGACCTGCCGGCCCCTTGGCCCGCCCTACGGTTCGTGCCCTTGGTCGTCCTGACTGGCCTGCTCGCGGTGGTGGTCAGACGCTTCGCCGTGCCGGTGACCAACCCGGACACGTTCTTCCACCTCCGGCTCGGGCGAGAGTTCCTCGAGGGCTGGAAGCCCTGGGATCCCGGCTCCGTCACGCCGTTCGCCACCGCCGACTGGGCTCCGACGCAGTGGCTCAGCCAGGTGCTCTACGCCTGGGTGGAGTCGTTCGCCGGCCTGGCGGGAGTCGCCTGGCTGACCGGCACCGTCACCCTCGCATACGTCGTGGTGGTGGCGCTCGTCGGGCACCGGCTGGGCGGGCTCCTCGTCGCTGCCCCCGTGACCTGCTTGACGGTGGCGGCGAGCCTCCCCTTCCTCTCCGCCCGCCCGCAAGTGGCCAGCTACGTCTTCCTCGTCCTCGTCTCCGCGGCCTGGCTGCGCACGGGACGTGGCGGCGGCGTGCCGTGGTGGACGGTCCCCCTGACGTGGCTGTGGGCCATGGTGCACGGCATGTGGGTGGCCGGCGTGCTGGTCGGCGTCGTCGCCGCCCTGGGCTCGACCCTGGACCGGAAGGCTGGGACGCGGGACGCCGGCTCCCACCCGCTGTGGCAGGTGTGGGCCGTGCCGGCACTCTCCTGCGTGGTGGCCGGCCTGACGCCGGTGGGGCCCGCGCTGTGGACCGCGACGACGAGGGTCGGGGGCATCTCGACGTACTTCGCCGAGTGGGGGGCGCCGGAGCTCACGGATCCGACCACTGCCCTTGCCGCCTGCATGGCGGGCCTCACGCTCCTGCTCCGCCTACGGCGGGGCGACCAGTCGTGGCTAGAGCTCGCGCTCCTCGCGTTGGCCTTGCTCTGGCTGGTCTACGCGCAGCGCTCCGTCCCGGTCGCCGTCGCCATGCTCGTTCCCCTCCTCGCCGACTCGCTGGGCTCCCTCAGCGCCGATCGGGGCCGGGCCCGCAGGCACACGGACGCCCGCACGCTCGTCGTACTCGGCGTCGTGGCCTCGGCGGCCCTCGCGGCTGCGGTCCCCTTCACCTCGACCGCAGTGCCCCGCGGCGACACCGACGCCTCGGCGACGCTGGCGTCGCTCCCCCAGAGCACCCCGCTCCTCACTGACTGGGGCATGGGCGGCACCGACCTGTGGCTCTACCCCCACCTCCACGTCGTGATGCACGGCTACGGCGACATGTTCACCGACGACGAGCTCAGGAGGAACGCGGACATCGTCGACCTTGAGCCCGGGTGGGACGACGAACTCAGGGAACTGGGGGCCACCCACGCCCTGGTGATCGCCCACACCCCCCTCGCCTACGCGCTGGAGGACGGGGCAGGATGGAACGCAGAGGACACAGTCCAGGACGGGAGCACGGAGCTCGTCCACCTGGTCGCGCCCGAGGACTGGCTGGACGACTCAGCCGGCTGAGACGGCGACCCAGCGGTCGAGCAGCGCCGCGGCGTCGCCCGAGTCGAGGGCCTCCGAGGCCCGCGCCATCCCGGCGGCCAGGGCGTCGGGACCGCCCTCGCCGCCCGCGTGCACCGCGAGGGCCGCGCCGGCGTTGAGCAGCACGGCGTCCCGCACCGGCCCCCGGTCCCGCGCCAGGAGGCGACGCACGACCTCCGCGTTGTGGGCGGCGTCGCCGCCGCGCAGCGACTCCGCCGGGCTCAGCGGGAGCCCGAGCGAGACGGGGTCGACCGACCACTCCCGCACCTGTCCGCCGTGCGCGCTCCAGACGGTGGAGGTGGTGGTGACGGTCAGCTCGTCGAGGCCGTCGTCCCCCCGGAAGACCCAGGCGTCGACGCCGCGGCGGGCGAAGACCTCGGCCATCAGCGGCGCCGTCCGGGCGTCGGCGCACCCGATCGCCTGCGCCGCGGGGCGGGCGGGGTTGGAGAGCGGACCGAGGAAGTTGAAGGTGGTGGCGATCCCCAGCTCGCGCCGGGGGGCCGCGGCGTGCCGCATGGCCGGGTGGAAGGCCGCGGCGAAGCAGAAGGTGATCCCGACCTCCTCGGCGACGGCCGCCACGCGGTCGAGCGGGAGGTCGAGCCGGAGCCCGAGCGCCTCGAGGACGTCGGCCGACCCCGACTGGGACGACGCCGAGCGGCTGCCGTGCTTCACGACCCGGGCACCCGCCGCCGCGGCGACGATCGCCGACATGGTGGAGATGTTGACCGACATCGAGCGGTCCCCGCCCGTGCCGACGACGTCGAGGAGCCGGCCGGGGACGGAGATGGCGTTGCCGGCCGCCAGCATCGCGTCCGACAGGCCCTGGATCTCGTCGACCGACTCGCCCTTGGCGCGCAGCGCCACGGCGAAGCCCGCGATCTGGGCCGACGTCGCCTCGCCGGCCAGGACCTGGCCCATCGCCCACTGCGCCTGCTCGAGGGACAGGTCGCGTCCGGCCACGAGGTCGCTGAGGACCTCCGGCCACGAGGTGGCCACCACGGCGATCAGGCGGTGGCGGGCACGCGCGAGCGGAGCAGTGCCACGACGGTCTCCGCCAGTTGGATCGGGTCCAGCGGGTGCGGGACGGCCGCCTCGGCGCGCGACCAGGTGGCGAGCCAGGCGTCCTGCGGACGCCCGGTGAGCACCAGCACCGGCGGGCAGTCGTAGATCTCGTCCTTGAGCTGCTTGGCGATGCCCATCCCCCCGGCGGGGACGGCCTCGCCGTCGAGGACGACCAGGTCGATCCCGCCGGCGTCCATGGTCGCGATGACGACCGGCTCGGTCGCCACCTCGACGTACTCCAGCTCCGGGAGGTCCGGGTGCGGACGACGTCCGAGGGCGAGGATGACCTGCTGACGCGTGTTGATGTCGTCGGAGTAGACGAGCACCTTCAGCGGGGCGGTCTTCGAGGCATTCGTGTCCATCACGTCCGCGATGCTACCCGTCGACGCGGGGTGCCTGCGTCCGCGCCTCGATCCGGTCCAGCCGGCGGTCCTCCCGTTCCGCCTCCTTCATCGAGGAGCGGGCCCACTGGGCGAACAGGACGACGAGGAAGACGATGCCGATCAGGTCGCCCGAGGCCCACAGGATCCCGCCGGCCCGGTGCTGGTCGTCCATGGCGTCGGGCAGCCAGGCGCCCATGGGGCCCGCCCGCAGGGCCAGGTACCACTCGCCGGCCAGCAGCTCGCTCTGCCCCATGATCGTCACGCCGAGGAAGGCGTGGAACGGCAGCGTGAGGACCGTGAGGAGGAGCCGGAACGGGTAGCCCACCCGGCCCGGCACCGGGTCGACCCCCATGAGCGGCCAGAAGAAGATCGTGCCGACCAGCACGAGGTGGACGTGCATCATCTCGTGGACGTACGTCGACCGCAGGCTCGCGTCGTACCAGTCCGTGAAGTAGAGCGCCCAGGGCGACAGGACGTAGAGGGCGAACGCGAGCGGCGGGAACGCCAGCACGCGGGCGACCCGCGAGTGCAGCACCGCCAGCAGCCAGCCCCGCGGCGCCCGCGGCAGGGTGCGCAGGGCCAGCGTGACCGGCGCCCCCAGCGCCAGGCAGAGCGGCACGACCATGGAGAGCACCATGTGCTGGACCATGTGCGCTGACAGCAGCACGGTGTCGTAGCGGGCGAGACCCGAGGACGTGGCGAAGAGGAACGACCCCATCCCCAGCCCGACGAACGCGACCGTCCGCCCGACGGGCCAACGGTCCCCCCGCCGCCGCAGCTGCTGCACCCCGAGGGCGTAGAGGCCCACCGCCCACACGGTGACGACGAAGGGCAGCGGGGCGAGCCCCCAGTCGGTGAGCAGGACCCCCAAGGTCGGTTCGGGCAGGTCCAACCCAGTTCCTGACGCCACCCGCAGCACCCTTCTCACGATACGCCCACGACGTCCGTCGGTTTCCGGCAGCATGACGACATGAGCATTGGTCCGATCGCCCGAGGCGACCGCCGCCTCCTCCCCGTCGCGGTCTTCCTCGTCGTGGGCGCCGTGTACCTGGTGACTGTCTCGGATGTCTCCTCGACCGACTGCGTGGGCGCCAGCCTCGCCGCGTGGCACCTGGTGTCGACTGGCTCGCCCGCCCTCAACGGCTTCGACTTGGAGGCCGCGCTCGGCTTCGCGGTGACGCCCGGCGACATCATGGGGATCCAGTACAACGCGGCGGGCGATCTCGTCGTGCACCGCTCTCCCGGGGTCGTCGCGGCGGCCGTGCCCGCCTACTTGTTGGCCGGGACAGGTTCTGGGCCGGCCGACTTCTCGTCCACGCCCGCCGCCCTGTTCGCGGCGGTGCTCACCGCGCTGACCGTCACCCTCGCCTTCAGCTACGCCCAGCGACGCCTCGGTACCAGGACGGGACTGCTCGCCGCCGGAGCGCTGGCCTTCACCACCCCGTTGTGGTCGGTGGCGGCCGACGCCATGTGGACGCACACCCTCACCACCCTCGGGATCGTCGGCATGGTGTGGGCGAGCGATCGCCGGATCTGGTGGGCGGTGGGCCTCTTCGGCGCGATCGGGCTGTGGGGACGGGTCCACGTCGTCCTCGTGGTCGCCCTCCTCGGTCTCGGACTGGCCTGGTCCCGGCGGAGCCCCCGCATCGCCCTCACGATCGGCGTGGTCAGCGCGACCGGCCTGGGCCTGGCCAGCCTGTGGACGCACTGGTGGTACCAGAGCTGGATCCCGACGGGCGGCTACCGGACATCCGTCTACGCCGACATCGTGGCGACCCGGGGCGTCACGGACAGCCTCCTGAGCCACCTCGGGATGTGGTTCTCCCCGTACTCGGGCATCTTCGTCTGGACCCCCGCCATGGCGCTCCTGCTGCCGGCAATCGTCCGGGGCTGGCGCACCGCGCCTGACCACGCGCGCTGGGTCGCAGTGGGGGGACTCGCATACTCCACCGTGCAGGCGCAGATGACGGGATTCACCGGGGGCGACGCCTTCTTCGGCTACCGGCTGGGCCTCGAGGTGATGGTCTCCCTCGGCCCACTCTGCCTCCACGCCCTCGCCCACCTCTCCCCGCTACAGACGCGCCTCCTCCCCGCGCTCGTCGCCGCCCAGCTCTTCGTCTTCAGCCTCGGCGCGGGCATCGACGGCTTCATGAACTCCACGGGCAACCCGTGGACCGACAACGCCTTCGCCCTCGCGGCCAACCAGGTCCCGGCGCTCTGGGCGGCCCTCGTTCTGGCCATGGTCGCCGGGACGCTCCTGCGCCGTTCCAAGTTCATGCGCGCCGACCCCCGGACGGGCGCGACCGAGCCGCGCGTCGACGCTCCGACCACCGCCTGACGGCACGAGAAGGGACGCACCCCTCCCAAACCCGGGGGGTCGGGGTGCCCTTCGGCACGACTACCTACATAATGGCTCCCGTGGCGACAGCAACGGCTATTCCGGCATCCCGGCTGCACGGGCACCACGACCGACCCAGCATGGTCAGCGTGGGGACGATCATCTGGCTCGCGAGCGAGCTCATGTTCTTCGCGGCCCTCTTCGCGGCGTACTTCACGATCCGCGCGGTGAGCCCCGACCTCTGGGCCCAGGAGACGGCGCACCTCAACGTGCCGTTCGCGGCCGGCAACACGACGATCCTCGTGCTGTCCTCGGTGGCCTGCCAGCTCGGCGTCTTCGCCGCCGAGCGCGGCCAGGTCGGCCGGACCGGCTCGATCTTCGCGGTGAAGGGCTGGGGCCTGCGCGAGTGGTTCGTCCTGACCTACGTCATGGGTGCCGTCTTCATCGCCGGCCAGGCGCTGGAGTACGTCGAGCTCGTGCACCACGGCGTCACCATCCAGGACTCGGCCTACGGCACGATGTTCTACCTGACGACGGGCTTCCACGGCATCCACGTGACCGGAGGCCTCTTCGCCTTCCTCTTCGTCCTGGGCCGCACCTACCTGGCCCGCCGTTTCACGCACGAGCAGGCCGTGAGCGCGATCGTCGTGTCCTACTACTGGCACTTCGTCGACGTCGTGTGGATCGCCCTGTTCGCCGCCATCTACCTCATCCAATGAGTCACCGGACCCGGATCTGAAGAGGAACTAGTCAAGTGCGCTTCCTGAATCGAACCGCTGGACGGCTTTCCCGGCACCGCCGGGGTCCGCTCGCGGGACTTGCCGTGCTGCTCCTGGGCCTGGTCATGACGGGCGGCCTGTACGCCGCCTTCTCCCCCGCCACCGCCCAGCAGGCGCAGACCGACGCCCAGCTCGTGGAGCAGGGCCGGGAGCTCTTCCTGGTCGGCTGCTCGTCCTGCCACGGCCTCAACGGCGAGGGCGTCGCCACCGAGCGCGAGGGCTACAACATCGGCCCGTCGCTGGTCGGCGTCGGCGCCGCCGCGGTCGACTTCCAGGTCGCCACCGGCCGGATGCCGATGGCCAGCCCGAGCCATCAGGCGCCCCGCAAGGACCCCGTCTACAACGACGAGGAGATCGCCGCCATGGCGGCCTTCGTCGCCAGCCTCGGCCCCGGTCCCGCCATTCCGTCGGAGGAGGACTACAGCGTCGACGGGCTGAGCGAGGAGGAGCGCCAGGAGGCGATCGTCCGCGGCGGCCAGATCTTCCTGACCAACTGCACCGCGTGCCACAACTTCAACGGCAGCGGCGGAGCCATGCCCCGCGGCGGCTACGCGCCGTCCCTCAAGGGCGTCGACGAGAAGCACATCTACGAGGCCATGCTGACCGGCCCGCAGGCCATGGACGTCTTCTCCAACGGCAACATCCCGCCGGAGGCCAAGCGGGACGTGATCGCCTACCTGAAGTCCCTGGAGGAGGAGCCCGAGTACGGCGGCTTCGGCCTGGGCGGCCTCGGCCCCGTCTCCGAGGGCCTCTTCGCCTGGTTGATCGGCATCGGCAGCCTGGTCGGCTTCGCGGTCTGGATCGCGGCGCACTCGACCCGTTCGAAGAAGGACAAGGTGGAAGCGTGACCCACAACGACCCCAACCTGCCCGCGGTGGAGGGCGACCCCATCGCGGACCCGGGCCTCCCGGCCCACGAGTGGCGCCCCACCGACGTGGACGAGCGCGCCGAGCGGCGCGCGGAGCGCCAGGTCGCGACCTTCTTCGGCCTGTCGGTCGTCTTCGCGATCCTCTTCGTCGTCGCCTACTTCACCTTCGAGGTCGGCGAGGACGCGGACACCCTCGGCGGCTTCGGCGCCTCGACGGTCGCCCTCGGCGGCACGCTCGGTCTGGCCCTGCTGCTCATCGGCATCGGCATCATCCAGTGGGCGCGCAAGCTCATGGCCGACCACGAGATGGTCGAGTACCGCCACCCCGCAGCCTCGAGCGAGGAGGACCGCGAGGCCACCCTCGCCGCGCTCGACGCCGGCCTGCAGGAGTCCGGCATCGGCCGGCGCCCGCTCGTCCGCAACTCGCTGCTCGGCGCGGTCGGCGCTCTCGGCCTCCCGGCCGTCGTTCTGCTGCGTGACCTCGGTCCGCTCCCCTGGTCCGACGACGTCGTGGACCCCGAGAACGGCGGGGGCCTCGAGCACACCCTGTGGAAGCAGGGCGAGCGGGTCGTCCGCGACGTGCTCGGCACCCCCATCCGTCCCTCCGACCTGGAGATCGGCGACCTGGTGAACGCCCAGCCGGCCGCCATCTTCGAGCTCGACGAGAACGGGCACCACGTGCTCGAGGGCGCCCCGCTGCAGGTCGCCAAGTCCAAGGCGTCCGTAATCCTGCTCCGCATGGAGCCCGACGACATCACCCACGGTCGCGGCCGGGAGAACTGGACCGTCGACGGCATCGTGGGCTACTCCAAGATCTGCACCCACGTGGGCTGCCCGATCTCGCTCAACGAGCGCACCACGCACCACCTCCTCTGCCCGTGCCACCAGTCGACCTTCGACCTGGCCGACAGCGCCCGGGTGGTCTTCGGACCGGCCGCCCGCGCCCTGCCGCAGCTGCCCCTCGCCGTCGACGACGAGGGCTTCCTGATCGCGCAGAGCGACTTCACCGAACCTGTCGGTCCGAGCTACTGGGAGCGTGGCTAACCGTGAGCATCGACACCAGCAAGGTGGCCAAGAGCAACGCCACCACCGCGGCGACCGCGAAGAAGCCCTCCAGGGCGGGCGGCGTCGCCACCTGGGCAGACGAGCGCCTCGGCCTCGCCGGCGCGATGAAGAAGAACCTGCGCAAGGTCTTCCCCGACCACTGGTCGTTCATGCTCGGTGAGATCGCCCTGTGGAGCTTCGTCGTCCTGCTCCTCACCGGCGTCTTCCTGACCCTGTGGTTCAACCCCAGCATGTCCGAGGTGCAGTACCAGGGCTCCTACGACCAGCTGCGCGGCGTCTACATGTCCGAGGCCATGGTC
This sequence comes from Nocardioides solisilvae, assembly GCF_003194625.1. Classification (GTDB taxonomy): domain Bacteria; phylum Actinomycetota; class Actinomycetes; order Propionibacteriales; family Nocardioidaceae; genus Nocardioides; species Nocardioides solisilvae. The sequence continues at coordinate 281,518 of NZ_QHKX01000002.1, forward strand.
TCGGCGCTGGACATCTCCTTCGACGTCCGCGGCGGCCTGCTCATGCGGCAGATGCACCACTGGGCCGCCATGATCTTCATCGCCGCGATGATGATCCACCTGATGCGCGTCTACTTCACGGGTGCCTTCCGCAAGCCGCGCGAGCTCAACTGGGTGATCGGCATGCTGCTGCTCATCCTCGGCACGCTCGAGGGCTTCACCGGCTACTCGCTCCCCGACGACCTGCTCTCCGGCACCGGCGTCCGGGCCGCGGACGGCTTCATGAAGTCGGCCCCCGTGGTCGGCACCTACCTGTCGTTCTTCCTCTTCGGCGGCGAGTTCCCGGGTGACTCGATCATCCCGCGGCTCTACATCGTCCACGTCCTGCTGATCCCGGGCCTGCTGCTGGCCCTGATCGCGGCCCACATGCTGCTGCTCGTGTACCACAAGCACACGCAGTGGCCCGGCCCCGGCCGGACCGAGGAGAACGTCGTCGGCTACCCGATGCTCCCCGTCTACGCGGCCAAGGCCGGCGGGTTCTTCTTCATCGTCTTCGGCGTCACCGCCCTCATGGGTGGCTTCATGACGATCAACCCGGTGTGGAAGTACGGCCCGTACGACCCGTCCAAGGTGACCGCGGGCTCGCAGCCCGACTGGTACATGGGCTGGCCCGACGGCGCGCTGCGCATCATGCCGGGCTGGGAGTCGGAGTTCCTGGGCGTCACGCTCTCGTGGAACGTCTTCCTGCCGATCCTCGTGCTGCCGATCCTGCTCTTCGTGATCGTGCTGCTCCTCCCCTTCATCGAGGCCTGGATCACCGGCGACAAGCGGGAGCACCACCTCCTGCAGCGGCCCCGCAACGCGCCGACGCGCACGGCCGTCATGGTGGCGCTGATGACCTTCTACGGCCTCATGTGGGCCGCAGGCGGCAACGACCTGATCGCCATCAAGCTGGACCTGAGCATCAACCAGATCACGTACTTCATGCGGGCAGCCGTGTTCTTCGGTCCGCTGCTGGCCTTCTGGATCACGCGTCGCTGGTGCATCTCGCTCCAGCGTCACGACCAGGAGAAGCTCCTGCACGGCTACGAGACCGGCATCATCATGCGGTCCCCCGAGGGCGGCTACAGCGAGCGGCACCTGCCGCTCGCCCCGGCCAGGCAGTACACCCTCACGGCTCGTGACCGGGACGAGGTCTACACCCTCGAGAGCGACGTCGACCACAACGGCGTGCCGGCTCCCGGGACCCGGGCCAACCGGATCCGGGCCCGCCTCTCCGCCTGGCTCAACGCGCACAACGTGCAGAAGCCGACGCGCGAGGAGCTCGAGGCTGCGCACCACCACGCGGAGCACGAGGCCGAGCTGCAGGCCGGCCTCGACCACTCCGCCGACGGGCACCAGTTCGACGGCCACCACGCCGTCGAGGGCGAGGAGCTCCGCCCCCGCCACTGATTCCCGCACCAGCACCACCGAGCGCCCGGTCCCCTCGTCGAGGGGGCCGGGCGTTCGTGCTTTGATGCCTTCGCACCCCCACGTCCAGGAAGGGACCCCCATGGAGCTCCAGCTCGGCCTCGACACCTTCGGCGACGTGACCGTCGACGCCTCCGGCCACCCCCTCCCCCACCACCAGGTGCTGCGCGACGTCGTGGAGCAGGCCGTCCTCGCCGACCAGGTGGGACTCGACGTCTTCAACGTCGGCGAGCACCACCGGGACGACTACGCCATCAGCGCGCCCGACGTGGTGCTGGCGGCCATCGCCTCCAGGACGGAGCAGATCACGCTGGGCACCGCTGTGACGGTCCTCAGCTCCGACGACCCGATCCGGGTCTACGAGCGTTTCGCGACCCTGGACGCGCTGAGCTCCGGGCGCGCCGAGGTCACGCTCGGACGTGGGTCGTTCACGGAGTCCTTCCCGCTCTTCGGGCTGGAGCTGTCGGACTACGAGATCCTCTTCGAGGAGAAGCTGCGCCTCTTCGCCAGCCTCCGCTCGGAGGAGGCCGTCTCGTTCGAGGGGCGCACCCGGCGCCCCCTGCCGCCCACCCACGTCCACCCCAAGACGGCGGCGGGCCAGCTCCCGGCCTGGGTGGGGGTCGGTGGCTCCCCCGAGTCGGTCGTGCGCGCGGCCCGGTACGGCTTCCCCCTGATGCTGGCGATCATCGGCGGAGCCCCCCAGCGCTTCGCCCCCTTCGCCGAGCTCTACCGTCGGGCCCTCGACGAGCTCGGACGTCCCCAGCAGCCGGTGGGCGCCCACTGCCCGGGATACGTCGCCGAGACCGACGAGGAGGCGCGCGATGCCCTCTTCCCCCACTTCAAGGCCAACCGGGACCGGATCGGCCGGGAGCGCGGCTGGGGCGAGGTCACCCGTGACCAGTTCGAGGCCGAGGCCGACCACGGTGCCCTCTTCGTGGGGTCGCCCGACACGGTGGCCCGCAAGGTCGCGGACGCCGTCGGGGCCCTGGGCCTGTCGCGCTTCGACCTCAAGTACTCCAACGGGCCGATGCCGCACGCGCAGCTCATGGAGTGCATCCGGCTCTTCGGGACGGAGGTCGCTCCCCGGGTACGGCGGCTCCTGGCCGCCGATGCCGGCTGACCGCTCCCCCCGGGCAGCACGAAGGCCCCGGACCGCAGGTCCGGGGCCTTCGTGCGTGTCAGGGACGTCGCGTCAGTGCGCGTGCTCCCCGCGGTAGTACTCGAACACCCACCCGCAGAGCGCAATGGCGCCGAGACCGAACCCGATGATGACGAGCCACCAGGCGCCCAGGGCGATCGCGTAGACGATCAGCGACAGGCACAGGGCGCACCACAGCGGCCACCACGAGTACGGCGGGAAGAAGCCGAGCTCGCCGGCACCCTCCACGATGTCGCCGTCCTTGCGGTCCTCGGGACGGGGATCCATCCGCGAGGCGTGGAAGCCCAGGTAGAGGGCGATCATCCAGGCCAGGAAGGTCGTCATCACGAGGGCCGAGGTGCCGGTCCAGTCGTTGGTGATGACCCAGTAGGCGGGCGAGACCAGGGTGAAGAAGACCCCCGTGATCACGAAGATCCATGCCTCGGCCTTCATCGGGCGTCACCGTCCTTGTCCTGGTCGTGGGTCGTCGTGGCACCGCGCTCGCGCAGGAGCTCCTCGCGGCCCTCCACGTCGGGAGCGTCGGCGAAGCGACCCTCCCGCTCGGCCTCGTTCTGCTCGAGCTCCAGCGCGGCGATCTCCGGGTGGTGGAGGTCGAAGGCGGGGGACTCGGAACGGATCCGGGGCAGCTGGTGGAAGTTGTGGCGCGGCGGCGGGGAGGAGGTGGCCCACTCCAGCGAGCGGCCCCAGCCCCACGGGTCGTCGGTGCCGACGAGCGGCGCGTTGCGGCTCTGGTACACGTTCCAGAGGAACGGCAACGTCGAGGCAGCCAGCAGGAACGCGCCCACCGTGGAGATCTGGTTGAGCGTGGTGAAGCCGTCCTCGGGCAGGTAGTCGACGTAGCGACGGGGCATGCCCTCGACGCCGAGCCAGTGCTGCACCAGGAACGTGGAGTGGAAGCCCAGGAAGAGCAGCCAGAAGTGCAGCTTGCCCAGGCGCTCGTCGAGCATCCGGCCGGTGAACTTGGGCCACCAGAAGTAGAAGCCGGCGAACATCGCGAAGACCACGGTGCCGAAGACGACGTAGTGGAAGTGCGCCACCACGAAGTACGAGTCGGAGACGTGGAAGTCCAGCGGGGGGCTGGCGAGGATGACGCCGGTCAGACCGCCGAAGAGGAAGGTCGTGAGGAAGCCGATCGACCAGAGCATGGGGGTGTCGAAGGAGATCGAGCCTCCCCACATCGTCCCGATCCAGTTGAAGAACTTCACACCGGTCGGCACCGCGATGAGGAACGTCATGCCGGAGAAGAACGGCAGGTCGACGGCACCGGTGACGAACATGTGGTGGGCCCACACCGCAATGGAGAGGACCGCGATCGCCATGGTCGCGCCGACCAGGCCGACGTAGCCGAAGATCGGCTTCCGGCTGAAGACCGGCAGGATCTCCGACACGATGCCGAAGAAGGGCAGCGCGATGATGTAGACCTCGGGGTGGCCGAAGAACCAGAAGAGGTGCTGCCACAGGATCGGCCCGCCGTGCGCCGGGTCGAAGACGTGGGCGCCGAGCAGGCGGTCGGCCTCGAGGGAGAGCAGCGCGCCACCGAGGATCGGGAAGGCCATCAGCACGAGCATGCTCGTGATCAGGGCGTTCCACGTGAAGATCGGCATCCGGAACATGGTCATGCCGGGCGCACGCATGCAGATGATCGTGGTGATGAAGTTGACCGCGCCGAGGATGGTGCCCAGACCGGCCATGTAGAGACCCATGATCCAGAGGTCACCGCCCACGCCGGGCGAGCGCACGGCGTCGGAGAGCGGGGTGTAGGCGAACCAGCCGAAGTCGGCCGCGCCGGCCGGCGTGAGGAAGCCCGATGCGGCGATCAGGCCACCGAAGAGGAACAGCCAGTAGCTGAACATGTTGAGCCGCGGAAACGCGACGTCGGGGGCGCCGATCTGGATCGGCATGATCACGTTGGCGAAGCCGAAGAAGAGCGGGGTGGCGAAGAGCAGCAGCATGATCGTGCCGTGCATGGTGAAGAGCTGGTTGTACAGCTCGTCGTTGACCACCTGGTTGCCCGGGAAGGCCAGCTCGGAGCGGATCACCATGGCCATGAGGCCGCCGAGGATGAACCAGATGAACGAGGTCACCAGGTACATCTTCCCGATCAGCTTGTGGTCGGTGGTGGTCAGCAGACGGACGGCCTGCTGGCCGAGGGTCCGCTTCGGCCGCGTGCCCGTGACCTGCGGGGATTCAGCGAGCGCGGTCACTCCTGGCCTCCTTCTTCGTCGTCGTCCTCGGCCTGCCCGGCCTCCTCGACCTCGTCCTCGGACGGGTCGTCGAGCCCGGCCTGGGTCAGGGCGTCGGAGCCGCCGAGGAGGGGCGCGTCGGCGACGCTTCCCTGCTCCTCGAGGTCGGCGAGGTACTGCTCGTAGTCGGCCTGGCTGACCACCTGCACGTTGAAGAGCATCCGCGAGTGGTAGGCACCGCAGAGCTCGAAGCACTTGCCGACGTAGGTGCCGATCTCGTTGGGCGTGGCCTGGAACTTGTTGACCCGGCCGGGCACCACGTCGAGCTTGGTGAGGAAGGCCGGCACGCCGAAGGAGTGGATGACGTCGGGCGAGTGCAGGTTGAACTGCACGCGCTGGTCGACGGGGAGCACCAGGTCGGGCTGGATCTGGGTCGTGCCCACCGTGTACGGCGTGCTCCCGCCCTCACCCTGCTCGGTGTAGTTGAAGGTCCAGGACCACTGCTGCCCGACGACGTCGACGGTCACGTCGGGGTCGTCGACCATCTCGGTCATCTCGTTCTGGACGTTGACGGTCCAGTAGAAGAAGACGACGACCATCATGATCGGCGCGACCGTGTAGAAGATCTCGAGCGGCAGGTTGTACCGCACCTGGACGGGGACCTCGTCCTCGCTGCGCCGGCGGAACCGCCACGACGAGTAGAAGATGAGGCCCCAGGTCAGGACGCCGACCACCATGGCGGCGACCCAGGCCCACTTCCAGAGCTCGAAGGTCGCCGGGCCCTGCTCGGTCACCGGCGACGGCATCGCGAGACGGGAAATCTGATCTTTGTCCTCAGCGGAGCACGCACCCAGCAGCAACAGGGTGAGACCCAGCACGGTGGCGGTCGCGACCCTCTTGACGGGTGCGACTGCGCGCGAGGGGAGTTGCAGACCCACGAACGAGCCTCTCTCTTGGGCAGTCACGTATGGGCAGAACACTATCGGAACTACGGCGCCGTGAGCGGAGCGGGTCGCCCCTCGTCCTCCCCCGTCCTGCCCCACGCGCCCCACGGACTAGGTTCGCGGGTGTGAGCACCACCCGCGCGCACCTGGACGCCGCCTCCTCCGAGCCGCTGCACCCCGCGGCCCGGGAGACGCTCCTGGCCGCCCTGGACCACGGCTGGGCCGACCCGCGTCGCCTGCACCACGAGGGCCGACGCGCCCGGCTGCTGCTCGACAACGCGCGCGAGGCCGTGGCCGAGAGCCTCGACGTGCGTCCCGACGAGGTCACCTTCACCGCCTCGGGCACCGAGGCGGTGCACCGCGGGCTGCTGGGCCTGCACCGCGGGCGGGGCACCAGCGGGGGCGGGACCCCCACGCTCGTCCACTCCGCGGTGGAGCACTCCGCCGTGCTGCACGCGGCCCGGTGGACCGGCGACCCGGTCCGAGAGGTCCCGGTGACGCGCACCGGCCGGGTCACCGGCGAGGCGCTGTCGGGGGTGGTCGACGAGGTGCTGCGCCCGGCGGGCGGGCCGACCGGCCGGGTCACCGTCGCCGCCGTCCAGCACGCCAACCACGAGGTCGGCACGGTCCACGACGTCGCCGGGCTCGCCGACCTGCTCGGGGACGTCCCGCTCTTCGTCGACGCGTGCGCCAGCACCGGCCGGCTCCCCCTGCCCCGCGGCTGGGCCGCCGCGGCCGCCTCCGCGCACAAGTGGGGCGGTCCCGCGGGCGTCGGCCTGCTGCTCGTGCGCAAGGGGGCGCGCTGGCGCAACCCCTTCCCCGCCGACGACCGCGTCGACGAGCGCGGGACGGGCTTCGAGAACGTGCCCGCCGCCCTGGCCGCCGCCGCCGCGCTGCAGGCCGTGGTGGCCGAGCGGGACACCCTGGGCCCAGCGCAGGCGGCGCTCGTCGACCGGGTGCGCGCCGTGGCCGCCACGGTCCCCGACGTGGAGGTGGTCGGCGACCCCGTCGACCGGCTCCCCCACCTCGTCACCTTCTCCTGCCTCTACGTCGACGGGGAGGCGCTCGTGACCGAGCTCGACCGGCGCGGCTTCGGGGTCGCGAGCGGGTCGGCCTGCACGGCCTCGACGCTGCGTCCCTCCCACGTGCTGGCCGCGATGGGGGTCCTCACCCACGGCAACGTGCGCCTGTCCCTGGCCCGGGACACCGACCCCGGGCAGGTCGAGGAGCTCCTCCGGGTGCTGCCCGAGGTGGTCGCGACCCTGCGTGGGCGGGTGGGACTGTGAGCCCCGCCGACCTGGAGCTGGACTGCCGGGAGATGCTCTGCCCGATGCCGGTGATCGAGCTCGCCCGGCACGTCGGCGACGTCGCGGTGGGTGGCACGGTCGCCGTGGTCACCCGGGACGCGGCCGCGCGCGTGGACGTCCCGGCGTGGTGCCGGATGCGGGGGCACGAGTACGTCGGCGAGGACGCCGCGGACGACGGCGTCCCGCGGCACGTCGTACGACGCCTCGCGTGACGCGCGCGCCGGTCGCCGACGGGCGCGCGGCCGCCCGACGGGCGGCGCGTCAGGGGTGCAGCGTGCGCAGGTGCGGCTCGATGTCGGCGGTCGCCTCGGGGCCGTAGGCGCGGGTGCACCGCTCGAGGAAGGCGGCCCGCGACAGGGTGTACTCCTGGGTGCCGACCTTCTCCACCACGTGGACCGCAAGCAGGCAGCCGAGCTGGGCCGCCCGCTCGTGGTCGAGCCCCCACGCCAGGGCCGCGAGGAAGCCGGCGCGGAACGCGTCGCCCACCCCCGTCGGCTCGACCGGGACCACGTCGGGGACGGCGGCGACCCGGATCGTCTCGCGCCCCTTGGCCTCCACCCGCACGCCCTGGGCGCCGAGGGTGATCACCCAGGTGCCGACGCGGTCGAGGACCTCCTCGGCGCTCCAGCCGGTCTTCTGGGTGATGAGCGAGGCCTCGTACTCGTTGGAGAAGAGCATGTCGGCGCCCTCGACGAGCTGGCGGATCAGGTCGCCGTCGCCGAACGCCAGCTGCTGCGACGGGTCGGCCACGAACCGGTACCCGCGCTGGCGGCACTCGTCGGTGTGGCGGAGCATCCCCTCGGGGTCGTCGGGACCGATCAGCACGTAGTCGGGCTCGCCCACCCGGTCGACGATCGGCTTGAGCTCCATCTCCCGCGACTCGCTCATCGCGCCGGGGTAGAAGGAGGCGATCTGCGCCATCGAGGTGTCGTTGGTGCACACGAACCGCGCCGTGTGCCGGGTCTCGGAGACGTGCACGGAGTCGCAGTCGACCTGGTGCCGCTCCAGCCAGGCCCGGTAGTCGGCGAAGTCCTCCCCCACCGCCCCGACCAGGACCGGGCGCAGGCCCAGGTTGCCCAGGCCGAAGCAGATGTTGGCCGCCACGCCCCCGCGCCGGACCTCGAGGTCGTCGACGAGGAACGAGACCGAGATCTTGTCCAGCTGGTCGACCACCAGCGAGTCGGAGAACCTGCCCGCGAAGGACATGAGGTGGTCGGTGGCCACGGAGCCTGCGATCAGCAACGACATGTCTCCGCACACTACTAGCGAGTTCCGCTGGGAGTACCAATCGGTAACGTCTAGCGTCGTGGCCATGGCCATCCCCACCCCAGGTTCACACTTGACCCATGACGAGCTGTCGACGCCCAGCGAGATGCGCGCCGATGCTCGTGCGGTCGTGTCCTCCCTCCGCCTGGAGCGGGTGGCCAGGGCTGCAGTCCAGCAGGCGCCGAGCATCCACTTCGAGGACTACCCCCGAGAGGTGCGCAAGAGCGAGATCCGGGTCAGCGCGGCAGCGGCCCGGCTCGCCAATGCCCTGCACCTGCACTTGGACTGAGGCCCACCGTCCGCCAGCCCGGACGACGAGAAGCCCCCGCCGGCAGGCGGGGGCTTCTTCGTGTCCGGACGACTCGCCGGGGCGAGCCGCGTCGGCTCAGTGGAACGAGTCGCCGCAGGCGCAGGATCCGGTCGCGTTGGGGTTGTCGATCGTGAAGCCCTGCTTCTCGATCGAGTCCACGAAGTCGATCATGGCGCCGTTGAGGTAGGGCACGCTCATCCGGTCGACGACGACGGTGACGCCGTCGAAGTCGGTGGTCACGTCGCCGTCGAGCGTGCGCTCGTCGAAGAAGAGCTGGTAGCGCAGGCCCGAGCAACCGCCCGGCTGCACGGAGATCCGCAGCGCGAGGTCGTCCCGGCCCTCCTGCTCCAGGAGGCTCTTGACCTTCGCGGCCGCGACCGGGCTCAGGTTGATCTGGTCGGTGCGGCGCTCTTCGGTGGTCTCGACCTGCTCGGTCATCTCGATCTCCCGTGGGTCAGCTCGTGGTGGTCCGACGTCGTCGACGTCTTCATCGGGTCAAGGGTCTCACAGTCGTGGTTATTCCTCGCGGGGTCCCGGGCTCCCGGTTCACCCCGTCGACCAGCTCCGGGCCACCCGCTGGGCGAGGTCGGCCAGCGCGTCGGCCGGTCGGCCCAGCGCCCGCTCCTCGCCGTACGCCTCCGCCACCGAGTAGGCCGACTCGATGCCCAGCGCCCGCATCTCGCGGGAGCCGACGAGCACCCTGCCCGCCAGGGCGACGCAGGGACGCAGCTGCTCGCCGGCGACCTCCGCCACCCCGTAGGGCACCTTGCCCGCCCGGCTGGAGAAGTCGAAGGCCCCCTCCCCCGTCAGCACCAGGTCGGCCCGGCGGGCCCGCGCGGCCAGGTCCACCGCGGCAGCCACGAGGCCGATGCCCGGCTCGCGCCGCGCGCCCAGCAGGAGCAGGGCGAAGCCCAGGCCGCCGGCGGCGCCCGCCCCCGGCTCCAGGGAGGTACGACGGTCGCACGCCGCCGCGAGCTGCTCCAGGGCGACGTCGACCGCGACCAGCTCCTCCTCGGCGATCCCCTTCTGGGGGCCGTAGGTCCGGGCGGCGCCGAAGAGGCCGGTCAGCGGGTTGTCGACGTCCGTGGCCGCGACCAGCTCGAGGCCCGCCACCGCGGCCCGCGCCGCCGACAGGTCCACCCGGCCGACCCCGGCGAGGGCCCGCGGTCCCGCGTCCAGCGGCACGTCGGCGGTCGCCCCGAGCGCGGCCAGCAGGCCGGCGCCCCCGTCGCTGGTCGCCGAGCCGCCCAGGCCGACCACGACCGTGCGCGCCCCGGCGTCCCGGGCGTGCAGCAGGAGCTCGCCCACGCCACGGGTGGTCCGGTCCAGGGGGTCGGTCCCGTCGGCGAGGTGCAGCCCGCACGCCTGAGCCGACTCGACGTAGGCGACGCCGTCCACGAGGAGCAGCGAGGCCGGGACCCGGCCCCCGGCGGGCCCGTGGACCGACAGGGCGAGCAGCTCCCCCCCGAGCGAGGCGTGCAGGACGTCGACGAAGCCCGGCCCCCCGTCGGCCATCGGGGCCAGGTCGAGGACGTCGTCGGGCGCGTGCCGCGACCACCCCCTCGCGATCGCCGCGGCGGCCTGGACGGCGGTCAGGGTGCCGGCGAACTTGTCCGGGGCGACGAGCACACGCATGTGCCCATACTGCCGTGTCGCCCCACGGCGTCGGCGTACGATGCCCGGGTCATGACAGTCGTGCCGGAACCCGAGCGTCCCGACCTCCGGATCCGACCCCTGCACCGCGACGACCTGCGGGTCGTCGAGCGCCTCTCCTCGCACGCGTTCCTCGACCTGGAGCAGCGCCTCGCCGTGCCGGGCAGCGCCGCCCCGGTGGGGCGCTCCGTCCAGGCCGCCCAGGTGTGGATCGCGCGGACCGCGCGGCTGCTGGAGAGCGACGCCGACGGCTGCTGGGTCGCCGAGCTCGGCGACGACGTGGCCGGCTTCGCGACCTCCTTCCGGCGCGAGACGACCTGGTTCCTCTCGACGTACGCCGTCCTCCCCCGCTGGCAGGGGCTGGGGATCGGCAAGGCACTGCTCGACGCCGCGCTCACCTACTCCCGGGGCTGCGTGCGGGGCATGCTCAGCGCGTCGTCGGACCCCCGGGCGGCCAGGCGGTACCGCCTGGCGGGCTTCGACCTGCACCCCCAGATGCGGCTGGAGGGCACGGTCGACCGCAGCGCCGTCCCGGAGCTGCGCCACCTGCGCGCCGGGACCTCCGGCGACCAGGAGTGGATGGACTCGCTCGACCGCACGGCCCGCGGGGCCGGCCGCGGCCACGACCACGCCTTCCTCCGCTCGGTGCACCGCCTGCGCGTCATCGACCACCGGACCGGGCGCGGCTACGCCTACAGCAACCTGGACGGCGTCCAGCTCCTGGCCGCCGACAACCGGCGCACCGCCACGCGGCTGCTCTGGGACGCGCTGGCGGCGGTGCCCGAGGGCCGCACCACGCGCGTCGCCCACGTGACCGGCGCCAACCAGTGGGCGGTGGAGACGGCCATGGAGGCCGGGCTGCACGTCCGGCTGGACGGCTACCTCGGGCTCAAGGGGCTCAAGCCCCCGACGCCGTACCTGCACCACGGCGCCCTGCTCTGAGCGCCCTGCCCTGAGCTCCCTGCTCTGAGCGCCCGGGTCAGTCCCGCTGGGAACGTCCCGGCAGGGCGAGCATCCGCTCCAGCGCCACCTGCGCCCAGGCCTGCGTCTCGGCGTCCACCTCGATCCGGTTGACCACCGTGCCGCCGACGAGCGACTCCAGCGCCCACACCAGGTGCGGCAGGTCGATCCGGTTCATCGTCGAGCAGTAGCAGACGTTGCGGTCGAGGAAGACGATGTTCTTGTCGGGGTGGGCGTCCGCGAGCCGCTTGACGAGGTTGAGCTCGGTGCCGATCGCCCAGGTGGTGCCGGAGGGCGCGGCCTCGATCGTCTTGATGATGAACTCGGTGGAGCCGACCAGGTCGGCCTTGAGCACCACCTCGTGGCGGCACTCGGGGTGGACCAGGACCTTGAGGTCGGGATGGGTCGCGCGCAGCTCGTCGACGACGTCCTCGCTGAACCGGCCGTGCACCGAGCAGTGGCCGCGCCACAGGATCATCCGCGCGTCGCGCAGCTCCTCGGGCGTCAGGCCGCCGCCGGGGAGGAGGGGGTTCCAGACGACGCAGTCGTCCAGGTCCATGCCGAGCTGCAGGACGGCCGTGTTGCGCCCCAGGTGCTGGTCGGGGAGGAAGAGGACCTTGGCGTCGGAGTCGACCCCGCCCTTCTCGCCGAACGCCCACTCGAGCGCCACGTCGGCGTTGGACGAGGTGCAGACCGCCCCGCCGTGCCTGCCGCAGAACGCCTTGATGTCGGCCGAGGAGTTCATGTAGGTCACGGGGACGACCTGGTCGGCGATCCCCGCTGCCTCGAGGGCCTCCCAGCAGTCCTCGACCTGGGCCAGACGGGCCATGTCGGCCATCGAGCAGCCCGCCGCGAGGTCGGGCAGGACGACCTGCTGGTCGTCGGAGGTGAGGATGTCGGCGGACTCGGCCATGAAGTGGACGCCGCAGAAGACGATGAACTCCGCGTCCGGGCGGGCCGCCGCCTCGCGCGCGAGCTTGAAGCTGTCGCCGGTCACGTCGGCGAACTGGATCACCTCGTCGCGCTGGTAGTGGTGGCCCAGGACGAAGACCCGGTCGCCGAGGGCCTCCTTCGCCGCGCGAGCGCGGGCGACGAGGGTCGGGTCGGAGGCGACCGGGAGGTCGCCGGGGCACTCCACTCCGCGCTCCGCGTCCAGGTCCCGGCCCTTGCCGAGGGGCAGCAGCGGCAGGTCGATCGTCATGGGCGCATCCTATGCGCACCCCCCGCACGCGCACCGCGCGCGGACCCCCGGCGGGCGGCAGTCAGGACGCCGACGTCACCGGCAGGGAGAGCCACACCGTGGTGCCGCCGCCGGGACCCTCCTCGACCCCGACCTCGCCCCCGTGGGCGGTGACGACGCGTCGGACGGTGGCCAGGCCCAGCCCGAGCCCGGGGACGCGCTTGTCCAGGCGGACCATGGGCTCCAGGACGCGCTCGCGGTCCTCCGCGGGGATGCCCCGGCCGTCGTCGGTCACGGTCACGCGGGACCTGTCGTCGTGGGACTCGGCCGCCACCACCACGCGCGGGGCCGCGCCGTCGGTCGCGAACTTCACGGCGTTCTCCAGCAGGCCCGTGAGGACGACGCGCCAGTCGCCGGGGGCGCCGGGCACGGTGGGCAGGGTGCCCTGGACCACGACCTCGCTCGGCAGCAGGCCCTCGAGGGCCGCCAGCACCGCCTCCAGCTCGGCCTGCAGGTCGGTGGTGCCCGCGCTCGGCTCGTGGGCGTGGTCCAGCAGGTCGGCGGTCATCCGCTTCATCCGCGCCGCGCTGCCGCTGGCGCGCTCCAGCAGGGAGACCAGGAGCTGCTGCGAGTCGTCGACCTGGTCGCGGGCGATCTCCAGCGACATGGAGACCGCGGCGAGGGGGTTGTTGAGGTCGTGCGCGACCTGGCCCACCACCCGGGCCACCTCGGCCTCCGCGCGGGCGGCCGCCTCGTGGGCGTCGAAGGCGCGGGCGTCGGCCGCGACGAGCGCGGCCTCGAGACGGCGCAGGGCGGCCAGGTCGTCGGCGTCCGCGAGCGCGGCCGCCAGCCGCTGCAGGTCGGCGGTCACCTCGGGAGGCGTCCCCGCGGGGCTCGCGGGGCTCGCGGGGCTATCGGCGCGGTCGTCAGGGGTGTCGGGGCTCACAGTCCCGGAGCATCCCACACCGCGAGCCACCTCTGGAGGTCTTTCTCCATGGGGAGCTCGCCGGCGAGGAGGTCGCGGACCTGGAGCTCGAGCAGGTTGTCGCGCCGCTTCTCCCCCGGCACCTGCGCGAAGGGGTAGAAGGTGCCCTGCTTGTAGAGGTAGACGAGCCCGACGGTCCGCCCGTCGGGTCCGCGGAAGGGCACCAGGGTGCAGAGCAGGGAGTGCCCGAAGCCCTGGCCGGCCAGGCTGGTGTTGACGGCGTGGAGGTCGGTGCAGAGCCCCGAGACGTCGCCGGGGTCCCCCTCCGTCACGAGCCAGGTGTAGCCGTAGGGATCCTGGGTGGTGGTGACCGGGGGCGCCCCGGGATCGCTGCCGAGCAGCGCCACCACGTCGTCCTGCGTCTGCGCGAAGGCCGCGCCCGCCGCAGCCCGGTAGCAGACCGAACCGGTGCCGGTCGGCAGGAGCCCGGCGGCCGTCTGCAGGGTGACCGCCGCGCTCGGCACGAGGAAGAGCGCGTCCAGGTCGGGCGCCTTGGGGCGCGCCCGCCCCATGAGGGAGTCCCAGAAGCCCACGCCGGTCAGCCCGTCGGCCGGGAGAGCTCGCCCTGGATCCGCGCGAGCTGCTCGAGCCGCTGCTCCAGGGAGGGGTGCGTGGCCGTGATCGTCCGCAGGGAGGCGCCGCTGACGGCGGGGGCGATGAAGAAGGCGTTCATCGCCTTCGTCCCGCGGAGGTCCTGCTCAGGGATCATCGACATCTCGCCGGTGATCTTCTGCAGGGCCGAGGCCAGGGCGGCCGGCTTGCTGGTCAGGTAGGCACCGGCGCGGTCGGCGGAGAGCTCCCGGTAGCGGGACAAGAGCCGGGTGAGGAAGAAGCTGACGGCGTAGACCACCAGGCTCACGACCAGGGCGATCGCGAAGGCGGCCGCGGTGCCCTGGTTGTTGTTGCCCCGACCCCGGGTCAGCCCGCCGAACTGGGCGCTGCGCGTCAGCATGCCGGCGACGATGCCCGCCGACGACGCGAGCGTCATCACCAGCACGTCGCGGTGCGCCACGTGGGAGAGCTCGTGGGCCAGCACGCCCTCCAGCTCCTCGGCGGTCAGCTTGCCCAGGATGCCCGTGGTCACGCAGACCACCGCCCGGTCGGGCGAGCGCCCGGTGGCGAAGGCGTTGGGGATCGCGAGGTCGGCGACCCCCACCCGCGGCTTCGGCATGTCGGCCATCGCGCAGAGCCGGTCGATCATGCCGTGCAGCTCGGGGGCCTCCTCGGGAGTGACCTCCCGGGCGCGCATCGCCCGCATGGCGACCTTGTCGGAGCTCCACCACTGGTAGAAGGCGACGCCGATCCCGGCGAAACCGATGAGCAGCGCGAAGTCGCTGAAGAGGTACATCAGCGTGACGACGAGGCCGACCAGCAGCGCCCCGAGGAGGAACATCACCAGGGTCATCCGGGCGGTGAGCCCGGTGTCCTTGATGAAACGGGTCTGCGACATGTCAGCCCGGGATGAGGCCGTCGTCGTTGAGCATCGCGCGCACCTCGTCGAGCGCCGCGTCGGCCATCGGGAGGATCAGGTCGGACTCGTCCAGGCTGTCCAGCTCGTGCTGGGTGCCGGCGGTGCGGACACCGTCCAGGAGCGCTTCCAGGGCGGAGCGGAACGACGCCTCGTCGCCAGCCTCGACCGCCTGCTCCACGGCCGCGTCGAGCTCGTTGAGCCGGTCGACCGCGTCCTCGGGGACGTCGAACTGGCCCTCGCCCAGGATCCGGACGATCATCGCGCCTCACCCTCCGTGGTCGACCGGGAGGTCTCCTCCCCCAGCACGTCGCCGGCGGCGGCACCCGTCCCGGGCTCGAGGGCCTCGGGGGCCCGACCGGACTTCAGGCGGGCCAGCTCGGCCTCCACGTCGGAGGTGGAGCTCATCGCGTCCAGCTCGCGGGCGATGTCGTCGCCGCCACCGGGCTGGGAGACGTCGTCGAGGGCGCCGGAGGCGAGCAGCTCGTCGATGGCGCCGGCCCGCGCCTGCATCTGGGCGGTCTTGTCCTCGGCGCGCTGGATGGCGAGCCCCACGTCGCCCATCTCCTCGCCGATGCCCGACATCGCCTCGTTGATGCGGGTCTGCGCCTGGGCCGCGGTGTAGGTCGCCTTGATGGTCTCCTTGCGGGTCCGGAAGGACTCGACCTTGGCCTGCAGCCGCTGCTGGGCGAGGGTGAGCTTCTCCTCCTCCGCCTGGAGCTGGGCGTGCTGGGCCTGGAGGTCCTGGATCTGGGTGGCGAGGCCGGACTTGCGGGTCAGCGCCTCGCGCGCGAGGTCCTCGCGGCCCATGTCGATCGCCTTCTGGGCCTGGCCGGTGAGCTTGTCGGCCTGCTGGGTGAGCTGGTTGACCTGCAGCTCGACCCGCTTGCGGCTGGTCGCGACGTCCGCGACGCCGCGACGTACCTTCGAGAGGAGCTCGAGCTGGCGCTGGTAGCTGTAGTCCAGCGTCTCCCGGGGGTCCTCGGCACGGTCCAGGGCCTTGTTGGCCTTGGACCGGAAGATCAGGCTGATGCGCTTCATGAGACTCATGGGGGCGGGCCCCTCCCTCGTGCTGGTCGCTGGTGCGGTGGTTCTCACCCTAGGGCCAAGCGCAAGACGGGACGAGGGGCCCCCGGGCGGTAGGCTGGAGCGGTTCCCGCCGCACCTCTCACGAAGGTCCCCCGTTGCTCCGACGCACGAAGTCCGACCGGCCCGCCGCGGCCGGCCCCGCCGCTCCGGCCGCCCCGTCCACCGACGCGCCGACCACTCCCTCCGCGGGTGGCGCGCCCGAGACCGCCGACCCGCGGCGCCCCCAGGGCAAGGGTCGCCCCACGCCCTCCCGCAAGGAGGCCGAGGCGGCCGCCCGCGCCCGGGCGAAGGTGCCGCGGACCCGCAAGGAGCTGGCCGCCGCCAAGCGCGCCGCCCGGGTGGACGCCAACGCGAAGGTGCGCGAGGCCCTCAAGACCGGGGACGAGCGCCACCTGCCGGCGCGCGACCGCGGGCCCGTGAAGCGGTTCATCCGGGACTTCGTGGACTCGCGCCTCTCCGTGGTGGAGCTGCTCATCCCGATCATGCTGGTCACGCTCGTCATGGGCTGGACCGGCAACGAGCAGCTGGCCTACCTGGGCAACCTCGTCCTCTTCGGCGGCCTGGTGATGATCGTGCTGGACGGCGTGCTCATGCGCTTCCGTCTCCGCCGCGAGCTCCGCCGCCGGTTCCCCGACGCGCCCACCAAGGGCACGACGTACTACGCGGTGATGCGGGCCATGCAGATGAAGTTCCTGCGGCTGCCCAAGGCGCAGGTCCGGATCGGCGAGAAGCTGCCCGAGCACTACCGCTGAGGTGCGGGGCGCTGAGGTGTGGGGCGCTGACGGTGTGGGCGCTGAGGGGCGTGCGGCGCTGACGGGCATGGAGGCGCAGACCGGCTGGGGGCTCGCCGCCGGGGTCGCCTCGGCCGTGCTCTTCGGGCTGGCGGCCGTGGCCCAGGCGCGGGCCGCGCGACGCCTGCCGTCCACCGACCGGCTCCTCGACTTCGTGCGCCACGGCCTGCGCGACCCCCTCCTCCTGCTCGTGGTGGCGGCCTACCTGGCGGGCTTCGTCCTGCACGCCGTGGCGATCTGGTGGCTGCCCATCTACCTCGCCCAGGCGACGGTCGCGCTGTCGCTGCCGGTCACGGCCGTGGCGGCCGGCAGGGTCGACGGTCGCCTGCCCTCGCACGCGTGGCGCGGCGTGCTGGCGGTCTCCCTCGGGCTCCTCCTCCTGGCTCGCGCGGCCGGCCCGCCCGGCGACGTCCGCGCCGACTGGTGGCTGCCCGGGTCGCTCGCGCTCCTGCTGGCGGCCCTCGTGCTGCTCGCCGGGGCGGCGCCCGCGTCCCGGGCGGCCCTCCTGGGCTGGACGGCGGGCCTGGGGTACGCCGGGTCCGCGCTCGCGGTGCGCGGGGTCGCGTGGCCGCTCGAGCCGGCGGCCGCGGTCGCGGCCCTGCTCGTCCCGCTGCTCGGCCTCGTCGCCTTCTGGCTCTACTCCCGCGGCCTGGCGGGCGGGCTCGTCACGACGGCCACCGCGCCGATGATCACGGCGCAGACCTTCGTGCCCGCGCTGGTCGGCCTCGCCCTGCTCGGCGACGGCACCCGCCCGGGCTGGTGGCCCGGGGTCGCGCTCGGCCTCGGTCTCGCGGTGCTCGGCGCTGCGACGGTACGACCCGCGGCGTCGCCGGCTCAGGCGTCGTAGTCCAGGACGAGCCGCGGGCCGACCGGGTGCGCCTGGCAGGTCAGGACGTAGCCGCGGGCGACCTCGTCGGGCTCGAGGGCGTAGTTCAGGTCCATGACCGCCTCGCCCTCGACCACCCGGGCCCGGCACGTGCCGCAGACGCCGCCACGGCACGCCCACGGCACGTCCTGGCGGACCCCAGCCACCGCCTCCAGCACCGGAGGCCCGCCCCGGGCGACGACGAGGTCGGTGGTGCGTCCGTCCAGACGCACCGTGACCCTGGCCCCCTCGCCCGCGTCCTCCGTCCGCCGCGCGGCGTCGGGTCCGGCCGGCGGGGCCGGCGCGACCGGCTCGGCGTGGAAGAGCTCGGTGTGCACGCGGGTGGCCCCGCCCGCCACCAGGTGCGCCCGCAGGGACTCGACCATCCCCTGGGGCCCGCACAGGAACCACTCGTCCACCCGCTCGCGGTCCACGAGGGCCGCCAGCAGGGCCTCGAACCGCGGGGCGTCGAGCCGTCCCGTGAGCAGGGGTGACTCCTGCTGCTCCCTCGAGAGCACGTGCACGAGCTGGAGGCGGGTGGGGAAGCGGTCCTTGAGGTCCAGGACCTCGTCGAGGAACATGACCGAGCCGCTGCTGCGGTCGGCGCGGACGAGGGTGACGCACGAGCCGGGCTCCTCCTCCAGGAGCGTCCCGACGATCGCCAGCAGCGGGGTGATCCCGGATCCGCCCGCGACCGCCACGTAGGAAGCGCGTCGGGTCGGGTCGGCCTCCACCGAGAACCGGCCCGACGGCGGGAGCACCTCCAGGACGTCGCCCGGGGCCAGGCGCGGGGCGACGTCGTCGCTGAAGGCGCCGCCGGGGAGCCGGCGCACCCCGATCCGCCACTCCCGCGCCGAGGGCGGGCTGCAGAGGGAGAAGGAGCGCCGCGCCCCGTCGGCCCCCACCAGCGTGAGGTGCTGGCCGGCGCGGTAGCGCCACGCCTCGTGCAGCCGCGGCGGGAGGGCGAAGGAGATCTCGAGGGCGTCGTCGGTGAGCGGCCGCACGCCGGCGACCTCGAGCAGCTCGCCCCTCACAGCGGCTTGAGGTGGTCGAAGGGCTCGCGGCACTCCCGGCACACGCGCAGCGCCTTGCAGGCGGTCGAGCCGAAGCGGCTGACCTCGCGGGTCCGGGTGCTGCCGCACCGCGGGCACCTGACGCCGAGGACCAGGTCGACGACACCCGCGACCCGCCCCGGCGGCGCGATCCCGTGGGCGGCGAGCCGTTCCAGGCCGCGGGGGGTGATCCAGTCGGTGGTCCACGCCGGGGCGAGGACCAGCTCGACGCAGACCTGCCGGTAGCCGGCCTCCGACAGCCGGGTCACGAGGTCCTCGCGGATCGTCTCGGTCGCGGGACAGCCGGAGTACGTCGGGGTGATCTGCACGTGCACCCGGCACTGGTCGTCCTCGATGACGTCGCGCAGGATGCCGAGGTCCTCGATGGTGACCACGGGCAGCTCCGGGTCCGGCACGGAGGCCGCCACCTCCCAGGCCCGCGTGGACGGGACGGCGCGGGTCACCACGTCGCCCCCGGGTGGGCCCGGGCGACCTGCTGCATCCGGGCCAGCAGCCCGGGCAGCTCGTCGGTGTGCTCCCCGTGCCGACCCCGGAGCCTCCCACCGGGCTCGGGCGCGAGCCCGTCCGCGAGCCCGTCGGGGAGCCGCAGGGTGGCACGGGCCAGCACCGCGGCGACCTCGCCCAGCACGGTGGGACGCAGCTCGTCCGGCCACGGCAGCACTCCCGCGGCGACCACCTCGGGATCGAGCCAGGAGCCGTCGAAGAGCTCCGACACCCAGGGCCACTCGGCGTCCAGGGCCCGCTGCACCCGGAGGTGGGACTCCTCGGTGCCGTCGCCCAGCCGGAGCACCCAGGCCCGGGCGTGGTCCACGTGGTAGGCGACCTCCTTGACCGCCTTGCCGGCGACGGCGGCGAGCCCGGGCTCGGAGCTGGCGGCGAGGCGCGCGTAGAGCTCGCGCTGCCAGGTGGCGAGGAGGAGGAGCCGCACCATCGTGGTCCCGAAGTCCCGCTGGTCCCGCTCGACGAGGCAGACGTGGCGGAAGTCGGGGGCGTCGCGCCAGAACGCGAGGGCGTCCTCGTCGCGACCGCGGCCCTCGAGCTCCCCGGCCCGCGCGAGCAGGCCGCGCGCCTGCCCGAGCAGGTCGAGGCCGATGTTGGCCAGGGCCACGTCCTCCTCCAGGACGGGCGCCCGGCTGATCCACCAGCCGAGCCGCTGGCTGGCGAGGAGGGCGTCGTCCCCCAGGGCCAGGAGCGCCCGGGCCGATCCCGGGACCAGCGTCGTCGTCACAGGTGCTCGACCCCCTCGGGCACGTCGTAGAAGGTGGGCAGCCGGTAGGTCTTGTCGGCCGCGGGCCCGAAGAAGGCGTCCCGGTCCTCGGGGCGGCTGGCGGTGACCGCCGACGCGGGCACCACCCAGAGGGAGACCCCCTCCTGCCGACGGGTGAAGACGTCGCGGGCGTGTCGCAGGGCGAGCTCGGCGTCCGGGGCGTGCACGGAGCCGACGTGCACGTGGGAGAGGCCGCGCCGCGCCCGGACGAAGACCTCCCAGAGCGGGTCCTCCCACGCCGTCACGCCGCCCCCTGGTGACCGTGCCGGGCGGCGTACGCCGCTGCCGCCTCGCGGACCCAGGCACCCTCCTCGTGCGCCCGGACCTTGTGGGCCAGGCGCTCGGCGTTGCACGGGCCGTCCCCGGCGACGACGCGCGCGAGCTCGGCGAAGTCCACGGGCCCGTGGTCGTAGTGACCGCGCTCGGAGTTCCACCGCAGCTCGGGGTCGGGCAGGGTGAGGCCGAGCACCTCGGCCTGCGGGACCGTCATGTCGATGAAGCGCTGGCGCAGCTCGTCGTTGGAGAACCGCTTGATGCCCCACGCCATGGAGCGCGCGCTGTGGGTGGAGTCGGCATCCGGCGGGCCGAACATCATGAGGCTGGGCCACCAGAACCTGTCGACCGCGTCCTGCGCCATCGCCCGCTGTGCGGGCGTCCCCCGGGCGAGCGTGTGGAGGATCTCGAACCCCTGGCGCTGGTGGAACGACTCCTCCTTGCAGATCCGCACCATCGCCCGCGCGTAGGGACCGTAGGAGCAGCGGCACAGGGGCACCTGGTTGACGATCGCGGCACCGTCGACCAGCCAGCCGATGGCCCCGACGTCGGCCCAGGTCAGCGTCGGGTAGTTGAAGATGGAGGAGTACTTCTGCTCGCCCGCGTGCAGCTTGGCCAGCAGCTCCTCGCGCTCGACGCCGAGCGTCTCGGTGGCGGCGTAGAGGTAGAGGCCGTGGCCCGCCTCGTCCTGCACCTTGGCCATGAGGATGGCCTTGCGCCGCAGGCTCGGGGCGCTCTCGATCCAGGCGCCCTCCGGCTGCATGCCGATGATCTCGGAGTGGGCGTGCTGGGCCATCTGGCGCACCAGCGCCCGGCGGTACGCCGCCGGCACGCGGTCCGTCGGCTCGACCCTGCCGTCCTCGGCGAGCAGCCGCTCCAGCTCGCGGGCGTCCTCGGACGCCTCCTCCGCACCCATGTGGCGACGCTAGCACGCGTATGACACCTCTGTGTAGACCCGCCGCACAGGTGTAACGCCACCGTCGGGACCCCGTCCGCCGTGCCGGACGCGGCCCGGGCACGGCAGGATGGACCGCATGAGCTCCCCCACCGCCGACGTCTCGGTGCGCGTCGCCTGGGCCGACGACGCGCCCGCCATCGCCGCGCTCCAGGTCCGCGCCTGGGCCGACCTCTACGCGGGTGTCGTCCCGGCCGAGGCGCTCCCGCAGGAGCCCGACGAGCTCCTCCCCGTCTGGCGCGAGGCGCTGGGGCGGCCCCGGGACGCCCGCAACCGGGTGCTGGTGGCCCTCGAGCGCAACCGTGTGGTCGGCTTCGCCCTGACCTCTCCCGCGGCGGACCCCGACTGCGACCCGGTGGCGGACGGCGAGGTCGCCGAGATCACCGTCGACCCCGACGAGCGGGCCAAGGGCCACGGGTCCCGCCTGCTGCAGGCCTGCGTCGACACCCTGGTCGCCGACCGCTTCACCCGTGCGGTGACGTGGGTGGCCAGCACCGACGACGCCCTCCGCGGTTTCCTCGTCGCGGCCGGCTGGGGCCCGGACGGCGCCCACCGCGAGCTGGCCACGGAGACCGACGGCGGGCCGGCGGTCAAGCAGGTCCGCCTGCACACCGCGATCGCCTGACCCGGGGACGCTCCACTGTTGACATCCTTGCCCCGAGGGGCAGGATGGAGGAAGTCCGGTGACGACGCCGGACCCGCCCCCAGGAGGTTCCGGTGCTAGGACCACTCCCCCGCCTCCACCAGCTCGTGGTCGTCGCGACGGCGCTGGCCGTCTTCGTCGGGCTGGGCGTCTGGGCCGGCGTGCTCGACTCCGTCCCGGTCCTCGTCAGCGGCGGGGCCTCGCTCGGCGTCCTCCTCGGGACGCTCAGCGCCTGGCTGCTCGTGCACGAGCCCCACGACGTCCGCGACGCCCGCGCACACCCGCGCCCCCGCCGCCGCTGACCGGCGGGCTACCCTCCCCCGGTGCCCGACACCGGCCCCCTCGACGCCCCGCTGCCACCCGCGGACCGGTCCCGCATCCTGCGGGACTCGGCGGGCGTCGCCGTCGCCACGGGCCTGTACGGCGTCTCGTTCGGCGCGATCTCCGTCGCGTCGGGGCTCAGCGTGCTGCAGTCCTGCGCCCTGTCGCTGCTGATGTTCACCGGGGCGTCCCAGTTCGCCCTGGTGGGCGTCGTGGCCGGCGGCGGGAGCGCGTGGTCGGGCGCCGCCTCGGCAGCCCTCCTGGGCACGCGGAACACGCTCTACGGCCTGCGCCTGGCCCCGCTCCTGCAGCACCGGGGGCCACGGCGCCTGCTCGCCGCGCACCTCGTGATCGACGAGTCGACCGCCATGGCCGCCACCCGCGAGAGCCGGGCAGCCGCCCGCACCGGCTTCTGGGCGACCGGGCTGGGGATCTTCGCGCTCTGGAACCTCGCCACGCTGGTCGGTGCCCTGGCCGGCAACGCCCTGGGCGACCCCCGTGCCTACGGCCTGGACGCCGCGGTCGGCGGCGCCTTCCTGGCGCTGCTCTGGCCACGCCTGGACTCGCGGGGGCACCGGTTGGTCGCCGTCCTCGCCGCCGCCGTCGCCCTCGGGCTGGTCCCGCTCACCGCGGCCGGGGTGCCCGTCCTCGGCGCCGCGGGGGTCGCCCTCCTCGTCGGAGCGCTCTCCGCCGCCCGGCGTCCGGGGAGGACCGCCTGATGTGGGCCGCCGTGCTCGTCGCCTGCGGCGGCTGCTACCTGCTCAAGCTCGCCGGTCTGTCGGTGCCCCCGGCCGTGCTGGCCCACCCCGTCGTCTCCCGCACGGCCGACCTGATCCCGGTGGCGCTCCTCGCGGCGCTGCTGACGGTGCAGGTGCTGGCCAGCGGCTCCGCGCTCGTCGTGGACGCCCGGCTCGTCGGCCTCGCGGTCGCGGTGGTCGCGCTGCTGCTCCGGGCGCCGTTCCTCGTGGTCGTCTTCGCGGCGGCCCTGGCGGCCGCGCTGGTCCGCGCCCTCTGAGGACCGGGGCCCAGCCGCGCACGCTCGGGCGGCGGCTCGGGCAGTGGGGCGCGGGCAGCGGGGCTCAGGCCGGCAGGTCGAGGACGTGCTCGAGGCCCACCGTCAGCCCGGGGTGGTCGCCGACCGCACGCAGTCCGGCCAGGACGCCCGGGGTGAAGCCGGCCCGGTCCATCGAGTCGTGGCGGATGGTCAGCGTCTCGCCCAGCTCCCCCAGCACGACCTCCTGGTGGGCGACCATGCCCCGGATGCGGAGCGCGTGCACCGGGATCCCCGACACCGACGCGCCCCTGGCCCCGTCGAGGGCGGTGCTCGTGGCGTCGGGCATCGGCGCGGAGCCGGCGGCCTCGCGCGCGGCGGCGACGAGCTCGGCGGTGCGCCGGGCGGTCCCGGACGGCGCGTCGGCCTTGTCCGGGTGGTGCAGCTCGACGATCTCGACGGAGTCGAAGAACGGGGCGGCCAGCGCGGCGAACCGCATCATCAGGACCGCGCCGACGGAGAAGTTCGGGGCGACCAGGACCCCGGTGCCGGGACTGTCGGCCAGCCAGGCACGGAGCCGCTCGAGCCGCTCCTCGTCGAATCCCGTGGTGCCGACGACGGCGTGGATGCCGTGGCGCACGCAGAACTCGAGGTTGTCCATGACCACGTCGGGGTGGGTGAAGTCGACGACGGCCTCCGCACCGGCGGTGACCAGCGCCTCGATGTCGTCCCCGGCGTCGACCTCGGCGACGAGGACGGTGTCCGCGGCCTCGCTCACCGCCCGACACACCTCGCGGCCCACCTTGCCCCGGGCCCCGAGGACCCCCACGCGCAACCGTGCCCGACGTCCTTCTCGCTCATCCGTCACGCCCGGCAATCTAGCGCCCACGTCGCCGTCGGCCCTGGCGGGCCCACGACGCGGGGGAGGCGGTGGCTGACTCCCGAGGCCGGCAATGGCAGGCTGTCCACCATGGCAGTGCAGACGATTCCGCCCCGGATCCGGTGGGCGGTGGACCTGATGGACGTCCAGCCCCACGACCAGGTGCTGGAGATCGGCTGCGGGCCGGGAGCCGGGGCGGAGCTCATCTGCGCCCGCCTGGAGACCGGCAAGCTCTTCGCGATCGACCGCTCCGAGTCGGGGGTCGACCGGACGAAGCGCCGCAACGCCAAGCACGTCGAGGCGGGCCGGCTCACCGTCCGGCAGATCGACCTGGCCACGCTGCGGGTCCCGGTCAAGCGGCTCACCAAGGTGTTCGCGTTCAACGTCAACCTCTTCTGGGTGCGACCCTGCGAGGACGAGGTGGCCCTGCTGCACGAGCGGCTCGTCCCCGGCGGCTCGGTCTACCTCTTCTACGAGACGGTGCGCCCCGAGCTCGTCCCCAACATCGTCGAGAAGACCTCGGCCGCCCTGGTGAGCGCGGGCTTCCGCGTCTCGATCGTGGAGCAGAAGGCCCCGCCGGTCATCGGCATCATCGGGCGCAAGTAGGCCCACACCTCATGCTTGACATCATGAGGTCACAACCTGATGATCGAGGGCATGAGTCCTGGACCTGATGGACAGCGCTGCGTCGTCCTGACCGTCGACCAGCGCGACAGCCGACGTCGCCCCGACGCGGTCGGCCCCGTCCTCGAACGGCTGGCCACGGTGCCGGCGCTCCTCGGCTTCCAGCGCACCGCCGGCGACGAGTTCCAGGGCGTCCTGGACGACGCGGCGGCCCTGCCCCCCGTCCTGGAGCTCCTGCTGCGCGAGGGCCACTGGCACGTGGGCCTCGGGCTGGGTCTCGTCGAGACCCCCCTTCCCACCGAGGCGCGCGAGGCCCGCGGGTCTGCCTTCGTCGCTGCCCGGGAGGCGGTCTCCTCCACCCGGACCGCGCCGTGGCAGCTGCGCGTCGCCGGCGAGACCCCCACCGCGCGCCACCTGGAGTCGGTGTGCTGGTTGTGGGCCGCGGTGCTGGGCCGGCGCACCGCCAAGGGGTGGGAGGTGGCCGACCTCGTCGACGAGGGCCTTTCCTACGAGGCGACCGGACGCCGGCTCGGGATCACCCAGTCGGCCGTCAGCCAGCGCGCCGCCGCCGCGGGCCTGGTGGAGGCGCGCCGCGCCCGCGAGCTGGTCGCCGTCCTGGCCGGGCAGTGGCTGCGGACGGGAGGATGACCGACGTGCCCGCCGACGACCTGACCGCCACGGCCTGGCTGTGCCTGGGCCTGCTCGCCGCCGCCGTCCTCGCCGCCGCGACGGGGTGGCGGTGGCAGCGCTCCCCCTGGCTCGGCGGCCTCCAGGTGGTGCTCCTGCTCGCCACCGCCGGAGCGGGGGCGCTCCGTCCCGGGCTGCTCGGCGCCCCCGACGCCCTCCCCGTCGCGGTCCGGACGACCTGCGTGCTGCTCGCCGTCCTCGGCGGTGGCCCGCTCACGACCGCCGTCTTCCGGCTCGTCGACGGGCGCGAGGACCAGCGGCCCGGCTCCGTGCGCAGGGCGGCCGAGGTGCTCCGCGGGGGCGCCTGGATCGGTGCCCTCGAACGGGGCGCCGTGGTCGTCTCCGTCCTGCTCCGCTGGCCGGAGGGGATCGCCGTGAGCCTCGCCGTCAAGGGGCTCGGCCGCTACCCGGAGCTGCGCAACGAGGAGCACACCGGGATCGCGGAGCGGTTCCTGATCGGCACGTTCGTCAGCGTGCTCTGGGCGGCCGCCTGCGCGGGCACCGCCCTGCTCCTCTGCCCACCGGGCTGACCGGCGGACCGAGCCGGGGGCTCAGGACGCCGGGTCCGCCTCCGGCGCGGGACCCACGACGGCCAGCACCTCGGGCTGGAAGAAGAGCTCCGCCGCCAGGCTGCGCACCTCCTCGACCGTCACCGCGTCGATGCGGGCGAGCATCTCGTCGATGCTCAGCAGCTCGCCGTGCAGCAGCTCGGCCTTCCCCAGCCGGGACATCCGGGCGCCGCTGTCCTCCAGCCCCAGGACCACGCTGCCGCGCAGCTGCCCCTGCCCCCGGCGCACCTCCTCCTCCGAGATCCCCTCGGACCCGACGCGGCGCAGCTCGGAGCGGACCACCTCGAGCACCTCGTCGACCTTGGACGGGAGGCACCCCACCGAGACGCCGACGAGTCCGGCGTCCTCGTGGTGGCTGCCGAAGGAGTAGACGGAGTAGGCCAGGCCACGGCGCTCGCGCACCTCCTGGAAGAGGCGTGAGGAGGTCCCCCCGCCCAGCGCCGTGTTGAGGACCCCCAGCACGAAGCGCCGCGGGTCGCTGCGGGTGATCCCCCGCACGCCCAGCACCAGGTTGACCTGCTCGAGCTGGCGGTGGGCCGTCGTCGTGCCCGCGTTGACGCGGCGGGCCGGCGCGCCGGTGCGCGGACGCACGGGCGCCTCGTCCCCGATCAGGAAGCTGTTGCGGTCGAAGGCGCGACGGACCTGACGCACCACGGAGGCGTGGTCGACGTTGCCCGCCACCGAGACCACCATGGAGGCGGGCCGGTAGTGCCGCCGGTGGAAGCGCGCGACCTGGGCCCGGGTGAGCGCCGAGATCGACTCGTGCGTCCCGGCGATCCCGCGGCCGAGCGGGCTGTCGCCCCACGCCTGCTGGGCGAAGAGGTTGTGCACGACGTCGTCGGGGTCGTCGTCGTGCATGGCGATCTCGTCGAGGATCACCTCGCGCTCGGCCTCGACGTCCTCCTCGCTGAGCAGCGAGGAGGTGATCATGTCGCCCAGGACGTCGACGGCCAGTGGCAGGTCGTCGTCCAGCACCCGCGCGTGGAAGCAGGTGTACTCCTTCGCCGTGAAGGCGTTGAACTCGCCGCCGACCGCGTCGAGGGCGACGGAGATGTCCATCGCCGAGCGCTCGCGGGTCCCCTTGAAGAGCAGGTGCTCGAGGAAGTGCGAGCACCCGTGCAGGGAGGGCGACTCGTGGCGCGACCCGACCGCCACCCACACGCCGATGCTCGCCGAGCGCACGCCCGCCATCTGCTCGGTGATGACCCGGAGACCGCCGGGCAGCAGCGTGCGTCGCACGCGGGAGGTGACCTGGCCCTCCGCGTCGCGGACCGTCTGCAGGGTTCGGGTGGAGCCCACCGGCTGACCCACCAACGACTGGGAAACGGCCGACCGGCCAGCAGGAACCTGCTGGCCGGTCGTCCTGGGGCGCTTCGTCACTCGGTCCCGGCGTCCTGGTCCCCGGACTCCTCGGAGCCCGCCTCGTCCTCGACGACCGGCACCAGCGACAGCTTGCCGCGGTCGTCGATCTCGCCGATCTGGACCTGGATCTTCTGGCCGACGGAGACGACGTCCTCGACGTTGTCCACCCGCTTGCCACCGGCCAGGCCGCGCAGCTTGCTGATGTGCAGCAGCCCGTCCTTGCCCGGCATCAGCGAGACGAACGCACCGAAGTTGGTGGTCTTCACGACGGTGCCGAGGTAGCGCTCGCCGACCTCGGGCATCGTCGGGTTCGCGATCGCGTTGACCGCGGCCTTGGCAGCCTCGGCGGCCTCGCCGTTGGTCGCGCCGATGTAGACGGTCCCGTCGTCCTCGATCGACAGCGTCGCGCCGGTGTCGTCCTGGATCTGGTTGATCACCTTGCCCTTCGGGCCGATGACCTCGCCGATCTTGTCCACGGGCACGCGGACGGTGATGATCCGCGGGGCGTGGACCGACATCTCCTCGGGGGCGTCGATGGCCTCGGCCATGACGTCGAGGATGGCGTGGCGGGCGTCGCGCGCCTGCTTCAGGGCCGACCCCAGGACCTCGGCGGGGATGCCGTCGAGCTTGGTGTCGAGCTGGAGCGCGGTGACGAACTCGCGGGTGCCGGCGACCTTGAAGTCCATGTCGCCCATCGCGTCCTCGGCGCCGAGGATGTCGGTCAGCGCGACGTACTCCGTCCTGCCGTCGACCTCGCCGGAGACGAGGCCCATCGCGATGCCCGCGACCGACGCCTTCAGCGGCACGCCGGCCTGGAGCAGCGACAGGGTCGAGGCGCAGACCGAACCCATCGAGGTGGAGCCGTTGGAGCCCATCGCCTCGGAGAGCTGGCGGATCGCGTAGGGGAACTCCTCGCGGCTCGGCAGCACGGGCAGCAGCGCGCGACGCGCGAGGGCGCCGTGGCCCACCTCGCGGCGCTTGGGCGAGCCCACGCGGCCGGTCTCGCCCGTCGAGAACGGCGGGAAGACGTACTTGTGCATGTAGCGACGGTGCTTCTCGGGCGAGAGCGTGTCGAGCTGCTGCTCCATCTTGAGCATGTCGAGGGTGGTGACGCCCATGATCTGGGTCTCGCCGCGCTCGAAGAGCGAGGAGCCGTGGACCCGCGGGATCAGGCCGACCTCGGCGTGCAGCGGCCGGATGTCGGCCAGGCCGCGACCGTCCATGCGGATCTTGTCGCGCAGCACGCGCTCGCGCATGAGGTTCTTGGTCAGCGACCGGAACGCGGCGCCGATCTCCTTCTCGCGACCCGCGAAGTCGCCGCCGATGCGGTCGAGCAGGGAGGCCTTGATGGCGTCCATCCGCTCCTCGCGCTCCTGCTTGCCCACGAGGGTGAGCGCCTCGGTGGTCTCGTCCTTGGCAGCGGACTCCACGGCGGCGTACACGTCGTCCTCGTAGTCGAGGAAGATCGGGAACTCCTGGACGGGCTTCGCCGCCTCCTTGGCCAGCTCGGCCTGGGCCTCGCACAGCTGCTTGATGAAGGGCTTCGCCGCGTCGAGACCCTCGGCCACGACCTCCTCGGTCGGCGCCTTCGCGCCGCCCTGGACGAGCTCGACGACGGCCTCGGTGGCCTCCGCCTCGACCATCATGATCGCCACGTCGCCGGTCTCGGTGACCCGGCCGGCCACGACCATGTCGAAGACCGCGTCCTCGAGCTGGCTGTGGCTGGGGAAGGCCACCCACTGGCCGTCGATCAGCGCCACGCGGACGCCGCCGACCGGGCCGGAGAAGGGCAGGCCGGAGAGCTGGGTGGAGATGGAGGCGGCGTTGATCGCCAGCACGTCGTACGGCATGTCGGGGTCGAGCGACAGCACCGTGATGACGACCTGGACCTCGTTGCGCAGGCCCTTCTTGAAGGTCGGGCGCAGCGGGCGGTCGATGAGGCGGCAGGTGAGGATCGCGTCCTCGCCCGGCCGGCCCTCGGACCGGAAGAACGAGCCGGGGATCTGTCCCACGGCGTACATCCGCTCCTCGACGTCGATCGTGAGGGGGAAGAAGTCGAAGTGGTCCTTCGGCTGCTTGCTGGCGGTGGTCGCCGAGAGCAGCATGGTCTCGTCGTCGAGGTAGGCGGTCACCGAGCCGGCGGCCTGGCGGGCCAGCAGGCCCGTCTCGAACTTGACGGTGCGCTTGCCGAACTTGCCGTTGTCGAGGACGGTCTCGACGGCGGAGATGGTGGGTTCCACGTAGTGGTCCCTTCTGTTCGCGGAGCGCACCCGCGGACGACCAGCCCCGTGCGGGGCATGGGCCGGTCTTCGATCGAGGCTCGCAGGCGCCCGACCGCGACGGTCGGCTCCTGAGGGCCACTACCGAGGACCGGGCCGAGTCGGCGGGTCGCTCCTGGATGATGGATCTTCAGTTGTGTGCGACGGCCCGAGGGGGACGTCGCAGGCGGGCAGTGCTCTGCACGCACCTGCCAATGTAGCGAGAAATGCCGAGGAGGGCCCACTCCGGGGAGTGGGCCCTCACGACGTCAGCGGCGAAGGCCGAGGCGCTCGACGATCGACCGGTAGCGGTCGATCTCCGTCTTCTGCAGGTAGTTGAGGAGACGGCGACGCTGGCCGACCAGCAGCAGCAGGCCACGACGGCTGTGGTGGTCGTGCTTGTGCTGCTTGAGGTGCTCGGTCAGGTGGGCGATGCGGTGCGACAGCAGCGCGATCTGCACCTCCGGCGAACCGGTGTCACCCTCGGTCGTCGCGTACTCGGCGATGATCTTCTTCTTGGTCTCCGCGTCAGTACCGATGGACATGCGCAGGCTCCCTTCCGGCCCACCAGGGGCTCGTTCGTTGCGCGGCGCGCCGGGGCCTGTTCACCCGGGCACTCTCGATCCGCGGCCGTTGGACGGCACGTCGCCCGCACGCGGGCAACCGGACGAGGATATCAGCGCGACGGCGGGGCCGCCCAATCACCGGGCCGGGACCGCACCGCCTCAGACGGCGGGCGGGGGCGGCGGGTCGGCCTCGACGTGGCGCTCGGTGGTGGCCGTGCGGCCGTGCGCGTCGGTGGTGGTTGCCACCGTGCTCTGCCGACGGCGCGAGTTCTGCTGCACGATGCTCAGCAGCAGCAGCGCCACGCCGGCCAGGGTCAGGATCCACCCCACCATGCCGAGGTTCACCGGGCCGACCTGCTCCTCGCTGATGGCCAGGGACAGGATCAGTCCCAGCACGATCAGTCCGACCGCTCCTCCGTAACCCATCTGGTGGCTCCTTCGAGTCGTGTCCGGGCGCCACCGCGGCGCCCGCGGCCGGCTCCGTACCCCGGCGGGCTCGCACCCATGCCCAGCCGTGCCCCAGCCCTGCCCCGGCGATGCCCCGGCCGTGTCCGGGCCATCCGCTCGCCGGGTCCCGGCCGCGCCCTCGGCGCGGCGGGAGGGGTTGTGCGCGCAGACCATGTGCCGGGGCGCCGCGCGGTGGCAGGATCGGGCGATGAGCACCACCCGAGCCGGCAGCCCCGAAGTGCGGCGCCGCACCGCCTGCAACCTGTGCGAGGCGATCTGCGGCCTCGAGCTGACCCTGGTCGACGACGTCGTCACCGGCGTGCGGGGGGCCGAGGACGACCCGCTCTCCCGCGGCCACGTCTGCCCCAAGGGCGTGGCGATCGCCGACGTCCTGCACGACCCCGACCGGCTCCGGCGGCCGGTACGGCGGCACGGTCCCGCCGACGACCCGCGGTGGGAGGAGATCGGCTGGGACGAGGCGCTCGACCTGGTCGCCGACCGGCTGGCCGCGACCGTCGAGCGGCACGGCCGGGACGCCGTCGCGGTGTACCTCGGCAACCCCAACGTGCACAGCCTCGGCTCGATGACCCACGGCAGCGCGCTGCTCCGCACGCTCGGGACGCGGAACCGGTTCAGCGCGACCTCCGTCGACCAGCTCCCCCACCAGCACGTCGCCCGGCTGCTCTACGGGCACCAGCTGCTCCTCCCGGTGCCCGACCTCGACCGCACCGACCTCTTCGTCGTCCTGGGCCACAACCCGATGGTCTCCAACGGCTCGATGATGACGGTCCCCGACTTCCCCGCCCGGCTGCGGGAGCTGCACGCCCGGGGCGGACGCATGGTGGTCCTGGACCCGCGGCGCACCGAGACCGCCAGGCTCGCCGACGAGCACCACTTCGTGCGCCCTGGCACCGACGTGCACGTGCTGCTGGCGATGCTGCACGTCGTCCTCGCGGAGGGGCTCGCCTCCGTGCCGGAGTGGGCGGACGGGGTCGACCGTGTCCGGGAGGCGGTGGCCGGCCACACCCCGGCCCGCGCCGCGGAGGCGAGCGGGGTGCCGGCCGAGGTGGTCGAGCGCCTCGCCCGGGAGCTGGCCGCGACGCCGCGCGCCGTCGTCCACGCCCGGATGGGCGTCTCCACGACCGAGTTCGGCACGGTGGCGCAGTGGGCCGTGCAGCTGCTCAACATCCTCACCGGCCACGTCGACCGGGTCGGGGGCGCCATGTTCACCACCCCCGCCGTCGACGTCGTGGGGCGCGGGCTGGTCGGGAAGGGTCACCACGGGAGGTGGCACTCCCGCGTCCGAGGCCTCCCGGAGACCGGCGGCGAGCTCCCGGTGGCCGCGCTGCGGGAGGAGATCACCACCCCGGGTCCCGGCCAGGTGCGCGCCCTGGTCACCAGCAGCGGCAACCCGGTGCTCTCCACGCCCGACGGCGCGGCGCTGGACCGCGCCCTGCCGGGCCTGGACTTCATGGTCTCGCTGGACTTCTACGTCAACGAGACGACCCGGCACGCCGACGTCGTCCTGCCGCCCACCTCCCACCTCGAGCGGGACCACTACGACCTCGTCTTCCACGCGCTGGCGGTCCGCGACACCGCCCGGTTCTCGCCCGCCGTCGTGGCGCCGGACCGCACGCAGCGCCACGACTGGCAGATCCACGCCGGGCTGGTCCGCCGCCTGCAGCGCCGGCTGGGGGTGCCCCGGGCGCAGCGACTGCGGAGCGCCGCCCGCCTCGCCCTCTCCCCCACCCGCACGGTGGCCCTGCTGCTGGCCACCAGCCGGACCGGCGTCACCCTGCGCCGGCTGCGGCGGACGCCGCAGGGGGTCGACCTGGGACCGCTGCGACCGGGGCGCCTCCCCGAGCGGCTCCGCACGTCCGACCGCCGGGTCGACCTCGCGCCGGCGCTCGTCGTCGACGACCTCCCCCGGGTCCGGGAGGCGCTCGGGTCGCCCCCGACCGGGGACGACGGGACGCTGCTGCTCGTGGGGCGCCGGCACCAGCGCGACAACAACTCGTGGATGCACAACACCCCCCGCCTGACCAAGGGGCGCGCGCGCCACGAGCTGCACGCGCACCCCGACGACCTGGCCGCGCGCGGGATCGCCGACGGGGAGCGCGTCCGCGTCGCCTCCCGGGTCGGCGAGGTGGTGGTGGAGGTGCGCTCCACGAGCGACATGATGCCGGGCGTGGTCTCGCTCCCCCACGGCTACGGCCACGGCCGTCCCGGTTCGGGCACCACGCACGCCGGGACGGTGCCCGGCGTCTCGGCCAACGACCTCACCGACCCCGAACGGCTCGACGTGTCGGGCAACGCGGCGCTCAACGGCCTCCCGGTCCGGGTCTCGCCCGCCTGAGCGGGCGCTGCCGGGTCAGGCTCGGAGGACCTCGCGGGCCCGGCCGACGTCCTCGTGCATCTGGGCGACCAGGGCCTCGACCCCCTCGAACGCGACCTGCCCGCGGAGCCGCTCGACGAACTCGACCTCGACCTCGACGCCGTACAGCTCCAGGTCGTCGCGGTCCAGCACGTAGGACTCCACCCGACGCGCCCGCTGGCCGGCGAACGTGGGGTTGGTCCCGACGGAGATGGCGGCCGGGTGTCGCTCGCCCGTGTCGCGGCGCACCAGCCAGCCGGCGTACACGCCGTCGGCGGGCGCCGCCTCCGCCGCGGACGTCGGCACGTTGGCGGTGGGGTACCCGAGCTCGCGGCCGCGCTGGTCGCCGCGGACCACGACGCCGCGCACGGAGTGCAGGCGACCCAGCGCCTCCGCGGCCCCGCTCACGTCGCCCGCGGCGAGGCACTGGCGGACGTAGGTCGAGCTCCACACCTGCGGACCGCCGTCGAGGTCCACGCCCTCGGTCTCGAAGCCCCGCTCGGCACCCGCCCGGGTGAGGAGGGCGACGTCGCCGGCGGCCTTGTGACCGAAGCGGAAGTTGGCGCCGACCACCACGGCCCGCGCGGAGAGCGCGTCGACCAGGATGCGGTCGACGAAGGTCATCGGGTCCCAGGCGGCGACCTCGCGGTCGAAGGCGACGACGAACACGGCGTCCACGCCGGCCTCGGCGAGCAGCGCCGCGCGGGTCGGGACCGAGGTGAGGGTGGTGGGGGCGTGCTCGGGGCGAAGGACCGCCATGGGGTGCGGGTCGAAGGTCACCGCCACCACGGTCCCCACGCCCAGCCGCGTGGCCGTCGCCCGTGCCTGCTCCAGGACGTGCCGGTGCCCACGGTGGACGCCGTCGAAGTTGCCGATCGAGACCACGGTGGGTCCGAGGTCGGCCGGGACGTCCGCGAGCGATCGCCAAATCTGCACGACGGGCATGCTACGGGGCGGCTCAGCCGACGAAGACGGCGACCGGACGCGCTCCCTCGCCCGAGGGCTCGTAGAGCGCCAGGAACTCGCCGTCGGGGGCGAAGACCGCGTGCTCCCCCGCTCCGGGCAACGTGCGGGACAGCCGTCGACCCACCCGGACGTCGCGGGCCTCGGCCTCGTCGAGGTCGACCGCGGGGAAGGTGCTCCTGGCCGCCTCGGCGATCGGCACCACCCGGAAGTCGTCGGCCAGCTGCTCCAGCGTCCGGGCGGACCCCAGGTCGAAGGGGCCGACGGCGGTGCGACGGAGCGCCGTGAGGTGGCCGCCCGTGCCGAGGTCTCGGCCCAGGTCCCGGGCCAGGGCCCGCACGTAGGTGCCGCTGGAGCAGCGCAGCGAGATCCGGACGTCGGGCAGGTCCACCTCGTGCACCACGAGCTCGTGGATCGTCACGGGGCGGGCCGCCAGCTCGACCTCCTCGCCGTCGCGCACCCGGGCGTAGGCCCGGCGGCCGTCGACCTTGATCGCCGAGACGGCGGTCGGCACCTGCTCGATCCGGCCGACGTACCGCTCGAGCCCGCGGCGGACCTGCTCCTCGGTGACGTGGGACGTGTCCCGCACCTCGAGGACCTCGCCCTCCGCGTCGTCGGTGGTGGTCGTCGCGCCGAGCCGGACCGTGGCGTCGTAGGCCTTCTCGGTGAGCATGAGGTGGCCCAGGAGCCGGGTGGCCCGGCCGACGCCGAGCACCAGCACGCCCGTCGCCATCGGGTCCAGGGTGCCGGCGTGACCGACCTTGCGGGTGCCCGCCAGGCGACGGACGCGCGACACGACCCCGTGGGAGGTCGTCCCGCCGGGCTTGTCGACCACGACGATCCCGGCCGGCGCCTCACCCGCGGTGGCCGAGGCGCTCACGCGTCGTCGTCCGCGTCGTCCTCGTCGTCCTCGTCGTCGCCGTCGTCCGCGTCGGGCCGGGGCTTGCGGTACGGGTCCTCCTCGGAGGCGTACGTCGCACCGGCGCGCTGGGCGGCGACGGCCTCGTCGCTCGCGCGCGCCGCCGCCAGGACCTCGTCGAGGTGCCGGGCCGTCTCCGGGAGGGCGTCCCGGACGAACTCGAGCGTCGGCACGTGGCGGGTGCCGAGCTGCTTGCCGACCTCGGAGCGGATCAGGCCCCGGGCCGACTCCAGGGCGGCCGCGGAGCCCGCCGCCTCGTCCTCCTCGCCCAGCGCCGTCCAGAAGACGGTCGCGTGCTGGCTGTCGCCCGAGACCCGGACGTCGGTGACGGTCACGAAGCCCAGGCGCGGGTCCTTGATCCGCCGCTCCAGCATCTCGGCGACGACGACCTGGATCCGGTCGGCGATCTTCCGCACCCGTGGGTTGCTCATGTTCCTACCTTCGTCAAAATGTCGAGTCGGCGCCAGCCTCGCAGCTGGCGCCGACCCTGGGGTGTGTCAGGAGCGCGGGATCTCGCGCAGCTCGAACGACTCCACGACGTCGCCGATCTTGATGTCCTGGAAGTTCCGGAGCACCAGACCGCACTCGAAGCCCTCGCGGACCTCGGACGCGTCGTCCTTCTCGCGCCGCAGCGAGGACAGGTCCAGGTTGTCCGCGACGACGTTGCCGTCGCGCAGCACCCGCACCTTGGCGTTGCGGCGGACCGTGCCCGAGGTGACCATGCAGCCGGCGATGTTGCCCGCCTTGGACGAGCGGAAGATCTCGCGGATCTCCGCCTGGCCGAGGACGGCCTCCTCGTACTCCGGCTTGAGCATGCCCTTGAGGGCAGCCTCGATCTCCTCGATGGCCTGGTAGATCACCGAGTAGTACCGGATCTCCACGCCCTCCTTGTCGGCCATCTGCGCCGCCTTGCCCTGCGGGCGGACGTTGAAGCCGATGATGATGGCGTCGGAGGCGGCCGCCAGGTCGACGTTGGTCTCGGTGATCGCACCGACACCGCGGTCGATGACGCGCAGGGTGACCTCGTCGCCGACGTCGATCTGCGCCAGCGAGTCCTCGAGGGCCTCCACCGAGCCGGACACGTCGCCCTTGAGGATGAGGTTGAGCTCCTGGCTCTCGCCCTTCTCCATGGAGGCCATGAAGTCCTCGAGGGTGCGGCGCACGCGACGCTTGGCCTGCATGGCCGCGCGCTCGCGGGACTCGCGCTTCTCGGCGATCTGACGGGCCATCCGGTCGTCGTCGACCACGATGAAGTTCTGGCCCGCGCCCGGGACGGCGCTGAGGCCGAGCACCATGGCCGGCCGCGACGGGTCCGCCTCGGTGAGCTCGTTGCCGAACTCGTCGAGCATCGCCCGCACCCGGCCGTACGCCGGGCCGGCCACCAGCGAGTCGCCGACCCGCAGGGTGCCGCGCTGGACCAGGACCGTGGCCACCGGGCCGCGACCGCGGTCCAGGTGCGCCTCGACGACCAGGCCCTGGGCGTCCTGCGTGGGGTTGGCCCGCAGGTCGAGCGAGGCGTCGGCGGTGAGGACGACGGCCTCGAGCAGCTTGTCCAGGTTGAGCTCGGACTTGGCCGAGACGTCGACGAACATCGCGTCGCCGCCGTACTCCTCGGGGATCAGGCCGTACTCGGTGAGCTGGCCGCGGACCTTGGTCGGGTCGGCGTCGGGCTTGTCGATCTTGTTGACCGCGACCACGATCGGCACCTCGGCGGCGCGGGCGTGGTTGAGCGCCTCGACCGTCTGGGGCATGACGCCGTCGTCGGCCGCGACCACGAGGATCGCGATGTCGGTCGCCTGGGCACCACGGGCACGCATGGCGGTGAACGCCTCGTGACCCGGGGTGTCGATGAAGGTGATCCGGCGGTCCTCGCCGTCGACGTCGGTGTGCACCTGGTAGGCACCGATGTGCTGCGTGATGCCACCGGCCTCCTTGGCGCCGACGTTGGCGTTGCGCAGCGCGTCGAGGAGCTTGGTCTTGCCGTGGTCGACGTGACCCATGACGGTGACGACCGGCGGCCGGACCACCAGGTCGGACTCGTCGCCCTCGTCGGAGCCGAACTCCAGGTCGAAGGACTCGAGGAGCTCGCGGTCCTCGTCCTCCGGGGAGACGACCTGCACGACGTAGTTGAGCTCCTCGCCGAGCAGCTCGAACGTCTCGTCGTTGACCGACTCGGTCGCGGTGACCATCTCGCCCAGCGAGAAGAGCATCTGCACCAGGGCTGCGGCGTCGACGTTGATCTTCTCGGCGAAGTCGGTCAGCGAGGCGCCGCGCGGCAGGCGCACGGTCTCGCCGTCGCCCTTGCGGACCCGCACGCCGCCGATGGTCGGGGCCTGCATGGCCTCGAACTCCTGGCGACGCGCCCGCTTCGACTTGCGGCCACGACGCGACGGGCCGCCGGGGCGGCCGAAGGCGCCCTGGGTCTGGCCGCGCTGGCCGGGACGACCGCCGCCGGGGCGACCGCCGCCGGCGGGGCCGAAGCCGCCACCGGGACGACCGGCGCCGGGACCGCCCGCGCCGCCACCGGGGCGACCCGGGGCACCGCCGCGACCACCGGGACCGGGGCGCCCGGGGGCACCCGCACGCCCGGGGGCGCCGCCGGGTCCGCGGCCGAAGGCGGCCGGGGACTTCGGCATCATGGCCGGGTTGGGCCGGGGCATGCCGGGTCGGGCACCCGGGGCGCCGCCCTCACGGGCTGCCGGCGGCCGCGGGGGCCGCTGGTCGTCGCCGGGGGCACCGGCGCCGGGCGCCGGGGCGGCGGGGCGACGGCCCATGCCCTGGCTCGGGGCGAACGGGTTGTTGCCCGGGCGCGGGGCGCCGGGGCGGCCCACAGGACGCGGGGCCGGGCTGGGCGCCTTGGGCGCCGGCGCTGCAGGCTTGGGCGCGGCCGCGGCGGGCGGGGTCGCGGCGGCCGGCGCAGCGGGGGCAGCCGGCTCCTCGACGGGGGCCGGGGCGGCCGGCTCCGCCGCCGCCGGCTCGGGGGCGGGGGCGGGCTTGGCCTTGGGGCCGGGACGGGGGCCCGGGCGCGCCGCGCCGGCGGCGGGCGCCGCGTCGGGCGTCGCTGCGGGGGCCGCCGGGGACGCCGGCGCCTGGGCGGCGGGGGCCTTCGGGGCGGGGGCGGCGGCCTCGGGGGCCGGTGCGGAGGCACCGGCAGCCTTCAGCTGCTCGCCGTACTGCTTCTTGAAGCGCATCTCGACGGGGGGCTCGACCGTCGACGACGCCGACTTGACGAACTCCCCCATCTCCTTGAGCTTCTCGAGAACGAACTTGCTCTCGACGCCGAACTCCTTGGCGAGTTCGTGGACTCGGGTCTTGGCCACGTTAGAACGCTGCTCCTTCTGGCCCGAGCCCCGCGGAGGGGTGTTGCGGACCGTTAGTGGTGGTGCTGGCTCATCGGAAAGTACTCATCGAGTGCTCATGAGCTGCCTGCTCCAGTTTCTTGTCGGTCGATCACGGTGGGACGAGCGGTGAGGTGGTCCTCCAGCGGCGTGAGCGCGAGCGCCTCACGGACCCTGAGGGCCCGGGGGAACGCCCGCCTGCGCACCGCCAGCTGCAGGCACTCGGAGGTGGGGTGCAGGTGCGCCCCTCGCCCGGGTGCCGTGCCGGCGGGATCGGGCACCACGGCCGGACGGCCGTCGGTCCCCGCGCCTGCCACCACGCGCAGCAGCTCGCTCTTCGCGGCCCGACGCCGACACCCCACACAGGTCCGAACCGGACCGGGGGCAGGGAGAGTCGTCGTACGAACCACTGGGACCAGCCTACCGCGAGGGACCATCGATTTCCGAACCGGGGACCGGGGCCCCGCCCGCCTACTCCCCCTCGCGGGGCTCCTCGTCGGAGCGGATGTCGATGCGCCAGCCCGTGAGCCGCGCGGCCAGCCGGGCGTTCTGCCCCTCCTTGCCGATGGCCAGGGAGAGCTGGAAGTCGGGGACCACGACGCGGCAGGCGCGGGCGGCGGCGTCCAGCACCTCGACCGAGGTCACGCGGGCCGGGGACAGGGCGTGCGCGACGAGCTCGGCGGGGTCCTCGGACCAGTCCACGATGTCGATCTTCTCGCCGTGCAGCTCCGACATGACGTTGCGGACCCGCTGGCCCATGGGGCCGATGCAGGCGCCCTTGGCGTTCACGCCCGGCACCCGCGAGTGGACCGCGATCTTGGTCCGGTGCCCCGCCTCACGGGCGATCCCCGCGATCTCGACGGTGCCGTCGGCGATCTCGGGCACCTCCAGGGCGAAGAGCTTCTTGACCAGGTTGGGGTGGGTGCGCGACAGGGTGATCTGCGGGCCCCGCATCCCCTTGCGGACCGAGACCACCAGGCACTTGATCCGGGTGCCGTGGGTGTAGGTCTCGCCCGGGACCCGCTCGCCGACCGGCAGCAGCGCCTCGAGCTTGCCGAGGTCGACCATCACGTCGTCGGGGTTGCGGCCCTGCTGGATGACGCCGGAGATGACGTCGCCCTCCTTGCCGGAGAACTCCCCGAACCGGATGTCGTCCTCGGCGTCGCGGAGCCGCTGCAGCATGATCTGCTTCGCCGTCGTCGCGGCGATCCGGCCGAAGCCGTCGGGGGTGTCGTCGTACTCGGCCACGACGTTGCCCTCCGCGTCGAGCTCGGAGGCCAGCACCGCCACGTGCCCGGTCTTGCGGTCCAGCTGGACCCGCGCCCGGTCCTGGGCGCCGGGGGTCTTGTGGTAGGCCGTCAGCAGCGCCTGCTCGATCGCCTCGACGAGCACGTCGAAGGAGATCTCCTTCTCGCGTTCCAGCATCCGCAGGATGCCCAGATCGATGTCCATCAGTCGTCCTCGTCCTCGTCCTTGCGGTTGAACTCGACCTGCACCAGGGCCTTGGCCACGTCGGCGAGCTCGACCCGGTGGGTCTCGCCGTCCACGACCAGCTCCACCCCGGTCTCGTCGCTCGTCCCGATCCGTCCGGTCAGCTGACCGCCCTCCACCAGCTGGACCCGGACCAGCCGGCCGGCGTTCCGCCGCCAGTGCCGGGGCAGGGTGAGGGGACGGTCGACGCCGCGCGACGTCACCTCCAGCAGGTAGGGCTGCTCGCCCATCACGTCGGAGTCGTCGAGGACGCGCGAGACCTCCCGCGTCGCCTCGGCGACGTCGTCGAGGGTCACCCCGCCGTCCTTGTCCACCGCGACGCGCAGCACCCGACGCTTGCCGGCCGGGGTCAGCTCCACGGCCTCGACGTCGAGCCCCAGCACGGTCAGGGGGGTCGTCAGCTCCGCCTCGATGCGGTCCCGGGTGGCGTCACCCTTGGCGTTTCCCACGCGGTCGACCTCCTTTGTGCTGTTGTCGTCGCCCACCATAACTGGCCGACGGCGTCCGGGCTCAGTCGCAGGGCTCGCGCGGGGTGAGCGCCCTCGTCACCAGGGCGGCGATCCGGCGGTGCCCCGCCGGGTCCGGGTGGACGGGGTGCCGGTCCTCCAGCATCAGCCCGGACTCGTGCCCACCGCCGGGGACCAGGCGGGGCCACCGCCGCCCGAGGTCGAGGACCGCCACGTCGCCCCCCGCCATCCCCAGCAGCGTCCGGCGCAGCGGCGCCCACTCCTGGGGCGGCCAGCGGTCGGGGTCGCGCACCACGCGGTAGGGCACGACGAGGAGCACGGCGTGCGGCCCGTCGTCCGCGGCCTTCGCCCGGGCGACCACCTGCTCCAGGTTGCTGCGCAGCTGACGCGGCGTGGTGTGCCAGAACCAGTCGTTGACCCCGAGGTTCACGACGGTGAGGTCGGGCGCGGTCGCCGCGGCCGCCCGCCAGTGCCGCTCGGCCGAGCGGCGCAGCGAGGGCACCCACCCGTGCGAGGACCAGCCCCCGTGGCTCCCGTCGAGGACGTGGACGCCCGCGGTCAGGTCGGCCTCGGAGCCGAGCACCTCGAACCCCTCCAGGAGCACCGGACGCGCCCCCGCCACCACCCGCACCACGTGGCTCCCGGGCGCGAGCGCCGGGGAGAGCCAGCCGCCGCCCGGCGCGCCAGGCGTGTCGGCCAGCCGCACGGCGGGCCCGTCGTCGACGGCCACCGAGGCCGTCGCCCGGCCCCCCGGGTCGCTGGACCAGACGCGCACGCGGGTGCCGGTGACGGCGAGCTCCACGACGGCCCCGGCGCGGAGCCCCAGCGCCTTGGAGCCGAGGCCGTGGCTGCTGACCCGCTCGACGCCGCCGGAGACGACGCGCAGGCCCGGCGGCTGCAGGCCCGACCAGGTGGTGGCCGGCAGGTGGCCCGCTCCCTGGGCGTCGGGCAGCGGGAACCGCTCCCGCAGGGCGGCCTGCAGGGCGCTGGCCAGGCGCCCGTCCCAGCTGGTGCCGGCGCCCTCCGTGATCGAGTCGCCGACCAGGAGCACGTCGGCGCGGCGGGTGCCGACCACCCGCAGCGCGTTCCACCACGGGACGAGCGCGTCGGGGTTGAGCAGGGCCACGGAGGGGCGGCAGCCGACGCGGGCCCGGGCCGCGACGGGCCGGGCGGCGACCGCTGGCGGGGCCCCGGCGGTCGTTAGGACGGCACCGGGGTCGGGCGCGGGTCGTCCCCCGGTCGGCGCGAGCAGCGCCCCGAGTCCTGCCACGAGTCCTGCGACGAGTCCCGCCACGGCCAGGACCGCGAGCAGGGAGGCGAGGCGCGGGCCCCGCCCGCTCTGGACGACGTGCACGAGGACCTCCCGGGGTGGGTGGCCCAATCTAGGGCTTCCGGCCGGGCTACGCTCCCCGGGTGCGCCCTTCGCCCCCACGCCACCGCCCCGGTGGGAGCACGGCGTCGCGGCGGGCGGTGCTGGTCGCCACCGGCGGGGCCGCCCTGCTCGTGGGCACCGGGTGCGACGTGCCCGGGCCCGACCGGTCGGCCGACTCCCTCCCCGACCCCGGGCGATCGCTGCTCGACGAGGTCGGGGCAGGTGCGGCCGCGGCGGCGGCCCGGCTGACGGCAACCACGGCGGCGCACCCGGGCCTCGCCCCCGCGCTCGAGGGACTGCGCACCACCCAGGCCGAGCACCTGCGCGTCCTCGCCGCGACGCTCGGGGAGGACCCGCCCGCCCCCCTCGCGACGCCGGGCCCCGCCGTGCCGCGGCGGTCCCAGGCCGCCCTGCGGGTCCTGCTGCGCGCGGAGCGCACCCGCCTGGCGTCGGTCCTGGACGGGGCCCGCGAGGTCGACGACGGCCGGGTGGCCCGGTTGCTCGCCTGCCTGGGCGCCGGCCTGGCCCAGCAGCTCGCGCTCGCGGAGGGCTCGCCGTGAGCACCCTGGAGCGGCTCCAGGCGGCGTTGGCGGCCGAGCACGCCGCCGTCCACGTCCTCGCCGTCGTCGCCGCGCAGGCGGCGAGCGCCGCCCCCGCCGCCGGGCAGGGCGGGGCGTTCACCCTGGCCGCCGCACGACACGCCGTCCACCTGGGTCGCCGCGACCTGCTGGTCGACCAGCTCCGTGCACGGGAGGCGGAGCCCGTCGCAGCGGCCGCCGCCTACGAGCTGCCGGAGCTCGGCACCACGACGCTCGCCCTCGCCGCCGGAGCGCTCGTCGAGGAGAGGTGCCTGGCGGTGTACGCCGACCTGGTCGCGGCGTCGTCGGGCCGGCTGCGCGCCTGGTCCGTCGAGCAGCTGCAGGAGTCGGCCGTGGCGGTGCTGGCCTGGGACGGGCTGCCCCGCCCGTTCCCCGGGGCCGACGAGCTCTGACTCCGGCCGGTGGGCACGTCGGAAAATGGGAACGGCCCGCGGTCTCGTCACCCTGGGGGAGTCCCGAGATCTCCCCCAGCGCGCCGAGGCCGCGGGCCGGCAGGGCTGGTCAGCAACAGCCCGGTGTGGTTCAGAGCCTGGGTCGAGGATCAGCTACCACTGGCATGAGTCTGCAACACAGCGTCCAGACGGACCAAGCGATTCAGGTTGCATGAACTTGCAGTGCGTAAACCCGCAGAACCCCGAGGTTCGTCCCTCAGCCCCGGACGACGTCGCGGACGTGGCCGGCCGCCTCCGCGACGGCGACCTCGGTGCGCTCCCCCGTCCTGCGGTCCTTGACCTCGACGAGCCCGTCGGCCAGGCCACGGCCGACCGTGACGATCGTGGGGACGCCGATGAGCTCGGCGTCCTTGAACTTCACCCCGGGGCTGGTCTTGCCGGCCCGGTCGTCGTAGATCACCGTCAGTCCCGCCGCGTCCAGCTCGCCGGCCAGCCGCTCCGCCGCCTCGAAGAGGGCCGGGTCCTTGCCGGCGGCG
The DNA here is from genome assembly GCF_003194625.1 of Nocardioides solisilvae. Classification (GTDB taxonomy): domain Bacteria; phylum Actinomycetota; class Actinomycetes; order Propionibacteriales; family Nocardioidaceae; genus Nocardioides; species Nocardioides solisilvae. Next base: position 324,494 of record NZ_QHKX01000002.1, read on the forward strand.
ACGACGTGGACGTCGGCCGGGGAGACCTCGCGCGGCCAGCACAGGCCGATCTCGTCGAGGGTGTTCTCGGCGATCGCGGCGACCGCGCGCGAGGGCCCGATGCCGTAGGAGCCCATGGTCACGGTCACCAGCTTGCCGTTCTCGTCCAGCACCTTGAGGTCGAGCGCCTCGGCGTACTTGCGGCCCAGCTGGAAGATGTGGCCCATCTCGACGCCGCGCGCGGACTCCAGGCTGCCGTGCTCGCAGGCGGGGCAGGCGTCGCCGTCGCGCACGTCGGCCGCCTCGATGGTGCCGTCGGCGGTGAAGTCGCGCCCGGCGACCAGGTCCACGACGTGCCGGCCCTCGGCGTCCGCGCCGGTGACCCAGCGGCTGCCCTCCACGACGCGGGGGTCGACGAGGTAGCGGATCCCCGAGGGCGACTCCTCGCCGAGCGCGCCGGGGCCGATGTAGCCCTTGACCAGGGCGGGGTGCCGGCGGAGCTCCTCCTCGTCCATCGCCTCGACCTCGATCGGCTCGAGCTGGCCCTCCAGGCGCTTCTGGTCCACCTCCCGGTCGCCGGGGAGGCCGATGGCCAGCGGCTCGCGGGTGCCGTCGGGGTGCCGGAGCACCACCAGGACGTTCTTGAGGGTGTCGCCCGCCCGCCACGGACGGTCCTCGCGCGGGAGGTGGGCGTTGAGGTGGTCCACCAGGGTCTCGATGGTGGGCGTGGCCGGGGTGTCCTCGACGTGCGCCGCGGGGGCGTCGGCCAGGGGCAGCGGGGCGGGCGGGCGCACCGCCACGGCCTCCACGTTGGCCGCGTAGTCGCAGGCGGTGCAGCGGACGTAGGTGTCCTCCCCCACCTCGGTGCGGGCCAGGAACTCCTCCGAGCGGGAGCCGCCCATCGCGCCCGAGGTGGCCTTGACGATCGCGTAGTCGAAGCCCAGGCGGTCGAAGATCCGCACGTAGGCGTCCCGGTGGCGCTGGTAGGAGGCCTCCAGCCCCGCGTCGTCGACGTCGAAGGAGTAGGAGTCCTTCATCACGAACTCGCGTCCACGGAGCAGGCCCGCCCGCGGTCGCGCCTCGTCGCGGTACTTCGTCTGGATCTGGTACAGCGCGAGGGGCAGGTCCTTGTAGGAGGAGTAGAGGTCCTTGACCAGCAGCGTGAACATCTCCTCGTGGGTGGGCCCCAGGAGGTAGTCGCCGCCCTTGCGGTCGGTCAGCCGGAAGAGGTTGTCGCCGTACTCCTCCCAGCGGTTCGTCGCCTCGTAGGGCTCCTTGGGCAGCAGGGCCGGGAAGAGCACCTCCTGGGCACCGATCGCGTCCATCTCCTCGCGGATGACGTCCTCGATCCGGCGGAGCACGCGCAGCCCCAGCGGCAGCCAGGTGTACATGCCCGGGGCGACGCGGCGGACGTAGCCGGCGCGCACCAGCAACCGGTGGCTGGGCACCTCGGCCTCCGCGGGGTCGTCACGGAGCGTGCGCACGAACAGCTGGGACATCCGGAGGATCATGGGCGCAAGGCTACTGGCGGCGTCGGGTGTCGCCGAACGGAGGCGAGCGCCGAGGCAACCTCCGCGCCGGCAGCCGCGTCCACTCCCTGCCGGCACACCACGGCACACCACCACGACCGGACCGGAGCCCGCCATGCGCACCTCCCTCAGCAGATCCCTCCTCCTCCTCGTCGCCTCCACCGCCCTGGCCGCGGGGGCCGTCGCCCCGGGGCCCGCGGGGGCCACGCGCCCCGCGGGCGCCGGACAGGACGACGCCCGCGCGGCGGCGTTCCTCGAGCCCCGCGACCTGCCGCGGGGCCCCGACGCCGCGGTGCCCCACGTCGAGGGCTCGACCTTCGTCGACGGCGCCCGTCGCGTCGAGCTCGACGCCGGCCGCGTGGGGCTGCTCGGCCGGTCGGGCACGGCCTTCGTGCTCCGCACCAGCCGGGACGACGGCAGCCGGGCCCGGGTGGTCAGGCTGCTGCCGGACGACGGCACCGAGGTCCTCCTCCGGGGCCGCGACTCCGAGTCCGTCCGGCTCAGCACCGACGGCCGCCGGCTGGTCCAGGCCCGCGCGACCTCCCGCGGAGGCGCCCCGACCACCCGGGTCTCGGCCTGGGACGCACGCACGGGCGCGCTGGTGCACCGGCACCGGCTCCCCGGCTACGTCGACCTGCTGGACAGCACCCGACGCCGGGCGCTGCTCAGCACCGAGGGGCTGACCTTCCGGCTCGACCTCGCCACCGGCCGCCGCACGACGCTGGTGGCCCGGCGCGCCGGCGCGGCCGACCTCGCGGCGGGACGCCTCGCCACCTACACGGGCGACCCCTACCAGGGCGGCTGCACCGTGGTCTCCACCCTGGCCGAGCCGCGACGGGCCCTCTGGCGCTCCTGCACCGAGCGGGTCGACGACTTCTCCCCCGACGGGCGCCACATGACCACGATCGACCTGCTGGCCGACGGGATCGGGCCCGGCAGCGTCTGGCTCCGCACGACCCGCGGCCGCCAGCTGGCGCAGTGGCGCACGGGCTGGTTCGGCACCACGGGCTGGGAGGGGCCGGCGACGGTGCTGCTGGAGGTCAACGGTCGTCGCAGCTCGGCGCTGGTCCGCTGCACCCCGGACGCGTGCGACAACGCGACCGACCCCGGCCCGGTCCCGCAGCTGCGTCGCGGGGCCTGAGGTCCGGCGACCCTGCGTCGGGTCAGAACATGATGGTGGCGAAGCGGGCCGACTCGGTGAAGCCCGCCCGCTCGTAGGCCGTGCGGGCGCCCTCGTTCCAGTCGTTGAGGTAGAGCGAGACCACGGGGGCGACCTCGCGCCGGACCAGCTCCACGACGGCCGCCATGCCGTGGGTGGCGAGGCCCCGGCCCCGCAGGTCGGGCGGGACGTAGACGCCCTGCACCTGGGCGGCGTACGGCGACGCGCACGCCACCTCCGCCTTGAACACGACCCGACCCGCGTCGAACCGGGCGAACGACCAGCCCCGGGAGATCAGCTGCTGGATGCGCGCCCGGTAGAGGTCCCCGCTCCCGCCGGCCTCGGGCGAGACGCCGACCTCCTCGGTGTACATCGACACGCAGGCCGGGTAGAGGACATCGAGGTCGGCGTGGGTGGTCGCGCGGACCTCGGGATCGGGCTCGGCCCTGGCGGGGCCGGAGATCTCCAGGTGGGGCTGGCGCCACCGCTCCTCGCGCGGACGCCCCCACGCGCCGTCCAGCTCGCGCCACAGCGTGGCGACGGCGGCCTCGGGGCCGACCAGGGTGGACGAGCGACGCCCCACCCGGGCCGCCCGCCGGGCGAAGAGGGTGGCCGACTCCTCGTCGCACTGGACCGGGACGAGGTTGGCCCCCACGTGGCACGCGGCCACCATCTCGTCGTCCACGAACCGGCCCCAGACCTCGCCGCCGAGCCAGCGCGGGTCCAGCCGGGTGGTGCGGGCCCGGTGGTCGACGAAGACGTTGACCACCGGGTCGCGCGCGGTCAGCTCGAGGAACTCCTGGAGGTCCAGTACCCCGAGGACCTGGATCTCGTCACGGGTCACGCGGCGACCATACTCTCGCCGTCGGCACCCGACGGGACGCGCCGGACGCGGTCGGTCAGGAGACGGAGACCGAGGCCCCGCCGCCCTCGACCGGCTCCATCCCCTCGGCGATGCGCATGGCCTCCTCGATGAGGGTCTCGACGATCCGCGACTCGGGCACCGTCTTGATGACCTCGCCCTTGACGAAGATCTGCCCCTTGCCGTTGCCGGAGGCGACACCGAGGTCGGCCTCGCGCGCCTCGCCGGGACCGTTGACCACGCACCCCATCACGGCGACGCGCAGCGGCACCTCGAGCCCGTCGAGGCCCGCGGTGACCTGCTCGGCCAGTGTGTAGACGTCGACCTGGGCGCGCCCGCAGCTGGGGCACGAGACGATCTCGAGCTTTCGCTCGCGGAGGTTGAGCGACTGCAGGATCTGCAGCCCGACCTTGACCTCCTCGACCGGCGGGGCGGAGAGGGAGACCCGGATCGTGTCGCCGATGCCGCGGCTCAGCAGCGCCCCGAAGGCGGTGGCGGACTTGATCGTCCCCTGGAAGGCCGGCCCGGCCTCGGTCACGCCGAGGTGGAGCGGCCAGTCCCCCGCCTCGGCGAGGAGCTCGTAGGCCCGGACCATCACGACCGGGTCGTTGTGCTTGACCGAGATCTTGAAGTCGTGGAAGTCGTGCTCCTCGAAGAGGCCGGCCTCCCAGACGGCCGACTCCACCAGGGCCTCCGGGGTGGCCTTGCCGTGCTTCTCCAGCAGCCGCTTGTCCAGGGAGCCGGCGTTGACGCCGATCCGGATCGAGGTGCCGTGGTCCTTGGCGACCTGCGCGATCTGCTTGACCTGGTCGTCGAACTGGCGGATGTTGCCCGGGTTGACCCGGACGGCGGCACAGCCGGCCTCGATCGCGGCGTAGACGTACTTCGGCTGGAAGTGGATGTCGGCGATGACCGGGATCTGCGAGTGCTGGGCGATCTGGGGCAGCGCGTCGGCGTCGTCCTGGCTCGGGCAGGCCACCCGCACGATGTCGCACCCGGCGGCCGTGAGCTCGGCGATCTGCTGCAGCGTGCTGTTGACGTCGGAGGTGACGGTCGTCGTCATCGACTGGACGGAGATCGGGTGCTCGCTGCCCACGCCCACCGAACCGACCTTGATCTGGCGGGTCGGGCGTCGGGGCGAGAGGACCGGAGGGGGTAGCGCGGGCATGCCCAGGCCGATGGCAGTCATGCCGTCAAGGCTACCGGCCGGGCCCCGCCGCCACCCGGGTCACCCGGGTCACCCGGGTCACCCGGTGAGGCTGACCGGGACCACCAGGTCCCCGACGATCAGCACGACGCCCATCACCAGCAGCGCCAGGCCGACGACGTAGGCGACCGGCAGCAGCCGTGCGACGTCGACGTGTCCCGGGTCCGGCCGGCGCCGCAGCCTGGCCACCCAGCGGCGCAGGCCCTCGTACGCCGCGCCCGCGATGTGGCCGCCGTCCAGCGGCAGCAGCGGGACGAAGTTGAACATCCCGATGAAGAAGTTGAACCCCGCCACCAGCATCACGAGGAAGGCCAGCTTGTCGGTCGTGGGCGCGACCTCGTGCGAGACGGCCTCACCGGCGAGGCGACCGCCGCCGACGATCGAGACGGGGCCCTGCGGGTCCCGCTCCTCGAGCCCGACGATCGCCTTCGCGACGCCCCACACCTTCACCGGGAGCTGGCCGAGCGCCTCGACCGTGTCGACGGTCATCCGGCCCATCTGGCCCAGCGTGTAGCCCAGCCCGCCGGTGGCCAGCTCGGTCGCCGGGGTGACCCCCAGGAAGCCGACCTCCACGAGGGTCTGGTCCTCGGCGGAGGTCGGGCGCGCGGTGACCGTCGTGTTGGTGACCAGGGTCCGCTCGGTCCCGTCGCGCCGGACCACGATCTCGGCCCTCCCGTCCTCGTTGCCACGGATCTGCTTCTGCAGCACCTCCCAGTCGGTGACCGGGACGCCGTTGAAGCTGACGAGCTCGTCGCCCTCCTGCAGCCCCGCGGCGTACGCGGGGGCGACCGGGTCGTCCTCGCGGCACACGCGCTGGTCCTCGGCGGCCGGCACCACGCACGCGGAGACGTCGGCCACCTCGGGCAGGATCCGCACGTCGTTGGGGTTGCCGTAGCTGGCGAAGAGCGGCGCGAAGAGCGCCAGCGCGATGGCGATGTTGACGGTCGGGCCCGCCGCCATCACGACGATCTTCTTCCAGGCCGGGAGGCGGTAGAAGAGGCGCTCCTCGTCGCCCGGCTGGACCAGCTCCCACTCCGCGGTGCGGGCGTCGGAGACCAGCTGGGTGAAGAGCCCCGTGTTGGACTGGCGGACCCGGAAGACGGGCTCGCCGTGCTCGTCGAAGCCGGCCGGCTCGGCCAGCTCGGCGGCCCCGGGCGGCAGCATCCCGACGATCTTGACGTAGCCGCCGAGCGGCACCGCCTTGATGCCGTACTCCGTCTCGCCGACCTGCTTGCTCCACACGGTGGGCCCGAAGCCGATGAAGTACTGGGTGACCTTGGCGCCGAACTTCTTCGCCGGCACCATGTGGCCCAGCTCGTGCAGCCCGATCGAGACCAGGATGGCCAGCACGAAGAACACCACGCCCAGGGTGTAGAGCAACGCGGTCATGGAGCGGTCAGGTCCCCTCGGATCATGCGGCGGGCCTCCGCGCGCGCCCACGTGTCGGCGGCGAGGACGTCGTCCACGGTCAGCTTCTCCTCCGAGGGTACGCCGTGCCGGTCCAGCACGCCCGCGATCGTCTCCGCCACCTGCCCGAAGCGCAGCCCACCGGCGTGGAACGCCTCGACGCACTCCTCGTTGGCGGCGTTGTAGACGGCCGGGGCCGTCCCGCCGGCCTCCCCCGCCCGGCGGGCCAGCCGCACCGCGGGGAAGACCTCGTCGTCGAGCGGCTCGAAGCGCCAGTCCGCCGCCTTCGTCCAGTCGATCGGGGTCTCGGCGTCGGGCACCCGGTCGGGCCACCCGAGCCCCAGCGAGATCGGCACCAGCATCGTGGGCAGGCCCAGCTGGGCGACCACCGCGCCGTCGACGAACTCGACCATCGAGTGGATCAGCTGCTGGGGGTGCACCACGACGTCGATCCGGTCGAAGGGGACGTCGAAGAGCAGGTGCGCCTCGATCACCTCGAGCCCCTTGTTGACCAGGGTGGCCGAGTTGGTGGTGATCACCCTGCCCATGGCGAAGTTGGGGTGGGCGAGGGCCTGGTCGGGGGTCACGTCGTCGAGCTCGGCCCGGGTGCGGCCCCGGAAGGGGCCTCCCGAGGCGGTCAGCACGAGGCGGCGCACCTCGCCGCGGCTGCCGGCCCGCAGGCTCTGCGCGATGGCGCTGTGCTCGGAGTCGACGGGCACGATCTGGCCCGGGCGCGCGAGGTCGCGGACCAGGGGCCCGCCGATGATCAGGGACTCCTTGTTGGCGAGCGCCAGCGTGCTGCCGGCCTCCAGCGCGGCCAGCGTCGGGCGCAGGCCCACCGCTCCCGTGATGCCGTTGAGCACGACGTCGCAGGCCATCGACGCGGCCTCCACCGAGGCCTCCTCCCCCACGCCCGAGAAGGCGGGCCCGAACTCGGCGACCTGCTGCTCCAGCAGGTCGGCACGGCCGCCCCCGGCCGTCAGCCCGACCACGCGGAACCGGTCGGGGTTCGCCCGGACCAGGTCGAGGGCCTGGGTGCCGATGGAGCCGGTGCTGCCGAGGATGACGACGTCGCGCTGCTTCACCCGGACAGTCTGGCGCAGCGCCTCGTGCGGGGCCTACTCGCGGCGCAGCACGGGGCGCAGCTCCTCCAGGACCTTCTCGTCCTCGATGGTCGACGGCACGGGGGTCTCCTTGCCGTCGGCGATCTCGCGCATCGTGCGCCGCAGGATCTTGCCGCTGCGCGTCTTGGGGAGCCCCCCGACGACGGTGACCTCCTTGAAGGCGGCCACCGCCCCGATCTCCGCGCGCACCATGGCGACCAGCTCGTCGCGGACCTCGTCGGGGTCGGCGTCCACGCCGCTCTTGAGCACGACGAAGCCGCGGGGAAGCTGGCCCTTGAGCTGGTCCGCGACCCCGATCACCGCGCACTCGGCGACCGCGGGGTGCCGCGCCACGACCTCCTCCATCGCACCCGTGGAGAGCCGGTGCCCCGCCACGTTGATCACGTCGTCGGTCCGCCCCATCACGAAGAGGTAGCCGTCCTCGTCGAGGTAGCCTCCGTCCCCGGTGAGGTAGTAGCCCTCGTGCGCGGAGAGGTACGACGCCACGAACCGCTCGTCGTCGCCCCACACGGTGGTGAGCGTCCCCGGCGGCAGCGGGAGCCGGAGGCAGATGGCGCCCTCCTGCCCGGCGGGCACCGGTGCGCCGTCGGGGCCGAGCACCTGCACGTCGAAGCCCGGCACCGGCACCGACGGCGAGCCCGGCTTGACCTCCATCGGCTCCAGCCCGCGCAGGTTGGCCGCGATCGGCCAGCCGGTCTCGGTCTGCCACCAGTTGTCGACCACGGGGACGCCGAGGCGCTCGCCCGCCCACTGCCAGGTCTCGGGGTCCAGCCGCTCCCCGGCGAGGAAGAGGGTCTGCAGGCTGGAGAGGTCGTGGTCGGCGAGGTGCGTGCCCTCGGGGTCGTCCTTCTTGATCGCCCGGATCGCGGTCGGCGCGGTGAACAGCGCCTTGACCCGGTGCTCGGCGACCACCCGCCAGAACGCGCCGGCGTCGGGGGTCCCGACCGGCTTGCCCTCGTAGAGCACCGTGGTCGCTCCCGCGATCAGCGGGGCGTAGACGATGTAGGAGTGGCCGACCACCCACCCCACGTCGGAGGCGGCCCACCAGACGTCGCCCTCCCCCACGTCGTACACGTGGCGCAGCGACCACGCCATCGCCACCGCGTGCCCGCCGTTGTCCCGGACGATGCCCTTCGGTCGTCCGGTGGTGCCGGAGGTGTAGAGGACGTACAGGGGGTCGGTCGCCGCGACCGGGACGCACTCCGCGGGGTCGGTCCGTCCGGCGCGCATGGCGACGTCCCAGTCGACGTCCCGGCCGTCGACGAGCGACGCCATGACCTGGGGCCGCTGCTTGACGACGACGGCCGCCGGGGCGTGCTGGGCGAGCTCCAGGGCCCGGTCCAGCAGCGGCTTGTACTCGATGGTGCGCCCCGGCTCGATCCCGCAGCTCGCGCTCACCACGACGGTCGGCGTCGCGTCGTCGATCCGCACCGCGAGCTCGTGCGGCGCGAACCCGCCGAAGACGACCGAGTGCACCGCGCCGATCCGCGCGCAGGCCAGCATCGTGACGACGGCCTCGGGGATCATCGGCATGTAGACGACCACCCGGTCGCCCTTGGTCACCCCGAGGTGCCGCAGGACGCCCGCGAAGGCGGCCACCTCGGCCAGCAGCTCGGCGTAGGTGAGCGTCCGCTTCGTCCCCGTCACGGGCGAGTCGTGGATCAGTGCCGGCCGGTCGGCGGCACCGCGCACCACGTGCCGGTCCAGCGCGTTGTAGCAGGTGTTGAGGGTCCCGTCGGGGAACCAGCGGTAGAAGGGCGGGTGGTCGTCGTCCAGGACCCGGCGCGGTGGGGTGAACCAGTCCACCAGCCCCGCCTGGCGACCCCACCAGGCCTCGGGGTCGCGGGTCGACTCGTCGTGCTCCGCGCGGTATCCCATCTCAGATCAGTCCGTTCTCCTGGGTGGCGGCGGGTCGGGTCGGTTCGCGGAGCCAGACCCGGAAGAAGTCGGTGAGGTCCTGACCGCTGGTCTCGGCGGCGAGGGCCTCGAACTCCTCGGAGGTGGCGTACCCGCCGCGGCGCGTCTCGAGCCACGTCCGCAGGAGGGTCCAGAAGGCCTCCTCCCCGATCCGGTTCCGCAACGCCTGGAAGGCCATCCCGCCGCGCACGTAGACGGCGTCGTCGAAGACCCTCCGCGGCCCCGGGTCGGCGATCGCCAGGCGCCAGAACGAGTCGGGCGCTCCGGCGTGGGTCCGGGTCAGCCAGTCCGCGGCCGTGCGTACCCCGCGCAGCTCCTCGTGGCGCTGCTCCATGAAGGTGGCCGCCCCCTCGTTGAGCCAGATGTCGCGCCAGCGTGCGATCGCGACGCTGTCGCCGAACCACTGGTGGGCCAGCTCGTGGACCAGCAGCCACTCCTGCCCGCGCGTGAGGACCGGGTAGGTCGGCCTGGTCTGGTTCTCCAGCGCGAAGCCCGGGTCCAGCGACGTCACGACCCCGCCCGTGCTGGTGAAGGGGTAGTCGCCCAGGTCCCGCTCGAGACGCCGGAGGATCGCCGGGGTGCGGCGCAGCATCCGCATCGACGCCCTCCGCTCCGCCCGGGGCAGGCGCGAGGAGACCGCGACGGTCCAGGGCAGCCCGTCGCTGACCCCGCGCTCCACGTCGAAGCGCCCGGCCGCGAAGAACGCCAGGTAGGTGGTCATCGGCTCGACCGCACGCCAGTGCCAGGTGGCGGTCGCGCCGCGCGTGCGGCGGGAGACGAGGTCGCCGTTGGCGACGACCTGGCGCCCGCGGGGCACTCGCACGGAGACGTCGAAGGTCGCCTTGTCCGTGGGGTGGTCGTTGGCGGGGAACCACCACGGCGCCATGTGCGGCTGGTTCATGGTGACCACCTCGTGCCGGTCGGCCAGCCAGCTGGAGGCGCCCCGGTAGCGCTCGCGCCCCGGGCGGCCGGCGTACGTGACCTCCACCTCGACCGGGATCCCCGGCTGGAGGGCGGCCGCCGGCCGGACCACCAGCTCGTGCCCCTCGGTGCGTCGGTGCGCGGCCGGCACGCCGTCGACGGTCACCTCGGAGGCTGCGAGCACGAGGTCCAGGTGGAAGGAGGAGAGCTCCTGGGTCGGCACGAGGGTCAGCGTGGTGCGACCGCGCAGCCGACCCTGCTCGAAGTCGTAGCCGACCCGGACGTCGTAGTGCTGGACGTCGATGCCGCCGTTGCCGTCGAGCGGGAAGTAGGGGTCCCCCACGCCGGCGCTCCCCGGCCCCGGGTCGGCGAGCCCGGTGTGCCGGACCCCCGGGTGGGCCGCGGCCGACGGGCCCAGGGCGACGACGAGGGCGAGGGTGGCGAGCGCCGCGGCGAGCGGGCGAGGGGTCCGCGGGCTGGGGGGCCGGGTCATGCTCGCCAACGTACCGCGAAAACCGGTTGCCCAGCCGGGCCCGACAGGCTCACGATGGGCCGGTCCGAGTGCGCCGCACCCACCGGGAGACGAAGGAGGCGCGACATGTCCACGACTGTCCTCTGCCTGTCCGCAGACCACCTCCCTCCCGGCTGGAGCCGCCCCGATGTCCCTCGAGCACCACGTCCTGTCCGAGGTCGCCGACCTCGCCCCCGTCGCTGACCCCGTCCCGGAGTTCCGTCCGTACGACGAGATCGACGAGCGCACCCAGCGCTGGTCGACCTGGTCCGAGGTCGAGTCGCTGATGCGCGGTCCGGAGCCGCGCCCCGCCTGGGTGGTGACCTCCCAGGGCGCCGTCGACACCGAGCTGGGGATCCTCAAGACCGGCAAGGAGGCCGACGTCCACCTCGTCGAGCGCGCCGACCCCCACGACCCGGCGGGAGGCGTGGTGATGGCCGCCAAGCGCTACCGCGACGCCGACCACCGCGCCTTCCACCGGGCCGCCGTCTACACCGAGGGCCGCTCCGTCCGCCGCTCGCGCGACGCTCGCGCCCTGAAGCGGCGCTCCACGTGGGGCCGCACCGTCGCGGCCGGCGAGTGGGCGGCCGCGGAGTGGTCGGCGCTGGGCCGCTGCTGGCGGCTCGGCCTCCCGGTCCCCTACCCGGTGCAGCTCGACGGGACCGAGATCCTCATGGAGTGGATCGAGGACGACGGCGCCACCGCACCCCGGCTGGCGCAGACCCGTCCCGGGCGAGACCTGCTGCAGCACTGGTTCGACCAGCTCGCCGAGGCCCTGACCACGATGACCCAGGCCGGGCTCGTCCACGGCGACCTGTCGCCGTACAACGTGCTCGCGCAACGGGAGCGCCTCGTCCTCATCGACCTGCCCCAGGTCGTCGACCTGGTTGGCAACCCGCAGGGGCCGGAGCTCCTCCTGCGCGACTGCACGAACATGTGCCGGTGGTTCCGCGCGCGCGGCCTGGACGTCGACGAGCAGGACCTCTTCGCCGACCTGCTGGCGCACGCCTTCTGACGGCGCCCCGGCGACGCCCTCGCCGCGCCGCGCTAGGTTCTGCCCGTGAGGCACCGACGAGGGACGGTCGTGGAGGTCGAGACGCTCGCCGAGCTCGACGCGAGGCTCGCCACGGGCGTGCACGGCCTCGCGGGCTGGCAGCTGAAGGGCCTCGACCTGAGGCACCACGCCGACAGCCTGGCCGGGCGCGACCCGGCCGGCGCGCTCTTCATGGGCTGCACCTTCGCCCCCGGCGCCGAGGACCTGCTGCGGGACCGCGGGGCGCTCGTCTTCCCCCAGCTGCCGGGCGTCCCCGTCGACCCCTACCGCAGCCGTCTCTACACCGTGGCCGAGCTCTACGACACCGAGCGGTACGACGACTCGCTGGACGCCCGTGCCTACGCGTGGTCGCGCTCCGGCGCGGACCCCGACCTGGCGCGCGCGCTGCACGACCACGCGGTCGACGACGCGCTCACCGACTGGGTGGCCGGCCGGCGGCTGGTCGGGGTGATGGGCGGCCACGCCCTGCCGCGGGGCAGCGCTGACTACGCCGACGCCGCCCGCCTGGGGCGGGCGCTGGGCGGGGAGCTCGTCGTCACCACCGGCGGCGGTCCCGGGGCGATGGAGGCGGCGAACCTGGGCGCCCGGACGGCCGACCGGCCCGCCGAGGACCTCGCCGAGGCGCTGGACCTCCTGGCGAGGGTCCCCTCCTTCCGCCCCGACGTGGACGCCTGGGTCGGCGCCGCCCGCGACGTGCTCGTCCGCCTCGGCAGCCCGGAGGCCGGCACCCCCACCCTGGGCATCCCGACCTGGCACTACGGGCACGAGCCGCCGAACCCCTTCGCGACCGTGGTGGCGAAGTACTTCCGCAACGCCACCCGGGAGGCCATCCTGCTCGAGCTGTGCGACCGCGGGATCGTCTTCCTTCCCGGGGCTGCCGGGACGGTCCAGGAGGTCTTCCAGGACGCCTGCGAGAACTACTACGCCGACGAGTCGGCCATCGCGCCGATGGTGCTCGTCGGGCGAGAGCACTGGACCCGCACCGTCCCCGCGTGGCCGCTGCTCGCCGCGCTGGCGCGCGGCCGCGCCATGGAGGGCCACGTCCACCTCGTCGACACCGTCGAGGAGGCCGCCGAGCTGGTGCTGGCGACCGGCGGGGGGCGGCCCTGAGGGCCGGTCACTCCGAGGCGGCCAGCTGCCCGCAGGCGCCGTCGATCTCCCGACCGCGCGTGTCGCGGACCGTGGTGGGGATCCCCTTCGCCTCGAGGCGGCGCACGAACTCGCGCTCGTCGCGGGGGTCCGAGGCGGTCCACTTCGAGCCGGGTGTCGGGTTGAGCGGGATGAGGTTGACGTGCACCCAGCCCCAGTCGCCGTACGCGTTGAGGACGTCGCCGAGGAGGTCGGCCCGTTCGCCCTGGTCGTTGATGCCGCGCATCATCGCGTACTCGATGGAGACCCGGCGCTTCGTCGTCCGCGCGTAGTTCCAAGCGGCCTCCACCGTCTGCGCCACGGAGAACCGGGTGTTGATCGGGACCAGCTCGTTGCGCAGCTCGTCGTCGGGAGCATGCAGCGAGAGGGCCAGGGTCACGGGGATCCCCTCCCCGGCGAGCTGGTTGATCCGGGGCACGAGGCCGACGGTGGAGACGGTCACCCCGCGGGCGCTCATCCCCAGCCCTCCCGGTGCGGGGTCGGTGAGGCGGCGCACCGCCCCGATCACGGCCTTGTAGTTGGCCAGCGGCTCGCCCATCCCCATGAAGACGACGTTGGAGACCCGGCCCGGCCCGCCGGGCACCTCGCCGCGGGCCAGCGACCGGGCGGAGGAGACCACCTGCTCGACGATCTCGGCGGTCGACATGTTGCGCTGCAGCCCGCCCTGGCCGGTCGCGCAGAACGGGCAGGCCATCCCGCAGCCGGCCTGGCTGGAGACGCACACGGTGGCCCGGTCGGGGTAGCGCATGAGCACGGACTCCACCAACGCGCCGTCGAAGAGCTTCCACAGCGTCTTGCGGGTGGTCCCCTTGTCGGCCTCGAGGGTGCGCAGGGGGGTCATCAGGTCGGGCAGCAGCGCGGCGACCAGCTCGTCACGCTGCGTGGCGGGCAGGTCGGTCATCTCCGCGGGGTCGTCGACCAGCCGACCGAAGTAGTGGGTCGAGAGCTGCTTGGCCCGGAAGCCCGGGAGGCCCAGCTGCACCAGGAGCTCCTGGCGCTCGGCGAGGTCGAGGTCGGCGAGGTGGCGTGGCGGCTTCTTGCGGCCACGGGGCTCGTCGAACACGAGGGGCAGGAGCTTCGGCGTCTCGGACATCTGGCCGATCCTCCCACCCCGACGGGCGCTGGCCCAACCTCAGGCGTCGGCCTGCACCATGAAGTAGAGCACCAAGGAGACGACGCCCAGCACGACCACGGCCGTCAGCACCATGCCGACGAAGACGAACTGGCCGAACCGCCGCGTCTTGCGCCGTGCCAGCAGCGCGGCGGGCACCACCAGCAGCACCAGGACGAGGGGGAAGTACTTCTCCGCCGTCTCGTAGTCGAACAGCAGCCGGAGCACCGCGGCGAAGCCGCCGGGCAGGACGGTGACGAGGAGCATCCCGGTGAAGAAGCCGGTGAGGGCGGCGAAGGTCGGGTGGCTGCTGTGCCACCAGTCACGCCGCGACGGGGTCTCGTCGGCCGCGGCCTGCGGCGCCCCCGGGTGCTGGTGGGCCTGCTCAGTGGTCATGGTCGACCATCCTAGGGGGGTCAGAAGACGAGGTAGTGGAGCAGCAGCCAGGTCGGCGCGACCGTGGCGAGCAGCGAGTCGAGCCGGTCCATCAGGCCACCGTGCCCCGGGATGACCTGGGACATGTCCTTGATCCCGAGGTCACGCTTGATCACGGACTCGACGAGGTCGCCCAGGGTCGCCATCACGACGGTGCTCAGGCCCACGGCCACGCCCACCCACCAGGGGCCGTCCAGCAGCGCGGTCACGAGGAACCAGCCGGCGGCCACGCAGGCCAGCAGCGAGCCCGCGAATCCCTCCCAGGACTTCTTGGGGGAGATCACGGGGGCCATCGGGTGCTTGCCGAAGAGCACCCCGGCGGCGTACCCGCCCGTGTCGGAGGCGACCGTCACGAGGATGAAGACGACGATGCCCCGCACCCCGTCGTCCCACCGCTCGAAGCCGGTGGTGCCGCCCTCGGAGAGCAGCAGGCCCACGAAGGAGGCCAGGAACGGCAGGTAGACGAGGACGAAGACCGAGGCGGTGGCGTTGCGCACGTACCCCTCGACGCCGCGCCGCAGGAGCCACAGCATGACCACGAGGGCCGTCACCGCCGTGGCGGTGACCAGGGCGGGGGCACCCCAGAAGTAGGCGACGAAGACCATCACGACGCCGCCCAGCCACAACGGCTGCTCGGGCAGGTCGATCTCCTTGGCCAGGAAGCCCCGGCGGAGCTCCCACACGCCGACGACCACGGCCACCGCCACGACCACCACGAACGCCGTCTTCCAGAAGTACAGCGTCCCCGCGATCAGGGACAGGAGGACGACGGCGGACGCCACGGCGGCCGGCAGGTTCCTGCCGGCGCGGCCGTGGTCCTTCTGCGGCGGGTGGGCCGGCGGGGAGGAGGTGCTCATGGGTGTCGCTCAGACCTCGAGCAGCTCGGCTTCCTTCTTCTTCAGCATCTCGTCGATGTGGTCGGTGTGGGTCTTGGTCAGGGCGTCGAGGCGCTTCTCGGCGCCGGCGACGTCGTCCTTGCCGACCTCGCCGTCCTTCTCCAGCTTCTCCAGCGACTGCTTCGCCGTGCGCCGGACGTTGCGCACGGAGATGCGCCCGTCCTCGGCCTTGCCCTTGGCGAGCTTGATGTACTCCTTGCGGCGCTCCTCGGTGAGCTCGGGGAACGCGCAGCGCAGGACCCGCCCGTCGTTGGAGGGGTTGACGCCCAGGTCGGAGTCCCGCACGGCCCGCTCGATCGCGTCCATCGCACCCTGGTCGTAGGGCGCGATGAGGATGACGCGCGCGTCCTGGGAGGTGAAGGTGGCCAGGCTCTGCAGCGGCGTGGGCGACCCGTAGTAGTCCACGACGATCTTGTTGAACATGCTCGGGTTCGCGCGGCCGGCGCGGATCGTGGCGAACTCCTCGCGGGTCGCCTCGACCGACTTGTCCATCTTCTGCTCCGCCTCGCGGAGGATGTCGTTGATCACGTGTTGCTACCTACTCTCGAACCGGTGGGGTCAGGGGGCGGACTGGTGCGCGGGACGGGGGTCGCTCAGGGGTGCTGGCTCACGAGCGTGCCGATCTTCTCACCCTGCACGATCCGCAGGATGGCACCCTCGTCCTCCATGCCGAAGACGATCAGGGGCATGTCGTTCTCCATGCAGAGCGCGAACGCCGTGGCGTCGGCGACCTTGAGCCCACGCTGCAGCGCGTCGGAGAACGTCAGGGTGTCGAGCTTGGTCGCGGTCGGGTCGGTGCGCGGGTCGGCGGTGTAGACGCCGTCGACGCCCTGCTTGGCCATGAGGACCACCTCGCACCGGGTCTCGAGCGCCCGCTGGGCGGCGACGGTGTCGGTGGAGAAGAAGGGCATGCCGGCGCCGGCGCCGAAGATGACGACGCGGCCCTTCTCCAGGTGCCGGATGGCCCGGCGCGGAATGTAGGGCTCGGCGACCTGGCCCATCGTGATGGCGGTCTGGACCCGGGTCTCGATCCCTTCCTTCTCGAGGAAGTCCTGGAGGGCGAGGCAGTTCATCACGGTGCCGAGCATCCCCATGTAGTCGGCCCGGGCGCGGTCCATGCCGCGCTGCTGCATCTCGGCCCCGCGGAAGAAGTTGCCCCCGCCCACGACGATGCTGACGCCGACGCCGGAGCGCACGACGGTCGCGATCTGCCGGGCCACCTTGGAGACGACGTCGGGGTCGACACCCAGGCGGCCGCCGCCGAAGACCTCTCCGGAGAGCTTGAGCAGGACACGGTTGTACGCCGTCACGCGAGTTCCTTCCGCCGGGGCGAGGTGGTGCGGGGACACGAGAAGGCCGGTTCGATGGTCTCGTGTCGTTCCACCGAACCGGCCTCCTCGTCGTTGCTCTGTGCTGCGAACCCTATCGGGTCAGGCGCCGACCTCGAACCGCGCGAAGCGCGTGATCGTCACGCCGGCAGCGTCGAGGACCGCCTTGACGGTCTTCTTGTTCTCGGTGACCGACGGCTGCTCCAGCAGGACGACGTCCTTGAAGAAGCCGTTGAGGCGACCCTCGGTGATCTTGGCGATCGCCTGCTCCGGCTTGCCCTCCTCGCGCGAGGTCGCCTCGGCGATCTCGCGCTCCTTGGCCACGACGTCGGCGGGGACGTCGTCGCGGGTGAGGTACTGCGGGCGCATGGCCGCGATCTGCATCGCGGCGCCGCGGGCGGCGGCCTCGTCGTCGCCGGTGTACTCCACCAGGACGCCGACGGCGGGCGGCAGGTCAGCGGCGCGCTTGTGCATGTACGCCACGGCCTTGCCGTCGAAGTGGGCGACCTGGCCCAGCTCGATCTTCTCGCCGATGGTGATCGCCAGGCCCTCGACGACCTCGCCGACGGTCTTGCCGTCGAGCTCGACGGCCTTGAGCGCCTCCGCGTCGGCAGCCTTGGCGGCGTCCGCCGCGTCGGCGATCCGCTGGGCGGTGGCGACGAAGTCGTCGTTCTTGGCGACGAAGTCGGTCTCGGACTTCAGCTCGACCAGGGCGCCACCGGAGTGGGCGACCAGACCGGCCGAGGCCTCGCGCTCGGCGGCACGGTTGGCGGCCTTCGCGGCCCCCTTCACGCGGAGGAGCTCGACGGCCTTGTCGAAGTCCCCGTCGGTCTCGGTGAGCGCCTTCTTGCAGTCCATCATGCCGGCGGAGGTCAGCTCGCGGAGCTTCTTGACGTCGGCTGCGGAGAAGTTAGCCATGTTCCTTCTTCCTGGGTCAGAGGGTGGTCTCGCGGGGCGAGGAGGGTCAGGCCTGCTCGGCCGGGGCCTCGGTGGCCTCGGGAGCGGGGGCCTCGGTCGCCTCGGCGGCGGGGGCCTCGGTCGCCTCGGCAGCGGGGGCCTCGGCGGCCTCGGTGGAGGCACCGGTCGCCTCGGAGGCGGGGGTGTCCTCGGTGGCGGAGTCGCCGCCGGTCGCCTCGACGGCAGCCTTGTCGGCGTCACCCGAGAGCAGCTCGCGCTCCCACTCGGCCAGCGGCTCGCCGGCGGCCACGGTCTCGCCGGACTCGGCGCCCGACTTGGCACCCGAGCGGGCGATGAGGCCCTCGGCGACGGCGTCGGCCACCACGCGGGTCAGCAGGCCGACCGCGCGGATGGCGTCGTCGTTGCCCGGGATCGGGAAGTCGACGACGTCGGGGTCGCAGTTGGAGTCGAGGATGCCGACGATCGGGATCCGCAGCTTGCGGGCCTCCTCGACAGCCAGGTGCTCCTTGTTGGTGTCGACGATCCAGACCGCGGACGGGGTCCGGGTCATCTCGCGGATGCCGCCGAGGGACTTGTTGAGCTTGTCGCGCTCGCGGCGCATCTGCAGCAGCTCCTTCTTGGTGCGGCTGCTGCCCGCCACGTCCTCGAAGTCGATCTCGTCGAGCTCCTTGAGGCGGTTGATCCGCTGGTGCACGGTCTGGAAGTTGGTGAGCATGCCGCCCAGCCAGCGCTGGTTGACGTAGGGCATGCCGACGCGGGTCGCCTGCTCGGCGATCGCCTCCTGGGCCTGCTTCTTGGTGCCCACGAACATGATCGTGCCGCCCTTGGCGACGGTCTCCTTGATGAAGGCGTACGACCGGTCGATGTAGGCCAGCGACTGCTGGAGGTCGATGATGTAGATGCCGTTGCGCTCGGTCATGATGAAGCGCTTCATCTTGGGGTTCCAGCGACGGGTCTGGTGCCCGAAGTGGACGCCGCTCTCGAGCAGCTGGCGCATGGTCACGACTGCCATGGTGTTCTCCTGTGTCGCGCAGGCTCGCCGTCCGGCACGCGCGCGGCGTGGGTGGCGTCCTGCAGGTGTTCTCAGTTGTCGCCGCCGACGGGTGCCGGAGGCCCTGACGCTCACGCGCGGCCCCACCCGACTCTCTCGAGCCGGGACCGAGGACGGCGCCCACGGGCGGTCGGGGCCTTGAGGAGACGACCCCGTCGCGGTCTGCGAGCGTGCGAAGTCAGCCCGCGAGGGCTGCTGGGAGCAGAGTATCCCTCCGCGTCCGCGCACGCCCAATCGACCGGGCCGCTCGCCGTCCCCAGCCGGCCGGCGGGAGGCCCTGGGCGGCGGCGCTCCCCAGCCCGGACCCATCCTCTCCCTCGCGCGGGTCCGGAGGACCCAGGATCGCGGCATGCGCCGCTCCCCCGCCCCGCCCTCGCCCGCAGCCGTGCGCCTCGCCGCGCGGGCCACCGCGCTGGTCTCCGCGCTGGTCTCCGTGCCGGCCGTCGTGCTGGCAGTCGTGCTGGCCGTCGCCCCCGTGGCCGCCCCGGCCGCCGCTCCGGCCGCCGAACCGTCGCCCGGGACGTGGCCGCTGGCCCCCCGGCCGAGGGTGGTGGCCGGCTTCGCGCCCCCGGTGCAGCGGTGGCAGGCGGGGCACCGGGGCGTGGACCTGGCCGGCAGGCCCGGGCAGGCGGTGCGGGCGGCGCTGGCCGGACGCGTCTCCTTCGCGGGTCGGGTCGCGGGCAAGCCCTCCGTCGTGGTCGACCACGGCGCGACCCGGACGACCTACGAGCCCGTGGTCGCGCTCGTCTCGGTGGGGACCGAGGTGAGCGCGGGCGACCGCCTGGGCCTCCTGACCCTGCCCTTCTCGCACTGCCACCCGGCCGCCTGCCTGCACTGGGGGCTGCGCCGGGGCACGACCTACCTGGATCCTTTGAGCCTGGTGGCTCGCGCGCGGGTACGCCTGCTCCCGCTCGGCGGCGCCGCCGCGACCCGCGCCCGGTGGCGCAGCGTCACGCCCGGGGATGGGCCTGGCGGTAGGCGCGACGGAGCCGGTCGGTCGTGACGTGGGTGTAGAGCTGGGTCGTCGACAGGGAGGCGTGCCCGAGGAGCTCCTGGACGGAGCGGAGGTCCGCCCCGCCTTCCAGCAGGTGCGTGGCCACCGTGTGCCGCAGGCCGTGCGGGCCCATGTCGGGGGCGCCCGGCACGTCCCGCAGCCGGGCGTGGACGACCGAGCGCACCACCCGCGGGTCGACGCGGCCGCCGCGGGCGCCCAGGAAGAGGGCCGGTCCCGAGGCCCCGCCGAGCAGCGCGGGTCGCCCTCGCCCGGTCCAGGCGGCGAGCGCGAGGGCGGCGGGCTGCCCGTAGGGCACCACCCGCTCCTTGCGCCCCTTGCCCAGCACGCGGAGCACGCGGCGCTCGGTGTCCACGTCGTCCAGGTCCAGCCCCACGAGCTCGCCCACCCGGACACCGGTGGCGTACAGCACCTCGAGCAGGGCCGCGTCCCGCAGGCCCAGCGGGGTCCCGTCGTCCGCGCGCTCGGCCGCGACGCGCATCAGGTCGGCCGCCTCGTCGGCGCGCAGGACCGAGGGCAGGGTGCGGTCCAGCTTCGGGGAGAGCAGGGACGCCCCCGGGTCGCCGGTCGTCCGGCCCGTCCTGGCGAGCCAGGCGGTGAACCGCCGTACGGCGCTGGCCCGGCGGGCGACGGTACGCCGGGAACGCCCCAGGGTCTGTTGCTTGGCCAACCAGCTGCGCAGCGTCCGGAGATCGATCTCCTCGAGCTCCTCGTGGCCCAGCAGCGCCGCGTGCTGGAGCATCCCCGACACGTCCTGGAGGTAGGCCCGCACCGTGTGGGAGGACAGGTCCCGCTCCACGGCGAGGTGCCGCTCGTAGGCCCCGAGCACCTCGGCCCACCGTTCCGGCAGCAGGGCCGAGGAGTCCGTCGCGCTCATGGGTGGATCGTAGGAGCCGTGGGCGCCGCCCGCGCTCAGGCTCGCGCGGCCCGGTCGAGGGTCCACCCGCCGGGGCTCCGCCTGACCAGCCCCTGCTGCTCGAGCAGCGAGAGCGCCCGGTACACCTCACGGACCCCGATCCCGGCCGTCCGGGCGACGGAGTCCGCCCCCGCCGGACGAGCCACCGGCACCGCGTCCAGCACCTGCTGCTGCCGGGTGGTCAGGCGGTCCCGGGGGCGGGGCTCCGCCCTCGGCACCTCCACCAGGTGCTCGCCCGGGCGGCCCAGCAGCTCGAGCACGTCGTGGCCGCCGGTCACGAGGACCGCCGCCCCGGAGCGGATCCGTTCGTGCACCCCTTGGGACTCCGCCGCCGTGACGGGGCCCGGCACCCCCATCAGCGGACGTTGCAGCCGCTCGGTCCAGGTCGCCGTGCTCAGGGCGCCGCTGCGCACGGCGGCCTCGACCACGACCGTCCCGCGGGCCATGGCCGCGATCAGGCGGTTGCGGGCGAGGAACCGGACGCGCATCGGGGAGCACCCCGGCGCGCTCTCGGAGACCACCGCCCCGGCGTCGGCCACGTGCCCGAGCAGCCCGCGGTGCGCCGCAGGGTAGGCACGGTCCGCACCGCACGCCAGCACGGCGAGGGTGGGGCCGTCGACGGCCAGGGCTCCCCGGTGCGCCGCCTGGTCGATGCCGAACGCCGCGCCGGAGACGACGCACCAGCCCGCCCGGGCGGCCACGGCCGAGAGGTCCCGGGCGACGGTGTCGCCGTAGCCGGTGGAGCTGCGGGACCCCACCACGGCGACCGCGTCGGAGAGCTCGTCGAGACGGACCCGCCCCCGGACCCAGAGTCCGAGCGGCACTCCCCCGCGCTCGCCCACCGTCCCCGCGCGGGCCAGGTCGTCGAGCCCCACCGGCCACTCCCGGTCGCCGGGCACCACGAACCGCAGCCCGACCCGGTCCGCCCGTTCCAGCTCCGCCGCCGGGTCCAGCGAGGCGAGCCGTGCCGCCACGTCGGTCCGCACCCCGTCCAGGGAGCGCTCCGCGAGCAGGAGGTCACGGACCCGCTCGGCGCCCAGCTCGGTCACGAGCCCTGCCATCCTCGGGTCGCCCGGCTCGGCCAGCCGGTTGAGCGCCACCCGGGCCAGCCGCTCCTCCTCGGTGGCGCTCACCGGGCAGCCGTCAGGCGGCCGGGCAGCGGGTCACCGGAGCGCAGGCGCAGCGCCGCGTCCACGTCGGCGTCGGTGGGTCCGCCTGTTCCGCGCAGGTCGGCCAGCGACCAGGCGACCCGGTGCACGCGGGTCGCCCCGCGCCGGGTCAGCCGCCCCGCCAGCAGGGCGTCGTCGAGCCGGCGTCGGCCGTCGTCGGGCAGGGGCCACTCCTCGCGCAGGACGTGCCCCGGCACCTGGCCGTTGAGTCGCCAGGCCAGGCCGGCGTAGCGCTCCGCCTGCCGCTCCCGCGCCCCGGCCACCCGCTCCCGGATCTCGGCGGAGCCCTCCCGCCGCTCCAGCGGGTCCCGGCCCCGCGGCCCCGTGGGCGCCACGTGACGGGTGATGTCGATGCGGTCGGTGACCGGGCCGGAGACCTTGCGCCGGTAGTCCCGCCGCACCACCTCGGGGCAGTCGCACCGGTTCTGCCCCGCCGACGGGTGGTACTCCCCGCACGGGCACGGGTTCGCCGCCAGCACGACCATGCCTCCCGCCGGGAAGACCGCGGCTTCCTCGCCGCGGACCACCCGGACCTCCCCGCTCTCCAGGGGCTGTCGCAGCCCGTCGATGACGTCGGCGCGGAAGAGCGGGAACTCGTCGAGGAAGAGCACCCCGCCGTGGGCCCGGCTCAGCTCGCCGGGCCGGACCCGTCCGCTGCCGCCGCCCAGGATGCTCGTCCGGGAGGCGTCGTGGTGCGGGGCCCGGAAGGGAGGTCGGGTGCAGGGGCCGTCCACCGGGTCCAGCGGGCCGGACAGCGACCGGACGGCGGTGAGCTCGAGCGACTCGTCCCGGCCGAGGTCCGGGAGGATCCCGGGGATGCGCTCCGCGAGGCTGGTCTTGCCCGCCCCCTTGGGCCCCGACAGCAGCAGGTGGTGCCCGCCGGCCGCCGCGACCTCCACGGCGAACTTGGCGTCCTCCATGCCGATCAGGTCGGTCATGTCCAGCGCGTCGCAGCGGTCCTCGCCGCGCCAGCTGAGCAGCTGGCTGCCGGAGGGACCCGTGACCGGCTCCGCCACCGGCACCTCCTCCCCCCGCAGCTGCGCCACGACCTGGGCCAGCGAGCGGACCCCGAACACCTCGAGGCCCGGCACCATCGCCGCCTCGCGCGCCTGCGGCTCGGGCACGAAGACGCGCCGGAAACCCCTCCGGGCCGCCGCCATCACCATGGGCAGCACCCCCGCCACCGGACGCAGCCGGCCGTCCAGGCCCAGCTCGCCGATGAGGACGGTCCCGGACAGTGCCTCCTTGGGCACGCCGCCGTCGGCGGCCTTGATCCCCAGCGCGATCGCGAGGTCGAAGTGGGTCCCCCGCTTGGGCAGGTCCCCCGGGGCGAGCAGGATCGTCACCCGGCGCGTGCTGGGCCACGGGGGCGCACCGTGGGTGATCGCCATGCGGACCCTGTCCCGCGCCTCCAGCAGGGAGGCGTCGGGACGCCCCACGATCGTCGCGCCGACGACGCCGGGCGAGATGTCGACCTGCACCTCGATGAGGTGGCCGACGGCCCCTTCCAGCACGAACGTGTAGGCGGTGGCGACCATCAGTCCACACCCCTGACGTGCTCGATCGTGGCGTGGCCCCGGCGGGGCCGCATCACCGCGACGACGTCGATCCGGATGCCGTCGGGATGCACCCCGCGGGCGTGCACCCACTGGGCGGCCAGCCGCTGCAGCCGCCGGAGCTTCTCCCGGGTCACGGCCTCGTGGGGGGTGCCGAACGCGTTGCTCGTGCGGGTCTTGACCTCGCAGACGACCAGCGTGCGTCCGTCCCGGAGCACCAGGTCGATCTCCCCCGACTCCCCGTGCCAGTTCCGGTCGAGCAGCACCATGCCCTGCCCGACCAGGTGGCGCGCGGCTATCTCCTCGCCGTACGCCCCCAGCGCCGCGTTGCGGCCCGTGGCCACGGCCCTGCCTCCAGTCATCTCCCCCACCCCTTTCCGCTGCCAAGGGTGGTCCCCGGGGCACCTGGGTGCGGGTGGACGCCTCGCATCCTGTGGACGACACGCGTGCGCATGCCCCCTGTGGAGGACCAGCGGCCCGCGCGGGCCTCCCGGTCCGGGCGTCCCGGACGGGTCAGTCGACCAGGCGCAGCACCTTGCGGGCACCCGGCTGGTACTCGACCGTGTCCGCGTTCGGGGGGATGGGCAGGGCGTCGGGGTTGAAGCCGAACATCGTCATGCTCTGGACCTTGCCGCCGGGGTTGAGCGTGAGCCCGTTGGTGGCGGACGGGCCGGACGAGGTCGACTCGTCGGTCAGGAAGACCGGGGCGAACGTCTTGATCGCCAGGTACTTCTTCAGCATCCGGTCGCCCTGCCACACCACCGGCACCCAGAAGAACCGCGGGGACTCGTAGATCCGGGAGTCGAGGGCGTCGGCCGGCACCCCGGTGTCCTTCGCGATGTCGGACAGCGTGTAGCCGTCCTTGAGGAAGCAGGACAGCGTGTCGTTGTTGTAGGTGCGTCCACCGCCCAGGTTGAGGTCGGAGCGCCCGCACTCGGGGTCGGTGGGCCGCTCGAGCCGCCCGCTCCCCGGCGGGACCCCGGCGCTGCCCCCGAGCAGGCCGCCGGTCAGTCCCTGGGGGTCGTTGCCCGGGTCGACGTACAGGCAGTTGCGCCCGTCCAGAGGCACGCTGTCGATCAGCGCGCCCGCGGGGCTGCCGTCGGCGGCGCACTCGAAGCTGGCCGGGGAGTCGAACGGGACCAGCTCGTGGTCCAGGCCCTCGGCCACGTTCCACGCGTAGACCTTCTGCTTCTGGATGATCCCCTGCCGCGGGCTGTCGAGCTGGCCGAAGTTGCCGCGCTGGTGCTCGTTGCAGCCGACCTGGCCGCCTCCCGTCACGGCGAACTCGCCGGCCCGGCCGGGCTTGTTGACCAGGAGGGTGGTCGGAGCGAGCGGGTGGCTCGACACGCTGGGGGCGACCGTCCCCGACGTGTCGGGGACCAGGACCCAGACCTGCCACGTGCCCACGGTGCTCGTGATGGTCCACGTGTTCGTCGGGTCGCTGACCGTGGAGTTGTCGGGGAACCGGTGCGTCGGGGCGTCCAGCGACACGTTCACGGTCGCCGTCGACGCCCCGGCGGGCAGCGCGACCTGGTAGTCGGCGTACTGGGTGTCGCCGAAGGTGAACCTCAGCACCGCCCACGTGCGGCCCGAGGGGATCCTGTCGATCGTGACGGCGACCTGCTGGCCCGCGGTCGCGTACGGCGCCGCGCCCGGCGACACGTCCGTCACCCGGAGCTGGTTGTGCTCCTGGATCCGCGAGGGGTTGGTGTACTGCGGGCTCGCGTCCGGGGCCGGCTGGGCCGCGACGTCGCCGGCGAGCGGACCGTAGACGCAGGAGGCGGGCACCCACATCGGCATCACTCCCTCGACGGCGGGGACGGGGGTGCGCACCTGCACCGTCGCCTCCTTCGTCACGTCCTGCTCGTCGACGCCGAACACGTCGGCGAAGGCGTAGTCGACGGTGGCGGGCGGCGCCACCACGCGCATGGTCACGTCGTCGGGGAAGGAGACCTCACCGTCCGACGGGTCGCCGTTGCCGAGCTGGGCCGCGGAGACCACGTCCTCCTGGCCCCGGACCTTGTTGCCCGCCTTGTTGAGGTAGTCCGCCACCTCCTGCCGGATCTGCGGCTCGTTGGCCGGCGTCCGGGGCAGCAGGTGACCGGCGCTGAGCGTGGCCACGTCCACGGACTTCTGCACCGTGAGCCCGCGCGCCCAGGCGTTGCCCAGGTCGGTCGCGACGGCCGCGACCATCAGCAGGAGCAGGGCGGTGCCGGCCGCGAAGATGGCGACCGACCCCTGTTCGTCGCGGCGCCGACTCACGTGCAGTCACCCACGGAGGCGTCGGGCACGCCCTCCACCCGGGAGTCGGCCGACTGCGTGACCAGGCCGTCGTCCATGAACGGGATGAGGGGGATGCCCAGGTCGATGCTGGTGAACTGGACGGTGACGGTGACCAGGTCGCCGACCTGCACGTCGGTGCCGGAGTTGCCGGCCCCCTTGGTGTACGTGCGGGTGACGGTGGCGCCGCCGGCGTCGCCCAGCGAGTCGATGCGGTCCCGCACGTCGGCCTGGAAGGCGGAGCAGGAGGCCAGGTCGCCGACGGCCGCGCGACGGGCCGCCTCCCGGGCGGCGGTGGCACCGCCCTGCGCCGACCAGAAGTAGAGGCCGTACTGCACCATGCCGAAGACCAGGAGGAGCAGCATCGGCATCACCAGGGCGAACTCGACGGCCGCCGCGCCGCCTTCGTCACGTCGTCGCGCCGAAGGTCGCCGGTCGAGGACGTGCGGACTCATGGGCATCACCTCCAGCAGGACTTCATACCCGATGTTAGGTACAAAATGCGGCTCGCGCAGGAGAACGTGGAGATGAGGTCAACGTCCGGCGCGAGGCGTGCGCCGAGGAGTCACTCCTTGGGCAGGTCCATCTCCTGGTGGCTGAGCTCCTCGACGTTGACGTCCTTGAAGGTCAGCACCTTGACGTTCTTGGCGAACCGGGCCGGGCGGTACATGTCCCACACCCACGCGTCACTCATCGAGACCTCGAAGAAGACGTCGCCGTTCTCCGTGCGCGCCTTCACGTCGACCTGGTTGCAGAGGTAGAAGCGGCGGTCGGTCTCCACCACGTACTTGAAGATGGAGACCACGTCGCGGTACTCCCGGTAGAGGGTGAGCTCCATCTCGGTCTCGTACTTCTCGAGATCCTCGGCGCTCATCGACTCTCCTGGTGGTGGGGGTTCCGCACGACCCTATCCGGCGCCCCACCCTCGCCCCGGGACGCCGGGCCGGGCCGGTCCCCCTCCTCCGGGGCGGGGGGCTCGAGGCCCGCGGCGCGGCGGACGTTGACGAAGCGCAGGCGGTGGGCCGGGCAGGGCCCGTGCTCGGCGAGCGCCGCGGTGTGCGCGGAGGTGATGTACCCCTTGTGCGTCTTGAAGTCGTACGCCGGCCACTCGCGGTCCAGGTCCACCATGAGGCGGTCGCGGGTCACCTTGGCCAGCACCGAGGCGGCAGCGATGCAGGCCGCGACACGGTCGCCCTTCCAGACGGCCAGCCCCGGCACCTCCAGCCCGTCGACCGGGAACCCGTCGGTCAGCACGTAGGCGGGCCGGTGGTCCAGCAACGCCACCGCGCGCCGCAGGGCCTCGACGTTGGCGACGTGCATCCCGAGCCGGTCGCACTCCTCGTTGCCGACGACCACGACCGACCACGCCAGCGCGCGCCGGACGACCTGCTCGTAGCAGGCCTCGCGGGCCCGCTCGGTGAGCAGCTTGGAGTCGGCGAGCCCCGGCACGACGCCCCGACGTCCTGCGGGAAGGATGCAGGCGGCCGCGACCAAGGGCCCGGCACAGGCGCCCCGGCCCGCCTCGTCGACACCCGCGACGGGGGTCAGGCCCACCCGGCCCAGCGCGCGCTCGTAGCCGTAGAGCCCGGCGTCGCGCCGCACCGTGGCACCTCGTGGCAGGCTCGGGCTGAGGGTCATCGCTCGCCGTGGGCCGCCACGTCGTCGAAGGTGCCGGGCCGCTTCACCCACCGGAAGTTGTCCCAGGGCCACAGCACCAGGAAGACCTTGCCCACCACCAGGTCGGCGTCGACGAACTCCCGGCCCGGGACGCAGTCGGTCTCGTCGGGCAGGCACATCTTGTGGGTCGAGTCGGCGGACTCGCCGCGGTTGTCACCCATCACGAAGAGGTGGCCGTCGGGGACGGGGCCCGCCTTCCAGTCGCACGACGAGATCATCGGGCCGTTGCACCGGGTCTCGGGGTCGTCCTTCACGTAGTCGTCCTCGGTCAGCGGCTGCCCGTTGACCGAGATGCGGCCCGCGTCGTCGCAGCACTCCACGACGTCACCGGCCACCCCGACGACGCGCTTCACCAGGTGCCCGCCGGACGGGTAGAGGCCGATCCGGGTCATGGCGCGCACGACGAGGTTGTCGGGCGGCTCCACGATGCTCCCCGTCAGCCAGCCGCCCGGATCCTTGAAGACCACGACGTCGCCACGCTGCGGTTCGCCGCCGCCCCAGTAGGAGACCTTCTGGACCAGGATCCTGTCGTCCTCCACCAGCCCGGGCTCCATGGACTCCGAGGGGATGTAGAACGCCTGCACGAAGAAGGTCTTGACCACCATCGCCAGGACCAGCGCGACGCCCAGCAGGAGCGCGGTCTCCTGCCACAGCGGCAGGTGCTTGCGGGGACGGGAAGCAGAAGACCGCGGCTCCTTCCCGCCGTCGGACGGTGGGGAGGAATCGCGGTCTTCGACAGTCACGCCCAGAGACTAACGACTGGTGGGTGCGGGACGAGGATCAGCCCTCGCGGCGCTCCTTGATCTTGGCCTTCTTGCCGCGGAGGTTGCGCAGGTAGTAGAGCTTCGCGCGACGCACGTCACCGCGGGTGACGACCTCGATCTTCTCGAAGATCGGGGAGTTCAGGGGGAAGGTGCGCTCGACACCGACGCCGAAGGAGACCTTCCGGACGGTGAAGGTGCGGCCGACGCCGGCACCGTGGACGCGGATCACGACGCCCTGGAAGACCTGGACACGGGAGCGGTTGCCCTCGGTGACCTTGACGTGGACCTTGACGGTGTCGCCGGCGCGGAAGTCCGGGACGTCGTCGCGCTTGATGGCGTTGCCGAGCTCGGCGATGACGTTGGTCATGTTCTCTCCTCGCGATCGCCACAGGTCAGCCGCGGGTTGCGTTCGTGCACGGACGGTCCGCACGTCTCGACCGGCGCACCGGCACCCCCTGTGGCAGGCGGCCGGCGCAGGCCCCCCGCGTGCGTGCTCCGGGGCGACCCTGGGTCGGTGAGGACCAAGGAAGGATTCTGCCAGACGGCCGGGCTCAGCGGGAAATCCGCTTGGTGAGCACGACGGGGCCGGACGGGCCGCCGAGCACCTCGGCCACGCGGTACCCCGCCTTCCGGTACATCCGCAGGTTGTCGGCGCTGTGCTTGCCGGTGAACAGCCGCGCCGTGCGCACCCCGGCAGGGGCCACCTGCTCGACGTGGTCGAGGAGCAGGCGCCCCAGCCCACGACCCCGCTGGTCGGGGGCGACCATGAGCCGGCCGACCTCCCAGGTCTCCCCGTCACGGCGACCGCGCACGGAGCCCACGAGGCGGCCCGCGACGCGCACGACGTAGGTGTCCCACGAACCGACGGACTCCTCGACGTCGGCCAGGTCCTCGTGCAGCGGGGGGATGGAGAGGTCCTCGTTGAGGATCGCCTCGCGAGCCCAGCACGCCAGCTGCAGCGTGAGGATCTCGGGGGCGTCGCCGCGCCGCGCCGGGACCACCTCCCAGCCGTCGACGACGGCGCTGGCGTGCAGCAGGTCGGGGCGCCGCTCCGCCGTACGGCGCAGCGCCTGCGCGTGCCGCCACTCGGCGACGGCACCGTGGTTGCCCGACAGCAGCACGGGCGGGACCTCGTGGCCGCGCCACGTCGCGGGCTTCGTGTAGACCGGGTACTCCAGCAGCCCGTCCTCGTGCGACTCCTCCACGAGGGAGTCGGGGTTGCCCATGAAGCCCGGCAGCAGCCGGACCACCGCCTCGGTCACCGCGAGGGCCGCGACCTCGCCGCCGTTGAGCACGTAGTCACCCAGCGAGACCTCCCGCACCTGCGCGACCTCGGCCGCGTGGTCGATCACCCGCTGGTCGATCCCCTCGTAGCGCCCGCAGGCGAAGACCAGGTGCGGGTGGCCGGCGAGCTCGCGCGCCTCGGCCTGGGTGAAGGGGGTCCCGCTGGGCGTCGGGAACACCACGGTCGCGCCCGGGCTGTCGGCCAGCAGCTCGTCCAGCGCCGCGCCCCACGGCTCGGGCTTCATCACCATGCCCGCGCCCCCGCCGTACGGCGTGTCGTCGACCGTGCGGTGCCGGTCGCTCGTCCAGCGACGCAGGTCGTGGACGGCGAGCTCGAGCAGGCCGTTCTCCCGGGCCCTGCCGGGCAGGCTCAGATCGAGGGGTGCGAGGTACTCGGGGAAGATGCTGACGACGTCGATCCGCACGTCACGCCTCGTCGGGGAAGGGGCTGACCAGGCCGGGCCTGTCGGCCACGACCACCCGGCGTGCCACGACGTCGACCTCGGGGACCAGCGCGGCCACGAAGGGGACCAGCGTCTCCCGCCCGTCGAGGGCGGTGACCCGCAGCAGGTCCTGGGCGGCCCCGGGGACGAGGCCGGCGACGGTGCCGATCCGCTCCCCCGACTCGTCCACGACGGCCAGGCCCACCAGCTGGTGCTCGTAGAACTCGTCGGGATCCTCCGGGGTGGCGTCGGCCGGCAGGTCGGCGTGCAGGACGGTGCCGCGGACCGCCTCGGCGCCGTTGCGGTCCGACACCTCCTCGAAGCCCAGCAGCAGCACCCCCTGGTGCCAGCGCGACGAGCGCACCGTGAGCCGCTCGAGCCGGGAGGCCGAGCCACGCGGCGCCTCGGCCCGCAGGGCCGTGCCGGTCGCGAACCGCAGCTCCGGCTCGTCGGTGCGGACGTCGACCGTCACCTCGCCCCGGACGCCGTGCGGCTTGCCGATCCTGCCCACGACCACGTCGATGCTCTCCACGCGCACAGCGTAGAGGGAGCGCACCGCCCGAAATGCATCGTGGGCGCCACCCCCGAGGGGTGGCGCCCACGCACGAGCGGTGCCGGTCGGCGCGCGGTCAGCGCCTCCGGTCCACGTCCACGAAGTCGATCCGCGCGCCGTTGCGGCCGGCGAGGGCCGAGACGACGGTGCGGAACGCGGTCGCGGTCCGGCCGTTGCGGCCGATCACCTTGCCGAGGTCGTCGGGGTGCACCCGGACCTCGAGGATCGAGCCCCGACGCAGCTCCTTGTCCCGGACCGAGACGTCGTCGGGGTGGTCCACCACCCCGCGGACGAGGTGCTCCAAGGCGTCGGCGAGCATGCTCAGGCCTCGCTCTTGCCGGCGTCCTCGGCGGTGATCTCCTCGGCCGCCTCGGCGGTGTCGGCGGCGACCTCGGGGGTCTCGTCGGCGGGCACGGGGGCCGCCTTCTCCTCCGCCTTCTCCTCGGACTTCTTGTCGTCCTTCTTGGCCTTCTTGGTCACGGCGCCGCCCTTGGGCTCGCTCGCGGCCTCCTTGAGGGCCTCGTTGAAGATCTCGAGCTTGTCCCGCTTGGGCTCGGCCACCCGCAGGGTGCCCTCCGCGCCCGGGAGGCCCTTGAACTTCTGCCAGTCACCGGTGACCTTGAGGATGGCCTCGACGGCCTCGGTCGGCTGCGCGCCGACACCCAGCCAGTACTGCGCCCGGTCGGAGACGACGTCGATGAGCGACGGCTCCTCCTTGGGGTGGTACTTGCCGATCTCCTCGATGACGCGACCGTCGCGCTTCTTGCGCGAGTCCACGACGACGATGCGGTACTGCGGCACCCGGATCTTGCCGAGGCGCTTCAAACGGATCTTGACGGCCACGTCTGTGGTGTCTCCTTGCGAAGTTGTGGTTGGTGAGCGACCCGCAGCCAGGTGGGGACCGGGGTGGATCGATCGGGGGGCACTGCCGCGTCCGGATGAGAGGGTCCGCACGGACAGGACACAGGGGAAGAGTCTGCCAGACCCGGGCGGCCTCCCACCAATCGCGCTCCTCCCGAGGGGCGGAGCCTCAGGCCACCACCCGGCCACGGAGCACGACGCGGGCGGGCTCGTAGAGCACCGACAGGTCGCCGCGTGGATCACGGTCGTAGACCACGAAGTCGGCCGGCGCCCCCTCCGCCAGGTCGGCGTTCCAGCCGAGCCACTCCCTGCCCCGCCAGGAGACGGCGGCCAGCACGTCCTCCACGGGCAGGCCCATCTCGGCCATCGCGAGCGCCTCGCCGGCCAGGTGGCCGTGGCGAGCCGGACCTCCTCCGTCGCTGCCGACGTACATGGCGACGCCGGCCTCGTGGGCCGACATGAGGACCTCGCGGCGGCGGGCGTAGAGCTCCTCCATGGTGGCGGAGTAGTCGGGGAACTTCTCCCGCCCGCCGGCGGCGAACTCGGGGAACTTCGCGGTCTGCATGACCGTCGGGACCAGGGCGACCCCGGCGGCCGCCATCTGCTCCACGTGGTCGACCGAGAGGCCGGTCCCGTGCTCGATGCAGTCGATGCCCGCGTCCAGCAGCCCCTGGAGCACCTCGCGGCCGAAGCAGTGCGCCGTGACCTTGGCGCCGTGCCGGTGCGCCACCTCGATCGCCTCCGCGAACGCGGCGGGGGGGAAGGAGGGGGCGAGGTCGCCCTCCTCGCGGGAGATCCAGTCCCCCACCAGCTTCACCCAGCCGTCCCCCGACCGGGCCTCGCGGGCGACGTGCTCCGCCAGCTCCTCGGGCTCGACCTCGTGGCCGAAGTTGCGGATGTAGCGGCGCGTGCGCGCCACGTGCCGACCGGCGCGGATCAGGCGGGGCAGGTCCTCCCGCTCCTGCACCCACCGGGTGTCCGCCGGGGAGCCGCAGTCACGCAGCAGCAGCGCCCCGGCGTCGCGGTCCGCCAGGGCCTGGCGCTCCGTCTCCTCGTCGCTCACCGCGCCGGGGTCGTCGAGCCCGAGGTGGTTGTGGGCGTCGACGAGGCCCGGGACGATCCACCCCGACGCCACCGTCTCGGCGCCCGGCTGGGGCTCGTGCGTGACCCTCCCGTCGACCACCCACAGCTGCGTGGCCTCTCCCGTGGGAAGGACCGGACCGGTGAACCTCGTCGCGTTCATGGGACGACCGTATGACACGGGTCACGTCACCCGGCCGCTACTGTCCTCGGGTGACTGTGGAAGGGCAGGCGGCCCGGGGCCGCCGCAATCTCGGGCTGTTCCTGAAGTTCGGACTGGTCGGGGCCTCCGGCGTGGTCGTCAACCTGGCCACGCTGGTGGTGGTCAACCGGCTGGGGGCCCACCCCGAGGACGCCGTCGTGGGGCTGCCGCTGACGGACTACAGCATCCGCTGGTACCACGTCTTCTCGACGCTGGCGTTCCTCGTGGCGAACCTCTGGAACTTCCAGCTGAACCGGACCTGGACGTTCGTCTCGGCCCGGCACGCTCGGTGGTGGTCGGAGTACTGGCCCTTCCTCGCGGTGGGGGCGCTCGGGCAGGGGATCGGCCTGGTCCTCCTGACCTCGTTGATGCACCAGGGCAGCCCGCTCGCGCTGCCCACCGACGTCCTGGACGACTCGACCGGGTTCCGGACCCGGCTCTACTGGGGCCAGCTCATCGTCATCCTCGTGGTCACCCCGCTGTCCTTCGTGCTCAACAAGCTCTGGACCTTCGCCGCCGTGCGCACGCACCGGCTCGCCGAGCACGCCGAGCACGCCGAGCGGGCCGACGGCGCGGCGCGGCCCGGTCAGGAGCGGGACGACGCCCTCACAGCCGGTCCCACAGCCAGCCCGGACTCGTCACCGTCGTCCCCAGTCCCTCCACCCGGGCCCGGAGCATCCGGTCGGCCGTGACGACAGTGACCCGGCATCCGGCCTCGCAGCCGGCGCGGGCCTGCGCCACGACCTCCGAGTCGCCGTCCCGCGGGGCGTGGACGGTCCGCACGTGCGCGTCGCGACCCGGCCGGACCCCGCCCTTGGCGGCGCCCTCGAGCACGAGCACGACGTCGTCGTGAGGGAGGTCGGCGACGAGCAGCGCCTCGTGCAGCCGACGCGCGGCGCCGGCACGGTCCTTCCACCAGCCGTCGGGCCGGGCTCCGACGACGTTGGCCGCGTCGACGACCAGCAGGGTGCCGGTCACCCGGGCCTCACTTGAGGAACTTGGTGAAGTCCTTGGGCAGGTCGAGGGCGGCCGCGGCCTTCTCGTAGTCGATCTCCCCCGCGCCGGCACCGAACGCGCTGCCCGGGGCTGCGGTCGTCTTGCCGCCGCCGGCCTTCTGGGCGGCAGCCTTGGCCGGGTTGCCGGAGACCCGCTTCGCCTTGCCCTTGCCCTTCTTGGGCTGCTTGCCCCGCTTGCCCCCGCCGAGGCCGGGCATCCCCGGCATCCCCGGCATGCCCGGCATCCCCCCCCGGGCCATCTGCTGCATCATCTTGCGGGCCTCGAAGAAGCGGTCGACCAGCTGGTTGACGTCGGAGACCGTGGTGCCGGAACCCTTGGAGATGCGGGCCCGGCGCGAGCCGTCGATGATCTTGGGGTTGGCCCGCTCGGCCGGCGTCATCGAGGAGATGATCGCCTGGATCCGGTCGAGCTCGCGCTCGTCGAAGTTCTCGAGCTGCTCGCGGTACTGGCCCATCCCGGGCAGCATCCCCATGATCTTGGTCATCGACCCGAGCTTGCGCAGCTGCTGCATCTGCTGCATGAAGTCGTCGAGGGTGAAGTCGCCCTTGCCCTGCAGCAGCTTCTCGGCCGCGGCCAGGGACTGCTCCTGGTCGAACGCCTTCTCGGCCTGCTCGATCAGGGTGAGCACGTCACCCATGTCGAGGATCCGCGACGCCATCCGGTCGGGGTGGAAGAGGTCGAAGTCGGTCATCTTCTCGCCCGCCGAGGCGAACATGACCGGCTTGCCGGTGACGGACGCGATCGACAGCGCCGCACCACCGCGGGCGTCGCCGTCGAGCTTGGTCAGCACCACGCCGTCGTAGCCGACGCCGTCGAGGAAGGCCTGGGCCGTGGTGACCGCGTCCTGGCCGATCATCGCGTCGACGACGAAGAGGACCTCGTCGGGGTCGACCGCGTCCCTGATGTCGGCGGCCTGCTTCATCAGCTCGGCGTCGACGCCGAGGCGGCCCGCGGTGTCGATGATGACGACGTCGTGGAGGGTCCGCCTCGCCTCGTCCATCGCCGCGCGGGCCACCTGGACCGGGTCGCCGACGCCGTTGCCGGGCTCGGGGGCGAAGACCGGGACGCCGACGCGCTCGCCGTTGACCTGGAGCTGGTTGACGGCGTTGGGCCGCTGAAGGTCCGCCGCCACCAGCATGGGCGTGCGGTCCTGCTCCTTGAGCCAGAGGGCCAGCTTGGCCGCGAGGGTCGTCTTGCCGGCACCCTGCAGGCCCGCGAGCATGATGACGGTCGGACCGCTCTTGGCGAAGCGGAGGCGACGGGTCTCCCCGCCGAGGATGGTGACGAGCTCCTCGTTGACGATCTTGATGATCTGCTGGGCGGGGTTCAGCGCCTGGCTGACCTCCTCGCCCCGAGCCCGCTCCTTGACCGCGGCGACGAACTCCTTGACCACCGGCAGGGAGACGTCGGCCTCCAGCAGGGCGATCCGGATCTCGCGGGCGGTGGCGTCGATGTCGGCCTCGGAGAGCCTCCCCTTGCCACGGAGGTTCTTGAAGGTCTCGGCGAGCCGGTCGGACAGAGTGGCGAACACGTGCGTTCCTTGCGTCGGAGGGCCCGGGTCTCGGGGCGGGTGGAGCGGGTGGGGCCACGAGGGCTGCGCACCAGCCTAACGGGCGGCGTCGTCCGGCGCGGCGGCCCCGGCTCAGGTCAGGGCCGCCCGCACCGCGTGGGCCGCGGAGGCGGCCCGGTCCTCCGCGAGCGCCCCCGCCCCGAGCTCCTGGAGGTAGAAGACGTCCACGGCCTGGGGCCCCAGCGTGTCCACGTGGGCGGAGCGCACCGTCATCCCCAGCCCCGCCACGACGGAGAGCACCCGGTGCAGCAGACCCGGACGGTCCGCGGCCCGCACCTCCAGGACGGTCGCGTGCCGGGACGCCTCGGGACGCACCACGACGGACGGGTCGAGCCCGGCGGTCTCCAGCCGCCGCACCCGGCCGCCCGGGTCGATCCGGCCCTCGGCGATGGCCTCGAGCTGCTGCCGCAGCACCGCCGGCTCGAGGTCGACCTCCGACACCTCCCACCGGGAGACCCCCAGGTCGCCCTGCGACCAGGCCCGGGCCCCGCGGACCGGGAGCCGCTGCAGGGCCAGCAGCGCGGCCACGTCCGCGAGCAGGCCGACCCGGTCGTGGGCCATCACGGTGATCCGGCTGCCGTCGTCGCTGGGCTCCACGCTCAGCGCCACCGTCACGGAGCCGTCCGCGAGCGCGACGGGGACGGGCAGCTCCGGGTCGACGGCGGTCGCGCCGGTCACGTCCTCCCCGGCGGCCGCGCAGAGCTCGACCGCCGCCCGGCGGACGAGCGCGTCGACCAGTCCGGCCCGCCAACTGGTCCAGGCCTTCTCCGAGGTGGCCCGTGCGTCCGCCTCCGTCAGCGCCGCCAGCAGCTCGAGGGCGAGCGGGCTGGTGACCCTGCCGGTGACCTCCGCGACCGTGGCGGGGTCGTCCACGTCGCGCGAGGTCGCGAGCCCGGGCAGCAGCAGGTGGTGGCGCACCAGCAGCCCGACCACCGCCACGTCCTCGGGGACGAACCCGAGCCGCGCGGCCACCTCCCGGGCGACGGGCTCGCCGGCCACGCTGTGCTCGACCAGGGACCCCTTCCCGATGTCGTGGAGCAGCGCCGCCACCATGAGCAGGTCGGGGCGCCGCACGCGCCGGATCAGGCGGGAGGCCTCGACGCAGGTCTCGACGACGTGGCGGTCGACGGTGAAGCGGTGGACCACCGAGGCGTGCGGCAGCAGGCGGATCCGCTCCCACTCGGGCAGCAGGACGTCGAGTCCACCCGTCTCCTCGAGCGTCTCCCAGACGCCGAGCAGCCCCGGTCCCGAGGCCAGGAGCCGGACGAGCAGGTGCCGCCCCTCCTCCGGCCACGGGACCGGCAGCGCGGGCCCCTCCGCCACGAGGCGCGCCACCGTCGCCGGGGCCAGCACGAGGTCCCGCTCGGCCGCCTCCGTCGCCGCGCGCAGCAGCAGGAGTGGCTCCCGCGCCGGGTCGACCCGCCCGTCCAGCACCACCTCGCCCGACGACTCCGCGACCCCGGGGGCGAGCGGCTCCAGCCGCGGCCGCCGGGCTCCCGAGGTCCGCGGCCGGGCCAGGACCGCCTCGGTGCGGCGCCAGGTGAGCCGCGACAGGTGGGCGATCCGCCGGCCGTGACGGCGTACGTGGCGCTGCGCGGCCTCCGCGTCGGGCAGGCCCGTGCCCGCCGCGATCTGCGCCCACGCCTCGGGGCCGACCCGGTCGACCGGTCGCCCCGAGGCGGCGTGCAGGAGGTCGCGGACGTCCAGCAGCGCCTGGCGTCCCCGCTCCAGCTCGACGTGCGGCACGTCGACCAGCCAGGTCGCCACGAGCGCGCGCAGGACGCACGCGTCCCGGAGCCCCCCGGCCGCCTCCTTGAGGTCGGGGACGGCGACGTGCGCCAGCTCCCCCACCAGCTCGTGCCGGTGCCGGACCATCGCGGCCAGCTCGGGGAGCCGCTCGCGCGCCGAGCGGCGCCAGGCGGCCAGCACGTTGGTGCGCAGCCGGAGGGTGAGGTTCGGGTCACCCGCGAGGTGGCGGAGGTCGAGCAGCCCGAGGGCCACCCGGAGGTCCGCCGCCGACGCGGCGAGCATCTCGCTCGCCGAGCGCACGGAGTGGTCGAGCCGGTGCCCGGAGTCCCACAGCGGGTACCACAGGGTCGACGCGAGAGAGCCGGGGTCGACGTCGTCGTCGTGGACGAGGACGACGTCGAGGTCCGAGTACGGCGCCAGCTCGCCGCGCCCGTAGCCGCCGACCGCGACGAGGCAGGCTCCCGACTCGGGACCTCCGGCCTCCCGGTAGGCCCCGCGGCACAGGGCGTCGGCCCGGGCGGTGCGGTCTGCTCGCTCGGCGTGGGTCATCGGACCTCCTGGTGGGGAACGTGGACGAGGCCCGTCCCGGGCGGCGAGCGCCGCCCGGGACGGGCCTCCTGGTGTGCGGGGCGGGCGGGCTCAGAGAGCGGCGCCGTCCTTGTCCCCGGTCCGGACCCGGACCACGGTGTCGACCGGGCTGACCCAGACCTTGCCGTCACCGATCCGGCCGGTCTGCGCGGTCTTGACGATGATCCCGACGACGTCCTCGGCGTCGGCGTCGTCGACCACGATCTCGATCCGGATCTTGGGCACCAGGGCGATGTCGTACTCCGCACCCCGGTAGACCTCGGTGTGGCCCTTCTGCCGGCCGTAGCCGCTGACCTCGGAGACCGTCATCCCGGCGACCCCGAAGGTCTCGAGCGCCTCCCGGACGTCCTCCCACTTGTGCGGCTTGATGACCGCGGTGACCAGCTTCATGCGGTGGCTCCTTCCTTGACCTGCTCCGAGGTGGCAGCGCCACCGATGACCCCGCGGCGGGTGCCGCCGGCTCCGCCGAAGTCGTAGCCCGACTCCCCGTGCTCGGCGAAGTCGATGCCCTCGACCTCGACCTCCTCGTCGACCCGGAGGCCGATGAGGGCCTTGACGGCCATCGCCACGACCACGGTGGCCACCGCCGACCAGACCATCGCGAAGAGGGCGACCAGCACCTGGACGACCAGCAGCTTGACGCCGTCACCGTAGAACAGGCCGCCGCTGGTGGCGAGGAAGCCGAGACCCACGGTGCCGACCAGGCCACCGACCAGGTGGACGCCGACGACGTCCAGCGCGTCGTCGTACCCCAGCTTGTACTTGAGGCCGACCGCCAGGGCACAGGCCGCACCGGCCACCAGGCCGAGCACGATCGCGCCGATCGGCGACAGCGAGCCGCAGGCGGGGGTGACGGCCACCAGGCCGGCGACCACGCCGGAGGCCGCACCCAGGGAGGTGGCCTTGCCGTCGCGGATCTTCTCGATCACGAGCCAGCCGAGGATGGCGGCGGCGGTGCACACGGTGGTGTTGAGCCAGACCAGGCTGGTCTCGCTGAGGAACTGCGCGGCGTCCGCCTCGGCGCTCTCGCCGCCGAAGACGACCGAGCCCACGTTGAAGCCGAACCAGCCGAACCACAGGAGGCCGGCGCCGATCATCGTGAGCGGCAGGCTGTGCGGCTTGATCGGCTCCTTGCCGAAGCCCAGGCGCTTCCCGAGCAGCAGCGCGAGGACCAGGCCGGCGACACCGGCGTTGATGTGCACCACGGTGCCACCGGCGTAGTCGATCGGGGCCACCTCGGCGCCCCCGTCACCGGAGAAGACCAGGTCGGCGAGGCCGTTGGTGGCGCCGCTGAGGAAGCCGCCGCCCCACACCATGTGGGCGAGCGGGAAGTACGAGAGCGTGGCCCACAGCGGCAGGAACAGCATCCACGCCGAGAACTTGAGCCGGTCGGCGACCGCCCCGCTGATCAGCGCGGCGGTGATGACCGCGAACGTCAGCTGGAAGCCGACGAAGATGTAGTCCTGGCCGCCCACGTCCTTGAGCCCGAAGAGCTCGAACGGGTTGGCGAAGAGCATCGCCACGTCCTGCGACCCGTAGGACATGGACCAGCCCCACAGCACGTAGACGACACCGATGACGCCGGTCGCGGAGAACGACATCATCATCATGTTGAGCACGGACTTGGAGCGGCTCATGCCGCCGTAGAAGAGCGCCAGTGCTGGCGTCGTCATCATCAGGACCAGGGATGCCGACATGAGCATCCAGGCGTGGTAGCCGTAGTCCATTGGACCTCCAGTTGCCTCGGGGAGTGATGCCAGCAACCTTCTGCCGAGGAGATTTCGAGGTGTGCCGCCGGATGTTGCCGGCGTGCAACGTCTGCGCCCGTCCTGTTACGGACGTGTGAACGCGTCAGGGGTGCGCCCGGTGAACTAGGGTGCGGGGTTGTGAGGATCATCGGGACCCTGATGGTGCGCGACGAGGTCGACGTCGTCGCCGCCATGGTCGAGCACCACCTCGCCCAGGGCCTCGACCAGCTCGTCGTCACCGACAACGCCTCGGTCGACGGGACCCGCGAGGTGCTCGAGGCCTACGCCGCGACGGGCCTGGTGGAGCTGCACCACGACCCCGAGCACCGCAAGCAGCAGCGCGACGTCGTGACCCGGATGGCCCGCCGGGCCCGGA
The DNA here is from genome assembly GCF_003194625.1 of Nocardioides solisilvae. Classification (GTDB taxonomy): domain Bacteria; phylum Actinomycetota; class Actinomycetes; order Propionibacteriales; family Nocardioidaceae; genus Nocardioides; species Nocardioides solisilvae. The sequence continues at coordinate 363,897 of NZ_QHKX01000002.1, forward strand.
CCCGCTTCCGCGCCGACTGGGTCCTCAACCTCGATGCCGACGAGTTCCTGGTCCCCGTCGACCGCGACCTCACCGTGCGGGAGGCGCTGGAGCGCACGCCCCTGTACCTCAACGCCTTCACCGTCCCCGTGGTCAACATGATCGGGCCGGCCGGGTGGTCGGGCAGCGGCCTGTCCCGCCTGGTCTGGCGCGACCTGCGCAGCAACGAGACGCTGCGGGCGATCGGGCTGCACGCCCAGCCCACCCCCAACGCCGTGCACCGGGGCGAGTCCGACATCGTCGTGCAGCAGGGCAACCACTTCACCTCGATGCCGAGCAACGGCCAGCCCGACCCCGACGTCTCCATGGAGGTGCTGCACCTGCCGTGGCGCTCCTGGACCCAGTTCGAGCGCAAGGTGGTCAACGCCGGCCGCGGCTACGAGGCCTCTCCCGACCTCAAGCCGAGCCCCAACCACCACGGGATGGCCGACTACCGGCGGTGGAAGGAGGGGCGGCTCGAGGAGTCCTACCTCGCCCGCAGCCCCGACGTCCGCGAGCTGGCCGCCGGCGAGCGGACGGGCGAGTTCCGCCACGACCCCTGGCTCCGCGACCACCTGCGCGCGCTCGTGGGGCGAGCCCTGCACCCCGACCTGCTCACCGCCGTGCTCGATTCCGACAGCACGTCCCCGGTCCCGGACGGCCTCGGCGACACCGAGCTGCGCCGGCACCTCGAGCTGGCCCGCGACGACGTCGCTGACCGGACCAGCCGCTCGGCCTGACCGCCCCGGTCAGCGGTCGAAGCCCCGCTCCCGGCGCGCCTCGAGGGCGATCTCGACCAGGCGCGCGGCCCGCGCCCGGAACGAGTGCTCGCGCCGGACCCGGGCCGCGACCTCCCGGCGCTCGGCGTCGGAGCCGAAGATGTCGTCGGGGTGGCTCGAGGAGGTGAGCGCCACGAGGTGCTCGGGCGACTCCATCACCTGCACCGAGCGCCCGAAGAGGTCGCCGAGCCCGACCACGTCGTCGGTCACGACCCGTGCGCCCGCGGCGGCGGCGTCGAAGAGCCGGTTGGACAGGAACCCCTCCACCCGCATGTCCTCCCAGTGGTCGTTGAGCACCACGCCCGCCGACCGGTAGGCGGCCCCCAACCGGGAGTTGGGCAGGTAGGTGTCCTTGATCAGCCGGCCGGCCACGAAGGGCCGCCACTGGCTGCCGTAGATGGAAAGGGGGAGCCGGACCTCGACGGCGGCCCGCACGATCGGCCGGTACTCCTTGCGCGACCCACCCACGAACAGCACCGGGTGGCCGGTGTCCGGGACCGCGAGGTCGGGGTGGAAGAGCCGGTGGTCGGTGGCCTGCAGCATCGGCTCGACCCGGATCCCCCAGTCGCGCGAGCGCCGCTGGGCCCACGTCGCCGAGGCAGCCAGGAGGCGGTCGTAGGAGACCGCTTCCGCGGTCGGCAGCATCTCGGGGTGGGAGATCACCCAGCCGATCGTCACCTGCTCCAGCGACGGGCGGTACGGGGCGAGGCCCCGCAGCACGAGGGCGACGTCGTCGAAGCGGCCCGTGTAGCGCTCGTGCTCCTCGCGGTGGTCGATCACCACCTCCTGCCCCATCTCACGCAGGGCAGCGGCCAGGGCGCGGGCGAAGTGGGTGTCCCCCCAGCGCTCCCCCTCCGGCCCGGTGGGCGCGGGGTTCTTGATCGCCCACCGCAACCGCGGCGGCTGCTCGGCGACCGTCAGCCGCGGGGCGCGGACCAGCACGGGCTCGGGGATCCCGAGCCGCCGCTGCTTGCGGTGCCGGAAGGCGACCGCCCGGTCGACCACGCGGAACCCCCTGGTCGTCCACAGCTCCTCGTCGTCGCCCGGCAGGGCGTGCTCCCAGCGGCGCAGGAAGAGCATGCGGTTGGTGTCGAAGGCGTCGAAGCGGCCGGGCGTCTGCGACTCGTGGTGGGTGACCCGTGAGTCGGGGCGCACGGTGAACCGGCCCGGTCGCCGGGCGGCGAGCCGCAGGCACAGGTCGACGTCCTCCATCCCGTTGCGGAACACCGGGTCGAAGCCCCGGAGGTCGACCACGTCGTCGGTGCGCAGGGCGAGGGCGGCGCCCGTCAGGGCGTGGAAGGCCAGCTCCTCGACGCCCGCGGCGTCCTCGACGGGGAACCCCTGCAGGAAGGCGTGCGGGAGCCCCCCGGTGACGGGGAAGGCGACACCGGCCGACTGGACGACCCCCGAGGGGTAGAGCAGGAGCGACTGCGCCCCGAGCACGTCGGGGTCCGAGAGCGCCCGGACCAGGGGCTCGAGCCAGCCCTCCGCCACCGTGGTGTCGTTGTTGAGGAAGACGACGGTGCCGCCGCGCACGTGCGGGACGGCGAGGTTGTTGCCCAGGGCGAAGCCGTGGTTGGTGGCCAGGTGGAGCACGCGCACGTCGGGGAACCGGACCGGGAGCGAGTCGAGGACCACGGAGGCCTCGGCGTCGCAGCCGTTGTCGACCACCAGGCACTCGACGCGCTGGTCGCCCGTCTCCGCCGCGGCCATCACGCTCTCCACCGCGGCCCGCGTCATCTCCCAGTCGGCGTAGGTGGGGACGACGACCGAGACCAGCCCCGGGTCGCGCCGGGTCCGGGCGAGCTCCTCCCAGTCGACCAGGGAGCGGTTGAGCACCACGTCGGCCCACGCCTTGACCGTCGCGTGCTCGAGGACCGGTCGGTCGCCCGCGGGGCGTCGCTTGGCCTCGGCCGCCCACAGCGCGTGCCGGGTCACCCCCTGCAGGGGGACGCCGCGCAGCCCGCACCGCGGGGCGAGACGCGTGACCAGCTCGAAGTCCCACGCCCCGGGGATCTCCTCGTCGAAGCCGCCCAGCTCCTCGAGGACGCGCCGCCGGACGAGCAGCCGGCCCAGGTCGAGGGTGAGCCGCTCCGTCACCTGCCCGCGCGGCAGCCCTCCGCCGGCGAGCGCGGAGGAGCCGTCGCGGCGTACCCGGCGGAGCACGTCGACCAGGGCGTCCTCGTCCTCCACCTGACCCACGGCGGTGAGAAGGCGCAGCCGGTCCGGGGTCCAGGTGTCCCCCGACTCCAGGAAGGCGACCCACTCCCCCTGCGCCACCGCCAGGGCACGGTTGAGGGCGGCGGCCCGCGACGACGGCGCCGGCACGAGCGCCCAGCGCCCCTCGGGCAGCTCGGCGGCGACGACCTCCTCCAGCTGGGGCAGGACACCCTCGTCCAGCACCAGCACCTCCCAGGCACCCAGCACCTGGGCGCGCAGCGACCGGAGCGACGTCGCGAGGTGGCCGGCGTCCCGGCCGGGGGCGAGCAGCACCGACACCAACGGGGCCCCGGAGGGCACCTCGGGGCTGACGTGGTCGTAGCTGGCCAGCACCTCCCGGCCCCGCCTCAGCTCCTCCCGCGTGGCGGCGGGACGCTGGACGGCGGTGCGGCGCCGGCTCCACTCGGCGCGGCGCGCGGCCACCCACGCGAGCAGGTCGGGGTGGGGTCCGCCGTCGGGGTCGAGGAGCCACTGGTTGGCGGCGGCACCCGCCGCGGCGCCCACCTCCTGGTAGTGGCCGAGCGGCCCGTGCGGGTGCGCCCGCGCCCCGGGCGTGCGCCGCAGGTAGCGGCGGGTGTCGAAGAGGGGGTGGGTGGTGGCGCGCCAGGCACGACGACGCAGGTAGACGAGGAAGACGTCCCGGTCGGACAGGTCGGCCGGGTGGTGCTCGGCGAACCACTGCCGGTCGAAGAGCGGGTGCGGCGACGGGCGACGGGCGACGGGGGTGCGCAGGTAGTGCCGGACGAGCTCGAGCCGGGACCCCTCCTCGCCCGTGACCAGGGAGTACCACTCCTCGTCGAAGAGCGGCGAACCCATCAGGAGGGATGCGTCGGCCCCGAGCCGGCCCCCGGCCACCGGCACGGTGGAGCGGCCCTCGACGACCCGCCCGACGGCGCGTCGGACCCGGGTGATGCTGGGTCGATCCACGTCCGCGGCCTCCTGGTCGGTGGGTGCTGCCTCAGCCGAGCAGCGCGTCGACGAAGGCCTCGGCGTCGAACGGCGCCAGGTCGTCGGCGCCCTCGCCGAGCCCGACCAGCTTGACCGGGACGCCGAGCTCGCGCTGGACCGCCACGACGATACCGCCCTTGGCGGACCCGTCGAGCTTCGTCAGGACGATGCCGGTCACGTCGACCACCTCGGAGAAGACCCGCGCCTGGATCATCCCGTTCTGGCCGGTGGTGGCGTCGAGCACGAGCAGCACCTCCGTCACGGGGGCCTGCTTCTCGATCACGCGCTTGACCTTGCCCAGCTCGTCCATCAGCCCGGCCTTGTTCTGCAGGCGCCCGGCGGTGTCGACCAGGACAGTGTCCGCGCCGTCGGCCGCGCCCGTCCGGACGGCCTCGAAGGCCACGCTGGCGGGGTCGCCGCCCTCGGGGCCGCGGACGACCTCGACGCCGACCCGCTCGCCCCAGGTGGCCAGCTGCTCCACCGCGGCGGCGCGGAAGGTGTCGGCGGCGCCCATCACCACGCGCCGGTCCTGGGCGACCAGGATGCGGCCGATCTTGCCGACCGTGGTGGTCTTGCCCGCGCCGTTGACACCGACCACGAGGACCACGCCGGGCTTGCCGTCCTCGCCGCTGACCTGCAGGCGACGGTCGAGGCCGGGGTCGACCAGGGAGAGCAGCTCCTCGCGCAGGACCGTGCGGACGTCGGGCGTCGAGCCGCCCTCCACCCGCATCCGGGTGCGGAGCCGGTCGACGAGCTCCTGGGTCGGCCCCACCCCGATGTCGGCGGTGAGCAGGGTGTCCTCGACGGACTCCCAGGTGTCCTCGTCCAGGCGGTCGCGGGAGAGGAGGGCGAGCAGGCCACGGCCCAGGCCGCCCTGCGAGCGGGCCAGGCGCTGGCGCAGCCGGACCAGGCGGGATGAGACCCCCTCGGGCCGCTCGAGCGTGGGGACGGCGGGCGCCTCGGGCGTCGCCTCCGGGGCGGCCGGGGCCTCCGGTCGGGCCGGAACCGGTGGCGCCTGCGGGGTCGCGGTCGTCCCGCGGTCGAGGACGTCGGTCCCCGCGCCGGGCGGCAGGCGTCGCGCGCGCCGGCCGCTGGCGAGGAGACCGGCCACGGCCACCACGCTGAGGACAGCGATGCCGATGATCAGGTAGAGGAGGTCACCCATGCCCCAATCCAATCAGACGGTGCCGCCCCGGGCTCAGGGGAGGCGCGCCCGCACGCCCTCCTCCGCTTCCTCCTCGTCGAGCACGGGCAGGGCCCCCAGGCGTCGACGGACGGCCCGACCCGCCTCGGGGAGCACCGGCAGGTCCTCCCCACGGTGCGGGAAGGCCACGTAGGCGAGGACGGCACCAGCCGCCAGCAGGGTGAACAGCATGACGAGGACGATGGTCAGCACGGGGCCAGCTCCTGTGGTTCGGTTCCGAGACCCTCCACCTTGGCACGGCGGGCCGGCCCGGGTCGCAGCCGCAGCGGCCCGTGGCGTGTCGCGTGCGCCACACCCGCGGACGCCCCGGGCCCGCCCGCGGGCTCAGGCGTCGTCCGGCTCCCGCAGCAGCGGCAGCACCGCGGCGCGGATCTCGTCGGGCAGCGGCACGACGGGCCGGTCCCCCGCTCCCCGCGCGTTGTCCACGTAGACGTGCACGAAGCGGCCCTCGGCGGCCGCCTCGTCGCCGTCCCCCTGGAAGAGCCCGATCCGGTAGACGATCGAGGACCGCCCGACCCGGTCGACCACGAGCCCCGTCTCGATGGGCTCGGGGAAGCCGATCTCGCGGAAGTAGCGGCAGCCCGTCTCGGCCACCACCCCGATGCTGGGGAGCAGTCGCACGTTGGTGCCGGTCGCCTCGAAGAGGTGGGCGTTGACCGCGGTGTCGAAGAGCTCGTAGTACGTCGCGTTGTTGAGGTGCCCGTAGGCGTCGTCGTCGCGCCACCGCGTGGTCACGGTGCGCCAGGCGACGTAGTCGGCCCTGGTCGGTCTGGGGGTGCTCATGCGGACTCCGCCCTCCGGTCCTCGCGCTCCGCCGCCGCCCCGGGGTCGGCGTCGCGCAGTCTTTGGCTGATCACGGTCGACACGCCGTCGCCGCGCATCGTGACGCCGTAGAGGGCGTCACCGACCTCCATCGTCCGCTTCTGGTGCGTGATGACGAGGAGCTGGGAGTTCTCGCGCAGCTCCTCGTAGATCTGCAGCAGGCGGCCGAGGTTGGTGTCGTCGAGGGCGGCCTCCACCTCGTCGAGGATGTAGAAGGGCGAGGGCCTCGCCTTGAAGAGCGCGACCAGGAAGGCGACGGCGACCAGCGACCGCTCCCCTCCGGAGAGCAGCGAGAGCCGCTTGACCTTCTTGCCGGGCGGCCGGGCCTCGACCTCGATCCCGGTGGTGAGCATGTGGGCCGGGTCGGTGAGCACCAGCCGCCCCTCCCCGCCCGGGAAGAGGCGCGCGAACGTGGCGTCGAACGCCTTCTCGACGTCGGCGTAGGCCTCGGTGAAGACCTGCTCCACGCGCTGGTCCACCTCGGCGACGATGTCGAGCAGGTCCTTGCGGGTCCGCCTGAGGTCCTCCAGCTGCTCGGTGAGGAACCGGTGCCGCTCCTCCATCGCGGAGAACTCCTCGAGCGCGAGCGGATTGACCCGACCGAGCATGCTGAGCTGCCGCTCGGCCGCCCGCAGGCGCTTCTCCTGCTCGGCGCGCACGAAGGGCGCGGGGTCGGGCGCCGGCTCCCCCTCGGCGACCTCGCCGAAGAACGGGACGTGCTGGTCGGGACCGTACTCGGCGACGAGCGTCTCCGGGGCGAGCCCGAGCTCGTCGAGCGCCCGCTCCTCCAGCTGCTCGATCCGCATCCGCTGCTGCGCCCGGGCCATCTCGTCGCGGTGCACCGAGGAGACCAGCTCGTCGTGCTCGCGTCCGAGGTCGCGCATCCGGGCGCGCACCTCGAGCAGCTCCTGCTCGCGCCCGTGACGGGACCGCTCCACCTCGCCGCGCTCGTGGGCTGCCCGGTTGACCGCGCCCTCGAGCGCGTGCAGCACCACCGCGACGGCGGCGCCCACGGCCTCCGCGGCCCGGCCCTCGCGCAGGATCCGCTCCCGACGGGCCCGGGCCCGGGCCCGGGACTCCCGCTCGGCGGCGGCCGCCCGGAGCAGCTGGTCGGCGCGCCCGTGGACGGCCCGGGCCCGCTCCTCGGCGGTCCGCAGGGCGAGCCGCGCGTCCGTCTCCGCCTGGCGGGACGCGCGGGCGGCCTCCTTGAGCTCCTCGCGCCGCGTGGTGTCGGGCTCCTCGTCAGGGGCACCCTCGGCCTGGTCGAGCCGCGCCTGAAGGTCGGCGAGCCCGGCCAGGTCCTTCTCGCGCGCCTCGGTGGCCGTGGCGATGGCCCGCTCGAGCCGGTCGGCCTCGCCGCGGGCGGCGCGGGCCTGGGACCCGTGCTGGCCCAGCTCCTCGGCGATCGCCGCGAGCGTGGCGTCGGACTCGTGGAGGCGGGCCAGCGCCACGTCGACGCGCTTGAGCGCCTCGAGCCGCTGGGCCTCCAGGCCGGAGATCTCGAAGCCCAGGCGCTCGGTGGTGGCGGTCGCGGCGGCGAGCTGCTCGGTCGCCTCGTCGTGCGCGGCCTGGACCTCCAGCAGGCTCGGCTGGTGGTCGGAGCCGCCCGCGGCGAAGTGCAGCCCGAGGAGGTCGCCCTCCCGGGTCACGGCGCGGGCCCCCGGGAGGGTCCGGACCAGCTCGGAGGCGGCGTCGAGGTCGTCGACCACCACCACCCGCCCCAGCAGCCCCTCGATCGAGGGGCGCAGCCGGTCGGGGCACGTCACGACGTCCACGGCGTACGCCGCCCCTGCGGGCAGCGCCGGGGCGCCGGGCAGGCGGGGGTCGCCGTCGTCCCCGTCGGCCCTCTCCGCGTCACCCGCCACGAGGAGGCCTGCCTGCCCCAGGTCGTGCTCCTTGAGGTGCGCGAGCGCCCCCAGGGCCCGCTCCGGGCCGTCGACGACGACCGCGTCGGCGGCGGCCCCCAGCGCGGCTGCCACCGCGGCCTCGTAGCCGGGACGCACCTGGAGCAGCGCGGCCGCGGAGCCGAGCAGCCCCGACACCTCGTCGGAGGCCGCCAGCAGGGCGCCCGCGCCGTCCTTGCGGCGCAGCCCGAGCTCGAGCGCGTCCTTGCGGGCGACGAGCCCCGCGCGCTCCCGGTCGGCGGTCTGCAGGGAGTCGCGCGCCTGGGCGAGGCGCTCCTCGACCTCGTCGAGCGCCTCGACCGAGGCCTCGTGCTCGGCGTCCAGACCCTCCTCGCCGGCGTCCAGGCCGGCCACCTCGGTCTCGAGGGCGGTGAAGTCGCGCTGCGCGCGCTCGGCCCGCTCGAGGGCCTCCCGGCGCGCGGCGTCCAGCCGGCCGAGCTCCTCGTCGGCGGCGGCGGCGCGGGACTTCAGGGCGTTCACCTGGCCCTGCAGGCGGGCGAGCCCCTCGCGCCGGTCGGCGGCCGCGCGGACGAGGCCGGCCACCCGCTTCTCCTCGTCGGCCGCGGCGTCCTCGGCCGACCGTCGGGCCGCCACCGCCTGCTCCAGGGACCCCCGCAGCTGGTCGACCTCGGCGGCCGCCTGCTCCTCCTGCTGCCGCGCGCGGGCCGCCTGCGCCTCCAGCTCCTCGGGGTCCCGCCCCGCCACCTGTCCCTCCTCGGAGGAGCCGCGGGCGTTCCGCACGCGCTCCGCGGCCAGCGACTGGGTGCCGCGGAGGCGCTCACGCAGGCCCGACAGCGCGAACCAGGACTCCTGGGCGGCGGCCAGGGCCGGCAGGTCCTCGCGCAGCGCCGCCTCGAGCCGGGCCTCCGCCTCGCGGGCCGCCGCGAGCTCGGCCTCGACCGCCTCGCGACGCTGCACCAGGACCGACTCGTCGGCCATCTCCTGCGCCAGGGCCGTGCGCGCCGTGACCAGGTCGTCGGCGACGAGGCGCGCCCGCGCGTCGCGCACCTCCGCCTGCACGGTGGCCGCCCGTCGGGCCACCTCGGCCTGGCGGCCGAGCGGCTTGAGCTGGCGACGGATCTCGGTGATGAGGTCGTTGAGCCGCGTCAGGTTGCCCTCGGTGGAGTCGAGCTTGCGGAGCGCCTTCTCCTTGCGCTTGCGGTGCTTGAGCACCCCGGCGGCCTCCTCGACGAACCCGCGCCGGTCCTCGGGGGTGGCGTGCAGGATCGAGTCGAGCTGCCCCTGGCCGACGATCACGTGCATCTCGCGCCCGATCCCCGAGTCGGAGAGGAGCTCCTGGACGTCGAGGAGCCGGCAGGAGGTGCCGTTGATCGCGTACTCCGAGCCGCCGTTGCGGAACATCGTGCGGCTGATCGTCACCTCGGCGTAGTCGATGGGGAGCGCACCGTCGGCGTTGTCGATCGTGAGGGCGACCTCGGCCCGACCCAGCGGCGGGCGTCCTGAGGTGCCGGCGAAGATGACGTCCTCCATCTTGCCGCCGCGCAGCGACTTGGCGCCCTGCTCGCCCATCACCCAGGCGAGGGCGTCGACGACGTTGGACTTGCCCGAGCCGTTGGGGCCGACGATGCAGGTGATCCCCGGCTCCAGCTGGAGCGTCGTGGCCGACGCGAAGGACTTGAACCCCTTCAGGGTCAGGCTCTTCAGGTACACCCGGCACTCCTCACGGCTACGGCTCGACCGCGGTCACCCTACCCGCGCGGCCGCCTGCGGGGCGGGAGCCCGGCGGGCGGTCCGCGGCGGCCACGTGGGCGAGGGTGCGCCACACCAGGGCCAGCGTCACCGCGGAGCCGGCGAAGGCGAACCAGAAGGGGGCCGCCAGCCCCCACCGCTCGGCGATCGCGCCGCCCAGGAGCTGGCCCACGACCATCCCGGCGAAGACGGCGACGAGGTAGACGGAACCGACCCGCCCCTGCAGCTCGGTGGGCACCGCGCGCTGTCGCACCGAGACCGAGACGTTGTACCAGACGAACGAGTAGCCCCCGAAGGCCACCATGACGAGCAACGCGACCCAGCCGGTGGTGGTGAGGGCCAGCGCCAGGTGGACGAGCACCTCGAGCAGGAGGCAGCCGCGCATCAGGGTCGCGGCGTCCAGGTGCCGCTCGAGCCACCCGTAGGTCGCCGTGCCGACGAGGCCGCCGACGGCGGCCGCGGTGGTCAGCAGGCCGTAGCCCACCTCCCCCATGCCCACGCGGTGCAGCGACCACAGCACCAGGACCGACCAGGCGGCGCCCCACGTCACGTTGAAGGCGCAGACCACCAGCGCCAACGTGCGCATCGCGGCGTGGCGGCGCAACCAGCGCACCCCTTCGGCGACGTCGTGGCGCACCGCGGTCCCGCCCGGCTCGCGCACGGCGCCCCGGGCCGCCGCGATCCGGGAGACCAGGACGGCGGCCAGCAGCACGGTGGTGGCCTGCACCAGGAACGGCCAGGCCGTGCCCGCCGCGAAGAGGAACGCCCCCAGCGGCGGCCCGACCAGCTGGTTGCCGACCAGGTAGCCGGCCTGGAGGCGGGAGTTGGCGGTCCCGAGGTCGGGGCCGGCCACGACCATCGGGGTGAGCGTGGAGGTGGTCGTGTCGGAGAAGACCTCGGCGAGCCCCAGCGCGAGCATGGCGGCCAGCACCACCGCGATGCCGACGTGCCCCGTCACCACCGTGAGGCAGAGGACACCGAGGACGAGGGCCCGCAGCAGGTTGGCCACGACGACGACGTGGCGGCGGTCGAGCCGGTCGGCGACCACGCCGGCGTAGAGGCCGAGCAGCAACCACGGGACGCGCTGCAGGGCCGCCGCCAGGGCGACCAGGCGCGCGTCGTCGGTCTGCTGGGCGACCAGCAGCGGGCCCGCCGCGAGGGCGATGCCGTCGCCGACGTTGCTGGCCCAGACCGAGGCCAGGAGGCGTCGGAAGTCGCGCCCCAGCCGACGGGGCACCAGGGTGTCGAGGAGCCGGGTCACGCCCGCATCAGGCGGGCTGCATCTCCTGCATGGCCTGGTCGTCGAGGAGCGCAGCGGCCTGGAGGTCGGTGAGCCGGTCGTTCTCGTCCTGCAGGCGGTGGACCAGCGCCTCGAGGTCGGCGACGCGCGCGCGCAGCCGGGCGTTCTCCGAGGTGAGCTGGGCGCTGCCGCGCTGGTCGATGCCGAGATGTCCGAGGAGCGCCTTGGCCATCGTCAACCTTTCAGGAGTGGGGAGCACACGTGGGACGCCGGAGATCGTCGCGGCCCGGGGACCGCCGGGGACCGGCGCAGGAGACCGCGGTGCGGCCGTCTTCAAGAGTCCCACCGGCAGGCCGCCGGGTCAACTCGGCGGGACCCGGCCCGGGGCGGGCCGGCGTCGGCCCGGCACGACGGGTCAGCGGGCGACGCGCCGAGCCCGGGGCACGGGCTGGCACCGGGGGCAGAAGAAGGACGACCGGTTCATGAAGGCCACCCGCCGGATCGGCGTCCCGCACCGCTCGCACGGACGGCCTTCCTGCCCGTAGGCGTGGAGGCTGCGGTCGAAGTAGCCCGACTCGCCGTTGACGTTGACGTAGAGCGCGTCGAACGACGTGCCGCCCTGGGCGAGGGCCGACTCCATCACCTCACGGGCGTGGCCCAGCACCTCGAGGGCCTGGCCCCGGGTGAGCCGGTCGCCCGGTCGCTCACCGTGCACCCGGGCCCGCCACAGGGCCTCGTCGGCGTAGATGTTGCCGATCCCGGAGACCAGGCCCTGGTCGAGCAGCTGGCGCTTCACCGCACTGGGCCGACGGCGGATCCGCGCCGCCACGTCGGCGGTGTCGAAGGCCGGGTCCAGCGGGTCCATCGCGATGTGGGCGATCTCGGTGGGCAGCGAGGCGCCCTCCGGCGAGAACGCCAGCCCGCCGAACATCCGCTGGTCGACGAAGCGGAGCTCCCGGTCCCCCGCCAGTCGCAGCCGGACCCGCAGGTGCCGCTCGTCGGGCGTCCCGGGGGGCTGCACCAGCATCTGGCCGCTCATGCCGAGGTGTCCCAGGACGGCGTCGCCCGAGTCCAGGGCGAGCCAGAAGTACTTGCCGCGTCGGCGCACCGCCACCGGCGTGCGCCCGGTCACCGCGGCGGCGAAGCCCTCGGGCCCGAGGGGGTCGCGGCGCAGCGGGCGCGGGTGCAGGACCTCGACGTCGAGCACGCCCCGACCCACGACGTGGCGCTCGAGGCCACGGCGCACGACCTCGACCTCGGGCAGCTCGGGCACGGCTCAGGACCCGCTCGGGACCCCGTCGGTGCGCTGCGCCTCGGCGATCTCCTCGTAGGCGGTCCGCGCCGCGGCCTGCTCGGCCTCCTTCTTGGAGCGCCCGGTGCCGTGGCCGTAGAGGGACTCCCCCACCCGGACCTGCGCGGTGAAGGTCTTGGCGTGGTCGGGGCCGTCGTCCTGGATGACGTAGTCGGGCACGCCGAGCTGGTGCTCGGCGGCGAGCTCCTGCAGCGAGGTCTTCCAGTCGAGCCCGGCGCCCATGGCGGACGCCGCCTCCATCAACGGGTCGAAGAGGCGGTGGACCACGGTCGCCGCCTCCTCCAGCCCGCCGGAGAGGTGGATCGCGCCGATCACCGCCTCGACGGTGTCGGAGAGGATCGAGGCCTTCTCCCGGCCGCCGGTCGTCTCCTCGCCGCGGCCGAGCTTGACGTGCTCGCCCAGCCCGATCGTGCGCGCGACGTCCGCGAGGGCGCGCGCGTTGACCACCGCCGCCCTCAGCTTGGCCAGGCGGCCCTCGGAGAGGTCGGGGTGGGCGCGGTAGAGCGTCTCGGTCACGACGACCCCGAGGACCGAGTCCCCGAGGAACTCGAGGCGCTCGTTGGTCGGCAGGCCGCCGTTCTCGTAGGCGAACGAGCGGTGCGTCAGCGCACGGTCCAGCAGCTCGGCGTCCAGGACCGGATCACCGAGTGCTGCCCGGAGCTGCTCCGTGCTCAGCTGCGAGACCTCGGTCAGAGGACCTGGCGACGGTCGGCGCGAGCGCCGTACTGGCCGCACTCGCCGCACGCGCGGTGCGGCAGGTGCTTGGCGCCGCAGGCCGGGTTGGCGCAGGTCACCAGCGTGGGCGCGACAGCCTTCCACTGCGAGCGACGGTGGCGCGTGTTGCTGCGCGACATCTTCCGCTTGGGGACAGCCACTGTGATCTCCTTTGCCAGGGCCTGACGGCCTCGTGCTCTCGTCCGGTCGGGGTCCCGACCTTCAGTCCTCTTCCTGCTTCAGGGCCTGCAGCCCCGCCCAGCGCGGGTCGACCGCCGCCTCGTGCCCGTGGTCCGGGTCGTCCGCGAGCCGCGCGCCACACTCGACGCACAGCCCGGGACAGTCGTCCTGGCACAGCGGCTGGAACGGCAGTGCGAGCACCACCGCGTCCCGCAGCAGGGGCTCGAGGTCGAGCAGGTCGCCCTCGAGCTTGCTGGCCTCGTCGTCCAGCTCCTCGTCGGAGCTGTCGTGCCGGACGTCGTCGTAGACGTACAGCTCCTGGAAGTTGACGGCGACCTCGTCGTCGATCCCTTCCAGGCACCGCACGCACTCGCCTTCCAGCGCGGCTCTCGCCACACCGGTGACCAGCACGCCCTCCATGACCGCCTCGAGGCGCAGGTCGAGCTCGACCGGCGACCCCTCGGGGACACGAAGGACTTCGATGCCAAGCTCTGCCGGTGCCGGCACCGAACGGACCACCTCACGCTGGGACCCCGGGCGGCGGCCGAGCTCGCGAGTGTCGAGCACGAGCGGCGCTCTCGGGTCCAAGCTGTTCAGTGGTCCACTTTCAGTGCTGGGGCAAGGCAGAACTCAGGGAGTCTAACCGGCGGCGCGGGTGGGCGGCAAAACGGGTCAGGCCTGCCCGGCGGCCCGCTCGGCCAGCCGGGCGAGGAGCCGTTCCAGCACGGCCGGCGGCACCAGGCCCGACACGTCGCCCCCGAGCGCGGCGACCTCCTTGACCAGGCTCGAGGCGAGGAAGGAGTACTCCGGGGCGGTCGGCACGAAGACGGTCTCGATGGGCGCCAGGCTGGCGTTCATCTGCGCCATCTGCAGCTCGTAGTCGAAGTCGCTGACGGCCCGCAGCCCCTTGACGATGGCGGCGATCCCCTGCTCGGAGCAGAAGTCGGTGAGCAGGCCGGTGAAGCCGGCGACCCGGACGTTGCCGAACCCGGCGCACGCCTCGCGCAGCATCTCCATCCGCTCCTCGGCGGTGAAGAGCCGGTTCTTCGAGGCGTTGACGCCGACGGCGACGACCACCTCGTCGAAGAGCTTGGAGGCCCGGCTCACGATGTCGAGGTGCCCGTGGGTGACCGGGTCGAACGACCCGGGGCAGACGGCGCGGCTCACTGGTTCTCCTCCTGCTGGGGGTCGTGCTCGTCCCCTGCGGGGCCGACCGCGTGACCGTACCAAAGCACCGTCTCGCCGTAGCGGCGCTCCCGCCCCGCCTCCAGGCCCGACGGCCACCGGGGTGCCGGACCGCGCGCGGAGCGCTCCACCACGACCCGGGCGTCGGCGGCCAGCCAGCCGCCGGCCACGAGCCGGGCCAGGTCGTCGGCCACCCGCTCGTCGGGCAGCGGGTAGGGCGGGTCGCTGAAGACGACGTCGTACGCCGCGGGCGCGGGGCCGGCGAGGACCGTCGCGACGGAGCCGACCACCACCTCCACCCCGTCCGCGCCGCGGGCTGACGCCGCGGGGGCACCGAGGCTGCGGGCGTTGGCCCGCACCACCCCGGCCGTCCGGCGGTCCTGCTCGACCAGCGTGACCGCGGTCGCCCCGCGCGACCAGGCCTCGAGGCCCACCGCGCCGGAGCCGGCGTACAGGTCGAGCACCCGCAGGCCCTGCCAGGACCCGGCCCAGGACTCGAGGGCGGAGAAGAGGGCCTCCCGCACCCGGTCGCTGGTGGGACGGGTCGCGTCCCCGGGCGGGGTGGCGAGACGGCGTCCGCGCGCCACGCCCGCGATGATCCGGGTCATGCCTTCTCCATGAACGTCGAGGCCTGGGACTCCTCGACCTCGCGCACCGCGCGGGCCAGCAGCGGCGCCCCCAGCAGCTCCGGGTCCTCGGCGAGCATCCGCTCGGCGGCCTCCCGGGCGGTGACGATCGTCTTCTCGTCGCGCAGCACGCGCAGGTTCTCCAGGCTCGAGCGGTGGCCGCTCTGGCTCTTGCCCAGCACGTCGCCCTCCCGCCGCTGCTCGAGGTCGACGCGGCTCAGCTCGAAGCCGTCCGTCGTGGCGGCCACGGCGTCCAGCCGTTCGCGCGCCGGGGTCCCCTCCTCGGCCGCGGAGACCAGCAGGCAGAGCCCGGGAAGGCCTCCGCGGCCGACCCGGCCGCGCAGCTGGTGCAGCTGGGAGACGCCGAAGCGGTCGGCGTCCATCAGCACCATGGTGGTGGCGTTGGCGACGTCCACGCCGACCTCGATCACCGTCGTGGCGACGAGCACGTCGACCTCGCCCGCCGCGAAGGCCCGCATGGTGGCCTCCTTCTCCTCCGCCGGCATCCGCCCGTGCAGCCGGGCGACCCGGACCTGGGCGAGCGGCCCTGCCGCGAGCTGCTCGGCCACCTCCTCGACGGCCGCGAGCTGCCGCGCCGGGGTCGTGTCCCGCCCGTCCTCGTCGACGTCCCGCTGGTCCTGCTCCCCCTGCTCGGGCTCGTCCCCGCTGATCCGCGGGCAGACGACGTAGGCCTGGTGGCCCTTGGCGACCTCCTCGGCGACCCGCTCCCAGACCCGGTCGACCCACCTCGGGCGGTCGGCCAGCGGGACCACCGTGGTCTGGATCGGCGCCCGGCCCGCCGGCAGCTCGCGGAGGACCGAGGTCTCGAGGTCGCCGAAGACCGTCATCGCCACGGTCCGCGGGATGGGGGTCGCGGTCATCACGAGCACGTGCGGCGGGCTGCCGGCCTTGTCGGTCAGCGCGGAGCGCTGCTCCACGCCGAAGCGGTGCTGCTCGTCGACCACGACGAGACCGAGGTCGGCGAAGGAGACGTGCTCCTCGAGCAGCGCGTGCGTGCCCACGACCAGCCCCGCCTCGCCGCTGGCGATCCGCAGCAGCGCCTCGGCCCGCTGGGCCCGGGGCATCGAGCCGGTCAGCAGGGCCACGCCCGTCGCCTCGTCGGCTCCGCCGAGCATCCCGCCGGCCGCGAGGTCCCCCATCATCGCCAGGATGCTGCGGTGGTGCTGCTGGGCCAGCACCTCGGTGGGCGCCAGGAGAGCGGCCTGTCCGCCGGAGTCCACGACCCGGAGCATCGCGCGGAGGGCAACCAGCGTCTTGCCGGAGCCCACCTCGCCCTGCAGCAGCCGGTTCATCGGGTGGGGTCGCCCGAGCTCCTCGGCCAGCACCTCGCCGACCTCGCGCTGCCCGGCGGTCAGCTCGAACGGCAGCCGGGCGTCGAAGGCGGCCAGCAGCCGGCCTCCACCCCCGTCCCTCGCCTGCGTCCCGACGGCTCGCTGGGCGGCCCGGCGCCGGGCCAGGACGAGCTGGAGCACCAGCGCCTCGTGGAACCGGAACCGCTTGCGCGCCGCGCCCAGCTGCCGCTGGTCGTCGGGGCCGTGGATCCAGCGCAGCGCCGTCATCACGTCCAGCAGGCCGTGGCGCTCCAGCAGCTCGGGCGGCAGGGGCTCCTCCACCCCCGTCACCAGCTCGAGCGCGACCTGCACGATCTTCTGGAGGTCCCAGGAGTAGAGGCCGGCGGTGACGGGGTAGACCGGGATCAGCCCCTTGAGGCTCGCGGCGAGGGCCACGTCGGCGGCGGCGGTCGCCTCGTCGGCGTCGCCCGACCCGCCCGGTCCGCCGTCGGCCGGGGCGAAGACCACGGCGTGCGGGGAGGCGAGCTGCCACGTGCGCTGGAAGAACTGGGCCTTGCCGGTGAATATGCCGCGGGAGCCCGGGGCCAGCCGCCGCGCCTCGCTCTCCGCCATCCCCTTGTGCGGCAGGAAGAAGGCGAGGCTCAGCTCGGGGCCGGCCGTCTCGACCCGGACCTCCAGACGGTGCTGCAGCCGGCCGGTGCGCCGGTTGGTGAAGGACTTGACCTGGCTGGAGCGGACCCGCCCGACCACGCTGAGCATCTCCCCCTCCCGGGGGCGGCCGACCTCGCTCAGCTCGGCGGTGGCCTCGTAGCGCCGCGGGAAGTGACGGAGCAGGTCCCCGACCGTCCGCAGACCGAGCTTCTCCTCCACGAGCGCGCGCTTCTTCACGGCTCGGCCGAAGACGGCCGCCACCGGGGAGTCGGGAGTGATGGATCCCATCGGCTACTCCACGGAGACCAGGAGGGGGTAGCGCTCCTGGCCGCCGTCGTAGACCACCACGTCCAGGTGGGGGTGGGCGGACTCGACCCGCTCGGCGCACCGCGCGGCGAGCTCGCCGGCCCGGGGGTCCGCGCCGGCGACGACCGTGACCAGTTCGCCACCCGCGCCGACCAGGCGCTCCAGCACCTCGACCGCCACCTCGAAGAGCTCCTGCCCGACCACCGCGAAGTCCCCGTCGACGACCCCCAGGACGTCGCCGGGCTCGCAGGGGCCGGCCATCGTGATCGCCCGCTTCGCGGCGACCGTGACCGCGCCGTGCCGGGCGTGCCGCGCGGTGGCGGTCATCTCCAGCACGTCCTGCTCGAAGGCCCGGCCGGGCTCGTGGACCGCCAGCGCCGCCAGCCCCTGGACCTGCGCCTGCGTCGGGATCACCGCGACGCGCACCCGGCCCGACTCCTCGGCCGTGCGGGCCGCGATCTCGGCGACGCGCACCGAGTCGGGGTCGTTGGGCAGCACGACGACCTCTGCCGCGCCGCTCTCCTCGATCGCGGCCAGCACCTGGCCGGTCGACGGCCGGCGACCGGGGCCCGCGGGCACCACCACGGCCCCGGCGTCCTCGAAGAGCCGGGTGAGCCCGGCGCCGGCGGCCACCGCCACGATGCGCCGGCCGCTGAGCGCGCCGGGCCCCGTGGCCTCGTGGCGCGCGGACTGCTCCGCGACCTGCTCGGCGAAGTGGGTGACCCGGATCCGGTGCGGCCGCCCGGCGGCGAGGCCGGCCTCGATGGCGGCGCCCACGTCGTCGACGTGCACGTGCACGTTCCACAGCCCCTCGCTGCCCACCACGACGAGCGAGTCGCCGAGCCCGGCCAGGGCGGCGCGCAGGGCGACGACGGCCTGCTCCTCGGCGTCCAGCAGGTACATCACCTCGTAGGAGGGGCCCTCGGCGGTGAGGTCGCCGGCGGGGAGGACGACGGGGATCCGCGGCACCCCCTTGCGGCCCTCGACCACGGGCACCCGCCCGGTGAGCACCCGCTCGGCCGCGTCGAGGACCACGCTCAGGCCCCGCCCGCCGGCGTCGACGACCCCGGCGTCCGCCAGCACGCGGAGCTGCTCGGGGGTGCGCGCCAGCGCCTCCCGCGCCGCGGCGGCCGCCGCCGAGAAGACGTGGCTGGCGCGCAGCGAGCCGTCGGCGTCGTCGGCCACCAGCTTCTGCGCCGCGTCGCTCGCGGCTCGGGCGACCGAGAGGATCGTGCCCTCCACGGGCTGGCCCACGGCGGCGTAGCTGGCGTCGGTGGCGACGGCGAGGGCGTCGGCCATCACCAGGGCGTAGGACTCCTCGGGGCGGGAGCGCTCGATGCGGGAGGCCACGGCCCCGAGCATCTGGCTGAGGATGACGCCGGAGTTGCCGCGCGCGCCGAGGAGCGCGCCACGGCGGAAGACCGCGAGGCACTCCGGGACCGACGCGCCGCGCCCCGCCGCCTCGCGGATCGCGTCACGGGCAGCCGAGAACGTGAGGAACATGTTGGTCCCCGTGTCCCCGTCGGGGACCGGGTAGACGTTGAGTGCGTCGATCTCCTCGCGGGCGGCGCTGAGGGCGTCGGTGCCGACGTCGACGAACCGCAGGATGGTGTCCAGGGCGATCCCGTGGGGCACCTGCTCCATGCGTCGCTCCTCCCCTCTCGCCGGCCCGCGCCGGGGTCCCGCACGGGTGCGCCCCACAGGCTAGTGGGCGCCGCCCGCGGACAACAGAAGGCCCCGCGAGCATGTCGCTCGCGGGGCCTCCTGGACGCTCTCAGGTCAGCGGGAGACCTTGCCGGCCTTCAGGCAGCCCGTGCAGACGTTCATCCGCTTGGGGGTGCCGTTCACCGTGGCGCGGACGCGCTGGATGTTGGGGTTGAAGCGGCGCTTCGTGATCTTGCGCGACCACGGACGGTTGTTGCCGAAGCCCGGCTTCTTGGCGCAGATGTCGCAGACGGCAGCCACCGTGCACTCCGATCAGTTCGTGTTGGTTTCGTCGAGGCGCTCGCCCAGGCCGGGGCATCCCGGCCAGCGAGCAACCGCACCAGCGTATCCGACCACCACGGCGGTGGAGAAATCGAGGTCAGAAGTGCGTCCAGCCACCCGCGCCCTCGTGCGGGGCGCCGTCGACGGTGACGCCCTCCCCCTCGTGGACCTCTCCCACCACGAGCCAGCCGGGCGGGACCGAGCCGGCCGGGAAGGTGGCCAGCAGCGGGTGGTCCTCGCCCCCGGTGAGGATGAAGCCCAAGGGGTCGGCCCCCAGGGCGGAGCCCACGGCCACCAGCGGCTCGGGCACGTCGAAGGCGCCCCGGCGCAGGTCGATCCGCACGCCCGAGGCGGCCGCCACGTGGCCGGCGTCCGCGACCAGGCCGTCGGAGACGTCGATCATCGCGGTGGCTCCCGCGGCGGCGGCCTCGGGCCCGGCGTCGTACGGCGGCTCGGGGCGCCGGTAGGCCTCCACCAGCACCCGCGGCGAGCGGAACCCCCGCGCCAGCACGGCGAGGCCGGCGGCCGCCCACCCCTGCCGGCCCCGCAGGGCCACGACGTCACCGGGCTCGGCGCCGGACCGGAGCACCGGGGCCTGCGTGCAGGCGCCGATCACGGTGACGGAGACGACCACCTCGTCGGCCCGGGTCAGGTCGCCGCCGACCACGCTCGCCCCCACCGCGGCGCACTCCTCGGCGAAGCCGCGGGCCATCTCCAGCACCCAGGCCGCCGGCAGGTCGGCCGGCGCGGCCAGCCCCACCGTGAGGGAGTGCGCCCGGCCGCCCATGGCGTTGACGTCGGAGAGGTTCTGGGCGGCGGCCCGCCGGCCCACGTCGACGGCGTCCACCCAGTCGCGACGGAAGTGCCGTCCCTCGACGAGGAGGTCCGTGGAGACGACCACGTGGCCCTGGCGGACCCGCAGCACCGCCGCGTCGTCCCCGGGCCCGACGAGCACGTGCTCTCCCTGGTCGAAGAGGGCGACCAGCCGCGAGACGAGGCCGAACTCGCCCACGTCCGCCAGCGTGGCGTCGGGCGGGACGGGCTGCACGGGGGTCTCGGGCATGGGGACATCCCACCAGATCGCCGCGTCGGGAGCCCCTCGGGACCCGCACGACGGCCGCCCCGAGCGTCTGGACCGGGGGCCGGCCCGGTGTAGGTTGACGCAGGACACGTCCCACCCACCCCGCCACCCCTGAGGAGCCCTGATGGTCGTCCAGGCCTACATCCTGATCCAGACCGACGTCGGCAAGGCTGCCGAGGTGGCCGCCGCGATCTCCCAGGTCAACGGCGTCACGCTCGCCGAGGACGTCACCGGTCCCTACGACGTGATCGTCCGGGCCGAGGCCCGCAACGTCGACGAGCTCGGCAAGCTGGTCGTCTCGAAGGTGCAGAGCCTCGACGGCATCACCCGCACGCTCACCTGCCCCGTCGTCCACATCTGACGTCGGCGCCGGCGCCGACCACCCCGTGCCACGCTCCACCCCCAGACGCCCCGGGTCCCGCGGACCGCGGGGCGTCGTCGTGCTCGCCGCGCTGCTGCTCGCCGGTTGCGGCGGGGCCGTGGAGGTGGCCGCCCCGCAGCTCCCCGGCGACGACCGGGAGCGGTGCGAGTCCCTGGTCGCGGAGCTGCCCGCCGAGCTGTTCGGCCAGGAACGGCGCGAGGTCGAGCCCGACGCGGGGACGACCGCCGCGTGGGGCGACCCGCCCGTCGTGCTCGTGTGCGGAGCCGACGAGCCGGAGGAGTACGACGAGTTCGCCGCCTGCACCCCGGTCGGCGGGGCCGGGTGGTTCATGCCCGACACCCAGCTGCGCGAGACCGGCGGACCGATCGAGATCACCGCGATGAGCCACACCCCGCGGCTGCAGGTGCGGGTGCCGGCCGAGCGCCGGGCGTCGGGCGCGGACTCGGCCATGGCGGCGCTGGGGCCGCTCGTCGTCGAGCACCTCGACGAGACGCTGCCCTGCCACTAGGGCCGCGGCCCGGGACCCCGACAGGTCAGCGCAGGCCGGTGCCGCGACGCAGGGCCAGCTGCACCAGGCGGTCCACCAGCTCGCGGTAGCCGAGGCCCGACGCCTCCCACATGCGGGGGTACATCGAGGTGGGGGTGAAGCCGGGCATGGTGTTGAGCTCGTTGACCACCAGGCGCCCGTCGGGCAGCACGAAGAAGTCGACGCGGGCCAGGCCCTCGCCCCCGACCGCCTCGAACGCGCGGACGGAGAGCTCGCGCATCCGGGCCGCCACGTCGTCGGGCAGGTCGGCGGGGACGTCGAGCGCCGTGTGCTCGGCGGGGAGGTACTTCGCGGCGAAGTCGTAGAACTCGTGGTCCCCGCCGATGCGGATCTCGGCGGGCATCGAGGTCTCGACGGTGCCGTCGAGCGCCTCCAGCACCCCGCACTCGACCTCGCGCGCCGCCTCGGCCGAGACCTCCACGAGCACCTTGGGGTCGTGCCGCTGCGCCTCGGCCACGGCGGCGTCGAGCTCGGAGGCGTCGTGCACCTTGCTGATCCCGATGCTGGAGCCGCCGCGGGCCGGCTTGCAGAAGACCGGGAAGCCCAGGGCGGCCACCCGCTCCCGGCAGACGTCCGGGTCGCGCTCCCACTCCCGCCGGGTGATCACCACGCCGGGCATGACCGGGAGCCCGGCGGCCTCGAGGACCACCTTCATGTAGGCCTTGTCCATGCTCACGGCCGAGGCCAGCACCCCGGCGCCCACGTAGCGGACCCCGGCCATCTCGAGCATCCCCTGGATGGTGCCGTCCTCCCCCCACGGACCGTGGAGCACCGGGAAGACCACGTCGACCTGGCCCAGCGCGCGGGGCGGCTGCGACGCCTCGGTGACGACCAGGTCGGTGTGCCCCTCCTCGCGCAGCAGCTGCACCGAGGCCCGCTCGCCGTCGACGTGCGGCAGCCGCTCGGCCGACGTGAGGCGGAGCCGGTCGGTGTCGTCGCTCTCGAGCACCCAGCGGCCGTCGGGCGCGATCCCCACCGGGACCACGTCGTACCGCTCGCGGTCGAGGGCGTCGAGCACCGCCCCGGCGGTCACGCACGAGATGGCGTGCTCGGAGGAGCGGCCGCCGAAGACGACGGCGACGCGGGGCTTGGCGGTGGCGGGCGAGTTCATCGGGCCCGACCCTAGCGGCCTAGAGTCGGGCCCATGCCCACCGACGCCCCCACCCCCGCCGGCCCCACGCTGCGACCCGCCACCCTGGCCGTGACGGTAGGCCGCCCGGCGCACGAGCCGGACGCCCCCCTCAACGCCCCGATCACGATGGCGTCGACCTTCGTGGCGGGTGGGGACATCGAGTACGGCCGGCACGGCAACCCCACCTGGACGGCTCTGGAGGAGGCGATCGGCGCCCTGGAGGGCGGACGGTGCCTCACCTTCGCCTCCGGCCTCGCCGCGGTGGCGACCGTGCTCGACCTCGTCGGGCAGGGCGCGAAGGTGGTGGCCCCCCGGCACGCCTACAACGGCACCGTCATGCAGCTCGCCGACCTCGAGGCCCGCGGCCGTCTTCGCACCGAGCTCGTGGACATCACCGACACCGACGCCGTGGTCGCGGCCTGCGACGGCGCCGCCCTGGTGTGGCTGGAGTCCCCCACCAACCCCGCGCTGGAGGTGGCCGACATCCCCACCATCCGGGCGGCCGCCCACGCGGCCGGCGCCTACGTCGTCGTCGACAACACCTTCGCCACCCCGTTGCTGCAGCGCCCCCTCGAGGACGAGGTCGACCTGGTCGTCCACTCCGCCACCAAGTACCTCGCGGGCCACAGCGACGTGCTGATGGGCGCGGTCTGCACCCGCGACGAGGAGCTGCTCCGGGTCCTCAAGGGCCGGCGCGACCTCGTGGGCGCCGTGCCCGGCGCCTTCGAGGCATGGCTGACGCTGCGCGGCCTGCGCACGCTGCACGTGCGGCTCGAGCGGGCCCAGGCCAACGCCGCCGAGCTGGTGCGCAGGTTCCGCGAGCACCCCGCCGTGGGCGAGGTCCGCTACCCGGGCTTCGGCGCGATCATCTCCGTCGTCATGGCCGAGGGTGCCCTGGCCGCCGACCTCCTCACCCGCAAGACGTCCCTGTGGGTGCACGCGACCTCGCTCGGCGGCGTCGAGTCCACCTTCGAGCGTCGTCGCCGGTGGAAGTCGGAGCCCGCCACCATCCCCGACGGCCTCGTCCGCCTGTCGGTCGGGATCGAGGACGTCGAGGACCTCTGGGCCGACCTGGTCCGGGCGCTCGACGACCTGGTCCTGCCCGGCTGATCCCGGCCGGTGCCGCCGTCGGCGGCACCGGGGCGCCTCAGTCGGTCTCGGCCTTGGTGTCGCGGGCGATGAAGGCGTTCATCATGTCGAAGGCGGTCAGCCGCCCGGCCAGCACGTCGTCGACGTGCGCCGCGATCGGCGCGTCGACCCCGTTGGCCTCGGCCAGCGCCCGCAGCGACGCGCAGGACTTCGCACCCTCCGCGACCTGGGAGGTCGAGGCGTAGATCTCCTCGGTGGTCATCCCCTTGCCGAGCTTCTCGCCGAACGTCCGGTTGCGCGACAGCGGCGACGAGCAGGTCGCGACCAGGTCGCCCAGGCCGGCCAGCCCCATGAGGGTCATCGGGTTGGCCCCCAGGGCGAGCGCCAGGCGCGCGGTCTCGGCCAGGCCCCGGGTGATCACCGAGGCGGTGGTGTTGTCGCCGAAGCCCAGCCCCACGGCCATGCCGACCGCGAGGCCGACGACGTTCTTGTAGGCACCCCCCAGCTCGCAGCCGAGCACGTCGGTGGAGGTGTAGGGACGGAACGCCGGCGTGTGGCACATCCGCTGCAGGCGGCGGGCGACCTCCTCGTCGGCGCACGCCACCACGGAGGCGGCGGGCTCGCGCTTGGCGATCTCCTTCGCCAGGTTGGGCCCGCTGACGACCGCGATCCGCTCCGGGCCGGCCCCGGTCACCTCGGCGATGACCTCGCTCATCCGCTTGAGGGTGCCGAGCTCGACGCCCTTCATCAGGCTCACCAGGAGCGCGTCCTCCTCGAGGTACGGCGCCCAGGCCGTGAGGTTCTCGCGGAAGGACTGCGCCGGGGTCGCGAAGACCACGACCTCCGCACCGGCCAGCGCCTCCGCGGGGTCGCTGGTCGCGGTGACGGTCTCGGGCAGCTGGATGCCGGGGAGGTAGTCGGCGTTCTCGTGCCGGGTGCGGATGGCCTCGGCGAGCTCCTCGCGCCGGGCCCACAGGACCACGTCGTTGCCGGCGTCGGCGAGGACGAGGGCGAAGGCGGTGCCCCAAGACCCTGCACTGAACACTGCGACCTTCGTCATCTCTTCCTCTTCTTGCCGGTGGTCCTGGAGCGGCGACGTCGGGTCGCCGGGTCGTTCGGGTTGCCGATCTGGCGGAGCCCGGCGCGTCGCGGGTCGAACCGCTCGGCGGGCGCCTTCTCGCCCCGGACCTCCTCGAGCTCGGCGACCAGCGCGGCCATGATCCGGTCGGTCGCCTCCTGGACGACGCCCGGCTCGGTGGCGCGCTCGCGCAGGTCGTCGAGGGGGACGGGGTCACCGACCCGGACGGTCAGGTGGGTCCGGGACAGGAGGTGCGGCCGCTTCGAGTACGGCGGGAGCAGACGGTGGGCGCCCCAGTGCGCCACGGGCAGCACCGGGACCCCGGTGGCCAGGGCGATCCGGGCGGCCCCGGACTTGCCACGCATCGGCC
Organism: Nocardioides solisilvae; assembly: GCF_003194625.1. Lineage (GTDB taxonomy): Bacteria > Actinomycetota > Actinomycetes > Propionibacteriales > Nocardioidaceae > Nocardioides > Nocardioides solisilvae. Next base: position 388,694 of record NZ_QHKX01000002.1, read on the forward strand.
ACAGGTCGGGGTCGCGGGTCAGCGTCCCCTCGGGGTAGACGACGACGCACTCCCCCCTCTGGACCGCGGCGACGGCCGCGTCGTAGGCCCCGACCGCGTCCTTGGTGAGCCGCTCCACGGGGATCTGTCCGGTGGACCGCAGGACGCCCACCACGAACTTGTTGCTCCGGAAGAGGGCCGACTTGGCGAGGTACCGCGGCAGCCGCCCCGCGTCGTACACGAAGTGGGCGCTGACGAGGGGGTCGGCGTGGGAGATGTGGTTGAGGACGAGGACGCACCCGCCGCTCGCGGGGATCTTCTCCGCACCGGTCCACGTGTGCGTCGTCGTGGCACCCAGGGTGGGCCGCAGGATGATGTTGCCGGCCAGGAAGCCCCAGCCGTGCCGCATCGTGAGCTTGCGCAACGGCACCGGCGTCCGACCTCCCTCTCCTCGTGGCGTCCGCCCGGACGCTCCCCCTTCGGTGTGACAGAGGTTACTGCCTCGACCGTCCGCTCCCACCGGCCCCCCGGACGTGCCACGACCCGCCCGGTCGCCCGGACGGGTCGTGGCGGCGGGTCGTCGGACCCGCCGGTCAGGCCTTCTTCGCGGCCTTCTTGGCGGGCGCCTTCTTGGCCGCCGCCTTGGTGGTGGTGGACGCCTTCTTGGCGGGCGCCTTCTTGGCGGCGCTCGTCTTGGCGGTCGTCGTCTTCGCGGTCGTCGTCTTGGCGGCGGCCGTCTTGTTGGTGGCGGTCGTCTTGGCGGCGGCCGTCTTCTTGGTCGCCGTCGCCTTCGCGGCCGTCTTCTTGGCGGGCGCGGCCTTCTTGGCGGGAGCCGCCTTCTTGGCCGGCGCCGCCTTCGACGCCGTGACGGTCTTCTTCGCCGGGGCCGACTTCTTGGTGGCGGCACCGGCGAGCGAGGCCGCCTTCCGGGTGGTGCTGGTCGCCGTCGAGACCGTGAGCTTCGGCAGCTTCTTGGCCCCGCTGACGATGTTCTTCAGGTCCTGCCCGGCCTTGAACGCGGGCACCGACGTCTTCTTCGACTTCATCCGCTCCCCCGTCTGCGGGTTGCGGACCCAGCGAGCGTTGCGCACCCGCTTCTCGAACGAGCCGAAGCCCGTGATCGCGACCTTCTCGCCCTTGGCGACCTCGCGGGTGATCGTGTCGAGCACGGACTCCAGCGCGTGGGCCGCGGCCTTGCGGTTCCCCTCGAAGCGCGCGGCCAGGGTGTCGATGAGCTGTGACTTGTTCACTAGCTTCCCTTCCAACCAACTGTGCGGGCCGAGCCCATGCTCGACGTCATGCCCGTCACGCTAGGTACTTGTGGCGGTCGCCACAATCACCGTCGCCGTGTTGGCGGGAGTTTTTCCCTACTGGGTGGCGGGTTTCCAGCTCGGTCGGGTGCCCTCGAAGCTCGTGATGACGTCCTCGTGGCCCAGCGTGATGCCGATGTCGTCGAGCCCCTCGAGCAGCCGCCAACGGGTGTAGTCGTCGATGTCGAACTCCGCGACGATCGCGTCCTCGCCCTCGCCGGCACGGATCGTGCGGCTCTCGAGGTCGACGGTCACCTCGGCACCCGGGTGGGCCTCGAGGTGGTCCTGGAGCCGCAGCACGACCTTCTCGTCCACCTGGGCCGCGAGCAGGCCGGCCTTGCCGGAGTTGCCGCGGAAGATGTCGGCGAAGCGCGGGGAGACGACGACCTTGAAGCCGTAGTTCTGCAGCGCCCAGACGGCGTGCTCGCGCGAGGAGCCCGTGCCGAAGTCGGGCCCGGCGACGAGCACGGAGCCGTTCGCGTAGGCGGGCTGGTTGAGGACGAACGCCGGGTCGTTGCGCCACGCGGCGAAGAGCCCGTCCTCGAACCCGCTGCGCGTCACGCGCTTGAGGTAGACCGCGGGGATGATCTGGTCGGTGTCCACGTTGGTGCGGCGCAGCGGGACGCCCACGCCGGTGTGGGTGGTGAACTTCTCCACGTCAGCTCTCCTTGCTCGCGGCGCCGACCAGCTCCAGGTCGGCCGGGGACGACAGGGTGCCGCGGACCGCGGTGGCGGCCGCGACGGGGACCGAGACCAGGTGGGTGCGCCCGCCCTTGCCCTGGCGCCCCTCGAAGTTGCGGTTCGACGTCGACGCGCTCCGCTCCTGCGGTGCGAGCTGGTCGGGGTTCATGCCCAGGCACATGGAGCAGCCGGCGCCACGCCACTCCGCACCGGCGGCGACGAAGATCTTGTCCAGGCCCTCGGCCTCGGCCTGCAGCCGCACCCGCGCCGAGCCCGGCACCACGAGCAGGCGGGTGCCCTCGGCGACCCGGTGCCCCTCCAGGACCTGGGCCGCGAGCCGCAGGTCCTCGATCCGGCCGTTGGTGCAGGAACCCACGAAGACGGTGTCCACCTTGACCTCGCGCATCGGGGTCCCGGCCTCGAGGCCCATGTACTCCAGCGCCTTCTGCGTGGTGAGGCGGTCGCCCTCGTCCTCGAAGTCGTCCGGGCTGGGGACGTTGCCGCCCAGGGGCACGCCCTGGCCGGGGTTGGTCCCCCAGGTGACGAAGGGCGTCATCGTCGAGGCGTCGAGCACGATCTCCTTGTCGAAGACCGCGTCGTCGTCGGTGACCAGCGTGCGCCAGTGCGCGACCGCGGCGTCCCAGTCGCCGCCCTTCGGAGCCTCGGGCTTGTCCTGGATGTAGTCGAAGGTGGTCTGGTCGGGGGCGATCATCCCGGCCTTCGCGCCCCACTCGATCGACATGTTGCAGACCGTCATGCGGCCCTCCATCGAGAGCTCCTCGATGGCCTGGCCGCGGTACTCCACGATGTAGCCCTGTCCGCCGCCGGTGCCGGTGTGGGCGATCAGCGTCAGGACGAGGTCCTTGGCGGTGACGCCCTCGGGCAGGCTGCCGTTGACCGTGACCGCCATGGTCCTGGGCTTCGCCTGGGTCAGCGTCTGGGTCGCCAGCACGTGCTCGACCTCGGAGGTGCCGATGCCGAAGGCGATGGCGCCGAAGGCTCCGTGGGTCGAGGTGTGGCTGTCGCCGCAGACGATCGTCATCCCCGGCTGGGTCAGGCCCAGCTGGGGGCCGACCACGTGGACGATGCCCTGCTCGACGTCGCCCAGCGGGTGCAGGCGGACGCCGAACTCGGCGGCGTTCTTGCGCAGGGTCTCGACCTGCGTCCGGCTGACCGGGTCGGCGATCGGCTTGTCCCAGTCCAGGGTCGGGACGTTGTGGTCCTCGGTGGCCAGGGTCAGGTCCGGACGACGCACCCGGCGGCCGGCGAGCCGCAGCCCGTCGAAGGCCTGCGGGCTGGTCACCTCGTGGATGAGGTGGAGGTCGATGTAGAGCAGGTCGGGCTCACCCTCAGCACTCCGGACGACGTGCTCGTCCCACACCTTCTCGGCCAGGGTCTTGCCCATGGACCTGCTCCTCTCTGCCGGGGCATGCCGGGGCGGCATACCCGATCTGGGTCATGTGTCGAGGCTACTCTTGCATCCCAACTTCTGAGACGTCAGTATTGCCATATGGACAACTCAAGCGGAGTCGGGGTCCTCGACAAGGCCGCTCTCGTGCTCGCCGCCCTGGAGGCCGGACCTGCCACCCTGGCCGGGCTCGTGGCCGGCACCGGACTGGCCCGACCCACGGCACATCGTCTCGCGGTGGCCCTGGAGCACCACCGGCTGGTGGCCCGCGACATGCAGGGCCGGTTCGTGCTGGGCCCGCGCCTGGCCGAGCTCTCGGCGGCAGCGGGGGAGGACCGCCTGCTCGCCGCGGCCGGCCCGGTGCTCGCGCGGCTCCGGGACATCACGGGCGAGTCCGCCCAGCTGTGGCGCCGCCAGGGGGAGCACCGGGTCTGCGTCGCCGCTGCCGAGCGCCCCAGCGGCCTGCGCGACACCATCCCCGTGGGTTCGCAGCTCACCATGCGGGCGGGCTCCGCGGCCCAGGTCCTGCTGGCCTGGGAGGACCCGGAGCGGATGCACCGCGGCCTGCAGAACGCGGCGTACTCGGCGACCGCGCTCTCGGGGATCCGCCGCCGCGGATGGGCCCAGAGCGTCGGCGAGCGGGAGCAGGGCGTGGCGTCGGTCTCGGCGCCGGTCCGCTCCCCCGGCGGCAAGATCATCGCGGCGGTCTCGGTCTCCGGCCCCCTCGAGCGACTCTCCCGCCAGCCCGGCCGGATGCACGCCCCCGCCGTCCTGGCTGCCGCCGAGCGGCTCTCGGAGTCCCTGCGCCGCGCCGCCGCCGAGTGACCGGCCGCCCGTCCGGCGTGGCCGGACGGGCACGGGTCAGAAGAGGCCCTCAGTCTCGAGCCCGAGCAGCAACTGCTTGCGCTCGAGGCCGCCGGCGTACCCGGTGAGGGTGCCGTTGGCGCCGATCACCCGGTGGCAGGGCACGACGATCGGGATCGGGTTGCGGCCGTTGGCCAGGCCGACCGCGCGCGACGCCGCGACGGTGAGCCCGAGCCGCAGGGCAACCTGTCCGTACGACGCCGTCTCGCCGTAGCCGATCGACCTGAGCTGCTGCCAGACTCGCTGCTGGAAGTCGCTGCCCACCGGGGCGAGCGGCAGGTCGAAGACGGTCAGCTCGCGGGCGAAGTACGCCGCCAGCTGGCGGACCGCCTCGGCCAGCACCGGGTGGTCGTCCCGACGCTCGCCCCGCCCGGCGTCGCCGGCCGGCGCGAAGGGCGAGAACTCGATCCGGGTGATCGCCCCGTCCCGCTCGGTGATCCGCAGCTCCCCCACCGGGGAGTCCGTCACTGTCCACATGGGTCCCGCTCCTCACGTCTGCTCGTGCCTGGTCCCTGACGGCCTGGTCCCTGACGGCCTGGTCCCTGCCGGTCCCCGCTGCCGTCACCGTCCGACAGGCTGTGCCACAGCTGCACCTGCGCGTAAGAGCGCCAGGGCCGCCACGCCCGGCTCGTCGCCCCCGCCGCGGCCGGGTCCAGGCCCAGCAGACGCAGCGCGTCGCGGGTACCGGTGTCCGTCGGCAGGAAGAGGTCGGGGTGCCCGAGCGCGCGCATGCCGACGTAGTCGGCCGTCCAGGGACCGATCCCGGGCAGTGCGAGCATCGCGGCGCGGGCCTCGTCCCGGTCCGCGCCGCGGTCCAGCCGGAGCCCGCCCCCGGCCAGGGCCGCCGCGAGCCCCACGAGCGCGCGCCCCCTGGCCCGGGGCATGGGCAGCGTCCCCGGGTCCAGGGCGGCGACCGCCCCGGCCTCGGGGAAGAGCCGGTCCAGGCCGGGCACGGTGGTGACGACCTGCTCCCCCGTCGCACCGGCCAGCCGGGCGGCGGCGGTCCGGGCGGCGGCGACGCTCACCTGCTGGCCGAGGACGGCCCTGAACGCCACCTCCGCGCCGTCGACGTGCCCCGGCACCCGCAGCCCCGGCGCACGACGCAGGAGACCGCCGAGCAACGGGTCGGAGCCCAGCACCTCGGCGACGCCCACCGGGTCGCAGTCGGCGTCCAGGAGCCGGCGCACGCGCTCCACCGCGGCCGACGTGTCGCGCAGGTCGGCGAGGACGAAGGTGGCCGGCACCAGGGCGGTCCCGGGACCGTCGAGGTCGCGGAGCTCCACGCTGACGGTGCCCGGACCGTGCGGCAGCCGCAGGGTCCGGGAGTACGTCGTCCCTGCGACGAGCTCCACCCCCGGCACCGCGCGCCGGGCCAGGAACTCGCGCAGGGCGGCCCCGGCGAACGGCGTGCGCACCGCCAGCCGCACGGGCACGGTGCCGCGGGGCGTCGGCGCCGCCGCACCCCGGCCCCGGAGGTCGGACGGGGTGCTCCCGTAGACCTCCCGCACGGTGTCGTTGAACTGGCGCACGCTGGAGAACCCGGCCGCGAAGGCGACGTCGGCCAGTCGCAGGTCCGTGCCCTGCAGGAGGGCGCGGGCGGTCTGGGCCCGGCGGGCCCGGGCCAGGGCCAGGGGGCCGGCGCCGAGCTCGCGGACCAGCAGCCGCCCCAGGTGGCGCGGCGAGTAGCCGAGCGAGGCGGCGAGCCCCTCGACCCCGTCGCGGTCGACGACGCCATCGGCCACCAGCCGCATCGCGCGGCCGGCCACGTCGGCGGCGGCGTCCCACCCGGGCGAGCCGGGCACCGCGTCCGGGAGGCAGCGCTTGCAGGCCCGGTAGCCGGCGGCCTGTGCCGCGGCCGCGGTCGGGTGGAAGGTGACGTTGCGACGGCCCGGCGTCCGCGCCGGGCACGACGGCCGGCAGTAGATGCCGGTGGTGCGCACCGCGGTGTAGAAGACCCCGTCGAACCGCCGGTCCCGGCTGCGGACGGCGCGGTAGCAGGACTCGGGGTCGAGTCCGCCGGGTCCGTCGGGGGTTCGGGTCATGCCCCCATCCTGCCCCTCGTCCCGGTCGACGTCTCGCGGAAATCGGACACGGCAGCCCGGGCGGGCGAGGCTCCGCCTCAGGCCGGTGGTCCCGGGTCGAGGCGACGCGCCATGAGGACGTCGTCGACCTCGCGCCCCTCCAGCACGAACTCGCCGCGCAGCACGCCCTCGACGACGAAGCCGGCCGACTCGTAGAGCCGGCGGGCGGTCGGGTTGGTCGAGAGCACCCGCAGCCCGACCTTGCGCAGGCCGCGCGCCCGGGCCGCCGCGAGCGTCGCGTCGAGCAGGAGTCGCCCGGCCCCGTGCCCCTGGTGGGCCGGATCGACGGCGAGGCCGTTGAGCAGGAGCACGTGCGCCCGGGAGGGCTCCGACAGGTGCTGCTGGAGCAGCGCGAAGCCGCACGGCACGCCCGCCCGCGTCGCCACCAGCGCGTCGGCGGGGTCGAGCCGGTCGGAGAAGAACGGCTCCTCGGGGGACTTCCGGGGCATGGGGGTCACGGCCGGGTCCCAGGTCGCGAGGTCGATCGCCCGCAGGCGCGGGCCGTCCTCGGCGCGGGCCACCCGGACCCGCACCTGGCGGCTCCCGTCGTCGGACGGGGACGTGTCGGTGGTCACCCCCGGATCCTCCCACCGAGCGGGAACGACGAAGGGCCCCGGTCGGCGTCTCGCCTTCCGGGGCCCTCCACACTCTGTACCCCCGACCGGATTCGAACCGGCGCTACCGCCTTGAGAGGGCGGCGTGCTAGGCCGCTACACAACGGGGGCTTGAGCTGTGCTGCTCGGGACCGGGGCCCCGGGCAACGGAGCGAAACTCTAGACGAACCTGTCGTTTCGCACCAAATCCCGGCCTGCGGCCGGGATTTCGCTGGGATACAAGGACTCGAACCTTGACTAACTGAACCAGAATCAGTCGTGCTGCCAATTACACCATATCCCACTGTCAGGGCCCGTCGGGGCGCCCTCAGGCCCCCTGGGGAGCCGAGCCAGAACGATACACGGGGCGGTCCGGCCCGGCCAAAACGCCCCGGTCGACCGTCCGCGGGAGACCCATCCGGCGCGCCGCCCACCAGGCGAGGCCGAGGTAGACGAGGGACTGGGTCAGGGTGCCCGGCAGGCTCCACCAGCTGCCACCCGTGGGGTTGAGCGCGTCGCCCAGGTCGGCGAAGGCCAGCGCCAGGCCGAAGGCCAGGAAGTTGTTGAGCACGTGCATGGCGATCGCCGCCTCCAGCCCCCCGGTGACCACCACCAGCACCCCGGCGACCAGGCCGAAGGCGAAGCGGTCGAAGAAGACCGGGAGGTCCTGGGCGCCGTGCGCGAGGCCGAAGAGCAGGGCCGGCACGACCACGGCGAGGACCCGGGCGAGCAGCTCACCGCCCACGAGGCCGCCGATGGCCTGGGTGAGGTAGCCGCGGAAGAGGTACTCCTCCCCCGCGGCCTGCCACGGCGTCAGCAGCAGCACGACCAGGAGGAAGTCGCGCGTCGTGCTGGTGAAGTCGTTGGCCTCCACCGCGGCTCCCGCGACGTCCTGGGGCACCAGGGCCGTGACGACGAGGGTGGCGACCAGCGCGAGGACCGAGAGGCCGAAGCAGGCCGTGAAGTACCGCCACCGCATCCGCGGCCCGACGGAGGTGACCCAGCGCAGCGGCAGGCGGTGCAGCAGCCTGCTGGCCGCCCAGACGAGCCCGATGGCGCTGGCCAGGACGACGTTGAGGAAGGCGAGCGTCAGCGGGGACGGGTCCCGGGTGTCGACGAGCTCCTGCAGGGAGTCCACGAGCGGCTCGCCCAGCGCCACGAAGCCGACGGCGAAGACCAGCTGCCAGACCAGCGGGGCCAGCAGGAAGGCCCCGACCAGCACGACCAGGACGCCCAGCAGCGGGCGCCACGCGCCGCGGGGCCCCGCCCGGTGCAGCCGGTGGTACTCCAGCCGCGCCTCGGCCGGCGTCTCGCGGCCGGGCGCGGTCCCGGGGACGGGCGGGGCGACGTCCACGTCAGCCCAGGGCGGCGGCGAGGCGGCCCAGGCTCCGCTCCCGGCCCAGCAGCTCCATGGACTCGAAGAGCGGGGGCGAGACCTTGCGGCCGCTGACGGCGATCCGCACCGGGCCGAAGGCGTGCCGCGGCTTGAGCCCGCGCTCCTCGACCAGGGAGGTGCGCAGCGCCTGCTCGATCTCGGCGGTCGACCACGTCTGGAGGGCCTGCAGCGCGTCGTGCGCCGCTCGCACGACCTCGAGGCCGGGCTCGTCGAGCTCCTCGCTGCGGACGAACTCCTCCTCGGCCACGAAGAGGAAAGCCAGCATCGGAGCCGCCTCGGTGAGCTTGTTCATCCGCTCCGCCACCAGCGGCATGGCGAGCTCGAGCATGCGGGCGTCGGCGTCGTGCACCGGGTCGCCCAGCACGCCCTCGGCCTTGAGGAACGGGATCACCCGGTGGGTCAGCTCGTCGAGCGAGAGCATCCGCATGTGGTCGGCGTTGATCGCCTCGGCCTTCTTGAGGTCGAAGCGGGCCGGGTTGGGGTTCACGTCGGCCAGGTCGAACTTCTCCACCATCTCGGCCAGCGTGAAGACGTCGCGGTCGGCGGCGATCGCCCAGCCGAGCAGGGCGAGGTAGTTGAGCAGCCCCTCGGGCAGGAAGCCCTGCTCGCGGTAGAGCTCCATGTGGGCCTCGGGGTCCCGCTTGGAGAGCTTCTTGTTGCCCTCCCCCATCACGTAGGGCAGGTGGCCGAACTGCGGGGTCTCCTTCGCGACTCCGACGGCCTTGAGGGCGTCGAAGAGGGCGATCTGGCGCGGGGTGCTGGAGAGCAGGTCTTCGCCGCGCAGCACGTGGGTGATCTCCATCAACGCGTCGTCCACGGGGGCCACGAGGGTGTAGAGCGGGTCGCCGTTGGCCCGGCACAGCGCGAAGTCGGGCACGAACTCGGTCTGGAAGGTGATCCGGCCACGGACCAGGTCGTCGAAGCCGATCTCGCCCTCGGGCATCCGGAAGCGCACGACCGGCTTGCGTCCCTCGGCGCGGAAGGCCTCGACCTGCTCGTCGGTCAGGTCGCGGCAGAAGCCGTCGTACCCCATGACCTTCGAGCCGGCGGCCTTGCGCCGGGCGGTCGGCTCGTCGCCGGTGCAGTAGCAGTCGTAGGTGTAGCGGCTCTCCCGGAGCCTCGTCAGGACGTCGGCGTAGAGGTCGCCGCGCTCCGACTGCCGGTAGGGGCCGTACGGACCGCCCTTCAGCGGCCCCTCGTCCCAGTCGAGCCCGAGCCACTGCATGAGGTCGATCAGCGACTCGTAGGACTCGACGGTGTTGCGCTCCTTGTCGGTGTCCTCGATCCGGAAGACGAAGGTGCCGCCGTGGTGCCGGGCGAACGCCCAGTTGAAGAGCGCCGTGCGGGCCAACCCCACGTGGGGGCTGCCGGTCGGGCTGGGCGCCATCCGGACGCGGACCGGACGTGCGGGGGTGCTGTTCAACGCTGGGCCACCTTGTTCGTGAGGGTTCCGATGCCGGCGATCGAGACCTCGACCTCGTCGCCGACCTGCATGGGTCCGACGCCTGCAGGGGTGCCGGTGAGGATGACGTCGCCGGGCAGCAGCGTCATCACGCTCGAGACGTACGCCACCAGTGACGGCACGTCGTGGACCAGGTCGGCGGTCGTGCCGTCCTGGACCAGGTCGCCGTTGAGGTGGGTCTGGATCGCGACCCCGTCGGCGAAGGTCTGCGGGTCCAGGTCGGTCTCGATCCACGGCCCGAGCGGGCAGAACGAGTCGAACCCCTTGGCCCGGGTGAACTGGCCGTCCTTGCGCTGCAGGTCGCGGGCGGTGACGTCGTTGCCGATCGTGTAGCCGTGGATCACGTCGGTGGCCTGCTCCGGCGGGACGTCGCGGCAGATCCGGCCGATGACGACGGCGAGCTCGCCCTCGTAGTGCAGGTCGGAGGTCTGCGGCGGGTACCAGATCGGGTCGCCGGGGCCCACCACCGAGGTGTTGGGCTTGATGAACATCATCGGCTCGTCGGGCACCTCGTGGCCGAGCTCGGCGGCGTGGTCGGCGTAGTTGCGGCCGATCCCGACCACCTTGCTCCGCGGCAGCACCGGCGCGAGCAGGCGCACGTCGGAGAGCTTGTGCTCGACCTGCAGCAGCTTGACGCCCACGTAGAGGGGGTCGCCGGCGAGCGCCACGACGACGCTGTCCTCGGCGGGCTGGCCGAGCTCGTCGACCTCCCCGGTCACGACGCCGTACATCGGCTCTTCCCCGGTGGTGAATCTGGCGATACGCACCCGCCGAGCCTATCCGCCCACCCGTGGCCGCCTACCCTTGGCCGCGTGCGCACGGCTCCCTCCCCCCGGTTGCTCGACGAGGACACGTGGCGGCGGTCCGCCCGCGCCCACGCCGACCGGGTCGAGCCCTTCGTCGCCGCCCACCTGTCGCGGCGCGGGTCCGGGGTGAAGCACCCGGTCCACGACTTCCTCTTCACCTACTACTCCCAGCGCCCCGCCCAGCTACGCCGCTGGCACCCGGGCTTCGGCGTCGCCCTGGCCGGCGCCGACGAGCACGCCGGCCTCAAGGGCTACGAGCGGGTCCCCGGCGAGGGCGGCGCGGTCGACGCGGTCTCGGTCTCCGCGACGTACGTCGCCGGGCAGCGGCCGCTGCTGGTGGCCCTGCGCCGGCTGCTGGCGGCCACGGCGGCCCGACCGGCCTCGTACCGCTGCTTCGGGCTGCACGAGTGGGCGATGGTCCACCGCCTCGCCGAGGACGAGACCCGGCACGCCGACTGGCCGCTGCGGCTCGGCCCCGAGGGCACCGACGCGGTGGTCGAGGGGCACCGGATCGCCTGCTCGCACTTCGACGCCTACCGCTTCTTCACCCCCTCGGCGCGACCGCTCAACGTGCTGCGTCCCGGCCGGGACGACCGCGTCGACTTCGAGCAGCCGGGCTGCCTGCACGCCGCGATGGACCTCTACAAGCACGCCTTCCGGCTGACCCCGATGGTCTGCTCCGACCTCGTCGCCGACTGCTTCGAGCTGGCCCGCGACGTGCGGGTGCTCGACATGCGGGCGGCGCCCTACGACCTCTCCGGGCTCGATGTGGACGGTGAGCCCTTCGTGCCGGTGCGGATCGAGACGCCCGAGGGCAAGCAGGAGTACGCCGCCGCCCAACGCCGCTTCGCCGAGCGCGCCGCGCCGCTGCGGGCCCGGCTCCTCGCGGAGTGCGACCGGCTGCTCGCGGTGGCCGACGCCGTCGACCTGCCCGATCCGGCCGGCGAGCCGCGGTGAGCGACCACCCGCGGTACCCGGGCCACTCGGTCCTGCAGGTGCCGGTGCCGGCGCTGGAGCCGTGGGTCCGGGAGCGGACCGCCCACCACGACATGGCCTACGTGTCGGCCGACCCCGCGTTCGTCCACGCCCACGTGACGGCGCTCGGCCCGTTCCTCCCCTCGCCGGGGCCCGAGGACCTCGCGGCGGTCGCTGCCGTGGCCGCGGCCACGCCGCCCTTCGACTTCGTGCTGGAGCGCACCGGCACCTTCCCCAACGGGATCGTCCACGCACTGCCGGAGCCCGCCGGCCCCTTCCGGGAGCTGACCCGGCGGCTGGTCGCGGCCTTCCCGCAGTGCCCGCCGTACGCCGGGGCGTTCCCCGACCCCGTGCCGCACCTCACCCTCGACGCGCTGTCGGACGAGGTCACCGAGGCCTCGACGCGGGCGGCCCTGGGCGGCCTGCTGCCCGCCCACGGCCGGGCCGAGCACCTCGACCTGGCGTGGTACGAGCAGGACGGCTGCCGGGTGCTGCACCGGTGGCCGCTCGGCCTGGCGGGCGCCCGCGCGGCGTCCCGTTAGCGTGTCCACCGTGCGCAGCGAGGAGGACCGGACCTGGACCGACGAGGACTGGTACGGCGAGGACCTCTCGGGGACGCGCTTCGTCCGCTGCACCTTCCGCCGGGTCGACCTCACCGAGGCGTTGATGCGGGGCACCCACTTCGAGGAGTGCACCTTCGACGGCTGCCGGCTCAACGTCGCGACGCTGGAGTCGGCGGCGCTCGTCCTCTGCACGCTCCGCGGGTGCAACCTCTTCGACGCCACCCTGAGCGGCTGCAAGCTGGTGGGCTCGACGTTCGCGGAGTGCACGCTGCGGCCGGTGACGGTCGTCGGCGGCCAGTGGCGCGGCGTCTCGCTGCGCGGGGCCGACCTGGCCCGGGCCGACCTGTCGGGCGTGGACCTGCGCGAGGCCGACCTCACCGGGGCCGACCTCAGCGGCGCCACCCTGCGCGGCACCGCCCTGGACGGCGCCGAGCTGCGGGGCACCAGGCTCACGGGCGCCGACCTCACGGGCGCGTCGCTGGACCGCGTCGACCTCCGCGCGGCCCACCTCGAGCGGACGCGGCTCGACCTGGCCGGCGCGGTGCTGCTCGCCGAGCTGCACGGCGCCGTCGTGGAGACGACCCCCCTCTGAGCCGACGACCGGGCCGGCGACCGGGTCGACGCGCGGGCCGACGCGCGGGCCGGCGCCGTCGCGCACGGCGTCAGGACCGGACGACCCGGTCCCCCGCCCGCACGCGGATGCCGTCGAGCACCAGGCGCAGGCACTCCTCGAAGTCGCTCCCCTGCTCGGGCTCCGCGTCGATGGCACCCGCGCTCGCCGCCTGCAGCCGCGTCTGCTCCTCGGCGGCGTGACCCAGCACGAGGTGGAGCAGGGTGCGGGTGGCGGTCCGCACGAGCTCCTCGTCGAGCCCGCTGCCGGCCAGCTCGCCCGCGAGGCTCGCGGGAGCGGCGTCCGCGCCGAGCCCGAAGGCGTGCACGGTCGCGACCAGCTCGGCGCCGTCACGCCACGCGAGCAGCGAGTCCCGCAGCCGCCGCGCGGCGGTGGCGACCCGCTCGTCCCACGGCCCGTCGGGCGCCGCGGAGAGGCCCCGGGCGAGCAGCTCGTCGGCCACCGCCGCCAGCAGCGTCTGCTTGTTGGCGAAGTGGTGGTAGAGCGCGCTCGGCCGGACCCCGAGCTCCTGGCCCAGCCGGCGCATCGTGAGGTCGGGCAGTCCGTAGCGGTCGAGCACCTCGATCGCCCGCTCGACCACGTCCTCGCGTCGGTACCCCACGCGTCGCCTTCCCTTCATCCGGCCCTGCCCGGCCCCGGCCGGCGCCGCGAGACGTTCCCGGGACCGGTTGACGGGGTGCGTCGCCGACCTTAACCTGAACGCCGTTCACCTGACCAGCGTTCAGTTCCACGACGCCCTCGCCGAAAGCATCCCACCGTGAGCCTGCGCCCCTCCCGTCCCGGACACGACCTCGCCCTGGTCACCGCCTTCACGGCGCTGATCGCGGTCTGCGCGATCCTCCCCGGCCTCAAGATCGGCCTCCCGGTCCCCGTCACCCTGCAGACCTTCGGCGTGCTGCTGGCTGGCGCCGTCCTCGGCGCGCGCCGCGGCTTCCTCGCCGTGACCCTCTACCTGGTGGTGGGCGCGGCAGGCCTGCCCGTCTTCTCGGGCGGCGCCGCCGGGCTCGGCGTCTTCCAGGGCCCCACCATGGGCTACCTGCTCGCGTTCCCCTTCGCCGCGGCCCTGTGTGGCTTCCTCGTCGAGCGCCTCCCCCGGCAGAAGGTCGCCTCCTCGGTGCCGCTCGTCTTCGCCGCCGGCTTCCTGTCCAGCGCCCTGCTGATCCACACCGGCGGGATGGCCGGCCTGGTCTGGCGCCTGCCCACCACGTGGGAGGGCGCCTGGGACATCGACAAGTTCTTCTGGGCGGGCGACATCGTCAAGAACGTCGTGATGGCGCTGGTCGCCACCTCCGTGCACCGCGCCTTCCCCGACCTGCTCGGCACCCCCCGGCCGGTCGACCGACCGGAGCGCGAGACCATCGGGGCGTGACCCGCCTCGAGCTCGACCGGGTCGCCGTCCGGGCTCCCGGCCCCGACGGCGACGTGGTGATCCTGCAGGAGACGACGCTCGACCTCACCCAGCGACGGATCGCCCTCGTCGGCCCCAACGGCTCCGGCAAGTCGACCCTCGCACGGCTGCTCAACGGCCTGGTCGCCCCCAGCTCGGGTGCCGTGCGGGTCGACGGGCTCGACGTCGCGCGCGAGGGCAAGGAGGTGCGGCGACGCGTCGGCTTCGTCTTCACCGATCCCTCGGCCCAGCTGGTGATGCCGACCGTCCTGGAGGACGTGGCGCTCTCCCTCCGCCGCACCCACCGCGACCGCACCGCACGGCTCGCGACCGCCCGTGCCGTGCTGGCCCGCTTCGGCCTCGACCCGCTGGCCGACCGCAGCGTCCACACCCTGTCGGGCGGGCAGCGGCAGCTCCTGGCGCTGGCCGGCGTCCTGGCCACCGACCCGGCGGTGCTGGTCGCCGACGAGCCCACGACCCTGCTCGACCTCGCCAACAGCCGGATGATCGGTGACCTGCTGCTGGGCCTGCCCCAGCAGCTGGTCCTCGTGACCCACGACCTCGACCTGGCCGCACGCTGCGACCGGGCGCTGGTGGTCTCCGGCGGCAGGGTCGCCTTCGATGGGCCCGCGGAGGCCGCGGTCGCGCACTACCGGGCCACCGCGTGAGGCAGCTCCCCCTGCTCGACGCCCACCGGCCGGGCACCAGCTGGCTGCACCGGCTGCCGGCCGGGGCCAAGCTGCTCGGCATGCTGGCCGCGGGCGTGGTGGTGATCGTCCTGCGCGGACCCCTCACCGGGGTCGGCGCGCTGGCGGTGGCGCTCGCCCTGGTCGCCTCCTCGGGCCTCGGGCTGGCCGACACGCTGCGCGCCCTCCGCAGCCTGCTGCTGCTCGGCCTCCTGGTCGGCCTCTACCACCTGCTGCAGCGCAGCTGGGCGCTCGCCGCGGAGCAGGTGACCGACCTGGTCGCGCTGATCCTGCTCGCGACGGTGGTCACCACGACCACGCCGGTGGACGCGATGCTGGACGCGATCGTCCGGGCGCTGGGCCCCCTGCGCTCGCTGGGGGTGCGGCCCGAGCGGGTGGCCCTCGCCTTCAGCCTCGTGCTGCGCTCGATCCCGCTCACCCTGGCCGTCGCGGCCGAGACCGCCGACGCCGCGCGGGCCCGGGGCCTGGGCCGCAGCCCCCGCGCCCTGCTCACCCCGATGGTGATCCGCACGGTCGCCCACGCCCGGGTGACGGGCGAGGCGCTGCACGCGCGCGGGCTGGGCGACGACTGAGCCGACTATCCTCACCGGCGTGATCGTCTCCCACCGGCAGCGCCTCCTCTTCGTGCACGTGCAGAAGACCGGTGGCCTCTCCACCGACACGCTGCTGGAGCGGCTGCTGCCCGACGCCGAGCGGGTCCAGGGGCTCCCCGGGACGCGGCACGCCAAGCTCCGGTCGGCGCTCCGGGTCCACCCGGAGCTGTCCGACTACTTCGTCTTCGGCTTCGTGCGCAACCCGTGGGCCCGTCTGCTCTCCTGGCACGCGATGGTGCTGCGCCGCAACGCGGCCGCCGAGTCGGGCAACGACTTCGTGGCCCGACGCCTCGAGGCCAACAGCTTCTGGCGCAAGGTGGGCGAGGAGTACGCCGACTTCGAGGAGTTCGTGCTGCGCGGCACCCGCGAGGTCCCGCGGCTCGGCACCCCGCAGCTCGACTGGCTGCGCGCGCCCGGACGCCGGGCCGACTTCATCGGCCGCACCGAGACCTTCGCCGACGACCTCGTCGCGGCCCTCGCGCAGGCCGGGGTCGCGGTCCCCGACGGAGCGGTCGAACGGCGCAACGCGGGCCCGCCGACCGACTACCGCCGCGCCTACACCGACGAGATGCGCGACCGGGTGGCCGAGGCGTTCGCCGACGACGTCGACGCCTTCGGCTACCGGTTCTGACCCGGGCCACGCCCCCCGTCACAGCCCGGTCAAGGCCCGTTCACCAGCCGGGCGGCCGACGCTGCGACCACGGCGCCGCGGCCTCGACCTGCGCCGCGACCGACAGCAGCAGCTGGTCCTCGGCCGGTCGGGCCGCGAGCATCACGCCGACCGGGAGGCCGTCGGCGGTCTGGTGCAGCGGCAGCGAGACCGCCGGCATCCCGGTGACGTTCCAGGCGGACGTCCAGGGGGTGAAGCGGGTCTGCGCCGCGAAGTCCGCGGCGGGGTCCTCGTCGTCCCGCAACGCCCCCACGGGCAACGGCGGCGAGGCCAGCGTCGGGGTCAGCACCAGGTCGTAGGGCGCCAGCGCCATCAGCGCCGCGGCGGCCAGGCGCCGCATCTCGCCGATGGCCAGGCCGAACTCCGGGCCCGAGACCCGCTCCCCCCGGGCCGCGAGCCAGCGGGTGAGCGGGCGCAGGTCGCCCTCGCGCCCCTCGGGCGCCCGGGACAGCGCCGTCAGCACCGACCAGCACACCTCGAAGACCGCCACCGCCTCGCGCGGCAACGGCACGGGGACGTCCTCGACCTCGTGGCCCAGCGACTCCAGCAGCCGGGAGGCGTCCTCGTACGCCGTCACGCACTCCGGGTGAACCTCGGTGTCGGCGAGCACCGGCTCCAGGAACCGGGCGACCCGCAGCCGTCCGGGCGCGCGGTCGCAGGCCGAGAGGAAGGTGGAGCCGGGCTCGGGCGCCCACGTCGGGTCGCCGGTCCGCGGCCCGGCGAGCACGTCGAGCAGCGCCGCGGCGTCCCGCACGTCCCGGGCGAGCGGGCCGGCGGTGGCCAGCCCCACCGGGTCGCCGTACGCCGGACCCCCGCTGATCCGCCCGCGCGAGGGCTTGAGCCCCACCAGCCCGCAGCACGAGGCGGGGATCCGGATGGAGCCGCCGCCGTCCGAGCCCGGCGCCACCGGCACGAGCCCGGCGGCCACCGCCGCCGCGGCGCCGCCCGAGGAGCCGCCGGCCATCCGCGTGCGGTCCCACGGGGTCACCGCGGGCGGCAGCCCCTCGGGCTCGGTGTAGCAGGGCGAGCCGAACTCCGGGGTGCTGGTCTTGGCGAACCACACCATGCCGGCGTCCTCGACCGAGCGGACCAGGTGGTCGGACAGCTCCGGCACGTGGTCGGCGTACGCGGCGGAGCCGAACGTCGTCCGCACCCCCGTCGTGGGGTGCAGGTCCTTGATCGCCGTGGGGACGCCGTGCAGCGGCGAGGCCGCCTCCCGGGGCAGCGCCGCCGCCCGTGCCCGGGCGAGGTCGGGGACCACCGTGACGAAGGCGCCGACGTCGTCGGCTCGGGCGAGGTAGTGGTCCAGCAGCTGGAGGGGAGAGACCTCGCCGCGGCGCACCGCCGCGCCCTGCTCGAGGGCCGTCAGGTCGTGCAGCTCTGCCATGCCCGGACCCTACGCGGGACCCGAAGCCCTGCGGGAGCGGCGGACCAGCAGCCCCCCGACCACGAGGAGCAGGAGGACGGCGCCCACCGCGACACCCCAGGGAAGCAGGTCCGGGTCGGACCCGACCGTGGCTCCGGCGCCGTCGTCGTCCTCGTCCTCCTCCGGCCCGGTCGCGGACGCCTCGCCGGAGGGCGTCTGCGTGGCCTCGAGCCCGGGACCCTGCTCCCCCTCGGTGTACTCCGGGACACCCTCAACGTCGCCGAGCACCTCGGCGCGCAGCTCGACGGGTACGGCGAAGTCACGGTCCTCGTCCAGGGCACCCATGCCGAGCACGAAGACCTGATCGCCACCGCGGGTCGCGGTCTGGTGGCGCCACAGGGGCGCCTCCCCGTTGGCCAGCCGCAGGGGCGGCACGACAGCCGTCAGCACCACCGGCTCCCTGCCGGAGTACATGCTGTTGCCCCGCACCTCCGGATGACCCGCGACGGCGGGCACCGCCTGCCACAGCGCGGTGTGCGCCCACAGCCGGACGGGATTGCCCTGGAAGCCCAGACGGTCCGCGGCCCGCGCGTCCGGTCGCACCCGGGCCGAGAGCCGAACCGCCTGGCCGTACTCCGCCGGGACCCGGTAGACCAGCTGCTCGGAGGGACGCAGGGTGTCGGCGTAGGTCGTGCCGGGCTCCAGGGCCGGGGCGTCGGCGAAGTGCACGCCGCCCACGACCGGCACTCTCTCCCCGCTCCGCGGCAGGTCGACGACGTCGACCCACTCCTCGTCGGGCGCGTCCAGCGGGCCCGGCAGCAGGGCCAGGTTGTCGATCTCGCCGTGCGTGCCCACCCGGAGCAGGTAGTCCGACGGCTCCGAGGTCAGCTGGACGGAGAGCACCAACCGATCGGCGGCGAGACACTCCTCCTGCCGCCAGCCCCGACTGAGCTGGTGGTGCTCGATCCCCGCAGCCGAGATCGGGGTCAGGCCGAGGATCTGGAACTCCTGGGCGATGGAGTTCTCGCACTCCGCGCCCTCCGGCGTGAGGAGCTTGAGGTGGATGGCCGTGTGCCAGTTCTCGTCGTCCTTGCGCGGCCGGACGAGGACCGAAGCGGTGAGCCCTCCGTCGACCGGCTTCTCCACGAGATAGGTCCGGACGAGGTCATCGCCCCGGGAGGTGTCGACGTAGGTGCCCGGCTGCAGCGGCAGCGGGTCCTCCACGGTCTCCCCTCCCAGGACCCGCTCGCCGTCGAGCCGGAACCGTCGCATCTCCCGCACGCTGACCTTGACCAGGCTGCTGGACAGCTCTTCGGCCGAGGAGGCGTCGTAATAGGTGCCGTTGCCCCGGCGGGCGATGCACCGCAGGGCCTCGCGGGCCCGGCCGGAGACGTCGAGGCCGACCACGTTGATGGTCAGGTCGATGCCCTGGTCTGCCAGCTGGGCGGCCACCTCGCACGGGTCGGGCTCACAGGTGGGCTCGCCGTCGGAGAGCAGCACGATCGTGCGGGCGACGCCGTCCTCGGCCGGGCCGAGGTCCCGGCCGGCCTCGCGCAGCGCGTGGCCGATCGGGGTCTCCCCGTAGGGCTCGTAGTCGCGGACGGCCCCGGTCAGGGCTGCGCGGTCCAGCGGCCCGACCGGGACCACCGCCCGGGAGTCTGTGCAGGCGCCCGGCTCGCTGCGGTCGAAGACCTCGGACCCGAAGACGCGTATCCCGACCTCGGCCTCGTCGGGCAGCTCGTCGACGACCCGGCCGAGCGCGTCCTTGGCCGCCTGGATCTTGCTGCCGCCACCGGCTGCGGACTCGGCCATCGACCCCGAGGAGTCCAGCACCAGGACCAGGCGTCCGGTCCCGTCCTCACCACCGTCGGGTGCCTCGCGAGTGGCGGACACCGGGGCCGGCTCCTCCCCCGCACGGGCAGCGGGGGCAGGGCCCGCCAGTCCGGCGACGAGCGCGACGGCCAAGCAGACGAGCAGAGCGGGGAGCAGGCGGGGCAGGGGTCGGGTGCGGGTGGGCGGGTGCTGGTGGTGCGCAGGCATGGCCTCCATACTGCCCTCCTATGATGGACCGAACCCGAGGGACCCGCCCGGTCCGCGCGCCGCGGACCGCCGGCTCAGTCCACGTGGTGGCGCCGGAGCCCGTAGGTGAGGCCGTCGACCAGCGCCTCCCACGAGGCCTCGACCACGTTGGCACCCACCCCGACGGTGACCCAGGAGGACTCCCCGTCGGAGGTCTCGATCAGGACGCGGGTGACGGCGTCGGTGCCGTGGCCCGCGTCGAGGATCCGGACCTTGTAGTCGATGAGCTCGAACTTGGCGACCTCGGGGTAGGCCTGCGAGATGGCCTGGCGGAGCGCCGCGTCGAGGGCGTTCACGGGGCCGTTGCCCTCGCCGGTCACGACGAACCGGACGCCCGAGGAGACCAGCTTGACCGTGGCCTCGGAGAGCGCCTCCTCACCCGCGCCGGAGCCGCGCGAGGCGCTCTCGGTGATCACCCGCCAGGACTCCACCTCGAAGTACGACGGCCGGTGGCCCTCCGCCTCCTCGACGAGCAGCAGCTCGAAGGAGGCGTCGGCGGCCTCGAAGGTGTACCCCTGCTGCTCGAGCGTCTTGACCCGGTCGGTGACGCGGCCGATCAGCTCGCGGTCCTCGTCGGAGTCGCCGAGGTCGAAGCCCAGCTCACGGCTCTTGAGCTGGATCGAGGCGCGGCCCGCCATGTCGGAGACCAGCAGCCGCATGTCGTTGCCGACCTCGACGGGGTCGAGGTGCTGGTAGAGGTTCGGGTCGACCTTGATGGCCGAGGCGTGCAGCCCGGCCTTGTGGGCGAACGCCGACGCGCCGACGTAGGGCTGCCGGCCGGCGGGCGGGACGTTGGTGACCTCCGCGACCGCGTGGGCGATCCGGGTGGCCTCGCGCAGCAGCCCCTCGGGCAGCACCTGCCGGTCGAGCTTGAGCTGGAGGTTGGCGACGACGGTGACGAGGTCGGCGTTGCCGGTGCGCTCGCCGTAGCCGTTGAGCGTGCCCTGGACGTGGGTCGCCCCCGCGTCCACCGCCGCGAGGCTGTTCGCGACCGCGCAGCCGGTGTCGTTGTGGCAGTGGATGCCGACCCGGCCACCGGTCGCGTCGAGCACGTCGGCCACGACGTGGGAGACCCAGCCCGGCAGCATGCCGCCGTTGGTGTCGCAGAGGGCGGCCACCTCGGCGCCCGCCTCGTAGGCGGTCCGGAGCACCTCGAGCGCGTAGGCGCGGTTGTCCCGGTAGCCGTCGAAGAAGTGCTCCGCGTCGAGGAAGACGGTGCGGCCCTCGGCGACGAGGTGGGCGACGGTGTCCCCGACCATCGCGAGGTTCTCCTCGAGCGTGGTGCGCAGGGCCAGCTCGACGTGCCGGTCGTGTGACTTCGCGACGAGCGTGACGACCGGGGTCCCCGAGTCGCGCAGCGCGGCCACCTGCGGGTCGTCGGCCGCCCGTACGCCGGCCTTGCGGGTCGCGCCGAAGGCCGCGAGCCGGGCGTGGCGCAGGTCGAGCTCGGTGGCGGCGCGGCGGAAGAACTCCGTGTCCTTGGGGTTGGCACCGGGCCAGCCGCCCTCGATGAACCCGACGCCGAGGTCGTCGAGCTGGCGCGCGATCGTCAGCTTGTCGGCGACGGAGAGGTTGAGCCCCTCCTGCTGCGCGCCGTCGCGCAAGGTGGTGTCGTAGACGTGGAACGAGCCCTGCAGGTCCATCTCGGCATCTCTCGGGTCGGGTCCGGGCAACAAAAAAAACCTCCCGGGGTACGGAAGGTTGCGCGTCGAGGGGGTCCTCGACGCGCTAGCGAATGATCACCTGGTCGTGCACAGACGGCATCGTGCCACGCGCGTGGACCGTGCGTCAGCGGAGTCCGGGGATCGGGACCGCACGCCAGGGCGCGTCGGAGGCCGGGTCCCAGTGGGTGCCCTGGGCGGCGAGGGAGACGAACCCGGACGCGACGGCCCCGACGACCGCCGCCGCGACGAGCCAGCCGACGCCGCGAGCCGCCACCGGGCGGACCACCCGACCCACCGGACGCCGCACCCGGCCGCTCCCCGGTCCGGCCCACAGCCCCAGCACGAAGCCCGCGCCCACCAGCCCCAGCGAGAGGGACTCCCCCACCGCGAAGGCGAAGCAGAGCAGGCCCACCGCGAGGGCGACCCCCGCCGCCCAGGCCCCCAGGAGCAGGGTCCCGGGCACCGCGGCCAGCAGGTGGTAGGGGGTGGAGAACGAGGCCAGCACGCCGTCGTACCAGCGGGCGCCCCGGGCCAGCCGCCGGTCGCGGACCGCCGACGCCGCGCGGGAGCCGCTGCGCAGGAGCCAGGCGAGGACGACCAGGGTCGCCGCCGCGAGCCACGGGGCCCACGCGAGCGCCGCGGCCGCGGCGGTCGCCGTGCCGCCGAGCAGGACCGCACGTCGCAGCCGCTCCATCGGCGGCACCGGCTCCGGGGCGCGGTCGTCCCCGGTCCAGGGGACCCACGCCTCGTCCTCGTCGTCGTCCTCGTCAGACCAGTCGTCGGTCGGGGCGTCCTGCCAGTCGTCCCGCCCGTCGTCGGTCGGGGCGTCCCGCCAGTCGTCCCGCCAGTCGTCGGTCGGGTCGTCGTCCCAGTCGTCAGTCCCCGGGACCGGGAGGGCGAGGGTGCGCGGCTCGTCCGGGAGGGGCCGCGGCACCGGGCGGCCCGGGGGGACGCCGTCGCGCAGCCACGCCCGCAGCTCGGCCACCTTGGGCCGGGCCGTCGGCTCGGGGTCGAGGGCGGCCAGCACCACCCGGCGGAGGGGGCCGTCGAGCCCGCGCAGGTCGTGCTCCCCGCGGCGGACGCGGTCCATCACGGCGACGTCGGGGCCGGCACCGTAGGGGCGCCGGCCGGTGGCGGCCCAGGCGACCGTGGCCGCCCACGAGTGGACGTCGGAGGCCGGCGTCGGGTCGTGGCCGTGCAGGATCTCGGGAGCCAGGTAGCCGGGGGTGCCCATCAGCCACCCCACCCGGGTGATCCGCGGGTCGTCGGCGAGGCGCGCGAGGCCGAAGTCGATGAGGACGGGGTTGCGTCCCTCCATCAGCACGTTGGAGGGCTTGACGTCGCGGTGGAGCACGCCGACCGCGTGCACCGCCGCGAGCGCCTCGGCGAGGGCGGCAGCGAGGTGGACCAGGTCGTCGCCGCGGACCGGTCCCTCCTGGCGGACGTGCTCCTGGAGCGAGAGCCCGGGGACGTAGCGGGTGACCACGAAGGGGACCTGGCCCCACGGGTCGGCGTCCAGCACCTCGGCCACCCGCGGGCTGCGGACCCGGCTCAGCGTCTCCACCTCGCGGGCCAGCCGGGCACGGGCCTCGTCGTCGCCCACCACCTGGGGACGGAGCACCTTGAGGGCCACCCGCGGACCGCCCGGTCGCGCGGCGAGGTGCACCACGCCCATGCCGCCCTCGCCCAGGCGGGTGAGCAGCTGGTAGCCCCCGATCCGCAGCCCCGGGGCCGTGCGCCCGGCGGGTCCATGCTGCTGGCGGGGGGCGGCGGTCACCCGGCGAGCGTACCCAGCGGTCGGCCTCCCGGGCGGGAGGCCGACCCGTGCCTCAGCAGACCTTGTGCATCCAGCCGAAGGTGTCCTCGGCCCGGCCGTACTGGATGTCGACGAGCGCCTGGCGAATCCGCATGGTCAGCTCGGTGCTGCGGGGAGCCGGGACCGTGCCCTGCGCCGAGCGGAGCTCCCCGACCGGGGTGATCACCGCGGCGGTGCCGCAGGCGAAGACCTCGACGATCTCCCCCGAGGCCACCCCCTCGCGCCACTCGTCGATCGCGAACTTCCGCTCCTCGACCTCGTGGCCCAGCTTGCCGGCCAGCTCGATGACGGAGGCACGGGTGATCCCCTCGAGGATCGTGCCCCCGGTCTCGGGGGTGACGACACGGCCGTCGGCGTGGACGAAGTACATGTTCATCCCGCCGAGCTCCTCGACGTACCGGTGCTCCTGGGCGTCGAGGAAGACGACCTGATCGCAGCCGTGGCGGCTCGCCTCCTGCTGCGCGACCAGCGACGAGGCGTAGTTGCCCCCCGTCTTGGCCGCGCCCATCCCGCCGCGGGCGGCGCGCGTGTACTCCTCGGTCAGCCACAGGCTGACCGGCTTCACGCCCCCGGGGAAGTAGGAGCCGGCGGGGCTCGCGATCACCATGAACGTGACGTGCTGCGCGGGGCGCACCCCAAGGAACTTCTCGGAGGCGAACATGAAGGGCCGCAGGTAGAGGCTCTTCTCCCCCACGCTGTCGGGGACCCAGCGCTGGTCGGTGGCGACCAGGGCGTCGACCGCCTGCACGAACTCCTCGGGCGGCAGCTCGGGCAGCGCGAGCCGCTGCGAGGACCGGACCATCCGCCTCGCGTTCTCCTCGGGGCGGAAGGTCCAGATGCTGCCGTCGTCGTGGCGGTAGGCCTTCATCCCCTCGAAGGTCTCCTGCGCGTAGTGCAGGACCGCGGTGGCCGGGTCGAGCGAGATCGGGCCGTAGGGGGTGATCCGTGCGTCGTGCCACCCCTCGTCGGGGGTCCACTCGACCGTGAGCATGTGGTCGGTGAAGTGCTGGCCGAAACCGGGACTGGCGAGCACCTCCGCGAGGCGCTGGTCCTCCACGGGGTTGGTCGACAGGGTGGTGCTGATCTCCATGGGCGTCAGGCTATCTGCTCGGGCCGGGCCCCCGCCCCGGCGAGGGTCCCTGCGGTGGCGCCGCCGGACCGTGCCGGGGCGAGGTGCGCGGAGGCCACGTCAGAGGCGGGCGGCGATCGCGTCGCCCACCTCGGACGTGCGGCGTACCTCGCCCGCGCGGCGCGCGGAGACGTCCTCGAGGACCGCCTTCTCGACCCGCGCGGCCTCGTCGGGGCGGTCGAGGTGGTCGAGCAGGAGGGCGGCCGACAGGATCGCTGCGGTCGGGTCGGCCTTCTGCTGGCCCGCGATGTCGGGCGCGGAGCCGTGGACCGGCTCGAACATCGAGGGGGTGGTCCGGTCGGGGTTGACGTTGCCGGAGGCCGCCAGGCCGATGCCGCCGGTGATGGCGGCGGCGAGGTCGGTGATGATGTCGCCGAAGAGGTTGTCGGTGACGATCACGTCGAAGCGGGCCGGGTCGGTGGTCATGAAGATGGTGGCCGCGTCGATGTGCATGTAGTCGCGGGTCACGTCGGGGAACTCGGCGCCGACCTCCTCGAAGAGGCGCCACCACACGGAGCCGGCGTGCACGAGCACGTTGGTCTTGTGGACCAGGGTGATCCTGCGGCGCGGACGCTTCTGGGCGCGGGCGAAGGCGTCGCGCAGCACGCGCTCGACGCCGTACGCCGTGTTGACGCTGACTTCCGTGGCCACCTCGGCCGGCGTGCCGACCCGCAGCGCGCCGCCGTTGCCCGTGTAGGGGCCCTCCGTGCCCTCGCGGACCACGACGAAGTCGACCTCGCCGGGATCGGCGAGCGGGGACGGGACGCCGGGGAAGATCCGGGACGGGCGCAGGTTGACGTAGTGGTCGAGCTCGAAGCGCAGGCGCAGGAGCAGGCCCCGCTCGAGCAGGCCGGGCGGCAGGTTCGGGTCGTTGGGCTTGCCGCCGACCGCGCCGAGGAGGATCGCGTCCTGGGCACGGACCTCCGCCAGGACCGAGTCGGGGAGCACCTCGCCGGTCGCGAGGTAGCGCTCCGCGCCGAGGTCGTAGCGGGTGGTGTCGAAGGCTCCCGGGGCCACCGCGTCGAGCACCTTGAGTGCCTCTGTGGTGACCTCCGGACCGATCCCGTCGCCGGGGATGACGGCGAGCGTGACCGGTGGGGCTGCAGGGGTCTGGGTCATGGCGTGAGGCTAGTTGTCGTCGGGGCGCTGGCCGCCGTTGTCTCGCAGGTCAAGCGCGGTCTGCAGGGCCTGGAGGCTGTGCGGGCTGTCGGGGTCGTGGCGGGCCGGGCCCCACTCGGCCGGGTACATGTCGTACATGGCGTGCTCCTCGGAAGTGCGTCGGGCGCAAGGGTGCGCGGGTGGTGACGGTGTGCTGGACGGGTGCGGGTGCTGCGGGGCGCAGCACCCGTGCGTCGCGGCGGGCGGTCCCGGTCTCGACCACGGATCGCGTGGGAGGGGGAACGCCGGCCACACCGGAGGCGGGTCACGTCGTGCGGAGGAGCGGGGCGCCGCGACGCAGTGGGGGCTGCTGGTCGAGGGCCACGTCAACGCCGAGCACCGCGGCGAGGTGGCCCTCTGTCAGGCCTCGCCGCGGCAGTCGATGAGTACGAAGACGCTCCGCATGATGGGCCGACCATACTCCCGTCGCCACGACCGCGCACCGGCATCCCGCCAGGAGTCCACCTTGCGAGACGCAATTCCCAGGATGAGAGACTCGGGGGCATGAGTGCTCCCCCCGAACTCCCCGAGATCGTCGCGCGCGCCTTCGACGTCTCGCGCAAGGCGGGCTACGTCTCGTTCTGCCGCAACGAGACCGGCCGGCTGCTCGCGACGCTGGCCGCCACCCGGGGCGGCGTCATGGCGGAGTTCGGCACCGGGTGCGGCGTCGGCACCGCCTGGCTGCGCTCGGGGGTGCGCACCGACGCCCGGATCCTCACCGCCGAGCTGAACCCCGCGCTGGCCGCCGCGGCCGCCGAGATCTTCACCGACGACCCGTCGGTCGAGGTGTTCCAGGCCGACTGGTCCACCCTCAGCAGCAAGGGGCCCTTCTCGCTCCTCTTCCTCGACTCCGGCGACCCCGACAGCGTCCGTGTGGACGCCGTCGCCGACCTCGTCGAGCCCGGCGGGCTGGTCGTGCTCGACGACTTCACCCCGTGCGAGTCGTGGCCCCCGATCTATCTCGGCCGCGTCGACACGCTGCGCGAGGAGTGGCTCACCGACGACCGGTTCACCGCCGTCGAGGTGATGATCGCGCCCGACGCCTCGGCGCTGATCGCCACCCGCCGCTGACCGCGGGCGGCGGCCCCCCGGGCGTCGATCCAGCGCGTTGTCCCAGCGCGGCGCCTCAGTGGTAGTAGTTCACGTCGTCGAGCAGCAGTCCGGCGGCCACCGGGTTCGGCTTCCCGCTGGGGTCGTGCTCGATCCCGATCACGTGCCGCTTCCTGGTCCCGTCGTCGTAGGTGAGCTCCACGATCCCCTTGCGGACGACCCGGTAGGTGCCGCGCTGGTCGGGCGGCAGGATGCTCCAGACGCTGCCCAGGCCCGGCCAGCTGCCGATGGTGACCCGGCTCAGGGCGAACCTCCCGTCTGAGCCGAACGAGAGGTTCTCCGTCCAGCTGTTGCACATCAGCATGCAGGTGCCCGACCAGTTCTGGTGGATCAGGTCGGTCTGGAGCTTCGTGCCCTTGGCCGGCAGCGTGAGCGGGTGGAAGTCGAGCTTCTCCCCCGCGCCCGGGTGGACGAACGCGAAACCCTCGGAGGTGACCTTGGCCCGCTTCTT
Source organism: Nocardioides solisilvae (assembly GCF_003194625.1). Taxonomy (GTDB): domain Bacteria; phylum Actinomycetota; class Actinomycetes; order Propionibacteriales; family Nocardioidaceae; genus Nocardioides; species Nocardioides solisilvae. The sequence goes on from NZ_QHKX01000002.1 coordinate 415,573, forward strand.
GCCGATCTTCACGACACCCTTGCGCTTGTTGTAGGTGTAGCGCTGGCACTCCTTCACCTTGGCCGAGCACCGGGGCCGACGCCCCTCCGCCCAGCCGGTGTAGGCCCACTTCGCGTCCACGAACCAGACCCCGTGGGTGATCCACCCCGCGCTGGACATGGTGGTGGTCGACTCCCAGCCCCACCAGTAGCTGCCCTCCAGCTTCTTCGGCACGGTGGGCTTGGGGGTGATCGCGACCTGGGGCCGCGCCGTGGCCGGCGAGGCGCCCGCGCTGGTGGCCGTCAGGGTCACGGGCCGGGGCCGCGGCGCCTTGGCGCTCTTCGTCCTCTTGCCCTTCTTGCCCTTGCCCTTCGCCTTCTTGGGGGCCGTGAGGCGGATCTTCAGCTCGACGTACTCCGACGAGCGGCCGGCCAGGGCGGGCAGTTCCACGACGCCCGGTCGCACCTGCACGCCCGAACCAGCGGCGGTGAGCCGCACCGGTCCGGCGTCGCCCTTGCCGGTGTTGCGCAGGGTGACCCGCAGCGAGGCCCAGCGGCCGGCGCGGGCGCCGACCATGAGCTGGTCGGGATCGACCTCCAGTGCGGGCCGGTGGGTCTCGTCCAACGCCTCCGCGAAGGCCCTGCTCAGCACGGCGCCGTTCTGGTCGGTCGGGAGAACGACCGCGTAGGCGCACTCGAACGCGCTGTCCCGCAGCAGGGGATGCGCCGCGCTGGTGAGGGTCACCGACGCCCCTCCCACAGTGCGGCTGAGCGGCACGCCGGTGCCGTCGGTGAACTGGCCCTGCACCTGGGAGGAGACGGTGGTGGTGAGCGCCGTGAAGGCGGAGACGCACGACCTGCCGTCCCAGGTGCCGAGCACGACCCCGAGGACCGCTTCAGCGTCGGTGGGGGCCTGCGCGAAGGACGCGGTGGTGGTGAGGACCTGTGCCTCGAGGTCGACGGCGACGTCGACCGAGGTGAGCTGGTGCTGGGGGTTGGCGGACGTCGACTCCACGTCGCGCAGCGACGCGGAGCGACGCACCACGCCCTCGGCCCACCCGTCGGCCTGCGCGCGGCTCCGGGCGCCGTCCGCGGCGCGCTGGCTGCGGTCGAGGCGGTCGAAGGCGTCGGGCACCGTCGCACCGTCCGGCCCGGCGGCGGACGCGTGACCGCCCGGCATGAGGACCAGCACCAACGGCAGTGCGGCAAGGAGACGTCGAGCGAGCATGGATTCCCCCGGAGGTCGTGAACGTGCGGCACACCCTAGTCACAGGTCAGGGGCCCGGTCACGCGGAACCTTCCGCACCGGACGTCCCGTCACCCACGCGACGCCGGGAGGCCGTCAGGCCAGGTCGACCGCGTGCACCGAGACGGCGTCGATCGCGACCTGGATCTCGGCGAGGACCTCGGCCGGGATCGCGGAGTCGACCGAGAGGGCGACCAGCGCGTCCCCGCCGCGGTCGCGACGGCAGACCTGCATGCCGGCGATGTTGACCCCAGCGTCACCCAGGATCCCGCCGACCGTCCCGATGATGCCGGGACGGTCCGCATAGACGCAGAAGGCGAGGTGCTCGGTCGGCTCGAGGTCGACGTCGAAGCCGTTGACCTCGACCAGGCGCTCGCGCTGGGCGATGCCCACCAGGGTGCCGGCCACGGAGACCTGGGAGCCGTCGGCCAACGTGCCCCGGACCGTGATGAGGCTGCGGTGGTCGGGGCTCTCGGGGTCGGCGACCAGGCGCACCGAGGTGCCCCGCTCGGCCGCCAGGAGCGGCGCGTTCACGTAGGAGACCTGCTCCTCGACGATGTCGGAGAACGCTCCCTTGAGGGCGGCCAGCTCGAGGACGCGGACATCGTACTCGGTGATCTCGCCGCGCACCTCGACGTCGATCTGCTGGGCGACCTCGCCGGCCAGCGCCGTGAAGACGCGCCCGAGCTTCTCGGTCAGCGGGATGCCGGGGCGGACGTCCTCGGCGATCACCCCGCCCTGGACGTTGACCGCGTCGGGCACCAGCTCGCCGGCCAGCGCCAGGCGGACCGAGCGGGCGACCGCGACGCCGGCCTTCTCCTGCGCCTCGGCGGTGGCCGCCCCCAGGTGGGGCGTGGCGACCACGTTGTCGAGGGCGAGCAGCGGGGAGTCGGGGCACGGCTCCTCGGTGAAGACGTCGAGGCCGGCGGCGGCGACCCGGCCGGTCTTCAGGGCGTCGTGCAGGGCCGCCTCGTCGACGATCCCGCCGCGTGCCGCGTTGACCAGCACCAGCCCGGGCCTCACCCGCGCCAGCTCGGCGGCCCCGATCAGCCCCACGGTCTCGACGGTGCGGGGCAGGTGCACCGACATGAAGTCGGACTCCAGCAGGAGCGTGTCGAGGTCGACCAGGCGGACGCCCATCTGCGCCGCCCGACCCGCCTGCACGTAGGGGTCGTAGGCGATCACGCGCATCCCGAAGGCGGCGAGCCGCTGCGCCACGAGGACCCCCACGCGACCCAGCCCCACGATGCCGAGCGTCTTCTCGAAGAGCTCGGTGCCGGTGAACCGGGTCCGCTCCCACTCGCCGCGCCGGAGCGCCGCGTGGGCGGGGCTCACGTGCCGGGCGGCGGCCAGCAGCAGGGCGACCGCCAGCTCCGCCGCGCTCACGAGGTTGGAGGTGGGCGCGTTCACGACCATGACGCCCTGCTGCGTGGCGGCGCGCACGTCGACGTTGTCGAGGCCGACCCCCGCGCGCGCCACCACCTTGAGGCGCGGCGCGCGGTCGAGCAGCTCCGCGTCGACCCGGGTCTGGGACCGGACGAGCAGCGCGTCGGCCGCGCCGACCTCGGCGAGCAGCGCCTCGCGGTCGGTGCCGTCGCAGGTCCTGACCTCGAACTCCGGACCGAGCTCGGCGACGGTGGCCGGGCTCAGCGGCTCGGAGATCAGGACGACGGGTCGGTGGGTCACAGCGGGTCCTTGCGGGGGAGGAAGTGGGGCGGCCCGGGGGCCGCGGGTGCACGACGCTGTGCCGGGGCCACCCTAGCCCGATCCGACGGGGTCAGACCGGGCAGCCGTCCGGTCCGCAGACGCCGTTGGCGGCGTCGCTCTGCATCACCAGCGGCGCCGGGTGGGCCTCCTGCCAGGCACGGTCGAGCACCTGCGCCAGCGAGTCGGCCGGCTGCGCCCCGGAGACGCCGTACCGGCCGTCGACGACGAAGAACGGGACGCCGGTGGCGCCGTACCGCTGCGCCTGCTCCATGTCGGCCCAGACCTCGGCGGTGAGCTCGTCGGAGGCGAGCAGCGCGGAGACGCGCTCCGCGTCCAGCCCGGCCCCGACCGCGACCTCACGCAGCACCTCGTGGTCGGCGACGTTGCGGGCGTGGGTGAAGTACGCCGCCAGCAGCGCCTCCTTGACGGCTCCCTGCAGCGCCGGGCCGCCCTCGGCCAGGGCGAGGTGGATGACCCGGTGGGCGTCGACGGTGTTGACGTGCGGGGTCTCCCCGAGCCGGTAGACCAGCCCCTCCTCCGCGGCGACGGCCTCGACCTGGTCCATCATCTGCCGGGCGCCCTCGCGGCTCTGGCCGTACTTGCGGGCGATGGAGTCGATCGCCAGCTCGCCGCCGTCCCGCGGCGCCCCCGGGTCGAGCTGGAACGAGCGCCAGACGACCTCCACCTCGTCGGCGTGCTCGAAGTCGGCCAGGGCGGTCTCCAGGCGTCGCTTGCCGATGTAGCACCACGGGCAGACGACGTCGCTCCAGATCTCGATGCGCATGTCGGGCCAACCCGGCCGGGCGGCCGGATGTTCCCCCTCTCCTCCCCCGACCCCGCCCGGGGCGACCCCGAGGCACCCTCGGGGTCGGGCCGGGGTGGGGACCCGCGCTCACCCCGATGCGCCGGCTGCCGCCACCGGGCGAGGCTGCTCGGCATGATCACCCTCGACCAGCTCACGAAGCGCTACGGCGACCACCTCGCCGTCGACGACGTCTCCTTCACCGCCGCGCCCGGCCGGGTCACGGGCTTCCTCGGCCCCAACGGCGCCGGGAAGTCCACCACCATGCGGATGCTCACCGGCCTCACCCGTCCGACCGACGGCCACGCCCTGGTCAACGGCCGTCCCTACGCCGAGCTGCCCAACCCCGGGCGCGAGGTCGGGGTCCTGCTCGACGCCTCGGCCCAGCACGCCGGGCGCACCGGTCGCGAGGTCCTCGCGATCGCCCGGCGCACCATGGGGCTCCCCCGGGCCCGGGTCGAGGAGACCCTGGAGCGCGTGGGGCTGACCGAGGAGGAGGGCGGCCAGCGGGTGCGCCACTACTCCCTCGGCATGCGGCAGCGGCTCGGGATCGGGCTCGCCCTGCTGGGCGACCCCGAGGTGCTCGTCCTCGACGAGCCCGCCAACGGCCTCGACCCGGCGGGGATCCGCTGGATGCGCGACCTGCTCCGCGGGTTCGCCGACGCCGGGGGCACCGTGCTCCTCTCCTCGCACCTGCTCCACGAGGTCGAGGTCGTCGCCGACGACCTCGTCGTGATCGGCCGCGGCCGGATCGTGGCCCGGGGCTCGAAGGCCGAGCTGCTCGAGTCTGCGGGGACCGTCGCCCGCTCCCGCCGCACGCCGGAGCTGGTGGCCGCCCTGCACGCGGCGGGGCACGCCGCGACGGTCGGCACCGACGGCCTGGTCCACAGCGACGCCGGCTGCGAGGCGGTCGGCGACGTCGCCCTGGCCGCCGGCCTCCCGCTCGCCGAGCTCCGGCCCGCCGACGGTGCCGGGCTGGAGGAGATGTTCCTGCAGCTCACCGCCGCCGCGCAGCGCGACTCCGTCGACGCCGACCCCTCGCCCACCTCGTCCGACCTCCGAGAAGGAGCAGCAGCATGACCAGCGCGACCAGCCTGACCGTCGACACCCCCGGCACCACCTCGGCCGGCACCACCTCGCCCTGGACCTCGCCCGGGACCTCGCCCGGGACCGAGGGGTCGCCCTCCGCCCGCGCGGCCGCCGCCCACGCGCCGATCCCCTTCCGCCGCCTGGCGTGGGTCGAGCTCACCAAGATGTTCGACACCCGTTCGGGGTTCTGGCTGCTGGCCGGGATCGCCATCTCGGCGCTGCTGGCCACGGCCGCCGTGGTGGCCTTCGCCCCGGAGGAGTCCCAGACCTTCGAGCAGTTCTCGGCGGCCATCGGCATGCCGATCGCGATCCTGCTGCCGATGGTCGCGATCCTCTCCGTCACCGCGGAGTGGAGCCAGCGCGGGACGCTCACCACCTTCACGCTCGTCCCCCACCGCGGCCGGGTGCTCCTGGCCAAGGCGGTCTGCGCCGTCGGCGTCGGCGTCGTCTCGATGGGCGTCGCGCTCGCGATCGGCGCGCTCGGCAACGTGGTCGGGACGGCGATCTCGGGCGCCCCGACCGTCTGGGACGTGGACGCGGCCAACCTCGCCACGATCGTCCTGGCCAACGTGCTGGGCCTGATGATGGGCTTCACCCTCGGGGTCGTCCTCCGCAGCTCGCCGGTGGCCGTCGTCGGCTACTTCGTCTTCTCCCTGGTGCTGCCCAACGCGCTCTTCGCGCTCGGGATGGTCCAGGAGTGGTTCGCCGACCTGCAGCCGTGGGTCGACTTCTACTTCTCCTACACGGTCCTCTTCGAGGACGTGCCCACCGGCGAGCAGTGGGCGCAGATCGGCACCTCGGGCCTGCTGTGGCTGGTGCTCCCTCTGGCCTTCGGCGTCTGGCGGGTCACCCGCACCGAGGTGAAGTGAGGCGAGACCCCGACCCCGCGGACAGGACGAAGGGGCCCGACCCGCCGATTATCTCGGCGGGTCGGGCCCCTTCTCCTGTCCTGCGGTCCCTCCCCGGGCCGGAGAGGGCGGGGGTCAGCGCGCGGCCGAGCCCTCGGTGTAGTCGCTGTCCTCCTGCTTCCAGGAGAAGTGGGAGCGCAGCGCCTTGCCGGTCGCCTCGATCGGGTGGCCGGCCTCCTCCTCGCGCAGCTTGAGGAACTCGGCGCCGCCGTTGTCCTGGTCGTCGATGAAGCGCTTGGCGAAGGAGCCGTCCTGGATGTCGGAGAGGATCGCCTTCATGCTCTCCTTCACCGCCGGGGTGATCACCCGCGGGCCGGAGACGTAGTCGCCGTACTCCGCGGTGTCGGAGATCGACCAGCGCTGCTTGGCGATGCCGCCCTCCCACATGAGGTCGACGATCAGCTTGAGCTCGTGGAGCACCTCGAAGTAGGCGATCTCCGGCTGGTAGCCCGCCTCGGTGAGGGTCTCGAAGCCGGCCTGGACGAGGTGGGAGACGCCACCGCACAGCACGGCCTGCTCGCCGAAGAGGTCGGTCTCGGTCTCCTCGGTGAAGGTGGTCTTGATGACGCCGGCGCGGGTGCCGCCGATGCCCTTGGCGTAGGACTTCGCGAGCTCCCAGGCCTGGCCCGAGGCGTCCTGCTCCACGGCGATGATGTCGGGGATGCCCCGGCCGGCGACGTACTCGCGGCGCACGGTGTGGCCAGGGGCCTTGGGGGCCACCAGGATGACGTCGACGCCCTCGGGCGGGGTGATGTAGCCGAAGCGGATGTTGAAGCCGTGGCCGAAGACCAGGGTGTCGCCCGCGGCGAGGTTCGGCTCGATGGCCTCCTTGTAGACGTGGCGCTGCACCTGGTCGGGGGTCAGCACGACGATCACGTCGGCCTCCTCCACCGCCTCGGCGGGGGTGAGCACGCGCAGGCCCTCGTCCTCGGCCTTGGCCCGGCTCTTCGACCCCTCGGGCAGGCCGACGCGGACGTCGACGCCCGAGTCGCGCAGGTTGAGCGCGTGGGCGTGGCCCTGGCTGCCGTAGCCGATCACCGCGACGCTCTTGCCCTGGATCAGGGACAGGTCGGCGTCGTCGTCGTAGAACATCTCAGCCACAGGGGCTCTCCTTTGGGGGTGTGTTTCGTGGGGTTCTGGAGCGGTCGGCGTCAGCCGGCCGCGGCGGGGACGGGGACGGGGACGGTGGTCGGGCGGGACGAGCGCTCCGTGATGGAGCGCGAGCCACGACCGATGGCGACCATCCCCGACTGGACGAGCTCGCGGATCCCGAAGGGCTCGATCACCCGCATGAAGTCGGCGAGCTTCTCGGAGTTGCCGGTGACCTCGATGGTCACCGCGTCGGGAGCGACGTCGACGACCCTGGCCTTGAAGAGCTGGACGGCGTCGAGCACCTGGCCGCGTGTCTCCACGTCGGCGCGGACCTTGACCAGCAGCAGCTCGCGGCGCACCGACCCCCGGCCCTCGAGCTCGACGATCTTGATCACCTCGACCAGCTTGTTGAGCTGCTTGGTGACCTGCTCCAGCGGGAGGTCCTCCACGTTGACCACGATCGTCATCCGCGAGACCTCGGGGTGCTCGGTCGGGCCGACCGCCAGGCTGTCGATGTTGAAGCCGCGACGGCTGAAGAGCGCCGCGACCCGGGCCAGGACGCCCGGCTTGTTCTCCACCAGGACGGACAGGGTGTGCTTGCTCACAGGTCATCCTCGTCGAACTTGGGGGCCAGGTCCCGGGCGTACTTGATCTCGTCGTTGCTGGTGCCGGCCGCGACCATGGGCCAGACCATCGCGTCCCGGTGCACCCGGAAGTCAACCACCACGGGACGGTCGTCGATCGCCATGGCCTTCTCGATGGTCGCGTCGACGTCGGCCTCGCTGTCGCAGGCGAGACCGACGCAGCCGTAGGCCTCGGCGAGCTTGACGAAGTCGGGGATCCGCTTGGAGTCCAGGTGGGTGTTGGAGTAGCGCTCGTTGTAGAAGAGCGTCTGCCACTGCCGCACCATGCCGAGCGACTCGTTGTTGATCACCGCCACCTTGATCGGGATGTCGTTGATCGCGCAGGTCGCCAGCTCCTGGTTGGTCATCTGGAAGCAGCCGTCGCCGTCCACCGCCCAGACCGTGGAGCCCGGCATCGCGACCTTGGCGCCCATCGCGGCCGGGACGGCGTACCCCATGGTGCCGAGCCCGCCCGAGTTGATCCAGGTGTTGGGGTTCTCGTAGGAGACGAACTGCGCCGCCCACATCTGGTGCTGGCCGACGCCCGAGGCGTAGATGGCCTCGGGTCCGGCGATGGCGCCGAGCCGCTCGATGACGTACTGCGGCGCGAGGGTGCCGTCGGCCGGCCGGTCGTAGCCCAGCGGGTAGCGCTTCTTCACCCCGGCGACGAACTCGATCCACTGCTCGTAGTCCCCGGTGCGGCCGGCCTCGGCCTCGGCCTCGAGCAGCGCGAGCAGGTCGACCAGGACCTCCTTGGCGTCGCCGACGATCGGCACGTCGGCGTGCCGGTTCTTGCCGATCTCGGCGGGGTCGATGTCGGCGTGCACCACCAGCGCGTGCGGGGCGAACGAGTCGAGGTTGCCCGTCACGCGGTCGTCGAACCGGGCACCCAGGGAGATGATCAGGTCGGAGCGCTGGAGACCGGCGACCGCGGCGACGGTCCCGTGCATCCCCGGCATCCCGAGGTGCTGCGGGTGGCTGTCGGGGAAGGCACCCCGGGCCATCAGCGTGGTGACCACCGGGATCCCGGTGAACTCCGCGAGCCGGCGCAGCTCGCGGTGGGCGCCGGAGCGGATCACGCCGCCGCCGACGTAGAGCACGGGGCGGCTGGCCTCGAGGATCACCCGGGCCGCCTCGCGGATCTGCTTGGAGTGCGGCTTGGTGATCGGCCGGTAGCCGGGCAGCTGCAGCTCGGTCGGCCACGCGAAGTCGGTCATCGCCTGCAGCGCCGACTTGGCGACGTCGACCAGCACCGGGCCGGGGCGGCCGGTGGAGGCGATGTGGAACGCCTCGGCGACGGTGCGCGGGATCTCGGCCGGGTCGGTGACCAGGAAGTTGTGCTTGGTGATCGGCATCGTGATGCCGCGGATGTCGGCCTCCTGGAAGGCGTCGGTCCCGATCATCGAGGCGCCCACCTGTCCGGTGATGGCGACCATCGGCACCGAGTCCATGTGCGCGTCGGCGAGCGGCGTGACGAGGTTGGTCGCGCCCGGGCCCGAGGTGGCCATGCAGACGCCCACCCGGCCGCTGGCGGCGGCGTACCCCTGGGCCGCGTGCCCGGCGCCCTGCTCGTGGCGGACCAGGACGTGCCGGATCCGGGTGGAGTCCATCAACGGGTCGTACGCCGGGAGGATGGCCCCGCCCGGGATCCCGAAGATGTCGGTGACACCCGCGTTCTCCAGCGAGCGCACGAGGCTCTGCGCCCCCGTGATCCTGCCGTCCTGCTCACTCATCGGTCTCTTCCTCACTGCTGTGGCACTGCTGCCGGCCCGTGCGGGCCCTGTCGATGCACTGCTGGTCCGACCAAAACAAAAAACCCCTCGGCCGATTGTCGGCGACGAGGGGTGACGCGTGTGCTGAGGGGTCGGGCTCAGTCCACGCGTCGCGTGCGTACAAGAAGGTTCTCGAGGCGCATGGGACAACCGTCGCCGTCGCCGGCGACCGACGTCAAGCCAGTCTGCCAGGCGTCCCACTATCTGGTACGGCGGTCCCAGCATGTGGCGGGGCGGACCTACGGCAGCACGGACTCGCCGAGCTCCCCCGGGTTGAACGCGACTTCCCACCGGAACCCGTCGGGATCGGCGAAGTAGCCCGAGTAACCGCCCCACTCCCGCTCCTGCGCCTGCGCGACGACCTCGGCGCCGGCGGAGGCTGCCTGCTCGAGCACCCGGTCCACCCCGGCGCGGGAGGCGACGTTGTGGGCGAGCGTCAGCGGTGGCACCACGCCGGTCGCCACCCGGCTCCCGGTCTCGGCCTCGAAGGCGGCAGCGGCCCACAGGGACAGCACCACCTTGTCGGCGACCCGGAACATCACCACCTCCCCCGGGACGTCCACGGTCGGCTCCCAGCCGAGACCCTCGGCGTAGAAGCGGCGGCTCGCGGAGACGTCGGCCACGGCGAGCGTGACGAAGCTCAGGCGCTGGTCCATGCCGACCACTCTGGCAGACTCGGCGGGTGCCCGTCCTCCGGCTCCGCCAGGCCCTCCGGCTGCTCTCCGGCGGGGTGCCACGACTGTGGCGGGCCGCCCGGGAGGCGGGCGCCGACCGGCGGACGGCGACCGACGTGGTGGTCACCTCCGTGCTCGCCCTCCTCGTCTCCGCCCGCGTCGTCGGGAGCGGGTGGCGGGAGCAGAACGCCGTCCGGCACTTCGCCTGGCAGGCCCACCTCGCCGCCCGGCACGGCGAGGCGCTGGCCGTGGCGGTGGGCGAGGCCCAGGAGCGGGGCTCCGCCGACCCCGACGACTCCCGCGTCGACGAGGCCAACAACCGGGTGGGCCGCGCCCACGGCCTGGCCGGCGGCCCCGCCCTCCTGCGCGGTGGGCGGTGGGCCGCCCTCACCAGGCTCGCCGAGGCCGGACGGCTCGAGTGGCAGCAGCGCGAGCTCAGCGCCCAGCCGCTCGCCGACGGGACTGACCCGCGCGACGCCGGGCGCCGAGCCCACCCGCGCGCCCCTAGGGGACCTCGGCGCCGAGGCCGCTGAACCTCGGCGCAGCGGCGCCGCTGGTGGCGGTCGCCGTCCCTCCGGGCCGCATCGCCCAGGTCCCCGCGAAGTAGCCGTTCCCCGCGGCCGCCACGAAGCCGTAGATGTTGGCGCCCGTCTGGGTCGCGGTGTTCGTCGCGAAGGCGAGGTTGCTCACGTACCGGTTCGGCTGCATGTTGAAGGCCGTGGACTCGAAGACGCACAGGTGGCCAGGCTCCGCGTTGGGTGCCGCGGCGGTGCCGGAGCAACCGGCCGGGACCGGGTCGCCCGTCCTGATGTAGTGCGCGGCGGGCGGCGCGGCCAGCGTGACGCCGTACGAGAGCGCGTCCATCACCAGCGCCCCGGCCCCGACGCCGGACAGCACGTAGTTGCCTCGGTAGACGGCCGGCTTCGTCTGGTACTTGGCGTCCGACTCGGCACGGGTCCAGGTGTCCGCCTTCGTCGCGTACTTCGCGTCGGACTCGGCACGGGTCCAGGTGTCCGTCTTCGTCGCGTACTTCGCGTCGGACTCGGCCTTGGTCCAGACGTCGTCCTCCTCGGCGAACCGGTCCTTGGCCTGGGCCTTGGTGTAGTAGCGGCGGTCGGCCCGGGGACGGATCTTCTGCCTCCAGACCTTGCTCCAGTTCTGCTGGGCGGCGGCGCCGACCTGGTCCTGGAGCGAGGCTCCGGCAGGAGTGAGCGCGACGAGGCCGGCCAGCACGACGGCCAGGCAGGCGACCACCGCCGAGGCGGTGCGAGACGGTGCTTTCTTCATGGTGCTTCCCCTCGTCGGGGGCGGCCGTCGGTTCGACCACCCACCCCTAGAGGTCTAGACCAGTGAGGGGCCGGCGCGCATCGGCGAAATCGCGTATCTACGCCAGCTCCTGGACGATCTCGCGGGTCCCGCCGGCGACGGTGACGTGCGCGAGCGCCCCGTTGACCAGCGGGAGGTAGGGCGGCACGTGGCCGCACTCGACGTCCAGGACGATCGGCACGTCGAGCCCGCCGAGCGCGTCGAGGACGGCGTCGCGCTGGGTGAAGTGGTCCGACGGCGGCGCCGAGGTGCGTCCGACCAGGATCGCGTTCGCGTGCTCGAACCAGCCGGCGAGCCGCAGCCCGTGCAGGTTGCGGCAGATCTCGAGCGCCGGGTCGTCGGAGGCCTCGACGTAGACGACGAGCCCGTCCTCGGCGTGCTCGCGCCCGAACGCCGCCACGTCCCCGTACGGCGTCCCCGCGAGGTTGACGACCGTCTCGATGCAGCCGCCGACGAGCCGGCCGGTCACGTCGAGCCCGCCGCCACCGACGACCTCCCAGGTGCCCGTCCCGTCGAGGGTGTACGCCGTGGGCGTGGGGTCGCGCTCCCAGTCGTCGAAGCCGCTGGTGCGGAAGAGCCCCGACGCCCGCTGGGTGACGGGTCCCGTCGCCCCGGCCAGCGCCGTCCAGTGCGCCAGGCCGGGCGACGGCTCGTAGGGGGTGTCCATGAGGTTCGACCCGTGCAGGGTCGCCCAGCCCAGCCGGGTGGTGAGCGGGAGCAGCAGGGTGCTGATGTCGCTGAAGCCCACGACCCAGGTCGGCTCGGCGGTGGCCAGCGCGTCCCAGTCGAGCCGGTCCACGAGGTCGATCGCAGTCTCGCCGCCCCACGGAGGCACGACCGCCCGGATGGTCGGGTCCAGCAGCATCCGGTTCAGCTCGGCGGCCCGCTGCTCCACCGGCGCGCTGACGTGCCCGGAGTCCCCGCCCAGGCACTCCCCCACCTCGACCTCGTGACCGCGGTCGCGGAGCCACGCCACCGCCAGGTCCAGCCGTGGTCGCAGGGCGGTGGGCACCCCGAAGGACGGGGCGGTGACGCCGATCCGGTCGCCGGGACGCAGCGGTGCGGGGAAGCGGATCATCCCAGCAGCCTACGCACCTGCAGCATCCCCTCGTGCGCCTCGGCGAAGGAGGTGGAGAGCGGCGAGAGCCCGATCCGCAGGCCCCCGGGGTCGCGGTAGTCGGGGAGCACGTCGCCCTCCCACAGCCGGGCCACGACCTCCCGCATCCGGGGGTGCAGCAGGGTCACGTGGCCGCCCCGCGCCGCCGGGTCCCGCGGGGAGCCCAGCCGCACGCCCAGCGGGGCCAGCCAGGCGTCGGCGAGCTCGACGACGTACTCCGTGATCGCGACCGACTTGGCGCGCACGGCCGCCACGCCCACCTCCTCCAGCAGGTCCAGCATGTCCTGCACCGCGAGCATGCCGAGCACCGGCGGGGTGCCGGAGACGAAGCCCCGGATGCCGGGAGCGGGTCGGTAGCCGGGCCCCATCGCGAACGGCTCGGCGTGCCCCATCCAGCCCTGGATCGGCTGGGTCAGGACGCCGTGGTGACGGGCGGCGACGTAGCCGAACGCCGGGGACCCCGGCCCGCCGTCGAGGTACTTGTAGGTGCAGCCGGCCGCCAGGTCGACCTGCCACTGGTCGAGCGCCACGGGCACCGAGCCGGCCGAGTGGCACACGTCGAGCAGCAGCAGCGCTCCGGCGGCGTGCGCGACGGCTGTGAGCCGACCGACGTCGGCCAGGTGGCCGGAGCGGTAGGCCACGTGGCTGAGCAGCACCACCGCGGTGCGCTCCCCCACGGCGGGGGCCAGGAGCTCGGGGGTCAGCCCGCCCGTGGGGTCGACCTCGACCCAGCGGACGGTGCAGCCCCGCTCCGCGGCGACCCCCTCGGCGACGTAGCGGTCGGTGGGGAAGTTGTCGGTGTCGACGACGATCTCGGTCCGCGCCGGGTCGCGCGCCAGCTGGGCGTCGACGGCGGCGCGCAGCAGCTTGTAGAGCCAGACCGTCGTGGAGTCGCCGACCGCGAGCTGGCCGGGGGCGGCGCCGAGCAGCACCCCGCCGATCCGGTCCCCCAGCGACGTCGGCAGCTCCATCCAGCCCTCGTCCCAGCCGCGGATCAGCCGGCCGCCCCACTCCTCGCGCACGAAGCCGGCGAGCCGGTCGGCGGTGACCGCCAGCGGACGGCCCAGCGAGTTGCCGTCGAGGTAGACCAGCGGGGACCCCGCACCGACGAAGTGGGCGCGGTGGGCTGCGAGCGGGTCGGCGGCGTCCCGGGGGCGAGGGTCGAGGTCGGGCACGGCTTGCTCCTCGGGGCTGCCCGGGTGTCAGGGTGGGCCGGGCAGGGGTCGGGTCAGGTCAGGCAGGTCGGGGCGGGGCGGTGCGAGTCGCGACGGGTCAGGGCGACTCGACCTCCGAGGAGGGTACGGCGACGGCCACCGCGAGCCGGACCAGGAGGTCCTCGTCGGGTGCCCCGGGCAGGAACGTGACGAGGTCGTCCTCGAGCGGCGCCGGCCAACCGTCGGTGAGCGCGGCGAGCAGCGCCTCGTCGTCCAGCCCGGCCTCGCGCAGCAGCGCCAGCTCGCGCAGGTCGAGGCCGACGGGCAGCGGACCGTTGCCGAGGTCCGTGCCGTAGAGGACCCGGCCGCCCGCGGCGTGGAAGGCGGCCAGGTTGGCCATCGCGGTCCGCTGCCCGGGGGTGGACGCGCCGTGACGGTGGATGTCCAGGGTGCTGATCCACGCCATGTCTGCCGCCACGCACTCCGCGACGACGTCGGCGTCGAGCGCCTCGGTCCACGGGGTGTGGGCGAGGACGTCGACCCCGGCGGCCAGCGCCAGCTCGACCATCCCCGGACCCTCCACGTGGGCCACCACGGGGGTCTCCCCCGCCGCGGCCACCACGGCGCTGCAGGTGGCGAGGTCGAGCACCGGCCCGGCCCCGCGGTGCAGGGTGACCTTGACCACGCTCGCGCCCAGCGCGCGCTGCTCGGCGACGGCCGCCTCGGCCTCGCGGGGGTGGGCGACCGGGCGGACGCTGCCGTGCGGCGCCCACGGGCGGTCGCTCGGGTAGCCGTCGGGCGCGGCGAGGAACTGACCGGCGTGGTGCACCCGGACGGGGCAGGCGGCCGCGAGCGCCACCACGTCGGCCGACCAGCCGAGGTCGACGACGGCACCCAGCGCCCCGCGGGCGAGCAGGGAGCCGTCGACCAGCCCCAGGTGGACGTGGTGGTCCCGCAGGACGGGCAGGACCGTGCCGGTCAGGTCGGTGCCGCGGAGCCGGACGCTGCTCATCCGGGCACGCTACTCCTACTGGAAGCTGACGAACCGGACCTCGGGTCGGAGCCTGCGGGCGGCCCGCGCCCGCATCCGCGGCACGTCCTCGTCGTAGAAGAGCTTGAAGCCCAGGTCGAACTGCTTCGGCCGGGCCACCGCGCGGAAGGTGGCCTGCTTCTGGGCGGGCGTCCCGAAGCCGTCGACGTGCTGGACCTCCGCGAGGTTCGCCCGGTCGCGCACCTTCTTGATCCGGCCGACCATCGACTCGCGGAACTGGTGGAGCATGAAGACCTTCTCCGGCAGCGCGTGCTGGGCGGTCAGCGCGTCGAGCCAGGCGGAGACGTCGTTGACCTCCTTGGCCCGGACGGAGCCGATGACCTGGCCGGGCACCTGGTCGGGGCCCATCCGCCACTCCGGGTCGAGGGCGAGCCCCACCCACGGGTGCTGGAGCGCCCACTCCCACCGCTTCGCGACGGTGAGGAAGTCGGACCGACCGGGCTGGACGTCGAGGACCAGCAGCGCGCCGTTGCGCTCGGCGGCGTCGATGTACTCTTGGACCCGCTCCCGCGGGATGTCGTGGGAGTAGTCGCCGTCGGCGCCCGGGACCGCGTCGGCCACCGTGACGATCAGCTCGTAGACGGGCTGCACCCGCTCCTTGCGGGCGAGCCGGAAGGGCTTCGCGGCGCGGACGAGGCGCCGGTGGACGGTGTCGGGGTCGGCCTCGCCCAGCACCCCGAGGACGCCGGTGCCGGCCGTGCCGTAGTAGGCGACGAGGAACCGGTTGCGGGCGAAGACCTTGCGCCCCCCGCCGGGCAGTGTGGCGCGGCGCGCCAGCACAGCCGGTGCCCGGCCCGCGGAGCCGGCGGCACCCTCGGCGGCCCTCCCAGCCGTCGGGACGGTCGGGGCCGCTCCGGTCGCCCCGTCGCGGGCGGTGGCGGTCGCCGGGAGGCCGGCGAGCAGGCTGCCCGCGAGCAGCAGGGCGGCCGTGGACGTGAGTGTTCTCCCCCGAGTCATGGCCCGCACAGTAGCGGTGCCGCTCTCACGACGGGATCGGAACCCCCCGTCGGATCGTCGTCGAAGGCGGGGAGCCCGTCGATGCTCATGGCCCCGCCGGTCCATGTTCGGGGTGAGCAGGTCCCGCTCGTCGTCGAGGCTCATGAGGGGCAGGGCGTAGCCGCACGAGTCGCTCACCCGCTCGACGTCGACCACGATCACGGCCCGGGCGTGCGGGTGGGGGTCGAACCGGGACGCCCAGGCCTCGAAGTCGTCGTCGTACCGGCTCACCACCCGCCCGCGGCCGTGCAGGCGGACGACGTTCGGCGTGCGGTCGAACGAGCAGAACATCACGGTGATCCGCCCGTTCTGCCGCAGGTGCGCGATCGTCTCGGCGCCGCTCGCGGTGAGGTCGAGGTAGGCGACGGTGTGGTCGTCCACCACGGCGAACGTGCCGACCAGGCCCTTGGGCGAGACGTTGACGTGCCCGCCGTCGCCCGAGGGCGCGGTGGCCACGAAGAAGACCGGCTGGGCCTCGACGAACTCCCTCAGGCGGCCGTCGATCCGCTCGTGGACCTTGCCCATCCCGACTCCCCCGGCTCCCGGCTCAGCTCGTGACGGCGCCGTGGGCGGCGGACTGCACGACCTTGGCGTACTTGCCGAGCACCCCGCGCGTGTACTTCGGCGGGTTGGGCTCCCACCCGACCCTGCGGGCCTCCAGGTCGTCGATCTCCACCTCGAGGGTCGCGTTCGCGACGTCGAGGGTGATCCGGTCGCCGTCGCGGACGAACGCGATCGGACCGCCGTCGACCGCCTCGGGGGCGATGTGGCCGACGCAGAGGCCGGTCGTGCCGCCCGAGAAGCGCCCGTCGGTGATGAGCAGGACGTCCTTGCCGAGGCCCGCGCCCTTGATGGCGCCGGTGATGGCGAGCATCTCGCGCATCCCCGGGCCGCCCTTGGGCCCCTCGTAGCGGATGACGACCACGTCGTTCGGCTGGATCCGGCCCTCGGCCAGCGCGTCGAGGGCGGCGCGCTCGCCGTCGAAGACGCGGGCGGTGCCGGTGAAGGTGGTGTCGTCGAAGCCGGCGCTCTTGACGACCGCGCCCTCGGGGGCCAGGGAGCCCTTGAGGATCGTGATGCCGCCGGTGGCGTGGATCGGCTTCTCGAAGGCGCGCAGCACCTCGCCGTCCAGCGGCTTCGGGGCGAGCGCCTCGAGGTTCTCGGCCATGGTGCGGCCGGTGACGGTGAGGGTGTCGCCGTGCATGAAGCCGGCGTCGAGGAGCGCCTTCATCACGACCGGGATGCCGCCGATCTTGTCGACGTCGGTCATCACGAAGCGGCCGAACGGCTTGAGGTCGCCGATGTGCGGCACCTTCGACCCGATCCGGTTGAAGTCGTCGAGGGTGAGGTCGACGTCGGCCTCGCGGGCGATCGCGAGCAGGTGGAGCACCGCGTTGGTCGAGCCGCCCAGCGCCATCACCACGGCGATCGCGTTCTCGAAGGCCGGCTTGGTCATGACCTGGCGGGCCGTGATGCCCTGGCGCAGCATCTCGACGACCGCCTCGCCGGAGCGGTGCGCGAAGCCGTCGCGGCGGCGGTCGACGGCCGGCGGGGCCGCGCTGCCCGGGAGGCTCATCCCGAGCGCCTCCGCGACGCTGGCCATGGTGTTGGCGGTGTACATGCCGCCGCAGGCACCCTCGCCCGGGCAGATCGCGCGCTCGATCCGGTCGACCTCGTCGCGGGTGATCTTGCCCGCGAGGCACGCGCCGACGGCCTCGAAGGCGTCGATGATCGTCACGTCGTTGCCGTCGACCTGGCCGGGCATCGTGGAGCCGGCGTAGAGGAAGACGCTGGCGAGGTCGAGCCGCGCCGCGGCCATCAGCATGCCGGGCAGCGACTTGTCGCAGCCGGCCAGCAGCACGGATCCGTCGAGCCGCTCGGCCATCATCACGGTCTCCACGGAGTCGGCGATGACCTCTCGGCTGACGAGCGAGAAGTGCATCCCCTCGTGGCCCATCGAGATGCCGTCGGAGACCGAGATGGTGCCGAACTCCAGGGGGTAGCCGCCCGCGGCGTGCACGCCGTTCTTCACGGCCTTGGCGAGCCGGTCCAGCGACAGGTTGCAGGGCGTGATCTCGTTCCAGCTCGAGGCGACGCCGATCTGCGGCTTGGCGAAGTCCTCGTCGCCCATCCCCACCGCACGGAGCATGCCGCGCGCCGCGGCCCGCTCCAGGCCGTCGGTGACGTCGCGGGAACGGGGCTTGATGTCGGGCTGCTGCTGGTCGGACGCGCTCATGCGCGCAGCCTACGACTCGCCCTCCCTGGGGCGGCGTCCGGTCTCAGGGCAGGTGACGCCCCACGAAGGCGAGGACGTCGTCGAGCACCTCGTCGCGGTTGGTCTCGTTGAGGATCTCGTGCCTGGCCCCGGGGTAGGTCCTCTGCTCCGCCCGACGGCCGCCGAGGGTGGCGAACCCCTCGCGCGACGGGCCGATCGGCACCAGCCGGTCGTCCTCGCCGTGCAGCCAGAGGATCGGCACGTCGACGGCGCCCTCCGCGCCGACCCGCTCCGTCGCCGCCCGGAGCGCCTCGAGGGTGGGGCGCTTGAAGGGTCCGTGCCAGACGAGCTCGTCGGCGGCGTAGGCCTCCCCCACCGCCGGGTCGCGGCTGAGGGTGGCCGGGTCGATCGGCACGTCGGGGATCTCCTCGGCGGCGAGCAGCTGCTCGACCGCCTCCCACCGCCCCAGCACGGGCGCCGAGAGGACGACGGCGGCCAGCCCGTCGCCGTACCGCTGGGCGTAGCGGGCGGCGACCAGCCCGCCCATGGAGTGGCCGAGCAGGACCACCGGCAGGCCGGGGTGCTCCGCGCGGGCGAGCTCCTCGACGCGGTGCAGGTCGTCGCAGACCCGCTCCAGGTCCTCGACGAGGACGCGCTCGCCGTCGCTGCGGCCGTGCCCGACGTGGTCGGGGGCGAGGACCGCGGCGCCGTCGGCGACCAGCCGCTCGGCGACGTGGGGGTAGCGGCCGGTGTGCTCGCCGTACCCGTGCACGAGGAGCACCACGTAGCGCGTGCGCTCCCCCGTCCAGCGGCGGACGAAGAGGGTCCCGGCGTGGCCGGCGAGCTCGGTGTCGGTCTCGGTCATGGCCGCCACCCTCCCCCGGAGCGCGGCACGGGTCAAGGGGTCGCGGGACGGGCTAGGTTGTCGCCCATGGCGAAGAAGTCCTGGGCAGACCTGACCACCACCCAGCGGACGGCGGTCGTCGTCCTCGGCGCCGCCGAGGTGGCGCTCAGCGCGTGGGCGGCCAAGGACCTGCGGAGCCGGACGGCCGCCGAGGTCCGCGGCCCCAGGGCGCTGTGGGGGCCCGCCCTCCTCGTGCAGCCCTTCGGCCCCCTGGCCTACCTGGTCCTGGGCCGCCGGCGCGCCTGACCCGCGCGGCCCGGGCCGCGCTCAGGGCAGCACGGCCGCCCGCACCACGAGCACGTCGGGCAGGTCGCGGTGCAGCTCGGTCCACGTGGCCCCCTCGTCCCCCGACCCCCAGACCGCGCCGTTGCGGCCGCCGAAGTAGAGGCCGACCGGGTCTTGGGTGTCGGCGCACATCGCGTCGCGCATCACGGCGGCGTAGAACGAGTCGGGCAGCGTCCCCTCGCCCAGCTGCTCCCACGTCTCGCCCCCGTCGGTGGTCCGGCAGACCCGGGCGCGGCTGTCGACCGGCCAGCGCGCGCCGGCGTCGGCGATCGGGAACGTGTACGCCGTGGAGGGCTTGCGCGGGTGCGTCACCATCGCGAACCCGAACTCCGAGGGGAGCCCGGGGGCGATGTCCTGCCAGGAGTCGCCGCCGTCGTCGGAGCGGTAGACCCCGCCGTGGTTCTGCAGGAAGAGCCGGTCGGGGTCGACGGCGTCCCGGGCGACCTTGTGCACGCACTGGCCGAACTCGGGGTAGGACCGCTCCCCCGGCATGAACTCGGCCTTGACCCCCCGGTTGACCGGCTCCCAGGAGCGGCCGCCGTCGGCGGTGCGGTAGGCACCGCCGGTGGAGAGCGCCGCGAGGACCGAGCCGGGGTCCCGGGGGTGCGGCAGGACCGTGTGGAACGCCTGCCCGCCGAACCCCTCGCTCCACTCGGGGCGGTGCGGGTGGTCCCAGAGCCCGCGGACGAGCTCGAAGTGCTCGCCGCCGTCCTCGGAGCGGAAGACGGCGCCGGGCTCGGTGCCCGCCCACACCACCCCGTCCTCCACGCCCGGCACGAGCTGCCAGACCCGGGCCAGCGTCGCGCCGGTGTCCTCGGGGAAGCGGACGGCGCCGTTGGGCGTCTCCTGCCAGGTCTCGCCGAGGTCCTCGCTCCAGCGCACCTGCGGGCCGAACCAGCTGGAGGAGCACCCCGCGAGCACCCGCGGGACGGCGCCGCGGGGATCGACCATGACGGAGTAGACCTCCTCCATCGGGAAGTGCGGGCCCGTCCAGCTCCACTCCGCCCGCCGGGCGTCGGAGGTGCCGAGCCACAGCCCCTTGCGGGTGCCGACGAGCAGGAGCGTGCTCCCTCCGCTGCCCTGCCCGGTGCCGCCGTGCCCGGTGCCGCCCTGCTCGGCCCCGCCGGCCGTGGCGTGCGTCGCGTCGTCCATGTCGTCTCCCTCGTCCGGTGCGGTGTCGTCAGTCCTGGGTGCGGTGCCGGAAGGCGCGCAGCGAGAGCGGCGCGAGCACCGCGGTGAGCACGAGCGTCCAGATCACGGTGGAGAGCACCGGGTGCTGCAGCGGCAGCGCCGCCTCCGCCGGCGCCGGCCCGGTGTTGCCCCACAGCTCGCGCACCGCCTGCACCAGCGAGGAGATGGGGTTCCACTCCGCGACCGTGCGCAGGAAGTCCCCCATCCGCTCGGTCGGCGCGAACGCGTTGGAGAGGAAGGTGATCGGGAAGATGGTGGTGAACATGACCCCGTTGACCGCCTCGACCGACCGCAGCGCGGAGCCGACCAGGATCCCCAGCCAGATCATCGCGAAGCCCCACAGGAGCAGCAGCACGTAGGCCAGCACCGCGTCGAGGAAGGAGCCGCGGATCCGCCAGCCCACCACCAGCCCCGTGAGGGACATGACCGCGATCCCGATCCCGGAGTGGATGAGGCTGGAGAAGCTGCGGCCCACCAGCACCGCCGACGGGTGGATCGGCAGGGAGCGCATGCGGTCGACGATCCCCTTGTCGATGTCGGCGGTCAGCCCGACGGCCACGATGAAGGACGCGAAGGCGATCGTCTGTCCCATGATCCCGCCCAGGAGCCACTCCCGGTAGCCCGACGCCGCGCCCTGCACGGCGATCGCCCCACCGAAGACGTAGGCGAAGAGCAGCACGAACATCACCGGCTGCACGGTGACGTCCATCAGCATCTCGGGCATCCGCTTGATGTGGATCATGTTGCGGCGGGTGATGGCCAGCGACTGCTGCAGCAGGGTCGTGCGCCGGATCTCGGGCCGCTCCAGCGAGCCCCTCAGTGCGGGCCGGACGGTCTCGGTGCTCATGCCGGCACCCCTTCCAGGCGGGACCCACCGGCCCCGCCGTCGCTCTCGTCGTCGGTCGTCTCCTCGGCGCGGCGGCCGGTGAGGTGCAGGAACACGTCGTCGAGGCTCGGGCGCTGCAGCCCGAGGTCGTCGAGCTCGATCCCGCTGGTGGCGAAGGTGCCGGCCACCTCGGTGATGTCGCCCAGCCCCTGCGCCGGGGCGGTGAGCCGCCGGGCCGCCTCGTCGACGTGGACCTCCCGGACGACGCGGCGCATCAGCTCCGCCGCCCGGGAGAGGTCGGCGCCGTCGGAGACGGTGACCACCAGCGCCGCCTTGCCCGAGGCGTCCTTCAGCTGCAGGGGCGTCCCCTCGGCGATGATCCGGCCGTGGTCGACCACCACGATGTTGTCGGCCAGCTGGTCGGCCTCCTCGAGGTACTGCGTGGTGAGCAGCAGGGTGGTGCCGTCGCGGACCAGCTCGCGGAGCACGTCCCACAGCTCGACCCGGCTGCGCGGGTCGAGCCCGGTCGTGGGCTCGTCGAGGAAGAGGACCGGGGGCGTCGCGACCAGGCTGACCGCGAGGTCGAGGCGCCGGCGCATGCCGCCCGAGTAGGTCTTGACCACGCGGTCGCCGGCGTCGGCCAGCGAGAACCGCTCGAGCAGGTCGTCGGAGATCCGCCGCACGGTCCGGCGGTCCAGGCCGTACAGCTGGCCGACGAGCCGCAGGTTCTCCCGGCCCGTGAGCAGCTCGTCGACGGTCGCCGACTGGCCGGTGAGCCCCATGGAGCGACGCACCCCGGCCGGGTCCCGGACCACGTCGTGGCCCGCCACGAGGGCGGTGCCGCTCGTCGGCCTGGTCAACGTCGTCATCATCCGCACGGTGGTCGTCTTGCCCGCCCCGTTGGGGCCCAGCAGCCCCAGCACGCTCCCGGTCGGCACCGCGAAGCTCACGTGGTCGACCGCCACGGTCTCGTCGAAGTGCTTGACCAGGTCGAGCGCCTCGATCGCGTTCCCCGTCACCTCTGCCACGCCGTCCCTCCCCGTCCCGACTATTCCAATTAGGAAGAGTACGCTCGGGTCATGGCCCCGGCGCAACCCCTTTTTCCGGTGACTTCCTACGCGTTGCTCGGCCTGCTCACCTTCGGCGACGAGCTCACGGGCTACGAGCTCAAGCAGCGCGCGGACAACACGATGCGCTTCTACTGGACCTCGCCGGCGATGAGCCAGGTCTACTCCGAGCTGGCCCGGCTCACCGAGGCCGGGCTCGTGCGGCGCTCCGGCGAGGGCCGCGGCACCACCTACGCGGTGACCGACGAGGGACGCCGGGCCATGGAGCGCTGGATGCAGGAGGCGCCGGTCGGGATGCCGGTCTTCAAGCACCCCCAGGCACTGCGGCTGATGATCGGCCACCTCACCGAGCCCGAGACGCTCGTGCAGATGCTCGAGGAGTACGTCGGTCAGGTGCTGGCCGCGCACTCCGACCTCGCCGCGGTCCGGCGCTCGCTGACGGGGCAGGACGCGGTCGGCCAGACCTTCCACAACCCGTCGCTCGTGGCGGAGTGGGGCCTCGCCCACTTCGAGAGCGAGCTGGCCATCGCACGTCGTACGCTCGCGCGCCTGCGCCACGAGCACGGCCTCGGCGGGGCGGGCGGGCCGGACGGGTCGGACGGGTCGGACGGGGAAGCGACCCCGGAGAGGGCCGACGAGCCCGTGCGGGACGCCCGGTGACGGGCGGCCCGCGGCGGGCCGTGTGGCTGGTGCTGGCCGGCATCGCGTCGGTCCAGCTCGGCGCCGCCCTGGCCAAGGAGCTCTTCGACCGCGTGGACCCCACCGCCCTGGTCTGGCTGCGGCTGGCCGCCAGCGCCCTGGTCCTGCTGCTCGTCGCCCGTCCGCGTCTCGCCGGTCGGAGCCGCCACGACTGGTGGGTGGTCGCCGGCTTCGCCGCGATGCTGGCGACGATGAACTGGTCGATCTACCAGTCCTTCGCCCGGCTTCCGCTGGGGGTGGCGGTCACCATCGAGCTGATCGGCCCGCTGGCCGTCGCCGTCGCCGGGTCCCGCCGCCCGCGCGACCTGCTCTGGGTCGCGCTGGCCGCCCTCGGCGTGGTCGCCCTCGGGTGGGAGCGGACGGACCTCGACCCGGTCGGCGTGGCGTACGCCGGGCTGGCCGGCGCCGCCTGGGCGGGCTACATCCTGCTCAGCGCCCAGACCGGCCGGCGCTGGCCCGGCCTCGACGGCCTCTCGGTCGCCAGCACCGGGGCCGCGGTGCTGCTGGCCCCCTTCGCGCTGCTCGCCGACCTCGACGGCATGCTCGACCCGGAGGTGCTCGCGTTGGGAGCCCTCATCGGCCTGCTCAGCTCGGTCATCCCCTACAGCTTCGAGCTCGTCGCCCTGCGCAGCCTCCGGCCGTCGGTCTTCGGCGTCCTCATGAGCCTGGAGCCGGCGGCCGCGGCCCTCGCCGCCCTGCTGGTCCTCGGGGAGACCCTCGGCGTCCTGCAGTGGACCGCGATCGCCTGCGTCGTCGTCGCCAGCGCGGGGGCGACCCGCTCGGCACGGGCGCCGCGCGAGCCAGACGTCGAGCTGCTCCAGCACCCTTGAGAGCCGCCCCACGGGGCCGGTCGGGTTCCGCCCGGGTGCGTACGCTGGCCGGACCCGAGCCCTGGAGGACGCATGCCCCCGACCGCGCCCGCCCGCCGTGCCGCCGCTGCCGCGGGCACCCTCGTGGCCGCCCTGGTCCTCGCCGGCTGTGCCGACGACCCCGAGCCGTCGGGGGACGCCGACGCCCCGACCGCCTCCGCTCCCGCACCCTCAGCCCCGTCCTTGACCTCGTCCTCCGGCCCGTCCTCGCCGGGGGCCGGCTCGCCGGACGCCTCCGGCGGAGCCGCGGGACCGGCGCGCCCCCGGGTCTCGGGCACCGTCGCCTCCGGGCTGGAGGTGCCCTGGGGCCTGGACTTCCTCCCCGACGGGTCGGCGCTGGTGACCGAGCGTGACTCCGCCCGGGTGCTCCACCTGACCCCGGACGGTGGCGGCGCCGACGGCTGGCGGACCCGGGAGGTCGGTCGGGTCGCCGACGCCAGTGCCGGCGCCGAGGGCGGCCTGCTGGGCCTGGCGGTCTCGCCCGACTTCGCCGACGACCGGCAGGTGTTCCTCTACGTGAGCACGGCCGAGGACAACCGGGTCGTGCGGGCCGAGCTCGCCGGTGGCCGGCTCGGCGAGCCGGAACCCGTCCTCACCGGGATCCCGACCGGCGCCATCCACGACGGGGGTCGGCTCGCGTTCGGCCCCGACGGCCACCTCTACGCCTCCACCGGCGAGGTCGGCCAGGCCGAGCTCGCCCAGGACGAGTCCTCGCTGGCGGGCAAGATCCTGCGGATCACCCCCGAGGGCGAGCCGGCGCCCGGCAACCCCGACCCCCGCTCCCCCGTCTGGACGCTGGGCCACCGCAACGTCCAGGGACTCGCCTGGGACGACGCCGGCACGATGTGGGCCAGCGAGTTCGGGGCCAGCACCTGGGACGAGCTCAACCGGATCGAGGAGGGCGGCAACTACGGGTGGCCCCGGGTCGAGGGCCGCGCGGCCGACAACCCCGGCGTGGACGCCGGCGGGCTGGTCGACCCGGCGCGCGTCTGGTCGACCGACGAGGCGTCCCCCTCGGGGCTGGCCTTCGCCGAGGGGTCCCTGTGGCTGGGCGCCCTGCGCGGCACGCGCCTGTGGCAGGTGCCGGTCCCGGGCGGCGGCGCCTCCGGCACGACCTCGGGGACCGGCCAGCCGCGCGGTCACTTCGTGGGGGACTACGGGAGGGTGCGGACCGTGGTGACGGCGCCCGACGGCAGCCTCTGGATGACGACGTCCAACCGGGACGGGCGCGGCACCCCGGCCGACGACGACGACCGCATCCTGCGGGTCACGCTGCAGCGCTGACCCGGACCACCACGGCGCGCCTCGCGACCCGGCGCAGGGTGGCCAGGACCGAGGGACCCAGCACCCCCAGCGCGACCGCGTTGGTGAGCGCCCGGCCGGTGTCCCACCCCCCGGTGGAGGTGACCAGCGTGTAGAGCCCGAACCGCTGGAGGTTCTCCAGCAGCGGTGCTCCCGCGACGTACGAGAGCTCGGTGCCCTCCCGTCCGGGCACCTCGATCCCCAGCACGAACGGCCAGCTCCACAGGTTCATCAGCGCGCCGTAGGCGTAGGCGGCGAGGACGCCGTATCCGATCAGCATCGCCACCTCGGACCGGCCGCGTGGCCTGCGAGGCAGGAGGCCCGCCCCCATCCCGACCCAGCCGGCCACCAGCATCTGGAAGGGCAGCCACGGGCCGACGCCCGCGGTGAAGAGCGCCGAGACGAAGAGCGAGGTCCCGCCGAGGATGAAGCCGAAGGCGGGCCCGAAGACCCGGCCCCCGAGGATCAGCAGGAAGAAGACGAGCTCGAGGCCCGCCACCCCCGCACCCAGGCCGCGGACCACCCCGTTGATCGCCGAGAGCAGACCGAGGACCGCCAGCACCCGCGCGTCCATCCCGCCCTCGGTCATCTCGGCGAGCACCGCCACGAGCAGCAGGGGCAGCAGCGCGAGGAAGAGGAACGGCGGGTCGACCCGCGCGCCGTCGGGCACGTCGAGCAGGAACGGCCACCCCAGCATCATGAGCCCGAGCGCGGAGACCCCGACGAGCGCCGCGGCGCTGCGCGGCCCGATCCGCACCGCCGGGGCGTCCGGCCCCGCGCCGGGCCGCATCAGGCCGTCCCCGCGGTCGCGAGGGCGGCGGTGACCTGGTCGACCCGGAGCCAGGGCGACCCCAGCACCTTGTGGACCTGCGGGGCGAAGGACGGCGACTCCACCACCACCTCGAGCGTCGGCCCGTCCGAGACGACCTCGCCCTCGGCCAGCACGGCGACGGTGTCCGCCACCCCGGCCACGAACTCGACGTCGTGGGTGGCCACCAGCACCGCGTGGCCCGCGTCGCAGAGCTCCCGGAGCAGTCCGGCGAGCGCGAGCTTGCCCGGGTAGTCGAGGCCGCGGGTGGGCTCGTCGAGGAGCAGGACCGGCGGCCGGGCGGCGAGCACCACCGCGACGGCCAGCGCGAGCCGCTGCCCCTCCGAGAGGTCGCGGGGGTGGGTCTCGTCGTCGATCCCCGGCGCGAGCCGGTCCAGGACGGCCCGGGTCCGCCCGGGGGCGCCCGCGTCGGCGTCGGCGTCGGCGCACTCGGCGCCGACGGTCTCCAGGTAGAGCAGGTCGGCGGCCGTCTGGGGGACCATCCCCGTACGCCGACGGCGCTCGGCCCCGTCGAGGGTGTGCGGGTCCGCGCCGGTCACCCGGACCTGGCCCGAGGCCCGCGCCAGCCGGCCCTGCAGCGCCCACAGCAGCGTGGACTTGCCGGCGCCGTTGCGCCCCATCAGGGCCGTCACGCGGCCCGGCAGGAGGCAGAGGTCGACCCCGCGCAGCACCGCCGAGCGCCCCTGGGTGACCACCACATCGCGGGCGGTGAGCACGGGCTCCCCCGGGGCCGTGCGCTGCTCGGCCGCCGGGGCGAGCGCGTCGAGACGGGTGCGCAGCTCGCGGGCCCGGCGGCGCGCGTCGCGCACGTTGAGCGGCAGCGGCGACCAGCCGGCTGCCCGGCCGAGCTCGACCAGCGGCGGCGCCACCGGCGAGTGGGCCATCACGGCCTCGGGGACGTCGACCAGGACCGTGCCGTCGGGCTGCAGCAGCACCATCCGGTCGGCGAAGGGCACGACCCGCTCCAGCCGGTGCTCGGCCACCACCACCGAGAGCCCGAGGTCGTGGACCAGCCGGGTGAGGATCGCCAGGACGTCCTCGGCGGCGGTGGGGTCGAGGGCGGACGTGGGCTCGTCGAGGACGACGACCCGCGGGTGCATGGTGAGCACGGAGCCGATGGCGACGCGCTGCTGCTCCCCGCCCGACAGCGTCCGCAGGTCGCGGTGGCGCAGGTCGGCGATGCCGAGCAGGTCCAGGGTCTCCTCCACGCGCCGGCGCATCGTGGCGGCCGGCAGGCCGAGCTGCTCCATCCCGTAGGCCAGCTCCTCCTCGACCGTGTCGGTGACGAACCAGGCGGCCGGGTTCTGGCCGACGTAGCCGATGTCGGCGGCCCGGTCCCGGGCCGGTCGGCCCAGGATGCTGACGCCGTCGAGCAGCACGTCGCCCGACAGCGTGCCTCCGGTGTGCTCCGGCACGAGGCCCGACAGCACCCCGAGCAGGGTGGACTTGCCGACGCCGGTGGGTCCGGCCAGCAGGAGCAGCTCACCCTCCTCGACGGCGAGGTCGATCCCGGCCAGCACTTCGTGGCCGGGGTAGGAGAAGCGGATCTCGCGCAGCTCGATCATTGGGCCACCTCCTCGTGGACGTCGTGGGCGCGGGGCCGGCCCGCGGGCGGCCCGGCGGGCTGACGGGTCGCGACCGTCGGCGCCGGCGGCGCCACCAGCACCGGCAGCAGGGCGGTCAGCGGGACCAGCAGGGCGGCGAGGTCGAGCGCCGGGGCCCCCGCCACCCCCGGGTGGGCGACCCTCGGCGCGGCGTCGGCGACCCACCACAGCCCGGCCCCCGCGGCGAGCCCGCCGGCCACCACCAGCAGCTCCTCAGGCTGCCACCGGTCGGGGCGGTAGCGGCTGCGGCCGACCCGTCGTCCGGCGCTCACCAGCGCCAGCACGGCGCAGCCGGCACCGAGCGCCAGCATGGGGAGACCGAGCCAGCGCGGCGTGGTGGTGTCGAGGAAGCCGTAGACCCCCACGCAGGTGCCCAGCAGGCCGGCCAGCAGCAGGGCGCCGGTGGTGCGCCGCTCGGCCGCGCTCGCCTCCCCGGTGCGCCCGTAGCCGCGGGCGTCCATGCCGGCGGCCAGCGCCATGGACCGCTCGAAGGCGTCCTCCAGCACCGGGACCAGCACCCGGCGCAGCCCACGCAGACGTGCCAGTCGACGCCCGGTGCGTCCGCTGCCGCGCAGCTCCTGGGCGTGCCTCACCCGTCGCGCGCTGTCGGCGAGCTGGGGCAGGACGGAGACGGCGACGACCATCGCCGTGCCGATCTCGTAGAGGGCCGGCGGCAGCGACTTCAGCAGCCGCTTGGGGTTGGCCAGGGCGTTGGCCGCGCCGAAGGCCAGCAGGATCACGGCCAGCTGCATCCCGTCGTACAGGCCCGCCAGGAGCGCCTCCCGGGTGACGGGGCCGAGCAGGCGGATCCCCGTCGTCCACTCCGGCAGCCCCACCTCGGGCAGCCGCAGCAGCACGTGCCCGCCGTCGACCCCGCCCAGCAGCACCCGGAACAGCACCCGGACCACGACCGTCACCGCGGCGAGCCAGAGGTAGAGCCGGAAGGCGCGGGCCCAGCTGCCGTCGCCGCGGCACGCCTGGACGACGACCCACGTGACGGCGGCCAGCAGCGCCAGCAACCACGGGTTGGTGGTCGCGGACGCCGCGGCGGCCAGGCCCGCCGCCCAGGCCCACCACGCCACCGGGTGCAGCTCCCGGGCGGACCGTCCTCCTCCTGGCACCGTCGCTCACGCCCTCCGGCGCCGCAGGGTGAGCACGACTCCGGCGCCCAGCAGCCCGCCGAGGACGGCGAGGGGGACCCAGACCGGCAGCCCCCCGGCGTCGGCGACGCCGGGCTCCCGCTCCGCGGGCAGCACGTCGCCGCCTCCTGCCCGGACCGCCGCGGCGGCCTCCTCGGGGCTCGTGGCCGGCGGCTCGGCCTCCCCGTCGCCCTCGTGCCAGACCAGCGCCAGGTGGCCCCCCTGCGGTGCCCGCAGGGTGCCCACGCCGCGCGTGGAGTAGACCCAGTCGCCGTCCGCCTCGGCCCACCACAGGCTCCAGTAGGCGTCCGCCGGCGCCGCGTTGACGCACGGGTCGCTCGCCGGCGCGCCCTCCACCCGGCAGACGAACCCGGGGCTCCGGGTTGCTTGGTCGAGGGTGAATCCAGCGTCGGCGAAGGAGGTGCCGGCCCGCTCGCCGTCGGCCGAGGGGTCGCACGCCACCCGGGCGTCGTCACCCCCGACCTCCGCGGCCAGCCGGCCCGGCTCGACCAGGACGACGACGCCGTCGTCGGGGCAGGGCGCCGGCACGGCCGCGGCCGGACCGGCCACGGGACCCGCCGTCACGACCAGGCACCCCAGCAGCAGGGCGAGCCCCACGAGCCCCGCCCGGGCGGTGCCGGTCACTGCCCGGCGACGGAGGGCGACCACGCTCACTCCTCGCCGTCGCCGTCCGCCGCGAGGGCGGGGAACGCCTGCACGGCCGCGACCACCCACGGGGAGCGGTCGAGCGGGTCGTCGAGGCCGTGGCTGCGCGCGTCCTCCAGGCTGGCCGCGTCGTAGGCGACGGCCCCGGCCTCGTCGGCGAGCTCCTCGTCGTCCTCGGACACCTGCAGCGCCTGCAGCCACTCGGCCGCCCGGGCCGCCGCGTCGTCCTCGCCCAGCTCGGCCAGCGCCCAGCCGGCCAGCCCGGTGGTGTTGGTGTTGGTGCCGTTCTCGGGGTCGCTGAACGAGCCGTCCTCCGCCTGCTGCTCGAGCAGCCAGGCGGCTGCGCGGTCGAGGGCCCCGTCGACCTCCCCGGAGGCGCCCTCCTCGGCCAGCCCGGCCAGCTGGAGCACGACCAGGGCGGTGGTGTCGGGCGCCTGCTCGACGCTCACCGAGCGGTCGCCGTCGCAGGTCTGGTCCCGGGCTCCGGGGTCGGAGAAGGCCAGGCGGAAGAAGCCCTCCTCGCACTGCTGCTGAAGGAGGAACGCCGTCACCTCGTCGGCCGCGTCGCTCCCGACCCGGGTCAGGGCCGCGGCGGCGTAGGCCTGGCCGATGGAGTTGGCGTAGTCCCCGTACTCCGACCGGTCCTGCAGACGCCCGACGGCGGGCCCCTTGCCGACCACGGTCTCCTCGACCCGCGCGCGGAGGTCGAGGCCGCCGAACTCCTCCGGGTCACGACCCTGGTCGAGCGCGAGGGCGAGCGCCTTGGCCGACGCCCCGGAGTAGACCTCCTTGCCCGTCCCCACGTAGGCGGGGAGGTCGGCGGCCACGGCGTCGGTGGTCTCGGCGGCCTCCTGCGCGTGCAGACCGGTGGCCGACAGGCCCAGGACCAGGTCGACGCTGCCTCCGGGGTCGGCGGCCGTGGTGGTCTCGCCCTCCCACTCCGTGGTGACCTCGAGCAGGCCGTCGGCGTTGCGCTGATCGAGCAGCCAGGCGGCGGCGAGCTCGACCGGCGCGGGCCCCGCCTCGGCCGGGGGCGACGCGTCGGAGGCGCCCTCCCCGTCGGCGCAGGCGGTGGCCGCTGCTGCGACCAGGAGGACCGAGGCCGCGATGGCGGCGACCCGGCGGTGGGCCCCGTGGCGGACCGGGTGGTGTACGGCGTGCTTCATGTGGATTCCCATCCCGCTGCTGGGCGGCGACGGTCCACGAGGGGATCGAACCCGCCGTGTTCCTCGACAGCGAATGTTCGGACGCGTCACAGCGGGTGCTCCGGCTCGCACGGACGGACCGTGCCTACGGTTGCGGGTCAGCGCCGGAGTCGGACCGGCTTCCCCCACCTGTGGGCGTGCGTGCGCCGCGACGGGTGTCGCGACCGATCCACCATACGACGAACCCGCCGGCCCCCGGACATCGGTCCGGGGGGCGGCGGGCTCGTGGTCGGGCTCGGACGGCGGGTCAGGCCAGCTTCTCGAGGATCAGCTCGCGGACACGGGCGGCGTCGGCCTGGCCCCGCATCTCCTTCATCACCGCACCGATCAGGGCGCCCGCGGCCGCCACCTTGCCGTCGCGGATCTTGTCGGCCACGTCGGGGTTGGCGGCGATGGCGTGGTCGACCGCGGCCGACAGGGCGCCCTCGTCCGAGACGATCGCGAGCCCGCGGGCCGCGACGATCTCGTCGGGCGTCCCCTCGCCGGCCAGCAGCCCGTCGAAGACCTGACGGGCGAGCTTGTCGTTGAGGGTCCCGGCGTCCACGAGCGCCTGGACCGCGGCGACCTGCTCGGGCGTCACGCCCAGCGCGTCGATCTCGGTGCCCGTCTCGTTGGCCCGGCGGGCCATCTCGCCCAGCCACCACTTGCGGGCGGCCTGGGGCGCGGTGCCGGCGGCGACCGTCCGCTCGATCAACAGCAGCGCGCCGGCGCCGACCGTGTCGCGCATCTCCAGGTCGGAGAAGCCCCACTCCGCCTGGAGGCGAGCGCGCTTCTGCGTCGGGTTCTCCGGGAGCGTGCCCCGCAGCTCCTCGACCCACTCGCGCGAGGGGGCCACCGGGACGAGGTCGGGCTCGGGGAAGTAGCGGTAGTCCTCGGCGTCGGACTTCTCCCGGCCGCTCGTGGTGATCCCGGTGTCCTCGTGCCAGTGCCGGGTCTCCTGCAGGATCGACCCGCCCGAGGAGAGGACGGCGGCGTGCCGCCGCATCTCGTACCGCACCGCCCGCTCGACGGAGCGCAGCGAGTTGACGTTCTTGGTCTCCGTGCGGGTGCCCAGGACGTTGGAGCCCCGGGGCGCGAGCGACAGGTTCACGTCGGCCCGGATCGACCCCTGGTCCATCCGGGCGTCGGAGACCCCGAGCGCGACGATCAGCTCGCGCAACTGGGCGACGTACGCCTTGGCGACCTCGGGAGCGCGCTCCCCCGCCCCGCGGATCGGCTTGGTGACGATCTCGATGAGCGGGATGCCCGCGCGGTTGTAGTCGACGAGCGAGTAGTCGGCCCCGTGGATCCGGCCGGTGGCACCGCCGACGTGCAGCGTCTTGCCGGTGTCCTCCTCCATGTGGGCGCGCTCGATCACGACCCTGAAGGTCTCGGGCTCGCCGTCCTCGCCCTCGAGCGCGACGTCCATCCACCCCTCGAAGGCGATCGGCTCGTCGTACTGCGAGGTCTGGAAGTTCTTCGGCATGTCGGGGTAGAAGTAGTTCTTCCGCGCGAACCGGCACCAGTCGGCGATCTGGCAGTTGAGCGCCAGCCCGATCCGGATGGCGCCCTCGACCGCCTTGCGGTTGACGACCGGCATCGCCCCGGGCAGGCCCAGGCAGGTCGGGCAGACCTGCGTGTTGGGCTCAGCCCCGAACTCCGTCGGGCAGCCGCAGAACATCTTGGTCAGGGTGCTCAGCTCGACGTGGACCTCCAGCCCCAGGGCCGGGTCGTACTTCTCCAGCGTCTCCTCGAAGGAGAGCAGGTCGACTGTCTGCGCGCTCACTGCGCGGCTCCCTTCAGCTCGGGGGCGCGGTCGAGGAGCGCACCACCCCACTCCTCGGTCAGCAGGGCCTCGACCGCGGCGCCGACCCGGTAGAGCCGGTCGTCGGCGAGCGCCGGGGCCAGGACCTGCAGCCCCACGGGCAGCCCGTCCTCCTCGGCGAGGCCGCACGGCACCGAGAGGCCCGGGACGCCGGCCAGGTTGGCGGGGATGGTGGCGAGGTCGTTGAGGTACATCGCCAGCGGGTCGTCGAGCTTCTCCCCCAGCCGGAACGCCGTGGTGGGCGCCGTGGGGCTGAGCAGCACGTCGACCTGCCCGAAGGCGGCCTCGAAGTCGCGCGAGATGAGCGTGCGCACCTTCTGCGCCTGCCCGTAGTAGGCGTCGTAGTAGCCGCTCGAGAGGGCGTAGGTGCCGAGGATGATCCGGCGCTTCACCTCGTCGCCGAAGCCGGCGTCGCGGGTCGCGCGCATCACCTCCTCGGCGCTCGGCGCGTCCACGCCCTCGGGGAGCACCCGCAGCCCGTAGCGCATCGCGTCGAACTTGGCGAGGTTGCTGGACGCCTCGGCGGGGAGGATCAAGTAGTAGGCGGCCAGGGCGTGCACGAAGCTCGGGCACGAGACCTCGACCACCTCGGCGCCGGCGGCGACCATCCGCTCGACGGCCTCGTCGAACCGGGCGAGCACGCCGGGCTGCCAGCCCTCGCCGCGCAGCTCGCTGATCACGCCGACCGTCACGCCGGTGAGGTCCTTGCCCGCACCCTGGCGAGCGGCCTCGACGAAGGACGGCAGCGGCTGGTCGACCGAGGTGCTGTCGAGCGGGTCGTGGCCGCCGACCACCTCGTGCAGCAGGGCGGAGTCCAGGACCGTCCGGGTGACCGGGCCGACCTGGTCGAGGGAGTTGGCGAGGGCGACCAGCCCGTAGCGGGAGATCCCGCCGTAGGTCGGCTTCACTCCCACGGTCCCGGTCACGGCGCCCGGCTGGCGGATCGAGCCGCCGGTGTCGGTGCCCAGCGCCAGCGGCGCCTCGAAGGCGGCCACCGCGGCCGCCGAGCCGCCGCCGGACCCACCCGGGATCCGGTCCAGGTCCCAGGGGTTGCGGGTCGGGCCGTAGGCGGAGTGCTCGGTGGAGGAGCCCATGGCGAACTCGTCCATGTTGGTCTTGCCGAGGATCGGCAGGCCCGCCTCCCGGATCCGGCGCACGACGGTGGCGTCGTACGGCGGCACCCAGCCCTCGAGGATCTTCGACCCGCAGGTGGTGGGCAGGCCCTCGGTGGCCAGCACGTCCTTGACGGCGATCGGCACGCCGTCCAGGGTGCCCCGCGGCTCGCCGGCGGCGCGGCGCTCGTCGGAGGCGCGCGCCTGGGCCAGCGCCCCCTCGGCGTCGACGTGGAGGAACGCGTGGACGCCGGCCGCGGCGTCGCCGTCGACCTCGGCGATCCGGTCGAGGTGCGCCTGCGTCAGCTCGACGCTGGTGACCTCACCGGCCGCCAGGGCGTCGGCCATCTCGGCGGCGGTGCGCCGCGTCCAGTCGGTGCTCGTCGCGGCGCTCACTGCTCGTCCCCCAGGATCCGCGGCACGGAGAAGCGCTGCTGCTCGGACTCGGGGGCACCGGCGAGCGCCTGCTCGGCGGTCAGCCCCGGGACGACGACGTCCTCACGGAAGACGTTGGTCAGCGGCAGCGGGTGCGACGTGGGCGGCACGTCGGCGCTGGCGACCTCGCTGATCGAGGCCACCGAGTCCAGGATCACGCTCAGCTGCGGCGCGAGGTGGTCGAGCTCGGCGTCGGAGAGGTCGATCCGGGCCAGGGTGGCCAGGTGCGCGACCTCGTCGCGGGTGATTTCGGGCATCAGCATCCTTTGCCAGACGAGCGGGGCATCAGCCGCCCATCCTATGGGCCCGTGCCGGAGGTGGACGCCGCGGTGCTCCCTCGACCGTGGCCGGGTCCTGCCGGACACTGGTGCGTCATGAGGTTCTTCTCCCGCCGACGCACCGAGACCGCCGCCGTGACCGCCGCTCGCGTCGAGGAGGCCGCAGGGCCCACCAGCGGGGAGAAGGAGCTCGTCGCCGTCTTCACCCACCTGCACGAGGTGCTGCTGGACGAGATCGCCCAGCGTCCCGCCCGGCAGGGCACCGGGGCGGGCCACGACTTCATGGGGCGCGACATCTGCGCACCGCTGTGGCGGATCCACGAGTGCCGGGCGATGGCCGGTGAGGTGCTGCGCCTGCGGGCCGAACGGGGCGGGGGCCGCATCACCCCCGGCGACGTCGAGAGCATCGAGAAGGACGTCCGGGAGCACCCCGACTTCGCGCGTCAGTTCGCCCTCGGCTGCGCCCGGCTCGTCCTGGCGGACTCCTAGAGCCGGCGTCGACCGGGGGCGGGCCTGCTCACTCCTCGGGGTCGGCCGACTCGGGCCCTTCGGCCAGCAGTCGCTCGAAGCCGGCCTCGTCGAGGACGGTGAGCCCGAGCTGCTCGGCCTTGTCGGCCTTGCTGCCGGCGTTCTCCCCCACCACGACGAAGTCGGTCTTCTTCGACACCGACCCCGACGCCTTGCCGCCGCGGGCGATGATCGCCTCCTTGACCGAGTCGCGGGTGTAGCGCTCCAGGGAACCCGTGACCACGACCGTGAGCCCCTCCAGGGTCCGGGCGACCGACTCGTCGCGCTCGTCCTCCATGGTGACGCCGGCCCGCTCCCAGCTCTCCACGATCGCGCGGTGCCAGCCGGACTGCTCCCCGTCGAACCACTCCCGGACGGAGGTGGCGATCGTCGGCCCCACCCCCTCGGCGTCGGCCAGCTGCTGCTCGTCGGCGTCGCGGACCGCCGCCATCGACCCGAACCGGGTGGCCAGGGCGCGGGCCGCGGTGGGACCGACGTGCCGGATCGACAGCGCCACCAGCACCCGCCACAACGGCACCTGCTTGGCCCGGTCGAGGTGGTCCAGGAGGCGCCGGCCGTTGGCGCTGAGCACCCGCGGTCCGCTGCCGTCGGCCTGCTCGGCCTTCTTGGCCGCACGGGTGAAGAGCTCGGTGCGGAGCAGGCCGGCCTCGTCGAGGTCGAAGACGTCGCCCTCGTTGGCGATCACGCCCGCGGCCAGCAGGGCGTCGGCCGCCTCGTAGCCCAGTCCCTCGATGTCGAAGACGCCGCGGCCGGCCACGTGGAAGACCCGCTCGCGGACCTGGGAGGGGCACGCCTCGTGGTTGGGGCAGCGCAGGTCCTTGTCGCCCTCCTTCTGTTGGGCGAGGGCCGTGCCGCAGGAGGGGCAGTGGGTCGGCATCTCCCACTCGGGCAGCCCCTCGGGGCGCAACGGCAGCACCGGCCCGAGGATCTCGGGGATGACGTCGCCGGCCTTGCGGAGCACCACGGTGTCGCCGGGACGGACGTCCTTGCGGCGCACCTCGTGGGCGTTGTGCAGGGTGGCCCGCTCGACGGTCGAGCCTGCCACCCGGGTCGGCTCCATCACGCCGAACGGCGTCGCCCGCCCGGTGCGCCCCACGTTGACCTCGATGGTCAGCAGCCGGGCGTTGACCTCCTCGGGCGGGTACTTGAAGGCGATCGCCCACCGCGGGGCGCGGCTGGTCGAGCCGAGCCGCCGCTGCAGGCTCACCCGGTCGACCTTGACGACCACGCCGTCGATCTCGTGCTCCACGTCGTGACGGTGCTCGCCGTAGTGCGCGACGAACTCCTTCACCCCGTCGAGGTCGGGCACCACGCGGACCCGGTCGCTGGTGGGCAGCCCCCACGCCGCCAGTGCGGCGTACGCGGTGGACTGGGCGACCGGCTCGAAGCCCTCGCGCGCACCGATCCCGTGGCAGACCATCCCCAGGGCCCGGGTCGCGGTGACGCGGGGGTCCTTCTGCCGCAGCGAGCCGGCGGCCGCGTTGCGCGGATTGGCGAAGAGCGGCTTGCCGGCGTCGGCCATCGAGGAGTTGAGCCGCTCGAAGGCCTCGAGCGGCAGGAAGACCTCGCCGCGCACCTCGACCAGGGCCGGCACGGGGAACTCCTCGCTGGCCGCCAGCCGGTGCGGCACCGAGGCGATGGTCCGCACGTTGGGCGTGACGTCCTCGCCGGTGCGCCCGTCACCGCGGGTCAGGGCGCGGACGAGGCGCCCCTCCTCGTAGAGGAGGTTGATCGCCAGGCCGTCGACCTTGAGCTCGCAGAGCAGCTCGGCGTCGGTGATCCCGTCCTTCGCCAGCCGGGCGTACCACGCCTCCAGCTCCTCGTCGGAGAACGCGTTGTCGAGGGACTCCATGCGCTGCAGGTGGTCGACCGCGGTGAACTCCGTGGAGACCGCTCCCCCGACCTTCTGGGTGGGCGAGTCGGGGGTGCGCAGCTCCGGGTGGGCCTCCTCGAGCTCCTCCAGCTCGCGCATCCGGCGGTCGAAGTCGGCGTCGTCGAGGGTCGGGTCGTCGAGGACGTAGTAGCGCCAGCGCGCCTCCTCCACCTGCTCCGCGAGCTCCTGGTGGCGCTCGCGGGCCGCTGCGGACGCGGGGATGACCTCGGGCGTGCTCATGGGCACATCTTGCCGTGCGGCACCGACACCCTCCCCGGACCCGCTCCCCCTACGCTGTCGGTCCTCGGGCCGCTGCACGGGTGGTCCCGTTCGACCAGGGGGTCCTCGTGCCAGCTCGTCCGTCCCGCACCGCCGCCGCCACCGGGCTCCTCGGCCTGCTCGCCCCCCTCCTGGTGGGGCTGGCCGTCCCGGCCGCCACCTCGACCCACACGACGGCCGCGGCCGCCTCCTCCGCCGACGCCCCGGTCCCCGACCGGACGAGCGGTCCCGTGGTCGCCACGGCCTTCGACGAGGAGCCGGGCAGCGCCGCCGCGGGCGCCCGCGGCATCCGGAAGTGGCCACGCGGCC
Source organism: Nocardioides solisilvae (assembly GCF_003194625.1). GTDB lineage: Bacteria > Actinomycetota > Actinomycetes > Propionibacteriales > Nocardioidaceae > Nocardioides > Nocardioides solisilvae. Next base: position 452,527 of record NZ_QHKX01000002.1, read on the forward strand.
GGATCACCTACGTCGACCGGACGAAGGACCGGGACGCCGTGCGCGCGGCCGTGAAGCTGTGGAACCGCAGCGGGGTGAAGATCAGGTTCGTCAAGGTCCGCAAGGCCTCGAGGGCCGCGCTCGTCATCCGCGACTCGACGAACGTCCCCTCGGGCTGCGGCTCGGGGCTCGCGTCCCTGGGCTACGTGCCCGGCGGCCGGGCCTTCGTCAACATCCTGCACGGCGGGGACGAGGGCGGGCAGGGCTGCGCCTTCCCGGGACAGACGCTGGTGGTGGCGCACGAGCTCGGGCACGTCCTCGGGCTGCGCCACGACGACAGCCGCTGCTCGGTGATGAACAGCAGCCACGTCAACGGCGTGGCCCAGCGCGAGTGCCTGGGCGAGGACCTCTCCGCGACCGCCAAGCCCGGCCGGTGGCGCTGCCGGGTGCTCGAGCGCGTCGACCTGAAGCGGGCCGCCCGGATGTACGGCGGCCGCCCGAAGGTGCGCCAGCAGGAGTGGTGCGACGCGATCGAGCGGATCCCCGCGACCGGGCCGGTCACCTGGACCCCCGACTCCTACGGCGGGGCCGGTGACCTCACCGTGGTCCGCGGGGCGGAGCCCCCGGTCCCCGGCTGGCTCGGGACGTGGGGCTTCGGCGCGCCGGGCCTGGAGGTCCACGCGACGCCGGGCGTCTGCACGGCCGTCCCCGGGGACGACGCGACCACGGTCCGCACCGACCTCTGGGAGGTGCCGGTGGGCGCGAGCCAGGAGGTGTCGCTGTACGGCCTCGCCCCGGGGACCCACTGCGTGTCGGTGTGGCAGTTCGACCAGGGCACCAACTACGCCCTCGCCCCGAGCACGGTGACGGTCACGGTCTCCTGACGCGGCTCAGCCGGCCGTCAGCGCGCGGGCCGTGCCACGGGCCAGCCCCGTGGCGCGGCGGGCCCACTCCGGCGACGCGCCGGCGAGGCCGCACCCGGGGCTGACGACGAGCGAGCCCGCCACCTCCTCGGGGTCGAAGCCCAGCATGTCGAGCCAGCGCAGCACGCGCTCGACCAGGCGGGAGTCCTCGAGCGGCGCCGCGGGGTCGGTCACCGGCACCACCCCGAGCACGACGGTCTCCCCCGCCTCGAGCGTCGCCCCGAGCACGTCGTGGTCCGCCGCGGAGAGCACGTCGGGGTCGACCGCGAGCCCGCGGGCCCCGGCCCCGCGGAGCAGGTCGAGCGGCGTGCCCGGGGCGCAGGCGTGGACCCACGGCTCCGCCCCGGCGTCCGCGACCGCCCCGAGCACCCACTCGAGCGCCGCCGAGGCCTCGGGCGGGTGCACCACCCGGTGCCGGCCGAAGCCGCTCGCGGTGGGCACGCCGCCGGCCAGCACCGCGGCCAGCGCCGGCTCGTCGACCTGGACGACCAGCCGCGAGGCGTCGGGCAGCCGGCGGCGCAGGTCGGCCACGTGCCCGGCGACGCCCTCGGCGAGCGCCTGGGCCAGGTCGCGACGCGCGCCGTGGTCGGCGAGCACCTTGTCGCCGCGCGGCTTCTCGACCGTCGCGGCCAGCGTCCACGGGCCTGCCACCTGGACCTTGAAGGGGCCCGCGAAACCCTGCGCCTGCTCCTCGAGCTGGTCCAGGTCCTGGGCGAGGAGCGAGCGCGCGCGGCGCTGGTCGACGCCGACGGCGTCGACCAGCCGCCACCCGGCAGGCTGCAGGTCGGCAGCCAGGCCGGCCACCACGGCGAGCGCCCGGCCGGTCATCGCCGCACCGGCGCCGCGGCCCGGCAGCTCGGGCAGGTAGGGCAGGCCGGGCGGCTCGCCCAGCTCGCCGAGCACCGTCCGCACCGCCTCGGCGTACGCCTGCGCGGCGTCCCGGTCCCCCGGCCCCGGGAGGGAGCCGATGCCGGTCGCCAGCGTCACCGGGCGGTCACCCCGTCGGTCGCCCCGGCGGCCGCCTCGTCGGTCGGCCCGTCGGTCGGCCCGTCGGTCGCCCCGTCCGTGGCCACGCGGTGGGCGGCGGTGATGGTGGCGGAGCCGACCACGCGGGTCCCGTCGTAGACGACGGCCGCCTGGCCGGGGGCGATCCCCTCCGCGGGGTCGAGGAGCTCGATCCGGACGTCGTCGCCCGCCACGTGCACCACGGCCCGGTGCTCGGCACCGTGCGCCCTGAGCTGCACGGTGCCCTCCAGCCGGTCGGGCACGGTGCCGCACCAGCGCGGCCGGAAGGCGTCGATCCGCTCCACCCGCAGCCGCTCCCGGGGCCCGACCGTCACGGTACCGCTGACCGGCTCGATGTCGAGCACGAAGCGCGGCCTGCCGTCGGGGGCCGGCCGGCCGATCCGCAGCCCCTTGCGCTGGCCGATGGTGAAGCCGTAGGTCCCCTCGTGGGTGCCGAGCACCTCGCCGGTGGCCTCGTCCCTGATCTGGCCGCCGTGGTTGGGCGCCCGGTCGCCGAGCTTCTCCCGCAGCCAGCCGGCGTTGTCGCCGTCGGCGACGAAGCAGATATCGTGGCTGTCGGGCTTGTCCGCGACCAGCAGGCCGCGTCGCTCGGCCTCGGCCCGCACGGCCGGCTTCGTGGAGTCGCCGAGGGGGAAGAGCGCGTGCCGCAGCTGGTCCTGGGTCAGCACCCCCAGCACGTAGGACTGGTCCTTGCCGTGGTCGACCGCCCGGTGCATCTCGACGAGCCCGTCGTCGCCCGTCCGCAGCCGGGCGTAGTGGCCGGTGGCGACCGCGTCGAAGCCGAGCGCCAGGGCCCGGTCGAGCACGGCCGCGAACTTGATCTTCTCGTTGCACCGCAGGCACGGGTTCGGCGTGCGGCCGGCGGCGTACTCGTCCATGAAGTCCTCCACGACGTCGTCGTGGAAGCGGTCGGAGAGGTCCCAGACGTAGAACGGGATCCCGATGACGTCGGCGGCCCGTCGGGCGTCGTTGCTGTCCTCGATCGTGCAGCAGCCGCGGGCGCCCGTGCGGTACGACGCGGGGTTGCGCGAGAGCGCCAGGTGGACGCCGGTCACGTCGTGGCCGGCCTCGGCGGCGCGGGCGGCGGCCACGGCGGAGTCGACCCCGCCGGACATCGCCGCGAGCACCCTCACCGGGCACCCCGGTGGGCGGCGCGCGCCCGCTCGACGGCGGGACCGATGGCGGCCACGACGGCGTCGACGTCGGAGGGCACGCTCGTGCGGCCGAGGGAGAAGCGCAGGGAGTGCCGCGCCTGGTCGGGGTCGCAGCCCATGGCCAGGAGCACGTGGGAGGGCTGCGGCACCCCGGCCGAGCAGGCCGAGCCGGTCGAGCACTCGATCCCCTGCGCGTCGAGCAGCATCAGCAGCGAGTCCCCCTCGCAGCCGGGGAAGCCGAGGTGCGCGTTGCCCGGCAGCCGGTCGACGGGGTCGCCGTGCAGGTGCGCGTCGGGCACCACCTCAAGGACCCGGCGGACCAGCTCGTCGCGCAGCGCGCCCACCCGGTCCGCGTGCCCGGCCTGGCCCTCGACCGCGATCGCGACGGCGGCGTCGAGCCCGGCGATGCCCGGCGGGTTGAGCGTGCCGCTGCGCATGTCGCGCTCCTGCCCGCCGCCGTGCAGCAGGGCGCCGACCTCGACCTCGCGGCGCACCACCAGGCCCCCGACCCCGAGGGGGCCGCCGAGCTTGTGGCCGGTGAAGGTCATCGCGTCGAGGCCGCTGGCGGCGAAGTCGACGGGCAGGGCGCCGACGGCCTGCACGGCGTCGCTGTGCACGGGGATGCCGTGCGCGGCGGCGACGTCGACGACCTCGCGGACCGGCTGCACGGTGCCGACCTCGTTGTTGGCCCACATCACCGAGACGAGCGCCACCGACCCGGGGTCCCGCTCCACGGACGCCCGGTAGGCGTCGAGGTCCAGCCGCCCGCGCGCGTCGACGGCGAGCAGCTCGACCTCGAACCCGTCGGCGTCGGCGAGCCAGTGGGCGGGGTCGAGGACCGCGTGGTGCTCCACGGCGGTGACGAGCACCCGGGTGCGCCGGGGGTCCCGGGCGCGGCGGGCCCAGGCGATCCCCTTGAGGGCGAGGTTGTCCGACTCCGTGCCGCCGGAGGTGAAGACGACCTCGCCGGGGCGGCAGCCCAGCGCGTGGGCGATCCGCTCGCGCCCTTCCTCGACCACCCGGCGGGCCTGCCGTCCGGAGCCGTGCAGCGAGCTGGCGTTCCCCGGCACGCCCTGCTGGCGCACCATCGCCTCGACGGCCTCCGGCAGCATGGGCGTGGTGGCGGCGTGGTCGAGGTAGACCGGGGAGGTCGACGCGGCGGTGTTCATGTCGTCCCTCAGCCTACGGCGCCCCCTGTCGTCGGCCGTCCTGCGGTGCCGGGTGGCGGTCGCCTCCCCTACCGGCGGAAGACCTCCGCGACGAGCGCCGCGTGGTCGGTGCCCGGCACCCAGTGGGTGCGGGTGCCGGTCGCCGCCCAGCCCGAGCCGGTGAGCACGTGGTCGATGGTGATCACCGGCGGCACCGACAGCGGACCACGGCCGACCGCGCCGGGGGCCGGCCAGGTGGGCTGCCAGCCCGAGCCGGCCGCCTCGGCCGCGTCGCGCAGCCCCAGGTCGAGCAGGTCGTGCAGCATCCGGTGGTCCGGCGTGGCGTTGAGGTCGCCGAGCACCAGGTCGGGCGGGTCCGCGGCCACGGCGTCCCGGAGCACCGCGTGGTCGGCCCGCCACCCCGACGCGTCCCCCATCGGGGACTCGGGGTGGGTCACCACCACGTGGACCGGTTCGGGCGCCTCGGGCGTGGCCGGGGCCGCCTCGACGTCGACGCGGACCCGGAACGAGGTCCACTGCGTCGGGACGTCCCGCTCGGCGGCCAGCGGGTGCCGGGAGAAGAGCATCGTGCCCTCCACTCCGTAGATCGCCTCGCCGGCGTGGAAGGGCAGCTGCACGTTGAGCCCCGCCTCCTCCATGAGCAGCAGCGAGTACGGCGTCACCTCCTGCACCGCGAGCAGGTCGACGTCCTCCTGGGCGGCGAGCCGCACCACCTCCTCGGGGTCCGCCTCCCCCTTGAGCAGGTTGACCGTCATCACGGTGAGGGGCAGCGACTCGGCGTCGGGCTCCGCGCCGTCGGCGACGTGCAGCGGCAGGAGCCACCCCGCGTGCAGCACGACGCCGGCGACCGGCAGGGCGGCCAGCGCCGCGGCGGTACGCCGGCCCGGCGGGCGCCCCGGCCCCGCGCGGCGCAGCCGGGACACGCGCGGCAGGAGCACCAGGGCCGCCAGCAGCAGCAGCGCGAGCAGGTGGGCGGGCAGGCCGAAGGGGGTGAAGGAGACCAGCCTGGCGGGCAGGCCGTGGCCGGGCTGGAGGACGCGGAGCCCGGTGAGGAGCACCCCCACGAGCAGGCAGGCCCCGAACCCGGCCCGCAGCAGGAGGGTCACGGGGGCCGAAACTACCGGCTCGGCGCGGCGTCCGCGGACGATCCCGCGAGGCGGGGCTCGAGCACGACCAGGTCGTCGCGGTGCACGACCTCGCGCTCGTAGCCGGCGCCCAGCTCGCGCTTGAGGTGGTGGGTGGACTTGCCGAGCAACCCCGGCACCTCGTCGGCGTCGAAGTTGACCAGGCCCCGGGCGACCGCGCGGCCCTCGGGGTCCACGAGGTCGACGGGGTCGCCGGCGACGAAGCGGCCGGCCACCCCGGTGATCCCGGCCGCGAGCAGCGAGGCGCGTCGCTCGACGACGGCGCGCACGGCGCCGGCGTCCAGCTGGAGCCGGCCCTGCGGCTCCGACGCGTGGGCGAGCCAGAGCAGGCGGGTGGGACGGCGCCGTCCGCGGGCGTGGAAGAGGGTGCCGACGGGTGCGCCGCCCAGCGCCTCGACCGCGCGGTCGGCGGAGGTGAGCACGACCGGGATCCCCGCGCCCGTCGCGATCCGCGCGGCCTCGACCTTGGTGACCATGCCGCCTGTCCCCACGCCCGCGGCCCCCGCGCTGCCGATCCGGACCCCGTCCAGGTCGGCCGCTCCGCGGACGTCGGAGAGCAGGCGGGTGCCCGCGAGGTCGGGCGGGCCGTCGTACAGGCCGTCCACGTCGGAGAGCAGCACCAGTAGGTCGGCGTGGACCAGGTGGGCGACCAGCGCCGCCAGCCGGTCGTTGTCGCCGAACCGGATCTCGGAGGTCGCGACCGTGTCGTTCTCGTTGACGACCGGCAGGGCCTCGAGCTCCAGCAGCTTGGCGAACGTCTGGTAGGCGTTGCGGTAGTGCGCCCGCCGGGTCACGTCGTCGACGGTGAGCAGCACCTGGCCGGTGACGATGCCGTGCCGGGCGAACTCCCGCTGGTAGTGGTGCGCCAGCAGCCCCTGGCCGACCGAGGCGGCGGCCTGCTGGGCGGGCAGCCCCCGCGGACGCCGGCTCAGCCCGAGGGGCGCCAGGCCGGCGGCGATCGCCCCCGACGAGACCAGGACGACCTCCGCGCCGCGGGCGCGCACGGCCGCCAGCACGTCGGCGAGCCCCGCCACCCGGGCCTCGTCGATCCCCCCGGCGGCGCTGGTCAGCGACGACGAGCCCACCTTGACCACGATCCTGCGCGCCTCGACGACGGCCGGGCGCAGGGCGACCCCGCCGCTCATGCGTCGGGGTCGTCCTCTGCCCAGTCGGGGTCGTCGGCCGACCCGATCTCGTAGGAGGTCGGGCCGAAGGACTCCCCGCGGTCGAGGCGGCGGGCGACGTCGGCGCGGGTCTCGTTCTCGCCGCGCTCGGCCATCGCGGCGTCGATGTCGCGCCGTCGGGTGCGCGCGGGGCGCTGCTCGTCGAAGCGCTGGTCCTCGCCGCGGCGGCCCAGCATCTCGGCGCCGGCCTCGAGCTCGGGCTTGAAGTCGAAGACCACCGAGTTGTCGGGGTGGCCGATGAGCACCGTGTCGCCGGCCTCCGCCCCCTTCTTGACGAGCGCGTCCTCGACGCCGAGCCGGTTGAGCCGGTCGGCCAGGAAGCCCACGGCCTCGTCGTTGCTGAAGTCGGTCTGCCGGATCCAGCGCTCGGGCTTCTCGCCGCGCACCCGCCAGGCGTCGCCGTCGCGGGTGACCTCGAAGTCGCCCCCTCCGCCCACGGCCGGCGGCCGGATCACGATCCGGGTCGGCTCGACCTCGGGCTTGGCCGTCCGGGCGCGGGAGACGATCTCGGCCATTGCGAAGGTGAGCTCGCGGAGCCCCTCCCCCGACGCCGCGGAGATCGGGAAGACGAGCAGGCCGCGCTCCCGGAGGTCGTCGACCACCATCTCGGCGATCTCGGCCCCGTCGGGGACGTCGATCTTGTTGAGCGCCACGAGGCGGGGCCGGTCCTCCAGGCCGCCGTAGCGGGCGAGCTCGGACTCCATCACCTCGAGGTCGTCGACCGGGTTGCGGCCGGGCTCGATCGAGGCCGTGTCGACCACGTGGACCAGCGCGGCGCACCGCTCGATGTGGCGCAGGAAGTCGTGGCCCAGCCCACGACCCTCCGCGGCGCCCTCGATCAGGCCGGGGACGTCGGCGACCGTGAAGACGGTGTCGCCGGCCTTCACGACGCCGAGGTTGGGCACCAGGGTGGTGAAGGGGTAGTCCGCGATCTTGGGCCGCGCCCGCGAGATGGCGGCGATCAGCGAGGACTTGCCCGCGCTCGGGTAGCCGACGAGGCCGATGTCGGCGACGACCTTGAGCTCGAGGTGGATCTCGAGCTCGTCGCCGGGCTCGCCGAGGAGGGCGAAGCCGGGCGCCTTGCGCTTCGAGGACGCCAGTGAGGCGTTGCCGAGGCCGCCCCGGCCGCCGCTGGCGACGACCATCTCGCTGCCCGCCCCGATCAGGTCCCCGAGCAGGTTGCCCTGCGCGTCGGTGACCACGGTCCCGTCGGGGACGGACAGGACGAGGTCCTTGCCGTGGCCGCCGTTCTTGTGGTCGCCCGCGCCGTGGCCGCCGTTCTCGGCCTTGCGCTTGGGGCTGTGGTGGTACTCGATGAGGGTGGTCACCTGCGGGTCGACCCGCAGGATGACGGAGCCGCCCGGTCCGCCGTTGCCGCCGTCGGGGCCGCCGAGCGGCTTGAACTTCTCGCGGTGCACGGACGCCACGCCGTTGCCGCCGCGACCGGCGCTGACGTGGAGCGTCACGCGGTCGACGAACGTGGGGACGGCCATGGGTTCTCCTCAGGGGTGGAACGCACGAAGGGCGTCCCCGGTCCAGGGACGCCCTTCGTAGGAAGTGTGTGCTGCGGTGAGCGTCAGGTCACTCGCCCGGGACGACGTTGACGACCTTGCGGCCACGCCGGGTGCCGAACTCGACCGCGCCCGCGACCAGCGCGAACAGGGTGTCGTCGCCGCCGCGGCCGACGCCGCTGCCGGGGTGGAAGTGCGTGCCGCGCTGGCGGACGATGATCTCGCCCGCGCCGACGACCTGGCCGCCGTAGCGCTTGACGCCGAGGCGCTGTGCGTTGGAGTCGCGACCGTTCTTGGTCGACGCCGCACCCTTCTTGTGTGCCATGAGTTCAGTCCTTCGTGAGGGTTCGCGAGGGGCGTGGAGCCGCTCAGACGGAGATGTCGGTGACCTTGACCTGGGTGTACTTCTGGCGGTGACCCTGGCGCTTCTTGTAGCCGGTCTTGTTCTTGTACTTCTGGATGATGATCTTCGGGCCCTTGGTGCGACCGAGGACCTCGGCCGTCACCGACGCCTTGTCCAGGCCGGTGGCGGTGACGGACTCGCCGTCGACGACCATCACGACGGGAAGCGTCACGGACTCACCGGGGGTGGTCAGGACCTGGTCGATCTCGATGACATCGCCCACAGCAACCTTCTGCTGCTTGCTGCCACTCCGCACGATCGCGTACACCGCGACTCACTCTCCTCGTCGGACTCGAACGTCCATCAACAAACCAAAACTCGGGGCGTCCACCGCCTGCGGACCTGACTGGCGACCGGTTGGGTCACGCTGCACGCACAGCAGTGGAGAGGTGTCGTAACACCGAGGGTCAATACTACGGACCCGGGGACGCCCGCGCAAAACGCGGTCGCCCCCGGTCCGCGTCAGCGCTTGCGGGCGCCCTTCTTCTTGACCGGGACGTGCTCCACGTGGGACTCCGACGGGTCTCCCGCCTGCTCCCCCGCCTCCGCGCCGGCGGGCGCGCCGCTCGCGTCGCCGGAGGCCGGGTCGGACTCGGACGTTGCGGCGGACTGCCCGACCGGCGGACCCGCGGGGCGCGACGCGGCCCGGCGCCGGGTCCGGGTGACCACCTTGGGGGCCGTCCCGGTCGCGGGCGCGGCCTCCGCTGCCGCCTCCGGCGCCACCTCGGGGGCGGGCTCGGGGGCGGGCTCGGGGGCTGGCTCGGGCGTCGGCGCGGGCTCGGGCTCGGGGGCCGGCGCGTCGGCCGTCTCGACCGTCAGCTCGACGGTGAACTCGGGCGTCGTCCCGTCGGAGGAGACGTCGGCCGACGCCACCTCGGCCACCGGCTCCTTGGCCTCCGGCTCCTCGGCCGCGGGCTCGTCGGGCGCGGTGCCGGCGACCTGCTCCGCCTTCGCGTTCTCGGGCTTCGCCATGGCCGCCACGACCTTGGGCGAGGGTGCCTGGGGCGTGGCGCTCCGGCCGGAGCCGCCGTCGCCGCTCCCACCGTTGCCGGAGCCGTTGCCGGAACCGTTGCCCCCGCTGTTGCCGGAGCCCGACTCCTTGCCCCGCCCGCCGCGACCCCGACGGCCGCCGCGGCGCCCCTCGTCGTCGGAGGACGAGCGGGCCTCCACGGGCGCCGAGTGCACCATGAGGCCGCGGCCCTGGCAGTGCTCGCAGTCGGTGGAGAAGGCCTCCAGGAGGCCGGTGCCGATCCGCTTGCGGGTCATCTGCACCAGGCCGAGCGAGGTCACCTCGGCGACCTGGTGGCGGGTGCGGTCGCGACCGAGGCACTCGACGAGGCGCCGGACCACGAGGTCGCGGTTGGACTCGAGCACCATGTCGATGAAGTCGACGACGATGATCCCGCCGATGTCGCGCAGCCGCAGCTGCCGCACGATCTCCTCGGCCGCCTCGAGGTTGTTCTTGGTCACCGTCTCCTCGAGGTTGCCCCCCGAGCCCGTGAACTTGCCGGTGTTGACGTCGACCACGGTCATGGCCTCGGTGCGGTCGATCACCAGCGAGCCGCCCGACGGCAGCCAGACCTTGCGGTCCAGGCCCTTGGCGATCTGCTCGTCGATCCGGTACGCCGAGAACACGTCGCCCTGCTGGGCGGAGGCGTTGTCGGCCGGCTCGTAGCGCTCGACCCGCTCGGCGAGGTCGGGGGCGACGTGGTCGACGTAGCCGCGCACGGTGTCCCAGGCGTCGTCACCCTCGATGACCAGCTTCTTGAAGTCCTCGGTGAAGAGGTCGCGGACCACCTTGAGCGTGAGGTCCGGCTCGCCGTAGAGCAGCTGGGGCGCGTTGCCGTTCGCCTTGGCCTCGATGTCCTCCCAGCGGGCCTTGAGCCTCTCGACGTCGCGGGTCAGCTCCTCCTCGCTGGCGCCCTCGGCGGCGGTGCGGACGATGACGCCGGCACTGTCGGGGACGATCTCCTTGAGGAGCGTCTTGAGCCGGTTGCGCTCGGTGTCGGGGAGCTTGCGGGAGATGCCGCTGGTGGTGCCGTCGGGCACGTAGACCAGGAAGCGGCCCGCCAGGCTGACCTGGCTCGTGAGCCGGGCGCCCTTGTGGCCGACCGGGTCCTTGGTGACCTGGACGAGGATGCTCTGGCCCGACGACAGGACCGACTCGATCTTGCGGGGCTGGCCCTCCTTGTGGCCCAGCGCCGACCAGTTGACCTCGCCGGCGTAGAGCACCGCGTTGCGGCCCTTGCCGATGTCGATGAAGGCGGCCTCCATCGAGGGGAGCACGTTCTGCACCCGACCGAGGTAGACGTTGCCGATCAGGGAGGTCTGGGACTCCCGGGCGACGTAGTGCTCGACGAGCACCTTGTCCTCGAGGACCGCGATCTGGGTCAGGTCCTTGCGCTGCCGGATCACCATGATCCGGTCGACGGCCTCGCGACGGGCCAGGAACTCGGCCTCGCTCACGATTGGCGCGCGGCGGCGGCCGGCCTCCCGGCCCTCGCGGCGACGCTGCTTCTTGGCCTCCAGGCGGGTGGAGCCGGAGACCGCGGTGATCTGGTCCTCGGCGGAGCGGGCCCGGCGGACCCGAGTCACGGTGTTCTCCGGGTCGTCGGACCCCTCGGCGGAGGACGAGTCCCCGCTGCGCCGCCGCCGACGGCGGCGACGCGAGCCCGACGAGCCCTCCTCGGACGAGGAGTCGTCCTCGGAGGAGTCACCCTCGTCGCCGGAGCCGTCCTGCTCGTCGTCGCTGCGGTCGGCTCCCTTGTCGCTGGGCCTGCCGCCAGACCGGTCGCCGGACCTGTCGTCGGTCGCGTCGTCGTCCTGGCTGTCGCCCGCCTTGCGGCGACGGCGGCCGCCGCGACGCCGTCGGCGGCGCGAGGGGGCGCCGTCGCCGTCCGACTCGGCGTCCTCGGCGTCGTTGTCGTCGTCGGTGTCGGTGTCGTCGGTGTCGGTGTCGTCGGTGTCGTCGTCGGTGGCGGTCTCCGCCCCGGCGACGTCCGCGTCCTCCGCGTCCTCGGCGGTCTCGGCGTCCTCGGCGGGCGCGGCGGGCGCGGCCGACACGTCGGTCCCGGGCTGCTCCTCGAGGGCCGTCGCGGCCTCGTCCTCCGCCGAGGTGGTGGCGTCGTCCTCGGCCGGGACGGCGGCGGTCTTCTTGGCGGCACGGCCACCGCGGCTGCGCGCCGACCGGGTCGTGCGGGTGACCTTGGGCGCCGCGGGCTCGGCGGCGCCGGCCCCGTCGGTGCTGCCGGACTCCACGCTCGCGGTGGCCTCGAGCGTCGCGGCGAGCTCGGCGGCCGCGGCGTCGACGGGGGCCGCGGACGCGGCATCGACGGCGGGCGCCTCCGCCGCCGGGGCGGCCGCCCGCTTGCGGGTCCGTCGGGCGGGTGCCTTGACCGGCTCGGGCGCCTGGAAGAGCGGCAGGGTTGCCCCGCCCTGCTCCTCGGCGACAGGCTGGGCGGCGGGCTCGGCGACGGTCTCCGCAGCAGCGTCGGGGGTGTCGGCGGCGGCCGCCTTCTTCGCGGCGCTCTTGCGAGGCGCCCGCTTGGCCGGCGCCTTCTTCGCGGGCGCCTCGGCGGCTGCCTCGGCGGAGACCTCAACCGGGGCGTCACCGGCTCCTGCGTCGGTCGCGACCGCGTCCGCGGCGTCGGCCCCGGCCGCGGCGGTCTTCTTGGCAGCCGTCCTGCGCGGGGCCGCCTTCTTGGCCGGCGCGGCCTTCTTGGTGGCGGCGGTCTTCCGCGCGGCGGTCTTGCGCGCCGGCCTGGCGGGGGCCTCGCCCTCGGGGGCCGGCGGCGGGGCGCCCGCGCCCTCCTGGCCCTGGCCGGTGTCCTGGCCGGTGTCCTGGCCGGTGTCCTGGCCGGTGTCCTGGCCGGCGTCCTGGGTGTTGTCAGGGTTCTCGTCGAGCATGTGCGCTCCTCGACCGGTGCTCGGCACCGGTGTGTAGGACGCCGGACCCGGATGCACAGGGCCACGGCGCAAAGCCTTCGGTGGCAACGACACCCTCCGCGGGTGCGTCGAGGGATGTCCGTCGGCACCTGCCGCGGTCGCCGGGCCTGCCCCACCCCCAGGTGTCACGGGTGGAACGTGGGCGGATCGCTGTCACCGACTCGCCCGGGCCGCGTCGCGGTCTGGCGTCGACCTCCATCCTCGTGCCGACCGACTGGTGTCGGACGGCGAGAACGTCGTCGGGCCCCTCCTGGCGACGTACGTCGTCGGGAACGACCGTGGCGAGTATCGCACACCGACGCCCCGGCGGTCGCTACGGCGAGGCCAGCGGGTCGCCGATGGTGCCGGTCATCTCGTCGAGCACGCCCTGCTCCAGCCGGGTGAGCAGCGGAGCCCCCGAGCCGAGGGACGCCCCGGCGTCGGGACCGGCGACCTTCGTGAGGGCGGTGAGCACGTCGTCGGGGCGGACCGCGGGCACGGTGTGGCGCAGGACCAGGTCCAGGACGGCCCCGGTCGGCTCGGTCGCGGGCACCAGGGAGACCACCGCGCCGCGGGCGTCGAACTCGCGCAGGCCCTTCTTGGTCATCCGCTCGACGAGCACCTCGTCCCGGGCGAGGAAGTCGGCCACCAGTGGCGCGAGGTCGCCCGCGCCGGGCAGGCCGACCCGCCAGCGGCTCCCGGTGAGCCGGTCGCTGAGCGAGCCGCCCTCCGACTCCACGACGACCAGCAGGTCGAGCCCGTCGGGGAGCGCCTCGTCCAGGTCGGCGAGCACCTGGGCCGGGTCCACGACCTGGGCGAGCCCCAGCTCGACGTACTCCGCCTCCGAGGCGGCACCGGTCGGGGAGGCGCCGGCGTAGGAGATGCGGGGGTGCGGGTTGAAGCCCGAGGAGTAGGCCATCGGGATCCGGGCCCGGAAGACGGCGCGCTCGAAGGCGCGGCTGAAGTCCCGGTGGCTGGTGAACCGCAGACGGCCACGCTTGGCGTAGCGGATCCGCAGGCGCTGGACCGGGGGGGCTTGCTGCTCGGGCTGCTGGCGCACGCGCACACCGTAACCGCGTCAGGGCAGGGGCGCCGACTTGCGCTGCCTCGCGGTGTAGGCGTTGGTGACGCGCACCCCGTCCAGCCAGCGAGTCAGCCGCCCGGCCTCCGCGTCCAGCAGCCGGCGGGAGGCACGGTCCACGTCGGCCAGCGGCACCACCTCGACGACCCCGGCCTCGTCCTGCACCCAGCAGCCGACGACCCGCCCGTCGCACCACGCGGTCGTCGCCCCGTTGCCGGCGCTGTCGTAGACCCCGGGCCGGACGCCGTCGGCGAGGTGGAACTCCCGGTGCCGCCACCCCATGGTGGTCGGGTCGAGGGTCGGCAGGAGCGCCGCCCAGCGCTCGGGGGCGCCGACGGGCTCCAGGTCGTCGGGGAGCAGGTACGCCGGGGCACCGTCCTCGAGGCGCACCTCGACCGCCTCCACCTGCGCCAGCGCCGCCCGGGCCGCACCGCGGGTCGAGCCCAGCCACCAGACGAGGTCGTCCTCCGTGCCGGGGCCGCACGTCCACAGCCAGCGCCGGACCAGCTCGGCGTACCCCTCCTGGGCGGTCGGCAGCGGCGGCGGGGTCCCCAGCCACCGCTCGGTCGTCGTCCAGGTGGGCCGCGGCTGCCACCACTCCCCCGCGTTCGGGCCGCGGACGAGGTCGCCGCGCGCGCCCAGCACGGTCGTGACGGGGGTCGCCACCCAGACCGGGGTGGTCCAGCGGCCGGTGCCGCGCACCACCCGGGCCGAGAGGGCGGGGACCGCTGCCCGCAGCTGCGGGACCGACAGGGGTTCGGGGTGCGCCGCCAGGTGCTCGAGCGTCGCGTCGCGGACGCCGGCGAACCACCGCAGTCCGTCGGCGGCCAGGCCGGCCTCCTCCACGTCCTTGGCCAGGCGGCGGAGCTCGGCCTCGGCCACCCGCGCCGCGGGACCGGCGAGGACGGCCGCGCGCAGGTCCCGCGGCACGGTCCACAGGGTCCGGCGCATCCCGAGCTGGACGACCAGCGACCGGTCCCGCTCGAGGGCCCCCCGGACGTCGTCGACGGTGACGCCGTCGACCCGGGCCCGCAGCGACAGCGGCACGCTGGCCACCTCCGTGGTGTGCAGCGCCGTCAGGCCGGTCGCGGCGGCCACCGGGTCGGCGTACCGGGTGGAGGGGGCGAGGCCGTGGCGCACCCCGAGGCGGCTGCGGCGTTCCTCGTCCGTCACGGTGCGCACCCGCCTATCATGGCGTGGACGTCCCAGACCGCTCGGAGCCCGGATGACCCGCTGGAGTGGCGCCCTTCCCTGGGTGCTGGTGGCGGCGCTGGGCACCGCCTGCGTCGTCGTGCTCGGCGTGCTGTCGTTCGACCCCGCGCCCGGCCCGGCCCAGACCGCCCTGCAGGCGCAGCCCGACCGCGGCGACCGGGGCACCGCCACGGTCGCCCCCAGCCCGACCGCGTCGCCGCTCGGCACTGCGACGGCCCCACCGTCCGGCACTGCGTCGCCGTCCGGCAGCGCGTCGCCGGCGAGCCCGGCCGCCCCCACCGGCCCCTCCGGGCGGGCGACCCCCCGCCCGACACCGGGTGACCCGTCGCCCGGCGGCCGGCCCGCCACCCGCCTGCCCACCCCGGCGACCCCGTTCGGCGCGACCACCCGCGTCTGCGTGCCCACCCCCCGGGTCACGCCGCTCAAGGTGGCCACCTTCAACATCCACGGCGGGCTGGGACCGCGCGGGCGCGACCTCCCCCAGGTGGTGGCGGAGATCCGGGCCTCGGGCGCCGACGTGGTGATGCTCCAGGAGGTCGACCGGTTCCGGCCGCGCAGCGGCGGCATCGACATGCCGGCCGTGCTGGGCGCCGAGCTCGGCATGGAGCACGCGTTCGCTCCCAACGTCCGGCACGGCGGTCGCGCGGAGTACGGCGTCGCCACCCTGTCGCGCTTCCCGATCCTCGACACCGAGCACGTGCTGCTGCCCAACGACCCGGGCAAGGAGCAGCGCGGCGTGCTGCGGACCCGGCTCGCGGTGGGCCCCGAGGAGGTCGACGTCTACAACACCCACCTCGACCACACCTCCGACCCGCTGCGCCGGCGGCAGGCCGACCAGGTCCGGGTCCTCGTCGAGCGGGGCGGCGCCCCCGTGGTGCTGGGCGGGGACTTCAACGCCTCCCCCGTGACCGCTCCCTACGCCACGCTGACCTCCGCGCTGGGAGACGCGTGGCTGCAGGTCGGTGTGGGGCGCGGTCCCACGGCCGGCCGCGCGCCCGGCGCCCGGATCGACTACGTCTTCCTGCACGAGGCCGTGGTGCCCCGCGCCGCCCGGGTGCTGCCGAGCAGCGTCTCCGACCACGACGCGGTGGTCGTCGACACCCTCGTCGCGGGCGTCAGCCCCTGCGAGTGGACGTCGGACCGCCGCGCCCCCTGAGCCGGCCCCCAACCCGCCCCCGCCCCGGGCGGCGGGTGAGGGTGAGGGTGAGGGACGGGGTCAGACGACGCTGAGCGGGAGCAGCTTCTGGCCGGTGGGGCCGATCTGGATCTCGGTGCCCATCTCGGGGCAGACCCCGCAGTCGTAGCAGGGCGTCCAGCGGCAGTCCTCGACCTCGATGTCGGCGCCCTCGGCCGCGGCGAGCGCGTCCTCCCAGTCGGCCCAGAGCCAGTCCTTGTCGAGCCCCGAGTCGAGGTGGTCCCAGGGCAGCACCTCGTCGAGGTCCCGCTCGCGGGTCGTGTACCAGGCCACGTCGACGCCGGTGCCGGCGAGCGCGCGCTCGGCCGACTCCATCCAGCGGTCGTAGGAGAAGTGCTCGCTCCAGCCGTCGAACCGGCCGCCGTCGCGCCACACCTCCTCGATCACGCGGCCGACCCGGCGGTCGCCGCGCGAGAGCAGGCCCTCGACGATGCCGGGCTTGCCGTCGTGGTAGCGGAAGCCGATCGCCCGGCCGAAGCGCTTGTCCTCGCGGACCGTGTCGCGCAGCTTCTTGAGCCGCTCGTCGGTGGTCTCGTGGTCGAGCTGCGCCGCCCACTGGAACGGCGTGTGCGGCTTGGGCACGAAGCCGCCGATCGAGACGGTGCAGCGGATGTCGTTGCGACCGGAGACCTCGCGGCCCTTGGCGATCACCTTCTTGGCGAGCTCGGCGACCTGGAGGACGTCCTCGTCGGTCTCGGTCGGCAGGCCCACCATGAAGTAGAGCTTCACCTGGCGCCAGCCGTGCGAGTAGGCGGCGGCCACGGTGCGGATCAGGTCCTCCTCGGTGACCATCTTGTTGATCACCTTGCGCATCCGCTCGCTGCCGCCCTCGGGGGCGAAGGTGAGCCCGGAGCGTCGGCCGTTGCGGGAGAACTCGTTGGCCAGCGAGATGTTGAAGGCGTCGACACGGGTCGAGGGCAGCGAGAGGGAGACGTTGGAGCCCTCGTAGCGGTCCGCCAGTCCCTTGGCCACGTCACCGATCTCGGTGTGGTCGGCGCTCGAGAGCGAGAGCAGGCCGACCTCCTCGAAGCCCGACTTGCGGATGCCGTTCTCGACCATGTCGCCGATCGTCTTGATCGACCGCTCGCGGACGGGGCGGGTGATCATCCCCGCCTGGCAGAACCGGCAGCCGCGGGTGCAGCCGCGGAAGATCTCGACCGAGAACCGCTCGTGCACGGTCTCGGCGAGTGGCACCAGCGGCTTGGCCGGGTAGGGCCAGGCGTCGAGGTCCATCAGGGTGTGCTTGCGGATCCGGAACGGGATGCCGGGGCGGTTGGGGACGACCGCCTCGATGGAGCCGTCGGCGGCGTACTGGACGTCGTAGAAGCGCGGCACGTAGACGCCGCCGCTCACCGCGAGCCGGCGCAGCAGCTCGTCGCGGCCGCCGGGCCGCCCCTCGGTCTTCCACTCGCGCACCACCTCGGAGATCGCCAGGACGACCTCCTCGCCGTCGCCGAGGACGGCCGCGTCGACGAAGTCGGCGATCGGCTCGGGGTTGAACGCGGCGTGCCCGCCCGCGAGCACCACCGGGTCGTCGTCGCCGCGGTCGGCCGCGTGCAGCGGGATGCCGGCGAGGTCGAGGGCGTTGAGCATGTTGGTGTAGCCGAGCTCGGTGGAGAAGCTCAGGCCCAGCACGTCGAAGGCCCGGACCGGGCGGTGGGAGTCGACGGTGAACTGCGGGATCCGGTCCTCGCGCATCACCTTCTCCATGTCGGGCCAGACCGAGTAGGTCCGCTCGGCCAGGATCCAGTCGCGCTCGTTGAGCACCTCGTAGAGGATCTGGACGCCCTGGTTGGGCAGGCCGACCTCGTAGGCGTCGGGGTACATCAGCGCCCAGCGGACCGTCTCGCTCCCCACGGCCGCACCGCAGTCCCACTCCTTGACGGTCGAGTTGAGCTCGCCGCCGACGTACTGGATCGGCTTGGAGACCGACGGCAGGCGCGGCTCCAGCAGGTGGAAGACGGACGCGACGTCGCTCGACAGCTCCGCGGGGGTGTCGGTGACGTGGGACATGGGGGAACCTCTCGGACGGGTACGACGACCGGCCAAGCCTACGCGGGAACCCCCGGGGAGGCGCAGGCGACGACGCAGCCGCCGACGCGGCCGACGGCACAGGCCGCGACCGGGGCGGGGCGGCCGACGACGTTCAGCGCGCCGACAGCACCCGGGCCGGGGCGAGGAAGCGGGTGGGCAGCCCGGCGCTCGCCCGCAGGTGCACGTTCTGCAGCAGCCCGACCGCGAGCATCCCCGCGAAGACCGAGGAGCCGCCGTAGGAGACGAACGGCAGCGGCACGCCGGTGACCGGCATGATGCCCAGGCACATCCCCACGTTCTGGAACGCCTGGAAGCCGAACCAGCAGGCGATCCCCGCCGCGGCGACCCGGCCGAACATGTCGTCGGTGGCCCCCGCGATCGCCAGCGCCCGCCAGATCACCACGCCCGTGAGCAGGATGACGAGCCCGGCGCCCACGAGCCCGAGCTCCTCCCCCACGGCGGTGAAGACGAAGTCGGTGTGCTGCTCGGGCACGAACCCCGACTGCGTCTGGGAACCGTCGAAGAGCCCCTGGCCGAAGAGCCCGCCGTTGCCCACCGCGATCCGGGCCTGCTCGGTGTTGTAGCCGGCGCCCCGCGGGTCGAGGTCGGGATTGGTGAAGGCCATGAAGCGGGCGAGCTGGTACTCCTTGAGGAATCCCCCGCTCACCGCCAGCGCGGCGGTGGCGACGCCGGCCACCACGAGGCCGGCCAGCCAGCGGCGGGGCGCCCCCGCCACGGCGAGCACGCCGAAGACCGTGGCGGTGAGGACGAGCATCGTCCCGAGGTCGGGCTGCCCCATGATCAGCGCCGCGGGGATCCCCGCGATCAGGAGCATCCCCACCACGTCGACGGTGCCCACGGAGCGGCGCCAGCTGCCCTCGGTCCGCTCGGCGACGAGCAGGGCCATCCCGACGACGACGGCGAGCTTGGCGAACTCCGAGGGCTGCACCGACATCCCGCCCAGCTGGAGCCACGACCGGGAGCCGTTGATCGTCGAGCCCATCAGCAGGACCAGCACCAGCCCGACGACCGAGGCCAGGTAGACCAGCGGTGCCAGGATCCGCACCCAGCGGTGGTCGGTGGCGGTGACGAGGACGAGCAGGACGACGCCGATCGCGACGTTGACCAGCTGCTTGCGCAGGTACGCCGTGGAGTCGCCGCCGGTGAGCAGGTCGCGGCCCGACGTGGTCGACCAGACCATGAGCGTGCCGACCACCAGCAGCCCCGCGACGGCGAGCAGGAGCACCCAGTCGAGGCCGGGCGCGCGCAGCGACCCCCTCGGGCGCGGGGTGCCGGGGCCGCTCACGACGACCTCCGCGCCGGCGGCAGGATGGTCCCGTCGGGCTGGAAGGAGGGGAGCTTCTCCGGGGGCTTCCCGCCGGGGATCGCCGCCTTGCGCGGCACCACCTGGTCACCCTCGACGCCGTAGAGCGCCTCCCAGATCGTGCGGATCGACTCGCCGACGCTGCCGGAGCCGGTGCCGCCCTGGCTGATCATCATCACGACCGTGTAGTCCTCGGTGTAGGAGGCGACCCAGCCGGTGGTCTGCTTGCCGTAGACCTCGGCCGAGCCGGTCTTCGAGCGGATCTGGACCCGGTCGAGCGGGAAGCCGATCAGCCGCCAGTTCATCGTGCCCCGCGTCGAGACGCCCTTGAGCGCCTCGTCGAGGTAGGCCAGCGTCTGCTTCGACGCCTCGACCCGACCCTGCTTGCGCGGCGGGATCCGGCGCAGCACCGTGCCGTCGGGGCTGACCACGGCCTTGCCGACGCGCGGCTCGTAGAGGACGCCGCCGTTGCCGAGGGCGGCGTAGGCCCGGGCGAGCTGGAGCGGGGTGACGATGGTGTCGCCCTGGCCGATGGAGAAGTTGACCGCGTCGCCGGCCCGGTAGGCGAACCCCTCGACGCAGAACTCGCGGGCGAACCTGTAGACGAAGTCGGAGGTCTCGGCGTCCTGCGGCTTGCCGGCGAGGCCGCAGTAGTAGTCCTTCTGCGACTCGTAGTAGGAGCGCTTCCAGGCCCGGTCGGCGATCCGCCCCGGCGCCTCCCCCGGCAGGTCGACCCCGGTCTCGGCGCCGAAGCCCCACTCCTTGGCGCCCTCGACCAGCGGGTCGCGAGCCTCCACGTCGGCGACGTCGGAGCCGAACCGCTGCCAGTAGTCGTAGCCGATCCGGTAGAAGAAGGTGTTGCACGAGACCTCGAGGGCCCGGGCGAAGCCGATGGTGCCGTGAGCGCCCGACTCGAAGTTCTTGAAGACCCGGTTGCCGACCTGGAAGCCCGAGGAGCAGGGCAGCGCCGCGTCGGTGCTGTAGCCGTTGCCGAGGGCGGCGGCGGACATGAACGGCTTCCACGTCGAGCCCGGGGCGAACTGGCCCTGGGTGGCCCGGGAGAGCAGCGGGGTCCCGGCCTCCTCGGAGTAGAGCCGGGTGAGGTCCTTCTCGCTGATCCCGCCGACCCAGAGGTCGGGGTCGTACGTCGGCTGGCTGGCCATCGCGACCACGCGGCCGGTCTGCGTCTCCAGCACCACGGCGGCGCCGGCGTCCGCCTCGTAGGGGCGTCCGGTGACCTTGTCGACCTGGGTGCGCTGGAAGGCGATCGACCGGGCCAGCTCGCGCTCGACCACGCCCTGGACCTTGGCGTCGATCGAGGTGACCAGGGTGTCGCCCGGGGTGGCCGTCACCTCGCCGGCGTCGCCCTTGACCCGGCCCATGGAGTCCACCGCCACGCGCCGGTAGCCCGGCATCCCGCGCAGCCACGCGTCGTACTGCTTCTCCACCCCGGCGCGGCCGACCACCGAGGCGCCGTTGAGGGAGCGGTCGTCGGCCTCGCTCGCGCGGTCGAACTCGGCCTCGGTGATCGGGCTCAGGTAGCCGAGCACGTGGGCGAGGTTGACGCCGTGGGGCCGCGGGTAGGCGCGGACGTGCTGCTGCTCGGCGATCACGCCGGGGTAGTCCTCGGGCTGCTCGAGCACCCGCAGGGCCACGGCCTGCTCGACGTCGGTGGCCACCGGCACCGGCTGGAAGGGCGAGCCGTTCCAGCAGACACCCGCCCGGGCCCCCTCGTCGCCGCAGTCCAGCAGCTTGCGCTCGACCTGGCCGGGCTTCTGGCCGACGACGGCGGCGACCCGCTCGACGAGCTGGCCGCGCTCCTCCTCGCCGAGCTTGGCGAGCACGCTGCGGTCCACCGAGACCACCCAGGAGAGACGGTTGGCGACCAGCGGGCGGCCCATCGCGTCGACCACCAGGCCGCGCTGCGGCTGGACCACGATGTCGCGCACCGACTGGTCGGCCGCCTGCGCCTGGTAGCCCTCGCCGCCGACGACCTGGAGGTAGTAGAGGCGGACGAAGAGGGTGGCGAAGAGCGAGAAGACCAGCGCCTGCACCACGAGCAGGCGCAGGCGGCTGCGCTCGGACCGGGTCACGGCCATCAGGCCACGGCCCTCTCCCGCCCCGTCGCGCCCATCCTGTCGAGCAGCCGCATCGTGACCGGGAGGACGAAGGGGGTGAGCAGCAGGTCCCACAGGACCGCCACGCCGAGGACGCCGAGGATCTCGGGGACGGAGCCCACCGGCTCGCCCAGCAGCAGGCCGGTGAGGGCGAAGACGGAGGTGCCGACGAACGAGCAGGCCGCCACGCAGGCGAGCACGACGGCCGTCGAGGGCCGGGTGTCGGGGCGCACCCGGGCGGCCACCCACGCGACCAGGACCAGGGCGAGCGCCCAGCGGCCGGCGACGTGGTCGGCGGGCGGGGCGAGGTCGAGCAGGACGCCGGCCACGAAGGCGAGCGGGAGGGCGTAGCCGGCGTCGCGGGAGAGGGCCGCCGCGACGACGACGAGCAGCACGAGGTTGGGCACCACGCCCTGCCACGCGAGGTGCGGGAAGAAGGAGACCTGGAGCGCGAGGGCGACCAGGACGGCGAGCAGGCCGGCGGCGGCGCGGGTCGGGTTCATCCGATCCGCCCGTCGGCGCGGACCACCGCGCGGTCGCTGCCGGTCCCCTCGGGGACGACCACGCCGACCACGTCGAGGGCGGAGAAGTCGACGAAGGGCTCGATCACGGCACGCTGCGACTGCTCGCGGACGCTGGCGAAGACGTCGGTGACGCGGCCGACCGGGACCCCGGCGACGTAGGGACCGGCGCCGTCGCTGCCCCAGGTGACCACGGTGTCGCCCTGGGCCGGCACCACCTTCTGGTCGACCAGCTCGAGGTCGAGGGTGCCGTCCTCGCCGCCGCGCAGGAAGCCGAGCTCCATGGAGGAGCCGATCCGGCCGCCGACGGTCGACTCGGCGTCGACGACGAGCAGCACGGTCGCGTGCCGCTGGGTGACCCGGACGACGCGGCCCACGAGGCCGTCGTCGTTGACGACGGTCATGTCGGGCCGCAGCCCGGCCTCGGAGCCGGCGTCGAGGGTGACGGTGCGGGTGAAGGACTGGGCGGGGCCGTAGCCGACGACGCGGGCGGGCACGAGGCTGCGGCCGAGGTCGGCGGCGGCCCGGGTCAGGCCGTCGAACTCGGCGAGGCGGTTGCGGTCGAAGTCGGTGGTGGCGACCTGCTCGCGCAGCGCGGCGTTCTCGGCCTCCAGCTCGCGGATGTCGCGGCGCAGCTCGTCCTTGGCCCGGAACCAGGAGGGGACCGCCGTGAACGGCCGCACGGCCGCCGACGTCACCGACTCCACGGGGGCGAACGCCTCCCCGACCCCGGTGCGCAGGAGCTCGACCGGGGAGTCGTCCCCGGTGGACTGGTCGAGGGTCATCAGGGTCGCGGCGGCCAGCACGAGCGCGACCAGCGTGGACCGGCTCGGCCGCGGCCCGTCGTCGAGGCCGCGCCAGCGGCGCTCCCGGTCGAGGGGGGCCATCAGGTCCTCCGCGGGTCGGAGACGAGGACCTGCTGGAGGGCCTCGAACTCCTCGACGCAGCGGCCGGCGCCGAAGGCCACGGACTCGAGGGGGTGCTCGGCGACGTGGACCGGCATCCCCGTCTCGTGACGGAGCCGCTCGTCGAGGCCGCGCAGCAGCGCGCCCCCGCCGGTCAGCACGATGCCCCGGTCCATGATGTCGCCGGCCAGCTCGGGCGGGGTCTGGTCCAGGGTGGCCCGCACGGCGTCGACGATGTCGGTGACCTGCTCCTCGATCGCGTGCCGGACCTCGGCGCTGGAGACCACGACGGTGCGGGGCAGGCCGGAGACCATGTCGCGGCCGCGGATCTCGGCCTCGGGCTCCTCGGGCAGCGGGAAGGCCGAGCCGAGGGTCATCTTGACCTCCTCGGCGGTGCGCTCCCCCAGCATGAGGGAGTACTCCTTCTTCATCCACGCCATGATCGCCTGGTCGAGGTCGTCGCCGGCGGTGCGGACGCTGAGGCTGGTGACGATGCCGCCCAGGGAGATGACCGCGACCTCGGTGGTGCCGCCGCCGACGTCGACGACCATGTTGCCGGTCGCCTCGTGGACCGGCAGCCCGGCGCCGATCGCGGCGGCCATCGGCTCCTCGACGATGTAGACGCGGCGCGCGCCGGCCTGGTAGCCCGCCTCCTTGACGGCCCGCTGCTCCACCGCGGTGATGCCGCTGGGCACGCAGATCACCATGCGCGGCTTGGCGAAGTAGCGCCGACGGTGCACCTGCTGGATGAAGTAGCGCAGCATCTGCTCGGTGGCGTCGAAGTCGGCGATGACGCCGTCCTTGAGCGGCCGGATCGCCGCGATCGACTCGGGGGTCCGGCCGATCATCCGCTTCGCCTCGTGGCCGACCGCCAGCACCTCGCCGGTGCCGGTGTTCATCGCCACCACGCTGGGCTCGTCGAGGACGACGCCCTTGCCGCGCACGTAGACCAGCGTGTTGGCGGTGCCGAGGTCGACCGCCATGTCGCGGCCGATGACGCTGTTCGCCATGCGCAGGTGCCTTCACTGGTCGCCGGTGGGGAAGCGCCACGACCCGTCGTGCGACGGGTGTGGCCCGGGACTCAGCGTAGGGAGCGCGACGGCCGGATCTCGGCAGGACACGCGCGGGAGGTCGCGCGTGGCCGCGGGGTCAGTCGGCGAGCCCGGGGAACCAGAGCGCGATCTCGCGGGCCGCCGACTCGGGGCTGTCGGAGCCGTGCACGAGGTTCTCGCGGTTGGACAGCGAGAGGTCGCCCCGGATCGTGCCGGGCAGCGCCTTGCGGCCGTCGGTCGCACCGTTGAGCAGGCGGACGACGTCGACGGCCTCGTCGCCCTCGAGCACCACCGCGACCAGCGGCCCGCTGGTCACGAAGTCGCGCAGGGGCGGGTAGAAGTCGCGCTCGACGTGCTCGGCGTAGTGCCCGTCGGAGTGCGTGGAGTCGATCGTCCGCAGCTCCATCGCGACCAGGGAGAGGCCCTTGGCCTCGAACCGGGACAGGATCTCCCCCACCAGGCCGCGCTTGACGGCGTCGGGCTTGAGCAGGACGAGGGTGCGCTGGGTCATGCGCGCAGCCTAGCCACCTCGTCGGGGACCGGGCCCACGGCGTCGGCGTCGGCGACCGGGGCCCCCACGACGCGCCGTACCGGGACGTGGCCGCCCCATCCACCCGCCGCCACGTCGGCCGGGTCGTCGACGGGCGCCCCCTGGCGCTCCTTCATCGACGCCTCGTGCAGGGGCACCGCGAGCACCACCGTGGCCGCCAGCTCCTTGCGGGTGCTGGGCCGCAGCGTGGCGGCCCGCCCCGGGACCATGTGGTCGACGACCAGGTCCAGGGCGCGCTGCCGCTCCGCGGGGTCGTCGACCACCCGGGCAGCGCCGATCACGACCGCGCACCGGTAGTTCATCGAGTGGTGGAACGCCGACCTGCCGACCACGAGGCCGTCCAGCTCGGTGACGGTGACGCACACCTGCGCGCCCCGGGCGGCGCCGAGCCAGCCGGCCGCGACCGAGCCGTGCAGGTAGAGCGAGCCGTCGCGGTCGGGGCCGTCGGGGTCCACGGCGAACGCCGTGGGCAGCACCACCGGGTGGTCGCCCACCGTCACGCCCACGTGGGCCACCTGGGCGTCCCGGAGCAGCGCGAGCATCCGGGCGCGATCGGTCACGACCCGGTGGCGTCCGCGGGAGGCGCGGGTCCGGGCGGTGGGCTCGAGCGGGGCGGCGGCGGTCACGGCGGTCTCGTTCACGGCCCTATGCTGGCGCCCGAGTGGCCCGGCGTCATGGGCCATTTCCGAGACATTTGCACCAGCCACTTGTCCGGGTCCGTGCCCAGCCGCCGTCACCTGACCGGGAGGTCCCCGTGGGTCCCGCCCTCGCGCTCACCCTCGACCGCGACGACCCGCGCCCGCTGGGGACCCAGCTGGCCGACCAGGTCCGGCGCCTGGTGGTCGCGGGACGCCTGGCCCCCGGCACCCGGCTGCCCAGCACCCGCGCCCTGGCGGCCGACCTGGGCGTCTCCCGGGCGGTGGCGGAGCAGGCGTGGGACCAGCTGCGGGCCGAGGGGTGGCTCTCGGCCCGGCGCGGCTCGGGCAGCTGGGTGGCCGAGCGGCCCCACCTCTCGCTGCCGGGCACCGCACCGCGCGGCCCCGCGCCGCACACCGCCGCGGCGCCCCCTCCCGCCGCCCCCGACGACCTCTCCCGGCTCATCCAGATGGACGCGGGGACCCCGTGGGTCGACCGACGGCACGACGCGGCCTGGCGCCGCGCCTGGCGGGAGGTCGCCGCGGCCCGCCCGCCGCGTGGGTACGACGACCCGCGCGGTCTCCCGCAGCTGCGGGCCGCCCTGGCCGAGCGCCTCGCCCGGGTCCGCGGCCTGCGGGTCGACCCCGACGACGTGCTCCTCACCTCGGGCACCACCACCGGGCTGCGCCAGCTGCTCACCGCCCTGCCCCCCGGCCCGGTCGCCGCCGAGGACCCCGGCTACCGGGCCGCCGTCCTGACCGTGCGGGCGGCCGGGCGCGAGGTGCTCGACCTGCCCCCCCGCTTGTCGTCGGCCGACGCCCCGGTCGACCGGCTGGCCGAGCGCCTTGCCGAGCGCTTGGCCGGAGCCGTCGCGGCGTACGTCACCCCAGCCCACCAGCACCCGCTGGGCCACCTGATGCCGGCCACCCACCGGCTGGCGCTGCTGGAGGCGGCCCGTCGCACGGACGCGGTGGTGGTGGAGGACGACTACGACTCCGAGTTCCGCTACGACGTCGCGCCGGTGCCCGCGCTGGCCTCCCTCGACCCGGAGACGGTCGCCTACCTCGGCACGGCCTCCAAGTCGGTCCTCCCCTCGCTCCGGCTGGGCTGGATGGTCGTCCCGCCGGCGCTGCGCGAGCGGGTCGACGAGCACCGGCGGATCACCCACGACGTCCCGGCCTGGCCGGTGCAGCGCGCCTTCTGGGCGCTGCTGCGCGACGGC
The DNA here is from genome assembly GCF_003194625.1 of Nocardioides solisilvae. Taxonomy (GTDB): domain Bacteria; phylum Actinomycetota; class Actinomycetes; order Propionibacteriales; family Nocardioidaceae; genus Nocardioides; species Nocardioides solisilvae. The sequence continues at coordinate 478,794 of NZ_QHKX01000002.1, forward strand.
TACGTCGACGCGGTGGTCCGCAGCGCCCGCCGCGTGTACGCCGAGCGGGCACCGCGGGTGGTGGCCGCGCTGGAGCCCCACGCCGAGCTGGCGGGGCCGGTGGCCGGGATGTACTCGACCTGGCTGCTCCCCCACGACCGGGCGGTGCGGGCCGTGGCCGACGCGCGGGCGGCCGGCTTCCGGGTCAACCTGCTGGCCGACTACTGCCGGGACAGCGGTCTGACCGGCCTCGTGGTGGGCTTCGGCGGGCCGGACGACGACCAGCTCGACCGCGCGCTCGAGGTGCTGGCGCGCTCGCTCGCGCGCTGACGCCCTCGCGGGGTCAGTCCCCCTGCGCCGGCCCGCCCTGGTCGGGACCGGTCGGGGCGGGACCCGCCGGCTGCTCGCCCGCCCGGTAGGCCCGCCAGGCCTCGGCCCGCTCGCGCTCGATCTTGCGGCCCAGCCAGTCGGCCGCGCCCCACAGGCCGGCGAAGATGCCGCCGAGCAGGAACATCATCGGGACCACGAAGCCGAGCCCGACGGCCGCCACCTGGATCGCCCAGCCCGCCCGGTAGGCCCACTCCGCGCGCAGCATGCCGGCGAGCAGCAGCGAGGCCAGGGCGAGGCCCAGCCCGATCGCGAGGGCCGTGCCCGTCGGCACGTCGGCCAGGGTGATCATCACCGGGGTGGTGAGCCCGAGGGCGATCGCCTCGAGGCCGAGCACGGCCGCGCACATGCCGCGTCGCGGCGACCGCTCGGTGTTGGGCTCGGCGACGCGGGGCGTCGGGGCCTCGGCGCTCACGCGTCGTCCTCCGCCCCGGTCGCCGCGTCGTCACCGTCGGGGTCGTCGGTCTCGCGGCCGAGCCGGCGCAGCGCCTCGTCGCCCGTGCCGCCGGTGACGAGCCGGGCCCGGGGGGTGCCGCGGGGAGCCGCGGGGCGCAGCATGGCGCGGGCCTCTCCCACGGTGACCACCGAGCCGGTGACCAGGACCGCCCCCGACCCCACCGACTCGCCGAAGGACTGCCCGGTCTCGGCCAGCGCCGCGGCGCGGTCGATCGCGTCGGCCAAGCGCGGGACGACGGTCACCCGGTCCTGGCCGAAGACCTGCACCGCCGCCTCGCCGAGCGCCTCGGCCCGCATCGCGCGCGGCGTGGAGCTCTGGGTGACCACGACGTGGGCCAGGTGCGGCTCGAACGCCGCGAGCAGCCCCTCGTGGTCCTTGTCGCCCATCACCGCGACCACGCCGACCAGCGGGGAGAAGGAGAACGAGTCGGCCAGGGCCGCCGCGGTCGCCTCGGCACCGGCCGGGTTGTGGGCGGCGTCGAGCACGATCGTCGGCGAGCGGCGGATCACCTCGAGCCGGCCGGGCGAGGTGACCTCGCCGAAGGCGGCGCGGACCAGGTCCTCGTCGAGCGGGGCGTCGCCGGTCAGCGCCTCGACGGCGGCGAGCGCCACGGCGGCGTTCTGCGCCTGGTGGGCGCCGTGCAGGGGCAGGAAGACGTCGTCGTACCGGGCGCGCAGGCCCTGCAGCGAGACCATCTGGCCTCCGACGCCGGGCACCCGCGACAGGACGCCGAAGTCGACGCCCTCGAGCACGAGGTCGGCGCCCACCTCCCGGGCCCGCTCGACCAGGACGGCGGCCACCTCGGGGGTCTGCGCGGCGAGGACCGCGGTGCTGCCGGGCTTGATGATGCCGGCCTTCTCGGCGGCGATGGAGACCGCGTCGGGGCCGAGGTACTGGGCGTGGTCGACGGCGACCGGGAGCACCACCGCCACGTCGGCCTCGACCACGTTGGTGGCGTCCCACGAGCCGCCCATCCCGACCTCGACCACCGCGACGTCGACCGGGGCGTCGGCGAAGGCGGCGTACGCCATCCCCACGACCGTCTCGAAGAAGGAGAGCGGGTGGTCCTGCTCGGCGTCGACCAGGTGCGTGTACGGCGCCACGTCGTTGAAGGCGCGGACGAAGGCCTCGTCGTCCAGCGGCTCGCCGTCGATGCTGATCCGCTCCGACATCTTCTCGACGTGCGGGCTGGTGAACCGGCCGGTGCGCAGCTCGAGGGCGCGCAGCAGGGTGTCGACCATCCGGGAGGTGGAGGTCTTGCCGTTGGTCCCCGTGAGGTGCACGACCTTGAACGCGCGCTGCGGGTCGCCGAGCAGCTCGGTGAAGGCCTGGATCCGGTCGAGCGAGGGCTCGAGCCGGGTCTCGGGCCAGCGCGAGAGGAGGGCGTCCTCCGCCTCCGCGAAGGTCTCGGCGGGACGGGGCTGCGCAGACTCGGTCATGATGTCCCGAGTCTAGGGCCCTCCCCCGGGCCGGGCCGCACCGCGAGGTCGGCGGTCTCCGCGACCGGCTCGAAGCCCAGCCGCTCGTAGAGCGCGTTCGAGACCGGGTTGTCGGCGTCGGTGAAGAGGCACGGGCGGACCCCGTCGGCGAGCAGCCGGCGCGACACCTCCGCGACGGCCGCCGCGGCCAGGCCCCGCCCGCGGTGCCGCTCGGGGGTGTGGACGGGCCCGATCCGCGCGACCCCGAGGGCGGGGGCGTTGACGCCGGTCAGGTGCACCACCTCCCCCGAGGGGTCCTCCCAGAGCAGCAGGCGCCCGGGCAGGACCCGGTTGCGGAGCATCGAGTCGCGGTCCTCGGTGACCGGCACGTGGCCGGACCCGCGCCCCGCCTGCCGGTCGGCGTCGGCGGCGAACTCGGCGAACCAGGCCAGGCAGAGGTCCACCTCGTCGGCGCGGGCGGGGCGGAGCCGACCCGGCGGCACCGGCACGTCGGCCGGCGGACGGGTGAGCTGCATCAGCCGCGTGCGGAGCCGCACCTCCACCCCCGCGCCCCCGGTCAGCCGCGCGGTCTCCTCCGCCACCACCCGGGCGGCCGGCAGGGCCCCGTTGACCGCGTGCACCTCCTCGCCGCGCTCGTGCAGCAGGCGGGCCAGCGCCCTGGCGGCCGCCCCGGGCATCGGGAGCACGTAGACGGGGCGCGCCCCGGAGGGGACGGCGCGCATGGCGGCCCCGCGGACGGCGCCGCCCGCGTCGCGCGCGACGGCGTACCAGCTCCGCGGGTCCTGGGCGACGCCGGCGGCGACCTCCGCGACGGCCCGGACCACCCGGGTGGTCAGCACCGTGCCGACCACGGGGTCGGCGGCGAGGTGCTCCCCCGCCGCCGCGAGGAAGGCGGCAGGGTCGTCGAACATCTCCACGCGGGCGGCGCTCACCCCGGCAGCGTAGGAGCGGCGCCCGCGCGTGAGAACTCATTTAGTCGCCCGTCCCGCCCGCTCATAGACTCCCCTCCATGACTGAGAACCAGACCCCCGACCTGTCCACGACGACGCCGGCCCCGCGCGACGTCGTCGTACCGGACAAGCCGGCCCTGGAGGGTCTGGAGGCCAAGTGGTCCCAGCGGTGGAAGGACGACGCCACCTACCGCTTCGACCGCACCCAGCCGCGGGAGAACGTCTACTCGATCGACACGCCGCCGCCCACGGTGAGCGGCTCCCTGCACGTCGGCCACGTCTTCTCCTACACCCACACCGACCTCGTCGCGCGCTACCAGCGGATGACCGGCAAGAGCGTCTTCTACCCGATGGGCTGGGACGACAACGGCCTGCCCACCGAGCGACGCGTGCAGAACTTCTACGGCGTGCGCTGCGACCCGTCGCTCCCCTACGACGCCGACTTCACCCCGCCCGAGAAGCCCGACCCCAAGCGGCAGGTGCCGGTCAGCCGGCCCAACTTCGTCGAGCTCTGCGACCAGCTGGTCCAGGAGGACGAGAAGGTCTTCGAGCAGCTGTGGCGGACCCTGGGCCTCTCGGTCGACTGGGACCACCAGTACACGACGGTCGGCACGCGGGCCCGGGCGGTGAGCCAGCGCGCGTTCCTGCGCAACTTCGCGCGCGGCGAGGCCTACCTTCAGGAGGCCCCGACGCTGTGGGACGTCACCTTCCAGACGGCGGTCGCCCAGGCCGAGCTCGAGGCCCGGGAGTACGCCGGCGCCTACCACCGCGTCGCCTTTCACCGGCCCGACGGCGGCACCGTGGAGATCGAGACCACCCGGCCCGAGCTGATCCCGTCGGTGGTCGCGCTGATCGCCCACCCCGACGACGAGCGCTACCAGCCGCTCTTCGGCACCACCGTCACCTCGCCGGTCTTCGGCGTCGAGGTCCCGGTCGTGGCCCACCCGGCCGCCGAGATGGAGAAGGGCGCGGGCATCGCGATGTGCTGCACCTTCGGCGACCTCACCGACGTCCAGTGGTGGCGCGAGCTCCAGCTGCCCGTGCGCACCGTGATCGGCCGCGACGGTCGCTTCACCCGCGAGACGCCCGCCTGGCTGGCGGCCGACGAGGCCGCGGCGCACTTCGACGATCTGGCGGGCAAGACGGTCTTCTCCGCCCGGGAGGCGATGGTCGCCAAGCTCCGCGAGACCGGCGACCTGGTCGGCGACCCCAGGCCCACCCAGCGGATGGCCAACTTCTACGAGAAGGGCGACAAGCCGCTGGAGATCGTCTCCACCCGCCAGTGGTACGTCACGAACGGCGGCCGCAGCACCGAGCTGCGCGAGGAGATGCTGGCGCGCGGCGCCGAGATCCAGTGGCTGCCCGAGCACATGAAGCACCGCTACGACAACTGGGTCGGCGGCCTCAACGGCGACTGGCTGATCAGCCGGCAGCGGTTCTTCGGCATCCCCTTCCCGGTCTGGTACCCGCTGGACGCCGAGGGCGAGCCCGACTACGACCACCCGCTGCTGCCGAGCGAGGCCGAGCTGCCGGTCGACCCGTCGACCGACGCCCCGCGCGGCTACGAGGAGGGCCAGCGCGGCAAGCCGAACGGCTTCCTCGGCGACCCCGACGTGATGGACACGTGGGCCACCTCCTCCCTGACCCCGCACATCGCGGGCCAGTGGGGCACCGACGACGACCTCTTCTCGCGCGTCTTCCCCATGGACCTGTGCACCCAGGGCCACGACATCATCCGCACCTGGCTCTTCTCCCGCGTGGTCCGCTCCCACTTCGAGAACGGCGTCACGCCGTGGTCGCACGCCATGCTGTCGGGCTGGATCCTCGACCCCGACCGCAAGAAGATGTCGAAGTCCAAGGGCAACGTCGTCGTCCCGACCGAGATCCTGGAGAAGTTCGGTGCCGACGCGGTGCGGTGGCGCGCCGCCCTCGCCCGACCGGGCCTCGACTCCCCCTTCGACGAGACGCAGATGAAGGTCGGCCGCCGGCTGGCCATGAAGGTGCTCAACGTCGCGAAGTTCGTCCTGTCCAGCGTGGGCGCCACGAACCCCAGCCCGGTGACCGTCTCCGAGCCGGTCGACTGCGCCCTCATGGGCCGTCTCGCGTCGGTGGTCCGCGTCGCGACCGAGGCGTTCGAGGCCTACGACTACACCACCGCGCTGGAGGTGACCGAGCGCTTCTTCTGGGAGTTCTGCGACGACTACGTCGAGCTGGTCAAGGAGCGCGCGTACGCCGAGGAGGGCGGCCCCGCCACGGAGTCGGCCCGGGCGGCCCTCGCGGTGGCCCTGCACGTCCAGCTGCGCCTGCTGGCCCCGTTCCTGCCCTACGCGACCGAGGAGGTCTGGTCGTGGTGGCGGGAGGGCTCCGTGCACACCCAGGCCTGGCCGACCCCGCTCGAGCTCGGCTCGGCGGCGGCCGCGGACCCGCAGTCGCTCGCCGGGGTCGCCGCCGCCCTCGCCGGCGTCCGGGGCGCCAAGTCCAAGGCGAAGGTCTCCATGCGCCACGAGCTGTCCCGCGTGCGCGTCTCCGGCCCGGCCGCCCTCGTCGCGGGTGCCGAGTCGGCCGCCGACGACCTGCGCAAGGCCGGCAAGATCACCGGCGAGCTGGAGTTCGTCGTCGACGACGCGGCCCAAGAGATCCAGGTCGAGGCCGAGCTGGCCCCGACGCCCGAGGCTTGACCGCCCGGCGTCCGCCCGCCCGCTCGCTCACCCGCCCGCCACTCGGCACCGGGTCGGTCGCGGAGCCCCCTCGGCTCCGCGGCCGCCCCGCCGGGATCCCCCCTGGAATCCCCCGCCTGGAATCCCCGCCTGAGCGGGGATCGCTGAAGTTCGTGCCCCTTGCACGCCGAGCCAACCCGCAGGAACCCGAGCCAAGTTCACGGCGGGAGCACCCACCGACGCTCCGAGGAACCGTGCCCCGCTGGCCCGGGTCCGGTCCCTCCACGTGAGCCCGGGACCGGGGTCGTCACTCGCCTGCCCGGCGACGACGCGGACGCGTCCGCGCCCGCGGCCGTACTCCGCGCGCGTGCGTCAGGGACGCGCGTGCGTGAGGGTCGCGCGTACGTCAGGGGCGGACGTGCGTCAGGGGCGGACGTGGGTCAGCCGCGGCCGGGGTGCTGCGGACCACGCGAGGGCGGGCCGACGACCTGTCCGAGGTCTTGTCCGGGCATCCTCGGCGTCGCCAGCGGCGCGGCCGGGGCAGCGGAGGGGGTGGCGGACGGCGTGGCGGCCGGGGTCGGTGCGGGGCTGGGCGTCGCCCAGCGCTGACCGGCCGAGGCAGGGGTGCCCGGGCGTGGTCCGGGAGTCGGCAGCCAGACGGGGGGACGCACCGGGAGGGCGGGGGTCGCCGGGAGGGTGGGTCGAGCGGTCGGCGACGGCACCGCGGGCGTCGGGGCCGGCCGAACCGGCTTGCGGGCCCAGGTCGGCGCCGCAGGCGTCGGCCGCGCGGGCAGCGGGATGACCGGACGGGTCGTGGGCGGCAGCGTCGGACGAGTCGTGGGCGGCAGCGTCGGACGAGTCGTGGGCGGCAGAGTCGGGCGCGGCGGCAGCGTGGGCCGGACGGGCAGCGTGGGCCGGGCGGGCAACGTGGGGTGCACCGGGTGCGTCGGCAGCGAGACCGTCGGCGTCGGCAGCGCGGGGAGCGGAGTGGGCGTCGCGGTCGGGACGGGCAGCTGCGGCGTGACCGGTGGCGCCACGGGCGGCTCGGACATCCGGGGCGCCCGAGGAACGGTCCGGGGTGCCCGGCGGATCTTCGTCTGCGTCGAGCGGCGCGTGATCTCCACGACCGCAGGGCCACGGTCGGCTGCGCCCGACGGGGACGCCGCGACCTCGACCTCCGCCACCGGGGCACTCTCGTCCTCGCGGTCGAGCGCTCGCGCCGGGGGACCGTCGGGTGCGACGTCCCGGGGGTCGTGGCCGAGCACGGCGGCCGGCCCGGGCAGCGCGCGGAGCACACCGACGATCGCCTCGCTGCGCACCGCGTGACCCAGGAACAGGGCACACAGCACGGTCACGGCGAAGAACGCCATCAGCGGACGCTTGTGCTCGGCACTCATGCGCTGGCCCCACTTCCGTCCCGAGAGAGTCTGACTCCCCCATTGTGGGGCGGTCCGCGCCGGTCATCACGGTCGTCGGGACCAAATGGTCACAAATGACTAGGTGGACCCAGCCGGACGGGTCACGCCGAACCGGTCAGGCCGAACCGGTCAGGCCGAGCGCTTCTTCTTCTCGGGCTCGCGCGGGACGAGGGTCGGAGTGGCCTCGCCACGCACGACCTCGGAGCTCACGATCACCTTGGCGACGTCCCCGCGGGACGGGACGTCGTACATCACGTGGAGCAGGACCTCCTCGATGATGGCGCGCAGCCCTCGGGCTCCGGTCCCCCGCTCCAGCGCCTTCTCCGCGATCGCGGCGATGGCTCCGTCGGTGAACTCGAGCTCGACCCCGTCGAGGTCGAAGAGGCGCTGGTACTGCTTGACCAGCGCGTTGCGGGGCTCGGTGAGGATCTGCACGAGCGCCTCGGTGTCGAGCTTGCTCACGCTCGCGATGAGCGGGAGCCGCCCGATGAACTCGGGGATCAGCCCGAACTTGGTCAGGTCCTCGGGGCGCACCTGGGCCATCAGGTCCTCGGCCTCGCGCTCGGCCTCGCCCCGCACCTCCGCGGTGAAGCCGAGGGACTTCTTGCCCACCCGCTGCTCCACGATGTGCTCGAGCCCGGCGAACGCGCCTCCCACGATGAAGAGGATGTTGGTGGTGTCGATCTGGATGAACTCCTGGTGCGGGTGCTTGCGCCCGCCCTGCGGGGGCACCGACGCGGTGGTCCCCTCGAGCATCTTGAGCAGCGCCTGCTGGACGCCCTCGCCAGAGACGTCCCGCGTGATCGACGGGTTCTCGGCCTTGCGGGCCACCTTGTCGATCTCGTCGATGTAGATGATCCCGGTCTCGGCCTTCTTGACGTCGTAGTCGGCCGCCTGGATCAGCTTGAGCAGGATGTTCTCGACGTCCTCGCCGACATAGCCCGCTTCCGTCAGCGCGGTCGCGTCCGCGATGGCGAACGGCACGTTGAGCATGCGGGCCAGCGTCTGGGCCAGGTAGGTCTTGCCGCAGCCGGTCGGGCCGATGACGAGGATGTTGGACTTCGCGACCTCGACGACCTCGTCCTTGTGGTGCTTGCCCGGCGTGCTCAGCCCGGCCTGGACGCGCTTGTAGTGGTTGTAGACCGCGACCGCGAGCGACTTCTTGGCGTGCTCCTGGCCGATCACGTAGGAGTTGAGGAACTCGAAGATCTCCTTCGGCTTCGGCAGCTCCTCGAGGCCGACCTCGGTGCCCTCGGCCAGCTCCTCCTCGATGATCTCGTTGCAGAGCTCGATGCACTCGTCGCAGATGTACACGTTGGGCCCGGCGATGAGCTTCTTGACCTGCTTCTGGCTCTTCCCGCAGAAGTTGCACTTCAACAGGTCGCCGCCGTCACCGATGCGTGCCACGGGCGATCATCCTCCGGTTCGGCCGGGCGGACCCGGCAACGTGCTTCGAAACTCCTAGACGGTACCCCGTACCCGCCCCGTCACGGGGCGGGACACGGAGACCGACGTCGTGCGTGTGTCCGGCTCGGCTCAGCCGAGCGCGAGGGCGCTGGAGCGGGGCTCCAGCACCGAGTCGATCAGACCGTAGTCGACCGCCTGGGCCGCCGTGAGGATCTTGTCGCGCTCGATGTCGCGGCTGACCGTCTCGAGGTCCTTGCCGCTGTGCTCGGCGATCATCTTCTCCAGCAGCTCGCGCATCCGCAGGATCTCGTTGGCCTGGATCTCGATGTCGGAGGTCTGGCCGAACGTGCCCTCGGTGTAGGGCTGGTGGATGAGGATGCGGCTGTTGGGCAGCGCCATCCGCTTGCCGGGGGTGCCCGCGGCGAGCAGGATCGCGGCGGCCGAGGCCGCCTGGCCGAGGCAGACCGTCTGCACGTCGGGCTTGATGAACCGCATCGTGTCGTAGATCGCGGTCAGCGCCGTGAACGAGCCGCCCGGCGAGTTGATGTAGATCGAGATGTCCTGGTCGGGGTTCATCGTCTCCAGGCAGAGCAGCTGCGCCATGACGGCGTTGGCCACGTCGTCGGAGATCGGCGAGCCGAGGAAGATGATGCGCTCCTCGAAGAGCTTCGCGTAGGGGTCGATGCGGCGGAACCCGTAGGAGGTCCGCTCCTCCCACTGCGGGATGTAGTAGTTCATGCGTCAGTCCTTGTCGGAGTCGGAGGAGTGGGCCGGCCGGCCCTCGTCGGCGGCCTCGCGGGCGCTCTTGATCACCTGGTCGACCAGCCCGTACTCCCGGGCCTGCTCGGCGGTGAACCAGCGGTCGCGGTCGGCGTCCGCCTCGACCTGCTCGACGCTCTGGCCGGTGTGCTGGGCGATCAGGTCGAGCAGCACCCGCTTGATGTGCAGCGACTGCTGGGCCTGGATCTTGATGTCCGACGCGGAGCCGCCCATGCCCGAGGAGGGCTGGTGCATCATGATCCGCGCGTGCGGCAGGGCGTAGCGCTTGCCCTTGGTGCCGGCGCAGAGGAGGAACTGGCCCATCGAGGCGGCCAGGCCCATGCCCACGGTCGCGACGTCGTTGGGGATGTAGTTCATCGTGTCGTAGATCGCCATCCCCGCGTCCACCGAGCCACCCGGGCTGTTGATGTGGAGGAAGATGTCGGCCTCGGGGTCCTCCGCCGAGAGCAGGAGGAGCTGGGCGCAGATCGCGTTCGCGTTGGCGTCGCGGACCTCGGAGCCGAGGAAGACGATCCGCTCCTTGAGGAGGCGCTGGTAGATGTGGTCGTCGAGCCCGTAGGAAGCACCGCCGTTCATCTGCGGCGTCGTCAGGGAGGCACTGGAGTTCGGGTTCACGCCAGTGACCCTAGCCCGTGGCTCCGACAGTTCCACGGCATATCGGCCCCTGTTCGCCCACAGCGCACACCCCTCCCGGACAGTCCCTCACGTTCTGACCCGCGACACGCCGTCGACCGTGGTCAGGACGTGGGGGACTACCGAGCGAAAGGGGGCGGAAACGACGGAGCCCCCGCCAGGGCCGACCTCGTGGGGTCGGAGCCCGGACGGGGACTCGTCGTGGTGGTGCGGGTGCTCAGTCCTCCGAGGAGGCCTTCTCGTCGGCCTCGGCAGCCTGGGGGGTCTCGCCCTCGGCGGCCTCGGCCTCCGGCTCGCCGACGGTGCCGTCGGGACGCAGGTTCTTCAGGTCCACGACCTGGCCCGAGGCGTCCTTGACCTCGGCCGCCTCGACGACCCGGGCCAGCGCCTTGCCCCGCAGGATCTCCTGCACGAGCTCGGGGATGTGGTTGTGCTCGAACATGTGGTTGGCGAACTCCTGCGGGTCCTGGCCGGACTGCTGGGCCCGCATCACCATGTGCTGGGAGAGGTCGTTCTGGTCGACCCCCAGCTCCTCCTTCTTGGCGATCGCGTCGAGCAGGAACTGGGCGGTGACGGCGTCGCGGACCCGGCGGTCGAGGTCGGCCTCGAACTCCTCCTGGGTCTGGCCCTCGTCCTCGAGGTACTTCTCCATCGTCATGCCGGCGTAGGCGAGCTGCTGCTCGACGTTCTGGCGGCGGGCGTTGAGCTCGTCGGTGACCAGCGTGTCGGGGAGCGGGATCGAGACCTTCTCCAGCAGCGCCTCGAGCACGGCGTCCCGGGCGGCGGCGGCCTGCTCCAGGCGCTTGCCCCGGCCCAGCCGCTCGCGCACGTCGGCGGTGAGCTCCTCGACGGTGTCGAACTCGGAGGCCAGCTGGGCGAACTCGTCGTCGAGCTCGGGGAGCTGCTGCTCCTGGACGCCGGTCACCTTGACGGTCACCTCGACGTCAAGGCCCACGAGGTCGCCGCCGACCAGCTGGGAGGAGAAGGTCTTCTCGTCGCCGGCGGCCATGCCGACCAGCGCCTCGTCGAGGCCGTCGAGCATGCCGCCGCGACCCACCTTGTAGGACATCCCGGCGACCTCGCCGCCCTCGACGGTCTCGCCGTCCTGGTCGGCACGCAGGTCGATGGTCACGAAGTCGCCGTCGGCCGCGGCCCGGTCGACGTCAACCAGGGTGCCGAAGCGCTCGCGCAGGGCCTGGACCTGCTCCTCGACGTCCTCGTCGGTGACGACGGTGTCCTCGACCTCGGCCTGGACGCCCTCGTAGTCGGGCAGGTCGAACTGCGGCTTGACGTCGACCTCGGCGGAGAACTCGAGCACCTCGCCGTCCTCGAGCCGGGTCACCTCGATCTCGGGCTGGGCGAGCGGCTCGAGGCCGTTCTCCTGCATCGCCTCGATGTACTTGGCGGGGACGACCTGGTTGACCGCCTCGTCCAGCGCGACGCCGCGGCCGACCTGGCGGTCGATCACGGCCGGCGGGACCTTGCCGCGGCGGAAGCCGGGGACGTTGATCTGCTTGGCGATGTTCTTGTACGCCGCGTCGAGGCTCGGCTTGAGCTCCTCGAAGGGCACCTCGACAGTCAGCTTGGCCCGGGTCGGGCTCAAGTTCTCGACGGCGCTCTTCACAGGTGGTCTCCATTCATCGGTGGATCGTCTCGGGTGTTGATTCGTGCTGGTCGTGCGGGTACGTGCAGGGAGAGTCGGGGCGACAGGACTCGAACCTGCGGTCTCCTGCTCCCAAAGCAGGCGCGCTAGCCACTACGCTACGCCCCGCCAAGTGCCCTCGGCCGGGTCGGTCAGGGGCGCCTTGGAGCGGATGACGGGAATCGAACCCGCGTAGCCAGTTTGGAAGACTGGGGCTCTACCATTGAGCTACATCCGCCTGCGCGCTCGCGGCAGTCTCCCGTCGCCAGGCGCGACGCCATGGTGCCACACCACGGACCCCGGGCCACAACCGAGGCGGGGCCGTCCAGCACCCGATCAGGGGCGCAGGTGCACCATCAGCAGGGCCCGGTCGTCGTCGGGGGCCCCCAGCCTGTCGATGAGCCGGGCCGCGCCGTCCTCGAAGTCCCCGCGCAGGATCCGCTCCGCGCGGCCGAGCATCCGGTCGATGCCCAGCGCGATGTCGAGGCCGCGGTCCTCGACCAGCCCGTCGGTGTAGAGCAGCATCGCGTCGCCGGGACGCAGCCGGCCGGTCGCCGCGGGGTACTCGGCGCCGTCGATGAGGCCGAGCAGCGGGCCCTGCGGCTCCACCACGCCCCAGCGTCCGTTGCCCGCGTCGTGGACGACCGCGGGCGGGTGCCCGGCGGAGCGGAGCTCGTAGCGACCCGTGGACAGCTCCAGGGAGAGGTGCACGGCCGTGGCGAACCCCTCCTCCCAGTCCTGGCGCAGGAGGTAGGCGTTGGCCGCGGGCAGGAAGTCGGCCGGCGCCATCGCGCCGAGCAGGCCGCCGAAGGCGCCCGACAGGAGCAGGGCGCGCGTGCCGGCGTCCTCGCCCTTGCCGGAGACGTCGACGACCGCGACCTCCAGCCGCTCCGGGGTGGAGCGGCTCGCCACGACGAAGTCGCCGGCGAACGGCGTCCCGCCCGCGGAGCGCAGCTCCCAGGCGACGTGCCAGCGCGGCGGCAGGGGCGGGATCGCGCCCTGCTTGAGGATCCGGTCCCGCAGGTCGACCAGCATCGACTCCCCCATCACCCCGGCAACCCCGAGGCGGGAGCGCCGGAACGAGCCGAGCAGGACGATGAACCCCAGCCCGAACATCACCATCACGCTGACCGCCACCCGCAGCGTGATCGTCGGCTGCTGGGTGACCGTGACGGCGAGGGTGAGCAGGACGAAGACGATGAACCACGGCAGCTGGCGCGGGCCCAGCAGGAGGCTGGAGATCACCATCGGGACGACGAGCAGGATCAGCGGCGCGGCGTTCGGCAGCCCGATGATGGCCGCGGCCATCAGCAGGGTCACGACGACGAGGAGCACCAGCTGCTCGGACATGCCGGTGCGCACGGCCCTCTGGTAGTGCTGCCGGACGCGTCGGGTGGACGCGGCCAGCACCGAGCTCGGCTCAGCCATGGGTGTCCTCAGGGGTGGGTTCCCCCGAGCCTAGGGCTCGCGACCTGAAACGCGGCTGGCACCGCGCGCACCAGAAGAGGTTCCTGCCGGCGAGGACGTCGGTGCGCACGGCCCTCCCGCACACGAGGCACGGCTGACCGGCACGCCGGTAGACGTAGACCTCGCCCCCGTGGTCGTCGCGCCGGGCCGGACGGCCCATCGCCTCGGGGGTGTGCTCGGGCCGGACCGTGTCGATGCGGCCGAGCCGCACGCCCTCGGCCATCAGCCCCACCAGGTCGTCCCAGACCGCGCGGAACTGGCCGCGTCGCAGGGTCCGGCCGGGACGCAGGGGGTGCAGCCGCTGCCGGAAGAGGACCTCGGCGCGGTAGACGTTGCCGACGCCGGCCAGCACGGCCTGGTCCATCAGCAGGTCGCCGACCGGGCGGGGGCTGCGCCGGACCCGCTCCCAGGCGAGCTCGGGGTCGGCGTCGGGGCGCAGCGGGTCGGGACCGAGGCGGGCCAGCGTCTCGGCCACGGCCCCGCGACCGACCAGGTCGCAGCGGGTGGCGCCGCGCAGGTCGGCGTACGCCGAGGAGCCGGCTCCGCGGTCGGCGACCAGGCGCAGGCGCACCTGCCCGATCGGCGGCGGGACCACGGGGACGTCGGCGTGCACGGCGAAGCTGCCGTAGAGCCCCAGGTGCACGTGGACGAAGCGGTCGCCCTCGAGCTCGACGAAGAGGTGCTTGCCCGCGGAGTCGGCCCCGACCAGGGTCGCCCCGTCCAGCTGCCGCGCCTCGGCGGCGAACCGGCCCTGCGGGCTGCTCGCGGCGACCGTCCGGCCCGCGAAGGCCGCGGAGAGGTCGTCCGCGAGGCGGCGGAGTGTGTGACCCTCAGGCATCCGGGCCGGTGAGGGCGGAGTCGGGCAGCGGAGGGAGCTCGCGGGTCTGCTCGTAGTCGGACATCTGGCCGATCCGGCGCACGTGCCGCTCGTCGCCCGAGAAGGGCGTGGTGAGGAAGACCTCGACGAAGCGGGTCATCTCCTCCAGCGTGTGCATCCGGCCGCCGACCGAGACCACGTTGGCGTCGTTGTGCTCCTTGGCCAGCGCGGCCGTCTCCTCCGACCACGCGAGGGCGCAGCGCACGCCCAGGACCTTGTTGGCGGCGATCTGCTCGCCGTTGCCCGAGCCGCCGATGACGACGCCGAGGCTCATCTGCCCCTCGGCCCGCTCCGCGGCGACGGCCTCGGCCGCGCGCAGGCAGAAGACCGGGTAGTCGTCGACCGCGTCGTAGACGAAGGGCCCGTGGTCGACGGCCTCGTGGCCGGCGTCCACCAGCCAGTTCATCAGGTGGTCCTTGAGCTCGAGGCCGGCATGGTCTGAACCGAGGTGCACGCGCATGGGCAGATCCTCTCAGACGTGCTGGCGCAGGAAGCCCGCCACCTGCCGCATCAGCGGCTCCGCGGCGTCGAAGGCGTCCGCGTGCCGCCAGAAGCCGTGCACCATCCCGAGGTAGCGGGTCCCCACGACCTCGACGCCGAGGTCGGACAGACGGGCGGCCAGCAGCTCCCCTTCGTCGCGCAGCGGGTCGTGCTCGGCGGTCACCACCAGCGTCGGCGGCAGGGTGTGCAGCCGGTCGGAGCGCAGCGGCGCCAGGTCGGGGTGCTGCAGGTCCTCGGGGCGGGCGGCGTACTGCTCCCAGTACCAGCGCGCCTCGGCCGGGTCGAAGCCCTCGGCCCCGGTGCGGTAGGACTCCCCCGCCATCCCGGGGTCGAGGAACGGGTAGATCAGGGCGGTCGCGGCGAAGGTGCCGGGGTGGCGCAGGGCGGCGACCAGCGCGAGGTTGGCGCCCGCACTGTCGCCGTGGGCCACGAGCGGGAGCAGGGGCGGCAGTCCCAGCTCGGCCAGCCCGCCCGCGCCCAGCCAGCGCACGACGGTGGAGACGTCGTCGGGGGCCGCCGGGAAGGGGTGCTCTGGCGGCTTGCGGTACCCCACGCTGAGCACCGCGAGCCCGGAGCGGTTGGCC
Organism: Nocardioides solisilvae; assembly: GCF_003194625.1. Taxonomy (GTDB): domain Bacteria; phylum Actinomycetota; class Actinomycetes; order Propionibacteriales; family Nocardioidaceae; genus Nocardioides; species Nocardioides solisilvae. Next base: position 493,972 of record NZ_QHKX01000002.1, read on the forward strand.
AGCCGACGGGCGGCGGGGTCGTGCACCTCCACGTCGTTGAGCACGAAGCCGCCGCCGTGCAGGTGGACCACGAGGGCGGCCGGCTCCTCGGCGTCGGGGCGGTAGAACCGCACCGGCACGCCGTCGGCGACGAGGTCCAGGACCTGGCCGACGGGCTCGCGCGGCGCCACGAGCGCCGCCGCGTGCGCCGCGGCCCGCTCGGCGGCGACGTCGAACGCCGGGTCGGCGACCGACGTCTCGTCGGCCGACTCCTCGAGCGCGGCCTTCGCCTGGGGGTGGAGCGCCATCGTTCCTCCTGCGTGCTGACGGGTCCTGACGGGGGTGCTGGCGGGTGCGGGACGAGTGTGCCGGTCAATCGAGCAGGTGCGCCAGCAGGCCCACGGCGCGCAGGAGCAGGGTCTCGCGGGGCGCCGTACGCCGGCGCGCGCCGGTCGCGAGCGTCCGGCCGTCGGCGTCCGCGACCTCGTAGCGCTGGGAGACCCCAGCACGGTAGGTGACCTCCACCGGCCCCGCCGACGCGCGCGTCATCCTCCGTCGCCCACGTCCCGGCTCAGAGGCCGAGCCGGGCGAGCTCGTCGTCCACCAGGGCGGGGTCGAGCTTGGTGAAGACGGGCGCCGGCTTGCTGACCGGCGTCCCGACGACGACGGGCAGGCTTCCCCAGGGCCGGATCGTGGAGTAGTCCCCGGTGATCACGGGGTACCCCGGGCCGCCGTCGAGGTCGTCGGCCTCCTCGATCCGCGGCAGCGGCTGCACGTCGCCCGCGCCGCCGAGCGCCCGGTCCACCTCGTTGGCGGTGAACGGCAGGAAGGGGCTGAGCAGGGTGTTGAGGTCCTGGACGCACTGCGTCATCACGTGCAGCACGGTCGCCAGGCGGTCGGGGTCGTCCTTGATCTTCCAGGGCTCGGAGTCGGTGACGTACTTGTTGACCTCGGCCACCGTCCGCATCGCCGCGGTGATCGCGTGCCGCATCCGGTTGCGGCCGATGTTGTCGCCGACCTCGTCAAACGCCGCGCGGCAGGCCTCCAGCACGGCCCGGTCGGCGTCGGTCAGGTCGCCCGCCGACGGGATCTCCCCGAAGTTCTTGGCCACCAGCGTCGCGGTCCGGCTGACCAGGTTGCCCCAGCCGGCGACCAGCTCGGAGTTGGTGCGCTGCACGAACTCCGACCACGAGAAGTCAGAGTCCTGGTTCTCGGGACCGGCGGCGGCGACGAAGTAGCGGAACGCGTCCGCCTGGTAGCGCGACAGCAGGTCGGCGACGTAGATGACGACCTTCTTGGAGGACGAGAACTTGCGCCCCTCCATGGTGAGGAACTCGGAGCTCACGACCTCGGTCGGCAGGTTGAGCACGCCGTACTCGTGCTGGCTCCCGCCCCTGCTTCCCTGCCCGTTGTAGGCGAGCATCTCGGCCGGCCAGATCTGGCTGTGGAACGTGATGTTGTCCTTGCCCATGAAGTAGTAGGACAGGGCCTCGGGATCGTTCCACCACTGCCGCCAGGCCTCGGGGTCGCCGGTGCGGCGCGCCCACTCGATGGAGGCCGACAGGTAGCCGATCACGGCGTCGAACCAGACGTAGAGCTTCTTCGTCGGGTTGTCGACCCACCCCTCGAGAGGCACCGCGATGCCCCAGTCGATGTCGCGGGTCATGGCGCGCGGACGGATCTCGGACAGGATGTTCTTCGAGAACTTGATGACGTTGGGCCGCCAGGTCCCCGAGGCGTCGCGCTCGTCGAGCCACTCCCCCAGCGCCTCGGCCAGCGCCGGCAGGTCGAGGAAGAAGTGGCGGGTCTCGACGAACTCGGGCTTCTCGCCGTTGATCCGCGAGACCGGGTCGACGAGGTCGTGCGGGTCCAGCTGGTTGCCGCAGGCGTCGCACTGGTCGCCGCGGGCACCCGGGGTGCCGCAGAGGGGGCAGGTCCCCTCGATGTAGCGGTCGGGCAGGGTGCGCCCGGTGGACGGCGAGATCGCGCCGTACGTCGTCTGCTCGACGAAGTAGCCGTTCTCGTGGACCCCGCGGAACATCTCCTGGACCACGGCGTGGTGGTTGCGGGTGGTGGTGCGGGTGTACATGTCGTAGGAGAGGCCGAGACCGACCAGGTCCTCCACGATCAGCCGGTGGTTGCGGTCGGCCAGCTGCTGCGGGGTCAGCCCCGCCTCGTCGGCGGCGATGAGGATCGGGGTGCCGTGCTCGTCGGAGCCCGAGACCATGAGCACGTCGTGACCGGCCATCCGCATGTACCGACTGAACACGTCGGAGGGCACGCCGAACCCGGCCACGTGGCCGATGTGGCGCGGGCCGTTCGCGTACGGCCAGGCGACTGCGGAGAGAACCTTCGTCATGAGCCCGATCCTAGTGAGGCGCGTGTCCCCCGCCCGCGTCGGCGCTAGGTTGCCGCCCATGGAGCTGCTGATCGCCGAGGACGTGCTGCTGCTGCTGATGGACGACGAGCGGGGCCGGATGGCCGCCGCGTCGCACGCGCGACCGCTCCTCGGCGGCGCGCTGCTGGTCGAGCTGGCCCTCGACGGGGGCGTCGAGGTCGAGGAGAAGCGCGGCTTCTGGCACAGCGCCAAGGTGCACGCACGCCAGCTGCGCTCCCCCGTCCGCCCCGACCCCCTGCTCGCCGAGGCCTTGCAGGTGGTGGCCGAGAAGCCCCGCACCGCCCAGGACCTCGTCAACCGGCTCGGCAAGGGGGTCCGCGACATCCTCCAGGACCGGCTGGCCGACCGCGGTCTCCTCGAACGCCGGGAGCGCAAGGTGCTCGGCCTCTTCCCGAGCACCACCTGGCCGGCCGCCGACCTCGCCCACGAGCGCCAGGTGCGCGAGCGGCTGCAGGGCGTCCTGGTGCAGGGGCTCACGCCGGACCCCCGGACCGCGGGCGTGGTCGCGCTGCTGCAGGCCGTCGACCAGGCGCACCGGGTGGTCGACCGGAGGGGCCTGCGCGCCGGCGAGGTGAAGCATCGGGCCAAGGCGATCGCCGAGGGCGACTGGGCGGCCAAGGCCGTCCGGGACGCCGTGGCGGCCGCCCAGTCCGCGGTCGCCGCGGCGGTGGCCGCCTCGGCCGCCGCCGGAGCCTCCGGCGGCTAGCTGAAGTCGAGCTCTCCGGTCCGCGAGCGCTTGAGCTCGTAGAAGTAGGGCACCTTGGCCACGGCGACGCAGCCGTCCCACAGCTGGCCGGCCTCCTCGCCGCGGGGGATGCTCGACAGCACCGGCCCGAAGAAGGCGGCACCCTCGATCGCGATCGTGGGGGTGCCGACGTCGTCGCCCACCTGGTCCATGCCCTCGTGGTGGGAGCGGGCCACGGCCTCGTCCAGGGAGGAGTCGTCCATGGCGTCGACGAGGTCCGCCTCCAGCCCCGCCTCGGCAACGGCGGCGGCGATCAGCTCGCGGCTGATCGGCTGCTGCTCGAGGTGGATCCGTTTCCCCATCGCCGTGTAGAGCGGGAGCAGGACCTGGCGGCCGTGCCGCTGCTCGGCCGCGAGGCAGACCCGCACCGGGCCCCAGGCCGGCCTGAGCATCTCGCGGTAGTCGTCGGGGATGTCCTTGTCCTGGTTGAGGTACGCCAGGCTCATCACGTGCCACGTGACCTCGATGTCGCGCACCTGCTCCACCTCGAGGATCCACCGGGAGGTGATCCACGCGAAGGGGCACAGCGGGTCGAACCAGAAGTCGGCGTTCGTCTTGTCGCTCACCCCGACAGTCAAGCACCCGGCCCTGACGCAGGGCTCCCTGGACAGGTCGGTGCCGGGTGACATGATGCAGCCCATGCCCGGAACCAACCTGACCAGGGACGAGGCCGCGACCCGCGCCGCCCTCCTGGACGTGACGTCCTACACCGTCGAGCTCGACCTCACCACGAGTGACAAGACCTTCGGCTCCACCACCACCCTCGAGTTCACCTGCCGGGAGCCCGGGGCGAGCACCTTCGCCGACCTGGTCGACGCCGAGGTGCACGAGATCACCCTCAACGGCCGCAGCCTCGACCCCGCGACGGCGTACGCCGACAGCCGGATCGCGCTCGACGACCTGCAGGCCGACAACGTGCTGGTGGTCCGCGCCGACTGCACCTACAGCCACACCGGCGAGGGGCTGCACCGGTTCGTCGACCCCGCCGACGACCGCGTCTACCTCTACAGCCAGTTCGAGGTGCCCGACGCCCGCCGCGTCTTCACCACCTTCGAGCAGCCCGACCTCAAGTCGAGCTTCACCTTCCACGTCACCGCCCCCGAGCACTGGAAGGTCGTCTCCAACTCGCCCACCCCCGAGCCGGTCGCCGTCGAGGGGCAGAGCGGCAAGGCCGTGTGGCGGTTCGAGCCGACCGTGCGGATGTCGACGTACATCACCGCCGTGGTCGCCGGCGAGTACCACGAGGTGCTCGACACCTACGAGGGCAAGTACGGCACCATCCCGCTCGGCCACTACTGCCGGCAGTCCCTCGTCGAGCACATGGACACCGAGAACCTCGTCGCCACCACCAAGGCGAGCTTCGAGTTCTTCGAGGAGAAGTTCGACTTCCCCTACCCCTTCGGCAAGTACGACCAGCTCTACGTGCCGGAGTACAACATGGGCGCGATGGAGAACGCCGGGTGCGTGACGCTGCGCGACGAGTACCTCCCCCGCAGCCGCCAGCCCCGCTCGTTCTACGAGTTCCGCACCTCCGTCATCACCCACGAGATGGCCCACATGTGGTTCGGCAACCTCGTGACCATGAAGTGGTGGGACGACCTCTGGCTCAACGAGTCGTTCGCCGAGTGGGCCTGCTACTGGTGCGAGGCCGAGGCCACCGAGTTCACCGACGCGTGGACCGGCTTCGCCAACGCCCGCAAGCAGACCGGCTACCGCGCCGACCAGCTGCCGAGCACCCACCCGATCGCGGCCGACAACGTCGACCTGCACGCGGTCGAGGTCAACTTCGACATGATCACCTATGCCAAGGGCGCCTCGGTGCTCAAGCAGCTCGTCGCGTGGGTGGGCCTCGAGCCGTTCGTCGCCGGCCTGCGGCAGTACTTCAAGGACCACGCCTTCGGCAACGCCACCTTCGACGACCTGCTCGCGGCGCTGGAGAGGTCGTCGGGCCGCGAGCTCCAGGGCTGGGCCGCCGAGTGGCTGCAGACCGCGGGCGTCAACACGCTGCGACCCGACTTCGAGCTGGACGCCGACGGCGCCTACTCCTCCTTCCGCGTGCTCCAGGGTGCCGCGCCCGAGCAGCCCACGCTGCGCCGTCACCGCCTCGGCATCGGCCTGTACGACGAGGTCGACGGTCGCCTGGTCCGTCGCGACTACGTCGAGGTCGACGTGGAGGGCGAGTCGACCGAGGTCGCCGAGCTGGTCGGCGTCCGGCAGCCCGCGCTGCTGCTGCTCAACGACGAGGACCACGCCTACGCCAAGATCCGCCTCGACGAGCGGTCGCTGGCCACGGCGGTCGAGGGCCTCTCCCGGCTCGACGACTCGCTCGCCCGCGCGCTGGTCTGGGGCGCCACCTGGGACATGACCCGCGACGCCGAGCTGCCGGCCCGCGACTTCGTCCGGCTGGTGCTGGCCAACATCGGCTCCGAGACCGACGCCTGGGGCGTCACCCGGATCCCCGTGTCGGCCGCGATGGCCGTCAACCTCTACTCCGACCCGGCCGGCCGCGACCAGCTCCGGGCCGAGTGGGAGGCGGGGCTGCGCGCGCTGCTGCTGGCCGCCGAGCCCGGCAGCGACCACCAGCTCACCTTCGCCCGGTCCTACGCAGCGGCTGCGCGCTCCGACTACGCGCTGGACGACGTCCGGGGCATCCTCGAGGGGACCGTCGACATCGACGGGCTCGCCGTCGACCAGGACCTGCGCTGGGCGCTGATCACGGCCCTTGCGGCCGCCGGCCGGGCCGACGACGCCGCCATCGACGCCGAGCTGGAGCGGGACCGCACCATCGAGGGCAAGGAGAAGGCCGCGGCCGCCCGGGTGGCCCAGCCCACGTCGGAGGCGAAGGCCGCCGGCTGGGCCGCGATCCTGGACCCGGCCACGCCCAACGAGACGTCGCGCGAGATGGTCTTCTCCATCTTCCGCCACGGCCAGGACGAGGTCGTCGCGCCCTACCTGGAGAAGTACCTCGAGGCGGCCGACAGCCTGATCGACACGCTCGGCTTCCACAAGGCGGCCACCGTGCTCGAGTACGGCTTCCCGAAGGCCCTCGCCTCGCCCGCGCTCGCCGCCCGGGTCGAGGCCTGGCTGGAAGGTGCCACCGCGCCGAAGGGTGCGCTGCGCTACGTCCGCGAGGGCCTGGCCGACGTGCGCCGCGCGCTCGCCGCGCAGCAGCGCGACGCCGCGGGCGCCTGACGGGCTCTCCCGGGACGTCATCAGGAAGGGTCGTCCGGGCGACCTCTCCTGATGACGTCCGAGGGGCCCTCCAGGGACGTCGTCAGGAAGGGTCGTCCCGGCGACCGCCACTGATGACGTCCGAGGGGACGGCCGGGGGTCGCTCGGCTGCGGGTCAGGCGCTGCTGCGGGTCAGGCGCGCGAGTGGAGGGTGCGAGGACCGACGGCGTGCTCGGCCAGCAGGGTGATCCCCCGCTTGAGGCCGCCGACCTCGTCGCCCTCGGCGAACGCCGACTGCATGGCGACCACGGCCAGCGCGACCTCCTCGTCGGTCAGCTGGCGCCGCACGTGGGCGCCCGTGACCACCTCCAGCAGGCGCGCCGTGGGGTCGACGACCACCAGGACGCTGCGCTCGGGCGTGCCGAGCGCGGCGTGCAGGCGCTCGGCGAACGCCCGGGCCGGTCCGGTGACCACGCCGCGGAAGACGGAGAACTCGAAGCGGCTCGTCTGCTCCGCCGACCGGATGGCCCGGTCGAGCTCGGCGCGCTGCCTCGCGGTCAGCTCACCAGCTGCCACTGGCCCCACCGGTCTCCTCGGCGGGGGCCTTCGACTGCTCCAGCTCGGCACGACCGCCGCGCGGGCCGCCGAGCCACTGGTCCTCCACCGGCGTCGAGCGGGTCGAGAGCTTCTCCCCGCGCGCCAGGATCGGGGCGTAGAAGAGCAGCGCGACCAGGGCGGCGGCGCCCAGCGGGAGCAGGATCAGCACGAGCAGGAAGTCCATGGCGGAGACCGGGTCGGGGTCGGACCAGCCCTCCGGCACGTCGGCGAGCGCCGGGGCGCCCAGCAGCACGGACCCCACCACGACCGCCGGCACGAGCAGGCGCAGCGACGAGCGCAGGACGCGGGCGGGGCTGGTCTGGGAGGAGGTCGTGGAGGTCACGGACGTGAGGATATCGCGGACGCCCCCGGCTCCCTCAGGCGCCCACGGATCCTCACCAGCCCCTCGCCATACTGAGGGCCATGCCTGTGCTGCCCTTCCAGACCTCCGGTCCGTGCGAGGACGACCAGACCCTGTGCGAGTGGACCGACCGGGCCACCGGGAACGACCGGCTCGCCGAGCTCGCCGACATCGTCATCGGCAAGCCGCTCACCATCGGGCTCCTGGTGCTCGGCGCCCTCCTGCTCCGCTGGGTGCTGCACCGCCTGGTCGACCGGGTGGTGCACCGGGCCGAGGCCGGGATGGTGCCCGACCGGGTGGCGCGCGCGGCGATGACCACCTCGGCCCGGCTGGGCCGCAGCGCCGAGTCGTCGCCGCGCGACCTGGCCGCGCGGACCCGCCGGGTGCAGCGCGCCAAGACGATGGGCAGCCTGCTCAAGAGCATCATCAGCGGGGTCGTGCTCGCGATCGTGACGACGATGATCCTCTCCGAGCTGGGGGTCAACATCGCCCCCATCATCGCCAGCGCGGGGATCCTCGGCCTGGCCCTCGGCTTCGGCGCCCAGACCCTGGTCAAGGACTTCCTCTCCGGCATCTTCATGCTGGTGGAGGACCAGTACGGCGTCGGCGACGTCGTCGACCTCGGGGAGGCCTCCGGCACGGTCGAGGCCGTGAGCCTGCGGGTCACCAGGCTGCGCGACCTCAACGGCACGGTCTGGTACGTCCGCAACGGCGAGATCCTGCGGGTCGGCAACATGAGCCAGAACTGGGCGCGGGCCGTGCTGGACGTCACCGTCACCTACGACACCGACCTGGTCCGGGTCCGGCGAGTGCTGGCCGAGGTGCTCCGGGGGATCTGGGAGGACGACGACTTCCGCGGCCGCGTGATCGAGGAGCCCGAGGAGCCCGGGGTCGAGGCGATGACCGTCGACGGGATCGTCGTGCGCGTCACGCTCAAGACGGCGCCGATGGAGCAGTGGTCGGTGGCGCGCACCCTGCGCGAGCGGATCAAGGCGCGGTTCGACCACGAGGGGATCGTGATGCCGCACACGCGGTACGTCGAGTGGGCCTCGGAGGTCCGCGACGAGGACGAGGCGGACCCGCGGTCCTGAGCTCGTCCGGGACCTGCACAATGGGGTCGTGAGCTTCTACGACGAGATCGGCGGCGAGGCGACGATCCGCACGATCGTCGAGACGTTCTACGAGGGCGTCGCCGACGACCCGGTCCTCCGTCCCATGTACCCGGAGGAGGACCTGGGCCCCGCCACGGAGCGGTTCACCCTCTTCCTCGTGCAGTACTGGGGCGGCCCCGGCACCTACTCCGAGACCCGCGGCCACCCCCGCCTGCGGATGCGGCACGCCCCCTTCGCGGTCACCCCGACCGCGGCGCAGCGCTGGCTGGTCCACTTCCGGGCCGGGCTCGACAAGGTCGCCCTGACCCCGGAGCAGGACGCGCAGTTCTGGGACTACGTCACCCACGCGGCGCAGTTCATGGTCAACACCAACGAGGTGCCCGACAGCACCGGCGACCTGCTCCGCTGAGCAGCACCGGGGTGGCGCTCAGCCGCCCACGAGACCCTGCAGCATCCGCCGCACGGAGTCGTCGGGCTCGCAGCTGCGCTGGGTCACCGGGTCGAAGAAGACCAGCACGACCGCGGCCCGGCTCATCAGGGTGCCGGCGTCCCGGATCTCCGACTCCACCCTGACCGAGCGCGACCCCACGTGGGTGACCCACGAGCGCACCTCGTACGGCTCGGGACGGAAGAGGATCGGCACGCGGTACTCCACCTGGGTGCGGGCCAGCACCACCACCTGCCGCCCGCCCGACTCCTCGGTGGCGAGCTCGCCCATCATTCGGAAGCGGGCCTCCTGGAAGTACTCCAGGTACTTGACGTTGTTGACGTGGCCGTAGACGTCCACGTCGCTGAAGCGCACCTGCAGCGGCAGGACCGCGGCGGGCTCGCCGGCGGGGGTGGCCGCGAGCAGCGGGGCGGCGGGCTCGGCCGGCTCGTGGAACCGGGCCAGCACCTCGCGCTCGGCCGCGCTCAGCCGCCGCGGGCGCTCCTCGGCGAAGAGGAAGGGCGTGAGCACCGTCGTGGCGCGGGCGTAGGTGGTGCGCACGCCGTCGACCTCGTCGAAGATCTCGTAGGCCATCGTGAAGCTGGCCGCCCGAACCTCGGTGACCCAGCACTCGATGCGCACCGGCTCGGGGCGCAGCTCCAGCGGGGTCAGGTAGGTGATGTCGTGGCCGACGACGACGAGCCCCTCCCCCGGACGCTCGCCGGCGAGGCCGGGCCGGCCGGCCGGGGAGTGCGTGCGGAGCATGTCGACCCGCGCCTCCTGGAGGTAGTCGACGTAGACGACGTTGTTGACGTGGTGAAGGACGTCGAGGTCGGCCCAGCGCAAGGGGCACTCGTAGAGGTGACGCACGCCGTCGATGCTCTCATCCGTCGGACGCGCGTCGACGCCCGCGTGCCGGGCGCCCGGCCGCGTCCCCCGGCGACGGCGACCGTTGGGCGGTCGGCACATGTCCGCGGGCGCGCCGCCCACGTAGGGTGGACGCGACTGTGCCGCCGTCCCTCCAGGAGGAACCCCCCATGCCCGAGGCCGTGATCGTTTCCGCAGCTCGTTCGCCGATCGGGCGCGCCAACAAGGGGTCCCTCAAGGACCTGCGCCCCGACGACCTGGCTGCCGGGATCATCAAGGCGGCGCTCGACAAGGTCCCCGGCCTCGACCCCAACACCGTCGACGACACCCTGCTCGGCTGCGGCCTTCCCGGCGGCGAGTCGGGCAACAACATGGGCCGCGTCGTCAACGTGCTCAACGGGATGGACGACGTCCCCGGCGCGACCATCACCCGCTACTGCTCCTCCTCGGTGCAGACCACCCGGATGGCCTTCCACGCGATCAAGGCCGGCGAGGGCGACGTGTTCGTCTCCGCCGGCGTCGAGACCGTCTCCCGCTTCGCCAAGGGGACCTCCGACCACCTGCCGAACACGGTCAACCCGCTCTTCGACGACGCGCAGAGCCGCACCGCCAAGCTCGCCGAGGGCGGCCAGGACTGGCAGGACCCGCGCGAGCAGGGCCTCCTCCCCGACGTCTACATCGCGATGGGCCAGACCGCGGAGAACGTCGCCCGGCTGCGCGGCCTGAGCCGGCAGGAGCTCGACGAGTTCGCCGTCCGCTCCCAGAACCTCGCCGAGAAGGCGATCGCCGACGGCTTCTGGGCCCGGGAGATCACGCCGGTGACCACGCCCGACGGCACCGTGGTGACCGCCGACGACGGCCCGCGCGCCGGGGTCACGTACGACGCCCTCGCCGGGCTCCAGCCGGTCTTCCGCCCCGACGGCGTCGTCACCGCCGGCAACTGCTGCGCCCTCAACGACGGCGCGGCCGCCGTCGTCGTCATGAGCGACACCAAGGCCGACGAGCTCGGGGTCACCCCGCTCGCCCGCATCGTGGCGACCGGCGTGTCGGGCCTCTCCCCCGAGATCATGGGGCTCGGCCCCGTCGAGGCCACGAAGCGCGCGCTGGCCAACGCCGGCATGAGCATCGGCGACATCGACCTGGTCGAGATCAACGAGGCGTTCGCCGCCCAGGTGGTCCCCTCCTACCAGGAGCTGGGGATCGACCTGGACCGGCTCAACGTGAACGGCGGCGCGATCGCGGTCGGCCACCCCTTCGGCATGACGGGTGCCCGCCTGCAGGCGACGATGCTCAACAGCCTGGACTGGCACGACAAGTCCACCGGCCTCATCACCATGTGCGTCGGCGGCGGGCAGGGCATGGCCCTGATCCTCGAGCGGGTCTGACCCGTCCACCCGGGCACCTCACGCCCTCCCCGGGCGCCTCGCGGCGCCCGGGGAGGGCGTTGCCGTTCACGAGCCGTGCGAGCCGATAGGGTCCTCCCATGACTGATCCGGGGGCGACCAGGTGGCTCGACGAGTCCCAGCAGCGCGCGTGGCGGGCCCTGATGCTGGGCCACACCCTGCTGCTCGACCGGCTGGACGACGACCTTCGGGAGGCCTACGACATCTCGCTGGCCGAGTACGAGATCCTCGTCCGGCTCTCCGAGCGCGAGGGCCGCGCGATGCGGATGGCGCAGCTCGCCGACGCCCTGGCCCACAGCCGGAGCCGCGTCACCCACACCATCGCGCGCCTCGAGCGCAGCGGCTACGTCGAGCGGGCCGCCTCCCCCGAGGACGGTCGCGGCGTCGTCGCGAGGCTGACCGACAAGGGGATGGAGCTGCTGCGCGACGCCGCCCACGTCCACGTGACGGGCGTGCGCAAGAACATCGTGGACCTCGCCGACCCGCAGGACTTCGAGGCGATGGGCCGCGTCTTCGACGCGGTGGCCGACCACCTCATCGCGCGCCACCCCGAGATGGAGCTGCGCGCCTCCCCCTGAGCGGCGCCCCACCCTGCGGGGCTCCTGCCGGTGCCTCCACCGGACGCGGCGTCAGCCGTCGGCGAGCACCAGGGTGAGCACGACCGCGAGCGTGCCGAGTGCCACCAGGCCCCACCGCACCGGGTGCGGCCAGACGCGCGCGGCCCCGATCGTCGGCGCCGCCGCTCCGACGAGCCCGGCGGCCAGCCCGGCCCCCCGGGCGGCACCCTCCAGCCCGAGGGCGGCCCACGCCGCCACGAGCACCGACGCCAGGACGACGTGGAAGGTCAAACGGGACAGCAGCGCGTCCTCGAGCGAGCCGCTCCGCGCCACCGGCACGGGCGGCGTCACCGAGGGCGGTACCGGCCGTCGGATCGGGTCCGGCACCGACGTCAGTCGCGGGTGAGCCGCCGGTGGGTGACCCGGTGCGGTCGCGCCGCCTCGGGGCCCAGGCGCTCGATCTTGTTCTCCTCGTAGGAGGCGAAGTTGCCCTCGAACCAGAACCACTTGCCGCCGTCCTCCTCGTCGCCCTCCCAGGCGAGGATGTGCGTGGCGACCCGGTCGAGGAACCAGCGGTCGTGGGAGGTGACCACGGCACAGCCGGGGAAGTCGAGGAGCGCGTCCTCCAGCGCGGACAGGGTCTCCACGTCGAGGTCGTTGGTGGGCTCGTCGAGGAGCAGCATGTTGCCGCCCATCTTGAGGGTGAGCGCGAGGTTGAGGCGGTTGCGCTCACCGCCGGAGAGGACGCCGGCCTTCTTCTGCTGGTCGGGTCCCTTGAAGCCGAACGACGCGACGTAGGCGCGGCTGTTCATCTCGAAGTTGGCGACCTTGATGAAGTCCAGGCCGTCGGAGACGACCTCCCAGACGTTCTTGTTGGGGTCGATCCCGCCGCGGCTCTGGTCGGCGTAGGAGATCTTCACCGTCTGGCCCACCACCAGCTCGCCCGAGTCGGGCTTCTCGTCGCCCGTGATCATCCGGAACAGCGTGGTCTTGCCGACGCCGTTGGGGCCGATCACGCCGACGATGCCGGCGCGGGGCAGCGTGAAGCTGATGTCGTTCCACAGGACCCGGTCCTCGAACCCCTTGGTGAGGCTGCGGGCCTCGAGCACCACGTCACCCAGCCGCGGGCCGGGCGGGATGTTGATGTCGGCGGTGTCGATCTTGCGCGCCTTGTCGGCCTCGGCCGCGAGCTCCTCGTAGCGGGCAAGGCGGGACTTGCTCTTGGTCTGCCGGGCCTTGGCGTTGGAGCGGACCCACTCCAGCTCCTTCTCCAGCATCTTGGCGCGCTTGGCGTCCTTCTGCCCCTCGATCTTGAGGCGCTCCTTCTTGGTCTCCAGGTAGGTGGAGTAGTTGCCCTCGTAGCCGTGGATGGAGCCGCGGTCGACCTCGGCGATCCACTCGGCGACGTTGTCGAGGAAGTACCGGTCGTGGGTGATCGCCAGGACGGCGCCCGGGTAGGTCTTCAGGTGGCCCTCGAGCCACTGGACCGACTCGGCGTCGAGGTGGTTGGTGGGCTCGTCGAGGAGGAGCAGGTCGGGCTGCTGGAGCAGCAGCTTGCAGAGCGCGACCCGGCGTCGCTCGCCACCCGACAGGTTGTCGACGAGCGCGTCGGGCGGCGGGCAGCGCAGCGCGTCCATCGCCTGCTCGAGGCGGCTGTCGACGTCCCACGCGTTGTGGTTGTCGAGGTAGGTCTGGAGGTCGCCGGTCTCGGCCATGAGGGCGTCCTGGTCGGCGTCGGGCTCGCCCATCTCCATGTAGGCGTCCTCGAGCCGCTTCATCTTGCTCTTGATGTCGTGCACGGCCTCCTCGACGTTCTCCAGGACCGTGCGACCCTCCGTCAGCGGGGGCTCCTGCTGCAGCATCCCGACCGTGGCCTCGGGGTCCTTGAAGGCGTCCCCGTTGTTGGGCTGCTCGAGCCCGGCCATGATCTTGAGCAGGGTCGACTTGCCGGCCCCGTTGGGACCGACGACACCGATCTTGGCGCCGTGCAGGAACGAGAGGGTGACGTTGTCGAGGACCACCTTGTCGCCGTGGGCCTTGCGCACGTTGCGCAGCGTGAAGACGTACTCAGCCATGTCCGCGACCCTACCGGTGCCGACCCTCCCGCCCCGCATCGCTCCTAGGCCGCAGGCTCGGCGACGGCGCGGTCCGACCCGTCGGCGGCCGCGTCGGCGACCACCCGGCCGTCGCTGTCGAGCCGGGGACCGCCCTCCTCGTAGGAGTGCAGCACCTCGCGGACCGGGTCGTCCTCGGCCACGGGGGCCGGCTCGCTGCGGCTGACCCGCCGGAAGACGCTCGTCCCCCGGGTCAGGTCGTGGCCCACGGAGGAGGCGACCACGACGTAGCGGGTGCTCACGGTGCCGTCCTCACGCTTCCAGACGTCGGCGACGAGCTTGCCGGAGACCACCACCGGCTCCCCCGTCCGCACCGAGGCGGCGACGTTGGTGGCCAGCGTCCGCCACGCCTTCACGGCGTACCAGATCGTCTCGCCGTCCTCCCAGCGCCCGCCCCGGAACCGCCGTGGGGTGCACCCCACCCGGAAGCTGGCCACCGCCACCTGGTTGACGCCCTCGGTGAGGGTCACCTCGGACCCCACCCAGCCGCTGAAGGTGATCGTGCTGTCGTTCATCTGGCTCCTCCTCGCCTCGTCGCGGGCCGTCTGCCCGACCCCGAGGCTGCCGCGACGGCGGCGTCCGCGCGGCGCCGCCGCGTGCGGCTGTGGAGGAGGGGTCCGCCGGGTCCCCCTGTGGAGGGCGGGCGGCCCGTCAGCGCAGGGCGGTGGCGAGCCCGTCGACCGCGCGGCCGTAGGCGTCGAGCTCGGCCTGCACCGGGGCCACCACCAGCTCCTCGGTCGCCTCGCCGATCGCCTGCCGCAGCCGCTGGTCGGCGACGGAGGCACGGCGCCGGGCCGTGGCCGAGACGAGCACCCGGGCCCCCAGCGCGAGCAGCAGCCCGAGCCCGAGCCCGGCGAGGAGCAGCAGGGTCGGCAGCGGCCACCCGTTCCACTCCGGGGTGGGCGGCTCGGGCACCCGCGCGTAGGTGGCCACCCCCAGCAGGGCCAGCCAGGCGCCGCCGACCAGAGCGGCGACCACGAGCACCCACTGCAGGGCCCGCAGCAGGCCCGTCCAGACCGGCAGCCTCTCGACGCCGAGGTCGGTGGCCGCCAGGGCCTTGTCCAGCCGGTCCCCCAGGTCGGGGAGGCGGGAGACCGACGCCCGGCGCACGGCGTGGCCCCAGGCCGGCTGCATGCCGGCGGTGACGTCGTCGACGAGGGCCCGCACCTCGGTGTCGACCCGGGCCCGCTGGACCTGGGTGGGCTCGGGGACCGAGCTGCGCGGCGTGCCGGTCAGCTCGCGCCCGACCTGGCCCAGGTCGAGGTGGAGGCGCTTGAGGGGGTCGGGCCGGAACCGGCTCAGCCAGGCCGTCGCGGGCCACCCGGTCGCCCGGTTGGCGCGGACCCGGGTGGACTCCTCGACCGCCTTCACGACGGTCGGGACGCCGGCGGCCTCGGCGAAGGAGTCCTCGAGCGCCTCGAGGCGCTCCCGGGAGAGCGTGGGGGCGGCCGCCTCGCCGGTGACCGTCCGCATCCGCAGCGCGCTGGCGCGGACGTCGGCCTCGAGCCGCTGCTTGGTGACCTTCTTGCTGGCGACCTTGCGGGCGATCTCCTCGCGGAGCCCGTCGACGCCCCAGCCCTCCCGCGAGCTGACGCCCAGCACGGGGACGCCGGTGAGCCCGTCGGCGGCGAGCAGCCGTCGCACGTCGCCCAGCATCGTCTCCCGACGCTCCTCCGGCACCCGGTCGATCTGGTTGAGCACCACGAGCATGACGTCCTTGTGCGTGGCGAGGGGCGCGAGGTAGCGGTCGTGGATCGCGGCGTCGGCGTACTTCTGCGGGTCGAGGACCCAGATCAGCATGTCGGCGAGGGCGACGAGCCGGTCCACCTCGAGGTGGTGGCTGACCTCGGTGGAGTCGTGGTCGGGCAGGTCGAGCAGGACGACGCCCTGGAGCGCGGTGTCCTCCCGACCCTGCGAGAGCAGGTTGTCGCGGGCGACGCGGTGCCGCTCGGGGATGCCGAGGAACTCCAGGAGCTCGGGCGCGCCCTCCGAGCCCCAGACGCAGGCCGTCGCCCACGAGGTGGTGGGACGGCGCACCCCCACGGCGCTGAGCTCGAGCCCGGTGAGGGCGTTGAACGTCGACGACTTCCCCGACCCGGTCGCCCCGGCGAGCGCGACCACCGTGTGGTCGGCCGAGAGGCGCAGTCGGTGGGCGGCCCGGGCGGCGGTGGCCCCGGCGGCGTCGACGACCTCGTCGTCCAGCCGGCCGCGGCTCGCCTCCACGGCCTGGGCGAGGCCTTCGACCCGCGCGCCGATGTCGGAGCCACGGGTCACCAGCTTCTTGGCGCCCTCGAGAAGAGACGTCATGGTGTCCTCTGCCGGGATGTTCGGTTGACGGTGCCCACCCTAGTCTCCCGTCCCACCGGCCACACCCGTCCCGGTGCCGGACCCCGGCACCGACGCCTGCGCAGACCCCTGCGCCGACCCCGCGCCCGGCTCCTGCCGGGCGGACTGGGCGAAGCGCAGGTCGTCGACCCGGCGCGCTGCCTGGCGCAGCGTCTCGGGCGACCCCTCGTCGACGCCGAGGGAGGCGAGCAGGTCGAGGTAGCGGGCGCGCTCGGCGTCGTAGAGCTCGGCGACCCGCCGCTCGAGGTCCTGCCGGGCCCGCTCGGCGAGCGACCGGACCGCCTGGTCCCCGAAGACCGCCTCCAGCAGCTTCTGGCCCAGCACGGCCCCGCCGCCGGCGATGCCGGCCTCGGCGCCGACGAGGGCGCCGCCGGTGTGGGCGAACACGACCACCATGAGCGCGACGGAGAGGCCGTTGACTCCGTAGGCGAGGAAGCGGGCCGTGGTCCGCTTGTCGGCGCCCTCCTCCCGGACCATCTCGAGCACGTCGCGCTGCCAGTCGCGGACGGCCCGCTCGGCGCGCCGGCGGAAGTCGCGCGAGGCCCGGCCGAGGTCCTCGCCCGCGTCCCGCAGGAGGGCCTGGCCGGAGGCCAGGGACTGCCAGGAGGCCTCCGCCCGCTCCGCGGCCGCCTCGGCGTGCTCGGTGAGGAGCGTCTCCAGCCCCGACTCCACCGCGACCTGCACCCGCTCGGCCTGCTGCGGCTTGCCCTTGACGGCGTTGACGATGCGGTCCCGGAGCCACCCCACCCGGGTCTCGAGCGAGCGGAGCAGCTCGCCGGTGCCGACGAACTCCTGCCACCGGGCCAGCACCTCGCCGCGCAGCAGCGTGCCGTCGGCCGAGGCCTCCCGCACGGCGGCGGTGCTCGCGGCGTACGCCTTCTCCGCGTCCTCCCGGAGCCGGGTCAGCGCCTCCACCTGGGAGGTCTCCGCGTCGGCGACCAGGTGGGTCCGCTGGGCGACGTTGCGGATCGCCCCCTCGAGGGTCTGCCGCACCACCCCGGCGCGGGCCTCGGCGTCGGCGGCCAGCGACTCCAGCCAGCCGCGGATCTCGGCGACGGACGAGGCGGGCAGCAGCCCCTCGTCGTCGACCGGTCCCTCGTGGACGGTGAACAGGGGCGAGTCCTTGAGCCCACGGCTCGCGAGCATCCGGGCCAGGTGGCTGGCCACCGTCTCGACGGCCTCGGGCGGGGTGCGGTCGAGCACGATCGCCACTGCCGCCGAGCGCTCGGCGGCCTCGCGCAGGAACTGCCACGGCACCTGGTCGGCGTACCGGGCCGCGGAGGTCACGAAGAGCCACAGGTCGGCCGCGGCGAGCAGCTGGGCGGCCAGCGTCCGGTTTGCCTCCTCGACCGAGTCGATGTCGGGGGCGTCGAGCACCGCGAGCCCGGCGGGCACGGTCTCGGAGGGCACCAGCTGCAGGGCCGAGGGGTCGTTGGTCGCCGTGGTCACGCGCTCCAGGTCGGGTAGCAGGCGGTCCTGGCCGAACCAGTGGGCGTCCTCGGGGTTGTGCACCAGCACGGGCGACCGGGTCGTGGGGCGCAGCACCCCCGGCTGGGTCACGCGCCGACCCACCAGGGAGTTGACCAGGGTCGACTTGCCCGCCCCCGTCGACCCGCCGACGACCGCCAGCATCGGCGCCTCGATCGTCATCAGCCGCGGGATCACGTAGTCCTCGAGCTGGGCGATCATGTCGGCGCGGGCGCTGCGGTGCACCTCGACCTCGGGGACCTCCAGCGGCAGCACGGCCTGCTGGAGCGCGCCCCGCAGCTGGACCAGCGCGGTCAGCATCCGTCCGGCGTCGGGCGAGGGATCCCCCGCCGGGGACTCCGGCCGGGTCTGGGGCTCGGTCATCGCGTGGGGACCACCTGTCCGGGGAAGGAGACGTAGGGGCGCGCGGCGTTGAGCCGGCGGACGAAGTGCTGGCCGCGGACGGCGAAGTCGGCCGGGGCGGTGCCGCGGAGGTACCGGTGGTGCAGGAAGCCGAGCTCGACGGCCGCCTGCTGGTAGTCGCGCATCGCCCGCTCCGCGTCCTCGCCGCCGCGCTGGCGGGCGTGCTGGCGGCCGGCGCGGCGGGCGCGCAGGTCCACCAGCCAGGCGATGTCGGAGGCCGGGAGCAGCCCGCGGCGGGCGGCGTCGTCGAGCGCCCGGGCCAGCATCCGGCGCTCCGAGCGCCGCAGCCAGACCGCGAAGCAGACGACGCCCACGAACGCCGGGGCCATGGTGGTCAGGTACACGAGGACGAAGCCCCCGGCGCCCGCGAGGGTCGAGGCGTTCCACAGGCCATGGGACAGCACGGCGAGGACGTACCCCGCGACCGGCGCCAGCACACGGAGCGCTCCGCTGCGGCTCGCCACGGCCACCCCGACCCCGATCCCGATGAACGACGTGAAGAGGGGGTGCGCGAAGGGGCTGATCAGGCACCGGAGCACGAAGACGGTGGTCACGGCCTCGGTCCCGCCGGGGCCCATCGCGTCGGTGCCGTCGTAGGCCGCGGCGAGGTAGAGGATGTTCTCCACGAACGCGAAGCCGACGCCCACCATGCCGGCGTAGACGATGCCGTCGAGGACGCCGTCCAGCTCGCCGCGGCGCCACCACAGGAGCAGCAGCAGGAAGAGCCCCTTGGTCGCCTCCTCGGTGACCGGTGCCACGACCGCCAGCATCTGCGCGTCGCCGAAGCCGCCGACGAAGCCGCCGACGCCCTGGAGCACGACGGCACCGGCGGTGGCGACGAAGGCGCCCCACGCGAGGCCGGAGACGAGCAGCCGACGGGGCTCGGGCTCGTAGCGGTCCAGCCACAGGAAGCAGCCGAGCAGCGGCCCGACGGGGAGCACCGCCAGCAGGGTGGCGAGGGCCAGCGTGGAGGGGGCTCCCGAGAGCGCGATCAGGAGGATCATCACCACGCCGCCCAGCAGCGCCAGGAGGGTCACGACGAGCGTGAACGCGACGCTGTCGCGACCGTGGCTGGACATGGGCGGCAGCCTAACGGGAGGAACGTCCCCCGGCGTACAGTGATCGGCGTGAGCGAGCAGCCGAGCAGCGAGTCGACCACACCCCCGCGGACCGACCCGGAGCCCGACGGCCGGGACCCTGGGACGCAGTCCCACGACCCGGCGGTGCCCGAGGCCTACGCCGCCTTCATGCGGACGGGCTGGGCCGACCCGGCCCGCGACGTCCCTCGCCACGACGTCGCCCCCCTGGCCGCCGCGCGGCGGGCCCGCCTGGCCGAGGCGTTCCCCGGCGAGCGGCTCGTGCTCCCCGCCGGCACCTTCAAGGTGCGCTCCAACGACACCGACTACCGGTTCCGCCCCGACACGGCCCACACGTACTTCTCCGGCAACCAGACCACCGACGCGGTCCTGGTGGTCGAGGACGACCGGCACGTGCTCTACGCGCGCCCCCGCTCGGGCCGCGACTCCGACGAGTTCTTCCGCGACCGGCAGTACGGCGCCCTCTGGGCCGGCGAGCGTCCCTCCCTCGAGGAGGTCGCCGCCTCTCTCGACCTCGAGGTCCGCCACGTCGCCGACCTGCCCGAGGCCCTGGCGGCCGGCCCCAAGACCCGGGTGCACCGGGGGGTCAGCGCCGACGTCGACCGGCTGGTCGAGGGCGACGACACCGCCGACGCCGACCTGGCCCGCGTGGTCTCCGAGATGCGCCTCGTCAAGGACGACTGGGAGGTCGCCCAGCTGCAGGAGGCGTGCGACGTCACCACGCTGGGGTTCGAGGACTCCGTGCGCGAGTGGGACCGCGTGCTCGAGCACGGCGAGCGCTGGATCGAGGGCACCTTCTTCCGCCGGGCCCGTGCGATGGGCAACGACATCGGCTACGACTCCATCGTGGGCGCGGGCTCCCACGCCACGACCCTGCACTGGATCGACAACACCGGGCCGGTCGTGCCCGGCGAGCTGCTCCTGCTCGACATGGGCGTGGAGGGCCGCAACCTCTACACCGCCGACGTCACCCGGACGCTCCCCGTCTCCGGCACCTTCACCGACCTGCAGCGCGACCTCTACGAGCTGGTGCTCGCCGCCCAGCAGCGCGGCATCGAGGCGGTCCGGCCCGGCGCGGCCTTCCTGGCGGCCCACGAGGCGGCGATGGAGGTGCTGGCCCACGGGCTGGCCGACCTCGGCCTCCTCCCCGTCAGCGCCGAGGAGGCGCTGGACCCGTCGTCGAAGGTCTACGCCCGCTGGACGCTGCACGGCACCTCGCACATGCTCGGCATGGACGTGCACGACTGCGGCCGGGCCGCGCCCGAGGCCTACACCAAGGCCGAGCTGGCCGAGGGCATGGTGCTCACCGTGGAGCCCGGGCTCTACTTCCAGGCCGACGACCTGCTCGTTCCCGAGGAGCTGCGCGGGATCGGCATCCGGATCGAGGACGACGTCCTCGTCACCGCAGACGGGAGCAGGAACCTCTCGGCGGCGCTCCCCCGCGCCTCACACGACGTCGAGGAGTGGATGGGCCGGCTCCGCGGCTGACGCGGCCGCGGCCAGCCGTCGGGCCGGCCGCTGCAGCGACGCGGCCAGCGCGATTGCGACCGCCGTCGCCGAGACCGTCACCGCGAACGCCGCCGTGTGGCCGCGCCCGTCGCCGAGCGCGTCCGCGAGCCGGCCGGCCAGGCCGGCCCCGACGGCGTACCCGATCCCGACCGCGCTGCCCAGCAGGCTCAGGCCGAGCGACGAGCGGCCCGGCGGCAGGGCGCGCTCGCCGAGGCTGAAGACGCTGATCAGGTAGGGCGCGACCGCGAAGCCCAGGGCGAGCACCACGAGCACCAGCCCGCCCAGCGAGTCGACCGCCAGCAGCGGCAGCGAGAGCAGGAGCAGGAGCGAGGCGGAGGCGAGCATCCGGCGCTCCTGCACGAAGCCGGCCGGCAGCAGGGCGGTGCCGAAGCCGGCCACGACGCTGCCGACGCCGAGGACCGCGTGGACCAGCCCGGCCAGGCCGGGCTGCCCCACCGAGTCCGCCAGGACCGTCGTGCCGGTCTGGGTCGCCCCGAAGAGGGCCCCGACGCAGAGCAGCGCCACCAGCAGGACGACGAAGAACGGCGTGAGGAACCGCTCCCGCGCGGCCCCGCCCGGACGTGCCCCCTCGCGGTCGCCCGCACCCGTGAGCCGCGCGCTGGGGTGGAGGGCGAACGCCGTGCCGACCACCACGAGCAGGACGGCGGCGGTGCCCATGGCCACGGCCGGGGACGCGAGCGCCACCAGGACGCCGACCAGCGCGGGCCCCAGGACGAAGGACGCCTCGTCCATGGCGCCCTCGTAGGAGAAGGCGGTGTCGAGCAGCCGACGTCGGTGCGGGTGGCCGCGCCCGACCAGGGGCCGCCAGCGGGCCCGGGCCAGCGGCCCGACCTGCGGGATGCAGGCACCGGCGAGGGCGGCGGCCAGCACCAGCGCACCCGACGGCACCCCGTCGCGCCCGGCGGCGTGGACGAGCAGGCCGAGGGTCGCGGCCCCGGCCAGCGACTGGGCGAGCACGACGGGGCGCTGGCCGACCCGGTCGGCCACCGCCCCGGCGACGGGTGCGCCGACGGCGTTGGCGACGGCCAGGACCCCGGCGGCGAGCCCGCCGGTGGCATAGCTGCCGGTGGCGGCCGAGACGAGGAGGAGCGTCCCGAGCTGGGACATCGAGAGCGGGAGGCGGCCCAGGAAGGCGACGACCACGTAGGCGGGGCCGGCGAGCTCGTAGAGCCGCCGGTAGGAGGCGAGGGGTGACACGGGAGGACTTTCGGGCAGGCACGGACGGCGCGCGCCGTACCCACCTCCAAGAACGCGCAGGACCCTCTGCGTCGCCCATCCTAGAGGGGCTCCTGCGCCGGGGTAGATTCGTCGGGTCATGGACTGCGCCCACTTCGACGCCCACCGGTGCCGCTCCTGCTCCTGGCTGGAGGTGCCGCGCCCAGACCAGCTGGCGGCGAAGGAGCGGCACGTGCGCGAGCTGCTCGACCCGCTGGCGCCCGCGGGCGGGACGCGGTGGCTCCCCACCGTCGCCGGGGCCGACGCGGGGTTCCGCAACAAGGCCAAGATGGTGGTCGGCGGGACCGTCGCCGCGCCGACCCTCGGCATCCTGGACGAGCGACGGGCCGGGGTGGACCTGCGGGACTGCCCGCTGCACACCCAGGGGCTGCGGGACGCCCTCCCCGTGCTCGCCGGCTTCGTCACCGACGCCGCGCTCGCGCCGTACGACGTCGCCGCCCGCCGCGGCGAGCTCAAGCACCTGCTGGTCACCGAGTCCCCCGACGGCGAGCTGATGGTGCGGTTCGTGCTGCGCTCCCAGGAGCCGGTGGCCCGGATCCGCAAGCACCTGCCCGCCCTGCTGACGGCGCTACCGCGGCTGCGCGTGGTCTCGGCCAATCTGCAGCCCGAGCACAAGGCGGTGCTGGAGGGCGAGCGCGAGATCGTGCTGCACGGCGAGACCCTGCCGATGCGCGTCGACGGCCTCGTGCTGCACCTGCGGCCGCAGTCCTTCTTCCAGACCAACACCGAGGTCGCGACGGCGCTCTACCGGCAGGCCACGACGTGGGTGGCCGAGGCGGCCCCGCCCGACGCCGAGGTCTGGGACCTCTACTGCGGGGTGGGCGGCTTCGCGGTGCACCTCGCGACCCCGGGCCGGCGGGTGCACGGCGTGGAGGTGAGCGCCGAGGCCGTGGCGAGCGCCCGGGCGACCGCGCGCGAGCACGGGCTGACCGGGGCGACCTTCGAGGCGGCGGACGCGACCGCGTGGGCGCTCGCGTCCGACCACGCGCCCGACGTCGTGGTGGTCAACCCGCCGCGCCGGGGCGTCGGCGCCGACCTCGCCGGATGGCTGGACTCCTCGGGCGTGCCGACCGTCGTCTACTCCAGCTGCCACGCCGGCTCCCTGGCCCGCGACCTCGCCGCCATGCCGTCGCTGCGGCCGGTCCGCGCGCAGCTGCTCGACATGTTCCCCCACACCGGCCACTACGAGGTGCTGGTGCTCCTGCAGCGCGCACCCGCCGGGGCCTGCGCGTGACCGGCGGGCGGGTGCTGGACGAGGCATACGTCGAGGCGGTGCTGGCGCTGGTGGAGCGGGTGCCGCCCGGCCGGGTGGTGACCTACGGGCTGCTGGCCGACGCGGTGGGCCGCGGCGGGCCGCGCCTGGTGGGCCGGGTGATGGCGCTGCACGGGGGCGGGGTGCCGTGGTGGCGGGTGGTGCGGGCCGACGGGCGTCCCGCCGACTGCCACGAGGGCACGGCGGGGCGGCTGCTCGCCGCCGAGGGCGTCCCGCTCCGGGGCTCGGGTCGGGTGGACCTGCCGGTCGCCGTGTGGCACCCCGACGCGAGGTGACCTCCGAGCGCTGTTCCAGAGCATCCGCTCTGCTATTGTCGTCCGGCCCGACCGACCTGCGAGGAGAGCCCATGCCCACCCTGACCACCGACGGCCCGATCTGGACGCTCCACCTCGGCGAGGACGAGAACCGCTTCTCCCCCGACTGGCTGGCCGCCGCCACCAAGCTCCTCGACGAGGTGGCCGACTCCGACGAGCCGGCCGCGCTGGTGACGACCGCGTCGGGCAAGTTCTTCTCCAACGGGCTCGACCTCGAGTGGCTCGGTCAGCACCCCGACCAGCTCGGCAGCTACGTCGACAGCATCCACGCGCTCTTCGCCCAGGTCCTGACGCTGCCGGTGCCGACCGTCGCCGCGATCAACGGCCACGCGTTCGGCGGCGGCGCCATGCTGGCGATGGCCCACGACCACCGGGTGATGCGGTCCGACCGCGGCTACTTCTGCTTCCCCGAGGTGGACATCCAGATCCCCTTCACCGAAGGGATGTCGGCGCTGATCACCGCCAAGCTGACCCCGCAGGCCGCCGTCACCTCGATGCTCACGGGCCGCCGGTTCGGCGGCGCCGAGGCGGCCGCCACGGGGTTGGTCGACGCCGCGACCGACCTCGGGCAGCTGCCCGGGGCCGCGGCCGACCTGGTCCGCGACCGGGCCGGCAAGCACCGCCCGACGCTGGGGACGATCAAGCAGACGATGTACGCCCACGTCGTCGAGGCGCTCGCCCGCCCGCAGGGCTGACCGGCCGAACCGGCACGGACAGCGGCACGACGTCGGGGCGAGGCGTGGGACGACGGCGCGAGCACGACCTGGACGAGGTCCTCGACCACGCCCGCACCCTGTGGGCGCGGGAGGGTCGCGGGGCCCTGACCATCCGTGCCCTCAGCGCGGCCTCGGGGATGAGCAACGGCGCCATCTACCACGCGTTCGGCTCCCGCGACGGCCTGCTCGCCCTCACCTGGGCCCGGGAGGCGCGCCGGTTCGTCGAGCGTCAGCGGGCGGGGGTGGCCCGGGCGCTGGACGAGGGTGGCGGTCCCGTCGAGGCGCTGGTCGTCGCCGCCACCGCGCCCGCGGCGCACGCCAGACACGACGAGGAGGGCGCGCGCCTGCTCCTCTCGGTCCGCCCCCGCGACCTGACCACCGACGCGCTCACCCCCGCACAGCAGCAGGAGCTGGCGCAGCTGCGCCACGACCTGGACCGGCTCGTGCGCCAGCTGGCCGCGCTGCTGTGGCAGCGCCAGGACCGGGCGGCCCTGGTGACCGTGCGCTGCTGCCTGGTCGAGCTGCCGTCGGCGTTGCTGCTCCGGCCCCGGCGGGTCACCGACCCGCTGGCGCGGCTGGTGCTCGAGCGGGCCGTGCGCGGGGTGGTGACGGGGCCGCCGCCGTTCCCGTGAGCCCCGGCGTACGCCGTCAGGGCAGCCGCAGCCCGTCGTCGGGACGCAGGCGCAGCCACCGGTAGCCGTAGCCCTCGAGGCTGACCTGCACGCGCCCGTCGCTCGTCTCCACCCGATCGTGCGCCAGCAGGTCCACCAGCTCCCGCCCCTCCCCCAGCCCCTCGACGGGCAGCTCGACCACGACCGGGTCGGCGGAGAGGTTGTGCACCGCGAGCAGCGCGGTGCCGTCGAGGTCGCAGCGGTGGGCCAGCACCTGTCGGTGCGGCTGCTCGAGGAGCGAGAAGTCGCCCCAGCCGATCTCGGGGCACATCCGGTAGGTGCCGATCAGGGTGCGCACGAAGGTCCACAGCGAGTCGGGGTCCCGGCGCTGGCTCGCGACGTTGACGTGGTCGGGCCCGTAGCCGTCAGGCGTGGGGCGCTGGATCAGCCG
This sequence comes from Nocardioides solisilvae, assembly GCF_003194625.1. Classification (GTDB taxonomy): domain Bacteria; phylum Actinomycetota; class Actinomycetes; order Propionibacteriales; family Nocardioidaceae; genus Nocardioides; species Nocardioides solisilvae. The sequence continues at coordinate 519,167 of NZ_QHKX01000002.1, forward strand.
CCGGGTCGGCGCCGAGGAGAAGCCGCCCGTGCGCCCGGCCGCCCACTGCATCGGGGTGCGCACGGCCATCCGGCCGTCGGCCGCGAGGTCCTCGCCCATCCCGATCTCCTCGCCGTAGTAGAGGGTCGGCGTCCCGGGCAGGGAGAAGAGCAGGCTGTAGGCCATCCGGACCCGGCGGGGGTCCCCGCCCAGCATCGGCGGGAGCCGGCGCTTGAGCCCGCGGGAGTAGACCTGCATCTCGGGGTCGGGGCCGAAGGCGTCGAAGACCTCCTGACGCTCGTCGTCGGTGAGCTTGTCGAGGGTCAGCTCGTCGTGGTTGCGCAGGAAGGTGGCCCACTGGCAGGTCGGATGGATCTCCGGGCGGGCCAGCAGGGCCCCGGCCAGCGGTCCGGCGTCCTCGCGCGCCAGCGACAGGTAGGTCGCCTGCATGGCCAGGAAGTCGAACTGCATGTGCAGCTCGTCGCCGGCCCCGCCACCGAAGAAGGCCAGTTGCTGCTCGTGGGGCAGGTTGACCTCGCCCAGCATCATGGCGTGGCCGCTGCGCCGGTTGAGGAAGGCCCGCACCCGGCGCATCAGGTCGTGGGGGTCGACCACCAGCGAGGGGTCCCCGATCTCCTCGGAGGTCTGCTCGAGGAAGGGGATCCCGTCGACGCGGAAGCCGTCGAAGCCCACCTGCAGCCAGAAGCCCACCGTCCGCAGGATCTCGTCCACCACGACGGGGTTGGCGAGGTTGAGGTCGGGCTGGTGGGAGTAGAAGTGGTGGAGGTACCACTCCCCGGTCCGCTCGTCGAGCGTCCAGATGGAGTCCTCCCGGTCGGGGAAGACCACGAGGTCGGAGGTGTCCGGGGGCTCGGTGTCGCGCCACACGTAGAAGTCGCGGTAGGGGTTGTCCTTGCTGCGTCGGGACGCCTTGAACCACGGGTGCTGGTCGGAGGTGTGGTTGACGACGAGGTCGGCGATCACCTTCATGCCGCGGTCGTGGGCGGTGCGGATCACCTCGACCAGCTCGCCGTGCGTGCCGAGCCGGGGGTCCACGCCGTACAGGTCGCTGAGGTCGTAGCCGTCGTCGCGGTCCGGGCTCGGGTAGAACGGCATCAGCCACAGGCAGGTGACGCCGAGCTCGGCCAGGTAGTCGATCCGCTGGGCCAGCCCGCGCAGGTCGCCGGTGCCGTCGCCGTTCCCGTCGTGGAAGGTCTCCACGTCGAGGCAGTAGATGACCGCGTTCTTCCACCACAGGTCGCTGGTGTCGGTGACCTTCACGACGCACCCCCCGCCCGGGTCGCCACGGCCGGCAGCACCTTCTCGCCGAAGGTGTCGAGGAAGCCGGCCTGCTCCTGCCCGACGTGGTGCAGGTAGATCTCGTCGAAGCCCAGCGCGGCGTACTCCTCCAGCCACTCGACGTGCTGCGCCGGCTCGGCGGAGATCCGCACCGCGCGGCGCACGGAGTCGACGCCGACGTGCTCGGCGAGGGCGTCGAAGGCGGCCGGGGTGTCGACGTCCCACGGCACGGTCCCGCCGAAGACGTTGGTCCGCCACTGGTCCGTCGCGATCCGCACGGCCTCGTCCTCGGTCGGCGCCCACGACAGGTGCACCTGCAGGGCCAGCGGTCCGCGGCCGCCGGCGTCCCGGTAGGCCGCCACGAGGTCGCGCAGCACCTCGACCGGCCGGTTGAAGGTCACCAGCCCGTCGGCCCAGGCCGCGACCCGCGCCGCGGACTCCACGCTCGCGGCGGGGCCGACCAGCGGCGGCGGCTCGTCGGGCAGGTCCCAGACCCGTGCCCGGTCGACCCTGACCAGTCCGTCGTGGCTGACCTCCTCGCCGCCGAGCAACCGGCGCACGACGTCGACGCACTCCTCCAGGCGGCGGGTCCGCTCCTCCTTCGACGGCCAGCGGTCCCCGGTGACGTGCTCGTTCATCGCCTCGCCGCTGCCCAGCGCGACCCAGAACCGTCCCGGGAACATCTGGGCCAGGGTGGCGATCTTCTGGGCGTGCACCGCCGGGTGGTAGCGCTGGCCGGGTGCGCTCACGCACCCGAGCCGCAGCGAGGTGGTCGCCAGCGCCGCACCGAGCCAGGCCCAGGTGTAGCCGGAGTGCCCCTGCCGGGCGCTCCAGGGGACGAGGTGGTCGGAGCACATCGCCATCTGGAAGCCCGCCTGCTCGGCGTGCTGGACATCGGCGAGGAGCTGCCGCGGGCTGATCTGCTCGTGCGAGGCGTGGAAGCCGATCCGGGTCATGCCACTTCCCTTACCCGGACCGGCCCCCTCGCACCGCTCAGCGACGTCGCGGCGTCGCCCCGTGCCCGGTGTGGTCCTGCCGTCGGACGCGGCTGCGGTCGGCTCCCCGGTCGGCCTGCGGTGCGCCCGCCTCGACCGTCGAGGTGTCCCGGGCGAAGGTCCACACGGCGGTGGCGATCGCGTCGGCGTTCACGTCGAGGGCGTGCACGTTGACGTTGCCGACCAGGTGCTGGTCCTGGCGCAGCAGGTCGTAGAGGGCCTCGTCCTGCCCCTCGCCGGTGAGGTTGTCGCACGCCAGGTGGTAGCAGGGGTCGTACGACGCCCCGGCGACGCCGCCGTAGAGGGCCGCCTCCTCCGGGGTCTTCTCGACCTCGGCCCCGGTGAAGAGGCCACCGGCGGGGATGCCGACGGCGATGAAGGGGCCGTAGTCGGAGCGGCCGGAGAACTCGCTGTCCTGGAACGGCTCGCCGCGGTCGGTGTAGAACTCCTCGAAGACGTCCTCGATCTCCGCGGAGCCCGGCGGGATGAAGCCCGGCTCGGCGGTCCCGCCGGAGTCGTCCCCGTCGTAGACGCCGAAGACGTAGTTCGGCGAGGCCACCATGTCGAAGTTGAGGTAGAGCGCGATCGCCTCCCGCTGCTCGTCGGTCAGCTGGCCGACGTAGTGCTCGGCCCCGAGCAGGCCTTCCTCCTCGGCGCCCCACCAGGCGAAGCGGACCGTGTTGCGCGGCTCGACCTTCCGCATCTGGATCGCGGTCTCGAGCAGCGCCGCGCTGCCCGACCCGTTGTCGTTGATCCCGGCGCCGTCCTGGACGCTGTCGAGGTGGGCGCCGGCCATCACGACGTTCCCGTCGTCGCCGCGCCGCGTCTCGGCCAGCACGTTCCAGGTGGTCCGCTCCTCGGCGGTGTAGTCGACGACCACCCGCACCGTCGCGCCGGGCGTGGCCGCGAGGTCCGCGCCCGCCTCCTGGACGGCGAAGACCACGGGGATGGTCAGGCCGGTGGCGTCGCCGATCATCGAGACGAGGCCGGGCTGGTTGTTCCAGACGATCGCCGCCGACGCACCGGCCGCCTGGGCGTTGAGCGCCTTGACGGCGAAGCCGCAGGTGCCCCGCTGCACCAGCGCCACCTGCCCGGCCGGGAAGCCGGCGAAGTCCGCGGCCTCGCAGCCGCTGCTGGCGCTGCCGGGATCGACGACGACGAGCGACCCGGTGGCCTCGCCCTCCGGGGTCCCGGAGTCGAAGCTGTTGCGGAGGAACTCGACCCCCTCCTCGAAGCTCCTGGGTGCGGGGTCGAGGCGCTCGAGGACGGAGTCGTCCTCGACGTACTCGAAGGTGAACTCCTGGACCTGGGGCTCGTAGCCGGCCTTCCGCAGCTGGCGCTCGACGTAGCGGACGCTGCCCTCGTAGCCGGGCCGGCCCGCCGCGCGGTCGCCGTACCGGTCCGCGACGTCCTGCAGCGCGTCCAGGTGCCGCAGCACGCCCTTGGCGGTCACCTTGCGGGTCAGCTTGCCCAGCTCGTCGTGCCCGCGCCCGTGACCCTTGCCGTGCCCGTGCCCGTGCCCGTGGCCCTTGCCGTGCCCGTGGCCGTGGCCCTTGCCGTGGCCCTTGCCATGGTCCTTCGGGTGGGCCTTCTGCTGGGCCTTCTGCTGGGCGTGGTCCGACCCGCGGGGCGACGCCTCGACGGGGGCCGCCGCCAGCGCGCCGGCGAGCACGACCGTGAGCACGGCAGCTGCCACTGTCCTGGTTCTGCGCATCCGAGATCTCCTTCGTCCGCCGGCCCCGTTGCCGGCACTCGCCGCACCGTACGACGTGATCCAGATCACACGTAAGCCCCCGGATGAGGGATGCCGGGACGCTCGGTAGAGTCCCGCCCGGTCGTGGGGGCGACCTCGACGCCCGCAGCACGCACCCAGGAGGCTCACATGGCTTGGACCCTGCACGGAGACGGCCGGGGCGTCGCCCCCGACGCCCTCGTCCGCCCCGACGAGCGGCTCTCGTGGCCGCGCACCCTCGGCTTCGGCGGGCAGCACGTCGTGGCGATGTTCGGGGCCACCTTCCTGGTCCCGATCCTCACCGGCTTCCCCGTCGCGACCACGCTGCTCTTCTCGGGCCTCGGCACGCTGCTCTTCCTGCTGCTCACCCGCAACCGGGTGCCGAGCTACCTGGGCTCCTCCTTCGCGTTCATCGCGCCGATCCAGGCGTCCATGGGCGACCACGGCATGGGGGCCGCCCTCTTCGGGATCATGGTCACCGGCGTGCTGCTCGCCGCCGTGGGCCTGCTCGTCAACGTCACCGGGACCGGGTGGATCGACGTGCTGATGCCGCCGGTGGTCACCGGCGCGATCGTCGCCCTCATCGGCTTCAACCTCGGCGGGGCCGCGACCGGCAACTTCCAGCAGTCCCCGTGGATCGCCACGCTGACGCTGGCGACCATCGTGGTCGTCGCCGTCGTCTTCCGCGGGCTCGCCGCCCGGCTCTCGATCCTCATCGGCGTCGCGGTCGGCTACGCGGCGGCGGCCCTCACCGACCAGATCGACTTCGCGTGCACCCGCGAGCCGGTGGCGCTCAGCTGCCGGCCGGTGGCCGACGCCGCGTGGTTCGGCCTGCCCGACCTCACCGCCCCGAGCGTGACGTGGTCGGTCGTCCCGATGTTCCTCCCCGTCGTCCTGGTCCTCGTCGCCGAGAACGTCGGCCACGTCAAGAGCGTCGCCCACCTCGTCGGCGACCCGACGATCAACGAGCGCACCGGCAACGCGCTGCTGGCCGACGGCCTGGCCACCGCGCTCGCCGGCGCGGGCGGCGGCTCCGCGACCACGACGTACGGCGAGAACATCGGCGTGATGACCGCGACCCGGATCTTCTCGACCGCCGCCTACTGGGTGGCGGGCGTCGTCGCCGTGCTGCTGAGCCTCTCCCCCAAGTTCGGCGCCGTGCTCAACACCATCCCGGCCGGGGTGCTGGGCGGGGTCACCGTCGCCCTCTACGGCCTGATCGGACTGATCGGCGTCAAGATCTGGATCGACAACGACGTCGACTTCGGCCGGGCCGTCAACCAGTACCCGGCGGCCGCCGCCCTGATCATCGGGATCGGCGACCTCACCCTCAACGCCGGCCGGATGACCTTCACCGGCATCGCGCTGGGCACGGTCGCCGCGGTGGTGCTCTACCACGTGATGGCCGGCCTGGAGCGGCTGCGCGAGGGCCGGGTCGACGACGGGGCCGACGGCGACCCCGAGCCCGACGACCGCCGCTACGTCTGAGGCGTCGCCCCGGCCCCGCCCCGGGTCCTAGCGGCCGGGACGCAACCGGTAGCGCTGCTCGTCGACCTGGTCCAGGTCGTCGTACGACGCCACTCCGCGGCCCTGCACCTGCGCGCACATGTGCTGGGTCAGCATCGTCCGCACGGTCGCCTCGGCGAACCGGCTGCCCGAGCTCCGCACGTGCGCGAGCACGTCGGCGACGTGGACGACGTCGTGGCCCTGACGGGTCACCAGCGCCCGGACGGCCTCGAGCACCTCGGCCCGCGCGGTGCCCCGGGGCGACGGCGGGGCGACCGGCCGGGCCCGCTCCAGCACCTGCTCCGGAATCGGGACCGGCTCGAGGACCACGCCCCCGGGTCCGGCCGACGACCGCGGCGGCTCCTCCCGGGGCGCCCAGGCAGCCTTCGGGCCCGTCAGCGGCACGGAGACCTCGTAGGCGTGCAGGCCCAGGTCGTCCGAGACCGGCCAGACCCCCGCGCAGGCCACGACGACGGGCAGCTGCCACCGCCCACCGGCCAGCTCGGCGGCCGCCCCGGGCGGCAGGTCGTCCAGGGCCTGCCGGTCGAGCAGCATGCGGGTGCCCGGGCGGTCGGGCCAGGGCAGGCCGCGGCGGACGGCGGCGCTGGCGAGATGGCCCATCCGCTCGGTCGCGAGGACCTGCACGAGCCAACGCTGCCGGGCGGGGACGGTGCTGATCCGCAGGAGGTCTCGCACCAGGACGCCCATCGTGTGGGTGTTGCGTCCCGGCTCGGCGTCCCACGGGAGGCGCAGGTCGAGGACCGTGCCGCCGGGGCCGTCGAGGAGCAGGTCGGCGAGCGGGACGACCCCCTGCACCCCGGGTCGCGGAAGGTCCAGGGTGAGGCGGGAGGGCACCACGCCGACGGCCTGCAGCGCGAGCACCGTCGCGAGCCGGACGGTGTCCCGGGTCACCAGGTGCCCCCGTCCCGCGGCGAGGTGGCCGCCGACCGTCGTGGCCACCTGTCCCCATACCAGCGGCCACGGGACCTCGGTCGCCCCGGTGTCGTCCGGCTCCCCCATCACGCTCCAGTCGTTCGCAGTCGTTCGCAGTCGTTCTCGGTCGTTCTCGGTCGTGCGCGGTCGTCGTCCTCGCCGCCCGCGCGCCGCGGCGGCGCGTCAGTCAGGCCAGCTCGGCGAGCAGGGCCGGCACCTGCCCGGGCAGCTCGCGCGCGAGGAAGCCTACGTTCCCGACCGCCGACGCGAGGCGTTCTCCGGCACGAGCGTGCAGGTGCGCCCCCCAGAGGGCGGCCAGCGCGGGGTCCGCCCCCCGGGCGAGGAGGCCGGCGACGACCCCGGCCTGCACGTCGCCCGAGCCGGAGACGCCCAGGCCGGGCCCCCCGCCGGGCACCACCCACGCCTCGCCGTCGGGTCCGACCACGTGCTTCTCGGTACCGCCGCAGACCACCACCACGCGGGAGGCGGCGGCCACCTCGCGGGCCACGCCCACCGGGTCGGCCGCGACCTCCTCCTCTGACCGGTGCGCGGTCCGGGCGAGCTCCACGGGGTTGACCGTGAGCACGCTCCGGCCGGCGAGGTGGTGGAGGCCGTCGGGGTGCCGGGTGAGGAACGAGGAGCCGAGGGCGTCGAGCACCACTGGTCCGTCGAGCCGCGGGACGAGCCGCTCGAGCAGGGACGCCGCGGCCTCGACGTCGCCGGCCCCCGTGCCGAGCAGCACCGCGTCGCACCCGTGCGCGACCTCCAGCACCCGGGCGGTCGCCTCGGGCGAGACCTCGCCGTTGCGCTCGGGCAGTCCGTGGACGGCGGCCTCGGGCAGCGCCACCGCGACCGCCGGGGCGGTGCCGGCCACCGTCGCGACCTGCAGCTTGCCGGCGCCGGCGCGCAGGGCCGACTCCCCCGCCAGCAGCACGGCGCCGGGGGTGGCGAGGCCGCCACCCACCACGAGGACCTGGCCGCGGGCGTGCTTGTCGTCGCCCGGTCGCGGCAGCGGCCGGTCCCGCAGGACCGACGGGGTGAGCACCCGCGGCTCAGGCCTGCCCATCGCCCCGGCCCCCCTGCGCGGGCTCCCGCGTCACCTCGGCCCCCGCGTCCGCGTCGACCGCCGAGGTGTCGGCGAAGGAGACCGGCTGCAGCAGGTCGCCCTCGCGGCGGTAGCCGGTGAGGGAGGCGTTGGGGATCTGGACCCGGCGGTCGACCTCGAGCAGCTCCTCCTCGGTGAGGTCCTCCAGGGCGTGCCGGAAGGACATGATCACGGCCTGGTGGGTGAAGAGCCACAGCCGCGCACCGTCGTGCCCGTGCCGCAGGTCGGCCAGCAGGCTGCGCACCCGCAGCACCACGTCGGCCCAGCTCTCCCCGCTCGGGGGCTGGTACCAGAACTTGCCCAGCCGGTCGCGACGGGCGGCCTCCTCGGGGTGCCGGGCCCGGATCCCCTTGCCCGTCATCCCGTCGAACAGGCCGAGGTCGCGCTCGCGGAGCCGTTCGTCCATCTCGAGCGGCACGTCGAGCCCCTCGAGCGCGAGACGGGCGGTCTGGGCGGCCCGCTCGTAGGGCGAGCTCACCACCAGCGTGGGCCGGTCGTCGTCGGCCAGACCGTGCAGCCAGCGGTTCAGCGCCCCGCCCTGCTCCCGGCCCGCGGCCGAGAGCGGGACGTCGGCGTCGCGCGCGTCCAGCTCCAGGCGCTCCGCCCCCTGCTCCCTGGCGCGGGCGTCGGCGAGGTTCCCCTCGCTCTCGCCGTGCCGGACCAGCACCAACCCGGCAGGACCGCTGCTCCAGCGCGGCCTCACGACGTTCTCCCGGCGGCGGTGGACGGGTGGTGGCTCGACATCTCGCTCCTCTCGCGGCGTCCGGTCGACCCGGGAGTACCCGGGAGCGCCGCGGGGAATGCCGCGGGCGGCGCCGACGTTGTGCCGGTCGTGCGAGGAGACACCACGACCGAGGGCGACCTGCTGACGCGTCGCCTCGTCGTCGACCTCCTGCGCACCCAGAGCACCCTCTGTCGCTGACGTCGCCGACCGCGTCGCCCGCCCGCCTCCCAGCGGCCCGGAGCGGACGCCGTCCCCCGCCCCGCCTCCCCCGCGGCCGGCGACCGCTGCCGCGCGCTCCTCGAAAGGTCACCCCTTGAGTCCCACCCCCGCCTCCGTCCCGCCGTCCGACGCACCCTCCGACGCGCCCGAGGCAGCACCGCGTCGGCGCCGGCGTCTCCCGTCCTTCGGCACCCAGGTGCTGCTCGGCCTGGTGCTCGGCGTCGTCCTCGGCCTCGTGGCACGTGAGATGGGCCCCGACGGCGTCGACGCCGCCGGGGTCGCCGACCCCAACTGGCTCACCGAGACCCTCACCCAGGTGGGCGGCATCTTCGTCACCCTGCTGCGCGCGATCGTCCCGCCGCTGGTCTTCCTCGCCATCGTCGCCTCCATCGCCAACCTGCGCGAGGTGGCGGGCGCCGCCCGCCTGGCGTGGAAGACGCTCGCGTGGTTCGCCGGGACCGCGCTGGTCACCGTCGCGATCGGCATCGCGCTGGGCCTGGTGCTGGAGCCCGGCCGCCACACCTCGGTCACCGCCGACTCCGCCGCGGCCCCGTCGACCACCGGCTCCTGGCTGGACTTCCTCAACGGCCTGGTGCCGGCCAACTTCCTGGGCCTCCAGGCCACCCCGGGAGCGGACGGCTCCGTCGGCCTGTCGTTCAACGTCCTGCAGATCCTCGTGGTCGCCATCGCCGTGGGCATCGCGGCCCTCAAGGTGGGCGAGGCGGCCGACCCGTTCCTCGGCCTGGTCCGCTCCGCGCTGGCCGTGGTGCAGAAGGTCCTGTGGTGGGTCATCCTGCTCGCCCCCGTCGCGACGGTCGGCCTGCTCGGCAAGGCGGTCGCCACCTACGGGTGGGACGCCCTCGGCTCGCTCGGCACCTTCGCCGTCGCCGTCTACGTCGGCCTCGCGGTGGTCGCCTTCGTCGTCTACCCGGCGCTGCTCAGGGCCAACGGGCTGTCGGTCCGGCAGTTCTTCTCCGGCGCCTGGCCCGCCATCTCCCTGGCCTTCGTGTCGCGCTCGTCGATCGGGACCATGCCGGTCACCCAGGCCGTCACCGAGCGCAACCTCGGCGTGCCGCGCGCCTACAGCGCCTTCGCCGTGCCGCTGGGGGCCACGACCAAGATGGACGGCTGCGCCTCGATCTACCCCGCGATCTCGGCGATCTTCGTCGCGCAGTTCTTCGGCGTCGACCTCTCGCTCACCGACTACCTGCTGATCGCGTTCGTCTCCGTCATCGGCTCGGCCGCGACGGCCGGCGTCACCGGGGCCACGGTCATGCTCACCCTCACCCTCTCCACCCTGGGGCTCCCCCTGGAGGGCGTGGGCCTGCTGCTGGCGATCGACCCGATCCTCGACATGGGCCGCACCGCCACCAACGTGGCCGGCCAGGCGCTCGTGCCGACGCTGGTGGCCAAGCGCGAGGGCATCCTCGACCGGACGGCGTACGACGCCCCGCGCCGCGGGCAGGCCTGGTCCGACCGCGAGGTGGTCGGGGCCGAGGGCCTCACCGTGCCGGCGGCCCGCCGGGACGCCTCGCAGGACGCGCCCGAGCCCGCCCGGGCCTGAGGGGCGCGCTCAGCCGCGGACGGCCTCGGTGGTGCGGCCCTTCGGCACCCTGGTGACGAAGGTCAGCGCCACCGAGGCCAGCGCCACCACGCCGATGGTGGTGTAGGCGAGCGTGTAGGCCTCGTCCTCGCCGAGCAGCGCCGAGGTGAGCAGCGGGCCCAGCACGCCGCCGAGGCTCCAGCCGACCAGCATGAGGCCGTAGATGGCGCCCGCGTTGCGGACGCCGAAGAAGTCGCCCGCCGTCGCCGGCATCGTGCCGAAGGTGCCGCCGTAGCAGAGGTAGATGACCGCCGCGAGCACCGCGAAGAGGACCGCGCTGCCGGCGTGCGGGAGGGCGATGAGGCAGACGCCCTGGAGCGCGAGGATCGCGGCGAAGGTGCGCATCCGCCCGATCTTGTCGGAGACGGCGGCCCAGAAGATCCGGCCGCCGCCGTTGAAGATCGCCAGCACGCCCACCAGGGTGGCCGCCCCGCCCACGCTGTAGCCGGCGATGTCGGTGGCGCTCAGCTTGGCCTGCGAGATGAGCGAGATGCCGGCGCTGACGCTCAGGGTGAGGATCGCCGTGAGCAGGTACCACTGCGGGGTGCGCAGCGCCTCGCCCTGGGTGTAGTCGCGGCCGGCCGACGACGCGCCTCCGCCGGACTTCTCGAACCCGGGCACGGTGTAGCCCTCCGGGGGGTTGCGGAAGATCGAGGCGCCGACCAGGGACATCACGAGGTAGGCGATGCCCAGCGGCAGGAAGGCGCTGGTGGGGTCCTCGGGGTCGCGGTCGATGAGCCACTGGGCGACCGGTGAGGTGAGGACGGCGCCGAAGCCGAAGCCGCCGACCGCCAGGCCGGTGATGAGGCCGGTCTTGTCGGGGAACCACTTCTGCAGCATCGCGATCGGCACGATGTAGGCCACCCCGAGGCCGAAGCCGCTGATGACGCCGTAGCCCGCGATGACGAGCCAGTAGTCGTCCTTCCCGTTGGTGAACGAGGCCAGGATGATCCCGACGGCGTAGACGACCCCGCCGAGCAGGGCCACGAGCCGCGGTCCCTTGACGTCCTGGAGCCGGCCGCCGAGGTAGCTGCCGACGAAGATCATGGCGATCGTCACGGTGAACGGCATGGAGGCCTGCACCTTGCTCAGCTGCCACGACTCGGCGTTCTCCAGGGCCCCGCCGAAGACGCTCCACGCGTAGACGGCACCGATGGAGAACTGCAGCAGCAGCCCGGCGCCCACCAGGAGCCAGCGGAAGCCGCCCGGGCTCCGGTCCGTCCGGGTGTCGTGCCGTTGGTCGACCATGACGCGTCCTCCTGCCGAGATGCTGCCGAGACCTGCCGAGATGCTGCGGAGATGCTGCCGGGGTGACGGGTGTCCTGCGGGTGCCACCCCCGTACCCCGTTCTCACTCCGGGAAGTGCCGCGGGCCCTCCCGTGCCAGGCGCTCGCGCTGGGGGACGACGGTGTACTTCGGGTCGTTCGCCGACTCGATGCCGGCCTCGAAGACGCCGAACCGGGTGCAGGCCGACCCCGCCATCAGGGCGGCGCCCGACAGCACGCCGAGGGCGCGACTGCGTCCGCTCAGGGCGGCGCCGACCGCGCCGGCCGCGGTGAGCACCTTGGCGGCCCTCATCAGCCGGCCCGCCCGACCCTCGTGCAGCGGTTCGGCGGTGATCCCCATCGACCGCTCCATCCGGTGCTCGGCGACCAGCTCGAGGACGGCGCCGCCGACCGCGAGGCGGCGGACCGGCCCGGTCTCGTGGACGGGCGCGCCGATCAGCCCCAGCCCGGCGGAGGCGGCGGCCGCGGAGCCGACGAAGACGAACGGCAGCTCGCGGTAGGACTCGTGCCACGACGGGGTGGCGGTGTCGGAGAGCAGCACCGCGGTGTAGGCCGCCAGCGGCGGGCCGAAGAGGGCGCCCCACAGCCCGGCGGGCCGGTCCACCCACGAGAGGACCCGCGAGGCGCTGCCGAGCACGCCGTCGCGACGTCGGTCGGCGGGCACCAGGTCGAGCAGCTCGGCGAGGCCGGCGAGGCCGGCGCCCGGCGCGTAGCCGGTGAGGATCCAGGTGCCGACCGACATCGGCGAGGTGAGCTTGGCGACCCGGAGCATGTTGACGAAGCGGGAGGGCTTGCCCAGGTCGTGCACGAGCGCGGCGCCCGAGAAGGCGAGGGCGACGAGCGCCCCGAGCCGGCTGGTACGGCGCAGCTGCGGGCGCCCGGTCAGGTCGGCGCCGGCGGCGACCAGCGCGGAGCCGGCGGCGAGGCCGCCGCTGAAGAGGTAGGCCGGGATGTCGTGCTCCCACGGGGCGGCCTTGACGATCGGCCGCCCGTAGTAGGAGGTGAACTCGGCGTCGGGCACGACCTGCTCGATCCCCGGACCGTGCTTCCGCCGGCCTCCGGCCCGGCGGGGTCGGCGGCCGCCCGCGGAGCCGATCACCGCGGTGGTCTGCCGCTCGTCGTCGGGGTGCGCCTGCTCGGGACCGTCCGCCCGGTGCTGCCCCGGCCCGGTCACGGCCGCCTCCCCACGAAGGCGAGCGCCGCCCCGACCAGCAGCGTGGCCGCGGCGGCCGAGGCGCGCCGGAACATGTGCGGCAGGTCGGCGGTGGTGACGAGCGGGTCGGGCGGGAAGCCGTAGACCTCGGGCTCGTCGAGCAGCAGAAAGATCGACCCCGTCCCGCCGACGCCGTCGTGGGGGTCGTTGCCGTAGAGCCGGGCATCCATCACGCCCGCCTCGTGCAGCTGCGCCACCCGGGCGTTGGCGCGCTCCCGCAGCTCGTCGACGTCGCCGAACTGGATCGACTGGGTGGGGCAGGACTGCGCACAGGCGGGCGTCTGGCCGGCGCCGAGCCGGTCGTAGCAGAGCGTGCACTTCTGCGCGATGCCGACGTTCTTGGCGCCGTCGGGCCCCTTGCGTCGGTCGATCACGCCGTACGGGCAGGCGGGGACGCAGTAGCCGCAGCCGTTGCAGATGTCGTCCTGCACCACGACGGTGCCGAACTCGGTGCGGAAGAGCGAGCCGGTCGGGCAGACGTCGAGGCAGGCGGCGTGCGTGCAGTGCTTGCAGACGTCGGACGACATCAGCCAGCGGAAGTCGGGCTTCTCCCCCTCGGCGCCCACGCCCGTCCCGCCCGCGCCGTCCGCGACCGCGCCGGCCGTGTCGGTGGGCCGCACGGAGGGCATCCCCAGGTCGGTCACCTCGGGCGGCCGCAGTCCCGGGTCCTGCGAGCCGAGACGCTTGGGCTGCTCGATGAAGGCGACGTGGCGCCACTGGTTGGCGTTGAGCGAGTGGCTGTTGTCGTAGGAGGTCGCCGTCATGTCGAAGTGGTCCGCCGGGACGTCGTTCCACTCCTTGCAGGCGACCTCGCACGCCTTGCACCCGATGCAGATGCTGGTGTCGGTGAAGAACCCCTTCCGCTTCGGGTGCTCGTCGCCGTACCCCGCGTTGGCCGTGGGGTCCACGGGCCCGGAGAGGCTGTTCCTGCCGCCGATCACTGGTGGTCTCCGCTCGTGTCGTCGTGCCCGTCGTGCCCGTCCGTCCCGTCGTCGCCCGCCGGCCGGGGCGTCTCGTCGCCCTCGTCGTCGACCAGGGCGCCGGGCCCGGTCGTGACGATCGGCCGGAGCAGGTCGTGGTCGACGCCGGCGCGGCGCTGGTACTCCGCGACCAGCCCGAGCAGGTCGGCGCCGCTCGGCCGCCGCCCGGCCCGCACGTCGCAGGTCCCGACCTTGCTCTCCTGGATCAGCACGTTGGGGTCCAGGGAGATGCCGAAGAGGTCGTTGGCGGAGTCGCCGGTGACGATGCCGCCCTGGCCCCAGTGGTAGGGCAACCAGACCTGGTGCACCACCCGGTCCTCGACCCGCAGCGGGGTGAGCCGGTCGGTGACCATGACGCGGGCCTCGATCGCCGCCCGGGCGGTGACGATCGTGGCCCAGCCGCCGTTCTCCAGCCCGCGCTCGGCGGCCAGCTCGGGCGAGACCTCGACGAACATCTCGGGCTGCAGCTCGGCCAGCCGCGCGACGTACCGGCTCATCCCGCCGGCCGTGTGGTGCTCCGTGAGCCGGCTGGTGGTGAAGACGAACGGGAAGACCTGCGAGTGCTCCTCCGGCGGGCTGGGGTTCATCCGGTTCTCGGCCCGGCTGTACTCCTTGCGCGTCGGGTTGGCCTGCTGGCCGTAGACCGGGTTGGGGAACGGCGACTCCACCGGCTCGTAGTGGGTGGGCAGCGGCCCGTCGAGCAGGCCGGCCGGCACGTAGAGCGCGCCCTTCCCGTCGCCCTGCATGATGAACGGGTCGTCGCCCGCGATCCCGGCGACGCCGTCGTCGTCCGGTCCCGGGCGGTACGACGGGGGCTTGCCCTTCTCGAAGTCCGGCACGTCGTGGCCGGTCCACTCCTGCGCCTCCTCGTCCCACCAGACATAGGCCTTGCGCTCGCTCCACGGCCGGCCCTCGGGGTCGGCCGAGGCGCGGTTGTAGAGCGTCCGGCGGTTGGCCGGCCAGGCCCAGCCCCACTCCGGCGCCACCCAGGACTGCTCGCTCCCGGGCTTGCGCCGGGCGGCCTGGTTGACGCCGTCCTTGTAGACCCCGGTGTAGATCCAGCAGCCGCCCAGGGTCGAGCCGTCGGCCTTCATCTCGGCGAAGGTCGACAGCGGTCGCCCGGTGGCGACCTCGTAGCCGTTGACCTCCTTCAGCACCGCCTCGGCGCTCGGCTCGCCCCAGCCCTCGGGCTGGTGCCCGGCGTGGTGGGTCGGGTAGTCCCAGGCCAGGTCGAGCAGCGGACGGTCCCGCTCGTCGGTGGACCCGGCCAGGCGCTCGCGGACCATCCGGCCCAGGTGGTGGAAGAACCAGAGCTCGGAGCGGCAGTCGCCCGGCGGGTCGACGGCCTTCTCCCGCCACTGCAGCATCCGCTGCGTCTGGGTGAAGGTGCCCTCCTTCTCCACGTGGGAGGCGGCCGGCATCAGGAAGACCTCGGTGGCGCACTCCTCGGGCACGATCTCACCGGTGGCGACCTCCGGGGAGTCCTTCCAGAAGGTGGCGCTCTCGATCTCGAAGAGGTCGCGGACCACCAGCCAGTCGAGGTTGGCCATGCCCAGCCGCTGCGCCTTGCCGTGCGCGGAGCCGACCGCCGGGTTCTGGCCGAGCAGGAAGTAGCCCTTGACCTTCCCGTCGATCATGTCGAGCACGGTCCGGTAGGTGCCGTGGTCGCCCGAGACCTTGGGGACGTAGTCGAAGCAGAAGTCGTTCTCGGGCGTCGCCTTCTCGCCCCAGTAGGCCTTGAGCAGGTTGATCCCGTACGCGTCCGCGTTCGACCAGAACCCCTTGGCGCCCGGGTGCCGGACGGCGTCGACCCACTCCTCCAGGGTGGTGTGGTCCTGCGCGTTGGGCATCGGCAGGTAGCCGGGCAGCAGGTTGAAGAGCGTCGGGATGTCGGTGGAGCCCTGGATGCTGGCGTGGCCGCGCAGCGCCATGATGCCGCCGCCCGGACGGCCCATGTTGCCCAGCAGCAGCTGCAGGATCGCGCCGGTCCGGATGTACTGCACGCCGACCGAGTGCTGGGTCCAGCCCACGCTGTAGACGAGCGCCGTCGTCCGGTCGCGGCCGGAGTTCTCCGTCCACGCCCGGCAGACCTCGAGGAACGCCTCCTCGGTGACGCCGCAGGTGCGCGCGACCATCTCGGGCGTGTAGCGGGCGTAGTGCCGCTTCAGGACCTGGTAGACGCAGTTCGGGTGCTGCAGCGTCTCGTCCCGCGGCGGCTGGCCCTCGACCTGCATGCCGTGCGTCTCGTGCTGCATGGCGCTCGCGGTCTCCCGCTGCATCGCCTCGTCGTCGCCCGCGGCGTCCTGCTCCTGGGTCGCGTACTGCCACGACTCGGTGTCGTAGGTACGCGTCTCGGGGTCGAACCCGGAGAAGAGCCCGTCGAGGTCCTCGGTGTCCAGGAAGTCGTCGCTCACGATGGTCGCCGCGTTCGTGTAGCTCACGACGTACTCACGGAAGTCGAGCTCGTTGCTCAGGACGTAGTTGACGATGCCGCCGAGGAACGCGATGTCGGTGCCGACGCGCAGCGGCACGAAGGTGTCCGCCAGCGCGCTGGTCCGCGTAAAGCGCGGGTCGACGTGGATGACCTTGGCACCGCGTGCCTTGGCCTCGACGACCCACTGGAAGCCCACCGGGTGCGCCTCCGCCATGTTGGAACCCTGGATGATGATGCAGTCGGAGTTCGCGAGGTCCTGGAGGAACCCGGTGGCGCCGCCGCGCCCGAAGCTGGTCCCCAGACCGGGGACGGTGGCGGAGTGTCAAATACGCGCCTGGTTCTCGATCTGGATGGCGCCCATGGCGGTGAAGAGCTTCTTGATGAGGTAGTTCTCCTCGTTGTCGAGGGTGGCCCCTCCGAGGCTGGCGATCCCCATCGTGCGGCGGACCCGGCGGCCCTGCTCGTCGTGCTCCTGCCAGTAGTCGCGACGCGTCCTGACGACGCGGTCGGCGATCATCTCCATGGCCGTGGTGAGGTCGAGGTCCTCCCACTCGGTGCCGTAGGGGCGCCGGTACCGGACCTTGGTCTGGCGCAGCGGGCTGGTCACGAGGTTCTTGCTCGCCGACCCCTTGGGGCAGAGCCTCCCGCGGGAGACCGGGCTGTCGGGGTCGCCCTCGATCTGGGTGACCTCGCCGTCCTTGACGAAGACCTTCTGGCCGCAGCCCACCGCGCAGTAGGGGCACACGCTGCGCGCGACGTGGTCGGCCTCGGTGGTGCGCGAGGTGAGCTCCTCGGTACGCCGCGACCGGACCGCGGAGCCGCGGCCCAGCACGTCGTCGCCGCGCAGCTGCCGCAGCACCGGCCAGTCAAGGAACGTCTTCACGGTGTGGTCCTCCTCACGTGCTGGCGCCTGTACCCCACTCTGCGCCCTTCATGCACGGATGACCAGCGGCGACCCGCCGGAGGCGACGATCTCGCCGATCACCGGGTGCCCGGGCAGCTCCCCGGCGACCAGCAGACCTCCGGAGGTCTGGGCGTCCGCCAGCAGCACGAGCTCGTCCTCCCCGACCGCCGACTCGAGGTGGGGTCGCACCCAGTCGAGGTTCCGTCGGCTCCCGCCCGGCACGTAGCCGGCGGCGTACGACTCCCGGACCCCGTCGAGGTAGGGGACGGCGGCGCTGTCGACGACGGCGGTGACCCCGCTGGCCCGGGCCATCTTGAACAGGTGGCCGAGCAGCCCGAAGCCGGTGACGTCGGTGGCGGCGGTGACCCCGGCGGCCAGCGCCGCCCGGGAGGCGTCCCGGTTGAGGGTGGTCATCACCTCGACGGCGTGGTCGAAACGCTCGCCCGTCGCCTTGTGCCGGTTGTTGAGCACCCCCAGGCCGAGCGGCTTGGTCAGGGTGAGCGGCGTCCCCGGCCGGGCCGCGTCGTTGCGCAGCAGCCGGTCGGCGTCGGCCAGCCCGCTCACCGCCAGGCCGTACTTCGGCTCGGGGTCGTCGATGCTGTGGCCGCCCGCCAGGTGGCACCCCGCCTCGGCGCAGACGTCGGCGCCGCCGCGCAGCACCTCGACGGCCACCTCGAAGGGCACCCTGTCGCGCGGCCAGGCCAGCAGGTTGAGGGCCAGGAGCGGCTCGCCGCCCATGGCGTAGACGTCGGAGAGCGCGTTGGCCGCCGCGATCCGGCCCCAGTCGTAGGGGTCGTCGACGACCGGGGTGAAGAAGTCGGTGGTCGCGATCAGCGCCTGCCCGCCGGCGAGGCGGACCGCCGCCCCGTCGTCACCGTCGTCCAGACCGACCAGGAGCTCGCCCTCGGCGCCCTGCGGGCCGCCGGCGGCGCGGACCAGCCCGCCGGGCATCCCGGCCAGCACCTTCTCCAGCTCGCCCGGGGGCACCTTGCAGGCACACCCCCCGCCCGCTGCGAGCTGGGTCAGCCGGATTCCCGCCGGAGTCGTCATGCGCCGACCCTACGCAGGTGGGCCCACACGGCCTGCGCTCCGCCGTCCCCGGCCAGCACCCCAGCCAGCACCCCCCTAGAGTGACCCGTGACGTAGCGGGGAGGCGTTTCTCGTCTGGTGACGGGCGCGGTCCTCAACACCGTAGGGTCCTGGCATCCAGGGCCGGCGGGTTCGATTCCCGTCCGCCTCCGCCACGTCGCCACCGGTGGCCGAGCTCGGGAGGGGCAGCGTGCGGGACCCGTCGCAGGAGCCGGCCGACCCGCGGCGCTCGGTGCCCCGGACCGACGACGTGCTCGCCGCCCCCGCGCTCGTCGAGGCCGCGGAGCGCCTCGGCGGCCGCCTGGTGAAGGCGGCCGTCCGGGAGGCCCAGCAGCGCTGCCGGGACGGCGAGATCCCGCCCTCCGCGGTGCTCGACGCGACGCTCGACGCGCTGCCCGCCGCGGCGACCGCCCTGCACCCGGTGGTCAACGCCACGGGGGTGCTGGTCCACACCAACCTCGGCCGCGCCCCCCTCTCGTCGGCGGCGGTCGACGCCCTGGGGGTCGCCGCGGGGGCCACCGACGTCGAGCTCGACCTCGCCACCGGTCGCCGGGGCCGGCGCGGGCGGTCCGCGCTCGACGCCCTGGCCGGCGCCGTCCCGGAGGCCGGCGGCGTCCACGTCGTCAACAACGGGGCGGCCGCGCTGGCGCTGGTCGCCTGCGCCCTCACCGGGGCCGGCCACGGGGGCCGGGACGAGGTCGTCGTGGCCCGCGGCGAGCTGGTGGAGATCGGCGACGGCTTCCGGATCCCCGAGCTGCTGGAGTCGGTGGGGGCCCGGCTCCGCGAGGTCGGCACCACCAACCGGGTCCGCCTCGACGACTACCGGGCCGCCGTGGGCGAGCGGACCGCCTTCGTGCTCAAGGTGCACCCGTCCAACTTCAGGGTCTCCGGCTTCACCTCCTCGGTCGACCTGCGCGAGCTGGCGGGGACCGAGGGCCCCCACGGCCCCGTGCCGGTGGTGGCCGACATCGGCTCCGGTCTCCTCGCCCCGCACCCCAGGCTCCCCGACGAGCCGAGCGCGTCGGCGGCGCTGCGGGCCGGCGCCGACCTGGTCACCGCCTCGGGCGACAAGCTCCTCGGCGGGCCCCAGTGCGGCCTGCTGCTGGGCCGGGCGGAGCTCGTGGAGCGGCTGCGCCGGCACCCCTTCGCCCGCGCGCTGCGGGTCGACAAGCTCACCCTCGCCGCCCTCGAGGCCACCCTGGTGGGGCCGCCCGCGCCGGTGGTCCGAGCCCTGGCCACCCGTCCCGAGGAGCTCCGCCGCCGCGCCGGGCACCTCCGGGACCGGCTCGTCCCGATGCTGGGCGGTGCCGTGGAGGTCGGGGTGGTCGACACCGAGGCCGCCGTGGGCGGCGGCGGGGCGCCGGGCGTCGTCCTGCCCAGCGTCGCCCTCACCCTCCCGGTCCGCTACGCCGTCCCGCTGCGCGACAACCGGTCGGCCCCCGTCGTGGGGCGGGTCGAGCGGGGCCTCCTGCTGCTCGACCTGCTCGCGGTCCTCCCGGAGGACGAGGACGCCCTCGTCGTGGGCGTCGTCGCCGCGGACGAGGCGCTCCGCGCCGCCGGCACGCCGGCGGACGAGGGCTGAACCGGTGCACGTCGTCGCCACGGCCGGCCACGTCGACCACGGGAAGTCCACCCTCGTCGACGCCCTCACCGGCATGCGGTCCGACCGGCTCGAGGAGGAACGGCGGCGCGGCCTCTCCATCGAGCTCGGCTACGTGTGGACCTCCCTGCCCGGGCTGGGCGACGTCGCGTTCGTCGACGTCCCGGGCCACGAGCGGTTCATCTCCACCATGCTGTCGGGGATCGGGCCCGTCCCGGCCGCCCTGCTGGTGGTGGCGGCCGACGACCCCTGGATGCCGCAGGCCGCCGAGCACCTCGCCGCCCTCGACGCGGTCGGCGTGCGGCACGGCGTCGTGGCCGTGACCCGCTCCGACCTGGCCGACCCGGCGCCGGCGGCAGCCCGGGCCGCCGCCGAGGTGGCCCGCACGTCGCTGCGCGACGCCCCCGTGGTCCCGGTCTCGGCGCGCACCGGCGCCGGCCTCGACGACCTGCGCGCCGCGCTGTCGGCCGTGCTCGCCCGCCTTCCCGAGCCCGACGCGGGGGCCGACGTGCGGCTCTGGGTCGACCGGCGGTTCACGGTCCGCGGCGCCGGCACCGTCGTGACCGGCACCCTCCCCGCCGGGCGGGTGGCCCGCGGCGACGAGCTCGCCGTCGGCGGTGCCCGCGTGCGGGTGCGGGGCGTGCAGGCGCTGGGCGCCCCCGTCGAGGCCGCGACGGGCGTCGCCCGGGTGGCGCTCAACGTGGTCGGCGACGACCTCGAGGTCCTCGACCGGGGCGCGGCGCTGGTCACCCCCGACGCCTTCCAGCACAGCGACGTCGTCGACGTCCGGGTCGCTCCGGACCGGTCGTCCTCCTCCGACGGCACGGCCGGCGGCACGACGGAGCGCTGGCCGGCCCACCTCCAGCTGCACGTGGGCGCGGCCTCGGTCCCCGCCCGGCTGCGCCCCCTGGGCCCCGGCGTGCTCCGGCTCGTCCTGGAGCGCCCCCTGCCGCTGCGGGTCGGCGACCGCGCGCTGCTGCGCGACCCCGGCAGCCGGGCGGTGCACGGTGTCCGGGTGCTCGACCCCGCGCCCCCGACGCTGCGTCGCCGGGGCGCCGCCGCGGCGCTGGCCCGGCAGCTCGCGGGGCACCCCGGTGAGCCCGACCTCGCGCACGAGGTCGCCCGCCGGGGCCTGGTCCCCGCCACCCTCCTGCGCCGCCTCGGCGTCCCGGGGTCGGTCCTCTCGGGCGACCCTCCCGCCGGGACCCTCCGGGCGGCCGGGTGGTGGCTCTCCGCCGCCCGCGCCGCGCGGGTGGCCGGCGCCGCGGCCGAGGCGGTCGCCGCGCACGACGCCCAGCACCCCCTGGACCGGGGCGTGCCCCTGGTCGCGCTGGCCGAGCGACTCTCCCTGCCGCACCCCGGGCTGCTCGCCGCCGCGCTCGCGGGCACGTCCCCGGCGCCGCTGGTGGTCCGCGCGGGCCGCGTGCTGGCCCCGGACGCGGCGGGAGCGTCGTCCGCCGTCCTCCCCCCGGCGGTGGAGCGGGCCGTGCGCGCCGTCGAGGCCGACCTGGGCCGCGCGGCGTTCGCCGCCCCCACCGCCGACCGGCTCGCCGAGCTCGGGCTGGACGGTCGCGGGGTCGCGGCGGCCGAGCGGGCGGGGCGGCTCCTGCGGGTCGCCCCCGGGATCGTGCTCCTCCCGGGCGCCGACCGCGCGGCGGCCGGCCTGCTCGTCTCGCTGCCCCAGCCGTTCACCACGAGCGAGGCGCGCCAGCGGCTCGGCACCACCCGGCGCGTCGTCCTCCCCCTGCTCGACCTGCTGGACCGCCGCGGGCTGACCCGGCGTCACCCCGACGACCGGCGCGAGGTCGTCAGCGCCGCGACGGCCTGACGCCGGCGCGGGGCGGGGCGGCGCTCACCCGAGCTCGACGGTGGCCAGGACGGACGCCGTCACGGCCTCCTGCTCCTCGGGCGGGACGTGCCCCTCGAAGTAGAGGCTCACGGCCCGCTGCACGTGGTCGACCACCGCCACGTGGCGCAGGGTGACCCGTCCCCGCTCGCGGCGGACGCCGCGCGCGAACGTGTGGCCCGCGATCTCGGTCGGTTCCAGCACCCGGAAGTCGTCGCGACGCATGTTGGCCTCGAGCTGCTCGCGGTCCAGGTCGTCGCCCACCCGGTAGAGGGGCGCGGTGATCGAGACCGACTGGCTCTTGTCGGGCGTCTCCGCGTCGGCGGTGTTGGGGATGTCGAGGACGAGCTCGGCCCGCACCCACCCCTCGGGGACCCGCACCGAGAGCCCCTCGATCGCCAGCTCGAGGCCCGAGGCGGGCACGACCGGCGCGTCCTCCCCGGGAGACGCCGTGGGAGACGCCGTCGGGCTGCCGGCCACGGACGTCCCGGACCCGTCCCGTCCCGCGTCCGCCGCCCGTTCCTCGCCGCACGCCCCCAGCAGGCCGGTCGCCGCCAGGAGCACGGCACCCGCGCCCACGATCCGCTTCATGAGATCTGTTCCCCCTCCGTCACGGTTGCTCCACACTAGGGAGCGTTCCGCCGGTGGGGGTCCGGGGGTTCGGGCGTGAGACGCCCGGGTCGTGCAGTCCTCCGACCCGGCACCACCAGCCCGAGGAGTGCCATGCTTCCCGACCCGACCACGGGCCTGACCGGCGCGGTCGACGCCGCCGTGTCCAGGCTGAAGTCCCTCAACGTCTCCGACGCCGAGATCGCGAAGATCAGGAACGCCCTCCTCACGGCCGGGGAGGCCCTGCGCCCCGGCCTGGTGCAGCCCGTCGCCGCGCGCAACTTCGGTGAGCGGGGCCACCGGCTCGCGCAGCACACCGAGCTGGTCCACCAGCGCTTCGTCGAGGCGATCCGCACGATGGCCCAGTCCTTCGACACCCAGTCCGACAGCCTGCGGCAGTTCACCGCCGAGATCCAGACCAAGGACGAGGAGAGCTCGGCACACCTGCGTGCCCTCCAGGCCGCCACCGACCGGGTCGCCCAGCGCCCCTGGCAGCACGCACCTGACCGGGGGGACCGTTGATGCCGAGCCACCACTACCGCGACCAGCTGGCTGCCGCCGTCGCGCGCGCCAACGACCTGCCGATCGCACAGGCGGCCATGAGCTGGGTGCGGGCCGCCGACGCGCTCGCCCTGATGGCCGACGCCCTGGCGAGGGTCTCGCCCGACGCCGACGAGACCATCGGGGGCCTCACCGGGGAGGCCGTCCAGGCCGCGCTCACCGAGTCCAGCTCGGCGCTGCTGCGCGAGGCCCGCCTGATGCGCAAGGGCGCCGGCGGGCTCTCGTCCGCTTCCGACGCCCTGAGCCACGCGATCGAGACGCACGCCTCGTTCTCCGAGCCGGCCGACCCGGGCACCCCGCCGACGCTGCCCACAAACCCGAGCGACGACGACGTCAGCTCGTTCAACAGCAACATGCTGGCGTGGAGCAAGCGGAACGACAGCTTCCTGATCTCCCACATGAACCAGGAGGAGGCGGCGAGGAAGGCCCTGGAGTCGCTCGACTCGACGTTCGACACCTCCGTCGAGCGGATGAAGGCCATCCACGGCCTGCCCGACCCCGAGGTCCCGGTCGCCCCCGGCACCGGCGGCCGGGCGCCGCTGCCCCCGCTGCCGCCCCGCCGCCGGGACGCCGAGGACGACGCGCGTGAGCTGCTCGAGGCCCGCGGCCGGTGGCTCGAGGAGGACCGCGCCGAGCAGGAGGAGCGGGAGCGCCAGCGCGAGGAGCAGCGGCGCCGCGACGAGGAGGAGCGGTGGCGCCGCGAGCGCGAGCGCCAGGAGGAGGAGGAACGTCGCCGGGCCGAGGAGGAGCGCCGCCGTCGCGAGGAGGAGGAACGCCGCCGTCGCGAGGAGGAGGAACGGCTGCGCCGCGAGCGTGAGCGGCTGGAGCGCGAGGAGCAGGAACGCCGGGAGCGGGAGCGGCTGGAGCGCGAGGAGCAGGAACGACGCGACCGCGAGGAGCAGGAGCGGCGCGACCGCGAGGAGCAGGTGGAGCGCGAGCGCCAGGAGCGCATGGAGCGGGAGCGCCAGGGGCTGCCTCCGCGGATGGAGTACGAGCCGCCCGACTTCGACATCGACTTCACGCCCGAGCAGACCGGGAGCGTGGGCGGCTCGACGCAGAGCGGAGCCCCCGGGGTCGCCGGTGGCCTGGGCCAGTCCTCCGCCTCGGTCTCCTCCGGGATCGCCGCGTCCTCCGCCGGCGCCTCGGTCGGTGCCTCGCCGGGTGTCTCGCCGGGCGCCTTCCTGCCCGGCCCTCCGCCCGGACCGGCGGCGGGTGTCGCGGCCCACGCCGGCGCGGCCGGCGCGGCTCCGGGCGGCGCCGCGGCCGGCGTCCGCCCCCTGGGCGCCACCTCCGCCGCCACCTCCGCCGCCGCGTCCGGCGGTGCGCTGGGGGCCGGCAGGTCCGGCTCGGCGCTCGCCGGCGGTGCCGCACCCCGCGCCGGGGCGGCCGGGGCCGCCGGCGCTGCGTCCGGCGGGCGGGGTACGCCGACCGGAGCGCCGGGCTCCTCCGGCTCCCGGGCCGCCGGCGGCCGCGGCGCCGCAGCAGGGGGTGCCTCCGGGAGCGGCGGGAAGGGCAGGACGGGCCGGGACCGGAAGGGCGAGCGCGACCGGCTCGCCCACGAGGAGGACTGGGTCGACGACGAGGGAGCGGCACCCGGCGTCCTGGGCTGAGCCCGGGCCCCGGCCGAGGCGACCCCACGACCCTCGGGACGTCATCACGGGAGGTCCCCCCGACGACCGACCGTGACGACGTCCGCGGTCGCGCGGAGATCCCGGACGACCGACCGTGATGACGTCCGCGGTCGCGCGGGGTCGCCGCTCAGACGAGCGCCGCGCGCCCCATCGCCAGGGCCGCGGCGGCCCCGGCGCGGCGCTCCTCGCGGGGGCGACGGAAGAGCCCGACCACCCGGCGGGGGGCGGAGGACCAGGTGGTCTCCTCCAGCCAGCCGTTGGGGAGCGAGAGCCGCAGGACCTTGTGCCACGCGCTGGCCACCTGCCGCGGCAGGGGGCGCGAGTTGTAGGAGAGCCCGTAGCGGTCGAAGACGGCCCGCACCTGCGGCGCGATCTCCTGGTAGCGGTTGCTCGGCAGGTCGGGGAAGAGGTGGTGCTCGATCTGGTGGGAGAGGTTGCCGCACATGAGGTGCATGAGTGGCGAGCCCGAGATGTTGGCCGAGCCCAGCATCTGGCGCAGGTACCACTGGCCCCGGGTCTCGTCCTCGTCGAGCTCGGGCTGCTCGAAGGTCTCGACGCCCTCGGGGAAGTGGCCGCACATGATGACCGAGTGGCTCCACACGTTGCGGACCACGGTGGCGGTGGCGTTGGCGCCCAGGGTGGACTTCCAGCCGCGCCCCGAGAGCGCCGGGAAGGCCACGAAGTCGCGCACGACCTGCTTGCCGGTCTGGACCAGGGTGTCGGCGATCCGCCGGCGCAGCTCGGGGGTGATCCCCTTCTTCTCGCGCAGGTGGTCGCCCAGCTCGATGTCGTAGGTCGCGATGCCGTACTCGAACATCAGGGCGTTGACCGCGTTCCAGAACGGCTGCACGAGGAAGCGGGGCTTCCACTCCTGGTCCTCGTCGACCCGCATGATCCCGTAGCCGAGGTCGTTGTCCTTGCCGAGGATGTTGGTGAACCGGTGGTGCTGCACGTTGTGCGCGCGCTTCCACTGCGAGGGGGGCGAGGCGTGCTGCCAGTCCCAGGTCTCGGAGTGGATCTTGGGGTCGCGCATCCAGTCCCACTGGCCGTGCAGGACGTTGTGGCCGATCTCCATGTTGTCGAGGATCTTGGCCACCGAGAGGCACGCGGCGCCCACCACCCAGGCGGGTCGGCGCCGGCTGCCCGCCACGAGCACGAGCCGACCGGCGATCTCGAAGCCGGCCCGAGCGGCGATCACCCGTCGGATGTACGCCGCGTCCCGCTCGCCCCGGCTGTCCAGCACGGACTGCCGGATCTCGTCCAGCTCGCGGCCGAGGGCCTCGACGTCCTCCGGACGGAGGTGGGCGATCTGGCTCGCCGGCTTCCTCTCGATGACGGTCACGGTGGTCTTTCCTCACGATAGGAAGCAGTCGAGCGGGCGGTGCGACGGCCGCCGTGGCGGCACAGGTCGTCCATTGTGCCGTGCCCACCAACCGCCAACCCATTCATGGCCGCTCCCCGGTCGCCGGTTACATTCGTCCGCGTGGACGAAGTCGCCTGGATCGAAGCCCGCACGCTGGACGTCGAGACCACCCGCGAGACCTTCGCGCTCGCCGCCCGCCACGTGCTGGCCGACACCGCCACCGAGTACCACGCCGTGATCACCGTGGCCGAGCTCGCCCAGGCCGTCCAGCAGCGCACGAAGATCCGGCAGCGGCAGGCCCCCAGCCTGTGGATGGGCGACGTCCTCTACCGCGTCGCGAAGGACTGCCGACGGCGCGCCGAGCCGCTCCTCGGGGCGCTCTGCGTGGGCCCCGACGGCCGGATGAGCGAGTGGTACGCCGACACGGTCAACAGCGTCCGCGGCGACGTGGTGACCGACCCCGAGCAGCACGCCGCCGAGGAGCGGCTCGAGTGCTACCGGCGGCACGGCGCGGAGCTGCCTCCGGGCGGTGGGGAGCCGGCCCTCCCGCCCCGCCGCGAGCTCGCGCGCCGCCCCGGCGGGACCCGTACCTCGGCCCCGAGGGCCCCCCGGGAGCCGCGCCAGCCCCGCGCGCCCAAGGAGACCGTGAGCAAGGCTCGGCAGCCCGACCCGCCCAAGGCGGCGACCTGCCCCCGGTGCTTCATGCAGCTGCCCGCCACCGGGCTCTGCGACACCTGCGACTGACCGGACTGGCGGCGTGGCGGCTTGCCCATCCCCAAGAAGGGGTATGAGGTCGTGTCGACAGGCCGAGGCACGAGGGGGACGTGGTGGTGGACGCAGCGGGTGACGCCGCAGAGCGCGGACGGGTGTCGGCGCTGCACCGCCTGCACGTCCTCGACACTCCCCCGGAGGAACGCTTCGACCGCGTGGTCCGGCTCGCCCAGCGGCTCTTCGACGTGCCGATGGTGGCGGTCAACCTGGTCGACACCGACCGGCAGTTCACCAAGGCCGCCGTCGGGCTGCACCTGGGGGACACCCCGCGCGAGGAGTCCTTCTGCTCGCGCACCGTCACCTCCCCCGACCAGCTGGTGGTGCCCGACGCCCGCCTCGACGACCGCTTCGCCGACCACCCCCGGGTGGTCGGCGAGGGTGACGTCCGCTTCTACGCCGGCCAGCCGCTGGCGGCGCCGGGCGGTGAGCTGGTGGGGTCGCTGTGCCTGGTCGGGGACCAGCCCCGGGAGTTCGGGGACACCGAGCGCGAGCTGCTGCGGACGCTGGCCGGCTGGGTCGAGCGGGAGCTCGCCGTCGACGCCGACGAGCTGCAGGCCCGCGAGGTCCAGCGACGGCTCCTCCCCTACCGCACCGTCGACCTCGAGGGGTGGACGATGGCGGCGTGCTGCGTCCCCGCCCGGCTGGTCGGCGGCGACTACTACGACTGGGAGCTGCTCGACGACCGGCTGCAGCTCGTGGTCGCCGACGTGATGGGCAAGGGACTCACGGCGGCAGTCCTCACCGCCGGCATCCGGTCGATGATGCGGGTCTGCTCCGCCTTCAACCCGCTCGCCGAGGCGGTCCGCCGGACCGCCCGCGGGATGGCCGACGACTTCACCGCCACCGGCACCTTCGCCACCCTCTTCGCCTGCCGGATCGACCCCACCACCGGGGACATCGAGTACGTCGACGCCGGGCACGGGCTGGCCCTGGTGGTCCCGCCCGACGGCCCGGCCCGGCGGCTCGCCTCCCACGACCTGCCGCTCGGCACGCTCGACGACGACTCCTGGACGCCGGGGAAGGACCGGATCGCCCCTGGCGAGATGCTCTTCCTGGTCAGCGACGGCGTGCTGGAGATCCACCCCGAGGAGGAGTCGGCGGTGGGCGCGGCAGCCGCGCTGGTGAGAGACCTGCGGGAGCCGGCGTCCATCGTCGCGGCCATCGAGGAGTACCTGTCCCGACACGAGATCGACGACGACCTGACCGCCGTGGTGGTCCGGAGGGACCTCCCGTGATGCGACAGCTGCTCGTCCGCCTCCTGGTGCTCGGCACCCTCCTCACCGGGACGTCGTACGTCGTGTGGCGCTGGGGCTGGTCGGTCAACTGGGAGAACTGGTGGATCGCGGTGCCGCTGGTGGTGGCGGAGACCTACGCCCTGGTCGACGCCTACCTCTTCGGGCTGACCGTCTGGCGGATCAAGGTGCGCGGGGACGCCCCTCCCCCGCCCGAGGGCGCCACCGTGGACGTCTTCATCACCACCTACGACGAGCCCGTCGAGATGGTGATGAAGACCGCCGAGGCCGCCCGGCGGATCCGCTTCCCGCACAGCACCTGGGTCCTCGACGACGGCAACCGCCCCGAGCTGGCGGCCGCCGCCGAGCGCCTCGGCGTGGGGTACCTGACCCGCAGCGAGGACTGGACCGACCGGCCGCGTCACGCCAAGGCCGGGAACCTCAACAACGCGCTCTTCGCCACCGACGGGGAGTTCATGCTGGTCCTGGACGCCGACCAGGTCCCCGACCCCGCGATCCTGGACCGGACGCTGGGCTGGTTCCGCGACGACCGGGTGGCCCTGGTGCAGACTCCCCAGTGGTTCACCAACGTCACCGACTCCGACCCGCTGGGCAGCCAGGCGCCCCTCTTCTACGGTCCCATCCAGCAGGGCAAGGACGGCTGGAACGCCGCCTTCTTCTGCGGCTCCAACGCCGTGCTGCGGCGGGAGGCCCTCATGCAGCTGGGCATCGTGGGCTACGTCCGCGAGGTGGGGGCCGCCGTGGAGGACGCGCTGCGCACCTCGCGCCGCATCCTCGCCAGGGCCGCCCGGGCGGCACGGCGCACCGACCCGGCGCTCGCGCGCGACCTCGAGCAGCTGCGCGAGTCGGCCCGGCAGGGCAGCCGGGACCTGCGCGCGGGCACCCCCGTCGCCGAGGTGACCTACGCCTTCCAGCAGGCCGTCGACGGCGTCAGCCGCGGCGCCGTCGAGCGCGACTTCGCCGGCATCGCCGAGGACCTGGCCGCGATCGGGGAGCTGCCGGTCGAGGTCGACCAGGAGATGGGCGCGCTCGTCGTGGACGACGCCGCCCTCGACCGCCTCGCGGAGCGGGAGTGGTCACCCCTGGGGGCGCTCGAGTCGGTTCGCGCCCTCGCCCGGGCGGTCGACGTCGACCGCGGTGACGAGGCCCAGCCGATGATGCCGCTGGCCACCGTCTCGGTCACCGAGGACATGGCCACCTGCATGCGGCTGCACGCGCTCGGGTGGCGCTCGGTCTACCACCACGAGGTGCTGGCCCACGGCCTGGCTCCCGAGGACCTGCGGACCATGCTGCAGCAGCGGCTCCGCTGGGCGCAGGGCACCCTGCAGGTGCTGCTCAAGGAGAACCCGCTCGTGCAGCGCGGGCTCACCGTGGCCCAGCGCCTCATGTACTTCGGGACGATGTGGAGCTACCTGTCGGGCTTCGCGGCGGTGGCGTTCATGGCGGCCCCGGTCTTCTACCTCTGCTTCGGGGTGCTGCCCGTCAACGCCTACGGCATGGAGTTCCTGCAGCGGTTCCTGCCCTACGTGGTCCTCAACCAGCTGCTCTTCCTCGTCGTCGGCTACGGCGTGAAGACGTGGCGGGGCCACCAGTACAGCCTCGCCCTCTTCCCGCTCTGGATCCGGGCCTGCACCACCGCCGCGGCCAACGTCTTCCTCCGCCGCCCGCTCGGCTTCGTGGTGACCCCCAAGACCCGGCAGGCCGGCGGCGGCTTCCCGTGGCGGCTGATCTGGCCCCAGCTGCTCGCCACCGTGGTGCTGGTCACCGCCTGCGTGGTCGGCGTCGTCCGGCTGTGGACCGGCTCGGCCACCAGCACCATCGGGACCGCGGTCAACGTGGTCTGGGTGGGGTACGACCTGCTCGTGATGAGCGTGATCTACCAGGCGGCGCTGCACCGGCCGTCCGACGAGGAGCACGGCGCCGGCATCCCGGCACACGTCACCACCACCCCCGAGGAGCTGGAGAGCTGATGCAGATCGAGAAGAGCGTGACCGACGGCGTCACCGTCCTGCGCTGCGACGGACGGCTGACCATGGTCGCTGCCCCGGCCCTGCGGTCCGCCGTCGAGGAGGCGATCGGCGGCGGCGCCCGCCGCCTGGTCGTGGACCTCTCCACCGCGCCCTTCGTGGACTCCTCCGGCCTGGGCGCCCTGGTCAACGGGCTCAAGGCGGCACGGGTCGCCGGCGGTGACCTGCGGATCGCCGGGGCCTCCGAGCAGGTCCTGTCGGTCCTCAGCCTGACCAACCTGGACCGGGTGCTGAAGCCCTACGCCGGCGTCGCGGAGGCCCGCGATGGCTGGTGAGGCCGACGACGGGACGCTGAGCCTCACGGGGTGGGCGGTCCCCGAGGGCCTGGCGAGCCTGCACGCCCTGCTCGAGCAGGGCCGCGAGGCGCACTCCGAGATCGACCCCGAGGCGTTCATGATGCTGGAGACGGCCGTGGTCGAGCTGGCCAACAACGTCGTCGAGCACGGGCGCCCGCGCGGCGAGCTGCGCTGGACCTTCACCCTGCGGGTCCTGCCCGGCCTGCTCGAGGGGGTGCTCGCCGACGACGGGCAGGAGTACGACGGCGACCTCGACGCCGCGATGCCCGACCCCCTGGCCGAGTCCGGTCGCGGGATCGCGCTGGCCCAGGCCGCGCTCGACGAGCTCCTGCTGGAGCGCGAGGACGGCCACAACGTCTGGACGATGCGGCGCCGCTACTGAGCCATGCCCCGGAGGTCAGCGGCGGAGGTCAGCGGCGCGGAGCCGGCACCTGGGCCTGCACGCCACACACCCACCGGACCAGGGCGCGCAGCCATGGCGGTCCCGCCCACGGGGCGGTGCACAGCTCCTGCCACCAGGGCGGGGGCGGCTGGGTGCCCGTCGAACGCTCCAACCGGGCGTCGACCGGCGTGCCGTCGGCGCGGACCCAGCGGGCGTCCTCCTCGCGCGAGGCGCCGTCGTACCACTGCGTCGGGTAGCCCTCGAGGGCGAAGGAGACCCGGTACTCCAGGTCGGTCCGGGCGCGGAGCTGCCACCGGCCGTCGGCCGCGGTCGTGGTGGTGCCGCCCTCGAACATCTGCCCGCTCCCGGGCGCCCGGCCCTCGAGGGTGACCGACACCCCCGCCAGCGGCTCGCCCGCCGGGCCGGTCACGAGCCCGCCCATCACGGGCGCCCGGCGCAGGTGCACGTCCGCCACCGCGTCGGTCCCGCCGGCCAGCTGGACGGCTCGCGCGTCGGACAGCGCGGCGGCGTCGAGGTGGAACGCCGGCAGGAGCTCTCCTCCCCCGTCGTCCTGCGGTGCCGCCTGGACGTAGTAGGTGCCGGGCGGCAGCGCGGTGACCTCGTAGCGTCCCGCGCCGTCGGTCGGGCGGAACGAGCCCGGCGCCACCTCGCGCGCCACGCCCTCGGCGTCGGCCCGGTAGAGCCGCACGAAGGAGGGGACGCCGGTCCCGTCGGCGGTCACCTGTCCGCGGATCGTGTTGTCCGTGGCCGCGGGGGCGGCCAGCGCGAAGTCGAGGGGCTCGCTCCGCGGCACCGCGACGAGGTCGGCGGCCTGCCACTCGGCGGCGTCCTGGTGGTACTCGGCCGCCCAGCGGTCCCGGTCGTCGGGGCTGACGGAGACGTAGAAGGACCCGTCGCCCGTCCCTGCGTAGGCGGGGAACCGGTAGGCGCCCTGCGCGTCGGTGCGGACGCTCGCGACCGTCGCCAGGCCCGGGGTCGGGCCCTTCACCTGCAGCGCCACCGTGGCGGCCACGGGTGCACCGTCACCGGTGACCCGGCCGGCCAGCAGGGTCGCTGTGTCGTCGAGCACGAGGTCCACCACACCGGGACCCGTCACGACCGCCTCCAGCTCGACCTGCGGACCGAAGGGCCGGTCCGGCGGGGTCACGAGGACGTCGTAGCGACCCACCGGGACCTGCACGGAGTACCCGCCCTGCGCGTCGGTGGTGGTGTACGCCGCGGTCGCCCGGCCCCCGCCCTCGGCCGGGACCGTGAGCTCTAGCGAGGCCCCCGGCACGGGCTCCCCGGAGGAGGCGAGCGTCAGCGTCCCGGTGACGTCCACCGGGGCCACCTGGGCGCCCGCGGCTCCCGCCGAGCCCGTCAGCAGTCCCGCGACCAGCGCGAGGAGCAGCCCGACGACGCCGACCCTCCCCGGACGTCCACGACCTGCACGCGCGACAGCACGGTCCTCCATGTGGCCCTCCCAAGCCCGGGCCCGTCCCGAGACGAGCCTCACCCGCCGCACGCTAGGGCATCGGGAGCCCGCTGACCATCCCCCGTCCGCCCCGGCCCCCGACGCGCGGACGGCCGCGGCGGGAACCGGTCAGACGGGCCAGCTGGACGTCGACCAGCTCAGGCGGCCCACGGCGCGCAGCGTCGTCCGCTCGAGCTGCCAGTGCTGGTGGTTCACGACGTCGCCGCGCATCCACAGCTGGCCGACGTTGTTGCGCGCGACCTCCACGCTCCCCACCAGGCCCGCGAGGTGGGAGGCCATCTCGTGGTAGGCCCGGCGCTCCGTCCACGCCTCCGCTCCGAGCAGGGCCCGGTTGAGCGCGAGGAGCCCCTCCGTCTGCAGCGCGTAGACGGGGTCGGTGGCGAGCTGGAGGGGGTCGACCGTGAGCCGGCTCGTGGGGCCGTCCGCCCCGCCGCCGATCCAGACGTGCGTTCGGGTGTCGGGGGCGGGCAGCTCGAACCCCGCGATCCGCAGCGCCCACGCGAGCTTGCCGCCCGCCTGGTTCTTCATCGCCGAGGAGCAGAACTGCGCGTAGTGGTGGTCCGTCCCCCGGACCGTGGCCCGGGCGGCGACCGAGAGCCCGTAGTGGACGTCGCCCGAGAGCACCACGAGCGGTCGCACCCCCAGGTCCTGCGCGATCGTCATGAGGTCCAGCCGGCTGCGCGGGTTGGCGCTCCACGACTCGAAGTCGACCGCCGCGGGGGCCACGTACCCCAGGGGCTGCAGGACCGACTCGATGTCCTCCAGCCCCCAGACCGGCGAGGGGGCCAGCACGATGGCGGCGCGGTCGACCTTGCGGGCGGCCGTGAGCCGCTGGCGCACGACCGACCGCCCGCCCGCGTCCAGCAGCCGCGGCGCGGTGGTGGCGCGCGGCATCGGCACACCGTCGACGACGTCGTAACCGGTGGTGGGGGCGCGGCGCGTCCGGGTGTCGAGCACCACGGTCCGCGGGACGGTCGGGGCCACGAAGCCCCAGTCGGGGTGGTCGTCCAGGACGCGCAGCGCCCGGTCCCCGCCGTTCCCCGTCCGCATGTAGTCGGCGACGGCCGTCCCGAACGGGTCACGGAACTGGGCCGGGTCGTTGCCCCACGCCTGGAACGCCCAGTAGCTGGCCAGGCCGTGCAGCAGCACGGTGCGCCCCAGCGCGCTGCGCCGCGCGTGCTGCACCCACCGCGGGTTGAGGTTCCAGTCGTCGGTGACCTCGTGGTCGTCGAAGACCATGTAGGTCGCCACGTTGGCCAGCACGCGCCGCATCGACGCCGAGCCCGTGCGGGAGTCCCGCACCGACCTGAGCTGCTCCTCGTACGCCGTCGCCCACTCCGCGACCGGCGGTCGCTGGCGGTGGTCGACCCGACCCCAGGTCTCCCCCATCGTGGGCAGTCGCGCCGGCCAGGTGTCGGGGTTCCAGGAGAGCAGGTAGGCCGCCACCCACTCCCCGAGGGTGAGCAGGTGGTTGGCGGCCTCGCCCGAGGTCAGGTGGCCGACCCCCTCGACGAGGCGCTGCCGCCCGTGCACCGGGATGCGGGAGGCGTCGGCGACACCGGGGAGCCGCTCGACCCGGCCCAGCACCTGGGCGCCCAAGGCGTTGAGGTGCCCGACGAGCACGTCGGAGACGTCGTCGGCGTACACCTGGTCCCCGCCCAGCAGCAGGGTCTGGGGCCGGTGCCGCGGGTCCCGCGCGTACCGCTCGAGCAGCCGCTCCAGGACCGGGGCGTTGTCCGTCCCCGGGCCGTGCAGCTTGCGACAGCTGCCGTAGAGCACGTGGGCGGGGGTCCGGGTCCCCTGCACGACGAAGGTCGGCAGCGGCAGGCCGGCCAGCACCACGGTCGAGAGGTCGAGCAGGTCGCGCAGCCGGCGCTGTCGGCCACCCGCCTCGATCACGTCGTAGGCCAGGAGCGTGTCGGTGGGCAGCGGGGTGGAGGTGCCGGCGGTCCCGCGCAGCAGGTGGACCCAGAGGCGGTCGCCGAGCTGCAGGGACCGGGCCGCGGGGGCGCCGCCGACCGCCTGGCCGCCGCCGAGACGGGGACCCAGCGTGGGCCCGCCCCGGCCGGCGACCACGGCGTGCAGGTGCAGCTCGGGCTGCTGCAGCGGCTCCGACGTGGCCAGCCAGACGTGCACCTGCTCGGCCTCCGTCCGCCTCAGCACCGGACCGCACAGCACCGTCGGCAGCGTGGCCAGGGCCTGGCCCGGCACGGCTCCTCCCTCCCCCGCCCCGCCGCTCAGCTCCCGCCGGCGATGTCGAGGCGCTCGTAGACGAAGCCGTCGGTCGGCAGGGTCACGTCGAACTCGTCGACCACCGGGAAGATCCCCTCCGGCTGGGCGGGGTCGATCCCCGCATCGGCGACCGCCGTGTCGGCGGTGACGTACTCCGGGCCGTCCACGCCCAGGCCGCCCTCGGCGGCCCGGCGGGCCGCGATGGCGTCGAGCACGCCCTTGAGGGGCTGCTTGTCCGGGTCGTAGCCCCGCTCCCCCTCCACGTGCGTCGCCAGCCACGCCAGGGCCTCCCGCTCGCGGCCCTTCCTGATCGGCAGGCAGGCCCTGATCCAGGGGCTGTTGATGAACTCGTTGCGCCGGGTGTCGCCGTCCAGCTGGATCATCCAGCCGAGGCTCGAACCCATCGGGGCGGGCTCGGAGTCGGCCGTGATCGCGTACTCCGACCGCGCGAGCCCGGTCGCCACCGGGGCGTACCGGGGCCGCCACCACGACGGGTGCGTGTAGGTGAACATCGACTCGATGTCGAAGAAGCGGTGGAAGTACTCGATCTCCAGCGGGGTCGGCATCGACGGGTCGTCGCCCCGGCCGAAGAGCGTGGAGATCATCCGGTTCAGGACCTCGTAGCGCTCCTCGCGGCGCAGGTCGGCCGGGGGCCGGGTGCGGATCCGGCTCGTCTCGGTGATCAGCGCCTTCTCCCGCTCGAACTGCTGCTGGAGCCGGGCCTCGTCGGCCTCGGCACGCAGCGCCTCGACCTGGTCCTCCCAGGCGGCGACGACCGCCGGGCTGGGCTCCCACTGGTAGGTGTAGGTCAGGCTGACGCTGGCCGAGTCGCCCTCGAGGATCCCGATCTTCACGGTGTAGGTGCCCGTGGTCGCGTTCCAGGAGGCGTCCCACTGCATGCCGTTGCGCGGGGACGGCGCGAGGTCGTCCTTGCCCCCGCCCTCGAGGTCGGTGATGGAGTCGATGGCCACCGCCTTCACCGTCCGGCCCGACCCGGCGGCCACGACGAGCGTGACGAAGAAGGACTTCTTCGACGCGTCCCACCCGACGTCGGAGCTCGTGGTGCCGGTGTCGGTCCCGCCGGCGGGCCGCGGCGGGGAGCCGGGCGGCACGTCGGGCTGCGCCACCTCGGAGGGAGTCCGGAAGTGGACGAAGCGGCTCCTGGCCAGGCCGGTGCCGGGCTCGCAGACGTAGACCTGCCACACGAGCTGGGGGCCGAGGTCCTGGACCTTCACCCGGACCCGGCGGAGCACCCGCCGCAGGCCGTAGCTGACAGGGTCCGCGGAGTCGTTCCGGATCACCCGCCGGGTCATGCTCGAGCTGGTGATCTCGGTGACGTCGCGGGTCTTGAGGGTGAAGGTCTTCGTGATCCGCTCGGAGGCCCGGGTCGTGACCTCCTTGAGCCGGCGGGAGGTCTCCTCGCGGCTGCGCTGGCTGGAGACCTTCATGTCGGCCGACGCCTCGGCGGACGCCTGCCACACCCCGACACCGCCCGAGGCGCTGACCGACATCGCGGCGGAGGAGTCCCGCTGGATCATCGAGGAGACCTTGTCGGAGACCTCGTCGAGGTTCTTCACCTCGCTCGCGATCTCGCTGACCTCCTCGGAGCCCTGCTCGAGCTGCTCCTCGTGGATCTGCTTGCGGGAGGACTCGTAGACGACCTCCAGCGTCTCCAGGGGCGCGACCGTGAAGGCCTGCTCCAGCGGACCGACCCCCTCCTCGACGTTGAAGTAGAGCTGGCGGTAGAAGTGCGCCACCCCGACCGGGGAGAGCGCCTCCTCGACCTTCACGGGGATGAAGGCGAAGGACTTGTCCTTCAGGTACGGGTTGAGGTCGAGGACGAGCTTGCGGGGGTCCGCGGCGAGCGCCTTGTCCACCGCCTCCACCAGGGCACCGAAGATCTGCCGCCGGACGACGGGCAGGTCGAAGTCGTCCGGGAGCGTCCCGATCTGCGGGTTGAGCACGACCGGGACGGTCTGCACGGCGCTGTAGGAGGCGATGTCCTCCGGCGACGTCGTCTTCGAGATCTCCACCCGGCGGCGGCCGAGCGCCTTGGCCAGGTCCCGCCCCGCGACCCCCACGGAGGCGACCGCCTCCGCGGCGGCTGCCCGCCGCTCGTCACCGGCGACCTCCACCACCTTGCTCAGCCCCGCGGTCACCCGCCGCGTGACGCCGCGGGCGAAGCCGATCCGCCCGATGGTCACCGGGTCGCCGACGACCTGTGCGTCGTCGGCCCGGGCCACGAGCCCGCTGGGCAGGCTGACCCCGTCGGCGTCGTACGCCGAGGGGTTGACCTGTTCGCCGGCGTACCGCAGCTTCTTCAGCCCGCGCACGCCGGCCCGTTGCCGCGGCGTCCCGCCCATCGCGATCGCGAGCGGAAGGTCCGACATCTGCTTGAGCTTGGGCTGGCGGGTCGCCAGGTCGGTCGAGATCGCCGAGAGCCCCCACAGGGAGACCCAGCGCAGGATGAGCGGTTCGTAGGTCGCGACGGTCAGGGTCGCGTACGCCTCGGTGAAGCGCTTGAGCTCAGTGGTCACGTCTGCCTCCTCGCAGTGTCATGCCAGGAGGCTCGTGTCCGGTCCAGTTCCCCCGAGTCGTACCTGGCCGACCTCCAGTCAGTCGCATGACGCACCACCGCGTCCATCACCGATATCGGGTAACGCCGTGGTGGGACGGCGCGGTCCCATCGCCGACCCCCTCGCGGGCCGTCGCGCGAGGACGGACGACGGCTCCGTCTACACTCCGGGCAGGGTCGGAGGCCTCGAGCGAGCGACGACGACGTCACTCCTGTCGTCCTTCGCGCCGGAGCCGGCGACCCGTGCCTCCGTAGCTCAGCTGGACAGAGCAGCGGCCTTCTAATCCGCCGGTCGCAGGTTCGAATCCTGCCGGGGGCGCCGACCGGAAAGGCCCGTGCGGGGCCGGGCCACCGGCCCGGCCCCGCACGGGTGCCTCGTCGTCCGGCCGCGGGCGGCCGGGGGTCGCGTCAGAGGTCGAGCGGGCGGAGCACCAGGAAGATGCCGTGGGCGATCTGCTTGTTGCCCTTGTTGATGTCGAGCTTCCCCGGCTTCAGGAAGGGGTCGACGTCGTTGCGGTCGGCGTCGCGCAGCTGCACGATCCCGAGCCGCGGTGCCAGGACGTCCACCGTCACCTGACCGCCCTGGGCGGTGTCGAGAGCCACCCCGTCGGACTGCAGCGCCGCCTTCGAGTCGATCGTGGCGCCGGGGATGACGTGGTAGAGCAGCACCTGCTCGATGGCGTCCACGCCCACCGCGTCGACGAGGGTCTGGAAGACCTGCTTCTCCGACCACTGGAAGCGGCCCGAGAGGTCCTTGGCCAGCAGCCGGAACGAGAGGTCGGTCGGCGCGAAGGCGGTCAGCGGCACGTCGCCGTCGGTGAGGACGGAGACCGGGCTGTCCGGCTTGGCGGCGAGGACCGCGAGGACGGCCTCGGTGAGGATGTCGAAGTCGGCGGCGTTGCCGTCGAACTGGTTGCCGTCGGAAGTCAGCACGGCCGCGAGGCTCTGGTTGCCCAGCGGCTCCGGGTCGGCGGCCTGGGCCGGAGTCGCGACGCCTGCGGCGAGCAGGGCGGTCGTGGCCAGCGTGGCGAGCGAGGTGCGGATCTTCATGGGTTCCTCCCCTGTGCGCGGGCTGCCCGATGCCGCCCGTCTGCAGGGTTTTCGCCGCGGGACGCCCCGGCGGATTTGCCCGACCGGGAAATCTCAGGATCCGGAACCAGCCGTCCCGCCGCGCACCGAGTGCGGGGCCTAGAGGTGACGGATCACCTTCGCCGGCTGGCCGACCGCCAGCACGTTGGCCGGCAGGTCGGTGACCACCACGGCGCCCGCGCCGACCACGGTGTTCTCCCCGATCGTGACGCCCGGGCAGACGACGACCCCGCCGCCGAGCCAGACGTTGTCGCCGATGGTGATGGGGGCGGCGCTCTCCCACCTGTCCTTGCGCTGCTGGGCGTCCAGGGGGTGGGTCGGGGTGAGCAGCTGGACGTGCGGCCCGATCTGCACGTCGGCGCCGATCGTGATCGGGGCGACGTCGAGCGCGGTGAGCCCGAAGTTGGCGAAGGTGCGCGGGCCGACGGTGATCCGGTCGCCGTAGTCGACGTAGACCGGCGGCCGGAGCTCCGCGTCCTCCCCCACCTCGCCGAGCAGCTCCTCGAGGAGGCGCCGCCGGGTGGCGGGATCGCCCGGGTCGGAGGCGTTGTACGCCGCCATCCGCTGCTGGGCGGCCGCCGTCAGCGCCGCGATCTCGCTGTCGGCCACGTAGGGCTGGCCGGCCAGCATCCGGTCCTTCATGGTCGGGATCAGGGGCGCGTCGTCGCTGGGCATGCCACCCACGCTAGACGGGCCGGGCGCCGGGGGCGGCACCCGGTCCGACGTCGTGCGCCGCGCCGTACGCCGTGATCTCGTCGGTCAGCGCGCGCCGGACGTGGTCGGGCGCGAAGGAGGCGGCGACACCCTCCTTCGCCAGGTCGACGAGGCCAGCCCGGTCCAGCCCGAGGAGGTCGGCGGCGATCACGTACTCTCGGTTGAGGGTCGTGCCGAACATCGGCGGGTCGTCGGAGTTGACCGAGAACCGGACCCCCGCGTCCCGGAAGGCGACGATCGGGTGCTCGGCGAGGGAGGCGACGGCCCGGGTGGCGACGTTCGACGACGGGCAGACCTCGAGCGGGACGCCGGTGGCGGCGAGGTGGGCCAGGAGCTCGGGGTCCTGCGCCGCGGTGGTGCCGTGGCCGATCCGCTCGGCGCCCAGCAGACGCAGCGCGTCCCAGACCGTCTCGGGGCCCGTCGTCTCCCCGGCGTGCGGCACCGAGCGCAGACCGGCCGCGCGGGCCGCCTCGAAGTGGCGCTGGAACTGCGGGCGGGGCACCCCCACCTCGGGGCCGCCCAGTCCGAAGCCGACCAGCCCCTCGGGGGCGTGGTCGAGCGCGTAGCGCAGCGTCGCGTCGGCGGCGGGGATCCCGGCCTCTCCCGGGATGTCGTAGATCCAGCGCAGCACCAGGCCGAAGTCGCGCTCGGCCGCCGTGCGGGCGTCCTCGATGGCCTCGGTGTAGGCCTCGACCGGCATACCCCGGTCGGCCTCCAGCGGCCGCACCGAGGTGAAGGGCGTGCAGGTCAGCTCCGCGTACCGCACGTGCTGCCCCGTCGCCATCTCGCGGGCGACCTCGTAGGTCAGCAGCCGCACGTCCTCGGGCGTCCGGACCAGGTCGACCACCGCGAGGTAGACCTCGATGAAGTGGGCGAAGTCGCGGAACTCGTAGAACGCCGCCAGCTCGTCGGGGTCCGTCGGGACGGTCCCGGGATGGCGCTGGGCCAGCTCGAGCACGATCCGCTCCGAGGCCGACCCGACGTGGTGGACGTGGACCTCGGCCTTGGGCAGGCCCGCGACGAACGCGGCGAGGCCGGGGTCGGAGGCGGGCTGCGCGGGGCTCACGGGGTCGACCGGGCTCACTGCAGCTCCGCCAGCAGCTCGTCGGGCTGGCCCGTGAACGGCTCGCCGTCCAGCAGCACCGTGGGCGTGCTCTGGATGCCCTGGTCGAAGGCGTGCTCGTTGGCGTTCTCCACCCAGAGCTCGAACTCCATGTCCTCGATGCCGTCGCGGACCTCGGACTCCTCGGCCCCGGCCTCGACCGCGAGGTCGACCAGCCAGTCGTCGTCGGGCATGTCCCCGCCCTCGTCCGGCTGCTCCTCGAAGAGGAGGTCGTGGAACTCCTTGGCCACCTCGGGCCCGGCGGCGTCGAGCACGACGCCGAAGGCGTTGGCCGAGCGCTTGGAGTAGTCGCCGAGCCGGCCCAGCAGCTCGAAGGGGTAGTACCGGACCTGCACCCGTCCGGCCTCCGCGGCCTCCGCGAGCCCCTCGGCGGTGGCCCGCTCGAAGTTGCCGCAGGCCGGGCAGAGGAAGTCCTCGTAGATCTCGACGGTGCGCGGCGCGGACTCGTCGCCGACGGCGAGGGCGAAGCCGTCGGTCGTGTTCTCCGGAACCGGCGCGTTGGCCCGTTGGTCGGCGCGGTGGTCCTGGTACCAGAACACGCCGCCGATGGCCAGGACGACGGCCAGCACGATCCCGCCCACGATGAGTCGCTCGTTGCGCTTGCGCCGGGCCTGCTCCAGCCGCAGCGCCTCGGCCTGGCGGGCCGCCTTCTCGCGCCGGGCCTCCCGGCGGGCCTGCTGCGCCGCCTTCTCCTCAGCCCTTGACCGGGTCGGCTTCTTCTTCGGCGAGCTCGCCATCGTCGTTCCTTTCCACGTCGTCGTCTCGCCCGTGCGGGCGGAAGATCAGGTTGTCCAGGGCCAGCCGCGTCCGCGGCCACCGCACCAGCCACAGGGAGGCCCCCAGGAGCGCCACGTCGCGGGCGATCTCGAGGGGGTACTCCGAGGAGGCCCCCTCCTTCTCGCCCCCGCCCCCGAAGCAGCCGCAGTCGATCTCGAGGCCGCGCGCCCACGCCTGCGCGATTCCCGCGACGAAGACCACGAAGAGGAGCGCCGAGAGCACGCCCGAGGCCCGGGTGAGCACACCCAGGACCAGGCAGGCCCCCACGACGACCTCGACCGCCGGCAGGAGCACCCCGAGGGTCGGGACCACCGCCTCGGGCAGCACGTCGTAGGCGCGCACGGCGCGGGCGCTGCCGATCGGGTCGGGCAGCTTGAGGGCACCCGCCACGATCCAGACCCCACCGGTCACCAGACGGGCGAGGGTGCCGATCCAGGGGCGCGCTGCGGGGTGGTGCACGATCCTCACCCTAGCCGCGCAGGCTGAGCGTCGCCTGAGGACCTGCGAGGAGCCGTGCGGCTCCCGCCACGGGGCGCGCGGGGACACCCTGGGCGCGCCCCGCTCCGTCGGCGGGCGCGGCTAGGGTGGGCGGCGTGAGCGACAGACTGGTGTGGATCGACTGTGAGATGACGGGCCTCGACCTCGGCGCGGACGCGCTGATCGAGGTCGCCGCCCTGGTCACCGACTTCGACCTCAACGTGCTGGGCGAGGGGGTCGACCTCATCATCAAGCCGCCCGCCGAGGCGCTGGACCAGATGGTCGAGTTCGTCCGGTCCATGCACGAGACGTCGGGCCTGCTCAAGGAGCTGGACGGCGGGACCACGATGGCCGACGCCGAGGAGCAGGTGCTCGCCTACGTGCGCGAGCACTGCCCCGACGGCAGCAGGCCTCCCCTGGCCGGCAACTCGATCGCCACCGACCGTGCCTTCCTCGCCCGCGACATGCCCACGCTCGAGGGCCACCTGCACTACCGCAACGTGGACGTCTCCTCGATCAAGGAGCTGTCGCGGCGCTGGTTCCCACGGGCCTACTTCGCCTCCCCCGCCAAGCGGGGCAACCACCGCGCCCTGGCCGACATCCAGGAGAGCATCGAGGAGCTGCGCTACTACCGCGAGGCGGTCTTCGTGGCGCCGCCCGGCCCCGACTCGGCCACCGCCAAGGCCGTAGCCGCGCGGCACGCCGGCGCCCTGACAGGCCTCGGGGAGCCCGGGGCCGCCCCGGCCGGCGACGACCAGCAGGAGCAGGTCGCTCCCGATGCGGACACCTCCGCGACGTAGGGCTACACTGTTTCCCGGCCCCGGCACTCCCGGGGCTTCATGGTGGGCGTAGCTCAGCTGGTAGAGCGCCGCGTTGTGGTCGCGGATGTCGCGGGTTCGAGTCCCGTCGTTCACCCCAACGGATCCCCTCGGGGAACCACGCAGGGCCGGACCCGAGGGTCCGGCCCTGACGCTTTCCCGGACCTGATGCGTTCCCGGGGTGGACGGGGTCCGGGACCTCAGCTCGCGAGGATGCCCGGCTCGTCGGCCGCCGCTGACGACTCCTCCTCGTCGTCCGCCGCGGAGGTGCGCGCCGCGAGGGCGCCCTGCTGGACCTGGACGGGCACGGGGGCCGCGCCCTCCAGCGGCAGCAGCACGCGGAAGGTCGAGCCCACGCCGTGGCCCGACTCCACCTCGATCACGCCACCGTGGGTCTCCACGATCGCCCGGGCGATGGACAGGCCCAGGCCGCTCCCCTGGGTCGCCCGCTCGTGGGCGACGGTGGAGCGGAAGAACCGCTCGAAGAGCTGCGCCTGCTCCTCCACCGGCACGCCGATGCCGGTGTCTCGCACGGCGAGCACCGCCGCCTGCGCGTCGACCTGCAGCGAGACGTCGACCCGGCCCAGCGGGTCCGTGAACTTGATGGCGTTGCCGAGCAGGTTGACCAGCACCCGGCCGAGCCGCTCCTCGTCGCCGGTGACGAGCACCTCGTCGTCGGGGAGCACCAGGGAGCAGTCGATCTGCGCGGCCAGCATCGCGGGCGCCATCTCCTCGTGGGCCTGGGCGACGACGTCGCGCAGGTCGAGCTGGCAGGTGGCGACGGCGAGGCTGCCGTCCTGGATGCGGGAGAGCATGAGCAGGTCGTCGATGAGGGACAGCAGGCGGCGGCTGTTGCCCTTCACCCGGCCGAGCGCCTGCACCTGGCCCTGGCGGAGCGGCCCGAAGCCGCCCTCCTCCAGCATCTCGAGGTAGCCCAGGATGCTGGTGATCGGGGTCCGCAGCTCGTGGCTGACGCCCGAGACGAAGGAGTCCTTCACCGCGTCGATCTCGCGCAGGTGCTCCAGCGCCTTGCGCTCGACCTCGAGCGCCTCCTCCAGCACCCGCTGCTCCCGCACCCGCTGGGTGACGTCCTCGCCGGTGCTGACGTAGCCGATGATGCGGCCCTTCTCGTCGTGCACCCGGGAGATCGCGAGCTGGAGGGTGAGCACGTCCCCGTCGCGGTGCAGGAACTCCACGTCCATCGAGCCCTCGTCGGCGCCGGACAGGCGGTGCGCCACGGCGACGAAGTCGTCCTCGACCCCGAGGACGCCGGCGAGCCGGGTGATCTCCCCCGGGGCGTGGAAGAGCGCGGGCGAGTGCCCCAGGACCTCGGCCGAGGAGTAGCCGAGCAGCGACTGCGCGCCGGGGTTGAACAGATCGATGCAGCCCAGTCCGTCGGTGCCGATGATGGCTATCCCCGACGCGCCCTGCACCAGCTGCTCGACCCGGGCCTGGGCGCGCCGGGCCTGCCAGCTCTCCCGACGTTGGGCGCCGACCGCGATCGCGTAGGGGATCGTCGTGAGGGCGCAGGCGCAGACGAGGAGGGCGAGCACCACGCCGAGCATCTCGGCCTGCACCGGAGTGGCCGAGGCGTCGGCGGCCATCGGGCCCATGCCCTGGACGGTCATCGAGTGGGCGATCGTGGCCACGACGAGGAGCTGCACGAGGCTCTCCCGCATGGGGGCCCGCAGCGCGGCCCAGCCCAGGCACGGGATCAGCACGAAGGCGAGGCTCACCGGGAGGTCGAGCGGGGAGAAGACGACGACGGTCGCCACGACGGTCAGCACCCACTGGGTGACCCGCTCGGGCAGGGC
This sequence comes from Nocardioides solisilvae, assembly GCF_003194625.1. Classification (GTDB taxonomy): domain Bacteria; phylum Actinomycetota; class Actinomycetes; order Propionibacteriales; family Nocardioidaceae; genus Nocardioides; species Nocardioides solisilvae. Next base: position 562,621 of record NZ_QHKX01000002.1, read on the forward strand.
CGCCACCCCGCGGAACCGGGGACGCCCCATGAAGTGCGGGACCATGACGAGGTAGGAGGCCAGGTGGGGCAGGGCGACGGCCAGGAGGATCACCCACCACTCCGCGAGGCCCGCCCACGCGCCGACGCCGGCGCAGATGCCGGCGGCGAGCAGCGAGGCGGCGGCGCAGGCGCCGACGAAGTAGCGCAGGTCGTCCTGGTTGAGCAGGGCCGGACGGCGGGTCCCCCGGGCGGTGGTGCCCTCGCTCATCACCGCGGCGCCCAGCCCCGCCGCCAGCGCCCAGCCGACGGCGACGACCGGCTCGCGACCCGCGGCCAGGTAGAGGCCGGCCGCGACGACGGTGAGGAGGGCGAGCACCGCGGGGCGCAGGGGCCTCGGCACAACCAGCAGGGAGCCCGCCATGAGGCCGACAGGGAACGCCTCGGCGACGGTGGTGCTCCCGGGCTGGGACCACAGCACGAAGCCGCCCACCAGCACGAAGAAGAGCAGGAGGAAGCCGAAGCCGACGCGATCGCGACGTGCCATCTGGCCCTCCTCCCGTGCGCAGCGGTGCCGGTGGCCCGAGCCTAAACTCGCGGGTAACCCGGGGGCGACGGTTCGGTGCCGGGATCACCCGTTCGGTGGACTAGGTTGACCGAGTGAACACGGGCATGACTAGAAATGACTACGACGTGGTCGTGGTCGGCGGCGGGCACAACGCACTGGTGTCCGCGGCGTACCTGGCCCGCGCCGGCCTCTCGGTACTGGTCCTCGAGCGGCTCGGTCGCCTCGGCGGCGCAGCCGTCTCGACGCAGGCCTTCGCCGGTCAGCCGGCCCGTCTCTCCCGGTACTCCTACCTCGTCAGCCTCATGCCCGACGCGTTGATGGCCGACCTGGACCTCGACGTCCGGCTGGTCTCGCGACGGACCGCGTCGTACACGCCGTACCTGCGCGACGGGCGGCACGGCGGCCTCCTGGTGGAGCGGCCCGAGGGCGAGGCGACGCGGGCGTCGTTCCGCGAGCTCACCGGGAGCGACGACGAGCACGACGCGTGGCGCGCGTTCTACGCCGAGGTCGGCACGCTCGCCGAGGCCGTCGCCCCGACCCTGCTGGAGCCGCTGCCGACCGAGCGCGACGTCGCCGCCGGGGTCGACCCCGCCCTGTGGCGCGACGTGGTCACCGAGCCCCTCGGCGCGGCGCTGCGCCGGCGCTTCCGCGACGAGACGGTGCGCGGCGTGGTAGCCACGGACGCCCTCATCGGCACGTTCGCCTCCCTGGACGACCCCTCCCTCGTGCAGAACCGGTGCTTCCTCTACCACCTCGTCGGCAACGGCACGGGCGAGTGGCGCGTCCCCGTGGGCGGGATGGGCGCCGTCACCGACGCCCTCGCGCGCACCGCCGCCTCCGCGGGGGCCGAGCTCGTCACCGACGCCGGGGTCAGCGCGATCCGGCCGGGCCCCGACGGGGCCGAGGTCCGCTGGCACGACGGCACCCGCGAGCGCGGCGTCACCTGCCGGCGGGTGCTCTCGGGCGTCGCCCCCTGGGTGCTGCGGATCCTGCTCGGCGAGGAGGCCGAGCCCGGCACCAAGCCGTCGGGCGCGCAGCTGAAGATCAACATGCTGCTGGAGCGGCTGCCCCGGCTGCGGTCCGGCGTGGACCCGGAGGTCGCCTTTGCGGGGACCCTGCACCTCGCCCAGCGCTTCGACCAGCTCGAGGCGGCGTACGCCCAGGCGGCCGCGGGCGGGATGCCCGACGTGCTGCCGGGCGAGGTCTACTGCCACTCCCTCACCGACCCCTCGATCCTCGGCGACCTGGCCGGCACCGGGGCGCACACGCTCACCTACTTCGGGCTGCACACCCCCGACACGCTCTTCGCCGAGGACCCCGAGGCGGCCCGGACGCTGGCCGTGGAGCGGGCCCTGGCCTCCCTGGACGAGCACCTCGAGGAGCCCCTGCGCTCCTGCCTGATGACCGACGCCGACGGGCGCCCCTGCCTGGAGGCGAAGGTCCCCCAGGACGTCGAGGCGGACCTCGCGATGCCCGGGGGACACATCTTCCACGGCCACCTGGAGTGGCCGTGGTCCCCCGGCCGCGCCCGTCTCGAGACGCCCGCCCAGCGCTGGGGCGTGGCGACCGACTCCGACGTGGTGCTGCTGTGCGGCTCCGGCGCCCGGCGCGGCGGGGCGGTGTCGGGCATCGGCGGGCACAACGCCGCCCAGGCCGTGCTGGAGGAGCTGTGAGGGACGACGTGCTGGCGCTCGTGCAGGCCGGGGGCCAGGGCTCCCGGATGGACGTGCTGACCCGCGAGCGGGCCAAGCCCGCGCTGCCCTTCGGCGGCACCCACCGGCTGATCGACTTCGCGCTCAGCAGCATGGTGCACTCCGGGATCTCCGACGTGTGGGTCAGCCTGGAGTACCAGGTGGCCTCGATCGACGAGTACCTCGCCGCCGGACGCCCCTGGGACCTCGACCGGGCCCGTGGCGGCTTCCGGCGGATGGTGCCGCAGACGGGCAGTGGGCCGGCGACCGAGGACGGCTTCGCCTTCGGCAACGGCGACCTGCTCCTGCGGATGGCCCGCGACCTCGAGGCCCGGGCCGCCGAGACGCTGGTGGTGACCAGCGCCGACCACGTCTTCAACGCGGACCTGCGCGACGTGGTCGCCGAGCACCGCTCCTCCGGGGCGGCCGCGACCGTGCTGACGAGCGAGGTGACGAAGAAGGAGGCCGCCCACAACGTCGTGGTGGAGGCCCGCGCCGACGGGCAGGTCACCGCGGTGGCGGCCAAGCCCTCGCGCCCCGCCTCCGGGACCGTGGCCACCGAGGTCTTCGTCTACCAGACCGCCCCCCTGCTGGAGACGCTCTACCGGTTGCGGGCCCGGCTGGCGGGCGAGACCGAGGACGACGACAGCGGGCTGGGCGACTTCGGCGACCACCTGCTCCCCGACCTGGTCGAGCGCGGGCTGGTCCGGGCCGTCCCCCTGCCGGGCTACTGGCGCGACCTGGGCCGTCCCGAGGTCTACCTGCAGGGACACCGCGACCTGCTGGCCGGCAAGGTCGACGTCTTCGACCACCCGGACCGGCCGGTCATCACCCACTGGCCCGACCGGGCGGCCGCCCGGGTGCGCCCCGGCGGGGAGCTGACGGACTCGCTCCTCTCCCCCGGCTGCGTCGTCTCCGGGACTGTCCGGGGAAGCGTCCTGGGTCCCGGCGTGGTCGTCGAGGAGGGGGCGGTGGTCGAGGACGCCGTGCTCTTCGAGGGCGTCGTCGTACGCCGGGGGGCACGGGTCACGACCGGCGTCCTGGACGAGCGGGTGGAGGTGGGGCACGACGCCGTCGTGGGGTCCTCGCCCACCGCCCGACTGGCCCGGGACGAGGACCTCGTGCTCGTCGGCCGCGACTCCGTCGTGGGGCCGCGGACCTCGGTCGCCGCGGGCGGGCGGCTGGAGCCCGGCTCGTCCATGTGACGGCGACCTCCGAGGCCCCCTCGATTTCTCTCCCGCTCCACCCGCTGGTAGTCTTTCTCTCGCTTCAGGCGCCATTAGCTCAATTGGCAGAGCAGCTGACTCTTAATCAGCGGGTTCGGGGTTCGAGTCCCTGATGGCGTACCGCAGCAGGAACCGCAGGTCACCGTCGTGAGCTGCGGTTCTGGCATTTCCTGGCCCCGCCGGGCGGCCACGTCCGCCCGTCGGGACACCCCCTTGTCGCCGGGTCAGGGGGCTGGGACGGTCAGGCACCCACTCTCGGAGGAGCCCCACGTGCGCCGTACGTCCCGTCAGCCCGCCCGTCCCCGCCGGTACGCCGCAGCAGCCGCGTCCCTGCTCGCCACCCTCGCCCTCGCGGTGGGCACCGCTGCGCCCGCGACCGCCGTCCCGGTCGGGCCGCGGCAGCCGGTGGAGCCCTACCAGGGCAAGGCCGGCGCCCGCACGGTGGCCGTCATCGGGGACTCGATCACCTACAACGCCCACAGCGCGCTCCACCAGTACCTCGACCCGAGGTTCCGGGTCGCGGTGCACGGGTGGCCCGGGGCGACGATCGCCGACCAGCAGGCGACCGCCAACGACCTGGCCCGCCGCTCGCTCAAGCCGAGCATCGTGGTCATCCACCTCGGCACGAACGACGCGAACACGCCCGGCGACGCCGCCTCGACGACCCTGGCCAAGGCCCGGGCCGACCTCGACCGGATGATCGCCACCTTCCCGTCGGCCAGCTGCTTCGTGCTGACGACGGTCAACGCCCAGACCCTGGTCGCCAAGATCAACACCTGGGCCGACCAGTTCAACTTCTGGGCGCTGTTCGACCTGCAGAACAAGAACTCCAAGGTCCGCCTCGCCCACTGGAACAACGCGGTGAAGGACTACTACGCCGCCGACGCGCCGTACGGCCCGATCACCACCGACACGGTGCACCCGAACTGGCTCGGCTCCGACCTGCTGGCCAAGAAGACCCTCGAGGCCGTCAGCTCCTGCCCGGCGGGATGACGGAGCCCAGCTCGAGGGGGCGCCTCCGGGCCGAGGACCAGCGGTCCCGCAGGACTACAGGTAGAGCCCGGTCGCGCCGCCCTCGAGACGCTCGGCGGCCACGGCGTGCACGTCGCGCTCGCGCATCACGACGTACACGTCGGCGTTGACCTCGACCTCGGCCTTGTCCTCGGGGTCGAAGAGGACGCGGTCGCCCACCTGGACGGCGCGGGCGTGCGGGCCGGTGGCGACCACCCGGGCCCAGCTCAGCCGCCGCGCCCCCATCGCCGCCGTGGCGGGGATGACGATCCCGCCGGTGGAGCGCCGCTCGCCGGCCTCCTGGTCGAGGTCGACCAGGATCCGGTCGTGCAGCATCTTGATGGCGACCCCGGGCCGGTCGCCGCGCGCGGGGACGGGCTCAGTCACGCGCGATCTTGCGGATCACCGCGAAGAGGAGCACCACGCCCGCCACGGAGGCGGCGGCCTTGAGGATGTTGTCGGTGCGCGGCGCCCCGGTGTCGAGGTCCACGAAGTGCGCCTTCACCGAGGTCACCTCGCGATTCACGATGGTCTTGGGGTGGGCGCGGTAGAGGAGCTGGTCGATGGTGTCGGCCAGCCGCTCCCGGGTGGTCTCGATCTCGCGCTCGAGCGCGGACACGTCGTGGGTCACACGAGGAAGGCTACCAACCACCGCGCGGGCCGCGCGGCCCGCCGGGTACGGTCGTGGACGCCCGTCCCGCGACCCCCAGGAGCATCCGTGAGCGACCGCCTCGCCGTCGGCGACACCGCCCCCGACTTCACCCTCACCTCCGACACCGGCGACCAGGTCTCCCTCGCCGACCTGCGCGGCCGCCGGGTGATCGTCTACTTCTACCCGGCCGCGATGACTCCGGGCTGCACGAAGCAGGCGTGCGACTTCACCGACTCCCTCGCCTCGCTCCAGGCGGCCGGCTACGAGGTGGTCGGCATCTCCCCCGACAAGCCCGAGAAGCTGGCGAAGTTCCGCGAGCGCGACGGCCTGACGATCACCCTCCTCTCCGACCCCGAGAAGGACGTGCTGCGCGCGTACGGCGCCTTCGGCGAGAAGAAGCTCTACGGCAAGGTCGTGGAGGGCGTCATCCGCTCCACCGTGGTCGTCGACCCCGAGGGCCGGGTCGAGGTCGCGCAGTACAACGTCAAGGCCACCGGCCACGTCGCCAAGCTCCGCCGCGACCTGGGGCTCGACGCCGCCTAGACTCGCCCGCGCGGCCGAAGTGGTGGAACTGGCAGACACGCAGGTTTTAGGTACCTGTGCCCTCGGGTGTGCGGGTTCGAGTCCCGCCTTCGGCACCCACAGGCTCCCGCGCCGGTCCCCGACCGGTGCGTGGGCCGGCGCGTGGGCCGGTGCGTGGGCCGGTGCGTGGGCCAGGCCTTCCCAGCGTGTGACCTGAGCCACTACGGTCCGGCCATGGATTCCGCGCTGACGACCATCGGGCTGCCCATCGCCCTCGGCATCATCATGTTCGGGCTGGGCCTCGACCTGACGGTCGGGGACTTCCGGCGGGTGCTGCGCAACCCCAGGGCGGTGACGATCGCCCTGGCCTGTCAGCTGGTGCTGCTGCCCCTGGTCTGCTTCGGCCTGGTCGTCGTCTTCGACCTGCCGGCGCTGCTGGGCATCGGCATGCTGCTGCTCGCCGCCTCGCCCGGCGGCACGACGGCCGCGCTCTTCAGCCACCTCTTCCGGGGCGACGTCGCGCTCAACATCTCGCTGACCGCCCTCAACTCGGTCGTCGCCGTCGTCACGCTGCCGCTGATCACCGGCGCCGCGATCGCCTGGTACGACCGGCAGGACGACGTCTCGATGCCGCTCGTCGAGATCGTCAAGGTCTTCGCCCTCATCATCGCGCCCGTCACCCTGGGCATGCTGGTCCGTGCCCGCAGGCCCGGCTTCGCCGAGCGGATGGACCGCCCTGTCCGGGCCGGCTCCGCGGCCATCCTGGCGATCCTGGTGATCGGCATCCTGGTCGACCAGCGCGAGAACGTCAGTGACTACGTCGCCGACATCGGTCTCGTCGCCGCCCTCTTCTGCGCCGCGAGCCTCGTCATCGGGTACGCCGTCCCCCGGGCCCTCGGGGTCTCGGGCCCGCAGTCGATCTCGTCGTCGATGGAGATCGGGGTGCACAACTCCACGCTGGCGATCTTCGTCGCCGTCGAGGTGCTGGACTCCACCGAGATCTCGGTGCCCGCCGCCGTCTACTCGATCATCATGTTCGTCTTCGCGGCGCTCTGGGGCAGCTGGGTCTCCCGGCGCGTGGCGACCGACGAGCCGGTCCCCGCCCGCGTCGGCTGACGGTCCCGCACCAGGCCCTCGACGGCCCCGACAGGGCCCCGACGGCTCGGCTCAGGCGAGCACCCGCGCCACGACCGGCGCCAGCTCGCGCAGGGCCCGGCCCCGGTGGGAGATCCGGTCCTTCTCGGCGGGGTCGAGCTCGGCACTGGTGAGCCCCTCGGCCGCGTGCTCGTCGGCGACGAACAGGACGTCGTACCCGAAGCCCCCGGCTCCGCGCTGCTCGCGGATGATGCGGCCGTCCATCCGGCCGTGCACCACGTGCTCCTCGCCGCCGGGCAGGCAGAGCGCCACGGCGCAGGTGAAGTGGGCCGTGCGGCGCTCGTCGGGCACGTCGGCGAGCTGGTCGAGCAGCAGCACGTTGTTGCGGGTGTCGACCTCTTCGCGGTCGGTGCCACGCCGACCGCTCCACCGGGCCGAGAGCACGCCCGGCATGCCGTTGAGCGCGTCCACGCACAGGCCGCTGTCGTCGGCGACCGACGGGCGCCCCGTCGCGGCCACCGCGGCACGCGCCTTCAGCAGGGCGTTGCCCTCGAAGGTGGGCTGGTCCTCGACCGGCTCCTCGTACGGCGTGACGTCGTCGAGGCCGAGAACCACCACGTCGGGCACGTGCTCGGCGAGGATGCGCTGCATCTCCGCCACCTTCTTGGAGTTGCGCGACGCCAGGAAGACCTCAGGCACCGGCCCTCCCGGGCAGGGGACCGGCGAGCGCCTCCTGCTGGAGCCGGGTGAGGTCGGCGCACCCCTTCTCCCCCAGCCCGAGCAGCCGGTCGAGCTCGGCACGGTCGAAGGCCGCGCCCTCGGCGGTGCCCTGGACCTCGACGAACTTCCCCTCGCCGGTCATCACGATGTTCATGTCGGTCTCCGCGCGCACGTCCTCCTCGTAGGGGAGGTCGAGCCGCGGCACGCCGTCGATGATCCCGACGCTGACGGCCGCCACCGAGCCGGTCAGCGGCTCCCCCGCCAGGGCGCCGGTCTCCCGCAGGTGGGCGACCGCGTCGGCGAGCGCGACCCAGGCGCCGGTGATCGCCGCCGTCCGGGTGCCGCCGTCGGCCTGCAGGACGTCGCAGTCGAGCTGGATCGTGTTCTCGCCGAGGGCCCGGTAGTCGATGACCGCCCGCAGCGAGCGGCCGATCAGCCGCGAGATCTCGTGGGTCCGTCCGCCGATCCGTCCCTTGACGGACTCCCGGTCGGAACGGGTGTTGGTGGCCGACGGGAGCATGGCGTACTCCGCGGTGACCCAGCCCAGGCCCGACCCCTTGCGCCAGCGCGGCACCCCGACCGAGGTCGACGCGGCGCAGAGCACGCGGGTGCGTCCGAACTCCACCAGCACCGACCCGGCCGGGTGGTCCTGCCAGCCCCGGGTGAACCGGATCTCGCGGAGCTGGTCGTCGGCGCGTCCGTCGGCGCGCGTCTGGGCGGGGGCGTGGCCGGTCTCAGTCATGCGCCCGACCCTAGTCGGCCAGGCGTCAGGCGACGTCCTCGCCCACCGCGCGCAGCAGCTCGACGAGGCGGTCGTGGTCGCGCAGGATGTCGGTCTCGGGGCCGAGCAGCGTGACGGCGGTCGGCGCGGGCACGGCGTCGTCCTCGTGGCCGCTGCGCCAGGGCACCGCCACGCAGCCGAGGCCTTGGACGTTCCAGGACCTCTCCACGAGCGGTACGCCGCTGCGGGCCTGCGACAGCAGGGCATGGACCTCGTCGACGCTGGCCGGCCCCCCGGCGCGCGACGGCCAGGGGTCGACGTCGAGGTGGTCGTCGAGGTCCTCCTCCGGCAGCTGGGCCAGCAGCGCCAGCCCGCCCGCGGTCGCCCAGAGGTGCTCGAAGGCCTCCTCCTGGACCTCGGGGGTGGTCTCGCTCCACTCGATGGCCAGGGGCAGCGGGCCCTGGGGCCGCAGCTGCATCACGACGGCCGCGTGGCCGGTCTCCTCGCGGAGCCGGCGCACGGTCGCCCCGGCCCGGTGCAGCAGCGGGGTGGTCCGGGCGTCGGCCGTCAGCAGCAGCGCCCGCGGACCGAGGACGTGCAGTCGGCCCATCCGCTCGACCCAGCCCTCCTCGATGAGGGAGCGCAGCACCCGCGAGACGCCGGCCTTGTCGACACCGATCCGACGGGCCACCTCGGAGACGCCGAGGGGCTCGTTGCGGATCATCTCGAGGATGCGGAGACCACGCAGCAGGCTGGCTGACATGGGGGGATCCTAGGCAGACGCGAGGGTCCCGACGCACATCTTCGGGACCCCCGCACCGCTTCGGGACCAACGTCCCTCAGGTCGCTCCCGTCCGGACTACTTCACCTCGGCGCGCAGGAGCCGCAGCCAGCCGAGCACGAAGGGGACCACGATCCAGAGGAGGACCGTGGAGCCCAGCTGGGCCCACTGCTCGCCGCTGAGGTCGATGTCGTTCTCGAACAGCGGCAGCTGGGCGGTGGTGAGGTCCACCCAGGCCGCTGCGTCGCGCAGCCAGTCGACCAGGGTGAAGACCAGGTTCATCACGATCGGAAGACCGAAGAACGTCACGATCGCCGCGGGGGTGTTGAGCCACAGCAGGCCGTAGGCGAGGCCCTGCAGCACCGTGAAGAGCTGGAGCAGCAGGAACGGCACGGTGTCCACCCACTCGAAGCCGCGGAACCCGTCGTCCGCACCCCCCAGCAGCGTCGCCAGCGCCGCCAGCCCGACGGCGGCGACGAACGCCCCGGCGCCGAGGATCATCGCGGCCGCGGTCTTGGCGGCCACCACCCGCGACCGCGACGGCTCGAGCGCGAAGGTCACCATGGCGGTGCGCTGGCTCCACTCGCTGGTGACCAGGAGGATGCCCAGCACCGGGAGCAGGACGCTCTGCGGCGCGTAGGCGGCCCCGACGAAGTTGCCGAAGGTCCGCTCGTCGCTGTCGCTGACCAAGAAGACGACCACCATGACGACCGCGGTGATCGCGACGATCGAGCCGACGAGCCACAGGCCGGCCCGGGTGTCCCACGACTTGCGCAGCTCCACCTTCAGCAGCCGGCCGAAGGGCACCGCCGCGGTGCCGCTGGTGTCCAGGGTCATGGTCGTGCTCATGCGTTCGCTCCTGTGTCCACGGTCGTTCCGGTACCGGCTCCGGCGACCTGCTCGCGCTGGGTCCCTCCGGTCAGCTCCAGGAAGATGTCCTCCAGCCCGCCGCCGCTGGGGCGCAGCTCGGTGAGGACCACGCGAGCCTCCAGCGCGACCCGGCCGACCTCAGCCGCGTCGGCCCCGACCCGCAGGCCGTCGCCGGCCGGCGCGACCTCGAAGCCCTGGCGGCGCAGCTGCTCGGCCAGCGCCGCGTTGTCCTGCGAGACCGCGAGCGTCCCGCCGCCCCGGCTCGCGAGCAACGACCTCTTGTCGCCCTGGGCGACGATCTTGCCCTGGCCGATCAGCACCATCTCGTCGGCGATCAGCTCGACCTCGTTGAGCAGGTGGCTGGAGAGCAGCACGGTGCCGCCCCGCTGGGCGTAGCCGCGCAGCAGGTCACGCATCCACCGGATGCCCGCCGGGTCGAGGCCGTTGGCCGGCTCGTCGAGGATCAGCACCGAGGGGTCGCCGAGCAGCGCGTGGGCGATGCCGAGCCGCTGCTTCATCCCGAGGGAGTAGTTGCGCATCCGCCGCTTCGCCTCCTTCGGCGAGAGCGACACCATGGCGAGCATCTCGTCGACCCGCGAGTCGGGCAGCCCCATCGTCGCGGCACCCAGCTGCAGGATCTCCCGACCCGTGCGCCCCCCGTGCTGCGCCCCGGCGTCGAGCAGCACGCCCACGTGCCGCCCGGGGTTGGGGATGTCGCGGTAGGCGTGCCCGCCGATGGTCACGCGCCCCCGCGTCGGGGCGGTGAGCCCCACCATCACCCGCATCGTGGTGGTCTTCCCCGCGCCGTTGGGCCCGAGGAACCCGGTCACCTTCCCGGGCTCGCAGCTGAAGGTCACGTCGTCGACGGCGAGGAAGTCGCCGTACCTCCTGGTCAGTCCCTGCACTTCGATCATGGGGGACAGCCTGCCGCAGACGTCCAGCGAATTTCACCCGCCCCCGCCGACCGCCCGCGCGAGGGGGGCGGCACGGGGTCGACCCGCTCAGTCCCCCAGCTCGACGACCTGGCCGGGGTGCGCGAGCTCCAGCGGGCCGCCGAAGACCTCGCGCGCCTCCCCCAGCACCACCTGGGGGTCGTGCCACGGCGGCACGTGGGTGAGCAGCAGGCGCCCGACGCCGGCGCGCTCGGCGAGCAGCCCGCAGTCGCGACCGGTCAGGTGCAGGTCGGGCGGGTTGTCCCGGCCCTCCTCGAACGACGCCTCGGCGAGCAGCAGGTCGGCCCCGCGCGCCACGTCGTCCAGGGCGGCGCACGGCCCGGTGTCGCCGGTGTAGGCCAGGGTGGCCCCTCCGCAGGTGACCCGGAGCGCGAAGGCCGGGACCGGGTGCACCACCGGCACGGCCTCGATGTCGAACGGCCCCAGCCGCAGCGCGCCGTCCCACTCGCGGAAGTCGAACTCCCCGGTCATCCCGGGCTCGAGCGGCAGGTCGTAGGCCCGGGCCATCCGGTGGGCGGTGCCCTGAGGACCCCACACCGGGATCCGGGGCTGCGGTCCGGCGGGGTGGTACTTGCGCAGCACGTGGTAGCCGCAGAGGTCCAGGCAGTGGTCGGCGTGCAGGTGGCTGAGCAGCACGGCGTCGACCTGGAGCGGGTCGGCGTACCGGTGCAGCGCGCCCAGCGAGCCGTTGCCCAGGTCCATCAGCACCCGCCAGGTGCGACCCTCGTGCTCGGCCTCCAGCAGGTAGCAGCTGGCTGGGGAGTCGGGCCCCGGGTAGGACCCGGAGCACCCCACGACGGTCAGCCTCATGCCATCCCTCCGACGAACTGGTGCGCGGTCCGGAGCTCCGGACCGAGGAAACGGCGTCCGATGGTCTCGAACTCCGACGCCGTCCCGGTGGTGAGGAACGTGTACGTCGCCTCCCCACCCTCCCGCATCAACCCGCGGGTGGCCAGCATCCGGTAGACGTCCTTGGCGCACTCCTCGGCGGAGCTGACCAGCGTGACCTGGCCGCCCATCACGTAGGAGATGACGCCGGTGAGCAGCGGGTAGTGGGTGCAGCCCAGGACCAGCGTGTCCACCCCCTCGGAGACCAGCGGGTCGAGGTAGGAGTGGGTCACCGAGAGCAGCTCCTCGCCGCCGGTCACCCCGGCCTCCACGAAGTCGACGAACGACGGGCACGCCTGCACGTGCAGGTCGATGTGGGGAGCCGCCGCGAAGGCGTCCTCGTAGGCCATCGACTCGGCGGTCGCCCGGGTGCAGATCACCCCGATCCGGCCGGTCCGGCTCGCGGCGACCGCGCGCCGGGTCGCCGGGTAGATCACCTCGACGACCGGGACGTCGTACCGCTCCCGGGCGTCGCGCAGCATGGCGGCGCTGGCGGAGTTGCACGCGATGACCAGCGCCTTCACGCCGAGCTGCACGAGGTGGTCCAGGCACTCCAGCGCGTACTCCCGCACCTCCCCGATCGGCTTGGCGCCGTAGGGCTGCCGAGCCGTGTCCCCGAAGTAGACGATCGACTCGTGGGGCAGCTGGTCGATCACCGAGCGGGCGACGGTCAGGCCGCCGAAGCCGGAGTCGAAGATGCCGATCGGGGCGTCGACCACCCCGGGAGCTGTTGGAGACACAGTCGGCAAGGCTAGAGGGTCGACCGCGCCGGGTCACCCGAGCGCGACCGAGGTCACCCGAGCGCTGGGTCACACCCGCGGTGTCGGTGCCCGCGTCGTTCCGGTCCGGACGACCTCGCCGGGTTACCGTCGTCCCCGTGACCTCCCTCGTCCCCGCCGCCGCCGGCCTGGCGACCGTCCTCGGCGTGCTCACGAGCCTGCTCTCCCCCGCCGCGCCGACGGGGCCGGCCGCCCAGGCCGACTGGGCCGACCCGAGCACCACGCCGCGGGTCGCCTCGGTGCTCGTCGTCTCGGTCGACGGTCTCAACCCGCGGGCCCTGCGCCGCCTCGGCCGCTCGCGCGCCCCGCACCTGCACCGCCTCGTCGACGAGAGCGCCGGCACCCTCAACGCGCGCACCCAGGTGGAGATGACGCTCACCCTGCCCAACCACACCGGGATGGTGACCGGGCGCCGGATCTCCCGCGACCTCGGCGGCCACGGGGTCACCTGGAACGACGACCGCAGGACGCCGTCGACGGTGCAGCGCGCCGCCGGCGAGCGGGTCGGCTCGGTCTTCTCCACGGTCGCCGACCACGGGGGCTCCACCGCCCTCTTCGCCAGCAAGAAGAAGTTCTCGCTCTGGACCCGCTCCTGGTCCGACGACCTCGACCTGGTGGTCATCGACGGCGACAACCGCAGCCTGGTGCGCTCGCTCGTCAGCGACGTGCGGTCCCGCGACCGGGCCTTCCGCTTCCTCCACCTGTCCGCTCCCGACGTCGCCGGCCACGCACACGGGTTCATGCGCGAGGCCTACCTGCGCGCGGTGCGCAGCACCGACCGGCTGCTCGGCCGGGTGCTCGCGGCCGTGGAGCGCGGGCCCGCCGGGGCGGCCGCCGTCCCCACCGCGGTGGTCCTGACCGCCGATCACGGCGGGACGCCGGGCAAGGGCCACGCCGAGCACGCGCGCGCGGCCAACTACCGCGTCCCGTTCCTCGTCCGGGCGCCCGGCGTGAGCGCCGGCGCCGACCTCTACGACCTCAACGACGACTACGCCGACCCGGGGCACGGCCGGCCGGCGTACGACGACGCCCGGCAGCCGATCCGCAACGGCATGGTCGCCAACGTGTCGCTCGGCCTCCTCGGGCTGCCGCCGGTCCCCGGCAGCCAGCTCGGGGTCACCCCGCTCGACCTCGTCGCGCCCTGACCCGGCTCAGCGCTCGGACGGCAGCGGCCACGGGTTGAACCGGCACCCTCCGGTCCCCTTGGACTGCTGCATCATCACCGGCGCCGGGCGGTCGCGTCCGGGGCACGTCCGGTGGCCGCGCCCCAGCCAGTGCCCGGTCTCGTGGTTGACCACCATGTGCCGGTAGTCGCGCAGGCTGCGGCCGGCGGCGTTCCAGGCCGGCGACGCGTGGTTCCAGCGGGTCTGGTTGATCACGACGTACCGGCCCACCCGGCAGCTCCAGGTGCTGCTGCACACCGACGAGAAGCGCGGCAGCCACGAGGCCTCCGCCAGCACCAGGCTGAACTGGCCGCCGGCCCGCACCCGGCGCAGCTCGACCCCGGCGTCGCGCCAGCCCCGGGGGTCGTCGAACGTCTGCTGCGCGAGCCGGGCGAAGCGCGGGACGCCGGAGACGTCGCCCCGGGTCTCGACGTGGTAGGTGACGACCCGCCGGGCGGGCACCCTGTGCCGGACGCGCGGGGTCGGCCGGGAGACCGCGACCCCGACGGGCAGCCCGGAGACCCGGACCCGCACCTCGACGCGCAGCCGGCTCCCGACGTCGTCGGGCCGGATCCGGTAGGTCCGCCCGCGCGCCCCGGGGACGGGCTCCCCGTCGCGGAGCCAGCGGTAGCGCGTCGTCTCCCGGCGTGGCGTCCAGCGTCCGGGGTCGGCGCGCAGGGTGCGGGTCCACCGGGCCTCCCCGCGGATCCGCGGGAGCCGCGTCGCCACCGGTGCGGCGGGCGTCGCGGTCGGCGTGGGCTCCAGGGTCGGCGTGGGCGTCGGCTCGAGCGTGGGCGCGATGGACGGGCCGTCGCTCGGGACGGCCCGGGGCGCGGGCGCCGGCGCGGGGGTCGGCCGCGGGTCGGGCAGCGGCACCGCCCCCGCGGGACCGGCCGCGAGACCCGCCAGGAGCAGGACCGGCGCGAGGACGGGCAGGAGCCACGGGCGGGTCGACATGCCCACCAGCCTAGGCCGCCCCCCGCAGCCCCGGGGCTACGCCCAGAGCTGCCCCTCGAGCCGGCCCTCGGCCTCGTCGACCGTGCCCTCGTAGGCGCCGGTCGACAGGTACTTCCACCCGCCGTCGCAGACGACGAAGGCGATGTCGGCGGGCTCCCCCGCCTTGACGGCCTTGGCGGCCTGGCCCAGCGCGGCATGCAGGATCGCGCCGGTGGAGATGCCCGCGAAGATCCCCTCGAGCTCGAGCAGCTCGCGGACCCGCCGGACGGCGTCGCGGGGACCGACGCTGAACCGCGAGTCGATCAGCGAGGCGTCGTACAGCTCGGGGACGAAGCCCTCGTCGAGGTTGCGCAGGCCGTAGACCAGCTCGCCGTAGCGGGGCTCGGCCGCGACGACCCGCACGTCGGGCTTGGCGCGCCGGAAGAAGCGGGAGACGCCCATCAGGGTGCCGGTGGTGCCGAGGCCCGCGACGAAGTGGGTGATCTCGGGCAGGTCGGCCAGGATCTCGGGTCCGGTCCCCTCCTCGTGCGCGAGCGCGTTGGCGGGGTTGCCGTACTGGTAGAGCATCACCCAGTCGGGGTGCTCGGCGGCGATCTGCTTGGCCACCCGGACCGCCTCGTTGGATCCGCCGGCGGCCGGCGAGGAGACGATCTCGGCCCCCCACATGCGCAGCAGCTGCCGGCGCTCCTCGGAGGTGTTCTCCGGCATCACGCAGACGATCCGGTAGCCCTTGAGCTTGGCCGCCATCGCCAGCGAGATGCCCGTGTTGCCGCTGGTGGGCTCCAGGATCGTGCAGCCGGGCCGCAGGGTGCCGTCGGCCTCCGCCATCTCGATCATCCGCAGCGCCGGCCGGTCCTTGATGGAGCCGGTGGGGTTGCGGTCCTCGAGCTTGGCCCACAGTCGCACGTCAGGGCTCGGAGAGAGGCGGGGCAGGCCGACGAGCGGCGTGTCCCCGACGGAGGCGAGCAGGTTGTCGTGGCGCATGGCGACGGCCTTTCAGGAGACGGGACGGCGGGGCGGGGCCCGGCTCAGCGCAGGAACTGCTCCGGGTCGAAGTCGTCCAGGGAGATGATCCGCACCCGCGGGAGCGGCACGTTGAAGGCGGCGACGTCGTCCTCGAGGTCGTGCAGCTCGAGCCCGAGGGCGTCGAACCGGGAGCTCGCGTACTCGCGCAGGGCCGCCACCGCCACCCGGCGGCCGTCACCCAGCAGCGCCGCGAGGTCGTCGGCGAAGTCGGCGTCGTGGCTGACCAGGAGGACGTCGGCGTCCCGGCCGACCAGCGCCTGCAGCGTGCGCTGGATGCCGATGTCGACGACCTTCTCGTCGGCGCGGCCGGCCAGCGGGATGGGCCGGTACCCCATCGCGAGCAGCGCCTGCACGAACGGCTGCGGGAACTGGCCGTTGCTGGCGTTGAGGAAGAAGAGCCCGGTGACCGGCTGGTCCCACAGCTCCTCGGCGTAGTCGGTGACCCGCTCCCAGCGGGGTCGCTCCTCGGGGAGGGGACGCCGACCCAGGAGCGAGTTGCCCAGGGTGGCGTCGATGTTCTCCCCGTCGACCAGGACGAAGGTCCGCCGACCGGACACGGCGGTCAGCCGCCGGCGACCGCGGGGAGCACGACGACCTGGTCGCCGTCGCTGAGCTCGGCCTGGAGCCCGCCGATGAACCGCACGTCCTCGTCGTTGACGTAGACGTTGACGAAGCGGCGCAGGTCGCCGCCGTCCAGCAGGCGCTCCCCGATGCCGGGGTGGTTGGCCTCGAGGTCGTCGATGAGCTCGGCGAGGTTGCCGCCGTCGGCCGTCACCGCCTTCTCGCCGCCCGTGTAGGTACGCAGGATGGTGGGGATCCTGACCTCGATGGCCATCAGTCGGTGCTCCTCGTCGTCGGTGCTGGTGCGGTGCCGGGACTGTCGACGACGGTGACCTCTTCCTCGGTCACCTCGCCGTCCACGATCCTGTAGGACCTGAACTCCACGGGGCCGTCGTTATTCCCTCCGGCCTCGTCGAAGCTGTCGCGCGTGCTGACGAGCACGTAGTGCGCGCCCGGCTCGCTGGCGAGCCCGATGTCGGTCCGGCTGGGGTAGGCCTCGGTGGCCGTGTGGGAGTGGTAGATCACCACCGGCTCCTCGTCGCGCGCCCACATCTCCTTGTACAGCGCGAGCAGCTCGGTCGAGTCGAACTCGTAGAAGGTGGGGCTCGACGCCGCGTTGACCATCTCGACCAGGCGGGTGGGGGTGTCGCTCCCCTCCGGGCCGGCCACGATGCCGCACGCCTCGTCGGGGTGGTCCCGCCTGGCGTGCGCGACGATGGCGTCGTGGATCTCGCGGCTGATGGTCAACACGTCCCGAATCCTAGGACGGCCCCCCGAACCGCCCCTCCCCCAGTCTCACCGTGACCCGCCCGGTGCCACCGTGACCCGCCCAGCGAGGTCGCCGTCCCGGGGGGGGGCCGGTCGGGTTAGCGTCTCCGCGTGACCGCCCCGTCCGCCCGCCCCGCCGTCGTCGCCCCGACCGTCGTCGCCCTGGCCGCGCTCGCCCTGGCCGGTCCCCTCGCGGTGACCGAGGCCGCGGTCCCGACGACCACCGGGGCCAGCACCGGGGCCGGCGCCGGGGCCAGCACCGGGGCCACGGCGTCCCGGGTCGTCCTCCGCGCACCCCAGGAGGTCGCACCGCGGACCCGGTTCGCCGTCCGGGGCACCCTCCGGGTCGGCTCGGGGAGGCGCACGGTCACGGTCTCCGAGCGCGTCGACGGCAGGTGGCGCACGAGGGCCCGCGCCCGAACGACGCCGCGCGGCACCTTCCGGCTCCGGCTCCGCTCGGGCGCCGCCGAGGCGGAGCGCGAGCTGCGGCTGCGGGCGCGCGGAGGGGGCCGGCTCCTCGCCACCTCCCGCTTCGTGGTGCGGGTCGCCGTCCCGAAGGCCGCCACCGCGGTGACGACGTCGTGGTCGGCGCCCGGCGCGGCCCTGGGCATCCCCCTCCCCGTGACCGGTCTCGTCCACGCCCCCGACGCAGCGGGGCGCACCGCCGTCCTCCAGGCCGCGCTGCCCAGCGGCTGGTTCGACCTGACGAGCACCGTCGTGGCGCCCGACGGCTCCTTCGCGCTCGCCGCGCCCACCGACTGGCTCGCCTCGCTGAGCACCCGCGTGCTGGTCCCCGAGACCGCGACGAGCGCGGAGGGCGCCTCGACCACGACGCCGTACGCCGTGACGCCCACCTGGACGCCACCCGGCGCGGCCGGCGACTGGACCGAGCTGGGCCCGGACCTGCCGCTGCGCCACGACCCGTGCCGGGTCGTCGACTACCGCACCAACCTCGACGGGGCTCCCTCCGGCGCCGCCGAGGCCGTCGCCGAGGCCGTGCGGCAGGTGGCGCTGGCGACAGGGCTGCGGTTCCGCCACCTGGGCCCGACCGCCGCGCTCTTCGACGGCCGCGGCCCGCACGCGGCGTACCCGTCGGACGCCACCCTCGTCGTCGGCTTCGGCACCGCGGCGCAGACCCACGCCCCCTTCGGCGGCGCCGGACGGACCATCGGCTGGGGCGGCGCCTCCGACAGCAGGCGCGCTCGGAGCGCCGCGCTGGGCGACGTCTGGCGCATCGTCGAGGGCGGCGCCGTGCTCCGCGCGGACCATCCCTGGCAGCCGGCGGAGCTGCTCGAGGCGCTCACCCACGAGATCGGCCACGCCGTCGGCCTGGGCCACGCGAGCGGCGCCGAGCAGCTCATGTTCCCCGTCTCGGACGGGGCGAACGTGGTCTGGGGCGCCGGCGACCTCGCGGGGCTGCGCACCGCGGGACTGCAGGCCGGCTGCCTCACCGCCCCGCGCCGGAGCCGCGCGGACGACCGACCCCGCGGGGTGGTCGCCCTCCCCTGAGACGGCCGGACGCGCGCGGTCCCGCCGGGGCCGGGCCGACGCGGGTGCTCAGTCGAGGGCGCCGACCAGGGTCTCCTGGAGGTAGCCCACCCACTCGTAGATGTCGTGGGCCTGGGTGCGCGGGTCGTCGTCGGACAGGGACTCCCAGTACTCCTCGTCGCCCTCCACCACGCCGAGCCGGGTGGCCAGGGCGAGCCGGATGTCGTTGAGCGCGCGCAGCCAGTCCAGCGCCTCGGCGGGCTCGAGCTCGACGTCGATCACGAGCCCGTCCTCGTCGAGGTCGGGCGGCAGCCCGGCCTCCTCGAGCGCGTCGATGAGGGCGACGGCGGTGCGCTCCTTGCCGTCGCGCAGCGCACCCTCGGTGTAGCGGCGGAACTCCGCCGCCGACTCGGGGTCGTCGGTGTAGGCGGTCGGGAAGAGGCGCAGGAGCACCGGGTCCTCGGGCTCCGTCGTCGGCCCGGAGAAGTCGAGCAGAGCCTCCAGCGGGTCGACCTCGCTGGCCGGCACCGCCCGCTCGTTGCGCAGGAGCTCGACGACCTGGGCGGCCAGGGAGCGCAGCAGGTCGGCCTCGAGACCGGTGAAGTGGGCGATCGTCCGCCCGCTGCGCCGGTGCCGGGAGAAGCCCGTCACGTCGCGCGCTCCATGGTCGCCCAGAGGCCGAACTCGTGCATGGCCTGCACGTCGCGCTCCATCTCCTCGCGCGTGCCGGTGCTCACCACCGAACGCCCCTCGTGGTGCACCTCGAGCATCAGCTTCTCCGCCTTCTTCCGGTCGTAGCCGAAGTAGGTCCGGAAGACGTAGGTCACGTAGGACATGAGGTTGACGGGGTCGTTCCACACGATCGTCACCCACGGCTTGTCCAGGAACGTCGACTCGTCGGCGTTCAGGTCGGGATCGACCTCGACGGGGCTCGGAGCGGACACCCCCTCATCGTGGCACAGTGTCGGCCGTGACCCAGTCGAGCCCCTCGGACCTCCCGTCCTCCGCCCTGCTCACCGACCACTACGAGCTGACGATGCTCCAGGCCGCGCTGGCCGCCGGGACGGCGCAGCGCCGCTCGGTCTTCGAGCTCTTCGGCCGCCGCCTCCCGGAGGGGCGGCGCTACGGGGTGGTGGCGGGCGTGGGTCGCGCCCTCGACCTGGTGGAGCGGTTCCGCTTCGACGACGCCGTGCTCGGCTTCCTCGACGAGGCCCGGGTGGTCGACGAGCAGACGCTGGCCTGGCTGGCCGACTACGAGTTCACCGGCGACGTCTGGGGCTACGCCGAGGGCGAGACCTACTTCCCCTACTCCCCCCTGCTCGTCGTGGAGGCGAGCTTCGCCGAGGCGGTGGTCCTGGAGACCCTGCTGCTGTCGGTCTACAACCACGACTCCGCCATCGCCTCCGCGGCCTCCCGGATGACGTGGGCGGCGCAGGGTCGCCCGTGCATCGAGATGGGCTCGCGGCGCACCCACGAGGAGGCAGCCGTGGCGGCCGCCCGGGCGGCGTACGTCGCGGGGTTCGACACCACCTCCAACCTCGCCGCCGGCCGGCGGCACGGCATCCCGACCGCCGGCACGTCGGCGCACAGCTTCACCCTGCTCCACGACACCGAGGCCGACGCCTTCCGGGCCCAGGTCGACTCGCTGGGCCGGGGCACCACGCTCCTGGTCGACACCTACGACGTGGCCGAGGCCGTGCGCCTCGGCGTCGAGGTCGCCGGCCCCGGGCTCGGCGCGGTCCGCCTCGACTCCGGCGACCTCGGCGTGCTGGCCCACCAGGTCCGCGCGCAGCTCGACGCCCTGGGGGCGGGCGAGACGCGGATCGTGGTGACCAGCGACCTCGACGAGCACGCGATCGCCGCGCTCGCGGCCGCCCCGGTCGACGGGTACGGCGTGGGCACCCAGCTGGTCACCGGCTCGGGCCACCCCACCAGCGGCTTCGTCTACAAGCTGGTCGCCCGCGAGGACGACGCGGGGACGATGGTGCCGGTGGCGAAGAAGAGCAAGGACAAGGGCTCGGTGGGCGGCCGCAAGTTCGCCCTGCGCCGGCGCGGCCCCGACGGGACCGCCCAGGCCGAGGTGGTCGGGATCGGCGCCGCCCCCGCGGACGACGGCGACGACCGCTCCCTGCTCGTCCCGCTGGTCCGCGACGGGGAGGTGGTCGGCCGGGAGCCCCTCGCCGACGCCCGGGCCCGGCACCTCGCCTCCCGCGACGAGCTCCCCCTCCCGGCCCGCCAGCTCAGCAAGGGCCAGCCGGCCATCGAGACGATCCACCTCGACGCCTGACCTCGACGAGGGCGTCCGGGGACGACTCGCCCGACCCGTCACAGGAAGTGGTCACCCGGAGGGGTTCAGTGGCCTCTCACACCACTCCGAGTGACCACTTCCCGACGGTCTTCGGGCGTGTCGCGGCGACGAGTCCGATGTCCACCGGGCCCGGAGCCGGGCCGTGCCCGACGGGGTGAAGAGGGAGTCGCGCAGCAGCTCGTGCCAGGCGCGGATCCGACCCGGCACGTGGGGCCGGCCGAGTGCCACGTCGATGTCCGCCAGGACCCGGACGCCCCGGTGCAGCACGTCCTGGGCGGCGTACCCGCGCCGCGTCCACCCTTCGTTGGCCAGTCCCCGCGCCCGGCGCAGGTCGCGACGCTGCTGACCGACGTCGAGGTGGTCTCCGCCGTCGTACTCGTGGATCGTCCGCGTGCCCACGAGCCACAGATCGGCCCGGGCGAGGAACCGGCCCTGGTCGTCGAGCACCTCGTGCTGCGCCACCACCTCTGCTCCCGCGCACCGGTGCAGCTCTCGCAGCAGCACCTCCCAGACCGACTCGGCGTCCCCGCGGGCCATGCGGCAGGCGGCTCGCAGCCGGGGCGCCCCCTTCCCGCCGCGAGCAGCCACCGCCCGGACGTCGTCGAGGGTGCAGTCCCCCGCCGCCAGCGCTGACTCGACGAGGCAGAGGAGGTCCAGCAGCGACAGGTCGCGGGCGCACGCCGCCAGCACCTCGGCGGCAGGATCGACCCGCAGCCCGTCGAGCCCCTCCGGCTCGGGGGCCGCCGACCTCCGGATCGCGACCAGGCCCGGGCGCCTGACCCGGCCGGTCCCCCGTGGGGCGGCGACGAAGACCGGGAGGTCGTGCGGAAGGGGCGGCAGCCACCACCCCCTGAGCCGCGCGGCCGTGAGGTGGGTGAACACCCAGGCGGGTGCGAGCACCCTCTGCCAGGCGCGCAGCTCAGCCCTGACCTCGTCGGCCGCGTCGCGCGACCGCCACACGCCCCGGGCCACGCCGACCCACGCGTCACCGACCCACTCGCCCCGGCCGGTCCTGCGCACCTCCGCGGCCGACAGCTCCTCCACCGGCCCCACCTTGCCGCGCGCGAGGGCTCGTGGCGCGAGTCGGGCTCGCACCCGGGGATGACGAAGCGCGCCGTCCTCCTGGTGCCGGGCCCTGTGGACGGTTCGTGGCCCCTCGGCAGACGCGGGCTCTCGGGCTAGCCTGCGAGACATGACTCGCGCACTCATCGTCGTGGACGTGCAGAACGACTTCTGCGAGGGCGGCTCGCTGCCGGTGGCCGGCGGCGCCAGGGTCGCCGCCGAGGTCTCCGACCTGGTGGGCCGCTGGCACGCGAAGGCGGCCGAGGCGCCCGACTACTCCCACGTGGTGGCCACCAAGGACCACCACGTCGACCCGGGCGGGCACTGGTCGGACGAGCCCGACTTCGTCGACTCCTGGCCCGTGCACTGCGAGGTCGGCACCGACGGGGAGGCGTTCCACCCCAACCTCGACCCCCAGCCCTTCGACGCGGTCTTCCTCAAGGGCGAGCACGCCGCCGCCTACTCGGGCTTCGAGGGCGCCACCACCGACGGGGTGCCGCTGGCGGAGTGGCTGCGCCGACACCGGGTGGACGAGGTGGACGTGTGCGGGATCGCCACCGACCACTGCGTCCGGGCCACCGCGCTCGACGCCGTCCGGGAGGGCTTCGCGACCCGCGTGCTGGTCGACCTCTGCGCCGGCGTGGGCGAGGAGTCCACGACCGCCGCGCTCGTCGAGCTCGCCGAGGCGGGGGTCCGTCTTGGCTGACCTGCGGGTCTCCTGCGAGAGCGGGGTCCTGCGGATGGTCATGGACCGACCCGCCGTCCGCAACGCGCTGACGGCCGCGATGGTCGACGAGATGACGGCCCAGCTCGAGGCGTTGCCGGGGCGCGACGACGTCCGCGTCGTGCTGCTCGCGGGCGCCGGCGGCGCCTTCAGCTCGGGCGCGGACCTCTCCGACCAGGCCGGGCAGCCCGCCCAGGACGGGTTGGACGTCTCGGCGATGGACCGCGCCAACCGGTTGGTCCGCGCCGTGGTGCGGGCCGACCAGCCCGTGGTGTCGGCGGTCGACGGGGTGGCCGCGGGCTTCGGCTGCGCCCTCGCCCTGGCCTGCGACCTGGTGGTCGCGGCCCCGACGTCGTCCTTCGTCCTCTCCTTCGCCCGGGTGGGGCTGATGCCCGACGGCGGGACGACGGCCACCGTCGCGGCCGCGGTCGGGCGCGCCCGCGCCATGCGGATGGCGCTGCTCGGCGACCCCCTCGGCGGCGCCGAGGCGCACGCGGCCGGACTGGTCTCCCACCTGGCGGCCGAGGGCGACCTCGACGCCGAGGTCGAGCGCCTCGTCGCCCGGCTCGCCGCCGGCGCCCCGCTGGCCCAGGCCGCGACGAAGCGGGCCGTCAACGCCGCCACGCTCGACCTGCTCGAACCGGCGCTGGAGACCGAGCGCCGGCACCAGTCCCTGCTGCTGCGCACCGACGACGTGGCCGAGGGCGTGCTCGCCTTCGTGGAGAAGCGTCCCGCGCGGTTCCTGGGGCGCTGACCCCACGGCGTACGGCGCGGCCCGCGGTCAGCGGGTCCGGACCACGCAGGTCTCCGACCAGGTCTCGTGCAGCCCGCGCCGCTGGTTGCCCTCGACCAGGATGCTGCCGGCGACGAACAGCCAGGCGAACCCGGCGATCGTGCCCGTCCCGGGCAGGACCGCCGAGAGGTGGACGATCGAGACCACGAGCGTGCGGGTCGCGAGCTGGCTGGGCGTGAGGCGGGCGTGCTCGAGCCAGGGCCGGACCCCGATGCCCAGCGCCTTCATCCCCCACGTGGCGCCGCTGCGGGCCAGCAGCCCGTAGTGGTAGGCCCAGAAGACCACCATCGGGACGAGGTCGGCGACCCAGTCCGTGAGGTCGCCGTCGCCGACACCCAGCACCGCCGACAGCGGGAAGGAGATCAGCGCCACGGCGAGGAGGTCGAGGAAGAACGCGCCGATCCGCGGGCCGTACGACGCCAGGGCCACGCCGTACGGCGTCACGGGCTCGGGCCGCTCGCGCGGCGGGACCGGCGGGGCGGGCGGCGGCGCCTGCGGGACCGGCGGCAGCAGCGGGCTGTGCTGCGCGGGCGCCCCGGGCTCGGGCACGGCGACCCCGAGGCGGTCGTGGACGTCGTCGGGCATGGAGAGGCGGGTGTGCGCCGTCCACTGCGCGCCGTTCCACCACCGCTCGGCGGCCGGGTGGGCGACCTTGGGGTCGGCGTACCACCCCTCGGGCGTCTCGCCCGGGGTCATCGGATCCCCGCCGTCCTGCGCGCTCGACACGTCGCTCCCCCTGCTCCCGGCCCGGTGGGCCCTCGGCTGCCGGCCCCCGCCGAGGCCTCGCTCCCGCAGCATTGTGGCGGAACCGTGACCCCCGGGGGCGCACACCCGGAGAGACGTGCGACACACCCCGGCGCTATCGTGCCGGGATGACACTTCGCGCGATCACCTCCGGGATCGGCCTCGCGGCCGCCGCACTCGTCCTCGCCAGCTGCGCCTCCGACACCGAGACGACGACGACCGACTCCGGCGTCGAGCTGGTCAAGGACGGCACGCTCACGATCTGCACCCACCTGCCCTACGAGCCCTTCGAGTTCACCGAGGGCGGCGAGGTCGTGGGCTTCGACGTGGACGTGCTCAAGATCGCCGCCGACGCGGAGGGCCTCGACACCGAGGTCATCGACACGTCGTGGGAGACCATCACCTCGGGCGAGGCGCTCAACACGGGCCAGTGCGACGTCGCCGCGGGCGCCATGTCGATCACCGAGGAGCGCGAGGCGGTCATGGACTTCACCGACTCCTACTTCGAGGCCAAGCAGGCGCTGCTGATGAAGGCCGGCGCCGGCTACGAGTCCCTCGACGACCTGGCGGGCAAGAAGATCGCCGTCCAGGACGCCACCACGGGCGCCGACTACACCCGTGAGAACGCCCCCGAGGACGCCGAGATCATCTCCTTCGAGGACTCCGCCCTCATGCAGCAGGCCGTCAAGACCGGGCGCGCCGACGCCGGCGTCAACGACAACGGGCTGCTCAACTACTTCGCCTCGCAGAACGACGACGTCGAGGTCGGCGCCGAGTTCGAGACCGGCGACGTCTACGGCTTCTCCGTCAAGAAGGACGGCAACGACGCCCTCCTCGACGTGATCAACGACGCGATCGCCTCCGACGAGTACGACGCCGCCTACGAGAAGTGGTTCGGCACCAGCGCCGAGTGACGCCGGGGCCGGGGCCCCGGGCTTGACCGGGCCCCGGCCGACCACCCCCGATCCCGAGCAGGAGCCTCCATGGCGAGTCCCCGCCAGCGCGCCGCCAGGTGGCGCTACGTCCAGTACGCCGTGCTCGTCGCGGTCGTCGTCGCCCTCGTCGCGGTCGCCGACTGGGCCCAGCTGCAGCGCGCGTTCTTCAACACCGACCTCGTGCGCGAGCAGTTCCCCCGGGTCATCACGATCGCGCTGAAGAACACCATCATCTACACCGCCTGCGGCTTCGCCTTCGGCCTCGTGCTGGGGCTGGTGCTGGCCCTGATGCGGCTCTCGAGCGTCGGGCCCTACCGGTGGCTGGCGACCGCGGTGATCGAGATCTTCCGCGGCCTGCCCGCGCTGGTGGTCTTCATCGCCCTGGGCGTCGGGTTCCGGCTCGCGTTCCCGGGTCGGGAGATCCCCTTCGGCAACCTCGGCGTCGTGACCCTGGCCCTGGGCCTGGTCGGCGGCGCCTACATGGCGGAGACCATCCGCGCCGGGATCCAGGCCGTGCCCAAGGGGCAGATGGAGGCGGCCCGGTCGCTGGGCATGTCGCACTCGCGCGCCATGGTGAGCATCGTCATCCCGCAGGCCTTCCGGATCATCCTGCCGCCGCTGACCAACGAGCTGATCCTGCTGACCAAGGACTCCTCGCTCGTCTACATCCTGGGCCTGTCGCTCTCCAGCTACGAGCTGACGAAGTTCGGCCGCGAGGGCATGAACAGCGCCTCCAACCTCACCCCGATCATCGTGGTCGGCCTGTGCTACCTGCTGATCACCGTCCCCCTGTCGATCGTCGTACGCCGCATGGAGAGCCGCGCGGAGAGGGCCCGCTGATGTCATCCGACCAGACCGTCCCGACCAGCCAGCAGCCGCGTCACCAGGGCGCCGCCGACCGGGCCGCGGCCCGCGGCGAGGCCGCGATCGACGTCCAGGACCTGCACAAGTACTTCGGCGACAACGAGGTGCTCAAGGGGATCGACTTCCACGTCGGCCGCGGCGAGGTCGTCTGCGTGATCGGTCCGTCCGGCTCCGGCAAGTCGACGCTGCTGCGCTGCGTCAACCTCCTGGAGACCCCGACCAGCGGCCGGATCCTCGTCGAGGGCGAGGAGATCACCGACCCCGACGCCGACGTCGACCGGCTGCGGGCCCGGATCGGGATGGTCTTCCAGCAGTTCAACCTCTTCCCCCACATGACGGTGCTGCGCAACCTCACCATCGCCCAGGAGAAGGTCGCCGGGCGCAAGAAGGACGAGGCGGTGGCGATCGCGCGGGCCAACCTGCAGAAGGTGGGCCTGGCCGAGCGGGAGGACGCCTACCCGGCCCACCTCTCCGGCGGCCAGCAGCAGCGGGTGGCGATCGCGCGGGCGCTCTCCATGCAGCCCGACCTCATGCTCTTCGACGAGCCCACGTCGGCGCTGGACCCCGAGCTGGTCGGCGACGTGCTGGCGGTGATGAAGGACCTCGCGACCGAGGGGATGACGATGATGGTGGTCACCCACGAGATGGGCTTCGCCCGCGAGGTCGGGGACAACCTGGTCTTCATGGACGGCGGCGTGATCGTCGAGGAGGGCGACCCCGAGACCGTGCTGGCCGACCCGCAGCACGAGCGGACCCGGGCCTTCCTCTCCAAGGTGCTCTGAGCCCGGCCCGAGCGCGGGCTCCGGTCAGTCGAGCCAGGAGCCGGCGGCCGCCGTCATGGCGGCGGTGAGGTCGGTGATCACCGGCGACTCCAGCCGCCAGTGCTGCCAGAAGAGCGGCACGTCGACGTGGCGCCCCGGCGCGACCTCCACCAGCCGGCCCCGGGCGAGGTCGGCGGCGGACTGGCGCTCGAGCAGCATCCCCCAGCCCATCCCCCGCCGCACGGCGGCGTCGAACTGCTGGACCGAGGGGATGTAGGTGACCGGCGGGGTGAGCCGCCGGCGGGTGACCCGGCGCAGGAAGTCGTGCTGCAGGGTGTCGCTGCGGTCGAACGCGAGCATCGGGGCCCGGGCCAGCGTCACCGACGGGGGGCCGTCCGCCAGGTGCGCCGCCGCCCAGCGCGGCGTCGCCACCGCGACGTAGCGCATCCGCCCCAGGCGGACCACGCGACAGCCCGGCACCGGTCGCGGGTCGGAGGTGACGGCCGCCATCACGTCGCCGCGCCGCAGCCGCTCCGCCGTGCGGGTCTGGTCCTCGCGGACCAGCTCGAAGGTCACCCGGTGGTCGGCCTGGACCGCGACCAGCGCGTCCACGAACCAGGTGTGCAGCGCGTCGGAGTTCACCGCGAGCGGCACCACGGCGTACGGCGCGTCCTCGCCGGCCTCCTCGTCCTCGCGCAGCTCGGCCACGGCCTCGCGCTCCAGCAGCTCCTGCTGGGCCGCCAGCCGCACCAGCACCTGACCGGCCGCGGTGGCCTCCAGCGGCTTGACCCGGTGGACCAGCACGCGGCCCACGCGGGTCTCCAGCGCCTTGACCCGTTGGCTCACCGCCGACGGGGTGACGTGCAGCTCGCGCGCCGCTGCCTCGAAGGTGCCGAGGCGGACGGCGGTGGCCAGGGTGCGCAACGCGGCGGGGTCGAGCTGGGTGAGGTCTTTCACATGAGACATCCTAATGATTCCTCACAATGCTGCGCTGGTCTTAGGTCTCCCGCGCGCCTAGCGTTGTCCCACGTGATCAACGTCGTCCTCACCGGCCTGCTGACCGGCCTCGCCCTCATCGTCGCCATCGGCGCGCAGAACGCCTACGTCCTGCGCCAGGGCATCCGCGGCGAGCACGTCCTCCCGATCGTGCTGGCCTGCCTGCTCTCCGACGCCGTCGCGATCACCGCCGGCGTCGCGGGCTTCGGCGTGGTGCTGGAGCGCTGGCCCGGCGTGCTTCCCGTGGCCCAGGTGCTCGGTGGCGTCTACCTCATCGCCTTCGGCCTGCACGCCGCCCTGCGCGCCTGGCGTCCCGAGGCCCTCGAGGCCGCGTCCGGCGAGCGGCTGAGCCGGCGCCGCGCGGTGCTGATGGCGCTGGCGCTGACCTGGCTCAACCCGCACTTCTACCTCGACGCCGTCCTCATGCTCGGCACCGTGGCCAACAGCTTCGAGGACGACCGCTGGTGGTTCCTGCTGGGCTCCCTGCTCGCCAGCACGACGTGGTTCTTCGCGCTCGGGTACGGCGCCCGCCTGCTGCGCGGCCTCTTCGCCCGGCCCTCGGCGTGGCGGGTCCTCGACTCCGCCGTCGCCGTCGTCATGGGTTCGCTCGGGGTCGGGCTGCTCCTGCACTGAGGGGGCGACACCTCGGAGGTCGCCCCCGTCCCTCAGAGGTTGCCCCGCGCCTCCTGCTCGCGCTCGATGGCCTCGAAGAGGGCCTTGAAGTTGCCCTTGCCGAAGCCGAGGGAGCCGTGCCGCTCGATGAGCTCGTAGAAGACGGTGGGCCGGTCGCCCACGGGCTTGGTGAAGATCTGCAGCAGGTAGCCGTCCTCGTCGCGGTCGACCAGGATCCCGCGCTTCTTCAGCTCCTCGATCGGCACCCGCACCTCGCCGATCCGGGCCCGCAGCTCGGGGTCGTCGTAGTAGGAGGCGGGGGTGTCGAGGAACTCGATGCCGTTGTCGCGCATGATGTCGACCGAACGCAGGATGTCGTTGGTCGCCAGGGCGATGTGCTGGCACCCGGCGCCGTCGTAGAACTCCAGGTACTCGTCGATCTGCGACTTCTTCCTCGCCACGGCCGGCTCGTTGAGCGGGAACTTCACCCGGTGGTTGCCGCTGGCGACCACCTTGGACATGAGCGCGGAGTAGTCGGTCGCGATGTCGTCGCCGATGAACTCGGCCATGTTCGTGAAGCCCAGGACCTTGTTGTAGAACTCGACCCACTCGTCCATCCGGCCGAGCTCGACGTTGCCGACGCAGTGGTCGACCGCCTGGAAGAGCCGGCGTGGGTGCCCCTCCCGGCGCGCGACGGTCGAGGAGCGGGCGACGAAGCCGGGCAGGTAGGGACCCGAGTAGCGGGAGCGGTCGACGAGGGTGTGGCGGGTCTCGCCGTAGGTGGCGATCGCGGCCGTGCGGACCGTGCCGTGCTCGTCGGAGACGTCGTGGGGCTCCTCGAGGATCGTGGCGCCGACGGCCCGGGCGTGCTCGATGCACCGGTCCACGTCGGGGACCTCGAGCGCGAGGTCGACGACCCCGTCGCCGTGCCGGCGGTGGTGGTCGAGCAGGGGGCTGTCGGGGGCGACGCCGCCGGAGAGGACGAACCGGGCCGAGCCCGAGCGCAGGACGAAGACCTTGGCGTCGCGCAGGCCGGTCTCGGGGCCGCGGTAGGCCTCCAGCTCCATGCCGAAGGCGAGCTGGTAGAAAGTGGCGGCCTGGGTCGCGTTGCCCACCACGAAGCAGATCGCGTCCATCCCCGTGACCGGGAAGGGGTCCCGGCTGGCGTCGTACTCGACCAGCCCGACCAGCTCCCGCAGCTGCTCCAGGGTGAGGTCGGCGCGCAGCTCCTCCGCCGTCAGCCCACCACCGGTCGAGGGCTGCCCGGTCGGGGCCGGGCCGGTGGCGGTCGAGGAGTCGGGGGCCGAGGAGAGCTGTGTCATGGACCACAGCATGGGAAGACGGGACAGGATGTGCAATCGTGTGCCGACACGCTGTGCAACTTGTCCACCCAAGGGGGCCGCGATGGACGACCTGGACGTCACGCTGCTCGATCTCTTCACCGCGGAGCCTCGCATTGGCGTGCTGGAGGCGTCCCGGCGCCTGGGGGTCGCTCGCGGGACGGTCCAGTCCCGCCTCGACCGGCTGGCGGCCGACGGCGTCGTCACCGGCTGGGCGCCCCACCTCTCCCCCGAGGCGCTGGGCTACCCGGTGACGGCGTTCCTCACCCTGGAGATCCGGCAGGGCGCGGGCCACGAGTCGGTCGCCGACCACCTCGCCGAGGTGCCCGAAGTGCTGGAGGCGCACACGATCACGGGGGCCGGGGACATGTGGGCCCGGGTGGTGGCCCGCTCCAACGCCGACCTGCAGCGGGTGATCGACCTCGTCCTCGACGACCCCGCGATCGTCCGCAGCTCGACCGTGATCGCGCTCGCCGAGCAGGTCCCCCACCGGGTCCTGCCGCTGGCCCGCGCCTCGCTCAGCGGAGCCGGCGGGCGACCTCGTCGGCCGCGGCGACCACCCGCGGCGCCACCACCGACTCGTCGACCGGCTGGCCCAGCGTGACGATGCCGACGGACGCCTCGAGGCCCTGGACCCCGCGCACGGGGGCCGACAGGCCGTGCGCCCCCGACTGGAGCTCGCCCTGCGTGGCCACGAACCCCTGCTCCGAGCCGCGGCGCCCCAGGAGGATCGCCTTGCCCGCCGCTCCCTGGTCGAGCGGGTGGCGCGCGCCGACCCGGTAGGCCACGTGGAAGTCGGTCCACGAGGGCTCCACCACCGCCAGGGCGAGCGCCTCGTCGCCGTCCGCCACGGTCAGGTGGGCGGTGCAGCCGACGGTCTCGGCCAGCTGCCGCAGCACCGGGACCGCGAGGTCGCGCACCACCGGCTGGACGGCCGAGGCCAGGTGGAGCACGCCGAGGCCGACCTGCAGGCGGCCCTGGGGCCCGCGGCGGACCAGCGCGTGCTGCTCCAGCGTGGAGACCAGCCGGTAGACCACCGTGCGGTTGACCCCGAGCCGGGCCCCGAGCTCGGTGACCGTCATGCCGTCCGGCTCCCCCGCGAGCGTCGCCAGGACGCGGATCCCGCGGTCGAGGGTCTGCGAGGTCTCGGCAGCCATGAGCCGGAGTCTAGGCGCTCAGGAGCTCTTCCGGACCGCCCAGTTCCGCAGGGTCTCGATCCGCGCGTGGAGCTGGTCGGCGCTCGCGACCGCGGCCGCAGGACCGCCGCACTCCTTGCGCAGCGCCGCGTGGGTCACCCCGTGCGGCTGCCCGGTGCGGTGGAACCACGCCGCCACCAGCCCGTTGAGCTCGCGCCGCAGCACCGCGAGCTGCTCGTGGGTGGAGAGCGCCGTCACGGGGTCGTCGGCGGCCACGGGCCCGCGACGCGGCGCGGCCGCCTTCTGGCGCGCGGCCCGCTCGCTCTGCCGCGAGTGGAGCAGCTCGCGCACCTGGTCGGGCTCCAGCAGCCCGGGGATGCCGAGGAAGTCCATCTCCTCCTCCGACCCCACGTGCACCTCGCCGG
This sequence comes from Nocardioides solisilvae, assembly GCF_003194625.1. Classification (GTDB taxonomy): domain Bacteria; phylum Actinomycetota; class Actinomycetes; order Propionibacteriales; family Nocardioidaceae; genus Nocardioides; species Nocardioides solisilvae. The sequence continues at coordinate 593,739 of NZ_QHKX01000002.1, forward strand.
AGTGGCCGAACTCGCCGCCGTCGTACAGCACCCGGTCGAAGGAGGCGGTGGAGCCGACGGCCTCGAAGACGCCCTCGAGCTCGTCGGAGGCGCCCTCGCCCTGCTGGGCGCGGGCGAGCAGCTGGTCCTCGGCGGCGAAGATGTCGCCGTCGTCGTTGACCTTGCGGCCGAGCACGTGGTCGCGCTCGACCTCCATCTCGGAGGCGAAGCCGAGCAGGTGGGGCACCGACGGAAGGAAGACCGACGCGGTCTCGCCGCGCCGGCGCGCGCGCACGAAGCGGCCCACGGCCTGGGCGAAGAACAGGGGCGTGGAGGTGGTCGTCGCCCAGACCCCGACGGCCAGCCTCGGCACGTCGACGCCCTCGGAGACCATCCGGACCGCGACCATCCAGCGGTCCTCGGAGTCGGTGAACGCACCGATCTTCTTCGAGGCCGCCTTCTCGTCGGAGAGCACGACCGTCGGCGACTCCCCCGAGACCTGCTTGAGGATCTTGGCGTAGGCCCGGGCGGAGTCCTGGTCGGAGGCGATGACCAGCCCGCCGGCGTCGGGCACGTGGCGGCGCACCTCGGAGAGGCGCTTGTCGGCGGCCGCGAGCACCGAGGGCATCCACGAGCCCTGCGGGTCCAGCGCGGTCCGCAGCGCCTGGGCGTGCATGTCCTTGGTCAGCGGCTCGCCGAGGCGGGCCGTGATCTCGTCGCCCATCCGGGTGCGCCACTGCATCTCGCCGGAGTAGGCCATGAAGAGCACCGGACGGACGACGTGGTCGGCCAGGGCCTGCGCGTAGCCGTAGGTGTAGTCGGCGACCGAGCGCGGGATCCCGTCGGGCCCGGGCGCGTAGGTGACGAACGGGATCGGGTTGACGTCGGAGCGGAACGGCGTGCCGGTCAGCGCCAGCCGCCGGGTCGCGGGCTCGAACGCCTCGCGCACGCCCTCGCCCCAGCTCAGCGCGTCACCGGCGTGGTGGATCTCGTCGAGGATCACCAGGGTCTTGAACCGCTCCGTGCGGATCCGCATCGCCAGCGGGTTGACCGCGACGCCGGCGTAGGTCACCGCGATACCGAGGTAGTCCTGCGACGTGCGGCCCTTGCCCGCCGCGTACGCCGGGTCGATCGGGATCCCCGCCCGCTGCGCGGCCTCGGCCCACTGCACCTTGAGGTGCTCGGTGGGCGCGACGATCGTCACCCGGTCGACCACCCGGCGCCCCAGGAGGTCGGCGGCGACGGTGAGCGCGAACGTCGTCTTGCCCGCCCCCGGGGTCGCCACCGCGAGGAAGTCGCGCGGCTGCTCCTCGAGGTACCTCGCCATCGCCGCGGCCTGCCACGCCCGCAGCGACGGCGCGGTGCCCCACGCGGCGCGCTCGGGCCAGGCCGGGGAGAGCGCGGGAGTGACGGGGGCGGAGTCTGCCCGGTCGCTCACGCGTCGTTGCCCCCACCGCCGGGCTCGCCGCCGCCGGGCTTCAGCGACTCCCAGATCTCCTTGCACTCGGGGCAGACCGGGTACTTCTCCGGCGCCCGGCTGGGCACCCAGACCTTGCCGCACAGGGCGATCACCGGGGTGCCCATCACCATCGCCTCGGTGAGCTTGTCCTTCGGCACGTAGTGCGAGAACCGCTCGTGGTCCCCGTCGTCGGTGGGGACGGTGCGGGTGTCCTCGACGGTCGAGGCTCCGGGCGAGAATCCGATCTGGGTCATGGTCCGGCCAGCATAGGTCAGTTGAGGGCAGGATCCGCAGGCCGCGTGGCGTGCCACGCCAGCTCGCCGGGCTGTCGGCGGAGGACCTCGCGCCGCAGCCCGCGGGGATCGGGGCGGAACACGTCGCCGGCCAGGCTCGGCACGACGTACCAGTCCCCCCGCCCCACCTCGCCCTGCAGCTGCTCGGCGCCCCACCCGGCGTACCCCGCGAAGATCCGCAGCCCGGCCAGCGACCCGGCGACGACCTCCACGGGGGCGTCCAGGTCCAGCATCCCCAGCACCCCGGCGTCGGAGTGCCAGGCCGCCCGGAAGCCCACGGGAGCGTCGCGGTCGTCGGCCAGCAGGGCGACCGCCAGGGCGCCCTCGGGCCGCACGGGACCGCCGCGGAAGAGCACCTCGGGGGCGACCACGACGTCGCCCCAGGGCTCCAGCACCTCGGCGACCAGCACCGGCGACGGCCGGTTGAGGACCACCCCGAGCGCGCCGGCGTCGTCCACGTCGAGCAGCAGCACGACCGTGCCGGCGAAGTTGGGGTCCGTCATCCCGGCGGTGGCGACCAGGAGCCCGCCGGCGCGGAGCGCGTCGACCTGCTCGGTCCCGCGTCCGGCTCCGTCGTCCATGGCTCCATCATGGGGCAGGGACGCGGACGTGCGACAGCCCCGACCCGGCGCACAGGGAGGGAGGGAGGTGCGGTCGTCTCGGGAGCGACCGCGAGGCGCAGCAGGTCGGGGCTGTCTGGCTCATGGGGAGGGACCGAGGTCCTGAGCACGAGTGAACGCTACGCGACCATACCGACGGTATGCAAACGAGCCGCGGGTGAGCCTGCACACAACCCGGCGCCGCGCACCCCAAGCCCTAGACTGCCCGGATGACCGAGCTCAAGGCGTCCCGCGCCGGCGGGGCCACCCGGAGGCAGGACTTCTCCGCCGCCACCCGGCGCGACCTGCTCGACGTGGCCCAGCGGCTCTTCACCGAGCAGGGGTACGCCGCGACCTCGCTCGACTCGATCGTCGCCGGGGCGTCGGTCACCAAGGGCGCGCTCTACCACCACTTCGACAGCAAGACCGGCGTCTTCGAGGCCGTCTTCACCCGCGTCGACGAGGCGTCCGCGCGCGAGATCCAGCAGGCCGTGGCCGCCGAGACCGACCCGTGGCGGCAGGCCTCGGGCGGGCTGCGGGTCTTCCTCGAGGTGGTCCGCCGGCCGGCCTACCGACGCATCGTCGTCCAGGAGGGCCCCGCCGTGCTGGGCCCCGACCGGGTCCGCGCCGAGGAGTCCCGGCCGACCTTCGCCCTGGTGCACCGGATCCTCGAGGGGATCCTCGGGGCCGGCGGGTGGACCACCGACGACGCCACCGTGCGCACCTTCAGCCGGCTCTTCTTCGGCGCCCTCAACACCGCAGGCGCCGCCGTGGCGCTGAGCGACGACCCCGAGACCGAGGTGGCGCGGGTGGAGCAGGTCGTCGGCCTCCTGCTCGCCGCGGTCCGCCAGCTCGTGGAGTCCGGGGCCGACCTCGCGGAGGTCACCGCCCGGGTGCTCCCCCGCGACGCCTGAACCCCCTACGACCTACCGGGAGTGGGTGACCGCGCCGCCGTGCGCGTCCTGGGGCACCAGCTCGACCCACGTGCGACCCGGGGGCACCGCGATCTCGCCGCCCTTGCCGCGCAGGACGAGCTGGGCGCCGAGGCTCCGCTTGGACCAGGTGGCCTTCACGACCCGGCCCCCGTGGAAGAGCAGGGCCGGGCCCTGGCCCTCGAAGATCGTCTCGGGCACGAAGCTCCCCGCCGGGTCGCGGTAGCCCGCGTCGCCCACGCGGACCCGCAGCACCAGCACCGTGTCCGGGACGAACTGGTCGTCGGCGCCCATGTAGCCCCCGACGTTGCGGTAGGCACCGTCGGCGAACTGCCAGGTGGTGGTGTGCCGGCCGAAGTCGGCCGACAGCGTGCTCGCCTTCCGGCCCTTCGGCAGGGCCGCCGGGTCGCCGAAGGTGAAGTAGTCCGCCGGGCGGGCGGCCTCCTGCTTCGCCGCGGTCGCGACCTCGCGCGGGCGGGCCATGAGGTTGTAGGGCGCGTAGCGGCTCGACTCGCGGAAGAACCCGCGGGCGCCCTCCTCGAAGAAGGTGATGCCGGCGCCGTTGATCCGGTTCTTCGTGACCTGCGCGGCCCCGCTGGTGATCACGTCGGCCTCGACCGGGGTGACGATGCCGATGTCGCTGGCCCGCATGGAGCGGACCGGGCCGACCACCTCGGGCAGCTGGCTGTAGAAGAAGGCCGCCAGGCGCGTGGTGCCGCCCTCGACGAGCTCCTCCACGACGAGGTCGGCCTTGCCGAGCCCCAGCTGGGGGGCGGCGCTCGCGGTGTTGTCGATCTTGGTGACCATCACGGGGTGCCGCGCGGCGGTGGTGCGCCCCTCGGCCGCCTCCAGGCCGGTCAGCGGCCAGGTCTCCGGCGCGGCCGGCTCGGGCGGGGCCGACTCGCTGGCGGACGGCTCCGTCGCGGTGGGGGCGGCGTCGTCGCCGTCGCCCCCGCTGCACCCCGCGAGGAGCAGCGAGAGCGACAGCAGGGCGGCGGTGAGGGCGAGGGGGCGGCGCACGTCGTTCTCCGATTCTGTGGTGCAGGGGCAGGGGCCCGGAGGACCCGAGGCAAGTCTGCGGGTGCAGGAGCCCCCGCCGCGGCAGGACGCGCGGATCCGCTCCGCGCGGTCAGCGGACGGTGCCGGCGAACCAGCTCGAGGTCCACGGGGCCGCCACCTGGACCGGGGTGCCCGGGCGCGAGGAGTGCACCATCAGCGGGACGCCGCCCTTGCCGCGCCCGGTGAAGATCCCGACGTGGTAGACGCCGCCGCCGTTGGCGAAGAACATCAGGTCGCCGGGGCGCATCGCCGACTTGGGGATCCGGCGGGTGTGGCCGGCCTGCGCGGAGGAGCTGCGCGGCATCCCCTTGAGCCCGGCGCGGTGGTAGGCGAACTGCACCAGGCCGGAGCAGTCGAAGGAGCTCGGGCCGGTGGCGCCGTAGCCGTAGGAGTCGCCGCGCTGGGCGAGGGCGACGTTCTTGGCCCGTCCGATCCGACGGATCTCGGCCCACTTCGCCTTCCGGGCGCGGACCTTGGCGCGCTTGGCCTTCCGCGCCTTCCGGGCGAGCCGCCGGTCCTTGGCGGTGCGGTCGGGCTGGTCGGCGGTCGTGGCCGGCGAGCCGGGCGACTGCGTGACGTCCACCTGCCGGACCGGCGCGGCGGAGGCCGGTGCGGCGGCCGGGGCGGTGATCCCCAGGCCGGCCACGAGGCCGACCACGAGGGTTCCGCCGACGTGGGCGCCGAGCTTCGAGCGGGTGCTGCTGGGGGTACGGCGCGAGTCGGGGCGCGCGCCGAGGGTGCGAGTTGTCGCAGGCATGGAGTGGTGTCCTTTCCCACGCCTGTGAGGTGAGCTGTCGGGTTGGAGCTGGAAAGTGCTCCGCCACGGCCTCGTGGCTTCACCCCAAGCCGCTTGCGCGGCACGGATCCTGTGGGTCCCCCACTCCTGCCCTCGATCTGGTGGAACGGTGCCGACGACCGGGCGGGCAGGACTCGGCGTGCCCGGTGCGGCTCTTCACTTGTGGCCCTCGTGCGAGGACCCAAGAGGTTAGGCACATGACCCCTCGTCAACTCAAGACGGGGAGCCCTGCCCACGCGTGCGGCGTGAGGCAGGTCTCCCCGTCGGGGTGCTGCTGGGGTGTCAGCTGACCAGCTTGGCGCCGCCGTCGACGTAGATCGTCTGGCCGGTGATGTAGGAGGCCTCGTCGCTGGCGAGGAAGGCGACGGCCGCCGCGATGTCCTCGGGGAAGCCGACCCGGCGGACCGGGTTGTTCTTCGCGTTGAGCTCGCGGAACTCCTCCACGCCCAGGCCCAGCCGGGCCGCGGTGGCGTCGGTCATCTCGGTGGCGATGAAGCCGGGCGCCACGGCGTTGGTGTTGATCCCGAAGGGGCTCAGCTCGATGCCGAGGGTGCGGGTGAAGCCCTGGACGCCCATCTTGGCGGCGGAGTAGTTGGCCTGGCCGCGGTTGCCGAGGGCGGAGACGCTGGAGAGGTTCACGATCTTGCCGTACTTCTGCTCCACGAAGTGCTTCTGGGCGGCCTTGGTCATGAGGAAGGCGCCCTTGAGGTGCACGTTCATCACGAGGTCCCAGTCCTGCTCGGTCATCTTGAAGAGCAGGTTGTCGCGGGTGATCCCGGCGTTGTTGACGAGGACGTGGATCCCGCCCAGCTCGGCGACCAAGCGCTCCACCGCGGCGTCGACGGAGGCGGCGTCGCTGACGTCGCAGCCGATGCCGACGGCCTTGGCCCGGCCGGTCAGCTCGAGGCGGCCCGCCGCCTCGGCCGCGGCCGACTCGTCGAGGTCGATGATGGCGACGCTGGCGCCCTCTGCTGCGAAGCGCTGCGCGGTGCCGAAACCGATCCCGCGGGCTGCTCCGGTGATGACTGCGACGCGACCGTCGAAACGACCCATGAGAGGCCTCCTCCTTGCGTGTGCGAGGACCGTCCCCGCTCCCGGGTCGTCACTCTAGGTGCTGCCCCGGACCCGGTCCTCGGGCGGTCCGCCCAGTCACAGCACGGCGCGCAGGCGGTCGCCGTACGCGCGCCGCTCGGCGTCGTCGGTGTACTTCGTCCGCGGCCAGAAGAAGCCGCGCAGCCCGTCCCCCTTCGTCCGCGGCACGACGTGCAGGTGCAGGTGCGCCACCGACTGGCTCACGACGTTGTTCATCGCCACGAACGACCCCTGGGCGCCGAGCCCGTCCACGACGGCCGTGGCGAGGCGCTGGGCCGCGGCCAGGAAGCCGTCGCGCAGCCCGGGCGGCAGGTCGGGCAGGGTCACGACGTGCTCGCGGGGCACCAGCAGGACGTGCCCCTTGAAGACGGGGCGGACGTCGAGGAAGGCCACCACCTCGTCGGTCTCCAGGACCACCTCCCCCGCCGCCCCGCCCGCGGCGATCGCGCAGAAGAGGCAGCCGTCGGCGCTCACTTGCACACCCCGCCGCAGGCGTCGCCGGTCAGCAGGTCGGCGAGCCGCTCGGGGAGGCCGGCCGCGGGCCGGCCGCGCACGCCGCCCACCGCGTCGAAGTGGTGGTTGTCGCTGCGGCCGTAGGTCCACCTCAGACCGTGCCGGCGCATCAGCGCCACCACGGGGTGCTGGTGGCTGCGCCACGCGTAGCGCGGGTGCTCGCGCCCGGCCCACCACGGGCTCGGCACCAGGCCGTGACGGCTGCGGTAGGGGTTCTCCCACGGGTTGAGGTCCACCGAGCGCCCCCAGGAGTGCGGCGACCGGACCGCCGGGTTGCCGACCACCTGGCGGCAGTTGAACGCCGAGGTGTTGCCCGCCGCCATGGAGGCGTAGTCGTCGGCGCCGCGCAGCCGGGCCGACCACCCGAAGCGGTCGACCCGGTACATCGAGCGGACCGGGAACCGGCGCGCGTGCAGCTCGGCGAAGGCGGCCGCGACGTTGCCGGCCGCGGCCGCGTGGACCACCAGCTCCCCGCGCCGGCGGTAGCCGTCGAAGTCGTGGTAGTTGACCCGGACCAGGCGCAGGTCGCTGCGGCCGACCGGACAGCCGGGCCGCCAGGAGCGCCCGCGCATGTGGTTCCACACCGGGTCGGGCAGCGGGGTCACCACGGGGTTGGCCCCGGTGCCGACGGCGCGCTGCTGCGGCGGCAGGGTGCGCCGCGGGCGCGGCGCCCCGGCGGGCAGCCGCACCGGGATCCCCGGCGGGAGGTTGCGCAGCGTCCGCACCCGGCTGCGGGCCCCCGTCACCCAGGGCAGCTCCGGGGCGACGACGCGCCAGCGGAAGGTGGCCCGCGGGGCCACCTCGACCACCGCGGTGCCGTCGGCGCCGGTCTCGACCTGCTGCACGCTGCGCCACGGCTGGCGGCGCCGCTGCCTCGGCGTCATGGACTCCCCCGGCACGGCCACCAGCCGGCGCTGCAGCGTGGCGGTCCCCGCGACGGGCTGCCCGGTCGCGGCCGCCCACTCCACCCGCAGGGTGGCGCTGCGCTCGTCGACGACCGTGCGGGGGCCCCGGAGCCGGACCCGGCCCTCGCGCGGCACCAGCGAGAGCGCGTGCTCGGCGGACGCCGCCGGCGGCCGGGCGGCGTCGCCGGGGTACGTCGCCCGCAGCAGGTTGGCGGCCGGCTCCCGGGACGCCGTGACGGGCAGGGAGGCGGCTCCCGCGGCGTCCGTGGTCACGGGCTGGACCAGCGTCCAGGCACCGTCGACCAGCCGCTCGACGCCCACGACGAGCCCGGGCACGGCGACGCCGGCGGCGTCGGTCGCGACCAGCCGCACGGCGGCCGGCTCGTCGGCGCGGGCCGGCTCGCTGGTCAGCGCGAGGAGGACGAGGCCGGACGTCGCGGTGGCGCTCGGGGCGGGGACCGCGAGCAGGGAGACCGTCAACCCGAGCAGGGCGGTCAGCAGCAGGCGCATGGGGCGACCTTCGCACGAGCCGCCCGGGGTGTGGTCGCGGACACACCGCGACCGCCGCCGAGCCGCGGTCGTGGGACGATGCCGCGCGTGGCCCTCCAGCAGCGCGACCCCCAGCCCCGCGGCGCCGCGGCCCCGACGGGGCTCGCGGCCGGGGAGCGGTGGTTCCTCGACCACGGCCTCCCCTACTTCGTCGACGGCGTCCGCGCCCGCGTCGAGCGGGGCCTGCGCCGCGGGCGGCTCGTCGCGGTCGCCGTCACCGCCGCGCTGCTCGCGGCGGTGACCTTCGGCGTCGCCCTGCCGCTCTCCGACCGGTACGTCGCCGGGGCCGCCGCGCTGACCGCCGTCGGCGTGGTCGTCGCCGGCTACGCCCTGGCCACCCTGCGGATCTGGCTCTGGCTCCGGTGGGCGACGGGCAAGACCTTCTCCTCGCTCGGGCTCATGGTGCCGCTCGTGGCGCGGGCGCTGCCGATGCTCATGCTCTTCATCACCTTCCTCTTCATCAACGCCGAGGTCTGGCAGGTCGCGGCCCGGCTCTCCGGGGGCGTGATGTGGACGGCCGTCCTGGGCTTCGCCGCGGCCGCGGTGGGCTTCCTGCTCTTCCGGCTCCCCGAGGAGGTCGACGCGCTCACCGCCCAGCTCGACCGCGAGACGGTGGCGGGCGCCTGCGCCGGGACGCCCTTCGTCCGGTTCGCAGGAGCCGTCGGCCGCATCGAGGACCTGCCCCCGCCCACCCGGCTCGAGCGGGCCAACCTGGTGCTGGTGCTGCTCGCCTCCCAGGCGGTCCAGGTGCTGCTGCTCAGCGTCGCCGTCTTCGCCTTCTTCCTGGGCTTCGGGCTGGTCGCGATCCCCGAGGAGGTGGTCACCAGCTGGGTGGGCGTGGCCCCGACCTCGGCGGTGGGTGAGCTCTCCTGGGAGCTGGTCCGCGTCTCGGTCTTCCTCGCCGCCTTCTCCGGGCTCTACTTCGCCGTCTACGCGGTCACCGACGAGACCTACCGCCGCCAGTTCTTCACCGGGGTCACCGACGACATGGAGAAGGCCCTGGCCACGCGCTGCGCCTACCGCGCGGCGCTGCGCCCCTGACCCGGTCGGGGAGCCCGGGACGACGACCTCTGTGGCGCTCGTCTCAACCGTTTGATCGGCGGCCCCCCACCCAGTTCGATGGCCCGATGCCCTTCTCCTCCCGCCTCCTGTCCGGCGACGACTGGCAGGCCCTGCGCACGATCCGGCTGCAGGCGCTGGCCGACTCGCCCGACTCGTTCCAGGTGAGCCTCGAGCAGGCGCTCCGCGACCCCGAGCCCGTCTGGCGCGGGCTGGCCGACGGGGCGGGCCCGACCCTGCTGCTGCTCGACGACGAGGAGCCCGTCGCCATGGGCGGTGCCCTGGCCTACCCCCAGTCGCGGACGGCGTGGCTGTGGGGCATCTGGACCGCCCCGCGGGCCCGCGGCCTGGGGCTGAGCCGACGGGTGGTCGGCGAGCTCGTGGCCTGGTGCCACGAGCGGGACCTCGAGGTGCGGCTCCACGTCACGGAGGGCAACGCGGCGGCGCGGGCCGTCTACGAGGCGCACGGCTTCACCGGCACCGGCGAGCAGGTCCCGCTGCGCGAGGGCTCGGCGCTGCGGATGGAGACCATGCGGCTGCCGGCGGCCAGCTGAGCAGGCGACCCGGCAACCCGGCGGCTGGGGCAGCTCGGGCAGCCGGGGCCCTTCGCGCGGCTGGCTAGCCTCGGGGAGGTGCAGACCTTCCTCCCGTACGCCGACTTCGCGCGCTCGGCGCGGGTGCTCGACGACAAGCGGCTGGGCAAGCAGCGGGTGGAGACCATCCAGGTCGTCCGGGCGCTCACCCGGCCCGGCTACGGCTGGGCCCACCACCCCGCCGTGCTGATGTGGAAGGGCCACGAGGAGGCCCTCGGCCGCTACGGCTTCACCTGCTGCGAGGCCTGGACCGACCGCGGCTTCGGCGACACCTGCGCGGCCACCATCGGCGCCGACCTGGCCGCCGCCGGGGTCTCCCGGGTCCGGTCGGAGGCCGAGCTGGCCGCCGCCGGGGCGCTCCCCACGTGGCTGGGCGACGAGGCGCTGCACCGCAGCCACCGCTCCGCCCTGCTGCGCAAGGAGCCGGAGCACTACGCCGACCTCTTCACCGACGTCCCCGACGACCTGCCCTACGTGTGGCCGGTCCGCTCCCCCGCGGTCGTCGAGGCCGAGCGCCGGCGCGCGGAGAACGCCGTACGCCGGGCGGAGCGCGCCGCCGCACGGGCCCGGCAGGAGGCCGAGCGGGCGCACCGGCGCCGCAGCCGGGCCGCCCGGAAGGCGTGGGAGACCCGTCGCCGCAACGCCGACGGGCCCGCCTGAGCCTCGCTACGGGACGAGCACGGCCTCGGCCCGGGCCCGCGCCGAGGCCACGGCGGCGTCCCGGTCGGACCGGGTCATGAAGCCGGCCCGCAGCGCCGCGTCGGCCGCCGCGGTGTAGGCCTCCACGTAGGCGTCCACGCTCGGGTGCAGGGCGGCGAGCCGCTCGGCCGGCAGCGGCACCGTGGTGCCGAAGAGGAGGCAGAAGAAGCCGCCGTTCAGCGCGTAGTTCCCCTGGCCGCTGTGCACCGCCAGCGGCACCTCCACGTCGGGCAGCCGCAGCCCGCCCCGCACGATGCCGTCGGCGTCGCGCTGCAGCCAGTCGTCGACGATCTCCAGCGGCGGGGCGGAGGCGGGACGGCGACCCGTCCGGACCCAGCGCTCCAGCGCGGCGTACGCGGCGTCGGCGGCGTAGCGGAAGGGGAAGTCGTTGATCGGGCGCGCGCAGCCCATCCGGGCGGCGGCGGACTCGGGGTCGAGGTCGGTCCCGGCGCTGGACTCCAGCGTGTGGACGTCGGCGTGGGCAGCGCCCGCCACCTCCCAGGTGTGCACGTTGCCGCGGTCGGGCTGTCGGACCGCCTCCCAGCCGCCGAGGTCGCTCTCGGTCTGCAGCTGGAGCACCGGCACGGCGACGTCCTCGCGGATCCGCGGCGACACCGGACCCATCAGCCCCTCGCCCAGCGGCGCCGCCGGGGCGAACCGGGAGTGGACCAGGAAGCCGTCGAAGACGCCCGTGGTGCGGGAGAACGCGTTGACGTAGGTGGTGAGACGGAACGCCGACTGCGACTCGCCGGTGGCGATCACCCGGTGCGGCCGCAGCCCGCCCAGCAGCTGCCTCGCCCGGGCTCGCACCGCCTTCCCGGCCTGGGAGTAGATGTCGTAGCTGAAGGCGTCGCCCGGAACCTCCAGCGACCCGTAGCGGGCGGGGTCGATCCGCTTGGCGGCCTCCACCCCCGCGCGCTGGGCCGAGACGCCGACCCACGCGGCGCCGCTGGAGAGGATCTGGTCGCGGGCCTGCGCGAAGCTGGGCGCGATGTCGATGCCCGACGAGACGTTGAGCCACTCGACGTAGACCGTGCCGTTGAACCGCCGCGGGTCGGCCGGCCGGTTGACGATCACCCGCGTCCGGTACGGCGTCCGCTCCCCCACCGCGCGCGCGTGCCAGCGGCCGTCGGCACCCCATGTCCCGACGGCCTCGTAGGCACTCGCGCGGCCGGCCAGGACGTGCTCAGACTCGACGTAGCCCCGCGGCGCGCTGAGGTGGGCCACCGACGCCTGCGGCGTCCCCGCCGGGGCGGGGGCGACCTCGGGGGTCGGCACGAGCAGCGCCCACAGACTCGCGAAGGTCGTGAGGACGCCGGCGAGACGGCGCGCGCGGACGAGCATGGTGGTTCCCTCCCAAGAGCCACGTCGCGCCGGCGCACGACGCGGCCCTGTCTAGCCGACCCCCGGGACGGCCGGCAACGCGGGCAGCCCTGAAATGGGACACGGGCCCGGTCCCCGCGGGTGCGGGGGGCCGGGCCCGTGCGCCGTGGCTGCGGCCGTGGCCGCGTCAGCTCACTGGTGCAGGTCGAACCGGTCGAGCTCCATCACCTTGGTCCAGGCGGCGACGAAGTCGTGCACGAGCTTCTCCTGGGCGTCGTCGGCGGCGTAGACCTCGGCCAGGGCCCGCAGCTCGGAGTGGTGGCCGAAGGTCAGGTCGACCGCGGTGGCGGTCCGGACGACCTCGCCGGTCTCCCGGTCGCGGCCCTCGTAGACGCCCTCCTCCTGCTCGGACACCTTCCACTCCGTGCCCATGTCGAGCAGCGTGGCGAAGAAGTCGTTCGACAGCACGCCGACGCGGTCGGTGAAGACCCCGTGGCGGGTGCCGCCGTGGTTGGCGCCGAGCACCCGCATGCCGCCGAGCAGGACGGTCATCTCGGGCGGGGTCAGGTCGAGCATGTAGGCCTTCTCGACCATGAGGATCTCGGCGGGCACCTTGTCGCCCTCGCGCACGTAGCTGCGGAACGCGTCGGCCCGCGGCTCCAGCACCTTGAACGAGTCGACCTCGGTCTGCTCCTGGGTGGCGTCGGTGCGACCCGGGTGGAACGGCACGGTGACCTCGACCCCGGCGTCGCGGGCGGCCTTCTCGACCGCCGCGTTGCCGGCCAGCACGACCAGGTCGGCCAGCGAGACCGCCTTGCCGGACTGGGCCGCGTTGAACTCGTCGCGGATGCCGGTGAGGGCGTCGAGCACGCGGGTCAGCGTCGCCGGGTCGTTGACCTCCCACTCGCGCTGGGGGGCCAGCGCGATCCGGGCGCCGTTGGCGCCGCCGCGGAAGTCGGTCTTGCGGAACGTCGAGGCCGAGGCCCAGGCGACGCCGACCAGGTCGGAGACCGAGAGGCCCGAGTCGAGCACCTTGGCCTTGAGCGCGGCGACGTCGGAGTCGTCGACGAGCTCGTGGTCGACGGCGGGGACCGGGTCCTGCCACGACTGCGCCTCGGGCACCCAGGGGCCGAGGTAGCGGCTGACCGGGCCCATGTCGCGGTGGAGCAGCTTGTACCAGGCCTTGGAGAAGGCCTCGGCGAACTCCTCGGGGTTCTCGTAGAAGTTCCGGGAGACCTTCTCGTACTCCGGGTCGAACCGCAGCGCGAGGTCGGAGGTGAGCATCCGCGGCTCGCGGCGCGTCGACGGGTCGTGCGCCATCGGCACCATGTCTGAGCCGGCGCCGTTCTTCGGCCGCCACTGCTTCGCCCCGGCGGGCGACTCGAAGAGCTCCCACTCGTAGCTGAAGAGGATGTGGAAGAACTCGTTGTCCCAGCGGGTCGGGTGGTAGGTCCAGGTGACCTCCAGGCCCGAGGTGATGGTGTCGTCGCCCTTGCCGGAGCCGTAGGTCGACTTCCAGCCCAGGCCCTGCTGCTCCAGCGGGGCGGCCTCGGGCTCGGGGCCCACGTGGTCGGCCGGGCCGGCGCCGTGGGTCTTGCCGAAGGTGTGGCCGCCGGCGATCAGCGCGACCGTCTCGTAGTCGTTCATCCCCATCCGGCGGAAGGTCTCGCGGATGTCGCGGGCCGAGGCCAGCGGGTCGGGGTTGCCGGCCGGGCCCTCGGGGTTGACGTAGATCAGGCCCATCTGGACCGCACCGAGCGGCTCGGCCAGGTCGCGCTCGCCGCTGTAGCGCTCGTCGCCCAGCCAGGTGTCCTCGGGACCCCAGAAGATCTCCTCGGCCTCCCAGACGTCCTCGCGGCCGAAGCCGAAGCCGAAGGTCGGCAGGCCCATGTCCTCGATCGCCACGTTGCCGGCGAAGACCAGCAGGTCGGCCCACGAGATCTTCTGGCCGTACTTCTTCTTCACCGGCCACAGCAGGCGGCGGGCCTTGTCCAGGCTCACGTTGTCGGGCCAGCTGTTGAGCGGGGCGAAGCGCTGCTGGCCGGTGCCGCCGCCGCCGCGGCCGTCGTAGATGCGGTAGGTGCCGGCGGCGTGCCAGCTCATCCGGACGAAGAGGCCGCCGTAGTGGCCGAAGTCGGCGGGCCACCAGTCCTGGGAGTCGTGCATGACGGCGACCACGTCGGCCTTGAGCGCCTCGAGGTCGAGCTCGGCGAACTTCTCGGCGTAGGAGCCCGGGGTGACGGGGGCGCTGACCGGCGCGTTGGCCCGCAGGACCGAGAGGTCGACCTGGTTGGGCCACCAGTCACGGTTGCCGCGCGGGCGGGCGACCTTCGGCTCCGGCGACGGGATCGCCGGGTTCTCGCTCTCGCTGCCGCCGCTGCCGGTCGCGGAGTCGTGCATCACCGGGCAGCCCTCTGCGGCCTTCCGGTCCACCCCCTGCGCGTCCTGGGGGGTGCTGGGGTCCTGGCTGTCGGTCATCTGCTTCCTTCCGGTGAGGGCTGATCTGTGGAGGTGTGCGAAGGGGACGGAGCGGGTCCGGCTCAGGCCGGTGCGGCCGCGGCGCACCGCGGGCAGGTGCCCCAGTAGACGACCTCGGCCTCGTCGATCGAGAAGCCGTGGTCGTGCGAGGGGGCGAGGCAGGGGGCGGCGCCCACGGCGCAGTCGACGTCGGCGATCTCGCCGCAGCCGCGGCAGACCACGTGGTGGTGGTTGTCCCCCACCCGCGCCTCGTAGCGGGCGGTCGCGCCGGCGGGCTGGATCCGCCGGACCAGCCCGGCGTCGGTGAGCGCCCGCAGCACGTCGTAGACGGCTTGGTGGGAGACGGCGCCGAGGTCCTCGCGGACCCGGCCGATCACGGTGTCGGTGTCGAGGTGCGGCTCCGCGTGGACGGCGGCCAGCACGGCCAGCCGGGGGCGGGTCACGCGCAGGGAGGCGCCGCGCAGCGCGGACGCGAAGTCCGGTGCGTGCATGCCTCGAACCCTGCCACCCAAACTGGATCAAGTCAAGATTCTGGCTCCTGCGGGACGTCCGCGGCGTAGAGGTCGTCGACGGGCTCGTCCTCCCACTCGACCGCGACCCGCTCGAACCCCTTGTGGCGCTGCATCCGCGCGTAGCCGGCGTACGCCCGGCGGTCGGCGTCGGTCAGCCGCACCCGGTCGGTGAACGGCGTGAGCAACGCCCGCGGCCAGAGCCGCCGGGCGAGGACGACGTTGATCTCGGTGGCCAGCACCGCCATCACCGCGCCGATCCAGAGGAAGCCGACGAGCCCCAGGACGAGGCCGAAGGTCTTGGCCATCGAGGTGGTGCCGAGCAGGACGTTCTCGACGTACGCCGCCCCGCCGAGCTGCAGCCCCTGCCACATCACCGCGAGGGCGAAGCCGCCCGGCGCCGCCCGGACCGCCGAGTGCTGCCCGGTGGCGGCGAACCGGAAGAGGAGCGTGAGGAAGGTGCCGACCACGAGCACGGTGACCACCTGCACGGCGAGCCGCACCTCGCCGGCCAGCGCGTCGGAGAAGACGTCGGTGGTGCTGGCCAGGGTCGAGACCACCGAGACGGCGAGCAGCGACAGGCCGGCCGTGATGAGCAGCAGCAGCGTCTTCACGCGGGCGTAGACGGGGTTGGGGCGGCTGTTGCGGGGCACCGACCACGCGGTGTGCTGGGTGTTCTGCAGCGCCTGGCCGAGCCCCTGGCACCCGTAGAGCGCTGCCAGGCCGCCGATCGCGGCGCCGCTCACCGACCCCTGCAGGCCCTCGGGCCGGCCCAGCTGGTCCCCGATGATCGGGAACTGGGCGAAGGCCGAGTCGAGGATCGCGTCCTGCCACTCCGGGCGGCCCTGCAACACGAAGCCG
Organism: Nocardioides solisilvae; assembly: GCF_003194625.1. Lineage (GTDB taxonomy): Bacteria > Actinomycetota > Actinomycetes > Propionibacteriales > Nocardioidaceae > Nocardioides > Nocardioides solisilvae. Next base: position 609,437 of record NZ_QHKX01000002.1, read on the forward strand.
AGGATCGACGTGCCGAGCAGCATCAGCGGGAAGATCGCCACGAACGCGTAGTAGGCCAGCGCGGCGGCCAGGTAGGGCCCCTGGTCGTCGAAGTACTTGTAGACCACCGCGAGCGGGAACCCCACCACGCCATGGCGGCGCTGGAACTCGTCCGCCCTCGAGACCGCGCCCACGTCCGGAGGCTACCGGGCGGCTCCGCGACTCAGGACGACAGCAGGGCCCGACGACCCTCCTCGACCTCCGCCAGCGCCGCGCCGACGCCCGCGCGGCGGCGCACGAGGTCGGCACCGACCTCGTCGACGCCGCGCAGCAGGTGGGCCACCCGGGCCGCCGCCTGCCTGATCCGCTCGCGCACCGCCCAGTCGCTGAAGACGTTGTCGAACCAGACGTCGAACGTCCGGGCGAGCTCGGTCACCCCGACCTCGCCGACGGCACCGACCTCGACGTCGGCCAGCTCGGTGGCGAGGTGGCGCAGGGCGGCGTCGGCGTGCCTCATGAGGTCGCCCGCGCGGTCGAGCCGCTGGTGCTTCATCAGGTCGCCCACCATCCCGCCGCCGAGGAACGTGTCGTAGGTGGCCCACGACCCGGCGCTGCCGAGGTGGCGGGCCGCCTCGTCGAGCGAGCGCCGCGCCGCGTCGGCGGCGGCCAGCGCCTCGTCCAGCTGGGTCGCCTCGGCCTCGAGGACGCCCTGGCGGCCAGCGAGCTCGGCGAGCCTGTCCCGGGTGGGACCGGACCGGGGGTCGGCCGCGACCTCCGCCTCCCGACGGACGAGCAGCTCCTCGCGTCGGGCGTCCAGGTCGCCGAGGGCGGCCAGGCGTCCGACGAGGTGGTCGACCTCCTCGCGCGCGGCGTCCCGGCGCGCGGCGGCCTCGGCGGCGGCGTACTCGGCCGCCTGCTCCTCGGCACGCTCGCGGTCGAGGTCGGCGTCCCGGCTGCCCCGCAGCCCGGCGAGGATCCGGGTGACCGAGAGCTGCTCGAGCCGCCTCACGTCGGCCTGCTCGGCGGCGAGCGCGCCGGCCGCCTCGTCGTACCGACGCTCTGCCTCGGCCAGGTGGCGGTTCGCGGCGGCGAGCCGCTCCACCAGCCCGTCGCGCTCCCGCTCGAGGCGCGCGACCTCCGCCAGCTCGACCGTCGTTCCGCCCGTCGTCCACTCCCCCGTCATGTCGCGAGGGTAGCGGCGCGCGGCGACGCTAGCGTGCGGTCCGGGAGACGCCGCGGAGCCGCCCGTTGCAGTGGCGGCCCGTCCGGACATAGAGGGGCATGAGACGCACGAGATCGGCGCGGGAGGAGCGGTTCCGCTCCCTGTACGCCGACCACCACGACCCCGTCCTCCGCTTCGCCCTGCGCCGGACCGACCCCGCCCGGGCCGACGACGCCGTCGCCGAGACCTTCCTCGTCGCCTGGCGGCGGCTGGACGACGTCCCCCGGCGCCCCGGCGAGGCGCTGCCCTGGCTCTACACGGTGGCGCGGCACTGCCTGCTCAACGCCGCTCGCGGCGAGGGCCGGCAGCGCGCGGTGGCGGTCCGGCTGGCCGCCACCCGGTCGGGCGCGGGCTCCTCCCGCGCTGCGGGCGACCCCGGCGACCGGCTCGAGATGACCGAGGCCTGGGCGCGGCTCGCTCCCGCGGAGCAGGAGGTCCTCGCGCTCGCCGTCTGGGAGGACCTCACCTCGACGCAGGCCGGTCTCGTCCTCGGCATCTCGGGGGCGGCGTACCGGGTGCGCCTGGCCCGGGCCCGCGCCAGCCTGGCCCGCCACCTCGACGAGGCGCCCACCCCCGTCCTCTCCCCCGTCCGTCGCCTCGCCGGCGGCCCCCGCGCCGCGGCGACCCCCGCCCAGGAGGGCTCCCGATGATCGACGACCGCACCCTCGACGCCCGGCTCCGGGCCCTGGACCCCGCCCCTCGCGACACCCCGGTCGACGCCGACCGGAAGGCCGCGCTGCTGGAGTCCGTGCTGGCCACGGACCCCGCGCTGCCGTCCGGCGACGCCGCGCCCCTCCCCGCCCGCCGTCCCGGCCACCGGCCCGCCCGTCGCCTCGCGTGGGGCGCGGCAGCGGCCCTCGTGCTGGCGGGCGCCGGCGTGGTGCTCCCCCTGGGGTCCGGGGGCGATCCGGCCTTCGCCTCCTGGACGGCCGAGCCCGTCGCCGCGTCGGAGCGGGACGCTGCCGTCCTGCGGGAGGCGTGCCTCGACCAGGTGGGCGACACGGTCGGCGGCGACGGCGCGCCCGAGCTGCCGACCGCCGACCTCGCGACCCGGCTGACCGACCGCCGGGGCGACTGGGTCTCGGTGCTGCTGACCGGCACGGCGGCCGATCGCACCCAGTTCTCCGTCGCCTGCCTGGGGCGGCTGCCGGCCGGGGTGTCGGGCGACGCCTCCGACGTGGTCTCGACCGTCACCGGCGGGGGCGGCTGGGCGGTCCCTGCGGGGAGCGAGCTCGTCGAGGGGCCGATGGCGGAGTTCAGCGTCGGCGGCGGCCCCTTCGGCCTGGGCGCGGCGGAGCGCGCGGCGACGACCAACGGGGAGGTGGGTCCCGACGTCGTCGGGGTCACGATCCATGCCCCCGACCTCAGCGTCGACGCCTCCGTGGTGGACGGCACGTACGCCGCCTGGTGGCCCGGTCGCGTGCTGGACCCCGAGGACCTCGACGACCACCTCGGCACGGACCCCGCGCCGCTGCTGCGCTACGACGTCACCCTGCGCGACGGCACCGTGATCCGCGACGTGGACCCCGTGGCTCCGACCGGCTGAGGCCCGCACGGCCTGTGGTAGACACGGCGGCGGAGGGCCGGGGAGCCCTCCGCCGCACTCGAGCCGACTCGGAGCACGACGTTGAAGAAGTCCATCGCCCGCCTCTCCACCCTGGCCCTCGCCGCCACCCTGACCGCCGTCGTGGCGCCCGCACAGGCCGCCCCGTCAGGCAGCGACCAGGCCGACCCCCGGCGCTTCGAGCTCAACACCCGCGGGTTGCGCAACAACTTCCCGGCGTTCGTGGCCGACGCGGTCGCCTCCACGGCCCCGGCCGCTGCGACGACCACCTTCGTCGACGGAGCGGGCACGGCGACCCCGGGCTCCCCCCTCGCCTTCTCCGCCGACCGGGCGCTCGTCCTCGAGGGCGGCACCCTCCACCAGGGCGACGTGGCCTACACGGCCGGCAGCCCGGCCGGCGAGGCCGTCGCGGCCGACGTGCGGGCCTGGGTGCTCGCGTCGTTCGCAGGCGTCGCCCGGCCGGCCCCGGGCGCGGGGGCGGCCCTCGTCGAGGCATCCGACCCGCGGCGTCTCGCGGCCAAGCAGGACGCGGAGATCCAGGCCGACCCCGACGTCACCGGGGTGATCAGCTTCGAGGCGATCCCCGGGACGGACAACCAGAAGGTCGTCTTCGTCATCACCGACGTCGACCCCGGGGCCGCGGGGCAGGTCGCCACCGTCACCGAGTTCCACCTCACGGAGCAGGGGATCAGCAACCCCGAGACCGTCGTCACCGTCCTCGACCGGGTGGTGGTCGGGGAGACCGTCCCCGTCGGCCAGCCGGCTGCCAAGCGGATCCACGACTACACCTACGGCCCCAACGGCGCCGTGCCCGTCGACCCGGCCCTCTTCGTCGCCGGCGAGACCTACGACCAGGTCGCCGCCACCACGGCCGCCAACGCCGGCTTCCCCGCCGCGGTGAAGAAGCTGCGCAAGCAGGTCGCGAAGAAGGCCCGCAAGAAGGGGCCGAAGAAGGCCCGCAAGGTGCTGGTGCGCAAGGCGAAGGCGTGGGACCGGCGCGACGACCCCGCCGGCCTGCGCAACGCGAAGGTGCGCAAGGGCCGCGCGACGCTGCGGGTCGCCAACCCCTTCACCGGCACCCAGCGCGTCGCGAAGGTCACCGTCAAGGGCCGCAAGGTCACGGCGTCCAAGGTCCGCAAGCGGAAGCTGTAGCGGCTCGGAGTCACTTCCACTCGAAGGTGGCCAGCACCGAGTCGACGATCCGCTGGCGGCGGGCGGGCGAGTAGTCCGTCGGCAGCTCGAACTGGAGCGACACCGAGTAGCCGTTGTGCGTCACCCCGAACTTCTCGAGCCACGTGAAGTCGTCGGACTTCCCGGAGAGGTGGTAGGCGGGCACCCCGCCGAGCTCGCCCGGCTTGCGCAGCCTCACTCCCGGCGAGCTGGAGTGGTTGTCCATCGCCACCCTGCCCTTGCGCCGGATGTCGGTCTCGGTGATGCCGAGCTCGTCCTCGGTCTCCGCGATCGAGATGAAGGCCCACATGTCCTCCTTCGACTGGAGGATCTTGATGGTGTCGGTGGGGGCGTCGTCGCTGTCCCAGCCCTTCGGGCCCCGCAGGCGGGCGGCCTCGACCTCGAGCGTCTGGCCCATCTCCAGCACCGGCGTGGGCGAGGGCTCGACCTCCTCCGCCAGCGCCTGCGCCTCCGCCGAGGCCGACGGGTCGCCGGACGTCGAGGCGGAGGCAGCGCCGGACGGCGTCGCCCCGCTTCCGGCGGCGTCCTCGGAGTCGGACCCGTCCACGCAGGCGGTGAGCGCCAGCAGCAGGGAGCACGTGACGAACAGGGGCTTCAGGCGCAACGGAGACCTGCGGGCAGGGGGCGAGCGGGTGGCGTCACGGTATCGGCTGGTCGCCGGCCCGACCCACCGCGGCAGAGACGGTGAAACACTTCTGGCCGGCGGCGGCATGTCCCTGGCAGACGGGTGCCGCGAGACGCTCGTCGTACGCCGCCGTCAGACGCACCACCGAGAGGTTCCGCATGGGTTCGAGGTCGCCGCAGCTCCGGCTGCACGTGCCGGACGTCGAGACGCCCGACCACGTCGTCGCGCAGCTCGCCGAGGCGGCCCGGCACAGCCGGCCGTCCCCGACCCGACGCGGTCGGCTCGCGGTGGTCGGCGCTGCGGCCGCTTCGATGCTGCTGCTCCTGGTGGGCGGTGCCTGGGCGACCGGAGCCGTCGACCTGCCCGGCCTCCCCGAGCTCGACCTGCGTGTGCCGGGACGCCCTGCCCCGCCCGCGGATCCGGCGCCCGCGCCCACGCCCTCCCTCTCACCCACGCCCGCAGCCAGTCCCGGTGCGGACCCCGACGTCCGCGGGGACCGCGGCCGGGGCGAGGACGCCGGACCCCGGCGCGGGCGCGGGGAGCCGAGTCGACCGGGGAAGCCGCCGTCGACGCCCGGCAACGGATCGACACGTGGCCCGGGGTCGACGCCTGTCCCGGGCGAGCAGGGCCGGGGCCGGCAGGGGCTGGGACCCCGGAACCCCGGCCCGCAGGACGGGGGCCCGCAGGGCAGGGGCAGGGGCACGGGCACCGACGACCCCGGCCAGCAGCGTCGGCTGGACCGCGCCGGGACCCCCGCCCGGAGCGAGCCGGCGCAGCCCACGCCGAGGCCGACGGCGCGACCGACCACCCGGCCCCGGGCGACGGCGGTCCCCGAGCCGAAGGCCCAGTCCCGGCAGGGGAACCCCCGCATCAGGAAGTCGTCTGCCCGTGGCCGATGACGCTCTCGTCGCCGCCGCCAAGGAAGGGGACGAGGACGCGTGGCGGACCCTGCACCAGGCGCACACCGGACGGCTCGTCGCGTGGCTGTCGACGCGTCCGTCCCGCGACAGCATGGCGTCGCCCGAGGACGTGGCCGCGGAGGCCTGGCTGGTGGCCGCGTCGAAGATCGCTGACTTCCAGGGTTCGTCGTCCGACTTCGCCGGCTACCTCTTCGGGATCGCCCACAAGCTGAGCGCCAACGCCCACCGGCGCGCGCAGCGCCGCGGCACCGATCCCGGCGAGGTGGAGGAGCACCTGCCTGCGGAGCCCGACCCCACCCTGGTCGTCGACGCCCGGGACGCGGTCCGCGACGCGATCTCCGCGCTCCCCGACCGCGAGCGTGAGGTCGTGGGCCTGGTCGACGGGCTCGGCTTCGACAACCGGGAGGCGGCGGCCGTGCTCGGGATCAGCCCGGTCGCCGTGCGCGTGGCCCGGCACCGCGGGCTCCGACGGCTGCGCGGCTGAGCGGCCCTCGACCGACCCCTCACGCAGAGCGGCCCCGGCCTGAGCAGGCAGGACGGGGCCGCGGTCTGTGAGGGCGGATCAGCCCTGCGGCTGCTCCGGCTGCTCGGCCTCGCACGTCGCGAGGCGCTCGACGGCCTTGGCGAGGCGCATCTGCTGGGCCTTCTTGTCCTTCTTCGCCTCGGACCGGTCGTCCTTGGCGTTCTCGAGGCGACGCTCGGCGGCCCGGAGCTGGCCCTTGGTCGCGGCCCCCGACTTCGCGGCCTTCTCGTTCTCGACCTTGGCCTGCTGGCGCTCGAAGACGGCGGTGACCCGCTCGAGGGCGGCCGTGGCCCGGTCCACCTTGGCCTGCTGCTGGGTGCACGCCCCCGGCTTCTTCGGGGTCTCCGGGGGGCTGGCCACGGCGGGCGCGGCGAGGGCGCCCAGCGACAGGGCGAGGGCGGAGACGGTACCGGCGGCACGGGTGGAGAGGTGCATGAGTACTCCTGTTCGAGAGGGAAGACCCGCGAGGGTCTCTTGCCCCCTACCTGCCGCGGGGCGACCGCGGTGTTACGCGGCGTACGAGGTTCTTCTTCCGGCAGCGCGCGCCGGAGGCGCACGGAACAGCACGAGAGCCGCCCCGACGGTTCGGGGCGGCTCTGGTGAAGAGGGCTGGCTGGTGGAGCTGCGGGGAATCGAACCCCGGTCCTCGAGCGTCGATCCAGGTCTTCTCCGGGTGCAGTCCGTGATGTCGCTTTTCTCGGCCCCGACGCTCGCGCGGACACGTCGTCGACAGGCTCAGTCAGGAAAAAGTCCCGCCCACCCCTCCTGACAGGAGATGAGCAGCAAGTCCTCTAGATGAGGCCTGGGTCCGGGACGAGGACGGATGCCCGGTCAGACCCTTCGATCACTGCTCAGGCAGCGAGAGCGAAGTCGTTGCGATTAGAGTCGGCAACTGTGTGTTCCAGCGATCGTTTACGAGATGACGCTGGCTTCTCGACCCGCTTCCCCTGGAACTAACGTCCCAAGTCGAAACCGATCAGCCCCTCTTGAGTTGTACCGGCACAACGATAGCCCAGGCCCGGGCATTCCCCCACCGAGTTGGCAGGCACCGCGCGGGGTCACGGCGCGAGACCCGCGCCGTGGGCGTGCAGCAGCCGCACCAGCCCCTCGGCGTACCGCTTCTCGCGCAGGGTCTTGGCGGTGTTCTGGCTGAAGCGGTTGATCCGCTCGGTGCTCACGTTGCAGCGCAGGTCCCCCATGGGCCCCACGAGGCGCAGGCCGGCGGGGTCGAGGAAGGAGAGCCGTCGCGCCGCGAGCTGGTGGCACGGCACCGACCAGGCCGGCGCGGGCGAGGAGTCGGGCACGAACGTCAGCACGCCCTGCTGGAGCCGGATCACCCCGTGGGTGCGTCCGCGCACTCCGAGCAGGCCGTCACCGAGCACCTCGGCGTTCCACTCCCCCGTGTACGGCGCGTGCCCGCTCCCCTGCCCGGGCGGTCCTGCGGGTCCCGCCGGCGCCACCCAGCCGGGCCGCTCCTGACGACGCCGGAAGGCGAGCGCCAGGATGCCCGCGACGAGCGCGAGGATCGCGAACCAGCCGATGACGATGAGGGTGGGAAGGTGGTCGAGCACGCGCCGAAGCCTAGCTGCTTGACGGGTTGTTCGAACACTTGTACGATTGTCGTCAAGACGTCAGGCTGCTGGCGTTGGCCGGAGCAGAGGGTCTTCGGCCGGTTCCACCCCCACGATGATGCGCGGGCCGACCGTGAGCTTCCCAGTCGCCGTTGCTGTCCGGGGAATCCTTTGTCGATTCCTGCCCGGAGGCACTCGTGGACACGCCCTCGCTGACGACCGGCTCCCACCCGGTCCTGACGTGCGCGGCCGCGTTCGACGCGATGCTCGACGAGGTCGGGCAGTTGGACCCCGTCTTCATGGAGGTGGCGGCGAAGCGCGAGGCGCTGCAGGCGCTGGACCGGGTGGCGACGCGCGTTGCCGCGCTGAAGCAGCGGGTGCTGGCCACCGCGCAGGACGTCGCCGACGCCGAGGGCGACCGTGACGTCGCCGCCTTCCTCACCCGGACGACCCGCAGCGACCGGGCGACCGTACGCCGCGAGCAGCGACTCGCACACGCCTGCGACGCCCGCTGGCACGGGCTCGGCGCGGCGCTGTCAGAGGGCGCGGTCAACCTCGACCAGGCCCACGTCATCGCCCGGGGGCTCGACGACCTGGCTCGGACGCTCCACGACCTGGTGGGAGACCGGAGCATCACCCCGGCCATGACCCCCGAGCGGGTCACGGGTCTGCTGGCCGCGGGCGAGGCCCACCTGCTCGAGAAGGCGTCCGAGTTCGACCCGAGGGCCCTGGCCCGGATCGCCGCCAAGATCCTCGAGGTCCTCGTCCCCCACGTCGCCGACGAGACCGAGGCCCGCCGCCTCGCCCGGGAGGACCGCCACGCCCGTCGCGTCACCTCCCTCACCCGCCACCGGCTCGGCGACGGCACCACCGTGATCAAGGCGCGCGTCCCCGACGCCACGGCCTCGCGCCTCATGACCAACCTCGAGGCCTTCACCAACCCCCGCAAGCAGCAGGAGCTCGCCGACGAGGCGGCGGGCGGCCCGGCGGCCGGCCCCACCGAGGGCCGGTTCCGCGCGGCCGACGCCACGGGTGAGCCGCTCCCCTACGACCTGCGCCTGGGCCGGGCCTTCTGCTCGCTCCTGGAGTCCCTCGACCCCGGGAGCCTCCCGCTCCACGGCGGTCTCGCCACCACGCTCGTCATCACGGCAGACGTCAGGACCCTGGTCCACGGTCTCGGCCACGGGACCCTCCACACCGGTGAGGCCGTCAGCGCCGGCGAGCTGCGCCGCCTGGCCTGCACCGCCGGCCTCGTCCCGGCCGTCCTCGGCACCGGGTCCCACGTCCTGGACCTCGGCCTCACGGCTCGACTCTTCTCGCCGGCCCAACGACGGGCCCTCGCCCTGCGGGACAAGCACTGCCGGGCCCGCGGCTGCGACATCCCGGCCACCTGGTGCGAGGCCCACCACCTCAGGCCGTGGTCCGACCTGGGCCCCACCGACCTCGCCAACGGGATCCTGCTCTGCTCGCGCCACCACCACCTCGCCCACGACGAGCGCTACGTGCACGAACGCCTCCCCGACGGAGACCTCGTGTTCACCCGGCGGCGGCGATGAGGCCGCCGCACGCCTCAGCGCGCGAAGAGCGCGCGTCCGTTCTCCCAGCAGACGGCGCGCAGCCACGCGTCGTCGAGGCCAGGATGCCGCTCCGCCAGCCGCTCGAGCGACTCGAGCTGGTGGACGTAGGGGTAGGGGATGTTGGGGAAGTCCGACCCCAGCAGGACCTTCTCCCGGAGGTCGACGAGTCGCGGCAGCAGGTCCTCGGGAAACGGCCCGCCCATCTCGTCGAAGAAGTCGGTGAAGGCCATGGTGGTGTCGAGCCGGACGTGCTCGTAGGTCTCGGCCAGCGACATGAACTCGCGGTACTCGGGAGCCCCCATGTGCGCCATCACCAGCCGCAGGCGCGGGTGGCGACGGAGGAGCTCGGCCACCGGCCCCGGTCCGGTGAACTCCGTGGGGATCGGCCCGCTGCCCGCGTGCAGCACCACCGGCGTCCCGGCCTCGGCGACCACGCCCCACGTCTCGTCGAGCAGCGGGTCGGTGACGTGGAACGCCCCGACCTGGACGTGGACCTTGAAGAGCTGCAGCCCGCCATCGAGGCGCCGGCGCACGTAGTCGGCCACCCCCGGCTCGGGGAAGAACGTCCCGCAGTGCAGGGCCTCGGGCGTCCGCTCCGCGAACCCCTGCGCCCAGTCGTTGAGGAACTCGGCCATGTCGGGCTTGTGCGCGTAGGGCAGCGCGGAGAAGTGTCGCAGCCCGAAGGAGCGCAGCACCTCCGCGAGCGCCTCGTCGGTGTCCCGGTAGCGCAGCGGCCAGGGCCGCCCGATGAGCGGGCCGGCGCTGTCGAACTGGGCGCGCACCTTCTCCATCACCCGCGGCGGCAGGAAGTGGGTGTGCACGTCGAAGAGCCCGGGCAGCCCGAGCCGCTGGGTCCAGGCGCGCACGTCGGCGGCGTCCTGCGCGAGGTCGACCACCCGTCAGTCCTTGAAGCCCTTGAGCCGGCGCTGGACGGCCTGCTCCTTCTCCCGGTTGGCCTGCCGCTCCGCCAGGCTGTGCCGCTTGTCGTACGACTTCTTGCCCTTCGCCAGGGCGATCTCGACCTTGGCCCGCCCGTCCTTGAAGTAGAGCTGCAGGGGCACGAGCGTGTAGCCCGAGTCCGACACCTTCCGCTCGATCTTGCTGATCTCGGCGCGGTTGAGGAGAAGCTTGCGCTTGCGTCGTGCGGAGTGGTTCGTCCAGGTGCCCTGGCTGTACTCCGGGATGTGCACCTGGTGCAGCCAGACCTCGCCGTCGTGGACCTCGGCGAACCCGTCGACCAGCGAGGCGCGACCCTGGCGCAGCGACTTCACCTCGGTGCCGACCAGCACGATGCCGGCCTCCCACGTGTCCTCGATGTGGTAGTCGTGCCGCGCCTTCCGGTTCTGCGCGATCGTCTTGGTGCCCTGCTCCCTGGCCATGGGCGTCATCCTCTCAACCGTCCGCAAGCCGATTCACGGGGGGCGCGGACGGCGGCCCGCCGGGCGTCGGGGTCAGAGCCAGCCGCGGGGGTCGACGGCGCGCCCGTTCGCCATCACGGTGAAGTGCAGGTGGCAGCCGGTCGACCAGCCCGTGTCGCCGACGTACCCGATGACCTGTCCGCGCTGCACCGAGGCGCCCGGGCCCACGGTGTAGCTCGACGCGTGGTTGTAGACGGTCGCGAGGCCCCGCCCGGCGACCACGCCGTGGTCGAGCACCAGTCGACGTCCGTAGACCGCCGAGGTGTACGACGACACGACGCGGCCGTTGGCGCCGGCGTAGAGGGGGGTGCCGCAGTCGGCGGCCCAGTCCTGGCCGTCGTGCAGGCCCCAGTAGCCGTAGATCGGGTGGGTGCGGAAGCCGAAGGGCGACGACAGCACGCCCCCGACCGGGGCGTCGAGGAAGCCGCCGCTGTTCCCCGGCGGGCCGGCCTGGGCCCGGGCCCTGGCGCGCTGCGCCCGCAGCGCCTCGAGGGCGAGGCGGCGCAGCTTGTCGGCGAGGGCCTTCTCCTCCGCCTCGAGCTTGGCCAGCTCGGCCTGGTCGGCGCGACGGGCGGCCGCCGCCTCGACCTGCGCCGTACGACGCTCGCCCACCAGCGCGGCGACCGCCTCCTTGGCCGCCAGGGCCTCGGCCCGGTAGCCCTGCATCTCGACGAGGTGGTCGGCGGCGGCCTGCCGCTTGACCTCCACCTGCGCCTTCGCCTCGGCGACCCGCGCCTCGTGCACCTCGAGCAGGACCTCCGAGGCCTGCAGCTCCTGGTAGACCCGCGCCTCACGGTCGACGATGGCGTCGCGCATCTCGGTCTGGCGGGTCAGGTCGGCCGGGGTGCGGGCGTCGAGCAGGGACGCGAACGCGAGCAGCTCGGGGTCACCCTGCTGGTACATGTCGGCGATCGTGGCCGCCACCTGGCCGCGCTGGGTGGCGCGCTGGGCCTGCCCGGCGGCGAGCTCGGCCTGGGCCGCCTCGAGCTCGGCGGTCGCGGCGTCCAGCTCGACCTGCATCCGGGCGTCGCGCTCCTCGGCGGTCGCCACCTTGGCCTCGGCGGCGGCCAGGGTCACCTGCGCGACCCCCAGCTGCTCCCGCGCCGAGGCGAGCGCGGAGGCGGCGCGCTGCATGCGGGTGCTCGAGGCGTGCAGGTCGGTCTCGGCCTGCTCGATGCGCCGCTCGACGGTGCGCTTCTTCTTCTTGAGGTCGTCGGCGTCGCCCTGGGCGAAGGGCGAGGCCGCCACCGCGGCGGTGGTGACGTGCGGAACGGCAGCCGTGCCGACGGCGAGGACGCCCAGGGCGAGCGTGCCGCTGAGGGCGCCCGCGAGCAGCCTGGAGCCGCGCGTGGTACGGGGGAAGTGACGCACCGTGAAGCCTTCGACGTTCGGGGAAGTGAACGCGACGACCGTAACCGAGCGGGATCAGACTTTGAGGTATTTGCGCGTCAGCACGAGTGTCGGCAGGAGGGTGAGCACCGGGCCCAGGAGCGCGATCGCCCCGACGGCGGTCCAGTACTCCCCCGTCCCGATCCACGGCATGAACTTCAGGTCGTCGGCCGTGCGCTCGTGGATGCCGAAGTACATGAACGCCCCCAGCGCCCCCGCGGCCAGCACGACGCCGACGAGCGCGGTCACCAGCGCCTCGAGGAGGAAGGGCAGCGCGATGTAGAGGGTCGAGGCGCCCACCAACCGCATGATGCCGATCTCCTTGCGGCGGGCGAACGCCGCGAGCCGGATCGTGTTGCCGACGAGCAGCAGCGCCGCCAGCACGAGGAAGGCCGCGGTCCCGAGCGCGCCCCACTTGAGGGCGTTGATCGACCCGTAGATCGGCTTGAGGGTCTCGCGCATGTCCCGGATCCCGGAGACGCCGTCGAGGCCTCGCACCGCCGAGGTGATCCCCTCGAACTGCTCGGCGTCCTTCAGCTCGATCCAGACCGACTCCGGCATGTCGTCGGCGGTCGCGGCGGGGTTGGGTCCCTCGAACCGCTCGGGACCGACCAGCTCCTTGACCTTCTCGAAGGCCTCCTCCTTGGTCTCCAGGTGATAGCCAGCGACCTCGGGGTTCTCCTCCACGACGGCGACGATGGCGTCCCGCTGCGCGTCGGTGACCTCGCCGGTGCACGCGGCCGAGCTGTCCTCCGCCTTGCAGAGCCAGACCGTGATCTGGAGCTGGCTGCCCCAGTGGTCCGCCGCCTTGTTGGCCTGCTGGTTGAGCAGGACGCCGAGGCCCACGAGGGTCAGCGACACGAAGAGCGTGAGGATGACCGCCAGGTGCATCGACAGGTTGCGCCGAAGCCCCTGGCCGAGCTCGGAGAAGACGTAACGCAGCTGCATGGGGGTGTGTTGCCTCTCTGGTTGTCCGCGTCGGCGCCGGAGGCGCCGTCAGGCCTGGGCGCCGTAGACGCCCTGGGACTGGTCACGGATCACCTTGCCGTGCTCCAGCTCGATCACCCGCTTGCGCATCTGGTCGACGATGCCGGCGTCGTGGGTCGCCATCACGACCGTGGTGCCCGTGCGGTTGATCCGGTCCAGCAGCTTCATGATGCCGACCGAGGTGGTCGGGTCGAGGTTGCCGGTGGGCTCGTCGGCGATGAGGATCATCGGCCGGTTGACGAAGGCCCGCGCGACCGCGACCCGTTGCTGCTCACCGCCGGAGAGCTCGTCGGGCATGCGGTCGCCCTTGCCGTCCAGGCCGACCAGCTCGAGGGTCTCGGGGACCAGCTTCTTGATGTCGGACCGCGAGCGGCCGATCACCTGGAGCGCGAACGCCACGTTCTCGCTCACCGTCTTGTTGGGGAGCAGGCGGAAGTCCTGGAAGACGGTGCCGATGTCGCGGCGCAGCCGCGGCACCTTCCAGCTGGCCAGGCGGTTGATCTCCTTGCCCGCCACGTAGACCCGACCGGAGGTCGCCTTGTACTCCCTCAGCACCAGGCGCAGGAACGTCGTCTTGCCGGAGCCCGACGAGCCGACGAGGAAGACGAACTCGCCCTTCTCGATGTCGACCGACACCTGGTCGAGGCCCGGGTGGGCATGTCCCGGGTAGGACTTGGTGACCTTCTCGAATCGAATCACGTGACCCGAGGGTACGCGAGCGCACCAGCCCGGTGCGGGACGTCCGGCGACTCAGTTCTCGTCGGCCCTGTCGGCGCCGCGGCGCCACCGAATCCCGGCCTCGAGGAAGCCGTCCAGGTCGCCGTCGAAGACGGCGCTGGGGTTGCCGACCTCGTGGCCGGTCCGCAGGTCCTTGACGATCTGGTAGGGGTTGAGCACGTAGTTGCGCATCTGGTCGCCCCAGCTGGCCTGCACGTCGCCGCGCATCTCGTCGAGGTGCGCCTTCTCCTCGGCCTTCTTGAGCGCCAGCAGCTTGGCCTTGAGCACGACCATCGCGGAGGCCTTGTTCTGCAGCTGCGACTTCTCGTTCTGGCAGGAGACGACCGTCCCGGTGGGGATGTGCGTCAGCCGGACCGCGGAGTCGGTGGTGTTGACCGACTGGCCGCCGGGGCCGCCCGAGCGATAGACGTCGACGCGGATCTCCTCGTCGGGGATCTCGATGTCGTCGGTCTGCTCCAGCACCGGCACCACCTCCACGGCGGCGAACGACGTCTGGCGGCGACCCTGGTTGTCGAAGGGGCTGATCCGCACGAGGCGGTGGGTGCCGGCCTCGACGGAGAGGGTGCCGTAGGCGTAGGGGGCGTGGATCGCGAAGGTGGCGGACTTCAGGCCCGCCTCCTCGGCGTAGGAGGTCTCGAAGACCTCGACGGGGTACTTGTGCTGCTCGGCCCAGCGCGTGTACATCCGCATCAGCATCTCGGCGAAGTCGGCGGCGTCCACGCCACCCGCGCCGGCGCGGATGCTGACGAGCGCCTCGCGGGCGTCGTACTCCCCGTTGAGGAGGGTGCGGATCTCGAGCGACTCGACGGACTTCTTGATCCGCCCGAGCTCGGCCTCGGCGTCGGCGAGCGCCTCGGCGTCGCCCTCCTCCTGGGCCAGCTCGACCATGATCTCGAGGTCGTCGATGCGGCCGTTCAGCTCGGTGAACTTGTCGAGCTCGCCCTGCAGCGTGGAGAGGCGACCGGTCACGCGCGTGGCGTTCTCCTGGTCGTCCCACAGGTCGGGGGCCGCCACCTGCTCGCCCAGGTCGGCGATCTCGACCTTCATCGCGTCGACGTCGAGCACCTGCTCGATGGTCCGCATGGTCGCCTGGAGCTGCTTGATCTGTGCGTCGATGTCGGGGCCTGCCACAAGGTGCCACCCTACGGCGCGGCCGGTGCCGTGTCGAAACCCCTCTGTCGTCTCCCAGGGGGTCCCGACCCGGTCACCGGCGGCGTCCGTCACGGGGTGTTGCCTGATGTGCTGCCTGATGTGCTGCCTGATGTGTTGCCTCGTGGGGTGCTACTTGGTGCAGAGCACCTGCACGTCGCCCGCGGCGACCTGGGCGGCGGGGTTCTCCGACGCGTTGAAGCGGAAGAGCACCCGGAACGCCCCGGTGATGTCGCTAGTGTGCTCCTTGATGGCGCCGACCGTGAGGTTCTCGAACACCTTGGTGGCGCCGTCCGCCTCGAGCTTGGCCGTGCCGGTGGCGCCGGTGGCGCTGTTGTCCGTCAGCGCGTAGGTCGCCCGGAGCTTGGTGCACCGGCCGCCCAACGTGTACTCGATGGTGCCCTCACCCGCGGCCTTGGTCGCGAGGCTGTTGGGGAAGGAGCGGGCGCCGATCGCCACGTAGGCCGGGTCGACGTTCACCTTGGGGCCGTAGGCACGGGACGTCAGGGCGTCCCAGCGGTAGACGACGACCTTCATCTCGTCGCTGAAGGCCAGCTTGACGCCCTTGCCGGGGCTCTTGCGGATCCGGTAGTAGCGGGTGCCGGGGGCGCTCGGCTCGTCCTTGAGCACGAACCGGCCGTTGGCACGGACCTTGGCCTTGCCCGACGTCGACCAGCGGGTGTTGCCCTCGAGTCGCTGCTGGAGGATGACGCGCTGACCCTTGACCTTGGGCCAGGTGCGGCCGTTGAACCAGAGGGTGTCCTCGCCGACCACGGCGACCTCCTGGTCGACCGAGACCCGCACGGTCGCCTTCTTCTTCGGCTTGGCCTTGCGGGCGGCGAGGTCACCGGCAGTGGAGGTCACGACCGAGCTGACGGACGTGTCGGACGTGGGGGCGGACGCGCCGCTCGCCACGGGGGCGGCCACGAGCGTCATGGACGCGAGGGCGGCGGTGGCGGCGGCGCTGAGGATGGTGCGGTTCATGGAGGTTCTCCCTGTTCGGTTGCAGGCGTCTCAACCTGCAGGCTCGTCAGTGTGACGGCACCGGACCCCACTTTGTTGTGACCAATTCGAAGTAAGTCGGGACAGCTCGTCGATCCGCCGTGCCCAGCCGCCGTGACCAGCCGCCGCGCCCAGCCGCCGTCAGCTGCGGCCGTCAGCTGCGACCGAGCACCTGCGCGGAGTACCAGCGGCCGTCGCCGCCCTTGACCGCCCCGATCCCGACGAGCCGGTAGCTGCGGCGCAGGAGGTTGTCGCGGTGACCCGGGGAGTCCATCCAGCCCCCGACCACGGCGCGGCCGCTGGTGAAGCCGACCGCGACGTTCTCGCCGACCATCCGCATCCCGCAGCGGCTCATCACCGGGCCGAGCGGCTGGTGGTAGATCGTGCCGCTCGCCGCCATCGCCTGCGCCTGGGCGCGGGCGGCGCGGACCAGGCAGCGGTGGCTGCGCAGGCGCCGGAGGTCGCGCGCCGAGCGCTCGGCGTCGGTGGCGCGCAGCGCCTGCTTCTCGTAGCGCACCGCCGCGCGCGGCACCCGCCGGGCCCGTACGGTGTCCCCCGCCGGCTCGACGGACGGCCCGGCAGACAACCCGGCCGTCTGCCCGACCAGGGCACCGCGCGCCCCGTCGGAGGCGACGGGCTGCGCGACGGCTCCCCCCGGGACGAGCAGGGAGGCCGTGACGGCGACGGAGGCGAGCAGGGCGCGGGTGGCGGGTCCGAGAGGGGACATGCGGAGGCTCCGGGGCGGTACGAGGACGGCGAGGACTGGGGTCTGACGGGTGTGGCACGGGTGCGGGACGGGCGCGGCAGCAGGACGTCCCGGCCCACGGTAGCCCGGTCATTCCCCCGGGTAGGCCAGGCCGATCAGTCTGCGCACCTCGTCGAGGGTCTCCATCACCGCGACCGTCGCCTCGGGCGGGAGCAGCGGCGAGGCGGTCGACCCCTCGCGCACCAGCCGCTCGAGCTCGCGGGCCTGGTGCTGCATCCCCCGGCCGCCCGCGCGGCCGGTGGCGAGGCCGTCGTACTCCTCCAGCAGCGTGCCGTCGGAGGCCACGACCCGCAGGGTGGTCGGGTTGTACCAGGTGGGGGCGAGCTCGACCCGGGCCCGCGTCCCGAGGACGACGGCGTCGTTGCGGCCGGCCACGTCGAGGGCGGTGTGCAGGACGGCCTGCCGGCCGTCGGCGTACCCGAGCAGCACCGAGGTCTGCCGGTCCACCCCGGTCGGGGTGGGCGTCGACCGCGCGTCGATCGTCTCGGGGACGCCGAGGAGGTCGTGGGCGAAGGAGACCGGGTAGACGCCCAGGTCGAGCAGCGCGCCGCCGCCCAGCGCGGGGTCCTGCAGCCGGTGGGCCGGGTCGTCGGGGAGCCGCTGGCTGTGGTCGGCGATCACCGTGGTGACCTCGCCGAGGGTGCCGTCGGCGACGAGCTCGCGGAGCCGGGCCATGTGCGGCAGGAACCGGGTCCACATCGCCTCGAGGGCGACGAGGCCGCGCGCCTCCGCCTCCGCCACGACGGCGCGGGCCTGGGCCGCGCTGATCGTGAACGGCTTCTCGACCAGCACGTGCTTGCCGGCGCGCAGCGCCAGCAGCGCGTGCTCGTGGTGGAAGGAGTGCGGGGTGCCGACGTAGACGGCGTCCACGTGAGGGTCGGCGACGAGCGCCTCGTAGCCGGCGTGGGCGGTCGGTGCGTCCAGCCCGTTGTCCAGCCCGTTGTCCAGCCCGTCAGCCTCCTGCTCCGCGACGAGCTCGGCGACAAACCGCTGGGCGGTGGCGAGGTCGCGGGAGCCGACCGCCTGCACACGGCCCCCGTCGAGCAGGAGGTCGCGCGCGAAGCGCCGCGAGATGCCGCCTGCCCCCAGGATCGCCCAGCGCAGCCGGGGCCCGTCCGTGCCCGTGCTCGCGCCTGTCCCCGTGCCCGTCTGAGCGCCTGTCATGGCGACACGGTACGGCGTCACCCCGGCCGTCGCCGCCAGCCTGTCAGCCGCCGTCGGCCGCCGTCAGCCGCGGGGGTCACCCAGCAGGCCGTCGACGTCGGGGAGGTCGGCGAACGAGGTGAAGTCGCCGTCCGCGATCTGCTGGGCGGTCCGCAGGAAGCTCCGCCAGGCCGTGCGGGCCAGCGTGCCGCCCACGCTGATCCGGCGCACGCCGAGCCCGGCCGCCTCCTGCACGGTGGTGAACGGCGCGTTGACCAGCAGGTTGAGCGGCTTGGGGGCCACGGCGGCCACCAGGGTGGAGACGTGGTCGAGGCTGCTGATCCGCGGGGCGTAGAGGCAGTCGGCCCCGGCCTCGGCGTAGGCCTGGAGCCGGCGGACGGTCTCGTCGATGTCGGGCCGCCCGACGACGAACCCCTCCGCGCGGCCGGTGAGCAGCACCCCGGTCCCGCTCTCGTCGATCGCGCGTCGGGCGGCGGCGATCCGCGCCACCGACAGGTCGAGGTCGAGGAGCGGATGGTCGGGGTCGTGGGAAGCGTCCTCGATCGAGAGCCCGGCGATGCCGGTGCCCACGGCACGGGTCACGTGGGCTGCGACCTGCTCCGGGTCGACCGCGTAGCCGCCCTCGAGGTCGGCGTTGACCGGCACCCGCACGGCCGCGGCGATCGCGGCCAGGTGCGCGAGCGCCTCCTCGAGCGTCAGCGTGCCGTCGGGCTTGCCGAGGGTCCAGGCAAGGCCCGCGCTGGTGGTGGCGAGGGCCCGGAAGCCCATCCGTTCCAGGGCGCGGGCGCTGCCGACGTCCCAGGGGTTCGGCATCACGAAGCACCCCGCGGCGTGCAGGCGGTGGAACTCGCGGACCGCGTCGTCGGTCATCGATCACCGTCCCTGCTGTGTCGTCCGGCCCGGCCCACTCACCCGGTCGGGACCCACCCACCAGTGGAGCACCCGGGGCGCGACCGGGTCCATACCGCGAATGGGCCCGACCACCCGGGCGCCCACCCGCTTCGACCCGCCGCGTGCGCCCACCCGCCCGCGGCCACCGACGGGTCCGGCGTCACCCGGCGCTGGACCGTCACCGCCGCGGCGCCGCTGGCACTGACGAGCGGCGGTTCGGTCAGCCACGGGACGGCGAGCGGGAGGTCGAGGGGAGCGGTGAGCCGCACCCGGACCAGGCCGGCGTCGGTGTCGACGTGCACGGCGTGGGACAGACCCGGGTAGCGGGCGCGGGCCCCGACCCGGTCGAGGTACTCCCCCACCGCCGCGTGCACCGCGCTGGTCTCCTGGAGCAGCCGCTCGTCGGGGACCCCCTGCTGGTAGGCCCCGACCGAACCGAGGTCGGCCCCCTGCAGCGCGGCACCGTCGGCCAGCGTGTCGAGCCCCTGCCGTTGCAGGTAGGCCGCCGACGCGTCCACCACGACCGCGACCGCCAGGAGCAGGACAGCCGCGAAGCCGACGATCAGCAGGGACACCTGGCCCCGCTGGTCGCTCGCGCGACCAGGGTCCCGCCCTGCCTGACGCGACGCCACCAGCCATCCCACCCGCCGCCCCATCAGCCGCCCGCCTGCACGTACTGCCCCACCGGCACGGTGTGGCTGGCCTCGAGCCGGAACCGGGACTGCTCCGTCGTGAGCAGGTCGGGGACCGCCGGCAGGTCGACCCCCGAGACGACCTCGACGGTGATGACGGACGTGCCCTCGAGGCAGCGTCCGGGCCCGTTGCTGCACCGGACGGTGACCTCCGCGCGCATCCCCGCCGAGCCCTGGTCGTCGAGGGTCTGCTGGGCGACGGCCCGGGCCCGGCGCAGGGCTGTCTCCTCGTCGGGAGAGACGGCGTAGGCGCGCCCCGCCGCCCGAGCGGCCGCACTGACCGCGAAGGCGCCGCGCTGGACCTCGAAGACCGACACCACGATCCAGACCAGCGGGACCAGCAGCAGGATCCCCAGCCACACGAACTCCACGAGGGCGTTGCCGCGCTCGTCCCGCCTGTGCTTCTCCCGCCTGCGCTCGCCCTGCCCGCGGGTCACGACCCCTCCCCTCCGGTCGCGGGCGCCCGGCCAAGGGCCGGACCACGCGGGTCGGGCTCGATGACCGCGTTGCCGCTCACCTCGAAGGTCACCGCCGGTCCGCCCAGGCCCAGGGCCGGCACACGGACCAGAGCCGACATCCGGTAGGCCGGCAGGCCCTCGATCTCGACCAGCTCCACCCGGGGCGTGTCGACGAGGTCGGGCGAGAGCGCCTCGGCGTACTGCTCCCGCGCCTTGAGCAGGCCGTCCTCGGGGGTGGCCTCCCAGGTCGCTGCGAACCGTGCGCCCTCGGCCATCGCGGACGCGACCGTGTTGCGCACGTGGAGCACCAGCGCGACCTGCAGGATGCCGAGGACCACCGGCACCAGCAGGACGAGGACCAGCACGAAGTCCACGACCGCCGACCCGCGCTCGGAACGGGCTGCGCAGCAGGCCCCGGCGCGGACCGGGAGCACCCGGTGCCGGACCCGTCCGTGAGGCGGGGCGCCCCTCACGGTCAGGGCGTGACGCTGCGCAGCGCCGTGGTGAGGATGTCCGACAGCTCCTCCTTGGCGACACCGAGGAGGACCGCGACGATCCCGGCCGACATCACGGTGACCAGCACCCAGCCGGGGACGTCCCCGCGCTCGTCGTCGTGCCGGCCCGTGAGGTGGGCCGTCACGTGCGCGGCGACGTGGCCGGTGCGGTGGCTGGTCCTGTGGCTGGTGCGGGGGCTGGTGCGGTTCATCTGGGTCTCCTCTGGTGGGTGTGTGCGAGTCAGGGGGCGGTCAGCCGGAGGCCGATGACGCCGGGGTAGAAGGCGAAGAGGATCGTCACGGGGAGGACGAGGAAGACGACGGGGACGAGCATCAGCACCTCGCGTCGGGCGGCGCTCTCGATGAGCGCCCGCCGCCCCGCCTCCCGGACGTCGGCGGCCTGTGCGTGCAGCACGTCGGCGAGCGGGGTGCCGCGGTCGACGGCGACGGCGACGCCCTGGGCGAACCGGGCCACGAGCGCGAGGCCGGTCCGGCGGGAGAGGTTGTCGAACGCCTGGCCGACGGGCTCCCCCGTCCGGATCTCGGCGAGCACCTTGGCCAGGTCGGAGGAGAGCGCGCCGTGGCTGCGGCGTACCACGCGGTCGAGCGCGGCCACGGGGCTCTCGCCCGAGGCGACCGCGAGGGCGAGCAGCTCGGCCACGACCGGGAACTCCGCCACGATCTCCCGCTCGCGCTCGGTGACGCGGGCGCTGAGCCGCTGGTCGCGCAGGACGATACCGGCGGCGAAGGCGATCAGGCAGAGCGCGAGGGACCCCAGGACCGTGCTCCCGCCGCGTGCGGCGCCGAGCAGCTGCCAGGCGGCCGCGCCGGCGAACCCGACCAGCCCCCAGACCACCTGCTCCACGCGGAACTCGTGGACGGTGCGGTCCAGGTCGGCCCGCTCGAGGCGACGCTCGACCGAGGCCGCGCCGCCCAGCACCTTCTCCACCAGGTCGGCAGCCGAGCGCAGTCCCGGACCGAAGAGCCGACCGGCGGTGCTGATCGGGGAGGCCGAGACGACCGACAGCTGCGGCGTGCGCCCCACCTGAGGCAGGTCCCGCACATAGGGCAGGACCCGGACGCCGACCTGGGTGCGGCGGATCGTCGCGACCCGCGTGGCGACCAGGAGCAGCCCCAGGCTGCCGAGGAGGCCGAGCGAGGCGCCGAGCAGCGCCGGGCTCACGACAGGATCCGCTGTTCGACGGGGAGGCGACCGATCCGCAGCATCATCCAGTAGGCGCCGAAGCAGAGGCCCGCGCCCACGCCGAGGACCAGCGACCCGGTGGGCGAGGAGTACCGGGCGATCAGCTCGGTCTGGAAGGCCATGAGCAGGAGGACCACCCACGGCGCCGCGACGGCCAGCCGGGCACCGTTGACGGTCCAGGCCTGGCGCGCCTCCAGCTCCGAGCGGGTCCGCGCCTCCTCGCGCAGGTAGGCCGAGAGGTTGCGGAGCAGCCGCCCGAGGTCGCCCCCGCCGACCTCGCGGGCGATCCGCAACCCCTCGACCATGCGGTCCCCGACCGGGTCAGCCAGGCGGTCCTTGAGCCGGTCCAGCGCCTCGCCGAAGCGGCCGGTGACCTGGTAGTCGAGGGCGAACTGGCCGAAGTCGTGGCGCAGGGCCACAGGGCCGCTCGTCGCGAGGCCGGACAGCGCGTCGGGCAACGAGAGGCCCGCCCGGACCGCCGACGCCAGGTTGTCGACGGCCTCGGGCCAGACCTCGGCGAACTCGCGCTGCCGCTGCCGGGCCCGGCCCGCCAGGACCGCCACGGGAAGGTAGGCGGCGATCAGCCCGAAGGCGAGCGCCACCGGGAACGCGCCTGCCACCACCTGCACCAGCGCCAGCGCGGTCAGCCCCAGCACGGCGCAGAGCGCGAGGAGGCTGGCGGGCGCGACGTCGCCCATCCCGGCCCGGGCGAGCCGCTCCTGCAGCCGGCCGCGTCCCGGGGCGGGTGCGGACGTCCGGGGAGCACGCGGCAGGAAGAACGCCGACCAGACCAGGAGGGCGCCCGTGCCGAACCCGAGCCCGACGAGGGCTCCCATCAGTCGCTCCCCGCGTGGAGGAGCTGGTGGACGTCGACGCCGATCCGCTGGAAGCGCTCGGGCCGGTGCGGCACCCCGCCCGTCCAGCGCAGCGACGGCCCCCGGGGTCCGGTGGTGCGCTCGAAGATCGGCTCGATCTCGATCACGTCCTCCTCGACCCGCCCCGGCACGGCCACGATCTCGTTGACCCGGCGCGTGCCGCCCGCGTCGATCCCGAGGTGGACGACGAGGTCGACCGAGCTCGCCACCGTCGGCACCACGAAGCGGGCCGAGATGTTCTCCCCCGCGAGCAACGGCAGGGTGCACATCTTCACGAGCGCCTCGCGGGCGCTGTTGGCGTGCAGGGTGCACATCCCGGGCAGGCCCGAGTTGAGCGCCAGCAGCAGGTCGAGGCACTCCTCGGCCCGCACCTCCCCCACGATCACCCGCGAGGGCCGCATCCGCAGCGACTCCTTGACCAGGTCGCGCAGCCGGATCTCCCCCGTCCCCTCGAGACCCGCCTGCCGGGTCTGCATGGGCACCCAGTCGGGGTGCGGGAACTTGAGCTCGAAGACCTCCTCGGCGCTGACCACGCGCTCCCCGCCGGGGATCGCTGCCGCGAGGCAGTTGAGCATCGTCGTCTTGCCCGCCTGGGTGGCTCCGGCGACGAGGATGTTGAGGCCTGCGCGCACCGACGCCTCCAGGAAGGAGGCCGCGGCGGGCGTGAGGCTGTCGAGCTGGACCAGGTCGGAGAGCCGCGCGGCCTGGAGCCGGAACTTGCGGATGTTGACCGCGGTGAAGCCCCGGCTGATGCCCTGGAGGACCACGTGCAGCCGGTGGCCCTCGGGCAGCATCGCGTCGACGAAGGGCTGGCTCAGGTCGACCCGTCGTCCGCTGGTCTTGAGCATCCGCTCGACGAGCTCGGTGACCTGGGCCTCGGTGAGCACCAGGGTGGTGAGCTCGTGCCGGCCGTGCCGGGCCACGAAGACCCGGCTCGGGTCGTTGATCCAGATCTCCTCCACGGTGGGGTCGTCGAGCAGGGGCTGCAGCGCCCCGAACCCCGCCACCCGCGCCACCAGCTCGCCGACCAGCGCGGTCGGGTCGGCGACCGGAGCCACGGCGCCGGTCAGGGACCGTTCGTCGTGGTCGGCGACCAGCTCCTCGGCGAGCCGACGGACCCGCGCGGTGTCGCGCTGCGGGTCGATCCCCTCGCGCCGCACCAGCTGGCGCAGCCGTTCGTCCAGCGCCTCCACCACCTCGGGGCGCGAGGCGGCTCCCGCAGCTCGCCCGCCCCCAGCGGCTCCCGCGGTCGGCGTGGTCATCGGCGACGTGGTCATCGGGGCGACCCGGCCGGCCCGTGGTCCTGGACCGTTGCCCGGCACGACGTCCGACGCGGTCGACGTCGTGGACGCAGACGCGTACGCAGTCATGGCTCTCCCCCCGAGCTCGCCCCGATGACGCGGACGACGCTAGTGGAGCGGAGCGTCGCGGATCGGGCCGTCCCGCCGCACTGTGGAGAACTCGGCGCCGGCGCCGGGAAGTTACCCACGATGGCGTACGCACGGGTCGTCGGCGTACCCCAGCGGGCATAGGACCAACGGTCCCTGCGGGACCCCAGGGTCCCGAGCGCGGGCCGGACTACCGCGGCAGGGTGAGGATCTCGGCCCCGTCGTCGGTGATGGCGATGGTGTGCTCGGTGTGGGCGGTGCGGCAGCCGGTGGCGCTCTTGAGCGTCCAGCCGTCCTCGTCGGTGACGAGCTCGTCGGTGTCGGCCATCACCCACGGCTCCAGGGCCAGCAGCAGGCCGGGGCGCAGGGTGAAGCCGCGGCCCGGGCGGCCGTCGTTGGAGACGTGCGGGTCCTGGTGCATCGTCGAGCCGACGCCGTGGCCGCCGAACTGCGTGTTGACCGCGTAGCCGGCTCCCTTGAGCACGGTCCCGATCGCGTGGGAGAGGTCCCCGACCTTCGCCCCCGGCCCGGCGGCGGCGATGCCCGCGGCCAGCGCCCGCTCGGTGGCGTCGATCATCGCGACGTCCTCGGCCGTCGGCTGGCCGCCGACCACGAAGCTGAGCGCCGAGTCGGCCACCACCCCGTCGAGGGAGACGGCCAGGTCGAGGGAGAGCAGGTCGCCGTCGGCCAGCGCGTAGTCGTGCGGCAGCCCGTGCAGCACGGCGTCGTTGACCGAGGTGCAGATGTAGTGGCCGAACGGTCCGCTGCCGAACGACGGCGCGTAGTCGACGTAGCAGGAGACCGCCCCGGCCTCCACGATCATCGCCCTGGCCCACTCGTCGACCTCGAGCAGGTTGGTGCCGGCCGTGCACCGGTCCCGGACCGTGCGCAGGATGTCGGCGACCAGGGCGCCGGTCTCGCGGCCCAGCGCGACGCGGGCGGGGTTGAGGATCTCGATCACCCGGCCAACCCTAGCCGCGCCCAGCGTCCGCCCCCGGTCCGCTCACCCCGTCTTGGAGTAGTTGAGCTCGGTGGCCTGCTGGTAGGCCGCGACGGCGGCCAGCTGCGACTTCACGTTGAGCTTCTGCCGGATCGCGCGGACCTGGCTGCGGACGGTCCCCTCACTGACGCCGCCGGCCTCGGCGATCGCCTTGATCGACAGGCCCTCCTTGAGCATCTCCAGCACCGCCCACTCGCGCGGCGAGAGGGCGGAGATCCGCAGGATCAGCGAGCGGCGGGACGAGCCGAGCCGCTCCCACTCCCCCAGCACCTCCTCGCGGGTCGCCTTGGGCATCCCCAGGCCGCCGCGGGCCACGGCCCACAGGGTGCGGGTCAGCACGTCGAGGCCCGCCGACATCGGGACGATGCCCTGGCAGCCGGCCGCCACGAGGGCGCCCCAGCGCGCCGGGTTCCTCGACCCGGTCACCACCAGCCACCGCATCTGGATCGACTCGATCAGCGCGAGGGTGTCGCGCCACTGCGCGAGGTCGTCGATCTCGGCCACGACCAGCCCGACCCCGGCCCGGACCCGGCTGATCTCGCGCCGCGCCTCCATCAGCTCCTGGCGCGAGCGGGGGCTGGCCATCCGGACGATCTCGAAGTCCCGCGCGCTCAGGGCGACCTCGATGGCCTCGCCGACGAGGTGGCCCTCGGCGACCACGACCACCCGCGGCGGGCTGGGCGGCGGAGGCGGCGGCGGAGGCGGCGGGGGCGGGGGCGTCACGAGATGTCCATGAAGACGTTGTCGACCAGGCCGTTGAACTGGTCGGTGTCCTTCGGCTGGATCCTGCCGCGACGGTCGACCTTGCCGCCGATCGCGATCGGCTCGGAGCGGCGGAACTCGATCGCGCCCACGTCTGCGGGCACGCTCCACTCCTCGGGGTGCGGCAGGCCGGGCTGCCCCACGAGCAGGGTGAGCTCCCCGTGGCGGAGCTGGCACGCCAGCCGGTGCCACGTCTCCCGCTCCACCGGGCGGTCGGCCGTGACCATGGCCTCGCCGACGTCGCCCCGCACCCGGCACGACGGCACGTCGCCGTCGAGCTGCAGCTTGACCTGCGCCCGGTCGTCGAAGAGCCCGCGCTGCAGGACGTTGTCGCCGTTGTCGGCGGCGGTCGTCCCCTGCTCGGCGTCGAGCAGCACGTCGACGCCCCAGCGGAAGGGCCGCTCCCCCGGGCTCAGCTGGTCGGCGCCGCGGGCCTTGACGACCAGCACCGCGGCCGGCGTCCGACCCGTGGCGCTGAAGGCGGGCGTGCGGACGGCGTACCCCGACCGGCCGGCGACGCGGTCCAGCGTGCCGCCGTGGGCGGTGCTCACGCTGACCCGCAGGGTCGCGGTCCCCGAGCTCTGCACCCGCGCCATGGGGTCGCCCTCGGCGCTCAGCCCCTCGTCGAACTCCAGGACCAGCTGGCCCCGGGGCGAGGGGAGGCTCGTCGTGCGCTCGGTGGCCTGCGTGGCGCCGCCGCAGCCGGCGAGCAGCACCGACGCCGCGACGACCCCCGCCGTCCCGGACAACCGCCCCGATGCGGATGCCATCCTCACCCCTCCACCACTAGTCCTCGTCCGTCATCGCAGGCCGATCGCCGTCGAGAAGACGATCGCACGCGGCACCTCGACGGTCGTGGTGCCGACGAGGTCGCCGGCCGGACCCGGCGAGACGGAGCCCGCGGAGTCGGAGACCGTGGCGGTGATCCGACCGCTGCCGATCCCCGAGGAGGTGGACCGCGCGGTCTGCCCCGCGAGCGTGGCCCACGACGCCTCGTCGGGCGACTTCAGCGCCCAGTAGGTGCCGAGCCAGCCACCGTCCTGCGGCACCGTCACCAGCGGCGACCGGAACGACGTGCTGCGCGAGGTGTGCACCTTCGCGGCGTGGTCGGCGACGTAGGCCCGCAGGCCGCCCGTCCCCCGGTAGGCCGCGACCGACAGGTCGCCCTTGGCGGTCGCCCCGAGGTCGACCCGCACGTTGGTGCCGGCGTCGCCGTCGGCGGCGTACCGCCACCACGAGCGGCCGGCGACGCCGCCGTTGGCGACGTCGGCCAGGCGGGTCCAGCCGGCCGGGTCGCTGATCGCGACCTCGCTGTTGAGCCCCAGGTGCAGGACGAGCAGGTCTCCCCCCGCCACGCCGCCGGGCAGCGTCACCCGGTGGGCGGCGGCGTTGCTGTTGCTCGACGCCGCGGCGCCGAAGACCACCCGCGCCAGGGTCGCGGCGACGTCCTGGCTGGTGCTGGCCCGCACGCCGTCGCCGTCGGTCACCGTGAGCGTGACCCGGCGCGTGCCCTCGGCGGGGTACGTCTTGGTGGCCCTGACGCCCGTGCCGGTCGTGCCGTCCCCGAAGTCCCACGCGTAGGAGGCGAGCGGGCCGTCGGAGTCGTCCGACGCCGAGGCGTCGAAGGCGCAGGTGGTGCCCTGGCAGCTGGCCGTGAACGACGCGGTCGGCGCCTGGTTGACCCGGGTCACCGAGACCTCACGGGTGGTGGTGGAGGTCTGGCCCCGGTCGTCGGTGACCGTCAGCCGCACGGTGCGCCGCCCGTTGCTCGCGTAGGTGCGGCTGGGCCTGGGCCCGGTGGCGGTGGCGCCGTCGCCGAAGTCCCACGCGTACGACGCGACGTCGCCGCCCGGCGCGATCGACGTGGTGCCGTCGAAGTCGCAGGTGAGGCTGGTGCAGCGGACGTCGAAGGACGCCTGCGGCTCCATCGCCGCGCCGCGGCCCTGCGCGTCCTGGAAGAGGAACATGTCGCGCGCGACCCAGCTGACGCGGTCCTGGTTGGGCCCCGAGACGACCGTCGCGGTGTTGGCGACGGGGCCGCCGGAGGGGCCCTTCTCGGCCCAGGCGATGCTGCGCAGCGTGCCCTGGCTGTCGGCCCAGTAGAGCCGCCCGTCGGCGAGGAACATCCCGCGGACGCCCGAGAAGCTGATGCCGTTGACGTTGCCGGAGGCGACCATCCGGCGCGCGCCGACCACGCCGCTCTGCGGGGTGAAGTAGCGGTAGCGCAGCTCGTTGGTGCCCGACCGGGTGAAGTAGATCCGGCCGTTGTCGTAGAACATCCCGGTGGCGTAGCGCATGTCGTCGCGCCAGGCGGTGTCGGTGGCCAGCAGGTCGCTGGTGTTGACCCGCTCCGCGGGGCCGAACCGGGTGCCGTCGAAGGTGCGGCGCACGAAGGTGCCGTCGGACTGGGCGACGTAGAGCCACCCGTTGACCATGAAGGCGCCCTTGACCGAGCTGGCGGTGAGCCCCGAGACGCTGCGGGCGGCGCCGACCGTGACGCCCCGCAGGCTGCGCGCGGTCGTGGTGGTACTGCCGACGGTGTAGACGTCGTTGGGCAGCTGGGCCGAGCGCACGGCCGGGAAGGTCACGCCGTCGAGCGGCATCCGGGCGATCCGCTGCTTGAGCTGGCCGTCGCCGATCCGCTCGGTGTCGGAGGCGATCCACAGCCCGTTGCTGCCGACCAGGAAGTCGAAGACGCCGATCCCGCGGTCCTTGCCCGGGTTCCAGGTGTAGGGCAGGCCGTTGTCGGGGTCCACGGCCGCCACGCCCTGGCGCTCGACGGCGCCCGCCGCGACCCGGTTGTTGCCGAAGGAGTTGTTGAGCCAGCGGAAGTGGCCCCCGATGTAGACGACCGAGTCGGTCACCTCGACGGCGTACAGGGTGTCGCCGCCGGTCTGCGTCAGCCAGGAGGGCTGGACGGTGGCGCCGCTGGCGTAGGTCTCGAACCGGGAGACCGAGTCGCAGGGCGCGTCGGCGCCGCCGTACCCGCCGGTGGTGGTGACCACGAAGAAGGAGCCGTCGGGCGAGTAGTCGACGTCGCGCATGTAGGTGTCGAAGACGGACCAGCAGCTGGCCGTGAAGAACCGCGTGTTGAACGGGGTCTCCCGCGCCTCCTCGCCGCTGATGTCGAGCTGCAGGAGCTGGTGGCGGACCACGCCGTCCAGGGTGTCGAAGTTGCCGACCGCGACCAGCCGGTCGCCGGCGGGCGTCACGTCGATCTTGAGGACGTTGGTGGTGCCGGAGTTGTGGATGCCGGCGATCTTGCGACGCATGTGGGGCAGGAACGCGCCGCTGCGCGGGTCGACGGTCGCGAGCGCGGCCTGGTCGTGGCCCTGGACGTGGGTGAACTGGCCGGCCACCCACAGCCGGCCGCCCGCCAGCCGCAGGTCGCGGACCTGGCCCGAGATGTTGCCGGCGTCGAAGGGGAGGACGGCGCCGTCGGAGACCCGCACCAGGGCGAGGTTCTTGCGGGCCTTGCCGCCGATGCTGCTGAACTTGCCACCCACGTAGACCGACTCGCCGTCGGCGGCCGGCAGGACCACGCGGACCACGCCGTTGGGCTGCGGCAGGAAGGTCGTGCTGATCGCGCCGGTGACGGGGTCGAAGGCGAGCAGGTTGTTGCGGGGGAGCTCGGTGCTGGTGCCGTCGTTGCGGGCCTTGCTGAAGTCGCCGCCCAGGACGACCCGGCCCGCGGTCTCGACGGCCGAGTAGACCATGCCGTCCAGGACGTGCGGGGTGCGCGACGCCGCGACCTCGCCGACGAGCTGGCCGCCCGGCTGGACGACCCCCGTCGCGGGGAGCTGACCGCCCAGGGCGGCGGTGCTGACGACCGCCACCAGCGCCAGCGCGCGCTTGAACCTGCTGCTCATCGACCGTCCCACCATTTCCTCGAACACCTGCGCCAGGACGCCACGACACCGAGGTCGCGACGCGGCCGCCGCGACAGGAGGTCGCGGCGCCACGGGCCGGTCCCGAGTCGGCCACCAAGGGGAATCTTGGCCAAGGAACTGCCCCGGAAACGGTTCGAGGGCATGATTTCCCCTCAATTGATGACGATCCCCGGAGGGGCCCCGACTTCTGATGGACCGCATGACGCAGGTGCTCGGTGAGGCGCCCCCGGGGACGCCTCTCCCGGGCCCTGCGACGACCGCTCCCGAGCCCGACCGCAGGCCCGTCCGGGTGGGCCCTGCGCCGCGCGCGGCGGAGGGGCGGCGGCCGTGGTGGCGCCGGCTCGGGGCGGGCTGGCCGCTCGCGGCGATGCTCCTCGGCTGGCCGGTCTGGTGGCTCCTCGGCCTGGCCGAGACGGTCCCCCTGCTGGTCGCCCTGGTGATGGCGGTCCAGCTGCTGCGCCAGCCCGTCGTCCACCTCCCCCGCGGCTTCGGGTGGTGGGCGCTCTTCCTGGTCTGGGTGGTGCTCGGCGCCGCCATGCTCTGGGTCGACGCCCCCGGGGCCGTCCCCGGCGGCGGCGGGCCCGGCCGGCTCGCGGTCTTCGGCTTCAAGCTCTCCTGGTACGTCGCCTGCACGGTCGCGCTGGTCTGGATCTGCACGATGCCCCGCAAGGCGGTCCCCGACCGGCTCGTGCACGGCTCGGTGGCGTGGATGTTCCTCGTCAGCACGGTCGGCGGGCTGCTGGCGCTCGCCGTCCCCACGCTCGAGCTGGTGACCCCGTTCGAGAGGGTGCTGCCGCCCCAGGTCGCCGGCAACACGTTCGTCCAGTCGCTGGTCCACCTGCAGGTCGCCGACGTGCAGACGGTGCTGGGGACCGAGGGCACCCGCCCCAAGGCGCCGTTCGCCTACACCAACACCTGGGGCAGCGTCATGGCGATGTCGCTGGTCTTCGTCGGCGGCTGGCTGGCCCGGGCCCGCGGCCGTTCCCGGGTCTGCTGGTCACTCGTGGCCCTGGTCGCCGTCGCGGCCGCACTCCCCCCGGTGCTCTACTCGCTCAACCGGGGCCTGTGGGGCGCCCTGGCCCTGGGCGGCGTGGGCCTGGCGGTGCTGGCCGCGGCGAAGGGGCGGCCCGCGCTCCTCGTCGCGTGCGGCGTGCTGGCGGGAATCGGCCTGCTCACGGTGCTCGCGACGCCGCTCGGCGAGCTGGTCACCGACCGGATGGACAACCAGCACAGCAACGACCGGCGGGGCGGGCTGCTGACCCTCACCACCGAGTCGGTGTCGCAGGGCTCCCCCGTCCTGGGGTTCGGCGGCACCCGGGACGTGCAGGGCAGCTTCGCCTCCATCACCGGCGGATCGACACCCGACTGCCCCGGGTGCGGGGTCCCCCCGCTGGGCACCCAGGGCCTGCTGTGGATGGTGCTCTTCTCCCAGGGCTGGCCGGGACTGGCCTTCTTCCTCCTCTTCGTCCTGCTGGCCCTGGTGCGGGCGTGGCGCTGCCGGACGGTCAACGAGGCGGTGTGCACCTTCGCCATCGCCTTCTTCCTGCTCCAGCTGCCCGTCTACGACACCCTCGGGCTCCCCCTCATGGTGCTGATGCTCGCCATCGGGCTCGTCGCGCGGGAGCGGCGCGAGACCGAGGGCAGCGGGCCGCCGCGCCTGCTCACCACGCTGCCGCGGCTCGTCGCCGAGGTGCGGCGCGGGCTGCCGGTCCTGGTCGCCACCTCGGCGGCCGGCGCCGTCGTGGGGCTGGTCCTGGCCCTCCTCGCCCCCGCCCCCGACCACGTCGCGCGGGTCTTCCTGGCGATCACCCCGGCGCCGGTCTACCTCGAGACCGAGGTGGACACCGCCGAGGAGGTCGACGCCCTGCGGCGACCTCCGCAGGAGATCACGGTCGACACCGAGGCCGCCCTGCTGATGTCGGAGACGACGCTGGAGGCCGCGGCCCGCTCGGTCGACTCCACGCCCCGGCAGCTGCGGGCCGGGCTCGGGGTCACCGGCCAGCCCAACTCGAGCGTCCTGGTGATGCACGTGCGCTGGCCCGACCCCGACGAGATCCCGGGACTGGCGACCGCGGTGAGCAGCTCCTACCTGGAGACCCGCGAGGAGTACCTGGAGCAGCGGCGCGAGGACGTGGTCGCCCAGCTGCGCGAGGAGCTGCGCGAGCTGCAGGGCACCTCGGCCCCGATCGCCGAGCGGGAGGCGCTCACCGACGCGATCACGCAGCTGGAGACCGACCGCCGCGCCGTGGGCGAGGTGGTGCGGACCGTCGACCCGGAGCCCGGACGGCGCGACTACGAGCTGCTCACCGTCTCCTCGGCCGCCGTCGGCCTGCTCGTGGGTGTCATCCTTGTCACCCTGGTGCCGCCCCGCCCCCGCGGACCGGCGCGTCCGGGCGAGCGCCCGGGCAGCCGGACGACCCTCGCGAGGAGACGACGTGACTGACGCGTGGCCCGACGTCGACGTGGTGATCGCCACCCGTCACCGGCCCGAGCTGCTGGCGCGCGCCCTGCGGGCGATCGTGGCGCAGGAGCACCCCGGCGTGGTGCGCACGTGGGTGGTCTTCGACCAGAGCGACGTCGACCCGACGCTCGCCTCCGACGACCCCCTCCGCCCGGTGCACCCGGTGGTCAACACCCGGACGCCGGGGCTGGCGGGGGCGCGCAACACCGGGGTCCTCCTCGGCTCGGCGCCGCTCGTGGCGTTCTGCGACGACGACGACACCTGGCTCCCGGGCAAGCTGGCGGCGCAGGTCGCCGAGCTCGCCCGCACCGGCGCCCCGACCTCGGTGACCGGGATCGTCGTCGCGTACGGCGAGACCCGCACGCCGCGTGTCGCGACCCGGGGCGAGCTCACCCTGGCCGGCCTCGTGCGGCACCGCGTGATGTCGGCCCACCCCTCCACCGTGGTCGTCACCCGCGAGGCTCTCGTCGGCGGGATCGGGCTCGTGGACGAGGAGATCCCCGGCAGCCACGGCGAGGACTACGACTGGATCATCCGGGCGGCCAGGCACGGTTCTTTCGCCGTGGTCGAGCAGCCCCTGGTCGAGGTCACCTGGGGGCAGTCGATGTTCTCCCAGCGCTGGCCCACGATCGTCGCGGCGACCGACTACTGGCTCGCCAAGCACCCCGAGTTCCACGCCGACCGTCCCGCCCTGGCGCGGCTGCTCGGCCAGCGCGCCTTCGCCCTGGCGGCGATGCGCGCCCCGGGCACCTGGCGGGCCATCGGCCGGACCGTGCGCGCCCGCCCCGCGGAGCGTCGTACGGTCCTGGCGGCCGCGGTCGCCCTCCGGCTCGTCCCGGCCGCGCGGCTGATGGACCTGGCCCACCGCCGCGGCCGCGGCATCTGAGCGACGCCCGGGGCGCGGGCACCGGGACGGTCGACCCCGACAGGGTCCCTCGTCGGAGGCGCAGGGGGACCCGACCGGGTGGCCCTGAACCACCCAAGGTACTTACCCTAAATGGGGGATAGAAGCCGGACAGGCCTACCGAAATTGGGGTACGTTCGCTGTGTTGGTTGAGGGGTCCCTCCTCTCGGTCCACCGCACTCCTTCCGCGAACCGCTCCGTCCGGCTCCTCTCGCCGGGCCCCACGAAGGCACAGTCCCGTGACCCACTCTCGCCACGCGCTGAAGCGCGCCCTCCTGCCGATCCTGGCGACCGTCATGACCGCCGGTCCCCTGCTCGCACTCCCCTCCTCCTCCGCCGCCCCGGGTGCCGCCACCGCCGCCCACCGGGCCGCGTCGAAGCCCGCGCGCACGCTCTTCAACGAGACCTTCGAGTACGGCACCCGCGGGTGGGAGACCAGCTCGCGGGCGCAGCTGACCACCGTCGCCGACGGCCGCCGCTCGCGGCGGGCCGCCCGGCTGCAGGCGCGGACCCCCGGCCTCGTGGTCGCCGCCTCGACCGCCCACGCCCGCGACCTCGAGGGCAGCCGGCACGCCGTGACGGCCTGGCTGCGCTCCCCCGGGGGCCGGGTGACCGCGCGGCTCGTCGTCCGCGAGGTCGAGCCCGCCACCGGCGAGGTGCTGGCGACGCGGCGCGACAAGGTCCGCGTCGGCCGGGCCTGGGCACCGGCCCGCGTGAAGGTGACCCGGACCTCCGGCTCGTCGGTGGTGCGCGTCGAGGTGCGGACGCACCAGTCGCGCAAGGACCGGGTGCTGCTGGACGATGTGCAGGTGCTGCGGATCAAGAGGGCCCTGAAGCAGGGGAAGAAGAAGCGTCCGACCGCGACCCCCACGCCGACCCCCACGCCCACCGCGACCCCCACGGCCAGTCCGCTGGACGTCGCCGGCACCCTGAGCAACGGCTGCACCTACAGCAGCCGCGGCATCCCCTCCTGCGGCGCCTACGTGGGCTCCGCCTACGGCGCGAACTCCGACGTCGCCCCGATGGAGGCGGCGACGGGCCAGCGTCTCGGCATCCGCCGGACCTACTACCAGGGCCACCAGGTCGACAGCGCCGTGCGTCGCGCCCAGGAGGACATCGCCGCCGGCCGGCTCCCGTGGATCAGCTTCAAGCTGCCGCTGAGCTGGGAGGAGATGGCGGCGGGCAAGGGCGACGCGTGGGCCCTCGACCTCGCCAACAAGCTCAAGACGGTCGGCGGCCCGGTCTGGGTGGCCTTCCACCACGAGCCCGAGAAGGACGGCGACATCAAGGCGTGGACCGCGATGCAGGAGCGGCTCGGCCCGATCGTCCGGCACGCCGCCGCCAACGTCGCCTTCACCGTGATCACCACCGGCTGGAACCAGCTCTACGGCCCGGCCGAGTACCGCCTGGAGAGCCTGTGGCCCAGGACCACCGTCGACGTGGCCGGCTTCGACGTCTACAACTGGCACATGACCAAGCGGTCCAACGGCACCCTGGTGACCAAGACCGAGGACATGCGCACGACGTACTTCGACAAGTTCGCCGCCTGGGCGAAGGCCAACAACACCACCTGGGCGCTGGCCGAGACCGGCCTGACCGACGAGGCGCACGCCGCCGACCCGGCCTGGATCGAGCGGACCTACCAGCAGCTCGTCGAGACCGGCGGCCTGGCGATGACCTACTTCAACACCGAGCTCAACAGCTACGGCAACTCCTACCCGATCACCACCCCGCAGAAGTACGCGGGCTTCGCGGCGGCGCAGCGCAACGCGCCGCTCCTCCCCCGCCCCTGATCGCCCGCCCCTGATCGCCCGGCCCTGATCGCCCGCCCCTGATCCCCTGCGGGCCCGCGGGAGGTCCCGATCCCCTGCGGGCCCGCGGGCCGTGCGCCAGACTCCTCCCGTGACCGCACCGCCCTCCGCCGACGTCCTCGACCTGCTGCGTGCCACCGTGCTGCGGCTCTGGCCCGGGGCGTCGGCGGAGGTCGTGCGCGCACGGCGTCCCGACCCGACCGCCGAGGCCGAGCTCCTGCTGCTGCCGCACGCGCGTTCGCCGCGCCTGCTGCTCCCCGTCCTGCCCGCCGCGGCGGCCGGCTCCGTGCGGCGCTGGAGCGCGACCGCCGGGCCGGCCGAGGTGGGGGCGCGGGCCCTGGCCTCGGCCGTGCTGCAGGCCGGCGGCACCCGGCTGCTCGCCGACCGGCTGCGCGTGCACCGCGCCCCCGCGGCCCGCGACGCCGACGAGTCCCTGGCCGCCGCCCTCGCCCGCTGGCTCGACGTCCCGGCCACCGCCTTCAGCCTCGGGGTGGGCCCCGCCCGGGTGAACCGCAAGCCGGTGCTCCAGCTCTTCGACCCGCGCGGGCGCACCCTGGGCTTCGCCAAGCTGGGCGACTCCCCCACCGCGGCCCGGCACGTCCGCGAGGAGACGGCGGCGCTGCGCGTCCTCGCCGGCGCCGACCTCACCACGCTGCGGGCGCCGGCCCTGCTGCACGCCGGCACCTGGCGCGACGTCGACGTGCTGGTCCAGGAGGACCTGCGCGTCGGCCCCGTGGCGGCGCTCGCGCGTCGGCCCGGGCTGCTGGGGCGGGCGGCGGCCGAGCTGACGACGGCGTACGCCGAGGACGCCCGCCCGCTGACCGCCCTGCCGTGGTGGGCCGGGCTGCTCGACCGGGCCCGGACGGCGCCCGACCGGGCCACGACCGACCGGCTGGTCCGCGCGGCGGACCGCGTCGCCGCACGCTGGCCGGGGCCCCTGCCGGTCAGCGCCTGGCACGGCGACTGGACGCCGTGGAACATGGCGCCGGGACGCGGCCGGGACGGGGGGCCGGCCCTGCTCGTCTGGGACTGGGAGCGGTTCGAGACCGGGGTGCCCGCCGGGCTGGACGCCGTGCACTTCGCCGTCAACGCGGCCACCCGCCGGCTCGGCACCAGCGCGCGGGTCGTCCGCGAGGCGCTGGGTGGCGCGGGCGCCGTCGAGGCCGCCTACCTCGTCGCCGTGACCGCGCGCTACCTCGAGATGTCGGCGGCGCCCGGCGGGGCGCTCGTGGTGCCGCGCGCGCTCGCCACGCTCGAGGCGCTGGAGTCGTTGCTCGCCGACCGCTGACGCCAGGCGGGCGGCCGGCCCAGGTAGGCCTCGAGCTGGGCGTCGGAGGACTCGAAGTGGCGCAGCAGCAGCTCGCGGCGCTGCTGCGGCAGCCGCGGGCCGCCGGGCCGGGCGTTCCAGCGCTCGACCCGCTCGGGCAGGTAGACGGGGATCCCCAGCCGTCGCTGCAGGTCGGCGAACTCGCGCGCCGGGTCGGCGAAGAAGGCGTCGGCGTCGACGACGTGCACCCGGTCGGCCCCCAGCGCGTCCACGAAGCGCCCGACCTGCGCGCCGTACTCCCCGCGGGCGAGGTAGCCGTGGTGCCGGTGGGTGTAGCTGCGGTAGTCGGGGTCCGTCGCCAGCCGGTCCACCTCGCCCGCCAGCCGGTCCTGCTCCACGGCGAGCGCCTCCTCCAGGGAGAGCTCCTCGAACCCGCGGGCCAGCTCGTGGCGGTGCGCCGACATCGCGCGCTCGACCGGGTCGCGGACCAGGACCACCACGTGGGCGTCGGGGAGCTCGGCCGCGAGGCGCTCCGCCGCCAGCGGGTGGAAGAGGTAGTAGCCGCTGCTCTCGAACGCCATCGCGTCGGGACCGCCGAGCAGCCGCCCGGTGATCCGCAGCGGGAAGTGGGCCCGGTACCAGCGGCTGCCCCGCCCGTGGAAGTCGTCGAAGTAGCCGGTGCCCTTGACTGCGTCGGCCGCAGGAGCACCGGGTGCGACTCCAGCATCCGGAAGAGCGTGGTGGTGCCGCAGCGCTGGGCGCCGACCACCACCACCGAGGGGGTCATCCGCAGGTCGGCCGTGACCCAGCCCCAGGCGAGGACGAGCCCGCGCAACGCCCGGACCAGCGGCTCGGGGGCCCGGCGACGGAGGGCGGAGGTCAGCTTCCTGGGTCCCACGAGCGGGGTTCCTTCCTGTCGGGCGCCCGGTCGGGCGAGCAGGTCGAGGCCGAGGTGGCGGCGCAGCACGAGCACCAGCCCGAGGTGGGCGAGCAGCGCCACGGCGGCGGCCAGCGGCCAGGGGGTCCCCAGAGAGGAGAGCGCGAGCACCGGGACCGCGACGGCGACCAGGCAGACGCCGCCGGCGAGCCAGACGACGGGACCGGTGCCGGTCACCCGCACGTCGCGGTGGACGAAGAGCACCGCGAGGCCGGCCTTGACCAGCACCGCCGCCGCCCAGGCGAGCGCGGCACCCGGGATCCCGAGCACCGGAACCAGCAGCAGGCAGAGCACCAGGTCGACCGCCAGCGCGGCCACCGAGTTGACCATGCTGGTGGCGCTGCGGCCGGCCATCACCAGCAGCGTGTCCACCGGGCCGGTGGCAGCGGCGAGGAGCATCGCGCTCGTCATGGCCACCACGACCCAGCGTGCGCCCTCGGTGTCGTAGCCGGGGCCGAAGAGGGCCAGGTAGGCGGCCGGGGCGCAGCCGACCACGAGGTAGAGCGGCCAGGAGAGCAGGATGCTCCAGGCCGTCGCCGTCTGGTGGACGGTCCGCAGGTGGCCGCGGTCGCCCTCCAGGAGGAGCGCGGCGAAGCGCGGCTGGAGCACCTGGGTCACGGCCGTCGACGCGACCTGGCCGAGCGCCACGAAGCGCGTCGCGGCGGCGTACAGGGCCGCGTCGCGCGGGGTGAGCAGCGCGGCGACGAGGACGACGTCCACCTTCTGGATGCCGAGCCGCGCCAGCACCGAGAGGGCCCGCGGCCAGGTGAACGACCAGAACTCGCGCGACGTGTCCGGCGCCGGCGGCTCGGCGCCCCCCGGGCCGAGCCGCCGGTCGAGGAAGGTCCGCAGCGACACCACGGACCAGACGGCGGCGACCGGGTACCAGGCCAGCCAGGCCGCCATCAGCCCGACCTCCCCCGTCCCCGCGGCCCCGGCCAGCGCCACGCCGCCCACCTGGGCGACCGAGCGGCCGATCCGGTCGATCACCACGGTCTCGTGCATCCGGCCGAACGCCCGGGTCCCGGCCTGGCCGAGCTCGGCCAGCACCGCCAGCGGCACGGCCGCCCCGACCAGGCGGAGGAGGTCCGCGCCCGCGGGACCCCAGCCCAGCGCGCCGGCCGCCGGCCCGGCGACCAGCACGACCAGCACGGCCACCAGCACGGCGCTGCCCATCACACCCCGCAGCACCGCGCGGAAGAGCCCGCGGACCTGTGCCGCGCTGCCCTCGTGCTCGAGCCGCTGCCCGAAGCGGGCCAGGCCCGCCTCGGCGCCGAGCCCGGCGAGGCCGACGAGGATGAGGAAGAGCGCGCTGGAGGCGAAGAAGAGCCCGCCGGTCGCGGCGTCGAAGCCCCGCGCGACCACCAGCACCAGGCCGAACGTGGCGGCGGCGGAGACGGCCGACCCCACGAGGGTCAGGCTCGCCCCCCGCGCCACGAGGCGCAGGTGGTGGCGGGCGTCGGTCATCGGCCCGGGGCCCCGTCGCGCTGGTGCACCAGGACGAGCCCGACGACCTGGCCGCCGGCGCTCCACATCATCGAGCGAGCCGCCGAGATGTCGCGCAGCCGCGTGCTGTCGGCGTGCACCTCGAGGAGCACGCCGTGGGTGTGCCGCACCACCGCCTGGCTCCACGGCTCGTGGGCCGAGCCCGCGTCCAGGAGCACGACGTCGGACCGCTTCCCCAGCTCGCCGAGCGTCGACCCCATGTCGGGCGAGCCCAGCAGGTCGGGGAGCCGCTCGGGCAGCCGGCCCGGCACCACCCGCGAGAGGTGGGAGGTGACCGGCACCAGCACGTCGTCGGGCGAGACCCGGTCGAGGACCAGGTCGGAGAGGCCCTCGCGGTTGCCGGCGCCGGAGGTCAGCTCGACCAGGACGGCCTCGTAGCGGGCCCGCGCCATGCTGCGCGCCAGCGGGTCGGCCACGTGCACCTCGCGGCCGGCGCTGACCACCGCGAGGACGAGCGGCCGCTGCGGGAGCGCGGCCAGGATGCCCGAGCGCAGGCCGGCCGTGGTCAGGTCGTCGCCGTCACCGGCGTCGGAGACCTCGCCCAGCACCGGCACCCCGACCTCGGCCAGGTCGTCGACCGACCGGATCCGGCCGTCGCGCCGGGCACGCACGGCGGCGACGCCGAGGCTGCCGCCCAGGCCCACGAGCAGGCCGAGGCCGGCCATGAGCTCGCGCGGCCCGACGAGCCCGGCCTCCGGGAGGGCAGCCGGCGTGACCACCTCGCCGGGGTCGGCCCGGGATGCCTGCAGCGCCGAGAGCTGGGCACGCAGCTCGACGAGCTGGGTGTTGACGTCGAGGATCTGCTGGCGCAGCAGGAGGGAGCCGGGCGAGTTCGGGGGCTCGGTCGCGAGGTCGGCCGACTTGCGGTTCAGCTCCTGCTGCCGCTCGGCGATCTGCTCGCCGACCTGCTCGGCCAGCGCGCTGGCGGCGGCCAGCGCCCGGCCGCGGCGGAAGTCGAGGTAGGACTCGGCGAAGGCCTGCGCGGTGGCCAGCGCCTGGTCGGGGTCGCGGTCGACGGCGCTGATCCGCACGATCTGCGTGTTGGTCGGGACCTCCACGTCGACCTGCTCGAGCAGCTCGGTCGGCGTCAGGTCGAGGCCCAGGTCGACGAGGACGTCGTCGGCGACCGTGTTGGAGCGCACCAGCTGCGCCTCCGTCTCCAGGTTGACCAGGCTGCTCCCCGTGCCGTCGGGGCTGAACGCGTTGCCCTGCAGCGGGCTGATCAGCACCACGGCGGTCGCCTCGTGGTAGGCGGCCCGGCGGTTGCCGTACCACCCGCCGGCCAGCAGTCCCAGGAGGCAGACCAGCACGGCGAGCGCCGTCCCGGTCCGCAGCCACCGCAGGGCGCGGCGGCCCCACCGGTCCTCCGGCTCCGCGTACAGGTCGTACGGACTGCTCACCCGGCATCCTCCGCCTCAGCTGCTGACTGGTCAGGGGCCATGCTCAGGCCTCGGGGCGCCCGAACGGAGCGATCGACCGGGATGTTCCCCACTATTGGTGACACCCCCCGGCGGGCGACGTGCCTGAATTGAGGCAGGAGATTCCCGAGACTGGATGACGGGGGTGGAAGTCAGGCCGTAACCTCCCTGAAGGGAGACGCCCGACCACGTGCCGAAGGCACCGGGACGACGAGACACGACAGGGCGACACGTTGGAGGGCAACACGGTGAGAGGCACATCGAGGGTGTGTGTCATCGAGGACCACACCTTGTTCGCGGAGTCGCTGCAGATCGCGCTCGAGCTCAAGGGCCACGAGGTGCGCCGCGTCCCGCTCCCCGCCGACCTCCACCAGGCGACCAGCCTGCTGCCCGCCGTGATGAAGCACCAGCCCCACGTGCTGCTTCTCGACCTGGACCTCGGCAACGCCGACGGCAGCCGCCTCATCGAGCCGGTGGCCCGCGCCGGCACCGCGGTCGTCGTCCTCACCGGGAGCAGCGACCGCGCCCGGTGGGGCCAGTGCCTCCGTCTCGGCGCCCGCAAGGTGATGGTCAAGACGTCGCCGCTCAACGAGATCCTCGCGACCATCCGCCTGATCGGCGAGGGGCGCCCGGTGATGCCGGTCGAGGAGCGCGAGGAGCTCGTCCGCCACTGGCAGGAGGAGCGGGCCGCGGTCAGCGAGCTGCAGGACCGGCTCAACCGGCTCACCGCCCGGGAGGCCGAGGTGCTCGGCCAGCTGATGGACGGCCGCCAGGTCCGCCAGATCGCCGAGCACAGCGTCGTCTCCGAGGCCACCGTGCGCACCCAGGTGAAGTCGATCCTCTCCAAGCTCGAGGTGACCTCGCAGATCGGGGCCGTCGGCCTCGCCCACCACGCCGGCTGGACGGCGCCCGTCTCCTCCTCCTGAGCGGGACCCTCCGCTCCCCCGCCCCGGGGATGCATCGCCGGCCCGGACGTCACATGCCCCATTTCGGGCATGAATCTCCTTCTGGCGCCCCCTAGCGTGAGCGCGTCGCCCGACAGGGCGCCCCTGTCACGCAGGGATTCCCGGGGGGAAGAAGGCGGTCGATGCGAGTCCTCATGGTGTGCTCCTCCGGGGGCCACCTCACCCAGCTCATGTGCCTGGAGTCCTGGTGGACCCAGCACGAGCGGCGGTGGGTGACCTTCGACACGGAGGACGCCGTGACCAAGCTGGCCGCCGAGGACGTCGTGCACGCGCACCACCCCACCACCCGCAGCCTGCGCAACCTGTTCCGCAACACGATCCTGGCCTGGCGGGTGCTGCGCGACTACCGCCCGGACATCGTGCTCACCACGGGGGCCGGCGTCGCCGTCCCCTTCTTCTGGCTCCGCCGGGTGGTGGGGGCGAAGACCGTCTACCTCGAGGTCTTCGACCGGATCGACTCCAAGACGCTCACCGCCCGGCTCTGCCACCCGGTGACCGACCTGTTCCTCGTGCAATGGCCCGAGCAGGAGGCGCTCTACCGCGACTCCGTGCTCCTGGGGAAGGTGTGGTGACCGTGCTCTCACGACAGATCCGGATCCCGCGGCAGCGAGCCCTGCCGACCGTCCTGAGGAGTCCCTCGGGTCCCGGGGTCGCGGTCCTGCTCGGCACCGACCACCACCCCTTCGACCGCCTGGTCGAGTGGTCCGCGGCGCTCGCCGCCGAGAGCGCCGACCCGTGGTTCGTGCAGCACGGCTCCACCGAGCTGCGCGACGGTCTCGACGGCCGCACGATGCTCGGCGGCCGCGAGCTCACCCGGCTCCTCGACTCGGTCGACGTCGTGGTCACCCACGGCGGCCCCGGCCTGATCATGGAGGCGCGCGCCGCGCGCCACATCCCGATCGTCGTGCCGCGGGACCCTGCCCACGGGGAGCACGTCGACGGCCACCAGGTGCGCTTCGCCCGACGGCTCGACGAGCGCGGCGACATCCGGATGGTCACGTCGCTCGAGCAGCTGCGGGAGGCGGTCGCCCTGGCGAGGGTGATGGGCCGCGTCGCGGCAGACGTGCCGACCCAGCGCGCCGAGACCACCGTGCGGTTCGGCGAGCTCGTCGACCAGCTGCACCGCGGCGGGGCGCCCCGGCGATGACCGACCTGGCCCCCGCTCCTGGGCGTCGGGGGCTCGTCCCGCCGCGACCCCGGCGGCAGAGGGCCGCGGCCACCGCGCCGACGCCGACGCCCGCGCCCGCCCCAGCGCCGACCCCGACGCCGGCCGACCGGCATCGCCGGGTCCTGCGCGTCGTCGCCCGCACCCCCTCCCCCGTGGTGGGGGTCGTCGTCCTGGCGCTCACGGCCGCCCTCGTGCTGGCCACCGGCCTCTCCCCGCTCGTGGTGCTGCTCTGGTCGGTCGCCCTCCTCGTGGTCCGCAGCAGCGGGGCGCCCCACACCGGACGCCACCCGGTGCGCGGCGCGCTCCGGGTCGGCACCTGCGCCCTCGGGCTCGGCGCCGTGGTCGGCTTCTTCCTCCCCGTGACCCTCACCCGCCACGACCTGGCCGCCGGGGTCGCCCTGGCCACCGTCGTCGGCGCGGCGGTCGGCGCGGTGCCGCGGCTCGCCCGGCGCACGCTCGGCGAGACGGCGACCGGGGCGGTCCTCGTCGGCTCGGCGGCGCAGGTCGGCCGGGTCGTCCACGAGCTCGCCCGCGACGGCGGCGAGCGGTTCGCGGTGACCGGCATCTGCCTCACCGACGCCGTCGACGACCCCGCCCCGTTGGTGGCCGCCACGACGGCCGACTTCCCGGGCGCCCAGGTCACCCACGGCCTCGAGCGGGTCGGGCCGGCCGTGAGCCTGCTCGGCGCAGACGCCGTGGTCGCGCTGGCCGGGCCGGCGCTCGCCGCCGACGACCTGCGCCGCCTCGGGTGGCAGATCGAGAAGCTGGGCGCCACCCTCTTCGTCGACTTCGGCCTCGTCGACACCGCGCCGGTCCGGACCCGGGTCACCAGGGCCGGCTCCGCCCGGCTCGTCAAGGTCCGGGCCTCGGCGCCCGCCCCGCTCCGGCGCGTGGTCAAGGAGCTGTGGGAGCGCTGCTTCGCCGCCCTCGCCCTGCTGCTGCTGGCGCCCCTGCTCGCCCTCCTGGCGCTGGCCGTGCGCGCCGACGGCGGCGGGCACGCGATCTTCCGGCAGGTGCGCGTGGGCCGTGACGGGCGCGAGTTCGTGCTGCTCAAGCTGCGCACCATGCACGCCGACGCCGAGGAGCGGCTCGCGGACATGACCGACCTCAACGAGGCCGACGAGGTCCTGTTCAAGATGCGCCACGACCCGCGGATCACCCGGGTCGGGCGGGTCCTGCGCCGCTGCTCTCTCGACGAGCTGCCCCAGCTGTGGAACGTGGTCCGTGGCGACATGGCCCTGGTCGGACCGCGCCCGGCGCTGCCCAGCGAGGTCGCGGTCTACCCCGCCGACGCCCACCGGCGCCTCGCGGTGAAGCCGGGGCTGACCGGCCTCTGGCAGGTCTCCGGACGCTCCGACCTCTCCTGGGAGGAGAGCCAGCGGATCGACCTGCGGTACGTCGACAACTGGTCGCTCGCGCTCGACCTCGGGATCGTGCTGCGCACCGTCCGGGCCGTGGTGAGCCAGCAGGGCGCCTACTGATCCCCTGCTGAATCCCGCTGAACCCTGCTGCTGCTGCTGCTGCTGAGCTGCTGC
Organism: Nocardioides solisilvae; assembly: GCF_003194625.1. Classification (GTDB taxonomy): domain Bacteria; phylum Actinomycetota; class Actinomycetes; order Propionibacteriales; family Nocardioidaceae; genus Nocardioides; species Nocardioides solisilvae. The sequence continues at coordinate 652,848 of NZ_QHKX01000002.1, forward strand.
TGTCGTGCGGCGCGCCGCTACCCGCCCCACGGGTCGAAGAGGTCGCCGTGCTCGTCGAGGCGGGCGAGCACCGTCTCGGGGTCCAGCTGCTCGAGGGCGAGCGGGTCCTCGGCACCGGCCTCGACCTCGGCCCAGGTGACGGGGGCGGCGACGGTGGGTCGCTCCCGGCCCCGCAGCGAGTAGGGCGAGACCGTCGTCTTGGAGCCGGAGTTCTGCGACCAGTCCAGGAAGACCTTCCCGGAGCGGCGGGACTTGGTCATGGTGGCCGTGACGAGATCTCCGTGCTCGCGCTGGAGCTCCTCGGCGACCTCCTTGGCGAGCGCCGTGGTGGCGTCGCTGTCGAGCCCGGACGCCGACCGGTCGAGGCCGGCGTACAGGTGGATGCCCTTGCTGCCGCTCAGCACCGGGCTGCAGGCGAGCCGTCGCCCGGCCAGCGACTCGCGCACCAGGAGCGCGACCCTGGCGCACTCGTGCAGCCCGGCCGGCTCGCCCGGGTCCAGGTCGATGACCACCCGGTCGGGTCCCAGCGGCTCGCCCTCGTCGGAGACGAGCCACTGGTGGACGTGCAGCTCGAGCGCGGCGAGGTTGACCAGCCAGGTGAGGGTGGCGAGGTCGTCGACCACGGGGAAGACGAGGGTGCCCGACGCGTCCGCGCCCGCGCGGGAGCCGGTGGTGGGGACCTCGGCGGTCCGGACCCACGACGGGGTGCGCGCCGGCACGTTCTTCTCGAAGAAGCTGCCGTCCTGGACGCCGTGCGGCCAGCGGATCCGGGTGACGCAGCGGCCCGCCAGGTGCGGCAGCAGGGCCGGTGCCACCTGCGCGTAGTAGTGGAGCACCTCCCCCTTGGTGGTGCCAGTGCTCGGGTAGAGCACCTTCTCCAGGTTGCTCAGCCGCAGGGTCCGACCGTCGACCTCGACGTGCACCTCGCTCACCGGCTCTCCTCCCCGTCCGTGCCCACCCCGTCCGTGCCCACCCTGTCCGTGCCCACCCTGTCCGTGCCCACCCCGTCCGTGCCCACCCGTCACTCCCCGCCCGCGAGGTCCGCCGGCGTGAGGTCGGTGCGGACCCCCCGGAACGACGGCTGCCGGAGCCGGTCGTGGTGGGAGAAGCCCAGCGACTCGACGTCGACGACCAGCTCGGGTCGCACCCACCGGGTCCCCACGGCGTCCACGCGCGGCACGGGGTCCACGAAGGGCGACCGCTCGGCGGCCAGCGGAGCCAGCAGCGCGCGCAGCACCGGGGCGGTCCGGCCGGCGATCCCGCTGCCGACCCGCCCGCGGAAGACCAGCCCCGCCGGGGTCACCTCCCCCACCAGGACGGCGCCCACCCGGTCCGTCGACCCGGTCTCGGGGCGCCACCCGCCCACCACCCACGAGCTGCGCGGGCGGTGGGGGAACTTCAGCCAGTGCGGCGACCGCGCGCCGGGCACGTAGCGGGAGGAGAGCCGCTTGCTCACCACCCCCTCCAGCTGCTGCTGCCGGGTGGCCTCCAGCAGCATCTCGCCGTCGTCGTACGCCGCCGGCACCTGGCAGCTGGCCGTCGCCGGGTCGAGCCGCTCGAGGCGGGCGCGACGCTGCTCCAGCGGCAGCCCGGTGAGGTCGCGGTCGCCCTCGCGGAGCAGGTCGAAGACGAGCAGGGTGACCGGGCGGGACTCCGCCAGCGCCGCCGCCCGCCGGGCGTTGCGCTGGTGCATGCGCTCGGCCAGCGCGCCGAAGCTCGGACGGCCCGCGTCCAGGGCCACCACCTCGCCGTCGAGCAGCCCGTCGGGGACGTCGAGGCCGGCGAGCTCGGGGAAGGAGACGGTCACGTCGTTCTCGTTGCGCGACCAGAGCCGGGCGCGCCCGGAGGTCACCTCGGCCAGCACCCGCATCCCGTCCCACTTCACCTCGTGGCACCACTCGGCGCCGGCCGGGAGCCGGTCGCCGCGGGTCGCGAGCATGGGACGCACCGGTTCATCCTCGCGGACAGCGGGTAAGGATGGCGATACTGGGTGAGCGGCGGGGGTCGTCGCAGCAGCGAGAGGAGTCGGCATGCGCGCGATCTGGAAGGGCTCGGTCTCCTTCGGGCTGGTCAACGTGCCGGTGAAGCTCTACTCGGCCACCGAGTCCCACGACGTCTCCTTCCGGCAGGTGCACGCCAAGGACGGCGGGCGGATCAAGTACCAGCGCGTCTGCGCGATCGACGGCGAGGAGGTCGCCTACGCCGACATCGCCAAGGGCTACGAGACCGAGGACGGCGAGATGGTCGTCCTGGACGACGACGACATGGCGCAGCTCCCGCTGACCTCCTCCCGCGAGATCGCGGTCGAGAAGTTCGTGCCCAGCGACCAGATCGACCCCATGCTCTTCGAGAAGAGCTACTACCTCGAGCCGGAGAAGAGCGGCGCGAAGCCCTACGCCCTGCTCCGCCAGGCCCTCCTCGAGGCCGACCGGATGGCGGTGGTGACGGTGGCCCTGCGCCAGCGCACCTCGGTCGCGGTGCTGCGCGTGCGAGACGACGTCATCGTGCTCCAGACGATGATGTGGCCCGACGAGATCCGCACCCCCGACTTCTCGGTCGACGCGGGCGACGTGAAGCCCGGCGAGGTCAAGATGGCGCAGATGCTGGTCGAGACGCTCGCCGGCGACTTCGACCCCGACGAGTTCGAGGACGACTACGCCGAGGCGGTGGAGGCGCTGGTCAAGTCCAAGATCGAGGGCGGCGAGGTGCAGCGGACCACCACCTCGACCAAGAGCTCGGGGGAGGTCGTCGACCTGCTGGCCGCGCTGCAGAAGTCCGTCGCCGCCGCCAAGCAGGCGCGGGGCGAGGCGGTCCCCGCCGAGGAGGAGCCCGCCGAGGAGGAGCCCGCCGAGGACAAGCCCGCGAAGAAGACCGCGCCCCGGAAGGCCGCCGCCAGCAAGGCGGCCACGAAGAAGACCGCCGCCAAGAAGTCCACCCCGGCGAAGAAGACCGCCGCGAAGAAGAGCACCACCAAGAAGTCGACGACCCGGAAGGCCCCGGCGAAGAAGGCCAGCTGACGCCACGCGTCGCACGGATCGTGGTGGTCCCGACGCACCGGGTGCGTCGGAACCACCACGATGTCGACTCAGCGCAGCCGGAGCGTGCGCGTCACCTCCACGCCGCCCGCACCGGTGACGACGAGCCTCACCTTGAGGGGACCCCGGCGGCGGACGAGGGCGCGCCCGGCCCGGGTGGCCCTCGGCCCGAGGGTCACCGCCCCGGTGCGGGACGTCTTCCCGGCCGCCTTGGCGACGAGCACCTTGCCCGCGAGCAGCCGCAGGGTCACCTTGCCCGCGGGCGCCGTGAGCCGCAGCCGCCACGCCCCGGACAGGAGCGCCCTCTCCGAGGCCTTGCCCACCTTGCCGAGGACCAGGCCGGGCACGGGCGCCTGCGTGGGCGCCTGCGTGGGCGCCTGCGTGGGCGCCGGCGTCGGCAGCCCGGTCGGCCCCTGGGTGGGTGCCGGGGTCGGGCTCGGCGCCGGGGTGGGCGTGGGCCCGCCCGTCGGCGTCGGCGTGGGCGTCGGCGTGGGCGTGGGCTCCTGCGTGGGCGTCGGCTCCTGGGTCGACTCCTCGGGCCGCGGACCCGCCAGGACGAACCCGACCAGCGTCGCCCGGTCCCGGGTGGTCTCCACCAGCAGCGAGAGACCGCCGGTGCCGCCCGTGACGTGCTGGCGCAGCCGCTGCTCGAGCGCGGTGGCGCGCTCCCTGGCCCGGCTGTCGAGGATGCCCCCGAGGTCGGTGGCCGGCGGCTCGACCGCCGCGCGGCCCCAGGCCGTGCTCAACGCCCGGTCGCGACCCTCGCCCGGCAGCGGGTCGCTGCCCTGCAGCAGCCCCCGGAGCGTGCCGTCGAGCTCGACGGCCCGCGGCATCCCGGCGTGCACGTGCAGCGCGACCAGCTCCCGGACCGCCGTCACCCGGCGGGCGGCGCGGGCCACGTCGGAGCTCGGGGCGTCCAGCCGCCGCAGCACCTCGGCGTAGTAGTCCTTCTGTCGGGCCACCAGCCACTGCTGCACCTTGTCGGCGACCGCGCGGCGGCCCGCCTCGTGGTCGGTCCAGGCGAGCGAGTCCTTGAGCGCGCCGCTCCACCTGCTCCGCATGTTCCACCACGGGTCGGCCATCTGGGTGTCGCAGGTGCTGTCGAAGGCGTCGTCGTCCCACGTGTCCTGGCAGATGGTCTCCGCGGACCCGGTCCGGGTGCCGGTGGAGAGCAGGACGGCCCCGCCGTCGGGCCGGCCGTCCCGCATCGGCTGGAAGGTCCACGTCGCGGTGGTCTCCAGCCGACCCGAGTACGTCGTCACCGACAGGCCGCTGGGGCGGTTGATGGTCCGCTCGGAGCGGTCCACCCACTCGGCACCGACGCAGACCCGCGCCTCGCCCAGGCCCATCTTCCAGGCGTTCCCGACCGCGTGCGGCATCCGGTCGGCGTAGGTCGCGCCCACCCCGAGGGGAAGCGCGTCGTTCTGGCACGCCGTGGTGACCGGCTGAACGCCGACGGGCGCCTGCTCCGGGCCGCCGAAGAGGTCGCCGGTGAAGACGGCGTCGTCGACCACCCCGTCGCGGACCCCGTCGGTCAGCGCGTCCAGCTCGCTCCAGCGCTCGAGGTAGAGGTCGAGGAGCCGGTTGAGCAGGGTGCTGCCGGTGCGCTGGTCGGTGTCCTGCGCGCCGAGCCTGCCGAGCGTCTGGGAGATCGCTCGGCCCTTCGCCTCGACCTCGGCGAGCCACGTGCGGATCCCCGGGGTGCTGTACTGCGGGTTCTCCAGCAGCAGCTGGGAGTAGGCCCGGGCCGCGACGGCCCAGTCCCGCGGGTTGGCGATCCGGTCGTTGCCGAGGGCCGGGAGGTTGAACTTCCGGGCACCGTAGAGGCGCACGAAGTCGACGTTGGTGTCGAGCGGGTGCGCCACCTCGGCGACCAGGCCGTCGGGGTCGGTCCAGTCCCGCGGGTCCGGCACGAGGGCCACCCGGTCCTGCGCGCTGGTCTGGGTCCAGGAGTGGAAGAGCCCGGCGTACTTGAGGAACTCGGTGTTGTCCATCGGTGCGCCGCCCTGGGAGCGCTCGCGCCACCCGATGGCCGTGTTGACCGCGACGTTGAGGTCGCGGTCGGCCGCGTCCTTGATGGCACCGTAGAGCCGCTGCTCCATCCGGTCCATGGCCGCCTGCTGGCGGACCAGCTCGTCGAAGACCCCGCGCACGTCGGCCGCGACGCCGTCGATCTTGGTCATCAGCTCGTCGAAGCGCTCCATCATCGTGGCGTAGACCTGGTTGAGGGCCTGGTCGACGCGGTCGAACCGCTCGTTCATGTCCTCGTGCAGCTGCTCGAGGTTCTCGCCCAGCCGGGCGAGGGCCGCCTTGACGGGGTCGGCCTTCGGGCCCGACCCCGCGCCGAAGAGCCCGTCGAGCCCGGTGAGCAGGCCCAGCGCGTCCTTGACGAGCCCCAGGTAGTTGCCCGTGGCGACGTTCAGCGCGGCGGACGAGACCACACCGACGAGGTCGTTGACCTTGTCGGCCACCCCGAGCACGGTGTCGGCGACCGACTCGACCTGACCGGCGAGCTCGCTGTCGAACGTGCCGATGATCCAGACCGCGATGCCGGCGAGGTTCTGCGCCCCTTCGAGGACCTCCTTGCGGGTCTCGGCCTGCTCCTTGACCTGCTTCTTGAGCGCCTCGAGCTCCTGCTCCCTGGTCGGCAGCTCGGCCGGCGGGACCAGGACCAGCTCGTCCTTCTCGTCCTCCAGCGCGTCGAGCGCCGTCTGGGCCTGGGCCTGGGCGGTCGTGGCGACCTGGAGCTGGTCGACCGCGGCGTCGACGACCGCCTGCTTGTCGACGACCAGCGTGCCGTCCTCGGCGATCCGGTCGGTGATCAGCGCCGCCGGAGCCAGGTCCGGGTCGGCCAGCCGCTCGTCGAGGTCGGCCAGCAGGTGCTGGCCCGTGGCCTGCTCGAAGAGCGCGTCGCGCGCCGCCGCGAAGGCCTCGTTGGAGCGGCCCGTCACCAGGCTGTCCACGAGCAGCACCTCGGGGTCGAGCGCCTCGGTGACGAGCGTGTCGAGCCCGTCCACCGAGGGCGTGATCCGCAGGCCCGCGACCCCGTGGTCGCGGGCTCCGGCCAGGGTCTCCTCGACGACCGCGCGGACGGCGGCGCCGGTGGCGCCGCTCGGGGCCGCCGCGGCCAGGTCGGCGAGGGCGTCGAGCACCTGCTCGTTGCCGCTGCTCGCCGCCGGGAGCGGGACGGGCGTCAGCGCGGCCCGCAACCGCTCGACCTCGCCGACCGCGCTGTCGGTGGCGAGCGTCGGGCGCTGGGCGTACATCTCCTGGAGAACGCGCTCCAGCACGGCCTCGGTGGGCTCCTCGGTGAGCCGTCGCTGGTCGCCGGCCACGAAGAGCATCGTGTCCACGGCCGCGGCCGACAGCCGGACCTCGCCGGTGGCGGCCGAGGCCGCCGGTGGCACCGCGAGGCCCGCGGTGCCGGTGAGCAGCGCCAGTGCGGCGCCGCTGATCAACTTGCCTGCAGCATGCATCGTCTTGTTCTTCTTCCCCCGTGTCGCGACGCCGTCGGGCGACGGCGTCGCGACATCGAACCAGCGGGGGGACGACGCAGGCATCCGTCGAACTACTGATGATGCCTACGCAACAAGGAGGATTCGTCGCACGCCTTCCGGGACACCAGTCATCCCGCAGGATGACCTCTCGCCCGTTCAGCCGCGGGCGAGGAGCCCTCGGACGACCCTCAGCGCGACCGACATCCGAGCCAGGTCGGCCTCGTCGTCGAGGACGATCTCCTCGAGCACCTGCACCGAGTCGCGGACCAGGTCGGGGTGCCGCGCCTCCCAGGCCGCGACCCGCTCCTGCGGGGAGCCCTCCGCGGCGGCCAGCGCCTCGGCGGTGAGCGCCCCGTGCACCGAGAAGAGGTCGTCGCGCAGCGCGGCGCGGGCCATGGTCTGCCACCGGTCCGCGCGCGGCAGCTGCTGGATCCGCTGGACCAGGGACGGGAGCCCGACCAGCTCGCCCAGCGCGAGGTGCACGCGGGCCACGTCGTCGGGGTCGAGCGACTCGCGCTGCGCGGTCTCCACGACCGAGAGCAGGGCATAGCTCGTGGGCAGCACCGCGACCCGCTGGGCGAGCTCCTCGGGCACCCCGTGCTCGACGAGCCGGTCGCGGCGCCCCTCGAACGCCGCCAGCTCGCGTCCGGTGAGCAGCTGCGGCAGGGTGGCCATCGCCCGCTGCACGGGGACGCTCAGGGTGTCGACCAGCTCCTCGCTGCGCAGGGGACGCCGGTGGGTCACCAGCCACCGCGAGGCCCGCTCGACCAGGGTCCGCATCTCGAGCCGCATCTGGGTCTGCAGCCCGGCCGGCAGGCGGTTGTCCCACGCCTCCAGCTCGCGGCGCAGCGCCAGGGAGCCGAAGATCTCGCGGGCGACGAAGTTGGCCCGGGTCAGCTCGGCGGCGCTCGCCCCCGTCTCCCGGCCCAGCCGGGTCCAGTAGGTCATGCCCGCCCCGTTGACCAGGTCGTTGACCACCTGGGTGGTGATGATCTCGCGCCGCAGCGGGTGCGCCAGCATCTGGGCCCGGTGGTCCTGGTGCATCCGCTGGGGGAAGTAGGTGATCAGGTCCAGGGTCAGGTAGGGGTCGTCGGGGAGCTCGGTGCCGAGCAGCTCGTCGGCCAGCACGATCTTGGTCCACGCCATCAGCACCGAGAGCTCGGGCAGCGTGAGGCCCTCCCCGCGCTCGATCCGCCGGCGCACCTCCTTGCGGTCGGGCAGCGCCTCGAGCTCGCGGTTGAGCACGCCCCGCGCCTCCAGGTCGCGCATCCAGTCCTCGTGGACGTGGAGCATCGCCGGGGCCTGGACCGCCGCGTTGGCGAGGGCCAGGTTCTGCTCGTAGTTGTCCCGCAGCACCAGCGCGGCGACCTCGTCGGTCATCTCCGCCAGCAGCGCGTTGCGGGCCTCGGCCTCCAGCTGCTCGTCCGCCACCGCCTTGTCGAGGAGGATCTTGATGTTGACCTCGTGGTCGGAGGTGTCGACCCCGGCGGAGTTGTCGATGAAGTCGGTGTTGATCCGCCCGCCGTCCCCGCCGCAGCCCTCCTTGGCGTACTCGATCCGCCCGAGCTGGGTGAAGCCGAGGTTGCCGCCCTCGCCGACGCAGGCGGCCCGCAGGTCGGCGCCGTCCACCCGGATCGCGTCGTTGGCCTTGTCGCCGGCGTCGGCGTGGCTCTCGGAGCGCGCCTTCACGTAGGTCCCGATCCCGCCGTTCCAGAGCAGGTCGACCGGGGCGGTGAGGATCGCCCGCATGAGGTCGGACGGCGCCATGGCGTCGACGTCGTCCTCGATCCCCAGCGCCCGCCGGACGGCGTCGCTGACCGGGATCGACTTGCTGTCGCGGGAGTGCACCCCGCCGCCCTCGGAGATCAGGGAGGCGTCGTAGTCGCGCCAGCTGGACCGCGGCAGCCCGAAGAGGCGCTTGCGCTCGGCGTACGACGTCGCCGCATCGGGGTCGGGGTCCAGGAAGATGTCGCGGTGGTCGAAGGCCGCGACGAGGCGGATGTGCTCGGAGCAGAGCATGCCGTTGCCGAAGACGTCGCCCGACATGTCGCCGATGCCCACGCAGGTGAAGTCCTCGGCCTGGCAGTCGATGCCGCGCTCGCGGAAGTGGCGCTGCACCGACACCCACGCGCCCCGGGCCGTGATCCCCATCCCCTTGTGGTCGTAGCCCACCGAGCCGCCCGAGGCGAAGGCGTCCCCGAGCCAGAACCCGTAGTCGCGGGAGAGCTCGTTGGCGACGTCGGAGAACGACGCGGTGCCCTTGTCGGCGGCGACCACGAGGTAGGAGTCGTCCCCGTCGTGCCGCACCACCGAGGGCGGCGGCACGGTCCGGCCGTCGACCAGGTTGTCGGTGACGTCGAGGAGGCCCCGGATGAAGTGGCGGTAGCACGCCACCCCCTCGGCCAGCCACGCCTCGCGGTCGCCCGGGTCGGGGAGCTGCTTGGCCACGAACCCGCCCTTGGCGCCGACCGGCACGATGACGGTGTTCTTGACCATCTGCGCCTTCACCAGGCCCAGCACCTCGGTGCGGTAGTCGTCGCGCCGGTCCGACCAGCGCAGCCCGCCTCGGGCCACCTTGCCGAACCGGAGGTGGACGCCCTCGACGCGGGGCGAGTGGACGAAGATCTCGTAGGCCGGCCGCGGCTCGGGCAGGGAGAGGATCCGGGACGGGTCGAGCTTGAGCGACAGGTAGGGCCGCGGACCCGCCTCGGGGTCGTCGTCCTCGGGGCGGAAGTAGTTGGTCCGCAGGGTCGCCTGCACGTGCGTGCGGTAGGAGCGGAGGATCCGGTCGTGGTCGAGGCTGGCCACGTCGTCCAGCGCCGCCTCGAGGCGCTCCTCCACGACGGCGACGAGGCTCGTGCGCGCCTCGGCGTCGGCGTCGAGCCCCTCGCGCCCCGGGTCGAAGCGCGCCTCGAAGAGCTGGACCAGGAGCCGGGCGATGTCGAGGTTGCCCAGCAGCGCGTGCTGGATGGAGGTCAGGGAGAACGGCGCGTTCCCCTGCCGCATGTAGCGCGCGTAGGCGCGCAGCACCATCACCTGGCGCCAGCCCAGGCCGGCCGAGAGGACCAGCGCGTTGAATCCGTCGCCCTCGTGCTGGCCGGCCCAGACCGCGCGCAGCGTCTCGACCGCGAGGGGGGCGGCGTGCTCCACGGCGGGGCGGTCGTCGCGCAGGCCGAACTCGTAGACGTGGGTGGTCCGGCCGAGCCCCTCGAGCTGGTAGGGCCGCTCGTCCACCACCTCGACCCCCAGCGACGAGATGGTCGGCAGCACCTCCGACAGCGAGAGCGGCGGGCCGACGCGGAAGACCTTGAGCCGCGCCTGGCTGCGCCGGTCCTCGTCCTCGTCGGCCACCAGGACCAGGTCGAGCCCCTCCTCGCCCTCCAGCTGCTCGAGCCCCTCGAGCCGGAGCACGTCCTCGGCCGCGGTGGCCGGGGAGAAGTCCTCCTTGTAGGCCTCGGGGAAGCCGGCGCCGTAGCGGCGGGCGAGCTCCGCGCCCCGGGACTCCCCGCAGCGGGCGACGAGCTCGCTGCGCAAGTCGTCGCGCCACGAGCGCGAGGCCTCGACGAGCAGGCGCTCGATGGCCGCCGCGTCGAAGTCGGTCACCGCGTGGTCGGCCGCGGGGTGGACGACGAAGTGCACCCGGGCCGTCACCGACTCGTTGACCCGCGCCGTGAACTCGACGTGCTCGCCGTCCAGCTGCTCGCGCAGGATCGCGGCGAACCGCTCCCGGACGGCGGTGCTGTAGCGGTCGCGCGGCAGGTAGACGAGCGCGGAGACGTAGCGTCCGTAGGTGTCGCGGCGCAGGAAGGCCCGCAGCTGCCGGCGCTGGCCGGCGTGCATCATCGACTCCGCGATCGGCACCAGCTCGGCCACCGGGGTGTGGAAGAGCTCGTCGCGGGGGTAGTGCTCGAGGGTGTCCATCAGCTCCTTGCCGGCGTGGCTGCGCCGGTCGAAGCCGACGCGCTCCAGCACGGTCGCCGCCTTCTCCCGCAGCAGCGGGATCCGGGTGATGGACTCGGCGTAGGCGCGGCTGGACAGCAGCCCGAGGAAGCGGCGCTCCCCCACCACGCGCCCGTCGGCGTCGAAGGTCTTCACCCCGACGTAGTCGAGGTACGCCGGCCGGTGGACCGTGGCGCGGGAGTTGGCCTTGGTCAGCACCAGCAGCGTCCGCTCCGAGGCCTTGCGGGCCGCGATCGCCGGCAGCCGCGAGCCGCCCCCGGTCATGTCGGGGTCGGCCCGGAGGATGCCGAGCCCGGTCCCGGGGACCGCCCGCAGCAGCGCGTCGTCGCCCTCGGTCTCCAGGCGGTACTCGCGGTAGCCCAGGAAGGTGAAGTGGTCGTCGACGAGCCAGCGCAGCAGCTCGCGCCCCTGCGCGACCTCGTCGGCCGGGAGGTCGGGCGGGTCGGTCTCCAGCCCGCCGATCACCCGCTCCGCCTCGGCCTGCATGCGGTCCCAGTCCTCGACCGCGTCGCGCACGTCCTGCAGCACCCGGTGGAGGTTCTCCTCCACCGCCGCGGCCTCGTCACGGTCGACCACCCGGTCGATCTCGACGTACATCCACGACTCCACGCACGCCCCGGACGTCGGGTCGGGCTCGACGTGGGTCGTCTCGTCCACGGGGCCGACGGACTGCAGCCCGCCGTTGAGGTCGCGGGTGACCTCGAACCGCGGGTGGACCACCCGGTGGACGCCCGAGCCCAGCCGGGTCAGCTCCATGGTCACGGAGTCGACCAGGAACGGCATGTCGTCGGTGACGATCTCGACCACCGAGTGGCCGGTCGCCGACCAGCCGACCTCCTCGGCCACCGGCGTCTCCACCCGGAGCACCGCGCGCCCCTGCGGCCGGGTGCCGGCCAGCCGGTGGTGGCTGGCCCACGCGCCGTGCAGGTCGCCGGGCTGCCGCTCGACGACGTCCTCGGGGGCGACGTGGCGGTAGTAGGCGTGGAGGAGGGCCGGGTCGCCCGCGACGACGCCGCCGGGCCCGTCCCCCGGCCCGTCGGGGGCCTCGACCCCCACCAGGGCGGCCGCCGCCGCCAGCAGGTCCGACTTCTTCTCCTCCAGGTCCCCGGCCACGACCAGACCCTAGGCACACCGGTGTGACCCACACAACACAGGGCGGGGTCGACGCGTCCCGGCATGATGGCCCCATGACGAAGCGACTCACCCACCAGCTCACCTACCCCGCCCCCCTCGAGGACGTGGCCGCGATGCTGCGCGACCCGGCCTTCCGGGAGCGGGTCTGCGTCGAGCAGCGGGTGGTCAGCCACGACGTCAGCGTCGACCCCGGGGGCGCCACCACGGTCGTCCGGGTGGCGCGGGTGCAGGAGGCGCGCGGCATCCCGTCGTTCGCCGCGAAGGTCGTCGGCGAGCGGATCGAGGTGGTGCAGGTCGAGACCTGGCACGACCACGAGCGCGCCGACTACCGCGTGGAGATCCCTGGCAAGCCGGGAGAGATCTCCGGCACGGCGGTGCTCACCGAGTCAGGAGGGACGACGACCGAGACCGTCTCGCTCGACGTCACGGTGCGGATCCCCCTCCTCGGGGGCCGTCTGGAGGGGCTCGTCCACGACCTCGTCCTCAAGGCGCTGCAGGTCGAGAACAGGGTCGGCCTGGCCCACCTCGGCGGCTCCTGAGGGGCCGGCCTCGGCCTCCGCCCGGTCCTGCCGGCTGCGCCACCACACGACCGCGCCGAGCAGCACGAACGGCCCGAAGGCCAGCACCAGCACCAGGGCCTGCTCGTAGGCGTGCAGCGGACCCATGTGGAACGCCGGACGCAGCGGCAGGCCGGTCAGCACGGGCAGGGCGAGCAGGTCGGGCATGCACCCATTGTCCCCCTCCCCCTGCGGGGACCGGAGGTCAGCCCATGTGCGGGTAGCCGATCGAGGTCGGCGGCACGAAGGTCTCCTTGATCGACCGCGGGCTGGTCCACCGCTGGAGGTTGAGCGCGGCCCCCGCCTTGTCGTTGGTGCCCGAGGCCCGTCCGCCGCCGAAGGGCTGCTGCCCGACCACCGCGCCGGTGGGCTTGTCGTTGACGTAGAAGTTGCCGGCGGCGAAACGGAGCTGCTCGCCGGCCCACGTGATCGCGGCGCGGTCCTGGGCGATGACGGCGCCGGTCAGCGCGTAGGGCGCGAAGGACTCCATCTGCCGCACGACCTCCTCGAACCGGTCGTCCTCGTAGACGTGGACGGCGAGCACCGGGCCGAAGTACTCCTCGGCGAACATCCGGTCCTCCGGGTCGGTCGACTCCACCACCGTGGGACGGACGAACCAGCCGACCGAGTCGTCGGCCGTGCCGCCGGCCAGCACGGTGAGGTGGTCGGTCGCGGCGGCCCGCTCCAGCACGGCGGAGAGCCGGTCGAAGGCCCGGCGGTCGATCACCGCGCCCATGAAGTGCGAGAGGTCGGTGACGTCGCCGGCCGAGAGCGCCTCCACGTCGGCGACCAGCTGGTCGCGGACCTTCTCCCACACGGACCGGGCCACGTAGGCCCGCGACGCCGCCGAGCACTTCTGCCCCTGGTACTCGAAGGCGCCCCGCACGAGCGCCACCCGGAGCACGTCGGGGTCCGCCGACGGGTGGGCGACGACGAAGTCCTTGCCGCCGGTCTCGCCGACGATCCGCGGGTAGGCGCGGTAGGAGGAGATGTTCTCCCCCACCGTGCGCCACAGGTGCTGGAAGGTCGCCGTCGAGCCGGTGAAGTGGATGCCCGCGAGGTCGGGGTGGACGAGCGCCACCCGGGAGACCTCGAGCCCGTCGCCGGGCAGCATGTTGACCACGCCCGGCGGCATCCCCGCCTCCTCGAGGAGCTCCATGGTGAGGCTGGCCGCGAGCTGCTGGGTGGGCGAGGGCTTCCAGAGCACGGTGTTGCCCATCAGCGCGGGCGCGGTCGGCAGGTTGCCGGCGATCGCGGTGAAGTTGAAGGGCGTGATCGCGTAGACGAAGCCCTCCAGCGGCCGGTGGTCCGTGCGGTTCCACACGCCCGGCGCCTGGGCCACGGGCTGCTCGGTGAGCAGCTCCTTGGCGTAGTGCACGTTGAACCGCCAGAAGTCGACGAGCTCGCAGGCGGAGTCGATCTCGGCCTGCTGCGCCGTCTTGGACTGGCCGAGCATGGTGGCGGCGTTGAGCCGCTGGCGCCAGGGGCCGGCGAGCAGGTCGGCCGCCTTGAGCAGGATCGCGCAGCGCTCGTCGAACGGCATCGCCCGCCACGGGCCGGCGGCCTCGCGGGCGGCCGCCACGGCCGCCTCGGCGTCGCGGGCGGTCGCGCCGGCGAAGGTGGCCAGGACGTGCTGGTGGTCGTGCGGCTGCACGACCCGGGTCTCCGGGCCGCCGCCGGAGCGGCGCTCGCCGCCGACGTGGGCGACGAGCTCGCGCTGCTCGCCCTCCTGGCGCGCGAGCTCCGCGAGCAGGGCCTCCCGCTCGGGGGTGCCGGGGGCGTAGGACAGGGTGGGCTCGTTGACCGGGGCCGGGGATCGGGTGGTGGCGTCCATCCCGCGACACTAGCCCGCCGCGGGCGCTCAGAGCAGGTGCTCGAGCTCCTCGGGCGCGAACCAGGCCAGGTCGTCGTCGGGGTCCGCGTCGGCAGCCCGGTCCTCCGTGTCGAGGTGGACCGCCGCGACCTCGGCGCGGCCGAAGGAGGCGCCGGGCGCCCCCGTCGTCGCGGGCTCGACGACCACCACGACCCGCCGCACGGCCGGCAGGCCGCGGGCCACGCAGAGGGCGGCCGAGAGGTCCGCCGCGGTCATGAGGGCGGCGTACTCCGACTCCTCGTCGTCGGCCTCGGCCCGGACGGGGCCGTCGGGCGAGACGGCGGACGGCGGCAGCCCGCCCTCGTCGACCAGCGTGCGCAGGCCTGCGACGGTGGTGGGCAGGTAGAGCCGGGCGCTCACCGGTCCCCCTCGGTGCCCCGGGAGCCGGAGCCACGGGTCCCGGACCTCGGCCCGGTGCGCCCGGTCGTCGCCGCGCCCTTGCGCCGCCCGCGCGGGGCGCGGGGGCGGGAGTCGCTGGCGGAGTCCTTGAGCTCCTCCAGCGCCTCGACGACGCACTGCCCCAGCACGTCGGCGTCGGGGAGCAGGTCGCGGTCGGTGGTGATCCCGTAGAAGACCCGGCCGTCGTAGGAGGTGACGCCGATGGCGAGCGCGTGGCCCGGGAGCAGCGGGTGCACCGGGTAGCTCTCCAGCATCTGGGCGCCGGCGGCGTACAGCGGGAACTGGGGCCCCGGGACGTTGGTGACCGAGAGGTGGAAGCCGCGCCGCAGCTCCTGGGCCGCCACCCGGGAGCCGAGGGCGTGGAAGGTGGTCGGGGCGAAGCCGGCGATCCCGGCGAGCCGCTGGGCGCCCACCGCCAGGCCGGTCTCGCGGTGGCTGTGGAAGGCATAGCTGACCTGGAGCAACCGGACCACGGGGCTCGGCTCGCCGATCGGCAGGAAGACCTCGTAGCCGGTGACCTGGGTGCCCAGCGACGTGGCCTCGAGCTCGTGGTCGATGACCGACATCGGCACGACGGCCTTGAGCCGCTTGAGGCCGTGCAGCCCCTCGTCGCGGGTCATCAGCCAGCCGCGGAGGGCGCCGGTGACGGTGGCCAGGACCACGTCGTTGACGCTCGTGCCGTGCACCCGGCGGATCCGTCGGTAGTCGGCGAGGTCGGTCGCCACCGTCATCACCCGGCGCTGCTGCGACAGCGGCCCGTTGACCGGGGACTCCGGGACGGGACGGCGGTTGGAGAGCGCGCCGGCGACGTGGCCGACCCGCTGCCGGGCGTCGGCCGCGCTGCGGAGCAGCGCGTTGGTGTTGCTGCGGACCGTGGCCGCCAGCGTCCGCGGGGACTCGAGGCTCTCCAGCACCGCCCCCGCGACGAGCGAGGCCGGGGTGGGAGCCCGGCCCGGACGCCACTCGTCGTGGCCGAGCGGCTCCTGCTGGGGGTCCACGTCGAGCAGCACCTGGCCCAGGTCGACGGTCTCGACGCCGTCGACGAGGATCTGGTGGGACTTGGCCAGCACCGCGACCCGTCCCTCGGCGAGCCCCTCGATGACGTAGACCTCCCACAGCGGCCGGTTGCGGTCCAGCGACCGGGAGACGATGCGGGCCGTGAGCTCGCGCAGCTGGGCCATCGTCCCGGGACGGGGCAGGGCCGAGCGGCGGACGTGGTAGCTGAGGTCGAACTCCTGGTCGTCGACCCAGACGGGGTTGGCGAGGCGGCCGGGGACGGACTGCAGCCGCTGCCGGTAGCGCGGCACGTAGGAGATCCGCTCGGCGATGAGCTCGAGGACGTGGGAGTAGTCGAACCCCCGGGACCCGGGCTCGAAGACCTCGAGCGTCGCGTTGTGCATCGGTGTCGCAGGCGAATCCGTGGCGAGGAACGCCAGGTCCCGCGGCCGCAGCCGCTCGCTCATGTGTGCCCTTCCGTCCTCGCCCTTGCCATCGCATGGGATTCTGGCAGAAGGACCCCACCCCGAGGAGGAACGCCCAGATGTCTGCCCCGATCCGTCCCCGTCTGCGAGTCGCCACCGGAGCCGCCGTCGCCTGCCTGGCGCTCCTGGGGCTCGCCGCCTGCGGGGACGACGCCGAGAGCGACACCACGACGGGCGGCACCACCGGCTCGCAGGACTCCTCCCCCGACGGCGGGCAGCCCACGGACGAGGCCGCCCCCGAGGCCGAGCCGATCCGGGTGACCATCGAGGGCGACTCGATCGACCCCGCCGGCGAGCGGGTGGAGGTGGCCGCGGGCGAGCCGGTCCTCGTCGAGGTGACGGCCGACCGGGCCGGCGAGCTGCACGTCCACTCCACCCCGGAGCAGGAGATCGCCTTCACCGAGGGGACCACCGAGCACGAGCTGGTCATCGACCAGCCGGGCGTCGTCGAGGTCGAGTCGCACGACCCCGACCTCGTGGTGCTCCAGCTCGAAGTGCGCTGACGTGGACCGCGAGCTCCTCGCCCACGGCCTGGGCGGGGCCAAGGACCTGCCCATCTCCCCCGAGCTGGCCATGGCCGGCGCGGTCGCGGCCCTGGTGGTCTCCTTCAGCGTCCTGGCGCTGGCGTGGCGCGAGCCGCGGTTCGACGACCGCCCCGGCCGGCCCGCGCCGGCCGCGCTCGACCGCGCCGTCGGCTCCCGGTGGTTCGCCGTCGCGGTGCGCGTGGTCGGGATGGCGTTCTTCGGCTGGTTCCTGCTGGCCGCCGTGCTGGGCGAGAACCTCGTCATCAACCCCGCCCTGGGCATGTTCTACGTGCTGCTGTGGGTCGGCATCGTGCCGCTCAGCCTGCTGGTCGGGCCGGCGTACAAGGCCCTGAGCCCGGTCCGCACCCTGCACGCGGGGCTGGCCCGCCTCACCGGGTCCGACCCCTCCCGCGGGCTGCGCGACTACCCCGAGCGCCTCGGCTACTGGCCGGCCGCCGTGGGTCTCTACGCCTTCGTCTGGCTCGAGCTGGTGCACCCCGACTCCACGCAGCTCGGGACGGTGCGGCTCTGGGTCGCGGTGTACGTCGCGCTGATGCTGCTGGGCGGGGCGCTGTACGGCGACCGGTTCTTCGAGCGCGCCGACCCCTTCGAGGTCTACTCCTCGCTGGTGGCCCGGCTCTCGGTCTGGGGTCGCGAGGACGGCCGCCTGGTGGTCCGCTCCCCCCTGGCCAACCTCGCCACGACGCCGGTCGGCCCGGGGCTGGTGGGGGTAGTCGCCGTGCTCTTCGGCAGCACGGGCTTCGACTCGTTCCGCGAGTCGCCGCCGTGGCTGCGCTTCGTGCAGTCCAGCGACGTCGACGCGGCCCTGCTCGGCAACCTGGCGCTCCTCGCCTTCTGCGTGGGCGTCGGCCTGGTCTTCACGGCCGCCACGGCCGCCACCGGGGTGGGCGACGACGTCCGGCGGTCGGCGCTCCCCGGCCTCTTCGCGCACTCGATGGTGCCGATCATCGTGGGCTACATCGCCGCTCACTACCTCTCCTACCTCGTGGAGTACGGGCAGGTGACGCTGGTCCAGATGAGCGACCCGCTCTCGCGGGGCGACGACCTGCTCGGGACCGCGGACCTCGAGGTGAACCGCTGGCTCTCCTACCACCCCACGACGCTGGCCAACATCAAGGTGCTGGGGGTCGTGCTCGGCCACGTGCTCGGGGTGGTCGCCGCCCACGACCGGGCGGTGCGGCTGCTGCCCCGCCGGCACCAGCTCACCGGGCAGCTGCCGCTGCTCCTCGCGATGGTCGGCTTCACCGCCGGAGGGCTGTACCTGCTGTTCGCCGCCTGAACCGCTGCGCCAGCCTCCCGCCGGCTCCCCCGGCGCCCGGGGCGCAGCTGGCGGGGTGCACGGCGTCCACCAGGCCCGAGACCGCGCGCGAGAGCGCGGACTCCCCCACCTCGCCGACCGCCCGGCCGGCCACCAGGGCCCGGTCGGCGCCGGCCCGGTCGTCGGGCAGGAAGTGCAGCCCGGCGACCCGGGCGAACCCCTGGACCATCCCCGCCACGTCGGCCTCCGACCACCCGAGCGACGAGCGCATCCGGTTGACCACCACGCGCACGGGCGTGGTGCCGACCACCTCACGGACCTCGACCAGGCCGCGCGCGAGCCGGGAGAGCCCGACCGGGTCGGCGGCACCGACCACGAGCAGCTCGTCGGCCGCCTCCAGCGCCTCCAGGGTCATCGCGTTCCGCTGGCCGGCCTGGCCGGCCAGCGCCTCCACCGCGAGGTCGGCGCCGGTGTCGAGGACGACGTCGCGCCACGCGCGCGCCTCCTCGACCACCTCGGCGAGCGCCCCGGGTCGCACCTCGACCCAGCGGTCCGCCCGCGGCAGCCCGGTCATCACCTCCAGGTGGGGAGCGACCGCGCGGCACGCGGAGGGCAAGCGGGTCGGCAGCGTCCCCGCCTGGGCCAGCCGTGCCGCCGACAGGACCCCCGAGACCTGGTCGAGGACGCCCAGGTGCTGGGCGACCGAGGCGGCGTGCGGGTCGGCGTCGACGAGCAGGGTGCTCCGGCCGCGACGCGCGAGCTCGGCCGCCACCGCCGTGGCCAGCGTCGTCCGCCCCGGCGCACCCGGCGGCCCCCACACGGCCACGACCCGCCGCCCGGGCGGCGCCCCACCCGCCGAGGGCGGGGCGACCGGGCCGAGGGCGGGGCCGCCCGACGGGTCCTCCGCCACGGAGCGGCTCCGGGTGTCGCCGAGGTCCTCGGCACGGAGCACGGCGGCCGGGAGGTGACCGACCTCCGCGGCGGCGACCCGCACGTGCACGTCGAGCCGGGCGAGGCGGGCGGCCACGTCGTCGCGCCCCGGGTCGGCGACCACGGCGACGGGCCGCACCCCGTGCCGGCGCAGGTGGGCGACCGCCGACGCGTCGAGGCCCGGGGCCTCCAGCGCGACGACCGCGACGTCGGCCTGCCCCGTCGCGGCCGTGGCCATCAGGTCGTCGACGTCGACGCAGCGCTTGAGGACCACCACCCCCGAGGCGTCGGCGAGGTGGCCGAGCGCGGCCGACTCCCAGGGCGCCCCGCTGGCGAGGACGAGGACGCAGACCACGACCTCAGCCTCGCCCGACCAGCATGAGGCGCCGCTCGCCGCTGGCCGTGAGGACCCGGGCGAGGGTGTCGCCGTCGTCGGGCACGGCCAGCACGAGCTGCCGGTCGGGGCCGGCCAGGCCCAGGTCGCCGGAGGTGCGGGGCGCCTCGACCACCCGCACGTCGGCGACCGCGAGCCGCGCCTTGCTCCCGTCGCCGGCGCCCTCGGGGGGCATCATCCACACGTCGACCACCGAGCCGGGACCGACCGCCGGCGGGATCTGGACCGACGGGACCGAGACGGAGACGTGCGGCACCCCCTCGTCGGGGGAGCCCAGCGCCGCACGCGGCAGGAGCTCCCCGGCGGCGACCCCGCGCAGCAGGTGCCGCGCGGGCGGCAGCTCCTCGCTGGTGGCGTAGTAGCGCCGGGCGTCGGACGGGTCGGCGAACCGGACACGGCGGGCCACCAGGTCGGACGGCCCCACCTCCTGGCCCTCGGCCAGGTCGTCGGCCACGCCCCACATCGGCACCGTCTCGTCGGCGCCGCCGACCACGCGGGCCCCGACGACCACGGAGACCCCGACGAGGGCCACCCCGACCCAGAGCCTGGGGTCCCGCCACCCCGCGCGGGTGGAGCGCTGGGCGACCGGCACGTCTTCGGCGGGAGGAGTCGTGAGCACGGCCCACATCCTCCCGCGACCCGGGCCCCGGCCCGCCGCTCCGTCCACAGACAGGGCGGCCCCGGACGCCACGCCTCCTCCACAGGTCGGCCCCTCCTGCGGGTGACGGGCGGTCCCGGGTGGCACGATGGGAGGATGCCCGGCACGCCACGCTTCCTCACCCTCGCCGACGTCGCGGAGGTGCTGAACACCTCCAGCGCCCAGGTCTACGCCCTGGTCCGCCGCGGGGAGCTGCCGGCGATCAAGATCGGCGGCCGCGGGCAGTGGCGGGTCGAGCACGCGCAGCTCGAGAGCTTCATCGAAAAGATGTACGCCGAGACCCGGCAGTTCGTCGACGAGCACCCGTTCGTCGAGGCGGACTCCCGGGGCGCCACCGACTGAGGCCGGCGGGTCAGCCGACCTCCGAGTCGAGGACCACCGAGACGGTGCGCTCCTCGCCGTCGCGCACGACCGTGAGCTCGAGGGTCTCCCCGGGCTGGTGGGTGCGGATCCGCACGATGAGGGCGATCCCGTCGGTGACGCGGTCGCCGTCGACCGCGACCACCACGTCGTCGGGCCGCAGCCCGGCGTCGGCGGCCGGCGTCCCGGAGGCCACCTCGTCGATCCTGGCCCCGGAGGTCCCGCCGGCGCCGCCGGTCTGCACCTTGGCCCCGATCACGGGGTAGCGCGCCTCGCCGGTGCGCAGGATCTGGTCGGCGGTGATGCGCACCTGCTCGATCGGGATCGCGAAGCCCACGCCGATGTTGCCGGCCTCCCGCAGCAGACCGCCGGTGGTCGCGATGGCGGAGTTGACCCCCACCACCTGGCCCTCGAGGTTGACGAGCGGTCCGCCCGAGTTGCCCGGGTTGATCGCGGCGTCGGTCTGGACCGCGTTGATGAAGGACGTCTCGTCGTCGCTCTCGCCCGTGGTGACCGGACGGTCGAGGGCGCTGACGATGCCCGCCGTCACGGTCTGGCTCAGTCCCAGCGGCGCCCCGAAGGCGACCACCGGGTCACCCACGAGGAGCGCCTCGGAGGCGCCGAGGCTCGCCGCCCGCAGGTGCTCCACGCCGTCGACCCGGAGGACGGCGAGGTCGTAGACGCGGCTCGCCCCCACCACCGTCGCGTCGTGGCTGTGACCCTCGGCGTCGACCACCCGCAGCTCCTCGTCGTCCGCCCCGGCCACCACGTGCTGGTTGGTCACGACGTGGCCCTCGGAGTCGAGCACGAAGCCCGAGCCGGTCGCCCCCGCCCCGGCCGCGCCGGCGAGCACCTGGACGGTGCTGGGCAGCAACTCCTGGGCCACCGCGGCGACCGACCGGTTGCCCGTGGCCAGCGGCGGAGCCGTCCGGACGGTGGCGGGCTCGAGACCCGAGCCGCCGAGCTCGAAGGACTCGTAGAGCGCGCCCCCGAGCGCACCGCCGGCGAGGCCGACGACGAGGGCCAGGGCGGTGACGGCCGGCCAGACCCACCCCGGGGCCCCGCCCGCCGCAGGGCGCGCACCCGACTGGCCCAGCGGACCCAGCGGACCCAGCGGACCCAGCGGACCGAACGGCCCCCCGGGGGCACGGTGCTGGGGACCGGGCTGCGGACCGGGCTGCGGACCGGGCTGCGGCCCCGCCGGTGGCAGGGGCCCCCACCGACCGGCCGGGACCGGGCCGGGGAACGGGCCGGGCCCGGCGGACGGACGCGGCGCAGGGTCGGGACGCGGGGCCAGGTCGGGACGCGGGGCCAGGTCGGGCGGCAGGGCGAGGGGCACGGTCGGGTCGACGTCCCGCGGCTCGTCCGCCGCGGCGGGACCGCCCTCCCCCGTGTGGTCGTGGTTCACGGGAACAGTGTCGCGCGCAGACCCTGAGGACGCAGCGGTGAGGTGCGCGACGTCGGCCCGCCGCCGGGCCGCTGGTCGGGCCCGGGGCTCGACGGCACCAGGCTGGTGACCGGGCCGCGCCGCTCCGTCTGGGGCGCGTTGGCCGGCACCGAGCCGAGCGCCAGCACGCCGACCACGGCCACCCCAAGGGCGCCGCCGCCGAGGGCGACGAGGTGGCGCGGACGGGGACGGCCGCGGTCACGGGTCGCGCAGGCGAGGTGCTGCTGCATCGGCGAGGCCCCGTCGGGGGCCATCGCGAGCAGGGAGCGGCGCAGCGACTCCTCCACGCCGGGCGATCCGGAAGGGGCGCAGTGGGTCATCTCCGCCAGGCGGGTCTTCACCCAGCCCTCCCGCTCCACCATGTCGCGGCACGGGTGGCAGGCGTGCACGTGCTCCCAGGCGCGCTCCTCCTCGTCGGCGGCGAGGTGTCCGTCGAGGAGCGCGCTCACCCGGCTGCCGAGGTGGCCGATCACGCGCCGCTCCTGAGCATCGGCAGGGGCTCGGTGGCCGGCCCCGCGTACCGCTCGCGTCCCTCCCCGGGCGCGCGGTGCGCCAACGCCTTGCGGAGCAGGGAGCGCCCGCGGTGGATCCGGGACCTCACGGTGCCGAGCTTGGCACCCATGATCTCGGCGATCTCCTCGTAGGAGAGGCCCTCGACGTCGCACAGCACGACCGCGGCCCGGAAGTCGGGCGGCAGCGTCGCCAGCGCCCGCTCGACGTCGTCGTCGAAGGTGCGGTCGGCGTACGCCGCCTCGGGGGCCGGGGACGCCGAGGTCAGGCGGCTGGCCCGCTCGTCGGAGAGGGCGTCGAAGCGGATGCGCTGGCGACGCCGGGCCTGGTCGAGGAAGAGGTTGGTGGTGATCCGGTGGAGCCACCCCTCGAAGGTGCCGGGCGTGTAGGTGTCGAGGGAGCGGAAGACCCGGACGAAGACCTCCTGCGTGAGGTCCTCGGCGTCGTGGCGGTCGCCGGTGAGCCGGTAGGCGAGCCGGAAGACCCGGTCGGAGTGGCGGGTGACGATCTCGTCCCAGGTGGGCACGGCCTCCGTCGAGCTCTCCACGGGGACCTCCTGGGGTCGGGGACGAGGGCCGGGCCGGAACGGGTTCACACCCTCTCCGACGCTCGGGGAACAGCCTAGGTTCCCGGCCTGAGAGGAACCTGTGAGCAGGGGCCGGCATTCCCCCGCGGGAGCTCCCGCCCCACGCGATAGAGTCCCGCCCATGAAGCCCGCCAGCTGGAACCACGCCGAGCAGTTCGTGGCCGAGGACGACGTGCTCCGCGCCGCCCGCGCCCGGGCCGACGAGGTCGGGGTGACGCCGATCGGGGCGGGCGGCGGCGCCGCCCTCCGCTTCCTGGCCGCCGTCCTCGACGCCCGCACCGTCGTCGAGATCGGCACCGGCACCGGCGTCTCCGGGCTCTGGATGCTGCGGGGGATGCGCCCCGACGGCGTGCTCACCACCGTCGACATCGAGGCCGAGCACCAGCGGCTCGCCAAGGAGACCTTCGCCGACGCCGGCATCCCCCCGCAGCGGGCGCGCACGATCAGCGGCGCCGCCCTCGACGTGCTGCCGCGGCTCACCGACGGCCACTACGACCTCGTCTTCTGCGACGGCGACAAGCGCGAGTACTCCGCCTACCTGCGCGAGGCGCTCCGGCTGCTGCGCCCCGGCGGCGTGGTGGCCTTCGACAACGCCCTGTGGCACGACCGCGTGGCCGACGCCGCCCAGCGGGACGAGGAGACCGTCGCGATCCGCGAGCTCGGGCGCCAGGTCGCGGAGCACGAGTCCCTCGTGCCGGTCCTGCTCCCCGTGGGCGACGGGCTGCTGCTGGCGAAGAAGGAGTGGGCGGGAGAGGACTGAGCCCGCGGCTCAGGCCCCGGTGGCGCCCCGGCCCGGGGTCGCCTCGAACCCCTCCCAGCCCTCCGCCACCGCCACCACGTCGCACGGCTCGACGAGCACCGGCCCGGAGCCCACGATCCGCGAGACCGGCGACTCCGCGACGCTCCCGGTGAGCTCGGTCTCGAACGCGCTCCGCGCCGCCTCGTCGACGAAGACGTAGGAGCTCTCGAACCACTCGCCGGGCCGCACCCGCCAGGTTGTGAACCTCAGCCCCGTCATCCCGGTGCAGCGGGCGAACGACGACTCGGCGACGTGCCGGGCGAGCTCGTCGCCGGCCGCCGGGGCCGCCTCGGCCAGGGACCACCGGACGGTGAGCCCGCGCATGCCGGGCCCCTCAGCCCCGACCCGTGGCCGTCAGGCCGCCGACGGGGTCGTCGCCGCCGAGCCACGTGAGCAGCAGACGGGCGCCGAAGCCGGTGGGGCCCGTCGTCCACTCGAAGCGCTCCTCGGGGGCGTCGCCCACCGAGGCGACGTCCAGGTGGGCCCACCGCACGTCACCCGTGAAGTGCTGCAGGAAGAGGGCCGCGGTGATCGCGCCCGCTCCCCCGGCGGCGTTGTCGGCGTCGGCGACCTTGGAGGCGAGCTTCTCCTCGTAGTCGGCGACGAGAGGCATCCGCCACACCCGCTCGCCCGACTCCTCGCCCGCGGCCGAGATCGCCGTGGCCAGCGCCTCGTCGTTGGCGAAGAAGCCGCCGGTCTGCTGACCCAGGGCCACCTTCATCGCGCCGGTGAGGGTCGCGACGTCGACCAGCACGTCGGGAGCCAGCTCGGAGACGGCGTAGGCCATCGCGTCGGCCAGGACGAGGCGTCCCTCGGCGTCGGTGTTGTTGACCTCGGAGGTGCGGCCGCCGTGGTGCACCACCACGTCGCCGGGGCGCATCGCGCGTCCGCTGATGGCGTTCTCGGCCGCCGGCACGAGCCCGGTCACCCGGACGGGGCAGCCGACGTCGGCCAGCGCCGCCATCGTGGCCAGCACGACCGCGCCGCCGGTCATGTCGCGCTTCATCGTCGTCATGCCCTGCGCGGGCTTGATGTCGAGGCCGCCCGTGTCGAAGGTGATGCCCTTGCCGACCAGGACCACGTGGGGCACGTCGTCGCCGGCGGACTCCGGGCGGTAGTCGAGGCGGATCAGGCGCGGCGGGGTGTCGGACGCCGCGCCGACGGCGAGGATGCCCCCGAAGCCCTCGGCCGCCAGCCGCTCCTCGTCCCAGACGGTGACCCGGAGGCCTGCCTCGTCGGCCAGCACCCGCGCCTGCTCGGCGAGCCACGGCGGGTTCTTCAGGTTGGAGGGGACGGTGGCCAGGGTCCGCGCCCGCCAGCCCGCGCCGCCCAGCGCGAGCGCCCGGTCGAGCTCGACCCGACGGTCGTCGCTGCCGGGCACCCCGGCGAGGACCACCTGACGCACCGGCTGCTCGGCGGGTCCGTCGCCGCGCCAGTGGAAGCCGAACGAGCCGAGCATCGCGCCGACCACCACGGCACCCAGCACGCCCTCGGGAGCGATGGCCGCCAGGGTGGTGGCCACGCTGCTGCGGTCCTTGACCGCCCGGGCCAGGCTCGCCCCGGCCCGGCGGAAGTCGGTGGCGGTCTGCGCGCCGACGCCGACCAGCAGGACCAGGCGCAGGTCGGGGTGGTCGTCGTGGGCCACCGGCAGGGTGGTCACCTCGCCCACCCGGCCGGTCGCCCGGGCCGACTCGAGGATGTCGAGCAGGTCGCGGCCGAGGAGCTCGGCCGCCTGCTCGGCACCCGGGCCCAGCTGCACCGGCCCGTCGCCGTCACCGGGCAGGACCGGGAACGCCCAGCACTCCACCCCGCCGATCTCGTGCGGCGCGTGCGCGGAGAGCGCGAACTCCGGGGGCGAGACCTGCGTCGGCAGGGCGGCGGCGGGGCGCATGGCTGCCACGGTCAGCCGACGACGTCCTTGAGGGCGTCGCCGAGGGCTCCGGCCTCCTCGGCGTTGAGCTCGACCACGAGGCGGCCCCCGCCCTCCAGCGGGACCCGCATCACGATGCCGCGTCCCTCCTTGGTGACCTCCAGCGGTCCGTCGCCCGTCCTCGGCTTCATGGCCGCCATGAGCGCACCTCTGCTTCCTGTGTCTGCGCGGCCCTCGGCCGCAGGGATGCTTCAGTTTCCCATTATCCCCCATGCACACGGTGACCCGCACCACAGGTCTGCGGGACAGCCCTCGGCCTGCCCTGAGACACTGCTGCCGTGCACGCCCGCTCCGCCCTCTTCGACGTCTACGGCGACCTGCTGCCCGGGCGCGGGAACCGTGCGCCCGTGGCCGGTCTGGTCCGGCTCCTGGGGCCCGTCGGGATCGCGGCCCCCGCCGTCCGCACGGCGATCTCCCGGATGGTGGCGCAGGGCTGGCTGGAACCGGTGGCCACCGAGCGCGGTCGCGGGTACGCCGCCACCGAGCGCGCCGTGCGCCGGCTCGCCCGGGCGGCCGAGCGGATCTACGACCGCCGACCGCAGCCCTGGGACGGCTCGTGGCAGCTGGCGCTGGTCACCTGCTCGGGGAGCCGCACCGACCGGGCCCGCCTGCAGCGCGAGCTGACCTACCTCGGCTACGCCGAGCTGCGCCCGCACACCTGGCTCAGCCCGTGGCCGCGGGAGGAGCTGGCGGAGGCCCTGGCCCGGTGCGGGGCCACGGCGGTCCTCGCCCGCGCCACGGAGCTCGACCCGGCCGGCACCCCGCTCTCCTGCTGGGACCTCGAGGGCCTCGGACGGGCCTACGAGGAGTGGCTCGCCGACGCCGCGGCCTCGGTCGCCCGCCACCTCGCCGCCCACGAGGACCCCGACGAGGCCGCCTTCGCCGCCCGCTTCCACCTGGTCCACGAGTGGCGCAAGTTCCTCTTCACCGACCCGGCGCTGCCCTCCGAGCTGCTGCCGGCGGACTGGCCGGGCGACCGCGCCGCGGCGTACTTCACCCGCGAGGCCGACCGGTTGCGCGAGTCGGCCGAGCGCTTCGTGGCCAGGGCCCTGTCCCCTGGGGCAGACTGACCCGCATGGCCGACCCGGTGCTGCTCGAGGTGCGCGACGGCGTCGCCACCATCACCCTCAACCGTCCCGAGGCGATGAACAGCCTCGACGTGGCGACCAAGGAGCGGCTGCGCGACGTGGTCGCCGCCGTCGCCGAGGACCCGGAGGCGCGGGCCGTCGTCCTCACCGGGAGCGGACGGGCCTTCTGCGTCGGCCAGGACCTCAAGGAGCACGTCGCGATCCTGCGCGGCCCCGACCGCGACTCCCTCTTCCGGACCGTGGAGGAGCACTACAACCCCATCGTCACCGCGCTCGCCTCCATGCCGAAGCCGGTGGTCTGCGCCGTCAACGGGGTCGCCGCGGGCGCCGGGGTGTCGCTCGCGCTCGCGTGCGACCTGCGGGTCCTCTCCGACTCCGCGGGCTTCAACTTCGCGTTCGCCGGGATCGCGCTCTCCTGCGACACCGGCACCAGCTGGACCCTGCCGCGGCTGGTCGGCCGGGAGAAGGCGCTCGAGCTGCTCTACCTGCCCACGACCGTCCCCGCGACCGAGGCGGTGGAGATGGGGCTGGCCGGTCGGGTCGTCCCGGCCGACGAGCTGCAGGCGACCACCCACGCCCTGGCGGCCCGCCTCGCGACCGGTCCGACGGCCGCCCTCGGCGCGATCCGGCGGTCGGTGGCGTACGCAGCGGAGCACTCGTTCACCGACGCGCTCGCGTTCGAGGCGTCGATGATGACCGCCACGGGGGCCACCGAGGACCACGCCGCCGCGGTCGACTCCTTCCTCGCCAAGGAGAAGCCGGTCTTCCGGGGCCGCTGAGCTCCGGGGCCCGCTGAGGCTGTCCGGCCCGTCCGGCCGGCACTGGTCCGGCGCCGGCTCAGCGTCCCCGTCGCGCCCGCAGGACCCGCAGCAGCTGGCGGGGTGCCTCGACCCGCATCCGGCGGCGGGAGGGGTGCGCGCCGTACTCCACGGTGAGGGCAGCACCGGCGAAGGTGGCGTTGAACCACCCGGTCATCGTGCCGTGGCACGTCCCGCCGCAGTCGAGGCTCGTCGTCGGGAGCCGCAGGCCGCGGGCGAGCCGGCGCGCGAAGACGGGGTCCTTGGTGTCGGTGTCGACGCCGTGCAGCGGCTGGTGGAAGCTCAGCACCCGCTTCGGGTCCACCCGGCGCAGGAAGCGCATGACCGCCCGGGTCTCCGGCTCGCTCGCCGGCCGGGGCCCGGACTCGTAGCGGCCGTCGAGGTCGCGCCAGTCGCGCGGGAAGTTGCGGTTCAGGTCGACGCCCCGGGCGTTCTGCCGGGTGCCGCGGGCGAGGCCGTCGGGGTTGTAGGTGGGCACCACCCACAGGTCGATGCCGCGCAGCGGGCGCCCGTCACGAAGCGCCGCCAGGAGCTGGCGGGTCGCCGGCTCGTCGCCGTGCATGGTCGAGAGCAGCACGACGGTGCGTCGTCCCGGTTCGCCCAGCCGCCACGCGGTGATCGGCCGGCCCTGCACCGAGCGCCCGATCACCCGGCGCGCGACGACCGCGCGCGGTCGACCGGCGTGCTCCGCGCTCCGGTCGGCAGCCACGGAGGTGCCGACCACAGTGGCGCCGGGAACGAAGGCGCCGGGAACGCCGACGCCCGGGCCGGCGGAGGCCGGACCGGGCGCGAGGCAGACGAGCGCGAGGGCAGCGGCGAGGACCCCGGCGGGGCCGGGACGTCGCCTGCCCGTCACGCAGCGGTCAGGTAGAAGAAGGTGAAGACGCAGACCCCGATGAAGAGCCCGGCGTGCGCCAGGATCGACAGCCCGGGCCCCTCGCTCCACGTGTCCTCCTCGACGTTGGTGGCGTGCCGGCCGCGCGAGGGCAGCCAGCGCAGCAGCAGGGCCAGCCCGGCGAGCGCCGCGATCCACCACAGCGCGAGGGCGACGATGCCGGCGACGTCACCACCGAGGAACGAGTCCTCGGACATGATCAGCCACGCGACCCAGAGGGCGAACGCCGGCAGGCCCACGAACGTGTGCACGTTGAGGGCCGGCTTGTTCACCTTCATGGGCCCTTCGGTCTCGTCCTTGCCCAGGCGCACCCGGGTGAGGAGGATGACCACGAGACCCAGTCCGGTCAGGACCCAGACGATGATTTCCTTTGACTCCACGCAGGGAAGTGTGCCGTAGAGATGTGGTCGGCGCCACGGAAACGCCGATTCAGGCAGATTCGCCGCCGTCGTCCTGGGCGCCGTGCCCGGTCGCCGACGGCGCGGGGGCGTCCTCGAGCTGACGGCCGAGCCGGTCGAGCAGGGCGTCGACGTCCGCCATCCGGTAGCCGCGGAAGGCCATCGGGAAGCGGACCCGGCCCAGGTCGGCGCGGGTCAGGGGCCCGTCGGGGAGGCGGACCGCCACCCGGTCCCGCTCCGGCTCCTCCCACGTCCCGGTCCGTCCGGCTGCCACGGCGGCCACGCCGCCCAGCACCAGCACCAGCACCGCCACCAGCACCCACGTCACCATCTGCTCCAGCCCCTCACTCGTCGTCCCCCGTCACTCGCTCGTGTGCGGAGCGGGGCTCGGGTAGCGCCCCTCCCGCGCCTCGACCATCAGCGCGACGGCCTCGTCGACGTCGTCGGTGAGGCGGATCATGTCGAGGTCCTCGGGGGAGATCTTGCCCTCCGCCAGGACGGTGGCGCGCAACCAGTCCATCAGGCCGGACCAGTAGTCGACCCCCATCAGCACCACCGGGAACGAGGTGACCTTGCGGGTCTGCACCAGCGTGAGGGCCTCGAAGAGCTCGTCGAAGGTCCCGAGCCCGCCCGGGAGCACCACGAACCCCTGGGCGTACTTGACGAACATCATCTTGCGGGCGAAGAAGTACCGGAAGTGGACGCCGAGGTCCACCCACTCGTTGAGGCCCGCCTCGAAGGGCAGCTCGATGCCCAGCCCCACGCTGGTCCCGCCGGCCTCGCTGGCGCCCTTGTTGGCCGCCTCCATCGCGCCGGGTCCGCCGCCGGTGATGACGGCGAACTGCTCGGCGACCAGGGCCCGCCCGACCTGCTCGGCGAGCGCGTAGTAGCGGTGGTCGGCGGCGGTCCGGGCGGAGCCGAAGACCGCGATCGCCGGCCCGAGCTCGGCCAGGGCGTTGAACCCCTCGACGAACTCGGCCTGGATCTTGAGCACCCGCCACGGGTCGGTGTGGGCCCAGTCCGCGGGCCCGCGCGAGTCCAGCAGCCGCTGGTCCGACGTGCTGTCCTCGACCTGCTGGCGGCGTCGCCGCACCAGTCCCCGGTACTGCGACCTCATCGCTCCCCCTCCAGCCAGGCCCGGAGCTGCTCCTCGCACCGCACGAGGTCGGCGACCGGGACCTGCTCGTCCTGCTTGTGCGCGTACAACGGGTCCCCCGGGCCGAAGTTGACCGCCGGCACCCCGAGCCGGGAGAAGAGCGCCACGTCGGTCCAGCCGAACTTGGGCGCCACCTCCCCGCCGACGGCCTCCACGAACGCCCTCGCGGCCGGCAGGTGCAGACCCGGCAGGGCGCCCGGGGCGGAGTCGGTCAGCTCGACCTCGAAGCCGTCGAAGAAGTCGGTGACGAAGGCCAGGGCGTCGGCCTCGCTGCGGTCGGGGGCGAACCGGAAGTTGACCTCGACCACGCACTCGTCGGGGACGACGTTGCCGGCCACCCCGCCGCGGATCCCGACGGCGTTGAGCCCCTCGCGGTAGGTGAGGCCGTCGATCTCGGGCCGGCGGGCCTCGTAGGCCGCGAGCCGGGCCAGCACCTCGCCGGCGGCGTGGATCGCGTTGACCCCGCGCCAGCTGCGGGCGGAGTGGGCCCGCTCGCCGCGGGTCCGCACGTCGACGCGCAGCGTCCCCTGGCAGCCGGCCTCCACCGACGCGTTGGAGGGCTCCATGAGGATCGCGAAGTCGGCCTCGAGCAGCCCGGGGTCGCTCTCGGAGAGCTTCCGCAGGCCGTTGTGGACCGCCTCGACCTCCTCGGCCTCGTAGAGCACGAGGGTGAGGTCGCGGTTCGGCTCCGGCACGGTCGCGGCGAGCCGGAGGATCACCGCGTCGCCGCCCTTCATGTCGCAGCTGCCGAGCCCGTGCAGCACGCCGTCCTCGAGCCGCGAGGGGAGGTTGTCGTTCACCGGCACGGTGTCGAGGTGGCCGGCGACCACCACCCGCTCGCCCCGGCCGAGGTCGGTGCGGGCGACCAGCGTGTTGCCCCGGCGGACCACCGTCAGGTGGGGCAGGGCCGACAGCGCGCGCTCGACGGCGTCGGCGATCCGCTGCTCGTGGTGGCTGACCGACTCGATGTCGACCAGCCGGCGGGTCAGGCTGACGACGTCCAGGCCGAGGTCCAGCTCCACGTCCCGGATCGGGTCGGGGGCGGGCTGGTCGGGGCGATCGGTCTGGTCGGAGCGGTCGGGATGGTCGGGCTGGTCCGGCATGGGGCCATCCAACCACTCGCCGCCGCGGCCACGGTCCCGCCAGGTCAGCCCCGGACCGGCTCCACGCGCACCTCCAGCCCCTCCGCGTCGGCGTAGGAGACCGAGGTGGCCAGGGTCTCCCCCGCCACCAGCGCCTCGTGGGTGCGCACCGCGTCGAGCACCTCGCCCGGGCCGGAGACGGTCAGGGCGATCCGGTCGGTGACCTCGAGACCCGCGTCGCGGCGGGCCTGCTGCACGGCGCGGACGACGTCGCGGGCCCGGCCCTCGGCCTCCAGCTCGGGCGTGACCCGCGTGTCGAGGACGACGAAGCCGCCGCGCGCCAGCACCTGGGTCGCGCTCTCCCCGTCGTCGGCGGCCGCCACGGTCTCGAGCGTGTACTCGCCCTCCACCAGCGCCAGCCCCCCGGCGGTCACGGTGCCGTCCTCGGCCACCGACCAGTCGCCGGACTTGGCGCCCCGGATGGCGACCTGGACGTCCTTGCCGAGGCGGGGACCCGCGGCTCGGGCGTTGACCGCCAGCCGCTGCTCCACGCCGTACGACGCCGCCTCGGGGTCGTCGGCGTCCAGCAGGCGCACCGCCTTGAGGTTGAGCTCGTCGGCGACGATCGACTCGAAGCCGGCCAGGGCCGCGGCCCCGGGCACGACCACGGTGAGTCCGGCCAGCGGCAGCCGGTTGCGCAGGCGCGCGGCCTTGCGCAGGGCGGAGCCGGCGGAGCAGACGTCGCGGACGGTGTCCATCGCCGCGACCAGGTCGTCGTCGGCGGGCAGCTCGTCGACCCGCGGCCAGTCGGCGAGGTGCACCGACCGGCCCCCGGTGAGCCCGCGCCACACCTCCTCGGTGGTGAGCGGGAGCAGCGGGGCGGTGACCCGGCAGAGCACCTCGAGCACCGTGTGCAGGGTGTCGAAGGCGGCCTCGCCCGTCTCGTCGAGCTCGCCGCCGACGGCCCAGAACCGCTCGCGGGAGCGCCGGATGTACCAGTTGCTCAGCACGTCGAGGAAGCCGCGGGTGGTCTCGCAGGCGTCCGCGATCGCGTAGGCGTCGAGCTGCTCGGTCATCGCCGCGACGTACTGCCGGGTCTTGGCGAGCAGGTAGCGGTCGAGCGGGTCGGTCGAGGCGGTCGAGCGGGCGGCGTCGTACCCGCCCGGGCGGGCGGCGTTGGCGTAGAGCTGGAAGAAGTACCAGCTGTTCCACAGCGGGATCATCACCTGGCGCACGCCGTCGCGGATCCCCTGCTCGGTGACCACGAGGTTGCCGCCCCGCAGGATCGGGCTGGCCATGAGGAACCAGCGCATCGCGTCGGCCCCGTCGCGGTCGAAGACCTCGCTCACGTCGGGGTAGTTGCGCAGCGACTTGCTCATCTTGTTGCCGTCGGAGCCCAGCACGATGCCGTGGCTGATGCAGGACGAGAAGGCCGGCTTGTCGAAGAGCGCGGTCGCCAGGACGTGCAGCGTGTAGAACCAGCCGCGGGTCTGGCCGATGTACTCCACGATGAAGTCGCCGGGGAAGTGGCCCTTCTTCTCCGCGGTGCCGTCGAACCACTCGGCGTTCTCGAACGGGTAGTGGTTCTGGGCGAACGACATCGAGCCCGAGTCGAACCACACGTCGAGCACGTCGGTGACGCGGCGCATCATCGACTGCCCCTCCTCCGGCGACCGCGGGTCGTCGGGGTTGGGCCGCACGAGGTCGTCGACGTAGGGCCGGTGCAGGTTGGGCTCGCCGTCGGCGCCGCGCGGCAGCCGGCCGAAGTCACGCTCGATCTCCTCGAGGGAGCCGTAGACGTCGATCCGCGGGTAGGCCTCGTCGTCGCTCTTCCAGACCGGCACCGGGCTGCCCCAGAAGCGGTTGCGGGTGATCGACCAGTCGCGGGCGTTCTCCAGCCACTTGCCGAACTGGCCGTCCTTGATGTGCTCGGGCACCCAGCGGATCTGCTGGTTGAGCTCGACCATCCGGTCCTTGAACGCCGTCACCTCGACGAACCACGAGGAGACGCCCTTGTAGATGAGCGGCTGCCGGCAGCGCCAGCAGTGCGGGTAGGAGTGGTCGTAGGTCTCGCGGCGCAGCAGCACCGTGCCGGGCGTGACCGAGCCGGTCTCGAGAGGGGCTCCGCCCTCCTCGACCGACGAGAGGGCGCGGGTGGCGGCCTTGAGGTGGTCGATGACGTGCGGGTTGGCGTCGAAGACCTGCATCCCGGCGTAGTCGGCGACCGGGTGGGTGAAGCGGCCGTCCCTGCCGACCGGCATCACCGCCTCGATCCCCTCGCGGTCGGTGACGACCTTGTCGTCCTCGCCGAAGGCGCCGGCGGTGTGCACCAGCCCGGTGCCGTCGGTGGTGGTGACGAACTCGGCGCCGACGAGCCGGAACGCGTTCTCGTGGCCGAGGTAGTAGGAGAACGGCGGGGTGTAGCTGCGCCCCACCAGGTCGGCGCCGCGGTGCCGCGAGAGCACGACCGGCTCGTCGGCGTCGGGGAAGAGCTCCCGCTGGTACGCCGCCAGCCGGGGCTCGGCGAGCAGGTAGCGGGCGGTGCGGTCGGTCCCGGGGACGGGCCCCTCCACCACGACGTAGTCGATCTCCTCGCCCACCATCACGGCGAGGTTGGAGGGCAGCGTCCACGGCGTCGTCGTCCAGATGAGGGCCAGGACGTCGGCGAGCGGGTCCTCGCCGCCGAGCGCCGGGTCGGGCTCGATCCGGTAGCCGACGGTGACGGCGGGGTCCTGCCGGACCTGGTAGACGTCGTCGTCCATCCGCAGCTCGTGGTTGGACAGCGGCGTCTCGTCGTTCCAGCAGTAGGGCAGCACCCGGAAGCCCTCGTAGACCAGCCCCTTGTCGTGGAGCTGCTTGAACGCCCAGATCACCGACTCCATGTATTCGGGGTTGAGCGTCTTGTAGTCGTCGTCGAAGTCGACCCAGCGCGCCTGCCGGGTGACGTACTCGCGCCACTCGTCGGTGTAGCGCAGCACCGAGGTCCGGGCGGCGTCGTTGAACTTCTCCACGCCCATGTCGTGGATCTCGTCGGTGGTCTTGAGGCCCAGCTGGCGCATCGCCTCGAGCTCGGCGGGCAGCCCGTGGGTGTCCCAGCCGAACCGGCGCTCGACGCGCTTGCCGCGCATCGTCTGGTAGCGCGGCACGATGTCCTTGACGTAGCCGGTGAGCAGGTGGCCGTAGTGCGGCAGGCCGTTGGCGAAGGGCGGACCGTCGTAGAAGACGAACTCGTTGCTCCCGTCGGGGCCGGCGTCGCGCTGCTCGACGCTCGCGCGGAAGGTGTCGTCCGCGGCCCAGTGGGCGAGGACCGCCTCCTCGATCGCCGGAAAGGAAGGGCTGCTGGGCACCCCGGTGGCGGCTTCGCTGGTGGTGAGGTGGGAGACCTTCGGGTAGGTCATCGGCGCTGCTCCTGCGGTCGTCGTGCGCGGCTGCTCTTCCTTGCCGCGAGGACGACCCCTGCCGGCTGGGCAGCGGGAGCCGCGGTACCACCTCGCTTGTCCCGGAGGTGCTCGCAGGTCGAGCCTGACGAGACCTCGGGACCGCTTCGTCGAGGGCTGTGCCGGGCCCACCCGTCCGGGTCTAGTGGGGCGCTCCCCGGTGTGGGAGGCCTGTTCTTCCGGAGGCTCGCCGCTGATGACGGCTCGAACGCCTGGGACGATCCTAGACGCCGGACACACCTCCCGTCACACGGGTTCTGCGAGGCCGCGGTGGGGGCATCTGGTGGAATGTCCCCCATGACCCAGCGCAAGGCACCCGACATGTGGGTGGACCCTGAGCACGACCCCCGCGTCGCCGACGTCCCCGCCGTGGGCGAGAAGGCGATCCTGCTGGAGTACCTGGACCGCTACCGGACCACCATCGACCTCAAGTGCGACGGCCTGGACGCCGAGCAGCTCGCGAGCCGCTCCGTGCCGCCGTCCACGCTGTCGCTGCTGGGCCTGGTCCGCCACCTGGCGCGGGTCGAGCACCACTGGAACCGTCGGGTGCTCGAGGGCGACTGGGCGTTGCCGCGGCTCTACGACACCGACGAGGTGCCCGACAACGACTTCGACGGCGCGGTCGCCGACGACGACCTGGTGATCGAGGCCTGGGAGGCCTGGTTCCGCGAGCTCACCCACTCCCGCAAGCTCTTCGTCGAGCTCGACCTCGACTCCCACGTGCTGGTGCACGGGGTGCCGATCGAGGTCCGCGACGTGGTCGTCCACCTGCTCGAGGAGTACGCGCGCCACGCCGGCCACGCCGACCTCCTCCGCGAGGCGATCGACGGCCGCAAGGGCCAGTAGGCTCCGCCGGCCCTAGCGCCCGACCCGCTTCGCCGTGAAGCCCACGCTGGCGGTGCAGGGCCCCTCGGTGCCGTAGTGGAACCGGCCGAGGGTCGCCTTCGAGCCCTTCACCAGCATCCGGAGGGAGGCGCTCCAGGTGTTCCCGGCCGCCCGGCCCGAGGTGGAGGCGTCCACGATGCCGTGGCGCGGGACCTTCACCTCCTTCGGGAAGTCGTAGGTGTTCTGCGTGTACTGCGGGACGGACCCGTAGCCCCCGCACTGGGTCTGCATCGTGCCGGTCCACCCGATGACCCGGCCGTTGCGGATCCGGAAGTGGACCCGGCCGTCGGAGCTGCGGTAGCGCCCCGCCCTCGGTCGCGGCGGCGGTGCGACGGACCTGACCTTGATCCTGCGGGTGGCATCCACGCCCGTCCCCCTGGCGGTCAGGGTCAACGGCCCGACCTTCTTGCCGCCCTTGCCGCCCTTGAGCCTCACCATCAGTCGGACCGCCGTCTCGGCCCCCTGCTCCACTCCCTCGACGGCGACCTTGCCGACCTGCACACCCCTCCCCGACCCGCTGACCTCGAACGGGAGCGTCCCGATCGGGCCCGTGTTGCGCAGCCCCACGTCGATCGTGGTCCACGCCCCACGGACCAGTCGCAGCTGCCGCTGCTTCTTGCCTAGCAGCTCCACGTCGCCGAGCTCGACGACGGGCGACTCGTAGGTGTTGACGAGCTCGCCGACCAGCGCGTCGTACACGGTCTGCCCGTCCAGGGAGCCCAGGATCACGTAGAGGCAGTCCCACGGCCGGTCCGGGGTGCCGTTCCAGTAGTCGGGGGTGTAGCCGGTGAAGCGGTAGCTGCTGCCGTCACGACCCGACGTGACGTCGCGCTGGTAGTGCTCGCTGGGGGTGCAGGTGCCGCCGACCAGGTGGCCGAACGCCACCGTGAGCCGGGCGTCGTCGTCGTGGTCGGTCCCGGGGACGCCGGCCAGCTGCACGTCGACCTCGGGGAAGTACTTCGGCTCACCCGTCTGCATCCCGTACACCTCGGTGCGCACGGTGGCCCCGGCCAGCTGCCGGCCGACCGGCGTGCCTGCCAGCGGCAGCCCCGGCCCGTGGGAGGTCAGCGTCGCGGTCTGCAGCCGCAGCACCTCGCCGTCGCCGCCTGGAGCCGTCCCGGGCGCGGGGCCGGCGGCGGCTGCGACCACGCCGCCCCCGAGGAGTGCGGCGGGCGCGGTGAGCACGAGGGCGAGCCAGGACACCCCCCACCGGGCCGCCCGAGCGCGCGCGTGACTGGCATCTCCCCCGTGGTTCATGCCCACAGCATGACCGGAACCGCGGTCGTCGGCAAGGACGGAGGCGGCAGGCCGACCGATCAGCGCGCCGGGCGCGTCTCCGGCTCGACGTGCCGCAGCCAGGCCAGACCGACGAACGGCAGCACCAGCGGGACGAAGCCGTAGCCCTGCCCGAAGTGCGACCAGACGGTCGCGTCGGCGAAGAGGTCGGGGTCGAGGTACGTCCACAGCCCCACCCCCAGCACGCCGACCAGCTCGAAGAGGCAGGCGCCCAGCGCGACCCGGAACGCCGGCCGCCCGGCACGCCGGAAGGCCAGGGTCGCGACGAGGTAGACCACCGCGGCGACCGCGGAGAGCAGGTAGGCGACCGGCGCCTCGTCGAGCTTGGTGACGACCTGCGCGAACGACCGGGCGCCCGCGGCGACGGCGAAGACGGCGTACGCCGCGATCAGCACCTGGCCGACCGCGCGCCGGCGTGCCGGGACGGGCCGCCCCGAACCCGCGCTCACCACGTGAGCTGGAGGCGGACGACGAGGACCACCATCGCCGCGGCCGTCACCGCGACGACCCCGAGGTGGGGCAGGTCGGGCTCGGCGGACTCGGCGGGCTCCGCGCCGTCGCCGCTCTCCTCGCCGCTCTCCTCGCCGCGCTCCAGCCCCTCGTCCTCGTCGAGCAGCGGACGCCGGTTCAGCAGGATCACCGGGAGGCCCACGGCGGCCACCGCGTAGCCGATGTGGGTGACCGGCGACTCGACCTCGTGCCCGCGCAGCAGGGTCACCACGTCGAGCAGCACCACGACCGCGGTGGCGCCGTGCGCGGCGACCATGAAGCGGCGCACGACGGGGTCGAGGCCGGGCAGGCGGAGGGCGACGAGGGCGAGCACGGTGACGAGGCCGAGGAACCCGGCGACGGCGTACGACAAGGCGGGAGACACGTGCCTGAGGGTATCGAGCGCCCCCGTAGAGTTCGGAGCGTGACCTCGACCGTGACTGCTTCCGCCGCCTGGGGCTACGGCCTCGTCTCCCGCGACTCCGCCGACACCGTCCTCGACGTCTGGTTCCCGCGCCCGGCGCTGGGCCGTCACGACGAGGCAGGTGACGGCGCACCGGTGCCCGAGGAGCTCGCCGGCCTCGAGGGCCACGACGAGCTGCGTCAGGTCACCCGCGCCGTCGAGCTGGTGGAGGTCGCCGACCTCGCGGCCGCCCCCGCCACCGCGCAGGACGCCTGGCTGCGCCTGCACCTGCTCTCCGCCCGCCTGGTCACCCCGCGCAGCATCTCGATGGACGGCGTCTTCGGCCTGCTCGCCAACGTCGTGTGGACCTCCGCGGGCCCGTGCCGCGTCGAGGGCTTCGAGACGGTCCGCGCGCGGCTGCGCGCCGCGGGCCAGCACGTCACCGTCTTCGGCGTCGACAAGTTCCCCCGGATGGTCGACTACGTCGTGCCG
This sequence comes from Nocardioides solisilvae, assembly GCF_003194625.1. GTDB lineage: Bacteria > Actinomycetota > Actinomycetes > Propionibacteriales > Nocardioidaceae > Nocardioides > Nocardioides solisilvae. The sequence goes on from NZ_QHKX01000002.1 coordinate 690,640, forward strand.
TCCGGCGTCCGGATCGCCGACGCCGACCGGGTCCGGCTGGGCGCCCATCTCGCCAGCGGCACCACCGTGATGCACGAGGGCTTCGTCAACTTCAACGCCGGCACCCTGGGCGCCTCGATGGTGGAGGGCCGGATCTCCGCCGGGGTCGTGGTCGGGGACGGCTCCGACGTCGGCGGCGGCGCCTCGATCATGGGCACCCTCTCCGGCGGCGGCACCGAGGTGGTCTCGGTCGGCGAGCGGTGCCTGCTCGGCGCCAACGCCGGCATCGGGATCTCGCTGGGCGACGACTGCGTGGTCGAGGCCGGCTGCTACGTCACCGCCGGCACCAAGGTGACCGTGCTGGAGGGCGACGGCTCCCGGGTGGTCAAGGCCGCGGAGCTCTCCGGCGCGAGCAACGTGCTCTTCCGCCGCAACTCGGTGACCGGCGCGGTCGAGGCCGCGCCGTGGAAGGGCCAGGGCATTGCGCTCAACGACGCCCTCCACGCCAACGACTGACGGCGTGCCGGCACCGCCGCCGGCGCCGCGCCGGTCGAGCGGCTGGCACTGGGTCGTCGCGCTGGTCGTGGCCGGCGCGCTCTTCTGGGGCATCTGCGTGGTCTTCGACCGCGGCATCGGCCCCCTGCTCTCCCGCGACGAGTGCGTCGCCGAGATCGACGGCAGGCGCGTCACGCTCTCCCACGAGCAGGCCGAGAACGCGGCGCTGATCGCGGCGGTGGCGGTCCGCCGCGGGATGCCCGCGCGCGCCGCGACGATCGCGCTGGCCACGGCCTACCAGGAGTCCAAGATCGTCAACATCGAGTACGGCGACCGCGACTCCCTCGGCCTCTTCCAGCAGCGCCCCTCGCAGGGCTGGGGGACGGCCGAGGAGGTCCTCGACCCCGTCTTCGCCACCAACGCCTTCTACGACGCCCTCGAGAAGATCGGGGACTACCGGTCGATGGAGGTCACCGTCGCGGCCCAGGAGGTGCAGCGGTCGGCCTACCCCGACGCCTACGCCGACCACGAGGAGGACGCGCGGATCCTCGCCTCGGCGCTCACCGGCAACTCCCCGGAGGCGTGGAGCTGCACGGTCGACGACGGCGTCGGCGCGGCCTCGGCCGACCTCGTCGCCACGGGGCTGACCAAGCGGGCCGACCGGGTGCGGCTCGCGGTCGAGGGAGCCTTCGGCCCCCAGTCGCTGGGCGGGTTCGCCCCCGGCGGGGTGCGGGACGGCCACATGGCCGGCTCCACCCACTACGACGGCCGCGCGGTCGACGTCTTCTTCCGGCCCGTGGGCGACGACAACCGGCGTCGCGGCTGGGCCGTCGCCCACTACCTGGTCGCGCACGCCGCCCGGCTCAAGATCCAGACCGTCATCTTCGACGACCGGATCTGGCAGGCGCGGCGCTCCGACGACGGGTGGCGCGACTACCGGGTGCCGCGCTCGTCGCGCGGCGACCTCGCGATCCTCGAGCACCGCGACCACGTGCACGTCGACGTCTTCGCCTGAGCGGCTCGGCGGCTCGGCGGCTCGACGGACCCGGCGCCCGCCGGGTCGGGTCGGTCGGTCGGGACGGGACGGGCTCAGTGCAGGCGGTCGGCCGCCGCGGCGACCCGCTCGTCGGTGGCGGTGAAGGCCACCCGCACGTGCCGCGAGCCGGCCGCACCGTAGAACGAGCCGGGGGCCACGAGGATGCCGCGCTCGGCGAACCAGGAGACGGTCTCCCAGCAGTCCTCGTCGCGGGTGGCCCAGAGGTAGAGGCTCGCCTCGCTGTGGTCGATCCGGAAGCCCGCGCCCTCCAGGGCGCCGCGCAGGGCCGCCCGCCGGACGGCGTACCGGGCGTGCTGCTCGGCGACGTGGTCGTCGTCGGCGAGGACGGCGGCCATCACCCGCTGCTGGGGCTCGGGCATCTGCAGGCCGAGGTTCTTGCGGACGGCGAGGAGCTCGGCCACCACGCCCGCGTCGCCGGCCACGAACGCGCAGCGGTAGCCCGCCAGGTTGGAGCGCTTGGAGAGCGAGTGGACGGTGAGGATCCCCTCGGTGCTGCCGCCGCAGACGTCGGGGTGCAGGACGCTGACCGGCGGGCTGTCGGGCTCCCAGCCGCACTCGAGGTAGCACTCGTCGGAGACGAGCAAGGTGCCCCGGTCGCGGCACCAGTCGACGACCTTCTTGAGGTGCTCGACGGGCAGCACCCGGCCGGTCGGGTTGGAGGGGCTGTTGAGCCAGAGCAGCCGCGGGGTGCGCGGACCGATCGCCGTGAGGCTGTCGGTCGCCACCAGCTCGGCGCCCACGAGCGCCGCCCCGACCTCGTACGTCGGGTAGGCCAGCGCGGGCTGCACGACCAGGTCGCCCGGGCCGATGCCGAGGTGGAGCGCCAGCGAGCCGATCAGCTCCTTGGAGCCGACCGCCGGGAGGACGCCGTCCACGTCGAGGCCGGTCACGCCGAACCGCCTGCCCAGCCAGTCGACCACGGCCTGCCGGGTCTCCACCCGCCCGACCGTGACCGGGTAGCCGGGCGCGTCGGCGGCGGCCGCCAGCGCCCGCTGCGCCACCTCGGGGGTGGGGTCGACGGGGGTGCCGACTGAGAGGTCGACGATCCCGTCGGGGTGCGCCCGGGCGGTTGCCGCGTGCTGGGTCAGGTGGTCCCAGGGGAAGTCGGGGAGCCGGGCCGAGACCGTGGACTCCACCGGCGTCAGTGGTCCTGGTTCTGCGGCTCCAGCGCCGCGATCATCGGGTGGTCCTTCTCGATGACGCCCATCTTCGCCGCGCCGCCGGGCGAGCCCAGGTCGTCGAAGAAGTTGACGTTGGCGTCGTAGTAGTCCTTCCACTCCTCCGGGGTGTCGTCCTCGTAGAAGATGGCCTCGACCGGGCAGACCGGCTCGCAGGCGCCGCAGTCGACGCACTCGTCGGGGTGGATGTAGAGCATCCGCTTGCCCTCGTAGATGCAGTCGACTGGGCACTCGTCGACGCACGCGCGGTCCTTGACGTCGACACACGGCTGGGCGATGACGTAGGTCACCGGGTCCTCCTGGGATCTGAGGGCGGATGGGGCTGAGGGCCAGCCTAGTATCCCTGCGTGCCTCCGACCGCCGAACCCCACCCCTTGGGCCACCAGCCGGGTTCCCACACCCTCGGCCCGCACGTGGTGGGCCTGCGCGTCGTGGTGCGCCGGCTGCTGCGGGGCGAGACCGGCCCCACGGGCGGACCCGCCTTCACCGACGTGCTGGGCACCTGCCGGCGCTGGGCGGACGGCCTCTGCGTGCTGGAGCGCGAGGACGGCACCGTGGTCGAGGTCAGGGTCGCCGACATCGTCTCCGGCAAGCCCGTGCCGCCGCGCCCCTCGGTGCGGCACCGGGTCGGCGTCGGGGAGGCCGAGCGGCACACGGCCTCGCTGTGGCCCGGCCTGGAGGTCGAGCCGCTCGGCGAGTGGGTGCTGCGCAGCGACCCCTCCCCCGTCGGCCGGCTGGTGAAGCGGGCCAACTCGTGCCTCGCGGTGGGCGACCCCGGCCTGCCGCCAGACGCGGCGGCGGCCGCGGTGCGCGCCTTCTACGCCGCGCGCGACCGGCCGGCGCTGGTCCACGTCGAGCCCGGCTCGGCCCCGCACGCCGCGCTGCTCGACCAGGGCTGGCGCGAGGTCCCGGGCGGGGCGGCGTACCTGCTGCTCGCCTCGACCGCGCGGGCGCTGCGCCGGGCGCGCGAGGTCGCGGCGGCCGACGAGGTCGACCTGACCGGGACCGGGACCGGGACCGGGGTGACCGTGTCGGTCCGGTCCGCGGCCGGGGCGGAGGCGGCCCGCGGCGCCGCCGCCCTCGACGGCGACTGGCTCGGCGTGCACCGGCTCCACGTCGACCCCTCCGAGCGCCGGCGCGGGCTCGCCACCGCCGTGCTGGCGGCCCTCCTGGAGTGGGGCGCCGAGCAGGGCGCGACCACCGCCTGGCTGCACGTGGAGACGCAGAACGCCGCCGCCCTGGCGCTCTACGAGCGGCTCGGCTTCGCGGTGCACCACGAGATGACGTACCTGACGGCATGAGGGGACGCCCCCGGGGTACGCCTCCGGCATGGGTGAGTCGCTGATCTTCGGCACGATCGCGTCCAGCGCGCTGGTCCTGGGCGCGCTCGCTGGCGGCTGGCTGAGGCTGCCCAAGGCCCTGCTGGCGGCGATGCTGGCCTTTGCCTCGGGCGCGCTGATCACGGCGCTGGCCTTCGAGCTCTTCGAGGACTCCTACGAGCAGGGCGGCCTGTGGCGCTCCGCGCTCGGGCTCCTCGTCGGCGCGGTCGTCTTCACCCTGCTCAGCCAGTGGCTGGACCGCCGCGCCGCCGCCGGAACCGCCGACGACGCGGACGCCGACCCCGGCAGCGCCAAGCTCGACACCGACGCGCCCGCGTCGGACTCCGCCACCTCCGCGGCCTCCCACAGCGGTGCCGCGGGCCTGGCGCTGCTGGCGGCCGTCACCCTCGACGGCGTCCCCGAGAACGTCGCCCTCGGGGTCTCCCTGGGCGAGGGCAGCGGTGGCCTCGCCCTGCTCGCGGCGATCTTCGTCTCCAACTTCCCCGAGGCGCTCGTCGGCAGCGCGTCCATGCGCGAGCAGGGCCGCTCCCAGGCCTTCGTGGTCGGGACCTGGGCGCTCTGCGCCGTGCTCCTGGCCGCCGCGGTGGTGGTCGGCGCGGGACCGCTGTCGAGCGCCGACCCGGAGACCCTCTCGCTGCCGCTCGCCTTCGCCGCCGGCGCGGTCCTGGCCTCCCTGGCCGACACGCTCATGCCCGAGGCCTACGAGAAGGGCGGACCCACGGTCGCGCTGGCCACCGCCGCCGGCTTCGTGCTCTCGTTCTTCCTCGCCACGCTCTGAGCGGCCCGTGCCGGCCCGCCCGGCTCACCCGCCCGGCTCACTCCTCGAGGAAGCCCGTCCCCCGCAGGGCCTGCCAGATCTCGTCGCGGTGCTCCTCGAGGTAGGACGCGGTGACGTGGTCGGCGTTGCGCCAGACCACCTGCCCGCCGACGACCGGCCGGCACGTGGGGTGGTCAGGGCAGACGACGGGGTTGAGGTCGACCGTGGCCGCCGCCGCGCTCGACCCCGCGGCCACCCGGTAGTAGCTGTCCGAGAGCGGGCGGTCCTGGGGCGGGACGACGACGCACTCCCCCTGCGTGCCGGCCCGGGCCAGGCAGTCGAGGGGGTCGGGGCCGTCGGGGCCCCAGCCGCCGGTGCCGATGATCCCCTTGACCATCACGGCCTTGGCGCCGGCCCGCTCGACCAGCCGGACGGTCCGGTCGACGGCGGTGGCGAAGGCGCCGGGGAGCTCCACCTCACGGCCCCGGTAGTCGACCAGGGCCTCGCCCACGCCGTCCCCCCGCGGGGCGTTGACCAGCACCACGACGTCGGCGTCGAGCTGCGGCAGGGTGCGCTGGTAGAAGCCGTCGCGCGATTCCAGGCACCGGTCCCGGTTGGCACCGCGGGCCTTGTCGCTGAGCAAGCCGTGCGGCCACGGGCAGGCGGGGACGACGTTGGCCGAGAGCCGGAAGCCCCGCTCCCGGGCGAGCGTCGTGAAGGCGGGGGTGAGCATCCGGGCGTGGCTGTCCCCGACCAGCACCACGTGCGGGCCGTCCCCGTCGACGACGAGGCACGCCCCGGGGTCGTCGGGCTCGCAGCGGGTCACCGCCGGCCCCCGGTCCTTGCCGATCCTCCTGAAGTCGAGGCCCCTCGGCACCGGGCGGCGCAGCTGCTCGGCGAGCCGGTCGCCGCTCTCGGCGCGCTCGGAGACCACGGTCGTGGCCGCCGGCCGGGCCGTGGCCGCCAGCGCCGGCGTCCGGGCGCTCTCCAGCACGGGCGGCACGACGACCACGGCGGCGGCCACGGAGACGGCCAGGCCGGTGCCGACGACCGGCCAGTGCACGCGGTCGAGGGGCCTCCCCGTCCGGATCGGGGTCTCCAGGAAGTAGTGGGAGAACTGGGCGAGCCCGATGGTGAGGGGCACGGTGAGGGCGGCCACCACCAGCCCGGGGGCGTCGAGCAGGCGCTCGAGGACGACGATCACGGGCCAGTGCCACAGGTACATCCCGTAGGAGATCCTGCCCAGGAACGCCATCGCCGGCAGCGCCAGGAAGCGGGCCACCGGGGCCGCCGGCGCCGTGTAGGCCCCGGCGACCAGCGCCAGCGAGACCACGGTCGCGAGCAGGTTGCGGTTGCTCACGCTCATGCCGACCAGCTCGGTGCCGAGGACGACGAACCCGAGCGCGCCGGCGGTCGCGAGCGCGGACCCGAGCCGGGGCCACGCGACCCGGCCGTCGGCGTCGCGGGAGAGGGCGTACTCGCGCAGCGCCACGGCGAGCGCCACCCCGGCCAGCAGCTGGAAGAGCCGGGTGTCCGTGCCGAAGTAGGCGCGCATCGGGTCGACCCGGGCGTGCAGCACCTGGGCGGTCACGGAGGCCGCCATGAGCGCCCCGACCACCCCGAGCAGCACCCGGGGCCTGCTGCGGCCCCAGCGGTGCCACGCGATCACCAGCAGGGGGAAGAAGATGTAGTACTGCTCCTCCACCGACAGCGACCAGAAGTGCATGAACGGCGACTCGCGGATGTCGCCCGCGAAGTAGTCGGCGCCGTCGGCGATGAACTGCCAGTTGGCGAGGTAGAGCAGCGCCGACTGCGCCTGCCGCACCAGCTCGAACCGCTCCGGCTGGGAGGCGAGGAGCAGGAAGACGAGGCTGGTCCCGACGACGGTCGCGACCGCCGCCGGCAGCAGCCGCCGCACCCGGCGCGCGTAGTAGGCACCGAGGGCCAGTCGGCCCTTGGCGTCGACCTCGCGGAGCACCACGTTGGTGACGACGAAGCCCGACAGCACGAAGAACATGTCGAGCACGACGAAGCTCGACGAGAACCCCGTGACCTGGGCGTGGAAGAAGATGATGACGAGCGCCCCGGAGGCGCGCATCCCGTCCAGCTCGGGTCGGTAGGACCAGCGGGGCGGTCCCGGGTGGGCGGAACGTCGGTGAGTCGTCGGCAGGCTCATCGCCCCCCGACCCTACGAGGCCGGTGGTCAGCCCTGCCCGGCGGGCGGCTTGCAGATCACCGTGTCCGACGGCGTGTAGGTGGTCGTGAAGGTCTCGGTCTTCACGACCTTCGCGCTCCCCGGGCGGCGGAAGATCCGCTTCACGTCGACGTCGAAGCCGCCGTACCCCGCGTTGGGGTAGCAGTCGGGGGTGGAGAGGGTGCGCGTCTCCGGCTGGGTGAAGGCGTAGCGGGGGCTGGTCGTGGAGTCGATGTCCCAGACCTTGGTCGACCACATCGAGACCGTGACCGCGCCCTGGCCGCCGGGGCTGCTCGGCGAGACCTTGGCGTCGATGAGCACCCCGTGGTCGGTGTCGTTGCGGAAGCGGAGGTCGATCGCGCCCCAGGCCACGGTCGCCTCGCGACCGACCGGGTAGCGGTCGATGTAGAAGGAGTGCGGCTTGTGCTCGACGTCCTCGAGGCCGGCGAAGAACATCGCGTTGAAGACGGTGGTGGCCATCTGGGAGACGCCGCCGCCGAGGTCCTCCTTGAAGATCCCGTTGGCGATGATGAACCCCTCGGTGAAGCCGTTCGCCCGGGTCCGCTCCCCGACCGTGTCGTTGAGCGAGAAGGTCTCACCCGGCTTGAGCACGGTCCCGTCGATCAGCTCGGCGGCCCGGCCCAGGTTGGTGTTGCGGTAGTCCGCGTGCGGGAAGTAGGTGGTGAAGGAGGAGACCTTCTCCTTGATGTTCAGCGCCTCGGCGTCGGCGGTCCGGAAGTCGGCGCGCGCCACCGTCGCGGTGACCGCGAGGTTGCGCTGGCCCGACGGGGCCGCCACCAGGTCGAGGAACGCGGCGTCGATCTCGGCCTGGTCGAAGCTCGCGCCCGGCTTGTCGGGGACCACCTGCGGCCGGCCGTCGACCAGCGCGACGGTGGCGTCGACCGGCCCGCCGTCGCCGGCGAGCGCGTCGTCGACGACCTCGGCGAGCCGCTCGGTGTCCAGGGTCGGCTCGAGCGCCCCGTCGACCGGCTGCAGGGAGAGGGCCCGGGTGTACTGCGCCGGCGCCAGGGTGACGACCTGGTCGTCGAGCGTGAGCGTGACCGGCTCCGCGACCGCCGGGTTGGCGAAGGAGGTGAGGGCCTCCTGCACGTCGGCCTCGTCGATCTCGGGCTCCAGGTCGACCACGTCCAGCTCGGCGCGCGGCTCCTCGGAGAGGTACGCCGCGACGAGGGCGTCGCGGGCCTGCTCGCGCTCGATCCCCTCGCCGATCCGCGGCGAGCGGGTCCGCACCTCCCCGTCGACGAGCCGCACCGCGCCCTCGCGGGGCGGCGTCCCGAGCTCGTCCTGGACGGAGTCGAGCAGCGTCGTCATCGCCGTCTCGTCGACCTGGACGACCGCGTCGAGGTCGTCGCCCCCGGTGTAGTAGTCCCAGAGCCGGGCGGGCGACCACGAGTCGGTGCCGCCGGCCTCGGCGACCGAGGCCTCGTGGTCGACCGAGAGGCCGGCCTCGGCCGGGGTGACGCTGCGCTCCTGCCCGTCGACGACCACGGTCAGCGGGGCCCGCTCGCGCTCGGCCAGCCCGCGCTCGAGCGCACGGGCGGCGTCGGCCTGCGAGCGGCCGCCGATCTCCACGCCCTCGACCGTGGTGCCGCGGGGCACCTTGTCGCCGGCGACCTGGTGCGCGGCGGCGTACCCCGCCCCGGCCAGCAGCACCAGCCCGAGGAGCAGGAGGACGACGACGCGGCCGCCGGCCTTCTCCGCGGTCGGGTCGGCCTCGGCGACGTCGGGGGGCGTGGCGTTGGACTGGGGCACCCGGCGAGTCTAGGAGGCTCCGCCCAGTTCGCCACGATTCCGGCCGCGGCGTGGCAGCGTGCCGATCCCCCACACCGCAGCCAGCAGGCCGCTGGCCAGCACGCCGTACCCCTGGGCCGTCCCGGCCACCAGGAAGTCGCCCTCTGGCCGCGGCGCCAAAGCCCATCCGAGGACGGCCACCCAGCCCGCCGCGAACGCCAGCCGCGCCCACCACCCGGGCGGGAGGGCGACCAGCGCCGCGACCAGCAGGGCCCACGTGAGCGCCAGACCCCACCAGCGCCCGTGCACCAGGACGCCCCCCAGGGCGGCGAGGGCACCGAGCAGCAGGAGGAGGACCGCGGCGGCCGCGCGACGCACCGTCACGGGCGGGTCACTGGCCCGAGGGGAGGCCGGCGAAGAGGTCGTCCTCCAGGCCGTCGGGGCCCAGCGGCCCGGGCGTGCCCTTGGCGAGCCGGTAGTGCTCGACGCCGAAGGCCGCCGCCCCGACGTTGTTGGAGAGCGCGAAGAAGGGCCCGTCGGTGGTGATCTGCGTGGCGTGCGCGCGCAGGGCGTCCATCTTGGCGCCGACGAAGTCGCTGGCGTCGACGGCCGCGGAGAGGTCCTCGTCGGGGCGGGCGAAGGGCATCGGGCCGTCGGGGTCGATCCCCTCGAAGGTGGTCGTGTCGCCCGCCGCGCGCAACGCCCGCAGCCCCTCGCGCATCCGCGACTCCGACATCGCGCTCCAGTAGACCTTGGCGACGTCGTGGGCCGGGCCGAGGTCGCGGCGGTACGACGGCACCGCAGCCAGCGCGACGGCGTAGGTGGCGACGCGGTGGGCCTGGACGTGGTCGGGGTGGCCGTAGCCGCCGAACTGGTCGTAGGTCACCAGCACCTGGGGGCGCACCTCGCGGACGACGGCCACCAGGTGGTCGGCGGCCTCGGTGAGGTCGGCGCGCCAGAAGGCGTTCTCGTGCACCTCGTCGGCGGCCACCGCGTGGCCGTCGGCGTGCCACTTCATGCCCGAGTCGCGGTAGGTGCCGAAGCCGCCGAGGAACCTGTGGTCGGTCACCCCGAGGGCCTTCATCGCGGCCGCCAGCTCGCCGCGGCGGTGCTCGCCGAGCCCGTCCTCGCGGTCGGCCGCGAGGTGCTCGAGCTCGGGGACCAGGATCTCGCCCTGCTCGCCCGCGGTGCAGGTGACCAGGGTGACGCCGCGTCCCTGCGCGACGTACTTCGCCATGGTCGCGCCGTTGCCGATGGACTCGTCGTCGGGGTGGGCGTGGACGAGCAGGATGCGCTGGTCGGGCTGGGGGCTCATGGTCGACCAGCCTAGTCAGCGGCCGGGCGCCGGCCCTCCGCGCGGTCGTCCAGGAGGTCTGGGCGCTTCACCCGGCGGGGCCCGTCCGGCAGCGGCGGCGCGGCCGGGGGCGCGACGGCGCCGCCCCCGTCGCCGGCCTCCTCGTCGAGCCAGCCGTCGTGCTCCTCGACCAGCATCTCGAGCACGGGGACGGGGGCGTCGCTGAGCAGGGCCCACGGGTGGTCCTCGTCGTCGTCCTCCCCCGCGAGGCGCTCCCGCTCCAGCGTCGCCGACCAGCCGTCGCGCTCGAGCCGCGCGAGGACGGCGCGCGCGTCGTCCTCGTCGTAGAAGATCGCCCGCGCCACCGTGGCCTCCCGGTCCCGTGCCTGAGCCTGCGCGTCCGCGCTACGCCTGCGTCGGGTCGTCGCCGACCTGGACGAGGGTCTTGCCGAAGTTGCGGCCCGAGAGCATGCCGCGGAAGGCCTCGGGGGCGTTCTCGAGGCCGCGGGCCACGTGCTCGCGGTAGCGGACCGAGCCGTCGGCCACCCAGGCGGCCATCTCGCGCTGGAAGTCGGCCTCGTGCTCGGCGACGAACTCGTCCTGGATGAAGCCGCGCACGGTGAGGCTGAGGGTGAGCACCTTGTTCATGAAGCCGGGGAGCCGGTCCGGGCCCTCGGGGGCGGAGGTGGCGTTGTAGTTGGCCACGAGCCCGCAGACCGGGATCCGGGCGAACTTGTTGAGCCGGCGCGCGACGGCCTCGAAGACCGGCCCGCCGACGTTCTCGAAGTAGACGTCGATCCCGTCGGGGGTGGCGGCGGCGAGGTCCTCGCGGAAGGTGGGCGAGCGGTGGTCGACGGCGGCGTCGAAGCCGAGCTCCTCGGTGAGGGCGCGACACTTCTCCTCCCCGCCAGCGATGCCGACGGCCCGGGCGCCCTTGACCTTCGCGACCTGACCGACCGCCGAGCCGACAGGGCCGGTGGCGGCCGCGACGACGACGGTCTCGCCCGGCTGCGGACGGCCGATCTGCAGCAGGCCGGCGTACGCCGTGAAGCCGGGCATGCCGAGCACGCCGACGGCCGTGGAGATCGGGGCCGCGGCGGGGTCGATCGAGCGCATGTGGCGGGCGTCGACGACCGCGTGGGTCTGCCAGCCGGTGTAGGCGAGGACCAGGTCGCCCGGCGCGCGGCGCTCGGAGCGCGACTCGACGACCTCGCAGACGGTCGCGCCCTGCATCACGTCGCCGACCTGCCAGGGGGCGGCGTAGGACTTGGCGTCGCTCATCCGACCGCGCATGTAGGGGTCGAGGGAGAGGTAGACGGTGCGCAGCAGCACCTGGCCCTCGGCGAGCTCGGGCAGGTCGGTCTCGACGAGCTCGAAGACCGAGTCGTCGGGCTCGCCCACCGGACGGGCGGCCATCCGCACCTGGGTGCTGCGGGCGGGACGGCTGGACGTGGCGTTGTCAGGAGTCTGGGTCACGGCCCCGAGACTACGGTGGCGGGCATGGACCGACCAGCAGGCGACCGGGCGGTGGGTGGGGTCCACCTGCGCCGCAGCGAGGAGCACGTGGCGGAGGTCGAGGCCCTCGCCGGGGTGCTCGGCGGCCGGGCCGGCCTGCCCGAGCTGCTGGGCGCCCTGAAGTACCGGGCCCGGCCGTCGCCGGTGGGACGGCTGCTGGGGCGCGCCGTCGACCGCGCCATCGCCTTCGACTCCTACGACCAGCGCGACCCGGTCTGGTGGCCGCAGGGGATCACCACCTCCGCCGACGCCGACCCCTCCGGGCTCGTCGAGGGCCGCCGGCTCGCGGTGGTCACCTGGTACGCGAAGGAGAAGGACGGGGTGCGCCGCGGCTCGCGGGTCACCTTCCTCGACCTCGACACGCTCCGCTACCGGCACGTGCTGCTGGTCGACGCCCGTTTCGACGACCGCGGCGAGCTGACGCTGTCGGGGGTGCGGGTCCACGCCGGCGGGATCGCCTGGGCGGGGCCGTGGCTGCACGTCGCCGCGACCGGTCGCGGCTTCCTCACCTTCCGGGTCGACGACCTGCTCCGGGTGCCGGGCGACGACGAGCGGCCCGACGAGATCGGCCTCTTCGGCGACCGGGTCGCCTCGTTCGGCCACCACCACGTGCTGCCCGTCCGCTACGCCCACCAGGCGCACGCCGACGAGGGGCACGAGCGGCTGCGGTACTCGTTCCTCTCGCTCGACCGCTCCCCGCTGCCCGACGCTCCCCCCGACCTGCTCGCCGGGGAGTACGGGCGGGGCCGACAGACCACCCGCCTGGCCCGGCTGGAGCTCGACCCCGACACCTGGCTGCCGGCCACCGACGAGGAGGGGCTGTCGCGTCCGGCGCTGCACGACGGGGGCGTCCTGGGGATGCAGGGCGCGGTGCGGGCCCGCGGCCGGCACCACGTGAGCGTCTCCCACGGCCCCTGGGTGCCCGGGTCGGTCTTCACCGGCTCGCCCGGGGCGCTGCAGCGCCACCGGTGGGCGCTGCCGATGGGGCCCGAGGACCTGTCGTTCTGGCCGTCCGACCGGCCGGGCGAGGACCGCCTGTGGTCGGTGACCGAGCACCCGCGACGCCGCTGGGTCGTCTCGGCGCGACGCTCCTGGTTCGACCGGCGCCGTTCCTGACCCGGCGCCGTTCGTGACCCAGCGCCGTTCGTGGATCAGCGCCGGCGCGGGACCATCGCGAGCTGGCGGGACTGGGCGACGAGCCGGCCGCTGGAGTCCCAGACCTCGCAGTCCTCCTCGAAGAGGCCGCCGGCCACGTTCGTGGTCCAGGCGCGGACCTTCAGCCAGCCCGGCGCGGGCCGCGCCCGCACGTGGGCGGTGAGCTCGAGGGTGGGCGCCCAGCCGGTGTAGCCGAGGTCGAAGACGACCGGGGGCAGCGAGTCGACCATCGTGAGGAGCACCAGCGGGTCGGGGTCGCGGCCGTCCTTGAGGCGCAGCCACGCGCGGATCTCCCCCGAGCCGCTGGGCTGGCCCAGCGCCCAGCCCACGGAGGCGGGGTCGAAGAGCATGTCGAAGCGGCCCATCAGCGGCGGCGAGGCCGCGGGGTTGAGGTCGGCGGAGAAGCACTCCTCGGGCGGGGGGATCTCGAACGGCTCGACGCTCGTGCGGACCTCGCCGTCGAGGCGCTCCAGGTCGCCGTACGTCGCCAGCACCGCGATCTTGTCGGCCCCGTCCTGGACGAGGGTCGCCTCGGCGGTGCCGACGGTCCCGCCCTCGCGCACCACCCGGGTGCGGACCTCGGCGGGCCCGGCGCTGGAGGGCCCCAGGTAGTGGGCGCTCACCACCAGCGGGTCGGGCTTGGTCGGCAGCTCGCGGCGGATCGCCTCGGCCATCGTGGCCAGCAGGATCCCCCCGTTGATGCCGCCCCCGATGTGCCACCCGTGGTCCAGGACGGCGTCGTACACCCCGCCCTCGCGGGGGGTGAGGGCGAGGGCTGCGTCGAACTCACTGGTCATGCGCGGATGCTATGCGCCGTGCCCGACGGGGCAGACGGGCCGGGTGCCCGCACCACCCAGCCTGGTGAGCCAGCTCCTCACCGTCGGACCCCACGCCGGCGCACCGGGTGGCGCTCCGGGCCTCGCTCTCGGTGCTGGTCCCGCTGCTCCTGCTGTGGGCGCTCGACCGGCAGGACCTCTCGATCTACGCCGCCTTCGGGGCCTTCACCTCCCTCTACGGCCGCACCCGGACCGGGCTCTCCCGGCTGCAGATGCAGGCGAGCCTGGCCGTGCTGCTCACCGGGGCGGTGGTCGGCGGCGTGGCCGTGGGTCTCTCGGCGCACCGCGACTGGCTGGTCGTGCCGACCGGGGCGCTGGTCGCGGGGATCGGCTCGCTCGTCTCCGACGCCCAGGACTGGCACCCGCCGGGCCCGCTCTTCCTCGTCTTCGCCTTCGCGGCCTGCGCGTCGTTCCCCTCGCGTCCGGCCGACCTCCCCGTCGCGGCGGGGGTCGCCGCGGGGTCGCCGGGACCCTCGCGACGGCGGCGGGCATCGGGCACCCCTACTGGGCGATGGTCTCCGCGATCGTGCCGCTGGCGCCCCGGGAGCTCGGCGTCCAGCTGGTCCGCGGCCTGCAGCGGATCGTCGGGACCCTGGTCGGCCTCGCCCTGGCCGCCGCGCTCCTGGCCCTCGACCTCACGGGGCTCGCGCTGATCCTCGTGGTGGTGCTGCTGCAGGCCGGCGCCGAGCTGTGGGTCGGACGCAACTACGCCGTCGCGCTGGTGGCGGTCACCCCCCTCGCCCTGCCGATGGTGCACCTCGTCGCGCCCGTCCCCGCCGGCGACCTGCTCCTTGACCGGGGCGTGGAGACGGTGGTCGGGGCGGTCGTGGGGATCGCCCTGGCGTGGGCGACCCGCTCCCGCGGCCCCGGGCACCCCCGGGACGACACGGGTGGGCCGCGTCTGGGTCCTGCGGACGCCGCGCGCTAGGCTGTGCCCAGCACGGCCCCGGAGTCTTTCGTCAGCAGCCCCGCCTCTGCGCCTCGCTCCTCCGGGACGACAGCCCCTCGGCCTCCCTCGGTCGCTGGAGTCGGACCTCGCTCGCGGGCCGTGCCGAACCGACAGCACGCTCCGGTGCACCCGCGGCCGCCGCGGGAGCCCCGACGAGGAGGAACTTGTCCGGCCAGACGAAGTCCGCGAGCCGCACGCGCGGCAACCGGCGCCCACGCCGCAGCACCCCCAGGCGTCTCGACAACGACGGGATCATCCCGGTGCTGGCGCGCGCCGTGCGCGAGATCGAGGCGGAGGCCCAGCGCGGCCGCGTCTCCCCGTCGGCCCGCACCCGGTTCCAGGTCGTGGCGCTGCTCGTCCGCGAGGAGCGGGCCCGCGTCAAGGAGGACGCCGAGGCCACGGAGGTGCAGAAGGCGGAGCAGCTCAAGCGCCTCGACGGCGTGGCGACGATCCTCGCCAAGGCCGCCGCCCGCGACACCACGCTCCTGGTGCTGCTGGCCGAGGACGCCGAGGTCTCCGACTCCGCCCGCGCGCTGCGGCGCAAGATGCTCGAGGCCGCCGGCGTCGAGGTCGTCGAGGAGGAGCCGCCCGCCGCGGTCGAGGGCGAGGTCCCCGCGGTCCCGGAGCGCCGCGTCGTCCCCCGCTCCGTCGTCGCCCGGCAGCTGGCCAACCCGTTCCAGGTGCCCGACTTCGAGGGCGCCGCCCGGCGGCTCGAGCCGAAGACGCACCGGCTCGCCAACTGGGAGCTGATCGGGCCGCTGCTGCGCTCGTTCGAGCTCGCCAACGGCGCCCCCGCCTGCCTGGAGATGCCCGACCCGCGCGACCGGCGCACCCGCGACGGCCTCGAGATGATGCGCCACCAGGCGCAGCTGGTGGCCGCCGTCAAGGAGGGCCACCGGACCTTCCTGCTGGCCGACGAGCCGGGTCTCGGCAAGACCGCGCAGGCGCTGCTGGCGGCGCAGGCTGCCGACGCGTTCCCGCTGCTGGTGGTCGTGCCCAACGTCGTGAAGACCAACTGGGCCCGCGAGGCCCAGCGCTGGGTGCCCCGTCGCAAGGCCACCGTGATCCACGGCGACGGCCACGACATCGACGGCTTCGCCGACATCGTCGTGGTCAACTACGAGGTGCTCGACCGGCACGTCGGCTGGCTCGGCGACCTCGGCTTCCGCGGGATGGTCGTCGACGAGGCCCACTTCATCAAGAACCGCAAGTCCCAGCGCTCCCAGCACGTGCTGCAGCTGGCCGACCGGATCCGGCAGCGCACGGTCCGGCCGCTCCTCATGGCGCTGACCGGCACCCCGCTGATCAACGACATCGAGGACTTCACCTCCATCTGGCAGTTCCTCGGCTGGATCGACGAGAAGAAGCCGCTCCCCGAGCTGATGGCGCGCCTGGAGGAGACCGGGCTGACCCCCGAGGACAAGCCCTTCTACCCGGCCGCCCGCCGGGCCGTGGTCGACATGGGGATCGTGCGCCGTCGCAAGGTCGACGTGGCCGCCGACATCCCGGCCCGCCGGATCGCCGACATCCCGGTCGAGCTCGACGACGAGGCCGGCCGCTCGATCCGGGCCGCCGAGCGCGAGCTGGCCCGTCGCCTGGTGGAGCGCTACGACCGGGTGATGGCGGCCCGCGACGAGGAGAAGCGCGTCGCCGGGATCGACGAGGAGCTGGTGCGCCGGGTCGCGGAGTGGGAGCGCGACGAGACCGACGACAACGCCTCCGGCGAGAACGTCTTCTCGATGATCCGCCGGATCGGCACGGCCAAGGCCCCGCTGGCCGCCGACTACGCCGCCCAGCTGGCGCGCAGCGTCGGCAAGGTCGTGGTCTTCGCCAAGCACGTGGACGTCATGGACGCCTGCGAGCGCCTCTTCGCCGAGCGCGGCATCCGCCACTCCTCGATCCGCGGCAACCAGACGCCGAAGGCGCGGGAGGCCGCGATCGACTCGTTCGTCAACGACCCCGAGGTGGCGATCGTGGTCTGCTCGCTGACCGCGGCGGGCGTGGGCCTCAACCTGCAGGTCTCCTCCAACGTCGTGCTGGCCGAGCTCTCGTGGACCGACGCCGAGCAGACCCAGGCGATCGACCGGGTGCACCGGATCGGCCAGGAGGAGCCGGTCACGGCGTGGCGGATCATCGCCGCGCAGACGATCGACACCCGGATCGCCGAGCTGATCGACTCCAAGGCGGGCCTCGCGGCCCGCGCCCTGGACGGCTCCGACGAGGAGGTCACCGCCTCGGCCGACATCCAGGTGGAGGCCATGGTCGCCCTGCTCACCGACGCCCTGCACAAGCGCCGCCGGTGACCGCCGACGTCCTGCTCGCCACCTTCCAGCTGCTCCCCGACGGCGAGCCGGGCGGCGCGCTGCTCGTCGAGGCGCTGGCCGCGCGCGGGGTCGCGGCCCGCTGGGCCGTCTGGGACGACCCGGCGGTGGACTGGGCCGCCGCCGGCCTCGTCGCCGTCCGCGCCACCTGGGACTACCACCGCCGGTGCGAGGAGTTCCTGGCCTGGAGCCGTCGGGTGGCCGCGACGACCACGCTGCTCAACGGACCCGACGTGTTCGCCTGGAACGCCGACAAGGCCTACCTGGTCGGCCTGGGCGAGCTCGTCGCGACGCTCCCCACCGCCCTGCTCGAGGACGCGGCGCTGGTCCCGGGCCTCGGCGCGGCGATCGAGCGCTGGGGCACCGTGGTGGTGAAGCCGCGCACGGGGGCCGGCGGGGTGGGCGTCGTCGTGGCCGACCGCACCGACGACCAGCGCCTGGAGGGCCTGACCCCGGGCCCGTGGGTGGTGCAGCCGCTCGTGGAGTCGGTGCGGACCACCGGCGAGTCGTCGCTCCACGTGCTCGACGGCGGGGCCGTCTCGCAGGTCGACAAGGTCGCCGTCGGCGAGGAGGTGCGGGTCCACGGCTCGTACGGCGGCCGCTCGCGGCTGGTGCCCCTCGACGCCGAGCGGGCCGCGCTGGCGGAGCAGGCCGTGCGGGCCGCCGCCGACCTGCTCGGCGCCGACCTCGCCTACGCCCGGGTCGACATGATGCGGCACGACGGCGGGTGGCGGGTCAGCGAGCTGGAGCTGATCGAGCCGGGGCTCTACCTCGACGTCGACCCGGCCAACGCCGAGCGGTTCGCCGACCTGGTCACCGGTCGCCTGCGATGAGCGGCTCGAGCACCAGGTCGGGGTGGTCGCGCTCCATCACGCTCATCCGCCACTTGTCGGGGGCCAGCACCAGCGGGGTGCCGTCGGTGCGCTCCATCACCTCGACGCCGCGGACCGCGGCGAAGGTGGGCGCCGAGGCGGCGTCGGTGCGCCTGGCCTGCGTGTAGCCGAGCATCTCCAGGCGGATCGAGGCGCCGAACTCGCTCTCCATCCGCGCCTGGGCGACCTCGAACTGCATCGGCCCGACCGCCGCGAGCACCGGCGACTGCTGGCCGCGCAGGTCGGAGCGGAGCACCTGGACCACGCCCTCGCTGTCGAGCTGCTCGATGCCCTTGCGGAACTGCTTGAACCGGCCGCTGTCGCGGGCCGTGGCCACCGCGAAGTGCTCGGGCGCGAAGGTGGCGATCGGCGGGTAGGTGACGGGCTCGTCGACGTAGATCGTGTCGCCGATGCGCAGCGTCATGGCGTTGACGAGGCCGATGATGTCGCCGGGGTGGGCGGTGTCGAGCACCCCCCGCTCGGAGCCGAAGAGCGTCTGGGCGTACTTGGTCGCGAACGGGCGGCCGGTCTGGGCGTGGGTGACGATCATGCCGCGCTCGAAGACGCCCGAGCAGACGCGGGCGAACGCCACCCGGTCGCGGTGCTGGGTGTTCATGCCGGCCTGCACCTTGAAGATGAAGGCGCTGAACGGCGCGGTCACCTCGCGGACCTCCAGGGGCCGCCCCTCGGCGTCCTCCTCGCCGTGCCGGAAGGGCACGGCCGAAGGCGCCAGCTCGACGAGGGTGCGCAGGATGCTGGAGACGCCGAAGTTGGAGATCGCGGAGGCGAAGAGGACGGGCGTGGTGAAGCCGGAGAGGAAGAGCTCCTGGTCGTGGTCGGCCCCGTCGGCCGACAGCAGCTCGGACTCCTCCACCGCCGCCGCCCAGACGTCGCCCTCGCGGGCCTGCGCCGCGTCGGCGCCCATCCGCTCCTCGGGCGCCCGGGTGGCCCCGCCCGCGGTCCGCGTGTAGGCGACGTACTCCCCGGTGCGCCGCTCCAGCACGCCGCGGAAGTCGCCCGCGATGCCGACCGGCCACGTCAGCGGCGTCGGGACCAGCTTGATCTGCTCCTGGATCTGCTCCATCAGGGCCAGCGGGTCCAGGCCCGGGCGGTCCCACTTGTTGATGACGGTGATCACCGGCAGGCCGCGCGCCTTGCAGACCCGGAAGAGCTTGAGGGTCTGCGGCTCGAGCCCCTTGGCGGCGTCGACGAGCATCACGGCCGCGTCGACCGCGGAGAGGACGCGGTAGGTGTCCTCGGAGAAGTCGGAGTGGCCGGGGGTGTCGACGAGGTTGACGACCTGGTCCTCGTAGGCGAACTGCAGGGCCGCCGAGGTGATCGAGATGCCGCGTTCCTTCTCGATCTCCATCCAGTCCGAGACCGTCGCCTTGCGGCCCGCCTTGCCGTGCGTCGCGCCCGCCTGGTTGATGACCTGGGCGTGCAGGGCCAGCGCCTCGGTGAGCGTCGACTTGCCGGCGTCGGGGTGGCTGATCACCGCGAAGGTACGGCGGCGCGCCGCCTCGCGGGCGACGTCCTGGGCGGACGCGGAGGTGGCGGTGGAGGCGCTGTCGGTGCCGGTGCTGGGGGCGTTGCTGGCGGGGGCTGCGGAGGTCACGTGCCCCATGATCCTCCGGGACCCAGGGTTTTCCCGAACCAGTGGCCCGCATGGGGGTTGCCGTTGTAGTCCTCGACCGGCTCGTAGCCCGCGCTCCGGTAGAGCGCCACCGCCGGCGCCATGGTGGGCCCGGTGTCGAGGCGCACGACGTCGGCGCCCAGGCTCCACGCGTCCTCCTCCAGCCGGGCGAGCAGCGCCCGCGCGACGCCGCGGCGGCGGCCGGCGGGGGCGACGTACATCCGCTTCACCTCCGCGACCCGCGGTCCGAGCAGGCGGACGCCGCCGCACGCGACGGGCGCGCCGGCCAGGGTGACGAGGTGGAACGCCCCCGTCGGGGGGACCATCTCGTCGGCGGTGACGGAGCCGCCCTCGCCCTGGTGCAGCACGATCCCCTCCCCCGCGAGCTCGGCGGCGTAGTCGGCGAGCAGCGCCTCGACCCGCGGGTCGTCGGCGCGGACGAGCAGGAACTCGGGCTGGACGGCGTCGCTCACGGGACCCATTCTGGCCGGACGCCCGCAGGACCGGCACGATGGGCACCATGTCCGTCCCGGGAGAGCGCGCGCTGCTGGAGAAGATGCTCGACGACCAGCGCCGCGAGGTCGCCCGCCTCCTCGACGGGCTGGACGAGGAGGCAGCGCGGGCGCGGCTGGTCCCCTCGCTGACCACCCCCCTCGGGCTGGTCAAGCACGCGACCTTCGTCGAGCAGGTGTGGTTCCACTCCCGGGTCGCCGGGGTGCCGCGGCGCGAGCTGGGCATCCCGGCGACCGTGGACGAGAGCTTCGGGCTGACCGACCAGGACACGGTGGCCGCCGTGCTGGCCCGGCACCGGGCGGCGTGCGAGCACTCCCGCGCCGTCGCGGCGGTCCACGAGCTGGACGAGGAGTGGGAGTGGCACGGCGCGCGGGTGAGCCTGCGCTTCGTCCACCTGCACATGATCGCCGAGCTGGCCCGGCACGCGGGACACGGCGACATCCTCGTCGAGCAGCTGCGCGCCGGCGGCGCGCCCGGGCATCACACCTAGGCGGCCTGGGAGGTGCTGGCGATGAAGTCGCGCAGCACGTCGGCGAACCGGTCGGGGTCGTCGAGGTGCGGGAAGTGGCCGGCTCCGTCGAAGAGGACGACCCGGCAGTCGGGCACCGACTCCTGCGCCTTGAGCGCGTGGAAGGCGGGGATCATCCGGTCCCGCGAGCCCCACACGATGAGGGTCGGCACCGGCTCGACGTCCTCGAGGTGGTCGTGGGCGCTGATGGTCTGCCCACCCGGGTCGATGACGGCGCGGGTGGTGGCGAGGAAGGCCCGGCGGCTCTCCCGGTCGTTGAGGGAGGTGAACCCCTTCCAGACCGCGGTGATGTCGGCCCCCGGCCTCCAGCCGACGCCGCGCGCGACGCGGCCCACGTCCTCCAGCCGGCCCAGTAGCCAGCCCGAGGCGGCGACCGAGAGCACCTGGTCGGCCAGCGGCAGCGTCGCCGCCCGCAGCAGCGGGCTGACCTCGCGCCCGAGGCCGCCGCTGGCGACCAGGACGAGCCGCTCCACCCGCTCGGGGAAGAGGTAGTAGAACTGCATCGCGATGCCGCCGCCCAGCGAGTGGCCGACGAGGGTGACCCGGTCGACGCCGAGCCGGTCGAGCAGGTCGCGCAGGGTGGCGGCGTGCGAGCTCAGCGAGTAGTCGCCGAGCGGCTTGTCGGACTCGCCGTGGCCGAAGAGGTCGGGGACGATCACCCGCTGGTCGTCGTCCATCCGGTCGACCAGCCGCGACCACTGCCGGCGCGAGCCGAGGATGCCGTGGATGAAGAGGACGGGCGCGCCCTCGCCGCTGTCGACGTAGGAGAACTCGTGGCCGTGCAGCGTGACCGTGCGGGGCTGGGAGCGGTCCATGGTGCGACCTCCTGGTCGTCGGGACACCTCCACCGTAGCGCCGCTCAGGCGTCCCGGCGGGGGTCGTCCGGCCGCCACCCGTCGGCCCACTCCCCCGTGGCGAAGTCGAAGCCGACGGGGTCGCCGTTCTCGTCGGTGCGCTGGTACCACTCCGTGTAGTCGGCGTGCGTGGAGTCGACGTCGGCGCCCGCGCCCTGCCCCGGCTCGGTCCGGACGACCTGGAGGGCGAAGTCGTCGTCGTACCGGTCGATCCCGCGGACGACGGCGTCGCGCACGGCGGTCTCGGCGTACCGGCGGCGCAGCGCGTGGGGGTCGGTGGCGAGCTCGCGGAACCACGCGACCACGACCAGCAGCATCACGACGGCGAAGGGCACGGCGGTGACGATCACCAGCGACTGCAGGCCCTGCAGCGCCGAGGCCTCGCCGAGCGTCAGCATGACGACCGCGATCCCCGCCATCACGAGCCCCCAGAAGACGACGAGCGCCTTCGGCGGGTCCTGGCTGCCGCGGGTGCTGAGGATCCCCATCACGACCGAGGCGGAGTCGGCGGCGGTGATGAAGAAGATGGCCAGGATCACCATGATGACCACCGGCAGCCACCCGGCGTACGGCAGGTTGTCGACCAGCGAGAAGAGCACCTCGGGCGGGTTCACCTCGCTGCTGAAGCCCGGTGCCCCGTCGCGGTACATCCAGATCGCGGTGCCGCCCATGATCCCGTAGGCGACGAAGAGCAGCGAGGACGGCACGAGGATGACGCCGAGCAGGAACTGCCGGATGGTCCGGCCGCGCGAGATGCGGGCGATGAAGACGCCGACGAAGGGCGACCACGAGATCCACCACGCCCAGTAGTAGACGGTCCACGTCGACTGGAACTGCTGCGTCTCGGGTCCCCAGGAGGCCGAGCGCGCCATCATCGAGAAGAGGGAGCCGGCGTACTCCACGACCGCCGACGGCAGCAGGTTGAGCAGGAAGAGGCTGGGTCCGAGCACGAAGACGAGCCCGGCGAAGCCGATGGTCAGGACGATGTTGGTGTTGGAGAGCAGGCGGATGCCGCGCGAGACGCCCGAGACCGCGGAGACCACGAACCCGACGGTGAGCACCGCGATCACCCCGACCAGCACCCGGTTGGTGGCCGCCGAGGCGCCGGTGACGATCACGTAGCCCTGCCCGATCTGCAGGGCGGCGATGCCCAGCGCGGCGGCGGTGCCGAAGAGGGTCGCGACGATCGCGAAGATGTCGACGAGCTGGCCGGCCCACCCCTCGGAGCGCGCCTTGCCGAAGAGCCGCTCGAAGATCGACGACATCAGCAGGGAGCGCCCGCGCCGGTAGGCGGCGTAGGCGACCGCGCCGCCGACGAGGGCGTACATCGCCCACGCGTGGATCCCCCAGTGGTAGTAGGTCTGGGCCAGCGCGTGGTGCAGCGCCTCGGTCGACTCCGCCTCGTGGGTCAGCGGCGGCGGGGTGATGAAGTAGGTGAGCGGCTCCGACGGTCCCCAGAACATCACGCCGATGCCGAGGCCGGCGGCGAAGAGCATCGCCACCCAGGAGAACGTCGAGAACTCGGGCTCCTCGCCGTCCTTGCCGAGCGGGATGTCGCCGTACCGCGAGAACGCCAGCACCAGCAGGGCCACCAGGACGACGGTGGCGACGGCGTTGAAGAGCCACCCGAGGTGCTCCACCGTCCAGTCGTACGCCGCCGACGCGACCGTCGCGACGCTGCCCGGGTCGGCGATCCCCCAGACCACGAAGGCGACGGTGAGGACGCCGGCGATCCCGGCCACCACCTTGTCCACGCCGTAGCGGCGCCGCTGCTCGTCGACGGCGATGCCGGGCACCAGGGCGGGGTGGAGGTCGTGCGGGTACTCCTCGTCTGGCATGAGCCGGCTGCTCCTGTTCCTCGGGGACGTCTCACGTTAGCCGCGGGGGTCCGGGAGCGTCGTCCCCGGCACCCGGCGTTTGTCCCTGCGCCGGATCCGAGCAACGGTGGAGGGGACACATCCTCAAGCGAAGGAGAGCCGTGCTCGCCCCACCGAGAACGTGACCGACATCGTCAAGCAGCTCGCCCGGGAGGTGCCGGAGGTCTCCGGCATCCGGATCGCCGCCGAGGCGGACGGGCAGTCCCTGTCGATCAGCCCGGCGGACCACGCCCAGCAGGACGACCAGACGATCGAGCAGGACGGCGCGACCGTCTTCGTCGACGCCCCCGCCTCCGCGCTCCTGGACGACAAGGTCCTCGACGGCGGCGTGGACGCCGACGGCAACATCCAGTTCGCGGTCGGCCTGCAGGCCTGACCCCGGGCTGCCCCGGGGAGGCGGGCTGGGGCAGGATCGCGACCATGTCGCGCCGTGCCCTCGTCCGCCGCCCCGGCCCCCGCCTCGCCGAGGGGCTGCTCACCCACCTGGAGCGCGTCCCGGTCGACGTCGACCTGGCGCTGGAGCAGTGGGAGGCCTACGTCGCCGCGCTCGCGGCCGAGGGCTGGGAGACCATCGAGGTGCCCCCGGCCCCCGCATGCCCCGACGCGGTCTTCGTGGAGGACACCGTCGTGGTGTACGACGACCTCGCGGTCATCACCCGCCCGGGCGCCGACGAGCGCAAGCCCGAGACGGCCGGCACCGAGCAGGTGCTCCGCGACCTCGGCTACCGGATCGCCCACGTCGAGGCACCCGGCACCCTCGACGGCGGGGACGTCCTCAAGCACGACGGCACCGCATGGGTGGGGCTCGGCGGGCGGACGAACCGCGCCGGCCTCGACCAGCTCGCGGCCCACCTGGCGCCCCACGGCGTCCGCACCGTCGGCGTCCCCCTCACCCGGGTGCTGCACCTGAAGTCCGCGGTCACCGCGCTGCCCGACGGCACGGTCGTGGGCTTCGAGGAGCTCGTCGACGACCCGGCGGTGTGGCCCACCTTCCTGGCCGTCCCCGAGGAGCCGGGCGCCCACGTCGTCCTCCTCGACGAGCGGACCGTGCTGATGTCGGCCAGCGCCCCGCTCACCGCGCGGCTCTACGAGGAGCGCGGCCTGCGGGTGGTCGCGGTGCCGATGACCGAGTTCGAGAAGCTCGAGGGATGCGTGACGTGCCTCTCCGTCCGCCTGCGCGGCTGAGCGCCGGCGTCGCGGTCGTCGTCGTCTCGGTCAACCTCCGCCCCGGCGCCGCCGGGGTCGGGCCGGTGCTCGCGGAGCTGCGTGCCGGGCTGGGCGTGGGCGGCGGGTACGCCGGCCTCCTCAACGGGCTGCCCGGCCTCTGCTTCGCGGTGGCCGGCGCGCTGGCGGTGGGCCTCGCGCGTCGGATCGGCACCGCCGCCGGGATCGCGCTGGGTCTGGTCGCCGCCGCGGCCGGGCTGCTGCTGCGGGCCACCACCGGCTCCGCGTGGCTCTTCCTGCTGCTCAGCACGCTGGCGCTCGCCGGCATGGCGGTCGGCAACGTGCTCGTCCCCGCGTGGATCAAGCGCTTCGGCGGCCACCGCCAGGTGGCGCTGGCGACGCTGTACGGGACCGGCCTGGTGGTGGGCGGCACCCTGGGCTCGCTGCTCACCGCACCCCTGGCGGAGTCGCTCGGCGGCTGGGACCGCGCGCTGGGGGCGTGGGCGCTGCCGATCCTGCTGGCCCTGCCGCTCTGGCTCCGGCTGGCCGCCCGGGAGCGCCGTGACCGTGGTCCGGCGACCGTCGCCCGGTCGGGCTCCGTCCTGCCCCTGGGCGTGGCCGCCTCCCCCACGGCGGTGGCGATGACCCTGCTCTTCGGCCTCCAGTCGATGCACGCCTACGTCCAGATGGGCTGGTTGCCGCAGGTCTACCGGGACGCCGGGCTCTCCGCGGTCCAGGCGGGCGGCCTCCAGGCGCTCCTCGCGGCGACCAGCATCGTGGGCAGCCTCGCCATGCCGACCGTGATCGTGCGGGCGCCCTCGCTGGCGCCGTACATGATGACGTTCGGCGTGCTGCTGGCCTCCGGGTACACCGGCCTCGTGCTCGCCCCGGCCGAGGTCCCGTGGCTGTGGGCGCTGATGCTGGGCGTGGCGGGGTTCGCCTTCCCGCTCGTCATCGCGCTGCTGCCGGCCCGGACGCACGACCCCGACGTGACGGCCCGGCTCTCGGGGTTCGTCCAGCCCGTCGGCTACCTGGCCGCCGCGGCCGGCCCGGTGCTCGTGGGGATGCTGCACGACGCGACCGGCGGGTGGACCGCCGTGCTGGTGCTGCTGGGGGCGACTGCCGTGCCGTTCACGCTCGCCGGGCTGCGCGCCGTCCGGCCGGTGCTGGTCGACGACGAGCTCGCCGACGCCGGACGGCGTCATGAGTAGCGACGTGCACGCGCCCGAGCCCGAGCCCGAGCGACGCCGCCTCCGGCGGACCGTGCTGGTCGTCGCGGCGCTGAACCTGGCCGGGTTCGCAGTCGAGTTCGGCGCCGCGCTGGTGGCGGGATCGGTCTCGCTGCTGGCCGACAGCGTCGACTTCCTCGAGGACACGGCCATCAACCTGCTGATCCTCGTCGCGCTGGGGTGGCCGCTCGCCGCGCGCGCCGTGGCGGGCAAGGCCATGGCGCTGCTCATCCTCGGGCCCGCGGGGTTCGCCGCCTGGGAGGCGACCCGGCGCTTCGGCGAGCCCGTCGCCCCCGACGTCCTGCCCGTGGTGCTGGTCTCGCTCGGAGCCATCGCGGTCAACGGGACGAGCGCCTGGCTGCTGGTGTCGTTGCGGCACCACGCCGGCTCGCTGAGCCGGGCGGCCTTCCTGTCGGCGCGCAACGACGTCCTGGTCAACCTCGCCGTCATCGCGATGGCGGTGCTGACGCTCGTCACGTCGTCGGGCTGGCCCGACCTGGTCCTGGGCTGCTGCCTCGTCCTGCTCGCCCTGCACTCCGCCCACGAGGTGTGGGAGGCCAGCGAGGAGGAGCGGCTGGCCGCGGGGCTCACACGTTGAAGCGGAACGAAAACCGGGTCTTTCGACTACTTTCGATCATCGTTGAAAACAGCCGGAACAGGGCCTCCGACCTGGGCAAACGCCGTCCACGAGTCGTTGGCAGCCATTGGTCAGAAACGGGCTCCGCGTGACTTCTTGCGGACTGTTTGCGGACCGCTGGACGGTCGGAGGCCCTGAGGTCATTCCTCGCGGACTCACCGACATGACGTCAGGCTAGTCCGAGCCCCGACCCAGATCTTCGATCTTCGCGGATCTTGCGGACAGGTCGCGGATGCTCTGCCAGACAGCTGCTCGGGGCACGTCGATCTTGAGTGCGCGGATGTATTCGTCGAGACGTTGCGGACGATCTCGGAGGTAGGTGACTGCTTTGTCGAGGCTCTCGCCAACCGTCTTGCCGTATGCATCGACTGCCTTGCGCGCGCCGGCCTTCAGTGCGGCGGTGTCGGGTTTCATCATGGCCAGGTCGATGAGATCGCGGCTGAACGTCGACGTGTCTGCCCAGCGGTCGTCATTGGCGAGCAGCTTGGTTGCGACCTGGTCTGTTCGCGTCAGGATCCGTACGCCGCAGATCTCATCCCCCGGGGCGGGAGTGTCGAGGTCGATGCGGCCTTCGTGGATGATCTCGAACTTGATCGCAATCCCCGCAACGAGCACCGAGGTCCTGATCCCGTAGCCGTCGACAGAGGGTGTTCGACCCGGGTCCAGTGCTCGGGTAACCAGAGCGTCGAGCCCGTGGTCCCTGACCATCTGGCGCAGCGCGCGGTAGGACTTCGGGTCGGAGACCAGGAAGTCGATGTCGACCGATTCGCGGAACTCACCGTTGGCGAGGACGATCGCGGTGCCGCCGCCGAACCAGCAGTTGTGCTCGGCCAGGAGCGGTGCGTCGAGGCTCGACAGCACCTCAGCCACGTGTTGGTGGTGCAGCCGCCTAAACAAGGAGCCTCCCGTTGCTGTAGGTGTCCGCCAGGTGCTGGATGAACGCCTTCTCGTGGTCGGTCAGCGTCTCCTGGTCGAGGTGTCGCCAACCGCGTTCGTAGAGGTTGAGTGCCTCCGTCTCGGTGATGGTGGTGCCGACGTCCGTCTGCCAGGCCAGCGTGCGCAGACCGGGGTAGTCGCCGACCGTGATCGTCGCCGGTTCTGCTGCTGGAACGTCGAGGATCGGGACGACGAGGTGAAGTCCGAGTGCGGCGGCAACGTTGATGTAGGCGCCGATCGTGACGGAGGGGTTGCCTGCCTCGATCCTGTGCAGGGTGACACGCGAAACGCCAGCAGCTTCGGCGCAGGCGACTGCGGTGACACCGAGGGCCTTTCGGCGTTCGCGCAGCCGGGCGGCTAGGCGTTCGAGGTCCGCCTGTTGCTCGGGGCTCGTGTACGGGCTGGGGGCTGGCATGTTTCTCATTTTAGTCATTCGGTCCATCAAGTCAATAATGAGAAACTCTTCACGTGCCTCACTACCCCCAGAAGATCGGGTCGCCGCTGGTCTCGATGTGATCGAGGAGCGCCTGGACGTTCTTGGTCGGGCGCTTGCGTTTGTACTCGTGGAACTTGAGGTGGCGGTCGCGCCAGTAGATCTCCCATTGGCCGGTCGACTTCGTGTAGCGCAGCCGCGCGATTGGGAACCGGGTGTGCTCGCCGACCCCGTCCCAAGTTGAGTCCCCGATAGTGGTGTAGCGCGGTCGCCGAGATCGTCACCGGCGTGTACGGAAGACGTAGATGCGGCCACCGCGTGATCCTTCGAGTGAACCTCTCACAGAACCCTCGAACGGAGTCATCACGATGACCGCACCACACATTGTCGACCCTTCCGGCCTGCTGGGTGAAGCCCTGGCCGAGGCGAGTCCGGATCTGATGCGTTCGCTGCTGCAGACGATCATCAACGCCCTGCTGTCCGCGGATGCCGACGCCGTCGTGGGCGCCGAGTACGGGCAGCCCACGCCGGGCCGCACGGCGCAGCGCAATGGCTACCGCCGGCGCCCGTTGGACACCAGGGTCGGCACGATCGACGTGGCGATCCCGAAGCTGCGCAAGGGCACCTACTTCCCCGACTGGCTGTTGGAGCGCCGCAAGCGCTCGGAGTCCGCGCTGATCACGGTGGTGGCTGATTGCTACCTCGCCGGCGTCAGCACGCGGCGGATGGACAAGCTGGTCAAGACCCTGGGCATCGACTCCCTGTCGAATCGCAGGTGTCGCGGATGGCCGCCGACCTGGACGAGCACGTCGAAGAGTTCCGCCACCGCCCCCTCGACGCTGCGGGACCGTTCACCTTCATCGCCGCTGACGCCTCGACGATGAAGGTCCGCGAGGGCGGCCGGGTGATCAACGCCGTCGTCCTGCTGGCCACCGGCGTCAACGGCGACGGTCACCGCGAGGTCCTCGGCATACGGGTAGCCACCAGTGAGACCGGCGCGGCGTGGAACGAGTTCTTCGCCGACCTGGTCGCCCGCGGCCTGACCGGGGTCCGGCTGGTCACCTCAGATGCCCACGCCGCCCTGGTCGAAGCGGTTGCAGCGAAGATTAGGGCAGGCTCGTTGCGACGTCACGGGCTTGGCAGCCTCGACCGACTGTTCTGCGATCCCGGGGGGCACCACCCCCCGTTCCAAGACGTGACGGTCCTTCCATCGCTCGACGGGACGAGAAGCGCGTCCACAAGCATCACGAACGAAGTGTCGCTGGACTTCGATGCCCCATCGCACTGCTACGTCGACGCGTGGAAGGATTTCGGCTTGCGGACTCTCTGCGGACTGGGCGGGGTGAGACCCCCTCTGACCTGCACAAACACGCTAGCTCACACGTTGAAGCGGAACTCCACGACGTCGCCGTCGGCCATGACGTAGTCCTTGCCCTCCATGCGGACCTTGCCGGCCTCCTTGGCCTTGGCCATCGACCCCGCGGCGACGAGGTCGTCGAAGGAGACGATCTCGGCCTTGATGAAGCCCTTCTGGAAGTCGGTGTGGATCACGCCGGCTGCCTCGGGGGCGGTGGCGCCCTGTGGGATCGTCCAGGCGCGCGTCTCCTTGGGCCCTGCGGTGAGGTAGGTCTGCAGGCCGAGGGTGGCGAAGCCGACCCGGGCCAGCACCTCCAGGCCGGGCTCGGTGACGCCCGCCTCGGCCAGGAACTCGGCGGCCTCCTCGTCGTCGAGCTCGACCAGCTCGGACTCGAACTTCGCGTCGAGGAAGATCGCCTCGGCGGGCGCGACCAGGTCGCGCATCTGCTGCTTGAGCGCCTCGTCGCCGAGCTCGTCGGAGTCGCAGTTGAAGACGTAGATGAACGGCTTGGCGGTGAGCAGCGACAGCTCGCGCAGCAGGCTGCGGTCGATCGAGGTGGCGATGATCGGCGTCCCGGCCTCGAGCGCCTCCTTGGCCGCCCGCGCCGCCTCGAGGTTGGCCACCAGGTCCTTGACCTTGCGCGACTCCTTCTCCAGCCGGACGACGGCCCGCTCGACGGTCTCGAGGTCGGCGAGGATCAGCTCGGTCTGGATGGTGGAGATGTCGTTGCCGGGGTTGACCTCGCCGTCGACGTGGGTGACGTCCTCGTCGCGGAAGACCCGGGTCACCTGGCAGATCGCGGCCGACTCGCGGATGTGGGAGAGGAACTTGTTGCCCAGGCCCTCGCCCTGCGAGGCGCCGCGGACGATGCCGGCGATGTCGACGAACTCCACGGTCGCGGGGAGGATCTTCTCGCTGCCGAAGATCTCCGCCAGCCTCGCCAGACGGGAGTCGGGCACCCCGACCACGCCGACGTTGGGCTCGATCGTCGCGAAGGGGTAGTTCGCGGCGAGCACGTCATTCTTGGTCAGCGCGTTGAAGAGGGTCGACTTGCCGGCGTTGGGGAGTCCGACGATCCCGATGGTGAGGGCCACGGGCGCCGAGTCTAGGTGCGGCGCCCGCGGCCCTCGAAATCACGCGGGGTCGCTGGGCCCCCGCGTCGTCGGTGCCCTGTGGGAGGCTCGCACCCGTGACGATCGACGCCCCGCCCGACGTGCCCGTCCCCGAGCCCGACCCGGTGGCCCTCCGCGAGCCCGCGCACCAGGTCTGCCCCCGGGCGGTGCAGTACTGGCGGACGTCCGCCGCGCTCGGCCTCCTCGCCGAGCTGGCGGTCGCCGGCGTCCTCTTCCTGCTCCTGCCGTGGTGGGCCTGGTGGGCCACCGCCCTCGTCGTGGCGGCCACGCTGGTCAACCTGGTCTACGTGCTGGTCGTGCCCGGCCTGCGCTTCCGGGTGCACCGCTGGGAGGTGAGCCCGACGGCCGTCCACACCCGCTCGGGGTGGTTGGAGGTCGAGACCCGCATCGCGCCGCTCAGCCGGGTGCAGACGGTCGACTCCACCCAGGGCCTCCTGATGCGCCGTTTCCGTCTGGCCTCCCTCACGGTCACCACCGCCTCGGCCGCCGGACCGATCACCATCGAGGGGCTGGACGCCGACGACGCGCGGCGCCTGGTCGCCCAGCTCACCGCGATCACCGGCGCCGCCGAGGGCGACGCCACGTGAGCGACGACTGGCGCCGGCTCAGTCCCCGCAAGCTCGTCATCGACCCGCTGGCGGTCCTGCGCTCCTTCTTCTTCCCGCTGGTGGCGGTGGTGATCGGGGTCAGCAGCAGCGGCCGGCCCATGTGGACGTTCGCCGTCCTGCCGGCCTTCCTCCTCGGCGCCGTCGCGCTCGGCGTGGTGCCGTGGCTGACCACGTGGTTCCGCCTCGACGAGGAGCAGTTCCAGCTGCGCAGCGGACTGCTCAACAAGAAGAGCTCGACGGTCCGCCTGGACCGGATCCGCAGCGTCGACCTCGAGGGCCAGCTCGTCCACCGGATGCTCGGGCTGCGCACCGTGCGGATCGGCACCGGTGTGGACGACGACCGGATCACCCTCGACGCCGTCACCGTCGTCGAGGCCGCCGAGCTGCGCCGGGTGCTGCTCGCCCGCTCGGCCTCCGGCGCCGACCCCCGGGCCCTCGACGACGCCGACCGGGGGCCCCACCCCACGCCGCCCCCTCCCCCCGCTCCCGAGCAGGTGCTCGCCCGGCTCGACCCGACATGGGTCCGGTTCGCCCCCTTCAGCCTCGCGAGGCTCGTCGTGGTGGCCGGCGCCGTCGGGTTCCTCACCCAGGTCCTCGACGACTTCCCGGTCCTCGACGGCGACGACGTGCGCAGCGCGTGGGAGTGGGTGACCGGCTTCGCCGTGCTCGCCGTCGTCGCGTTCCTGCTCGCGATCGCCCTGCTCGGCTGGATCGCCCTCTCGATCGTCGGCTACCTCGCCCAGTGGTGGGGGCTGCGGCTCAGCCGCGGCGCGGGCTCCCTCCACCTCGTCCACGGCCTGCTCACCACCCGGTCGGTCACGGTCGAGGAGCAGCGGATCCGCGGGATCGAGCTGGAGGAGAAGGTGCTGCTGCGGATGGTCCGCGGGGCCGAGCTCTCCACCCTCGCCACCGGGGTCAGCAACGGGGTGACGGCCGTGCTGCCCCCGTGCCCGGCGACGGTGGCCCGAGGCGTGGGGGCGCAGGTGGTGGAGGACGCACGTCCCCTCGCCACCGGGCTGCGTCCGCACGGCCCGGCCGCCAGGCGCCGCAGCCACGTGAGGTGGCAGCGTCCGACCCTCGTCCTGCTGGTCGTCCTCCTCGCGCTCCGGCTCGACGCCCTGGAGCCGGTGCGGGACCGCCTCGACTGGGTCCCCGGCTGGCTGCCGTGGGCCGCGGTGCCGGCGGCCGCGCTGCTGGGGGCGCTGCTGGCCGAGGCGGCCTACGCCCACCTCGGTCACGCCCTGACCGACCGCCACCTGGTGGTCGGCAGCGGGACCAGCACCCGCCGCCGTACCGTCCTGGAGCGTGACGGGGTGATCGGCTGGGTCGTGGAGCAGAGCTGGTTCCAGCGACGGGCCGGTCTCGCGACGCTGGTGGCCACCACCGCCGCCGGGCAGGAGCGGGTCACGCTGCGCGACGTCCCCCACGACCGGGCGGTCGAGCTGGCCCACCAGGTCACGCCGGCGGCGCTGGCCCCCTTCGTCCGGACGGCGTGACGCCGGCGCGGACCACGTCCGCGCCGGCGCCCCCGGGGGCGGTCCTGCTCAGCGGACAAGCGCCGGCTCCGACGCGGGCGTCTCCGTCAGCTCGGCGGGGTCCGGGAGCCTGCCCTCGTGGAACGCCTCCTCCAGCTCCGGGCTGATCCCGCGGCGCTGCTGCCAGGCGGAGACCCAGGCGACGAGGAAGGGGGCCACGAAGGCGGTGGTGACCACCGCGGCGGCCACCTGCGCCGTGGCCACCTCCTGGACCGCCAGGAACGTCGGGTCGACGGTGGCGACGGCGACCGGCGTGGCGATCGCGTTGCCCGCGGTGCTGGCCTCGGCGACGCCGGCGATCACGTTGCGGGCCGGGCGGGGGTGGCGCCGGACCCTGTGCCAGAGCACCAGCCCGCCGACGGCCGCGCCGCCGGAGAGCACGACGGTGGCCAGGCCGAGCAGCACGCCGGCCATCCCGGCGGTCGCCAGCACGGTGAAGTCGATGCCGGCGCCCAGCGCGAAGGCCGCGAACGGGATGATCAGCTTCTCCCCCGGCGCCAGGAACTCGCGGGCGACCGCGCTGCCGTTGCCGAGCAGGAAGCCCAGCACCATCGGGAGGACGGCGGCCAGCAGCGCCATCAGCGGGAAGTCGGCCAGCCCGGCGGCGCCCATCGCCACGAGGGTGAGGAACGGGCCGTCGTTGATCGACAGCACCGAGATCGCGCCCTTGTCGGTGCGGTTGCCGAACTGGCTGGTGAGGGCGACGTAGAGCGAGCCGTTGGAGTTGGACATCGCCGCGATCACGGCCAGCGGGACGAGGCCCCACAGCGTGCCGCCCGGCACGAGGAAGGCGATCGAGAGGCCGACCGCGACGGCGACGCCGTACTTCGCGAGCAAGAGGACGATCCCCTTCTCCACGGCGGGCAGCGCGGCCCTCACCTGGATCTGGGAGCCGACCGAGAAGAAGAAGAGACCGATGAGGACCGGCGCCCCCTCCTTGAAGAGGGCGGTGGTGAAGCTACCGATCGAGAGCAGGTCGGGGGCCACCGTGTTGACCACGGCGCCGAGGAAGAGCGGGACGATCATCAGCGCGCCGGGGATCCGGCCGATCGTGCGGAGCAGGTTGTCCATGACGGGTCCTTCAGGGGGTGGAGGGAGGGTGGGAACGGCCGGTCAGCCCTGGTCGCCGCCGGCGACGGGCAGCACGGAGCCGGTGACGTACGAGGCCTCGTCCGAGGCGAGGAAGAGGATCGGCCCGACCTGCTCGGCGAGGGTGCCGTAGCGCTTCATGTGGCTGCTGGACACTGTCTGGTCGACGATCTCCCGGTACCAGGCCTGGTCCCGGTCGTCGAGGTCGGAGTCGTTGCGCGGGATCCGGCGCGGCGGCGCCTCGGTGCCGCCGGGCGCGGTGGCGACCACCCGCACGCCCTTGGCCGCCGCCTCGAACGCCAGGGCGGCGGTGAGGGCGTTGACGCCGCCCTTGGCCGCGGCGTACGGCGCCCGGTTGACGCCGCGGGTGGCCACCGAGCTGACGTTGACGATCGTCCCGGCACCCCGCTCGACCATCGACGGGAGCACGGCACGGCAGCACCACAGCGTCGGGAAGAGCGAGCGCCGCACCTCCTGCTCGATCGCGGCGACGTCGTACTCCTCGTAGGGGCGGGTCCAGATCGTGCCGCCGACGTTGTTGACGAGCACGTCGACGCGGCCGTGCTCGGCCAGCGCCACCTCGACGAGCGCCTGCGCCCCGTCGAACTGCTCGAGGTCGCCCTCGAAGGTGGTGGCCCGGCCGCCCGCCTCCTCGATCTCGACCGCGACGTCCGTGACCAGGGGTGAGCGGTCCGCGAGCAGCACCGTGCCGCCCTCCGCCGCCGCGCGCACGGCGACCGCCGCGCCGATGCCCTGGGCCGCGCCGGTGACGACCAGGACCTTGTCCGAGAACCGTGATGGGTACATGCGTTTTGCCTCCTCGAGATGACGACCTGTGTCACAGGTCACGTCTGACGAGGACGGTGTCGCGCACCACAGGGGCGTGTGAAAGACCGAATCGGCGCCGATTGATCGGCTCCGCCTATGAGCGCAGGTCACCCGGGTGTGCCGTGGACCACACGCCTAGGGTGGGCTGGTGCGCATCGCGACCTGGAACGTCAACTCCCTCCGCTCCCGCATCGGCCGCGTCGAGGCCTTCCTGGAGCGTCACGACGTCGACGTGCTGGCGCTCCAGGAGACGAAGGCGAAGGTCGACCAGCTCCCGGTGATGGGGCTCCAGTCGCTGGGCTACGAGGTCGCCGCCGCCGGCACCAGCCAGTGGAACGGCGTGGCGCTGGTGAGCCGGGTCGGGCTGGAGAACGTCCGGGTCGGCTTCGAGGGGATGCCCGGCTACGGCGACCCCGTGGAGCCCGAGGCCCGCGCGATCGGCGCGGTCTGCGGCGGCGTGCGGATCTGGTCGCTCTACGTGCCCAACGGCCGCAAGCCCGCCGACCCGCACTACGTCTACAAGCTCGACTGGCTGGCCCGGCTGCGCGACCAGGCCCGGGGGTGGCTGGGCGAGGAGACCGCGCTGGTGGGCGACTGGAACGTCTGCCCCACCGACGAGGACGTCTTCGACCCGGCGCAGTTCCGCAGCTCGACGCACGTGACGCCCGCTGAGCGCGCCGCGTTCCGGGCGTTCCTCGACGACGGGTACGCCGACGTGGTGCGGCCGCACGCACCGGGCCCGGAGAACTACACCTACTGGGACTACTACCGCCAGCGGTTCGAGCGGAACCGCGGCCTGCGGATCGACTTCGTGCTGGGCTCCCCCTCCCTGGCGTCGCGGGTCACCCACGCGTTCATCGACCGCGAGGAGCGCGACCCCACCTTCGGCGAGGGGTCGCCGTCCGACCACGCCCCCGTGGTCGTCGACCTCGGCTGACCGCGGTGGAGCCCGAGGACCTGTTCGCCGGACACCCCGAGGGCCTGACGCTGTGCCGCCTCGTCCAGGAGGCCGTCGCCGACCTCGGGGACGACGTGACGACGGCCGCGAGCCGCAGCCAGGTCGCCTTCCGCCGGCGCCGGGGCTTCGCCTACGTCTGGCGGCCCGGTCAGTACGTCGCCAACGACGCGCCGGCGGTCCTCTCCCTCGCCCTCCCCCACGAGCTTCGCTCGCGGCGCTTCAAGGAGGTCGTCCACCCCTCCCCGCGGGTCTGGATGCACCACCTCGAGCTCCGCCGGCCCCAGGACGTCGACGACGAGGTGCGCGCCTGGCTCGCGGCGGCGTACGCCGCCGCCGTCGACGTCCCCTGACGCGCCTCGCCGGGTGCGCGTCCCAGGACTGTCGGCGGTCGCCGCCATGATCGGGGACATGGACCTCTCGACCCTGTTGACGCTGGTGACCGGGCTGCTGCTGGGCCTCGCCCTCGGGGCGCTGATCGGCTGGCTCTGGGCGGGCACCCGCCACCCCGGCGAGGAGGCCGTCGCCGCCCTGGAGTCCCGGGCCGCCGACCAGGCGGTGGTCCGCGAGGGGCTGGATCGGCTGGCCGACCAGCTGCGCGACCTGCACCACGACCGCGCCACCTGGCAGGGCGAGTTCAACGCGCAGGTCCGGGGCATGCAGATGACCACCGAGTCGCTGCGCCGCGAGACCTCCTCGCTGGCCACCGCGCTGCGCAAGCCCCAGGTCCGCGGCCGCTGGGGAGAGATGCACCTGCGGCGGGCGGTTGAGCTGGCCGGGATGGTGGACCGGTGCGACTTCACCGAGCAGCACCGGCTCGACGACGGCGCGCTGCGGCCCGACCTGGTGGTCCACCTGGCCGGCGGGCGCCACGTCGTCGTCGATGCCAAGGTGCCGCTGGACGCGTTCCTCGACGCCACCGCCGCCGACGACGACCAGGAGCGCGAGGCCCACCTCGCCCGGCACGCCCGCCAGCTGCGCACCCACGTCGCCGGGCTCTCCGACAAGGCGTACTGGAAGTCGCTGCCGGGCACGCCCGAGTTCGTGGTGCTCTTCGTCCCGGCGGAGGCGTTCCTCTCCGCCGCCCTCGAGGCCGAGCCCCGGCTGCTGGAGCACGCCGCCGAGCGCCGGGTGGTCCTGGCGACGCCCACCACCCTGATCGCCCTGCTCCGCACGGTCGCCCAGGGATGGAGCCACGAGACGCTGGCCGGGCAGGTGGCCGAGGTGCAGCGGCTGGGTCGCGAGCTCTACGACCGCCTCGGGACGATGGGCGACCACGTCGCCCAGGTCGGCCGGAGCCTCGGCTCCGCGGTGAAGGCCTACAACCAGGCGGTCGGCTCGCTGGAGGGCCGGGTGCTGGTCACGGCCCGGAGGTTCGAGGCCCTCGGTGTGGTCGACCCAGGGCTCGACGAGGTCCGCCAGGTCGACCTGGCCCCCCGGGAGCCGTCGGCCCCCGAGCTCGCCCTGCTCGACGAGCGGGAGCCGTTCCCCGACCTCGCCGGTCTCAGCGCCCCGCCGCAGGAGGGCACCGACGCGTCCGACGACCCGGCGCGTCGCTCGCGCGGAGCCTGACGGGAGCCCTACGTTGGTCGACGTGAGCCGCTCCTGGGGCACGGAGTCCGAGAGCCACGCCGTGGCCCTCGGGCTGGCCGTCGCGCTCAGCGTCGTCGCCGTGGACCACCTGCTGGTCGGTGAGCTCAGCCTCTTCTTCGACCTGTGCTTCATCACCCTCTGCCTGGCCCTGGCGGTCCGGGTCCGCGAGGACGGCTGGTTCGTGATGGGGCTCTACCCGCCCGTGCTGATGCTCGCCGTCTTCGTGCTCCTGGGCCTCGTCGCCCCGCAGGTGGTCGCCGAGCCCGACGACGGCGTCGTGCAGGCGGTGATCAGCGGCCTCACCCACCACAGCGCCGCGCTGCTCGTGGGCTACGCGCTCTCGCTCGCCGCCTGGTGGCGGCGCAGCAGCGCCGCCGGTCAGCCCTCGAACCGGGACGGGTCCCCCGACCCGACCCTCAGCACCTCGGGGTAGCCCTCCGACCAGTCGACGACGGTGGTCGGCTCGGCGGAGGTCTCGCCCGCCTCGAGCACGAGGTCGACCTGGTGGTCCAGCTCCTCCTTGACGTCCCAGCCCATCGTCCGCGGCTCGGTCTCGCCCGGCAGGATCAGGGTGCTGGTGAGCATGGGCTCGCCGAGCTCCTCCAGCAGCGTGCACACCACGGGGTGGTCGGTGATCCGCACCCCCACGGTCTTCTTCTTGGGGTGCATGAGCCGCCGCGGCACCTCGCTGGTGGCCGGCAGGATGAACGTGTAGGGCCCGGGGGTGGCCCCCTTGATCGCCCGGAACGCCGAGTTGTCGAGCTTGACGAACTGCCCGAGCTGGGCGAAGTCC
Organism: Nocardioides solisilvae; assembly: GCF_003194625.1. Taxonomy (GTDB): domain Bacteria; phylum Actinomycetota; class Actinomycetes; order Propionibacteriales; family Nocardioidaceae; genus Nocardioides; species Nocardioides solisilvae. Next base: position 728,030 of record NZ_QHKX01000002.1, read on the forward strand.
TTGCACATGAGGGTGAAGTCGTGGCGCTCGTCGAGGTCGCGGATCCGCAGGATCCGGTCCCGGCCGTCGCGGTTGCCGAGCTGGCAGCCCAGCGCGTAGCCCGAGTCGGTCGGGTAGGCGATCAGCGCGTCGTCGCGCAGCGCCTCCACCACCTGCCGGACGAGGCGGACCTGCGGGTTCTCGGGGTGGAGGTCGACGTACCGGGCCATCAGGACCCCTGCTGCTGGGCCTTGCGCATGTCGCGGCGCAGCTCGGGCGGGAGCGCGAAGATGAGCGACTCCTCGGCGGACCGCACCGCCTTCGCGTCGGGGTAGCCGCGCTCGGAGAGGAAGGCGAGCACCCCCTCGACCAGCTCCTCGGGCACCGAGGCGCCCGACGTGACCGAGACGGTGCGGACGCCGTCGAGCCAGGCCTCGTCGATCTCGGAGGCGTCGTCGACCCGGTAGGAGGACTTGGCGCCCGCCTCCAGGGCGACCTCGACCAGGCGGACCGAGTTCGACGAGTTGCCGGAGCCGACGACGATGACCAGGTCGGCGTCGACCGCGATCTCCTTGACCGCGAGCTGGCGGTTCTGGGTGGCGTAGCAGATGTCGTCGGACGGCGGGTCCAGCAGCAGCGGGAACCGCTCGCGGATCGCCGCCACGGTCTCCAGGGTCTCGTCGACCGAGAGCGTGGTCTGGGAGAGCCAGGCCACCTTGGCCGGGTCGCGCACCACGATGCCCGGGACGTCGGCCGGCGACTGGACGAGCTGGATGTGCTCGGGGGCCTCGCCCGCCGTGCCCTCCACCTCCTCGTGGCCCTCGTGGCCGATGAGCAGGATGTCGTAGTCGTCGGCGGCGAAGCGCTTGGCCTCGTGGTGCACCTTGGTCACCAGCGGGCAGGTCGCGTCGATGGTCTTCAGCTGCCGCTCGGCCGCCTGCTCGTGCACCGCCGGGGAGACCCCGTGGGCGGAGAAGACGACGGTGGCGCCGGGCGGCACCTCGTCGAGCTCCTCGACGAAGACCGCGCCGCGCGCCTCGAGCGTGGAGACCACGTGCTTGTTGTGGACGATCTGCTTGCGCACGTAGACCGGGGCGCCGTAGAGGTCCAGCGCCTTCTCGACCGTGATCACGGCCCGGTCGACGCCGGCGCAGTAGCCGCGCGGGGCGGCCAGCAGCACGGCCTTCTCCGCTTCCTCGGCCGAGAGGACGGTCGGCGTACCCAGGTCGATGCTCATGGGACCCGAGTCTACGGGGCCCGGGGCTGTCGGCGCCGTCGCCTAGGGTGGCCGCCGTGGCCCTGGAGACCTCCCCCGAGCAGCCGGCACCGGTGCGGCAGATCGCCAACGCGATCTCCGGCTGGATCGACCGGCTCGGCGCCGTGTGGGTCGAGGGGCAGATCGCGCAGGTCAACCGGCGCCCGGGCGTGCAGACGGTCTTCCTCACGCTGCGCGACTCGGTGGCCGACATCTCGGTGCCGCTGACCTGCGCCCGCAGCACCTTCGACGGGCTCAACCCGCCGCTCGTGGAGGGCGCGAGCGTCGTCGTCCACGCCAAGCCCAGCTACTACGCCAACCGCGGCACGCTCTCGCTGGCCGTGCGGTCGATCCGGATGGTCGGGCTGGGCGAGCTGCTCGCGCGGCTCGAGCGTCGCCGCCAGCTGCTGGCCGCCGAGGGCCTCTTCGCCCCCGAGCTCAAGCGCCGCCTCCCCTTCCTCCCGGGCACGGTCGGGCTCGTCACGGCCCCCGGCTCGGCCGCCGAGCGCGACGTCCTGGACAACGCGCGCCGCCGGTGGCCGGCCGTCCGTTTCGAGGTGGTCCACGCCGCCATGCAGGGTCCTCGCTGCGCGGGCGAGGTGATGGAGGCCCTCGACCGGCTCGAGCGCCATCCCGAGGTCGACGTGGTCGTGGTCGCCCGCGGGGGCGGCTCGGTGGAGGATCTGCTGCCCTTCAGCGACGAGGCCGTGGTCCGCGCCGTCCACCGGATGCGCACCCCCGTGGTCTCGGCGATCGGCCACGAGCCCGACCAGCCGCTGCTCGACCTGGTGGCCGACGTGCGCGCCTCCACGCCCACCGACGCGGCCAAGCTGGTGGTCCCCGACATGGCCGAGGAGCTGCACGGCGTCCGGTGGGCCCGGCAGCGGGTGCGCCAGCAGCTGCGCGCCATCCTCGACCGCGAGCAGCGCGGCCTCGACGACATCCGGTCCCGCCCGGCGCTGGCCGACCCGCGGCACCTCCTCGACGTCAGGTCCGAGGAGGTCGACGCCCTGCGCGACCGGGCCCGGCGCACGCTCTCCCACCGGCTCGACCGGGCCGCCGACGACGTCGCCCACCACCGCGCCCGCGCCCGCGCGCTCTCGCCGCTGGCGACCCTGCAGCGCGGGTACGCCGTGGTCCAGGACGCCGACGGTCACGTGCTCACGTCGGTGGCCGCCGTGGGCGAGGGCTCCGCGCTGACCGTGCGCCTCGCCGACGGCCGGGTCCACGCCACCGCGACGGGCACCGAGCAGACCGACCAGACAGCGCAGGCAGAAGAGACAGCGCAGACCGACCCCCAGCACCCAGGAGCGACGACCGATGGCTGAGACCGAGCAGCTCTCCTACGAGCAGGCCCGCGAGGAGCTGGTGGAGGTGGTGCGCACGCTCGAGCAGGGCGGCACCACGCTGGAGGAGTCGCTCCGGCTGTGGGAGCGGGGCGAGGCGCTGGCCCAGGCGTGCCAGCAGTGGCTGGACGGCGCCCGTCAGCGCCTGGACGCCGCGATCGAGGCCGACCCCGAGGGCGCGTAGGTCACAGCGGCGCCTCGGTCAGGCGGGAGGCGAGCTCCTCCACGACCTCCCGGGGCGCCGAGCCGTAGACGAGGACGACGTCGCCGTCGCGCTCGCGCACGAGGGCGGTGTCGCCGCCGGCGTCGGTGAAGACCTGCCACTCGCCCGCCAGCTCACCGCCCACCCGCACCGGCTCCTCCTCGGAGGTGTCCTCGTCGACGAAGACCTCGAGGAGGTCCTCGACGCGGTCGTCCTCCTGGCGGATCCCGACGTAGCGGTCCTCGTCGGTGAGCATCCCCATCCCCCACACGGGCGGGTCGGTGGGGGTGAAGGCCAGGCTGGTGACCTTCCAGCCCTCGGGCAGCTCGCCGGGGTGGACCACCGCGTGGCCGGCGCCCTGGGCGGCGACGACCGCCTCCTCCCAGTCGAGCGGGTCGACGGTGGTCTCGGCGCTCTCCCGGTTGAGGTCGCGCAGCAGCACGAACGCGAGGACGGCGACCACCAGCACGAGCATCGCGCCGACCATGGCGCCCATCGAGGTCTGGTAGCGGCCCGGCTTCTCACTCACGCCGGCCATCCTCTCAGCCGGGGCGACGACCGGGTGTCCGGGCCCACCCCGAGGGAGCCGGGGTCCCGCCGCGCCTCGGTACCATGCGCCCCATGACGCCGAAGGACCTCACGGTCGCCCCCGAGTCCCCCGACCGCAACCTGGCCATGGAGCTGGTCCGCGTCACCGAGGCGGCTGCGATGGCTGCTGCCCGCTGGGTGGGCCGGGGCGACAAGAACGGCGCCGACGCCCGGGCGGTCAACGCGATGCGCGTGATGATCTCGACGATCCAGATGAACGGCACGGTCGTCATCGGCGAGGGCGAGAAGGACAACGCCCCGATGCTCTACAACGGCGAGTCCGTCGGCGACGGCACCGGCCCCGAGTGCGACGTCGCGGTCGACCCGATCGACGGCACGACGCTGACCGCCAAGGGGATGAACAACGCGGTCGCCGTGCTGGCCGTCGCCCCCCGCGGCACGATGTACGACCCGTCGGCGGTCTTCTACATGGAGAAGCTCGTCACCGGCCCCGAGGCGGCCGACGTGGTCGACCTGCGCCTGCCCGTGGCGGAGAACATCCACCTCGTCGCCAAGGCCAAGGGCCGGCGCCCCGAGGACGTCACGGTCGTGCTGCTCGACCGGCCCCGCCACGAGAAGCTCGCCGAGGAGATCCGCGCCGCCGGGGCCCGGATCAAGTTCATCAGCGACGGCGACGTGGCCGGGGCGATCATGGCGGCCCGGCAGAACACGGGCGTCGACCTCCTCCTCGGGATCGGCGGGACCCCCGAGGGGATCATCGCCGCCTGCGCCATGAAGGCCATGGGCGGCGTCATCCAGGGCCGCCTGTGGCCCACCGACGACGAGGAGCGGCAGCGCGCCCTCGACGCCGGGCACGACCTGGACCCCGACCACCTGCTCACCACCGACGAGCTGGTCACCGGCGAGGACTGCTTCTTCGTCGCCACCGGGATCACCGACGGCGAGCTGATGCAGGGGGTCCGCTACCTGCCCAACGGCGCGGCGACCACCCACTCGCTCGTGATGCGCTCGCGCAGCGGCACGATCCGCAACATCATCTCCGAGCACCAGCTCGGCAAGCTACGCAATTTCTCCGCGATCGACTTCGACCACTGAGAGCCGCACCGGCTGGACGAGGGTCCGGCGCACCAGGTCGATGACCTCCGGCTCGACGACCATGCCCACGTGGGAGCAGGTCACCTCCACGTGGTGGGCCCGGGGGTCGAGGCAGGCGCGGTGGTCGACCACCCCGTCGCGCCGCGACCACACGGCGGTGTAGGCCACCGACGGGTCCAGCGGCGCCTGGCACAGGTCGAAGGCCGACCGCGCGCACGCCCCGGCGACGCAGTCCTCGGCCATCAGGCCGCGCAGCCCGGCGCGGCTGAGCCGGACGAGCACCTCGACGCTGGCGGTGAGGCTGGGGTGGTGGGCGCCCGGGGCCAGCACCGGGCTGCCGAGCGTGATGATCCCGGAGACCAGGTCGGGACGGCGAGCGGCCACGCTGCGCGCGAGCATCCCGCCGAGGCTGTGCCCGACGACGCGGGCGCGACGGCCCCGGCGCGCCACCACCGACTCCAGGCGCGCCTCCAGCTGGTCGGCGGCGCTGCGGGTGCAGCCCACGTTGGCGTGGATGTGGGAGCGAAAGGTCTGCATGCCGTCGCGACGCAGCTCGCGGGCCAGCGGGGCCATCGTCGCGTCACCGGCGAGGAAGCCGGGGACGAGCACGACCGGGTCGTGGTCCCGGCGCGGGGTGGCGCCCGCGAAACACCTCGGCCCCAGCCCCTGCCGGCCGCGCCTCGCCGCGTAGCGGCCGAGCTCGGCCACGACGCTGGCCTCGCGCAGGACCGCCGCGGGGTGCAGCGCCTCGAAGCCCTCCGGGCGGAGGAAGGAGGCGAGTGTGTTCGGGCTCACACTGTGCACGGTAGCCATCAGGAACCCCAGGAGGACGCCATTTGCCCAACCTCGTCCGGTTGCGCGGCGGCGTCGTGTTCACTTGCACCCATGCCCCCGCGTACCCCGGAGAGGCCCGCGCCAGTCGCGACCTCCGACGAGCTCCTCGCGCCGGTGAGTCCCGGCGTGGAGCTGTGCTACCAGACCTTCGGCGACCCGGGCGGCGACCCGCTGCTCCTCGTGATGGGCCTCGGCGGGCCGATGACGTGGTGGGACACGGCCCTGTGCGAGCAGCTCGCCCGGGCCGGCTTCCACGTCGTCCGCTACGACAACCGGGACACCGGCCGCTCCACCCACCTGGCGGCCCGGGTCACCCGGGCCATGCTCGTGCGCGCGTTCATGGGGCGGCGGGTGCGGGCGCCGTACTCCCTGGCCGACATGGCCGACGACGCGTTCGGGCTGATGGACCACCTCGGGCTGGAGGCCGCACACGTGGCCGGCGTCTCGATGGGCGGCATGATCGCCCAGACGATGGCGGTGGCGCAGCCGCGGCGGGTGCTCTCCCTCACCAGCATCATGTCGACCACCGGGCGCCGGACCGTCGGCTGGCAGAACCCCAAGCTCCTGCCCGCGCTGGTCGCGCCCCGGCACCCGGGCCGCGAGGCCTACGTGCAGACCAGCGCGGCGCTGTGGAAGATGATCGGCTCCCCCGACTACCCGGTCGAGCACGAGGTCCTGGCCGAGCGGGCCCGGGTCACCTACGACCGCGGCTTCGACGCCCGCGGCGTGCTGCGGCACATGCTCGCGGTGCTCACCCAGCCCGACCGGACGCGGCGACTGCGCGGCCTGCGGATCCCCACCAGCGTCGTCCACGGCACGGCCGACCGGATGGTGCACGTCTCGGGGGGCCGGGCCACCGCGGCGGCGGTCCCCGGGGCCGAGCTGGTGCTGGTCGACGGGATGGGGCACGACATGCCCGAGGCGCTGCACCCGAGCCTCGTCGACGTCATCCGTCGGACCGCCGACCGGGCCGCAGCCGCCGGCTCCCGGTGACGGGCCCGGCGCCGAGCAGCAGCAGGGCAGCGAGGCCGAACGCCTGCCACTCCCACACGGCACGCCCCTCGGCGTCGACCACGCCGCCGCGGGCCAGGGCGGCCACCACCACGCAGACCACCAGCACCTCCAGGAGCGGCGCGACCGCGCCGCGGACCCCGGCGGTTCCAGGGGCGCCGGCGGCCACCCGGGTCCGGACCGGCTCGAACCGCCCCAGCAGCACCACCAGCAGCGCCGCGGTGAGGGCGAGCAGCAGGAACCAGGCGGGCCGCGACCACCACCACGCGGCGCTGCCGGGCTCGGCCGACATCCCCGCGCCGTCGAGGCCCAACGAGGCGGCGGCGAGCAGGCCGAACGCTGTGAGGTGCCACAAGTAGACGGTCATCATCCGCGAGCCCACCAGCGCCGTCACCCGCCACACCCGCGGTCGCGCGGCCACTCGCGCCAGGCGCGGCTCGAGGAGCAGGACGGCGCCCACCTGGGCCAGACCGACCAGCAGCAGCGTCACCTTCGGCGGGATCGAGTTGTCGACGCCGTGGCCAGTCACTCCGACCATCGAGACGCCGTACGGCCCGAGGCGCACCAGCAGCACCGCCGCCAGCAGCGCCCCCGCCACCAGCAGCGCCGCTCGCCCGCGGTGCCGCTGCCCGCCCACCGCGCCGTCGCGCCACGCGTAGCCCAGCTGGTGCAGGGTGGTCCAGACCACCAGCACGTTGAGGGTGCCGACCGCGAACCCCGCGGTCCCGCCGACGACGAGGCCGACCAGGTCGACGGCGCCCGCCAGCAGCACCCCGGCCAGCACCGTGCGCAGGCCGGACCGCTCCCACCAGGCCAGCGTGAGGGGGGTGAGGGCGACGACGACCAGGTAGACGGCCAGGAACCACGTCGGCACCCACGAGGCCTTGCCCGCCACCCGCAGCCAGTCCCAGCCCAGCCCGAGGTGCCCGGCCCCCGGGGCCGCGACCACCCAGAACGCCAGCAGCGGGAGCAGCGGTCGCACCAGCCGCGCGGTCCGCGCGGCCAGCCACTCGCCGTACGGCAGCCCCCGCTCGCGGCCGCGACGCCAGGAGAGCGCGTTGACGTAGCCCCCGACCAGGAAGAAGAGCGGCACCACCTGGAGCAGCCAGGTGAACGGGTGCGCCCACACCTCGGTGCTGAGCATCCCGGTACGCCGCAGCACGCCCGCGTCGGTCACCCACAGCCCCTGCATCACCCAGTGCCCGAGGACCACCACCAGGAGCGCGCCGACCCGCACCAGGTCCACGACGCGGTTGCGGTCCGCGGGGGTCAGGGCCTCGAGGTCCGCCGCCCGCGGTCGCGCGGGGACCCCCCTCGCCGTCGGGTTCACGGGACGAGTCTTGCATCACATCCGGGCCCCACGGGTACACCCGCGTCACACGTGTGGGGGTTGCCAATGATTCACCGGTGCACTACATGTGATCTAGACCACAGAGGGAGGGAGCCATGGGATCGCCCATGAGGAGCGGCTCGAGGCGTCGACGGACGGGAGTCGCAGTGGCGGCCCTGGCGCTGTGCTCGAGCATGCTCGCGGCGTGCTCCGGAGACGACTCCGGCAAGGCGACGCTCAACTGGTACATCAACCCCGACGGCCAGGAGACGCTCAACAAGCTGGCCGACGACTGCAGCACCGACGACTACGACATCGAGATCCAGCTGCTCCCGGCCAGCGCGACCGACCAGCGCACCCAGCTGGCTCGGCGGCTCGCCGCGGAGGACTCCTCGACCGACCTGATGAGCCTCGACCCGGTCTTCGTCCCGGAGTTCGCCAACGCCGGGTGGCTCGCCCCCTTCGAGGGCGACCTCGCCGACGAGGTGGTCGACGACGACGTGCTCGAGGGCGCGGCCGACACGGTGATGTGGGAGGACGAGGTGGTCGCGGCCCCGCAGTGGGCCAACACCCAGGTGCTCTGGTACCGCAAGTCGCTCGCCGAGGCCGCCGGCCTCGACCCCGAGCAGCCGTGGACGTGGGACCAGGTGATCGAGGCGGCCGCCGAGAACGGCGGCACTGTCGGCGTGCAGGCCAACCGCTACGAGGCGTACGTCGTGTGGATCAACGCGATGATCATGGGCGCGGGCGGCCAGATGCTCGAGGACACGGAGGCCGGCCGCGACGCGAAGGTCACCATCGACACCGAGGCCGGTGCCGAGGCGGCGCGCATCATCGCCAAGCTCGCCGACTCCCCCGCGGCCCAGGCCGACCTGACCGTCTCCAACGAGGGCACCAGCCTCGGCCAGATGTTCCCCGAGGAGGGCCCCGGCGAGTTCATGGTCAACTGGACCTTCGTCTACAAGAACTACGAGGGCCAGGTCGACCAGTTCGACGACCTCGGCTGGGCGCGCTACCCGGCGACGGTGGAGGGCGAGGAGTCCCGGCCCCCGATCGGCGGCATCGACATCGGGGTCGGCGCCTACTCCGAGAACCTCGAGTGGGCCCAGCAGGCCGCGGTCTGCGTGACCAGCCCCGAGGCCCAGAGCCAGCTGGCCGTCAACGAGGGCCTGATGCCCTCGCGCGGCTCGGTCTACGACTCGGACGAGCTGAAGGAGGCCTACCCGGCCGACCTGCTCGAGCTCTTCCGGAACAGCATCGACGGAGGCGGGCCCCGGCCCAAGAGCGCCTTCTACAGCCAGATCTCCAGCGCGGTGCAGTCGGTCTGGCACTCCCCCGACAGCGTCTCGGAGGACACGCCCGGCAGGTCCGAGTCGTTCCTCAACGACGTCCTCGATGGAAAGAGGCTCCTGTGACCAGCACCGTCGTGGCACCCGACTCCAAGAAGGACCGCCGCAAGACAGCCCAGATGAGCGACCGCAGCAAGGCCGAGGAGCGGCTGGGGCAGAAGCTGGTCCTGCCGGCCATCGCCCTGATGCTGCTGGTCACGGCGTTCCCGATGCTGCGGGCGATCTACCTCAGCGTCTTCAACTACAGCCTCACGGCCCCCGACGACCGCGAGTTCGTCGGCGCGCAGAACTACATCACCGCGCTGACCGACCCGCTCTTCTGGGAGACCACCCTCAACACCGTCTTCATCATGGTCGTCACCGTGGCGGTCGAGCTGGTGATCGGCTTCATCTTCGCCATGGTGATGCACCGGGTGATCTTCGCCCGCGGCGTCATCCGGACCTCGATCCTCATCCCCTACGGCATCATCACCGTGGTCTCCGGGTTCGCCTGGCAGTTCGCCTTCAGCAACAGCAACGGCTTCGTCAACGAGTGGCTGCCGTTCCTCGACAACAGCTTCAACTGGTTCGGCGAGTACGGCTCGGCGATCGCGGCGATCATGGTCTCGGAGATCTGGAAGACCACGCCGTTCATGTCGCTCCTCCTGCTGGCCGGCCTGGCCCAGGTCTCCGAGGACATGCTGGAGGCGGCCAAGGTCGACGGCGCCACGTGGTGGCAGCGGCTGTGGAAGGTGGTCCTCCCCAACATGCGCTCCGCGATCATGGTCGCGGTGCTCTTCCGGGCCCTGGACGCCTACCGCATCTTCGACAACATCTTCGTGATGACCGCCGGGGCGCAGGGGACGGAGTCGGTCTCCTTCCTCACCTACCGGCAGGTGATCGAGCAGTTCCAGCTGGGGATCGGGTCGGCGCTCTCGGTGCTGCTCTTCCTCTCGGTGCTGGTGATCGCCGGCCTCATCGTCAAGATCTTCCGCGTCGACCTCGCCGCGGCGCGGCAGGAGGGATGACATGAGCACCAAGAACCGCATCGGCGTCGTGATCGGCGCCGTCCTCATCCTCGTCTGGTGCCTGCTGCCGGTGGCGTGGATCATCTCGCTCTCGTTCAAGTCCCAGGAGGCCATCACGACGGGCAGCCCGGGCTTCCTGCCGCGCGACGGCGGCGGCGCGGGGTGGCAGAACTACTCCGACGTCATCGCCGACGACCAGTTCCGCCGGGCGATCTTCAACTCGATCGGCATCTCGCTCATCGCGACGCTGCTCTCGGTCATCATCGCGACCCTGGCCGCCTACGCCATCGCCCGGCTCGAGTTCAAGGGCAAGAAGTTCGTCCTCACCACCGCGCTGATCATCGCGATGTTCCCCGTGGTGGCACTGGTGGGCCCGCTCTTCGACATGTGGCGCACCTTCGGCATCTACGACACCTGGCTCGGCCTGATCATCCCCTACATGTCGTTCACGCTGCCGCTGGCGATCTGGACGCTCTCGGCGTTCTTCCGGGAGATCCCCTGGGAGATGGAGCAGGCCGCGCAGGTCGACGGCGCCACCTCGTGGCAGGCCTTCCGCAAGGTGATCGTCCCGCTGGCCGCGCCCGGCGTCTTCACCGCGGCGATTCTCACGTTCTTCTTCGCCTGGAACGACTTCGTCTTCGGCATCTCGCTGACCTCCACCGAGGCGGCGAGGCCGATCCCGGCGGCCCTGTCGTTCTTCGTCGGCAACGACCCGTTCAACCGGCCGGCGTCGCTGCTGGCCGCGGGAGCCGTGGTCTCCACGATCCCGATCATCGTCATCGTCCTGCTGTTCCAGCGCAAGATCGTCGCCGGGCTCACCTCCGGCGCAGTGAAGGGTTGATCACATGGCCGCCATCACCATGAAGAACATCGTCAAGCGCTACGGCGACGGCTTCCCGGCCGTCAACGACGTCAGCATCGACGTGCAGGACGGGGAGTTCATGATCCTCGTGGGGCCCTCGGGCTGCGGCAAGTCGACCCTGCTGCGGATGATCGTGGGCCTGGAGGACATCACCGACGGCGACATGCTGATCGGGGACAAGCGGGTCAACGACCTCGCGCCCCGGGAGCGCAACCTGGCCATGGTCTTCCAGAACTACGCGCTCTACCCCCACCTCACGGTCTACGAGAACATCGCGTTCCCGCTCCGGCTCGCCGGCGCGAAGGACGAGGAGGTCGACCAGAAGGTGCGGGAGGCGTCGAAGACCCTCGAGCTCGACGAGCACCTCGAGCGCAAGCCCGGCAACCTGTCGGGCGGCCAGCGGCAGCGGGTCGCCATGGGGCGCGCGATCGTCCGTGACGCCGACGCGTTCCTCTTCGACGAGCCGCTCTCCAACCTCGACGCCAAGCTCCGCGGGCAGATGCGCACCGAGATCTCCCGGCTGCAGAAGCGGCTGGGCATCACCACGGTCTACGTCACCCACGACCAGACCGAGGCGATGACGCTGGGCGACCGGGTGGCGGTGATGAAGCGCGGAATCCTGCAGCAGCTCGCCTCGCCGCGCGAGCTGTACGAGAACCCGGGCAACCTCTTCGTGGCCGGCTTCATCGGTTCCCCGCCGATGAACTTCCTCCCCGCCGAGGTCGACGGCACCACCGTCAAGCTGCCCTTCGGAGAGGTGCAGATCCCCGAGGAGAAGGCGGCCCGGGCCCGCGGCAAGGGCCTGCTGATCGCCGGCATCCGGCCCGAGCACTTCGAGGACGCCTCGGTGGTCGACCCGTCGAAGCAGGGCTCCACCTTCCGGGCCAAGGTCGACGTCGTGGAGTGGCTGGGCAACGAGGCCTACGCCTACATCCCCTTCGAGGCCCCGCCCGAGGTGCAGAAGCAGCTGGCCCAGCTCGAGAAGGACCTCGACGGCGAGTCGCTCCGCACCCAGCTGGTGATCTCCCTCGACGGCGCCAGCCGGATCTCCGAGGGCGACGACGCCGAGATCTGGGTCGACACCTCCAAGATGCACCTCTTCGACCCCTCGACGGGCGAGAACCTCACCGTCGACGAGTCGCGGGCCGGCCGGATCCCGGAGCGGGAGAACCCCGAGGCCGCCGCCCAGGCGGAGCGGATGGCCGACGAGGGCGACGAGATCCACTCGGCCGACCCGGCCGCGCAGGAGTGAGGACGGAGGAGGAAGAAGGACGAAGGTCCCGGTCGCCTGACACATGACGGGTGCCCCCCAGGGGTACGGCAAGGACGCCGCGGGAGGTCACGCACAGCCCGCGGACACGGAGGGCCTCACGAGCTGCCGCCGGGTAGGCGGGTCGTGAGGCCCTCTTCCGTGTCAGCGACCCGGCTCGGCGACCCGTGTCAGCGACAGGCTCAGTGACCCAGCATCTTGCGCACCGGTCCGCGCTCCCCCGGCATCCGCTTGCGGGTCACGGTGACCGCGCCCATGATCGCCACGCCCTTGACCCGCACGACGGGCGAGTCGGGCCGCAGGTCGGCCGGCACCTTGTCGCGGGCCTGGTCGAAGGCGCCCATGATCCCGAAGCCCTCCACGACGACGTGGGTGCCGGCGTTGACGTAGACGTCGACCGACCCCATGAGGGTGTTGGCGTTGATGATCGTCTCGGTCGCGGCGAACCTGGCCTCGCGGAGGTCGAGCACCACCGCGCCCATCATCGAGAACGCCGTGTGGGTGGAGCCGATCTGCCAGACGCCCTTGCGGTCGACGCCCGACATGATCGCCACCGAGCTGTGGTGGCTGACGGTGGCCGGCAGGCCCGGCGCGGGGCGCGGGACGGGCAGCGTCTGCCCCAGCGGCTGCACCGGGGCGTGGGAGCCGGGCAGGTCGGCGGTGAGCGGCAGGAGGTCGGCGTAGACCTTGGCCGCGTACGCCGCCTCCAGCCGCTCCTCCAGCTCGTCCAGGTCGAGGCGACCCTCGGCCGCGGCGTCCTGCAGCGCCTCGGCGACCCGGTGCCGGTCCTGGTCGGAGACGCGCAGGCGTGAGGGGTCGGGCTGGTCCATGGGCGTCAGCCTATCGACCGGCCGCAGCGACGCCGACGAGGTTCTCCAGCACCTGCGCCACCCCGTCCTCCTCGTTGCTCGCCGTGACCTCGTCGGCCGCGGCCCGCACCACGGGCTCCGCGTTGGCCACCGCCACCCCCCGACCCGCCCACGCGAGCATCTCGACGTCGTTGGGGGCGTCCCCGAAGGCCAGCACCTCCTCGCGGGCCACGCCGAGCGCGTCGCAGAGGCGGGCGAGCCCCCACGCCTTGGAGACGCCCTCGGCCATCACCTCGAGGAACGGAGCCCCCGACCGCGTGACGGCGAAGCCCGCCAGCCCCCGCTCGGCCACGAGCCCGGCGAGCCGGTCGGCGAGCTCCTGCACGGCCAGGCCGGGGTGGCGGACCACCAGCTTGAGGCTCGGGGCGGCCAGCACCTCGGCGAGCGGGTGCCCGCCCATCGTGGCGACCTCGCGCTTGTGGTCCTCGAAGCTCGCGATCGCGGCGTACCCCTCCTGCGCGACGAAGCCCTCTCCCCCGTCCCGCACGCTGACGCACAGCACGCCCGGCACCCGTTCGACCAGCGCCTCGACCAGCGCCCGCTGCGCCTCGACGCCGAGGTGGCTCTCGAAGAGCCGCTCGCCCGTGCCGAGGTGGAGGCCGAGGCTCCCGTTGCTGCAGACCGCCCACCCGTCGAAGCCTGCCTGCTCGGCGATCCGCCGGACCCCGACGGGCTGCCGCGCGGTCACCGGCACCACCTGGATGCCGGCCGCGCGGACGGCGTCGAGGGACGCCCGGGTGCGCGGGCTGAGGCTCAGGTCGTCGCGGAGCAGGGTCCCGTCGAGGTCGGTGGCCACGAGCCGGACGGAGTGGGGCGGCATCCCGGCAGCGTAGGCGCTCAACGGTCGGTGCGGACCGTCCTGCCCAGGGACAGGGCCCGCACGTCGTGGCTGATCCGCATCGAGCAGAACCGCGGCCCGCACATCGAGCAGAACTGCGCGCTCTTCGCGCTCTCCGCCGGGAGCGTCTCGTCGTGGTAGGCCTCGGCGGTGCGCGGGTCCAGGGCCAGGGCGAACTGGTCGTGCCACCGGAACTCGAAGCGGGCCCGCGACAGCGCGTCGTCCCACTCCCGGGCGCCGGGGTGGCCCTTGGCCAGGTCTGCGGCGTGGGCGGCCAGCTTGTAGGTGATCACCCCGGTCTTCACGTCGTCGCGGTCCGGCAGCCCGAGGTGCTCCTTGGGGGTGACGTAGCAGAGCATTGCCGTGCCGTGCATCGCGATCGCGGCGGCGCCGATCGCCGAGGTGATGTGGTCGTAGCCGGGCGCCACGTCGGTGGCGAGCGGGCCGAGCGTGTAGAACGGCGCGCCGTGGCACCACTCCTGCTGCAGGCGGACGTTCTCCTCGACCAGGTGCAGCGGCACGTGGCCCGGGCCCTCGACCATCACCTGGACGTCGTGGGCCCACGCGCGCTCGGTCAGCCCGGCCAGCGTGCGCAGCTCGGCGAGCTGGGCGGCGTCGTTGGCGTCGGCGACCGAGCCGGGCCGCAGGCCGTCGCCGAGCGAGATCGAGACGTCGTAGCGGGCCAGGACCTCGCAGAGCTCGTCGAAGTGGGTGTGCAGGAAGTTCTCCTCCTGGCGGGCCAGGCACCAGCCGGCCATGATCGAGCCGCCCCGGGAGACGATCCCGGTGACCCGGTCGGCGGTCAGCGGGACGTGCTCGAGCAGCACCCCGGCGTGGATCGTCATGTAGTCGACGCCCTGCTCGCACTGCTCCACGACGGTGTCGCGGAAGACCTCCCAGTCGAGGCGGTCGGCGCGGCCGTCGACCTTCTCCAGCGCCTGGTAGACCGGGACGGTGCCGATCGGCACCGGCGAGTTCCGCACGATCCACTCGCGGGTGGTGTGGATGTCGTCGCCGGTGGAGAGGTCCATCACCGTGTCGGCGCCCCAGGTCACCGCCCAGGTCAGCTTCTCGACCTCCTCGGCGACCGAGGAGGTGACCGCGCTGTTGCCGATGTTGGCGTTGACCTTCACGAGGAACCGGCGCCCGATCACCATCGGCTCGAGCTCGGGGTGGTTGACGTTGGCGGGGATGATCGCGCGCCCGGCCGCCACCTCGGCGCGGACCAGCTCGGGGTCGCAGCCCTCGCGGGCCGCCGCGTACTCCATCTCGCGGGTCACCACGCCCCGGCGCGCCCACGCCATCTGGGTCACCCTCTCCCCGCGTCGCGGCCGGCGTCGCTCGCCCCGCCACTCGCCCCGCGCGGCGCCGCGGCGCACCGAGCCCCGCCCGTTGTCGAGCAGCTGCACGGGGCGGCCGTCGTACTCCTGCGTGTCGCCGCGGGCGGCGATCCACCCTGCTCGCCACGGCGCCAGCCCCACCTCGGGGTCGCTGCCCGGGCCGGTCGTGCAGTAGCGGTCGAAGGTCTCGCCGTTGCTCAGCGCGATGCGGGTGACGGGGACGCCGAGGTCCCCCTCGGTGACGCGGGCGTGGCTCGGGTGAACGGGGTGGCCGGGCTGGACGGGGTGGCTGGTCATGCGGGTGCTCCTTCATCTGTCGGGACGGGGGTGGTGTGGGCGACGGGGCCGCGGCCGCGGCCCAGCCGCCAGCCGCGGCCCGCGGCCAGTCGTCCGGCGGTGTACGCCGCCGCCGCGGCCGCCGCCTCGGCGAGCGGGAGCCCGTGGGCCAGGTGGGCGGCGAGCGCGCTGGAGTGGGTGCAGCCGGTGCCGTGGTCGTTGTCGGTGGCGACCGGCGCGTGGGCGACCTCGACGACGTCGCGGCCCGGCAGCGCGAGCAGGTCGCAGCCGCTCTCCCCGCCGGTCACCAGGACCCGGAACCCGCGCGCGACGAGCAGGCCGGCGAGGTCGCGGGGGGTGCCGTCGCGGCCCGCCAGCGCGGCGGCCTCGTCGACGTTCGGCGTGGCGACGGTCGCCCACCCGAGCAGGTGCTCGCGGTAGGCGGCGACCACCTCGGCGTCGCCGAGGACGGCGCCGCTGGTGGCCACCAGCACGGGGTCGACGACCAGGGGGAGGCCGGCGCGGCCCACCCGCTCGGCGACCAGCCGGACCACCTCGGCGCTGCCGAGCATCCCGGTCTTCACCGCGGCCACCGGCAGGTCGTCGAGGACGGCGTCGAGCTGGGCGGCGACCACGTCGGTCGGCACCGCGTGGACGGCGTGCACGCCGAGGGTGTCCTGGGCGGTCACGGCGGTCACCACGCAGGCCCCGTGGGCCCCGAGGTGCCCGACGGTCGCGAGGTCGGCGGCGATCCCCGCCGCCCCGCCCGAGTCGGTGCCGGCCACGGTGAGCACCACCGGCGGGGTGCCACTCACGACCCGACCTCCGCCAGCAGGCGGGCGACCGCCTCGGCCGGGTCGGTCTCGCGCATCACGCCGCCCATCACGGCGACGCCGTGCGCGCCGGCGTCGACGGCGGCTGCCGCCGTGCCCGGCTCCACGCCGCCGAGCGCCAGGACCGGGAGCGGGTGGCCGGCGAAGGCGGAGGCGGGCAGGGCCGGGCCGTACCCCGGCTTGCTGGCCGACGCGGCGTACGGCGACAGGGTCGCCCACCGCGCCCCCTCGGCCGCGGCCCGGCCGACCGCGGCGACATCGTGGCAGGAGCGTCCCCACCACGTCGCCCCGGACGGGACGGGCTGGTCGGCCGCGAGGTGCATCCCCCGGGCCGACGGGTCGGGCAGTCGGGAGGTGAGGACGGTCAGGCCCGGCAGCCGGGAGAGCCGCGCGACCAGGGCCCGGCGCACCGGCGCCGACAGGTCGTGCTCGCGCACCACCACGGCCCGCAGCCCCGCGGCGTGGCAGGCGGCCACGGTCGCGGCGAGGCCCCGGCCGGCCGGCAGCTGCCGGCGGTCGGTGAGCAGGAGGAGGCGCGGCAGCGGGCTCATCCGACCCGCCCCGCCACCGGGCTCGAGGCCCGGGCCACGTCGAGCCGCGGGATCCGCCCGGCCCCCCGCGCCGCGCGGCCGGCCTCGACGGCCAGCCGGAGCGCCCGGGCCATCGCGACCGGGTCCTCCGCGCGGGTCACCGCCGTGGCGGCCAGCACCGCCGCGCACCCCAGCTCCGCGGCGAGCGCCGCGTCGGAGGCGGTGCCCACCCCGGCGTCCAGCACCACCGGCACGGCGACCGCCGCCACCACCGCCTCCAGCGACCACGGGTCGAGGACCCCGCGCCCGGAGCCGATGGGCGAGCCGAGCGGCATCACCGCGGCGCACCCGGCGTCGGCCAGCCGCCGCGCCAGCACGGGGTCGCAGGGGGCGTAGGGCAGCACGGTGAAGCCGCGGGCCACCAGCGTCTCGGCGGCGTCGACCAGCTCGACCGCGTCGGGGAGCAGCGACTCCTCGTCGCCGACCACCTCGAGCTTGACCCAGTCGGTGCCGAGGGCCTCGCGGGCCAGCTCGGCGGTGAGCACGGCCTCCCGGGCGCTCGTGCAGCCGGCGGTGTTGGGCAGCACCCGCACACCGTGCTCCCGCAGCGTGTCGAGCAGGCCGCCCCCGCCGCTGCCGGAGGTGCGCCGCATGCTCACCGTCACCAGGCCCGGCTCCGCGGCCGCCAGCACGTCGGGCAGCAGGGAGAGCCGCGGCAGGCCGCCGGTGCCGAGCCAGAACCGCGAGGCGACCGTCTCGCCCGCGACGACCAGGGGGTCCCTCATCCGCCCGGCACCGCCTGCACGACGTCGACGACGTCCCCGGGCCGCAGCGGGTGCCCGGCGTGGGCGGCGCGCGGCACGACCCGACCGTTGACGGCGACGGCGCACCCGGTCGTCGGGGCGTCCCGGTGGCGCAGCAGCGCGGCCAGGTCGCCGTCGGGCACCTCGACCTCTCGTCCGTCGAACGTGATCCTCACGGGTTCCTCCTCGGGTCCCAGGGGTGGTGGACGGTCCCCGACTCCAGGTGGTCGGCGACCAGGCGGGCGGTCAGCGGGGCGAGCAGCACCCCGTGGCGGTGGTGCCCGGCGGCGAGCACCACGCCGGGCAGGTGGGTGGGACCGACCAGCGGCCGGTTGTCCCGGGTGCCGGGCCGGTCCCGGGCGGCGGCCTCGAGCCAAGTGGCCCGGTCCAGGCCCGGGAGCAGGACGCGGGCCGCGTCCAGCAGCCCGTGGACCCCGCCGGCGGTGACCACGGGCGGGCCGTCGTGCTCCTCCGTGGTTGCGCCGACCACGACCTCGCCTCCGGGGCGCGGCACCAGGTAGACGGAGCGGCCGCGGACCGTGCCGCGCACGACGTGGCGCGGCGGGTCGTCGGCCCGCACCCGGAGCACCTCGCCCCGGACGCCGCGGACCAGGTGGGCGAAGGGCTCCGGCAGCCGCGCCCCGGTGGCCACCACGACCGCGTCGTGGCCCCGCCCCGGGACGGGCTCCCGGTCGAGGTCCCACGCGGAGGGTCGCAGCACGTCGGCCAGCCGCTCCCGGAGCGCCGCCACGACGGCCCGCGGGTCGACGGCGAGGTCGTCGGGCAGGCGCAGTCCCCCGGCCGCCCGCGCCAGGCACGGCTCGGCCCGGGCCAGCGCCCGGCGGTCCAGCGGCTCGGCCGCCTCGCCCAGCGCCGCGAGCAGCGCGGCACGGCGCTCGAGCTCGAGGAGGTCGCCCGCGTCGTATCCGACCATGAGGGTCCCGGCCGTCTGCAGCCGGACCCCCAGGCGCGCGGCGAGGACGGGCCACAGCCGGGTCGACTCCCGCCCGGCGGCGAGCAGGTCGGCCTCGCCGTGCCACGCCTCCCCCGCCGGGCCGAGCATGCCGGCGGCCGCCCACGACGCCCCGCGCCCGGGGACCGGGTCCCAGACGGTCACCCGGTGGCCGCGGCGCGCGAGCTCCTCGGCGCAGGCGAGGCCGACGACCCCCGCGCCGAGCACCCGCACCCGCAGGCTCCCCACCCGCGTCACCGGACGGCCGCCACCAGCTCCTCCGCCGCCGCCACCGGGTCCCGGGCACTCCAGATCCCCGCGATCACCGCCACGCCGTGCGCGCCCGCCGTCCGGGCCACCCGCGCGGCGGCCGCGTCCACCCCGCCGATCGCCACCAGCGGCAGCACGCCCGCCGCACGGGTGAGCGCGTCGGGCCCCAGGGGGTCGGGGAGCCCGGCCTTGCTGGTCGTCGCCCAGACCGGCCCGAAGCCGGCGTACGACGCCCCCGCGTCCGCGGCGCGCTCCGCGTCGTCACGGCTGCGGCAGGTGGCCCCGACCAGCAGGTGGGGCGCCACCCGGCGGGCGGCCGCGACCGGCAGGTCGTCGGCGCCCAGGTGGACCCCGTCGGCCCCCGCGGCCAGCGCGACGTCGAGCCGGTCGTCGACCACCACGACGGCGCCCGCGGGGCGGACCGCCCCGACCACCAGCTGGGTGAGGGCCAGCGCGTGCCGGTCGGTGCCGGTCTTGTCGCGGACCTGGAACCCGTCGACGCCGACGGCCGCGAGGTCGGGCAGCAGGCCGAGGTCGTCGTGGGGGGAGACGAGGCAGAACAGGTGGGGCAGCACGCAGGGCTCCTGACGCTTCCTTCGCCGGCATGACCCGGATCAGGTTCGACGGTCGGAGCGGCCCCAGCTCCCTCTCAGCCCGCTGCCGCAGGCTCCCGTGGTGGACGCCGGCGAGGTTAGCGAAGGGTCCCGGACCTGTCCAGACCCGTGCGGGCGTCGCCGGTCGCCCCTAGGCTCCTGCCAACACGTCAACCGGGGGGTCTCTCGATGGGTCGCATCCTGCTCTTCTACGTCGCGCCGCTGGTGCTGTCGATCTACTGCCTGGTCGAGGCGATCACCGCCGACGACGGCGAGGTGCGCCACCTGCCCAAGATCGGCTGGATGCTGCTCATCCTCTTCTTCCCGGTGGTGGGCGCGGTGGCCTGGCTGGCCGCGGGTCGGCCGGTGGCCCGTCGCCGCGCCCCCGGCGAGCGGGCGGCGCCGCAGTTCCCGGAGTACGACCGGCCCGGGCGCGCCGCCGCGACCGACGCGGCCTCCGACGAGGAGTTCCTGGCCCGGGTGCGCGAGCGCGCGGAGGAGCAGCGGAGGCGCTACGAGGCCGAGCAGCGACGCAAGCGGGAGCAGGAGGAGGCCGAGCGGGAGGAGCGACGCCGGCGCCGCGGCGCCGAGGACGGCACGCCCGAGGACGACCCCGCCGCCGGCTGAAGCCTCACGCGGCCGCGGCGGCCAGTCGACGGCGTACGGCGGTCGCGGCGGTGCGCCCCGCCCGCCCGGCGCCGATCGTGCTCGCCGACGGCCCGTAGCCGACGAGCTGCACCCGTGGGTCGGCCACCGCCGTGGTGGCGCCCTGCACGTTGCCCGGGACGTGCTCGAGCGCGATCCCCCCGTGCGGGGAGCGCAGCCCCAGCGGGGCGAGGTGGTCGACGGCCGCCCGGAAACCCGTGGCCCAGAGGATCGCGCCCACCTCCTCGAACGCCGGGCCGCCCGGCGCCCCGTCGGCCCAGCGGACGCCGGCCGGCTCGACCGAGGTGAACATCGGCCGACGGCGGTAGGCGCCGAGCTCGGCGGCCCGCCGCTCCTGGGGGCGCAGGGCCAGCCCGGTCACCCCCACGACGCTGGTCGGCGGCAGCCCGCGGCGGACCCGCTCCTCGACGGCGGTGACCGCGGCCAGCCCGGCCTCGGCGTCGAAGTCGTCGTCGCGCCACACCGGCTCACGCCGGGTCACCCAGAGCGTGTCGGTGACGGGGGCGAGCTCGCCGAGCAGCTGGACGGCGGAGGCACCGCCGCCGACCACCAGGACGCGGGTGCCGCGGAAGTGCTCGGCCCCCGGGTAGCGGGCCGTGTGGAGCTGCTCGCCGGCGAAGGAGGCGACGCCCGGGTAGTACGGGACGAAGGGGCGGGTCCAGGTGCCGGTGGCGTTGACCAGCGTCCGGGTGCGCCAGCTGCGCCGACCCGCTCGGTCGTGGCCGTGGACGACGAGCAGCCCGTCGTCGTCCTCGACCCGGTCCACCCGCACGGGCCGGACGACGGGCAGGTCGTGGCGCCGTTCGTAGGCGGCGAACCACGCCGGCACCACCTCGTTGGCGCGGCGAGCCGAGCGCGGCGGTGCCGCGTCGCCGGGCAGGTCGGCGACCCCGTGCACGTCGTGCATCGTCAGGGAGTCCCACCGGTGCTGCCACGCCCCGCCCGGGGCGTCGGCCGCGTCGAGCACGAGGTGGCGGATCCCGAGCCGGGACAGGTGGAACGACGCCGCCAGGCCGGCCTGGCCCGCGCCGATGACCACCGAGTCGAGGACGTCCACGTGCACGTCAACGCCCGCGGTCCTCGAAGTATTGCCCCGTGGGGTCAGGCGCCGACGACCAGCACCGGTGCCGAGGAGACACCGACCGCGACCCTGTCGCCGGGGCGCAGGTCGGTCGCCGCGGCGCTCGCCAGCTGGGCCACCAGCTCGCGCCCGTCGGGCAGCGCCACGTGGACCCGCGAGACGGGCCCGAGGAAGCCGACGGAGACGACGGTGCCGTCGCCGTCGGCCGCGGGCGCGAGCTCCAGCGACTCGGGGCGCACCAGTGCGAGCCCCTCCCCCGCGGTCGACCCGTCGAGGACCGGCACCCGCCGGCCCAGCACCGCGGCCTCGCCCGACTCGACCGTCGCGGGCACCCGGTTGGAGAGGCCGACGAACTCGCCGACGAAGGCGGTCGCGGGCGAGGAGTAGAGCTCGGCCGGTGGGGCGAGCTGCTCGAGCCGCCCGGCGTTCATCACGCCGACCCGGTCGGCGACGGCGAGCGCCTCCTCCTGGTCGTGGGTGACGAAGAGCGTGGTGGTGCCGACCTCGAGCTGGACCTTGCGGATCTCGTCGCGCAGCTGGACGCGGACCTTGGCGTCGAGCGCCGAGAGCGGCTCGTCGAGCAGCAGCACCGACGGCTCGACCGCCAGCGCCCGGGCGAGCGCGACGCGTTGCTGCTGGCCGCCCGAGAGCTGGTGGGCGTAGCGGTCGCGGTGCTGACCGAGGCCCACGAGCTCGAGCATCTCGGCGGCGCGATTCTTGCGCTCCTTGCGGCCGCGGCCGCGCATCTTGAGGCCGAACGCGACGTTCTGGCCGACGGTGAGGTGCGGGAAGAGGCTGTAGGCCTGGAAGACCATCCCCATGTCCCGCTTGTTGGCGGGCACGTTGCTGACGTCCTTGCCGCCGACGGTGACGGTGCCGGCGTCCTGGTGGTCGAGGCCGGCCAGGATCCGCAGGGCGGTGGTCTTGCCGCAGCCCGAGGGGCCGAGCAGCACGACCATCTCGCCGGGCTCGATCCGCAGGTCGAGCCCGTCGAGGGCACGCACGTCGCCGAAGTGGCGCTGCAGGCCCTTCATCTCGATCACGGTGCCGTTCATTCACTTGCCTCCGGACATGGTGCGTCGACCGCGGTCGAGGAAGGAGAGGAGCAGCAGCAGGACCGCCGCGAAGAGGATCGAGGCCAGCGCCGCCGCCATCGAGGTCTGGGCGTCGCTCTTGCCGAGCAGCACGATGGCGACCGGCAGGGTCTCGTAGTTGAGCAGGGAGGCGAACGTGTACTCCCCCAGCACCAGCGCGACCGAGATGAACGCCGCGCCCAGCACGCCGGGCCAGATGTTGGGGAGCACCACGCGCACGATCACGGTCCACCAGCCGGCGCCCAGCGAGCGGGCCGCCTCCGAGAGGGTGCGGACGTCGAGGGACGACAGCGACGCGTCGATCGCCCGGTAGGCGTAGGGCAGCACCAGCACGACGTACGAGAACGTCAGCACCAGGGAGGTGTCGCCGAAGAAGTAGCGCAGCCAGCTGAACACGTTGGCGCTGCCGACCACGATGACCAGCGCGGGGATCGTGAGCGGGAGCAGGCAGAGGAACTCCACGAGCCGCGTCGCGCGGGGCAGCCGCAGCCGGACCCAGACCATCGTGGGCACGAGCAGCACGACCATCCCGACGACGGTGAGGCCGGCGAGGGTGAGGCTGGTGACGATCGCCTGGGACATCAGCGGGTCGTCGAGGAGGCCCTGCCAGGCCTCGCCGGTCCGCCCGCCGCCGCGCACCTCGGTGCTGAAGTCGAGCAGCGCCACCAGCGGCAGCAGGAAGAAGACGGCGAAGGCCAGGACCAGCAGGCCCCGCACGCCGCGAGCGAGGAGCGTCACCGCAACCACCTCGACGTACGCCGCAGCAGCAGCGCGTAGCCCACCATCACGACCACGACGACCAGGATCATCTGCAGGGCCAGCGCGAAGGCGAAGTTGGCCTGGCCGAGCACGACCTCGCTGGTCAGCGCGGAGCGGATGAGCAGGGGCGTGATCGGGGCGCCCTGGCTGACCAGGGCGGCGGCGGTCGCGTAGGCCGCGAAGGCGTTGGCGAAGAGCAGCAGCATCGAGCCCAGGAACGCCGGGCGCAGCAGCGGGAAGGCGACCTGGGTCCAGTAGCGCCGGGTGCTCGCGCCGAGGTTGAGCGCAGCCTCGCGCCACTGCGGCCGCAGGCCCTCCATCGCCGGCAGGAAGACGATCACCATGAGGGGGATCTGGAAGTAGGTGTAGACGAGCACCAGGCCCGGGAGGTCGTAGAGCCAGCCGGAGCCGGTCGCGTCCATCCCGAAGGCGTCGGCCAGCAGCTCGGTGAGCAGGCCGCCGAAGCCCAGGGTCGCCATCCAGGCGAAGGCCAGCGTGACGCCGCCGAACTGGGCCAGCACGCTGCAGACCGAGGTGATCACGCGGCGGGTGACGCTGGCGGGCGGGGCGCTCACCACAAGGTAGGTGAGCAGCGCGCCGAGGACGGCGCCGATCGCGGCGGAGCTGGCCGAGAGGACCACGCTCTGCCACAGCGCCCGGAGCGCGGTCTCGCTGCCCAGAGCCTCGATCTTCTCCAGCGAGAAGCCGCCGCCCTCGTCCTGGAACGCGCCGACCACGACGGTGACGGTCGGGACGAGCAGGAAGAGCGCGACGAAGACGAGGAAGGGCAGCAACCCGACCGACGGGCCGACGCCGAGGCGCCGACCCGTCGGGGCGGGGGTGGAGGTGCTCACCGTCAGCCGACGGCCTTGGCCCAGTTGTCGGCCAGGTAGGAGGCCATCGCCTCGGACTCCTCGTCGGTGGGCACGACGGGCTCGCCGCTCACCTCGGGCAGGTTGGCCCACAGCTCCTCGTCGATGGTGCCGGCCTCGGCCATCGCGTCGGCGCGGATCGGGCGGGCGCCGCCCTTGAGCCACAGGTTCTGGCCCTCGTCGCTGTAGAGGAACTCCTGCCACAGGCGGGCGGCCGCGGGGTTGGGGCCGTCGGCGTTGATCGCCTGGAAGTAGTAGCCCGCGATGGCGGCCTCGTCGGGGACGACGACCTCCCACGTGTCGATCTCGTTCTTGATCGCCGCGTTGTTGTAGTCCCAGTCGATGACGACCGGCGTCTGGCCGGACTCGATGGTCGCCGGGGTCGGATCGACCGGGATGAAGTTGCCGGCCTTCTTCAGGTCGGCGAACCAGTCGACGCCGGGCTTGATGTCGTCGACGGAGCCGCCGTTGGCGATGGAGGCCATCACCACGCCGGAGAACGCCGCGCCGGCCTGGGTCGGGTCGCCGTTGAGCGCCACCTTGCCCTTGAACTCGGGCTTCAGCAGGTCGTCGAGGCCGGTCACCTCGGGCACGGCGGAGGAGTCGTAGCCGATGGACATGTAGCCGCCGTAGTCGTTGACCCAGGCGCCCTCGGGGTGCTTGAACTCGTCGGGGATGTCGTCCCAGGTCTGGACCTGGTACGGCGCGTACATGTCGACGTTGGCGAGCGCGACGGCCTGACCGAGGTCGAAGACGTCGGGGGCCCGGTCGCTGCCCTTGAGCTGGTTGGCGGCGTTGATCTCGTCCTGGCTGGCCGCGTCGGGCTGCGCCGAGTTGACCTTGATGTCGTACTTCTCCTCGAAGGTCGAGATCAGCTCGCCGTAGTTGGCCCAGTCGGGCGGCAGCGCGATGACGTTGAGCTCGCCCTCCTCCTGGGCGGCCTCGACGAGGCCGTCGAAGTCGCCGAAGTCCTCGACGGACGTGGCCTGCGCGGCGTCGCTGCCCGAGGCGTCACCGCCGTCGTCGTCGGACTCGGGTGCGGCACACGCCGCCAGCGACGCCAGGGTGGCGAGCGCGGCGACGGAGACGAGGGAACGGCGGATCTTCACTCAGACCTCCAGGGGCTGGGACGGGTCGAACCAGGGTGCAACATAGCGTGCGAAGACTGCACCGGGACCGTGCCCTCCACGCGGACCCGGGGCGACCGCCAGGCGTCCGGCGGACGAACGGTCGGTGGTCGGGTCCCGGGACACCGGCACACTGCACGGCGTGCCGCGACGCCGTCCTGCCTGGATCCCCGCCCTCCTCCTGCTGCTCGGCGGGTGCTCCCTGCTCGGCGACGACCCCGGCGAGTCGGCGGCCCCACCGTCTCCCGTCACGCCTGCGGCCGTGACCAGCCCCGACCGCGACCGGGACGTCGTGTCGAGGCGCCTCGCCGCCCTCGACCCGTGCGTGCTCGCGCAGGCGGGAGCGCCCGAGGGCGCCACCACCCGGGCGACCTCCCCCACCGTCTGCACGCTCCGGCTCCCCACGACCCACGCGAACGTCCGGGTCGAGATCGGTGCGGGACTCTCCCAGCAGACCCGCTTCCACCGCTCCCGGCAGGCGCTGGGGGGCGCCGTGGCGTACGCCGAGAGCCCGGTGCTGGAGACCTGCGGCTGGTACCTGCCCGTCGACCAGGGGCGGGCGATCCACGTCTGGACCTACGACGACGGGTGCGCCGCCACGCGCCGGGTCGCGCGTGGCGTCGCCGAGCTGCTCATGGCGACTCCTGAGCGGGCCCTGGCCGACCCCTCCCCTGCCCTCGTCCCGCCCTGCGAGTGGCTGCGCGCGGGTCACGGGGAGCCCACGGGGGACGAGGTCGTCGTCGACTACCTGTTCGGGCCGTCCGCGGCGCCCGGCGAATGCTCGGTGCGCCGTCCGAGCGGCGGGATCCCGGTCGACACGCTGGTGCTCGGGGTGGCCCTCGACCACGGCCACCGGCAGTACCTCGTGGAGCCGGGCCGGGGCGCTCGCGCCGTCGCGGTCGCGGGTCGGCCCGCCGCGCTCACCACCTCGGCGGGCGACTGCGACCTCCAGGTCGCCGCGGCCCCGCTGACGGTCGGCCCGTCGGCCCACGACGACGTGCTGCGGCTCCGCGTCGTGGCGCAGACCTGCCCCGAAGCGCGCCGGGCCGCGACCCGGATGCTCGAGGCCGTGGACGCCCGGGAGCCCGCCGCGCCCGACTTCTCGGACCCTCCTCTCCTCTACCCCGCCGACGGACCGGACCCGGCCGAGGCGACCTCCGCCCGGGCCGACTCCGACGTCGCGGCCGTCGGGGCCTGCGCACACGTCAGCGACGCCACGGAGCGGGAGTGCGCACCCGCGACCGGCGCGGAGGTGCCCGAGGACCCGGCCGACCTGCTGCTGGCCGCGCAGGCCGACGCCGAGGTCCTCTGCGCCGCCCTTCTCCCTCAGGTGCGCGAGCACTTCGGGGACGACGTCGTGGCCGGCACCGGGGTGCTGTCCCGCGCCACCGCGGCCCAGCAGGTCGCCGGCGAGGACGCTCCCCAGGAGCCCGCCTGCTACTTCGGCGAGCCCGAGCACGCGCTGCACCTCACCGCCACCGCCTCCTGGCGGTCGCTGGACGAGTCGACGGTCGGCGAGGCGGAGCAGGAGGTGGCCGGCCACACGGCCGTGACGACCTCGTCGACCGACCCCGAGTCGCCGTCGCGGAGCTGGACCGTGGCCCTGGGCGACCCGGCGGAGCCGGGTGTCCTCTCCCTCCACGTGCAGGTCACCCAGGACCGCAGCCAGGGGCTGTGGCAGGGGGTCCCCGTCGACGGGTCGCTGATGGAGCCGGCCGAGGCCTTCGTCGAGGACGCGGTCCGCGACCTGCTGGACCGACGACCCGGCGGACAGAGGTAATCTGACCCCCCGTGAGCACCGCACCCACGGACCCCGAGTTCCGCTACTCCGACCTGCTGCCCACGGGCCGCGACGAGACGCCGTACCGGCTGATCACCACGGAGGGCGTCTCCACCTTCGAGGCGGCGACCCAGGACGGCGAGGTGCAGACCTTCCTCAAGGTCGAGCCCGAGGCGATCCAGCGGCTCACCGCCGAGGCGATGCACGACATCAGCCACTACCTGCGCCCCGCCCACCTGGCCCAGCTGCGCAAGATCATCGACGACCCCGAGGCCAGCGGCAACGACCGGTTCGTCGCCCTCGACCTGCTGAAGAACGTCAACATCTCCGCCGGCGGCGTGCTGCCGATGTGCCAGGACACCGGCACCGCGATCGTGATGGGCAAGAAGTCGGAGGGCGTGCTGACCGGCGCCGACGACGGCGAGGCGATCAGCCGCGGCGTCTACGACGCCTACACGAAGCTCAACCTCCGCTACTCCCAGCTCGCGCCGCTGACGACGTACGAGGAGAAGAACACCGGCACCAACCTGCCGGCGCAGATCGAGATCTACTCCACCCCGCAGACCAGCGGCCGCCCGGAGTACAAGTTCCTCTTCATGGCCAAGGGCGGCGGCTCGGCCAACAAGTCCTTCCTCTACCAGGAGACGAAGGCCGTCCTGAACCCCAAGCGGATGCTGGAGTTCCTCGACGAGAAGATCCGCTCGCTCGGCACGGCCGCCTGCCCGCCCTACCACCTCGCGGTGGTGATCGGCGGCACCAGCGCGGAGTTCGCGCTCAAGACCGCCAAGTACGCCTCCGCGCACTACCTCGACAACCTGCCGACCGAGGGCTCGATGAGTGCCCACGGCTTCCGCGACCTCGAGCTGGAGGAGCAGGTCTTCGAGCTGACCCAGCAGTTCGGGATCGGCGCCCAGTTCGGCGGCAAGTACTTCTGCCACGACGTGCGCGTGGTCCGGCTCCCCCGCCACGGCGCCTCGTGCCCGGTGGCCATCGCGGTCTCCTGCTCCGCCGACCGGCAGGCCCTGGGCAAGATCACCCCCGACGGCGTCTTCCTCGAGCAGCTCGAGATGGACCCCGCGCAGTACATGCCCGACGCCGGGATGGCCGAGGAGATTGCGGGCGGCGAGGTCGTCAAGATCGACCTCAACCAGCCGATGCCGGCGATCCTCGCCGAGCTCTCCAAGCACCCGGTGAAGACCCGGCTCTCGCTGACGGGACCGCTGGTGGTGGCCCGCGACATCGCGCACGCCAAGATCAAGGAGCGTCTCGACGCCGGCGAGGAGATGCCGGCCTACCTGCGCGACCACCCCGTCTACTACGCCGGCCCCGCCAAGACCCCCGAGGGGATGGCGTCGGGCTCCTTCGGGCCGACCACCGCGGGGCGGATGGACTCCTACGTCGAGCAGTTCCAGGCCGCCGGCGGCTCGATGGTGATGCTGGCCAAGGGCAACCGCTCCAAGCAGGTCACCGACGCCTGCGGTACCCATGGCGGCTTCTATCTCGGCTCGATCGGCGGCCCCGCCGCCCGGCTCGCACAGGACTGCATCAAGAGCCAGGAGGTCATCGAGTACCCCGAGCTCGGGATGGAGGCGATCTGGAAGATCGAGGTCGAGGACTTCCCCGCCTTCATCGTCGTCGACGACAAGGGCAACGACTTCTTCACCGACCCGTCGGGGTCGGTGACGGTGCCGCTGACGGGGATCCGGGTCCGCTCCGCGCAGTGACGGCGGCCCGGGCCACGGCGGCGACGCCGGTGCCCGCGGCCGCGAAGACCACGGCCAGCAGCGCCCAGCCGGGCAGGCCGTGGTCGACCGCCGTGGCGGTGACGAGGGCGGGCGCCACCATCGACGCGACGGAGTAGCCGGTCGCCGCGAGCCCCTGGTACCTGCCGGCGCTGGCCGGGTCGGCCAGCTCGAAGGCGAGTCCCCAGGCCCCGGCCTCGCACCAGGCCTCGGCGAACGACCCGGCCACCTCGGCGGCGAGCAGGAGCAGGACGGCGCCCACGAGGCCGACGCTGCCGGCGGAGCCGTAGAGCAGGCAGGCGACGGCCAGCAGCAGCGAGCCACGGCGTACGACGCGGCCCGCGGTGCCGATGTCGTGGGTGCCCCGGGCGGCTCTCACCTGGAAGAGCGCGACCAGCACGGTGTTGAGCACCAGGAGCGCCGAGATCATCACGTCGGGAGCGTCGGTGGCGGTGGCGATCCACAGCGGCACGCCCACGCTCGTCAACCCGAAGTGCATGGCGATGACGGAGTTGAGCGCCACCGACGAGACGTAGGTGCGGTCCCTCAGCGGCGACGGCCCACGGACCCGGTCGGGGACGAGGTGGTGGTCCATCGCCGTGCCGAACCCCTCGACCCGGCTCCGCAGCCCGACGAGCGGCACCGTGGCGAACAGGGCGAAGAGCCCCACGGCGACCATCGTCACCCGGTACGCCGTGCCCGTGCCGACGAGCAGCGCCCCCGCGGCCAGCACGGTGCCGAGCCCGATGAAGAGGTTGGTGACCACCCGCAGCCGGGCCCGGACGTCGACCCGGTCGGGCCCGGTGAACCAGCGCACCTGCACGGTCGACCGCGCCGTCCCCTGCAGGCTGCGGCTGCCGACGGCGATGCAGGCGATGGCGGTGAAGGAGACCGGCCCGTCGGCCAGCACATAGGCCAGCAGCCCGGCGCCGTGCACCACCCCGGCCCACACGAGCAGCCGGTCGGCGCCGACCCGGTCGGCCGCCTGCCCACCCAGGAAGGAGCACAGGACGCCCAGGAGCCCCGCGATCGTGAGGCCGAGGCCGACGGTGGTGACCTCCAGCCCGATCACCCGGGTGAAGTAGAGGGCGCTGACGCTGTAGAAGAGCCCGTAGGCGAGCGCCTGGGCCGTGGTGGCCGAGGTCAGCGCGCGCTGGACGGGATCCGTGGGGAGAAAGAGGCGGCGGAGGCGGTCGAGCACGTCGCCTGTTCTCCCACGCGCCGCGGGCGCGGCGCCAACGATGTAGCGTCCTGCTTCATGGTCTCTCTGGTCGAGTACGAGCTGACCGGGACCGACCTGGGCGAGGTGCGGTTCGCCCTCTCCCCGATGAACGAGCTCGCCCTCTCGCTGCGCACCTGGCGCGATCCTGGTCGCTACCCGCTGCAGCTGCCCTGGCTGCACCGGACCGCGGCGGCCCGCGCCGGCCTCGACGCCGAGATGCTGCTGGCTCTCACCAACGACGACCTGTGGACCCCCGACTTCCTCACCCCGCGCCCCTGGTCGCCGCTCACCCGGTTCGACGAGGAGCTGGCCGCGCTCGCCCGTACGCCGCTCGAGGTGGTCCGCGACGACCTCGCCGAGGTGCACCCCGAGCCCGACGCCCGCCCGGCCGCGCTCGCCGGCGGCGCCGACCGGGTGCTGCGCCGGATCACCCGGGCGATCGAAGGCTACTGGACCGCGTGCTTCGAGCCGTGGTGGGCGCGGATGCGCACCGTGCTCGAGGCCGACATCGTCCTCCGGGGCCGCACCACCGCCCGCGACGGGCTGGCGGCGATGTTCGCCGACCTCTCACCCGGGATCAGGCTCGTCGACGACGTCGTCCGGGTGGAGATCAGGTCGCTGGGGGGCTTCCGTCGCACCACCGCCGGCGAGGGGCTGACGCTGACGCCCTCGCTGTTCACCCGCTCCGCCACCGTGCCCATCTCCGCGGCCGAGCCGCCGCTGATCCTCTACGGCGCCCGCGGCGCCGGCACCCTGTGGGAGAGCGACCGCCCGGCGGCGCCCCGGGCCCTGGCCGGCCTCGTCGGCGAGGTCCGCGCCCGGCTGCTGCTGCTCCTCGACTCGCCGGCCTCCTCCACCGAGCTCGCGGTGCGACTCGGGGTG
Source organism: Nocardioides solisilvae (assembly GCF_003194625.1). Classification (GTDB taxonomy): domain Bacteria; phylum Actinomycetota; class Actinomycetes; order Propionibacteriales; family Nocardioidaceae; genus Nocardioides; species Nocardioides solisilvae. The sequence goes on from NZ_QHKX01000002.1 coordinate 758,648, forward strand.
ACGACCAGCGCCGTCAACCAGCACCTGCGGGCGATGCACGCGGCAGGCCTTCTCACCTCCGCCCGGCACGGGCGATCGGTGCTCTACCTGCGCTCGGCCCTGGGCGACGACCTGCTGCGGGCAGGGTCCTGACCTGCCGCCGCGCCCGCCGGGGGGCGGGGCACGATCAGACCTTCGCGCGGACCGCCCCGGCCAGGCGGGCGGCCGCCGGGATGACGCTGTGGCCCAGGCGGGTGACGTGGGGATCGAGCAGGTCCTGGTAGCTCCCGCCGGCCACCAGCGGGACGCCGGGAGCGGCCTGGGTGAGCGCGGTGACGAGCCGCCGGCAGGCGACCACGTCCTCCTTGGTCGGGACGGCGATCACCACCCCGGCCGGGGTGTGGCGGGTGATCGAGTCCACCCAGGACTGCAGCGGGACGTCGCCCCCGAGGTAGACGGCGTCGACGCCCTCCTCGCGCAGCGCGACCGCGAAAGCCAGGACGCCCAGCTCGTGGCGCGAGCCGGGGGCGAGCCCGACCAGCACCCGTGGCGCGTGCAGCTGGCGGGGCGCCTGGTCGAAGATCGTGGCGAGCCGGCGGTGCACGCTGGCTGAGGCGAAGTGCTCCTCGGCGACGCCGAGCTCGCCGCGCTCCCAGGCCAGCCCCATGTGGTGCAGCGAGGGCAGCAGCCAGCCGTCGACCACCTCGGCGTAGGTGCCGAGGGCGAACCCCTTGTCGAGGGCCCGGGTCAGCCCGTCGACGTCGAAGCCGACCGCGGCGCGCCACAGCGCGTCGGGGTCGCCCAGCGTCGCGGTGGGGGGCGCCAGCTCACCGGCGTGCTCGTCGAGCAGCACCCGCAGCGCCGCCTCGTCGGCCGAGAACCCCTGGTGGAGCAGCGTGGCCAGGTCGGTGAGCCGTCGCTCGGCCCCGCCGTCGCCCGCCATCTCGTCGCTCGCGATCTCCGTCGTCATGGGTCCCACCCGCTCCACTGGTCGACACATCGCCCCGGTGACTTGAGCACGACACCTCGACACTAGCCCGCTTTGCCAAGAAGTGACAGCGAGCGCCGGCAGATGCCCGCGCGCGAGGTGTGGGACTGCCGCGCCGGGGGAACCGCAGAGCCATGGAGGAGACGGTTGAGCACGCCGAGGTCGCGCGCGCCGAGACCGAGCGCGGCGAGCTGGTGCTGCGGCGCCGCAGCCGGCACGGCGCCCCCGACGTGCTCGAGCTGCGGGTCAACGGGGTCTTCGTGATGGACACCCTCGAGACCGGCTCCGAGATCGAGATGGCGGCGCTGGCGCTCGACCTGGTCCCCGACCCGCGCGACGTCGTGGTGGGCGGGCTGGGCCTCGGCTTCACCACCCAGCGGGTGCTGGCCGACCCCCGCGTCGAGCGGGTCACGGTGGTGGAGCTCGAGGAGCCGCTGATCGGGTGGATGCGCGACGGCACCGTGCCGCACGGCCCAGCCCTCATGGCCGACCGCCGGCTGCGGGTCGTCAACGCCGACATCTCGATGGCGGTCGCGGAGGCCCGGCAGCGGCACGACCTGCTGCTGCTCGACGTCGACAACGGTCCGCGCTACCTCGTCCACGGCGACAACGCGGGGCTCTACGAGCAGTCGTTCCTCGAGCAGTGCCGGGCGATGCTCAACCCGGGCGGGGTGCTGGTGGTGTGGGCGGCCGACGAGGCGCCCGAGCTCGCCGACGCGGTCCGCCGGGTCTTCGGCGACGTCACGGAGACGGCGTACGACGTCCTGCTGCAGGACCGTCCGGAGACCTACCACCTCTACAGCGCGCAGGTACCGTCGACGCCATGACCGACTTCCGCACCGAGCACGACTCCATGGGCGAGGTCCAGGTGCCTCGCGACGCCCTGTGGCGGGCGCAGACCCAGCGGGCCGTCGAGAACTTCCCGATCAGCGGCACCACCCTCGAGCCGCGCCACCTCCAGGCCCTCGGCCTGGTCAAGCAGGCGGCCGCCCGGGTCAACGGCGAGCTCGGCGTGCTGCCGCCCGAGCTCGCCGAGGCCGTCGGGTCCGCGGCGGCCGAGGTGGCCGCCGGGGAGCACGTCGACCACTTCCCGCTCGACGTCTTCCAGACCGGCTCGGGCACGAGCTCCAACATGAACACCAACGAGGTGATCGCCTCGCTCGCCTCGGCACGCGGGGTCGAGGTCCACCCCAACGACCACGTCAACGCCTCGCAGTCCTCGAACGACACCTTCCCGACCTCCATCCACGTCGCGGCGACGCTCGCGGTCGTGGAGGACCTGCTCCCCGCGCTCGACGTGCTGGCCGGCTCGCTGGAGGCCAAGGCCGAGGAGTTCGCCGGCCTCGTGAAGTCGGGCCGCACCCACCTGATGGACGCCACCCCGGTGATGCTGGGCCAGGAGTTCGGCGGGTACGCCGCGACCGTGCGGCTGGCCGTCGAGCGGCTGGGGTCTGTGCTCCCCCGGGTCCGCGAGCTGCCCCTGGGCGGCACCGCCGTCGGCACCGGGATCAACACCCCGTCCGGCTTCTCGGCGCGGGTGATCGAGGTGATCGCCGAGCTCACCGGCCAGCCGTTCACCGAAGCCCGCAACCACTTCGAGGCCCAGGGCACCCGCGACTCCCTGGTCGAGCTCTCGGGCGTGCTGCGCACGTACGCCGTCGGCCTCACCAAGGTCTGCAACGACCTGCGCTGGATGTCGTCGGGCCCCACGACCGGCCTCGCCGAGATCCACCTGCCCGACCTGCAGCCGGGGTCGAGCATCATGCCCGGCAAGGTCAACCCCGTGCTCCCCGAGGCCACCCTCATGGTCTGCGCGCAGGTGGTCGGCAACGACGCCGCCGTCGCGTGGGGCGGCGCCGCGGGCAACTTCGAGCTCAACGTGATGATGCCGGTGATGGCGCGCAACGTGCTGGAGTCGGTGCGGATCCTCTCGACCTCCTCGCGGTTGCTGGCCGAGCGCTGCGTCGACGGCATCACCGCCGACGCCGAGCGGATGCGGCGGTACGCCGAGTCCTCGCCGTCGGTGGTCACCCCGCTCAACAAGCACATCGGCTACGAGTCGGCCGCCAAGGTCGCCAAGAAGGCGCTCGCCGACGGGGCCACGATCCGCGAGACCGTGCTCGCCATGGGCTTCGTGGAGCGCGGCGAGCTCACCGAGGAGCAGCTCGACGCCGCCCTCGACGTCGAGTCGATGACCCACCCCTAGGAGCAGGACCGTGATCCTCGGAGACCTCGTGCGCGGCGCAACCGCCCTGCCCCGCGCCGGGCTGGCCGTCGCGCTCGAGACGGGCCAGCGGGTCGTCGACCTGGTCGGCGACGCCGAGCTCCTGGTCGCGCAGGCCACCACCCTCCTGGCCCGGCTGGAGGTGCTGCTCGACCAGGTGGAGCGCGAGGTGGTCGCGGTGGCCGACGTGATCGCCCGCGTCCAGCCGCAGCCCGAGCTGGCGGCCGCGGCGGTGGACGGCGTGCGCCTCGTCACCGCCGAGGCGGGGAGCACCCGGGCGCTGGCCGACGAGCAGGTGCAGCGCCTGCAGCGGATGGTCGACGACTACGAGGGGCCGCTGCGGGCCCTCGCGCCGCTGCTGGTGCAGGCGGCGCGCGAGCTGCGGCCGGTGCACCTCTCGGGGGTGGCCTCGCTGCTGGAGACCCTCCCCCGGATCGTGGACCGCCTCGAGCCCGCCCTGGTCGGCCTCGCCGAGCTGGCACCGGGGATCGAGGACGTCGCGGAGAAGGTGGAGACGGTCGGGCAGGTCGTCGACGGTCTCCCGGGCGCCAACCTGCTGAGGCGGCGCTCGCAGGCCAAGGAGGCGGAGGACTAGCCCCGGGCGGCGGCGGAGGGCGTCCGCACCGGGTCGGCGTACGCCCCGGTGCGGACGAGCAGGGGCCATTCGGCGCGGGCCACCGGCACCAGCACCGCCAGGACGGGCAGGCACCAGACCCAGATCCACGGCCCGAACGCCATGAGCAGCACGTGGAAGCCGATCGCCCCGACCCAGCCGACCCGGGCCGCGCGGCCGCCGCGCAGCAGCAGGACGCCGACGGCCAGCTCGGCAGCGGCGAGCAGCAGCGCCCAGGGCGCCGGGCTGCCGGCCACGACGTCCTGCCAGGTCTCCCGGACGACGTCCAGGGCGGCCTGGTCGCCGAAGACGCCCCAGGCGTCCGCGTCTGCGGCCGCCATCCCGACGTTGATCCCGGCCGTGAAGAGGAAGAACCCTCCGACGAACCGGCGAACGCTCCCGAGCATCTCGCACCTCCGACCATCCAGCTCCAGCGTCGCCCCGGCGGCCGGCGGCGGCAAGGACGCGGACCACAGCTGGCCGGTGATCTCCGGAACACCGCACGGGTGATGATGTAGGCGTGGAGACGATCGTGACCGCCCTGACCGACGGACGCGGCCGGCACCCGGTGACCGTGGCCGGCCAGACGATGGCGTACGACGACCTGCTGGGCGCCGCCGCCGCGGTCGCCGCCGGCCTGCACGACCACCGCCGGGTCGCCGTCCTCGCCACCCCCTCCGCGGAGACGGTGGTGGCGGTCGTCGGCGCCCTGCTGGCCGGGGCCGAGGTGGTCCCGGTGCCACCCGACTCGGGCCGCGCCGAGCTCGACCACGTGCTGGCCGACTCGCGCGCCGACTGCTGGCTCGGCGCCGCGCCCTCCGGCAGCCGCCTGGCCTCGCAACCGGTCGACCTCGCCGCGCGGGCGCCGTACGAGCCCCTCGACGTCGACCCGGACCGCACCGCCCTCGTCCTGTACACGTCGGGCACCACGGGCCTGCCCAAGGGCGTGCTGCTCCCGCGCCGGGCGCTGGCCGCCGGGATCGACGCCCTCGCCGACGCCTGGGCCTGGACGGCCGACGACGTGCTGGCCCACGGCCTGCCGCTCTTCCACGTGCACGGCCTGGTGCTCGGGGTGCTGGGGCCCCTTCGCGTCGGGGGCGGGCTGGTCCACACCGGCAGGGGCACGCCGGAGACGTACGCCGCGGCCGCGCGCGCCGGCGCGACGATGTTCTTCGCGGTGCCGACCATCTGGTCCCGGGTCGCCGAGCACCCCGAGCACGCGGAGGCGCTGCGCGCGGCCCGGCTGCTGGTCTCGGGCAGCGCCGCCCTGCCGGTCCCGGTCTTCGAGCGCCTCGAGCGGCTCACCGGCCAGCGGGTGGTCGAGCGCTACGGGATGAGCGAGACCCTCATCACCGTCGCCACGCGAGCCGACGGCCGACCCCGCGCCGGCTGGGTCGGGGTCCCGGTCGCCGGGGTGGAGACCCGCCTCGTCGCCGAGGACGGCACGGAGGTCCCGCACGACGGGGAGTCCGTGGGCCGGCTCGAGGTCCGCGGCGCCACCCTCTTCGCCGGCTACCTCGACCGCCCCGAGGCCACCGCGGAGGCCTGGACCGACGACGGCTGGTTCCGCACCGGCGACGTCGCCGTCGTCGCGCCCGACGGCGCGCACCGGATCGTCGGCCGGGAGTCGGTCGACCTCATCAAGTCGGGCGGCTACCGGATCGGCGCGGGCGAGGTCGAGTCGACGCTGCTGGGCCACCCCGCGGTCGCCGAGTGCGCGGTGGTCGGCGAGCCCGACGACGACCTGGGCCAGCGGGTCGTCGCGTACGTCGTCCTCCGCGGCGCGGCCGCGGACGGGCTGGCCGCCGAGCTCACGGCGTACGTCGGCCAGGAGCTGTCGGCGCACAAGCGCCCGCGCGAGGTCCGCTTCGTCGACTCACTGCCGCGCAACGAGATGGGGAAGGTCCAGAAGGCCCGGCTGCTGCCGGGGTGAGCGGGCGGCTCAGTACCAGTTGTTCGCGGCCTTGAACGACCAGGCGGCGCACGGGGTGCCGTAGCGGTTCTTGATGTACTCCAGCCCCCAGCGGATCTGCACCTCGGCGGAGGTCATGTAGCCCTCCGGGAGGTCGTGGGTGCGGGTCAGGGCCTGCGGGATGCCGTACGCCGACGACGTGGGGTTGTCGGCGTCGACCCGCCAGTCGCTCTCGCTCACGTAGAGCGAGTCCAGGCAGCCGAACTGCGAGACCGAGAAGCCGAACTCGGGCATCAGGGCCCGCGCGACCTCGCGCGGGTCGGAGTCGTCGAGCGTCTGGGTGCGCTTCGTGACGAGGCCCGCCTCGGTGGAGAGCGCCGCCTGCTTGAGCGGGTCGCGGGCGCCGCGCCGGTCCGCGCGGGAGACGACGGCGCGGTCGGCCAGGCTGGCCGCGGCGATGTCGGTCGACACGTCGGTCGCGGTGTCGGCGGCCACCATGTCGGGCGCCTGCGACAGCACCCCGCTCGAGACCGCCACGCCCGTCGAGACCGCGGCGACGCCCGCCGTCACGGCGGCCCGCCGGACGAGCCGGCGCGGCTCGCGCTCACGCCGGTGCTTGCCGGGGGCGCGGTGCTTGGGGACGTACTGCTCGGAACTCGACACGGGCTCTCTCGGGACGACTGACGGCGGCGCGTGACCGGGCTGACTCCGCGAAGGTCACGGAACGGTCACGCGCCACCTTGCAGGCTCCCCCCGGCGTGGCGCAAACCAGACCCCCACTATTGGGGACCGCTGCGACGAGGCTCACGCCACGCTGCGACGGGGCTACAGCGTGACGTCCTCCAGCATCTCGGTCACCAGCGCGGCGATCGGCGACCGCTCGGAGCGGGTGAGGGTGACGTGGGCGAAGAGCGGGTGGCCCTTGAGCTTCTCCACGACCGCCACGATCCCGTCGTGGCGCCCCACCCGCAGGTTGTCGCGCTGGGCGACGTCGTGCGTGAGCACCACCTTGGAGTTGGCCCCGATCCGCGACAGCACGGTGAGCAGCACGTTGCGCTCGAGCGACTGCGCCTCGTCGACGATCACGAAGGCGTCGTGCAGCGAGCGGCCCCGGATGTGGGTCAGCGGCAGCACCTCGAGCATCCCGCGGTCGAGCACCTCCTCGACCACGTGCGGGGAGACCAGGGCGTTGAGCGTGTCGAAGACCGCCTGGCCCCACGGCGACATCTTCTCGCTCTCGGAGCCGGGCAGGTAGCCGAGCTCCTGCCCGCCCACGGCGAAGAGCGGGCGGAAGACCACGACCTTCTTGTGCTGGCCTCGCTCGAGCACCGCCTCCAGGCCCGCGCAGAGCGCCATCGCCGACTTGCCGGTGCCGGCACGACCGCCGAGCGAGACGATCCCGATGTCGGGGTCGAGCAGCATCTCGAGCGCCACGCGCTGCTCCGCGGAACGGCCGTGGATGCCGAACGCCTCGCGGTCGCCCTTGACGAGATGGACCTCCTTGTCGGCGCCGACCCGGCCGAGCGCGGTGCCTCGGTCGGAGAGGAGGACGAGGCCGGTGTGGCAGGGCAGCTGGCGGGCCTCGTCGAGGTCGAGGGAGCCGTCGTCGTAGAGCCGGTCGAGGTCGGCGGCGGCGACGGGGAGCTCGACCATCCCGGTCCACCCGGACTCCGCCTCGCTGACCCCCTCGGCGCGGTACTCCGCGGCGTCCAGGCCGACGGCCGAGGCCTTGATCCGGAGCGGCAGGTCCTTGGAGACGAGGGTGACGCGGTGCCCCTCGTCGGCCAGGTTGCGGGCCACCGACAGGATCCGGGTGTCGTTGTCGCCCAGCCTGAAGCCCGAGGGCAGGGCGCCCGGGTCGGTGTGGTTCAGCTCGACGCGCAGGGTGCCGCCGGCCTCGCCGACCGGCACGGGCCGGTCGAGGCGTCCGTGGACGACCCGGAGCTCGTCGAGCATCCGCAGCGCGCTGCGGGCGAAGTAGCCGAGCTCGGGGTGGTGCCGCTTCCCCTCCAGCTCGGTGATGACCACGACCGGCAGCACGACCTCGTGCTCGGCGAAGCGCTTGATGGCGCCGGGGTCGGCCAGGAGGACGCTGGTGTCCAGGACATACGTGCGGTGCTGGGTCGTGGTCACGTCGTGCTCACCCTCACGGGACGGCGCGCGCACTCCTCGCCCGCCCCTAGTTCGTGCTGACGGACCGGGAAGGGACCCGAGGACCGGAGTGCCGGCCCCCTCCGACACCGCGCGGCGCGAACTGCCCCGCGTGGTGTGCTGCGAAGTCGTGACTGCTCACGAACGGCCTCCCGGTTTCAGCGAGCTTCCCCACTCGCCGATGTCTCGGAAAGTACGCCGCGGGGCCGGCCGTCCAGCAGCGACACGCGGAAACGTCAGGTTAATCCTGTGTGACAGGACACGTCGCCGGGCGTCGGGAGGACCGTCAACCGGCGAGGTAGCCCGCGAGCAGCCGCCCGGGTGCGTCAGACCGACGCCCCGGCGCGCTGCAGCCGTCCGTCGATCATCTCCCAGACCTCGTCGCAGTGGTGCAGGACGTCGTGGTCGTGCGTGACCATCACGGTCGCCACGCCGTGCCGGTGGCTCTCGTCGACGAGCAGGGCGACGACGTCCTGGCTGCGCTGGCGGTCCAGCGCCGCCGTGGGCTCGTCGACCAGCAGGAGCCCCGGACGGGTCATCAGCGCCCGGGCGATGCCGACGCGCTGGCGCTCGCCGCCGGAGAACTGGTGGGGCCGGCGCTTCGCCTTGTGGGCCATGCCCACCTCGCCGAGCAGCTCGTCGGGGTCGCGGGGGTCGGCGACCCTGCCGAAGGTCAGCGGCAGCCGCAGCTGGTCGCGGGCGGTGAGCGCCGGGACCAGGTTGCCGCTCTGGAAGACGTAGCCGATCCGGGTGCGCCGGACCGCTGCCACCTCCTTCCGCGAGGCGGTGGTCAGCTCGACGTCGCCGACCCGCGCCGTGCCCGAGCTGGGACGGACCAGGCCGCCGGCCACGGCCAGGAGGCTGGACTTGCCGGGACCCGGAAGGGCCCACGACGGCCACGAGGCGTCCGGGAGCGACGGTGAGGCTGACGGAGTCCAGGGCGGTGACCTTCTCCTCGCCGTCGCCGTGCAGCAGGGTGACGTCGGACAGCTCGAGCGCGGGGTGGTCACGGTGCTCATCGGTTGCCTCCCAGGACGGTGAGGGGGTCGACGCGGGTGATCCGGAGGACGGCCACGGCCGCCCCCAGCACCCCCAGGACGACCAGCAGGGTGGCGGCGAGGCCGAGGCCGACGGACGCCCCGGCGCCCATCGCGCATCACGGCGACCTCCTGCTTGCGCTGGATCGTCAGGACGGTGAAGAACGCGCCGACCACGAGGGCCGAGATCGCGTAGAGGAAGACCTGGATCAGCTGCAGGGTCGAGGTCTCGGCGGTGTAGCCGGGCGAGGCGCCGAAGGAGTCCTCCAGCGTCATCGAGGTGGTGCCGACGGCGGCGTCCCCGGCCTCGAGGTCCTCGGGCGCGTCGGAGCCCTTGACCGCGACCGCGGTCACCTCGTCGCGGACCCGGTCCGGGACCTCCTCGCCCGGGGCGGCGCCCGAGCGGATCTCCTGCCAGGTGGCGAGCGGAAGGTAGGCGGTGTCGACGTGGCCGAAGGTGTGCTGCTCGGCCATGATCCCGGTGACGGTGAGCTCGGCGCCCTAGGCTCAACGACGACCACGTCGCCGACGTCGATCCCCTCCTCGACGCCGGGCTGGTCGGCTCACTCCTCGACCGTCCCGAGGTCGACCACGCTGCGGGAGAACGCGGAGTCCTTGGAGACGTCCTCCTGGAACGCGAACGACGTGACGGGCATGCGCTGCAGCCCGAGACGCCGTCGTTGACCAGGCCGACCGAGAGGCCGGAGAGGAGGACCAAGAGGAGGGAGATCAGGGCCGCGGGGGCGTGTGACCCGTCACGTCCCGAAGCGGCGCTCCCGCTCGGCGTACGCCCGGATCGCCCGGAGGAAGTCGACCCGGCGGAAGTCGGGCCACAGCGCCTCGCAGAAGTAGAACTCGCTGTGCGCGCTCTGCCACAGCAGGAAGCCGCCCAGGCGCTGCTCCCCCGAGGTGCGGATGACGAGGTCGGGGTCGGGCTGGCCCTTGGTGTAGAGGTGCTCGGCGATGTGCTCGACGTCCAGGGTCTCGGCGAGCTGCTCCAGCGTCGCCCCCGCGGCGGACTGCTCGAGCAGCAGCGACCGCACCGCGTCCGCGATCTCGCGGCGGCCGCCGTATCCCACGGCGACGTTGACGAGCAGCCCGTCCACGTCGCGGGTCGCCTCCTCGGCCGCCTTGAGCCGCTCGCGGGTGGCGTCGGGGAGCAGGTCGAGGGCCCCCACCGGGTGGACCCGCCAGCGGCCGGTGGCGGCCAGCGACTCCACCGCCCCCTCGATCACGCCGAGGAGCCCGGACAGCTGCTCGGGCGGACGGTTGAGGTTGTCGGTGGAGAGCAGCCACAGGGTGACCACCTCGACGCCGACCTCCTCGCACCACCCCAGGAAGGGCTGGATGTTGTCGGCGCCCGCCTGGTAGCCCTGCGCGGTGTCCGCGCCCACCGCACGGGCCCAGCGCCGGTTGCCGTCGAGCATCACGCCCACGTGCTTCGGGATCCGGTCGGGCGGGAGGAACTTGACGACCCGGGACTCGTACGCCGGGTAGAGCAGCCGGCGCACGGCGTCCTTGAAGTTCCCCATGGACACGGATGTTACCGACGCCGGCGGTTGGGTATCCGCAGGATGGGAACGACAGTGACGGCGGTCGCGTCCGGGCGACCCGCCACCTACGGTGCCGTAAGTTGGGAGACATGCGCGAGTCGGTACGTACGCAGATGGACCACCTCCACGACCGGGTCGAGGGTGCGCTGGAGGAGGTGAAGCCACACCTGCGCGGCTGGCTGCACGCCGGGACCGTCCCCGTGGCGCTCGCCGCCGGGATCGCCCTCGTCGTCCTCTCCCCGACCGCCGAGACCCGCCTGGGCTCCGCCGTCTTCGCGCTCTCCGCGCTCCTGCTCTTCACGGTCTCGGCGCTCTACCACCGGGGTCGCTGGTCGCCGCGGACCCACACCCACCTGCAGCGCTTCGACCACTCCAACATCTTCGTGCTGATCGCGGGCTCCTGCACCCCCTTCGCCCTCCTGCTGCTGCAGGGCGCCGACCGCTGGTGGATGCTCGGCATCAGCTGGGGCGGGGCGCTGGCGGGCGTGGTCATGAAGGTCTGGTGGGTGACCCACCCGCGGTGGCTCTCGGCGCCGATCTACATCGCGCTGGGCTGGGCGCCCGTCTTCTTCTTCGGCGGCTTCGTCGACGGGGCGATGGAGTACGGCGCCCGCGTGGGCGTGGCGGTGATCACCCTGGTGGTCGTCGGCGGGGCGCTCTACACGCTCGGCGGGATCGTCTACGGCTTCAAGCGGCCCGACCCCAGCCCCCGCTGGTTCGGCTTCCACGAGGTCTTCCACTCGTTCACGATCCTCGCCTTCCTCAGCCACTACGTGGGCGTCTCCATCGCGACGTACTCCCTGAGGTGAGCGCCGCGAGATGACGCAGGACTCCACCCTCGAGGGCCTGACCGACCGCCCGTCCGGCCGGCGCTCCCACCGACTGGCCGTCACCGGCCTCGTCCTCCTCGTGCTCGCCGGCGTGCTCGGCCTGCTCGGCCCGCGGACCGGACAGGTCGAGGACACGACCGGCCCTTGGGACCTCCGGGTCACCTACCCCTCGGTGACCCGGGCGGGGGTGCCCACGCCCCTGCACCTGACCGTCACCCGGGAGGCCGGCTTCGAGGGGGTCGAGGCCGTGCGGGTCGCGCTCTGCGACGACTGGTTCGACCACGTCGACTTCCAGAGCTGGTACCCGACCCCCGCCGCCGAGACGGGGCTGCCCGGTCGTCTGGTCTACGACTTCGACCCGCCGCCCACCGGCCGCACCCTCGAGGTGAGCCTCGACGCCCACGAGCAGCCCGGGGGCCTCGCAGGCCGCCGGACCTGCGAGGTCGAGGTGCTGCTGGACGACGTCGTGGCCGCGTCGGTCTCCTTCTCCACGTGGCGGCTGCCGTGACCGCGCACCCGGGCCGGGAGGGCTGAGATGGAGGTCGTGCTGCGGGCGCTGCTGGTCTTCGCCTTCGCGTGGGTGGTGATCCGGGTCAGCGGGAAGCGCGAGGTCGCCCAGCTCTCGGCCTTCGACCTGATCCTGCTGGTGACGATCGGGGACCTCGTGAGCGACGGCGTCCTGCAGGAGGACGCGTCGCTGACGGCCGCGATGCTGGCCGTGGCCACCTTCGCGCTCGCCGCGATGGGCCTGGGCCTCGTGAGCCGTCGGTTCCCACGGGTCCGGCCCGTCCTGGAGGGGCCGCCGCGCGTCGTCATCCGCCGCGGCGAGCCGCTGCTGGACGTGCTGGACGGCGAGCAGCTCACCTTCGACGACCTGGTGGAGGCGGCCCGCGAGCAGGGCATCCGGCGGCTCTCCGACGTGGAGGTCGCCGTGCTCGAGGTCAACGGCGGCTTCTCGTTCTTCACCTACCCCGACGACGGCGCCGGCGACGGGACGCACGCCTAGCCCCCGTCGGTACCGTGGACGTGGTGAGCCGCTCCGTCACCGCCCCCGTCACCCTGGCCAGCACCTTCGCCCACACGCTCCCCGAGCTCAGCGTCCCGTGGGAGGCCGCCAGCGCCCCGGACCGCCACCTGCTGGTCCTCAACGACGCCCTCGCGACGGAGCTCGGCCTGGACCCCGACTGGCTCCGCTCCCCCGCCGGACTGCGGCTGCTCACCGGCGAGCACGTGCCGCCCGGGGCCCGACCGGTCGCGCAGGTCTACGCCGGTCACCAGTTCGGCGGCTGGTCACCCCGCCTCGGCGACGGCCGCGCGCTGCTCCTCGGCGAGCTGGCCGGGCCCGACGGGACGCTGCGCGACCTGCACCTCAAGGGGTCGGGACGCACCCCGCTGGCCCGGGGCGGCGACGGCCTGGCCGCCGTCGGCCCGATGCTGCGCGAGCTGCTCGTCAGCGAGGCGATGCACGCCCTGGGCGTCCCGACCACGCGGGCCCTGGCCGTGGTGGCCACCGGCAACCCCGTGCAGCGCGAGACCGTGCTGCCCGGCGCCGTGCTGGCGCGGGTCGCCGCGAGCCACCTGCGGGTCGGCAGCCTGCAGTTCGCCCGGGCCACCGGCGACCTCGAGCTGCTGCGGCGGGTGGCCGACCACGCGATCGCCCGCCACCACCCCGGGGCGGCCGAGGCCGACCACCCGCACCTGGCGCTGTACGCCGCCGTCGTCGCCGCCCAGGCCGAGCTGGTCGCCCACTGGCTGGCCGTCGGCTTCGTGCACGGGGTGATGAACACCGACAACATGACCCTCTCCGGGGAGACGATCGACTACGGCCCGTGCGCCTTCCTGGACGCCCACGACCCCCGCCGCGTCTTCAGCTCGATCGACACCGGCGGCCGCTACGCCTTCGGCAACCAGGCTCCGGCGGCCGAGTGGAACCTCGCCCGGCTGGCCGAGGCGATGCTGCCCCTGTTCGCCGACGACGAGCAGGAGGCGATCGAGCGGGCCACCGAGGTGCTGGGAACCTTCCGCCCGCTGCACGCGGCGGCGCGGACCTCCCGCACCCGGGAGAAGCTCGGCCTGCTCGATGGGCCGGGCGGGACCGACGGCGAGGCCGTGGCCCGGCTCGGGGTGGAGCTCGAGGAGCTGATGGCCGCGAGCCGCGTCGACCACACGTCGTTCTTCGTGGCGCTGGGCGACGCCGCCCGGGGCGACCGCGAGCCGGCGCGGTCGCGGGTCCTCGACCTCGCGGCCCTCGACGGGTGGCTCGAGTGGTGGCTCGCCCTCGCCCCCGACGCCGACCTGATGGACCGGACCAACCCGGTCCGTGTCCCCCGCAACCACCTCGTCGAGGAGGCGCTCGACGCCGCCGTCGAGGGCGACCTGGACCCCTTCGAGCGGCTGCTGGACGCGGTGACCGACCCGTTCGGCCAGCGCGCGGGGCTGGAGCGCTACGCCGAGCCGGGCCTCGAGGAGTTCGACGCCGGCTTCATGACCTTCTGCGGGACCTGACCCTCCTCCACGCTCCCAGCCCCTACGCTCCCATCCATGTCGTCGCCCCGTCCCGCTCTCCTGCTGGTCGGTGCGCTCGCGGCGCTCGCCGCGCTCGCCGCGGGGACCGCCCCCGCGGGCGCGCACGTCTCCGTCACCCCCGACGAGCTCCGGGCGGGCGAGCAGGCGGTCGTCACCCTGCAGGTCGACCACGGGTGCGGCGACTCGCCGACGACCCGGCTGGAGGTCCGTCTCCCCGACGCGCTCGGCGACGTCGACACCGGCCCCACCCGGGACTGGCGGGTGGAGCGCCGCGGCCGCGTGCTGGTGCTGACCGCCGCCACCCCGGTCCCGAGCGACCTGACGGTCGGCGTCGACCTGGTGCTCCGCGCCCCCGACGAGCCCGGCGACCTCGCCCTCCCGACGGTGCAGACCTGCGAGTCCGGCGAGGAGGCCTGGACCCAGGTCGCCGTCGAGGAGACCGACGCGGCCGCCGAGCTGGAGCGCCCCGCCCCGGTCGTCCGCGTCGTCGGCGCGGGCACGACGGTCTCCGTCGACCTCGTCGACGAGGAGAGCCCGTGGCAGCGGCTCTCCGGTCCCCTCGCCGCGGCGGTCGGCGTCGGCCTCGTGCTGCTCGTGGGCGCCCTCCGGTTCCGGGTCCGCCGCGGGACCGAGCGGTGAGGCGCCTCCTCGCCGCGCTCCTCCTGCTCCTCGCCGGCTCCAGCGCCAGCCTGGCCCTCGCCCCGCCGGCGTGGGCGCACGCGCAGCTGGTCGGCACGGACCCCGCCGAGGGCGCGGTGCTGCCGGAGGCCCCCGAGTCGGTCACGCTCGAGTTCAGCGAGCCGGTGCGGCTCACCGGCCGCCGTCCCACGACGTACGACGCCCGGGGCACGGTCGTCGACTCCTCCGCCACCGCGAGCGGCAGCACCCTCGAGGTGGTGCTCGAGGAACCGCTGGCCCGCGGCACCCACCTGGTCACGTGGCTGGTCGTCTCCGACGACGGGCACCCGGTCAGCGGGACCCTCACCTTCTCGGTCGGGGAGCGCAGCCCGGTCGTCGAGCCACCACCGCCCCTGCTCGCCGGCGACGCGATGACGGCCGACCGGGGCCTGCTCGCCGCGGCCGGCCACCTGGGGGTGCTGCTGGGCGCCGGGCTCGCCGCCTTCCTCGCGCTGCTGCACCCGGCGCCCGTGCGGGGCGCGACGCGCGTCGTCCGGGGCGCGGCGCTCCTGGCCGTCGTCGCCGCGTGGCTCCAGGTCCCGGTCGCCTCCGCCTACGCCCAGGGGCTCGGCTGGGCGGGCGTCCTCGACGGCTTCGACGCACGCCTGGTGCGGTGGGAGACGGCGGCCGCCGCGACGGTGACGGCGGGTGCCGCGCTGCTGCTCGTCGGCACCCGGAGCGTCCGGGGAGGGGCACGGCGGACCGCGCTGCTCGCCGGCGCCGTCGCCCTCGTCGCCTCGCCGGCACTGGTGGGCCACTCCCGCTCCTACGGTCCGACCGCATTGGTCCCGCTCGCCGACGCGGTCCACGTCGCCGTCGCCGCACTCTGGCTCGGCGGCCTCGTCGGGCTGTGGCTCGTCGTGCGGGCCGGCGACGGGGAGGCCTCCGCCCGCGCGGTCGGCCGCTTCTCCACCGTCGCCGCGGTCTCGCTGGTCCTGCTGGCCGCGACAGGGGCGTTGCTGGGGTGGCGGATCCTCGGGTCGTGGACCGCCCTGGTCTCCACGACGTACGGCGCGCTGCTGCTGACCAAGGTCGGCCTCGTGCTGCTCGTGGCCGGCGTGGCCGCGTGGAACCGCCTCGTGCTGGTGCGGCGGGGGCGTCCGCTGGGCCGGACGCTGCTGGTCGAGCTCGCGCTGCTGGTGGCGGTCGTCGGCGTGGCCGGCTTCCTGGCCAACCAGCCGCCCGTCGACCCGCCGGAGCCGCCGCCCGCGCCGCGGCCGGTGGCCGAGACCGTGGTCCTGGGCGACCTCGAGGTCGTCGTGGGCCTCACCCCGGGAGCGCCCGGCGCCAACACCCTCGACCTGCAGGTGCAGGACTCGGCGGGACGGCCGGTGGAACCGGACGAGGCGCCGACCGTGGAGCTGCGCTCAGCGGAGTTCGACCTCGGGACGCTGACGCTGCAGGACCGGGGCGGCGGGGCCTACCGGGTCCTGGTGCCGTTCCCCGACGGGGGCGACTACCGGCTCTCGGTGGGCCTGCGGACCAGCCGCTTCGACCACCCGGTGGTCACGCTGGAGGTGCCGATCCCGGAGCGGGACTGAGCAACGGGAGGGTTCAGTAGCCGAGGCCGAGGATCGCGAGCAGGAAGCCGACGAAGGGGACCGCCCACAGCAGGAGCAGGCCTCCCAGCTCGGCGAAACGGTCGTCTTCACGTCCATGCGGTGCCACGTGCGGGGTGGTCACGGAGAGCCTCCTGTGTCGGGTGCGGACTTCCGGGACCGTGCCCCGACGCCCCTGTCGAGAAACGTCGTGTGCGCATCGCGCACGTCACAGGAGGGTCGTTGGCCTGTCGTTGCCCTGTCGCTGCCCTGTCGCTGGCCTGTCGCTGGCCTGTCGCTGTCCCGTCACTGCTCGCCGACCACCCGCCCGAGCACGGCCAGCACCGACGCGACGACCGCCGACTCCTCTCGCCGGGTGGCGACCGCGAGGTCGACGCCGGGTCCGGGGTCGGCGAGCGCTCGGTGGCAGGCGCCGGCGACGACCAGGAGCGAGACCGGCTCGGGGACCAGGGCGACCCCCAGCCCGGCCGCGACGAAGGTGACCAGCGTGCTGGTCTCGGCCACCTCGTGCCGGACCTGCGGCTCGAAGCCCGCGGCCCGGCAGCGGGCCACGACCTCGGCGTGCATCACCGAGCGCCCCTCCCCCGCGTGGACGATGAAGTCCTCCCCCGCCAGGTCGGCCAGCCGGACCACGTCGGCGTCCGCGAGCGGGTGGCCCTCGGGGAGGGCGACGACCAGGCGGTCGGTGCGGAGCCGGCGTACGTCCAGGCCGGTCCCGTCCAGGGGCGGGCGGAGCAGCGCGACGTCCAGGCCGCCCCGGCGCAGCGCGGCGAGCTGGGCGGGCACCAGCATCTCCCCGCGGAAGGTGAAGTCGATGCCGGGGAGCTCCTCGCGCAGCGCGCGGGCGAGCGGCGGCAGCAGCGAATAGGTCGCGGAGCCGACGCAGCCGATGGTCGCCCGGCCCGCGACCCCGGCGGCGACGCGTTGGGCCTCGAGCGCCGCCTCGTCCACGCCGGCGAGCAGCTCCCGCGCCCGCTCGAGGTAGGCGGCACCCGCCTCCGTGAGGTCGACGCGCCGGGTGGTCCGCTCGAGCAGCCGGACCCCCAGCGCGTCCTCCAGCTGGCGGATCGCCGCTCAACGAGGCCTTCGCCGCCCAGGTGCTCGCCGTGCTCCGCGAGTGGAAGGTCGACGCCGCCGACGAGCGGCTCAACCCGAACGGCTCCGGGATCTCGCTCGGCCACCCCGTCGGCGCCACCGGCGCCCGGATCCTCGCCACCATGGCCCACGAGATGCGCCGCCGCGGCAGCCGCTACGGCCTGGAGACGATGTGCATCGGCGGCGGCCAGGGCCTCGCCGCGGTCTTCGAGGCGGTGCGCTGATGGCCGCCGTCGAGCTCTCGCACACCGTCACCGGTCCGGCGGACGCCCCCGTCGTCGTCCTCTCCAACTCCCTCGGCTCGACGTGGGCGATGTGGGACGCGCAGGCCGGCGCGCTCGCCGAGCGCTTCCGCGTCGTCCGGTACGACACCCGCGGCCACGGCGCGTCACCCACCCCGCCCGGCCCCTACGCGATCGACGACCTGGTCGACGACCTGGTCGCCCTCCTCGACCGGCTCGGGGTGGAGCGCACCCACGTCGTCGGCCTCTCGCTCGGCGGGATGACCGCGATGCGGCTCGCCGCCCGCGAGCCCGAGCGGGTCGACCGGATGGCCGTCCTCTGCACCGGCGCGCGGCTCGAGCCCAGCAGCGCCTTGACCGACCGCGCCGCCCAGGTGCGCGCCCGGGGCACCGGCTCGGTCGCCGAGGCCGTCGTCCAGCGCTGGTTCACCCCGGCGTACCTCGAGGCCCACCCGGACGTGCGGGAGGCCTGCGAGGCGATGGTCACCGGCACCTCCGACGAGGGGTACGCCGGGTGCTGCGAGGCGATCGCGGCGATGGACCTGCGCGGCGACCTCGCCGCCGTCGTGGCGCCGACCCTGGCGATCGCCGGGGCAGACGACCCGGCCGCCCCGCCGCCCCACCTCGAGGCGATCGCCGCCCGGGTCCGAGACGGCCGGCTCCTCGTCGTCCCCGACTCCGCCCACCTGGCCAACGCCCAGCAGCCCCGGGTCGTCACCCCGGCGATCCTCACCCACCTGAACGGACGGGAGTCCTGATGAGCCTCGACAAGGTGGTCGCGAGCGCGGCCGACGCCGTGGTCGACGTCCGCGACGGCAGCAGCATCGCCGTCGGCGGCTTCGGCCTGGTGGGGATCCCGTGGTTCCTCATCGAGGCGCTGCTCGAGCAGGGCGCGACCGACCTCGAGGTCGTCTCCAACAACTGCGGCGTCGACGGCGCCGGCCTCGGCCTGCTGCTGGAGCAGCACCGGATCAGCCGGGTCATCGCCTCCTACGTCGGGGAGAACAAGGAGTTCGCCCGGCAGTACCTCGCCGGCGAGGTGACCGTCGAGCTCACCCCCCAGGGCACCCTGGCCGAGCGGATGCGCGCCGGCGGCGCCGGCATCGGCGCCTTCTTCACCCCCACCGGCGTCGGCACGCTCGTCTCCGAGGGCGGGCTGCCCTGGCGGTACGACGCCGACGGCCACGTCGTCGAGGAGTCGCCCGCCAAGGAGGTGCGGACCTTCCACGGCAAGGAGATGGTGCTCGAGGAGTCGATCGTCGCCGACGTCGCGCTGGTCCGCGCCGCCAAGGTCGACCGCGCCGGCAACTGCGTCTTCCACGAGTCGGCCCGCAACTTCAACCCGGCCGTCGCGATGTGCGGCCGGCTCACGGTGGTGGAGGCCGAGCAGCTCGTGGAGGTCGGCGAGATCGGGCCCGACGAGGTCCACCTGCCCGGCATCTTCGTGCAGCGGGTGGTCGAGCTGACGCCCGAGCAGGCCGCGAAGAAGGAGATCGAGAAGCGCACCACGAGGCTCCGACCGTCGGTCGAGCCCGTCGGGACCACCGGAGGTGCCGCATGAGCTGGACCCGCGACCAGATGGCGGCCCGCGCCGCACTCGAGCTGCAGCCCGGCGAGTACGTGAACCTCGGGATCGGACTGCCGACGATGATCCCCGACCACCTCCCCGAGGGGTCGACCGTCACCCTGCACGCCGAGAACGGCATCCTCGGCGTCGGCCCCTTCCCCTACGACGACGAGGTCGACCCCGACCTCATCAACGCCGGCAAGCAGACCGTCACGGTGCTGCCCGGGGCGTCGTTCTTCGACTCCCCCACCAGCTTCGCGATGATCCGCGGCGGCCACGTCGACACCGCCGTGCTCGGCGGCATGCAGGTGGCGGCCAACGGCGACCTGGCCAACTGGCCAACTGGATGGTCCCCGGCTCGATGGTCAAGGGGATGGGCGGCGCGATGGACCTCGTGAGCGGCGCACGCCGCGTGATCGTGCTGATGGACCACGTGACCAAGAAGGGCGAGCACAAGCTGCTCGAGGCCTGCACGCTGCCGCTCACCGGACGCGGCGTCGTCTCCCGCGTGGTCACCGACCTGGGCGTCCTCGACGTGGCGGACGGCGGGTTCCGTGTGGTCGACCTGGCCCCCGACGTCACGCTTGAGGAGCTCCGCGCCGCGACCGGCGCGCCCGTCGTGGAGTGACCTACCAGTCGCTCGCCAGCACCCCTGACGCGACGGCGATGGCGTGCATCCCGGTGCCTCCGGTGGTGAGCCGCTCGAAGCCGCCGTCACGGAAGTCCCAGGCCACGAGGTGCCAGGACTCGTCGCCGAGCTCCATGGTGCGGAAGTCCATCGGGCCGACGAGGAGCAGCACGGTCTGCTCGTCGAGGAAGCCCAGGGCCGTGAGGCGCCCGTTGTCGCCGTAGACCGAGTCACGGTCCCGGATCGGCGCGTAGCCGAGCACCGCGCCCGTGGCCGCCTCGACCACCATCGGCCCGGCGTCGCCGGGCAGCCCGTTGCCACCCCCGGTCAGCGCCATCAACCCGCGCTCGAAGACCAGGCGCTCACCCCAGTAGCCGAAGGGCACGGTGCTGGTGATGCGGGCGGCGTGCGGCGCCCCGTCCCAGACCCGGAGGTCGAGCTCCTCCCACCGCTTCTCCACCACCGGCCCCACGGGTTCGAAGGCGAGGCCGGTGCCGTAGGGCCTGCTGTACGGCGCCTTCCGCGCGGTGCCGTCGAGCTCCACCAGCCACGTCTCGTTCCAGTGCAGCACCGCGAGACCGGCCGCGTTCCCCAGGGGCGCCCAGCGCAGCTCGGGGGCCGTGTCCCACGGCGGCGCGACCGGATCCGGCCAGGGGATGGTCCGCCGGGCGCCGGTGGCGACCTCGACGACGAGGATCCCCGCGTCCGTGGACATCGCGACCTTCTGCCCGCCGTGTCCCAGCACGGGCTCCACCACGTCGCCGAACGTGCCCGACAGCGCGTCCGCGGTGCCTGGCACCGAGCGCCACCGACCGTCCTCGCCCAGCAGCATCACGTCCCGGCCCTTCGCCGGCCAGGCCACGACGGCGGCCGGCACCGGGTCGTCCTCGATCGCGGGCGCCTCCGCGGGCGGGACGAGTCGTTCCGGCAGCACCGTGTCCCGCAGCGGCGCGTCCACGACGGTGAACGGGTCCCAGGTCGGGTGCACGACGGGGTCGGGCGGGGGCGCGGGCGGGCTCGGCACGCCGGTCGAGGTCGGCGACGCCGTGGGCGTGGGGGCGGCCGGGTCGGGCTCCGTGCCCAGCGTCCCGCTCCCCGCCAGGCGGACCCCGCCCAGGACGACCAGGACCGAGGCCGCGACCGCCCCCACGGCGAGCACGCCGCGCCGGCGCCGGGCACGCCGCGCCCCCGCCAGCGCGGCTCCGGCCATCCCACGGCCCTCGACCCGGTCGGTGGCGCGGCGCAGCACCTCGCCCAGCCCGTCGCGCTCGTCGTCCATCAGGTCCTCCCGATCAGGTCGAGCAGCTCGGGCGCCCCGGTGCGCAGGCGTGCCAGGGCGGCGGCGTTCTGGCTCTTGACGGTGCCGACGGAGACCCCCAGCACCTCGGCGGTCTCGCGCTCGGTGAGGTCGTCGAAGTGCCGGAGCACCAGCACCGCGCGCTGCGCGGGGGTGAGCCGGGCGAGCGCCCGGCGTACGACCATCTCGGTCTCGGGGTCGGAGGAGACCGCCGGGACGTCCGTCGCCTCGACGAGCTCGGTCTCCCGGGGGCGGCGCCGACGCCAGGCCGTGACGTGGTCGCGGGCCAGGATCCTGCGGGCGTACGCCGTCGGGTTCTCGTGCTGCAGCCGCGACCAGCGCAGGGCGACCTTGACGAGCGCCTCCTGCACCAGGTCCTCGGCGCGCTGCAGGTCGCCCGTGAGCAGGTACGCCGCGCGCAGCAGCGGGCGCTCCACGGCGCCCACCCACGCGGTGAACCCCTGCTCGTCCATCCGTCCTCCCCCGTCGTCCCTCACCCAGTCAACGCCATCCGAGCCGCGAAGGGTTGGCACGACTTCCTCCGGGTCCGGGGCCGATGACGGCTGTCGCCCCTCCCTGCTTCACTGAGGCCATGAGCCTCGTCACCTGGCAGGACCTCTGCCTCGACGCCCTGGACGTCCCTGCGCAGGCCCGCTTCTGGGCGGCCGTGAGCGGCCTCGAGGTCGACGACCCCGCGGCACCGGCGCGGCTGGTCGGGCCGTCCCCCCGGCACACGATCTGGGTCAACCAGGTCGACCGGCCGCACGTGGTCAAGAACCGCACTCACCTCGACGTCGACTGCGCCTCCCTCGACGACCTCCTGGCACTGGGGGCCACGGTGGAGGCCGCGTCGTCGGAGACCGGTCTGCCGTGGACCCGGATGCAGGACCCCGAGGGCAACGAGTTCTGCGCCTTCGTGCGCGAGGGCGTCGACGTGCCGACGTACCGACTGCACGGCGTCGGCGTCGACTGCGTCGACCCCGAGGCGCAGGCGCGCTGGTGGGGCGAGGCCTTCGGCGTGGAGCCGGTCCACGAGGGGGCGGGCGAGGAGCGCTGGTGGTCGATCACCGGCGCCGCGGTCGACGAGCGGATGACCCTCGACTTCAACGCGGTGCCCGAGCCACGGACCGAGCCCAACCGGCTCCACTGGCACGTCGTCGGCGAGGTCGACGCGCTGCTCGCGCGTGGCGCCACCCACCTCTGGGACCAGCCGCGCTGGACCGTGCTCGCCGACCCGGAGGGCAACGAGTTCTGCGTCTTCCCACCTACTACGTAATTTCGTGATTCCGTAGTAGCGTCGGCGGCGTGGCTTCCGACAACCGTCTCCACCACCGCCTCGACGACCTCGAACGCCGCGTCGGCGCTCTCGAGGCGCGTCCGTCCGCCCCCGGCGACCCCGCCTTTGAGACGGAGCTCTGGGCGCTCGAAGGCCTCGCGGCGCGGGCCCCCGAGCCCGGCGCGGTCATGCTGGTCGGCGACGTCCGACTCCCCGACGGCCGCGTCGCCCAGTGGCAGGAGGGCGCCCTCACCGGCGACCTCGTCGACGGCGACTGGGAGGCAGTGGGCGACGTGCTCGCCGCGCTCGGCCATCCCGTGCGGCTGCGGCTCCTGCAGCAGGTCCTCCGGGGGGCGGCCACCGCGCAGGAGCTCACCGCAGTCGAGGGGGTCGGCACGACCGGGCAGGTCTACCACCACCTCCGCCAGCTGGTCGCCGCCGGTTGGCTGCGCCCCCTGGGCGGCGGACGCCACGAGGTGCCGGTGGCTCGCGTCGTCCCGCTGCTCGCGGTGCTGCTGGGGGCCCGGCGATGAGGCGGGCGATCGCCCGGTGGCAGACGTGGTGGCTGCGGATTTTCGTCGTGGCGGTGGTGGCGGGAGCGGTGCTGGGGGTCCCCTTCCCGTGGGACCTGCTCGTCGCCGGCGCGGCCTTCGCGCTCCTCCTCGTGCGTCCACCGGCCGACGGACGCGACCCAGTCGCGGTGCGTCCGCCCGTGCAGGGTCGCTGGACGGCGCTCAACAGCACGGCGACGGCACCTGGTCGGCGTACGCGCACCTGCGCCAGGGCTCGGCGCGCGTGCGACCCGGGGACGTCGTGGAGGCCGGGCAGCAGCTGGCCGAGGTGGGCAACACCGGCAACACCTCCGAGCCGCACCTGCACGTCCAGCTCATGGATCGTCCCCGGCTCCCCCAGGCCGCCGGCGTCCCGATGGCGTGGCCCGGGCTGACGCTCGACCCCGAGGAGCGCGAACGGCGCTGGACCACCGGCGAGCCGAAGCCCACGGCGCTGCCCGGCTTCCCGGAGAACGGACAGGTCTTCACCGCTCCCTGATGCCTGCCCTCCCCCGCGGCCTGCTCACTCCTCGGCGAGGCGACGGATCCGCAGCAGCGCCACCCCGAGGACGCCCAGGTAGCCGACCGCCCACCAGGGCGCAGACATCTCGACGCGGCAGCGCTCCGGACCGAGGGTGGTGACCGTGTGGGTGGTCGCGGGGACGCCCGCGACCCGCCAGGCCCACGAGCGGACGCGCTCGTCCTCGCGCCAGGTCGTCACCTCGAAGGGCAACCAGACGCGCGCCGGGGTCTGCACCCTCCCCGTCGCCCCGGCTGCGAGGCGGGTGGCTCCGTCGTCGAGCCGGGCGTCCCGCACGGTCGGGCCCCAGTGCGGCCACCAGCGCAGGTCCACCAGCACCTCCCACGCGGTCTCCGCGGGGCCGGCGACGTCGATGCCGAGGGTGGGTGCCATGGGGTCGACCGTACGACGCGGGGCCAACGCGGTCATGCGCCCCGGGCGCGTCGGTGACTGTTATCGAACATGTGTCCACTGCTCGAGATGGGGCCGCCTGCTGGGTCGAAAGTGTCGGTGCCGGGTTGTTGAGTGGGGTCATGGATCTCGGGGGTGCGGCCACGGGTGTGGTGCTGGAGGAGCTGTCGCAGGCGCGGCTGCTCGACCACGCCGCCCAGGTGTCGCGGACCCGCCGTGAGCTGGAGGTCCACGAGCTGCGGATCGCGGTCCAGCACGCGGTGCTCAACAACCCCGAGACCCTCGACCCGGCCGTGTCCCGGCTCCCGGGGCGGGAGCGGGCCCGCCGCTACGGCGGGCTGGGCACCCCGCGGGTCGCGGAGTTCTGCTGCGCCGACCTGGCCGCCCGGCTCGGGATCAGCCCGTACGCCGGGGCGTCGCTGATCGGTGACGCGCTGGACCTGCTGATCCGGCTCCCGCGGTTGTGGGCCCGGGTGCAGGCCCTGGAGGTCCGTGCCTCCTACGCCCGCCACGTGGCCCGCCGCACCCGCGACCTGTCCGTGGAGCAGGCCGGCTACGTCGACTCCCGGGTCGTCGAGTCCGCCGACGGGCGGATCCCCTGGTCCCGGTTCGAGACCCTGGTCGAGGCCGCGGTCGCGGCCGCCGACCCCGAGGCCACCGCCGAGCGGGAGCGCCGGGCCGCCACCGACCAGTTCGCCAAGCCCACCCGGTCGACCGAGCACGGGATGCGCGGGTTCTACGTCCGCGGCCCCGCCGCGATCATCGCCGTGCTGGACGCCCGGGTCGCCTGGATCGCCGACATCCTCGCGGCCCTGGGCGACCCCGACCCGGTCGACCACCGCCGGGTCAAGGCGCTCGCGGTCCTGGCCAACCCCCACCTCGCCACCGAGCTCGTCACCGCCTTCACCCAGTGGAAGGACCGCCCCGCCGACCCCCCAGCCCCCGCCACGCCCGAGGAGGAGGAGTCGGGACAGGGTCAGGCACACGACGAACCTGCGCGCACCGGCGCCAAGCCGGTCATCGACTGGACCAAGGTCCTGCCCCAGGTCACCCTGATCGTCCACACCTACGCCCCGGCGTGTGCCTGCGACGAGCCCGGCACCGGGATCCTCCGCCTGCCCGGCGTCGGCCCGGTCACCACCGACTGGGTCCGCCGGTGGCTCGGCGACGCCACCTTCACCATCCGCCCCGTCCAGGGCATCGAGGGACAGGCCCCGGTCGACTCCTACGAGGTCCCCGACTCCCACCGCCGCGCGGTGCAGGTCCTCACCCCCGCCGACGTCTTCCCCTTCGCCACCAACACCGACCCCCATGCCCACGACATCGACCACACCATCCCCTTCAACCCAGGCACACCGGGCCAGTCACGCATCGGGAACTACAGCCCCCTGACCCGCTTCCACCACCGGATCAAGACCCACGGCGACTGGGACGTCCACCAACCCTTCCCCGGCATCTACCTCTGGCGCGACCCCCACGGCACCCACTACCTCGTCGACCACACCGGCACCCGACGGACGGCCCCACCCGACCGGACCCCACCACCCCCACTCGCACGCCTCGACCACTTCACCCTCAGCCCCTTCGAGGAGGCAGTCGTGCGCGGATTCGTCGCATGACCCTGCGAGCCACCGACTTCGGGGTTTGCCGGGGCGGCACGAGGGGCACGCACCGGGGAGCCGTCACCGACCCCGGGAGTCCGCCGCCATGTTCCTGTTCTTCAGCAACCGCCTGGGGTGCGCGGGCTCGCTCCTGCTCTCGCTGGTGGTGACGGCCGTGATCATCCTGGTGTTCTTCCGCTGACGCGGGTGCATCTCAGCGCAGGCAGCGCGGGCGCTCGACCTTGAGCGTCCGGGTGACCTTCACGCCCCGGTCACGGAGCACGACCTCGGCCCGGACCTTGCCGCGGGCCGGCACCCTGGCGGGCTTCAGCACGGCCCGAAGGGGAGCCTTGCGGTCCATCGCGACCTTCTTGCCGCGCACGGTCACCTTCATACGGGTGACGTGGCGGGTGCCGCCGCGGACCTTCACCACGGCCTTGCCGGCCCGGCACGAGGTGCGCGCGTCCAGCTTCTTCGCCTGGGCCCGGAGCTCAGTCCTGATCTCGGCGTCGGTCGGCTCGGGCTCCACCGGAGGCGTCTCGACGGGGGCGCCGGGGCCGGCGCTCACGCAGGAGGAGTCGAACGCCGTCTGCTCCAGGCCGCGCCGCGCCTGCAGGGTGCGGTGGAGGTGCTGCGCCATGGCGTCCATGCCGCACGCCGACGGGTGGAGCACGATGCCGTCGTCGTAGGTGTTGATCGCGCGGATCCACTGGCGGTTCGGCGGGGCGCAGACCGTCCGGTCCACGGAGCCGGGGACCTGACGCATGTCGACGAAGCCGACGCCGTTGCGGTCGGCGGCCGCCTTGAGCGTGTCGGACATCCGGTCGATCTGACCCTGCACGTAGGCGAACTCCTCCACGGTGAGCGCACCGCCGAACGTGGCCGGGCAGCCGCCGGGCGGGAGGTAGGTGCCGTAGCCGATCACCAGGACGTCGGCCTTCGGGGCCCGGGTCCTCACGTCGGCGAGGCCCTGGTCGAGCGCGGCACCCAGCGCGGCGAACTTCGGGCCCAGCGGGTCGGTGCCCGCCGCGGGGACGCAGTCGGCCGTGAAGCAGCCGGCGGCGAGCTGCACGAGCCCGATGTCGTTGCCGCCCATGGTCCCGAAGGTGACCAGCGTGGTGTCGGCGTCGAGCGCGTCGAGCTGGGGGGCGTTGGTGAAGCTGCCGAGGACCTGCGGAGCGCGCAGGTCCTTGGTCTGGGCGCCGCCGCAGCTCGCGTCGGTGTACGCCGTGAGACCGCCGCCGGTCTGCGCGTCGAGCTTGCCGGCGAAGACGCTCGGGAAGTTCTTCTCGCTGCGCATGCACCCCCCGGCACGCTGGGGCGCGATCCCGGGACCCGAGGTGAAGGAGTCGCCCAGGGCGACGTACCGCTCCCCACCGGGCCCACGGTCCAGCACCCGGCTGAAGGAGTCCCCCTCGGCCGCGTGGCCGGCGGGCACCAGCACGAGCCCGGCGAGCGAGGCGAGGAGGACGGGAACCAGAGCGGAGATCGTTCGGCGCACGCGCGGAACCTAGCACCCCGGTGACCGGCATCACACGCCAGTGGCTCACGGTCAACGCCACGGCCGAGACGATTGATCATCGTCATCGATCAGTCACGCGCCATCTCGACCTTGTGCTCGATGAATATTCGTACGTACCGCGAATGAGTCCCTGAAGGCGTGGCTGATCCAGGTCGGGCTGGACGGCGAGTGGCCGCTCTTCCTGGACGTCTGGGTCGAGCACGTGGTCGAGGAGGTCGCCACCGACCACCGCGAGGGCAACAAGGGCTCGATCGAGGGCCCCTACTACGTCCCGGACGCCCCCGAGCAGGGTTCGCACGGCACGATCCCGATGCGCGAGGACGAGGGCGGCCCCTCGCTCGTCTGGAGCGGCCAGGTCACCTCCACCGACGGCTCCCCGCTGGCCGGGGCGGAGGTGGAGCTGTGGCACGCCGACGACGCCGGCTTCTACTCCCAGTTCGCCCCCGGCCTGCCGGAGTGGAACCTGCGCGGCTCGTTCACCGTCGACGAGGACGGCCGGTTCCAGATCACCACGGTCCAGCCCGCGCCGTACCGGATCCCCACCGACGGCTCCTGCGGCAAGCTCATCGCCGCCGCCGGCTGGCACGCCTGGCGCCCCGTCCACCTGCACGTCAAGGTGTGGGCGCCCGGCCACGAGCTGCTCACTGCCCAGCTCTACTTCCCGGGCGACGAGCACAACGACGACGACATCGCCAGCGACGGCTCGGGCTCGAAGGTCTCCTACGACTTCGTCCTCGACCCGGTGCGGGGCTGACGTGCTGTTCCACGTGCGGATGGACGTCCGGATCCCCCACGACCTCCCGGCCGACGCCCGGGCGGAGACCGTGGCCCGGGAGAAGGCCTACTCCCAGGAGCTCCAGCGGGCCGGGACGTGGGTCCGCCTGTGGCGGATCGTCGGCGAGTACTCCAACTTCAGCATCTTCGACGTCGGCTCCAACGACGAGCTCCACGACGTGCTGCAGGGGCTCCCGCTCTTCCCCTACATGGACATCCACGTCACGCCGCTCGCGCAGCACCCGTCGTCCGTCGCGTGAGGCCGGCGCCGCTCCCCTAGGGTGCCGGCATGCTGATCCGCCGCACCTTCGCCCGCACCGTCCTCCGCGCCGCCCGCTGGCGGGTGGTGGGTGAGGTGCCCCGCACCGGGATCATGGTGGGGGCACCTCACACCTCCAACTGGGACTGGGTGGCGACCATGCTGATGATGTGGTCCCGCGAGGTCACCCCCAGGATCCTCATCAAGGAGGAGCTCTTCCGGGGCCCCCTCGGGTGGCTCCTGCGGGCCACCGGAGGCGTGCCCGTCGACCGGGTCAACGCCTCGGAGGTGGTCGCGGAGCTCGCCGACCACCTGGGCCGCGACGAGACCCTCGTGGTCGCGATCGCCGCCGAGGGCACCCGGACCCGCTCGGAGCACTGGAAGAGCGGCTTCTACCGGCTGGCGCAGCAGACGGGCCTGCCGGTGGCCCTCGGCTTCATCGACGGGCCGACCCGCACGCTCGGGTTCGGCCCGACGGTGCAGGTCACGGGCGACGTCAGGGCGGACATGGACCTGGTCCGGGCGTTCTACGCCGACAAGCGCGGCCTGCGGCCCGAGCACCGCACCGAGCCGCGGCTCCGCGAGGAGCTCGCCTGACGGCCCCCACGACCGGACGCACGACGGCCACGCACCCCACCGCGGGTGCGTGGCCGTTCGTGCGTGCGGGCTGGCGCCGGCAGGCGTCAGACGCGCGACTTCTTGCCGGACATGCCCTCGGCGACGCCGACCAGGATGAAGGCCGCGATCACCGCGAAGACGAAGCCCAGGACGTTGAGCTCGAAGGGGTTGGTGCTGTCGTTGAGGAGACCGCCGAGGAGACCACCGATGATGGCTCCGACGACTCCGAGGAGCATGGTCGCGACCAGGCTCATGGACTGCTTGCCGGGGCGGAGCAGTCGG
This sequence comes from Nocardioides solisilvae, assembly GCF_003194625.1. GTDB lineage: Bacteria > Actinomycetota > Actinomycetes > Propionibacteriales > Nocardioidaceae > Nocardioides > Nocardioides solisilvae. The sequence continues at coordinate 787,341 of NZ_QHKX01000002.1, forward strand.
GCGAGGGCGCCGATCACGAGACCGACGAGCAGGAGACCAAGGATTTGAATGATCATGACCGTCCGGTACCCGTGCCCCTCGAGGGGCAAACGCCTCAGGTCCGGTCGGGGTCGTCGCCCTCGTCGTCGGCGCGGGTGACCGGGTCGCCGTAGACGCCCGCGTCGCGCGCGGCGTTGGTCTTGCGCAGCTGGCGGATCAGGCTCCAGCCGAGCAGGCCGACGGCCACCGCGAGGCCGAGCCAGAGCAGCAGGGCGGTCCAGCCGGCCTTCACGTCCTCCGGCTCGGGCGACTTGCGGGGCGCCCCGTCGCTCAGCGAGAGGAGGGGGTGGAGCAGCGCGGGGTCCAGGAGGTCGAGCATGGTGCCCATGCTCTCACCGGCCGGGGTCGATGCCGGCGAAGAGGTCGTCCTCGGGGAGCTCGGTCGAGACGTGGCTCACGACCAGCTCGTAGTCCTCGGTGGGCCACACCTCCTCCTGGAGCTCGCGCGGGATGGCGAACCAGAAGCCGTCGGGGTCGATCTGGGTGGCGTGCGCCAGCAGCGCCTGGTCGCGGACCCCGAAGTACTCGGCGCACGGCACCTTCGTGGTGATCCGGGCGTCCCACTCCGGGTTGGGCTTCCACGACTCGAGCCGATCGGCGTACGGCGACTCCAGGCCGTGGGCGAGCATCGCCTCGTGCAGCGCCACCATCCGGGGCCGGTTGAAGCTGTGGTGGTAGTAGAGCTTCAGCGGCTGCCACGGCTCCCCCGCGTCGGGGTAGCGCTCGGGGTCGCCGGCCGCGTGGAACGCCTCCACGGCGACCTCGTGGCACTTGATGTGGTCGGGGTGCGGGTAGCCGCCGTTCTCGTCGTACGTCGTCACCACGTGGGGGCGCAGCTCGCGGATGAGCTGGACCAGCGGCTCGGCGCCCACCTCGGCGGGGACCAGGCCGAAGCAGCCCTCGGGGAGCGGCGGCTTGGGGTCGCCCTCGGGCCACCCGGAGTCGACGAAGCCGAGCCAGTCCTGCGTGATCCCGAGGATGTCGCGCGCGCACTCCATCTCGCGGCGCCGCACCTCGGTGATCTTGGCGAGGATGTCGGGGCGGTCCATCTTGGGGTTGAGGATCGAGCCGCGCTCGCCCCCCGTGCAGGTGACGACGTGGACGTCGACCCCCTCGGCGACGTACATGGCGGTGGACGCCGCACCCTTGCTCGACTCGTCGTCGGGGTGCGCGTGGACGTGCATGAGGCGCAGGCCTGCTCGGGGGCGGTCGGGCATGGCTGGAGTCTAGGTGGCAGGCTGGGAGGGTGAGCTCGCAGGCAGACCTGGCGGACCGGTACGGCGCCCCCTCGCCGCGGCGGCGCCTCCTGCTGACCGTGGTGGTCGCGGCGGTGGCCGCGGCGCTCCTCGGCTGGCTGGCGTGGGCGGCCTGGTTCCACTCGAACCCCGGCGCGAAGTCCGGCCAGGTGGGCTACGAGGTGGTCGACGACCACACCGTCACCATGGTGCTCGACGTCGTGCTCGACGACGCGGAGGAGGCCGACTGCCTGGTCCGGGCGTTCTCCGAGGACAAGGCGACCGTCGGCGAGCTGGCCTTCACCGCCGTCGACGGACGCCAAGAGGTCACCGTCCGCACCGAGCGCCGGGCCACGAGCGTGGAGAACCTCGGTTGCCGGGTCGAAGGACAGGCCCGCCGCCGCTGATGTTGCTAGACTGGTCGATCAACCAGTCACCCGCAGGGCTCAGAGGGAAAGTTCGCCACCGGCGACGAGCCCCGCGGGTGTTGCTTTTGCGTACAGGAGTGGAGCCATGACCCAGTCGACCGAGCAGGCCACCATCTGGCTGACCCAGGAGGCCTACGACAAGCTCAAGGCGGAGCTCGAGGACCTCAAGGGGCCGAAGCGCCAGGAGATCATCGACCGCATCAGCGCCGCCCGCGACGAGGGCGACCTCAAGGAGAACGGCGGCTACCACGCCGCCAAGGACGAGCAGGGCAAGCAGGAGGCCCGGATCCGTCAGCTCGAGGACATGCTCCGCCGCGCCGAGGTCGGGGAGACCCCGGCCGACGACGGCGTCGTCGAGCCCGGCATGAAGGTCACCGTCCGGTTCGTCGACTTCGGCGACGAGGAGACCTTCCTCTTCGGCGCCCGCGAGATGGAGGAGGAGGGCCTCACGGTCTACTCCCCCCAGTCCGCGCTCGGCGCCGCGATCAACGGCCACAAGAAGGGCGAGACCGTGAGCTACGAGGCGCCCAACGGCAAGGACCTCTCGGTGGAGATCGTCGAGGCCGTGCCCTTCCAGGGCTGAGCGGCACCCGCAGGCTCACTCGTGGACGCGGTGGCCCCGCTCCCGGAGGCGCGCGAGCACCTTCTCGGCGTGCGGGGCCCCGCGCGTCTCCAGCTGGAGGCGCACCTCGACCTCGTCGAGGGCCAGGGTGGGTGAGATCCGCTCGTGGGCGACCTCGAGCACGTTGGCGCCCGTCTCGCTGACCTCGGCCAGCAGCTGCGCGAGGCCCCCAGGCCGGTCCGAGATGCAGACCCGCAGGTAGAGGTAGCGCCCGGCCGATGCCAGCCCGTGCCGGATCACCCGGCCGAGCAGCAGCGGGTCGATGTTCCCGCCCGAGAGCACCGCCACGGCCGGCGTCCCGAAGGCCCCCGGCTGGTCGAGCAGCGCGGCCACCGCGGCGGCCCCTGCCGGCTCGACCACCATCTTGGCCCGCTCCAGCAGGGCCAGCAGGGCGCGCGAGAGCGACTCCTCCGAGACGGTCAGGATCTCGTCGACGTGGTCGCGGACGGCGGCGAAGGTGATCTCGCCCGGCCGACCCACGGCGATGCCGTCGGCCATCGTGGTCATCGAGGGCAGCGCGACCGGTCCCCCGGCGGCCAGCGAGCCGGGCCACGCCGCCGCTCCCTCGGCCTGGACGCCGACCACCCGCACGTCGGGGCGCTGCGCCTTGACCGCGATCGCGATCCCCGCCAGCAGCCCGCCGCCGCCGGTCGGCACCAGCACGGTCTGCACCTCGGGGGCCTGCTCGAGGATCTCCAGGCCGCAGGTGCCCTGGCCGGCGACGACGTCGACGTGGTCGAAGGGGTGGATCAGGACCGCCCCGGTCTCGGCGGAGAACTGCTGCGCGGCCTCGAGCGCGTCCTCCAGGTAGCGGCCCGCGAAGACCACGTCGGCGCCGTACCCGCGGGTGGCGCGCTCCTTGGGGATCGGGGCGCCCTCCGGCATGAAGACGGTGGCCCGGATGCCGAGGGACTGCGCGGCCAGCGCCACGCCCTGGGCGTGGTTGCCCGCGGAGGCGGCCACCACGCCGCGGGCCCGCTCCTCCTCGGTGAGGCGGGCGATCCGCACGTAGGCGCCGCGGGCCTTGAAGGAGCCGGTCCGCTGGAGGTTCTCGCACTTGAGCTGCACCGGGCCCCCCACGAGGCCCGAGAGCCACCGGGACTCCTCCATGGGGGTCCGCACCGCCACCCCGGCCAGGGTGAGCGCGGCCTCCTCGACCTCGGCGAGGGTCACCCGCGGCGGGTCCGGCTCAGTCATCGCGTCGTCCTTCGTCGTCGTCGAGCACCGGGCTGTCGGGCTGCGGCACCGGCTCGGCCAGGTTGCCCGCCGCGCGCTCCGCGTCGATCTCCTCGTCGAGCACCTCGTCGGGGTCCGGCTCCCCCACGTCGGTCTGGTCGGCGAGGTGCTGCACCACGGCGTTGACGGCCGCCACCAGCGGCACGGCGACCAGCGCCCCGCCGATGCCGGCGACGACGAGGCCGCAGGCGATCGCCACGATCACGCCGAGCGGGTGCAGGGAGACGAACCGGCCCATGAGGAACGGCTGCAGGATGTGCCCCTCGAGCTGCTGCACGAGGATCACGCCGCCCAGCATCAGCAGCGCGGTGAAGGGCCCCTGGTCGACCAGCGCCACCAGCACGGCGACGGAGCCGGCGACGGTGGCCCCGATCATCGGCACGAAGGCGCCCAGGAAGACCAGGACGCCGATCGCCAGGACGAACGGCACGGAGAGCAGCCCGGCCACGACCATCACGCCGACCGCGTCGACCAGGGCCACGATCACGGTCGCCCGGACGAACTGGGTGAGCGAGATCCAGGCGACCCGGCCGGAGTTGTCCACGTGCTCGCGGGCGGCCCGCGGGGCCAGCCGGACCATCCAGGCCCAGATCCGCTCGCCGTCGGCGAGGAAGAAGTAGGTGGCGAAGAGGACGATGAAGAAGCCGGCCGTGACGTGGCCCAGGGCGGTGCCGATGCCCGTCACCTGGCTCACCACCTTGCCGTCCTTGGACCCCTCGGCGATGGCGTCCTGGGCGACGGTCAGGTAGTCGTTGATCTGGCTCTCGCTGGCGTTGAGCGGGCCGTCGCGCAGCCAGATCCGGATCTCCTGCAGCCCCTGCACGACCTGGTCGGCGAGGTCGGCGGCACCGTTGGCCACCTGCTGCCCCGCGAAGGTGAGCAGCAGGCCCACCACGCCGAGGGTGAGCACGACCGAGGTGATGCTGGCCAGGCCACGGGGGACCCCGACCCGGCACAGGCCGCGCACCAGGGGGCTGACCAGGGCCGCGACCAGCAGCGCGATCGCCAGCGGCAGCGTGACCACCGCGAAGTCGGCGACGGTCCGGGCGATCAGGTAGCCGGCCAGGGCGATCGCGATGAAGCGCCACGACCAGGCGGCCGCGAGGTCGAGGCCCCACGGCACCTGCGCCCGGCTGAAGTTGGAGGTGCCGCGCGTGATCACCGGCGGCTCGGCCCGGCGCTCGGCACGGATCAGCGCCCACTGGTGGGCCAGCTGCTGGGTGATCCGCTCGCCGAGGCTCTCCGCGGGGCCGCGACCCTCGTCCCCTTCTCTGTTCACCACGTCACACTATCCACGGGCGGTGGCGAGCCAGCGCTCCAGCAACCGGTGCGCCGCCGTGGGGTGCTCCCCGGCCAGCAGCCCCGCCCAGGCGAGGACGTGCCGGTCGTCGACCACGACCCGGGCGCCCCGGGGCAGCTGCCAGTCGCCGGGGTCGGCGAGCGCCGCGCCCAGCACCCGGTCGGCGACACCCGGCCGGCCGTGGCGCAGCACGCCGCCCGACCCGACCAGCAGCCGCACCTCGCGCAGGTCCTTGCCGCTGCGCTCGACGACCCGGCCGTCGGGCCCGAGCACCACCCGGGCGCGGCCGGCGTGCCGGCGCAGGGCCAGGACGACGGCGGTCCGGGCCAGCGCCTCGTCGAGCTCCGTGTCCGCCGGCTCGGTCGGGAGGAGGCCGGGGCCCTGCTGGCGTCGGGTCGCCGCGCCCTCGACGTCGCGCGGGAGGGGGAGGTTCGCCTCGAGCGCCGCCGCGACCGTGCTCGGGGCCGACCAGCGCATGCCGAGGTCGCCCTCGACCGTCCGGGTGAGCGGCGTGCTGGCGACCACCTCGCGGGAGAGCCCGCCGGCCCCGGAGCGGGTGGTGTCGGGGTCGGGCTCGACGGCGCTGTGCACGTCGGTGGTGGCGCCGCCGACGTCGACCACGACGACGTCGCCGACCAGCCCGGCGAGCTGCTCGACCCCGTCGAGGACCACGTCGGGGGTGGCCCCGCGCACGATGGCGCCGAGCTCGGCACGGGTCGAGAGGTGCTTGCCGCCGATCACGTGGGAGAGGAAGACCTCGCGGATCGCGTGCCGGGCCGACTCCGGGGCCAGCACCCCGATCCGGGGCACCACGTTGTCGGCCGGCACCACGGGGACGCCGGCCCCCGCCAGCGTCGCGACCACCCGGTCGCGGGCCGTGACGTCGCCGGCCACGACGACCGGGAGCGCCCAGCCGCGGACGGCCAGGGCGGCGGCGTCGGCCTCCAGGCGCGCCGCGTTGCCGCCGTCGGTGCCGCCGACCAGGAGCAGCACGTCGGGCTCGGCCGCGACCAGGGCGGCGTACCGCTCGTCGTCGAGGCCGCCCGCCAGCACGGCGACCACCCGACCGCCGCTGGACAGCGCCACCCGGCGCCCGGCCTCGGCGGTGACCAGCTCCTCGTTGCCGACCACCGCGATCCGCAGGCCGCCGCCGGCCGACGAGCAGGCCAGCACGGGGGCGTCGGCGGCCGCCGGGTCTGCCTCGGCCAGCACCGCCCGGCAGGCGTCGAGGCCGTCGAGCAGGTCGGCGCCGGCCCCGTCGGGCAGGGTGGTGCGGTGGCTGGCCGTGGCGACCAGGCGGCCGTCGGCCAGGTCGACCAGGGCGGTCTTGGTGAAGGTCGAGCCGAAGTCGGCGCAGACCGCGAGGTCGCGGGACGGGCGCGGGGCGCCCTCCTCGACCACCGGGGAGGGGTCAGCCCAGAGCACGGTCGAGGTCGGCGAGCAGGTCGTCGACGGTCTCGATGCCGACGCTGAGCCGGACCAGGTCGGCGGGCACCTCGAGGTCGGTGCCGGCGACGCTGGCGTGGGTCATCCGGCCGGGGTGCTCGATCAGCGACTCGACCCCGCCGAGAGACTCCCCGAGGGTGAAGACCTCGGCCCGGGCGCAGACGTCCAGGGCCGCCTGTTCGCCGGCCGCGACCCGGAAGCTGACCATGCCACCGAAGCGCCGCATCTGCTTGGCGGCGACCGCGTGGCCGGGGTGCTCCGGCAGCCCGGGGTAGATCACCTCGGCGACCGCCGGGTGGCCGGTGAGGAACTCCACCACCCGCTCGGCGTTGTCGCAGTGCCGGTCCATCCGGACCGCGAGCGTCTTGAGCCCGCGGTGGGTCAGGAAGCTGTCGAAGGGCCCGGGAACGGCCCCGATCGAGTTCTGGTGGAAGGCGACCGCGTCGGCCACCTCGAGGTCCCGGACGACCAGGGCGCCGCCGACGACGTCGGAGTGGCCCCCGACGTACTTCGTGGTCGAGTGGACGACCACGTCGGCGCCGAGCACGAGCGGCTGCTGCAGGTAGGGCGAGGCGAAGGTGTTGTCGACGACGAGCAGCGCCCCCGCGTCGTGGGCGACGGACGCCAGGGCCTCGATGTCGCCGATGTTGAGGAGCGGGTTGGTGGGGGTCTCCACCCAGACCAGCTTCGTGCGGCCCGGCTCGATCGCGGCGCGGACGGCGTCGACGTCGGAGACCGGGGCGGAGGAGTGCTCGAGCCCCCACGCGCGCTCGACCTTGTCGAAGAGCCGGAAGGTGCCGCCGTAGGCGTCGTCGGGGAGCACCACGTGGTCGCCGGGCCGGCACAGCGCCCGGACCAGGGTGTCCTCGGCGGCGAGGCCGGAGGCGAAGGCGAAGCCGCGCTCCCCTTCCTCGACCGCGGCCAGCGCGCCCTCGAGGGCGGTGCGCGTCGGGTTGGCCGAGCGGCTGTACTCGTAGCCGCCGCGCATCCCGCCGACGCCGTCCTGCTTGTAGGTGCTGGTGGCGTAGATCGGCGGGATCACCGCGCCGGTGGTCGGGTCGGGCTCGTAGCCGGCGTGGATCGCACGCGTCTCGAAGCCGGACTTGTGGGCGTGCTCCTGACCGGAGGTGGGGTTCGACTGGCTCACCCGTCCGAGACTAGTCCGCGGCGCGATCGGGTATCGCTCCCCCATGGCGATCGACGACAGGCACGCCCGCCCCGAGGGGCTGGACGACGCGACGGTGGAGGCGCTGGGCAAGCTCTCCGAGGCCCTCGAGTGCATCGAGCAGGCGCGCGGCATGCTCTACGGCTTTCACCGGCTCACCGGCACCGCCGACTTCGCCGCGGGCGAGGCGGCAGAGCTCTTCCGCGAGGCGGGCCACCCCGAGCTGGCCGAGCGGGTCGCCAGCGAGCTGGTCGGCCGCAACGTGCTCAAGGGACGGTGGACCTTCCAGGTGATGGAGGAGTACGACGACGGCTACTACGCCGACGTCAGGCGCCTCGAGCGCGAGGCCCGGGAGCAGCTGGCGGGGGGCCGCCGGCACCTGCAGGAGGCCGAGCTCAAGGAGCAGCGGCGCACCGCCGGGCGGCGGCACCACGAGCGCCGTCCCGACTCCGACCCCGGCGACCCCGGCGTCACCAAGGACCCCGACACCGCCGTGGGGCGGCCGCCCGAGCACCGGTAGCCCGCAAGCGCACCGGTGGGGAAGGATGCCGGCCCGGGCGTGGTTGTACGACCGCACGCCCCCCGCTGCCCACCTGAAGGAGTCCCCATGCTCTTCGGCCGCACCAAGACCGAGCTGCCCACCGCCGACCAGGCCCTCCCCGGCCGCCCCGAGCGTCCCTGGAGCCTCGGCCAGCACCTCGTGCTCGGCACCCCCGTGGTCACCGACGAGGTGCCCGACGGGATGGAGGTCGCGCTCTTCGGGCTCGGCTGCTTCTGGGGCGCCGAGGAGATCTTCTGGCAGGTCGACGGCGTCTGGTCGACCTCGGTCGGCTACGCCGGCGGGATCACGCCGCACCCGACCTACGACGAGGTCTGCTCCGGCCGGACCGGCCACACCGAGGCCGTGCGGATCGTCTTCGACCCCGCCCGGGTGACCTTCGCCGACCTGGTCAGGCGGTTCTTCGAGATCCACGACCCGACCCAGGGGATGCGCCAGGGCAACGACGTCGGCACCCAGTACCGCTCCGCCGTCTACTTCACCTCCCCCGAGCAGGAGCGGGTCGCCCGCGAGCTCACCCGGGTCTACGGCGACGAGCTCGACCGGCGCGGCCTCGGCACGATCACGACCGAGATCCGCCCGGCCGAGGAGGCCGGCTACTACTACGCGGAGGACGCGCACCAGCAGTACCTGGCGAAGAACCCGTTCGGCTACCGCTGCCACGCCAACACCGGCGTGAAGTTCCCCGCCTGACGGGCGCGCCCGTGCGGTTCAGGCACGACCTCGGCGACGGGCTGGCGCTGCGCCTGCGCGACCCGTCGACCGCGGAGCGGATGCACGAGCTCACGCTGGCCAACCTCGAGCGGCTGCGCGAGTGGGAGGAGTGGGCCCACGGCCCGCAGTCCCTGGAGGGGATGCGGCTCTTCACGCGCCAGCAGCTGGAGGGCTGGGTCGCGGGCCGGGCCCTGCCCGTCGTGCTCGAGCTCGAGGGCGTCCTGGTCGGCGCCGTCGGGGCCCGGATCGACCCCTGGGGCGGCACCGCCGAGGTGGGCTACTGGGTGGACGCCGACCACGAGGGTCGCGGGGCGGTGGGTCGCGGGGCCGCCGCCGTGGTGGCCGAGCTCCTCTCCCGGCCGGACGTCGACCGGGTGGAGATCCGCACGTCGACCCACAACCTGCGCAGCCGCGCGGTCGCCGAGCGGCTCGGCTTCCGGCACGAGGGGACGCTCGCGGCCGCCAAGCGGGTCGGGGCCGCCCGCCACGACGTGGCCGTCTACGGACGGGTCGCCCCCGGCTGACCAGCCGTCCGACACACTGGAGCAATGGTCGACCTCCCGCGCAAGGCCGTGGCCCGCACGGCGCGGCTCGCCGCGCTCCCTCTGGGGTACGCCGGACGCTCGGCCCTGGGCCTGGGCAGGCGGCTCGGCGGCGCGCCGGCCGAGGTGGTGCTGAGCGAGGTCCAGCAGCGCACGGCCGAGCAGCTCTTCCGGACCCTGGGCGAGCTCAAGGGCGGGGCGATGAAGTTCGGCCAAGCCCTGTCGGTGCTGGAGGCGGCGCTCCCCGAGAGCGCGACGGCCCCCTACCGGGAGCACCTCACCGCCCTGCAGGACGACGCCCCGACGATGAGCACCCAGCAGGTGCGCGACGTGATCGCCGAGTCGCTGGGCCCCGGCTGGCGCGAGCAGATCACCTGGCTGGACGGGGCGGCCGCGGCCGCCGCCTCCATCGGGCAGGTGCACCGCGGGACGTGGCACGACGGCCGCGACGTGGCCGTCAAGGTGCAGTTCCCCGGCGCCGACGAGGCGCTCCTGGGCGACCTGCGCCGCCTCTCCCGGGTCGCCCGCGGGGTGGCCCCCGTCTTCCCGGGGCTCGACATCCCGGCGCTGGTCCGCGAGCTGCAGGAGCGGGCCGCCGAGGAGCTGGACTACGGGCTGGAGGCCGAGTCGCAGCAGGTCTTCGCCGAGGCGTTCGAGGGCGACCCCGAGATCTTGGTGCCGCACCTCGTGCACGCGAGCGAGAAGGTCCTGGTCACCGAGTGGCTCGACAGCACCGGGTCGCTGGCCCGGGTGATCGCCGACGGCACGCAGGCCGAGCGCGACCACTACGGCGAGCTGCTGGTCCGCTTCACCTTCGCCGGCCCGGCCCGCACCGGGATGCTGCACGCCGACCCCCACCCGGGGAACTTCCGGACCGTCCCCCACGACGACGGCTCCCCCGGCCGGCTGGGGGTGCTCGACTTCGGTGCGGTCGCCCGGCTGCCCGGCGGCGCCTTCCCCGAGGCGATGGGTCGGCTGCTGCGGGCCGCCTCCTCCGGCGACAGCGACGTGCTGCTCGAGGGCCTGCGCGAGGAGGGCTTCGTCCGGCCGGGCGTGCGGGTCGACCCCGAGGCGCTGCTGGAGTACCTCAGCCCCTTCGTCGAGCCCATGACCTCGGAGCGGTTCCGCTTCAGCCGCGAGTGGATGCGGGGCCAGTACGAGCGCCTCAACGACCCCCGCTCGCCCCACTTCACGATGGCGACCAAGATCAACCTGCCGCCGTCCTACCTGCTGATCCACCGCACCTGGCTCGGCGGGATCGGCCTGCTCTGCCAGCTCGAGGCGGAGGCGCCGTTCCGCGGGCTGCTCGAGGAGCACCTGCCCGGCTTCGCGGGCTGACCGGCCCCTCTACGTCTGGTCCGCCGCCTCCTCGACCCGGGCCAGCAGGTCGGCCAACCGCTGCCGGTCGGCCGCGTCCAGCACGGCGAAGAGCTCCTCGGCGCCGGTGGCACGCGCCCGCCGGACGTCGCGCAGCAACGCCGCGCCCGCGTCGGTGAGCCGCACGCACGAGGCCCGGCGGTCGGCTGGGTCGGCGTACCGCTCCACCAGCCCGCGTCCCTCCAGGGCGTCGACGACGTCGGTGGTCGAGCGCGGCGCGATCCGGAGCTCGTCGGCGATCCTGCCGAGCCGCGGGCCGTCCTCGCGCTCGACGACCCGCAGCGCGCGCACCTGGTGCGGCGAGAGGTCCCACGGCTCGAGCTGCTGGGCGCCGCGACGGCGGAGCAGCCGCGCCACGCGCATCAGGCGCTCGGCGAGGTCCCCCTCCGCCTCCGCGCGGGTGCTGGGTGGCGTGTCCACGGCCACAGGCTACCGCATTGCTGCGGCGCCTCATTGTGAGGTAACCTCAGCATATGCCCGAGTCCCAGGGTCTCCTTCCAGAAAGGGGTGGTCGCATGAACGACTCCCCCCGCAGGCCCCAGCGCATCGACCCGGCCGACCGCGACCAGCTCGCCGAGTCCCCCGTGCGCCTGCGCCGCGTGGTGGCGCTCTTCGCCCCGCACCGCTGGGCCGTCCTCGCCGTGGTGGCGCTGATCGTCACCTCCTCCTCGGTCGCCCTGGCCCAGCCGTTCCTCGTCCGCGCCGTCATCGACCGCGCCATCCCCGAGCAGGACGTCCGCCTGCTGCTGCTCACGGTGGGCGCGATGCTCGCGATCACCGTCGTCACCGGCCTGCTCGGCGTCGTCCAGACCTGGCTCTCCACGTCGGTCGGCCAGCAGGTGATGCACCGGCTGCGCACGGACGTCTTCGCCCACCTGCAGCGCCAGTCGATGGCGTTCTTCACCCGCACCCGCGGCGGCGAGATCCAGTCCCGGCTCACCCACGACGTCGCCGGCATGCAGTCGGTGGTCACCACCACCGCGACCTCGATCGCCGCCCACGTCACCACCGTGCTCGGCACCGCCGTGGCGATGGTGGCGCTGAGCTGGCGGCTCAGCCTCCTCTCCCTGATCGTGATCCCGCCCGCGGTCTGGGTGACCCGCAAGGTGGCCCAGCTGCGCCGCGAGGTCACCGCGCGCCGGCAGCGCGGGCTCGCCGAGCTGCACGGGCAGACCGAGGAGAGCCTCTCGGTCAGCGGCGCGCTGCTGGCCAAGACCCTCGGCTCGTCGGCGGCCGCGACCGGCCGCTTCGACGCCACCTCGGCGGAGCTCGTCGAGCTCGAGGTGCGCGCCCAGCTCGCGGGGCGCTGGCGGATGGCGACCATGCAGATGGTCTTCGCCGCGATCCCCGCGCTGCTCTACCTGGCCGCCGGACTGCCGGCGACGTCGGGCGGCATGACCATCGGCACGCTCGTCGCCTTCACGGGCCTCCAGGCGGGCATCTTCCGGCCGGTCATGGGCCTGCTCGACGTCGGCGTCTCCTGGATCGCCTCGATGGCGCTCTTCAGCCGGATCTTCGGCTACCTCGACCTGCCGGTCGACGTGCCCCCGCCCACCCGGCCCGTGCCGCTCGAGCCCGCCGCTGTCCGCGGCGAGGTGCGCCTCGAGGGCGTCGGCGTCACCTACGCCGGCTCCGACCGGCCCGCGCTGACCGGGGTCGACCTGACGGTGCCGGCCGGCACGACGCTCGCCCTCGTCGGCGAGACCGGCTCGGGCAAGAGCACCCTCGCGGGCCTGCTGGCCCGCCTCCAGGACCCGACCACGGGCCGGGTGACGATCGACGGCGTCGACCTGCGCGACCTCGCGCCCGAGACGCTCGCGAGCATCGTGGGCGTCGTCTCCCAGGAGACCTACCTGGTGCACGCGACGATCCGGGAGAACCTGCTGCTGGCGAAGCCCGGCGCTCACGACTCCGAGCTCTGGGAGGCGCTGGAGGCGGCGCAGGTCGCGCACGTGGTGCGGGCCCTCCCCCGAGGCCTCGACACGATGGTCGGCGCGCGCGGGCACCGCTTCTCCGGCGGCGAGAAGCAGCGCCTCGCCGTCGCCCGCACCCTGCTCCGCGACCCCCGGGTGCTGGTCCTCGACGAGGCGACCAGCGCGCTCGACAACGCCACCGAGCGCGAGCTGCAGCGGGCGCTCGACCGGCTGAGCGCGGGTCGCACGACCGTCACGATCGCCCACCGGCTCTCGACCGTCCGGGACGCCGACCAGATCGCCGTGCTCGAGGGGGGAGTGGTCGTGGAGCTCGGCGACCACGAGGCGCTGGTCGCGCGGGGCGGTCGCTACGCGGGGCTGGCGGGAGCGCGGCTCGTCGCCGCGTGAGGCTCAGCCGGCCATCCGGCGGACCGCCTCGGTGAGCACCTCGGGCGAGGTGGCGAGGTTGAGCCGGACGTGCTGCTCGGCCCGCCGGTCGTACCGGGGCCCCGGCACCAGTGCCACCCCCCGCTCCAGGAAGATGGCGGCGGGGTCCTCCAGGCCGAGGGACGAGCAGTCCATCCAGGCGAGGTACGTCGCCTCGGCGGGCGCCGTGGTCACGCCCGGCAGGTGCTCGGCGAGCAGGTCGGCCAGGAGCGCGCGCCGGTCGGCGAGCTCGCCCAGGAGCTGGTCGAGCCACGGCTCCCCGTGCTCCCAGGCTGCGGTCTGCGCGATGACCGCGAGGTGCTGCGCGCCATGCGTCACCACCTCGTGGAGCCCGTGCCCCGTGCCGTGCCCGGCGACCAGCAGGGCGGTCTTGAGGCCGGCGAGGTTCCAGGCCTTCGAGCCGCTCACCAGCGCCAGCCCGCGACCCGCGGCGGGCAGCGACAGGTACGGCGTGAAGGTCGCGCCCGCGTGGACCAGCGGCGCGTGGATCTCGTCGGAGACCACGAGGACGCCGTGCTCGTCGGCCAGCTCAGCCACCGCGGTGAGCTCCTCGGGCGTGTGCACGGTGCCGGTCGGGTTCTGCGGGTTGCAGAGCAGGTAGGCCGAGCCCATCCCGGCCTCCTCGAAGGCCCCCCGCAGCGTGTCGAGGTCGAGGCGGTGGTCCGGCCCCAGCGGCGCCTCGACGAGGCGGCGACGGGTCGAGGCCACGAAGCCGAAGAACGAGTCGTAGACCGGCGGGCTGACCACGACGGCACCGCCCGCGGGGACCCGCGCCTGCACGAGCTCCTCGATCCCGATCATCACGTCGGGGACCTGCATCACCCGGCCCGGCTCGACCTCCCAGCCCCACCGCCTGGCTGCGAAGCCGACGAACGCCTCCACGAGCGGCGGGCTCCACGCGTAGCCGGTGTCGCCGCGGCGCATCGCGTCCGTGACCGCCTCCACCACGGGCGCGCAGGGGGCGGAGTCCATCTCGGCGACCCACAGCGGCAGCACGTCCGGGCCGTGGACCTGCCACTTGATGCTGGTGCGCGAGCCGCGCAGCTCGTCCAGTCCCGCTCCGAGGATCTCCATGCCCCGAGAGGCTATCGGCTACCCGTCGCCGACCCAGAAGCCGCGTCCGCCCCAGCCGCCGAAACCCTCGAATCCGCCGAACTGTCCGCCGTAGGAGCCCGACGGGCCCCGCGAGCCGAGGTAGCTGCCGACCACGGCTGCGCCGAGGTCGTCGAGCTCCGGGGAGACCATCCGGCCGTCGACCCGGCGGGCCATCGACTCGATGAAGCGGGCGAGTCCGGGGTCCTCCCCCAGCCGGAAGAAGGTGGTCTGGGCGCCCAGGCGGCGGCTGGCGTCCAGCTCGCGCACGGTGCGGGCGAGGGTGAGGGGGTGCGGCGGATAGCTGAACCACACCTGGCCGTCGGGCTCCAGGTGGGCGGTGGGCTCGCCGTCCGTCACGACCAGGAGGACGGGCTGGGCGCTGGGGTGCCGGCGGAAGTGCCGGTTGGCCAGCAGCAGCCCGTGGTGCAGGTTGGTCCCCTTGGCCCAGCGCGCGTCCAGGGCGGTGAGCTCCTCGACGTCCATCACCTGCGCGTGCCGGCCGAAGGCGATCAGCTGCAGCGCGTCGCCGCGGAACCGCGAGCTGATCAGCTGGTGCAGCGCCAGGGCGGTGCGCTTCATCGGCACCCAGCGGCCGTCCATCGCCATCGAGAAGCTGGTGTCGACCAGCAGCGCCACGCACGCCTGGGTGCGGGCCTCGGTCTCGGAGACCTCGAGGTCCTCCAGCTCCAGCCGCACGCCGCCGCGGACCGAGCCGCCCCCCGCCGTCGTGCGCAGGACGGCGTTGGTGACGGTGCGGGTCACGTCCCACGGCTCGGTGTCGCCGAACTCCCAGGCCCGGGTCGAGCCGGTGAGCTCGCCGGCGGCGCCCGCGCGACGCACGTCGCGCTGGCCCTGGCGCCCCGAGAGCCGCGTGGCCACGTCGCGCAGCAGCGACCGGCCCAGCTGGCGCATCGCCCGCGGGCTGAGCCGCAGGTCGCCGTCGGAGCCGCGGCGCAGGTAGCCGGAGTCACGCAGCGCGCGCTCGAGCTCGGCCAGCTTGCGCGCGTCCACCGCCGCCTCCTCGCCGAGCTGGCGGGTCAGCCGGTCGAGGTCGACGTCGTCGAGCCGGGCGCCGCCGTAGGACTGGGCGAGCTGCTCGGCGAGGGCGTCGAGGTCGGCCAGGTCCTGGAGCACCCCGGTGCCGTCGCCGAGGCCGAGCCCCTCCTCGCCGTCGAACCGCTCGGAGCCGCCCCAGTCCTCGCCGGGGCGCAGCGCCTGGAGGTTGGCGTCCATCCGGGCCAGCTGCTGCATCAGCTCGGGGCTGCCGAAGGCCTGCGCGGAGAGCTGCGTGAGCTCCTCGCGCTGCTCGGGCGTCATCGAGTTGAGCATCCGCTGGGCGGCGGCGCTGCGCTGGGCCAGGGCGTCGAGGAGCTCGTCGATGTCCTGGGGGTCCTCGGGGAAGAAGTCCCCGTGCTTCTCCATGAACTCGGCGAAGTCCTCGGCGGTGTCCTCGCCGCGGGCGTGCTTCTCCAGCAGGTCGTTGAGGTCGCCGAGCATCTCGTTGACCGCCGCCCGGTCCTGCTCGGTCGCCCCCTCCAGGGCCTGCTTCATCCCGGCGAACCGCTGGTCGAGCAGCTCGCGGCCCAGGAGGTCCTTGATCTCCTCGTAGGCCTGCCGGGCCTCGCTGCTGGCCCACTCGTACGACGAGAGCTCGGTGACCGCGGCCGACGGCGAGGCGGGCAGGTTCTCCAGGCGCATCTCGCGGAACGCGCGGTCCGCGTCGTCCATCTCCACGTCGCGGGCCAGCTGCTTGCGCTCCTCCAGCACGGCCCGGTCCAGCAGCTCCCGGACCTGCCGCAGGGTGCCGTCGAGGTCGTGCCGCTGCAGCAGCTCGCGTCGCTTCTGGGCGACCTTGGCGGCGAGCTCGTCGAGGCCGCGCTGGTCGGCGCCACCGCGACGCAGGAACTCCTGCATGGCCCGCTCGGGCGAGTAGCCGGCCATCACGTCCTGGCCGATGGCGTCCAGCGCCTCGGCCAGGTCGACGGGCGGCGCCAGCGGGTCGCCGCCGGAGTACCGCTGGTAGCGGCTCACGGGGCCGCCACCCGGCGGACCGTGCCGCCGGCGCGCAGCGCCCGCGGGATCTCGGCGACCTCGTCGACGGCCTCGATCAGCGCCTCGACCAGGGCGGGGTCGGGCCCCTCGACCTCGACGGCGTACCGCAGGCCGGTGGGGCGCCACTCCTCGTCGAAGCCGCCCTCCACCGTGACCAGGACGCCGTCCAGGGCCACCCCCAGCCGCGCGGCCTCGCGGTAGCAGTCGTTGAGCACGCAGACGCCGACCGACAGGTGCAGGAGGTGGGCGCCGGTGCCGACGGCGTCCGTGACGATCCCGTCGGAGGTCCAGGCGTGCGCCAGGTCGAGACCCTCGGCGAGGCGCAGCGACCCGGCCCCGACGCGCACCGCGTAGGGCTCCGGCTGCACGGCGGCCTCAGCCATAGACGGTCTCGCGGCCGTCGGAGTCCTTGCCGATCTTGCGGGCCAGGTAGAGGCCCTCCAGGGCGAGCTCGACCGCGCAGGCGGTCTCGCCGTCGTTGCGGGCGTCGAGCCGCGCGGCGATGTCGTCGTACAGCTCGGACTCGCCGAGCACCGGCAGGCCGGCGAGGAAGTCGCGGGCCGTGACCTGGCCCCCGGTGGAGACGGTGGCCCCGCCCTCCATCGCGTCGACGAGCAGCGAGAGGTCGAGGCCGCGGAAGTGCTCGCGGACGGCACCGGCGACGGCCGTGCGGAGCAGGTGGGTGAGGATCTCGGTCTCCCGGCCCTCCTCCCCCGTCTCGAACTCGATCTTGCCGCGCAGCACCTCCACCGCGGTCTCGAGGTCGACGACGCGGGCGACGGCGTGCTCCTCGCCCTGCAGGGTGGCCCGGTGCAGCGCGGAGGCGGCGATCGTCTCCGCGCCGGCGATCGCGAACCGGGCGCTGACGCCGGAGCGCTGGTCGACGGCGGAGGAGTCCCGCAGCGCCCGGGTGAACCGCGCCAGGACCTCGAGCAGGGCGTCGGGCACCTCGGCCGTCAGGTGCGCCTCCTGCCGGATCACGGCGATCTCGGCCTCGAGCTCAGCCGGGTAGTGGGTGCGGATCTCGGCGCCGAAGCGGTCCTTGAGTGGCGTGATGATCCGGCCGCGGTTGGTGTAGTCCTCGGGGTTGGCGCTCGCCACCACCAGCACGTCGAGCGGCAGCCGCAGGACGTAGCCGCGGACCTGGATGTCGCGCTCCTCCATCACGTTGAGCATCGCGACCTGGATCCGCTCGGCGAGGTCGGGCAGCTCGTTGATCGCGACGATGCCGCGGTGGCTGCGCGGGATCAGGCCGAAGTGGATGGTCTCCGGGTCGCCCAGGTGACGGCCCTCCGCGACCTTCATCGGGTCGACGTCGCCGATCAGGTCGGCGACCGAGGTGTCCGGGGTCGCCAGCTTCTCGGCGTACCGCTCACTGCGGTGCACCCACTCGACCGGGAGCTCGTCGCCCTGCTCGGCGGCGACCCGCTGCCACTGCGGGGTGATCGGGTCGTAGGGGTGCTCGCCCAGCTCGGAGCCGGCGATCACCGGGCTCCACTCGTCGAGCAGGCCGACCAGCGTGCGCAGCAGCCGGGTCTTGCCCTGGCCGCGCTCCCCGAGCAGCACGATGTCGTGGCCGGCGATCAGCGCCCGCTCAAGCTGCGGGACGACCGTGTCGGCGAAGCCGTGCAGCCCGGGCCAGGGGTCCTCCCCCGCCGCCAGCCTGGCCAGCAGGTTGTCGCGGACCTCCTCGCGCAGGCTGCGCAGGCGGTGGCCGGACTCGCGGAGCTGGCCGAGGGTGCGGGGGGCGGGGGCTTCGGACCGGGCGTCACCGGCGTACGTCGTCACGGCGTCCACGCTAGACCCGCACCGCAAGGTGGAGGTCCCGGACCTGGAGGTGCTCGTGCCGCTCACGCACCAACCCGAGCACGCAGGACTACTCCTTCGCCGCCAGCACGCGGGCCGCCTCGCGCTCGGCGGCGGCGTTGGCCACGCCTGCCCGGGAGCCCGCGAGCTTGGCGCCGATGTGCTCGCCGATGGTGATCGGCTCGTAGCGCGACCCGTCCCCGAGGCAGGTGGGCAGCGTGGCGACCAGGGCGTCGACGTTGCCGTCGTGGAAGAAGGCGGCGCTGCGGCGGCGCTCGACGCGGCCGTCGACGATCGGCGGCTTCACCCGGTGCAGCGTCGACATCCACTGCTCGTTCGTCCAGCGGGCCATGAGGTCGCCCAGGTTGACCAGCAGCGCGCCGTCGGCGGGCCTCACGTCGTTCCAGCTGCCGTCGGTGCCGAGCACCTGTAGGCCGGCGACCTGGTCGGCCCAGAGCACGGTGACGATGCCGTAGTCGGTGTGTTCGCCCATGCCGGTGAGCTCGCCGTCGAGCTCGACCTCGCCCGGGGCGAGGGCGTAGTTGTTCATCCGGAGCACATCGAGGCTGTGGTCGGTGTAGCCCTCGAAGAAGCCCTCCGGCAGGCCGAGCGCATCGGCGAAGAGGGTGGTGAGGGTGCGGGCGACGCGGGCGGCCTCGTCGAAGTACGCCGACACGGCCGGCCGGAAGCCGGGCAACCCCTCGGGCCAGACGTTCTCGGCGTAGTCGTCGGCGGGCAGCTCCACCCCCGGGTAGTCCGAGCGGGCCGCGCCGACGTTGAAGGCCTCGAAGAAGTCGTGCATCCGGTTGGCCGGCGCCAGGCCGAGGCTCAGGCTCAGCGACTCCGTCTTCGGGGGCGCGTAGCCGCGGTTGACGTGCGGCGGCGTCCGGTAGGCCTTCTTGGTCTCCAGCGGCTGGTCGAAGAAGGAGTCGAGGGCGGCCGCGAAGGCGGCGAGGACGGTGTCGGGGACGCCGTGGCCGACGACCTGGACGAAGCCCACCGTGCGGGCGGCCTCGTCGAAGGCGGCGGCCGCCGCGGCCCGCTCGTCGGGGGTGCCGTGGCCGACGTAGGGGCTGATGTCGACGGTGGGGACGTGGAAGCCCATGATGGTCTGCTCCTCAGGTGGTGGGGACGGGGGTCGGGACGGGGGTCGGATCGGGGACGGCGGCGAGCGCCTCCTCCACGCGGCGGGCCAGGGCGGCCTTGTCGCAGTCGTCGAGCCAGGTCGCCTCCACGCCGTTGCAGGTGAGGGCGGCCAGCTCGTCGCGGCCGTAGCCGAGAGCGTGGGCGAGGACGCGGTGGTCGTGGGTCGGGTCGGTGCCGAACATCGGGGGGTCGTCGGAGTCGACGGTCACGCAGAGCCCCGCGTCGACCATCTCCCTGATCCGGTGGTGGGTCCCGTCGCCGCTGCCGGAGTAGCGCCCGATGTCGGAGCTGACCGGGGTGCAGGTGAAGGGGATGCGCTCCTCGACGCAGCGCGCGGTGATCTCGGGGTCGTCGACCACGTGGTAACCGTGGTCGACGCGCTCGCAGCCGAGCTCGTCGAGCAGGGTGAGGACGTGCCTGGGCGGGCCCGACTCCGAGTGGGCCGTACGACGCAGCCCGGCCCGGCCGGCCAGCTGGAAGGCCTCGACGAAGAGGTGCGGCGGGCCCTTCACCTCCTCGTAGTCGAGGCCGATGCCGAGCACCTCGTCGATCCGGTGCTCGATCACCGTCTCGACCAGCTCGACGGCGGCCGTGCTGCTGTCGTTGCGGCACAGGCCGACGACGAGCCGGGAGTCGATCCCGGTGTCCGCTCGGGCGTCCTCCATCCCGGCGACCACCCCCGCGAGCAGCCGGGGATAGGGGACGCCCGGGTGGCCCGGAGGACTGAGGTGGATCTCGCGGTAGAGCACGCCGTGGGCGGCGCCCCCGTCGGTGAGCGACTCGTAGGTGATCCGGTGGAAGTCCTCGACGTCGCGGACGACCGAGCCGACCACGTCGAGCACCCGGAGGAACTCGCCGAGGTTCTCGTAGCTCGCGTGGTCGTAGAGGTCGTCGGCGGTGCGGGCGCCGAGGTCGACCCCGTGCTTGCGCGCCAGGTCCATGACGGTGGCGGCCTGGACCGACCCGATCAGGTGGCAGTGCAGGCTGATCTTGGGAAGCGCGGTGACGACCGCCTCGACGGCCGGGTCGTTCGGGAGGTCACGCGACACGGCCGGCCTCCTTCCCGAAGCGGGAGAGCACGACGGCCTCGACCAGCTGGGCGACGAGGTAGAGCACGAGGGAGGCCAGCGTGATCACCACGACCAGCGACCAGACGTCGTTGATCTTCGACCGGGCCGCGGCGGAGACGATCGCGTAGCCGATCCCCTCGCCGGTGGCGAGCCACTCAGCGAGCAGGGCACCGGTGATCGCGCCCGGCACTGAGATCCGGATGGAGGCGAAGAGCGCGGGAAGGGCCGACGGGAACGAGACCCTGCGCAGCACCGCCCACGGCGAGCCGCCGTAGACGAGCACGACGTCGCGCACCTGGTCGGACGCCGACCGCAGCCCCAGCACCAGGCTGACCAGCGCCGGGAAGAGGACGACGATGCCGCTCATCACGGCCACGGCCGCGAAGCCGCGCCCGACCATGAGGATGATGATCGGCGCGAGCGCGATCAGCGGCACCGAGCGCAGGATCATCGCGATCGGCATCACCGCGCTCTCGAAGCTGCGCGAGAGCACGATCGCCCCCGCGAGGACGACGGCCGCCAGCATCCCGGCAACGAAGCCGAGGGTGGCGTCCTGCAGCGTCTTGACGAGCAGCGACCAGGCCTCGGCGCGGGTCTCGGCGGCGTCCTCGTCGGTGACGAGGTGGGCCCACACGTCGCTGGGACCCTTGCCGACGTAGTCGGAGACCTCGAAGAACCTCAGGCCGGCCACCCAGAGCAGCAGGACCACGCCGACCACGAAGCAGAGGGTGACCAGCGCGCGACCGACCGCGCTCAGCAGGGCCCTCACGACGCACCCTGCCCCGCCGCGCCCCGCGACCACGGGGTCACCAGCCGCGACAGCAGCCCGAAGCCGGCGTACGCCGCCCCCGCGAGCGCCGCGCAGCCGAAGCCGATGGCCCAGGCCTGTGCGACGTCGATGTTCTGCTGGGCGATCTTCAGCGCGAGCCCGACGCCGCGGTCGATGCCGCCGACGTACTCGCCGAGGATCGCGCCGAGGAAGGCCGCCGGGGCGGCGATCTGCAGGGCGGCCAGGATCGCCGGGAGCGCGGAGACGAGCTGGACCCGCCGCAGCTGCTGGAACCGGCCGCCGCCGTAGACGCTCACCACGTCGAGGCTGGCCCGGTCGGCGGAGCGGAAGCCGAGCAGCGCCCCCACCACCGTGGTGAAGAAGACCGACAGGGCGGCCAGCGCGACGGCGGTGCCGGAGCGCTCCCCCGGCTCGGGGACGCCGATCACGATGTAGAGCACCGGGGCGATCGCCACGACCGGCAGGCAGTAGGAGATCACCGCGACCTGCATGATCACCGTCTCGGCGAAGGGCACCAGCAGCACCAGCGAGGCGAGCACGAGCGCCGCCGCGTTGCCGTAGAGGAACCCGACGCACGCCTCCTCCAGCGTCACGCCGAAGTGGGTCGACCAGAACTCCCAGCCCGAGTCGCCGACGGCCCCGACCACCTCGGGCGGCGTCGGCACCCGGACGTCGGCGAGCAGGGTCACCGTCGCCAGCCACCACACGGCGAGGACGGCGAGCAGCCCCTTCACCCGTCGCCCCCGAAGAGCAGCTCGGAGGCGTGGTCGTGGAGGGCGTGGAACTCCGGCGTCCGCATCATCTCGGGCGTCCGGGGCCGTGGCAGGTCGACCTCGATCACCTCCTTGACGCGGCCCGGCCGCGCGCTCATCACCGCCACCTGGTCGGAGAGGAAGATCGCCTCCGAGATGCCGTGGGTGACCATCAGCGTGGTCGCCGGCTTCTCGGTCCAGATCCGGAGCAGCTCGAGGTTGAGCCGCTGGCGGGTCATGTCGTCCAGCGCCCCGAAGGGCTCGTCGAGGAGCAGCACCGACGGCTTCACCACCAGCGCCCGCGCGATCGAGACGCGCTGTCGCATGCCGCCCGAGAGCTGGGCGGGCTTGGCCTTCTCGAAGCCCTCCAGGCCGACGAGCCGGATCAGCTCGGCGACGAGCGCGTCGTCGACCTTCTGCCCCGACACCTCGAACGGCAGGCGCACGTTGGAGAGCACCGAGCGCCACGGGAGCAGGGCGGAGTCCTGGAAGGCGATCCCGAGCTCGTGGTCGCGGCGCAGCTCCAGGGGCGTCTTCCCCTCGACGAGGGCGGAGCCACGGGTCGGCGTCTCCAGCCCGGCGAGGATCCGCAGGATCGTCGACTTGCCGCAGCCCGACGGGCCGAGCAGCGACAGGAAGCTGCCCCTGTCGGTGAAGAGCGTCGTGTCGTCCAGCGCGGTCACCTGGCGGCGGCCGCTGCGGAAGGTCTTGGTGAGGCCCTCGATCCGGACCCCCGTGCCGCGGGAGCCGGTGGCGGCTCCCGCGGTCGCGGCGTCCGTGCGGGTGGTGGTGTCGGTCATCAGTCCAGCTCGGCGAGCTCGGGCTTCTCCTCGAGCAGCTCGGAGAGCAGGGAGAGGTCGAAGAGCTCGTCGGCCTCGATCTCGATGCCCGCGGCGGCCAACGTCTTGAGGTTGCCCTCGATCAGCTCGTCGGTGATGGTGAAGAGCCCGTTGGCCTCGACCTCGTCGGTGACGATCAGGCCGCTCTGGACCTTGGCCTGCTCGGTCTCCTTGGCGATGTCGAGGCCCAGGTCCTTGCCGTAGACCTCGACCGCGAGGCGGGCGGCCTCCTCGTCGTCGGCGAGCGCGTCCTTCCAGCCGAGGATCTCGGCGGTGAGGAACGCCTTCACCTTCTCGGGCTCCTCGGCGATCATCTGGTCGGTGGTGATCACGCTCTCGGCCACGAAGGGCAGGCCGTTGTCGGCGAAGGGCAGGTTGGTGACCTCGATGCCGTCCATGGAGACGGTCAGCGACTCGTTGGTGATGTAGGCCAGGAAGCCGTCCACCTCGCCGTCGACCACCGGGGAGGGGTCGTACTCGACGGGGACCTTCTTGACGTCGGCCGGGTCGATCCCGTTGACCTCGAGCAGGGCGTCGAAGAGCGTCTCGTTGCCGCCGGCCTGGACGCCGATCTTCTTGCCGACCAGGTCCTGCGGGGTGGCGATGTCGGCGCCGTCCTTGAGCGACAGGATGGTGAAGGGGTTCTTCTGGAACTTGGTGCCGACGATCTTCAGCGGCGCCTCCTCCTCGGCGATGACCTGCGCGGTCGCGACGGCGTTGCTCAGGCCGAAGTCGGCCTCGCCGGTGGCGACCAGCGTCTCGACGGGGCCGGGGCCCGGGTTCATCGTGACCGAGGTGAAGCCGGCGTCCTCGTAGTAGCCGTTCTGGTCGGCGAAGAACTCGCCCGCGAACTCGGCGTTCTTCACCCAGGAGAGCTGGAGGGTGAGCGTCCCGAAGTCGGCGTCCTCCCCCGTGGCGGCCGGCTCCGGGTCGTCGGAGCCGCAGGCGGCGAACGCGAGCGACGAGGCGACGACCAGCGCCGCGACGCGCAGGCCGCGGCGGGGGCGACGGTGGGACAGGGTCATGGGGGTCCTCCTGCGGGGTGGCTGGCACGCGTGCCGGGGTGACGAGACCGACCTCCCGAGCGCGGTCGTGCCCTTGTGGACAGTGACGCTAGGGGCGCCGGATTTCGCGACTCGGCACCGCAGGTTTCAGAGGCGTAAACGTTCGTTTCAGCCCTCAGTAGTGCGTGCGGTCGGCCTTGCCGAGCCACGCGTCGAAGGGGCGGGCGGCGTCCTCCACCCGCAGCGGGACGACCGGGCTGGGCCACTGCTGCGGGTCGACGTCCATCAGCTCGTAAAAGTGGTGGTCGTCGAAGCCGCCGCGGGCGGCGTCGTGCCGGTCAGCGGCGAAGACCACCCGGTCGAGCCGCGCCCACAGCGCCGCGGCGACGCAGAGCGGGCAGGGCTCGCACGAGGTGAAGAGCTCGCAGCCGGCCAGCGTGAACGACCCGAGCTCGCGGCAGGCGGCGCGGATCGCCGAGACCTCGGCGTGCGCGGTGGGGTCGAGGTCGAGGGTCACCCGGTTGACGCCCGAGGCCACCACCTCGCCGTCGCGGACGACCAGCGCGGCGAAGGGCCCCCCGCCGACGGCCACGTTGTCGACGGCCAGGCCGACGGCCTCCTGGAGCCAGTGTGAGTCGTGCTGCGTCATGCGTCCTCCTCAGGGTGCCGGCGCACGAGCCGCCAGAGGCGGTCGCGGGTCATCGGGATCTCGTACGGACGCCTCCCGAGGGCGTCACGCACGGCGTTGGCCACCGCAGGGGCCACGGGGTTGTACGGCGCCTCGCTCATCGACTTGGCGCCGCGCGGTCCGAGCGTGTCGAAGGTGTCGGCGAAGAGCACCTCGGTGTGTGGGACGTCGGCGAGCTGCGGCACCCGGTAGCTGCGGAACGCGGCCGTGGTGACGGCCCCGGCGACCAGGCGGACCTCCTCCTGCAGCGCGCTGCCGAACCCCTGCGCGACCCCGCCCTCGACCTGGCCGCGGAGCTGCTCGGGGTTGATCACGACGCCGGCGTCGACGGCCTGGACGGAGTCGAGGACGCGCAGCTCGCCGGTGGTCGGGCGGACCGCCACCCGGACGCCGTGCACGTTGAAGGCGACCGAGCGCGGGGTGCCGCGGTGCTCGCCCCGGCCCACGACGGGGCGGGTGGGGTCGGCGCCGGCGTCGAGCCGGCGACGTACCTCCCGGGCGGCCTCGGCGACCGCCGTCCCGGCGACGACCGAGCCGGTCGAGCCGTAGGCGCCGGTGTCGTGCTCGGCGGCGTCGGTGTCGCCGGCCCGGAGCCGGACCAGGCGCGGGTCGACGTCGAGCTCCTCGGCCACGACCTGCACGTGGACGGTGGCGGTGCCGTTGCCGAACTCCGCGCTGCCCACGGCAACCTCGACGGTGCCGTCGGGGAACCGGGTGACGGTCGCGTCGGCGTGGTGGCCGCGCGGCGGGATGGTGGCGATCATCGCCGCGGCCATCCCCTCCCCGACCCGCCACGGGCCCAGGCCGTCGTCGACCGGGGCGGGGTCGCCGCCGCCGGTCGCCAGGTGCCGCTCGACGAGGTCGAGGCACTGGTCGAGGCCGTAGCTGCCGAAGAGGAGGTCGCCGGAAGCGGGCGCGTTGACCACGAAGTCGTCGCCGGGCACGACGACGTTGCGACGCCGCACCTCGGCCGGGGTGAGCCCGGCCTCACGGGCCAGCTCGTCCATGGCCGACTCGATCGCGAAGATCACCTGGCCCAGCCCGTAGCCGCGGAACGCGCCCGACGGCACCTGGTGGGTGTAGACCGCCTCGGCGTCGACCCGCTTGTTGGGGCAGCGGTAGAGCGCGACCGACTCGTGGCAGCCGTGGAAGAGCACCCCGGCGGCGTGGTTGCCGTAGGCGCCGGTGTCGCTGAGCACGTCGACCCGCAGCGCGGTGAGCACCCCGTGGGCGTCGGCGCCGAGCTCGACGGAGACCCGCATCGGGTGCCGGCACGGGACGGCGGTGAACTGCTCCTCGCGGGTCAGCTCGAGCTGCACCGGGCGGGGGTCGCCGCGCTCGGCCAGGCGCAGCGCCGCGAGGGCGACGACGTCCTCCACGAGCATCTCCTGCTTGCCGCCGAAGCCCCCGCCCACCCGGGCGGTCACCACCCGCACCCGGTCGCGCGGCAGGTCGAGGACGTGGGCGAGCTCGTCGCGGACCAGGAACGGCACCTGGGTGCTGGTGCGCACCACCAGCCGGCCGTCGTCGTCCAGCCACGCCCGTGCCCCGTGGGTCTCGAGCGCGGCGTGGCTGACGCGGGCGGTGCGCCAGGTGCCGGAGACGGTGTACGCCGCGGCCGCGAGGCCGGCGGCCACGTCGCCGACCTCGCCGTGGCTGGCCGCCACGACGTTGCGGCCGGGCTCGGCGATCCGGGAGGCCTCGGGGTCCTTGTCGCCGTGCACGAGTGGGGCGCCGGGGCGGCGGGCCGCCTCGGGGTCGAGCACCGCGGGCAGCACCTCGTAGTCGACCTCGACCAGGGCCGCGGCCCGCTCGGCGAGGACGACGGAGTCGGCGACCACGGCGGCGACCCGCTGCCCACGGAACCGGACCACGTCGTCGAGCATCCGCATGTCGTCGGGGTCGTCGAGGCGGCTGTGGTGGCGGGCGGTGGAGTAGAGCACGTCGGGCACGTCGCGGTGGGTCAGCACGAGGTGGACCCCCGGCAGCGCCTCGGCGGCCGCGGTGTCGACCCGCAGCACGCGGGCGTGGGCGTGCGGGCTGCGGACCAGCTTGACGTGGAGCACCCCCTGCTCGGGGAGGTCGAGGGTGAAGGGCTCGCAGCCGGCGACGAGCCGCGGCCCGGCAGGGGCCCCGATCGAGCGGCCGAAGGCGCCCTCCCCCGTGGGCGCGGTGTTGACCCGGCCGGCGAGCGCGTCGGCGATGGCGCGGTAGCCGGTGCAGCGGCAGAGGTTGCCCTTGAACGTGGTGCCCGGGTCCTCGACCTCCACCCGGCCGTCGGCGTCGGCCAGCGCGGTGGCGGTGACCACCCAGCCGGCGGTGCAGAAGCCGCACTGGAACCCTCCGGCCGCCACGAAGCTCCGCTGGACCGGGTTCGGCTCCTCCGGGCCGCCCAGCCCGGCGGCGGTGGTGACCTCGTGGCCCACGGCACGCACGGCGGGGACGACGCAGGAGTGCACCGGGGTGCCGTCGAGCAGCACCGTGCAGGCGCCGCAGTCGCCGGCGTCGCAGCCCTTCTTCACCGCCAGGTGTCCGGTGCCCCGCAGCCAGGTGCGCAGGCACTGGCCGGGACCGGGGGCGCCCTCGACGGGGACGCCGTCGACGAGAGTGCGTCCGGGGGCGCTCACGACGTCAGCTCCTCGAGCACCTCGGCGGCCAGCAGGCCCGTGACGGCCTCGCGCCAGTCGGCGGCGCCGTGGGGGTCGTCGTACCAGCAGTCGACGGCCCCGAGGCCGGCCACCAGCCGGTCGCGGCGCGCCGCCCGCCCCTCGTCGGCGGGCAGGTGGATGACGACGGGGCGGGTGGTGGCACCGGTGACGGTGAGGGTGGTGCCGTGCTCGTCGGCCCGGCCCAGCACCAGGGAGGAGGTGCGGCCGCGCTCGGTGAGCGAGATCCGCCGCCCGGCGGTCCGGCAGCGCAGGGCGCGGGCCGGCAGGTCGACGGCCCGCAGCACCTCGCCGTGGCGCAGGGTCGTCGTGCCGACGCCGGTGACCAGGTCGACCACCCGCTCCCGACGCTCCCCGCCACCGGCGGTCCAGATCACGGCCTCCCCGTCGAGTGCCGCCGTGAGGGCCAGCACCGCGCCCGCGGGCAGCGCGAGGCAGACGTTGCCGCCGACGGTGGCGCTGGCGCGCACCTTGAACGACATGAGCAGGGCGTCGGCGCAGGTGCGGGCCAGGTCGCCGGGGCCCCCACCCCAGGGCAGCTCCAGCAGCCCGGCGACCGTGCAGGTGGCCGAGACGCGCAGCCCGCCGCCGGGGAGCGACTCGGCAGGCGGCCAGCCCAGCGTGGTGAGGTCGACCAGGCCGGTGGTGCCCGGCTGCGGCTCGGAGAAGAGCCACGTCCCGCCGCCGAGCAGCCGCTCGCCCGGCCCGAGGGCGAGGTCGCCGCGCTCGAGCGCCGGGCGGTACGACGTCACGGTCGCGAGGTCCATCAGCGCTCCACCTCGGCCAGGCGCTCGTAGCGGCGGCTGATCGCGCCGACCCGCTCCTCGGCCTCCCGGCCCGCCGCGGTGAAGACGCCGTCGGCCACCACGCCGACCAGGCTCATCGCCGCGGCGTAGCTGTCGAAGGCCAGGTCGGAGTGGACCGGGCACTCGAGCCAGGCGGTGGCGTGCACGGCGTGCGGCGCGCCGCTCGGGTCGGCCACGAGCACCACCGCGGCCCCCGTCGCGGCCGCGTCGGCGAGGAACCTCCCGAACCCCTCCGGGCGGCGGCGGAAGCCGCAGACCACCACGGCGTCGCCGGGCCCCAGGTCGGCGAGCTCCTCCCCCACCGTCTGGCCGGGAAGCGGCGCGAGCCGGACCCCGCCTCGCGCCTGCGCGAGCTGCTGGCGCAGGTGCAGGGCGACGGGGTGGCTGTTGCGCCAGCCGACGACGAGCACCGTCCGCGCGGCGGTGAGCAGCTCGACGACGCGGCCCAGCGCCGGCCGCGCCAGCGCCCGGGCGATCGCGGCCGCCTCGGCCTGGGCGTGGGCGGCGAGGTCGGCCGCCCCCTTGGTCCGCCGCGGCTCACCGGCGCTGCGCAGGGCGCGCAGGTGCTCGCGCGCCTCGTCGAAGTCGACGTACCCCAGGCTGCGGAAGAGCCGGCTCATCGTGGCCTTGGAGACGCCCGCCAGGGTGGCGAGCTCGGCGGCCCGGTAGGTGGCGAGGTCGTCGAGGTGCTCCAGCAGCGTCGCCGCCGCCCGCCGCTCCTGCGGCGAGAGCGAGCCGATCCGGGCCGCGATCCGCTCGTCGATCCGGCCGGCCGGCGGCGCGCTCCGCCCGGTGGTCACGACGTCCCCGCCAGGGCGAGCACCGCGGCCTCGAGCGCCACCAGCGCCCGGTCGACGTCGTCGGCCCGGACGGACTCCCCCGGGTGATGGCTGATCCCGTCGTGGCAGCGGACGAAGAGCATCGCCACGTCGGTGACCGCCGCCATCACCATGGCGTCGTGGCCGGCGCGGCTCCACAGCCCGAGCGGGGCGGGGTCGCCCGCGGCGGCGATCCCGGCCACGACGGCCTGCCGCAGCCGCCCGGCGGTGCGCGCCGCGGCGGCGACGTGGTCGCGCCGCACCTCCAGCCCGAGGCCGCGCGCCGCGCAGGTGCGCCTCATCTCGGCGTGCAGCTCCTCCCACAGGGCGTCGCGCTCGGCGTCGGTCGCGGCGCGCAGGTCGAGGGTGAGCTCGACCCGGCCGGGGATCACGTTGACCGCGCCCGGCTGCACCTCGAGCCGGCCCACAGTGGCCACGGCGTCGGAGTCGCGGACGCGGCGCTCGACCGCGGTGACGATCTCGCTGGCGCCGACCAGGGCGTCGCGACGGCGGGGGTACGGCGTCCCGCCGGCGTGCCGGGCCTCGCCGGTGACGACCAGCGTGAGCCGCAGGGCGCCCGCGATCGAGGTGACGTAGCCGAGCGCGGCGTCGGCGGCCTCGAGCTCGGGGCCCTGCTCGATGTGGGCCTCGAGGTAGCCGACGAGGTCCTCGCGGCGGCGGGCCGCGGTGCCGATCAGCGCCGTGTCGAGGCCGAACTGCTCCGTGGCCTCGCGCAGCGTGGTGCCGTCGCGGTCCGCGAGCTCCCACCACTCCTGGTCCCAGAGCCCGGCGACGGCCGACGAGCCGAGCAGGGCCTTGCCGAAGCGCGCGCCCTCCTCGTCGGAGAAGCCGACCACCTCGAGGGCGAAGGGGAGGTCACGGCCGCGGTCGCGCAGCCGCTCGGCGACCGCGACGGCCAGCACCACGCCGAGGATGCCGTCGTACCGTCCCGCGTCGGGAACGGTGTCGAGGTGGCTGCCGAGCAGCAGGGCGGGCAGGCCCGGGACCCGCCCCTCGCGCCGACCGCAGACGTTGCCGGCGGCGTCGACCCAGGTGACGAGCCCGGCGCGGAGCATCCACTCCTGCACGAGGTCGTTGGCCTTCCGGTGCTCCGGGGTCAGGTACACCCGCTCGATGCCGTCGGGGCGCGCCGAGATCGCGGCGAGCTCGTCGCAGCGGGCGAGCACCTCGCAGGCGTCGGGGTGCGCGTCGGTTTCGAGGTCGGGGCTCACGCGTACACCTCCCGGGCCGCGTCGACGCCGCCGCCGGCGGCGACCGGCACGCCCGCGGCCCGCAGCACCTGCTCGAGCGCGGCGAGCGTCGTGAGGACGGCGTCGCGGCGGGCGTTGTGGCCCATCGTGCCGATCCGCCAGACCCGGCCGTGGAGCGGACCGAAGGAGGTCCCGATCTCGATGCCGAACTCCACCAGCATCGCCGCGCGGGCGGCGTCCCCGTCGACCCCGTCGGGGATCTCGACGGCGACGACGTGGGGCATCCGGTGCTCGAGGTCGCCGAAGACCTGCAGGCCGAGCCCCTGCACCCCGGCCAGCATCGCGCCGCCGTGGAGGGCGTGCCGCGCGTTGACGGCGGCCATGCCCTCCTCGACGAGCAGGCGGGCGCACTCGCGGGCGCCGTAGAGCATGGTGGTGGCCTCGGTGTGGTGGTTGAGCCGGCGCGGGCCCCAGTAGTCCATCACCATGGCGAGGTCGAGGTAGTTCGACGCGATCCGCCGGCCGCTGTCGCTGTCGCCGGCCTCCCGGAGTCCGGCCTCGACGTGGCGGCGGGCCGTGATGACGTCGACCGCGCGCGGGCCGATCGTGATCGGCGCGCTGCCCGAGGGGCCGCCGAGGCACTTCTGCAGGCCGGCCGTGGCGACGTCCAGGCCCCACGCGTCGGTCTCGACCGGGACGCCGGCCAGGGAGGCGGTGGCGTCGCAGTAGAGCAGCACGTCGTGGCGGCGGCAGACCTCGCCGAGGTCGGCCAGCGGCTGGAGCATCGTCGTGGAGGTGTCGCCGTGCACCACGGCGAGCACCTTCGGCCGCACCGCGACGACGGCCTCCTCGACCTGCTCGGGGGTGAAGACCCGTCCCCACGGCACCTCGACGGTGTGCACCTCTGCGCCGCACCGGGTGCCGATCTCGGCGAGCAGGTGGCCGAAGCGGCCGAAGACCGGCACCAGCAGCCGGTCGCCGGGCTCGAGCAGCGAGACCAGCGCGGCCTCGATGCCGGCGCGCGAGGTGCCGTCGACGAGGAAGGTCTGCTCGTGGGTGGTGCGCCAGACGTCGCGGTAGAGCGCCATCGTCTCGTTCATGGTCTCCGTCATGAACGGGTCGAACTGGCCGACCAGCTGGGCCGACATGGCGCGCAGCACGCGCGGGTCGGCGTTGACCGGGCCGGGCCCCATGAGGAGCCGGGGCGGCGGGTCGACCTGTCTGCTCGGGTGGCTGGTCGGGTGGCTGGTCATGCGGGGCTCCCCTCGTGGATGCCCGCGCGCGCGAGCCGGTGGCCCCGGTCCAGGTCCGGCCGCCCCCGGACGGGGACGCCGCGGAGCAGGGTCTCCACGACACGGCCGGCGTAGCGGCGTCCGTGGTAGGCCGAGACCGGGTGGCGGTGGGCCAGCCGGGCGGCGTCGACGAGCGTCTCGGCGGTCGGGTCGTGGACCAGCAGGTCGGCATCGGCGCCCGGCGCGATCCGGCCCTTGCCGGCGAGGCCGATCAGGTCGGCGGTGCCCTGCGACATCCAGCGGCTCACCCGGTCGATCCCGATGCCCCGGCGCCTGGCCTCGGAGGCCACGGCGGTGAAGCCGACCTGGAGACCGGCGATGCCGCCCCAGGCCTGCTGGAGGTCGCCGTCGCCCCGGGTCTTCTCGGCGACCGTGGCGGGCGAGTGGTCGGTGACGACGACGTCGATGACGCCGGCGAGCAGCGCGTCCCACAGCGCGTCGGCGTTGGCGGCCTCCCGGATCGGGGGGCAGCACTTCATCTCCCCCGCGCCGTCGGGGACGTCCTCGGCGGCGAGGCAGAGGTAGTGCGGGCAGGTCTCGACCGTCAGGGGCAGACCGTCGGCCCGGGCCTCGGCCAGCAGGTCGAGGGCGCGGGCGCTGGAGAGGTGGAGCAGGTGCACCCGGGCGCCGGTGCGGCGGACCACCTCGACCACCCGGGCGATCGCGGAGACCTCCGCCTCGTCGGGGCGCGAGAGCAGGAAGTCGGCGTACGCCCGGCTGGGGGGCGCGGGGGCACGGTCGAGGACGTCGGGGTCCTCGGCGTGCACCAGCAGCAGGGCTCCGAGCCGCGCCACCTCGGTGGCCGCGGCCACCAGCTGGTCGGGGTCGAGCGGCGGGAACTCCGGCACCCCCGACGGCGAGAGGAAGCACTTGAAGCCCATCACCCCGGCCGCCCAGAGCGGCTCAAAGTCGGCCAGGTTGCCCGGGACCGCGCCACCCCAGAAGCCGACGTCGACCGCGAGCTGGCCGCGGGCGGCCTCCTGCTTGGCCCGCAGCCCGGCGACCGTGGTGGTCGGCGGCACCGAGTTGAGGGGCATGTCGACGAGGGTGGTGACGCCGCCGAGGGCGGCGGCGGTCGTGGCGGTGGCGAACCCCTCCCAGTGGGTGCGGCCGGGCTCGTTGACGTGCACGTGGGTGTCGACGACCCCGGGGAGGACGACGGCGTGGTCGGGGACGTCGAGCACCTCCCCCGGCACGGGGTGGTCGAAGGGCTCGACGGCGGCGATGCGGCCGTCGTCGAGAGTCAGCGTCGCGGGGGCCAGGTCGTCGTCGAGCAGGACCTGGCGGGCGCGGACGGCGGCGAGCGTCATCAGCAGAACCCCGGCACGGCGGCCCAGGCGGCGGGCTCCTCGGGCTCGCCCTCGCGCCGCACCTCGGCCTGGATCAGGCCGTAGGGGCGGTCGGCGGCGTGGAAGACCTCGCCGGGGTTGTCGAGGCCGAAGGGGTCGAGGTCGACGAGGAAGTGGTGCTTGTTGGGGCACGAGAGCCGCACCTCTGCGACCGTGTCGAACCGGTCGAGGATCGCCTTGCCGATCTCGAAGATCGTCTGCTGCAGCGCGAGCGAGTGGAGGGTGGCGAAGGTCTCCAGGAGGGTCTCGGTGATCCCCGCGTACGTCGCGTCGTACTGCTCGCTGCTCATCGCGGCCGAGGCGGCGGGGCGGTAGCGCCAGCGCGCGGTGACGCTGGTGGCGAGGATCCGGTCGGTGGTCTCGGCCAGGGTCGTGTAGCGGTCGCGGGGGAAGCCGTGGAACTCCGAGCCGGTCGACTTCAGCACAGTGAGACCGGTGAGCCCGGCGAGCACGTGGACGGCGTCCCCGTCGACCTGGACGACGGCCGTGCGGGTGGCGCCGCCGTCGCGCTGGAAGGCGTGGTCGTGCGCCCGGCCGCCGACCGGGATCCGCCCCCAGGCGTGTTGCTCGGCCGACATCTGGGCGCCGTCGACCCACTCGAAGGAGTCGACGAAGTGGCGGGCCAGCCTCGTCAGGAAGGTCTCGGGGGCACCGATGCCGTCGCGGGCGAAGGCGTGGACGGTGTTCTTCTGGGTGTCGGTCGCGACCACCTGCGCGTTGTCGCCGTCGGTGTGGCAGGCGACGAAGTCGCCGCGCAGCTGGGTGGTGACGGTGAGGTCGGTGATCCGGTGGGTCGGGGCCTCCCGGTCGACCCGGACGAGGCGGCACTCGGCCTTGCCGTACTGGTTGCGGCCCAGGACCGCGTCTCCGGCTGCCATCTCAGCTCCCCCGGTAGGTGGTGTAGGCGAACGGGCTGAGCAGCAGCGCCACGTGGTGGTGCTCGCCGTCGGCAGCGGTGAAGGCGACGTCGACGTGGGGGTGGAAGCAGTCGCGGCCGTCGGCGGCGAACCAGGCCCCCGTCTCGAAGCCGAGCGCGTGCATGCCCGGCTCGAGGTCGGCGTCGAACCGGACGCGGCCGTCGGCGTCGGTGACCGCCTCGACGAGGGTGCGCCCGGCGGCGTCGGCCAGGGCCACGCGCAGGCCGGCCGCGGGCCGCCCGCGGGCGGCGTCCAGGACGTGGGTGGAGCAGGTGGCGCTCATGAGAGGAGTCCTTCCATCCGGAGCAGGGCGATCTCGGCGAGCTGGTCGGCGGTGACCCGCAGCTCGAGGGCCGGCTCGAGGGTGAGGCGCTCCTCGAGGAGCGCGAGGATCTCGCCCGCCGAGCGGCCGGCGGCCCGGACCAGGAAGATCCGCCCGAAGCGCTCCTCGTAGGCGCGGTTGCCCGCCAGGAGCCGCGCCTGCACCTCGGCGTCGGCCGGGTCGATCCCGGCCTGCTCGCGCGCGGAGTGGTCCGCCGCGGCGCCGCCCGGGTGGCGCTCCCCTATCCGGGGGTGGTCGGCCAGGGCGGCCTCCACGTCGTCGGCGGTCCATCCTGCCGCCAGGCTCATCGCGTGGGTGAGCAGCTCCTCACGGCTGTCGTAGGGGCGCGCCGCCACCAGCGCGTCGACCCAGTGGTCGATCGCCGCGCAGGCACGCAGCTGCGCGGCCGCGTCCTCCGCGTCCTGCTGGTTGAACTGCTCGATCCGCATGCCGCCTCCTCGGGTCCTGTGAAACTAGGACGTCGATGTAAAGCGAACCGGGAACGGTCGTTTCAGCCACGTTACGGTTTGGAGAGCCGCACCGCCAGGTCGAGCAGGTCGCGGTCCCGGCCCGGGGCGGCCACCAGGCAGACGCCGCAGGGCAGCCCGCCCGCGCTGGTCGGCAGGCTGACCGCCGGGAGCCCGCCGAGGCCGGCGAGCAGGGTGAGCCGCAGGGTGGCGGAGCGGACCCGGGCCATGTCGTCGCGCGGACGCGGCGCGACCGAGGCCGCCGAGGGCAGCACGAGCACCCGGTCGCCGACCAGGTCGCGGATCCGCGTCCGTGCCTCGGCCGCCACGCCCGCGGCGCGCTCGCCGTCGGCGGCGGAGAGGGTGCCCGCGTGCCGGAACCGGCCGGCGACGTCGGGGCCGAGGGCGTCGAGCCGGCCGCCGGCCCAGCCGCCGTGGGCCTGCCAGGCCTCGAACCCCTGGCGGGTGGTGAAGGCGTCGAGCCAGTCGTCGAGCGGGAGGTCCCACTCCTCGCGGGCCACGCCGGGCGCCACTGCGTCGACGTGCCCCTCGACCGCGGCCGCCACCTCGGGCGTCGCGAGCGCCAGCAGGCTCGGTACGACGACCAGGTCGTCGCCGCCGCCCGGTGACGGCGGGAGCAGCACCTCGCCGACCCGGCGCAGGGTGGCGGCGTCGCGGGTCAGCCAGCCGACGGTGTCGAAGGAGGGGGCCAGCGGCAGCAGGCCGTCGCGAGGCAGGAGTCCGTGGGTGGTGCGGATCCCGTGCAGCCCTTGGTAGGCCGCGGGCACCCGGATCGAGCCGCCGGTGTCGGTGCCGAGCCCGACGGTGGCGTGGCCGAGCGACACGGCGCTGGCCGACCCCGACGAGGAGCCGCCGGGGATCCTGCCCGGCGCCCGAGGGTTGGGCGGGGTGCCGGAGTGGGCGTTGGTGCCGGCCAGGGACCACGCGAGCTCGTCGGTGCGGGCGAGGCCGCGCACGTCCGCGCCGGCCGCCAGCAGCCGGCCGACCACGGTCGCGTGCTCCGACTCGACCGGCGCCTGCGCCAGCCACGTGGGGTTGCCGGCGCCGACGCGGTGGCCGGCGACGGCGTACAGGTCCTTGACGGCGAGGGTCTCGCCGGCCAGCGGACCGCTCCCCGCACCGGGGACGAGCGGGTCGCCGACGACCCGCCACACGCGGGTGTCCAGGGCGGGAGCGGGGACGGAGACGTGCGCGGCGGTGACCGCCCACCCGGTGGCCGACCGCGCCCAGAGCTGGGTCTGCTGCCCCCGGCCGCCGCGCTCGAGCTCGGTGACGGCCACGACGAGCGCGTGGTCGTCGTCGACCACCTGGACGTGGGTCTGGACGATCCGGCGGCGCGGGGCGCCGCCGCGGGAGCCACGGAACTCGGCGATCGCGTCGTGGCCCACGAGCAGCCCCTCGGCGTCGCCGCGCAGGGTCGTCGGGCCGGGCGCGAAGAGCCGGTCCAGCGCCTCCACGTCGTCGGCCATCAACGCCCGCTCGTACTCCCGGAACGCCTCGACCAGGCCGGGCGGGACGGGGCGGGGCGTCTCTGCGGGGCCGCTCGTCATGGGAGGACGCTAGACGGCGACGCCGCAGTGGGCCGCGGGCGGCTCAGTCCGCGAGCGTCCGGAGCTGCGCCAGCAGCGCCCGCAGCGCGTCGTCGCGGACGGCGTGGACGACGTCCTCGGGGTCGCCGTCGTGGTGGACCCACGTGGTGGAGGTGGCGCCGCGGACCGAGAAGCCGATGACCGCGGTGCCGGGCGGGTGCCCCTCCTCCTCGTCGGGGCCGCCGGCACCCGTGGTGGAGACGACGACGTCGGCGTCGAGCGCCTTCACCGCGCCGGCAGCGAGCTCGTCGGCGCAGCGGTCGCTGATCAGGGGGCCGGGGGTGACGCCGAGGAGGTCGAACTTCACCTCGGGCATGTAGGCCACCACGCCGCCGCGGAACCACTCCGCCGCCGCCTCGCCCATCGCCAGGGCCGAGGTGATCGCGCCCCCGGTCAGCGACTCGGCCGCGCCGATCCGCAGCCCGTGCTCCTGGGCGATCTCGGCGACCTGCTGGACGATCTCGGTGTACTCCTCCTCAGCCATGCGCCTCCCTTACCCGGGGCGGCGGACGGTGATGCAGTACGGCGAGCCGGCGGGGTCGCGCAGCACCGTCCACTGCGCGTGCTCGGCCTCGACCCGGGCGCCGAGGGCGAGGTGCCGGCGTACCTCCGCGGGCACGTCGTCGCAGCTCAGGTCGAGGTGGGCGCGGACCTCGCCGTCGGCCTCCTCGAGCCGCTGGGCGAGCACGTGGAGGGCGCCGACGGGGCGGAAGCCGCGGAAGTCGCCCGGCGGCGGGGTCGGCTGCCAGTCGGAGCCGAGCACCGCCGCCCAGAACCGGCACTCCGGCTCCCAGACGCCGCGGGGCACGTCGAGGCAGACCTGGTCGACCGCGCTGCGCCAGGTCCGGTCCGTGACCTTCCCGTCGTCGTGCCCGTCGTCGTGCCAGGTCGCGGGGGCGGCGGGCCGGGAGGCTTGGTGGCCGACGAAGCAGAAGGTGAGCCCACCCGGCGAGCGGAGGACGACGTACCCGTGGTCGGCGACCTCCGTGGCGCCCAGCCGCACGGCCTCGTCGGCGGCCTGCCGCGGGTCGGCGACGTGCAGGTCGAGGTGGATCCGCGGGCCACCCTCGGCGAGCCGCTGGACCCGCAGGTGGTCGTCGGCGTCCGGCGGCAGCAGGGTGGCGAACTCAGCGCTTGCACCCCGAGGACGGGAGAGGTCGTAGCCCGTCACCCCCTGCCAGAACGCGACCGCCTCGTCGAACCGGCCGGCAGGCAGGTCGAGGAAGGCGCTGAGCCAGGTGACGGTGCTGGGCACGCTCCGACGGTAGCCTCGCGGGGTGCTGGTGCGGGAGTGTCCTTGTGGTGGGAACCGTGGGTCGGACACCGGGTCCGGTGCCGGGTACGACGAGTGCTGCGGGCGCCTGCACCGCGGGGCCGCCCGGGCGGTCACGGCCGAGGAGCTGATGCGGTCGCGCTACAGCGCCTTCGTGGTCGGGGAGGCCGACTACCTCTTCACCACCTGGCACCCGCGGACCCGCCCGGACGACGTGGTGCTCGACCCCTCGACGCGGTGGACCGGGCTGGAGGTCGTCGACGTGGTCGACGGCGGACCGGAGGACGAGGAGGGCGTGGTGGAGTTCGTCGCCCGGTACGCCGGCGGCGAGCAGCGGGAGCGCAGCCGGTTCGCGCGGCGCGCGGGGCGCTGGCTCTACCTCGACGCGGTGCCGCCGCGTGGAGGCTAGTCTTCGCCGACGAAGACGGTCTCGACACGACGCCAGGAGCCCGGGTGAACCTCGCACGACTTGTCCGGTGGCCCGCGGTCGCGCTCGTGGCCGTCGTGCCCGCCCTCGCAGCGGGCGGGGCCCTCGACCCAGCCGGCGCGACCGCGGCGACGACCTGCCTGGGGAAGCCGGTGACGATCGTGGCCACCGCACAGGTCACGACAGGCAGCGAGGGCGACGACGTGGTCGCGATGACTCCCGGGGGATGGAACAGCTTCGACGCCTTGGGCGGAGACGACACGATCTGCCTGGTTCCCGGGGCCCCGTCCGGTGGTCGGGACCCGCGGGGGCCGTGGGGTGTGGTGAACGCCGGGCCCGGCAACGACGTGGTCGTCAACGAGTCGAGCGTGGGGTCGGGCATGACGGTCTATCTCGGCGGCGGGGACGACCGGTTCACCGGCGCCGGCTTCGCTGAGACCGTCTTCGCCGACACGGAGCGCCCGCACGACTTCACAGCCCTGCCGGGAAGCCAGCGGGACGTGATCGACATGGGTGGCGGCTCCGCCGATCCGACCCTCCCCGACGAGGTGTGGTCGCTTCCGTCGGCCGACGGAAGCAACGCCGACGTCATCTCGTTCGGGCCAGGTGCGGCCGAGCTCCACTACCGGGGGGCGATGGCTTCCGGGGGTCGCCTGGACTTCTCCGACGCCGCTCCGACCGCGGTCAGCCTCTCCGTGGTCCTGCCACCCACTCCCCCGGGGAAGGATCTCGAGCTGCTGATCGACGCACCTTCCGCGCGGGCAACCGTGGACGGCGTGCAGGTGCTGGCCTGGGACGGTCTTGTCGGCTCGTGGGAGGTCGGGGAGTACCTGACCCCGAACCCGGAGCCCTCCGTCTCCTTCCTCGGCACCGAGGCCGACGAGTCCCTCTTCGTCCGCCACGGCATGTTGGGTGAGGTGCGGATGGGCGGCGGAAGCGACGCCGTCGAGGGCGGGTACAGCTCGTGGTCGCAGGTGCGCGAGATCGACGGTGGACCGGGACGGGACAGCGTCGACTACTACCGGGCGTGCGCCGACCTGAGGGTCCGGCTTGCGACCGAGGTGGCGTGCGACGGTGACGCCGTTCCGCTCACCGGTTTCGAGCGCGCGCGGTTCTCGAGCAGTGCGAAGGGTGGCCGGACGCAGATCGTCGGGACCGACGGTCGTGACAACGTGGACGCGTTCGCAGATCGGGTGACGTTCCATGGACGAGGCGGCGTCGACCAGGCGGTCCTGGGCGGCAAGGTCGTGAGGGCCGACGGGGGGCCGGGTGCCGACCATCTCACCGCCTTCGGCCGCGACGTGGTGGTGCGTGGGCAGGGCGGAGGGGACCTCATCAGCCTGACCTACAACGACCTGCGCTACAAGCGCGTCCCCGCCCGGCGGCAGGTCGCCCTCGGAGGACCGGGCCGCGACGTGCTGGCGGGCTCGTCCACGAAGGTGGGCGACCGACTGATCGGTGGCCGCGGCCGTGACCGCGCCAACGGTCGTGGCGGACCCGACCACTGCGACACCGAGGTCACCCGGCACTGCGGGCGCGCTCACCGCTGATGGCGGCCGGCTAGGACCCGGCCTCCCTCTCGGCGTACCTGTCCAGCGAGGCGGCCCAGAGCCGGGAGATCATCCGCCCCATCGGACCCTTGTGCAGGACGGTCAGCAGCACCTTGTCCCGCACCCGCCGGGCGCCGGTGTTCTCCCACTCGACCGCCAGGTGGCTGCCGCCCCCGGGCCGCGGCGTGATCCGGACCAGCCCGTCGCCGGCGCCGCCGTAGCTGCTCTCCCGCACCGACATCCGGACCACCGCGGGGTCCGACCAGTCGTAGTGCGCGACCACCCAGAAGGGCGAGCCGGGCGTCGCCTCCTTCGCCACGGCCCAGGTCTCCCCCTCCTCGCGCAGCTCGTAGCGCTTCGGGTCCAGCGTGCGGCTCCAGGTGTCGAGCCGGCGGCTGGAGAAGTCGGTGAGGGCGCGGAGCACCTGCTCGGGCGACGCCTTGGTCTCGACCTCGAACAGCACCTCTCCAGTGCAGCACCGGCCCGCCGCAGCGGTCCATACCCCCGATGCGGCACGGCTACGGTGTCCCGATGGAGCCGCTGCTGACCTTCGGGCACGGGCAGGCCAGCCGCGAGGAGCTCACGGAGCTGTTGCGGGCGGCCGACGTACGCCGGGTGGTCGACGTACGCCGGTTCCCGGGCAGCCGGCGCCACCCGCACGTGGCCCGCGCCGAGCTCGAGCAGTGGCTGCCCACCGCCGGGGTGACCTACCGCTGGGAGGAGCGGCTGGGCGGCCGGCGGCGCACCGCGACCGACGAGCCCGACCGGGACCCGTGGTGGCGGGTGGCGGCGTTCGCCGCCTACGCCGCGCACACCCGCACGCCGGAGTTTCGCGCCGGCCTCGACGCGCTGCTCGGCGAGCTCGACGGGGGCGGCCGGGTCGTCGTGATGTGCAGCGAGAGCCTGTGGTGGCGCTGCCACCGGCGACTGGTCGCCGACGTCGCGGTGCTGCTGCACGGCGTCCCGACCCTGCACCTCGGCCACGACGGCTCGCTGACCGAGCACGCCCCCGCGGAGGGCGCGCGGGTCACCCCCGACGGACTCGTCTACGACGGTCCCGCCGACGGCTCCGCGTAGGGCCCCTCAGCGCAGCAGGCGCTCCACTGCGTCGGCGAGCTCGGCGACGTCGACCCGGCGCGACGGCATCGCCACGGCGTGCACGAGCGCGCCGTCGAGGAGGTCGGAGACCGCGCGCGCCGTCGGAGCAGGATCGGCGTGGCCGCCCGCGGCCAGCACCGCCTCGAGCATCGCCAGCAGGTGCTGGTGCCCGGCGTCCAGGGCGTCGGTGGCCGTGTCGTCGAGGAGCAGGGCGAGGCGGGCACGGGTCGCCCGGACGTGCTCCGGCGACGTCATCAGGCGGACGCTGTCGGCGAGGTACGCCGCCACCTCCCGCGGCGAGGTCGGGTCGGGCTGCGGCGTCGAGGTGAGCAGCGCCCGGTCGAGCTCCTCGAGGCGGTCCACGACGGTCTCGAGGAGCGCAGTGCGGCTGCGGTGCAGGTTGGAGGCGCTGCCAGCAGGGAGCCCCGCCTCCGCGTCGACGGCGCGGTGGGTGAGGCCGCGCAGCCCGTCCCTGGCCAGGACGGTCACGGCCGCGTCGGCGACGAGCTCTCGACGGGTGGGCACGCGGTGACACTACAGGTGTTGTGTTCACTACAGATGTAGTCTTACAGTCGTCCCATGCCCTCCCTCACCATCGTCGGCGGCGGCGTCGCCGGCCTCGCGCTGGCCGCCACGCTCGACCCCGCGACGTACGACGTGACGCTCGTGGAGCGCAGTCCCGGCGCCGGCCGGGTCCCCACCGCGTTCGGCATCTGGCCGTTCGCGCTCGAGGCGCTGGCCCGGGTCGGGCTCGCCGACGGGCTCCGCAGTCGCGGCCTCCGGCTCGCCTCCGGCCTGATCACCGCCGACAGCGCGCGCCGCCCGGTCGCCACCACCCAGGACGTCGAGGTCTGGCTCGTCGCCCGGCCGGCGCTGCTGGAGCTCCTCGGGGCGGCCGTGCCGGGGACGGTCGCACGGGAGGAGCGCCACGTCGACGACCCCGGGGCGCTGACCGGGGACCTCGTGGTCGCCGCCGACGGTGCGCGCAGCGTCGTCCGGCGGCGGGTCTGGGGCGACGAGCCGCGCGACATCGGCGTCGTCGCCGTCCGGGGGGTGCTGGAGACCCCGCCGGACGCACCCTTGGACCGCATGCACGAGTTCTGGGGCGACGGCATGCTCTTCGGCGTCGGCCCCGACCCGCTGCCCGCCGGCCCAGGGACCAACTGGTACGCCTCCGCTCGCCGGCGCGGGGCGTCGCCCGAGGAGGGGCTGGCCTGGGCTCGGGAGGCGTACGCCGGGTTCCCGGCGCTGGTGCGCGACGCCCTCGCCGCGGCCACGCCGGAGCAGACGGTCGTGAACCCGATCCTGGAGTCGCGGCGGCCGCGCGGCCTCGTCCGCGGCCGCTACGTGCTGGTCGGCGACGCGGCGCACGCCATGTCGCCCAACCTCGGCCGCGGCGCGTGCGAGGCGATGGTCGACGCCATCGTGCTCGGCGAGGCGCTCAACGCGCACGGGCCCGAGGGCGTGCGCCGCTACGAACGCGCCCGGCTGCGGGCCGGCCAACGCACCCGCGTCGCCTCCGGGCTGGCCCGGCGCCTCGCGCTGGCGCCCCGGGCCGGGCGGGTGGCGGTGGCGGCGGCCGCGGCGGGAGGTCGCCGCGGACACCGCGGTGGCAGGCTGGAGGCATGGGACGCCAGCGACCCTTCCCGGTGAGCGACGCCGCCGAGGCGCAGAGCGTCCGGCTACGCCGCCGCAAGCGCTGGTACTTCGCCCTGATGGGGACCTGCGTGGTGCTGATCGTGCTCGCCTGGAACGTCGTCCGGCTCTGGTCGACCGCCCTGGCGGTGGCCATGTCGGTCGTCGCCGCCGTCCTGCCGCCCGTCGCCGCGCTCGTCGCCAACTGGGGCGAGGACCACTGAGCCGGTTCGACGTCGGGCGGGTCAGCGCCAGGCCGGCTCCGCGGCGCCGTACGCCGTGACGTCGCGCTCGACGGTGCGCCCGTCGAGGAGGTAGGGCGGCGGCACCGCGACGAGCGGCCCGTACGGCGACCCGACACCGACGGTCGGCACCGGCGGCCCCTGCACCGGGTCACCCGCGGCGACCCGGGGCCGGGCGAGCAGGTCGCGGGCGGCACCCAGCAGGCTCGCGCGCACCACTCCCCCGCGCCCGCGGGCGAGGAGCGAGACCACTCGGGCGGCCAGCAGGTGTCCGGTGGCGTGGTCGAGGGCCTGCACCGGCAGCGCTCCGGGTCGGTCGCTGCTGCCGCACGCGACCGCGATCCCGGAGGCCGCCTGCACGATCGAGTCGAAGCCCGAACGGCCGCCCCAGGGGCCGTGCTCCCCCCAGGCCGACAGCGACCCGACGACCAGCGTCGGGTGCTGCTCGAGCAGCTGCCCCGGGTCGAGGCCGAAGCGGGTCAGGGAGCCGGGCCGGTAGCCGACCAGCACGACGTCGGCCCGGGGCAGCAGCCCGCGGACCTGCGCGCCGCCGTCGCGCAGGTCCACCTCGGCGGACCGCTTGCCCATCCCGGTGGACAGGTGCTGGTCGAGCAGCTCGGGCCGCTGCGGCGGGTCCACCCGCAGCACGTCGGCCCCGAGGCAGGCCAGCGCCTGGGAGCAGGTCGGCCCCGCGATCACCCGCGTGAGGTCGAGGACGCGCACCCCCTCCAGCGGGAGGGCGCGGGCGGGGTCCAGCGCGGCCCGCGCGGCGCCCGCCTCCTCGTTCCACCACGGGTCGCTCCGCGTGGCCCGGCCGTGCGGGTGGGCGGCCCACTCCTCCTCGGTCCGGACCGCCGTCGCGATCCCGCCGGCGCCGACCACCCGCTCCTCGACGTCGCTCGCCGGCAGCCCCGCGACCGCCCGCTCCAGG
Source organism: Nocardioides solisilvae (assembly GCF_003194625.1). GTDB lineage: Bacteria > Actinomycetota > Actinomycetes > Propionibacteriales > Nocardioidaceae > Nocardioides > Nocardioides solisilvae. The sequence continues at coordinate 830,220 of NZ_QHKX01000002.1, forward strand.
TCCTCGCGGGTGGTCGCGCCCAGCGCGACGCGCAGCGCGTCGGCGTGGTGCGGGTAGTTGGCGTGCACGCGCACCCACCCGTCGGCGGCCGCGACGAACCCCGACATCGGCGCCCAGCCCTCGACCGCCCTCCCGTCGACGCGCAGGTGCTCGAAGGCCGCGAACGACGCCGCGACCAGCCCGGGAGCCGTCGAGACCTCGACCGGGAGCCCGCGCCGCCCGGCCAGCGCGGTCAGCGCCGCGCACGCGTCCCCGACCGCGTCGGACGCCAGGCCCTGCGCGTCGAGCGGGCCGGGCCACCAGAGGGTCGGGGAGTCCACGGGGACGACCCTAGGGCCGCCCCGCCTAGGCTCGGGGCATGTCCACGAGGGAGTCGGGTCGGGCCGACGGACGCCGCAACAGGCAGTCGATCGTCGAGGCGGCGACGCGGGTGCTCGGCGACGACCCGCACGCCAGCGTCACCGAGATCGCCGAGGCGGCCGGACTGACCCGGGCCACCGTCTACCGGCACTTCGAGGACCGTGACGCGCTCACCCGTGCCGTCGTCGAGGAGACCGCGGCGCTCGTCGTCCCGGCGGTCCTCGACGAGATGCGGCCCCTGCCCTGGGCCGGCGCGCTCGACCTGCTGGCCCGCCGGGTGGTCGAGCTGAGCGCCCGCTACCGCGACGTCGTCCTCGCCGTCGTCCCGCACCTCGAGGAGTCCGCCCGGGTCGCCGTCCAGGCCGAGCCGATCCGGGCGGAGATCGCCGCCCGCCGGGTGAGCGGGGAGCTGACCACCCCGCTCAGCGACGACTGGCTGGCGCTCTGCGTCCGGACCCTGTGCCTCGCCGCCATCCGTCGCCTGGGCGACCCCGCGACCGACCCCGACGAGCTGGCCCGGATGCTCGCCCGGACCCTCGCCGACGTGCTGGGGTGAGGGCTGCCGCTGCCCGTCAGGCCAGGTCGACCCACCGCTCGCCGACGGCCTCGGGCTCGACCCGGCCGGCCGTGAGCTCGGCCAGGTTCCGGGCGAGCCCGTCACCGTCGGAGGTGCCGAGCAGCAGCCGCACCCGGGCGGCGTACTCCACGTCGAGCACCTCGACGCCGCGGGCCCGCAGGTCGCTCTCCACCCGCCCGGCGTCGGCATGGTCGAGCTCGACCCGCCACTCCCCCAGCAGCCGGCGCTCACGGGTGCCGACCTCGTCGAGCGCCGCGGTCACCGCGTCGCCGTAGGCCCGGACCAGACCGCCCGCCCCCAGCAGCACCCCGCCGAACCACCGGGTCACCACGGCCACCACGTCGCTGACCCCGCGGCCGGCGAGGACCTGGAGCATCGGGGCCCCGGCGGTGCCCGACGGCTCGCCGTCGTCGGAGGAGCGCCGCACCGCTCCCTCGGGGCCCAGCACGAACGCCGAGCAGTGGTGCCGCGCGTCCCAGTGCGTCCGGCGCGCCTCCTCCACCACGGCGCGAGCCGCGGCCTCGTCCTCCATCCGGCGCACGACGCAGAGGAAGCGCGACCGCTTCACCTCGATCTCGGCCTCGCCGTCGCGCGCGAGCGTCCGGTACGTCGTCACCCGGGCCACGTTCAGCCCCACAGCCCGAGCAGGTCGCCACCGATCCGGACCACGAAGCCGCCGACCACCACGAGGAAGAAGACCCGCACGAAGGCAGCGCCGCGTCCGATCGCCGTCCGGGCGCCGAGGTAGCCGCCGGCCATGTTGGCCAGCCCCATCGCGAGCCCGACGCCCCACATCACCGCCCCCTGCGGGACGAAGACCACCAGCGCCGCGAGGTTGGTCGCCCAGTTGGCCAGCTTCGCCTTGGCGGAGGCCTCGAGGAAGCTGTAGCCGAGCAGGCCGACGAGGGCGAAGACGAAGAACGAGCCGGTGCCGGGCCCCAGCACGCCGTCGTAGAAGCCGACGACCAGCCCGGTGCCGAGCGCCGCGGTCGTGTGGTGCCGGCCGGCGAACCGCAGCTCGGTGACCTCCCCCAGCGACGGCTTCAGCACGACGTACGCCCCCACCAGGACGAGCGCCACCAGCACGATCGGGTCGAACGCCTCCCGGGGCACCAGCGAGGCGACCGCCGCCCCGCCCGCCGAGCCGAGGAAGGCGGCCGCCATGAGCGGCAGGAAGGTGCGGGGGTCGGGGCGGATCCGGCGGGCGTACGTCGCCGAGCTCACCGTGGTGCCGCAGATCGACGCGAGCTTGTTGGTCGCGAGCAGCTGCACGGGCGCCGCGCCCGGGAGGGCGACGAGCAGCGCGGGGAGCTGGATCAGCCCGCCCCCGCCGACGACCGCGTCCACGAAGCCGGCGACGAGCGCGGCCAGCACGAGAAGGACGAAGACCTCGGTGGACAGGTCCAGGGTGTGTCCTTCCACATGTTCATCGTAAGCGCGCTCACCGGCGCCCCGGTTCCGGCAGGATGACCGCATGCCTTCGACCGCCGTGCCCCAGGAGTCCCGTCGTGGTCCCCTGGTCGTGGCGGCCGTCCTACCGGCGGTCACCCTCGTGCTCTGGCTCTGGACGGACACCCAGCTGGCCCCCAACCCCGGCTTCATGCCGGCGTTCCTCACGCTGGTGCTCGCCGCCCACCTGCTGACCTCCACCATGCTGGTCGAGCACTACCGCGCCGGCGGCGGCGACCGGCTGCTCCCGCTCTCCGCGGCGTACGTCTGGTCCGCCGTCTGCGTGACCGCCCACGCGCTCACCTTCCCGGGCTTCTTCGGCCCCCAGGGGGTCCTCGGCACGCCGGAGGACAGCTCGCCGTGGCTCTGGCTGGGGTGGAACGTCGGCTTCCCGCTGCTGGTCGCCGCCGCCCTCGCGCCGTGGCCCGCGTCGCTGCGCCGCTACTTCGCCCGGCCCGAGGGTCGCACCCTGCGCACGCTGCTGGTGCACGGCGCCACCGCGGCCGCCGCCCTGGCCTTCGTCGTCCTCGCCACCCGCTTCGTCGACGTCCTGCCACCGATGATGCGGGACGAGAACTACGGCCAGTTCGCCTCGAAGCAGGGCTACCGCCTCTTCGCCCTCAACCTCGTCGCCCTGGCCGTCGCGCTGGTGGGCGTGGCGCGTCGCGGCGCGCGCGGCGGCCTGGAGTCGTGGGCCCTCGTCGCTGTGGTCGCCTCCTGCTGCGACTCCTGGCTGGTGCTCACCGCGGAGGCCCGGTGGACGCTCGGCTGGTACAGCGCCCGCGCCCTGGCCCTCACGGCCGCGATCATCGTCCTGATGGCGATGCTGCGCGAGGTCACCTTCCTCTACGGCGAGGCCAAGCGCCACGCCGCGCTCATGCACGAGCACAACGACACCCTCGTCGAGGCGCAGACGCTGCGCGAGCACATGGTGGCCGTGGTCAGCCACGACATGCGCACCCCGCTCACCGGGCTCGAGGGCTACCTGGAGGTGCTGGCCGAGGGCGACCTGAGCCCCGAGCAGGCGGACCGGATCATCGCGCGTTCCCGGATGCTCGCCACCCGGCTCGCCCTGATGACCGAGGACCTCTTGGGCGTGGCCACCGCGGGTCGTGGGGGCCTCTCGCTGCAGCTCACCGAGGTCGACGTGGCGCGGTCGCTCACCGAGAGTGCCGCGGCCTTCCCCGACCTCGACCTCCGGGTCCGGGCGACCCGTGGCCTGTGGGTCAAGGGCGACCCCCTGCGCCTGCAGCAGGTGCTGGCCAACCTGCTGCGCAACGCCCAGAACTACGGCGCCGAACCGGTGCAGCTGGACGCCCGCCCGGTCGGCGACCGGTTCGTCCAGTTCAGCGTCACCGATGCCGGCGCGGGCGTGCCGGAGGAGTTCGTGCCACGCCTCTTCGACGCCTACACCCGGGTCGAGGGCACGGGCCGGCACGGCTCCGGCCTGGGGCTCTCCGTGGTGCGCGACCTGATCACGGCGATGTCGGGGAGCGTCCACTACGACGCCCTGGACAACACCTTCCGGGTGGTGCTCCCCGGCGGGGTCCGGACGCAGCCCGACTCCGCCGCGCCCACCGACGACCGAGTGCTCGTCGGGGACTGACCCGCCGGGGCGGGTCCGGGCTCAGCCCCGGGCCAGCACCGCCAGCAGGTCGTGGCGGGTGACCACGCCGACCGGCTTGCCGTCCTCGTGGACCAGCACGGCGTCGGCCTTCTCCACGAGCTGGACCGCCTGGCGCGCCGGCTCCGTGGAGCCGATCGTCGGCAGTGCCGGGGACATGTGCTCCTCGACCGCGTCGGTCAGCTTGGCCTGGCCGGTGAAGAGCGCGTCGAGCAGCGCCCGCTCCGAGACCGAGCCGGCGACCTCGGCCGCCACGATCGGCGGCTCCGCCCGGACGACGGGCATCTGCGAGACCCCATACTCCTGGAGGATGTGGACCGCCTCGGCGATCGTCTCCCCGGGGTGGGTGTGGACCAGGGCTGGGAGCGTGCCGTCCTTGCCGCGCAGCACCTCACCCACGGTGAGGGCCTCTTCCTCGGCCTGCTCGGTGGCGAAGCCGTACTGGCCCAGCCACGCGTCGTTGAAGACCTTGGTGAGGTAGCCGCGGCCGGAGTCGGGCAGCAGCACCACGATCACCGCGTCGTCCCGCCCCTCGGCGGCCAGCTCGGCGGCCAGCTGCTTGGCGGCGAAGGCCGCCATGCCGGAGGAGCCGCCGACCAGCAGCGCCTCCTCGCGCGCCAGGCGCCGGGTGAAGGCGAAGGAGTCGGCGTCGGAGACCTCGATGATCCGGTCGGCGACCGACTTGTCGTAGGTCTCGGGCCAGAAGTCCTCACCTACGCCCTCCACCAGGTAGGGGCGACCCGTGCCGCCGGAGTAGACCGAGCCCGCCGGGTCGGCGCCGATCACCTGGATCTCGGGGTTGCGCTCCTTGAGGTAGCGCCCGATGCCGCTGATCGTGCCGCCGGTGCCGACGCCGGCGACGAAGTGGGTGATCCGCCCCTCGGTCTGCTCCCAGATCTCGGGACCCGTGGTCTCGTAGTGGGAGCGCGGGTTGTGCGGGTTGGAGTACTGGTCGGGCTTCCAGGCGCCCGGCTGGGAGGCGAGCCGGTCACTCACGTTGTAGTAGGAGTCGGGGTGCTCCGGGGCCACCGCGGTCGGGCAGACCACGACCTCGGCGCCGTACGCCTTGAGCACGTTGCGCTTGTCCTCGCTGACCTTGTCGGGGCAGACGAAGACGCACTTGTAGCCCTTCTCCTGGGCGACCATGGCGAGGCCGACGCCGGTGTTGCCCGACGTGGGCTCCACGATCGTCCCGCCCGGCTGCAGCTCGCCCGAGGCCTCGGCCGCCTCGATCATCCGCGTGGCGATCCGGTCCTTCACCGAGCCGCCCGGGTTGAGGTACTCGACCTTCGCCAGCACCAGCGGGCCGGGGCTGTCCTTCCCGCGCTCCACCACGAGCTCGGGCCCCAGGGACCTCGAGAGCCTCAGCAGCGGGGTGTGGCCGATCAGGTCCAGGAGCGAGTTCACGTACTGCATCCCGTCAATCTAGTCCGCGTGCTGGGACAACCGTGAACTCACTAGGGTGTACCCGTGGGTAGAGCAGCCGCCGCACGCAAGCTTGCCGCCGCCGCCGCGTTCGGCGGAGGCGGTCTCTCCGTGCTGGGCGGAGCGCTCTACGGCGTCCTCAACGTCGAGGCCAAGGTCGCCCGCCGCAAGATCGGCAACGCGACCGGCGAGCCTCCCGACGCGTCGGGCTGGTACGGCCGCGGCCGCCCCGGCCCCGCGATCCGGATGGCCCTGCTCGGCGACTCCAGCGCCGCGGGCTACGGCGTCGAGAGCGTCGAGGAGACCCCCGGCGCCCACCTCGCCTCCGGCGTCGCCGCCGCCGCCGACCGTCGCGTCCACCTGCGCTCGGTCGCCGTGGTCGGGGCCAAGTCCTCCGACCTCGACGCCCAGATCGGGCGGGTGCTGCCCAGCCAGCCCGACGTCGCGGTGGTCCTGGTCGGCGCCAACGACGTCACCCACACGGTGCTGCCCTCGGCCTCCGTGCGACACCTCAGCGAGGCGGTACGCCGGCTCCGCGAGGCCGGCGTGGAGGTGCTGGTGGGCACCTGCCCCGACCTCGGCACCGTGCGCCCGATCATGCCTCCGCTCAAGCAGGTGGCGCGGATCTGGTCGCGCCGGCTCGCCGCCGCCCAGGCGATCGTCGTGGTCGACGAGGGCGGCCGCACGGTCTCGCTGGCCAAGGCGCTCGGACCCGAGTTCGACGCCGCCCCGGCCATCCTCTTCGGACCCGACCAGTTCCACCCCTCCGCCGACGGCTACCGCCACCTCGCCGAGGTGCTCCTGCCCTCGACGCTGGCGGCGCTCGGCGTCGTCCCGCCCGAGGAGGTCCGCCCCGAGACCCGGCGCGGCGAGCGGGTCCTGCCCGTCGCCTCCGCCGCCGTCGAGGCCGCGCGCCACACCGGCACCGAGCTCGACGGCACCGAGGTCGCCGGCTCCCAGCGCGGCCTGCGCGGGCGGTGGGTCGAGCTGCGCCGACGCCGCCGTCGTCCGGCCGGCGAGTCCGAGGCACCGTCCGCCGAGGAGGCCGAGACCAGCGCGCTGCCGGCCTCGTCGGACCAGTAGGTTCTCCCGCACGCGATCCCTTCCCTCCCCCAGGAGTCACCGTGCGTCCTCGTCCCGTCTCCGCCCTCGTCGCCGTCGTCGCGCTGGTCGGCGCGACCGTCCCGTCGCTGCTGCTGGCCCCCACCGCCGAGGCGGATGTCGTGCTCGACTGCTCGGCCGGAGCGTTGACCATCGACCAGTCCACCGAGGTCGTGCACGTCACCGGAAGCTGCAGCACCGTCACGGTGCTGGGGAGCAACACCACGGTCATGTTGCCGAGGACCGACCGGCTGGTCGTCCGGGGCTCCAACAACACGCTCACGGCGTCCACCGTCGGGACCGCTCGGATCGGTGGGGCCAACAACACCCTGACCACCGGGCGGCTCGTCTCGTTGCGGCTGGTCAGCTCCAACAGCGCGGTCAAGGTGAGGAGCAAGGGCGGGAAGGCCTTGGTCCGGGGAAGCAACAACCTCCTGCGCTCCGCACGCCTGGACGTCCTGAGGATCGTCGGCGCCAACAACACCGCGCGGGTGACGAAGGGACCCACCAAGGTGCGGGTGCGGGGTGCCAACAACTCGGTGCGGGTACCACGACGGTAGGGCGGCACGGGGGTCTGCACCCGGCCCCGGGGGTGGTGCCAGCACCACTGACAGGCCACTGTGGGGGCCGCGAGGATGGGGGTCCGTCCACCCGCCTCCGTCACGACAGGAGCACCCCGTGCCTCGTCCCCTCGCCCAACCCCCTCGACTCGGCGAGCCGGGAGCCGTCACCACCCGCCTCGAGGTGTGGGGACTGAGCCTGGGCTACACGCTGCTCGCGGTGCCGGTGCTGGCGCTCTCCTGCCTCATGGCCACCGCCCTGTCGGTGGCCGTGGTGGGTGTCGGGCTGGCGCTGCTGCTGCTGCTGGTCCCGCTCAACCAGGCCCTCGCGGGCGTCCACCGCAAGCTCTCCGGGCGGATGCTCGGCCGCGAGATCGAGACGCCGTACCTCCCGGTCGACGAGGCCGGCTCCTGGTGGGGCACCCTCGGCGCCTGGAGCCGCGACCCGGCCCGCTGGCGGGACTTCGCCTGGACCTTCTGCACGATCACCGCCGGGTGGACGTTGTCGTGGATCGCGCTGGGACTCGGCCTCGCGATCGGGTGGTACGCGCTCTACCCGCTGCTCCACGCCCTGGTCCCCGACGGGGTCCTCGACGTCGAGTACGGCGTCTTCACCGTCGACACGCAGGCCGAGGCGTTCCTCGAGTGGGCCCTGCTGCTGGTCGTGGTCCCGCTGTGGTGGTTCGGCACGCCGCTGCTCATGCGCTGGCGCGCACAGCTCGACCGGGCCCTGCTCGCCCCCTCCCGGTCGACCCTGGAGCAGCGGGTCGCCAAGGTCACCGAGTCGCGCGCCGAGACGATCGACCGCTCGGCCTCCGAGATCCGCCGGACCGAGCGCGACCTGCACGACGGCGCCCAGGCCCGGCTGGTCTCCCTCGGCATGAGTCTGGGACTGGCCGAGCAGATGCTGCGCGACGACCCCGAACGGGCCATGGCGCTGATCACCGAGGCCCGCGCCACCGCCACGACCGCGCTGGGCGACCTGCGCTCGGTGGTGCGTGGCATCCACCCGCCGGTGCTGGCCGACCGGGGGCTCGGGGGCGCCGTGCAGGCGCTCGCCCTCGACCTGGCGGTGCCGGTGGCGGTGCTGGTCGACCTGCCCGGCCGCCCCCGCCCCGGTCGAGTCGGCGGCGTACTTCGCGGTCGCCGAGTGCCTGGTCAACGTGGTCAAGCACGCCGCGGCGACCCGGCCACCGTCGAGCTCACCCACGAGGACGGCGCGCTGCGGATCATGGTGGGCGACGACGGCATCGGCGGCGCCGACGCGCCCCTGGGCTCCGGCCTCGCCGGCACCGAGCGGCGCCTGGCCGCCTTCGACGGCACTATGGTCGTGCGGAGCCCGGTCGGCGGGCCCACCACGATCGTCATGGAGGTGCCGTGCGCGTTGTCATCGCCGAGGACCACGCCCTCCTCCGGGACGGCCTGAACCGGCTGCTGGAGGCGCACGACTTCACCGTCACGGCCGCCGTCGGAGACGGCCCGGCCCTCGCGGAGGCGCTGCGGGCCGACGGGGTCGACGTGGCGGTGGTCGACGTGCGGATGCCTCCCACGCAGACCGACGAGGGGCTCCGGGTGGCGATCGAGGCGCGGCGTCGCCGGCCCGGGCTGCCGGTGGTGGTGCTCAGCCAGTACGTCGAGCAGCTCTACGCACGCGAGCTCCTCGGCTCGGGCGAGGGATCGGTCGGCTACCTGCTCAAGGATCGGGTCTCCGACGTCTCCACCTTCGTGGCGGCCGTGCGCGACGTGGCCGCCGGGGGCACCGTGCTGGACCCCGAGGTGGTCGCGTCGCTGGTCTCGACGGCGGGGAGCCGCTCGCGGCTCGACCGGCTCACGCCCCGGGAGGCCGAGGTGCTCGCGCCGATGGCCGAGGGCCGCTCCAACGCCGCGATCGCCACCCGGCTCGTGGTGACCGAGAAGGCCGTGAGCAAGCACATCGGCAACATCTTCGACAAGCTCGACCTGCCGATGTCCGACTCCGACCACCGGCGGGTGCTCGCGGTCGTCGCCTGGCTGCAGACCTGAGCGCGGGCTCCCGGACAGGCAACAGGGCCCCGGATCGGCTCCGGGACCCTGTCGACGTGCAACTGGGTGCTGATCAGTCCTGGCTGAAGATCGCGAGGATGCGCAGCAGGTTGGTGTAGATCCAGACGAGGCTGACGGTCAGGCCGAAGGCCGCGCGCCACGACTCGCGCTCGTCGAGGCCGGCGGCGACGCCCTGCTCGACGAAGTCGAAGTCGAGGATCAGCATGAAGACACCGAGCACCAGGCCGACGACCGACATCAGCAGGCCGAGGGCGCCGAAGCCGAAGAGCCCGGTCTGGATGCCGGCGAAGCTGAGCACGAGGGAGAGCAGGCCGAGGCCGACCATGCCGAAGACGGCGGCCATGACGCCCTTGCGGAACTTGTCGCCGACCTTGATGCCGAGGAACTTGTAGGCCGCCAGGGTGCCGGCGAACGCGGCGAACGTGCCGAAGACCGCGCCGGTGACGATGCCGTCGCCGAACTGCGCGTCGAAAAGCTTGCTCAGGCCGCCGAGCGCCACGCCCTCGAGCGCGGCGAAGGCGAGCACGAGCGCCGGGCTGATCACGCGCTTGAAGGAGTTGACCATCGACAGGGCGAAGGCGCCCAGCGAGCCGATCATCACCGCGCCGTAGATGCGGGAGAGCTGGTCCTGGCTCACGGCGCCGTCGAGGTCGCCGGTCCACCACCAGGTGAGGAACGCCGTGACGACGACGACGGCGAGCGTGAGGCCGGTCTTCTGGACCACCGAGTCGATGGTCATCCGGGCGGTGGGTGCCTCGTGCGTCGGCGTGCCGGTGCCCCAGGTCGACGGGTCGGAGTAGCCCTGGTCCTGGCCGTAGCCGGGGAAGGTCTGGGTGTTGCCGTAGGCGTTCGACCGCCCGTTGAACTCGGCGGACCTGGCGAACACCGGGTTGCTGCTCTTCATGATGGTCTCTCCTCGGAGGCCGTGGGTGCGCGATCTCCCTGACCGCGCCTGCGTCTGACGTCCACTCTACGCAGTCGTCACCGGTTTGAACGTGCGGGGAACGCGCGGTGTTCCCCGCCGGGAGCGGGATTCAGCGGCTCCTGAGGAACGCACGCGGGCCGACCCCGTGCCACCCGGGTGGCACGGGACCGGCCCTGGCTGCGCGTCGGGCGCAGCCTCAGGCGTCAGCGCCTGACGCGCACCGTGAACCGGAAGGTGCGTGCCGGGTTCACGTCGTCGCCGGAGTAGCGGACGACGATCCGGCGCTTGCCCGGCTTCGCGATCACCGGGATCCGGAGGACGAGGCGTCCCTTACGGTCGAGTCGCGCCTTGACCAGGCCCTTCCTGCCCTTCACTCCCGTGACCCGCGCCCGGAAGTCGCCCGGCTCGTCGGTGCCCCGCAGGACGACCCGGAGCGCGATCTTCTTCCGCTTGCCGACCTTGACGGTCGACTTCCTCCGCCCGGGCTTCTTCACCTCGACCTTGCCGGGCTCCGGCTGCGCCGTGGGCGACGGCTGCACGGTCGGCACGGGTCCGGGCGTCGGCCCGGCGCTGGGCTCGGGCTGCGTCGCCCGCACCTGCAGGGCGACCTCCGCCCGGGTCCCGGTGGTCTCACCCTCCAGGACGACGGTCGCCGTGCCGGCCGACGTGCCTGGCGGGACGACGAACGAGACCGTGGCCCGGCCCGCCTCGTCGGCGACGACGGCGGACGGGGAGCTGTCGACCGTCGCCCGACCGACCTCACGTCCCCCGAGCGAGACGACGAGCTCGGCGTCCTGCGCGTCACCCGATCCGGTCATCGCCAGGGAGGTGACGTCGAACCGCACGGTCTCCCCCGCGGCGTACGCTGCCGGCGCGTCGGCCGGGAAGGACACCCCGACCGCCCGCTGGGAAGCGTCGACCGCGAGCGGGCTGCCCACCGGGGCCTCGTCGGCCATGAACTCCACCATCGCGGCCAGGTCGCTCACGCCGGTGTCGGCCCGGTCCGTGCCCAGGGTGAAGGCCCCGAAGTTGTCGCCGCCCGAGGCCAGGAAGGAGTTGACCGTCACCTCGAGGGACTGCTGCGCGCCCACCGGATCGCCGTCCAGCCACATCCCGGTGATCCGTCGCCCCGCAGGTGCCGTGGGGTCGTAGGTGTAGGTGAAGCCCGCCGAGGCGCCCAGCCGCAGGAAGGGCCGCGCGGCACCCGCCGGCTGCCACTGCTGCTCCAGGGCCTGCCGGACCTGGGCACCGGTCATCGTCATGTTGACCAAGGTGTTGGCGAACGGCTGCACGTCGGCGGCCGCCCGGTAGGTCACCGAGCCTCCCGGCAGGTCCTTGCGGAGGCCGCCGGGGTTCATGAAGGCGACGTCCGCGCCGCCGACGGCAGCCGGGGTCCGGACCCGCTGCACCTCGGCGACCAGGTTGCCGAGGGTGGACTCGCCACCGCGGTTCTCGGCGCCACCCGCCAGTGCGGCCCGTCGGGCGGGACCCGCCAGCTCACCGAGCACCTCGGCACCCAGCACGTCGGCGTCGACCTTCGCGTCGGCGACCAGGTCCGCCACCTCCTGGACGGGGGCGTACCCGGCGGCTGCGACGAGGTTCTGCTCCACCGCGACCACCTGGTCACCCTCGAAGGTGAAGAGGAGCTGGTTGAGGTTGGTGCCGTACTGACCGGCGGAGACCACCGGTCGGGTCGTCACCGGGCGCTCCTCGGCGACCCACTCGGGCACCTCGACCGCGTGGTTGTAGGCCAGGTGGGTGTGTCCGGAGACGATGGCGTCCACGTCGGCGGAGACACCGTTGACGATCCGGCCGAAGTCTGAGTCGGGGTCGGTGGCCGAGGCCAGCGACGTGGTGGTGGCGCCCTCGTGGACCAGCAGCACCACGACGTCCGCGCCGTCGGCCTCGCGCAGCTCGGCGGCCACCCGGTTGGTCGCCTCGACCACGTCGGTGATCTCCAGGTCCGCGATGCCGGCCGGGGAGACGAGCTCCTCGAGGTGCTCGGTGACGGCACCGACGAAGCCGACCTGGACGTCGCCGAAGTCCTGCACGAACTTCTCGGGGACCGCCGGCTCACCGGTGGCCTTCATCCGGATGTTGGCACCCAGGTACTCCCACTCCGCCCCGCCGTGGGGGTTGTCGGTGGGGTGGTAGGGCGCCATCACCCGATCGAGCAGGTCGGCGTACCCCGCGTCGAGCTCGTGGTTGCCGACCGCCGAGACGTCGAGGCCGGCGGCGTTGAGCGCGTCGATGGTCGGCTTGTCCTGGGCGATGAAGGAGTCGAAGGTCGAGGCACCGATCAGGTCGCCGGCGGCCGCGAACACGGTGTCGCCGTACTCGTCCTCCAGGGCTTCCACCGCCCCGGCGAGCACCGCGGCCCCGGCCTCCGCGCCGTTGGGCTGGAGCCGGCCGTGGAAGTCGTTGGTGCCGAGCACCTGCACGGTCCGCCGTCCGATCCCCTCGACGCTGCCGAGCCGCAGCAGCTGCGTCTCGCCGGTGGCGTCCTGGACGCCGTCGTTGTCGGTGACGGCGACGAGCTGGCGGTCGGCCGTGACGGCGAGGCCCTCCAGCTTCTCCTGGGTCCACCCGTGGAGCGCGCGTAGGTGGGGCAGCACGTCGACCGCGAGGTCCTTGCGCAGCATGACGGGCTCGTCGGTCCCGCCGATCTCCGGGACATCGACGGCGTACACCCGCTTCACCGCGGCCTGCGGGCCCACCAGCTTGTCACGCTCGACCACCAGCAGGGTGTCGTCGTCGAGCGCGGTGACCTCCGAGAGGCCCATCCAGTCGCCGGGCGTGTCCGTCCGTCGCAACCGGTAGCCGAACCAGGTCCAGCTCCCCTCGGCGACGTCGTAGCGACCGATCCGGGCGATGTTGCCCTCCTTCGGCCGCACGGCGCCGGCACCCACCGTGGGGTCCTCCCACAGCGGGCGTTGGAGCGCGACGTAGACGACCTCGTCTCCCCCGGTCCCGGTGGCGGTGACCCCCTCCAGGCCCCAGTTGCGGACGTGCTCGGTGACCTCGGCCGGCAGCTCGACGGTCTCGACCACCTCGGCGGCGTCGTCGACGCGCACCAGCTTGTTGCCGGGGCCGTCCGCTCCCTCGACGGCGAGCCAGAAGCCGCCCTCGGCGCGGGCGTGGAGACCCTCGATGTCGATCTCGGGCCGGGCACCGCCCGGCTCGGTCACCTCGAGCACCCCGTCGATCACGGCCGGGGCCTGCGAGGCGTCCATCGAGTAGATCCGACCGGTCGCGAAGGCGGCGTCGGAGGCGCTCCACAGCCGGTCGGCGTGGGTCGGGTCGGCCGAGAGCGCGCCGAGCGCGCCCCAGCCGATCGGCGGCTCGCCGGGAGCGGCGGGTTTCGAGACGACCGACGGGAAGGCGGGCCGGTCGTCGGCCAGGCCGTAGACCGCGACCGTCGAACGCACGCCCGCCGCGGCCTCGTCGGTCTCGGAGGAGACCACGAAGAGGCCACGCGACGGGATCGGCAGCAGCCCCTCGGGGCCGTTGGTGGTCGGCAGGACCTGCACGAGGGCCGGCTCCCGGGGGGCCGTCATGTCGTAGACCGCGACGAAGTTGCTCCGCTCGGACCCGACGAAGGCGTACGGCGTGCCGTCGACGACCTCGAAGGCGAGGCCCTCGGGCTCGGAGCCCTTGTTGTCGGCCCGGTCGTCGTTGAAGAGGCCGTGCTCGAGGGCGAGGTGCTCGAACGAGCTGCCCGCGTCCCAGGCCACGTCGCCCGTGGTGACGTCGAAGACGCTCCAGCCGCGGCTGCCGCCCTTCCAGTCGCCCTCGTTGGCGGTGGCGACCAGGCCGTCGCCCACCCACTGGACGGCGTCCGGCTCCCGGGGGACGTCGAGGTCGGCGGTGAGGTCGAAGATCCCGTCGTTGTCGTCGTCGATCCCGGAGACCTGGGCGTTGCCCGCGCTGAAGGCGTGGAGGATCTCCTTGGTCTCCAGGTCGACCACGACGAGGCCGTTGTTCTCCTGCAGGGTGAGCACGTACTCGTTGTCGTCGTTGATGTCGCCGTACTCGGGCTCGGCGTCCTCGGGGGTGTCCATCCCGGCGAGGGCGGAGGCCGGCAGGTCCACCTTGGTCCGGGTCCAGGCGGACGGCGCGCCGTCCAGCTCCAGGACCTGCACGAAGCCGGCGGGCAGCTGCGGCAGCCCATCGGTGACGGCGTAGTCCTCGTTGCGCTGGTTCTCGATCGCCACGGCGGCGTGGGTCCCGTCGGGGCTCACCGCGATCGAGTCGGGCTGGCCGCGCAGGTTGAAGCTGCGCACGTGCGCGCGGGTCTCCACGTCGTAGACGTCCAGTCGGCCGCCGGGCGCGTAGAGGCCCTCGGTGTCGGTGTCGGTGGTGTCGACCGCGACCAGCACGTGGCCGCCGACGACGGCGACGGAGGTCGGCGAGTCGATCGCGTCGCCACCCGGGGCGGCCGTCACGTCGATCGAGCCCAGCCCCCGCGGTGCCGACGGGTCGGTGATGTCGACGAACCCGACGCGCTGCCCGAGCGCGTCGGTGTAGACGACCGTGTTGCCGTCGTCGGTGACGTCGGAGATCTCGGCAACCGTCTCGCCGCTGGGGTCGGCCCCCGCGGGGACGTTCTGGAAGACGGGGTAGGTGGCCAGGCGGTGGTAGAGCTGACCGGTGGCCGCCGGGTCGACGGCGCCCGCGGGGGCGGAGCCCTGGACGGCGAGCAGCGAGAGCGGCAGGGCCGCACTCGCCAGCAACGCCACCCCACGACGTACGAACACAGAGGTGGACATGCGGAACCTTTCCGAAGCTGACCCGAGAACCGCTTCGGATGGTCGGGGGCCCCGGTGGCGGGACGGTCGCGGACCGGGGGCGCCGGCGTGACCCGCAGGTGAACGGTCGGTGCCCCCGCTGGGACTCGAACCCAGACTGAGCCGCTTTTAAGGCGGTTTCCTCTGCCGGTTGGGATACGGGGGCCGGACGGGGTGCAGCCTAGAGGTGCGCCTACAGGTAGGTCTGGCGCGCGTACACCGCGTGCGCGCCGGCCACCCGGTCGAGGAAGAGCAGGCCGTCGCAGTGGTCGATCTCGTGCTGCAGGCAGCGGGCCTCGAAGGCGTCGGTGCGGACCTCGACCTCCTCGCCGGTGCCCGGCAGCTGGCCGCGCACCAGGACCCGGGAGGCGCGCTTCACGTCGCCGGTCAGGTCCGGGACGCTCATGCAGCCCTCGCGCGCCTTCTCGTTGCGCGAGGACTCGACCACCTCGGCGTTGCAGAACACGAAGGTGCCGTGGTGGGTGCGCGCCTTGGGGTGCTCGGAGACGTCGACGCAGAAGACCTTGGCGCCGACCCCGACCTGGGGGGCGGCGAGCCCGACGCAGCCGGGCGAGACCCGCATGGTGGCGACGAGGTCGGCGGCCAGCTGGACCACCTCGGGGGCGGTCGGGTCGACCCGGCCGCCGTCGGTGGAGAGCACGGGCGCGGGGGCCCGGACGACGTCGAGGACGCGCCCGGTCACCCCCAGCTCGTCCTCCGTCCAGGCGGCGAGCCGGTCGTGGGTGGCGCTCACAGCTCGTCGGCCTCCGCGGGTCGCAGGGTGGCGCCGACGCCGAGCCGCTCGGCGGTCGCGCGCACCGCCGCCTCGAGGGCGGCCACGTCGGCGTCGGCGGGCAGGGCCACCTCGGCGACGACGAGGTAGAGGTCACCGGCGAGCCGGGTGGTGAGGTCGGTGATGTTGCCTCCCACGCGGGCCACCTCGGCCGCGACGCCGGACAGGATCCCCGGTCGGTCGCCGCCGTGCACCGAGAGCAGCCACTGGCTGCCGGACGCGTGCGCCGGCTCCTCGTGGGGCACCTCGCGGACGGTGACGGTCAGGCTGCCGTCGGCGGCCAGCGGGGCGAGCGCGGCCTCCACCTCGGCGTCCGTCGCCGTGCCGGCGCAGATCAGGGTCATCGCGAAGTGGCCGCGCAGCAGGGTCATCGAGGTGTCCTCGATGTTGAGCCCCAGGTCCGCCAGCCGCGCGGTGGTCTCGGCGATGATGCCGGGGCGGTCGTGGCCCAGCACCGTGATGGCGTGCAGCGTGCCTGCGTCAGTGCCTGCGTCAGTCATGCCGCCCATTCTCCCCCAGCCCCGGCCCGGGCAGCCCGGCGAGGTCGCGCGCCCGGCCGAGCACGTCGTCCAGCATCCCCGGCGTGAGGCGTCCGGTGAAGGTGTTGTGCTGCGAGGGGTGGTAGCAGCCGAGCAGCGTCAGCCCGTCGAGCGACACCTCGACGCCGTGCCCGAACCGCGGCTTCGGCACGGGCACCGGGACGCCGGCCCCACGCAGCGCCCGCAGCGCGCCGTCCCAGCCGTAGGCGCCCAGCGCGACCACCGCCCGCAGGTGCGGCCGGACCAGGGCCACCTCCCGGTCGATCCACGGGGCGCAGGTGTCGCGCTCCTCGGGGGTGGGCCTGTTGTCGGGCGGGGCGCACCGCACCGTGGCCACCATCCGGGCACCCAGCAGCCGCTGCCCGTCCCCCGCGTGCTCGGAGGTGGCCTGCGCGGCGAGCCCGACCCGGTGCAGGCTGGCGAAGAGCCAGTCCCCGCTGCTGTCGCCGGTGAAGACCCGCCCGGTCCGGTTGCCCCCGTTGGCGGCCGGCGCCAGCCCGACGACCAGGACCCGGGGCTCGAGGTCTCCCCAGCCGGCGATCGGGCGGCCCCAGTAGGGCTGGTCGGCGAACGAGGCGCGCTTGGTCCGCGCGACCTCCTCGCGCCAGCGCACCAGCCGGGGGCACGCGGAGCAGACGCTGACCCGGGCGTTCAGCACCGGCAGCTCGCGGGTGGCGGCCAGGCGTCGTACGCCGCCGGCGGTGCGCGCGACCGGGGTGCCGGACGGCGCCGGGTCCTCGGGCCACCCCGTCCCGGGCGGCACCGGGGAGGGAAAGTCCTGCCCGGTCAGCGGGTGCCTCACCCGGGCACGCGCACGGTCTGCTGGCGCTCCTCCACGCCGCCACCGTACGTCGGGCGACGGCGTCGCCGCGGGAGCCCGAGCGCCGCGGTGGCGACGCCGAGCAGCAGGGCCAGCCCGCCGAGGGCCTCCCAGCGGTTCGGCACCTCGCCGAGGACGAGCGCGGCGCTCGACATCCCCAACACCGGGACGAGGAGGGTGAAGGGCACCACGGCCGAAGTCCGGTGCCGGGCCAGCAGCGAGTTCCAGATGCCGTAGCCGACCCAGGAGGCGAGCACGGCCGTGTACGCCGTGGATGCGACCGCGGCGCCCGACAGGTGGGTCAGCGCGTGCCCGACCGCGGCCGGGCCGTCGAGCAGCAGGCTCAGGCCGATCAGCGGGAGCGGCACCACCGTCGCCGACCAGACCGTGAGCGCCAGCCCGTTCGCCGACCCCAGCCGCCGGGTCACCACGTTGCCGCAGGCCCACGAGGCCGCCGCGCCGACCGTGACCAGCAGCGCCAGCAGCGGGGTCGCCGCGCTCCGCCCGAGCGCGACCACGCTGAGGCCCAGGGCGCCGAGGAGCACGCCGGCCACCTGCCCGGCGGTGGGCCGCTCGGCGAGCCGCACGGCGGCGAAGAGGATGGTGAGCACCACCTGCGCCTGCAGCACCAGCGAGGCGAGGCCGGCCGGCATCCCCATCGCCATCGCGGTGTAGAGCAGCCCGAACTGGCCCACGCTCATGAAGAGGCCGACGAGGGCGACCTGGCCGAAGGGCAACCGGGGCCGGGCGACGATGAGCACGGCCAGCGCCACCACCGCGAACCGCAGGGCGGCGAAGAGCAGCGGCGGCACGTCGTCGGAGAGGCCCACGTCGATGACGACGAAGTTCACGCCCCAAATGACGGCGACCAGGGTGGCGAGGAGGGAGTCCTTGAGGGGCACGAGGAGGATCGTCGCCCGCGGCGATCGTTCACGTCCAGCGAATAGACATGCGGTCGAATCGGTAGCATCACTACATGATCGACCTCGTCGCGCTGCAGTCGCTCCTGGCCCTGGACGCCCGCGGGACCGTCGCCGCCGCCGCGGCCTCGCTGGGCTACACCCCGTCGGCGGTCTCCCAGCAGATCAAGCGGCTCGAGCAGCAGGCTGGCGTGCCGCTCACCGAGCGGGTCGGGCGCCGGGTGGTGCTCACCGAGCAGGCCCGGCTGCTGGTCGCGGAGGGGCGCGAGGTGCTGGCCCGGGTCGAGCAGCTGGAGTCCGCCCTCCTGGCCCACGGCGACGAGCTGGCCGGCTCCCTGCGGCTCGCCGCCTTCTCCACGGGGGTCCGCGGCCTGGTCGCCCCGCTCGCCGGCGAGCTGCGACGGACGGCCCCGGCCCTCGAGCTCACGGTGGCCGAGGAGGACCCGCACCAGGCCGTCGACCTCGTCGCCTCCGGCCAGGTCGACCTCGCGCTGGTGCACAGCTGGGTGGGCGTCGGGCTGTCGGTGCCGGCGCGGGTGCGGACCGAGCACCTCGGGGACGACGAGGCCGACCTCCTCGTCCACCGCGACCACCCGCTCGCCGGCAGGGAGTCGGTCACCCCGGCCGACCTGCTCGACGAGGTCTGGGCCTCCACCCAGCCCGGCACCATCTGCTACGAGTGGTTCACCGTGATGTTCGCGGCGCTGCGGCTCCCGCGCGTGCGTTTCTGGTCCTTCGAGTTCGAGTCGCAGGTCAGGCTGGTGCAGGAGGGCCTCGCGGTCGCCCTGGTGCCGCGGCTCGGCCGCAGCCCGCTGCCGGCCGAGGTGGTCGCCGTCCCCGTCCGGGCGCCGGTGCCGACCCGGACCGTGCGGCTGCTGTGGCGCGAGACGATGGACGCCAGCCCGACGGTGCGCCACGTCCGGGAGGTGCTGCGCACGGTCGTCGCCCGGGACGCCGCGCTGGCGCCGCCCGCCTGAGGCGGCTCAGGCGCCGCGCGCCGCCACCGACCAGGCAATGCCGTCGAGGATGTCGGACTCCGAGACGGTCCAGGCGTCGACCGAGGTGCGACGCAGCACGCGGTCCAGGATCAGGGCCCCGGCGTCGATCACGTCGGCGCGCCCGGGGTGCATGAAGGGCATCGCCAGCCGCTCGGCGACCGGCGCGGCCAGCAGCCGCTCGGCGAAGGCGTGCGTCTCGGCGACCGTGAGCACCGCCTGGTCGATCGCGTCGCGGTCGTACGCCGGCAGGTCGAGGCAGCCCGCCGCCACCGTCGTGCAGGTGCCGGCCACCCCCACCACGCTGGCCGCCGAGGAGAGGTCGACGCCGGCGGCCTCCGCGCGGTCCAGCGCCGCGTCGACGTCGGCGACGCAGGCGGCGACCTGGTCGGCGGTGGCCGGGTCGCCGTGCAGGTGCCGCTCGTGCATCCGGACCGAGCCGATGTCGAGCGAGACCGCGGCCGCCGGAGCGTCGACGCCGAGCACGAGCTCGGTGGAGCCGCCGCCGATGTCGACCACCAGCACCGGCGGGGCGGCCGGCTCCCGGAGGTTGCGGACGGCCCCGTCGAAGGAGAGCGCGGCCTCCTCCTCCCCCGCGATCACCTCGGGCAGCACGCCGAGGCGCTCCCGGACCCCCTGCGCGAAGACGTCGGCGTTGCGCGCGTCCCGGCTCGCGGAGGTGGCGCAGAACCGGATCCGCTCGGCAGGCACGCCGTGCTCGGCGATCAGCGCGGCGTACTCGTCGATCGCGGCGAAGCAGCGCGCCAGCGCGGCGGCCGACAGCTCGCCGGTGGTGTCGACGCCCTCGCCGAGCCGGACCATCCGCATCTCGCGGACGGCCACCTCGGGAAGGGTGCCGATCAGCAGCTTGACGGTGTTGGTGCCGCAGTCGATGGCGGCGACCGGGTTTCGAGACGGGCGCTGAACGCCCTCCTCAACCACCACGCTCCTCCTCCTGCTCCACGGTGACGCACGGCCCCTCGGCCCACCACTCGCCCAGCAGGTCGAGCACCTCGTCGCCCAGCGGGTTGACGCCGCGGCCCTGGGCCAGGGACTGGCCGGCCAGCACGTGGAGGCACTTCACCCGGTCGGGCATCCCGCCGGCGGAGATCCCCTCGATCTCGGGGACGTCGAGTCCGGCCTCGGCGCCGATCGCCGCCCGGGCCTCGAGGTAGCGCTCGTGGGCCGCGCGGTAGGCGGCGGCCAGCTCCTCGTCGTCGGCGAGCCGGGCCTGCATCTCCTTCATCAGGCCCCCGCCCTCGAGGGTGCCGATCCGGGAGGCGGCCCGCGGGCAGGTGAGGTAGTACGTCGTGGGGAACGGCGTGCCGTTCGGCAGGCGCGGCTCGGTGGTCACCACGTCGGGGTTGCCGCACGGGCAGCGGTGGCCGACCTCGTGGATGCCGCGGGGCTCCCGGCCCAGCTGGGCGGCGACCGCCTGCTCGTCGCGGCCCTCGATCCGTGCGTCGGTCACTGCGTCCCTTCCCGTGCCTTCTCTGCCTGCTTGCTGCGCCTGACGCCGTCGATCTTGTCGGCCGGCGGCGGCTCCGGCGGCGGCGGGTGGCCCGCCAGCTCCACGGAGTCCCACGCCTCGCTCCACCACGGGGTCGGGGTCTGGTCCCCGACGGTCGCGGGGTCGGCCAGGCCCGGCCCCTCGTCGAGGGGCTTGCCGTCGGCGTCGAGCACCTGGAACCCGGTCTCCCCGGGCATCACGTAGCCGAACCGCTCCCGCGCCTGCGCCCGGACGAACGCCGGGTCCTCCCAGCGCGCCTTCTCCCGCTCCAGCTCCGCGATGCTGGCCCGGCGCTGCTCGATGCTCTCGCGCATCTCCCGGATGTCGGCGCGCTGGTCGAGGTAGGCGCGCAGCGACGAGGCGTAGGAGACGGCGAGGACCGCGACCACCAGGAGCAGCACCCCGGCGCGGCCGGTGAGCCGGAAGCGGCGCCGCCTCGGCGGCGTACCGTCGCCCCCCGCCGCCGCCGGTTGCCCCCCGAGGCGCAGGGTCGCGCCGCGGGTGGGTCCGACGACGGCCCGGCCGCGCGGCGCGGGGCCGCGCTGGCCGGGTCGTCGGGAGCCTCCGGGGGTGGACCGGGGAGTTCGTCGAGTCGCCATCAGGCGACCAGTCTCCCTCGCTCAGGCGGTGAAACGCGGGAACGCGGCCGCACCGGCGTAGCGCGCGGCCTCGCCCAGCTGGTCCTCGATGCGAAGGAGCTGGTTGTACTTCGCGACGCGCTCGGACCGGGCCGGGGCGCCGGTCTTGATCTGGCCGCAGTTGGTGGCGACCGCGAGGTCGGCGATCGTCGTGTCCTCGGTCTCGCCGGAGCGGTGGCTCATCATGTTGCGGTAGCCGGCCCGGTGGGCGAGGTCCACGGCGTCGAGGGTCTCGGTGAGCGAGCCGATCTGGTTGACCTTGACCAGCATGGCGTTGGCCTGGCCGCCGCTGATGCCGCGCTGCAGGCGCTGCACGTTGGTGACGAAGAGGTCGTCGCCGACCAGCTGGGTGCGGCTGCCGAGGGAGTCGGTGATGGCCTTCCAGCCGTCCCAGTCCTCCTCGTCCAGCGGGTCCTCGATCGAGACGATCGGGTAGGACGAGACGAGGTCCGTGTAGTACGCGATCATCTGGTCGGCCGACTTGCTGCCGCCCTCGAACGTGTAGGAGCCGTTCTCGCAGAACTCGGTGGCGGCGACGTCGAGCGCCAGGACGACGTCGCGGCCGAGGGTGAGGCCGGCGACGCCGATCGCCTCGGCGATCAGGTCGAGGGCGTCGCGGTTGGAGGGCAGCTCGGGGGCGAAGCCGCCCTCGTCGCCGACGCCCGTCGCGAGGCCCTTCTTCTTCAGCACCGACTTGAGGGCGTGGTAGACCTCGGCGCCCTGCTGGAGCGCCTCGCCGAAGGTCGGGGCCCCGATCGGGGCGACCATGAACTCCTGGATGTCGACGTTGGTGTCGGCGTGGGCGCCGCCGTTGAGGATGTTCATCATCGGCACCGGCAGGAGGTGGGCGTTCGGGCCACCCACGTAGCGGAAGAGCGGGAGCCCGGCCGACTCCGCCCCGGCCCGTGCCACGGCCAGCGAGACGCCGAGGATCGCGTTGGCGCCCAGCTCGGACTTGTTGTCGGTGCCGTCGAGGTCGATCATCGTCTGGTCCACGAGGCGCTGGTCGTCCGCCTCCAGGCCGACGAGCGCGGGGCCGATCTTCTCGATCACCGCGTTGACCGCCTTGGCGACGCCCTTGCCGCCGTACCGGGGCGTGCCGTCCCGCAGCTCGACGGCCTCGAACGCGCCGGTCGAGGCGCCCGAGGGGACGCCGGCGCGGCCGAACGAGCCGTCGTCGAGGAGGACCTCGACCTCGACGGTGGGGTTGCCGCGGGAGTCGAGGATCTCGCGTGCGCCGACAAGTTCGATGGATGCCACGGTGCTGCTCCTGAGGGGGTAGACGGCGGTCGTCGGAGCCACCTTAGTGCGCCCCCGGGGCCCCGCCGCGCCCCGCCCGAGCCGCGACCCTCCCGCGCTGCCCGGCGATCAGCGGGCGTCGAAGAAGGCGAGGTTGGCGCGGAGCCGCTCGTCGTCGGGGCGCAGCTCGAGGGCCTTCACCGCCGCCTCGCGCCCCTCGTCGTACTCGCCTGACCAGTAGCAGGCGACAGCCAGCTCGTCCCAGGCGCGGACGCCGTGGGCGTCGGGCTCCACGAAGAGCGCGGTGTCCGGGGCGGGCGGGAGCCGCAGCGCCGCCCGCGCGTAGATCGCCGCGACCGCGAAGCGCTCGCGGACACGCTCGTGGTGGGCCAGGTCGACCAGCGGCTCGGCGCGCGACGGGTCGAGGTGGACGGCGTCGAGGAACGCCGCGGCGACCTCGTCGGCCGGACGGCCCGTCACGCGCAGCAGGCGGGCCAGCTGGAGGGCGGAGTAGAAGCGCTCCTGCGCCCAGCCGCGCTCGTTGGCCATCCGCACCCGGTACGCCGCGATCGCCCGCTCGGTCTCGCCGGCGTCGCGCCACGACTGGGCGAGGTAGAACTGCGCGCGGGGGTCGTCGGGGTCGCGTGCCAGCTCGGCCTCGAGCAGCGCGGCGTCCTTGCGGAACCGGTCGGGGTCAGTGGACCGCGCCCCTCCCCCGGCGACGAGCACGCGCGGCGCGTCGAGGCGACCGAGCGTCGCGGTCGGCAGGTCGAGGTACTCGTGCACCGCGCCGGTCCACCGCCAGGGAGACCCCAGCCGGGTCAGGGTGACCCGGCTGAAGCGCGTCGAGCCGTAGTCGACGGGCAGGTGGTAGCCGTCGAGCGTGAGCTCGGGCAGCTCGTCGGGCAGGTCAGTGAGCTGGTCGTCGGCGTCGATCCACAGGACGTAGTCGTCGGGCGCGGACTCCGGCAGGTCGCGGGCCGCCTCCAGAGCCTCCTGGCGGTTGTGGCCGAAGTCGACCCAGGGCCGCTCCAGCAGGCGGCCGGGCACGCCGACCATCACCCGCCGGACGACCTCCTGGGTGCCGTCGGTGGAGCCGGTGTCGCAGACCACCCACCAGTCGACGAAGCCGCGGAGGCTGCCCAGGCAGCGCTCGATGACGTGGGCCTCGTCCTTGACGATCATGTGCACACCCAGGCGGGACATGGGCCGGATGCTACGGGGCGATGGATCTCGCCGTTCACCCCTCAGGAGGTCTGGACCACCTCTACGATCCCCCGGTGATCTCCCTGCGCTCCCTGCTCTCGCCGTTCGTCGTCGTCGCCCTGGTCCTCGGCGCTGCCGCGTGCAGCTCCGACGACGAGCAGGACGGCAGCAGCCTGTCGGCCGCCGAGCAGAAGGAGGTCGACACCCTCGTCTCGAGGAGCCAGGCGCAGATCGGCGCCGAGGAGTACGACGACGCGCGCGCGACGCTCGACGAGCTCCTCGAGCTCGACCCGGGCAACGCCTACGGCCACTACAACCTCGGGCTCCTCGAGCAGCAGACCGGTGACGCCGACGCCGCCACGGCGGCGTACGACCGGGCCCTCGAGGTCTACCCCGAGTTCGCCGCCGCGCTCTACAACCGCGGCGTGATCGCCGAGACCGGCGACGTCGAGACCGCCGTCGACTACTTCGAGCGAGCCGTCGCCTCGGACCCCGAGATGGCGCGTGCGCACATGCGGCTGGGCTTCGCGCTGCTCCACCTCGGCCGCAAGGCCGAGGGCGAGGAGCACCTCGCGACCGGCCTGCGGCTCGACCCGGCGATGTCCGAGGTCACCGCGCCCAGCTACGGGTGAGCGAGGACTCCGGACGCGCGTGGGCAAAGGTTGCCCGAAAACGCCACGGGACCTTCGTCCTTGCGCCTAGATTGCGCCGGTGACTCCACGACGACAGCGCCTCGCCCAGGCCTCCCTCGCCGCCATCGCGGTCTCCGGGCTCTTCACCACGACCATCCCCTCGGCCTCCGCGAAGCCCGCGCAGTTCGAGCGGGTCATCAAGGCCTGCTACTCGGTCAAGACCGGGAAGCTCGAGATCGTGCGACCCCGCCAGGACTGCCGCCCCGGCCAGCAGGAGATCCGCTGGTACAAGGGGCGCAACAACCCCAACCCGGCCAAGGGCCCCCAGGGCAAGCCGGGCGAGACCGGTCCCCAGGGACCGCAAGGTCCGCAGGGTGTGGCCGGCCCCCGAGGTGAGGCCGGCCCGCAGGGTGAGCGTGGTGCCACCGGCGCTGCCGGACCCCAGGGTGTCCAGGGCGTGCAGGGTGAGACCGGCGCGACGGGCGCGACCGGCGCGCAGGGCCTGCAAGGTGTGCAGGGCGAGACCGGCGCGACGGGCTCGACGGGCTCGACCGGGGCCACGGGTGCCACGGGTGCCACGGGCACCCAGGGCCTCCAGGGTGTCCAGGGCATCCAGGGCGAGACCGGCGCCACGGGTGCCACGGGCTCGACCGGTGCCACCGGCGCCACGGGTGCCACCGGCGCCCAGGGCATCCAGGGTGTGCAGGGTGTGCAGGGCGAGACCGGCGCCACGGGCTCGACCGGCGCCACGGGTGCCACGGGTGCCACCGGCGCCCAGGGCATCCAGGGCGTGCAGGGTGTGCAGGGTGTGCAGGGCGAGACCGGCGCCACCGGCGCCGCGGGTGCCACCGGCGCCCAGGGCCTCCAGGGCGTCCAGGGCATCCAGGGCGACATCGGCCCGGCCGGCCCCGTCGGCGCCACGGGCGCGACGGGCGCCACGGGCCCCACCGGCGCCACCGGTGCCACGGGTGCCGACGGCCCGCAGGGGGTGCCGGGTGCCGACGGTGCGCAGGGCATCACCGGCGCGGTCGGTGAGGTCGGCCCCACCGGGCCCACCGGGCCCGCGGGCATGGACGGCGCGACCGGAGCCACGGGCGTCACCGGCCAGACCGGCGACCCGGGTCCCACCGGCCCGACCGGCCCCGTCGGCGAGACGGGCCCCACCGGCGCGCAGGGCGTGCCGGGTGTCACCGGCGCGACCGGTGCCACGGGCGCGACCGGTGCCGCCGGATCGTTCGCGGGGGTCGCCTACCGACCCGGCCAGACCGTAACCGTCGGTTCCATCGAGACGGTGCGCGTCCTGGGCGGCGCGTGCCTCCCCGGCGAGGTCGCGATCGGAGGAGCCGTCTCCCCGAGCCAGCCCATCGACCTGATCACGGGAAGCAGCTACCCCAGCGACGCGAACCGCAACCTCGTCACGTCAGCCCCGACACACTGGACGACGAGCATGTACACCTACGAGGGACAGACGAACGTCACCGTCTACACCGTCTGCGCTTCCTGAGGCACCTCCACCGATCCCCCGCCGGGTCCGCCTGGCGGGGGATCGCTCGTCTCCGGGGTCGCCCGGCTCGCCCCTCTCCGCGGGGCCCCCGCCGGCGTCAGACGAGACGGCGTACGGCGTCGCGCAGCGCCTGCTCGGGGTCCACGCCGTCGGCGCGAGCGCGGGCGACGAGCGCGAGCAGCTCCTCCCCGACCTCCTGGGACGTCATCACGCCCGGTTGCTCCGGCGACCCCTCCTGATGACGTCCGCCGGGGCCGCGGGCCTCGCGCTCGAGGCGGTCGAGCACCTTGTCGGCGAGGAGCAGGGCGGGCAACCCGGGGGCCAGGCCGTCGAGGACCGACGTGCGCTGCTTCTCCGCGGCCTTCGCCTGCTCCCACAGCTCGTTGACGGCGGCGGGGTCGAGGCCGGCCGCTGCCGACGTGGCGTCGGCGTCGCCGAAGACGTGGGGGTTGCGGCGCCGCATCTTCTCGGTGATGCCCCGGGCGACGTCGTCCAGGGTGAAGGCGCCGCGCCCCTCCGCGACCGCGGCGTGGAAGTAGACCTGGAGCAGCAGGTCGCCGAGCTCCTCACGCAGGTGGTCCCAGTCGCCGGTGGCGTCGCCGACGTCGATCGCCTCCAGCACCTCGTGGGTCTCCTCGACGAGGTAGCGCTGGAGCGAGCGGTGGGTCTGCGCCGCCTTCCAGGGGCACTCCGCGCGCAGCCGCCGCATCACCTCGGCGAGCTCCAGGAGCGGCTCGCCGACGGGCTCCCGGTCGCCCGCCACGAGGGTCAGCCGCAGCGCAGGTGGTCGGGGAGGCCGGAGGCGAGACTCGGGTCCTCGGCGGTCGCGGCCGCGCTCGTCGCGGTCTCGGAGACCGCCACGCCCACCCGGCTCGCGCCACCGGCCGGGCGCAGCATCCCGTCCTCCACCCGGACGTCGAAGACCGGGTTGACCTCGAGGTCGTAGCGCTCCGGCCAGGTGCGGACGACGTCGATGCCGCGCTCCGCGGCCTGCTGCTCCGACGCCTCGGTCACGCCCTCCTCGGCGAGGAGCGAGCGCCCGACCCCGAGGAAGACGTCCTCCAGCAGCGCGTCCACCGACGAGCCGTCGACGTAGGCCTCGCGGACCTCCTCGGAGAGACCGAGGGACTCGGCCTCGGCCTCGTAGCCGGCACGCGCACGCCCGTACGCCGCGCCGGGACGCACGTCGTACTCCTCGGCGACCTGCTCGGCCACGGCCTCGATCGTCAGGGTGTTGAGCGCGGTCTGGCGCAGCCGCTCCATGGCCAGGCTCTGGCCGGTCTCCTCGTACTGGCGCTCCTCGCGCTCGCAGATCGCCCGCGCGAGGCGGTCGACCGACGCCATCGAGACCTCCCGGTCGCCGACCGTGGCCGCCGTCTGCGAGTCGCCCGCGCCGCAGCCGGAGAGGATCACGGCGGCGGTGGCGGCGACGAGGGCGGTACGACGGGTGCGGGACGAGCTCACGGGTTCTCCTCGGAGGTGCGGACGTCAGCTGGCAGGGGCAGCAGCGGGCGGCGGGTCGATGATCTGGTCGATCACGCCGTAGGCCCATTGAAGCAGGGCGATGCCGGTGCCGTTCGCCGACCCGAGGGGGCGCGGCACCATGAGCGCGTCGACCTGGCTGTGCAGCCTGCCCTTCGGGTAGAGCCGCTGCAGCCGGACCTGCCGGGAGTCGGGCAGCCGGACCGGCGCGAACCGGACGTTCTTGCCGGCCACCCCGACCTCGGTGAGCCCGGCGCGGCGGGCACGGGCGCGGAAGCGGGCCACCAGCAGCAGCGTCTCGACGACCTCGGGCGGCGGGCCGTAGCGGTCGACGAGCTCCTCGCGGATCGCGTCGACGTCGTCGTCGCCGCGCACCTCCGACAGCCGCTTGTACATCTCCAGCCGGAGCCGCTCGCTCGGCACGTAGTCGTGGGGCAGGTGGGCGTCGACGGGCAGCTCGATGCGGACCTCCTCGACCTCGTCGTTCTCCTCGCCGCGGAACTCGCTCACGGCCTCCCCGACCAGCCGGACGTAGAGGTCGAAGCCCACGTCGGCGATGTGTCCCGACTGCTCGCCGCCCAGCAGGTTGCCTGCGCCGCGGATCTCGAGGTCCTTCATCGCGATCGCCATGCCGCCGCCGAGGTCGGAGTGCTGGGCCAGGGTCGCGAGCCGCTCGTGGGCGGTCTCGGTCAGCGGCTTCTCCGACGGGTAGAGGAAGTAGGCGTAGGCCCGCTCGCGCGACCGGCCGACCCGGCCGCGCAGCTGGTGCAGCTGGGAGAGGCCGAGGGTGTCGGAGCGCTCGATGATCATCGTGTTGGCGTTGGAGACGTCCAGGCCCGACTCGACGAGCGTGGTGCAGACCAGGACGTCGAACCTCTTCTCCCAGAAGTCGAGCATCACCTGCTCGAGCTGCTTCTCCCCCATCTGGCCGTGGGCGGTGGCCACCCGCGCCTCGGGGACGAGCTCGCGGAGCTTCGCCGCGGCCTTCTCGATCGACTGCACCCGGTTGTGGATGTAGAAGACCTGGCCGTCGCGGAGCAGCTCCCGCCGGATCGCGGCCACCACCTGGCGGTCCTCGTAGGCGCCGACGTACGTCAGCACCGGGTGCCGCTCCTCGGGCGGGGTGGTGATCGTCGACATCTCGCGGATCCCGGTGACCGCCATCTCGAGCGTGCGCGGGATCGGGGTGGCGCTCATCGAGAGCACGTCCACCGAGGTCCGCAGCGACTTCATCTGCTCCTTGTGCTCGACGCCGAACCGCTGCTCCTCGTCGACGATGATCAGCCCGAGGTCCTTGAACCGGACCTCCTTGCCCAGCAGCCGGTGGGTGCCGACGACGATGTCGATGCTGCCCTCGGCCAGCCCCGCCAGCACCTCCTTCGCCTCCTTGTCGGACTGGAAGCGGCTCAGCGCCTTCAGCACGACCGGGAAGCCGCTCATCCGCTCCGTGAAGGTGCTCAGGTGCTGGGTGACCAGCAGCGTGGTCGGCACCAGGACGGCGACCTGCTTGCCGTCCTGGACGGCCTTGAACGCCGCCCGGACCGCGATCTCGGTCTTGCCGTAGCCCACGTCGCCGCAGATCAGGCGGTCCATCGGGACCGTCTTGCGCATGTCGGCCTTCACCTCGTCGACCGTGGTGAGCTGGTCGGGGGTCTCGGCGAAGGGGAAGGCGTCCTCGAGCTCCTGCTGCCAGGGGGTGTCGGGGCCGTAGGCGTACCCCTGCGTCGCCTGCCGGGCGGCGTACAGCTTGATCAGCTCGCCCGCGATCTCGCGGACCGCCTTGCGCGCCTTGTTCTTCCGCTTGGTCCAGTCCGCGCCGCCGAGCCGGTCGAGGCTGGGCTGCTCCCCGCCGACGTACCGGGTGACCTGGTCGAGGGTGTCGGCGGGGATGTAGAGGCGGTCCGGCGGCGCGCCGCGCTTGGAGGCGCCGTACTCGACGACCAGGTACTCGCGGGTCGCGCCCTGGACCTCCCGCTGCTTCATCTCGATGAAGCGGCCCACGCCGTGCTTCTCGTGGACGACGTAGTCGCCGGTCTTGAGCTCGAGCGGGTCGATCTGCTTCTTGCGGCGCGCGGGCATCTTGCGCATGTCGCGGGTGGAGGACTTCTGCCCCGACAGGTCCTCCGAGGTCAGCAGGACGACCTTGCGGTCGGGATCGGTGAAGCCGTGGTCGAGCGGGCCGCAGGTGACCGTGACGACGCCGGGGCCGGCCGGCTGGTCGGTGGGCTCCGCGAGCCGGGCGGGGACGTCGTGCTCGGACAGCACCTCGACCAGCCGCTGGGCGGGCCCGTGGCCGGGGTACATGACGACCACCTGGTGGTCGTGGGCCAGCCACTGCGTCACGTCGCGCAGCGCCCGCTCGAGGTCGCCGCGGTAGCTCTCGACCGGCTGGGCCGACAGCGTCCGCGACTCCACGGCGCCGATCCGCACGTCGAGGTCGAGCTCGGCCAGCTCGGCGGTGTCGCCGAGGCCGAAGGGACTCATCGACCACCAGGCCAGGCCCCGGCCGAGCGCGTGCTCGCGCACGTCGGCGACCTCGCGGTAGGAGGCCACCGACAGGTCGATCGGGGCCGAGCCGCCGCTGGCCGCCGCGGCCCAGCTGGCGCCGAGGAACTCCTCGCTGGTCGCGACCAGGTCGTGCGCGCGGGTCCGGGCACGCTCGGGGTCGAGGACCAGCACGTGGGTGTCGGCGGGGAGCAGGTCGACGAGGAGCTCCATGTCGTCGACGAGCACCGGCGCAAGGGACTCCATGCCCTCCACTGCGATGCCGGCGGCGATCTTGTCGGTCATCTCGAGCAGCTGCGGGTGGGCGCGGCCCAGCTCGGCCGCCCGGGCCCGCACCTCCTCGGTGAGCAGCAGCTCGCGGCACGGCGGCGCCCACAGCCGCGGCACCTCCTCCAGGGTGCGCTGGTCGGCGACGGAGAAGCTGCGGATCTCCTCCACGTCGTCGCCCCAGAACTCCACCCGCAGCGGGTGCTCCTCGGTGGGCGGGAAGACGTCGACGATGCCGCCGCGGACCGCGAACTCGCCGCGCCGCTCGACCAGGTCGACGCGCGAGTACGCCGCGTCCGCGAGGCCGCGGACGACGTCGTCGATGGCGACCTCCTGGCCCTTGACCAGCTCGACGGGCACCAGGTCGGCCAGCCCCTTCACCTGCGGCTGGAGCACCGACCGGACGGGGGCGACGACCACCCGGAGCGGGCCGTTGCTGGCGTCCTCGCCGGGGTGCACCAGGCGGCGGAGCACGGCGAGCCGCCTGCCGACCGTGTCGCTGCGCGGGCTGAGCCGCTCGTGCGGCAGGGTCTCCCACGAGGGGTAGTGCGCCACGGTGGCCGGATCCAGCAGCGCGCCCAGCTCTGCGGTCAGGTCCTCCGCCTCGCGGGTGGTGGCGGTGACCACCAGCACGAAGCGGCCGGCGTCCACCAGGCCCCGGACCACGAACGGGCGCAGGGCCGCGGGACCGGTGAGGTCGAGGGCGCGGACGGCGCCGCCCCGGGCATCGGCCATCGACTCGGCGAGCGCCGGGTCGGCCAGGACTGCGCGGGTGAGCGAGGTGAGCGTGGAGCCAGGGCTCACGACAGGGCCTTCCGACGACGACGAGCACGACAGTCCCCCGACCGGGCGGGGTCGGGGGTGCGCGCCGAGTCTACGGCCCGGGGGTCAGGCCAGCACCGGTGCGCGGCGTGCGGCCGCGGTGACCGGCTGGCAGTCGCAGCTGTCCGAGCAGGGCAGGTAGACGTGGCCGGCGTGCCCGCACGTCGTGCACGGCATGTCGTGAGAGAGGTGGCTCGAGCCCGAGGTGTCGACGGTGTCCCACATGCCTCCACGGTGACCCGAGCCACACCGGGTCCGTGGCAGAACACGGCAGCGGCACCCGGAAATGGCCCGAAAGGGCTACCGCGCATCCCTTGGTTTGGCCATACCTCACCTGGGGTAGGACTTGCGCGGCGGCTCTCGGGGGCCGCCTCACACGACTTCGTGGGAACAGGCCCACGTCCACCAGAAGGGAAACACCGGGGTATGAAGACCACCCGCCTGCTCGCAGGCATCACCTCCGCGGGCCTGCTCGGCCTCGTCCCGCTCGCCGTCGGGGCCCCCGCCCAGGCCGTCGAGCCGATCGCCACCGTCGCCGTGCTGGAGACCAGCGACCCGGCCATCGTCGTCGGTGAGGAGGCCTGGATCACCGGTGCCGTCCGCGACGCCGCCGGGCGCAGCGTCTCCTACGGCACCGTGACCCTCTACGCGAAGAGCTCCCGCGACGCCGACTACCTGCCCGTGGAGACCGCCAACGCCAGCGGCTACCTCTCCTTCCGGCACAAGGCGAAGAGCAACACCCTCTACAAGCTGATCTACGACGGCGGCGCGAGCAGCTCCTACGCCTACGGCGTCAGCGAGTCCAACGAGCTGCCGATGGCGGTGCAGCGCAAGGTCACCATCAAGACCAACAAGCTGACGCTGACCGGCAAGATCACGCCGGACTTCAAGAAGCGCAAGGTCGTCCTCAAGCGCCTGGTCGGCAAGAAGCAGACGCCCAAGAAGTGGCGGACCGTCAAGACCAACAAGAAGGGCGTCTTCAAGGTGAAGGCCCCCAACAAGCGCGGCTTCCAGTTCAGCGTCACCGTGCCGAGCGACCAGCACTACACCGGCTGGACCAACCCCTACATCGTCCGCTGACCCCAGCAGCCGTGACGACGACGGCCGCGACCCCCGGCGGGGTCGCGGCCGTCGTGCGTCCGGGGCCGGCGGACCGGGTCAGTCGGTGCCGTGGCGGCGGACGAAGTCGACGATCGACTCGGCCAGCTCGGGGCGGCAGACGATGAGGTCGGGCAGCGAGACGTCGTCCTTGTTGTAGACGAGCTCGGAGCCGTCGACGCGGGAGCAGAAAAGGCCGGCGGCCCGGGCCACGGCCACGGGGGCCGCGTTGTCCCACTCGTACTGGCCGCCCGCGTGGACGTAGGCGTCCGCGACGTCGCGGACCACGCTCATCACCTTGACGCCGGCCGAGCCCATCGGCACCAGGACGGCGTCCAGCTCCGCGGCCAGCGCCTCGACGAAGGCCGGCGGGCGCGAGCGGGAGACGGCGATCCGCGGCTTCCCGGCGGTGCGCGGCGGCACCACGGAGGGCATGGCGGTGTTGAAGGTCTCCCCCAGCGCCGGCTGCGCCACGGCACCCGCGACGAGCTCGCCGGCCCCGTCGGGCCCGGCGGTCCGCTGCCACAGGGCGACGTGGACGGCCCAGTCGTCGCGCGGCGGCTCGGAGAACTCGCGGGTGCCGTCCAGGGGGTCGATGATCCAGACCCGCTCGGCCTCGAGGCGGGCCTTGTCGTCGGCGGCCTCCTCCGACAGGACGGAGTCGTCGGGGCGGTGGGTCGCCAGCAGCTCGGCGAGGACCGACTGGGCGGCCGCGTCGCCGGCGTCCTTGAGGGCCTTGCCCTGGAGGCCCTGGGCGCGGACCTCGAGCAGTCGCACGCCGGCCTGCTCGGCGGCCCACACGGCGAAGGCGTGGTCGTCGGCGAGGGCGGCGGCGGGGATCTGGGGAGTCTCTGGGGTCGTCACAGGCGCAGCCTCTCACGTCCCCGACCCCCGGGCCGCGAGGGACCGGGGCCCACGCTTACCGCAATTGGGGGACTCGCGCGAGCCCCCGGCCGTCGATACTGATGACCACAGGACAACAGCCACCGGGGGGTGCGTCATGTCGGTGCGGACCGGTCGCGCGCGGCTCGCGGGCGCCCCCACCCTGGGGGCGCTCGCCCTGGGGGCGCTGGCCCTGGCGGTGGCGCCGGCGGGGTGCTCCGGCGACGAGACCCGGGCGCCGGACGCCGCGTCGTCCCCGGGCTTCTTGGAGACCGCGGAGCCAGGGACGCCGGCCACGGACCCGGGCTCGTCCGCGACCTCCCCGCCGCCCAAGGCCTCGACGCCGCGACCGTCCCGCACGCGGACGGCACCGCCCTCGTCGGCGCCCCCGTCGTCGTCCCCGCCGCCGTCGTCCCCGCCGTCGTCCCCGTCGTCGTCCCCTTCGTCCTCGTCGCCGTCGTCCTCCTCGGAGCCCGCCGCGTCCGGGGGCCTGGAGATGCCCGGGACGCCGGGACCCGCCGCGCCCACGCTCGGCACCACCCGTCCCGGAGCGGCGCCGCCGCTCCTCCCGACCCCGCTCCCGCGGAGCGGTCGGGCGGGGGGCGAGCTGGTCGCGGGCTTCCCGGCGGCGGTGCGGCCGGTGGCGGGCTCGACGGTCACCGCCAGCAGCGTCTCGAGGGACGGGTCGCGGGTGCAGGTCGCCCTCGACGCCCGGACCGACCGCCCGCCGGCCCGGGTGCTGCGGGGGCTGCGACTGCGGCTGGGGCGGTACGGGATGGCCGAGGAGGTCACGCCCGCGGTCGCCGGCACCCAGGCCGCCGCGTTCCGGCGCGGACGCAGCTCGGTGGTGGTCACCCTGCGCCCGGCCGGCCGGGGCACGGCGTACTCGGTCCACGGCGTCCTGCACGCCGGGGACGGGTGACCCGGTGTACCTCTCCCTCCGGGACCGCCCGCCGGCCGGTCCCGACGCCCGGCTCCCGCGGGACGCGCGGCCCGCTCCCCGCCGGGTCGGGCGGGCGGTCGTCGTCCTCGGCATGGTCAGCCTGCTCACCGACGTCTCGTCGGAGTCGGTCGCGGCGATCCTGCCCCTCTACGTCACCGGGGTGCTCGGGCTCTCGGCGATGGCCTACGGGTTCGTCGACGGGCTGCACCAGGGGCTGAGCGCCCTCGTCCGCCTGGCCGGGGGCTGGCTGGCCGACCGGACGGACCGCCCCAAGTGGGTGGCCCTCGCCGGCTATCTCCTCTCCGCCCTGGCCCGGCTCCTGCTGCTCTTCGCCGCCGGGCTCGGCAGCGTCGCCTCGGTGGTCGCGGTCGACCGGCTGGGCAAGGGGATCCGGACGGCGCCGCGGGACGCGATGATCTCGGCGAGCGCCCCGCCCGAGCACCTGGGCCGCGCCTTCGGCGTCCACCGGATGCTCGACACCCTCGGCGCCGCGCTGGGGCCGCTGGTCGCCTTCGGCGTGCTGTGGGCCGTCCCCGGGGGCCACCGGGTGGTGCTGGTCGTCTCCCTGGCCTTCGCGGTCGTCGGGGTGGCCCTGCTCGGGCTGCTGGGGCCCGACGTGCGCCTCCGCGGCCCGGACGGCGCGGCCGACCGCGAGGCGGACGGCGACCCGCCCCGGGTCCGCCTGCGGGACCTGGCGGACCGGCGGCTGCGCCCCCTGCTGCTGGTGGCGGCGGGGCTCGGCGTGCTCACCGTCGGCGACGGCTTCCTCTACCTCGCCCTGCTGGAGCAGGGCGGGATCGCGGCCGTCTGGTTCCCCCTGATGTACGTCGGGACCAACGTGGTCTACCTGCTGCTCGCCGTGCCGGTCGGCCGCCTCTCCGACCGGGTCGGGCGGGCCCGGGTGCTCGTGGCGGGGCACGCCGTGCTCGCGGTCGCCTACCTCTGCGCCACCGCCGTGGAGCCGGCGGCGGTGGCCGTCGTGGCGACCCTGCTGCTGCTGGGGCTGTTCTACGCCGCCACCGACGGCGTGACGGCCGCGCTGGCCGGGCGGCTCGTGCCGGTGCAGGCGCGGGCGAGCGGGATCGCGGCCGCCCAGACAGTGGTGGCGCTCGCCCGGATGGCCGCGTCGTTCGGCTTCGGCTTCCTGTGGCTGACGCTCGGGGTCCGGACGGCGCTGCTGGTGGTGGCCGCCGGCCTCGCGGTGGCGGTGCTGGCGGCCGCGACGCGGGTACGCCGCCTGGACGAGGCGGCGGCGTGAGCCCCCGGGGGCGCCTGACCGCCTTCGTGGCGGTGACGGTCGTCGCGGTCGTCGCGGCGACGGCGTACGGGCTGCGGGAGCGCGACCGGGTCGACGAGCAGCGGGCCCGCGAGCCGGCCGTGAGCCGCGCGGCCGCCGGCTCCCTGGCGAGGCTCCCGCGGATCGTCTTCCGGCACACCGGGCTCGACAACCGGTACGGCACGGTGGCCATGGTGGCTCTCGACGACCCTCGGGGGGCCCGCGACTTCACCGACGTGCAGTGCGACCGCGTCGCCGCGTGGAGCGGCGGCGCCTCCTGCCTGACCACCGCGGGCCTGACGGGCTTCGAGGCCCAGGAGCTGGACGCCGACTGGCAGGTGCAGCGCTCGCACCCCCTGCCGGGCGTCCCGAGCCGGACGCGCGTCTCGCCCGACGGCAGCCTGGTCGCGACGACGTCCTTCGTCACCGGCCACTCCTACCTGGCCACCGGCTTCTCCACCGAGACCGTGGTGCGCGAGTGGGGCGGCGGCCGCGACTGGGGCAACCTCGAGCAGTTCGACCTCGTCCTGGACGGCCGCGCCGTCTCGCCCGTGGACCGCAACGTCTGGGGCGTCACCTTCGCCGGCGGCGACCGCTTCTACGCCACCGTGGCCACCGGGGGCGCGACGTGGCTCGTCGAGGGCGACCTCGGCGACCGGACCCTCACCTCGGTCGCCCGCGACGCCGAGTGCCCGGCGCTGTCGCCGGACGGCTCGCGGGTCGCCTTCAAGGTCGACACCGACCCGGGCTCGGGGACGACCTGGGGGCTCGCCGTGCTCGACCTGGCGACCGGCGCCCGGCACGAGCCCTCCCGGGGCCCGCGCGGGGTGGACGACCAGGTCACGTGGCTCGACGACGACACGCTGATCTACGGCCTCCCCCGCGCCGACCAGCCGGGGGTGAGCGACGTCTGGTCGCTGGACGTCTCGCCGGGGGCGAGCCGGGCGCCGAGCCTGCTCGTCGAGGAGGCCTGGTCACCCTCCGTGGTTGACCGCTGATCAACATTTACCCACTACTGGTGATAGCCCGACCCCCTCAGGTCCCGCACGATGTGAGGACGGATCGGGGGGTCTCATGAAGCAGCACGACGTGCTCTCCCAGCACGAGGACAGGCTCGCACGCGTCGAGCCCGAGGTGGCACAGGACGTCGAGCGCCTGCTGGCGCTCGCACCGCGCGGGCTCGCCCGCGGGTACGACGCCGGGGCCGGCGGATTCGCCCAGACGCTGCGGCTCGTCGCCGGGCGCGACGGCGTGGCGCTGAGGGCGGAGGGGCAGAACCTGCGCTACACGGCGATGGCCCTGCTCGGCCTCGGACGCCTGGGCCCCGCCCGGGCCCGCGAGGTGCTGGGCGGCACGTCGCCGGGCGAGGTGCTGGCCCGGGCCGCGCGCACGGCCCTGGACCACCCCGACCCAGGGGCGGTGGCGCTGGTGGCGTGGGCCGAGGCCGAGCTCAGCGGCGTCTTCGACGACAAGCTCTTCTGCCGCCTGGAGGAGCACCTCGCCGCGGGGCAGCCGCTGCCGACGGTCGACGTCTCCTGGATGCTCACGGCCGCCACCGTCGCGGCCGGGCTGGGCCGCACCGACCTGGTCACGGAGCGCGCCGCCGCCCGGCTCACCGCCGGCCGCGGACCGCAGGGGATCTACCCCCACGTGCTGCCCTCCGCCGGGAAGCCGCGCTGGCGGGCCCACGTCGGGAGCTTCGCCGACCAGGTCTACCCGCTGCAGGCGCTGGCCCGGGCCTCGGTCCACGGGCCCGGGGAGTGGCTGGCGGCCGCCGACCTCACCGCCGCGCGCCTGTGCGACCTCCAGGGCGAGCAGGGGCAGTGGTGGTGGCACTACGACGCCCGTGACGGCACCGTGGTCGAGCGGTACCCGGTCTACAGCGTCCACCAGCACGCCATGGCCCCGATGGTGCTCCTCGACCTGCTCGAGGCCGGCGGAGCCGACCACCGCGACGCCGTGGCCCGCGGGGTCGGCTGGCTGGGCCGCCACCCCGAGGCCCTCGAGGAGCTCGTCTCCGAGCGCTGGGGCGTGGTCTGGCGCAAGGTCGGCCGACGCGAGCCGCGCAAGGCGGCGCGGGCCCTGCAGGCCGCGGCCTCCGCGGCGGCCCCCGGCGTCCGGGTCCCCGGGCTCGACGTCGTCCTGCCACCGGGGGTCGTGGACCACGAGTGCCGCCCCTACGAGCTCGGCTGGCTCCTGTACGCCTGGCTCCCCACCGGAGCCGGCGATGAGTGAGGCCGTGGCGCTGCGCGGGCAGCCGCTCTTCGGGCTCGACGTCGCACCCCTCACGCTCGCCCAGGCGGTGGAGCTGGCGCGCGAGGCGGTGCGCACCCGCGCGCGCCTGCTGATCGGGGTCGTCAACGCGGCCAAGGTGGTCAAGCTGACGGCAGACCCGCTGCTGCGCGACTCGCTGCTCACCTGCGACGTGCTGCTCGCCGACGGGCAGTCGGTGGTGTGGGCCAGCCGGGTGCTGCACCACCCCCTGCCCGAGCGGGTCGCCGGGATCGACCTCTTCGAGGCGCTGCTCGACGTCGCGGACCGCGACGGCCTGCGGGTCTACCTCCTGGGCGCGCGGCCCGACGTGCTGGCCGCGCTCGAGGAGGTCGTGGCGAGGCGCTGGCCGGGCGTGGTGGTCGCGGGGAGCCGCGACGGCTACTTCGACCGCTCCGAGTCCGCCGCCGTGGCCGACGAGATCCGGCGCTCCCGGGCCGACATGCTCTTCCTCGGCATGACCACGCCGCACAAGGAGATCTTCCTCGGGACCTACGGCGACGACCTCGACGTCCCGGTGCTGCACGGCGTGGGCGGGTCGTTCGACGTCCTCGCCGGCGTCACCCGCCGCGCGCCCGAGCGCTGGCAGCGCGCGGGCCTCGAGTGGGCCTACCGGGTCCGCCAGGAGCCGCGGCGCCTGTGGCGCCGCTACCTCGTCACCAACACGGCGTTCGTCGGCCTCCTCGTGGTCGAGCGGATCCACCCCAGGACGCCGTACCGGCCGTCCGCCCCGGGCCGGCCGGCCCGGACGGAGCAGCCGGTGCGGATGCGCGTACCGCGACCCCGCGGACCGCGCCGGCCGACCACCGGGTCGGCACCCACGTCGACGAACACGCCGACGACTCGGAGCACGCAGGAAGCGGGGGCACGACATGGATGAGGTCTTCCAGGGACAGGTCGCGGTGGTGGGGCTCGGCTACATCGGCCTTCCGACCGCCGTCTCGCTGGCGGTCGGCGGCGTCGAGGTGATCGGCGTCGACGTCAACGAGGCGACCGTGGAGGCGGTCTCGCGCGGCGAGCTGCCCTTCGTGGAGCCCGACCTGGCCATCGGGGTGAGCGGTGCGGTCACGATGGGCCGGCTCACCGCCACCACGAAGACGCCCGAGGCGGACGCCTACATCATCGCCGTCCCGACGCCCTTCCGCGACGACCACCAGGCCGACCTGAGCCACGTGCGGGCGGCGGTCGAGGAGATCGCGCCCCGGCTCCGGGGCGGGGAGATCGTGGTGCTCGAGTCCACCTCTCCCCCGGGCACCACCGAGGGCGTGAGCCGCTGGCTCGAGGAGCTGCGGCCCGACCTCGTGGCGCCCCACACCTCCGAGGGCGTCCCCGACTTCCACGTCGCCCACTGCCCCGAGCGGGTGCTGCCGGGCCGGATCATGGTCGAGATGATCACCAACGACCGGGTGGTCGGCGGCGTCACCCGCCGGTGCGCGGCGAAGGCGGCCTCGATCTACCGGGTCTTCAGCAAGGGCGAGATCCACCTGACGGACGCGGCCAGCGCCGAGATGGCCAAGCTGGTCGAGAACGCCTACCGCGACGTCAACATCGCCTTCGCCAACGAGCTCTCCCTCATCAGCGAGGAGCTGAGGCTCGACGTGTGGGAGATCATCAAGATGGCCAACCACCACCCCCGGGTCGACATCCTCACCCCGGGGCCTGGCGTCGGCGGCCACTGCATCGCGGTGGACCCGTGGTTCATCGTGGGCGCGGCCCCCCAGCTCTCCCGGCTGATCCGGACCGCGCGCGAGGTCAACGACAGCAAGCCGCACCACGTGGCGGAGCAGGTGGTCGCCAAGACCGAGCGCTTCCGCAACCCGACGGTCGCCTGCCTGGGTCTGGCCTACAAGGCCAACGTCGACGACCTGCGCGAGAGCCCGGCGATGGACATCGTCACCGACATCGCCGACGCGCTGCCCGACCTGGACCTGCGGGTCGCCGAGCCCTTCGTGGACCACCTGCCCCCGGCGTTGGACGGCCGCCCCCACGTGCGCCTGCAGCGCGTCCACGAGGCGATCGACGACGCCGACATCGTCGTGGTGCTCGTCGACCACGACCACTTCCGCTCGCTCAGCCGCTCGCGGCTCGAGGGCAAGGTGCTCTACGACACCCGGGGGATCTGGCGCTGAGCCGCCTTCAGGGGGCGAACTCGGGGAGCCGCTCCCCCACCCCGAAGAAGTGCTCGAGGGCGGCGATGCAGCGGGGCGCGGCACGACCGTCGCCGTAGGGGTTCACGGCGCGCGCCATCGCGTCGTACGCCGCCGGGTCGGTGAGCAGCTCGCTCACCGACTCGACGACGAGGCGCTCGTCGGTGCCGACCAGCCTCACCGTGCCCGCGGTGACCGCCTCGGGCCGCTCGGTGTTGTCGCGCAGCACCAGCACGGGCTTCCCGAGGCTCGGGGCCTCCTCCTGGACACCGCCGCTGTCGGTCAGCAGGACCGAGCTGGCGGCCATCGCCCGGGCGAAGTCGCTGTAGGAGAGCGGGTCGGTGACGACCACGTTGGCGAGCCCCTCCAGCGGCGGCAGCAGCACCTCGCGGACCGTCGGGTTCAGGTGGGCGGGGAGCAGGAAGACGGTCTCGGGGAACTCCTTGGCGAGCCGGGCGACGGCGGACGCCGTCCGGGCCATGGGCTCGCCCCAGGACTCCCGGCGGTGGCTGGTGACCAGGACGGCAGGACGCCCGTCGAGCACCGCCAGGGCGGGGTCCTCGAGGGGGAGCTCCCGCGCCACCACGTCCAGCAGCGCGTCGATGACGGTGTTGCCAGTGACGACCACGTCGGAGGGGTCCAGCCCGTCGCGGAGCAGGTTGTCGCGCGACACCGAGGTGGGCGCCAGGTGGAGCGAGGCCAGCTGGGAGGTCAGCCGGCGGTTGATCTCCTCGGGGAAGGGGTTGTAGCGGTCGTGGGTCCGCAGCCCCGCCTCGAGGTGGACGACGGGCACCTTCTCATAGAAGGCGGCCAGCGCCGCCACCATCGTGGTGGTGGTGTCCCCCTGCACGAGCACCGCGTCGGGACGCTCGGCCCGCAGCACCTCGGTCATGCCCGCCAGCACCCGCTGGGTGACCTCGTGCAGCTCCTGCCGGGGCCGGATGACGTCGAGGTCGCGGGCCGGACGGATGCCGAAGAGGCCGTTGACCTGGTCCAGCATCTGCCGGTGCTGCCCGGTCACCACGACGACCGGCTCCAGGTGCCGGGACTCCGCGAGGGCCAGGACGACGGGGGCCATCTTGATGGCCTCCGGCCTCGTCCCGTAGGCCACCATCACCTTGCGCATCTCCCCCTCCGTCCCGGCTCTGCAGCCGCTAGCCCTCGGACCGGGCGCGGACCGCGCGCCCCGTCCCCAGGTCGGTGTTGTTCGACCAGGTCACGTCCGCGTTGCGCAGCAGCCCGTAGCCCCAGTGGCCCTTGCCGAAGACGTTGTCGGCGTAGGTGATCGCTGAGACCGCGTCGGACGACGAGAAGGAGCCGTCGGCGTACACGGTGTAGCCACCGCCCAGGAGCTGGTTGCCGGTCACCGAGATCCGGCTGATCGGGCCGAAGTAGTTGTCGACCATCACCGCCGCCGTCTGGGAGTGCTCCGACATGTCGATGGTGTTGTGCACGACGCGGATGTCGCTCAGCCCGCCGTCCATCTGGATGCCGTCGTAGTGCGGGTCGCCGGGCGAGGCGAGCCCGTGGATCCACGAGTCCTGCACGACGCTCCCGGAGCCGGGGACCACGCCGTTCTCGACGCCGGTGATGTCGGCCGCGACGACCGTCATCCCCTTGCCGCCCCCGCCGATGCCGGCGGCGCCGCCGGTGCCCGAGAAGCCGAGCCCGTCGACCTCGACGTGCTCGATCCGGGCGCCGGAGCCGGTCACGTAGAGCGCGTAGTAGTCGCTGCTGCGGACCCGCACGTTGCGCACCGTCACGTTGTTGGCGCGGATGTGGAGCTGGCCCGAGATGTCGAGGTTCTCCACCACGGCACCGTCGGTGGTGACGGTGAGCCCGCGCGAGGCGCGCAGCGCGACGCCGTCCTGGACGCCGGTGGACGCGGCGTCGGGGAAACCGGTCTCCGTCGGCGGCGGCGGCGGCGTGGTGCGCCCGGCGACGCCCACCAGAGCGGGCTCGTCGACCTGGAGCCGTCCCGCGCCCAGCCCCGCGCGCAGCTGGAGCCGCAGGGAGGCGTCGGGGAGCGTGGTGGTGAGCCGCAGGCGCAGGGGGCGCCACGCGCCGGGCCGCAGCCTGACGGAGCGCCGGTGCGTCACGGTCTGGCCGGCACCCTGCTCCCGCACCCGCAGGGTGACCTTCACCGGCTTCTTGCGCGCCCGCACGAGGACCGCCGCCCGGTAGGTGGCGCCGACGGCGACCCCCTCCGCGCGGACCGCGCGGTGGGTGAGCCTGGTCCGGCCCTTCCCCGCCCGGCCACGCGCCTTCACGGTGGTGACGTCGCCCCGCTCCGCGCCGGCGCGTCGCACGGCGATCCGCGCGTTGCCGCGCCAGGCGTGGGGGTCGGCCGCGGCGGCGTCCGCCGCCTGGCCGGCCTCGTCGCCCGCGAGGGGGCGCTGGGGCACGGGGGCGGCGGCCGCGGGGGCGGCGCCGGACAGGTCGGCACCGACGCCGAGGGCGGCGCCGGGAAGGGTGAGGAACAGGCTGGCGAGGGCGAGGCCACGAGTGGCCGGCCTGGCTCGCTTGAGGAAGGACATGGGTTCTCCGCGACGGGGGCGCGCCGCCCGGGAGGGCTGGCCGGTCCGAGCACGACCGAGCGGTCCGGGGACGACGAGGACGCTCGTCATCCTTGGGGCAACGTTGACGAGATGTCAATCTGCGGCATCATGGCGACACCCGGTCCGCGCTCCTGACGGAGGCGTGCCGCAGACGCACCACAGACGTTCCAGCGACGTGCCAGAGAGCTGCGAGGCCACCATGCCACTGCCCACCCCCGCCCGCGCCCGGCTCGCCGTCACCAAGGTGGCGTGGGGGGTGCGCCAGGTGGGTCCGACCCGCGTCGTCGCGGGCCTGCTGCGCCTCCTGGTCGTCACGCTGCGCCGGCCCCGGACCGTGGTCACCCGGACGCGCCGCACGGGCCTGCGGATCGCCTTCCGGCACCCCGAGCAGCTGATCCCCACCCTGGTGGTCTTCGGCGACCTGCTGGAGCCCGAGCTGGCCCTGCTGGAGCGGCACCTCGGGCCCGGCCGCACGGCGGTGGACGTCGGCGCGTCGATCGGCACCTGGACGATGACGGCCGCGCGCACGGGCGCCGTGGTCCACGCCTGCGAGCCCGACGCCGCCGGGCTGGAGGTGCTCCACGAGAACGTCCTCGCCAACGGGCTGCAGGACCGCGTGGTGACGCACCGCCTCGCGGTGGGCGAGCACGCCGGGCGCGCGACGCTCCGGGCCAGCAGCCGCCGCTACCTCAACGGCATCCGCGAGCTGGAGGACGGGCTGGAGGACGGGCTGGAGGACGGGACGCCACACCCCTCCGGGACGGGGACCGACACCGACGAGCTCCCGCTCACCACGCTCGAGGCGTTCCTCCGGGCGGAGGGGCTCGCGGAGGTCGACGTGCTCAAGGTGAACACCGCCGGCCACGAGGCCCAGGTGCTGGCCGGGGCGCTGCCGGTGCTCCGGGCCGGCCGCGTGGGCCTGGCGATGCTGCTGGACGGCACCGC
Source organism: Nocardioides solisilvae (assembly GCF_003194625.1). Lineage (GTDB taxonomy): Bacteria > Actinomycetota > Actinomycetes > Propionibacteriales > Nocardioidaceae > Nocardioides > Nocardioides solisilvae. The sequence goes on from NZ_QHKX01000002.1 coordinate 873,063, forward strand.
GCTGCGCGAGGCCCTGCGCGCGGCGCAGCTGCCCGGGTACGACGTCTGCGTGTACGACGGTGCCCGCGACGCCCTCGTGCCCGTCGACCTCTCCCCCGGGGCGTCGGTGGAGCGGCCGAGCCCGATGAACCACTACCTGGTGCTCGCGAGGCGCTGACCCCGGTCGGCCCCCTGGCCCGTCGCACGCCCTCGGCGCCCCCTCGCATGGCCCGAACGGGTGACTCGCCTCACCCTTCCGGGTGGTGTTGACGAGGGGTCTACCCCAAATGGGGTACGCGATGCTGGCACGCTCCCCATCCGTACCCGATGTTGGGTACGCGTTTCCGGCTCCTTGGCCTCTCGGGCCCCGGCTGCGCCAAGTCATGAAGCCCACCGAAAGTTGCGACATCACCATGCCTTCTGGCCACTCCTCCGCGCGCCCGCTCACGCGGGTCGCCCTCCCCTCCCTGTCCGCGCTCCTCGTCGCGGGGGCCGTCGCCCTCGCCGTCCCCGGCGCGGCCCAGGCCGAGACCAGCTCCACCACCTTCTCCGCCACCCAGCTCGCCTCCTCCGGCCTCTTCCCCGAGACCCGGCCCTCCAGCGTGCGGACCGACTCCGACACCGCGAGCGTCGAGCTCGGCGTGTCCTTCACGCCGCTGACCGCCAAGCGTGCCCTCGGCGCCCAGGTCTACAAGTCCTCGAGCGACTCCTCGGTGACCCCGACCTCGGCGTCCCTGTGGAGCAGCACCGGCACCCGGCTCGCCACCGTCTCCATCCCGCGCACCTCCAGCACCGGTTGGATCTCGGTCGCCTTCAGCCAGCCCGTCGACCTGAAGGCCGGCGAGCGCTACACCGTCTCCGTCTTCGCGCCCAAGGGCCGGTACGCCGCCACGCAGCGCGGCTTCTCCACCGCGGTCGAGGCCAACGGCCTGCGCGCCCGCTCCGGGAGCAACGGCGTCTACCGGTACGGCAGCGCCTCCGGCTTCCCGACCAAGAGCTACCTGTCGTCCAACTACTGGGTCGACGTGATCACCGCGAGCAGCGCCAACCAGCCCGTCGCCCCGATCCCGGAGCCGACGCCCACCCCGACGCCCACCCCGACCCCGACGCCGACGCCGACGCCGACGCCGACGCCGACGCCCGAGCCGACCCCGGTCACCGGCTTCCCGAACGCCGCCAGCACCGGCGTGCCTGCCGGCGTCACCCTCAAGTCGTCCGGCAGCGTCGTCGTCACCCAGCCCGGCGCGGTCGTCGAGAACCTCGACATCCGCGGCTCGCTGGAGATCCGCGCCGAGAACGTGACGGTGCGCAACACCCGGATCACCGGCTCGTCCTACTACACCGTGCGCGTGAGCGCGGCCGGCGCGAAGCTCGACAACCTCGAGATCAACGGCACCGGCACCGCGGACGGCAACGGGGGCATCGGCGGGGGCGGTCGCAACATGACCGTCACCGACTCGGAGATCGTCGGCACCGCCGACGGCATCGTCCCCGGCTCCGGCAGCGTCATCCGCAACAACTGGATCCACTCCCTCAAGGCCGTCAACGACCCGCACTACGACGGGATCCAGATGGACGGCGGCCTGAGCAACATCCGCGTCGAGAACAACACGATCGACATGTCCGAGCACAGCCAGACCTCGACGGTCATGGTGGACAACTACTTCGGCGCGATCAGCGACATCACGGTCACCGGCAACAAGCTGGTCGGCGGCGGCTACACCGTCTACGCCGACGGCAACTTCTCCAGCACCAACAAGGTCAGCAACATCACGTACTCCAACAACGTGATGGGCAAGGGCCGCTGGGGCTACGGCCTCATCCGCAACGCCCAGGTCAACTGGACCGGCAACAAGGACGCCGCCACCGGCAGCACCGTCGGCTACTGAGCCGAACCCCCCACGGGCCCAGGCCCGTGCCCACGACCCCGGCCGGGGCGTCCGCACCGGACGTCCCGCCCGGGGTCGCGGCGCGTCAGGAGCGGCGGGCCCGGCGTCGCACCAGCACGCCGTCGACCAGGAGGCCCGCCAGGGCGGTGAGCAGGAGCCCCACGACGCCCGCGGCCGCGGCCGCCCGGGTGGGGTGGCCGCCGGCGGGCACGACCGGCCCGTCCTCGGGCACCACGCGGGCCGTGGCCCGCCGGCGCGGCGGCACCCCGTCGTCCGCCTGCGTCTGCCGCAGCGTCCGCACCACCCGGTCCAGCACGTCGTCGCGCAGGGCGACGACCTCCGCCCGGCTCGTGCCGACCGCCTGGACGTCCAGCACCGGCGCCACGAAGCTGTGGTCCCACTGGCCCCCGGCGTTGGGGAGCGTGACCTGGACGCCCCGTCGCACCCCCGTCCCCTCGAGGGGGACGACCTGCGCGGTGCCCGGCTCGCGGGGTCGCCCCTCGTTGACCAGCCGCTCGACGAGCCCGGCCAGGGCGATCAGGTCCTCCCCCCGGCTCACCAGCTCGGGGGCGAGCGTGTCGTCGGGCGGGGCCACGAGGACGACGTCGACGCGGCTGACGAAGAGGGGGGCCGGGCTCGCCACGGCCGCGGCCACGGCGGCGGTGGCCACGAGCCCTGCCGCGACGACGTACCACCGGCGCAGGAGCCGGCGCAGCAGCTCGACCGTCGTCATGCGTCGCATGCTATGCCCGGCCAGCGGTCCGCACCTGCCCACGAAGCCCTTCGGATGAGTACGATCCACGGACGGGCGCGGTGCTCACCCGGGGGAGGAGGACCTGCGTGTACCTACGGGACGTCTTCGTCATCTGCCTGCGGCGCTGGCCGCTGCTGCTGCTCGCCCTCGTGCTCTCCGCGGGAGCGGTGTACGCCGCCGCCCAGCGCGTCCCGCCCAGCTACCGCAGCGAGGCCGCCGTCGTGCTGGTCCCGCCCCGCAACGCCGAGTTCCCCGAGCAGAACAGGTTCCTCGAGCTGGGTGGGCTGAAGCAGACCGCCGACATCCTCGTCCGCTCCATGTCGTCCTCCTCGACCGCCGAGGAGATCGAGGCCGAGGTGCCCGACGCCGAGTACACGGTGCTCCCCGACTTCGCCACGAGCGCGCCGGTGATCACGCTCGAGGCCACCCACGAGGACCCCGAGCTGGCCGAGGCGACGCTCCGCCTCCTGCTCGAGCGCCTGCCCGCCGACCTGGTCGAGCTGCAGGAGTCGGTGAACATCAGGCCGTCCCAGCAGATCACCCAGGTCGTCATCCACGCCGACGACGAGGCCGAGCCCGTCCTGCGCGCCAAGGTGCAGGTGCTCAGCCTGCTCGCCGCGGCCCTCCTGCTGGTCAGCGTCCTCGCGGTCGCGCTGGTCGACAGCCTGCTCCGCTCCCGGAGCACCCGCCGCCGGTCCCGCAAGGGCAGGCCGGGCAAGCCGGACGCGACGGACGAGCCGGACGAGCCGGACGAGCGGGACGAGCGGGACGAGTCGGACGAGCGGGATCCCGGGAACGCCTGATGCCGGGCACGAGGCGCGACGCCCACCTGGACGCGGTCACCTACCTGACCTTCTACCTCGTGCTGCTCGTCGGCCTGGAGTCCCGCTGGGTGGTGGCGCCCCTGGGCGGCGCCGGGGCGCCGGCCACCCTGGTCGCGCTGGCGGGGCTCTGCTGGTGGCTCTTCCACCAGCTGCAGCGCTCCACGCCCGCCCACCGGGGGAGCCAGCCGGTCCGGCGCGCCCTGCTCTGCGTGTTCCTCGCCTTCACCGCGAGCTATGCGGTGGCCATGTCCCGGCCGGTCGCCGCCGACGAGGCGAGCACCGCCACGCTGGGCATGGTTGCCCTCGTCGGCTGGACGGGGGTCTGCCTGCTCGCCCACGACGGCGTGCCGACGATGGAGCGGTTCGACGTGCTGACGCGGCGGCTGGTCCTGGCGGGCGCGCTCACCGCGCTGCTCGGCCTGGCCCAGTTCGCCGCGGAGGACCTCCTGATCAGGGCGTTCACGCCGCCCGGCCTGGTCACCAGCGCGCCGCTGAGCGACCTCGTGGTCCGCAACGGCTTCGCCCGCCCGGCCGGCACCGCGCTGCACCCCATCGAGTTCGGCGCCGTGCTGGGGATCGTGCTGCCGATCGCGATCTCCTACGCGCGCACCACGCCGACCGCGCGCGGCCGGCACTGGGCGGCCGTCACGGCCATGGCGTTCGCGATCCTGCTGTCGGGCTCCCGCTCCGCGATCCTCAGCGCCGTGGTCGGCCTCCTGGTGCTCGGCGTGGTCTGGGGCCGCCGGGCCCGGCTCTGGGCCTTGGCCACCTGCGGCGGGATGCTCGCCGTCGTCCTGGTCGCGGTGCCGGGGATGGCCGGCACGATCCTCAAGCTCTTCACCACCGTCGGCACGGACGACAGCGTCGCCTCGCGGACGGACTCCTACCCCGTCGTGTGGCACTTCATCGAGCAGGCGCCGCTCCTCGGCCGGGGGTACGGCACCTTCCTGCCGAGCTACCGCATCCTCGACAACCAGTACCTCCTGCTGCTGGTCGAGGTGGGGGCGGTCGGCCTGGTCGCCTTCGTCGCGCTCCTGGCGGCCGCCGGCTGGACGGCGGGCCGCTCCCGGCTGCTCACCGGGCCGGTCGCCGCCGAGCGGGGCCAGGGGTACGTCGCGGCGGTCGCGGCCGCCGCGGTCGGGCTCGTCACCTACGACGGGCTGAGCTTCCCGACCGCCTCGGGGCTCACCTTCCTGGTGGTCGGGCTCTGCGGTGCCCTGTGGCGCCTGCAGCGGGAACCGCTCTCCCCACCGAGGGCCGCCCGTGCGGAGGTGGCCGCGTGAGCCGGGTCGACGTGGTCGTGGTGACCTACCAGTCCGTCCACGTCGTGGGGGCGCTGCTCGACTCGCTGCCCGCGGCGATGGCGGGCCAGGAGCACGCCACGGTGGTCGTCGACAACGGCTCCACCGACGGCACCCGGGAGCTGGTCGCCGCGAGGTCGGACTGCCTCCTCGTCGAGTCGGGGAACCACGGCTACTCCGCCGGGATCAACGCCGGCGTCGCCGCGCTCGCCGGCACCGGCCCGGTGCTCGTGCTCAACCCCGACCTGACCCTCGCGCCGGGGTCGGTGCCGCGGCTCGTGGACGCCCTGCGCGACCCCGCCCACGGGGTGGCCGCCCCCCGCGTGCTCTCCCCCGACGGGAGCCTCTTCCTCTCCCTGCGCCGCGAGCCGACGCTGGGGCGGGCGCTGGGCCTGGGCGGCACCCGGCACCCGGCGCTCAGCGAGCGGCTCGACGACCCCGCGGCCTACGAGACGCCCCGGACCGTCGACTGGGCCCTGGGGGCGTGCCTGCTGGTCGACCGGGCCTGCCACGACCTGCTGGGCGGGTGGGACGAGAGCTTCTTCCTCTACTCCGAGGAGACCGACTTCTGCCTCCGGGCCCGGGACGCCGGGCTGCGCACGGTCTACGTGCCGGACGCGGTCGTCACCCACGTCGGCGGAGGGTCCGGCCAGTCGCCCGCGATCCACGCGATGCAGATCGTCAACCGGGTGCGGCTCTACCGGCGCCGGCACCGGCTGCCGGCGTCCCTCCTCTACTACGCCCTGGCGCTGGCCAGCGAGGGCTCGAAGGCCGTGCGCGGGGAGCGCAGGTCCCGCACGGCCCTGGTCAGCCTCCTGGTCCCCCGTCGACGTCCGCCCGAGCTCCGCTGCGGCGACGGCCTCCTCCCCCGGTGACCGGGATGGACGACGAGACCGCGCGCCCCGGCGGCGCCCGCCCCACGGTGCTGTGGCAGGCCGGCGTGCCCTGGGACGGCGTCGTCGGCACCGACCGACAGCTCGTCACCCGGCTCGCCCGGTGGACGGACGTGGTCTGGGTGGACCCGCCGCTGTCGGTGGTGCGCTCCGCCGGCCCGCGGGACGCCCTGCGCGGCGTCCGGGTCGGCACGCCCCTGCCGGGCGTGACCCGGGTGACGCTCCCCGCGCCGCCGTGGCCCTACCGCCCGGGCGTCCTCCCCGTCACGGCCGCCCTCGCCCGCACGCTCCTGGACCGCTTCCTGGCGGCCGGACCGGGGCGGGTGGACGTCGTGGTGGCGACCAGCCCCTACCTCCCGCTGCAGCCGGTGCCGGGGGCGCGCCGGGTCTACTACGCGACCGACGACTTCCCGGCCGGCGCCGCCCTGATGGGGCAGCGTCCCGATCGGATGGCCGCGCTGGAGGCGCGCCGGGTCGCCGAGGCGCAGACGCTGGGGGCCGTCTCCCCGGTGATCGTCGAGCGCTGGCCGGACAGGTCGGCCTTCGTCCTGCCCAACGGCTGCGACGTCGACCACCACGCGCGGGTCGAGGAGGCCCCCGAGCCGCAGGACGTCTCGCTCGAGGGCCGGGTGGCGGGGGTGGTCGGGCAGCTCTCCGAGCGCATCGACCTGGCCCTGCTGGAGGCGGTGGCCGGGACCGGCCTGTCGCTGCTGCTGGTGGGCCCCCGGCTGGCCGGCTGGGGCGGCGCCCGGTTCGACCGGCTGGTCGCCCGGGGCAACGTCCAGTGGGTGGGGCGCAAGGAGTTCGCCGAGCTCCCGTCGTACCTGCGCCGCATCGACGTCGGCCTCACGCCGTACGCCGACTCCGCGTTCAACCGGGCCAGCTTCCCGCTCAAGACCCTGGAGTACCTCGCCGCGGGGCGGGCGGCCCTCTCCACGCCGCTGCCGGCGCTCGAGCTGCTCGCCACCGACCTCGTGGCCGTGGCGTCGGGACCCGACGAGTTCGCCGCCCGGGCGGTGGCGCTGGCCCATGCCGCCGGCGACCCGCGGGAGGTCGAGGCACGCCGCCGCTTCGCCCGCCGGCACGGCTGGGAGGAGCGGGCCCGGCGGTTGGCCGGCCTCCTCGGCCTCGACGTCCCGGGGTGACGGCGCACCGCCGGCTCAGGCGGGTCGGGCGTTGAAGTCGTCGCGGCTCACCCGGCCCCCCAGCCGCCGGGCGCGACGGACCACCTTGTAGCCCACCAGGCCCGCGCCCGACCGCACGGAGTCCCGCACCCACGGCGACCCCTCGGCCGGGGCGCGGCGGGCGGCGGCGTACGTCGTCACGAGCTGTTCCGCGGCCCGCTCGAGGCTGAAGCGTCGCTCCACCACCCGTCGGCCGAACGCTCCCAGCCGGGCCGCGCCCGCCGGGTCGTCGAGCAGCTCGCGCAGCTGACCCGCGAGCGCGAGCACCGCGTCCGCCCGGCCGAGGTCGGCGCGGCCGTACCACCCGCCCTCGAGGAACTGGGGCAGGGAGTCGGGGGTGAGGGTGCGGAAGAACCCGCCCTCGCCCTGGACCACCAGCGGCTTGGCGAAGGCCATCGCGCGCAGCGCCGACCCGCCCATCCCGAGGCAGACGTCGGCGGCGTCGTAGGCGCCCCGCGGGTCGGGCACCGACCCCGTCAGTTCCACGACCGGCCGACCGACCAGGGCGGCGGCCGCCGCCGCCGCCCCCTCCACCTCGGCCCGCGCGGGGCCGTCACCGACGACGACGAGCCGCACCCGCCGCTCGCGGGCGAGCAGGGCGACGGCGTGCACCGCGGTCAGGATCCCCTCGAGCTTGAGCTCCCGGGCGAGCCGGGTGACCACGACCACGAGCTGCTCGTCGGGCTCCGCGTGGGCCGCCCGGAACTCCCGCCCGGGGCCGCCCGGGGCGTTGGCGCGCACGTCGACCGGCGGCTCCATCAGCAGCACCTCGCCCGGCCGGGTGGCGGCCGTGAGCCGACGCAGCCGTTCGGTCCCGACGAAGAGCGGCAGCGAGCGCGGGAGGAAGTCGGCCACGGCCATCGACATCACGGTGCCGACCACCGCCGGCCCCCCGCGCGCGGGGCCGGCCGCCGCCCAGCACTCCATGATCGGCGGCCACTCGTAGCCGTGCAGGACGTCGATCCCGCGCGTCCGGGACAGCCGGCGGAGGTCCTGCGCGGTGCCGGGTCCGGGGGTGATCGGCGACGGGTGCCGGGGCACCACCTCCAGGCCCATCCGGGCGACCACGTCGACCAGGGGGCCGTCGGGGGCGTAGACGACGACCTCGTGGCCGAGGTCTCGGACCGCGCCGGCCAGCTCGACCGCGTTGAGCTGGCTGCCGCCCATCTCCATGGCGTGCGGGTAGACCAGGACCCTCATGGGGAGACCTTCCGGAAGACGTCGAGGTCGGCCCGGTGCCGCAGCACGAGCAGGGCGGAGACCGCCGACGAGAGGAGTCCGCACAGGACGAGGGCCACGAGGTCGGGGGCCACGGTCGCCACGAGGGCTCCCGCCGCCGCGGCCGTGACGGCAGCCGCCGCCAGCGGGACCGCCAGCGCGGAGAGCACCGCCGCGGGACGCACGCCGACCCGGGCCAGCTCGGCCAGGTAGAGGGGGACGCTCGCCGCCGCGGCCGCGACCAGGAGGCCGACGGCGGCACCCTCCACGCCGTGGCTGCGGGTCCCCCACCACACCGCGGGGACCAGCAGCGTCACCCAGAGCAGCTGGACCCGGAGCAGCGCGCGGGAGCGCTCCCGCACGACGAGGTGGTCGTAGGCCAGCTCGAAGAAGATCCGCAGGCCCGCCAGCACCGCGAGCCACCGCAGCGCGGGCGCCGCGCCGGCCCACGCCTCGCCGTAGACGAAGCGCACCAGCTCGGGCGCGGTCACCGCCATCACCGCGCAGAGCGGCAGGGCCACCAGCGCGACCGGCCGCAGCACGAGGCCGAAGGACCGCCCCAGCGCCTCGGGGTCGTGCTGCATCCGCGCGAAGAGCGCGGGGGCCACGCTGCGCAGGGGCTGGGAGAAGAGCAGCACCGGCCAGGACGCGAGGTTCACCGCCAGCACGTAGTGGCCCAGCGTCACCGGCCCCAGCACGCTCCCCACCACGACCTGGTCGAGGAAGCCGACCAGGAAGACCACGACGCTCGCCCCCGCGAGCGGCAGGCCGAAGGACAGCAGCCGGCGGGCGCAGCGCGGGTCGAAGCCGAACCGCAGCGGCAGGGGGGAGAACCGCAGGAAGAGCGCCCCGGAGACGACGGCCCCCACGAGCCGTCCGACGACCAGGGCCTCGGCGCCGCTGCCCGTCGCCGCCATGGCGAGGGAGACCGCCGCACCCAGCCACACGTTGACCTGGTCGACGAGCATCCGCTGGTCCTGGCGGAAGGCCCGCTGCATCAGCGCGGCCGGGGTGGCGACGACCCCGTTGACCACCACGCAGAGCACGAGCAGCTGCACGAGGCCGGCCGCCTCGGGGGAGCCCATGGCGCCGGCGAAGGCCGGGGCGCCCAGCATCGCCGCCCCGGCCACCAGCACGCTCGTGGCCGTCGAGATCGTGGCCACCGTGGGGGCGATCTCGGCGGGGTCGGTCCGCCAGCGGACGATGGCCAGGCTCACCCCCAGCTCGTTGAAGCTGAGCACCGCCATCAGCGCGACCAGGGCCACCGCAAAGGTGCCGAACTCCTCGGGTCCCAGCATCCGCGCGAGCGCGATGCCGATGGCCACGGTGCCGAAGCGGGCGACCGCGGTGTTGACCAGGCTCCAGACGAGAGCGCCGCCGGCACCGGGGCGCGTCGGCGTGCGCTGCTCCCGCTCCCCCACGGTGCTGCTGCGGCCCACGCGTCAGCCCCGCACGAGGCTGCCGAGGACGTCCGCGACCCGCTCCTGCTGGACGGGCGCGAGGTGCGGGAACATCGGCAGCGACAGGATCGCGTCGGCCGCCGCCTCCGCCACCGGGAAGGCCCCCGGCCCGAGGCCCAGGTGCCGGTAGGCGGGGGTGAGGTGGAGGGCGGTCGGGTAGTGGATCCCGGCGCCCACGCCCGCCTCGGCCAGCCCGGCCAGCACCCGGTCGCGGTCGGCGACCCGGACGACGTACAGGTGCCACACGTCCTCGTTGCCGGGCAACGTCCGCGGGACCCGGACGCCGGGCAGGTCGGCGAGCAGCTCGGCGTACCGGGCGGCCGCCTCGCGGCGCAGCTGGTTCCACTTCTCCAGCCGCGCGAGCTTGGCGCGCAGGTAGACGGCCTGCACCGTGTCGAGCCGCGAGTTCGTCCCGACCACCTCGTGGACGTACTTGGTGCGCGAGCCGTGCGCCCCCAGCAGCCGCACCCGGTCGGCCACCTCCTCGTCGCAGGTGGTGACGGCGCCCGCGTCGCCCGCGGCGCCCAGGTTCTTGCCGGGGTAGAAGCTCGTCGCCGCCGCCAGCCCGAGGGAGCCGGCCGGCGCGCCGTGCCGGCGCGCGCCCTGCGCCTGGGCGGAGTCCTCCACGACCGCGACCCCCGCCGCCGCGCAGAGCGGCAGCAGCCGCTCGACGGGGGCGACCTGGCCGTAGAGGTGCACCGGCACCACGGCCCGGGTGCGCGGGGTGAGGGCCCGCCCGACCGCGTCGACGTCGACCAGCAGGTGCTCCTCGTCGACGTCGACGAGGACCGGGACGGCCCCGATCCGCGAGACCGCCTCCGCCGTGGCGACGAACGTGTTGGCCGGCAGGACCACCTCGTCCCCCGGCCCGACGCCCACGGCGCGCAGCGCCAGCTCGAGGGCGTCGGTGCCGTTGGCCACGCCCACGCAGTGCCGCGCCCCGACGTACCGCGCGTACTCGGCCTCGAAGAGGCCCACCTCCTCGCCGCCGACGAACGCGGTGCGCGCGAAGACGTCGGCGAGGCCCACCTGCACCTCGTCGGCGACCTCGGCGTGCTGCGACGCCAGGTCCACGAACGGGACGTTCATCCCTCCACCTCCACGGGTCGTCGCAGGGGGCGGGCCGGGACGCCCGCCCAGGTCTCGCCGGGGGGCAGGTCCGCGGTCAGCACGGCCCCCATCCCGAGGACGGCGTCGGCGCCCACCACGAGGCGCTCGCGCACCGCGGCGGCCATCCCCAGGTAGGCGCCGGTCCCCACGCGGACGCCGCCGCCGAGCTGGACGCCCGCGCAGACGGTCGCGAACTCCTCGAGCACCACGTCGTGGGTGAGCGTCGCGTGCGGCATCACCACGACGTGCTCGCCCACCTCCACGTCGGCGGTGAGCACCACGCCCGCCAGGAGCACGCTGCCGCGCCCGACCCGGCAGCCCGGGGGCACCCGCACGTCGGGGTGGACGACGGTGGCGTACCGGTCCGGGCGGACCCCCAGCCCGTGCAGGCGCCGCACGACCGCGCGCCGCGCCGCCCCGCGGCCCACGCAGACCAGGAGCCGGTGGTCGGGGTACTCCCCCGCGAGCTCCAGCCCGCCGCGGACCGGGTGGCCGTGCACCTCGGTCCCCCACCGGGCCGGGTCGTCGTCCAGCAGCGTCACCGAGGCGTGCCGCTGCAGCAGCCCCGGCACCGCGAGCACCTCGCGGGCGAGCCCGCTGGCGGCGAGCAGCAGCAGCCCGCTCACCTCGCCCGCCCTGCCCGGCACAGCGCCTCCACGACGCGCGCCTGGTCGGACTCCGAGAGCTGGTGGTGGAGCGGCAGGATCAGCGTCTGGTCGGTGAGCCGCTCGGTGCCCGGCAGCGGCAGCCCGCCGCCGTACCGGTAGCGGTACGCCGGCTGCCGGTGCGCCGCCATGATCCCGCGCCGTGCCGAGATGTCGGCCCGCGCGAGGTGGACGAGCAGCTCGTCCCGGCTGAGCGGGAACTCCTCCTCCACCTCGACCCAGCAGGACTGGAAGTTGGTCGTCCCGTGGGGCGGGTCGGCGACCAGCCGGAGCCCGTCGACCTCCTCCAGCGCCTTGGCGTACCCCTCGGCGAGGGCGCGGCGCCGCGCCACCATCTCGTCGAGCCGCCCCAGCTGGACCAGCCCGACCGCCGCCTGCAGATCGGTCATCCGGTAGTTGAACCCGACCTCCGGGTACTGCTCGGCGGGCGCGAGGACGCTGGCGTGCCGCTCGGCCGCCGAGACGCTCATCGCGTGCTCGCGGAGCCGGGCGACCCGCTCCGCCCACTCGGGGCGGGAGGTGGTGACCATCCCGCCCTCGCCGGTGGTGAGCAGCTTGCGCGGGTGGAAGGACCACGCCGCGATCTCTGCGCCCGCCCCGGCGGGGCGCCCGCGGTAGGTCGAGCCCGCCGCGCAGGCGGCGTCCTCGACGACCACGATCCCCTGGGGGTCGCACAGGCGGCGGACCGGGTCGAGGTCAACCGGGACACCGCCCTGGTCGACGACCACCACCGCCCGCGTGTCGCGGGTCAGCACCTCGGCGACCGTCTCCGCGGTGACGTTGCCGGTGACCGGGTCGACGTCGGCGAAGACCGGCCGGGCCCCCAGGTAGGTCGCCGCGTTGGCGGTCGCGATGAAGGAGAACGACGGCAGCACCACGTCGTCCCCCGCCCCGACGCCGGCGACCAGCAGCGCCAGGTGGAGGCCCGCCGTGCAGCTGGAGACGGCCACGGCGTGGTCCGCCTCCTGGTGGGCGGCGAACGCGCGCTCGAACGCCGCCACCCGGGGCCCCTGGGCCACCCAGCCGGAGGCGAGCACCTCGGCGACGGCGGCGGTCTCCTCCTCGCCGAACCACGGCTGCATCACGTTGATCCGGCTCATCGTGCACCTGCCAGCTGGCGTCCGGCCGCGATCTCCTCGCGCAGCGGCCGCCACCACTCGACGAGCCGGTGCAGCCCCTCCTCGAGGCCGATCTCGGTGGTGAAGCCGAGGTCGCGCCGCGCGGCGGAGACGTCGGCCAGCCGACGCACCACGCCGTTGACCGCGCGCTCCGGCCCGAGCTCGACCGAGAGGTCGGGCCGCCCCATCACCCGCAGCAGCGCCTCGGCCAGCTCCAGCAGGCTGGTCTCGGTGCCGCTGGCGACGTTGTAGACCCCCTCGCGCACGTCGCTGCGCGCGGCGAGCACGTTGGCGCGGGCGATGTCGGGGACGCAGGCGAAGTCCATGGTCTGGCGGCCGTCGCCGAAGATCAGCGGCGGTCGACCGTCGGCGACCCGCTCCATCCAGCGCACCAGCACCTCGGTGTAGAGGCCGTGCACGTCCATCCGGGGCCCGTAGACGTTGAAGTACCGGAGCATGACGTAGTCGAGCCCGTGCATCGCGCGGAAGCTGCGGACCATGCCCTCGTTGAACGACTTGGCGGCCCCGTAGAACGTGTCGTTGTGGTGGTGGTGGTGGCGCTCCGGCGTCGGGAACTCCTCGGCCATCCCGTAGACCGAGGCCGACGACGCCGCCACCAGCTTGCCGACCCGCGCCTGCGCGGCGGCCTCCACCACGTTGAAGGTGCCGTCGACCATCACCTCCAGCGCCAGCCGCGGGTCCTCGGCGCACTGGGTGATCCGGATCGCCGCCTGGTGGAAGACCAGGTCCTTGCCGCGGGTCAGGTCGTGGACCAGGTCCCGGTCGGTGATGTCGCCCTCGACGAGGGCGACCCGGCCCGACGCCAGGGCGTCGTCGAGGTTGGCCCGCCGGCCCCGGACCAGGTTGTCCAGGACGTCGACGTGGGCCACCCCCGCCTCCACCAGCTGGTCGACCAGGGTCGAGCCGATCGTCCCGGCCCCGCCCGTGACCAGGACCTGCGCGCCCTCCAGGCTCGTCATCCCACTACCTCCAGCTGTGTCGTGCTGATGTCGGTGTCGACCAGGACCCCGCCGGCGGCGAGGCTGCGGGAGGCGCCGTCGAGCACCCGGAGCACCCGGAGCCCGGCCGCGCCGTCGGTCCGCGACGGTCGTCGCTCCCGGATGCTGGCGGCGAACTCCGCGGCCATCCCCGCCAGTGCCTCCCGCTCCGGCAGGGCCGGCGCCCAGGTGTCGCCCAGGCGGTAGGAGATCGTCGCGGCGGTGCGGTCCGTCGTCCCGACCGCCTGCTGCGCCAGGTCGACCCCGCGGTCGTAGACGCTCACCCGCTGCTGGGGGTTGAGGTCGTCCCAGACGAGGGTCCGGCGGGTGCCGGCGACCACCATCTGACGGATCTTGGTCGGGCTGAGCCAGTTGACGTGGACGTGGGCCATCGACCCTCCTGGCAGGGGGAGGCTGAGATACCCGACGCACGCCTTGCCGGCTCGCAGCGGGTCGGCCCCCTGGGCCGCCACCCCGGTCGGTCGCAGCCCGCCCGGGAGCACGAAGTCGAGGATCGACAGGTCGTGGGGCGCCAGGTCCCAGAAGACGTCGACGTCTGGCTGCACCAGCCCGAGGTTGATCCGGACCGAGTCGACGAAGAGGATCTCGCCCAGCTCACCGGCCTCGACCAGCTCGCGGATCTTGAGCACCGCCGGGGTGTAGCAGTAGGTGTGGTCGGCCATCAGCACGAGCCCCTGCTCGCGGGCCGCCTCGACCATCGCCCGGCCGTGGGGGACGCTGTCGGCGAGCGGCTTCTCCACCAGCACGTGCTTGCCGGCGCGCAGGGCGGCCAGGGCGATCCCCTGGTGGGTGCGGGCCGGGGTGGCGACGGCGACCGCCGCCACGTCGTCGCGCCCGAGCACCTCGGCCAGCGACGACGTCACGAGGACGTCGCCCGACCCGCCGCCCAGCACCCGGCGGGCCCGCTCCTCGTCGAGGTCGCAGACGGCGACCAGCTCCCAGTCGGGGCTGGCGCGGAAGTTGCGGACCAGGTTCGGTCCCCAGTAGCCCGCGCCGACGACGGCCACGCCGATCGGTGGCCGTGCCTGTGTGGTGCCGGTCATGTGGTGCCCCCTTGCTCGCTGCTGTCGGTCCTTCTGCTGGTGCTGGTCCTGCTGGTCCTGCTGGTCACGGCGCCGCCCGGAAGAGGACGTCGACGAAGTAGTTGCTGGACTGGTAGCTCCCGGTCGGGAGGACGCCGCCGGAGCCGTAGCGGTAGACGCCGTTGGTCCCGGCGGGCGCGGTGAGGTCGCCCCGCGTCCACGGCTGGGAGAAGAAGCCGGTCGTGATCGAGTAGCGCCCCACGGGCGCGTGGTAGGAGACGACGTACGTCGTCCCGGCGGTGACGGCGACCGGCTGGTCGAACGTCGCGCTCTGCCAGCCCGAGGCGGTCTCCTGGGCGAAGGTGACTTGCGCCAGGCGCTGCCCGTCCGCGGACCAGAGGGAGCCCGTGTGCTGGCCCGTGTTGCCGGTGCCCTTGTGGAAGCGGACGCCCAGGACCTGGCCGTTCACCGCCGGCACGAACTTCGTGCCGAGCTCCACCGCCGCCGTGTCGGAGGCGGCGGCGGTGGCCGGGGCCACCCCCTCGAAGAGCGAGGTGGTCGGCGCCGCGGCCTGCTCGGTCGTGAAGCTCCACGACTGGGTGGGCAGGACCGCTCCCTCCTCGGAGACCACGCCGGAGAAGGTGACCGTGTACGTCGTCCCGGTCGCCAGCGGCTGCTGCGGGGTCACCACCAGCGACCTCGCGTCCGCCGTGCGGGCGACGTCGACCGGCACCTGGGTCCCGGCCCGGGTCAGGGTGGCGGCCCACCCGGTCGCCCGGACCGGCTCGGTGAGGGTCAGGCGCGGCTGCACCGCCGTCACCACCCCCGTCGCGCCCGGCGCCGGGCTCCGCGACTCCACCGCGACCGTCGCGGCCCCCGCCTCGAAGACCGGGTCCACGAAGTAGCTCGTCGAGCTCCAGGAGTACTGCGGGAACCCGCCGTCCGAGCCGTAGAGGTAGCGGCCGTTGGCGCCCGCCGGGGCCCGGAGGTCGCCGGAGACCAGCTCGGTGGAGAAGAAGCCCGACGTCACAGCGTAGTGGCCCCGCGGGGCGAAGTACGAGACGACGTACTGCGTCCCCTTGGTGACCGGCACCGGGGTGTCGAAGTAGGCCTTCTGCCAGCCGTTCTCCGACTCCCCGGCGAAGGTGACCTGGGCGAGGCGCTGACCGTCCGCGGACCACAGCGAGCCGCGGTGCGTCCCGGTGTTGCCCGTCCCCTTGAAGAACCGCACGCCGGTCACCCGGCCGTCGCGGGCCGGCACGAAGGCCGTCCCGAGCTCCACGGGGCTGGCCTCGGCGATCGCGGCCGTCGCGGGGACCTGGGTGGTGAAGAGCGTCTGCTCCACGGCCGCCGAGGCGCTCCGGGTGCGGAACCCCCAGATCCGCGTCGGCAGGGCGGCGCCCTCGGTGGAGGTCACCCCCGCCAGCGTGACCTGCACGTCGCTGCCGGCGGCCAGCAGGGAGGACGGCGTGAACTTCAGCGACGTCCCGCCGGCGCCCAGGCTCATCGTGCCGGGCACCGTCGTCCCGCCCTGGACGAGGGTGAGCGTCGCGCCGGGCCGCACGGAGGTGGAGAAGTCGACCGCGACGGACGTGCCGCGCGGCACCTCGACCGCCCCCGGCGCGGGCGCCTGGGCCGTCACCGTCAACGGCTCCGGTGCCTTCTGGAAGACGACGTCGACCATGTAGCTCGTCGAGGACTGGGCCGAGGGGAAACCTGCCGGGTAGGTGTAGGCGCCGCCGATCGCGTCGATCATCGACGTGTCGAGCGCGCCCTGCGCGAACGCGTTGGTCGTCACCGAGTACCGACCCACCGTGGTGCGGTAGCCCACGACGTACTGGACGCCGGCCTGCACGGTGACGGGCGAGCCGAACGTCAGCTCCTGCCAGCCCGACGTGCTCTCGCCGGTGAAGGTGCCCTGCGCGAGCAGCGCCCCGTCGGAGACCCGCCACAGGGAGCCCACGTGGGTCCCCGTGTTGTCGGGGCCCTTGAAGAACTGCACGCCCGAGACCTGGCCGTCCCGGAGCGGCGCGAAGCGCAGCCCGAGGGTGACCGCGGCGGTCTCGGAGTCCTGGAGGGTGCCCGGCTGCGTGGCGTCGTCGTAGACGCCGCACGGGCAGACCCCGGGCGCGGCGGCCGGCTTCGCCGTGGTGAAGGCCCACTCACCGCCCGCCGAGACCTGCTGCCCGGCGGTGTCGGTGCCCCGGACCGTGACCTGGTGCCGGACGGACGAGGCGAGCGGCTGGCTCGGCGTGAAGGTGATCCGGCGGGTCGCGGCGTCGTACTGGGAGCTGCCGGCGACCAGGGCGCCGAGCGCGTCGCGCACCTGGATCGAGGCGGACCCCGACGTCAGCGGCTTGGAGAAGACCGCCGACACGGTGCTCTGCGGCGGGACGCTGGTCGAGCCGGGCAGCGGGGACTGGGAACCCACCCGGAGGGGCGACCCGTCCATCGTCGTGAAGAGCACGTCGACGTAGTAGTTGCTGCTGCCGTAGCTGCGGTCGGGGAAGCGGCCCGCGTCGGCGAAGACGCCGGCGGGTGCGGCGCCGAAGCCGCCGGCCACGCGCAGCGGCGTCGCGACCTTCGGCGCCTGGTACCAGGCGTCGGACTGCAGCGCGTACCTGCCCTGCGGCGCGGTGTAGGAGACGACGTACGTCTGCCCGGTCGCGACCGGGACCGGGTCGGCGAGCTGCAGCGTCTGCCAGCCGGTGGCCGTCTCCCCGGTGAAGGTGCCGCGGCCGAGCAGCTGGCCGGTGGCGCTCCACAGGGAGCCGACGTGCGTTCCGCCGTTGCCCTGCCCCTTGTAGAACCGGACGCCCGAGACGAACCCGTCGGTGGTCGGGCTGAACCGCATGCCGAGCTCGACCGCCGAGGTGTCGGCGGTCGCCGGGGTCGCGGGCACCTCGGAGCCGAAGACGGAGCAGGGGCAGGTCACGGTGAGCTGCCGGCTCGCGACGGCCCCCGTGTTGGCGCTGTCGTCGGTGGCCCGCGCCTGGACCGCGACGGTCCCGGTGCCGGACTGCACGTAGGACCAGCTCCACGACGTGGTGCCGGTGGCGGGGTGCCACGTCTGGCCGCCGTCGCCGGAGACCTCGACCCCGGCGACCCGGCCACCTGAGTCGGTGGCCGTCCCGGTGACGGTCACCCGGTCGCCGTTCCTGATCGTGCTGCCGGCCGCGGGGGCCGAGATGCTGACGACCGGGCCGGTGGTGTCGGTGGTCCGGGAGGCGAGGGTGAGGCCGGCCATCAGGGTGGTGGGCTGGGCGCGCATGTCGGCGAGCAGGTTGACCTGGGCCTGCTGCATCCGGACGTCGGCCGGCTCGGGGGCGTAGGAGGAGTCGTGCTCGGCGTCCAGGCCCCACGACCACTGCACGGAGCCGGCGCTGAAGACCAGCGCCCCGCTGGCCGCGCGGTACAGGGTGGTGTGGTGGGTCGTCGTGCCCGGGGCGACGCGCAGGCCGTAGTCGAGGAGGTACTCCGGGGTCGGGCCGGTCGTCGTGGATGTCCGGATCAGCCCCTTCGGCCGGAACCCGTTGTCCACGTCCTCGTTGGACTCGTAGCCGACCGTGTGCGGGGCCAGCTGCGCGCTGCTCCCCGCGGCCAGGTTGGCCAGCGGCGTGTGCCGCCACAGCCGCAGCTTGCCCTCCGCCGCGCTCACTGTGAGGGGGAGGTCGCTGTAGTTCGCCTTGTACATCGTCCCGGTGAGGGCGTTCTCCGGGAGCCCGCCGCCCTGGGCGGGCGCGGCGAACCGCGGGTCGCGCCACGTGCCGGTCCACTCCGGGGAGGGGTCGATCTTGGCGCTGTTCCAGGTCTCCTTGTAGGTGACCAGCGTCCGGTGCGGCGTGGCCCGGCCGTCGATCGACGGCTCGTAGCGCGAGCGCCAGTAGACCTCGTTGCCGCTCAGGAACTGGAGGTTGACGCCCGCGTCCCGGGCCGCCTCGACGTGGGCCCGCTGGGTCCCGGTCCAGTACTCGTCGTGGCCCACCGAGACGAAGACGTCGTGCTGGGTCAGCAGCTGCCCGCGGCGGTGGGTGTCCACGCCCGACAGGTAGCTGACGTCGTACCCGTTGCGCTCGAGGAAGCGCACCAAGGGGTACTCGGTGCCCATGAAGTGGTCGCGGCCGTTCTGCAGCCCGCGGGTCAGGACCGGCCGGTTGTAGCTCAGCTTGAAGGCCCGGCCGTTGGCAGCGCCCTGGTAGAAGCTCGAGCCGCCGTAGGTGTTGTAGGCCTGCCACGTGGTGTCGGAGGTCTGGACGACGACGTCGGAGGTGCTCGCGTCGTTGCGGACCACGAAGGTGATGTGGCTCTCGTCGCCGTTGGAGCGCTTGAGGTGGGCGACGTGGACGCCGCTCACGGCGGTCGTCGGCACGTTCCACGACGCCGAGACGGCCCAGTTCCCGCAGTCGACGAGCTCGGTGGCGGCGTCCCGGACGCACGCCGGCTGGCGCTGCGGCAGGGTCGCGCTGGGGGTGACGGAGGCGATCTTGCGCGCGCCGAGGCCTTGGTACCAGCCGAGCCGGTAGACGTCGATCGTGTACGCCGTGGCGTCGGTGTCGACCTTGAAGTCGATCCGCTGTCCGACGTTGACCGACATGTCGGTCGCGAAGCCCTGGATCGACGCGTCGCCCGCGCCGTCGATGTCCCACACCGACGGCGGGGTGCCGG
Organism: Nocardioides solisilvae; assembly: GCF_003194625.1. Classification (GTDB taxonomy): domain Bacteria; phylum Actinomycetota; class Actinomycetes; order Propionibacteriales; family Nocardioidaceae; genus Nocardioides; species Nocardioides solisilvae. Next base: position 892,164 of record NZ_QHKX01000002.1, read on the forward strand.
GCTTGGAGTTCTCGCAGGCGATGGCGTTGCCGCCGGCGCCGCACGGGTCGGCCGCCCCGGCCGACGTCCAGGCCCCGGGCACCACCAGGAGGGCGAGCAGGAGGCCGAGCAGCAGCAGCGGCGTGGCGGGACGGCGACGCAGACGTCGCGGCTCCTCTAGCATGGCGGGACCTCGTTCCATGTCCTTCGAGAGATGAGGCTGGTCCGGTGCCCGAGTTGGAACCGCCGCGGATCGTGGGATCCGCCGAAGTGAGCGACCGCGCGTCCCTGGGGGACGGCACGGTCGTGTGGCCCCTCGCCCACGTCCGCGAGGACGCGCGCGTGGGCCGGGAGTGCATCATCAGCCGGGGTGCCTACGTGGGCCCCGGCGTGCAGGTCGGCGACCGCTGCAAGATCAAGGACCAGGCGCTGGTCTACGAGCCGGCCGTCCTGGAGGACGGCGTCTTCGTCGGCCCGGCCGTGGTCCTGACCAACGACACCTTCCCCCGCGCGGTGACCCCCGAGGGCGAGCTCAAGGGCGCCGACGACTGGGAGATGGTCGGCGTGACCGTCCGCGAGGGCGCCTCCATCGGCGCCCGGACGGTCTGCGTGGCGCCCGTGACCATCGGCCGCTGGGCGCTGGTGGCCGCCGGCGCGACCGTTGCCGCTGACGTGCCCGACTTCGCCCTGGTGGTGGGCTCCCCCGCCCGTCGGATCCGTTGGGTCGGTCGCGCCGGCCTGCCGCTCGAGGACCGGGGGGACGGCGTCTTCGCCTGCCCCCGCACCGGTGAGGAGTACGTCGAGGAGGACGGGGTGCTCCGCGAGCGCGGCTGAGGCGCTCATCGTCTCGAGCTCTCGTCGCGCTGCCACGTGGTGAAGTCGCCGGCGCGCACGGCCCGGCGGGCGCCCAGCCGGGCCACCACCGTCACCGCGAGGAAGACCGGCAGCCGCGGGGCCAGCGACGGACGCCGTCCCACCATGGCCAGCAGCGTGGCCGGGCGCGTCACGGACTCGGCGCGTCGGACGCCGGCCCGTCCGGCCTGCACGTTGCCGGTCGCGACCCGGATCCGGCGCCGCACGAGGTCGCGCAGCGTCCGTGGCGGGTGGACCACCACCGTCGCACCCTCGACGACCCGCCGCTCCTCGCGGTCGAGGACCTCGGAGATCGCGAGGTCGTCGCTCATGAGGGTCGGGAGGCGCTCGATCCGCGCCTGGGCGTCGGCGGCGACGGCGACCACGCCGCGGCCGAAGAGACCGGCGCGCACCTGCGGCAGCTCCTCCCAGACGTCGTAGTACCACTCGACCCAGCGCGAGCAGCCGTCCCGCGGCAGCCGGCGCCTCGGCGCGGTGGCCAGGGCCTCGCCGCGGGCGAGCGGCTCGAGGAGGACGCGCAGGTCGGTGCCGCTGAGCTCCACGTCGGCGTCGAGGTGGACCCGGGGGAAGACCGAGGTGGCCGCGTTCCCGACCCGGACCGCCTCGGTCTTGGACGGCTGGGGGATCTCGATCACCCGGGCCGCGGGGTCGGCCGCCCGGGCGGCCTCGGCGGTGCCGTCGGTGCACCCGTTGCAGACGACGACGACGTCGAGGTCGAGCTCCCGGGCCCCCGCCCGCAGCGCCGCCAGGTTGCGGCCGATCGTGCGGGCCTCGTTGTGGGCGGGGATCACCACGCTGGCCCGGGCCACGGTCACCACGCGCCCTGCGGGCGGGCCACCGCGTCGACGGTGCGCACCGCGATCAGCAGGTCGTCCACCACCCGGTAGTTGTCGGTGTAGTCGAGGTCGAGGCGCATGGACTCCTCGCGGCCCAGCGTCGACCGGCCGCTCACCTGCCAGGCCCCGGTCATCCCGGGACGCACCGCGAGCCGTCGGCGCTCGAGCGGGGTGTAGCGGGCGACCTCCTCGGGCAGGGCAGGCCGCGGCCCGACCAGCGACATCTCCCCGCGAAGCACGTTGATCAGCTGGGGCAGCTCGTCGAGCGAGTACTTGCGCAGCAGCCGGCCCAGCGGGGTGACGCGCGGGTCGTCGCGCTTCTTGAAGAGCAGCCCGTTGCCCTCGTCGACGGCGCGCAGTCGGTCCTTGACCTCCTCGGCGTCGGCCCGCATGGTCCGCAGCTTGTACATCGTGAACGGGGCTCCGTGGCGGCCCACCCGGACCTGGGCGAAGAGCCCGGGGCCCGGCGACGTGGCGCGGACCAGGCCGAGCAGCACCAGCAGCAGCGGGGAGAGCGCCGCGAGCAGGAGCAGGGCCAGCACCCGGTCCCCCGCGGCCTTCGCCCCCCGGGCGAGCCAGGAGGGTCGGCTCGTGCGCACCTGCATCACGCTCATGCCCGCCATCCGGGTGTGCTGGATCCGGTGGGCGGCGATGCCCTCCAACCCCGAGCAGACCGCGAGGCCGGCGCCCGTGCCCTCCAGCGCCCACCCGATCCTGCGGATGCACATGGCGTCGACCCCGGGGCCCGGCACCACCATCACCATGTCGGGGCGGAAGCCCAGGATCAGCGCGCGGGGGTCCTCCGCGTGGAAGGCGTCACCGGGGCGGTCCCCGGGCTGCTCCCCCTCGACGACGAGGGAGCCGACGAGGCTCACCCGACGGTCGCGGTCCCAGCGGGCGAAGGTCTCGGCCACCTCGGCGGCCGGGCCGATCACCACCGTCCGGACGCCCGTCGTCCACGCCCGACGGGCCGCGGCGGCGAGCAGGGTGACCGAGCCGGCCGCGAGGACCATCCCGAGGGCGGCGTCGAGCGCCGCCTGCGCGATCCAGCCGGTCGAGGCCGCCACGGCCGTGGCCGCCAGCGGCAGCGCCAGCTCCCGGACCACGCGGCCCGGGGTCGGGAGGCCGGGCCGCACCGCGTCGCGGCCGGGCAGGTAGAGCGCCAGCAACACGCCGCACCCCACCAGGAGCCCGAGCCAGACCCCCGGGTGCAGGAACAGGGCCGCCACGGACATCGCCGCCACCACCCACGAGAGCTCGGCGAGCAGCAGCAGGCGGCTGAACGGCCGCCCCGCGCCCGGCACGACCTCCATGTCCTCCGGCACCGGTCCGGTCCGCAGGACCGGTAGCAGGGTGTCGGGCACGAGGCCCGGGCGCGGGACTGCTCCCGCGCTCACCTCGTCCCCCGCAGCACCGCCGCGCCGTCCCGGTCCGCCGCATGGGGCAACGGAGGGACGACGCGGCGGCCGTTGCCGCGGGCGGCTCGGGGGGCTGCCCACCCGCGGACAGCTTGGGCGTGGACGTGCCACCCCCCCGAACAAGTGTGACTGCGTGCGGAACTCTCCACTGCGTCGTGCATCGTGACCCCCCGGCCAGTCCCCGCGTCCCCCGCGGTGATGACGGATCCGACCCGATCCGTGGCTTGGACGCTACGGCGGCAGGGGCCCCGGTGGAATGCCCGATTTAGATGAAACGATGACGAGCGATCAACATGATTGCGGGCGGGTCAGCGGTTGAACTGCTGCTGCGCCCTCTCCAGGCCCTCGAGGACGAGGCACTCGACGGCGTCGGCGGCCTCCACGAGCTGGATCGGCAGCTCCTTGCGCTCGGTCGAGGAGTAGTCCGACAGCACGAAGTCGGCCACGTCCTGGCGGCCGGGGGGTCGGCCGATCCCGGCGCGGACGCGGTAGAAGTCCCCGGTGCCGAGCGAGGAGCGCATCGACCGCAGGCCGTTGTGGCCGTTGTCGCCGCCGCCCTTCTTGAGCCGCAGGGTGCCGAAGTCGATGTCGAGCTCGTCGTGGACCGCCACGATCCGCTCGGGCGGCACGCCGTAGAACTTCGCGACCGCCGAGACCGGCCCGCCCGTCTCGTTCATGTAGCTGCGCGGCCGGACGAGCACGAGCCGCGGGCCAGGCTGGCCCGGGCTGCCCAGCCGGCCCTCGACCACGTCGGCCCGGCCGGTCTTGTGGGTCCGGAAGCCGGAGCCGAGCCGCTCGGCGAGGAGGTCGTTGACCATGTAGCCCACGTTGTGCCGGTGCTTGGCGTACTTCGGGCCCGGGTTGCCCAGGCCGACGACGAGCCACACCTGCGAGTCCATGGGGAGGAGTATCCCGTACCGTCCCCGGGATGCAGCACGGCGCCGCGACCCGAGGGGTCACGGCGCCGTGCGACGAGCGGGAGAGGTCACTCCGCGGCGGGCTCCGCAGCGGCCTCGGCCTCGGGCTCGTCGCGCTCGATGCCGGCGTCGGCCTCGGCGGACTCCAGCTCGGCCTCCAGCGCCTCGGCGGAGATCTGCTGGGTGACGTTGACGATCAGCAGGTCGGCGTCGGACAGCAGGGTCGAGCCCTTCGGGAGCTCCAGGTCGGAGGCGAGCACCTGGGTGCCGGCCTCGGCGCCCTCCACGGAGACCTCGATCTGCTCGGGGATGTGGGTGGCCTCGGCCTCGAGCTGGACGGTCGCGTTCTCGGTCACCACGAGGGCGTCGCGCACGGCGTCGCCGACCACGTGGACCGGGACGTCGACGGTGACCTTCTCGCCGCGGACGACGGAGACGAAGTCGACGTGCTCGATGACCCGGCGGATCGGGTCGACCTGGACGTCGCGGACCAGGCCGAGCCGGGTCTCGCCGTCGACGTCGAGCTCGAGCAGCGCGTTGGCACCACCGTGGCGGATCGCCATCATGGTCTCGTGGCCCGGAAGGGTCAGGTGGACCGGCTCGGCGCCGTGGCCGTAGACGACGGCGGGGATCTTGTCCTCGCGGCGGATCCGGCGGGCGGCGCCCTTGCCGAACTCCGTGCGGACCTGGGCGGTGATCTTCTCGGTGGACATGCTCGACTCCGTGGGGTTGCGGTGCTGCGGGTGGTCTGGGTGGCTGCCCCGCGAGGACGGACGCCGGAACGACGAACGCCGCGCTCCCGGCAGGGGGCGCGGCGCAGTGGCTGGCCTGCCCTGTCGATCACGGAGCTCCCTCACCAGGTGGTGCGGTGGGGACTCCCTCGCCGAGGCAACTGCAGCAGACTACCGGCCCGGCGCCCGGACCCGAAATCGCAGCCCCGTCAGTCGTCCGTGAGCTCCCGCAGGTCGGCAAGGGCCTCGCGGAGCGCGGCGAACCGGACGGGCCCGAGCCGCTCCTCCCACTCCCCCAGCACCTCCCGCTCGACCTCGCGGGCCGCCGTCCGGGCCCGTTCGCCCCGCTCCGCGAGGCGCACGAGCCGGGCGCGCGCGTCCGCCGGGTCGGGCACGCGCCGCACGTACCCCCCGCGCTCCAGCGCGGCGACCAGCTCGCCCGCCGACTGCTTGGTGGTCCCCGCCCGCTCCGCCAGGACCGTCAGGCGCGTCCCCTCCTCGTCGATCCGCGCGGCCACCCGCGCCTGGGCCGTGGTGAGGTCCGCGAACCCCCGCTCGTGGGCCCGCGCCAGGACGCGGCGTTCCACGTGCCGGTGGGCCACCTGCATGAGCACCGCGGGGTGCATGGACAGGGAGTCTGCCCGGTCCCACCGTCGTACGCCGTCGTCCTGCGCCCCAGCTCTTGACACCGCCGACCTCCCTCGCGATATTGGTCAGGAAACCTTACCAAACTCCGTGGGAGGCGCGATGAGCCTCACGACACACCCCGACGGCCTCGGCGCCACCCTGCGCCGGACCCTGCGTCCCATGCCGTCCGACGAGGTCTGGCGCCACGTCCACGCCGAGCGCCGGGCGATGGGCGCGATGCTCGCGTCGCTCAGCGAGGAGGAGTGGGAGCGTCCCTCGCTCTGCGCAGGGTGGACCGTCCGCGACGTGGCGGCGCACGTCATCGCGACACCGCAGATCCACGCCCCCGAGCTGGTGGCGCTCCTCGCCCGCAACCTGGGCCGGAGCTACGACGCGATGATCTTCCGCGACGTGAAGCGGCGCGGCAGGCAGCCCGTCGCGACGATCCTGGCCGACTTCGAGCGGTACGCCGGCTCCCGGCACCGGGTGGCCGTCACCACCAGCGTGGAGCCCCTGCTCGACGTGCTCGTGCACCACCAGGACGTGGTCCGGGCGCTGGGGCGGCACCACGACCCGGACGTCGGGGCCGCGCTGGTCGCCGCCGACCGCTGCCGCCTGCTGCCCGGCCTGCTGCACAGCCGGAGCATCGTCCGGCAGGTCCGGATGGTCGCCACCGACGTCGACTGGGTGCGCGGCGACGGCCCCGAGCTGCGGGGCCGCGCGAGCGAGCTGCTCATGGTCTGCGCCGGCCGCGGCCGGGCCGCCACCGGGCTGAGCGGCGAGGGGGTCGCCCTCCTCGCCGCCTGACCCTCCTGCGGGCGTCCCTCAGGCGTGCCCGTCGAACATCGACGTGACGGAGCCGTCCTCGAAGACCTCGCGGATCGCCCGCGCCAGCAGCGGCGCGATCGAGAGCGTCGTCAGCTTGTCGAACTGCTTCTCCTCGGGGATCGGCAGCGTGTTGGTGACGACGACCTCGGTGGCCACGCAGTTCTTCAGCCGGTCGACCGCCGGGTCGGAGAGGATCGCGTGGGTGGCCGCGATGATCACGCCCGCGGCGCCCGCCTCCATGCAGGCCTCCGCGGCCTTCACGATGGTGCCACCGGTGTCGATCATGTCGTCGGTCAGCACCGCGATCCGGCCGGCGACGTCGCCGACCACGCGGTTGGCGACCGTCTCGTTGGGCCGGTCGGTGCGACGGGTCTTGTGGATGAACGCCAGCGGCACCCCGCCGAGGCGGGCCGACCAGCGCTCGGCGACCTTGATCCGGCCGGCGTCGGGCGAGACGACGGCGAGCTGCTGGGTGCCGTACTTCTCCCGCACGTAGTCGGTGAGGATCTGGATCGCCATGAGGTGGTCGACCGGACCGTCGAAGAAGCCCTGGATCTGGTCGGAGTGCAGGTCGACCGTGATCAGCCGGTCGGCGCCGGCGGTCTTGAAGAGGTCGGCGACGAGCCGCGCGGAGATCGGCTCGCGGCCGCGGTGCTTCTTGTCCTGCCGGGCGTAGCCGTAGAACGGCATCACCACCGTGATCCGCTTGGCCGAGGCGCGCTTGAGCGCGTCGACCATGATCAGGTGCTCCATCACCCACTCGTTGATGGGCGAGGTGTGGCTCTGGATGACGAACGCGTCGCAGCCGCGCACCGACTCCTCGTAGCGCACGTAGATCTCGCCGTTGGCGAACTCGTAGGCCGACTGCGGGACCAGGCCGCTGCCGCACAGGTCGGCGACCTCGCTGGCCAGCTCGGGGTGCGCCCGGCCACTGAAGACCATCAGGTTCTTCTCCGTGGTGCGCTTCATTCCGCTCACGGTTGGACTCCTCGCGGGGGATGGAGGGTGTGACCCGGCCGAGCTGGGCCCGTACCGCTGGATTGTGTCCCACGATCCCGGCCCCGCCCAACCCCGGGTCACCCCTCGGTCGCCTCCGAGTTGCGCGCGCCACATCCGGCCCGCCGGAGGCGGTGAGGGCTACTCCTCGGTACCCGCGCCGCCGTCCAGCACGCCGCCCTGGGCGGCCTCGGCCTGGGCCGTCCCGCTGCGCCGCGAGACCACCCAGCCCTCGATGTTGCGCTGCGCACCGGACGACACCGCGAGCGCCCCCGCGGGGACGTCCTCGCGCACCACGGTGCCGCCGCCGGTCGAGGCGCCGTCCCCGATCCGCACCGGTGCCACGAAGGTGTTGTTGGAGCCGGTGCGGGCGTGCCGGCCGACCACCGTGCGGTGCTTGGCCACCCCGTCGTAGTTGGCGAAGATCGTGCCGGCGCCGATGTTGGTCCCCTCCCCGATCTCGGCGTCGCCCACGTAGGACAGGTGCGGCACCTTGGCGCCGTCCCCGATGTCGGCGTTCTTGACCTCGACGAAGGCGCCCACCTTGCCCTCGGCGCCGAGCCGGGCGCCGGGACGCAGGTAGGAGAACGGTCCGACCGTGGCGCCGTCGCCGACCACCGCCAGCTCGGCGTGGGTGCGGACGACCCGGGCGCCGACGCCCACCTCGCAGTCCTTGAGGGTGGTGTCCGGGCCGACCACCGCGTCCTCCCGGACCACGGTGGCGCCGAGGAGCTGGGTGCCGGGGAGGACCGTCACGTCGGGCTCGAGGACCACGTCGGCGTCGATCCAGGTGGTAGCGGGGTCCATCACCGTGACCCCCTCCTTCATCCACCTGGTGACGATCCGCCGGTTGAGCTCGCGGCCCAGCTCGGCCAGCTGCGCGCGGTCGTTGGCGCCCTCGGTCTGGCGGACGTCGTCCACGGTGAAGGCGCCGACCCGCAGCCCCGCCTCGCGGGCCAGGCCCACGGCGTCGGTGAGGTAGTACTCGCCCTTGGCGTTGTCGTTGCGGATCCGCGCGAGCGCGTCGGTGAGGAAGCCGGCGTCGAAGGCGAGGATCCCCGAGTTGATCTCCCGGATCGCCCGGACCTCCTCGTCGGCCTCCTTCTCCTCCACGATCGCGGCCACGTCGCCGGTCTCGTCGCGGACGATCCGGCCGTAGCCGAACGGGTCCTCCACCACGCCCGTGAGGATGCTCACCGCGCGACCCGAGGAGGCGTGGTCCTCGACGAAGGCCCGCAGGCTCTCGCCGTCGAGCAGCGGGGTGTCCCCCGCCGCCACCACGACCGTGCCCTCCCGCACGTGCGCCGCCTCGCACGCCACCCTCACCGCGTGGCCCGTGCCGTCCTGGGTCTCCTGGACCGCCAGCACGGCGTCGGGGACGAGCTGCTGGATGTGGGGCCCGACCTGGTCGCGCTGGTGGCCGACCACGGCGACGATCCGCGACGGCTCCATCGCCTGCACGGCGCTGAGCACGTGCCCGATCATCGAGCGCCCGCCGACCGGGTGCAGCACCTTCATGGTCTTGGACTTCATGCGGGTGCCCCCGCCCGCGGCGAGGACGATGACGGTGAGGTTCTCCATGGTCCGCCACCTTAGTCGCGGCCCGTGTGGATCCCCGGCTGAGCGGGGATCGCCGAACTTCGTGGGGGATGCAACCCCCACGAACCCGCAGGAAACCGCGCCAACCTCGGCGACACGACCAGCCGGCCTCGCTACGGTAATCGGGCCCGCCACCTCTCGGGAGGACCCCATGGCACCGCAGCGCACCCGCCCCACTCGCGTCACCACCCTCGCCACCACCCTCGCCACCACTCTGGTCGCCTTTCTCGTCGCCGCCCTGACACCGGCCGGCAGCGCCCTGACGCCGTCGTACGGCGGCACGCCCCCGGCTGCCCCGGCGCCGGGCCCCGACCGGGCGACCGGGACGCCGCCGCAGCAGAGCTCTCCCCGGGCGACGCGGAGCGCGTCCCCGCCGCGCTGCCGCGGGAGGCGAGCCACGCTCGTCGGGCAGCGCGGCCAGGTGCTGCGCGGCACCCGCGGCCGCGACGTGGTCGTGACCAGCGGCGCCCGGATGGTCCTCACCCGCGGGGGCGACGACCTCGTCTGCGTCACGGGAGGGCGCGCCATGCAGGTCCACACCGGTCGCGGGGCCGACCGGGTCGTGGTCCGTCAGGGCAGGGGCCGCGTGTGGGCCGTCCTCGGCGCCGGGCCCGACACCTACCGCGGCGGGCGGGCGACCGACGAGGTGTACGCCGCCCAGACCAACACGCTGGCCGACGACCGGCACCGCGACGTCGTCGCCACGCGCGGCGGCCGCGACCGGGTGGTCGTCGGCCACCCGGGCACCGCCAACGCGGACGTCGTCCGACTGGGCAGCGCGGACGACGAGCTCTGGTGGTACTCCACCGACAACCGTGGCGGCCGGTTCCTCGGCGGCACCGGCGACGACCGCTTCACCTACATGGCGGGCGAGGGCACGGACCCGGCGGCGCAGTGGCTCCTCGACACGACCGCCGGGACGCTGGCCGACCGCGGCACCACCCTGGTCCGGCACGCGGGGTTCGAGGACTACTACCTCTCGGGCCTGACCGGCGAGAGCCTGCACGTCGCCGGCTCCGACCGCTCCGAGTCCGTCACCCTCCCGCGGGACACCACCGTCTCCGCCAGCACGGGCGGCGGGGACGACCGGCTCGCCGTCTACCACTTCGCCGCCGCCCCGCTGCGCACGAGCGGTCCCGGCCTCGACGGCGGCAGCGGTCGGGACGAGGTGTCGCTGACCGAGCTGTCCGGCACCGTGGTGGCCGACCTGGTCACCCAGCGCGTCAGCGTCTCGGTGGCCGACCGCGGGATCGCGTACGACGTCCCGCTGGCCGGCATCGAGGACCTCACCCTCAGCGCCTACGAGACCGTGACGATCACCGGCGACGACGGCCCCAACCGGTTGACCGGCTACTCCTGCGACACCCTGGTCGTCGGGGCGGGCGGCGCCGACGAGCTGCGCTCCGAGGGCTACGTGGAGGACATCGACTGCGCGCGGCCCGCCCGGCTCCTCGGCGGCGCCGGCGACGACACGCTCGTCGGCGGCCGGTTCGACGACCTGCTCGACGGGGGCGAGGGCCTCGACTCCGCCGACGGCGCGAAGGGCACCGACACCTGCGTGGCCGAGGTCAGGCGGCGCTGCGAGGCCTGACCCGACGACCGCCCGAGCTCCCCGGGTAGGAGTCGAACCTACGTCGCTAGTCCTGATTCAAAGTCAGGCGGGCCCTGCCGGCAGACCAACCGGGGATAGGCGGCCCACCCTATCGACGCCTCCCCGCGGTGTGCTCCTTCCCCTACGCTCGGCCGTGTGGACCTCCCCGTGATGCCGCCGGTGCGGCCGATGCTGGCCAAGTCCGTCCCCGCCGTCCCCACGAAGGGCGGGATGAGCTTCGAGCCGAAGTGGGACGGCTTCCGCTGCCTCGTCTTCCGCGACGGCGACGAGGTCGAGCTGACCAGCCGCAACACCAAGCCGCTGACCCGCTACTTCCCCGAGGTGGTGGCGGCGGTCCGCGAGCAGCTGCCGGAGCGGGTCGTGCTGGACGGCGAGCTCTTCGTCGCGCTGCCCACCGCGGGCGGCGGGCAGCGGCTGCAGTTCGAGGTGCTCCAGGAGCGGGTCCACCCCGCCGCCTCGCGGGTGCGGATGCTCAGCGAGACGACCCCGGCCGGCTTCGTCGCCTTCGACCTCCTCGCCCTCGGCGACGAGGACTGGACGGCGCGTCCCTTCGCCGAGCGCCGGGCCGAGCTCGAGCGGGTGCTCGGCGGCCTCGCCGGCCCCTGCTTCCTCACCCGGACGACCACCGACGTGGCGCAGGCCGAGGAGTGGTTCACCACCTTCGAGGGCGCCGGGCTCGACGGGGTGGTCGCCAAGCCGCTGGACGCGCCGTACGCGCAGAACGCCCGCACCATGCTCAAGGTCAAGCACGAGCGCACCGCCGACGTCGTGGTCGCCGGGATGCGGCCGCACAAGACCTCGACGCCGGAGCGGCCGCTGCTGGGCAGCCTCCTGCTCGGCCTGTACGACGGTCCCGTCGGCGAGCGGTCCCTGCAGCACGTGGGGGTCAGCGCCAGCTTCACCGAGAAGCGCCGCGCCGAGCTGTGGGAGGAGATGCAGGAACTGGTCTGCGACGTCGCCGACCACCCGTGGGGCGCCTGGATGCAGGAGTCGGGCGACGGCTGGGCGGTCGCCAACCCCGACCGGGTGCCCGGCACCAAGAGCCGCTGGAGCGCCGACAAGGACCTCGGGTTCGTCCCGTTGCGGCCCGAGCGGGTGCTGGAGGTCAAGTACGACCACATGGAGGGGCGCCGCTTCCGGCACACCGCCCACTTCAAGCGGTGGCGTCCCGACCGGGACCCGGAGTCGTGCGACTACGGGCAACTGGACGAGCCGGTGGGCTACGACCTCGGTAGGATCCTGGGAACGGACTCCGAGGGGTGAGGGCGGGAATGAGCCAGAGCGGCGACAGCACACGCAACGAGCGCATCGACGACGGGGTCGGCACCTACGACGTGGTGGTCCTCGCCGAGCACGAGGTGAGCGCCACCGACGCCCGGCAGATCCACTCCCTCCACGAGGAGATCGGCGACGAGGTCGTCTACCACGTCCTCATCCCCGTCGAGGACGCCGCCGGTCGGGTCGAGGCCGCCATGGGCGCGCTGGGCAGCGGCGAGCTGCTCGCGGCCCCCGCGGTGATGAGCGACATCGACTACGAGGCCGTCCGCCACGAGTGCGAGGACCGCGCCGCCGCGGAGCTGGCGACCAGCCTCGCCGCCCTGTCGGCGACCGGGTCCCGCGCGATCGGCCGGGCGATCAGCGACCCGCCGGTCGAGGCGCTCGAGGCGCTGGTCCGCGAGGTCGACGGGCGCGAGGCGATCATCCTCACCCGCCCCCACGTGGTCGCGGAGTTCTTCCACGTCGACTGGTCCTCCCGGGCCCGCCGCAAGCTCGGCGTCCCGGTCCTCCACCTGCTCGAGCACGAGACCTTCGACGAGCAGGCCGGCGGCGGCGAGGGCGTCACCGGGCTCTGATGCGGCGACTCCTGCGCCGGCGCGGCGCCGACCGGCTGCGCGTCGCCTTCCTGGTGCTCAACCTGGACGGCATGGGCGGCACCTCGCGCTCGGCGATCACCCAGGCGGGCGCCCTGGCGGAGCGGCACGACGTGACGCTGCTCAGCGTCACCCGCACCGCCGACGCCCCGCACTACCCGATCGACCCGCGGGTCGAGGTCCGCCACCTGGCCGACCTGCGCACCCCGCACCCTGACGGCCTCGAGAAGCGGCCCTCGGTCCTGGTGCCGGCCCGGTGGGACGGGCAGTTCTCCGCCCTCACCGACGCCGCGCTCGCCGAGGCGCTGCCCGGCCTCGACGTCGACGTCCTCGTCACCGTCACCCCTGCGCTGCTCGCGGTCGCCGTCCAGCTGGTCCCCGACGAGGTCGCGGTGGTCCACCAGGAGCACCGCTCGTCGGCCGACCGGGTCGGCGGGATGGAGCCGCTGCTCTCCTTCGCCCCCCGCGCCGACGCCGTCGCGCTGCTCACCGAGGCCTCCGCGAGCTGGCTGGCCCACGAGCTCGGCCCGGTCGCCCCCGAGCTCGTGGTCGTGCCCAACCCGCTGCCGCCCCTCCCGCAGCCCCGCTCCGCCCTCGACCAGCGTCTCGTCGTCGCCGCCGGGCGGCTGGTGGCGGAGAAGCAGTTCGTCCACCTGGTCCGCGCCTTCGGCCAGCTCGTCGACCGCGGCCTCGCCGACGGCTGGCGGCTGCGGATCCTCGGCGACGGGCCGCTGCGCGAGGAGCTGGTCGCCCACGTCGCCAAGGCGGGGCTCGCCGACCGGGTCGAGCTGCCGGGCGCCGTCGACGACATGACGGCCGAGTGGGCCGCCGCGTCGGTCTGCGCCCTGAGCTCACGGACCGAGGGGTTCCCGCTGGTCGCCCAGGAGGCGATGTCGGCGGGCGTCCCCGTGGTCACCTACGACTGCCCCTCGGGCCCCCGCGAGCTCGTCGAGCACGAGGTGAGCGGCCTCCTGGTCGCCGCCGGCGCGAAGGCCGGGCTGACCGCCGCCCTGGGTCGGCTGCTCGCCGACGAGGTCCTGCTGCGCCGGCTCGGGCAGGGCGCCCACGAGGCGGCCCGCGCGTATGCACCGGAGGCGGTCGCCGCGCGCTGGGAGGAGCTGTTCGGCCGGGTCGCGGGGCGCCGCGCCGGCCGCACCCGCGTCGAGGCCGCCGCTGCCGGGCCGCGCCCGCCGCGCCTCCCGCTACCCCGGCACACCCAGGAGCGGGCCCCGGGGGTCGCCGTCCCGCTGGTCACTCCCGAGGAGGCCCGCGGCGAGGCGCTGGGCCTCCTGCTCGACGCCGTCGCCGGCCTCGACGACTGGTTCGTCGTGCCGCCGCACGGCGCCGACCCGGCCACCGTGGTGGTCCCGGCCGAGCACCGGGCGACGGTCCTGTCCCGGCTGGCCGACGCCCCCGCCCACCTGAGCCTGCTCGACCCCGGCGACCGCGGCTGGCCCGAGCGGCGCCTGCCCGTGGCCGAGATGGTGGCGCTCCAGGCCCGCGCGATGACGCCGCGGCTCGCGCTGGAGCCGTGGCCCCGGGGCGACGACGGGCGCCCCAGTCACCTGCGCGGCGCCGGGGCGTGGCTGGAGCTGTGGGACCGCGACGGCGACCGGCTCGTGGCGCCGCGCCCCCCGGCGTACGACGCCTCCGTGCCGCCGCGGGCCGCCACCGCGCGGGTCCCGGTGCACGGCCGCGAGGTGCCGACGCTGCCGGTGATGGCGGAGCCGCGGGTCGACGAGTGCCGCTTCCCGGTCGACGTCGTCTACACGTGGGTCGACGGCGACGACCCCGCGTGGAACGCCGCGCGGGAGGCGCGGCTCGCCGAGGCCGGCCACGCCGGGCAGCGCCGCGAGGCCAGCGGGCAGGCCCGCTTCCGCAGCCGTGACGAGCTGCGCTGGTCGATGCGCAGCGTCCACCTCTTCGCCCCGTGGGTGCGCACCATCCACCTCGTCACCGCCGGGCAGCGGCCCGCCTGGCTGACCGACGAGGCCATGGCGTCGGGCCGGGTCCGGCTGGTCGACCACCGCGAGATCCTGCCCGCCTCCGCCCTGCCGACCTTCAGCTCCCAGGCGATCGAGACCGCGCTGCACCGGGTGCCGGGGCTGGCCGAGCACTTCGTCTACCTCAACGACGACGTCTTCCTCGGCCGGCCGCTGCAGAAGGAGACCTTCTTCTCCCCCGGCGGGGACTTCGCCGCCTTCGTCGGCGAGGGTCTCGTCGGGCTGGCGCCCGAGGATGGTGGCGCGGCCGGGGAGCCGAAGCCCTTCCTCCAGGCGGCTCGCAACAACCGCCGGCTGCTGCGCGACGAGCTGGGCGCCACGCTGACCCGGGTGATGGCGCACTCCCCCCACCCGCACCGGGTCTCGGTGCTCGCCGAGGTCGCGGAGCGGTACGCCGACGCAGTCGCCGCGACCGCCCACGCGCCGTTCCGCTCCCCCACCGACGTGTCGATGCTGAGCTCGCTGGCCCAGCACCACGGGCTCGCCACCGGCACGGCGTTCGAGGCCCACGCGGAGCACGCGTTCATCGACCTGTCCAACGCCCGGGTGGAGCGCCAGCTGCGCCAGCTGCGGGCCCGCGACAAGGACTTCTTCTGCGTCGGCGACCACCACGACTTCGCGGTGGACGCCGAGCGGGTCGACGCCCTGCTGGCCGACTTCCTCGACCTCTACTTCCCGGTGCCGGCCCCCTGGGAGCGGCCGGGCGGCTGAGGGCCGACGGACGGGTCAGCGCCCGCGCAGCCGGGCCACGAGCCGGTTCGGCAGGGAGCGGCGCAGCGCGGCGTTCTCGGCCTGCAGGGTCTCGAGCTCGCGGCGCAGGTCGGCCAGCTCGGCGTCCTTCTTGCGCCGCACCTCGCGGCGGCCGGCGGTCACCCGGGCCGTCGTGGCGTCCATCGAGATCGCCTCGGCGTGGTCGAACATCGCCGCGTAGTGGGCGCGCAGCTCGCCCAGCTCCTCGACCACGCGGTCGTCGTGGGGGGCCTCGACCAGCGCGTTCATCGCCTCCCAGGTGCGGTCGGCGAGCGTGCGCAGGTCGCCGGGGACCGACAGGTCGTCCCAGGTGATGGCGGAGCGGTTGAGCCGGGCGTCGACGAAGTCGTCGACCTCGTGGTGGCCGCGGTCGGAGAGGTCGGCGGTGTAGGTCAGGCCCAGCTGCTCGCCGGCCCGCGCCATCGCGGTGCGCCAGTCCTCGACGAGGTCGGCGTAGCGGACGAAGGCCCGGTCCTGCTCGCGGGTGGCGAGCTCGGTGAGGTGGGCGGCGTTGACCCAGGCCGCGACGTTGGCGGTCTCCCGCTGGCGGCGGAACTTCGGGGTCTGCTCGGTGAGGTACGCCGTGTCGCGCGAGCGCACCACCTCGGTCGGGTGGCGCAGCATCGTCAGCGTGACCACGTCGGCGCCCAGCCCGGCCGCGACCTCCGTCCAGACCGGGAGGATCCAGAAGGCCCGCGGGTCCTTGACCAGCACCTGGCCGTCGTGGAGGGAGGGGTCGAGCTGCTCGGCCAGCCACTCCCGCAGGCGGGCCTCGACCTCGGGCGCGGAGCCGGCCTCGATCGCGATCTCGGCGGCGTCGGGCCGGGTGTCGATCGTGCGGACCGGGACGGGGTTGAGCACGTCCTTGTGGAACTCGGTCACCCACAGCGGCTCGTAGTAGCCGCGCGGGTTGGCGTCGTCGGCCGGGACCTCCGGCTGCGGGACGTGCAGGCCCAGGCGCTTGAGGGTGCCGGCGACGCTGCTGGTGCCGCTGCGGCCCGAGCCGGTGACCAGGACGAGCTTCGGGCGGGTCGGAGGAGTCACGGGGTGCAGGCTAGTCGGTGCCGCGCGGCGCGCCCGCGTCGTGGGCGATCTCCACGGCGACGTCGAGGTGCCCCGCGTGCCGGGCGTACTCGGCGAGCACGTGGTAGGCGATCCACTCCAGGGTCGGCTGGTGGTCGTGGAACCGCCCGCCCAGGGCGGCCGGGGTGTCGAGCGGCCGGTGGCGCAGGAGGTCGCGGGTGCGCTCGGCCACGGCCTCGAGCCGCTCGGCCAGCCGCTCCGCGGTGACGCCGTCGGGGACGACCCACCGCGCCCCGGGGCGCAGCTCGTCGCTGTCGTCGGCGGCCCACGGCTCGTCGACGGTGAAGTCGCCCCACGGGTCGGGCACCTGCTCGCCGAGGAAGCCCCACAGGAACCAGCGACGCTCCATGTGCATCAGGTGGGAGAGCAGCTCGATCGGGGTCCAGCCCGACGGCAGGCGGGAGCGACGCCGGTCGCCGGCGTGCATGTCGAGGACGGCGTCCACCACCTCGCCGCGCAGCCAGTCGAGGTAGTCGCTGAGCAGCTCGCCGCCCGAGGCGCCGTGCCGGACCGGCTCGCGGGCCGGGCGGCGCTCGTCGTCGCTCACGGCTCGATCCTGTTGCCGGCGGCGTCCCAGTGCTCGGCGACCTTCTTGCTCGGCTGCACCCGCGGCGGCTCGCCCGGCATCTTGGGGTGGTCGGGCGGGTAGTTGAGCTCGCGGGGGTCGGCCTCCCACAGGTCGAGCAGGGGCGTCAGGTCGTGGGCGACGTCGTCGATCTCGCGCCAGGGGTCGCCGTCGGCCGCGAGCCGCCCCGGCACGGTGAGCAGGTTGAGGCCCCGCGGGTCCTCGAGCCCGGCCAGCTCCTCCCAGGTCAGCGGCGTGGAGACCGGCGCTCCGGGCAGGGGGCGCAGGGAGTACGCCGAGGCGATGGTGCGGTCGCGGGTGTTCTGGTTGTAGTCGACGAAGACCCGCTCCCCCCGCTCCTCCTTCCACCACGCCGTGGTCACCCCGGCGTCCCGCTCCTCCAGCGCGCGACCGAAGGCGATGGCGGCGTGCCGCACGTCGGCGAACTCCCACTCGGGGCGGATCCGGGCGAAGACGTGGACCCCGCGGTTGCCGCTCGTCTTGGCGAAGGCGCGGATCCCGAGGTCGGCGAAGAGCTCGCGCGCCACCCCGGCGACGCGCACCACGTCGGCGAACGTCGTCCCCGGCTGCGGGTCGAGGTCGATCCGCAGCTCGTCGGGGCGGTCCACGTCGGCCCGTCGCACCGGCCACGGGTGGAAGGTGAGCGTCCCCATGTGGGCGCACCAGACCGGGACGGCCACCTCGGTCGGGCAGACCTCCCGCGCCTTGCGGCCCGACGGGAACGTGATCTCCACCGACTCGATCCAGTCGGGCGCGCCCTTGGCGATCCGCTTCTGGTAGAACGCCTCGGCGTCCTTGTCCTGCGGGCCGGTGGCCAGCTGGAACCCCTCGCGCACCCCCGAGGGCCACCGCTCCAGGGCGGTGGGGCGGTCGCGCAGCGCCCGCATCAGCCCGTCCTCCACGTCGGCGAAGTACTGGGCGACCTCGAGCTTGGTGATCGCCGGCGTCCGGTCGGTCGCCTCGTAGACCACCCGCTCGGGCGAGGAGACCCGGACCTCCCGGTCGCCGGCCTGCACGAACGCCTCGGTCGTCTTCGCCATGCCGCCCATCATGGCCGCCCGCGCCGACAGCGGCCAGCGCCCACCACGCGCTCGTTACGCTGGCGCCATGGGTTACCAGGTGCAGAAGACCGACGAGGAGTGGCGGGCCGAGCTGTCCCCCGAGGAGTACGCGATCCTGCGGCAGGCCGGCACCGAGCGGCCCTTCACCGGCGAGTACAACGACACCGACACGGCCGGCACCTACTCCTGCCGGGCCTGCGGCCACGAGCTCTTCGAGTCGGAGACCAAGTTCCACTCCGGCTGCGGGTGGCCCAGCTTCTACCAGCCCGTGACGGACACCATCGAGTACGTCGAGGACAACTCCCACGGGATGAAGCGGGTCGAGGTGCGCTGCGCCAGCTGCGGGTCGCACCTGGGCCACGTCTTCCCCGACGGCTACGGCACGCCGACCGGCGACCGCTACTGCATCAACAGCCTCAGCCTCACGCTCAAGCCCGCCGACGCCCCCTGAGGCCGGCCGGCCTCACTCCTCCTCGTCGGTGACGGGGACGAGGACCGGGCGCACCTCGATCCGGCCGTCGCCGTGCTCGGCGTCGACCCACGCCTGGATCGAGCCGTCGTCGTGCAGCACGGTCAGGGCGACCACGTCGCCGAACGCCGAGCTGTCCAGCACGCCCGGCAGCTCCTGCAGGTCGGTGGTCAGCGCCACGAGCTCGTCCTCGGTGAAGCGGGCCTCCTGCACGCAAAGCGGACCGCCCCAGGTGCGACGCAGGGTCTTCTCCGCCCTCGCCACGTCCTGGGTCACCCGGACGTTGACGACCGTCTCCTCCGGCTTGGTGATGTCGTTCGTGTCGAGCCACGCCTCCGCGTAGCCCGGGAGCTGGCCGGCCCGTCGCAGCACCTCGTCGAGGGTGGCGCCCGACGTCCTCGCCGGGTCCTCGACCTGCCAGCCGCCGGCGGGCTCGGGGCACGGCGTCCCGGGGGTCTCGTCGCCCGGCCACTCCCCGTCGTAGCCGGCGGCGGGCACCGCCTCGGTGACCTCCAGGACGGTGCCGTCCCACGTCCCGGTGAGCGCGAAGTCCCCCCACCGGACGCCGCCGGTCGACTCGTGCTCGGGGTGCTCCTCCCACTCCCAGCCCTCGAGCCGGGTGCCCTCGCACTGCGGGGGCAGCGACTCCGCGGCGCCGCCCAGGCAGGCCACGGGCTGGTCGCCCTGGTCCAGGACCAGCACGGGGCCGAGCGTCGTGACCTCGCCCTCGGCCGCCGGGACGGCCGTCGGCGAGGTCGGCGCCGACGGGGTCGGGTCGTCGGCGACCGGGTCGTCCGCCCCGCAGGCCGTCAGGGCGAGCAGGGCCACTAGGAGGGCCGCCACGGGGGCGACCACGGGGGCGACGGGGGTGCTGGCGAGGCGGCGCACGCGACGGGACATGCCCCGATCATGACGGGTCCGCCCCCGCCGCGGGAGCCCCGCCTCGGGAGAGGTGTCAGGGCAGGCGGGTGAGCAGGTCGGCGACCGACGCGCGGGAGCCGGTGTAGAACGGCACCTCCTCGCGCACGTGGCGGCGCGCCTCGGAGGCCCGCAGGTGCCGCATCAGGTCGACGATCCGGTGCAGCTCGTCGGCCTCGAAGGCGAGCATCCACTCGTAGTCGCCGAGCGCGAAGCTGGCGACCGTGTTGGCCCGCACGTCGGCGTACCCGCGCGCCATCTGGCCGTGCTCGGCGAGCATCTGGCGGCGCTCGGAGTCCTCCAGCAGGTACCACTCGTAGGAGCGGACGAACGGGTAGACGCAGATGTGCGCCCGCGGCGTCTCGTCGGCGAGGAAGGCCGGGATGTGGCTGCGGTTGAACTCGGCCGGGCGGTGCAGCGCCATCTGCGACCAGACCGGGTCGAGCCGGTGGCCGAACGCCGTGCGACGGAACGCGTTGTAGGCGGCCTGGAGCTGCTCGCTCTCCTCGGCGTGCCACCACACCATCACGTCGGCGTCGGCGCGCAGCCCGCTCACGTCGTAGGTGCCCCGGACCACCACGTCGTCGGCGGCGAGCTTGGCGAAGAGCTCCTCGACCTCGGCGGCCTCGGCGGCGCGGTCGGCGTCCCCGATCAGGTCGCGGAGCCTGAAGACCGACCACATCGTGTAGCGGATGGTCTCGTTGAGCTCCTTGAGACGGGCTGCGTGGGTGGGGGCTGCGTCGGTCATGTGAGCCATTCTGCTCCCATGACCCAGGTCACGCCGAGCCGGTCCCGGTCCGGGGCGGACCCCGACCGGACCGGGCACGGAAGATCGGGCGGCGGGGCACCGACCCGCCCTAGCGTGGACGTGTGATCGCAGCACTGAACCAGGTCGTGGCGGCCGTCGAGGAGCACCTCGACGCCGAGCTCGACGTGCCCGCGCTGGCCCGTCGGCTCGGCACCACCGAGTACCACCTGCGCCGGATCTTCTCGGCGCTGGCCGGCATGCCGCTCTCGGAGTACGTGCGTCGCCGGCGGATGACCGTCGCGGCGCAACAGCTCCTGACCGGCGACGACGACCTGCTCACCGTCGCGGTCCGCCACGGCTACGGCTCCACCGAGGCCTTCAGCCGCGCCTTCCGTGGCGTGCACGGCGCCGGCCCAGGCGACGTACGCCGCGACGGCGGGCCGCTCCGGTCACAGGCACCCCTGCACTTCCACCTCACCGTCACAGGAGGCACCCCCATGGACACCCGCATCGTCGAGAAGCCCTCGTTCCGCCTCGTCGGCCACGCGACCCGCGTGCCGCTGGTGCACCGCGGCGTCAACCCGCACATCGCCGACTTCGTCGCCTCGATCCCGGCCGAGGAGCACCAGCGCCTCAAGGCCATGGCCGAGGGCGAACCGGCCGGGCTGCTGGCCGTCACCGACGGCCTCGAGCCCGACGCCCCCGAGGGCAGCGAGCTCACCTACCTGCACGGCGTCGCCACCCGCCAGGACGCCGGCGACCTCGACGTGGTCGACGTACCCGCGCTCACCTGGGCCGTCTTCCGCTCCTCGGGCGCGCACCCGCAGGCCCTGCAGGACATGTGGGCGGCGACCGCCACCGAGTGGTTCCCCTCGAACCCGTGGCGACTCGTGCCGGGGCCGACGATCACCGCGGTCCTCGAGCGCGCCGCCGACTTCTCCGCCGCCACCTGCGAGATCTGGATGCCGGTCGAGCCCGACCGCTGACGCGCGGTCGACGATCTGCACAGGACCTCCACGACTTCCCCTCCACCTCCCCCGGGGCGCGGCCCTAGCGTGGCGCTCATGACGACCACCACGAGCACCGCGACCGCTCCGGCCGGCCCCACCGCCCACCGGCTCGGCCTCGCCCTGACCCTGGGCACCCTGCTCGCGCTCGTGCTCGGGGCCGGGGCACTGGGGATCGTCGGCGAGGGCGGCGCCCCCGACCGGGCCTACGTCATGGTGCCGGTCGTGGTGCTGCTCGGCTCCGCGCTGGCGCGGCTTCGGGCGGCCCCGATGGTCGCGGTGGCGCTGGCCGCCGCGCTCACCCAGGTCGTGGTGACGGCGACCCTGCTGCTGGCCGAGGTGCACGTGGCGGCCGGCGGCAACGTGCCCGACGTCCTGATGGTCAACGCGGGGTACGCCGCCGGCTTCCTCGTCGCCGCCGGGCTCTTCCGCCGCGCGTCGTAGCGCAGCGCCCCCGCGGGACGTCATCAACCCCGGTCGTCGGAGCGACCCGCCCTGATGACGTCCCGGGGAGGAGCCGCGAGGAGGCGTGCGACGGCCAGTCGGGCGGACGCGACGACCGCGGGGATCCCGACCCCGTCGTACGCCGCCCCGGCGACCGCGACGCCGGCCGGCAGGGCCGCGCGGACCCGGGCGACCCGGTCGAGGTGGCCGACGGCGTACTGCGGCAGGCCGCCGCCCCAGCGCTGGACGTGGGTGTCCACCGGGACGGCGCGCAGGCCCGTCGCGTCGGCGAGCTCGGCCAGCGACCAGGCGACGAGCTCCGCGTCGCTGGCCTGGAGGGCCACCTCCTCGCCGTGCCGGCCGAGCGAGGTGCGCAGGTGGACGACCCCCTCGGCGGCCCCCGCTGCCCGGACCCAGCCCCACTTGGCGAACGAGAAGGTGGAGGCCTTGATCCGGCGACCGTCCACGGGCGGCACGAGGAAGCCCGACGACCCCGACGCCTCCAGCACGGCCACGTCCGCGGCGCGGAAGGCGAAGGTCACCACGGCCATCGAGGCGTGCTCGATCCCGGCGAGCTCCGCGGCGGCGCCGGGGGCGAGGTCGGCGAGCAGCCGGGCGGTCGGGGCGGCCGGGGTGGCGAGGAGGACCGCGGACGCCTCCACCAGCCGCGGGGCGGTGGTCGGCCCCACGGTGAGGGCGAAGCCGGTCGGGGTCGGGAGCAGCTCGCGGACCGTCTGGCCGGTCCGCACGTCCAGCCCCTCGGCGAGGGCCGCGGGCAGCCGGCCCATGCCACCGGGGATGCCGGCGAAGACGGGCAGGTCGTAGGTGGTGGGGATCGCGGCGCCCTGCTCCAGCAGCGAGCCGCGCTCGGCGAACGCCACCAGCTGGGGCACCGAGGCCCGCGCCGAGAGTCGGCGGGCGTGCCCGGCGTACACCCCGCCCAGCAGCGGCTCGACCAGCCGGTCGACCACCTCGTCGCCGAACCGCGCCGCCACCAGGTCGCCCACGGAGACGTCCCCCTCCACGGCGGTGGGCGGCAGCGAGGGCTCCTGCCGGACCCGGGCGAGGCCGGCGTCGGAGAGCACCCCCGAGGCCGCGAGCGCGTCGAGGTCGAGCGGGACGCCCATCAGGGAGCGGGGCAGCGGGCGCAGAGCGCCCCGGGTCCAGATCCGGGAGGAGGCCACGGTCGGGTGCTCGACGGGCAGCCCGACCTCGCGGGCCAGCTCCACGCCCTCGGGCCGACGGTTGAGCATCGCCTCGGCGCCCACGTCGACCGGCACCCCGGCCACCGGGGCCCGGCGCAGCTTGCCGCCCACCTCGGGCGAGCCCTCGAGGACGACGACCTCGCGGCCGGCCGCGACCAGGAGCCGGGCGGCCGCGAGGCCGGCGATCCCGGCCCCGACCACCACGACCCGACCCTTCGGCGACTCCTGCTCCATGCCCCCAATCTCTCAGACGCGGCTCACACCCTGACCGGGGGCTCGGGCGCCCGCCAACCGGGGACCGGAGCCTCCGCGCCGGGGCGCGCCCCGACCGCCTCGAGCGTGTCGAGGTCGAGCCCGCGCGTCTCGGGGAGGAACCGCGCGCAGGTCAGCGAGAGCGCCGCGACGGCGACGTTGTAGGTGGCCACCCACCACAGGGTGCCGTCACCGCGGGCGACCAGCCAGGCCGCGATCAGCGGCGTCAGCCCCGAGGCCACGATCCCGGAGACCTGGTAGAGCGTGCTGAGCGCGGTGTAGCGGTAGCGGGTCTCGAAGAGCTCGGACCAGAACGACGCCAGCGGCCCGTAGACCACGCCGTAGATCACGCCCAGCCCCACCACGAAGGTGACGAAGATGGCCGCCCGGCTCTCCGACTGGACCATCGCGGCGGCCGGGAAGGCGAAGAGCAGCGCGATCCAGGCGCCGAGCCGGTAGACGGGCTTGCGGCCGAGGCGGTCCGACCAGGCCCCGGCGAGCGGCACCAGCACCACGCCGAGGAAGGACCCGACCACGATCCCCTGCAGCGCCCAGTCGCGGGGCAGCCCGAGGTTGGTCACCACGTAGGCCAGCAGGTAGACGGAGAAGAGGTTGAAGGTGAAGCCCTCGACGAGACGCGTGCCCATCCCGAGCAGGAGCGGCCGCGGCTGGCTGGCCAGCAGGTCCTTCAGCGGCAGCCGGGAGACCTCCTCGGCCTCCTGCACCTTGGCGAAGGCCGGGGTCTCCATCACCGAGAGCCGGATCCAGGCACCGATGCCGAGCAGGAAGATGCTCGCCACGAAGCAGGCGCGCCAGCCCCAGGCGAGGAACTGCTCCTCGGGCAGCAGCCCCGCGATCGAGAAGGCCAGGGCGGCGAGGAACATCCCGCCCGGCACCCCGATGTGGGCGAAGCTGCCGAAGAAGCCGCGTCGCCGCGCGGGGGCGTACTCGACCGCCATCAGCACGGCGCCGCCGTACTCCCCGCCCACGCCGATCCCCTGCAGCACCCGGAGCACGACGAGCAGGACGGGCGCCCAGACCCCGATCTGGTCGTAGGTGGGCAGCAGGCCGATGAGGACCGTGCCGACACCCATGATGAGCAGCGTGAGCAGCAGCATCTGCTTGCGGCCGATCCGGTCTCCGAAGTGGCCGAAGACCACCCCGCCGAGCGGGCGGGCCAGGAAGCCGACGGCGAAGGTGCCGAAGGCGGCGAACTGCGCTGCCGGGCCGTCGAGGCCGTTGAAGTAGAGCTTGTCGAAGACGACCGCGGCGGCGGTGCCGTAGAGGAAGAAGTCGTACCACTCGATGGTGGCACCGACCGCGGAGGCGACCGCGACCTTGCGCGGGCTGGCGGTCGCCGCGCCGACGGCCGACCTCATGCCGCGTCCTCGGCGCCGCGCGCGGTCCCGGGCTCGGTCCCGGGCTCCCCGACGGGCTTGCGGACGGGCTCGCCGTTGATCCGCCCGTCGAGGGCGGCGGGGTCGAGGTCGTCGCGGTGCAGCCGCTTGAAGCCGCTCTCGTGGAAGACCAGCGGGGCTCGGTCGCCCTCGGCGCAGACGGCGTGCACGCGGAGCAGGACGATCACGTGGTCCCCCGCCTCGACCTCGGCGTGCAGCGAGCAGGTGAGGCTCGCCACCGCCTCGTCGAGCAGCAGCGCCCCGCCCGCGCTGCTGCGCAGCGCCAGGTCGTCGAACCGCCGGTCCGCGGGCCCGGCGAGCTGGCGGCAGAGCCGGTCGTGGTGGTCGGCCAGCACGCTGATCCCCAGCTCGCCCGCGTCCCGGAGCACCGGCCAGGTGTTGCTGGTCCGGGCGACCGAGAAGGAGACGAGCGGCGGGTCGATGCTCACCGAGGTGAACGAGCTGGCCGCGATCCCGACGAGCTGTCCGCCGACCCGGCCGGCGACGGCGACGACGCCGCTGGGGAAGGTGCCGAAGACGTCGCGCAGGACGCGCGGGTCCAGGTCGGCGCCCGAGGTCTCGGGGATGACGGTCATGCCGTCCTCCCCACGGTCGCGAAGGGCACGGCGGTGCCGCCGCGGACGGCGGGTCGCGGGTCCTTCCACAGGCCGCGTTCTTCGAGGATCGGCAGCACGCCCTCGCCGAAGGTGTAGGCACCCTCGAGGTGCGGGTAGGCGGAGAGGACGAACTCGGAGATGCCCAGGTCGGCGTACTCGGCGATCCGGTCCGCGACCTCCTCGTGGCTGCCGACCAGCGCGGTGCCCGCGCCGCCGCGGACCAGGCCGACGCCCGCCCACAGGTTGGGGTGGACCTCCAGGTCGTCGCGGGAGCCGCCGTGCAGGGCGAGCATCCGC
Organism: Nocardioides solisilvae; assembly: GCF_003194625.1. Taxonomy (GTDB): domain Bacteria; phylum Actinomycetota; class Actinomycetes; order Propionibacteriales; family Nocardioidaceae; genus Nocardioides; species Nocardioides solisilvae. The sequence goes on from NZ_QHKX01000002.1 coordinate 917,288, forward strand.
TTCTGGCCCTCGGACTCGCTCCTGGCGAGCCCGGACTGGACGTCGGCCAGCGTCTGCTCGTCGATCCCGGCGAGCAGTCGGTCGGCCTCCGCCCATGCCTCCTCGGCGGTGTCGCGGGTGATCGTGTGCAGCCGGATCCCGAACCGGATCGGGCGCCCGTTCCGGGTCTGCTCGGCGTCGGCCAGCGAACGGATCCACTCGATCTTCTCCTTCACCTGCGCGGGCGGCTCGCCCCAGGTGAGGTAGACGTCGGCGTGCCGCGCTGCGACCGTGCCCGCGGCCGGCGAGGAGCCGCCGAAGTAGATCTCGGGGACCGGGTCCGGGATCTGCGAGAGCTTGGCCGCCTCGACCGAGAGGTGCTCCCCGGAGAAGTCGACGGTCTCGCCCTCCCACAACCGGCGGACGATGGTGAGGAACTCGTCGGCCCGGGCGTAGCGCGCGTCCTTGTCGAGGAAGTCGCCGAACATCCGCTGCTCGTGCGGCTCGCCACCGGTGACGACGTTGAGCAGCAGCCGGCCGCCGGTCATGTTCTGGAAGGTGCTGGCCATCTGGGCGGCGAGGTACGGCGCCACGAGGCCGGGGCGGAAGGCGACGAGGAAGCGGAGCCGGTCGGAGACCTGGCTGAGCATCGCGGTGGAGAGCCATGCGTCCTCGCACCAGGCTCCGGCCGGGGTGAGCGCGGCGTCGAAGCCGGACTGCTCGGCCGCGCGGGCGACCTGGCCGAGGTAGGGCACGTCGGCCAGGCGGCCGGCGGCGCCGGGGTTGACGCCGTGGCCGCCGCCGACCACGTGGCGGCCGTCGCCGCCGTTGGTGGGCAGGAACCAGTGGAACTTCAAGGACATGACTTCCTCCGACGGGGACGACTCTGGTTTGTCTAGTGGCTTAATTGACTTTAACCCTCCGGGGGCTCCGAGAGCCCCTCGCCGCCGCGTGGTTCCGCCGACAGGGCGGACGGGAAAACCTATTAAGTCACCTGTTTAGGTAGAGTTATGTCCATGCGCGTGGAACAGCTCGAGTGCCTCCTGGCCGTCACCCGTCACGGATCCCTGCGACGCGCCAGCGAGCACCTGCACCTCTCCCAGCCCGCGCTGAGCGAGTCGGTCACCCGGCTGGAGCGCGAGCTGGGGGTGACGCTGCTCGACCGGCGCCGCTCCGGCGCCCGCGTCTCCCGGGACGGTCGCGAGCTCCTCCCCCACGTCGAGGCCGTCCTGGACGCCGTCGTCCGGCTGCGCGAGGCGGCCGGCGACCGGAGCCTCGGCAGCCGGCTGCTGCGGCTCGGCACGGTCAGCACCGCCACCTCCACCCTGCTCAACCCCGTGCTCCGCCGGCTCGCCGCCGAGCACCCCGACAGCCGCGTGGAGGTCGTCAACGGCCGCCAGGACGCCCTGGACGAGCAGCTCCTCACCGGCAGCCTCGACCTCGGGCTCGTCAACGTCCTCGAGGGGGACGACCCGCCGCCGGGACTCGTCGACGCCCCCCTGCTCACCGGGCCCGTGGTGGTCGTGATGCCCGCCGACCACCCGCTCGCCGAGCGCCGGCTCGTCCTGGTCGAGGACCTGCGCGCCGAGCCCTTCGTGGCCATGCGCGAGGGCTACCTCATGCACCGCCTCGCGGTCCGCGCCTTCGAGGACCGCTGGCCCCGCGCCTGCGCCAGCACGGACGGTGCCGAGCTGGGCAAGGCGATGGTCGCCGACGGGGCCGGGCTCACCTTCCTGCCCCGCTTCAGCGTCGACGGGGACGCGCTGCAGCGTGCCGGCGCGATCACCCACCGACCGCTCGCCGGGCTCGACGTCCGCGTCCACCTCGTGCTGCGCACGCGCGTCCACGACCGGCGCACCCCGCACCTGGAGCGCCTCCACTCCCTGCTCCGCGAGCGGGCCGCGACCCTGTCGCAGCCCGACGCCGGCGACCGGATCGCCTGACGCGGAACCGCCGCGCCCGCGCCGACGTCGTACGGCCATGAGGACACGACGAGCGGGGCGGGCGACGGCCTCCGTCGCCCTGGTGACGGCGGGCCTGCTGCTGGCGGGCTGCGAAGCGGGAGGGTCGGGGGACTCCGCGGGCGGCGAGCCCTCGGGGCTCTCCGACGTGCGCGTCCAGGAGGACGTCGGGGCGGCGGACGACGCGGCGCCCGGCTCGGAGGGCGGCTCGGAGGGCGGGTCTGGCGACTCGTCCGACGCGGACCTCGGGCGGCAGTCCGCCTCGGGCGGCGGCACCCGGGTGGCCCCGGCGGTCGCGCGGCGGGCCGTGATCGCCACCGCGACGGTGTCGCTGGACGCCCCCGACGTGGCGAAGGTGCGCCAGGAGGTGCAACGGGTCGCCGACGCGCTCGGGGGCGAGGTCAGCGACGAGGAGGCGACCACCGACGAGGGCGAGGTGACCTGGGCCCGGATGGTGCTGCGGATCCCCGTCGACCGGTACGACGACGCGATCGGACGGATCGAGGAGTCCGGCCGCCTCCTCGGCACCGAGCGGACCACCGAGGACGTCACCACCCAGGTGATCGACAACGAGGTGCGGATCCGCGCCCAGGAGCGGAGCCTGCGCCGGGTCGAGCTGCTCCTGGACCGCGCCGAGCGGCTCGCCGACGTCGTCAGCGTCGAGGCCGAGCTGACCCGGCGGCAGGCCGAGCTCGACTCGCTCAAGCAGCAGCAGGCGTGGCTGGCCGACCAGACGTCGATGGCCACCGTGACCGTCCACGTCTCCCGGCAGGACCCCGAGCGGGAGCCGCTCGTCGAGGACGACGACGAGGGGTTCCTGCACGGGCTGGCCGCCGGCTGGCGGGGCCTGACCGGGGCGGCCGCCGTGCTCGCCACCGGCGCCGGGCTGCTGCTCCCGTGGCTGGTGGCGCTGGGGCTGCTGGGCGTGCCCGCCTGGTGGGCGGTACGACGCCTTCCGCGACGCCGCCGGGCGACCCCCGGAGGCGGCCCCGCCTAGCTGGCTAGAACAGCTAGCCCTCGACCGGGTAGGACTGCACGAACTCCGTCAGCCGGGCGAGCTGGTCGGGGTCGGTGGAGGGGATCACCCCGTGGCCGAGGTTGAAGACGTGGCCGCGCGCCGCGCGACCGGCCTCGATCACCTCGGCCGCCCGGGCGGTCATCACCTCGGTGGGCGCGAAGACCAGGGTCGGGTCGAGGTTGCCCTGGACCGCGCGGTCGCCGACCAGCTCGATCCCGCGCTCCAGCGGGGTCCGCCAGTCGATGCCCACCACGTCGGCGCCCGCCTCGCCCATCAGCGGCAGGAGGTTGGTGGTGCCGACCCCGAAGTGGATCCGGGGCACCCCCAGCTCGCCGGCCTCGGCCAGGACCCGGGTGGAGTGCGGCATGACGTGCTCGCGGTAGTCGCGCGGGGTCAGTGCCCCGGCCCACGAGTCGAAGAGCTGGACGGCGGAGGCGCCGGCGGCCACCTGGACGCGGAGGTACTCCGCGGCCATCCGGGCGATCTTGCGCATCAGCGCGTCCCAGACCTCCGGCGCCCCGAACATCATCGCCTTGGTCTTCGCGTGCTCCTTGGACGGGCCGCCCTCGACGAGGTAGGAGGCCACGGTGAACGGGGCCCCGGCGAAGCCGATCAGCGGGGTGCCGCCCAGCTCGCCGACCAGTCCCTGCACCGCCTGGGTGATGAAGGGGACGTGCTCGGGGGTGAGGTCGGGGATCGCCTCGACGTCGGCGAGCGTGCGCACCGGCTCCGCGACGACGGGACCGATGCCCGGCTTGATGTCGAGGTCGACGCCGACCGCCTTGAGCGGCAGCACGATGTCGGAGAAGAAGATCGCGGCGTCGACGCCGTACCGGCGCACGGGCTGCATGGTGATCTCCACGACCAAGTCGGGGTCCATGCAGGACTCCAGCATCCCGATCCCCTCGCGCACCCGCAGGTACTCGGGCAGGGAGCGGCCCGCCTGCCGCATGAACCACACCGGGGTGTGCGGCACGGGCTCGCCCCGGACGGCCTTGAGGAACGCGCTGTCGCGGAGTGCAGGGGTGGTGGTCACGCCCGCGATCATCGCAGGTCAGGCGGCGTGTTGGCACATCGCAGCATGCGCCCCCGACGTAGGTTGGCGGTCATGGTCGTCCACTCCGAGCCCCGCTCCGGCGCGGCTCCGGCGGAGGTCCCGGCGTCGTTCCGGGCCGCCGTCGCCCAGCTGCGCGGGGCCGCGCTGCGCCCCGAGGTCTCCTGCGAGGAGATGCCCGCGCCCCAGCGTATCGCGCCGTGGTCCTCGGCCCTCAGCGCCGACGTCACGGTCGCCGACGAGGAGGTCGCCACCGGCCGCCTCATCCTGCTGCACGACCCCGACGGCAACGACGCGTGGAACGGCACCTTCCGCTGCGTCGCCTACGCCCGGGCCGACATCGACCCCGAGCTGGTCACCGACCCGATGCTCGGCGCCGTCGGCTGGAGCTGGCTGGTCGAGGCGCTCTCCGCACACGGCGCCCGCTGGGGCGCGGAGTCCGGCACGGTCACCCGCGTCGCCTCCGAGAGCTTCGGCGGGATGTCCCACGAGGAGGGCACCGCCCAGCTCGAGGTGCGCGCCTCCTGGACCCCCGCAGAGGACGAGGACGGCCACCTCGACCTGGCCCCGCACGTCGAGGCCTGGGGCGAGCTGCTGTGCACCGCCGCCGGGCTGCCCCCCGTCCCCGAGGGCGTGACCGCGATGCCGAGCCGGCGCGGCCAGCGGGGGCCCGGCGCCTGATGGCCGGCGAGCGGACGAAGAGGTCCGCGGAGGACGACGCGCCGACCCCCGAGACCCAGGGAGAGGTCCCGGGCGAGGCCCCGGCCGACGACGCACCCGAGACGGAGCCGGCTCCCCTCCTGACCCTGCGCGACGGCGTCCCCGACGTGGTGGACACCCCCGAGGCGCTGGAGCGCGCCTGCGCGGCGCTCGCCGCCGCGACCGGGCCGGTGGCCCTGGACGCCGAGCGCGCGTCCGGCTACCGCTACTCCAGCCGCGCCTACCTGATCCAGCTGCGCCGTGGGGACTCCGGCACCTGGCTGGTCGACCCCATTCCCTTCGGCTCCCGGCTCCCCCAGCTCGCCGACGCGCTCGGCGACGAGGAGTGGATCCTCCACGCCGCCACCCAGGACATCCCCTGCCTGCGCGAGCTCGGGCTGGAGCCGCGGCGGCTCTTCGACACCGAGCTCGCCGGCCGCCTCCTCGGCTACCCCCGGGTCGGCCTCGCCACCCTGGTCGAGCAGATCCTCGGGCTGCGGATGCGCAAGGAGCACTCCTCGGCCGACTGGTCGACCCGCCCGCTGCCGCGCCCCTGGCTCGAGTACGCCGCGCTCGACGTCGAGGTGCTCGTCGAGCTCCGCGACCACATGGCCGCCGAGCTCGTCGCGCAGGGCAAGGACGGGTGGGCGGAGCAGGAGTTCGCCCACCTGACCGGCTTCCGCCCGACGGTCCGCGCCGAGCCGTGGCGGCGTACGTCGGGGCTCAACAAGCTGCGCGGCCGCCGCGCCATGGGCGCCGTTCGCGAGCTGTGGGAGGCGCGCGACGAGATCGCCCAGCAGCGCGACGTGACCCCCGGCCGGGTGGTCCCCGACTCCGCGCTGGTGGCCGCCGCCACCGCGATGCCCACCGACCGCCGCGCGCTGCTGCGCACGCCCGGGTTCCACGGGCGGGGCGCCGAGCGCTACGCCAACCGCTGGGTCGCGGCGCTGGAGCGCGCCCGGGAGATGCCCGAGTCCGACCTGCCGCAGCGCTCCCCGCGCCCCGACGGCCCGCCGCCCCCGCGCGCCTGGGCCGAGCGCGATCCCGCCGCCGACCGCCGGTTCAAGGCCGCCCGCGAGGCGACCAAGGCCCTCGCCGAGGAGCACGGCCTCCCCGTGGAGAACCTGGTCAGCCCCGACCCCGTCCGCCGGGTGATGTGGGCCCCGCCCACCACCCGGGAGCCCGAGGCCCTGGCCGCGGAGCTCGCCGCCCAGCTGGCCGACCTCTCGGTGAGGCCCTGGCAGGTCGACCTGGTCCTCGACGCGCTCGTCCGGGCCGTGCTGGCCGGCGACGTGGAACCCGACCCCGAGCCCGACGCCGAAGCCGACGCCGGGCCGACGGCCGGCTGAGCCGCTACTCCCCGCCCTCGGGCGCGGGGGTCTCCTCGGCCGGCTCCGACTCGACCTCCTCGGGGTCGAGCACCTCGCGGGAGGCCTCGTCGGCCGCCTCGGTCACGGCGTCCAGGTCGAGGTCGCCGGGCTCGGTGAGCAGCTGGAGCAGGAACGGCGCGACGGCCCGCTCGAGGTCGTCCCACGACTCCAGCAGCGGCGCGATCGCCATGCCCCGGACGGCGGTGTTGAAGACCCGGCTGCGGCCCGGCTGGCGGCCCGGCTGGAGGAAGACGTCGGAGGCGGCGACGGCCAGGTTGGCCGGCACCATCGCGCCCTCCTGGGCCACCCGGGCGGTGGCGTCCTCGCCGACCGCGTAGGCGATCAGGTCGGCGGCCGCTGCGGCGTCCTTCGTCCGCGACGACAGGCAGAGACCGGTGACCTCGCCCACGGTGCTCGCAGCCTCCAGCGTCGGCATCGACATCACGTTGAAGTTGAGCCCCTCGACCTGCCGCAGCTCGGGCACGAGGTCGCGGTGGCCGGCGATCATCCCGAGCTTGCCGCGGCGGAACCACTGCAGCGGCGTACGACGCTCCAGCTGCTCCTCGGTCAGCGTGAGGCTCGGGTCCCGCAGCACCGCGAGGGTCTCCTCGAGCGCCGCGCGACTCTCGTCGGAGGAGAAGGACAGCGAGGTGGGCGCTTCGTCGTCGTCGAAGACCGCGCCGCCGCCGGACTGGACGAAGGGCGCCAGGCCGCGGACCGTCGGGTCGATGTGGACGCCGCTGGTGCCCCGGGCGGGGCGCGCCGCGAAGTCGGCGGCCGCCTCGAACTCGGCCAGCGACCAGCGGTCCCAGCGCGAGGAGACGTCGAGGCCGCGGCGTTCCATCTTGTCGAAGTCGACGAGGTCGGTGTTGAGGAACATCACCATCGGGGAGACCGAGTAGGCCATGCACTGCAGCTCGCCCTCGAGGCTGAAGGACTCCACCGCGTCGCGGGAGAAGTCGTCGCCGAAGTCGACGCCGCGCTCGTCGAGCAGCTCGCTCACGGGGCGGACCAGCTCCTCGCCGAGGAGCTGGTCGAGGTCCTGCCGGACGGCCATGAAGACGTCGGGCGTCTCCCCTCCGGCCATCGCCTCCACGGCCGAGTCGTGGTCGGGCCACTCCACCAGCGTCACCTCGCCGCTGTCGTAGGTGACGTTGAACTGCTCCACCACGTCGGCCCAGGCGGCCAGCTCCTGCTTGCTGCCGTAGACGCCTAGCGTCAGCGGGGTCGGCTCGGCCGTCGCCTGCGGGGTGGCCGGGGTGCTCGACCCGTCGGGACGGGCGCCGGGGCCGGGGTCGTCGCCCGTGCACCCCGCCGCGACCAGGGCGAGGCTGAGCAGGGCGCCCACCAGGGCGGGACGACGGGACGACATCGGCGGGACTCCTCGGGTGCGCGACCAGGGCGGCCGCGGCGGCCGCCCGCGCCTGCGGCGCGCCCGCCACCCTAGCGACCGCGACCAGCCCGGCTCAGCCGAGGTCGTGGATGCGCCGCGCCTCCGAGACGACCATCTCGAAGACCTTCGGGTCCAGCGCCGCACCCTCGCGGCGGATCGAGGCGTCGTCGAGCCTGATCAGCCGGTCGAGCCGCACCTCGCTCGGGCGGCCCTGACGGTCCCAGCCGCCGGTGCCGACGTCCATCCAGTGCCGGCCCCACCGCGCCTCGTCCTCGGCGTCGCGGTCGTGGTCCTGGCTGCTCAGCATGAGCCCGAGCCACTCCCCGTCGTGGTGGGCCAGCAGCAGCACCGGCCGGTCCTTGCCCTGGCGCGGATCGTCCTCGTAGGGCACCCACCCCCACACGACCTCGCCGGGGTCGGGCTCGCCGTCGACCTCGGGCCCGTAGGTGACCACCGGGCCGCGGGGTGCCGGCGTCCCCGTCCGGGCGCTCGACGACGACCCTGCGGGAGACCCCGTCGGCCACCCCGGCGCGGTGCCGGTCGGCCGGGACCGCCGTACGGCGTTCTTCTGGACGAGGACGTCGAGCGTGCGACGGAGGAGACCCATGGCGGCCATGCTAGGCCGACCTGCGAGGGGGTGCGCCGGACCGGGAGCGCCTCACGGCGCGTGGCCGCTCGTGGCGGCTTATTTCGGGACCCGGGGCTGCCGCAGCCCGGCGCACCACCGTCGCCCAGTGTAGTGGCGCACCGACTCCTCGACGCGGGATCTCCCCAGCCCGTCAGGCGAGCTCGCCGCGCATCTCCAGGTGGGCGGCGGCCTCGAGCTGCTCGGCCAGCGTCAGCATCCTGGTCGCGTCGTCGTGCGGGCTGTCCCGCTCGGCCAGGGTGGCGCGGCCGACCGCGACGACGTGGGCGAACGCCGCCGCCCGGTGCAGCACGTCGGCGAAGTCGCCGCGCGAGATCCCGCGGAGCACGTCGTCGACCATCCCCCGGAGCTGCTCGACCCCCGGCGGGTCGGCGACACCCGCGACGACCCGGGCGAACGGCGCGGCCGCCCGGCCGGCCTCGAACTCCGCGGCGACCTGCTGCGGCGTCCGGTACACCCACGAGCGGAGCAGGTAGAGCCGCCACAGCGCACCGGCCAGCGAGTCGGCCGGCGAGCCCGCCCAGAGCTCGGCGAGGACCTCGAGCCCCTCGGTGTCGGCCAGGCGCACGACCCGCTCCGCCACCGACGCGTCGTCCGAGGCGCGGGCCCCGCGCACCAGCAGCGCCGCCGCCCGGTCGGCCGCCTCCTGCAGGAGCAGCGGGTCGGCCCCCGCCTCGAGCCCGGCGAAGAGCTGGTCGCCCGGCATCATCGGGCGGTGGTGGGGTCGCTCGGCCATGCCCGCCAGCGTACGACCGGGGTGCAGGGATCCCCGCTCAGGCGGGGAAACTGGTGGTTGGCGCGGCTTGCAAGGGGCACGAACCTCAGCGATCCCCGGCTGAGCGGGGATTCGTGGGACGCGTGGGACGGGCCGTCAGGTGGCGGCCAGTGCCTTGCGGATGCGCTGGTCGGAGACGGGGCGGGCGGTCCCGAGCTGCTGGGCCCAGAGCGAGACCCGGTACTCCTCGAGCATCCACCGCACCTCGCGCAGCGCCTCTCCGGGCGGGCGGCCGGGGGGCAGGGCCTCGAGCTGGTGGAGGTGGGCGGCCTGCAGGTCGGCCACCTGCTCCATCAGCTGGCGGTCGCGCGCGAGCTGACCGGCCAGCTTGTCCCGCCGCTGCTCGAGCGCCGCGAGGTAGCGCGGGTAGTGGCGCACCTGCCGCATCCCGGCCTCGCCGAGGAAGCCGCGGTGCACGAGCCGCCCGAGCTGGGCGCGCATCTCGGTGAGGGCCGGCAGGGTGTGCAGGTCGGCGCGGCCCGACAGCGCCTTGTCCGCCGCCCGCCACGCCGCGAGCACGCGGACGACGTCGTGGACCCCGGCCGCGAGCGCCTGCTCCAGGTCGCGCCCGGCGACGGCCACCAGGGCGTCGAACGCGGCCGCGTCCCGCACGGGCGGGTGGGCGTCGACGACGTCGACCAGGACGGCGGCGCGCAGGTCCTCCAGCAGCTCGCCCACCGAGGGGTACGGCGACGCCGCCAGGCCGAGCTTCTCGGCGTTCGACAGGCCGTCGAGGAGGCGGGCGGTGCCGGGCAGCGCCAGCAGCAGGAGGCGCCGTACGCCGAGCCGGTGCCGCGCCGCGGCCTCGTCGGCGGAGCCGTGGACCCCGAGCCCGACGGTCCCGCCCTCGTCGTCGAGGGCGGGGAAGCCGCGCACCTCGTGGCCGGCGCGACGCTGGGTGAAGGACTCCTCGAGGGTGCCGAACGTCCAGGCGGTCTGGCCGGTGGCGGTCATCCCGGTGTCCTGTGCCACCTCCGCGACGGCGGCGGCGAAGGCGGGTCGCAGCGGCTTCTTCAGCGCCTCGAGGTCCTTGCCGCGGCCGGCCTCGGCGCCGTCCTCGGCGACCACCCGGAAGGTGGGACGCAGGTGCTCGGGCACCTTGGCCCAGTCCCACGCCTCGCGGGGCACGTGCACCCCGGTGGTCGCCCGCAGGTGCCGCTCGAGCGCGTCGAGCAGCGGTTCCTCCCCCGGCGGCACCGCGGCGAGGAACGCCTTGGCGGTGTTGGGCGCGGGCACGAAGGAGACCCGCAGGTTCTTGGGGAGGCTGCGCAGCAGGTGGGTGACGAGCTCCTCGCGCAGGCCGGGCACGAGCCAGGAGAAGTCGTCGGCCTCGACCCGGTTGAGGGTCGCGACCGGGACGTCGATCGTGAGGCCGTCGTCGGCGGCCCCCGGCTCGAAGTGGTAGCTGATCGGGAAGGTCAGGTGGTCGCCGTGCCACTCGGTCGGGAAGTCGGCGGCCGCGACCTCCTCGGCGGTGTCGTGGGTGAGCATGTCGAGGTCGAAGGTGAGCAGGTCGGGGCGCTGCCGCCGCTCCTGCTTCCACCAGCTGAGGAAGTGGGCGCCGCTGACCACCTCGGCGGGGACGCGGGCGTCGTAGAAGTCGACGAGGGTCTCCTCGTCGACCACGATGTCGCGGCGCCGGGCGCGGTGCTCGAGCTCCTCGGCCTCGGCGAGCCGGGCCATGTTCTGGGTGTAGAAGCGGTGCCGCCCCGACGCCAGCTCGGCCCACTCCCCCTGGACCAGCGCGTGCCGGATGAAGAGCTCCCGGGAGACCACGGGGTCGATCCGGCCGTAGTTGACGGGCCGGTCGGCGACCAGCGGGACGCCGTAGAGCGTCACCTTCTCGAGGGCCGTGACGGCGGCCCGCTTCTTGGACCAGTGCGGCTCGCTGTAGGTCCGCTTCACCAGGTGGGCGCCGAGCCGCTCGGCCCACTCGGGCTTGATCGCGGCGTTCTGCCGGGCCCAGAGCCGGCCCGTCTCGACGAGCTCGCCGGCCATGAGGAACGCCGGGTTGCTCCCCTTGAGCACCGACCCGGGGAAGATCGCGAAGCGGGCGCCGCGGGCGCCGGCGTACTCGCGCATCGGGCGGCGGCCGGAGCCTGCGGCCTTCCGCTGCCCTGACCCTGTCGAGGGGTCGCGCTCCTCCAGCGCCCCGATGTGCGAGAGCAGCCCGGAGAGGAGCGCCTGGTGGATGCCGTCGGCGTCGGGCACGTCGGCGGGGCGGCCGACCTCGATCTTCATCTCCTTGCAGACCTGGCGCAGCTGGGACTCGAAGTCCTGCCACTCCCGCACCCGCAGGTAGTTGAGGAACTCCCGCTTGCACATCCGGCGGAAGGCGCTGGAGGAGAGCTCGCGCTGCTGCTCCTTGAGGTGGCGCCACAGGTTGAGCCAGGTGAGGAAGTCGGACGACTTGTCCTTGAACCGGGCGTGCAGCTGGTCGGCCTGCGCCTGCTTCTCGGCGGGGCGCTCGCGGGGGTCCTGCAGCGAGAGTGCCGCGGCGATCACGATCACCTCGCGCACGCAGCCGAGCCGCTCGGCCTCCAGCACCATCCGGCCCAGCCGCGGGTCGATCGGCAGCCGGGCCAGCCGCTGGCCCAGCCTGGTGAGCCTGGGGCCTCGGTCTCGAGACGCTCGCTTCGCTCGCTCCTCGACCCGCGGAGCAGGGCGTCCGGGGCCGGTGGCGAGCGCGCCGAGCTCCTCAAGCAGCTGGACGCCGGCGGCGACGTTGCGCTGGTCGGGCGGGTCGACGAAGGGGAAGCGGGCGAGGTCGCCGAGCCCCAAGGAGGTCATCTGCAGGATGACCGAGGCGAGGTTGGTGCGCAGGATCTCGGCGTCGGTGAACTCGGGGCGGGACTCGAAGTCCTCCTCGGAGTAGAGCCGGATCGCGATGCCCTCGGCGACGCGGCCGCAGCGGCCGGAGCGCTGGTTGGCCGAGGCCTGGCTGATGGGCTCGATCGGCAGCCGCTGCACCTTGGTCCGCGCGGAGTAGCGCGAGATCCGAGCGACGCCGGTGTCGACGACGTACCGGATCCCAGGCACGGTCAGCGAGGTCTCCGCGACGTTGGTCGCGAGGACGACGCGGCGCACCGTCGCCGGGTGGCTGGAGAAGACCCGGTGCTGCTCGGCCGCCGAGAGCCGCGAGTAGAGCGGGACCACCTCGAGCCGGTCGGAGCCGAGCGCCCCCAGCGCCTCGGCGGTGTCGCGGATCTCCCGCTCTCCGGGCAGGAAGACCAGCACGTCGCCGGGCCCCTCGCGGGAGAGCTCGCGCACGGCGTCGAGGATGGCCTCGGTCTGGTCGCGCTGGACGGCCTCGCCCTCCTCGTCCTCCTCGGGCAGCTCGAGCAGCGGCCGGTAGCGGACCTCCACCGGGAAGGTGCGGCCCGAGACCTCGACGACCGGCGCGGGCCGCCCGTGGCGGTCGGCGAAGTGCCGGGCGAAGCGGTCGACGTCGATGGTCGCGGAGGTGACGACCAGCTTGAGGTCGGGACGGCGCGGCAGCAGCCGCTTGAGGTAGCCGAGCAGGAAGTCGATGTTGAGGCTGCGCTCGTGGGCCTCGTCGATGATGATCGTGTCGTAGCGGCGCAGCATCCGGTCGCGCTGCAGCTCGGCGAGCAGGATGCCGTCGGTCATCAGCTTGACCCGCGACGAGCGCGAGGTGCGGTCGGTGAACCGCACCTGGTAGCCGACGAGGTCGCCCAGCTCGGTGCCGAGCTCCTCCGCGATCCGCTCCGCGACCGAGCGGGCAGCGATCCGCCGGGGCTGGGTGTGCCCGATCAGACCGCCGGTGGGGCGCCCGTCGGCGTCCTCGGTGCGGCGCCCGCGGCCCAGCTCGAGGCAGATCTTGGGCAGCTGCGTCGTCTTCCCCGACCCGGTCTCGCCCGCGACGATGACGACCTGGTGGTCGCGGATCGCCTCGGCGATGTCGTCGCGACGCTGCGAGACCGGCAGCTCGGCCGGGTAGGTGATCACCGGCTCGGCGGCGGCGTCGGGCGCGGGTGAGGACATGGTGCCCCCATTGTGCCCGGGCGGTGGTCCGCGGAGCCGCTCAGCCCTCGTGCGGGCCGGGCACGACCGGGTGCGGCCAGTGCTCGCTGCCGACCCGGCGCCCGGTGACCTCCTCGGCGTGGATGCGCAGCAGCATCGACCGGTGCCCGCCGGCCCACGGCCGGGGGCCGTCGCCGGGCTGCTCGAAGACCGCCGCCGACTGGTCGAGCACCCGCTCGCAGCGGCCGAGCACGATCACGCTCCAGCCACGCATGCGCTCCCGGTCAAGGTGGTCGACCTCGAAGGCGACCGAGGCGCCCGGGGCGTAGGTGGCCAGCTCGGAGTAGGAGGTGGTGCGGACCTCCAGCACGCCCTCGCGGACGACGTAGTTGACCGGCACGATCCGCGGTCCGCGCGGGGTGGTGAAGGCGACCCGACCGACCACGTCCCCGCGGAGCAGCTCGCGGCACTCGTCGACGGAGAGCTCGACCACCTCGTCCATGCTCCCCATCGTGGCACGCCGGTGCCGTCCGGGCGAGGGGTCGCAGCGCTAGTGTCGCCGCATGAGGACTCTGGACGGCAAGGTCGTGGTGATCACCGGCGCCGCCTCGGGCATCGGCCGGGCGCTCGCCGTGGAGGCGGCGGGGCGCGGGGCGTGCCTGGCGCTCTCCGACGTCGACGAGGCGGGGCTCGCCGAGACCGGGCGGCTGGCGCAGGAGGCGGGGGCGCGCGAGGTCCGCACCGACCGCCTCGACGTGGCCGACCGCGCCGCCTGGACGGCGTACGCCGACGCGGTCGCGGAGCACTTCGGCCGGGTCAACGCGCTGGTCAACAACGCCGGGGTGGCGCTGGCCGGCGACTTCGCCGACCTCGACCCGGGCGACATGGAGTGGATCATGGGGATCAACTTCTGGGGCGTCGTGCACGGCACCAAGGCCTTCCTGCCCCACCTGATCGCCTCCGGCGACGGCCACGTGGTCAACCTCTCCAGCCTCTTCGGGCTGGTCTCGATGCCGGGGCAGAGCATGTACTGCGCCGCCAAGTACGCCGTCCGCGGCATGTCCGAGGCGCTGCGCGAGGAGATGATCGTCGCCCGCCACCCCGTCCAGGTGACCGTCGTCCACCCGGGCGGGATCAAGACGGCGATCGCCCGCAACGCCCGGGTCGCCGACCCGGACGACAAGCAGCGCACCGCCGACTTCTTCGACCAGAGGCTGGCCAAGATGGAGCCCGCCGAGGCCGCCCGGATCATCGTCAGGGGGATGCTGGCGCACAAGGCCCGGGTGCTGGTGGGGGCCGACGCGCACGCGCTGCACCACCTGGCCAAGACCACGGGCGCCCGCTACCAGGACCTCGTCGCCCGGGTCGCCCGGCGGGCGCTGCCCGCGCGCACCAAGGTGGTCTGAGCCGTGGCCGCGCCGCGGCCCGCGCGCCCGGCCGGCTCGCCGGTGCGCTGCGCCATGACCAAGTGGGGCGACCGGCCGCACTGGACCTACGAGGCGCTCTGGCTCGGTTGCGACGAGCACGGCGACTGGGTGGGCGTCCCCCGCGGCACCCGCTTCACCCGGCCGGGCCACACCTTCGTCGGGCCCAACGAGCAGGTCGTCCTGGTCCCCCGCCCCGCCGACGGCGACCCGACGGCCTGGTCGCTGGCGACCTTCCACGGCCCCGGCGCGGGCTCCCTGCCGCCGCTGGGCGGCGTGCCCGTCGCGCTCTACGTCGACGTCACCACGCCGGCGACCTGGGACGGCGGGACGCTGCGCGCGGTCGACCTCGACCTCGACGTGCTCGCCGGGGACGACGGGCGGGTGCTGGTCGACGACGAGGACGAGTTCGACGAGCACCGCGTCGCCCTCGGCTACCCCGACGAGGTGGTCGAGGCGGCGCGGGCGGGCTGCGCGGCGGTGCTGGCGGCCGTGCGCGGCGGGCACCCGCCGTACGACGGGGCGCACCGCCGCTGGCTCGACGCGCTGGCGGCGCTCACCGCTTCTGGCGCGCCCTGAACACACCCACCAGCCGGGGGCCGGCGAGCCGCTGCTCGAGCCGCCTGGCCTCCCGCTTGACCGGCTGGGCGACGTACTCGCCGAGGATCACCCCGGAGGCCAAGGCGATCGCCACCGACGCGGCGGTCACCATCGCCAGCAGCCCCTGGGAGACCGCGGCGCCGCCCTCCCCGAGCAGCGACAGGCCCCGGTAGATCGACAGCCCCGGCAGCAGCGGGACGATCGCGGAGACCACCACCACCAGCGGCGGCACCTTGACCCGCCCCGAGACGGCGTAGCTGACCAGCCCGATGAAGAACGCCGCGGTCGCCGCGGCCCACGGGCGCCCGGCGTCCGTCTCGTCGACGATCCGGAAGATCGCCGCCGCCGTCCCGGCCACGACGGCGATGGGCAGCAGGATCCGCTTCGGCGAGTACGCCGAGTAGGCGAAGGCCGCCGCGCACAGCGCCGCCCCGAAGGAGAGGACCCCGATGTCCTGCCAGCCCGAGGCGCCGGGCTCGAGCTGGCCCACGTCGACCCCCAGCATCCCGCCGACCGTCAGGCCCCCGCTCACCCCGGCGATGATCCCCGCGGTGGCCAGCAACGCCTCGATGATCCGCGCGCCGGCGGTCACGTAGAAGCCCGACAGGGCGTCCTGGAGGGCGCCCATGAAGCCGATCCCGGCCAGCAGCATGATGATGTTGGCCGTCACCACCAGCGACGGGTCGACGTCCATCCCGGTGGCGGCCGCCCCGACCGCGAAGAGGGTGGCCACCGTCCCGCCGGCCACCTGGAGGTAGAAGGTGGGCAGCCGCCAGCGGGCCAGGAAGAGCTGGACCCGGTCGATCGTCGCGGCGGCCACGAAGGCGATCGCGACCACCAGCGGCCCGCCGCCCAGGAAGAGCGCGACCGCGGCGCACATCACCCCCGTCCCGGCCGTCACCGCCCACCGCTTGCGGTGGTGGCCGACCGAGACGATCGTCGCCATCCGGTTGCGGGCCAGGTAGAGGTCGAGCTCGCCGCGCAGCAGGTCCCGCACGAGGTGGTCGACCTGGGTGAGGTCCTCGTAGTCGATGTCGCGCTGCTTGATCTGGCGGATCATCAGCAGCGTCGGCATCGCGGCGTCGTACTGGTAGCCCATCGAGACCTGCGTGAAGGTCACGTCGATGTCGGTGTTGCGCAGCCCCAGGTGGTGGGCGACGGCGCCCATCGTGGCGGTCACGTCGGCCGCTCCCGCGCCGTTGGCGAGCAGCATCTCGCCGATCCGCAGGCACAGGTCCAGCGTCAGGTTGAGCTCCTTGACGTCCACCTCAGCACTCTGGTCCGGCACGGCGGCCATGGTGCCACGCGCGTCGTGGCCCGTCCGGGGACGCCCCGCCTACTCTGGCGGTGTGCGCATCGACTTCCACGGCTCCCCGGAGCCCACGCTCGGGGTGGAGTGGGAGCTCGCGCTGGTGGACCGGGAGTCCCGGGACCTCGCCAACGCGGCCGCCGACCTCTTCGCCCTCGCCGGCCCCCGTCTCGACCACCCCGAGCGCCTCCACCAGGAGCTGCTCCGCAACACGGTCGAGGCGGTGACGGGGATCTGCCACACGGTCGACGAGGCGATGGACCAGCTGCGCGGCACCGTCGACGTGGTCGCCCGCGCCGGCGACGAGCTGGGGGTCGACCTCTTCGGCGCCGGGGCCCACCCCTTCGCCAGCTGGTCGGCGCAGCAGATCACCGAGGGCCACCGCTACGAGGAGCTGATCAACCGGACCCAGTGGTGGGGCCGGCAGATGCTGATCTGGGGCGTCCACGTGCACGTCGGGCTGCCGGAGCGGGAGCGGGTGATGCCCGTCCTCACCGGGCTGCTCAACTCCTACCCCCACCTGCTCGCCCTGTCGGCCTCCTCGCCGGTCTGGGCCGGCCAGGACACCGGTTACGCCTCCAACCGGGCGCTGATGTTCCAGCAGCTGCCCACCGCCGGGCTGCCCTTCCAGTTCCAGCGCTGGTCGGAGTTCGAGGCCTTCGCCCACGACCAGCTCGTCACCGGCGTCATCGACGAGCTCGACGAGGTCCGCTGGGACATCCGCCCCGCGCCGAGGCTCGGCACGCTCGAGACGCGGGTCTGCGACGGCGTCTCCACCCTCGACGAGCTCGGCGCCCTCACGGCGCTCGTGCACTGCCTCGTCGTCGACCTCGATGCCCGGGTCGCCGCCGGCGAGTCGATCAGCACCATGCCGCCGTGGCACGTGCAGGAGAACAAGTGGCGGGCCGCCCGCTACGGGCTCGACGCGATCATCATCCTCGACGGCGACTCCCGCGAGCGCCTCGTCACCGACGACCTCGCCGACCTGCTCGAGCGGCTCGAGCCGGTCGCCCGCCGCCTCGGTTGCGCCGACGAGCTGCGCCGGGTCGCCGACATCCCCACCCGCGGGGCCTCCTACCAGCGGCAGCGCGCGGTCGCCCACGAGTCGGGCGGCGACCTCGTGGCCGTCGTCGACTCGGTCGTCACCGAGCTGCGCAGCTCGCTGGCCTGACGGCCGGCCCCGCCTGGCGGACGGCTCCCGCAGACCCCTCCTGCGGGGCCCTCCGCTGTGCCATGCTCGGGCGATGGTCTCCCCCGTCGACCCGACCGCCCTCGGGTTCCTCATGGTCGAGAGCCGGCAGATGCCCATGCACGTCGGCGGGCTCCACCTCTTCGCCCGGCCCGACGACGCCGGCCGCGGCTACGTGCGCCACCTCGTCGAGCAGCTGCGCACCGTGCCGGAGATGTCGCCGCTCTACCTGCGCCACCCGCAGCGGTCGCTGCGCACCGCGGGCCAGCTCGTCTGGGAGACCGACCGACACTTCGACATCGAGCACCACGTCCGGCACAACGCGCTGCCCCGGCCGGGCCGGACCCGCGAGCTGCTCGAGCTGGTCAGCCGCCTGCACTCCACGCGGCTGCCGTGGGAGCGCCCGTTGTGGGAGTCCCACGTGATCGAGGGGCTCCGCGACGGCCGGGTGGCGATCTACCACAAGGTCCACCACGCGCTGATGGACGGCGTCTCCGCCATGCGGCTGACCAACCGGGTGCTCAGCGACGACCCCGACGACCGCGGCACCCTGCCCCCCTGGGCCCGGCACGCCGACCTCCCGGACCCCGCCGACCCCGCGGCCCCCCGCGGCGGTGCACCCGCGGACGACCGCGAGGGGCCGTCGTACGTGCCCGTGGCGGCCCTGCGCACCGCCCTCGGGATGGCGGCCGAGGCGGCCGGACTGCCCTCGGCGCTCGTCCGCACCCTCTCCCGCTCGGTGCGCCACGAGACCTCGACCCTCTCGCTGCACGCTCCGCGCACGATGCTCAACCAGCAGATCACCGGGGCCCGCCGGTTCGCCGCGCAGGACTGGCCGCTGGAGCGGCTGCACGCGGTCGGCCGGGCCAGCGGCACCACGGTCAACGACGTGGTGGTGGCGATGTGCGCAGGGATGCTGCGCCGCTACCTCCTGCAGCACGACGACCTGCCGCGGCAGAGCCTCGTCGCGATGGTCCCGGTGGGCCTCAAGGCGAAGGAGTCGCACCTCCCCTCGGCCCGCGGGGGCAACGCCGTCGGCGCGGTGATGGTCCGGCTCGCCACCGAGGTCGGCGACCCGGCCAGCCGGCTCCGCGCGGTGCACGAGTCGATGGCGTCCGGCAAGGCCGCCCTGGCCCAGATGACCCCGCTGCAGGTGGTGGCGATGAGCGGGCTCGGCCAGGTGCCGGCGCTCCTGCCGGTGGTGCTGGGGATGAGCGGCCTCACCGGACCGGCGTACAACGTCATCATCAGCAACGTGCCCGGCCCGACCGCGCCGAAGTACTTCAATGGCGCCCGGCTGCTCGGCACCTACCCGGCCTCGATCCCCATCCACGGCACCGCCCTCAACATCACCTGCACCTCCTACGCGGGCTCGATGTGCTTCGGGCTCACCGGCTGCCGGCGCACCGTGCCCCGCCTGCAGGTGATGCTCGGCATGCTCGACGACGAGCTGACCGCCCTCGAGCGCGCCGTGGCCTGACGGCTCGCGTTGGTGGCGGCCCCGCCGGGGCCTGCCCGACAGGAGGTACGCCGCGACCCGCCGTACGTCGTCGGCGTGCCGCGCCGTTCGTCCTGTCGGGAGGACCTGTGCACAACGCCCGCACCCACCCCCTGGGCTGCACCAGACTCGACGCGTGGGGGTGGAGGAGGCGCTGCGACGGCTCGGCGGCGTCGCTTCCACGGCCGAGCTGGTCACCCTGACCTCCCGGCGCCGCCTGCACACCGCGGTCCGGTCCGGGCTGGTGGTCCGCGCCGGCCGTGGCCGCTACGTCCTGGGCAGCACCCCGGCCCACCGGGCCGCCGCCGTCCGACTGCACGGCGTCCTCTCGCACACCGACGCGGCGCTGCACTGGGGCTGGAAGGTGAAGGTGCCGCCGGACCTGCCGCACGTCACTGTCAGCCCCCGCCGCCACCTGCGCCGGGGCGACCACCCGGCCGTGCACCTGCACTGGCGGGCCGTCCGGGACGACGAGGCCCGCGGCGGCGTGACCACGCCACTGCGGACCGCCCTCGACTGCGCCCGCGACCTGCCCTTCGACGAGGCGCTCGCCGTCGTCGACTCGGCGCTGCGGCAGCGCGCGGTGTGCGGCGCGACGCTCCGCGCGGCGGCCGCCGACCTCCGCGGACCCGGATCGGCACGCGCCCGGCGGGTCGTCGCCCTCGCGGACGGGCGCGCCGCCAACCCGTTCGAGTCGGTCCTGCGCGCCCTCGCCGTGGAGGCTGGGCTGACCGTCCTCCCCCAGCACGCGATCAACGTCGGGGGCCTCGTGCTGCACCCCGACCTGGCCGACCCCGCCCGCCTGCTGGTGCTGGAGGCCGACTCGTGGACCCACCACGCCGGCCACGCCGAGCACGACCAGGACTGCACGCGCTACAACGCGCTCGTCGTGGCGGGCTGGCGGGTGCTGCGCTTCACCTGGCGCCAGGTGATGCTCCAGCCCGGGTACGTGCGTGCCGTCCTGGCGGCCCTCGTCTGAACGCCTGCCTGGCCGGCCCGCAGGACAGGAGGTACGCCGCGACCCGCCGTACGTCGTCGGCGAGCCGCGCCGTTCGTCCTGTCGGGAGGGCCGGAGCCTCAGCGCTCCTCGAACCCGCCCCCCAGTCGCTCGGCGACGGCCCGCAGCCGGGCCCGGGTGACGTCGGCGACCGTGGCCAGCCCGGCGTGCTCCGCGTGCGAGCCCGGCCGGACGGGCTCGGCGGAGTTGACGGAGAGGCACTGGCGACTGCCGCCGTCCTCCAGGTTGGCCAGGGCCACGGCGTGGCCGGTGGTGCCGCTGCCCGCGAACGGGTCGAGCACCCGGGCGTCGGACGGCATGGTCCGCAGGATCCGCCGGAGCAGCCCGGTGGGCTTGGGCGACTCGAAGACGTGGCCGACCAGCTCCTTGACCTCGGCGACGGCCGTGTCGGTGGAGCCCACCTCCGCGGCGTGCCAGATGGTGCGCAGCTTCTTGCGACGCCCTCCCGGCCGCTCGAGCCAGTCGCGCTGGAAGACGTCGACCCGGGGCCCGCGCAGCCCGCGGATCTCCCGGCAGACCAGGTCGTCGGGCCGCGCTGCGATGAGCGGCCGGGACCACCGCCACACGGCGGGCGCCCCGTCGCCGAAGACGGGGCGGACCTCCACCGAGCCCGGGAAGGGGTCGAGGGCCACCCGGCCGCCGTCGGGGTCGCCGTGCACCGGGAAGTGGAGCGTGGGAGCGGTCCGGGGGTTGAACTTCTTGTTGGTGTTGCGCAGCGGGAGGTGCCGGAACCGCCGCCCGTCGGCGGCCACCTCGGGGAAGTCGTCGGGGTCCACCGCGTCGGGGCTCGAGGCGTCGAGCGCGCAGCGGCGGGCGTCGCGGGCGTAGACCAGGAGGTACTCGTGGTCGGTGGCGAAGCCGCGGCCCAGCTGGCGCCCCTTGGGGTTGAGGTTGACCACGACCTGGGCCAGGAAGTTCTCCTCGCCGAGGACCTCGTCCATCAGCAGCCGCAGGCGCGCCCCCTCGTGGTCGTCGATGCTCACGAAGACGGCACCCTCGGGCGAGAGCACGCGGTGCACCTGCTCGAGCCGGGGGCGCATCATCTCCAGCCAGGCCCGGTGCCGTCCGGCGAGGCCGCCGCGGGTGGTGCGGAAGCGGTCGGCGTACGCGAAGTCGTTGCCGGTGTTGTACGGCGGGTCGGCGTAGACGAGGTCGGTCGAGCCGGCGTCGAGCCCCGTCATCACGTCGAGGTTGTCCCCCTCGACGAAGGTGTTCCACACGCCCACGACCAGCAGGTTAGTGCTCGTCACTCCTGTCACACCTACTCTGGAGCCCATGCCTTCACCGACACGCATGAACGCACCCGTCCGCCGGACCCTGCGCGGCACCGTGGCCGGCCTCGCCGTGGGCTCCTGCACCCTGGCCCTGGCCGCCCCCACCGCCACCGCGCAGGAGCGGCCCGACCGACCGGCCACCGACGCGGTCGCCGACCTCCTGGCGGCCGACGCCGGGCGCGCCACGGGAGAGCGCGCCCCCGGCACCGGCACCGCCCAGGACCCCCGCCACGCCAGCGACGGCAAGGCCGGGTGGGTCGCCGCCCCGAGCCCTGCCGCCCGCCGCGCCCCCGCCACCCTGATCTCCGAGCAGAGCTGGAGCATGGCCCCCGGGATCGACTACCGGACGTGGGACCAGCTCGAGCCGCGGGGCCCCTCGATCCCGCAGACCGTCCGCTTCCAGCTGGTCACCGTCGACATCGTCAACCCCGCCAACAGCTTCGACCTGCTCTCGACCGAGAAGGTCGCCGCGGGCACGACGGTCCACAAGATGGCCGAGGCGACCGGCGCGGTCGCGGCGGTCAACGGCGACTTCTTCGACATCGGCGACACCGGCGCCCCCCTCGGGGTCGGCCGGGCCCGCAAGGGCGGGCTGCGCCACGCCCCCGAGTCCGGGTGGAACAGCAGCTTCTGGGTCGACGGCAACGGCCGGCCCCACGTGGGCGAGCTCCCGTTCGTCGGGAAGTTCCGCAACAACAAGCACCCCAACATCACGTTCTCCGGGTTCAACTCCCCCGTCGTCCCGCGCGGCGGCGTGGGCGTCTACACCGCCAAGTGGGGCAAGACCCGGGGCTACTCGGTCACCGACGGGGCCAAGCGGGCCCGCCAGGTCGTCATCCGCAAGGGCCGGGTGGTCTCCAACCGCTACGGGCTGACCTCGGGCAAGAAGATCCAGGGCAAGCTGCTGGTCGGCCGCGGCGCCGGCGCGGGCCTGCTGAAGCGGCTGAGGAAGGGCGAGCGGCTCGGCCTCAAGTGGCGGGTCAAGGGCTCCCCCAAGGTCGCCGTCTCGGGTGACCGGCCGCTGCTCGTCGACGGGCAGCGCGTCGTCGTCAACGACCAGCTCATGCACCCCCGCACCGCGGTCGGGATCGACGAGGACGCCAACAAGGTCCTCATCCTCACCGTCGACGGCCGGCAGGCCCACAGCCGCGGCTACACGATGGTCGAGCTGGCCAACATGATGACGGCGCTCGGCGCCGAGAACGCGATCAACCTCGACGGCGGCGGCTCGACCACGATGGTCGCGCACTCCCCGACGGGCGAGCTCTCGGTCCTCAACTCGCCCTCCGACGGTGCGCAGCGCCGGGTCCCCAACGGCCTGGGTGTCTTCTCCAACCCGATCAGCTGACGCGTGGCCAGGTTCACCCGGGCCGAGCTCGAGGAGTTCCGGGACGCCGAGGTCCCTGACCTGCTCGGTGCCGACGTGCGGCTCCTCTTCGTCGGGATCAACCCCGGGCTGTGGACCGCGGCCACCCAGACGCACTTCGCACACCCGGTCAACCGCTTCTACCCCGCACTGCACCTGGCGGGGATCCTCGAGCGTCGGATCGACCCGGCGGCCGGGATGACGGAGGAGGACCGCGACCACCTCAGGGCCCGTGGCCTGGGCATCACCAACCTGGTGCCCCGGGCCACGGCCCGGGCCGACGAGCTGACCGCCGAGGAGCTGGCGGCCGGCGGTGCGCGGCTCCGCGAGCTCGTCGCCCGGGTCCGGCCGCGGGTGGTGGCGGTCCTCGGGATCACCGCCTACCGGTCGGCCTTCGGGGCCCGCAAGGCCGTGACCGGGCGCCAGCTGGAGCCGCTCGCCGGCGCCGAGCTCTGGGTGCTGCCCAACCCCTCGGGCCTCAACGCCCACCAGACCGTGGCCACGCTGGCGGAGGCGTACGCCGCCCCCGCGCGCGCCGCGGGCGTCCTCTGACCCGAGTCCTCCGGCGCCGCCGGGACCGGGCCGCGCGCGTCAGCCTGTGGAGGAGCCCGGCCGCGCCGCGGGCTGTGGAGGGGCGCCGGGCGGGCCGACCCGCGACGGCCACGCTGGCGCCATGACCACCCACGACTCCCCCACCGCCGCCCAAGCCGCCTGGCGCCTGCACGTCCGCCGGCTCGGCTTCCCGCACCGGCCGGGCACCGACCTCGCGGGGTGTTCCGTCTGGCTGAGGTACACCTGGGAGGGGCGCCGCCCCTCCCCGCTCGTCGAGGTCACCGACGCGGTCCGGCCGCCCTCCGGCGAGCGGCTCGCCGCGCTGGGCGGCTTCCTCCTCGAGCTGGAGCGGCAGCTCGCCGGCCCGGCGGCGGCCCGGGCGACCGGGCTCTCGGTCCTGCGCACCCGACCGGGCGGGGGCGGTCCCGGGGCGGACGACCGGGCGTGGCTCTCAGCCCTCGCGACGGCGGCCGAGGAGGTCGGGCTTTCGTGCGTGGCCGCCTGCTTCGCCAGCCGGGACGAGTTCAGCGTGCTGGGCCCGGCCGACCCCCTGGTCGTGCCGGCTCAGCGCGGGTCCGGCACCTCGACGGTCGTCACGAGGCTGGTGAGCACCGGCCGCCGGGGAGCGGAGCTGAACCCGAACCGGCACGGCGGGTCGAGCGGGGCCAGGGAGCCCAGCCGGTCGCCGTCGAACCGGCCGGCGGCCGAGTCGATGCCGCGCACGTCGGTGGCGCCGTAGAACTCGCGTCGTCCCCCGCCGGCGCTGCCGCGGGTCCGCACGCCGCGCACGAGCAGCCGCGCCACCGGGTCGGTGACGCGGGTCCAGGCCGGGGCCGTGGCGACCCGGTCGGGGACGAGGGAGACGGCGACCCCGAGCGCGGTGCGCCGCCCCACCCCGCACGAGAGCTGCAGGGAGGGGGTGCTCACCTCCCAGCGCAGCCGGCCGGCGGGCAGGCCGTCGCGCCCGGTCCCCGAGGCCACGTCGACGTCGACGGGCTCGATCCGCACCTCGTCGAAGGTGTAGGTCGCGGCGACGAAGTCGGCCACCTCCGGGCGCGGCGCCAAGAGCACCCGGTGCCCGGAGGCGGTCTCCACCATCACGTCGGCGAAGGCCCCCAACGGGGAGTGCTCCCAGCGACCCACGACCGCGCGGAGGCCGCTCGTGGTGCCCACGCCGGCGATCTGTCCCTGGAACCGCGCCCGTGCCATGACGGCGACGGTAGCCCGGGGGCGGGCACGGCCGCGGTCACGGCGTGGTCAGGGCCTGGTCAGGGCGCGGTCAGGGCACGGTCACGGCCCGGTCACCGCCCGGTCAGGGCGTGGCCGTCCCTCAGTAGGGCCAGCCAGCGGGGGCGACGTCCACGACCGAGACGGACTCGCAGTCCTTGCCGTCCCACTTGTTGACCAGCCCGATCTTGTCGGCCGAGTCGATCGAGCCCACGTAGATGACCTGGTCGTAGCCCTCCTGGCAGTAGATCTGGTCGTACTCGCCGTCGTTGAGGACGTAGTAGATGTCGTCGCCCTCCTCCGAGTAGCCCTCGTCGGAGCCGGGGCCCAGGAAGATCAGGTCGTTGCCCGGGTCGCCGGTGATCTGGTCGTTGCCGGGGCCGTCGATGATGACGTCGTCGCCCGGACCGCCGTCCAGCTCGTCGTCGCCCGGCCCCCCGTCGACGCGGTCGATGCCGTCACCGCCCGAGACGTGGTCGTTGCCCTCGCCGCCGAAGACCTGGTCGTCGCCCACGGCGCCCATGAGGCCGCCGACCTTCTCGCCGCGGCGGGCCGCGTCGTCCCCGGCCCCACCCAGGATCACGTCGTTGCCCGGGCCGCCCGAGACCGTGTCGTTGCCGTCACCGGCGTCGAGCGTGTCGTTGCCGACCATGCCGTCGAGGGAGTCGTCCCCCGCCTCGCCCCACGCGACGTCGTCGCCGGCGTGCAGGAGGATCGCGTCGGCGTCGGCGCCGCCCCAGGCCTGGTCGTTGCCGCCGTGGCCGTTGAGGCGGTCGTTGCCGGCGTCGCCGTAGAGCCGGTCGTCACCGGCGTTGCCGTCGGCCTGGTCGTTCCCCGGGCCGCCGAGCAGGCTGTCGTCGCCCGGGTGGCCGAAGAGGCGGTCGTCGCCGCCCCGGCCCTTGAGGACGTCGTCCCCGGCGAGCGCCTTGATGACGTTGCCCTTCTTGTTGCCGGTCAGGACGTCGTCGCCCTTCGTGGCC
Source organism: Nocardioides solisilvae (assembly GCF_003194625.1). Taxonomy (GTDB): domain Bacteria; phylum Actinomycetota; class Actinomycetes; order Propionibacteriales; family Nocardioidaceae; genus Nocardioides; species Nocardioides solisilvae. Next base: position 942,604 of record NZ_QHKX01000002.1, read on the forward strand.
TTCTTCGCCGCCACCGCGGGGGCGGCGAGGCAGAGGGCGAGGAGGAGCAGCGGGACGAGGAGCAGTGAGCGGCGAATGGGGTGCCTCCCGGGGCCGGTACGGGTGCCGTGTGGACGCGTCGTCCACGAGGCCGGAGTTTCAGTATCACCAAGTCTGGGGATTGACACAGATCAACGATGCAGAAACCGCAGCTGGTCTGGGCCAGTGTCAGCGCGGTGTGGACCGGGCGGGCAGGCTGTTCCCATGGCAGAGCCGGAAGAGTCGTCCCCCGCCTCCGTCCCGTCCCCCGAGGTACCGGTGCGCGAGGCCGTCCGCAGGTACGCCGCCATGCAGCCCGGCCTGGTGGTCCCGACCCAGCGGCTGGTCGAGCTGGTCACCGGGCTGCTCGACGAGGCCGGGATCAACTACCTCTCGGTGGACGGACGCACCAAGACCGTGGCCTCGTTCGCCGCGAAGGCGGCGCGCCTGGCGGCCGCCGAGCCCGAGGACGTCGACCCCCTCACCGAGATCACCGACCAGGTCGGGGTCCGCGTCATCACCTACGTGCACGGCGACGTCGCCGCCGTCGCACAGCTCCTCGACGACGAGCTCCGCGTCGTCGACGACCGCGACCTCGGCGTCGAGACGGCCCGGCAAGGACGCTTCGGCTACTCCAGCCGGCACCTCCTCGTCGAGGTTCCCGACCCCGCCCCCGACGGCTTCCAGGACCTCGCGGGGATGCGCGCCAGCATCCAGGTCCGGACCGTCCTCCAGCACGCGTGGGCGGAGTTCGAGCACGACATCCGCTACAAGGGCACCGTCCCCGAGGAGCACGCACCCGACCTCGACCGGCGCTTCACGCTGGCGGCCGGCCTGCTGGAGCTCGCCGACCAGGAGTTCTCCGCGATCCGGGCGCGGCTGCAGGAGGCGGCCAACGTCCTGCCCGCCGAGACGGAGCAGGACCCGAACGACCCGCGGATCAGCGGCCAGGAGCTGGCCGCCTTCCTGGCGGCGCAGTACGCCGACGCCGGCTGGTCGCACACCGACCACTACGGGTGGATCGCGGGGCTCGTCCTGGAGCTGGGCATCACCTCGCTGGACGAGCTCGGCGCCCTCCTCACGTCGGTGGACCCCGAGGCGGTCATCCGGCGGATGGGGTACCGCTACCCCGCGGGGGCCGTCCGCCGCCTGGACGACGCCCTCCTCGCGATCTTCGGCGAGCAGTACGTCGGGCTCACCGGCAACGCGCACCGGGTCCCGCTGCTGCGGGCGCGGCTGGAGAAGCTCGTCGACCACCCCGAGGAGCCGGCTGCTCCCTGAGCCCCGGCACCGGACCGACACCCCGACCCGTCAGCGGCCTGTCGGCCGGCGCGTCGCCGACCCGTCACCCGGCCGGCCGTCCGGACGCAGAACCGCCGGGCGCGGGTCCTGAGGACCTGCGCCCGGCGGTGGCCCGGTGCCGGCACGACGGGGGGACGGGGCCGGCGACCGTGGGAGGGGGTGAGAGGGAGGTACCCCTCACCCTCGCCCCCTATGCCTGCGAATCCGACCCGGTCCCGGAACCGGCACCGGGGAGCGGCAGCTGCGGCTCGGCCGGAGCGGCCGGCGGGGCGGACGCCCCAGCGGTGACGGGCGCGGCGGGCGCCGCCCCCTCGGGGGTCGAGGGCTGCTGCGCCGGGGCCTTCTCGGCGGGCGCCTTCTTCGCGGCGGGCGCCTTCTTCACGGCCGAGGCCTTCTTCGCGGCCGGCGCCTTCTTCGCAGCCGGGGCCTTCTTGGCGGCGGGCGCCTTCTTCGCGGCGGGCTTCGTCTCGGTCGCCTTCCCCTCGGCGACCGGCGCCGACGCAGGCTCGGGCACGCTGGTGTCCACGTCGGAGGCCGCCGCCACCTGGGCGATCGCGGCCGGCACGGGCTTGTCCTTCGCGACCTTCGCGGGCGCCTTCCGGGACGGCAGCTTCCCACCCGGGGAGTCGGACGAGGCCTTCTTCGCCGGAGACTTCTTCGCGGCCGGGGCCTGCTTCGCCACCGGTGCCGCCGTCGCGGGAGCAGCCTTCGCGGCCGGAGCCGCAGTCGCGGGAGCAGTCTTGGCCGGAGCAGCCTTGGCGGGGGCCTTCTTCGCGGCCGGAGCAGCCTTCGCGGGGGCCTTCTTCGCGGCCGGAGCAGCCTTCGCGGGCGCCGCCTTCACGGGCCTCTTCGCCCGGGGCACCAGCGGGTCGCCGTGGGGGGACGGGGGCGCCGACTCCTCGACGGGGGCCTCGGCCGGCTTCTCCCGGGGGGAGTCCACGGGCCAGGGGGTGTCGACCGAGGCGTCCCCGCGGTCCAGCAGCTGGCCGGCGCGGGCCACCGCACCCCCGACGACCTGACCGGCGAGGCCGACCCCGGTGCCGACGACGTCGCGGACGTCGCCGACGATCTCCTGCACGGTCTCCTGCGGGCGGGTGACGAGGCCGGTCGTGCGGCGAGCCACCTGGGCGAGTGCTTTGCGTGGGTCCATGGTCTCTCCTATACCCGGTTGTGCTCCTCGGCATGGGTGAGGAACAGGCCACATGATCCCCCACCCGTGCCCACCCGCGCGCCGCACCCTCGGCGGTGGACCGCAGCGCTCCCGGCGGGCCCTCAGTCCCGGGGGCGGCCGCCCGCCCGGGAGTCGTCGACCGAGACCCCGGCCTGCCCGGGCTCCTCGGTGGCGACGTACGTCAGCTCCTCCCAGGGCCCCACCAGGAAGCGGCCGTCGGTGCGGACCCGCACCCACTGCAGGCCCACGGGCACCCCGTCCTCGTCGTAGGTCACCAGCGTCATCTCCGCGTCCCGCCGGGGCTTGCTGCCGACCGCGATCGCGTACGCCGCCCCGCCGGTGGTGCCGTTGGTCCAGGAGTAGCCCACCTCGCCCTCGGGGCCGACCACCTCGTCGGGCCCGTTCTGCACGTGCAGGTGGCCGCCGACGGCCAGGTCGGCGCAGCCCCGCTCCAGGGCCTCCCGGGCCAGCTTGACGTCGTGGACCAGCAGCGTGTTGATCCGCTCCTCGGAGTCGCAGGCCGTCTCGGCGAGGCGCTCCTCGACCTCGCCGAAGGTCAGCCCCGTCTCGTCGCGCCAGCTGCCGAGCCCGCTGCTGCGCGGGTCGCCGACGCCGAGGATCCGCCCGCCGGCGGGCCCCTCCTCCACCTCGCCGACCAGCCGGGTCCACCCCAGGTCGTCGAAGTACTCCCCCACGAACTCGCCGTGGTCGTGGTTGCCGGTCACCACCCACCGGTCGAGGTCGTCGAACGCCCGGTCGAACGAGTCCAGCGAGAAGGCCTCCCAGGGCTTGCCGGTCGAGGTGTCGTCGCCGGCGCCCAGCACGCCGGTGGCCCCCGCCCGGTCGGCGACCGCCCGCGCGACCCGGTCCATCCCGACGTTGTCGTGCCGGTCGGAGACCAGCAGCACGACGGTCTCGTCCTCGTCGGGCTCGCGCACCTCGACCTCGGCCGCGGCCTCGGCGGCGGCGTCGTACCACTCCTGGCTCTTGGTGTAGGTGTCGACCGCGCTCGCGATCAGGCGCTTGGTCTGGTTGGCGGTGACGTCGGCGCGCACCTCGATCCGCCGCGCCCCCTCGGGCAGCGGCACCCCGTCGCCCAGGAACTCCGCGAGCGGGATCCAGCTGCGGCTGCGGTCCACCGGCGCGTCCTCGCCGTACCAGGGCTGCCAGAGCGCCACCACCACCGCGACCACCAGTCCCGCCCCCAGCAGCGGGCGCGGGCGCAGCGTCCGCAGGTCCTGCAGCAGGTCGCGCCGGCGGGCCCGGCCGAGCAGCAGGTAGGTGAGCACCGGGACGGCGCCCACCGCCAGCCCGCGCAGCGCGGAGGCGAGCGCCATCTCCACGACGAGCCCCTGCACCTTCGCGATCTGGGCGTCGGCGCTCGAGGCGATCAGCGCGTAGCGGTCGAAGAGCTCGTCGGTCGACTCCACGTCGGTCTTGCCGAGCGCGATCCGGACCCCGATGCCACCGGGCACGTCGGTGCGCACGTCGGGCAGGACGGGCCCGGTGACGAGGACGACGTGCCCCTCCAGCGTCGGCGTGACGACGGCGTCGTGGCCCGCCAGCACCGTGGTGCGGCTGCTGCTGAGGAAGAGCGCGGAGCCGACCGCGACCGCGACCAGTCCCCAGATGCCGAGGAGCAGGGTCCAGCGCAGCACGGCGGAGGGCTCGGGTCGCGAGGGCATCACCCCCACGGTAGCCAAGGGCCGCTCACGCCCCCGGCTCGGCTCAGGCGCGCGCCTGCGAGATCGCGTAGAGCGCCACCGACGCCGCGACCCCCGCGTTGAGCGACTCCAGGCTGTTGACCATCGGGATCGAGACGAGCGCGTCGCAGGTCTCGGCCACCAGACGGGAGAGCCCCTTGCCCTCCGACCCGACGACCAGCACCAGCGGCCCCTCCGCGAGCCCGCCCTCGGCGGCCAGCTCGGGCAGCGAGACGGTGCCCTCCGCGTCGAGGCCGACCACCATGCACCCGGCCTCCTGGTAGGCCTTCAGCTGGCGCACCAGGTTGACCGCCTGGGCGACGGGGGTGCGCGCGGCGGCGCCGGCCGAGGTCTTCCAGGCAGACGCGGTCATCCCGGCGGCCCGGCGCTCGGGCACCAGCACGCCGTGCGCGCCGAAGCCGGAGGCGGAGCGGACGACCGCGCCGAGGTTGCGCGGGTCGGTGACGGAGTCCAGCGCCACCACGAGCGGCGGCTCCTCGGCCTCCGCCGCCCGGTCGAGCAGGTCGTCGGCGTGCGCGTACTCGTAGGGCGGGATCCGGGCGGCGAGCCCCTGGTGCACGGCGCCGCCGGTCATCCGGTCCATCTCGTTGCGGGTCACCTCGAGCAGGGAGAGGCCCTGCTCGGCCGCGAGCTTGAAGGCCTCGCGGAGCCGGCCGTCGCGCTCGGCGCCCTCGGCGACGTAGACGCCCGTCACGGGGACGCCCGCCCGCAGCACCTCGACGACGCTGTTGCGCCCCGCCACCCACTCGGCGTCGGTGCTCTTCGTCGTACGGCGCCGCGGCCTGGCCGCGTCGCGCTCCGAGCGCTGCTTGGCCTTGTGCGCCTTGTGGTAGGGCCGGTCCTCCGCCTTCGGCGTGGGGCCCTTGCCCTCGAGGCCACGCTTGACGCGCCCGCCGGACCCGACCGTGGGGCCCTTCTTGGACTTCCGGATGGAGCCCTTGCGCTGTGAGTTGCCCGCCATGTCCTCGTTCAGTCCTTCCCGTGCGCCTGGGCCAGCGACCAGCGCGGCCCCGACGGGGTGTCCTCGATCTCGATGCCGGCCGCCTTCAGACGGTCCCGGAGGCCGTCGGCGGTGGCGAAGTCCTTCGCGGCGCGGGCCGCGGCCCGCTCCTCCAGCAGTCCGGCGACGAGCACGTCGACGGCCTCGGTCAGGCGGGTGGTGGCGGCCTCGTCGCCGCCGCCCCAGGCGGGGTCGGCGGGGTGCAGGCCCAGCACGTCGAGCATCGCGAGCACCCGCGCGGCCACGGGGGCGGCGTCGGCCCCGTCGGCCAGCAGGCGGTTGCCGTCGCGGACGGTGTCGTGCAGCACGGCGACCGCCGCGGGGGTGCCCAGGTCGTCGTCCATCGCGGCGACGAAGGCCTCCGGCAGGTCGGCGAGGACGACGCTGCCGGCCTCGCCCGCCACCCCGGCGCGCTCGAGGAACGCCTCCACCCGGCGGAAGCCGGTGACGGCCTCGTCGAGGGCGTCGAAGGAGAACTCGACGTGGCTGCGGTAGTGGGCGGCCACCAGGTAGTAGCGCAGCTCGATCCCGCGGTAGCGCTCGAGCACCGCCGGGATGGTCAGGCTGTTGCCCAGCGACTTGCTCATCTTCTCGCCGGCGGTGGTGATCCAGGCGTTGTGCATCCAGTACGCCGCGAAGGGGTGCCCCGCCGCGCGCGACTGGGCCTGCTCGTTCTCGTGGTGCGGGAACCGCAGGTCCATGCCGCCGCCGTGGATGTCGAAGGCCGTGCCGAGGTACTTGCCGGCCATCGCCGAGCACTCGATGTGCCAGCCCGGCCGCCCTCGCCCCCACGGGGAGGGCCACGAGGCGGTGGCGGGCTCGCGGTCGACCTTCCAGCCCTTCCACAGCGCGAAGTCGCGCGGGTCGCGCTTGCCGCGCGGGTCGGCGTCCTCCGCGGCCTCCATGTCGTCGATCCGCTGCCGGGTCAGCTCGCCGTACGTCGGCCAGGAGCGGACGTCGAAGTAGACGTCGCCGGAGCCGTCCTCGGCCGGGTAGGCGTGGCCGCGCTCGACGAGCGCCTCGATCAGCTCGACCATCTCGGGCACGTGGCCGGTGGCGGCCGGCTCGTACGTCGGCGGGGCGACGTTGAGCGCGGCGTACGCCCGGTCGAGCTCGCGGTGCATCTCGTAGGCGAGGTTGTACCAGGGACGCCCCTGCTCCTCGGCCTTGGCGAGGATCTTGTCGTCGATGTCGGTGGTGTTGCGGATGAAGGTGACGTCGTAGCCCCGGACCCGCAGCCAGCGCTGCAACACGTCGAAGTTGACGCCGGAGCGGACGTGGCCCACGTGCGGCTCCGACTGCACCGTCAGCCCGCAGACGTAGAGGCCGACCTTCCCCTCCTGCAGCGGGACGAAGTCGCGCACCTCGCGCGAGGCGGTGTCGTGGAGCCTGAGAGTCACGCGGGCCAGTCTAGGGGTGGCGGAGCCGCCTCCCGGCATCGCGGAAGTCGGTGACGGGTGGGACTGGTGTGACGTATCGTCCCCGAGGTGACCCGCCTGTCCCGCACCGCCCCCCGCACCCCCTCCCGTGCTCCTTCCCGCGCCACCGCCCGCGCTTCGGGGCCCCGGCTCGTGGCAGCCGCCGCGGCCCTGGCCCTGCCGCTCTCCGCCGCCGTGCCGCTGGCCGCGGCTCCGGCCTCCGCAGGCGACGACGCGGACGCCTCGGCCCGCCGCTCGGCGACGCAGGTCGCGGACACCTCGTTCGACGCGGGCCACGAGCTGCGGCCCGGCAGCCGCAACGGCACCCGGATCGCCCGCGGCTCCGTGCGGCTCAAGAAGCCCACCAAGCAGCGGACGTACGACGGCCGTCGCTACGACGTGGGCGTCTGGACCTCGCCGTGGGTCGCGCCCGGCTTCGGCTTCACCGAGCTCATCCCCTCCTGGCAGGCGACGACCCCCGGCGACAGCTGGGTGGAGGTGAAGGCGCGCGTCCAGGCCGCCGACGGGTCGACCGGCTCCTGGGACACCGTCGCCCGGTGGACGTCCGGCACCAGGGGGATCCGGAGGACCACCCTGGGCAGCCAGGACGACGACCTCGCCCGCGTCGCCACCGACACCGTGAAGGTCGCCGACCCCGCGGGCGCGACCGGGTGGCAGCTCAAGGTCCAGCTGGTGCGGCGCCAGGGGACGAAGGCGGCGCCGTCGCTGGACCGGGTCGGCGCCATGGCAAGCCGGGTCGCGCCGCGCGGCGCGACCTCGCAGCCCGGCCCGGGGGCGGGCACCGTCCTCGACGTCCCGACGTACTCGCAGATGACGCACCGCGGCCACTACCCGCAGTGGGGCAACGGCGGCGAGGCCTGGTGCTCCCCCACCTCGCTGGCCATGGTGCTCGACTTCTACGGCGTGCTGCCTGAGGCGGCCCGCAGCTTCGGCGGCGGCCACACCGACGCCGTCGTCGACCACACCGCGCAGCAGGTCTACGACCACGGGTACCGCGGCACCGGCAACTGGGCCTTCAACACCGCCTACGCCGGTACGCTGCTCCCCCGCACCCGGGTGACCCGGCTGCCCGACCTGCGCGCGGCCGAGGAGCACGTCGCCGCCGGCACCCCGCTGATCGTCTCGGTGGCCTTCGGTCCCGGCCAGCTGCCCGGCGCGCCCATCTCCTCCACCGCCGGCCACCTCATGGTCGTGGTGGGCTTCACCGCGACCGGCGACGTGGTGGTCAACGACCCGGCCGCGTCCAGCAACGCCGGCGTGCGGCGGACCTACCCCCGCGCGCAGTTCGAGCAGGTCTGGCTGGACGGCTCCGGCGGCCTCACCTACGTCCTGGAGGACTGAGCCCTCCTCTCTCCGGTCGCGGGTCAGTCGTCCTCGTCGGAGGCGCTGAACCCGACCTCGTGCCACCCGGTGGCGCCGTCCGGGACCACGTCGCGGCGCACCCCGGTCTGCACCTCCCCGCGCTTGTCGCGGGCCCGGACCCGCAGCACGTGGTCGCCCGGACCGACCTCGACCGTCGCCGCCCACTGGACCCAGGTGTCGTTGGTCCGCGGCAGGGCCACCTCCGCCGACTGCCAGTCGCCGCCGTCGACCGCGACCTCGACCGCGGAGATGCCGACGTGCTGGTGCCAGGCCATGCCGCCCACCCGCACGGAGCCGGCCGGCACGGTGTCGCCGGCCGAGGGGACGTCGATCCGGGAGCCGAGCCGCACCGGGGCCTGCTCGGCCCAGCCGCGCTGCGTCCAGAAGGCGTCGACGTCGACGAAGCGGGTGACCTCCCAGTCGACGACCCACTTGCAGGCCGAGGTGAACCCGTAGAGGCCGGGCACGATCGTCCGGGCGGGGAAGCCGTGCTCCAGCGGCAGCGGCTCGCCGTTCATCGCCACCGCCACCATGGCGTCGCGCACGTCGGTCATCGCGCTCAGGGGGGTGCTGCAGTTCCATCCGTCGTCGGAGGTCTGCAGGACCGCGTCGGCGTCGGGCAGCGGCCGGGCCATCCGGAGCAGCCGCTCGGTCAGCACCCCGCTCCACCACGCGTTGCCGATCAGCGGGCCGGCGACCGGGTTGGAGACGCAGTTGAGCGTGATCCACGCCTCGGTCAGCTCCATGTCGATGAGCTGCTGGTAGGTCAGCACCACCTCGCGCTCGACCATCCCGTGGATCCGCAGCCGCCACTGGGACGGGTCGATCGTGGGCACCGCCAGGGTGGTGTCGATCCGGTAGAAGTCCTCGTTGGGCGTCTGCCAGCTCGTCACCCCCGGCACGTCGACGCGGGCGCGCGGCGGCGGGTCGCGGTCGGTGACGCCCGGGATCCGCACCAGGCGCCGGCTCTCCTGGATCGCCCGCTTGCGGTTGCCGACGACCCGCCCGAAGGTCGTCGCGGCGACCGCCAGCACCACGGTGGCGCCGAGACCCGCCAGCAGCCCGCGCCGCCCGGGCGCGGCACCGGTGCGCCCCTCGGGCGAGCTGTGCCCCTCGGTCTCCCCTGCGGTCTCCGCTGCGGTCTCCCCGGCGGGGCTCGCGGGGCCGGCCAGCCTGACCAGCAGCGCCTGGCAGAGCAGCGAGGTGGCCAGGCCGACGCCGATCGGCACCGCGTCCACCATCCCGGCACCGCGCTGCAGCTGGACCGCCAGCAGCCCGGCGCCCGCCAGCAGCACCCAGACCAGCACGGAGCGCCACCAGCCGCGCGGCCAGGCCCAGCCGGCGGCGACGAAGCCGGCGAGCAGGACCAGCACCACGAGCAGCATGAGCACCGGCTTGTCGGCCGGGCCCAAGGTCTCGATCGCCCACTCCACGACCGCGCCGGGGGTGAACCGGACGACCAGCTCGGCCGCCGCCACCAGGGGTGGGTCCCGGATGGTCAGCGCCTTGGCCGCGAGGTAGCTCGTCGCGAGCCCGGCGACCCCGGCGGCGACGCCGAGGAGGCCCCACGGGCGAGACGTCTGCATGAGGAGGATTGTGGCTCAGGCATCATCGTCGGCGTGAGCCCCCGTCCCACGCACCCCCGTCCGTCCCTGCCCCGGGTGGGCATCGGCACCGACGTGCACCGCCTGGTCGCCGGCGTCCCGATGCACCTGGCCGGGCTCGCCTGGCCCGGGGAGAGCCACGGGCTCGAGGGCCACTCCGACGCCGACGTCGCCGCGCACGCGGCGTGCGACGCACTGCTGTCGGCGGCCGGGCTGGGCGACCTGGGGAGCAACTTCGGCACCAGCGAGCCCCGGTGGGCCGGGGCGTCGGGGGCGGCGCTGCTGGCCGAGACGGCGTCCCGGGTCCGGGCCGCCGGGTTCGAGATCGGCAACGTGGCGGTCCAGGTCGTCGGCAACCGGCCGCGGCTGGGCCCCCGCCGCGCCGAGGCCGAGGCGGCGCTGGGCGCCGCGGTCGGCGCCCCCGTCACGGTCTCCGCGACGACCACCGACGGGCTCGGCCTCACGGGCCGCGGCGAGGGCGTGGCCGCCGTGGCCACCGCGCTCGTGGTGGCGGTGGCCGACGACGACGAGGACTCCCCGTGAGGACCTTCGACGGGCTCCAGCTCCACGTCCGGGTCCACGGTCCCGACGCCGGGCGCCGGGCCGACCCCGCCGCGGCCGAGCCGGTCACCGTGGTCCTGGCGCACTGCTGGACCGCGGACCACGACGACTGGCACTACCAGGTGCTCGAGCTGCTCTCCCGCTTCGGCCACGACGTGCGGATCCTCACCTGGGACCACCGCGGCCACGGGCAGTCGGACCCGGCCCCGCGGGAGAGCTGCACCGTCGCCAACCTCGCCCGCGACATGGCCGACCTGGTCGACCTGCACGCGCCGCGCGGCCCACTCGTGCTCGCCGGCCACTCGATCGGCGGGATGGCCCTGATGGCGCTCGCCGAGCACCGGCCCGACCTGGCCGCCCGTGCCGCCGGCGTGCTCCTGGTCTCCACCTCCTCCGGCGGGCTGCACGCCGTCACCCTGGGTCTCCCCGAGCTGGGGCCCCGGGCCAGGGCCCGGATCCCGCAGGTGCTGGAGCTGCGCGCCCGCACGCTCAGCCGCCGCGCGCGCCGCCGTACGCCGACCATCGAGCGCGCCGTCGTCAACCGGTTCCTCTTCGGCGACCCCCTGCGGCCCCGGGACGCCGGCCTGGTCGTCGACCAGCTCATCAACTGCTCCCCCGCGACGATGCGCGGCTTCTACGACGACATGCAGCTCCACGACCGGGCAGCGGCCCTGCAGGCCTACGCCCACGCGCCGACCCGGGTGCTCGTGGGCAGCCGGGACCTGCTCACGCCGGTCCCGCACGCCCGGCGGATCGCCAGCCACCTGCGCCGGTCGCGGCTGGTGATCGCGCCCGGCGCGGGCCACATGCTGCCCCTGGAGCGCAAGGAGCTGGTCACCGAGCACCTGGTCGACCTGGTCCTCGCGGCCCAGGCGGGTCAGGCCGCTCAGGCGGGCCAGTCGGGCCAGGCGGGTCAGCCCAGCGCGAGCCGGTAGCCCCGCTTCACCACGGTCTGGACCGCGGCCGGGCCGATCGCCCGGCGCAGCCGGGCCACCGCCATCTCGACGGCGTGCTCCGAGCCGGCCGTGCCCGACGGCAGCGCCCCGAGCAGCTCGCCCCGGCCGACCACGTGACCGGGCCGCGAGAGCAGGGCGCGCAGGACCGCCTGAGGGGCGGGGGTGAGCCGGACCTCCCCGCCGTCGAGCAGCACCCGCTCCCCGTGCACGCGGAGCACGTGGCCGCCGGCCACCGCGTAGACCAGGCCGTGCCGGCGGGTCGGGAGCTCCTGCTCCAGCAGCGTGACCATGGCGGCGAGCCGCGACCGCCGGGGCCAGCGGGTCGGCACCCCCAGCGGCTGGAGGGCGGCGGCGGTGACTGGCCCGACGCTGGCTGCCAGCACGTCGCCGCGGAACGCCTCCAGCGCCTCCTCGTGGCGCCCGGTCGCCTCGGCGGCGTCGAGGAAGGCGCGGACCGCCGGCGCGGCGGTGAAGGTGACCGCGTCGAGGGCCCGGTCGGCGACGAGGTCGACGAGGTGGAAGGTGGCGGCGGGGTCGGGAGCGGGCTCGACCCGGTAGACCGTGACGACCTGGACTTCGGCCCCCTGGCGCCGCAGCGCGTGCGCCACCATCGAGAGCGACTGCCCGTGCTCCTGGACCACGATCCTCCTGCCCCGCAGGTCGCGGCCCCGCAGGTGCGCCAGGACGTCGTCGAAGCACTCGGAGTCCGGCGACCAGAGCTCGCGCAGCCCGCCCGCGCGCAACGCCCCGACCGTCTTGGGACCGCGGGCGATGATCTCGGTCCGCTCCAGGTGGGCGAGCAGGGCCTCGCGCATCCCCCACTGCTCGACGGCCGCCAGCCACGCCTTCATCCCGACGCCGGTGGTGGCCACCAGCAGGTCGACCGGGCCCGCGAGCACCCCCGCGGTCGCGGCACGCAGCGCCTCGTCCTCGGCGCTGGCCATCCCGGTGCGCAGCACCGGCGCCCAGGTCACCTCGGCGCCGCGGCGCTCCAGCAGCGCGATCTGCTCCTCGGCCTTCCGCGAGGCGGTCACCCCGACCCGGAAGCCCGCGAGCGGACCCTCAGGCGCTGGCACGTCGCTCCTGGCGCGACCCGACCTGGACCACCCCGGACTCGATCCTCACCTCGTAGCTGGCGACGGAGACGTGGTCGTCGTCCAGGCACCGTCCGGTGCGGAGGTCGAAGGCGTGCTTGTGCATCGGGGAGGCCACGAAGTCCACCTCACCACGGGTGCCCACGATCCCGCGAGCCAGCACCGACGCCCGGCTGAACGGGTCGTGGTTCGCCAGGGCGTAGACCCGGTCGTCGTGCGTCCGGAAGAGCGCGACCGCCTGGCCGTGGACCAGCGCCGCGGCGCCGCGCTCGACCTCGAGGTCCTCCAGCCGGCAGACGGGCTCCCACTCCTGCCCGACCGGCGGGGTCACGCCTGCTCCCGCACGCCGATGGTGGCGGCCACGAGCACGGGCTCCGGCGTCCGGCCGCCGCCCGCGCCGGACCCGTCGTCGGGGACCACGGGCTGGATCTGGCCGCGCTCGGTGGTGAAGGCGATGGAGGGGTCCGGCGTCCCGGGGGCGTTGACGAAGGAGACGAACCGGGCCAGCTTGTCCGGGTCCTCCAGGGTGGCCTGCCACTCGTCGCGGTAGGAGCCGATGTGGCGCACCATCGCCGCCTCCAGCTCGGCGCCCAGGCCGAGCTCGTCGTCGACCACGACGGCACGCACCCGGTCGAGCCCCCCGTCCAGCTGCTCGACCCAGGCCGAGGTCCGCTGGAGCCGGTCGGCGGTGCGGACGTAGTACATGAGGAACCGGTCGAGGTAGCGCACCAGGGTCTCGGTGTCGAGGTCGCCGGCGAGCAGCTGCGCGTGGGCGGGGTTGGCCCCGCCGTTGCCGCCGACGTAGAGGTTCCACCCCTTCTCGGTCGCGATCACCCCGAAGTCCTTGCCGCGCGCCTCGGCGCACTCCCGGGCGCAGCCGCTGACCCCGCCCTTGAGCTTGTGCGGCGAGCGCAGCCCCCGGTAGCGCAGCTCCAGCGCGATGGCGAGGCCCACGCTGTCCTGGACGCCGTAGCGGCACCAGGTCGACCCGACGCAGGACTTCACCGTCCGCAGCGACTTGCCGTAGGCGTGACCCGACTCGAAGCCGGCGTCGACCAGCCGTCGCCAGATCTGCGGCAGCTCCTCCATCCGCGCGCCGAAGAGGTCGATCCGCTGGCCGCCGGTGATCTTGGTGTAGAGGTTGAAGTCGCGGGCGACCTCCCCGATCACGATGAGCTTCTCGGGGGTGATCTCGCCGCCGGGGATGCGCGGCACCACGGAGTAGGTGCCGTTGCGCTGGATGTTGGCGAGATAGGCGTCGTTGGTGTCCTGCAGGGCCTTGGTCTCGGCGCCGAGGACGTGCCCGTTGAACTGGCTGGCGAGGATGCTCGCCACGACCGGCTTGCAGACCTCGCAGCCGCGGCCCCGGCCGTGCGCCTCGACCAGGTCGTCGAACCGGCGGTAGCCGTGGACGGCGACGAGGTCGAAGAGCTCCTGGCGGGTGAGCGAGAAGTGCTCGCAGAGCCCCTTGTCGACGACCCGGCCCTGGGCGGCGAAGTGCTCCTCGATGATGTTCTTCACCACCGGGACGCACGAGCCGCAGGTGCTGCCGGCCCTGGTGCAGGACTTCACGCAGGAGAGGTCCTGGCAGGCGTGGGCGCCGTCCTCGTCGAGCGCCACCGCGGAGCCGATCTCGCCCTTGGTCACGTTGTTGCAGGAGCACACCACCGCCTCGTCGGGCAGGCCGAGCTGGGCACCGGCGCCGCTGCGCGCCGGCAGGATCAGCTCCTCGGGGTTGTCGGGCAGCGTGATCCCCGAGGAGACCATCGGGCGGAGCACGCCGTACGCCGACGCGTCGCCGACCAGCACGCCGCCCAGCAGGCGGTGGCCGCCGTCCTCGGCGCGGCCCACCACGAGCTTCTTGTAGACCCCCGCCACCGCGTCGGCGAAGACCAACTCCAGGGCGCCCGGGGTGGTGGCGAAGGCGTCGCCGAAGCTGGCCACGTCGACGCCGAGCAGCTTGAGCTTGGTGGACATGTCGGCGCCGGTGAAGGTCCCCGCCCCCTCGAGCAGGGCGTCGACCACCACCTCGGCCATGGAGTAGCCGGGGGCCACGAGGCCGTACATCACGCCGCCGGGCGCCGCGCACTCGCCGATCGCGAAGACGTGCGGGTCGCTGCTGCGGCACTGCTCGTCGACGAGCACCCCGCCGCGCTCCGCGACGGCCAGGCCGGCGTCGCGGGCCAGCTGGTCGCGCGGCCGGATCCCCGCCGAGAAGACCACGAGCTGCGCCTCGACCCGGCCGCCGCCGGCGAGCGCGAGCCCGGTCACCGCCTCCTCGCCGAGCACCGCCTCGGTGGCGGCGCCGGTGTGCACGGTGACGCCGAGCCCCTCGACGTGGCGGACCAGGGTGCGGCCGCCCGCCTCGTCGAGCTGGACCGGCATCAGCCGGGGGGCCATCTCGACCACGTGGGTCTCCAACCCCAGCTGGACCAGCGCGTTGGCGGCCTCGAGCCCGAGGAGCCCGCCGCCGATCACCACGCCCGAGGTGGCCGTGGCGGCGGCGTCGCGGATGGCGTCGAGGTCCTCGATCGTGCGGTAGACGAAACACCCCGGCAGGTCGCGGCCGGGCACCGGCGGCACGAAGGGAGCGGCGCCGGTGGCCAGCACCAGGGCGTCGTAGCGGACCTGCGTGCCGTCGTCGAGCGCCACGGTCCGGTCCTCGGCGTCGACCCCCGTCACCCGGGTGCCGAGGCGCAGGTCGACGCGCGGGTCGTCGTACCGGCCCGAGGGGAGCAGCGAGAGCTCGTCGGCGCTGGAGGCGGCGAAGTAGGAGGTCAGCGCCACCCGGTCGTACGCCGGGCGGCACTCCTCGCCGACCACGACGACGTCGTGGGTCTCGGTGAGGCCCCGCTCGACCGCCGCCTGCACGAAGCGGTGGCCGACCATGCCGTGCCCGACGACCACGAGGGTCCGGCGCTGGTGGGTCCCGCGCGGGTCTGTCCTGGGGATTCGCTCCGTCATGCCAGAAAACGTAGGTCGGCGATGTTGTCCCCGGCGTTTCTGATTGTTTCGGTCAGGAAAACCCTGGCTCACGACCTCCCGGCCCCGCCCGGCCGGCCTGCCGGACGGCCGGCCGGCCTCCGCTCAGCCCGGCAGCAGCAGCGCCGAGTCGCCGAACTCGTGCCAGAGGTAGCCACCCGCGACGGCCTCGTCGTAGGCCCGCTGCACCACCCCCGGGCGGGTCGAGAAGACGGTCTGGTAGGCGTGCAACGGGTAGGCCCGGTCGAGGTAGCCGTAGGCGACCGGTCGCCCGTGGGTCTCCACACGGGCCGCGAGGTCGCCGTCGACGCGTCGCGGCCTCGGCGCTGCGCTACTACGAGGAGCAGGGCCTGATCTCCTCGACCCGGTCGGCCGGCGGCCAGCGGCGCTACCGGCGCAGCGTGCTGCGTCGGCTCGCGTTCATCCGCGCGGCCTCCAACGTCGGCCTGACCCTCGAGGAGATCCGCGCCGAGCTCGCCACCCTCCCCGACCACCGCAACCCCACGAAGGCCGACTGGCACCGCATCTCGCGGCACTGGCGGGGGCGGATCGAGGAGCAGATCGCCGCGCTCGAGCGGCTCCGGGACGGGTTCGAGGGGTGCATCGGCTGCGGGTGCCTGAGCCTGCGTCGCTGCGGCTTCGCCAACCCCGGCGACGTGGCGGCCGCCTCCCCCGAGAGCCCGGGGGCGGCGTTCCTCCCGCGGGCCTTGCGCCGCCCGGCCCCCGAGCGCTAGGCAGGGGCGCATGACGCGCCTGCTCACCTACTCGCTCACGACGTCGCTCGACGGGTACGTCGTCGGCCCCGACGGGCGCTTCGACTGGGCGGCGCCCGACGAGGAGGTCTTCCGGCTCGCCACCGACGAGGTCCGGGGGCTCGGCGCCCACCTGATGGGCCGGCGGCTCCACGAGTCGATGCTCTTCTGGGAGGACGTCGACCCGGCCCGGCTCAGCGGCCCGGAGCGGGAGTTCCGCGACCTGTGGCGGGCCCTGCCCAAGGTGGTCCTGTCCCGCAGCCTCGCCCCCGAGCAGGTGCGCGGGAGCAACACCCGGCTGGCCACCGGCAGCCTGACCGAGGAGGTCGAGCGGCTGCGCGCCGAGCCCGGCACCGACGACCTCGCGGTCGGCGGCGCGCAGCTCGGCACCCAGGCGGCCCACCTCGGGCTGCTCGACGAGTACCGGATCCGGGTGCTGCCCGTGCTCGTGGGCGGCGGCACGGCGTACTTCGCCCACGACCGGCGGCAGGTCCGGCTCGAGCTGCTCGAGAGCCGTCCGGTGGGGCAGGTGCAGTACCTGCGCTACCGGGTGCTCCCGACCGCCTGACCGGCCGGCTCCCCGCCGGCCAGCAGCGTCCGGACCACGCCCTCGCAGCCGCCGCAGCCGGTGGTGGCCCGCGTCCGGCTCCGCACCTCCTCCAGCCTGCCGCAGGCCCGGACGGCGCCCGCGGTCACGCCCGCGCAGGCACAGACCTCGACGTCGTCGGGCAGCTCCACCGGGACGGCGGGCGTCGGCGGCATCAGCAGCGCCCCCGGCTCGGCCGGGCCGAGGACGGTGCGCCGGTCGAAGAGCTGGGTGACCAGCCCGACGTGCGAGAGGTCGCCCACCAGCGTCGCCGCCTCGATGACGCCCCCGCGCACGACGAGCTTGCGGTAGGTGCCCCGGAGCGGGTTGCTCACCTCGACGACGTCCCCAGGGGTGGTCTCCGGCTCGCCGAGCACGGCGACCTCGAGACCGCTGGCGCGCAGCCGGGCGACGGCGCGGTGGCCGTCGTACCCGCCCGTCACCCTGCTGCCGGCCTCCTCGCCGCCGCGGCACAGGTGCGCGGCCAGCACGGCGGCCTGCTCCCAGGCGGGCGCGACGAAGCCGGTGGTGCGGCCGAGCCGCTCGGCGCAGTCGCCCAACGCGTGGACCCGCTCGTCGGTGACCGACTCCAGCCACCGTCCCACCACGACGCCGCGGCGCACCATCAGCCCCGCCCGGCGGGCGAGGGCGGTCGAGGGGCGGCCGCCCGCGGTGAGGACGACGAGGTCGGTCGGCAGGTCGACGCCGTTGTCGAGGCGCAGCCCGTCGGGGGTGAGCCGGACGGCGCGGACGCCGGTGTAGACGTCCGTGCCGAGCCGCTCCAGGTCGCGCCGCAGGACCGCTCCGGCGGCCTCACCCACCTGTCCCGAGAGCAGGTGGGTGCTCCCCTCGACCACCTCGGTGGCCACCCCGCGCACGGCCAGCGCGCGAGCGACCTGGAGGCCGAGCAGCCCGCCGCCGACGACGACCGACCGGCCGGGCAGGCCCTCGGCCAGCCGGTCGAGCAGCCGGTGGCAGTCGGCGACGCTGCGGAAGGCGTGCACCGACTCGTGCAGCCTCCCGTCCAGGCCCACCAGGCCGCGGATCGGCGGCAGCGTCGGGATCGCGCCGGTGGCCAGGACCAGCCGGTCCCAGCCGATCCGGTGCCCGTCGACCAGCACCACCTCGCCGGCCTCCCGGTCGACCTCGGCCACCCGGGTGCCGAGCCGCAGGTCGATCCCGTGGTCGGCGAACCAGGCCGGGTCGCGCAGGGTGAGGGCGTCCTCGCGGTGGCTCCCCTCGAGCACGGCGGAGAGCAGGATCCGGTTGTACGGCGCGTGCTCCTCCTCGCCGACCACGGTGACGCGGCCCGGGTAGCCCCCCGCGACGAGCCCCTCGACCAGCCGGGTCGCCGCCATCCCAGCGCCCACCACCACCAGCCGCTCGCCGGCCCGTCCCCCGGTCGGCCCGGTCACCTCAACCACCGGCCACCGCCAGCCGGGCCGCGCAGGCCTTGAACTCCGGCATCCGCGACGCCGGGTCGAGCGCGTCGGAGGTGAGCCGGTTGGCGCCGGCCCAGTGGAACGGGACGAAGACGGTGTCGGGCCGGATCGACTCCGAGACCCGCCCGGGAGCGACCATCCGGCCCCGCCGGGTCACCACCTCGAGCGGCTCGCCGTCGGCCGTGCCGAGGCGGGTGGCCAGGAGCGGGTGCAGCTCGACGTACGGCCCGGTGTCGGGGAGGTCGCGGATCCGCCGGGTCTGGGCGCCGGACTGGTACTGGGCCAGCACCCGCCCCGTGGTCAGGTGGACCGGGAAGTCGGCGCACGGCTCCTCGGCGAGGCCGGCGTGGTCCACGACGTGGAACCGGGCGCGGCCGTCGGGGTGGGCGAAGCGGTCGGCGAACATCCGCGGGGTGCCCGGGTGGTCGACGTCGGGGCAGGGCCAGAAGACCCCCTGCTCGTCGCGGATCCGCTGCCACGTGATGCCCGCGTAGTCGGCCTTGCCACCGGCCGAGGCGGCCCGCAGCTCGGTGAAGACCTCCTCGGGGTCGGTCGCCAGCGGGACCGGGCTGTCCAGCCGCTCGGCGAGGCCGGCGAGCACCTCGAGCTCGGTCCGCACGCCCGCGGGGGGCGTCACCGCGCGCTGGCGCAGCAGCACCCGGCCCTCGAGGTTGGTCATCGTCCCCGACTCCTCCGCCCACTGCGTGACGGGCAGCACCACGTCGGCGAGGGCGGCGGTCTCCGAGAGGACGAAGTCGCAGACGACCAGCAGGTCGAGGGCGGCGAGCCGCTCGACGACCCGGGACGCGTTCGGCGCGGAGACCACGAGGTTGGAGCCGTGGACCAGCAGCGCCCGCGGTCCGTCGTCGGTGCCGAGCGCCATCAGCAGCTCGTGGGCCGAGCGCCCCTTGCCCGGCAGCGAGGCGGGGTCCACGCCCCAGACCCCGGCGACGTGGGCGCGGGCCGCCGGGTCCTCGATCGACCGGTAGCCGGGCAGCTGGTCGGCCTTCTGGCCGTGCTCGCGACCGCCCTGGCCGTTGCCCTGCCCGGTGAGGCAGCCGTAGCCGGCGTACGGCCGCCCGCACTGGCCCAGCGCCAGGGCGACGTTGATCCAGGCCAGGACGGTGTC
Organism: Nocardioides solisilvae; assembly: GCF_003194625.1. Lineage (GTDB taxonomy): Bacteria > Actinomycetota > Actinomycetes > Propionibacteriales > Nocardioidaceae > Nocardioides > Nocardioides solisilvae. Next base: position 961,726 of record NZ_QHKX01000002.1, read on the forward strand.
GGAGCCGCTCACGTGCTGCTCGGCCCCCCGCGCGGTGAGCACCACGACCCGGGCCCGCTCCCCCGTGGGACGGCGGGAGGCCAGCAGGTCGGCGAGCTCCCGCAGCTGCGCGGCCGGGACGCCGCTGACCCGCTCGACCCGCTCGGGCCACCACGCCGAGACCGAGGCGCGCACGGCCTCGAAGCCGGTCGTCCGGTCGGCGACGTACTCCTCGTCGACCGCGCCCGCGGCCACCAGCAGGTGGAGCACGCCCAGGGCCAGCGGCAGGTCGGTGCCCGGCACCGGCTGCACGAAGAGGTCGGCCCGCTCGGCCGTGGCCGTGCGCCGCGGGTCGACCACGACCACCCGGCCGCCGCGCTCCCGCAGGCGGTCGAGGTGCCGGGCCGCCGGCGGCATCGTCTCGGCGAGGTTGGAGCCGACCAGCACCACGACGTCGGCCTGCTCGACGTCGGCGAGTGGGAACGGGAGCCCGCGGTCGACGCCGAACGCCCGGGTCCCCGCCGAGGCGGCCGAGGACATGCACCACCGGCCGTTGTAGTCGATCTGGCTGGTGCCGAGGACGACGCGGGCGAACTTGCCGAGCTGGTAGGCCTTCTCGTTGGTGAGCCCGCCCCCGCCGAAGACGCCGACCGCGTCCGGGCCGTGCTGGGACCGGAGCGCCGCGAGCCGGGCGGCCACCAGGTCGAGCGCCTCGTCCCAGCCCACCGGGGTGAACTCCCCGGTCGTCCGGTCCCGCAGCAGCGGAGTGGTGAGCCGCTCCCGGTCGCCCAGCAGCCGGGCGGCGCTCCACCCCTTGCGACACAGCGCGCCGGCGTTGACCTCGAACTCCGGCCACTCCTGCACCTCGGGGCTGCGGCGCCCGACCAGCCGCATCCCGCACTGGAGCGAGCAGTAGGGGCAGTGGGTCGCCGTCGACGCGGTGGTCATCAGATCCTCGCCGCCGCGAGGCCCGTTGCGCCGGACCGACGGCGCAGGTAGACGCCCCAGGTCACGACCGCGCAGATCACGTAGAAGCCGGTGAAGACCACGAAGGCGCCCTTGGTCGCCTCCATCGGCTCGGCGACCCAGGGGGCGGAGAAGGCGAGCGGGATGAGGAACCCGCCGACCGCGCCCACGGCGCCGATGACGCCGATGGCGGCGGAGGCCTGCTTGGTGGCGTCGTGCAGCGCCCGGGTGCGCTCCGGGGTGTGCGGGGTGGTGGCGTGCTCCGCCTGGACCCGGAAGATCGCGGGGATCATCTTGTAGGTGGAGCCGTTGCCGATCCCGGTGCAGGCGAAGATGCAGAGGAAGAACGCGAGGAACCAGCCGAACCAGGACTGGTTCTCCAGCGCGATCGCCGGGTCGGCGGTGGGGTTGGGGGTGAGCCGGGTGAGCGTCCACAGCACGGCCAGGGTGAAGACGACCAGCCCGAGGAAGGCGCCGAGGGTCACCCGGGCGCCGCCGAGCCGGTCGGCGAGCCACCCGCCGAAGGGGCGGGTGACCGAGCCGACGCCCGCACCCAGGAAGGCGTAGTAGGCGAAGAAGATGCCGGTGCCCAGCGGCGCCGGCTCCGGCACCCAGAAGTTGAGCTTGATCAGCAGCGGCATCGCGGCGGAGTAGCCGATGAAGGAGCCGAAGGTGCCGATGTAGAGGAACGACATCACCCAGGTCTGCCGGTTGCGGACCACCGCCAGCTGCTCGCGCGGCCGCGAGACGGCCGGGCCCAGGTTGTCCATCCAGCGCCAGGCGGCGAACGCCGCGACGACGGCGAGGCCGGCGTACACGTAGGCGGCCACCTCCAGGCTGATCCCCGACTCCCGGGCCTTCACGAGGCCGAAGATCCCCGCCCCGCCGACCATCACCGGCAGCAGCAGCTGGATCAGCGAGACGCCCAGGTTGCCGCCGGCGGCGTTGAGGCCGAGCGCCGCGCCCTTCTTGCTCGAGGGGTAGAAGAAGTTGATGTTGGCCATCGAGGAGGCGAAGTTGCCGCCGCCGAAGCCCGCGGTCGCCGCGACCAGGCAGAAGACCCAGTACGGCGTCTCCGGCCGCTGCACGAAGAAGGCGAAGAGCAGCGTCGGCACCAGCAGCAGGAGGGCGCTCACCACGGTCCAGTTGCGGCCGCCGAACTTCGGCACGGCGAACGTGTAGGGCAGCCGCAGCAGGGAGCCGACGAGGTTGGGCAGCGCCACCAGCAGGAAGAGCTGCTGGGCGGTGAAGCTGAAGCCCTGGGCCAGCAGGAAGGCCGAGGAGACGCTCCAGATCAGCCAGACCGAGAAGCCCAGGTGCTCGGCGAAGATCGACCAGAGCAGGTTGCGCCGGGCGACCTGCTTGCCGCCGTTCTCCCAGAAGGCCGGGTCCTCCGGGTGCCAGTCGTCGATCCACCGCCCCGTGCGGCGCCGGCGGGCGGCGGGCGGGGCGGGGGTCGGGTCCGGGGCGACGGGTGTGTCGGTGAGGGTGGCCATCGGGTCCTCCGTGGGTTCGGCGGGGGTCGGCGGGTGGTCGACGTCGACCCGTGAAGCCTCCGGCGGGGATGTTTCGCACACCGCCCGCTGTGTTTCACCCAGGTGTCAACTTCTTCTCACGCCCTCACGGCCACCTCCCTCGCGACCTCGCGGCCCCGGGACCCGGCGCCCCGGCCGGGCCGCCGTATCCTGCCCGTCGTGCCCGCCTCCGCCCTCGTCGTCCTGGCCGCCGGCTCCGGCTCCCGGGTCGGCGCAGTGGCCGACGGGACGCCGGTCAACAAGGTCCTGCTGCCGCTGGCGGGCCTGCCCGTGCTCGCCCACTCGGTCCTGGTCGCCCTCTCGGTGCCCGACGTGGTACGCGTCGTCGTCGTCGCGCGCCCGGGCGAGGAGCAGGCGGTCGGCGCCGCCCTCGCGCCGCACCTGGGCGACCGCGAGGTCGCCCTCGTCACCGGCGGCGCCACCCGGCACGCCTCGGAGGAGGCCGCGCTCCGGGTGCTCCGGCCCGCCGTCGCCGCCGGGGAGGTCGAGGTGGTCGCCATCCACGACGGCGCCCGCCCGCTGGTCGACCGGGAGCTCGTCGAGCGGCTGCTCGCGGCGGCCGCCGAGCACGGCGGAGCCGTCCCCGTCGTGCCCGCGCCCCCGCTGGTCCACCTCGACGGCGCCGTCGCCGCGGGCGGTCTCGGCACCGTCCAGACGCCGCAGGCGTTCCGGGCCGGGGCGCTGCTGGCCGCCTACGCCGAGGCCGGCCCGCAGGGCTTCGAGGGGACCGACACCGCGAGCTGCGTGGAGCGGTACGCCGGCCCCGACGTGCGGATCGCCGCCGTGGGGTCGACGGCGCGCAACCTGAAGGTCACCTTCCCCGAGGACGTCGCCCTCGCCGAGGCGCTGCTCAGGAGCCCGGGAGGGCGTCCGGACGACCGGTGAGCTGCTCCAGCAGCCGCACGTCGTCGAGGTCCCGGACCCGGCGCGCCTCGGCCGGCGCCTCGACGAGCTCGAGCCAGGCGCTCCGGTCCTGGCCCAGCGGGAGGACCAGGGCGTCCAGCAGCGTGGCCAGGTCGGTGGAGGGCAGGTCGGGGAGCCGGCGTACCACCTCGGCGGGCAGCACGACCGGGCTGCAGAGGACCCGCAGGCCCTCGCGGTCCACCGTCCCGCCGACCACGCCGTCGGACACCTGCTTGACGGTGTCGGTCACGGGGCGCACCCCGACCACCACCCGCCCGGTGGCCGTCGCCCGCGCCACGCAGTCGGCGAGGAACTCCGCCGGGGTCGCCGGGCAGAGGGAGTCGTGCAGCAGCAGCGGCCCGCCCTCCTCCTGCACCTCGCTCCAGGGGGTCCCGTGGTCCAGCAGCCGGACTCCGGCCTCGCCCACCGCCCACGCGGCGCAGACCACGAGGGCCTCGCCGTGCAGCAGGGCGTACGGCAGGGCGCCGCGGTCCTCGTCGAGGACCCGGCCCCGCGGCCGCGGCTCGTCGTCGTCGTGCACGTCGTAGGGGTCTGGCGTCATGGCGTGCCCCAGCCTAGGCCCCCGGCCGCGACGACAGGCCGGGAACGGCGAGAGGCCCCGACGACCGTGGTCTTCGGGGCCTCTCGGACGCCGGGGCGTCGGTGCCTCAGGAGGCGAGCACCTCGTCGAGGAGCGCCTCGGCCTTGTCCTCGTTGGTGCGCTCGGCCAGGGCCAGCTCGGAGACCAGGATCTGCCGCGCCTTGGCCAGCATCCGCTTCTCGCCGGCGGAGAGCCCGCGGTCGCGCTCGCGGCGCCACAGGTCGCGGACGACCTCGGAGACCTTCATGACGTCGCCGGAGTGCAGCTTCTCCAGGTTGGCCTTGTAGCGGCGGGACCAGTTGGTCGGCTCCTCCACGTGCGCGGCACGCAGCACGTCGAAGACCCGGTCGAGGCCCTCCTTGTCCACGACGTCGCGGACGCCGACGAGGTCGAGGTTGCACGCGGGCACCCGGACGACGAGGTCCTGCTGGGCCACGATGCGGAGGACCAGGTACTCGCGGTCCTCCCCCTTGATCTTCCGCGTCTCGATGTCCTCGATGATGGCGGCCCCGTGATTCGGGTAGACAACCGTTTCGCCCACGGTGAAAGTCATATGTTGAGTTCCCCTTTCAAGGATCCCAGTCTAGCACGTCCCCTAGACACCTCCCGACGGCGTTTTCGCAGGTCAGAGGCCTGTTCGGGCTTGACAGACCGGACCAGGGTGTGGTGGAGCGTGATCCGGACCACTGCCGCGCGCCCCTTTTCCCGGGGGCTCCCGCGCCCCCGGCGGGCCGGCTGCATCGTGGCCCGCCAGCCCGGCCGGGCCCGGTCGGCGCTACGCTCTGCCCCATGCACACGCCCCATCGTCGTACGACCGCGCTCGCCGGCCTCGCGCTCGCCCTCGCCCCCGTGCTGAGCTCCTGCGGCTTCGACTACGCCACCGACCGGGACTACACCCCCGGCGTCGCGACGAACGCCCGCGACGGCAAGGTCGACGTGCTCGGTGCCGTCATCGTCGCCGCCGAGTCCGGCGAGGCCGTCTTCGTCAGCTCGTTCGCCAACAGCTTCGACAACGACGAGTCGACGCTGGAGTCGATCACCTCCGAGGGCCTGACCTTCTCCGGCCTCGAGGACGTCACGCTCCCGCCCAACGGCTTCGCCAACCTGGCCGCCTCCGACTCCCCCGTGACGGTCGAGGGCGACCTGGAGCCGGGCACCTTCGTCGAGGTCACGCTGGACTTCTCGCACGGCGACAGCGTCAGCCTCGACGTCCCGGTTCGCCCCAACTGCGGCGACTACGCCGAGATCCCGGGCGTCCCGTCCGGCGACGAGGTGTGCGAGGTCGCGACGGCGGAGGACCACTGATGGCCCACACCCTGGTCCTGCTCCGCCACGGCGAGAGCGAGTGGAACGCCAAGAACCTCTTCACGGGCTGGGTCGACGTCGCGCTGACCGACAAGGGGCGCGCCGAGGCCGTCCGCGGCGGCGAGCTGATGCGCGCCGAGGGCCTGCTGCCCGACGTCGTCCACACCTCGCTGCAGCGCCGCGCGATCAACACCGCCGCGATCGCGCTCGACGTGGCCGACCGCCACTGGATCCCGGTCAAGCGGTCCTGGCGGCTCAACGAGCGCCACTACGGGGCGCTCCAGGGCAAGGACAAGAAGCAGACGCTCGAGGAGTACGGCGAGGAGCAGTTCATGCTCTGGCGCCGCAGCTTCGACACCCCGCCCCCGCCCCTCGACGACGCCGACGAGTTCTCGCAGGCGGGCGACCCGCGCTACGCCGACCTCGGCGACGAGATGCCGCGCACCGAGTGCCTCAAGGACGTCATCGCCCGCTTCCTGCCCTACTGGGAGGCGGAGATCGTCCCCGACCTGCGCGCCGGGAAGACTGTGCTGGTGGCCGCGCACGGCAACAGCCTCCGCGCCCTGGTCAAGCACCTCGACCAGATCAGCGACGAGGACATCGCCGGCCTCAACATCCCGACCGGGATGCCGCTCGTCTTCGAGCTCGACGACGACCTGCGTCCGATCACCGCCGGTGGTCGCTACCTCGACCCTGAGGCCGCCGCCGCCGCGGCTGCCGCGGTCGCCAACCAGGGCCGCTGACCCGACTGTTGATCCCGCGCCGACCCCGGCGCTGATCCCGGCGCTGGCCCCGGCGCTGGTCGCGACCGGAGCCGGGCCGTCGACCGACGGGCCCGGCCCGGGGCCGTCACTCGCTGAGCAGCGGGCTGCCCGTCACCACGAAGACCACCCGGCGCCCGACCGAGACGGCGTGGTCGGCGATCCGCTCGTAGTAGCGGCCGAGCAGGGCCACGTCCACCGCGGCCTCGACGCCGTGGGGCCAGTCCTTCCCGAGCAGCACCGCGAAGCTCGACCGACGGAGCAGGTCCATCTCCTCGTCGTCGCGGGCCAGGGAGTGCGCGGCCTCGACGTCGCGCTCCGCGACGATCCGCGTCACCTGGGCGACCATGTCGCGGGCCACCTCGGCCATCCGGACGACGGTGGGGCGGACCGTCTCCGGGACCGCCACCGCGGGCGCCCGCAGCCGGGCCACCTTGGCCACGTGCACCGACAGGTCCCCCATCCGCTCCAGCTCGCTGACCATCCGCAGCCCCGCCACCACCAGGCGCAGGTCGCCCGCGACGGGCGCCTGCAGGCTCAGCAGGGCGAAGGCCTTGTCCTCCACCCGCTCGCGTGCCAGGTCGATCGCGGCGTCGGCCGAGATCACCTGCTCCGCGAGCGCCGCGTCGCCGGTGAGGAGGGCACGGGTCGCCTCCTCGACGGCGACACCGACGAGACGGCTGATGTCGACGAGGTCGTCGAAGACGGAGTCGAGCTGGTCATGGAAGGCCTCACGCATGACCCGAACCGTAGGGGGTGCAGGTGACCGGACGGGGACCTGAGTTGAACGGGGCGTGAACACTCGCCGCACGGCCGCCCACGCGGCCGGGGCGCCGCACGCGCTGGCCTACGATCGACGACGTGGACCCGACGACCCAGGCTGCGCTCGCCGCGCTCATCGGCGTCGTCGTCGGGGCGGTGGGCGTCCTGGCCTGGCACATCAGCGAGCGTCAGCAGCGGCGGCTGCACCCGGCGACCACGGAACCGGTGGTCCCGCCGGGCGTCGACACGGTGCTCTCGGTCCTGCGCAGCAGCGCGGTCGTGGTCGGCGAGGACGACCGTGTCCTCAAGGCCTCCGCGCCGGCGTACTCCTTCGGGCTGGTCCACGAGCAGCGCCTGGTGCCCGACGAGCTCGCCGACCTGGTGGCCCAGGTGCGTCGCGACGGGCAGATCCGCGAGACCGAGCTCAGCCTGCGCCGGGAGCGCTCCGCACCGCGCTCGGTGAGCGCGCGGGTCGCGCCGCTCGGGGCCCGCCTCGTCCTCGTCCTCGCCGAGGACCGCACCCGCGAGCGCCGGGTCGAGGAGGTGCGCCGCGACTTCGTGGCGAACGTCAGCCACGAGCTCAAGACGCCCGTCGGCGCGATCCACCTGCTCGCCGAGGCGGTCGCCGAGGCCGCCGACGACCCCGAGGCCGTGCAGCGCTTCGCGGGGCGGATGCTGGTCGAGAGCGACCGGCTGACCCAGCTCGTCCACCAGGTGATCGAGCTCTCCCGCCTCCAGTCCCACGACCCGGTCGACGACGACGCGGTCGTCTCCCTCGACGAGGTCCTCGCGCAGGCCGTCGACACCTCGGCGACCGACGCGCAGGCCCGAGGGATCGAGCTCGTCACCGACGCCGAGCCCGGGCTGAGCGTGCCCGGCGACGCTCGGCAGGTGGGGGCTGCCGTCTCCAACCTGGTCGCCAACGCCGTCGCCTACTCCGACGAGGGCACGTCGGTGGTGCTGAGCGCCCGCGCCCGCGACGACCTCGTGGAGATCTCGGTGATCGACCGTGGCATCGGCATCCCGCCCGAGGAGCTGGACCGGATCTTCGAGCGCTTCTACCGCGTCGACCCCGCTCGCCACCGCTCCACCGGCGGCACCGGGCTCGGCCTCTCCATCGTCAAGCACGTCGCCGCCACCCACGGCGGCGAGGTCTCCGTGTGGTCGGTCGAGGGCCAGGGCTCCACCTTCACCCTCACCCTGCCCCGCACGACCGAGGCCCCGCCCCGCGCCCCCGCCGTACCGCAGCCCACCGCACCGCAGCCCTCCGCGCCCACCGGGTCGCGGGGGCCGCTGCCCACCGAGAGAGGGGTCCGATGACCCGCGTACTGGTCGTCGAGGACGAGGAGAGCTACAGCGACGCCCTCGCCTACATGCTCCGCAAGGAGGGGTTCGAGGTGTCGATCGCCGCCGACGGCACCACCGCCCTGCAGGAGTTCGCCCGGCACGGCGCCGACATCGTGCTGCTCGACCTGATGCTGCCCGGGGTGCCCGGCACCGAGGTCTGCCGCCAGATCAGGGCGACGTCCAGCGTGCCGGTGATCATGGTCTCGGCCAAGGACGACGAGGTCGACAAGGTGGTCGGGCTCGAGCTGGGCGCCGACGACTACGTCACCAAGCCCTACTCCCCCCGCGAGCTCGTCGCCCGGATTCGGGCGGTGCTGCGGCGCGGGGCCGAGCCCGAGCTGCAGCCCGACACGCTCGAGGCGGGCCCGGTGCGGATGGACGTCGAGCGCCACGTCGTCACCGTGGACGGAGAGGAGCAGCGGCTACCCCTCAAGGAGTTCGAGCTGCTCGAGATGTTCCTCCGCAACCCCGGCCGGGTGCTGACCCGCGGCCAGCTGATCGACCGGGTCTGGGGGTCGGACTACGTCGGCGACACCAAGACCCTCGACGTCCACGTCAAGCGGCTGCGCGCCAAGCTGGAGCCCGACCCGTCCCAGCCCCGCTACCTCGTCACCGTCCGCGGACTGGGCTACAAGCTCGACCTCTGACCCCGACCCCTCCCCCAAGTAACGCGCTGTTACGACCACTACCCACCCTGACCTGACGCAGCACCGGTCGTCAGGACACCGCGTGACTTGGGGCGGGGGGAGCGACGGTCGAAACCCGCGAGACGCGCGGCGGGGGCGCCGCTTAGGGTCTGCTGGTGAGCACCCCCACCGCCCGGCCCCGCGCCGCGGCCTCCCCCGGTCCGGACACGGCGCCGACCTCGGCGCCGGACGGGCGCCGTAGCTCCCCCTGGCTCCCCCTCCTCGCGGTCGTCTTCACCCTGCTCACCTGGGCCTCGGCCTTCGTGGCCATCCGGCACCTCGGGGAGACGGTGCCTCCCGGTTCCCTGAGCCTCGGCCGCCTGCTCGTGGCGGTGCTGGCGCTCGGGCTGATGGTGCGGCTGCAGTCGCGGGGCTCGGCCCGCCGCGAGGCGGCCACCGGCGCGCCGGCCCGGGCGTTCCGGGCCCCCACCCGCCGCGAGTGGCCCCTGGTGGTGCTCGGCGGGCTGGCCTGGATCACGGTCTACAACGTGGCCCTCAACGAGGCGGAGCGGCGGGTCGACGCCGGCACCGCCGCCCTGCTGGTGCAGCTGGGGCCGATCCTGGTCGCCCTCCTCGCGACCGTCTTCCTCGGCGACCGGCTGACCGGGTGGCTGGTGGCGGGCCTGGCGGTCGGCTTCGGCGGGGTGGTGCTGATCGCGCGCGCCTCCTCGGGGAGCACGGAGGGCGACGTCCTGGGGGTCGTGCTCGGCGTGGTTGCCGCGGTCGGCTTCGCGGTCGGCGTGCTCACCCAGAAGCGGCTCCTGGGCAGCGGCATGACGGCCCTGGACATGACGTTCTGGTACTACGTCGTCGGCCTGGTCGGCTGCCTACCCTGGGCGTGGGAGCTGGTCGGGGTGGTCCGCGACGCGGGGGCCGCCGACCTGTGGTGGATCGCCTACCTCGGCGTCTTCCCGAGCGCCATCGCCTTCACGACCTGGGCCTACGCGCTCTCCCACGCCGACGCGGGCCGGTTCTCGATGTCGACCTTCCTGGTGCCGTTCCTCACGGCGCTCCTGGCGTGGGCGCTGCTGGGCGAGGTCCCGCCCGCGCTGGCCTTCGCCGGCGGGATGCTCTGCATCGCCGGGGTGCTGCTCAGCCGGGTGACCCGACCGTTCCGGGCTCGTCCCCCGACTCCAGCCAACCCCTGAACGCCTCGAGGTTGGCCGTGGACTCGCCGCGCGAGGTGCGCCACTCCCACTCCTTGCGGATCGAGCTGGCGAAGCCCAGCTCGAGGATCTGGTTGAACGACTCGTCGGCATAGCTGAGCACCGAGCCCAGCAGCCGGTCGAGCTCGTCTCCGTCGACGGCGGAGAGCGGCAGCCGGGCGTCGAGGTAGATGTCGCCGCTGGCGTCGACGGCAAAGGCCACGGCGTAGAGCCGCAGGTTCTTCTCCAGCAGCCAGCGGTAGACCCGCTCGTGGTTCTCGTCGGGGTTGCGGCAGACGAAGGCGTGCACCCCGAGCGCGTGCGGTCCCACGTCGAGGCGGACCGGGGTGCGCAGCTTCTTCTCGCCGGGGAGGTCGAAGGAGAAGACACCGGGCGCCGTCTCGTCGTGCTCGATCCCGTGCTCGGTCAGGTGGTCGCGGACCACCTGGGCGACGTCCTCGTTCATGCCGGCACCTCCGTCCTCATCAGGGACGCGGCGCGTCCGTAGGTCTCCAGGGTCTCCTGGGCCGTCCGTTCCCAGGCGAAGCGGCCCGCCTGGGCGAGGGCGCCGTCGGCGAGCCGCTGGTGCAGCCCGGGCTCGACGAGCACGCGGCGCAGCACGTGGGCCCAGTCCTCGGGGCGGTGGCCCTCCACCAGCAGCCCGCTCTCGCCGTCGGCGACGGCGGTCGTGAGCCCACCCACGGCGGCCGCCACGACCGGGGTCCCGGTGGCTTGGGCCTCCACGGCGACCAGCCCGAACGACTCGTTGTAGGACGGCACGGCCACGAGGCTGGCCGCCGCGTACCAGCGGGCCAGGGTGGCCTGGTCGACCGGCGGGACGAAGCGCACGACGTCGTCGAGGCCGAGCTCGGCGGCGAGCTGGGCGAGCGACTCGGGGTGCTCCAGCACGCTGCCGGACGGGCCGCCGACCACCGGGACCACGACCCGTGGGCGCAGTGCGGGGTCCCGCTCCAGCAGCAGGGCCACGGCCCGCAGGAGCACGTCGGGGGCCTTGAGCGGCTGGATCCGGCCCGCGAAGAGCAGGACGTGGGCGTCGACGGGCAGGTCCAGCTCACGGCGTACGGCGTCGCGGTCGCGCCGCCGGAAGACGCCCAGGTCGACGCCGGGGTGGACCACCTCGAGGCGGTGGGGCTCCGCGTCGTAGAGCTCGACGAGCTGGCGCGCCTCCTCGTCGGTGTTGGCCACCAGCACGTCGGCCGCCGCCACCACCTGCTCCTCGCCGATCAGGCGAGCGAGCGGCTCGGGGGTGTCGCCGTCGGCCAGGGCGGCGTTCTTGACCTTCGCCATCGTGTGCATCGAGTGGACCAGCGGCACCTGCCACCGGTCGCGGGCGAGCGCGCCGACCTGGCCCGAGAGCCAGTAGTGGGAGTGGACCGCGTCGTAGTGGCCCACCGGGTGGATCGCCTCGGTGCGGAGCACCTCGCGGGCGAACGCGCACAGCTGCGCGGGGAGCTCGGCCTTGGCCAGCCCCTCGAAGGGGCCGGCCGGGACGTGGCGCACCAGGACGCCCTCGGCGGCCTCGACGACCGCCGGCAGCCTGGAGGCCGTGGCGCGGGTGAAGATGTCGACGGCGACGCCCTGGCTGGCCAGGCGGCGGGAGAGCTCGAGCACGTAGACGTTCATCCCGCCCGCGTCGCCCACCCCGGGCTGGTCGAGGGGGGAGGTGTGCAGGCTGATCATCGCCACCCGGTCCACGCGTGAGGCCTTCCGTCGTCTGCGTCCGTCAGGCGGTCACGTCGGGGCACCCGTGCTCGGGGCAGCGTCGTGGCCGCGCCCGACACAACGTAGACGACGGCCCGGTTGATTCCCCGTCGGTGCTGACGGGGAACCGACCGGGTCGACGACGGTGGCGGCCCCGCGGGCGGTGGGCGGCTGGTGGTGCGTCAGACGGTCGCGCCGACGGGCTCCTGGACGCGTGGCTTGCCCTTGACGATCAGCCCGATGCCGACGAGCACCCACAGGACGCCCACGATGCCGTGGAAGAGCAGGGCGGGCTCGGCGATCTCGGCGCGGACCATCTCGTAGATCGCCCAGAAGAGGGCGGGCGCGGCGAAGCCGACGACGATGTCGAGCCAGAGCGCCTGGCCCTTCACCAGGGTCAGGCCCACGCAGACGAGTCCGAGGAGCACGAAAGCCAGGCCCGCGTAGCGCAGGACGTCGGAGGCGCTGCCCTCCGGCGACAGCAGCCAGCGAGCGATCCACACGAGTCCGCCGAGGAGGCCCAGTCCGCCACCCAGTTGACGTACGGTCATTGGTTTCCACTTCCTGTGAGGCAAAGCCACGGTTGGTCGAGGTGCTGTGATCCGAGGCGCAGCGACGCCCGTGCCCTCCGACACGGCTCGCGACACGGCTGCGGCCTCTGTCACATTTTACCTACGTTCGGCCGTCGCGTGGTGAAACCGTTGAACCCATCTTCCTTGGTGCCGGAGCCACAAGGAGCTGCGCAGCGCCTGGCCGTCGGGCCCGAGGCTGCGCCAGAGCAGCAGGACGTGGCCGGGAGCGACCTCCTCGACCGAGACCACGTCGAGGGTCGTCTCCTCCCCGCCCGGCAGGGGGCCGACCTCGGCGAGCAGCTCCTCGCGGCTCCACAGGCGGCCCGACGCGCCCACCTCCTGCCACTGCGGGTGGAGCAGCGCCGCGACGGCCGCGCGGTCCGCCCGCACCTCGTCGGTGAGCAGGCTCCGCTCCAGGGCGACCACCTCCTCCTCGGGGGACGGGACGTGGTCGGGCGCCTCGGCGAGCTCGGAGAAGAGGTCGGGCTCGTCGGCGACCTGGCCACGGGAGGCCTCGGGGTGCGCGGTGCTGGCACCCGCGAAGCCGGGGCCGGGATCAGGTTCGCGCCCCTCCTTGAAGGCAAGGGCCGCGCCGGTGGCGAGCCGGTCGGCGTGCTCGTTGAGCACGTGGCCGGTGTGGCCCTTGACCCACTCGAAGGTGACGCGGCGCCCCGCCATGGCCGCGTCGAGCGCCTTCATCAGCTCGACGTTCATGACGGGCTTGCCGTCGCCCTTCTTCCAGCCGCGCCGCTTCCACCCCGGCATCCACTTGGTGATCGAGTTGATGACGTAGGTGCTGTCGCAGATCACGTGCAGGTCGTCGTCGAGGTGCGCGCTCTGCTGGAGCAGGTCCAGGACAGCCATCAGCTCGCCCATGTTGTTGGTCCCGTCGGGCCAGCCGCCGCACGCCCACCGTTCGCCGTCGACGTACCACCCCCAGCCCGCGGGACCGGGGTTGCCGAGGGCCGAGCCGTCTGCCGCAGCGATGATCGTCACGACCGGGGATCCTGCCATCATGGCGCCCATGAGCCCATCCACCCCCACCCTCCCCTCCGGCACCCGCCTCGCCGTCGTCACGGGGGCGAGCAGCGGGATCGGCGCCGCGACCGCCCGCGCGCTCGCCGCGGCCGGATTCCACGTCGTCTGCGCGGCCCGTCGGCTCGACCGGCTCGAGCCGCTCGCGGCCGAGATCGGCGGCACCGCCGTGGCCTGCGACGTCACGGCCGACGAGTCGGTGACCGAGCTCGCCGCGGCCGTCGCGGGGCTGACCGGCGGGGCGCCGGGCCGGCTCGACGTGCTGGTCAACAACGCCGGCGGGGCGATCGGTCTCGAGCCGGTCGAGGCCGCCGACGTCGAGGCCTGGCAGCGGATGTACGACGTCAACGTGCTCGGCGTCCTGCGGGTTACGAAGGCGCTGCTCCCGGCGCTGCGGGCCAGCGGCGACGGCGTGCTGGTCAACGTCGGCTCCACCGCCGGGCGGGTCGCCTACGAGGGCGGGGCCGGCTACACCGCCGCCAAGCACGGCCTGAAGGTGATGACCGAGACGCTGCGCCTCGAGCTGGTCGGCCAGCCGGTCCGGGTGAGCGAGGTGGCGCCCGGGATGGTGGCGACCGAGGAGTTCTCCCTCAACCGGTTCGGCGGCGACGCCGACCGGGCGGCCGGCGTCTACGAGGGCGTGCCCGGCCCGCTGGTCGCCGAGGACGTCGCCGACGCGATCGCCTGGATCGCCACCCGGCCCGCGCACGTCAACATCGACGAGCTCGTGATCAAGCCCCGCGCCCAGGCGGCGCAGCACAAGGTGCACCGGGTCTGAGCGACCGGGCCCCGCGCCGGGCCATGCTCTGGCGGCCGGCGGACGGACGGCCGGCGTCCGTCGGCCAGGGTCAGTCGGTCAGGGCCCGGTCGAGGGCGGCCTTGACGTGCAGGGTGGTGCAGCCGAGCACGGGCAGCTCGACGTCGGCCTGGCGGACGAGGAGCTCGAGCTCGGTGCAGCCGAGGATCACCCCGCCGGCGCCGGCGTCCCACAGCTCCTCGACCATCGCCACCACCTGGCGACGCGAGTCGTCGACGACCTTCCCGTGGACCAGCTCGTCGTAGATGATCCGGTCGAGGGTGGCGTGGTGCCGCTCGTCGGGGACCACGACCTGCAGGCCGTGGGAGGCGATCCGGTCGGTGAAGAAGCTGCGCGACATCGCGAAGCTGGTCCCGAGCAGGCCCACCGACTCCAGCCGGTGCTCGGCGCAGTCGGCGGCGACCACGTCGGCCAGGTGGAGCAGCGGCACGTCGATCGCCGCCTCGACCTGCTCGGCGACCCGGTGGAACGCCGTGGTGCACAGGAGCAGGAAGTCGGCCCCGGCCCGCTCGGCGCCGCGCGCCGCGTCGGCGAGGATCGTGGCGACCTCGTCCCACCGCTCCTGCTCCTGCAGGGCGGTGACCTCGGCGAAGTCGACCGAGACCATGACGGAGCGCGCGGACGCCAGCCCGCCGACCCGCTCCTCCACCCCCTCGTTGAGGAGCTTGTAGTACACCGCGCTGGATTCCCAGCTCATGCCGCCGACGAGTCCGATGGTCTTCACCCGGGCCAGTCTGCCAGTTGCCGCTCCCGGATCAGGCAGTCGCGTCCGGGTTCGCGCACCACGCGGCTGCCTCGGCGAGGCAGCGGGCGAAGGGGACGGGCGCGCTGGCCATCGGCCAGTGGCCCGCGTCGAGGTCGACCAGCCGCAGCCGGGTCGCCTGCTGGAGCTCGGGCACGTCGCCCGCGATCCACTCCCGGGCCTGCTCGGGCGTGAACTCGCAGCAGACGAGCACCACGGGCACGTCGCGACGCCTCGCGTCGGTGTAGCGCACCGTCGAGGTGGTCACGCTGTGCGGCACCGGCAGCGTGAGGGCGGCGAGGGCGGCCCGGGCCTCCGCGTCGAGGTCGGCGATGCCGGGCCCCTCGAAGGGCTCCCACCCCGGGAAGGGCACGACGTCGTCGGCGGGCGGGAAGAAGTCGGCGTACGCCGTCCCGTCGGTGGTCGGCACCCCGCCGACCAGCACCACCCCGGCGACCCGGTCGAGGCGCGCGTCGGCCGCGGCCCAGGCCAGGGTCGACGCCGCGGAGTGGCCCACCACGACGACCTGCTCCCCCTCCGGCGTCGCGTCCACCTCGGCGACGACGGCGGCCAGCTGGTCGTCGAGGGTGGTCGCACGTCCCTCGGGCGCGGGGGCACCCTGCCCCGGCAGCGAGACCGGCACCCCGTCGACGGCCAGCTCCGCGAGCGCCGGGACCACCTCCGCCCACGCCCGCGCGTCCAACCAGAGCCCTGCGACCAGCACCGTCCTCATGCGTTCCTCCGTCGTCCCGTCGGCGTCTCGCCGTGTCGTCCTGGTCCACGCTAGGGGCCATTCCGGACGATCTACTTCCGGTGTCTGCGGCCGAGGTCGTAGCGTCCTCGCCATGACCGATGTGACGGACCCGGAGACCGGCCCCGCGCCCGAGTCCGGGCGCACCGCCCCGACCGCTCGGGCCCTGCGCGCCCTCGAGCTGCTCCAGGCGCGCCCCGGCACCACCGCCGCCCAGCTCGCCAAGCGCCTCGGCGTGACCGAGAGGGCCGCGCGCCGGTACGTCGCGATCCTGCGGGAGGCCGGCGTCCCGGTGACCTCGGTGCGCGGCCCGTACGGCGGCTACCGGCTGGGGCGTGGCACCCGGCTGCCGCCGGTCAGCTTCACCCAGGCCGAGGCCCTGGTGCTGGTGATGGCCGTGCTGGAGGGCGACCCCGCCGGCACGGGGAGCGACGGCCCGGTGGGCGCCGCACTGGGCAAGGTGGTCCGCGCGCTGCCCGAGGGGGTCCGGGAGCGCGCCGCCTCCCTGCACGCGCACGTGGCGGCCACCCCCGACCGGACCCGCCCCCGCACCGACCCCCACCTCGCCAGCCGGCTCGTGGCCGCGGCCGCGGCCGCGGAGCGCGTCCGGCTCGGCCGCCGGGACCCGGCGACGGGCGGGCTGCGGGAGTCGGTGGTCGACCCGTGGGCGGTCGTGGTGCGCTACGGCCGGTGGTACCTGCTGGGCCACAGCCACCACGCCGACGCCGTCCGCACCTGGCGGATCGACCGCCTCGTCAGCGTCGACACGACCGGCGAGACGTTCGTGCCGCCCGCCGACCTCGATCCTGTAGCCGCGCTGGCCGAGCACCTCGCCTCGGGGTGGGAGCTGCCGACCCGGGTGCTCATCGACGCTCCCCTCGACGAGGTCAGGCCGTGGGTCTCCTCCCACCTCGGGCGACTCGAGGAGCACGGCACCGGCACGCTGCTGGTCGGCACGACCCGCAACCCGCAGGCCTATGCCGCCGAGGGGCTGGCCCGGGTGCCGTTCCCCTTCCGCGTCGTCGAGGGGCCGAGGTTGCGGGAGGCCGTCGCCGAGGTGGCCGATCGGCTCGCGGCGGCCGTGCGCGAGGAGGCCTGACTCCCCGTCAGGCGGGACCGCCCAGCTCGGCGACGAGGTCGGCGAGCCGCCGCAGCTCGCCGGTCAGCGCGGTCTCGGGGACGCACAGCGGCTCCAGGCCCGGGAGCTCGAAGGTGTAGACGAAGGCGTCGGGCACCGGCGGGTCCGGCTGGACCCGGACCCGTCGGGCGGCGTCGACGAGCTCGGCCAGCTCGCCGGCCCGCACCTCGGGCGGCAGCGCGGCGAGGTCGAGCTCGGCGCTGGTGGTCAGCCCCGTGAACCCGCCCGACCGTCGCACGCAGAGGCGGCCGGCCGCCGGGACCGGCTCCACCTCGACGGGTGCGGACCGCGGCGCTTCGGTGGGTCGAGGGCGAGACGGCCCGGCGGCGCTGTCGACGGCGGGCACGACGCCGACCTCGGTCCAGGCGTCGGCGACCACGGCGGCGGCCGCGTCGTCGAGCACCTCGGCGGCCGCGGCCACGGTGGCGGCGGCGAACCCGGCGAAGTCGCTGCGGGGGCCGACGAGGTCGCCGACCAGCGCGGCGTACCAGACCTGGCCCGCCCGCTCCCAGGTCCGACCGCCCAGGCGGGTGGCGGCCAGGTGGAAGGCGCGGTTGGGGATGCCGGAGTTGAGGTGCACGCCGCCGTTGTCCTCAGTGGTGACGACGAGGTCGTCGAGGTGGCCGACCTGCGGGTCCCGCCCCAGCACGGGGTCGTCGTACGCCGTGCCCGGCGCGGCCATGTCGCGCAGGGCGCGGGCCCGGATCCCGGGCAGGAAGAGGCCCTCCCCGACCAGCCAGCTGCCCTCGTCGGCCTCCTGCCCGGCGAGCCACTGGAGCAGGCAGGCGGCGAAGACGTCGGCCACCGACTCGTTGAGCGCGCCGCTCTGGTCGGCGTAGACGAGCCTCGCCGAGCCGTCGACCACCGCGTGGCCGAACTCGTGGGCCAGCACGTCGACGGGCTTGGTGAACCGGTCGAAGACCTCGCCGTCGCCGTCGCCGAAGACGAGCTGGTGGCCGTCCCAGAAGGCGTTGTCGTAGTGCTCGCGGTAGTGGACCGTGAGCGAGACGTAGGCGCCGGCGTCGTCGTAGGAACGGCGGCCGAAGACCTCGGAGAAGAGGCGCAGCGTGGCGTCGATCCCCGCGGCTGCCTCGTCGACGGCGACGTCGCCGGTCGCCTCCTCGCCGGCCCGCCGGGCGGGCCGGCCCGGCAGCCGCGTCCCGCGCTCGGCGTCGTGGACGGTCCAGGCCACCCGGGCGAGCGTCGACGAGGACCCCAGCTCGGTCGTGTGCACCGCGAAGCCGCCGCGCGACCCCTCGGTCCGGCGCGCGTCGCGGAAGCCCGCGTCCACGCGGAGCGTGTCCTGGCTGAGCGCCGCCGCCCGCTGGGCCGAGGACCGCGCGATCCCCTGCAGCAGGTAGGGCGGCACGAAGCCGCACCTCGTCCCCGTCGTCCCCGTCATCTCGTCCTCCCCCTGTCCGTCCCGGACGCGGACGCCCCGGGCCCCTCCCTGCGCGCCGCGCGCCGCCGGCGCCACCGCAGGACCACCACCACGCCCGCGCCGAGGACCGCCGCCAGGACCACCAGCAGCACCACGACCAGCACCGGCCAGAAGACCGCGGCCAGCGCCAGCCCCACCGAGAAGCCGTCCTCGGCGGTGGAGACGACCGGTGTCGCCGTGCCGAGGGAGCCCGCGTCGATCGCCGGGCGGGCCACCGCCTTGCCGCCGTGCACCACCGCCGAGACGACCACCCCGACGACGACCCCGAGCCACGGGTTGTCGGCGAACCAGCCGGTGGACTCCTCCAGGTCTTCCGCTGCCTGGGTCGCGGCGAAGACCAGCCCGCCCGTGGCGGGGCGGATCGCGGTCTGGATCGCGTCGTTGACCGAGTCGACGACCGGGATCTTGTCGAGCACGACCTCGACGAGCAGCAGCAGCGCGCCGATGCCGATGGCCCACCAGGACTCGATCCACGCATAACCCTCGGGCAGCGTGATCGCGTCGGTGAACCGCGCGACCAGCGCCACCACGAGGAACGGGATGTAGGCGTTCAGCCCGGCAGCGGCCGAGAGGCCGGTCCCGGTGAGGGCGGCGAGCATGCGGTCCTCCTCGAGCAGTGCCGGTGCGTGGGAACACCGTGGCACGCGCCACCGACAGCCGCCAGCCCCCTGCTCAGTCCGCCGGACGCGCCCCCGGTCGGGGCAGCGCCTCCCCTGTCCGCTGCTCCCGGGCCAAGGACACGAGGCCCGCCGCCAGCGGTCGCCACGTGGCGGCCAGCTCGGCGCGCGCCGCAGCGATCGCGGCGAGCTCGGCGTCGGTGTCGATCCCGCGCTCGAGGTGGTCGGCCCGGTCGCCGTCCGCCCAGGCGGCCACCACGTGCTCGTCGGCCTCCGGGTGCAGCTGGACCCCCCACGCGCGGTCGGCGTACCGGACCACCTGCGGGGCGCCGTCCGCGGTGCCGGCCAGCACCCGTGCCCCCGCGGGCAGGGCGGTCACCACGTCGTTGTTCCAGTGGATCCCGCGCGCCCGCGGCGCGGCGGCGGCGACCGGCCCGAGCAGGGGGTCGTCGGCCGCCTCGGAGGTCCAACCGACGGGGCGCAGACCGGCGGTCTGGCCCGCGGGGTTCCGCTCGACCCGGCCGCCCAGCGCCACCGCGGCGAGCTGGTGGCCCAGGCAGACGCCGAGGGTGGGCACGCCGCTGGCGACCGCGTCCCGGACCAGCCGCCGCGCCGCCGGCAGCCAGGGGGCGACCGCGTCGTCGTACGCCCCCATCTCGCCGCCCAGCACCAGCAGGGCGTCGTGCTCCTCCAGCACCGGGACCGGCTCGTCGCTCACCCACGCGTGCCAGGTCCGCAGGTCGCTCCCCTCGGCGGCCAGCCACTCGCCGAGCAGCGCGGGCGGGCACGTCGCCTGGTGCTCCACCACGAGGATCCGCGGCTCAGCCACCGCCCGCTCCCCCGGCGTCGGGCAGCAGGCCCCACGGGTCGCACCGCTCCCACAGGTCGGGCATCCGCAGCACCACGCCGTCGCGGTCGGCGAGCAGCCGCAGCCGCTCGACGGAGGCGTCCAGGTCGTCGCCGGCGTACGGCAGGGCGCGCAGCGGGGCGGTCACCGGGCGGAAGAAGTCGTCCCAGTGGACCAGCACCGCCACCCGGGCGCCGACCTGACCCACGGTCTCGTCCCAGTAGCGGTCGACGTAGGCGTGGTCCATCAGGCCGAGCTGGCCGACCCCGAGGTAGACGACGTCGGCGGCGTGTCCGGCGAGGTTGCCCGGGATGCACCCGGCCGACCCCTGCACCATGAGCCGTCGCCCGCTGGGGAGGTGGTGGACGAGCGTCGACCAGGCCTCGCCGCAGCGGTACGCCGTGGTGCGCGCGCGCCGCGGCACCGGTGCGGTGATCTCGCCGGGGTAGCGGTCGGGCGGGCAGTGCGATCCCTCGACGAGCGTGACCTCGTAGGCGCCGAGGGTCAGCGGCTCCCCGGGGTGCGCCAGGACGACGGACTGCTCCGGGAGCCCGTGGCCGCGGGCGACGTGCGTGGTCGACTCCCCGCCGACCACCACCGCACCCGTGCGGGCTGCGACGGTGGCGGAGTCGAGGACGTGGTCGTAGTGGGTGTGCACGGGGAGCACCGCCTCGAGCCGGTCGATCCCCGCCCGGCCCAGCGCCTCGTCGATCCGCGCCTGGTCGGGCTCGAGCCGGCCCAGCCCCACCTTGAGCAGGCCCGGCCGGGAGAAGAAGCCGTCGGTGAGCAGCGCCGACTCCCCGTCGTCGACCAGGACGGTGCTGACCCCGAGCCAGGCGACGGACGGGCCGGCCCCGGCCCCGACCCCCGCGGCGCGCGGGAGCCCGCGCAGGTGGTCGTGGGCCGCGAGGTCGGGCCGGCCCAGGCGCAGCCGCACCGGCTACCTGGCCTCGGTGGCGGCCGGGGTGCGCGCGCCCAGCTCGGCGTCGAGCCGGAGCAGACCGGGGCCGTCCTCGTTGATCAGCTCGACGCGGCCCACGATCTCGCTCACGGTCGCCTCCTCCTCGATCTGCTCCTCGAGGAAGAAGTTGAGCAGCGGGCGGGAGTCGAGGTCACCCTCGGCCTCGGCGAGGCGGTAGAGCTGGCGGATCGACTCGGACACCTTCTGCTCGTGGGCGTAGGCGGCCTGGAAGACCTCCAGCACGGTGCCTCCCTCCTTGACGTCGGGCGCGCTGAGGGCGCCGATGCGCGGGTGGTTGTCGCGGTCGGAGACGTGGTCGATGAACTTGTTGGCGTGCACGATCTCCTCGTCGGCCTGGGCGCGCAGCCAGGCGGCCATGCCGGGCAGGTCCTGCAGCTCGAGCTCGATCGCGAGCTGGCGGTAGACCAAGGAGGCGTGGAACTCCAGCGTGATCTGGGCGTTGAAGGCGTCGACGAGGGAGGGGGTGAGCTTCATGCGGCTCAGCGTAGGGGGCGGCACCGACGTCTGCACCGAAGGTTCGGCTGCCCTTCCCCGAGCCATCGCGCCGCCGTCGGCAGCTCCGCCATACTTCCGGGGGTGATCGACCTGACCGGCCTGCCGCTCACCTCGGTGCGGCTCGACGACGCCTCGCTCATCCTCCTCCTCGGCCTCGGAGAGGGGTGGTTGCTGTCGGTCGAGAACGACTACGAGCTCAGCCGCCCTGCTGGCCGCCTGCGCTCCGCCGACGGCCCCGGGGCCGAGGCCAGGGCCGTCGCCGCGCTGACGGGGCTCCTCGGGAGCCCGCTCGACTCGTGGCAGGTCGAGCCCGACGGCGGCCTCACGCTCGCGGTCACCGGGCATGTCCTGTACGTGCCACCGGACGCCTCCTTCGAGGCCTGGCAGGTCAGCGGCCCCGGCGGCGCGCTGGTGGTCTCGATGCCCGGGGGCGACCTGGCCGTCTGGTCGGGCGACGCCCGGGGAGGCTCCGCCGAGGCGGGGAATGGTGACGTCAGCCCTTAAGATGGCGGACGGCCCGAACGGGTCCTCAGACCCGAACCGAAAGTGACGCCGTACCTCCATGTCTTCCACCCGCAGGACCGACCTGCGCAACGTCGCCATCGTCGCCCACGTCGACCACGGCAAGACCACCCTCGTCGACGCGATGCTCCGTCAGGGCGGCGCCTTCACCGCCCACCAGGCCGAGGGCGTGGCCGAGCGCGTCATGGACTCCGGCGACCTGGAGCGGGAGAAGGGCATCACGATCCTCGCCAAGAACACCGCGATCCACTACGCGGGTCCGGCGGCCGAGGGCCAGCCGATGGTCATCAACATCATCGACACCCCGGGCCACGCCGACTTCGGCGGCGAGGTCGAGCGCGGCCTGTCGATGGTCGACGGCATCGTGCTCCTGGTCGACGCCTCCGAGGGCCCGCTCCCCCAGACCCGCTTCGTGCTCCGCAAGGCGCTCAACGCCGACATGCCGGTGATCCTGGTCGTCAACAAGACCGACCGCGGCGACGCCCGGATCGCCGAGGTCGTCGACGAGACCTACGAGCTCTTCATGGACCTGCTCGACGACTCCCACAGCCAGGACGCGCTCGACTTCCCGGTCGTCTACGCCTCCGGCAAGGCCGGCATCGCGGCGCTCACCGCGCCCGAGAACGGCGCGCTCCCCGAGGGCGACAGCCTCGAGCCGCTCTTCAAGACGATCCTCGAGACCATCCCGGCGCCCGAGTACGACGAGGGCGCCCCGCTGCAGGCCCACGTCACCAACCTCGACGCCTCGCCGTTCCTCGGCCGGCTCGCGCTGCTCCGGATCCGCCAGGGCAACCTGAAGAAGGGCCAGCAGGTCGCGTGGATGCGCCGCGACGGCTCGGTCAAGAACGTCAAGATCACCGAGCTCCTCGTGACCGAGGGCCTCGAGCGCCAGCCGGGCGAGAGCGCTGGCCCCGGCGACATCGTCGCCGTCGCCGGCATCCCCGAGATCACCATCGGCGAGACCCTCGCCGACCCCGAGAACCCGGTCGCGCTGCCGCTCATCCACGTCGACGAGCCCGCCATCTCGATGACCATCGGGACCAACACCTCGCCGCTGGTCGGCCGGGTCAAGGGCTCGAAGGTGACCGCCCGCCTGGTCAAGGACCGGCTCGACTCCGAGCTGATCGGCAACGTCTCGCTCCGGGTCCTCCCGACCGAGCGCCCCGACGCCTGGGAGGTGCAGGGCCGCGGCGAGCTGGCGCTGGCCATCCTGGTCGAGCAGATGCGCCGCGAGGGCTACGAGCTCACCGTCGGCAAGCCGCAGGTGGTGACCAAGGAGGTCGACGGCAAGGTGCACGAGCCCTTCGAGCGCCTCACCATCGACGCGCCCGAGGAGTTCCTCGGCACCATCACCGAGCTGCTCGCCAACCGCAAGGGCCGGATGGAGGGCATGACCAACCACGGCACCGGCTGGGTGCGGATGGAGTTCGTGGTCCCGGCGCGCGGCCTGATCGGCTTCCGGACCGACTTCCTCACCGAGACCCGCGGCACCGGCATCGCCCACCACATCTCCGAGGGCTACTTCCCGTGGGCCGGCGAGATCCGCTCCCGCCAGAACGGCTCGCTGGTCGCCGACCGCGCCGGCGCCGCCACGGCGTACGCGATGACCTCCCTGCAGGAGCGCGGCGTCCTCTTCGTGGAGCCGACCACCGAGGTCTACGAGGGCATGATCGTCGGCGAGAACTCGCGCGCCGACGACATGGACGTCAACATCACCAAGGAGAAGCAGCAGACCAACATCCGGTCCGCCACCTCCGACAACTTCGAGAAGCTGATCCCGCCGAAGAAGCTCTCGCTCGAGCAGTGCCTGGAGTTCTGCCGCGAGGACGAGTGCGTCGAGGTCACCCCCGAGACGGTCCGCATCCGCAAGGTCGAGCTGGACGCGAACGTCCGCGCCAAGGCCGCCTCGCGCGCCCGGAAGGCCAACAAGTAGGACCCCGTCGCACGACCGACGCAGGGCCCGCCGTTCAGCGATGGACGGCGGGCCCTGTGCCGTTCCCAGGTCCGCCAGCCTCCGCGAGGAGGCACGGCCACGGCGATCGGGGGATCGAGATGCGACGACTCGGGCAGTACCTGGGGATGGTCGACGAGGACGGCGCGTGGGCGCGGCCCGACCTCCGGTTCCTCGCCCTGCTCCTGACGGTCTTCGTCGTCGTGGCCCTCCTGGGCGTCCCCTTCTGGGGGCGGGTGCTCGCCGTCGTCGTCGTCAGCCTCGGCTGGGGCACGGCCGAGGCGGCGCTGGCGCGCAGGCGCTGAGTCGTCAGCTCACCGGCCGTCGGGGCGACCCTCCTCGGGCGCGTTGAGCGTCGGCTCCGCGTCCTGGTCCTGACCCTCGGCGCCGGACTGCTCCTCGATGGTCTCGTCCGTCGGCTGGTCGGTGGGCTGGGGCTCGTTCTCCTGGGACGTCATGGTGACGTCGTACCCACTCATCCGTGCCTTCGTGCTCCCGTTGCGTCAGCTGGTGACTCCACGGGAGCACGAAGACCCTCAGTCCTCGGCCGGGGCCAGGGCGTGGACGACGAGCGACGCCAGCTCGGCGTACGCCTCGGCGTCCGACATCTCCAACCGGGCGAACATCTCGCCGCGCTGGATCGCCTGCATGGTGGCCGCGACCATCTCGGCGACGAAGTGGGCGTTGACCGAGCGGAAGGCGCCCGCGGCGATCCCCTCGGCGACGAGCTGCCGCACCCGGGCCGACGCGGCCGCGGTGTTGAACCGGTAGACCTCGGCGGTCGCCGGGAAGGCGAGCAGGTCCTCCAGGAACTCCCGCGACAGCGGCCGCAGGTAGTCGGCGACCGCCATCAGGTACGCCGTCACCTGCTCGGCGTGCCCGTGCGCGGCCTCCACCCGGGCCTCGACGACGGGCACGGAGGCCCGGAAGTACTCCCGGACCACCTCGACGGCCAGCTCCTGCTTGGAGGAGGCCAGCGCGTAGAGGGTGGTCTTGGAGCAGCGCAGCCGCTCCGCGAGGTCGTCGAGGGTGAACTGCGAGAACCCCTCCGCCGCCATCAGGTCGACCAGGCGGCGCAGCAGGTCCTGCTGCCGCGCCGTACGACGTCGGCGCGGCGCCGCGCGGGCGGACGGGGACACGCCCGTCACGCCCCCGCGGCGATCTCGGCCGCCCGCGCCCGGCGCAGGTGGAACCGCTGGATCTTGCCCGAGGGGGTCTTGGGCAGCTCGTCGACGACGTGGACCGTGCGGGGGAAGAGGTGGGCGGCCAGCTTGGTCTTGACCCGGTGCTGCAGCTCGGCGGCGAGCTCGGGCGTCGACTCGACCCCCGGGGCCAGGACCACGAACGCCTCCACCACCTCGCCGCGCAGGTCGTCGGGGACGCCCACGACCGCGGCCTCCGCGACCCGGTCGTCGGCGACCAGGACCGACTCGATCTCGAAGGGGCCGATCCGGTAGCCGGCCATGATGATGACGTCGTCGTCGCGGGAGGAGAAGAAGTAGTCGCCGTCCTCGTCGACGTGGCCGGCGTCGCCGGTGTAGTACCAGCGACCGTCCTCGCTGAACCGCTCGGCCGTCTTGTCGGGGGCGTCGACGTAGCCGGTGAACCACATGAGCGGGCTGCCGGCCAGGTCGATGACGACCCGTCCCGCCTCGCCCGGCGCGGCCGGCTCGTCGGCGTCGTTGCGGAGCACCGCGGCGGCCCAGCCCGGCATCGGGCGGCCCATCGAGCCGGCCTTGACGGGCTGGCGCACGTCGTCGTGCCACCCGTTGACGATCGACATGCCGAGCTCGGTCTGGCCGTAGGTGTCGTGGATCTCCGCGCCCAGCACCCGCTCGCCCCACGCGACCATGTCGGGGTTGAGGGGCTCGCCGGCCGACGTGGCCCGGCGCAGCCGCAGCCCCTCGGGCACGGGCACGTCGGAGCTGCGCAGCGACCGGTAGACGGTCGGCGCGGCGGCGAGGTTGGTGACGCCGAGCCGCTGCACGACCTCCCAGGTGGTGGCCGGGGAGAAGCCCGCCTGCAGCAGGATGTTGCGGCGCCCGGCGGCCAGCGGCCCGGCGATGCCGTAGTAGAGGCCGTAGGCCCAGCCGGGGTCGGCGGCGTTCCAGTAGACGTCGTCCTCGCGGACGTCCAGGCCGTACTCCAGGTAGGCCACGAAGGCCGCCAGCGCCCGGACCGGGATCGGCACGCCCTTGGGGGTGCCGGTGGTGCCGCTGGTGAAGAGGCGGACGAACTCGGTGCCGCCGTCGACGGTGACGACGGGGGCCTGCGCCGGGTCGGCCGCGTCGAGCAGCTCGTCGAGGAGGAGGTCGTCAGGCTGCGCCACGTCGCGGGCGGTCGCGCCGGCGACGACGACGCGCCAGTCGACGTCGTCGGCGGCGAGGTCCTCTCCCGGGAGCAGCTTGCCGCGCTGGCTCGCGTCGCAGACGACCAGCCGGGCGTCGGCGCCGGCGAGCCGCAGGGCGATGGCCGGGGTGGCGAAGGCGGTGAACAGCGGCACGTGGACGGCCCCGGCGCGCCAGATCCCGAGGACCGCGGTGACCAGGTCGAGCGACTTGCCCATGAGGGTGGCGACCCGGTCGCCGGGCCGCACGCCCTGGGCGACCAGCGCGGCGGCGAAGCGGCGCGAGCGGTCGGCGAGCTCGCCGTACGTCACGTCGACGAGCGAGAGGTCGGGCTCGACGACGGTGAACCCCACCGCCTCGGCGGGGTGCCGGTCGCACAGGAGGTCGGCGACGACCATCTCGGGGGCGTCGAAGGTGGCGAGCAGCTCGGCCACGCGCTGGTCGGGGGTCATGGGCCCTCCTGGTGTCTGGAGAAGATCGGTACTGAAAACGATACTGACGACTGCGCTACAGTATCGACTCGGCGTGGTCCACGCCATCCCGCTCCACCAGCCAGACTCCGGACCGGCACCCGACAGACAGGAGACGCCCATGCCCGCCACGCGCCACCTCCCGACCGAGGAGGCCGCCGAGCTCCTCACCCTGGTCCGCGACCTGGCCGGCCGCGAGCTCGCGCCCCGCAGCGCCGAGGCCGAGGCGACCGAGACCTTCCCGCGCGACGTCTTCCGCCTGCTCGGCGAGGTCGGCGTGCTCGGGCTCCCGTACGGCGAGGAGTACGGCGGCGGCGGACAGCCCTACGAGGTCTACCTCCAGGTGCTCGAGGAGATCGCCGCGGTCTGGTCGTCGGTCGGCGTCGGCGTCTCGGTGCACGCGCTCTCCTGCTTCGGGCTGGTCAACTTCGGCACCGCCGAGCAGAAGGAGCGCTGGCTGCCCGACATGCTCGGCGGCGACCTGCTCGGCGCCTACTGCCTGTCGGAGGCGCACGCCGGCTCCGACCCCGCCGCGATGCGGACGCGCGCCCGGCTCGACGGCGACGAGTACGTGCTCAACGGCGCGAAGGCGTGGGTGACCCACGGCGGCCAGGCCGACTTCTACAAGGTGATGGCCCGGACCTCCGACGACCGCAACGGGATCTCCTGCTTCCTCGTCCCCGCCGACACCCCCGGCCTCTCGGCCGACACCCCCGAGCGCAAGATGGGGCTCACGGGCTCGCACACCGCCACGATGCGGCTCGACGACGTCCGGGTCCCCGTCGAGCGCCGCCTCGGCGCCGAGGGCGAGGGGCTGCGGATCGCGCTCGCCGGGCTCGACTCGGGCCGGCTCGGCATCGCCGCGGTCGCCACGGGCCTCGCCCAGGGCGCGCTCGACCAGGCGGTCGCCTACGCCAAGGAGCGCGAGACCTTCGGCAAGGCGATCATCGACCACCAGGGCCTGGCCTTCGTCCTCGCCGACATGGAGGCTGCCGTCCAGGCCGCCCGCGCCGTCACCCTGCACGCCGCCCGACTCAAGGACCGGGGGCTGCCCTTCAGCCGCGAGGCGTCGGTGGCGAAGATGGTCGCCACGGACAACGCCATGAAGGTGACCACCGACGCCGTCCAGGTGCTCGGGGGCTACGGCTACACCCGCGACTTCCCGGTCGAGCGCTACATGCGCGAGGCCAAGGTGATGCAGATCTTCGAGGGCACCAACCAGATCCAGCGGATGGTGATCTCGCGGTCGCTCGCCAAGGGCGACGGCGGCGCGATCACGCACGCCTGAGCCACCCTCCTCCCCCTCCCCCCAGCAACAGGAGACAACCACCGTGCAGCTCAACGACACCGCCGCGATCGTCACCGGAGGCGCCTCCGGCCTGGGCGCGGCCACCGCCGCCGCCCTCGCCGCCAAGGGCGCCAAGGTCTTCGCCTTCGACCTGCCCGCCTCGATCGAGGGCGCCACCGCTCCCGAGGGCGTCGAGCTCGTCCCCGTCGACGTCACCGACCCCGAGCAGGTCGCCGCCGGCGTCGAGACCGCGGCGGGCGCCGGCGTACCGCTGCGCACGGTCGTGAGCTGTGCGGGCATCGGCCCGTCGATGCGGATCCTCGGCAGGAAGGGCCCGCACGACCTCGCGTTCTACGCCAAGGTCGTGCAGGTCAACCTCGTCGGCACGTTCAACGTCATGACGCTCGCCGCGGAGAAGATCGCCGCCACCGAGCCGCTCGAGCACGGCCAGCGCGGCGTCGTCATCAACACCGCGTCGATCGCGGCGTACGACGGCCAGGTCGGCCAGGCGGCGTACGCCTCCTCCAAGGGCGGCGTGGTCGGCCTGACCCTGCCGGCGGCCCGCGACCTGGCGCAGTTCGGCATCCGGGTGCTCACCATCGCCCCCGGCATCGTCGAGACCCCGATGCTCGCCACCGTCTCCGACGAGTTCCGCGCCGGGCTCGCCGCCGGGGTGCCCTTCCCGCAGCGGCTCGGCCGCCCCGACGAGTACGCGCAGCTGGCGGTCAACCTCGTCGAGCACGACTACCTCAACGGCGAGGTCATCCGGATGGACGGCGCGCTGCGGATGGCCCCGCGCTGACGCTCCCCCGGACCTCCCCGCTCAGCAGCAGCGGGACCGGGCCGAGCGCTCCTGGTGCTCGGCCCGGTGCCGTTCGAACTCCCGCCGGCTGACCGGGGCGACGCCCGACCGCCGGCACGCCTCGACGTACTCGTCCCACTTCGCCTCGCCCGTGAAGGCGCGGACGAAGCGGCGTACGCCCCGCACCCGGCCCAGCGCGGCCTCCGCGACGGTCACGGTCGCTCCCCACCCTCGCCGCCGGTGCGGCCGCTCGCCGTCCCGGCCAGCTCACGCTCCTCCTGCCAGCGGCGGACCGCCTCCTTCTCCGCGGGCGTGGCGAAGAAGTCGGACGGCGCCACCAGGCGCGAGGGCTGCTTCGGCACCTCGGTCGTCGGCAGCCCACCCGCCCGGGCCGCCTTCACCCAGATCACCAGGGCGTTGCCGACCACGACGATCACGAGCAGGGCGAAGAGCGCCTGCAGGGTGCCGTTGAGCGTGGAGTTGAAGATGATCTGGTCCATCTGCGACTGGTCGGCGGCCGGCGCGAGCAGCTCGCCGGCGTCCTGCGCGTCCTGGTAGCGGGAGCGCTGGCTGAAGTAGCCGATCGCCGGGTTGTCGGAGAACACCTTCTGCCAGCTCGCCGTCATGGTGACCACGAGGTCCCAGACCAGGCCGATGCCCGGCACCCAGCACCACCTCACCTTGCCGTGCTTGATCAGCAGGGTGACGCAGAGGGTGAGGGCGATCGCGGCGAGCAGCTGGTTGGCGATGCCGAAGAGCGGGAAGAGCTGGTTGATCCCGCCGAGCGGGTCGGTGACGCCGACGTAGAGCATGTAGCCCCAGAGCCCGACCACCACCGCGGAGGCCGACCAGGAGGCGGGCTTCCAGTGGAGGTCGGCGTAGCGCGGCCAGAGGTTGCCGACCGTGTCCTGCAGCATGAACCGGCCCACCCGGGTGCCGGCGTCGACGGCGGTGAGGATGAAGAGCGCCTCGAACATGATCGCGAAGTGGTACCAGAACGCCGCCAGCCCGCCGCCGAACGCCTCGGTGAAGACCGACGACATGCCGAAGGCCAGGGTCGGGGCGCCGCCCGTGCGCGAGATCAGCGTGCCCTCCTCGACCGACGCCGCGGCGGCCTCGAGGTCGCCGGGACTGATCGTGAAGCCGAGGTTGGTGACGAACTCGGCGGCTGTGGCCGGGTCCGCGCCCGTGGCGCCCGCCGGGGAGTTCATCGCGAAGTAGAGCCCGGGGTCGATCACGCTGGCGGCGATGAGCGCGCTGATCGCGACGAACGACTCCATCAGCATGCCGCCGTACCCGATCATCCGGACCTGGCTCTCCTTGGCGACCATCTTGGGCGTCGTCCCCGAGGAGATCAGGGCGTGGAAGCCCGACAGCGCCCCGCACGCGATCGTGATGAAGACGAACGGGAAGAGCTTGCCCGCGAAGACCGGGCCCGTGCCCTCGAGGGCGAAGTCGGTGACAGCCTCGTTCTGCAGGTTCGGGGCCGCGAGCACCAGGCCGGCGGCGAGCAGCACGATGACGCCGACCTTCATGAACGTCGACAGGTAGTCGCGCGGGGTGAGCAGCATCCACACCGGGAGGATCGAGGCGACGAAGCCGTAGACCACCAGGGCGAGGGTCAGCTGCTCCTTGGAGAGGGTGAGGGCCTCCTCGAGCCCCCACTGCTCGACGTACCCGCCGCCGATGATCGCGAGCAGCAGCAGGGTGACGCCGATCGCCGTCACCTCGGCGACCCGTCCCGGCCGCAGCACGCGGAGGTAGAAGCCCATGAAGAGGGCGATCGGGACGGTCAGGCCGATCGAGAAGACGCCCCACGGCGACTCGGCGAGCGCGTTGACCACGACGAGCGCGAGCACCGCCAGGATGATGATCATGATCGCGAACACGGCGATCAGGGCTGCGACGCCCCCGACCGGGCCGATCTCCTCGCGCACCATCTGCCCGAGGCTCTTGCCGTCGCGACGCATCGAGAAGAAGAGGACCACCATGTCCTGCACGGCGCCGGCCAGGATGACGCCGACGATGATCCAGATCGTGCCGGGCAGGTAGCCCATCTGCGCGGCCAGGACCGGGCCGACCAGCGGGCCGGCGCCCGCGATCGCGGCGAAGTGGTGGCCGAAGAGGACGTGCCGGTCGGTGACGTCGAAGTCGCGGCCGTCCTCGAGGCGCTCGGCCGGGGTGGCCCGGGTGTCGTCGACGCCGAGGACCTTGGTGGCGATGAACCGGGCGTAGAAGCGGTAGGCGATGGCGTAGGAGGCGAGCGCGGCGAAGAGGATCCACAGCGCCGAGACCTCCTCTCCGCGCGACAGCGCGAGCACCGTCCAGCAGGCGGCGCCGACCACCGCGACCAGCACCCAGACGACCTTCGAGACGGTCCCCCCGCCGGTGGGGGCTGGCGGTTGCGGCGGCGTGGCGGTCCGGGTCGACGCGGACATGGCTGTCCTCCTCCGAGAGCGGGCGCGCCCCGGGGCGGGACGCGGGCCCACTCTGAGTCGTACCCCTCCGTGACCCAG
Organism: Nocardioides solisilvae; assembly: GCF_003194625.1. Lineage (GTDB taxonomy): Bacteria > Actinomycetota > Actinomycetes > Propionibacteriales > Nocardioidaceae > Nocardioides > Nocardioides solisilvae. Next base: position 992,772 of record NZ_QHKX01000002.1, read on the forward strand.
ATCACAAGCACCTGCTGGGGCGGGCGGGTTGCGGGTTCCATGGATTCCCCGCCTAGGCGGGGATTGCTGAGGTTCGTGCCCCCTGCAACCCCCACGAACCTGCAGGAGCCCGCGCCAGGTTCGGTGCCGACGCAGGTGATCCGCCTTCCAGGGCAACGTGTCCGCGCGGGTCTCACCCTTCTTCCGCGGTCGCACCCGGCCTGGTCCCCCTCCGCCCGGCCAGACGCGGCGCCGCGCAACCACGCGCCGTACGACGTCGCCAGCCGCCGCGCAGCCCGCCGAGCCCGAACTTGGCGGGGGGTCCTGCGGGTTCGTGCCCCGTGCAAAGCGCACGAAGCTCAGCGATCCCCGCCTGAGCGGGGATCCACGCGCCCACCTACGGCCGGGCGGTGCGGGTCGCGGCGATCCCGGCGCCGGCGAAGGCGGCGGCCATGAGGAGGGCGGGGGCGCCCTGCAGGTCCTCGGGCAGCACCCGGAGGGCGACGAGGACGAGGACGACGTGGCCGACGAGGGCCCACGGCACCCACGCCGGGGTGGTCCGAGCGCGGAAGAGGGCCAGCGCGAGGACCACCTCGCCGACGTAGAAGACGAGGAAGCCGGCGCCGATCAGGGCCTGCTGGACGTCGTTCTCGCTCATCGCCTCGACGGTCCGGTCGGTGACCGCGCCGTGCCGGGCGAGGCTGCGCAGCAGGAGGAGCTGCTGGGCGAACGCCGCCAGCATGACGGAGCCCGCCGCCAGCAGGACGGCTGCGGCGAGGGCCGTCCGGAACGCCGTGCGCTGGAAGAGGGTGAGCAGGCAGGGCAGGCCGACGACCAGCCCGACGGCGCCCACGGTGAGGAGGGCGGCGACGACGGTCCAGGACTCCCCCTCGGTCACGGCCCGCCGCACGAGGCTCCCGTCGCGGGTCGGCCGCGGGGTCACCAGCGCGCCGAAGAAGAGCGCGGTCGCCCCGGTCAGCAGCGCGGCCGCCGAGACCGGCAGCCAGTCCATCCTCACGGGGCTCAACCTAGCCCCCGCCGGGCCGCTCCGGGGCCACCCCCGCGGAGGCCCCCCCGTCCCGGCCCCGTCAGGCCGACAGCCGCTCCCCGGAGCCGGGATCGAAGACGTGCACCTGGCCGGGGTCGATCGCCAGGCCCACCCGGTCGCCCTTGGTGACGGTCTGGTGCGGCTCGAGGCGTACGACGACGGGGGCGGTCGCGGCGGCGTCACCGGGACGCACCGCGTAGCCGAACGCGTCGGAGCCGAGCTCCTCGACGACCTGGACCGTGACCGGCAGCGTGCAGTCCGTGGCGCCGCCGGCGCCCGGCCCGGCGGTCACGACGCGCCAGGCGTGCGGCCGCACGCCCAGCACCACCCGCTCGCCGGCCCGGGCCGCAACCTCCCGGTCGAGCGGGACCGGGCACCCGTCGACGACGGCGACCCCGTCGGCCACCTCGGCGGGGAGCAGGTTCATCGCCGGCGAGCCGATGAAGCCGGCGACGAAGAGGTTGGCGGGGCGCTCGTAGAGCGCCAGCGGGGTGTCGACCTGCTGCAGCAGCCCGTCCTTGAGGACGGCGACCCGGTCGCCCATCGTCATCGCCTCGACCTGGTCGTGGGTGACGTAGACGGTGGTGGTGCCGAGCCGCTGCTGGAGGGCGGCGATCTGGGTCCGCGTGGAGACCCGGAGCTTGGCGTCGAGGTTGGAGAGCGGCTCGTCCATGCAGAAGACCTGCGGCTGACGGACGATCGCGCGACCCATCGCGACCCGCTGCCGCTGCCCGCCCGACAGGGCCTTGGGCCTGCGCTCGAGGACCTCCGTCAGGTCGAGCAGCTCCGCGGCCTCGCGGACGCGGCGGGTCCGCTCCTCCTTGGGCATCCGCGCCACCTTGAGCGCGAAGCCCATGTTGTCGGCGACGCTCATGTGGGGGTAGAGCGCGTAGTTCTGGAAGACCATCGCGATGTCGCGGTCGCGGGGCAGGTCGCCGGTGACGTCGCGGCCGCCGATCGAGATGGTCCCGCCGGTGCACTCCTCGAGGCCGGCGAGCATCCGCAGCGAGGTGGACTTGCCGCACCCCGAGGGACCGACGAGGACCATGAACTCCCCGTCCTCGATCTCGAGGTCGAGGGACTGCACGGCGGGGCGCTCGGCGCCGGGGTAGCGGCGTTCCGCGTGGTCGAACCGGACCTGGGCCATGGTGTCGCCGCCTTCGTCTGTGAGTGTTCCGGAACCCCACCGTGCCACACGGATGGCGATTTGTGGAAGCGCTCTCACCACATGTTTCAGAATCATCACGCTCAGTGTTGACAGACCCTGTGACCCCTGCCACTGTCGGAGAGAGATCGAAGTGGAAGCGCTTCCACACCCCGGTCGCCCCGGCGGCGGGACCGCGCCCCACCGTCGGTCGACCGCGACGGGCCACCCGGCCCGCGTCAGCAGGAGCGTGTGAGGAGACGACGGTGCACGGTGTCACGAGGGACCAGAAGGACGACAGGCGCAGGGTCCGCGCCGCCACGGGGGCCCTGCTCGCCCTCGCGCTCACCGCCACGGCGGCCGCCTGCGGCGGCGACGCCGAGGGCGAGGGGGCGGACGGGAAGATCCGGCTCACGGTCGCGACCTTCAACGAGTTCGGCTACGAGGGCCTGATCGAGGAGTACAACTCGATGCAGGACGAGGTCGAGGTCGTCCAGAAGAAGGCCGGCACCGCCAACGAGCACCAGGACAACCTCTACACCAAGCTGGCCGCGGGCTCCGGCCTCTCCGACATCGAGGCGATCGAGGTCGACTGGCTGGCCGCGCTGATGGAGGAGTCCGACGCCTTCGCCGACCTCTCCGACCCCGAGGTCGAGGGCCGTTGGCTCGACTGGAAGACCGAGGCCGCCACCACCGACGACGGCAAGCTGATCGGCTACGGCACCGACATCGGCCCGGAGGGGATCTGCTACCGCGCCGACCTCTTCGAGAAGGCGGGCATGCCGACCGACCGCGAGGAGGTGGCCCAGCTCTTCACCACCTGGGAGGACTACTTCGACGCCGGCCGCGGCTTCGTGAAGAAGGTCCCGGACGTCGCCTGGTACGACGCGTCGGGCGCCACCGCGCAGGCGATGGTCAACCAGACGGAGTACACCTTCGAGGACGAGGACAACAACGTCATCGCCGCCGACAACCCCGAGGTGAAGGAGATCTTCGACACCGTCACCTCGCTGTCGGAGGAGGGCCTGTCCACCCAGCTCGTCCAGTGGAGCGAGGACTGGGTCGCCTCCTTCCAGCAGGACGGCTTCGCCACCATGGCCTGCCCCGGCTGGATGCTGGGCGTGATCGAGGGCAACGCCGAGGGCGTCGAGGGCTGGGACATCGCCGACGTCTTCCCGGGCGGCGCCGGCCTGTGGGGCGGCTCCTACCTGACGGTCCCCGTCCAGGGCGAGCACCAGGAGGAGGCGATCGAGCTCGCCAAGTGGCTCACCGCCCCCGAGCAGCAGATCAAGGCGTTCGAGGCCAAGGGCACGTTCCCCAGCCAGGTCGAGGCGCTCGACGACCCGGTGCTGCTGGAGAGCACCAACGACTTCTTCAACGGCGCCCCGACCGGCGAGATCCTCGCCGAGCGGGCCAAGGCCATCGAGTTCATCCCCCACAAGGGTCCGAAGTTCGCCGACATCAACACCGCCTTCCAGCAGGCGATCCAGCGGGTCGACGAGGGCAAGGAGTCCCCCGACGAGGCGTGGGAGTCGTTCCTGGCCGACGTCGAGCGGCTCGGCTGACCGGTCGACCCGATGACCCTCCACCTCGAAGCTCCCGCCGGGGAGGCACCCGTGGCCTCCCCGGCGGGTCCCACCCCCCGGCCCCGCCGGCCCTGGCGGTCGCGGCTGGCCAGGTGGGAGGCCAAGGCCTCCCCCTACCTCTACGTCTCGCCGTTCTTCCTGCTCTTCGCGCTGGTCGGGCTGTTCCCGCTGCTCTACACCGCCTACGTCTCGGTGCACGCGTGGAGCCTGCTCGGCGGCCAGGGCGACTTCGCCGGCCTCGACAACTACCGTCGGGTGCTGGAGGACCGCTTCTTCTGGAACGCGCTGCGCAACACCGTCAGCATCTTCCTGCTCTCCTCGGTGCCGCAGGTGCTGCTGGCGTTGGGGCTCGCCGGGCTGCTCGACACCCAGCTGCGCGGCCGCACCCTGTGGCGGATGAGCGTGCTGCTCCCCTTCGTGGTGGCGCCGGCCGCCGTCGCGCTGATCTTCGGCAACGTCTTCGGCGACCGGTACGGCCTGGTCAACTCCGGCCTCGAGGCGATCGGCCTCGACGCGATCGGCTGGCACACCAACACCCTCGCCAGCCACGTCGCGATCGCGTCGATGGTCAACTGGCGCTGGACCGGCTACAACGCGCTGATCTTCCTCGCCGCGATGCAGGCGGTCCCCCGCGACCTCTACGAGTCCGCCGCCCTCGACGGCGCCGGCAAGGTGCGCCAGTTCGTCTCGATCACCCTCCCGATGATCCGCCCCACGCTGCTCTTCGTCATCATCACCTCGACCATCGGCGGGCTGCAGATCTTCGCCGAGCCGCGACTCTTCGACACCCAGGGGCTCGGCGGCTCCGACCGGCAGTACCAGACGCTCACGATGTACCTCTGGGAGCTGGGCTGGCGGGTCCGCGACCTCGGCATGGCCTCGGCGGTGGCCTGGCTGCTCTTCCTCATCATCGTGGTCTTCGCGGTGCTCAACCTCTGGCTCAGCCAGCGTGCCGGCTCGCTGGCCGGCCGGCCGCACGGACGCGCCGTACGCCGGTCCCGACGGGACGCGGCCGGTGAGGGGGTGGCGTCGTGAACCGCCGCCCCGGCTTCCTCGTCTACGGCCTCCTCACCGCCTTCGTCCTTGGCTCCTGCGCGCCGCTCTACTGGTCGTTCCTGGTCGGCTCCCACAGCCGCGGCGACCTCGCCGGCCGGGTGCCCCCGCTGCTGCCCGGCGGCCACTTCCTCGACAACGCCCAGCGCGCGATCGAGGCGGTGCCCTTCTGGAAGGCGCTCGGCAACAGCCTGCTGGTCTCGGGCACGGTCGCGACCTCGGTGGTCTTCTTCTCCACCCTGGCCGGCTTCGCCTTCGCCAAGCTCTCGTTCCGCGGCCGGACGCCGCTGATGGTCTTCGTCGTGGCCACCCTGGCGGTGCCCACCCAGCTCGGGGTGATCCCGCTCTTCATCGTCATGGCGAAGCTCGGCTGGGTCGGCTCGATGTGGGCGCTGATCGTGCCGGGGATGGTGACGGCGTTCGGGGTCTTCTTCATGCGCCAGTACCTCGTCGACGCCGTGCCCGACGAGCTGATCGAGGCCGCCCGGGTCGACGGCTGCTCGATGGCCCGGACCTTCCTCAACGTCGCGGTCCCGGCCGCCCGGCCCGCGGCGGCGATCCTGTGGCTCTTCACCTTCATGGCCACCTGGACCGACTTCTTCTGGCCGCTGATCGTGCTGCCTGCCAGCAACCCCACCGTCCAGATCGCCCTCCAGCAGCTGCAGAGCGGCTACTACGTCGACTACAGCCTGGTGCTCGCGGGCGCCACGCTCTCGACGCTGCCGCTGCTGGCCCTCTTCGTCCTCACCGGCCGCCAGCTGGTCGCCGGCATCATGCAAGGAGCAGTCAAGGGATGACCGTCCAGAGCACCTCCCCCTCCACCCGACCCCGTCCGACGGGCGAGCTGCGGTTCCCCGCCGACTTCACCTGGGGCGCGGCCACCGCGTCGTACCAGATCGAGGGCGCGGTGGCCGAGGACGGCCGCACCCCGTCGATCTGGGACACCTTCTCCGCCACCCCCGGCGCCGTGCTCCACGGCGACACCGGCGAGGTCGCCTGCGACCACTACCACCGGATGCCCGACGACGTCGCGATGATGGCCGACCTCGGCCTCACGTCGTACCGCTTCTCGGTGGCCTGGCCGCGGGTCCGCCCCGACGGCGGGGCGGTCAACCCCGCCGGGCTGGCGTTCTACGACCGGCTCGTCGACGAGCTGCTCGGCCGCGGCATCGCGCCCTGGCTGACGCTCTACCACTGGGACCTGCCCCAGGCGCTCGAGGACGCGGGCGGCTGGACCAACCGCGACACGGCGTACCGGTTCCTCGAGCACGCCGCGAGCGTGCACGACGCGCTCGGCGACCGGGTGCCGACCTGGACCACCCTCAACGAGCCCTTCTGCTCCGCGCTGCTGGGGTACGCCGCCGGGCACCACGCCCCCGGCCGGCAGGAGGGCGCCGCGGGGCTGGTCGCCGCCCACCACCTGCTGCTGGGCCACGGCCTGGTCGTCGAGGAGCTGCGCCGCCGCGGCGTCCGGGGCGAGCGCGGCCGGGTCGGGGTGAGCCTCAACTTCACCCACGCCCTGCCGCACGACCCCGGCGACCCCGTCGACGTGGACGCCGCCCGCCGGGTCGACTCGCTGCACAACCGGCTCTTCCTCGACCCGGTGCTGCGCGGCGCCTACCCGCTCGACCTGCTCGAGGACACCGGCCACCTGCAGCACGCCGGGCGGCCCTGGACCGACGCGGTCCACGACGGCGACCTCGCGCTCGTCGGGGCGCCGATCGACGTGCTGGGCGTGAACTTCTACCACGGCAACGCCGTCTCGGGGCACCCGCACACCGACGTGATGGCGCGCGACGCCGACAAGCCCGACCGGGTCGCGCTCTCCCCCTTCGTCGGCTCGGAGCACGTCACGTTCCCCGCCCGCGACCTGCCGGTCACCGACATGGGCTGGGAGGTCGACCCCGACTCCCTGCACGCCCTGCTGGTGCGGCTGCACTCGGAGTACGACCTCCCGCCGGTCTACCTGACCGAGACCGGCGCGGCCTTCGCCGACGCTCCCGACGCCGAGGGGCGGGTGCACGACCCCGACCGGATCGCCTTCCTCGACGCCTACCTGCGCGCCACCCACGCCTCGATCACCGACGGCGTCGACGTGCGCGGCTTCTTCCAGTGGTCGCTGATGGACAACTTCGAGTGGGCCTTCGGCTACGCCAAGCGGTTCGGCCTGGTCCACGTCGACTACGCCACGCAGCGGCGTACGCCGAAGTCGAGCGCACGCTGGTACACCGACGTGGCCCGGACCTCCACCCTGCCGGGGACGGGGTCGCGCGGGTGACTACCGTGAGCCGGGTGAACGGGAACGGGACCCCGACCCTCGACGAGGTCGCGCGCGTCGCCGGCGTCTCCCGCGCCACCGCCTCCCGTGCCATCAACGGCGGGTCCCGCGTCAGCCCCCGGGCCCGCGCCTCGGTGGAGGCGGCCGTCCGCAGCCTCGGCTACGTCCCCAACCCGGCGGCCCGCAGCCTCGTGACCCGGCGCACCGACTCGATCGCCGTGGTGGTGCCCGAGCCCGACGAGCGGATCTTCTCCGACCCGTTCTTCGCCGGCACCCTGCGCGGGGTGACGCGGGTGCTCACCGAGCACGACCTGCAGCTCGTGCTGCTGCTGGCCCGGCCGGGGGCCTCGAGCGCCCGGACCCTGCGCTACCTCACCAACCGGCACGTCGACGGCGCCCTGGTCGTCTCCCACCACCGAGACGACGGGCTGGCCGAGCAGCTCGCCGGCTCCGACCTGCCGTGCGTCTTCGGCGGCCGGCCGTGGACGGCCCACGACCGGGTCGCCTACGTCGACGTCGACAACGTCGCCGGCTCCCGGCAGGCCACCGAGGCGCTGCTGGAGCGCGGCTGCAGGAGGGTCGCCACCATCGCCGGCCCCGCCGACATGACCGCCGGGGCCGACCGGCTGGAGGGGTGGCGGCAGGCGCTGGCGGCCGCTGGCCTGCCCGACGACGCCGTCGAGCACGGCGACTTCACCCAGGAGAGCGGCGAGACCGCCGCCCGCGCCCTGCTGGCCGCCCACCCCGACCTCGACGGGATCGTGGTCGCCTCCGACCTCATGGCAGCGGGCGCGCTGCGGGTGCTGGCCGCGGCCGGGCGACGGGTGCCCGACGACGTGGCCGTGGTGGGGTACGACGACCTCGGGGTCGCCGAGCGGACCACCCCGCCGCTCACCACGATGCGCCAGCCGGTCGAGGAGATGGCCGAGCGGGCGACCCGGCTGCTGCTGGAGCAGGTCGACGGCCACGGCTCGGGGCGGCCGATGAAGGTGATCATCCCGCCGCGGCTGGTGTGGCGCGAGAGCGCCTGACGACGCGCCCGCCGGCCCCGGAACGGGGGCCCGAGCGGACGGCGTACGGCGTCAGCGGTGGCCGGCGACCGCGTGCGGCTCGTAGCCGGCCTCCAGCTCGGCGACCTCGTCGTCGGTCAGCTCGACCTCGAGCGAGGCCAGGGCGTCGGTGAGGTGCTGCGGCTTCGTCACCCCGACGATCGGGGAGGTGACGGAGGGCCGCGACGACAGCCAGGCCAGGGCCACCTGCGCCCGCGGGATCCCCCGGCGACCCGCGACGGCGGCCACCGCGTCGACGACCGCCCGGTCGCCCTCGCGGTAGAGGGTGGCCCCGAACTCGTCGGTCTGCACCCGCGCGGTCTCGGTGTCCCAGTCGCGGGTGAGCCGGCCGCGCGCCAGGGGGCTCCACGGGATGACGCCCACGCCCATGTCGGCGCAGAGCGGGAGCATCTCGCGCTCCTCCTCGCGGTAGATCAGGTTGTAGTGGTTCTGCATCGAGACGAACCGCGTCCAGCCGCCGAGGTCGGCGACGTGCTGGGCCTTGGCGAACTGCCAGGCGTACATCGACGACGCCCCGAGGTAGCGGGCCTTCCCCGCCTTCACCACGTCGTGCAGCGCCTCCATGGTCTCCTCGATCGGGGTGCGCGGGTCCCACCGGTGGATCTGGTAGAGGTCGACGTGGTCCACGCCCAGCCGGCGCAGGCTGGCGTCGACCTGCGCCATGATCGCCGCCCGCGAGAGGCCGGAGCCGGTCGGGCCGGGACCCATCCGGCCGTGCACCTTGGTCGCGATGACGACCTCGTCGCGCGGCGCCATCTCGGCCAGCAGCCGGCCGGTGATCTCCTCGCTGCTGCCGCCGGAGTAGACGTTGGCGGTGTCGAAGACGGTGACCCCCGCCTCGAGGGCGGCGCGGACGATCGGCCGCGCGGCGTCCTCGTCCATCACCCACGGGTGTCCGCCGCGGCTCGGGTCGCCCCAGCTCATGCACCCCAACGTCAGCGCCGAGACCTCGAGCCCGCTGCCCCCCAGCTTCTCGTACCGCATGCCCGTCTCCTCGTCCTGCTCTCCGGTCCCCGACCCCGCCAGTGTGTCAGCGAGCCGCTCGGCCGGACGCCCCGGTGCGCGCCGGAGCCCGGCCGCTACCCTCGCCCCCATGACGAGCCGGGACAGCGACGAGGTGGTCTTCCGCGGTCGGGCCGTGGCTCCGTGGCTGTGGTGGGGGACGTGGGTGGCCATGCTGGCGGTGGCGTTCGTGCCGCCCCTGCTCGACGGCGGGCTCGACGACGGGATCGGCGACCTGCTCGTCGGTGCGTTCGCCTACGGCCTGGCGTGGGGCGTCCCGGTCTGGGTCACGCTGATCACCCTGTGGTCGATGGAGTTCTACGGCCGTACCCGGCTGACCCGCACGACGCTCCAGGTCGGGCGCGACCGGATGCCCGTCGCCGACCTCGACCCGGCGGGGGTGCGGGGCCTCGACCGCGAGCAGCCGTCGATCGGCGCCCGGCTCCGCTCCTCGATGGGCGACGTCCACCTGCCGGGGTCGGCGACGCCCGAGTTCCGCTACCTGGGCGGCTCCTACGGCACGCCCATCGGGATGGACGCCGTGAGCCTGCCGCTGCGCAACGGCGGCGTCGTCCGCTTCTACGTGCGCGACCGCGCGGCGCTGCTGACCGCCGTGGACCGGGTGCTCGCCGGGGGCTGACCCCGTGGGCCGGGCCTCCGCCGAGGGGGACGGGTCAGACGTCGGTGACCCGGACGCCGGCGTGGGCCTTGTAGCGCCGGTTGATCGCGATGAGGTTGGCCGTCAGGGCCTCGACCTGGTGGGCGTTGCGCCGCCGGCCGGCGTACACCCCGCGCATGCCGGGGACCGCGTCGGCGAGCGCCTGGACCAGGTCGGTGGCCTCCCGCTCGTCGCCCAGCACGAGCACGTCGGTGTCGATCGAGTCGACCTCGGGGTCCTCGAGCAGCACCGCGGAGACGTTGTGGAACGCACCGACCACAGTGGAGTCGGTGAGGATCGCCGCGGCCTGCTCGGTGGCGGAGCCCTCCTCGACCTTCAGCGCGAAGGGGCCCTGCTTGTCGAAGCCCAGCGGGTTGACGCAGTCGACGACGACCTTGCCGTCGAGGTGGGGCTTGAGCTCGCGGAGCAGCTCGGCGTGCCCGTCCCACGGCACCACCACGAGCACCAGGTCGCCCGCGGCGGCCGCGTCGGCGTTGGCCGCGCCGGTCACGGCGCTCCCCGTGGAGCCGAGCGCCCCGGTCAGCTCCGCGGCGGCGGCCTCGGCCTTCTCGGCCGCCCGGCTGCCCAGCACCACGGTGAGCCCGGCCTGGGCGAAGCGCCGGGCCAGGCCGCGCCCCTGGGGGCCGGTCCCGCCCAGGATCGCGATCGTCTTGTCCTGCAGCTCGGTCACGTGCGTGCTCCTCGTCGTCGGGGGGTTGCGGGTCACCCTGTCACGGTCGACGGGGTGGGCCAGCGGGGTGGTTCAGCGGGGTGGCTCGGCGGGGTGGTTCAGCGGGAGACGAACTTCTCGATCAGCGCCTGCGCCTCGGCACCGCGGACCATCTCGGTGATCGTCCGGGCCTCCTCGACCCCGGTCTCCGTGCGCGACATCTCCCAGCTCTGACGCAGCAGCCGACGGACGTGGCCCAGCGCCGTGGCGGGGCCGGACGCCAGGGCGGTCGCGAGCTCCCGCGCCCGGGTCGCGGGGTCGGCGTGCACCTCGGTGACCAGGCCCCAGTCGACGGCCTCGTCGGCCGTGGCCGGGCGGCCGAGCAGGGCGAAGGCCAGCGCCCGCTGCTGCCCCATCGCCCGCGGCAGCAGGTAGGACGCCCCGCAGTCGGGCGTGAAGCCGATGCCCGGGTAGGCGAAGACGAACTTCGTGGCGGGGTCGGAGACGATCACGTCGCAGCTGAGCATCAGCGCGAGCCCCGCGCCGGCGACCGCGCCCTGCACCGCGGCGACCACGGGCTTCTCCGTCGTCGCCAGGGCGCGGAAGGCGGCGTCGAGCTCGAGCGCCAGCTGGTGGATGTACGCCGGCTGGTCCTCCGCCGAGGCGAACGACGCGACGTCGCCGCCCGCGCAGAACCTGGGCCCGGCCCCGGTCACCAGGACGGCCCGGACCTCGGGGTCGGCCGCCGCCCGCCCGACCGCGTCCGCGAGCTCACGGGTCGTCGCCAGGTCGAAGGCGTTGGCGGCGTCGGGACGGTCGAGCTCGAGGTGCGCGACACCGTCGGTGACGGCGTACGAGACCAGTGCCGCCATCAGGCCCTCCGGAAGAGCGCGGCCAGCGCCTGGCCGCCGCCGATGCACATCGTGACGATGCCCAGCTCGAGGTCGCGGCGGACCATGTCCTTGGCGACCCGCAGGGTGAGGATGGCGCCGGTCGCGCCGACCGGGTGGCCGAGCGCGATCGCCCCGCCGTAGGGGTTGACCCGGTCGGGGCGCAGCCCGGCGTCGCGGATCACCGCGACGGCCTGGGAGGCGAACGCCTCGTTGAGCTCGATCACCCCGATGTCGTCGGGGGTGGTGCCCGTCTTCTCGAAGAGGTTCTGCAGTGCCAGCACGGGGGCGTAGCCCATCAGCTCGGGCTCCATCGCGCCGGTGGCGACGGCCTCGATGGTGACCAGGCCGGTGAGGCCGCGCTCGATGACCGCCGACTCCCGGGCCAGCACCAGCGCGGCGCCGCCGTCGTTGATCCCCGAGGCGTTGCCGGCGGTGACGGTGCCGTCCTTCTTGAACGCCGGCCGCAGGCTGGCGAGCGTCCCGAGCGTGGTGTCGGGCTTGGGGTGCTCGTCGACGGAGACGGTGAACGGCTTGCGGCCGCCCACCTCGACCTCGACGATCTCCTCGGCGAACGCCGCCCGCGCGGCGTCGCTCGCGGCGCGACGCTGGGACTCGGCGGCGAACTCGTCCTGCCGCTGCCGGGAGACGTCGTACTTCTCCGCCACGTTCTCCGCGGTGACGCCCATGTGGATGCCGTGGAACGGGTCGGTCAGCATCATCACGGTGCCGTCGGCGAGCTCGCGGTTGCCCAGCTTGTAGCCGGTGCGGGCGCCGAAGTCGTAGAACGGCATCCGGGTCATCGACTCGTCGCCGCCGGCGAGGGTGAAGTCCAGGTCGTTCCAGCGCATCTCCATCGCCGCCGACCAGACGGCCTGCAGGCCGGAGCCGCAGAGCCGGTTGACGGTGTAGGCCGGCACGTTCTTCGGAAGGCCCGCGGCCACGGCGACGCGGCGGGCGTTGTAGGCGTCGGGGCCCACCTGCCCGATGCAGCCCATGACGACCTCCTCGATCTCCTCGCCGGCGATCCCGGAGCGCTTCAGCGCCTCCCGGGCCGCGGTCGCGCCCAGCTCGTGGCCGGGGACGTCCTTGAAGACGCCGCCGAAGCTGCCGATGGGGGTGCGGGCACCGTCGAGGACGACGATCCTGTCGTTGTTCATGTGTCCCTCTGTCGTCAGGAGCGGGCGCCGCCGTGGCGGCGCTCAGGAGTAGGTGTAGAAGCCCCGACCCGTCTTGCGCCCGAGCAGGCCGGCGTCGACCATTCTGGCCAGCAGCGGCGGGGCGGCGTACAGCGGCTCCTTGAACTCCTCGTAGAGGGACTCCGCGACGGCCTTCGTCGTGTCGAGGCCGATCAGGTCGGCGAGCGCGAGGGGGCCCTGCGGGTGCGCGGCGCCCAGCACCAGGCCGCGGTCGATGTCCTCGGCGGTGGCGAAGCCCGACTCCAGCATCCGGATCGCCGAGAGGACGAACGGGATGAGCAGCGCGTTGACCACGAAGCCGGCGCGGTCCTGGCAGTCGATCGCCTTCTTGCCGAGGGTCTCCTCGACGAAGGCGCGGCTGCGCGCGGTGGTCTCGTCGGCGGTCAGCAGGCTCGGCACGAGCTCGACGAGCTGGAGCACCGGCACGGGGTTGAAGAAGTGGATCCCGATGACCTGCTCGGGCCGCTCCGTCACGACGCCGAGCTTCATGATCGGGATCGAGGAGGTGTTGGAGGCCAGGATCGCCGACCGGTCCTCGACGACCTTGTCGAGGGTGCGGAAGAGCTCGGTCTTGGCGTCCTCGTCCTCGACGATCGCCTCGACCACGAGCTCGCGGTCGGCCAGCTCCCCGAGGTCGGTGACGACCCGGACGCGCTCGAGCACGGCGGCGGCGGAGTCGACCTTGCCCTTGGCCTCGGCGCGGGCGAGCGACTTCTCCAGGCGGGCCCGGCCGGCGTCGGCGGTCGCCGCGCTCGACTCCGCGACCACCACGTCGAGCCCGGCTCGCGCGCTGACCTCGGCGATGCCGGCCCCCATGAGCCCGCACCCGACCACTCCGACCTTCTGCACCTGCGACTGCACCGGCATGGGGTGCCACCTTCCGATCTCCGGGACTGAGTACGCCCCAGACGGTACGCAGTACCGCTCGGTAACCCGAACCCGGCGGGTCGCCTCAGCGCACGCGGCGGTCCTCGAAACGGGTCCCCCACGCCGCGCAGAGCCCGCCGAGGGCTCCGAAGAGGTGGCCCTGCCAGGAGACCCCGGCCTGACCGGGCAGGACGCCCCACAGCGCGCCGCCGTAGAGCAGGAAGACCACGACGCCGAGCGCGATCTGCCCCGGCCGCCGCGTGAAGACGCCGCGGACCAGCAGGTAGAGGAGCCACCCGAAGACCAGGATCGACGCCCCGAGGTGGACCGTGCCGACGCCGCCGAAGAACCACGTCCCGAGCCCGCCGACGATCCAGACCACCGTCGTGACGACGAGCCAGCGCCCCACGCCCGAGAGGAGGATCAGGAAGCCGAGCACCAGCAGCGGGACCGAGTTGGCGACCAGGTGGTCCCACCCCAGGTGCAGCAGCGGGGCGAGCAGGATCCCCATCAGGCCGTCGGAGTAGCCGGGGCGGATCCCCTCGTCGTCGAGCTGGTTGCCGGTGGCGGCGTCGTACCCCTCGATCACCCAGAGCAGGGCGACGAAGCCGGCGCTCCACAGCGCGGCGGTCCGCCAGGCGGCGAAGCGCGACGGCCCGCGCTCGACGTACGGACCCGGGGAGGCGGACGACCAGCCTGACATGCCCCCACGCTAGGCGGCCGGGACAACCCGCGCTGAGGTCGTAGGACGTCCAAGGAAATGCGCTAGCGTGGCCGCATGAGCCGACCGCCCGCCCCCGACGCCGCCCCCGGGCCACGCGACCCGATCCGGGAGGCGCGCGTGCAGTGGGTGCGGCACGGCTGGGACGAGGCCGCCGACGGGATGGCGATGGTGACCTCGGTGGTCCGCGCCCACCAGCTGCTGATGGAGCGGATCGACGGGGCGCTGCGCCCGCTCGGGCTCACCTTCGCCCGCTACGAGGTGCTGCGGCTGCTCTCCTTCGTCCGCGAGGGCGCGATGCCGATGACCCGGCTGGGCTCCCTGCTGCAGGTGCACCCGACCAGCGTGACGAGCGCGGTCGACCGCCTGGTGAAGCAGGGGTACGCCGAGCGGCTGCGGCACCCGGACGACGGCCGGGTCGTGCTCGCCTCCCTCACCGACGAGGGTCGGGCGGTCGTCGAGGGGGCCACCGTCGCGCTCAACAGCGAGGTCTTCGAGAAGCCCGGCCTCTCCCCCGAACGGGTCAAGCAGCTCACCGGGCTGCTCGCCGAGCTGCGGGCCGGAGCCGGCGACCACGTCGCCCCGGACCTGACCCGTTGAGAGCTACCTGAGGGTAGCGCACCTCGGGCTTCCCCTCCGATAGTTGGGCGTCCTAGTATCGAGATACTTGGAAGTCCTACCACTCCCCCGCGAAGGGTTCCGATGTCTCACTCCCCCGACCTGCACGTGCCGACCCACCCGGTCCGCCTCGTCACCGCCTCGAGCCTCTTCGACGGCCACGACGCCTCGATCAACATCATGCGGCGGATCTTCCAGTCCCAGGGCTGCGAGGTGATCCACCTCGGCCACAACCGCTCGGTCCAGGAGGTCGTCGACGCGGCGCTCGAGGAGGACGTGCAGGGCGTCGCGGTCTCGTCGTACCAGGGCGGCCACGTGGAGTACTTCGAGTACCTCGTGGAGTCGCTGCGCGCCGCGGGCGCCGGCCACGTCAAGGTCGTGGGCGGGGGCGGCGGCGTGATCGTGCCCGCCGAGATCACGCGGCTGCGCGAGTCGGGCGTCACCATCTTCTCCCCCGAGGACGGCCAGAAGATGGGCCTCGTCGGGATGATCAACTCCGTCGTCCGCGACTGCGACTTCGACCCGTGGGCGATCCGCCAGGTCAGCGCCGAGGAGGTGCTGACCGGCGACCGCACCGCCGTGGCGCGCGCCCTGACCGGCGCCGAGACCGGCCAGCTGCCCGACGACGTGCTGGCCCGGATCCGCGAGGCGGCCGCCGCCCGCACCACCCCCGTCCTCGGCATCACCGGCACCGGCGGCTCCGGCAAGTCGAGCCTCACCGACGAGATCGTCCGCCGGTTCCGCGTCGACCAGCAGGACAAGCTGCGGATCGCCGTCGTCGCGGTCGACCCCACCCGACGCAAGGGCGGCGGCGCGCTGCTCGGCGACCGGATCCGCGCCAACTCCCTCGACGGCGACCGCGTCTTCTTCCGCAGCCTCGCCACCCGCGGCGCCCACGAGGTGCCCGAGCACCTGGCCGACGTCATCGCCACGACGAAGGCCGCCGGCTTCGACCTGGTCATCGTCGAGACCCCCGGCATCGGCCAGGGCGACGCGGCGATCGTCCCCTTCGTCGACACCTCGCTCTACGTGATGACGCCCGAGTTCGGCGCCGCCTCGCAGCTGGAGAAGATCGACATGCTCGACTTCGCCGACACGGTCGCGATCAACAAGTTCGAGCGCCGCGGCGCCAAGGACGCGCTGCGCGACGTCGGCCGGCAGATGGTGCGCAACCGGGAGGCGTTCGGCAAGCAGCCGCACGACATGCCGGTCTTCGGCACCAGCGCAGCGACCTTCAACGACGACGGCGTCACCGCGCTCTACCAGCACCTGCGCGGCGTCCTCGGCGAGCTGGGCCTGCCCGTCGCCGAGGGGACGCTGCCCCACGTCGACGTGCGCCACTCCTCCGGGATCCGCCAGGTCGTCCCGACCGACCGGGTCCGCTACCTCGCCGAGATCACCGAGACGGTCCGCGACTACCACCGCCGGACCGAGGAGTACGTCGAGGCCGCCCGCCGCGTGCAGCGGCTCGACGTGGTGCAGGGCGAGCTGGTCGAGGCCGGCGAGGGCGCCGACAACGTCGGCGGCCTGCTGGAGAAGGCGCGCAAGCAGCTGCCCCACGAGGTGGCCGACCAGATCGAGGCGTGGCCGGCCGTCGTGGAGTCGTACTCCGGCGACGAGCAGGTCGTGAAGGTCCGCGACCGCGAGATCCACACCACGCTCACCCGCGAGTCGCTGAGCGGCAACAAGATCCCCCGCGTCGCGCTTCCCCGGTACGCCGACCACGGCGAGCTGGTCCGCTTCTGGCGCAAGGAGAACCTGCCCGGGTTCTTCCCCTTCACCGCGGGCGTCTTCCCGTTCAAGCGCGACGGCGAGGACCCGGCCCGGATGTTCGCCGGCGAGGGCGACCCCGCGCGCACCAACCGCCGGTTCAAGATCCTCAGCTCCGACGGCGAGGCCACCCGCCTCTCCACCGCCTTCGACTCGGTCACCCTCTACGGCCGCGACCCCGACCCGCGCCCCGACGTCTACGGCAAGGTCGGCACCTCCGGCGTCTCGGTCGCCACGCTCGAGGACATGAAGGTGCTGTACGACGGCTTCGACCTGGTCGCGCCGAGCACCAGCGTGAGCATGACGATCAACGGGCCCGCCCCGACGGTGCTCGCCTTCTTCCTCAACACCGTCATCGACCAGCAGGTCGAGAAGTTCCGCGAGGCCGAGGGGCGCGAGCCGTCCGACGACGAGCACGCCCAGCTGGCGGCGTACGCCCTGGCCAACGTGCGCGGCACCGTGCAGGCCGACATCCTCAAGGAGGACCAGGGGCAGAACACCTGCCTCTTCTCCACCGAGTTCTCCCTGCGGATGATGGCCGACATCCAGGAGTGGTTCATCCAGCAGAAGGTCCGGAACTTCTACTCGGTCTCGATCTCGGGCTACCACATCGCCGAGGCCGGGGCGAACCCGATCAGCCAGCTCGCGTTCACGCTCGCCAACGGCTTCACCTACGTCGAGGCCTACCTCGCGCGCGGGATGGACATCGACGACTTCGCGCCCAACCTGTCGTTCTTCTTCTCCAACGGCATGGACCCGGAGTACTCGGTGCTGGGCCGCGTCGCCCGCCGGATCTGGGCGGTGGCGATGAAGGAGAAGTACGGCGCCAACGAGCGGTCGCAGAAGCTGAAGTACCACGTGCAGACCTCCGGGCGGAGCCTGCACGCGCAGGAGATGGACTTCAACGACATCCGCACCACGCTTCAGGCGCTCATCGCGATCTACGACAACGCCAACAGCCTGCACACCAACGCCTACGACGAGGCGGTCACCACCCCGACCGAGGAGTCGGTGCGCCGCGCCCTGGCGATCCAGCTGATCATCAACCGCGAGTGGGGCCTGGCGATGAACGAGAACCCCCTGCAGGGCTCCTTCATCATCGACGAGCTCACCGACCTGGTGGAGGAGGCCGTGCTGCGCGAGTTCGACTCGCTCAACGAGCGCGGCGGCGTGCTCGGCGCGATGGAGACCGGCTACCAGCGCGGCCGGATCCAGGACGAGTCGATGCTCTACGAGCACCGCAAGCACGACGGCTCGCTGCCGATCATCGGCGTCAACACGTTCGTCAAGCCCGACTCCGACGTCTCGCCGGCCGAGGTCGAGCTGGCCCGGGCGACCGAGGCCGAGAAGGAGTCGCAGCTGCGCCGGGTGCGCGAGTTCCAGGCCGCCCACGGCCCCGAGGCCCAGGAGGCGCTGGCCCGCCTCAAGGACGCGGCCGTCTCGGGCGAGAACGTCTTCGCCGTGCTGATGGACGCCGCCCGCGTCTGCTCGCTGCAGCAGGTGACCGAGGCGTTCTTCGAGGTCGGCGGCCAGTACCGCCGCAACGTCTGACCCTCCGCCCCAACCCGTTCCACACAGTCCCACCCGATCCACCCCGCCCCACCCCGCTTCCCGCCCACCTCCTCCCTCCCCGGGCGGGGATCCCGATAGTCCCCCGCGTTCTGACACCTCCCACGGCGTGTCGCCGGTCAGAACGCGGGGGACTATCTCCTTTCCCGGGCGGCGGTAGGCGGGTGGGTCGCATGACGCGGGGTCCTGTCGGGCACTCACCCGGGGCCGCCGCACGCGGTCACGCACCGCCACGGCCCACGCCGACACCCACGCCCCCGTCAGGGAAGGAACCCCCATGTGCCGAGTCCTCGCCTACGTCGGGCCGGAGGTCCCGTTGAAGAGCCTGCTGCTCACCCCGGAGAACAGCCTCCTCAACCAGACCCTCGACCCCGAGCGGCACCCCCAGCTGCAGCTGGCCGGCTGGGGCTTCGCCGCGTGGAGCGAGAACTTCTGCGACCCCGAGAAGCCCTTCGTCTACCGCCGCCCGATGGCCGCGTTCTACGACGACAACGTCCCGACCGTCGTCCCGGCGCTACAGGCCCACACGATGCTGGCCCACGTGCGCGCGGCCTCCTACAACGCGCACGTCGTGCTCGCCGACGAGAACTGCCACCCGTTCGTCTTCGACGGCTCCCCGTGGACCATCGCGCAAAACGGCTTCGTCCCGGGCTGGCAGGTCCTCCAGCGCGAGCTGCTGCCGCACTGCAAGGACGAGTACCTCACGCAGATGACCGGCACCACCGACACCGAGTTCCTCTCCGTGCTGCTGCTCTCGGTGATGGAGAGCGACAGCGACGAGGACGTCAAGCGTGCCGTCGAGGAGGTCGTGCGCCTCGTCGCGGACGCGCGCGAGAAGCTCGGCGAGCCGGGGCTGACCAAGATGAAGATGGCGCTGGTCTCCCCCCGCCGGGTCATCGGGATCAACACCGGCCTCGGACACCAGGGCGAGACCGACCCCCGGGGCGACTGGCGGGAGCTGAGGAAGGCGGAGCCGGGCACGGACGACCTCTCCCTCGGCATGCTGCTGGAGCCGATGTACATGCTGACCGGTCGCCACCTGCAGACGGAGCAGGGCACCTACGGCTTCGACGAGTGCGGCGACGAGGACGCAACGTCCGCGATCTTCGCCTCCGAGCCGCTGACCGACGAGACCGAGGACTGGTCGATGCTGGAGTTCGGGCAGATCGTCTTCCTCGAGAAGGACGGCGAGGGCATCACCCGGACCGTCGACGACCTGAAGGTGTAGGCGGGCGCACGGAGGCGTCGTACGGCGTCGGCTCACTGCGCCCCGAGAGCTCGATAGTCCCCCACAAACTGACCATCCCCCGCGGCGTGCCGCCGGTCAGAACGTGGGGGACTATCTCCACACCGGGGTCAGGGGACCGGGGAGAAGCCGCCGTCCACGTTGACGCTGGCGCCGGTGACGTACGACGCCCGGGGCGAGAGCAGGAACGACGCCACGTCGGCGAACTCCTCGGCGCGGCCGAGCCGGCCCATCGGGATCCGCAGCCGCTCGGCCAGCGCGGCGGTGAAGGCGCCGTACTCCTGGCCCGACCGCTCGGCAGCGCGCACCCACTGGTCGCTGTCGACGTAGCCGATGAGGATCGCGTTGACCCGGACCCCGGTGGGCGCGAGCTCCTGGGCCATCGCCTTGGTCCAGGCGAGCCCGGCCGCCCGCGAGGCCGAGGTCGGGAGGCTCCCGGCGACGGGCGCCTTCGCCGAGACCGCGAGGCTGTTGAGGACCGCTCCCCCGCGCTCCTTCAGGTGCGGCAGCGCGGCCCGGGTGAGCCGGACCATCGCCATCACCTTGAGCTCGTGGTCGGCGAGGATCTCGCCGTCGCCCAGCCCCTCGAACGAGCCCGCGGCGGCCGCCCCCGCGTTGTTCATGATCCCGTCGAGCCGGCCGAACTGCTCCAGCGCGCGGTCGACGAGCCGCTCCAGGTCGGCGACCTGCCGGACGTCGGCGCGCACCCCGACCGCCCTGCCGGGCAGCCCGTCGAGGCTGGAGACGGCGCGGCTCAACCGCTTCTCGTCGCGGCCGCAGACCACGACGCCCGCCCCCTCGCCGGCGAGCCGGTGCGCGGTCGCCAGTCCGAGCCCGTCGGAGCCGCCCGTGACGACGAACGCTCGACCCTTCAGTCCCAGGTCCATCTCGATCTCCTCGTTGCCGGTGGACCCCCATCCTGCTCCGCCGGCCCTAGGCGCGGCCAGCGGGGTGCGACTACCGCGGAGCCACGGCACCAGCACGATCACGGCGTACGTCGGGGGCGATCGCCAGGATGCCCAGCAGCGGGAGCACGGCCAGGACGAGCAGGCTGCCCGGGATGCCCAGCACCTCGCCGAGCCCGGCGACGACGGCCGACCCGACGCTGCCGCCGACGAGGAAGACCAGGGAGGCGATCCCCAACGCGGCTCCGCGGACGACGTCGGGGACCGTGTCGCTGACCGTGGCGATCATCGCGGGCTGCCCGAGCCCGAAGGCGAAGGTGGTGAGCACGACGGCGACCGAGACGGCGACCGGCCACGCCTGGGCGGTCGCCAGCGCCGAGACGAGCAGCGACCCGGCGGCCACCAGCGCCGCGACGACCAGGGTCTGCGGACCCCCGCGGGCCGCGAGCAGCCGCGACGTGGCGCGCGGGACGACGAGGGCGACCACGGCGCTCGGCAGCAGGAGCACGCCGACCTCCCAGGCGGCCCAGCCGTCGTCGACCAGCGCGGCCGGCACCCCGACGAGCATCGCGAACCACGAGGCCGGCATCGCCGCCGCGGCCAGGGCCGAGCGGACCACGGTCCCGTTGCGGATCACCGACGCCGGCAGGAAGCCGTGCGGGTGCCGGCGCACCCGGCGGGCAACCAGCGGCGTGCCCAGGACCAGCAGCGCGGCGCCCACCGCCGCGACGACGACACCGGTGGAGGGCGACTGCACGACCATCACGAGCCCGGCCGAGGTGCCGGCGACGAGCACGGCACCCACGAGGTCGAGCCGCGCGCCGGAGCCGCCGCCGGCGACCGTCTGCCAGAGGAAGGGCAGCACGAGCAGCCCGAGGACCGGCAACGCCATCACGGCCCGCCAGTCGACCGCGTGCTCGACGGCGCCCCCGACCAGGGGACCCACGCAGCTGACGGCCGCGGCCACGGCGGCCAGCCGCCCGAGCGCGAGGCCGCGCACCTCCCCCTCGTAGCGCGCGCTGAGCACGGTGACGCCCAGCGTCGGTACGGCGGCCGCCCCGGCGCCCTGCAGCACGCGGGCGCCGAGCAGCAGCTCGAACGACGTGGCCACGGTGGCGCCCAGGGCACCGACGGTCATCAGCCCGACGCCCACGAGGAGCGGGATCCGCACCCCGACCAGGTCGGAGACCCGCCCGTAGACCGGGGTCGCCACGGCGAGGAAGAGGACGTAGGCGCTGATCGTCCAGGCGGCGACGCCGACGGAGGTGTCGAACTCGGACGCCACCGCCGGCAGCGCGATCGCCGCCGAGGAGGAGCCCATGCCGGCCAGCCCGAAGAGGAGGCCGAGCAGCAGGGAGACGCGGCGCGCGTCCTGGAGCGGGGTCACGCCGGAGGCCAACGGGGAAGGCGCCGGCCGCATTCCCCGGGGGCAACGGGGACGGCTGGTGTCACTTCCCGGCCCCGACCGCCCCGACCGCCCCGAGGCTGAACGCGACGTACTGCGCGGCGACCTGCTCGGGGGTGTAGAGGCCCCCCGGGCGGTACCAGCTGGCGATCCCCTGGCACATCGTGACCACCGCGCGGGCAGCGGCCCGGGGCTCCGTGGTGGTGAAGACGCCCTCCTCGACGCCGAGCTCGACCTCGTCGTCGACCAGGTGCTGCTGCTCGCTGCGGATTCCGGCGTGCCGGCGCCGGTCCCGGGTCGGGAGCGCCCGCATCTCGCTGGTGCCGAGGAAGGAGAGCTCCGGCCGGTGGGCGTGGAAGAGCGAGAGCGCCTCGACGAGGTGGACGAACCGCTCCCGCGTGTTCGTGCCCTCCTCGCGGGCCGCGTGGCTGCGGGCCAGCAGGTCGTCCATGCCGAGGTCGAAGAGCGCGCTGAGCATCGCCTGCTTGCCCGGGTAGTAGTGGTAGAGCCCGGGGACCGACAGGCCGGCCCGCCGGGCGATGTCGCGCACGGACG
Organism: Nocardioides solisilvae; assembly: GCF_003194625.1. Classification (GTDB taxonomy): domain Bacteria; phylum Actinomycetota; class Actinomycetes; order Propionibacteriales; family Nocardioidaceae; genus Nocardioides; species Nocardioides solisilvae. The sequence continues at coordinate 1,015,005 of NZ_QHKX01000002.1, forward strand.
ACCCGTGGAACCCCTTCTCGGTGAAGGACTGGAGCGCGCCGCGGAGGGCGACGTCGAGGTCCAGCGGCGGGAAGTCGCGCCACTGCAGCTGCTCGTCGGGCGCGGGACGGGGCCCGCCGTCGACGGCGAGCTCGGGGTGCAACCGCCGGGGGTCCACGTCGAGCGCGGTGGCCAGGGAGAGGGCGCGCTCGGCGCTCAGCGCCGTCTTGCCGGTCTCGAGCTGGCTCAGCGTCGCGGCGCTCACCCGGGCACGCTCGCCGAGCTCGCGCAGGCTCAGACCGCGCTCCTTGCGGACGGCGCGCAGGGCCTCGCCTGCGCCGCCCGGTTCCTGGGGGGCGCCCGGCGGAGCGGACGTCGACAGATCGGTCACGTTCAGACCGTACCGCACTTGAAGATCAGACGCTCGGGCGAACTGAACAGAAACTCTAGTCGTGTGGGCCTAGACACACGGTTTCGTTCGGCTTAATCTAGCGATCACTCAGTCATCGCTAAACAAAGGGAATGCCATGGACTTCGACCTGCCCCCCGCGCTGACGGACTTCCTCGCGGAGCTCGACGCCTTCATCGAATCTGAGATCAAGCCGCTGGAGGAGAAGCACCCGCAGTACTTCGACCACCGTCGCGAGTGGGCCAGGACCAACTGGGAGGCCGACGGCGTCCCCGCCCAGGAATGGGAGGACCTGCTGGCCGAGATGAAGCGCCGCGCCGACCAGGCCGGTCTCTTCCGCTACGCGCTGCCGAAGGAGCTCGGCGGCCGCGGCGCCAGCAACCTCGAGATGGCCGTCGTCCGCGAACACCTCGCCGCCAAGGGCCTGGGGCTGCACAACGACCTCCAGAACGAGTCGTCGATCGTCGCCAACCTCCCCTTCGCGCTGATCGTCCACGAGTTCGGCACCCAGGAGCAGAAGGACGACCTCATCGAGGGGATGATCACCGGCACCCGCGGGGTCGCCTTCGCCCTCACCGAGCCCGACCACGGCAGCGACGCCACCTGGATGGAGACCACCGCCAAGCGGGACGGCGACCACTGGGTCATCAACGGCCGCAAGAAGTGGAACTCCGGGGTCCACAGCGCCACCCACGACGTCGTCTTCGCCCGCACCAGCGGCAAGGACGGCGACGCCCGCGGCATCACCGCGTTCATCGTCCCCATGGACACCCCCGGCCTCGAGGTCACCAGCTACGACTGGACCTTCAACATGCCCACCGACCACGCCAACGTGTCGGTGGACGACGTCCGGGTGCCCGACTCGGCCATCCTCGGCGCCGAGGACGAGGGCCTCATGATCGCCCAGCACTTCCTCCACGAGAACCGGATCCGCCAAGCCGCCTCCAGCCTCGGCGCCGCCCAGTACTGCATCGACCGCGCCGTCGAGCGGGCACGGGAGCGCAAGACCTTCGGCGAGCCGCTGGCGAAGAAGCAGGCCGTCCAGTGGCCCCTGGTCGAACTGCACACCGAGGCCGAGATGGTCCGCGGCCTGGTCCGCAAGGCCGCCTGGACCCTCGACCGAGCCGGCAACCCCACCGAGGTCAGCGAGTACGTCTCCATGGCCAACTACCGGGCCAACCGCCTCGTCTGCGAGGCCGCCGACCGCGCCATGCAGGTCTTCGGCGGCGAGGGCTACTCCCGCAACCAGCCGTTCGAGCACATCTACCGCCACCACCGCCGCTACCGCATCACCGAAGGCGCCGAGGAGATCCAGATCCGCAAGGTCGCCGGCACCCTCTTCGGCTTCATGGGACGCCGCAAGCAGCAGGCCTGACCCGATCCACGCCCCGGCCCCCGTCGCCCGCACCCCCCTGGTCACCCAGGACGGCGCGGTGGCGGGGGCCGAGGTGCGTGGCGAGCACCACGCACGACACCACACGAGAAGACACCCACGGAAAGGCGGACGAACGATGCGCGCATGGCAGGTGCAGGACCTGGGAGAGCCCGACGAGGTGATGCGGCTGGTCGAGGTGCCGGATCCGCGGCCCGCGGACGGCGAGGTGCTGGTCCGGGTCGACGCGGCCGCCCTGAACTTCCCCGACCTGCTGTTGTGCCGGGGCAAGTACCAGGAGAAGCCCGAGCTGCCCTTCACCCCCGGCCTCGAGGCCGCCGGGACGATCGTCGAGGGCCCGCGCGCCGGCGAGCAGGTCGTCGTCGCCCCGGGGCTCCCCCGCGGTGCCCTGGCCGGGTTGATCTGCGTCCCCGAGGCCGACGTGCTCCCCGTTCCCGAGGGGATGCCGCTGGTCAAGGCCGCAGCCATGCTCACGACGTACCACACCGGGTGGTCGGGCCTGCACCGTCGCGCGGCGCTGCAGGCCGGGGAGACCCTCCTCGTCCACGCGGGCGCCGGCGGCGTCGGCAGCGCGGCGATCCAGCTGGGCAAGGCCGCGGGCGCGACGGTGATCGCGACCGCCGGCGGGCCGGAGAAGGTGCAGGTCTGCCGCGACCTGGGCGCCGACGTGGTGGTCGACTACCTCGCCGAGGACTTCGTCGAGGTGGTCAAGGAGGCCACCGGCGGGCGCGGCGCCGACGTCGTCTACGACTCCGTGGGCGGCGACGTCTTCGACCGCAGCCGCAAGTGCATCGCGTTCGAGGGCCGGATCCTCGTCATCGGCTTCGCCGGCGGGCGGATCCCCGAGGTCGCGGTCAACCACGTGCTGATCAAGAACTACAGCGTGGTGGGGCTGCACCACGGCCTCTACCGGCGCTACGAGCCCACGTTGGCCCGCACCATCCAGGAGGACCTGGCCCGGCTGTGGGCCGACGGCCTGATCGACCCGCTGATCGGGGGCGAGGTCGCGATGGAGGAGGCCCCGGCGGCGCTGGCCCGCCTCGGCGACCGTGGCACGGTGGGCAAGATCGTGGTGCGACCGCACGACGCCTGAGCGGTGCGCCGCCCGGCACGGCACGACGAAGGGGACGGACCGCGTGGTCCGTCCCCTTCGTCGTGAGCCGTACGTCGTGCGTGGGGCGGCTCAGCTGCCCACGAGCTCCTCCTCGTCGACCGCGGCGGACCGGCCGCCCACGGTGGGTGCCCCCTGCCCGCTGAGCAGGCCGCGCTTGCCCGGGACCCGGTCGACCACGGGCCGCAGCGCGGCCCGGGCCAGGCCCGCGATCCCGAAGGGCATCACGAACATGAAGATGATCAGCGAGAGGCCGTAGACCATGCCCGCGGCCGCCTGGTTGATCCCGGCCGTCCACTCCGGCACGTAGGTGATGAAGAAGGCGCCGAAGACCGCGCCGCTGATCGTGCCGAGGCCGCCGACGACGATGAGCGAGATGAACGCGATCGCCATCACGAGGCCGAAGGAGTCGGGCCCGACGAACTGGACGACGTAGACGTAGAGCACGCCGCCGACGCCGGTGTAGGCGGCGCTGATCGCGAAGACCATGGTCTTGGTCCGTGAGCTGCGCACCCCGAGCGTGCGGGCGACGGTCTCGTTGTCGCGGACCGCCACCAGCGAGCGGCCGATCCGGCCGGTGGAGAGGCGCCGGGTGAGGATCCACGCCACCAGCACGCCGACCAGGCACAGCAGGTAGACCCACTGGTCGCGCTCCAGGCCGGTCCACTCCGGCGGCTGGGCCGTGTAGAGGTTGATCCCCTCCTGGCCCTTGGTGAAGTCGTCGAGCCGCTTGATCGCCGAGGGCGTCACGATGGCCAGGGCCAGGGTGACGAGCGCCAGCTGCAGGCCCTGGAGCCGCAGCGCCGGTAGCCCGAAGAGGTAGCCGAGGACGAAGGTGACCACGACCGCGACCGGGAGCACCGCCAGGTAGTGCCAGCCGTCCTGGATCGCCACGGCCGCCACGTAGGCCCCGGTGGCGAAGAAGGCGCTGTGGCCCAGGGAGATCTGGCCGTTGAAGCCGGTCAGCAGGTTGAGCCCCATGCCGACGATCGCGTAGATCATCACCATGCTGAGGTCGAAGTTGACGTAGGGCTGCACGTAGAGCGGCAGCAGCGCCGCGACTCCCGCCACGAGGCAGAAGGTCGCCACCCGCAGCCAGGTCGGCGCGTCCAACGGCGCGTGCGGCTCGCGCAGCCGCGCCAGCTGCTGGCGGACGGCGCCGAACGCCCCCATCCCGCCTGAGGTCCTGCGCTCGTCGCTCATACCCGTGCCACCGTCCTGCTCCCGAAGAGCCCCTCAGGCTTGAAGAGGAGGACCGCCATGATGATGATCAGGGCGACCGCCTGCTTGAAGTCGTTGCCGATGATGTCGATGTAGGTGCCGGCCATGTTCTCCAGCACGCCGACCAGCAGCCCGCCGATGAGCGCTCCCACCGGGCTGTCGAAGCCGCCCAGCGTCGCGGCGGCGAACGCGTAGAGCAGCATCGCGGCCATCATGTTGGGTTGCAGGAAGAGCTGCGGCGCCGCGAGCGCGCCGACCAGGGCACCGATCGCCCCGGCCAGGCCCCAGCCGAGCATCAGCATCCGGCCGACCGGGATGCCCGAGAGCCGGGCCGACTCCGGGTTGCTGGCCGCGGCCCGCATGTCCAGGCCCAGCCGCGTCTTCTGGAAGAGGAAGTAGAGCAGCACCGACATGACGGCGACGGCCAGGATGATGCCCAGCGCCTGCCGCGACATCGCGGAGGCGCCGACGTCGACCACGCCCTCGCCGAAGACCGGCGGCACCTGCTTGGTGAGGTAGCCCCACGTCCAGCCCGCCCCGCTGGTCAGCACGAGCATGAGCCCCAGGGTCACGATGATCAGCGACAGGTGGGCGGCCGCAGTGGTGCCGAAGGGGCGGATCAGGACCCGCTCCACGCCGGCGCCGAAGGCGAAGGCGATGAGCATCGAGAGCCCGATCGCCAGGACCAGCGGCACGCCCCACGTGTGGGCCTGCCAGGTGAGGAAGGCCGCGAACATCGCCATCTCGCCCTGGGCGAAGTTGACGATGCCGGAGGCCCGGTAGACCAGGACGACGCTCAGCGCGAGCGCGCCGTACAGCGCGCCGGTGGCGAGGCCGTCCAGCAGCTGTTGGAGGAAGAGCTCCATCTCAAGACTCCTTCGTGGGGGTCGCCGGCCGCAGGGGCACGGCTGCCTCAGTAGCCGAGGTAGGCACGACGGATGTCGTCGTTGTCGCGGAGCTCCTGGGCGGTGCCGGAGGAGACCATGCGGCCCGCCTCGAGCAGCATCGCGGTGCTCCCGATGTCCAGCGCGAGGTGCGCGTTCTGCTCGACGATCAGCATCGCCGTCCCGGTCTCGGCGTTGATCCGGCCCAGGGACGCGAAGAGGTCCCGGGTCGTGTTGGGCGCCAGGCCCAGCGACGGCTCGTCGAGCAGCAGCAGCCGGGGGCCGGGCATCAGGGCCCGGGCCACGGCGAGCATCTGCTGCTCACCGCCGCTGAGGCTGCCCGCCTGCTGGGTGCGCCGGTCGCCGAGCCTGGGGAAGATCTCGTACCACTTGCCGATCTCCGCCTTCTCGTCGCCGCGGGACAGGTGGGCCCCGATCCGCAGGTTCTCCTCCACCGTCATGTTGGCGAAGGTCCCGCGGCCCTGCGGCACGTGGGAGACCCCGAGCGCGGCGATCCGCTCGCTGGGCAGGCCGAGCAGCTGCCGCCCGTCGAGGGTGGCCCGGCCGCGACCCTTGATGATCCCCGAGAGCGCGCGGAGCAGGGTGGTCTTCCCGGCGCCGTTGGCGCCGAGCACCACCGCGACCTGTCCCTGCTCGACGGTGAGGCTGACGTCGCGCAGCACCTCCACGGGGCCGTAGCCCGCGTGCAGGCCCTGCACCTCCAGCAGCGTGCTCATGCGGCACCTCCCAGGTAGGCCTCGATGACGGCGGGGTCGGACCGGACGGCGTCGGGCCGCCCGTCGGCGATCTTGCGGCCGAGGTTGAGGACGACGACCTGGTCGGAGACGCTCATGACCATCGCCATGTGGTGCTCCACGAGGAGCACGGAGAGACCGCGCTCGTCGCAGAGCCGGCGGATCGTGCCTGCCAGCTCGAGCACCTCCTCGTGGATCAGGCCGTTGGCCGGCTCGTCCAGCATGAGCAGCTCGGGGGACGCCATGAGGGCCCGCGCCAGCTCGACGCGCTTGAGGGTGCCGTACGGCAGCCCGGCGGCGAGCTTGTCGGAGACGTCGGAGAGGCCCAGGTCGGCCAGGAGCTCCCGGGCCGCGGCGACCTCCTTGCGCTCCTCGCGGCGGACCAGCGGCAGGCCGAGCCCGCTCGGGCCGAAGCCCGAGCGGGTCCGGTGGTAGCCACCGGCCAGGACGTTCTCCAGCACCGTCATCGAGCCGAAGAGGCCCAGGTTCTGGAACGTCCGGGCGATCCCCGCCGACGCGATCTGCTCGGTGCGGAGCCCGAGCAGGTCGACGCCGGCGAGGGTGATCGAGCCGGAGTCCGGCTGGTAGAGCCGGCTGATGCAGTTGAACAGGGTGGTCTTGCCGGCCCCGTTCGGCCCGATCAGCCCGCAGATCTCACCGCGCCGCAGGTCGAACGAGGGCCCGTCGAGCGCCGTCACCCCGCCGAACCGGAGGTGGACGTCGCGGACCGAGAGGAACGGCTCCGCCGACCCACCGCGGGTCGTGGACTCGGCCATGGGTCACCCACGCTCCAGCACGTCGCCGGTGAGCTGCCAGGTCTTGCCGTCGAACTCCATCATCTGCACCTGGGTGGTGAAGAAGGGGTAGTCCTCGGCGGTCTTGACCGTCACCTCGGGGAGGAAGAGGTCGGGGGCGACGCCCTCGAGGCTCTGCGCGCTCTCGAGCATGTCCTCGCGGGTGCAGCCCTCCATCCCCTCGAGGACGGCGACCATGATCTGGGCGGTGGTGTAGCCGTTGGCGGCCGTGGAGTCGGCGGCCTCGACGTCGGAGCTGTGCTTCTTGGCGAACTCCATCCACGCCTTCATGCCCTCGTCGTCGGACCAGCTCGGGTCGGAGACGTCCTTGAGCCAGGTGAACGAGACCGCGTCGACGGCGCCCGCGCCGGCCGGCTGCATGATGTTCTTCGCGTGGTTGGTGCCCGAGGTGACCAGCGTGAGCGGCTTCCAGCCGATCTCGTTGGCCTTCTTCAGGGACTGCGTCATGAAGGTGCCGGTGGCGTAGTTGAGCCAGACGTCGGCGCCGGAGCTCGACAGGTTGACCACCTGGGAGTCGGCCGAGCCGCCCGACTGCTCGTAGGCCTGGGTGCTGACGATCTCGATGTCGCTGCCCTCGAACTCGGCCTCGAAGTTGTCGACCATGCCCTTGCCGAAGCCGTCGTTCTGGTAGAGGATCCCGACCTTCGCGCCGGGGGCGTTCTCCCGCACGTAGTCGGCCATCACCTTGGCCTCGAACTCGTACTGCGGCAGGAAGGCCATCGACCAGTTCTCCTCCTGGTCGAGGAACTCGTCGGTGCCGGTCATGGCGAAGAGGTTGGGGATGCCCTCGCCCTGCATGTAGTCGCTGATCGCCAGGTTGGGCGAGGTGCCGAGCACGTTCATCATCGCGAAGATGCCGTCCTCCTCGACGAGGCTGCGCGTGTTGCTCACGGTGCGCGCCGGGTCGTAGGCGTCGTCCATGGCCTTGTACTCGACCTTGCGGGTCTTGCCGTCGCCCATCTTGACGCCGCCGGCGGCGTTGATGTCGTCGAAGTAGGCGTCGCTGGCGCGGGCGATGGCGCCGTAGACGGCGGCCGCGCCGGACATCGGCAGGCTCGACCCGATCTTCACCGTCGAGTCGGTGATGCCGGTGTCGCAGCCCCCGGAACCCGAGGCACTCGAGTCGTCACGCCCGCCACACGCGGACAGGACCAGGGCGCCGCAGACGGCGAGGACGGAAAGACGGCGGTTCATGATGCCTCCGGGAAACGTTTGGTCCGCACACCGGGGTCGGTGTCGAAAGTTCACTGCATACCGATCGATCGCTCCACAGCGAACACGTTGAACGGGCACTCAGTCAAGAGCCACGCCTGAAAAAGTGTGATCCAGTTCACCGAACGAACTGAAAAAGGTTTAGCCTTCCGAGCGCGCGCTCGTTCAGTTACTGTGTCGCACGTCTCCCACCAACCCCGTCGGGGCCGCCTCGGCGCCCCGCCCGACGAGAGTTGCCCCGTTGGACACCATGGCCCCCTCCCCGCCCCGCGGCGGCACCGAGCAGGAGCTCGTCGACCGCCTCGAGGAGCGTCTGTGCGCGCTGCTCGGCGACGGCACCCGCCTGACCGGGCTGCGTCGCGTCTCGGGCGGCGCCAGCCGTCAGACCTGGGCGCTGGACGTGCGCTCCCCCGACGGCGCGGAGCAGGCCCTCGTGCTGCGCCGCGACCCCCCGTCGGAACCCCGCCCCGAGGAGATGGCCCGCGAGGCGGTCGCGCTGCGGGCCGCCCGGCGCCACGGCGTCCCGGGCCCGGACCTCGTCGACGCGAGCACCGACCCGGGAGTGCTCGGCGCCCCCTACCTCCTCATGACGTTCGTGCAGGGCGAGACGATTGCCCGCAAGATCCTCCGCGACGACCGCTTCGCCGTGGCCCGCTCGCGCCTCGTCGCCGACCTGGGGCGGGCCGCAGCGGCCATCCACCAGGTGCCGGCCGCCGAGGTCGCCGGCCTCCCGACGTTCGACATGCTCGCCGAGCTGCGCGCCCGCTACGCCTCCGTCGGGGTGCTGCGGCCGGCGATCGAGCTCGCCTTCCGCTGGCTCGAGGAGCACCGCCCGCCGCCCACGCCCGAGCCCGTGCTCGTGCACGGCGACTTCCGGCTGGGCAACGTCATCGTCGACGAGCAGGGCCTGGCCGCCGTGCTCGACTGGGAGCTGGTGCACGTCGGCGACCCGATGGAGGACCTCGGCTACCTCTCGATCCGCGCCTGGCGCTTCGGCGGCCCGCTGCCGGTGGCAGGCGTCGGCGGCTTCGACCAGCTCTTCGACGCCTACGAGGAGGCCAGCGGGGTCCGTCCTGACCCCGAGGTCGTCTTCTGGTGGCAGGTGCTCGGCACGCTCTCGTGGGCTGTCGGCTGTCTCCAGCAGGCCCACCGGCACTTCTCCGGGGCGACCCGGTCGGTCGAGCTGGCCGCCATCGGACGACGCACGGCCGAGCAGGAGCACGACCTACTCCGCATGCTCCATCCCCGCCTCCGCACGAGCAGGAGCTCCTGATGCTGCACACCTACCCCGATGCCCGCGAGATCGTCACCGCGGTCACCGAGTTCCTGCGTGACGAGGTCATGCCCCGGACCGAGGGGGCCCTCTCGTTCCACGCCCGAGTCGCTGCCAACCTGCTGGACACCCTCGGCCGCGAGCTCGAGCAGGGCGCCCCCGGCGAGGCCAGGCTGGCCGCCTGGCTCGAGCAGCTCGGCGTCGCCGACGAGGACGAGCTGGCGCTGAAGATCCGCGCCGGCGAGCTCGCGGACGACGACGCGGACGTGGTCGACGCTCTCTGGACCGCCACCGTCGACCGGCTCGCGGTCGCCAACCCCAAGTACCTCGACGACGACGTGGCGGACGACCCGCGCTCCGCCGCCGCCCACTGACCCCCACACCTTCCGGGAGGAAACCCCATGCACACCCAGACCGAGACCCCCACGCCGCACACCCGGCTCTCCTGGGTCGACCAGGTCAGCAAGCACGCCCGGAGCAAGCCCGAGCACGCGGCCCTGCGGTTCCGCGGCGAGACCACCACCTGGGCCCAGCTCGACGACCGCACCCGCCGTCTCTCGTCCGCGCTCAGGGCGCGAGGCGTCGGCGAGGGCGACCGCGTCCTCGTGCTGCTCACCAACCGCCCCGAGTTCGTCGAGTCGCTCGTCGCGATCAACCGGCTCGGCGCGATCGCCGTCCCTGTGAACTTCCGCCTCGTCGCCGACGAGGTCGCCTTCCTCGCGGAGAACTCGGGCTCCTGCGCCGTGGTGGTCGAGGAGTCCCTCTCCGACCTGGTCAGCAAGGTGCGGGCGGGCAAGGAGGACCGCCTCCCCTGCCTCGTCGTGGCCGGCGACCCAACGGGTGCCGGCCGCGGGGCCGAGGCCTACGAGGACGTGATCGCCTCGGCCGAGCCGCTGCCGGGCGACGGCCCGCAGGACCTGTCGGCCTGCGCGCTCATCATGTACACCTCCGGCACCACCGGGCTGCCCAAGGGGGCGATGCTCACCTACGAGAACCTGCTCGGCCAGACGATCACCCTCATCCAGGCCTTCAGGCTCGTCCGGCAGGACGAGGTCGGGGCCATCACGTCGCCGATGTTCCACATCGCCGCGGTGGGCGCCCTCGTGCCGCAGCTCATCCTCGGCTACACCTCGGTGATCACCCCGACCGGCTCGTTCGACGCCGAGAGCTTCCTCGACCTCATCGAGTCGGAGGGGGCGACCAGCGCGTTCCTCGTGCCCACGCAGTGGCAGGCCGTCTGCGCCAGCCCGACGATCAAGGACCGCAAGCTCAACCTCCGCAACCTCGCGTGGGGTGCGGCGCCCGCGACCCCCTCGGTGCTCCGCGCCATGGCCGAGGCGTTCCCCGGCATCGACAACGTCTGCACGTTCGGCCAGACCGAGATGTCGCCCGTCACCACGGTGCTCACCGGCGAGGACGCGATCCGCAAGATCGGCTCGATCGGCCGCCCCGTCCCGCTGGTGGACGTGCGCGTCGTCGACCCGATGATGGAGGACGTGAAGCCGGGCGAGATCGGCGAGATCGTCTACCGCGGTCCGCAGACGATGATCGGCTACTGGCAGAACCCCGAGGCGACGGCCGACGCCTTCCGTGGGGGCTGGTTCCACTCCGGCGACCTCGTCCGGGTCGACGAGGACGGCTTCTACTACGTCGTCGACCGGCTCAAGGACATGATCATCTCGGGCGGCGAGAACATCTACAGCGCCGAGGTGGAGGCCGTCGTCGCCGACCATCCGAAGGTCAAGGAGGTCGCCCTGGTCGGGGCGCCGCACCCCAAGTGGGGCGAGACCCCGGTCGCCATCGTGGTGCCCTACGACCCGGCCGACCCGCCGATCGAGGAGGACGTGATCCGCTTCTGCGCCGAGCGCCTGGCGTCGTACAAGAAGCCGACGCAGGTCGTGGTGCTCGACGAGCTGCCGCGCAACGCCTCGGGCAAGATCACCAAGCCGCCGCTGCGGCAGATGGTCGTCGAGCGCCGCGCCGAGAGCGTGGCGCCCTGACCGGGTCCTGACCCGGGCAGCCCCACCGGCACGACGAAGGCCCGCCGCGATCCCCCGAGGGGGTCGCGGCGGGCCTTTCGACGTGGCGGCCGGCGCGGGGCGCCGTCAGGCGCGGCGGCCCAGCAGTTCGCCGGCGATGACGGTCTTGAGGATCTCGTTGGTGCCGCCGAAGATCCGCAGGATCCGCGAGTCGACGAAGGCGCGGGCCACGGCGTACTCCTTCATGTAGCCGTAGCCGCCGTGCAGCTGCAGGCAGCGGTCGACCACGCGGTTGACCACCTCCGAGGCCCACATCTTGGCCTTGGCGGCCTCGACGGCGGTGAGGGTGCCGTCGTTCCAGGCCCGCACGCAGGCGTCCACGTAGGTGCGCGTCACGTCGACCTCGGTGGCCATCTCGGCCAGCTGGAAGCGGGTGTTCTGGAAGGAGGCCACGGGCTGGCCGAAGGCCTCCCGCTCCTTGGTGTAGCGGACGGTGTCCGCGAGCACCTGCGTCGCCCCGGCCACCGCGCCGGCGGCGATCGAGAGGCGCTCCAGCGGCAGCATCTGCATGAGCTGACCGAAGCCGCCGCCGACCTCGCCGAGGACGTTGGCGTCGGGGACGAAGACGTCCTCGAAGACGAGCTCGGCGGTGTCCTGGGCGACCAGGCCGATCTTGTCGAGCTTGCGGCCGCGGCCGAAGCCCTCCATGCCCTCCGCGACGACCATGAGCGTGAAGCCCTGCGGGCCGCCCTCGGGGTCGGTGCGGACCACGGTGATGACCAGGTCGGACTGGATGCCGTTGGTGATGAAGGTCTTGGCGCCGTTGACCCGCCAACCGCCCTCCTCGCGCACGCCGGAGGTCTTGATGCCGCGCAGGTCGCTGCCGGTGCCGGGCTCGGTCATCGCGATCGCGCCGATGATCTCGCCGCTGGCCATCCCGGGGAGCCAGCGCTCGCGCTGCTCCTCGGTGCCGATCTCGGCGACGTACGGCACGGCGATGTCGTCCTGCAGCGAGAAGCTGGAGACCAGGGAGGCGGCGCCCACCCGGTGCAGCTCCTCGATCACGACGTTGCGGTAGCGGTAGTCGCGGAGCATCCCCGCGCCGCCGTGCTCGACGGGCACCGACAGCCCGACCAGGCCCTGCTTGCCCGCGGCGACCCAGACGTCGCGACCGGTGATGCCGGCCTCGTCCCACGCGGCGAGGTTCGGCTCGACCTCGCGGGAGACGAACTCCCGGGCGGCGACGCGGAACGCCTCGTGGTCCTCGGTGTAGAGATTCCTGTCCATGCTGGGCTCCTCGGTTGGCGTTGACGGAGACGTCGTCGACGGCTCCTGCGGTGCGCTGCTCGGGTCATGGACGGCGTCCCAGGGAGGCCATCCGCCGGGCGACGGCGGCCAGCTGCTCCTCGCTCCCCATGAGGGCGGTGATCACCTCCTGCTCGGCGCGCAGCCCCTCGGCCAGTCCGCCGTCGGCTCCTCCCCCGTTGGACCCACGCCCGTCGGCCAGGCCGACCAGGCGCTTGATCCCGCGGGTGGCGCTGCGGCTGTGCCCGGCCACCTCGCGGGCCAGGGCCAGGGCCGCCTCCCGCGGCTCGGGGTCGAGCCGGGTGACCAGGCCGAGCCGGTGCGCCTCCTCGCCGTCGACGGTGCGCCCGGTGAGGGCGAGGTCGAGGGCGACGTCGCGGCCGACGAGCCCGGGGAGGACCTGGGTGCCCGTCATGTCGGGCACGAGGCCCCACAGGACCTCGGTCACCGAGAGCCGCGCGTCGGGGGCGGCGATCCGCAGGTCCGCGCCGAGCGCGACCTGGAGGCCGCCGCCCAGGGCGACCCCGTGGACGGCGGCGACGACCGGCACCGGCACCAGCGACCAGACGTGCGCGGCCTGCTGGCCCAGCGCCTCCGCGGCGCCCAGCGGCTCGACCGGGGCCAGCAGCGCCGAGGCGTCCTCCTCCCCCATCCGCTCGAACTCGGCGAAGTCGAGGCCCGCGCTGAACGCCCGCCCCTCCCCGCTGAGCACCACGGCGCCCAGCTCGTCGGGGCCGAGCGCGGCGAGGCGCCGGCCCGCGTCGACGAGCGCCTGCATCGTCGCCGGGCCGAGCGCGTTGAGCTTCTCGGGGCGGTTGAGCCGCACGTCGGCCACGCCGTCGGCGACGGTCACGACGACGTGCCCGCGCTCCTCGGTCGCCATGCCGCTCAGCTCCAGTCCGCGAGGACGGCGTCGAGGTCGCCCACGACGTTCGGGTCGGAGCCGTCGCGGTCCGGCGAGCCCGAGAGCCGCGGGGCGGGCCTCGCCTCGGGGCCCCACGGGCGCTCGACGACGGAGCCGCGGGCGGCCAAGTGGGGGTGCGCGGAGACCTCGTCGAACCGCAGCACGGGGGTGACGCACGCGTCGGTGCCGTCGAAGACCTTCGCCCACTCGTCGCGGGTCCGGCTGGCGAACGCCGCCTCAAGGGCCTCGTGCAGCTCGGGCCAGCGGGCCCGGTCGTCCTGGCCGGGAAGGCGGGCGGGGTCGAGCCCGAGGCCGGCGAGCATGACCGCGTAGAACTGCGGCTCGATGCAGCCGACTGCCACGTGCCGGTCGTCGGCACACGTGTAGGTGCGGTAGTACGGCGCCGCCCCGTCGAGGAGGTTCTCCTCCCGCCCGTCGGTCCACAGCCCCTGGCTCCGCAGCTCCCAGATCGACTGGGCGAGGACGCTCGCCCCGTCGACCATCGCCGCGTCGACCACCTGGCCCTGACCGGTGCGCGTGCGCTCCAGCAGCGCGGCGAGGATCCCCTGGACCAGGACCATCGAGCCGCCCCCGAAGTCGCCGACGAGGTTGAGCGGCGGCACCGGCCGGTCCCGCCCGCCGATGGCGTGCAGCGCCCCCGTGACGGAGATGTAGTTGATGTCGTGGCCCGCCGTCAAGGCCCACGGGCCGTCCTGGCCCCAGCCGGTCATCCGCGCGTGCACGAGGCCGGGGTTGACGGCGTGCAGCGCGTCGGGCCCCAGGTCGAGGCGCTCGGCGACGCCGGGGCGGAAGCCCTCGACGAGCACGTCGGCCAGCCGGGCGAGCGCGACGACGCGCTCGCGGTCCCCGGGGTCCTTGAGGTCGGCGACCACGGTGGTGCGCCCCCGGGACGTGTGCCCCTGGCGCGCCACCTCGGCCTCCGGGGTACCGGGCCGGACCACGCGGACCACCTCGGCGCCGAGGTCGGCCAGCAGCATGCACGCGTGCGGACCCGGACCGATGCCGGCCAGCTCGAGCACCCTCGTTCCCTGCAGTGGTCGACCCATCTCCGCTCCTTCGCCTCGGCCCCGGCCGTTGTGGCGGGGCTTCTCCAGCGCTACCTTATGAATTAGCGCTCGTTAAGTCTAGGAGGACTGATGGCAGCCGTCGAGGTGCACTCCCCCGCACCGCACGTCACCCAGATCACCCTGAACCGGCCCGACCGGCTCAACGCCCTCGACGCCGGGATGGTCCGCGACCTCTCCGCGGCGCTCCGGGAGGTCGCCGCCGACCGGGACTGCCGCGTCGTCGTGCTGACCGGCGCCGGACGGGGCTTCTGCGCCGGGCTCGACCTGACGGGGTACGACGCCGCCGACGGCGAGGCGGGCGACGCGGACGACGGGGGCGCCGCGGGTGGTGCGGGTGCGCCCGACCCGGTCGCGATCCTCGCGCGCCAGCGCGAGATCGCCCAGCTGGCCCACCAGCTCCACTCCCTCCCGCAGCCGGTCATCGCCGCGGTCAACGGCGCGGCTGCCGGAGGCGGCCTCGCGCTCGTCCTGGCCAGCGACGTGCGGGTCTGCGTCCCGTCGGCGGTCTTCGCCGTCTCCTTCATCCGGGCCGGCTACTCCGCGTGCGACATCGGGGTCTCCTGGCTCCTGCCCCGCGTCGTCGGCGCCGGCCGCGCCCACGAGCTGATGCTCACCGGGCGCCGGTGCTCCAGCGAGGAGGCCCACCGGATCGGGCTGGTGACCGAGGTCCACGAGCCCGACCGGCTGCTCGAGGCGGCGCTGGAGAAGGCGGCCGAGATCATGCTCAACCCGCCGTTCTCGGTGGAGCTGACCAAGCAGGGCATGTGGCTGGCGCTGGAGACCCCGTCGTTCGCCACGGCCGTCGAGCTGGAGAACCGCCAGCAGGTGGTCACCGCCCTGACCCGGGACCGGGCCGAGGCGACCGCCGCGTTCCTGGAGAAGCGCGCCCCGCGCTACGAGGGCCGCTGAGCCCCTGAGCCCCTGAGGCTGGAGGCCGGGCACTCCCTGCGCGAGGGAGTGCCCGGCCTCCGGCGGTCCGGGTGCCGGTCCGCGGACCGGCCCGCTCAGCCGCGCGGGACCTCGCTCCACGGCCCGCGGTCGGCACGCAGGTCGCCGGGCAGCCCGAGCAGCCGCTCGCCGACGATGTTGCGCAGCACGTCGGAGGTGCCGCCCTCGATGGTGAAGGCGCGGCTGCGCAGCCAGGCGCGCTGGACGTCCTCGGCCGACGAGATCGTCGCGCGGCGCAGCACGCCGTCGCCCAGGTCCTCGGGCTCGCGCACGAGGTCGTAGCCGGAGTAGACCGACGCCTCGGGGCCGAGGAGGTCCATGCAGAAGTCGAGGACGTCCTGGCCGAGCTCGGCCCAGACGAGCTTGGCGGCCGAGCCCTCGGGGCCGATGGGGGCGTCGCCGCGCTCGACGCGCTGGCGGTCGCCGGTGAGGCGGGCAGCGTCCGCCCGGACGAAGAGACCGACGAGCCGCTCCTCGAGGGCGGGCGTGCGGAGCTCGGGACGCTCCTGCCACAGCCGCAGGGCGGTGCCGACGAGGCCCGAGCCGCGCACGCTGGAGCCGCCGCCGATGGCGGTCCGCTCGTTCATCAGGGTGGTCATCGCCACCGACCAGCCGGCCCCGACGTCGCCCAGGCGCTGCGCGTCGGGGATCCGCACGTCCTCGAGGAAGACCTCGTTGAACTCGGCCTCTCCCGTCATCTGGCGCAGCGGGCGGACGCTGACGCCCGGGGAGGTCATGTCGACGAGGAAGTAGCTGAGCCCCTTGTGCTTGGCGGCGTCGGGGTCGGTGCGGGCCAGCAGCATCGCCCAGCGGGCCACGTGGCCCAGGCTCGTCCAGACCTTCTGCCCGTTGACCACCCACTCGTCGCCGTCCCGCACCGCCCGGGTGGCCAGGCCGGCCAGGTCGGAGCCGGCGCCCGGCTCGCTGAAGAGCTGGCACCACAGGTGCTCGCAGGTGTAGAGCGGGCGGAGCAGGGCCTCGCAGAGCTCGTCGCTGCCGTGCTCGACGATCGTGGGTCCGGCCATCCCGTAGCCCATCGGGTTGAGCTCGAAGACGGGCGGCACCCCGGCGTCCTCCAGGATCCGCTGGGCCACCTCCTGCAGCCCGGCGTCGAGCCCGAGCCCCCCGCGGCCGGGCGGGAAGTGCACCCAGGCGAGACCGGCGTCGTAGACCGCTCCCAGGACCTCGCGCAGCCCGGTGGTGGCCGGGGGGTGCTCGGCCAGCACGCGGTGGGCGCGCTCGGCCACGAGGCGGCGTCCCTCCTCGTGGGTCCGGGCGGGGGCGTCGGCGGTCACGGTCATCTGGTCCTCCGGTCCTGGGATGCTGACTTAGCGCTCGTTCAAGATAACCCGGCGTGCCGGGACGGTCAACGCCCGCGCACGCCCGGAGGGCGTCGGCAGGACGCCGGACACCCGGCCGGGGGGACGTCGTACGGCGTCAGTCGCGGGCCCGCTCGCGGACCTTGCGGATCACGGCGGGACTGGCGCCCACGGTGTGCGCGCAGATGTCCTGGTAGCGGGCCGCCACCGCCTCGGGGGAGAGCTCGCCGCCGACCCGGAACCAGACCGGGATTCCCTGGAGCATGCCGAGGATCGCCCGCGTCGTGTCCCGCGCGTCGGTGGTGTCGAAGACGCCCGCCTCCACCCCGGCCTCGACGGCCGAGAGCAGGAGCTCCTCGATGGCGCGTCGCTTCTGCGTGTAGGCCGCCCGCAGGTCGGCCGGCAGCAGCCGGGCCTCCCGGTCGACGCTCGCCGTGCGACCGGCGTTGGCCTCGAAGAGCGCGATGCACTCGACGAGGTTGAGGAACCGGTCGACCGGCTTGGGCCCGGCCTCCTCCACGGCCGCCCGGCAGAGCGCCGTCAGGTGGTTGATGGAGGCGTCGAGGATCGCGAGGAGGAGCGCCTCCTTGTTCTCGTAGTGGTAGTAGAGCGCGGGCACCGTGACGCCGACCCGGCGCGCGATGTCGCGCACCGACGTGCCGTGGTAGCCGGCCTCGTAGAAGGCGTCCCGGGACGCGGCGAGGATCGGCGGGAGCTCGAGCTCGTCGGCGGCCCGCCAGCTGCTGACCTCCACGGTCGTGACGTCCTCGGTCATCGCTGCTCCGTTCGCACCGGGGCGGCCCGACCGCGTGCGCGCGCCCCACTCACCGTCCGGGGAGATGGTAGCCAGCGGCGGGCGTCCGCCCGGTGACCCCCGCCGCCGCTCGTCACGCCGCGCCCGTCACCAGGCCGCGCAGGCGCGTGGCGATCAGCTCCTCCGCCTCGGAGACCATCCCCTCCACGAGCTCGGCGACGGTCGGGACGTCGTGGATCAGCCCCTGGGTCTGGCCCACGGTCCAGATCCCCGCGTCGAGGTCGCCGTCGGCGAAGACCGTGCGACCGCGGACGCCGGCCACGAGGTCGCGCACGTCCTCGAAGGCGCCGCCGCCGGCGAGGACCTCCACCACCTTGCGCGAGACCGCGTTGGAGGCGACCCGCGAGGTGTTGCGCAGGGTGCGGAAGATCAGCTCGGTGCCGAGCTCGTCGCCCTCCACGATGGCCTGCTTGACGTTGTCGTGGACCGGCGCCTCCTGCGTGCACATGAAGCGCGTCCCCATGTTGACGCCGTCGGCGCCGAGCGCGAGCGCGGCGACCAGCCCCTGGGCGTTGGCGATGCCCCCCGAGGCGATCACCGGGATGTCGAGCACCCGGGTCGCGGCGGGGATCAGCACCAGTCCGGCGACGTCGTCCTCGCCGGGGTGCCCGGCGCACTCGAAGCCGTCGATGCTGACGCCGTCGACCCCGACCGCCTGCGCCTTGACCGCGTGCCGCACCGAGGTGCACTTGTGCAGCACCTTGACCCCGTGCTCGCGGAAGAACGGCATGTGGGGCTCGGGGTTGGAGCCGGCGGTCTCGACCACGGTGATCCCGGCGTCGACGATGGCGTGCCGGTACTCGTCGTACGGGATCGGCTTGATCGACGGCAGGATCGTGAGGTTGACCCCGAACGGCTGGTCCGTCATCTCGCGGGTGCGGGCGATCTCGGCGGTGAGCGCCTCGGGGGTGGGCTGGGTCAGGGCGGTGAGCATGCCCAGCGCCCCCGAGCTGGCGACGGCCGAGACGAGCTCGGCCGTGCCGACCCACTGCATGCCGCCCTGGACGATCGGGTGCCGGACGCCGAAGACCTCGGTGAAGGGCGTGCTGATCATCGGGGTGCCATCCGGATCGCGCCGTCGAGGCGGATGGTCTCGCCGTTGATCATCGGGTTGGCGATGACGTGCGCGACCAGCGCGGCGTACTCCTCGGGGTCGCCCAGCCGCGCCGGGTGCGGCACCTGGGCGCCGAGGGAGGTGATCCCCTCCTCGCCGATCGACTCGAAGAGCGGGGTGAGGAAGAGGCCCGGGGCGATCGTGTTGACGCGGATCCGGTGCTGGGCCAGGTCGCGGGCGATCGGCAGGGTCATGCCGACGACGCCGCCCTTGGAGGCCGAGTAGGCGGTCTGCCCGATCTGGCCCTCGAACGCCGCCACCGACGCGGTGCTGACGATGACGCCGGCCTCCTCGCCCTCGACCTCCTGGTCGATGATCGCGGCGGCGGCCAGCCGGATCACGTTGAAGCTGCCGACGAGGTTGACCTCGACGACCTTGCGGAAGGCGTCGAGCGGGAACGGCCCGTCCTTGCCGACCACCCGGAAGGCGTTGCCGATCCCGGCGCAGTTGACCACCGCGGCCAGCTGGCCGAGCTCGCGGGTCGCGTCGACCGCCGCCTGCACCTCGGCCTCGTCGGTGACGTCGGCCGGCGAGAAGACGACGCCCTCCAGCTCCTCGGCGACCTTCTTGCCGTCGGAGGAGGGGAGGTCGACGACGACGACCCTCGCCCCCTCGGCCACGAGCTTGCGCACGGTGGCCAGGCCGAGGCCCGAGGCCCCGCCGGTGACCAGGGCTGACTTGCCTGCGATGTCCATGGATGTGCCTTTCGGTGCTGCGTCAGGGGGTACGTCGGGAGGTACGTCGGGGAGTGCTGCGCGACGGTCGGCGCGGGGTCAGAGCCGCTCGATGATCGTCGCGTTGGCCATGCCGCCGCCCTCGCACATGGTCTGCAGGGCGTAGCGGCCGCCGGTGGCCTCGAGGTGGTTGAGCATCGTCGCCATCAGGCGGGTGCCCGAGCCGCCGAGCGGGTGGCCCAGGGCGATCGCGCCGCCGCGCGGGTTGACCTTGGCGAGGTCGACGCCGAGCTCCTTGGCCCAGGCCAGCGGCACGGGGGCGAAGGCCTCGTTGACCTCGAAGGCGTCGATGTCGTCGAGGCTGAGCCCCGAGCGGGCCAGCGCCTTCTCGGTGGCCGGGATGACGCCGGTGAGCATGAGCAGCGGGTCGCTGCCGGTGACGGCGAAGGTGTGCAGGCGGGCCCGCGGGGTGAGGCCGAGCTGGGCCGCCCTCTCCTCGCTCATGATCAGCGCGGCGGAGGCACCGTCGGTCAGCGGGGAGGAGTTGCCCGGCGTGATCGCCCAGGTGATCTCGCTGAACCGCTCCTCGAGGGCGGCGTCGAAGAACGACGGCTTGAGGCCGGCGAGGCCCTCCGCCGTCGTGCTCGGCCGCACGGTCTCGTCGACGCGGTGGACGTGGGTGCCGCCCTCGGCGTCGGTCACTTCGACGGGGATGATCTCGTGGTCGAAGGCGCCCGACTCGCCGGCCTGGGCGGCCAGCTGGTGGGAGCGCGCGGAGTAGTCGTCGAGCTCGGCGCGGGAGAGGCCCCACCGGGCGGCGATGATCTCGGCGGAGACGCCCTGGTTGACCAGGCCGTCGGGATAGCGCTCGGAGAGCGGGCCGAAGGGCGTGCCGCCCTGGCCGGCCATGCCCATCGGCACCCGGCTCATCGACTCCACGCCGCAGGCGATGGCGACGTCGTAGACGCCGGCCATCACGCCCTGGCCGGCGAAGTGCACGGCCTGCTGCGAGGAGCCGCACTGGCGGTCGATGCTGGTGCCCGGCACGTGCTCGGGGAAGCCGGCCGCCAGCAGCGCCGTGCGGGCGACGTTGAGGCCCTGGTCGCCGACCTGGCTCACGCAGCCGGCGATGACGTCGTCGACGAGCGCCGGGTCGAGGCCGTTGCGCTCCACGAGCGCGGCGAGGGTGGTGGCGAGCAGGGTGCCCGGGTGGGTGCCCGAGAGGGCTCCCCCCGGCTTGCCCTTGCCCGAGGCGGTGCGGACGACGTCGACGATCACGGCTGAGTGCATGGAAGAGCTCCTGGTGTCTGGTGCTGGCAGGCGGGTTGCTGGCTGGGTGGCTGGCTGGGTGCTTGCTGGATGGGGACGGCGGGCGCGGCTCAGCGGCCGCGGAAGTGCGGCTCGCGCTTGGCGAGGAAGGCCTCGAAGGCCTCCTTGGCGTCGTCCATCACCATGTTGACCGACTGGTTGGCGCCCTCGGTGTCGAGCGCCTGCGGCAGGTCCATCTCGAAGGAGGCGTTGAGCATCCGCTTCGACAGCGACGCCGCGATCGGGGGGTTGGCCCGGAGCCGGGCGACGAGGCCGTCGACCTCCGCGTCGAGCGCGTCGGCCGCGACCACCCGGGTGACGAGGCCGGCCTGGGACGCCTCCTCGGCCGAGAGGATGTCGCCGAGCAGGACGAGCTCCTTGGCCTTCTGCAGGCCGACCAGGCGGGGCAGCACCCAGGCGCCGCCGAAGTCGACCGACAGGCCGCGGCGGATGAAGATCTCGGAGAACCGGGCGCGGCTGGAGGCGACCACGAGGTCGCAGGCGAGGGCGATGTTCATGCCGGCGCCGACGGCGACGCCGTCGACCCGGGCCACGGTGGGCACCGGGCAGCGGTGCAGCGCCAGGCAGGCCGCGTTGACGACCTCCATGTTCACCAGCGAGTGGGTCTCCCCCGACTGCGACGAGAGGTCGGCGCCGGCGCAGAAGTCCTCCCCGGCCCCGGTCACCACGACGACCCGATCCTCGCCGAGCGTCACGGAGGAGAGCGCCTCGCCGAGGAGCCGCCACCCCTCGAGGGTCATCGCGTTCTTGCGGCGCGACTGGTTGAGCACGACCGTGACGACGCCGTCGCGGCGGCTCACCGTCACCGGCGCCTCGTCCTCCCCGGTCGCGGGGACGGTCTGCTGGGCGCTCATGCGTCCACCTCCGTCAGGGTCAGGGTGAGGGCCTTCTCGGCCAGCCGCCGGCCGTGCAGCCGCCGTCCGCCGAGCAGGGTGCCGTTGGACTGGGCCGCCTTGAGGTAGCGGTGGGCCGGGTGCTCCCAGGTGAAGCCGATCCCGCCGTGCACCTGGACGGCGCCCCGGGTCACCTGCCGGGCCGCGTCGGTGGCCGCGGTGAGGGCGAGGCTGCTGGCGAGCGCGGGGTCGTCGCCGCCCTCGGCCAGGGCCCACAGCGCGTGGTAGGTCGTGGAGCGGGCGTCCTCGGCCGCGACGTACATGTCGGCGATCCGGTGCTTGACCGCCTGGAAGGAGCCGATCGCCCGGCCGAACTGCACGCGGGTCGCGGCGTGCTCGACCGAGAGGTCGAGCATCGCGCGGGCGATGCCGGTCTGCTCGGCGGCCAGCAGCGCGGCGGCCGCGTCGAGGGCCGTCTCCACGACCTCCGTCGCGGGGCGGTCGGTGGCGAGCCGGGTGGCGGGCACCCCGTCGAAGACCAGGTGGGCCTGGGTGCGCCCCTGGTCGAGCGGGACGACCTCCTCGCGGGTGAGCCCCGGGGCGTCGGTGTGCACCAGCAGCAGCAGCGGCTCGGCGTCCTCGCCGGCCGCGGCGTGGCAGAGCACCACGTCGGCCACCCCGCCCTCGAGCACGAAGCCGGAGGTGCCGTCGACGTACCAGACGCCGTCCTCCTCGCGGGCCGCGAGCGGGGGCACACGGGGGTCGAGGTGGCCGGCGCCGTCGGCGAGCGCCGCGGTCGCCACGACCTCGCCGGCGGCGACCTGCTCGAGCAGCGCGCGGGCGTCGGGGTCCTGCGGGCAGTGCGCCAGCGCCGTCACGGCCAGGCCGACCGTGGGCACCAGCGGGGTGGGCAGGAGGGCCCGGCCCAGCTCCTCGGCGACCACGCCGGCCTCCAGCAGGGAGGCGCCGGCGCCGCCGAGCTCGGGGTCGACGGTCAGCCCGGCGACCGACAGGCCGGTGGCCAGCGCGCGCCAGGTCTCCCGGCCGAAGCCGGGCTCGCCGTCGTGGGCGGGCGGGCGCCTGCGGCAGAAGTCGGCCACGACGCCGCGCAGCGTGCGCTGCTCCTCGCTCCACTCGAACTCGGTGCTCATCTCAGTTCCTCTCGGTGACGCTGGTCTGGGCGCGGCCGCGGGCCATCACGTCGCCGCGGCGGGAGCCGTCGCGGTCGAAGCCGGAGGCCATCCAGGCGGCGGAGGCGGCCGACTCGGCGGCGTACCCCTCCCCCACGGCGGCGAGCTCGGTACGCCGGTGCGAGGCCAGGTAGGCCTGCACCATCGCGGGGTCGTTGGCGGCGATCGTGGTGGCCACCCGGACCGCGGCGTCCACCAGCTCGTCGGCCGGGACCACCTCGGTGAGCAGGCCGCGGGCGAGCGCCTCGTCGGCGAAGAGGTAGTCGCCGGTGAGGCTCATCCGGCGGGCCACGCCGCGGCCCACGACCTGCGGCAGCAGCACCGACAGGCCCCAGCCGGGCATGACGCCGACCCGCGCGTGGGTGTCGGCGAAGCACGCGGCCTCGGAGCCGACGAGGACGTCGCAGGCCAGGGCGACCTCGAGGCCGCCGGTGACGGCGGGGCCGTTGACGGCGCCGACGAGGGGCTTGGGGAACGGGTCCCACGGCTGGTTGGGCGAGCCGTCGTCGTGGCTGCCGCCGAGCTCGAGGTTGGCACCGGTCGTCTCGAGCTCGACCAGGTCGAGCCCAGCGCAGAACGCCTTGCCGTTGCCGGTGAGGACCACGGCGCGGACGTCGTCGTCGACGGCCAGCTCGGCGAGCGCGGTCCGCAGGGCGGTCACCAGCTCGACGTTCAGCGCGTTGCGCTGCTGCGGCCGGTTGAGCCGGAGCACGGCGACGTGGCCGATCCGCTCCTGCTGGAGGACGGGGTCCGTCATGTCGTTCCCTTCGTCGGGGTGGGCGGCGGGTCGTCGCGCGCGGCGGCCGAACACGCACCTACTTAGCGCTCGCTAATACCGTAGGAAGGGTGCAGACTGCTGTCAAGGCTCCGCGACCCGCGCGGGGCCACCCGAACGGAACCGGAGGGGATCGATGCGACTCGGACTGGCACTCGGCTACTGGGGGTCGGGCGTGCCCGACGGGCTCCCCGAGCTCGTCGCGGAGGCGGAGGACCTCGGCTACGAGTCGATCTGGACGGCGGAGGCCTACGGGTCGGACGCCTTCACCCCGCTGGCCTGGCTCGGGTCGCGCACGCGCTCGATGCGCCTGGGCACCTCGATCGTCCAGCTCTCCGCCCGCACGCCGGCGGCCACCGCGATGGCGGCGATGACGATGGACCACCTGTCGGGCGGCCGGATGGTGCTGGGCATCGGCGCCTCGGGCCCGCAGGTGGTGGAGGGCTGGTACGGCCAGCCCTACCCGCGGCCGCTGGCCCGCACCCGGGAGTACGTCGAGATCCTGCGGCGCACCTTCGCGCGCGAGGTCGTCACCTTCTCCGGCGACCACTACCAGGTGCCGCACCCCGGCGGCACCGGCCTGGGCAAGCCGCTGCGCTCGACGCTGCACCCCGTGCGCCCGACGATCCCGATCCTGCTCGCCGCGGAGGGCCCCAAGAACGTCGCGATGGCCGCCGAGATCGCCGACGGCTGGATCCCGCTCTTCTACTCCCCGTACGACGACGCGCACTACCGAGCCTCGCTCGCGGAGGGCTTCGGCCGGCGCGAGGGCGGCCGGCCCGACGACTTCGAGGTGCCCTGCATGGTCACCGTCGAGCTCGACGACGACGTGGAGGCGGCCGCCGACCGGGTCCGCCCGCACCTGGCCCTCTACATCGGCGGGATGGGCGCCCGTGGGGTCAACTTCCACTACGAGGTCTTCGCCCGGATGGGCTTCGAGGAGGAGTGCGCCCGGATCCAGGACCACTACCTCGCGGGCCGCAAGGACGAGGCGGTGCGGGCCGTGCCGCTCTCGCTGGTCGAGAAGGTCGCGCTGGTCGGGCCGCGGGCCAAGGTCGCCGACGAGCTCGCCGCCTGGGACGACTCCCTGGTCACCACCCTGCTGGTCTCGGGCTCCTCGCCCGAGACCCTGCGCACGATGGCCGAGCTGGTCGGCTGAACCCGGACCCGGGACAGAAGACGGCAGCGGGGGCCGGCCGCGCAGGGCCGGCCCCCGCTGCCCCTGCCGCCGCCCCTGCCGCTGGGTCAGAAGATGGCGTAGCCGCCGTCGATGACCAGCTGGCTGCCGGTCTGGTAGGTCGAGGCGTCGCTGGCCAGGTAGACCGCGGCCCCGCCGAACTCCTCCGGGCGGCCCCAGCGCCGCACCGGCACCCGCGAGATCACGTGCTTCTCGAAGGCCTCGGAGTCCTGCATGTCGTCGGTCATGTCGGTGGCGATCCAGCCGGGCAGGATCGTGTTGACCCGGATCCCGTAGCGGGCCAGGTCGACCGCCGCGGCGTTGGAGAGCGCGAGCACGGCACCCTTGGAGGCGCCGTAGGAGGAGTTGCGCCCGGCGCCCTCGATCGCGGCGAGGCTGGCGATGGCGATGATCGAGCCGCCCGGCTCGCCGGCCTTCGCCCGCTCCACCATCACCTTCGAGGTCTCGCGGACGGTCCACATGACGCCGTCCACGTTGGTGGCCAGCACCCGGCGGTGCTCGTCGTCGTCGACCTCGTGGACCGGCTTGATCGCCCCGCCCGTGCCGGCGTTGGCCACGACCGTGTGCAGGCCGCCCATCCGCTCGACGGCGGCTGCCACCCCGCGGCGCACCGCGTCGGGGTCGGCGACGTCGACCGCGTCGGTGTGCACCGTCGCGCCGTCGGCGAAGGTGGCGCGGGCCGCCTCGAGCCGCTCGGCGTTGCGTCCCCAGATCGTGATCTCGGCTCCCGCCTCCGCGAGCGCCCGGGCCATGGCGAGGCCGATGCCCGACCCTCCCCCGGTGACCAGGGCCTTCTTTCCTTCGAGCGAGAACAACGACGTCACGAGCGCCTCCTGGGCGTGGTGGGTGCGGCTACTTAGCGTTCGCTCACTATAGGCCGGGTTGGCCGGCGCCGACAGGGGGTGCCCGCGCCCCTCCAGACGGGGGTGCCCGCGCCCCTCACGACAGGGCCGGGAGCACGTGCTCCCCGAAGCACCGCAGGAAGGCGGCCTGGCTGGGCCCGACCTGGTGGAGCAGCACCCGGTCGTAGCCGAGGTCGAGGTAGGCGCGGACCTCCGCGAGGTGGACGGCGGGGTCGGCGGAGACCGGCAGCCGCCCGGCGAAGTCCTCGGGCCGCACCAGCCGCGCGATCTGCTCCACCACGTGCGGGGAGCGCAGGTCGCCGCGGGCGAACCGCATCGCGGCCATCGGGTAGCGCTCGACGACGTGCCGCTCGGCCTCCTCGGTGGTCGGCGCCCAGCTGAGGTTGAGGTGCAGCCAGGCCGGCATCGAGGCCGGGTCCTTGCCGGCCTCCTGCGCGCCCTCGCGGAACCGCTCGAGCAGCAGCGCCGCCTGCTGCGGCTGCACGGCGACGGCCAGCAGCCCGTCGGCGCTGCGACCGGCCCGGCGCGCCGTCTGCGGCCCGCTGGTCGCCACCAGCACCCCGGGCGGCTGCTCGGGCATCGTCCAGAGCCGGGAGGTCTCGAGCCGGAAGTGGCTGCCGTCGTAGCGGACGTCGCGCCCGGCGGCCGAGCCGGCGTACAACCGCTTGACCAGCTCGACTGCCTCGAAGAGCCGCGCGACCCGCTGCGGCGGCTCGGGCCAGTAGTCGCCGACCACGTGCTCGTGCAGCGCCTCCCCCACCCCGAGGGAGACCCAGTGCCGACCCGGGTGCAGCGCGCCGAGCGTGGCCGAGGCCTGGGCCAGGGAGGCGGGGTGCATCCGTCCGCCGGAGGCGGCCATCCCGACGCCGAAGTCGCCGGTGGTGTGCTCGGCGAGCGCGCCCAGCAGGGTCCAGGCGTGCGGCGCCTGCCCCAGCCCGGGCAGCCAGGGCTGGAAGGTGTCGGCGACCATCGTGCCGGAGAAGCCGCAGTGCTCGGCCAGGACGGCGAGGTCGACGGCCTCGCGCGGGGTCACGCCGTCGACCGGGACGACGTACCCGACGCGCCCCGCGACGGCGGCGGGCCCCTGCGTGCGCTGCGTCCGCTGCTCCGACACGCTGCCTCCCGTCCCGACGCCCCCGCGCGCGAGGGTGGGCGCGGGCTGCGCGTCAGTCTAGGTTCGCCGAGGAGAAGGCGATGAGCGGCCGCCCGGTTCGCGGGTGGGCCACCACGTCGGCCACCACGCCGTAGGTCTCCTCGATCAGCTTCGGCACGAGGACCTCGTCGACCGCGCCGACGGCCCGCACCCGCCCGCCGGCGAGGACGACGACGTGGTCGCAGTGGGCCGCGGCGAGGTTGAGGTCGTGCAGCGCGGCGACGACGGTGATCCCGGTGGCGGCGACCTCGCGGAGCAGGCCCAGCGTGTCGAGCTGGGCCCGCACGTCGAGGTGGTTGGTCGGCTCGTCGAGCAGGAGCAGCCGGGGCTGCTGGGCCAGCGCCCGGGCGAGCTGGACCCGCTGCTGCTCGCCGCCCGAGAGCGTGGCCAGCGAGCGGTCGGCGAGGTCGGTCACCCCGGTCCGGGACATCGCGGCGTCGACGACGCCGGCGTCGTCGGCGCCGGCCACCGCCCAGGGCGACTCGTGCGGGATCCGCCCGAGCGCCACCACCTGCCGGACCGTGAGGTGGAACTCCGCGCGGGCCTCCTGCTCGACGGTCGCCACCACCCGGGCGCGCTCGCGGCGGCGCATCCCGAGCAGCTCGACGCCGTCGAGGGTGACGGCGGGGCGTACGCCGTCCCGGCCGCCGTCGGTGGGCGAGCCAGCGGGCAGCCGGTCGGAGGACGCCGTCCCGGCGACCAGGCGCAGCAGGCTCGACTTGCCGGCGCCGTTGGGGCCGACGAGGGCGACCACCCCGCCGGTGGGCACCTCGAAGCAGGCGTCGTGGACCAGGACGGCCCGCCCCTCCACCCGGGAGAGGCCCCGGACGCTGAGCACGCTCACGCGCGGCCCCGGTGCCGCAGCAGCACGAGCACGAAGACCGGCGCCCCGACCAGCACGGTGATGATCCCGACCGGCACCTCGCGCGGCTCGAAGAGCGTGCGGGCCACCGTGTCGACCCAGACCATGAAGATCGCGCCCGTCAGCACCGAGAGCGGCAGCAGGCGGCGGTGCCGGGAGCCGACGACGAGCCGGACGGCGTTGGGCAGCACGAGGCCGACGAAGCCGATCGCGCCGCTCACCGAGACCATCGCGCCGGTGAGCAGGGCGGTGCCGCCGAGCAGCAGCCAGCGGGTGCGGCCGACGTCGACGCCGAGCCCGGCGGCCGCGGAGTCGCCGAAGGCGAAGGCGTCGAGCACCCGCCCCTGCAGCAGCACCGGCAGCCCGACCAGCAGCAGCGCGCCCCAGGCGATCGCCACGGCCGCCCAGTCGGCGCCGGCGAGCGAGCCGAGCATCCAGTTGAGGACCTCGCGGAAGGAGTCGCCGTCGGCGTGCCAGAAGACCAGCATCGAGGTGACGGCGCCGGCGAACGACGAGACGGCGAGCCCGGCGAGCACCGTGCGGCTGGGCGTGATCTCGCCGAGGGAGCGGGCCAGCAGCAGGGTCGCCGCCAGCGCCGCCAGCGCGCCCGCGAAGGCGGCGACCGGGAGCACCACCGAGAGGCCGAGCAGCAGCACGAGGACCGCACCGGTCGAGGCGCCCGAGGAGAGGCCGAGCAGGAAGGGGTCGGCGAGCGGGTTGCGGGTCAGCGCCTGCATCACCGCGCCGCTGAGCGCCAGCCCCCCGCCGACCGCGGCGGCGGTGAGCACCCGCGGCAGCCGCAGCTCCCAGACGATCCC
Organism: Nocardioides solisilvae; assembly: GCF_003194625.1. Classification (GTDB taxonomy): domain Bacteria; phylum Actinomycetota; class Actinomycetes; order Propionibacteriales; family Nocardioidaceae; genus Nocardioides; species Nocardioides solisilvae. The sequence continues at coordinate 1,043,223 of NZ_QHKX01000002.1, forward strand.
CTCGCGCAGCACGGTGAGGCCGCTGTCGCCGAGCACCCCACCCAGCCCGAGCCGCTCCCCGATGACGCCCCACACCTCGCGGACCGACAGGTCGGCGGCGCCGAGGGTGACCGTCCAGCTCATCGAGGCCAGCAGGACGACCAGCAGGGCCGGCAGCCAGAGCACCCACGGGTCGGGCCTGCGGCGCCGGGCGGGCACCGCTCCCCCGCCCGGCCCGGGGGTCCGGGTCGGGTCGAGGGTGCTGCGCTGCAGGAGGCTCACCCGTCGTCGCCCTCCCCGTCGCCCGCGAGCAGCCCCAGCGCGCCGAGCTGATCGGCCAGGTCGAGCACCGCCGGGACGGACCGGACCCCGGCCTCGGCGGCGGGCATCGGCACGGTGAGGTAGCGCTTCTCCTTCACCGCGGTCAGCTCCTTGGTGGCGGCGTTCGACTCGAGGAAGTCGATCTTGGTGGCGGCCTGGTTCCAGTCGGCGTCGACGAGGACGAGGACGTCGGGGTCGGCCTCGATCACCGACTCCCAGCCCAGCGACGTCCAGGCCTGGTCGACGTCGCCCGCGACGTTGTCGAGGCCGACGGCCTCCATCACCATCTGGGGCGCGCCAGTGCCGCCGCCGACGAACGGGGTGTCGGTGCCCGAGGACCACCACAGGGCGGTGGTGCCGTCGGCGGCCCGCCCGGCCCCCTCGAGCTCGGCGCGCTGGTCGGCGACCAGCTCGGCGGCCGCCTCGGGGGCGCCGAGGACGGCGCCGGCCTCCTCGAGCTGGTCGAAGAGCAGGCCGAAGGTCATCGGGTCGGGGGCGTACGGCGCCTCCTGGCAGGCGGCCGGGGAGACGTACGTCGCGACCCCGAGGTCGGCGAGGTCGTCCCGCTCGCCGGCGGTGTCGGCGGCGAGGTTGCTCTCCCAGCCGGCGAGGACGAGGTCGGGCTCCTGCTCGAGCACGACCTCCTGGCTCGGCGCCTTCTCCGAGAGCAGGGTGATCCCCGCGGCCGCGTCGGCCCACTCGTCGGGGACCGGGCCGTCGGGGAAGGCGTGGGCGACGACGTTGTCGCCGAGCCCCAGCGCGAGCATCAGCTCGACCGAGGTGGACTTGATCGCGACCACCCGCTCGGGCGCGGAGTCGAGGGTGACCTCGATGCCGCAGTTGTCGACGGTGACCGGGTAGCCCTCGGTCTCAGAGCCGGCGGAGCCGCTCGACGCCCCCGTGTCGGCGTCGGCGTCCGACTGGCCGCAGCCGGCGAGGGCGAGCGCGAGGACGGCGAGGCCGGCCGGGACGGCACGGCGCAGCGAGGGGCGCAGCGAGGGGCGGGACGGGGCGGGCGACATGCGGGAGGACCTCCGGGCAGGCGTGCAGGGACGGGGCGCGGGCAGTCGCCGCGTCGATCCGTCGCCCCAATCCGGGTCCGACTCCCCCCGGGCATGGAGGCGCCGGGGTGATCGCCGACCACGATAGCCCGCGGCAGACGGCGAGGTGACGGCGCCCACACCTCCCGCCCGTCCGAGCCACGACCTAACGTGGCTCCATGAGGAACGACGCCCCCCACGACACCACCGGGTCCACGCCCCTGGTCCAGCACGCCCGCAGCCAGTCGGTCGGCGACCTGCCCCGCCGCACCGCCCTGCGCCACCCCGACAAGGTCGCCCTCGTCGACGGCGACAAGGTGCTGACCTTCGCGGCGCTCGACGCCGTCGTCGACGGCACCGCCGCCGCCATGGCGGGGGCGGGGATCGGCAAGGGCGACCGGGTCGCCCTGCTCTCCCGCAACTGCTGGGAGTTCGCGGTCCTCGTCTTCGCCTCGGCGCGGATCGGCGCGGTGCTGGTGCCGATGAACTTCATGCTCGGCGCCGACGAGCTCGCCTACATCCTCGACCACTCCGGCGCCGAGACGCTGGTCGCCGAGGAGGCGCTCTGCGGCACCGCCGACGCCGCGGTCGAGGCTGCCGCCGAGAGTCGCGTCGTACGCCGCCTCGCGATCACCCGCGGCGCGACCCCCGAGGGCTGGCAGCCGCTCAGCGACTGGCTGGAGCACACGGGCACCTCGCCGCAGGTCCACGTCGACGACGACGACCCGCTGCGCCTCATGTACACCTCCGGCACCGAGTCGCGACCCAAGGGCGCGCTGCTCTCCTCGCGCTCGCTCATGTGGCAGTACGTCTCCTGCACCGTCGACGGCGGGATGTCGGGCGACGACGTCGAGCTGCACACCCTGCCGCTCTACCACTGCGCCCAGTTGGACTGCTTCCTCGGCCCCGACGTCTACCTCGGCGCGACCAGCATCGTGCTGCCGGGCCCCGACCCGGCGGCCGTGCTCGCCGCGATCGAGAAGCACAAGGTGACGAAGTTCTTCGCGCCGCCGACCGTGTGGATCGGCCTGCTGCGCTCCCCCGACTTCGACCGCACCGACCTCTCCAGCCTCCGCAAGGGCTACTACGGCGCCTCGGCGATGCCGGTCGAGGTGCTCAAGGAGATCCAGGAGCGGCTCCCCGAGGTGCGGCTGTGGAACTTCTACGGGCAGACCGAGATGTCGCCGCTCGCCACGATCCTCACCCCCGAGGAGCAGATGGAGTACGCCGGCTCCGCGGGCCGCGCCGCGCTCAACGTCGAGACCCGGATCGTCGACGACAACGACGAGCAGGTGCCGGCCGGCACGGTGGGCGAGATCGTGCACCGCTCCCCGCACGCCACCCTCGGCTACTACCGGGACGAGGCCAAGACCGCCGAGGCGTTCCGCCACGGCTGGTTCCACTCCGGCGACCTGGGCTACGTCGACGAGGGCGGCCGGCTCTACGTGGTCGACCGCAAGAAGGACATGATCAAGACCGGCGGCGAGAACGTCGCCAGCCGCGAGGTCGAGGAGGCCGTCTACGAGCTCGAGGGGGTCGCCGAGGTGGCGGTCTTCGGCGTGAGCCACCCGCGCTGGGTCGAGGCGGTGGCCTGCGTCGTGGTGCCCAAGGAGGGCGCGACGCTGACCCCCGAGCAGGTGGTCGCGCACGCCCGCGGCCGGCTGGCCGGCTACAAGGCGCCGAAGTACGTCGTCATCGCCGAGGGGCTGCCCAAGAACCCGAGCGGCAAGATCCTCAAGCGCGAGCTGCGCACCGCCCACGCCGACCTGGCGGCCGGCGAGGAGGCGTAGCAGGGCACGCCCCGAGGCCCGGGTCCGCGGTCACTCGCCGACCCGGGTCACGACCTCGCCGACCCGGGTCACGACCTCGTCGACCCGGGCGGTCACTCGTCGACCCGGGTCACGACCTCGCCGACCGAGGCCCTCGAGGTCCGGAACCGGTTCGCGGGGTGCTCGGGGTCGGCGTACCCCAGCGAGACCCCGCAGACCACCAGCCGGTCGTCGGGCAGGCCGAGGAAGTCGCGCACCTTGTCGGAGTACATCGCGAGCGCGGCCTGGGCGATCGACCCGAGCCCCAGCGAAGTGGCAGCGGCGGTCAGCGTGGCGACGTACCCGCCGCAGTCGATGGCGCCGTAGGTCCCCTGGTCGCGGTCGGTGGTGATCACCGCGACGTGCGGGGCGCCGAAGAAGCTGTAGTTGAGCAGGGCCTGCGCGCCGCGGGCGAGCTTGTCGTCGCGGGCGACGCCGACCGCCTCGTAGAGGGCGTAGCCCGACTCGCGGCGCCGCTCGGCGTAGACCCCGGAGTAGCCCGCCGGCATCTCGAGGTCGTGGCTCTGCGGCTGGGCGAGCACGTGCTCGGTGAGCTCGGTGGAGAACCGCTTGGCCGCCTGCCCGGAGACCAGGTGGACCTGCCACGGCTGGGTGTTGCACCACGAGGGGGTGCGCTGGGCCAGCGCGAACAGCTCGGTCAGCGTCTCCTCGGGCACCTCCTCGCCCGTGAAGGCGCGGCAGCTGTGGCGGGCGGCGAGGACGTCGGCGAACTCCACGGGGCCGATCCTCTCAGGTCGCCCCGTCAGCCGGGGCCCATCCGGCGCATCCCGCCGCCCACGCCCTCGTCCACCCGGCGGTAGTCCTGGGCGCTGGAGCGCAGCAGGTCGGTCGTGGCGCTGACCGCCGTGCCCCCGGTCCGGGCGGCCCGTGAGGTGGCGCGGACGACCTTCGTCACCACGTCGCCCACGGGATCCCCGCCCACGAGCCGGCGGTACTCGATCTCCGGGTCGGTCACGAGGTCACCCCTCGGAGGTCGAGACCGCCGACGGGGAACCCCACCGGGAAGGAGACGAGACGGGCGCTGGACTCGGGGTACAGGGTGCACTCGCCCGAGGGCACCACGCACGAGAGCAGCGTGGCGGTGTCACCGGCAACCATCCGCGGGCCCTCCCCCGGCCCCTCGGCGACCGAGCCCACGGCGGTCTGCTCGTCGACCCACCAGCTGAGGCTCCAGCGCTCCCCCTCCACGTCGAGCGCGACCGGCTCGCCGTCGGACCCGACAACCCCGAAGCCCTCCTCGGCGGACCCCACGATCCGCCACCGGCCGTCGGGACTCACCTCGGGCTCGTCGGGCGTGCCGAACGGCCAGTCCGCCCGGTCCCCCTCGTCCTTGCGCCCCTCGCCGGTGGTCACGTCGTAGACGTAGTCCCCGTCGAGGGTGGCGACGTGGACCGTCTCCCCGTCGATCCCCCAGATCTGGGCCTCCGACTCGAGGAGCTCGTTGACCGGGTCGCTGCTCTCGTGCTCCATCCCGTCGGTGGAGGTGCGGGCCTCCCCGGTCGCGAGGTCGAAGAAGCGCATCGCGGCGGCTCCGGTGTCGTAGTCGGCCTCGAGCACGACCAGGGTGCTGCCGTCCTCGGTGGCGACGAGGCCGTCGCGGCCCACCAGCAGCCCGGTGTCCACCGGGTCGGCGCCCGGCGCCGCGAACCTGAGCCCGGGGCCGGCGAAGGGGCTGCCGTCATCGCTCTCGCCGGGCACCACGAAGACCCCGTCCCCGGCCACCACGAAGGCCCCCACCGGGACGCCGGTGTCGATCGTCGTCCCGTCGCCCAGGTGCACGGTCTCGCCGGTCGCCCAGGCGAACCCCTCCGTCGTCACCGGGTCGGTGCTGGTGCGCCACGCGGCGTCGTCGTCGACCGTGCCCAGCCCGCCGGGCCCGTCGTCGCCGCAACCTGCGAGCGTCAGGCCCAGAACAAGGGCGAGCACGGCGCACGACGACGCCCGCCTCGCCCGGCGCCCGCCCCGCAGGGCGTGCCTCCCCCGTCGTCCTCGCACGTCGTGCTCCCTCCCCCGTGACACCGGCTGCTCCTGCCCCGACGGCTCCACCCCGAAACCTCGGCGGCCGCCCCGCGGACGATCGTGGCAGGGTTGCGGCATGCCTGCGACCGACGACCTCGGCGTCGAGACGCCCCTGCCCGCCGTCGTACGCCGGGTGGTCAGCCTCGTGCCCTCCCTCACCGAGGCGATGGCGAGCGTCGACCGGGGCGCGCTGGTCGGCGTGACCGACTGGTGCACGCACCCCGGCGACCTGGCGGACGCGGCCGGCGTCGCGCGGGTCCGGGGCACCAAGAACCCGGACACCCGCGCGATCGTCGCCCTCGAGCCCGACCTCGTGGTCGCCAACAAGGAGGAGAACCGCGAGCTCGACGTACGCCGGCTCCGCGAGGCCGGCGTACCCGTCTGGGTGACCGACATCGAGAGCGTGCCGCAGGCGGTGGCCTCGATGGAGCGGCTCTTCGACGTCGCCCTCGGCTGGGAGCGCCCCGCCTGGCTCGGCGAGGCCCGCGAACTGTGGTGCGGCGAGCCGCTGCCGCCGCGCGCCCGCACGGTCACCGCGATCTGGCGAGACCCGTGGATGGTCGTCGGCCGGGACACCTTCACCGGCGACCTGCTGGCCCGCGCCGGGCTCCCCAACGTGTACGCCGGCCACGCCGACCGCTACCCCGCCGTGCCGGTCGACGAGCTCGACGCGGCGGGGGCCGACCTCGTGCTGCTGCCCGACGAGCCCTACGTCTTCGGCCCCGACGACGGACCTGAGGCCTTCACCCGCACCCCGACCGAGCTGGTCGAGGGGCGGCTGGTCACCTGGTACGGCCCCTCGCTCCTCGAGGCCCACGACGTCCTGTCCCGGCTCCGCACCCCCTAGCCCCGCCCCCGGGCCCCGGATCGTGGTGGTTGTGGCGCACCTGGTGCGCCGGATCCACCACGATCCGCGACGCCGGCCTCGCTGCGCTAGCCTGCCCCGTCAGGCGGCGCCGGGAGGGACGGTCCGCCGTACCGGTCCACCGGCCGTTTCGAGGGGGGGACGCCATGCCGCGACTTCCGCGACCGCGGCTCGCCGACCTCCACCGGCGGGCGGTCCTGGTGGTGGGCGTCCTCATGGCCGTGCTCGGGGCGCTCGGGGCGCTGGTGCACGGCCCCGACGACACGGTGATGCTCGGCGAGCAGGTGCAGCCCGCGCCGTCGGCCGGCCTGCCGACCGTGGTGCACCCGGTCTCCACCGCCTTCGGCGGGGCCGAGCTGGTGGTCCGCGCCGAGGCGCCGGGCGGGCTCTTCCTCGGGGCCACCCACCGGGTCGACGTGACCGACCTGCTCGACGGGCTGCGGTACGTCGAGCAGGACTCGCTCGGGATGAGCGAGCCGACCTTCGTCGAGGGCTTCGAGGTGGCGCTGGCGCCCGACCCGCTCCTCGGCTGGTGGGAGCGCTCCTCGGGCACCGGGGTCCGGGAGGTCCGCGTCGACCTCGACGGCCCGCCGGTCGACGTGCTTGCCGTCCCCGTGGAGCCCCGGGCGCCCGTGACCATGTCGCTCGGCGTCCACGTCGACGGTATCTTCACCAAGGCGCTGGCGATCACGGGCTTCGGCCTGGGGCTCGTGCTGCTCTGGGCCCTCGGTCGCCGCGCCTCCCGCGGCGTCCCTTCAGTCGATAGTCCCCCACACATTGACCACCTCGGCGAGGTCCCAGCCGTCGAGCCGGAGCCGGTGCCCGACCCCGAGCCCCAGCACGAGCCCCAGCCCGAGCCGGAGCCGGAGTCGGAGCGGGAGTCGCTGCCCGCGGCCGAGCCGGTGCCCGCAGCCAAGCCCGCGGCCGTGCCCGTGGTCGAGCCCGCGGCCGCGACGCCGCCCGCGCACCGGCCTGCGCCCGGCCAGGCCCGCCCGAGCCCCGCGGTGGGCGCGGGGGTCGCCGTGGGCGTCGCGGCCCTGGCCCTGGGCGGCTGGGTCCGCTGGCGGCGCGCCCGACGACGCGGGACGACGTTCCTCCTCCTGCTCGCCCTACTGCTCGGGGGCTGCGGCCTCGCCCCCGACGGCGACGACTCCGACCAGAAGCCGGGGCTCGAGCCGCGGGTGGTCGACGAGCTGCTCGCCGACTACACGACCCGCCGCACCCGGGCGGCCCGCCGGGCGAGCGCTCCTCGCTACGACGGGGCACTCTGGGTGAAGGCGCAGACGGGGTCGCTGGTCGCGTCGTCCCAGTGGCAGGCGATCGCCGACCGGATCGAGCGCAACGACACCCCGGTCCCGCGGCCCGTGCTCGCGGCCGAGGCGGTGCACGCGCCGCTCTTCCGCGACTACCCGATGTGGGGCGCCGTCGAGGTCAAGGAGCAGGGCGGGGGCCGCCAGCTCGTCGTCTTCACCCGGGAGCGGTTCGCCGAGCCGTGGCTGGCCACGGCCGCGGTCGACGTCGGCTGGGGTGTCGTCCCCGAGCCCGACCCCTCCCCCGAGCCCGTCGACCGCGCGGCCTTCGAAGCGGGCGCGGCGGCCGCGGAGCTCGTCGACGCCTGGTGGGAGGACGGCTCCTCCGCCGAGCTCATCGTCGACGACCTCACCGAGGCGCTGCGCGACGAGCTCGTGCCCCTCTTCTACCCGCCGGAGGTCGTAGCGTGGCCGGACGCGGACCAGCGACGCTTCCTCGTCGCCGTCGACGGCGGGAGCTGGCTGCTGGTCACCGTGCACTCGATGACGATCGGCACCCGCTCCCACGCCCTCACCAGCCTGGTCCTGCTGCCCTCCGTCGGCCGGCCCCGGGTGCTGGCCTCCACGGTCCGCCGCACCCTGCGCTGATCCCGGCCGGCCGCGGCGGGACGGGCGCCACCCCCGGCCACACCGACACGGAAGTGGTCACGGGGAGAGGTTTCCAGGGCCCCAGAACCCCTCCGAGTGACCACTTGCGTCTCCGCGTGACCACTCCTGCCTCTCCGCGACCACTCGTACCGAGTCGGGCTCCGGTGGCGGGCGGTCAGGCGCGGGCGGCCCGCAGGGCGGTCCGGATCATCGGCACCTGCAGGGGCAGCCGCAGCACGGTGCCGACCTTGAGCGCCGTACGCCGGGAGCGCTGGGCGTCCTTGGCCATCTTGACGTTGGCGGGATAGACCGCCAGCAGCAGGGCGGCGCTCGCCCAGCCCGAGGCGCGGCGGGTGCGGGGGTGGAGCAGCCCGGCCGCGCAGGCGAGCTCGGCGACCCCCGACCAGGTGACCAGCTCGCGCCGGGCCGGGAGCGACTTCGGCACGATCGGGAGGAAGACCTCGGGCTTCACGAGGTGCACGGTGCCCGAGGTCGCGAAGAGGGCGGCCAGCGCGGCGACGTCGCGGGCAGGTCGGGTCGAGGGAGTCGTCATGCCCGGAAACCTAGCGGCGCACGGCCCAGCGACCGAGGAGCGTCCCATCCTCCTCGAGGAGGAGCAGTGGTTCGAGGGGTACGTCGACGGGGCCGCCCGCGGTGATCGACAGGTGGTCCCCGGCGATTAGCCGCGGCACCCAGGTGAGGCAGAGCTCGTCGACCACGCCCACGGCCAGCAGGTCGCGCAGCAGCCCGGGTCCGCCCTCGCCGAGGATCGAGCGCCACCCGCGGGCGACGAGCCGCTCGCGGAGCGCAACGAGGTCGACGGTCTCCTCGCCGAGGGTCCAGACGTGGTCGGCGCCGAGCAGCTCGCGGGCCTCCGCCAGGCCGGACGCCGAGGCGGCGGTGGCGAGCACGACGCGGCCCGGCTCGGCCCCACGCAGCGTCTCGGGGACGGAACCCGACCGGCTCACCACGACCACGGGGACGTCGGCCGGGCCGTAGCCCTCCGTCCGGGCGGTCCCGGCGCCGACGACGACGCAGTCCGCCAGCCGGCGCAGCGCGTGGAAGACCCGCTTGTCGACGGCGTTGTTGATGCCGCCGCTCTGCCCGTCGTCGCCCTGCGCGGCGCCGTCGAGGGTGGAGACCATGTTGACCCGCAGCCAGGGCAGGCGCGGGGCGGCGTAGAGGGCGGCCAGCTCCTCGTCGGAGGGGTCTCGAGACGGGCGCTGCGCGCCCTCCTCGACCACCAGGGCGGGCGAGGGGATCAGGACCCGCACTGCCACCTCACCACCCAGTACTGCACGCCGTAGGGGCAGTCGTCGTGGTCGACCTGCACGTCGCGGACCGTCACCCCGCGGTCGGCGAGCTGTCGTGCGGTCACGGCGAGGGAGCGCAGCCCGGCGGCGAGCAGGTCCTCGCCCTCGTCGACGTCCAGGGAGGCCAGCCCTTCGAGGTCGCCGAGCCGGAGCAGCTGGCGCAGCCACTCGTCGTACCCGGCGGCCCGCGGGTCGAGGTGGCCCGGGGCCTTCTCGGAGCGACGGGCGCTGCCGTTGGCCATGACGAGCAGGTCGTGGCCGTCGAGGTCGGAGCGCCGACCCAGCAGGCTCTCGGCCACCCGCTGGTCGTCGAGGTCGTCGGCGAGCACCTTCACCGACGGGCCGAGCCAGTCGACCGCGGCCCGGGTCGCGGCCCGCAGCCGCGGCACCGGGTCGACGAGGGAGGCGTACGCCGGCAGCAGCGCGGGCGCGGGCGGGGCGACGACGATCCTCATGCCAGCCACTCCCACGCCGGTCGAGCCTGTCGAGACCTCATGCGAGCCCCCGGATCGCGCGGGCCGGCGGCCGGAGCCCGGCGATGGTGCGCACCATGTCGACGACCTGGCGCGTCTCGACGACCTCGTGCACCCGGTAGACCCGCGCCCCGGCGAGCGCGCAGACGGCGGTGGCGGCCAGCGTGCCGGTGAGCCGCTCGCCGACGGGGAGGTCGAGGCTCTCGCCGACGAAGTCCTTGTTGGAGAGCGAGACCAGCACGGGCCAGCCGGTCGCCACCATCTCACCGAGGCGGCGGGTCACCTCGAGGGAGTGGAAGGTGTTCTTGCCGAAGTCGTGGGCCGGGTCGATCACCAGCGACTCGGCGGCCACCCCGGCGGCCAGGGCCCGCTCGGCGTAGGCGGTGGTGTCGGCGATCGCGGCGGCGACCACGTCGTCGTACTCGATCCGGTGCGGCCGGGTCCGCACCTGCACCCCGCCGGTGTGGGTGCAGACGAGCGCGGCGCCGTGCAGGGCGGCGACGTCGACGAGCTCGGGGTCGGCGCCGCCCCAGGCGTCGTTGAGCACGTCGGCGCCGACCTCGCAGACCGCGTCGCCGACCGAGGCCCGCCAGGTGTCGACCGAGATCACGAGGTCGGGGAAGGCATCCCGCACCCGGGCCACGAAGTCGACGACCCGGGCCTTCTCCTCGGCCTCGGAGATCTCGACGCCGGGGGCGGCCTTGATCCCGCCGATGTCGACGATCTCGGCGCCCTGCCCGGCGACGAGCGCCACCCGCTCGAAGGCGGCGTCCTCCGCCCACGTGGCGCCCTTGTCGTAGAACGAGTCGGGCGTGCGGTTGACGATCGCCATCATCAGCGTGGCGTCGTCGTCGAAGTCGCGGGAGCGCAGCCGCAGCATCAGGCCTGCCTTCCTGTGTCGGGGCCGGCCTCGAGGTGCGGTCGCGCCGGCGGCCGCTGGTCGACCGGCACGCGCGTGACATGGGGGCGTACGCCGCCCCCGCCGCCCGGCCGGTCGCCGGCCGGCAGGAACTGGGTGAGCGCGATCGCGTCGGCGTGGTGGCTGTGGCTGGAGCGGGCCCAGCCGGTGGTGAGGATCTGGGTGGCCATGGCGCCGAGGTCGAGCAGCGGCTGCTGGTGGTGGGCGCGGCGGCCGAGGTCGACCTGGGCGATCGCGTCGAGGCCGCGGGCGCGCCAGGTGTCGACGAGGGCGGCGAGCTCGACGGCGTACCCGGTCGGCACCTCGAGCCCGGCGAAGTGGTCGCGGCGCACCGCCCACTCCCCCGCCAGCGGCTGCACCAGCCCTGCGAGCGGCGGGAAGAGCAGGGCGACCAGCGGGCGGGCGACGAGCTCGGTGACCCGGCCGCCCTCGAAGGGGCCGACCGCGCCGGAGGCGTCGCCGCCGGGGCGCTGGTAGAAGCCCTTGACGAGCTGCACCTCGGGGTCGGTGAGGAGCGGGCCGAGCAGGCCGGGCACGAAGTGGGTGTCCCAGTCGGTGAGGTCGGCGTCCATGAAGACCAGCACGTCGCCGGTGGTGACGAAGAGCGACTTCCACATCGCCTCGCCCTTGCCGGGGCGGGTGCCGAGGTCGGGGCGGATCTCGGCGCTGCGGTGGACGACGGCGCCGGCGTCGGCGGCCACGTCGTAGGTCGCGTCGGTGGAGTCGGAGTCGACCACCACCACCTCGTCGACCAGGGCGGCGGTCTCCATCAGCACCTCGCGGCAGCGGGAGACCACGTCGCCGACGGTGGCGGCCTCGTTGCGGGCCGGCACGACCAGGCTGACCCGGGTGTCGCCCTTGGCGGCGCGCAGCTCGGGGAGCGACCAGTCCTGCCAGCGGTGGGTGTGCCGCGCGAACCAGTCCTCGATCACCCCGCCAGCCTACGGTGGGCCAGACTGGGCGGATGAGCAGGACGGAGCGCACCGGTGCGCGCCGGCGCTGGCCGGCGTGGGTCTACGCCCGCGGCGAGGAGCCCGACTACCGGTTCTCCTTCGCCAACGAGCGCACGTTCCTGGCCTGGGTCCGCACCTCGCTGGCGCTGCTGGCCGCCGGGGTCGCCCTCGACGTGGTCGACCTGTCGGTCCCCGACACCGCGCAGCACGTGCTGGCCCTCGTGCTGGTCGCGGCGGCCCTGGTCGCGGCCCTCGCGGCGTGGCTGCGCTGGGCGAGCGCCGAGCGGGCGATGCGGAGCCGGGAGCCGCTCCCGTCGCTGGGCCTGGCCGCCGTGGTCACCCTCGTGGTGGTCGGGGTCGGGCTGGTCCTCGTCGCCGTCGGGATCGGGTCGCTGCGGTGAGCGCGGCCGCCACCGACCAGGGCCAGGTCGACGAGGGCCTGGCCGACGAGCGGACGGCGCTGGCCTGGCAGCGCACGTCGCTCTCGCTCGTCGCGGGCGCGGGGGTCGTCGCGCGGCTGGGCTGGTCCGACCTCGGGCCGGCCGGCAGCCTGCCGCTGCTGGCCTCCTGCCTGCTCGCGGTGTGGGTCTTCGTCGAGAGCCGCCGCCGGTACGACGACGACAGCGGCGCCCGCGGCCGGGTGCGGCCGCGCGGGGGTCGCGCGCCGCTGGCCCTCGCGCTCAGCGTCGCGCTGCTCGCCGGCACCGAGCTGGCCCGGCTCGCCTTGGCGTGAGGCGTGCTCCCGCGCCGCGGGTCGGCGACGGGCCTGCACCCGGACTCGGCCCCTGTCATCGCCGGAAGGCGGATCCGGTCACGCGGGGAACGAAGTGGTCACTCGGAGGGGTTGAGAGCCCTCCGAGAGCCCTCCGGCTGACCACTTCCGGATCCGCGTGACCACTCCGCACCCGGCCGCTCGGCGACGGGGGCCGCACCCATCAGCGCCAGCGCGTAGGCGGCGTACTGCCTGGCCACCTGCTGCGGCGTGAGCGGCCCGTGCAGGCGGAACCAGCTCGGCAGCGCGGTGCACATCGTGGCGATCGCGCGCCCGGCGGTGCGGGGGTCCTCACAGGTGAAGAGGCCGGCGTCGAGACAGACCCGCGCCTGGGCGTCGAGCGCGTGCTGGACCCCGTCGCGCAGGGCGACGACCCGCTTCCGCTCCTCGCCCTCGAGCCCGCGCATCTCGCTGGCGCCGAGGAAGGCGAGGTCGCCGCGGACGGCGTGGAAGAGGGCGAGCGCCTCGACCATGAGGGAGAACGACTCGACGGGGTCGTGCCCCTCGTCGCGGGCGGCGGCGATCCGCCAGCCGATCTCGTCCATCGTCACGTCGAGCAGCGCAGCGAGCAGCTGCTGCTTGCTCGGGTAGTGGTGGTAGACGCCGGCGACGCTGAGCCCCGCCTCGGCGGCGACCTCGCGCATCCCGGCGGCGTGGAAGCCGCGCCGCACGAAGACGCGGGTGGCGGCCTCGAGGATCGGCCCGGTGTCGATGCCGGAGAAGTCGCGCCAGTCGCCGTGCGCGTCGGCTTGACCCGCCGCTCCCCCGGAGGTCGCGTCGGTGCCCGGCCGACCGGCGTCCCCGCCCGCGGCGTCATCCCCGGCGTCCGGCTCGGCGCCCTGGCCGGCGAGCAGCCGCGCGGCCGGGACGCCGAGCAGGTCGGCCAGCTCGTGCAGCCGGGCGAGGGTCATCGGGGTGCGGCCGCGCTCCACGGCGCTGAGGGTCGCGGGGCTGACCCCCAGCTCGGCGGCGGCCCGGCGCAGGGAGATGCCGCGAGCCTCGCGGGCCTGCCGCACGGCCTGGCCGACGCTCGCCGCATGTTCAGTCATGTCAAACAGCGTACGCCGAGCGGGCGTCTCGCGCACACACTCGCACGCTTGCAGCCCGCATGCTGAACAGTTACCGTACGAGCATTCGGTAGCCCGTCCAGCCGCATCCTGTCCGCCCGCAAGGAGCACCATGACCTCGGAACTCGTCCCCACCGACCGGCTCGGTCCCGCCCTCGTCGCGGCGACCGGCGACGACCGCTGGGCCGCCCCCGAGGTCGAGCTGATCTCCGGCGGCAAGTCCAACCTCACCTTCCTGCTCCGCAGCGAGGCCGGCGAGCTCGTGCTCCGCCGCCCGCCCACCGGCGAGCTGCTGCCGAGCGCCCACGACATGGCGCGCGAGGCCCGGGTCCAGCAGGCGCTGGCCGGGACGAAGGTGCCCGTCGCCCCGGTCGTGCTGGTCGACGACGGCGACCTCGTCGGGATCCGCTGCTACGTGATGGAGAAGGTCCCCGGTCACATCGTCCGCGGCGAGCTCCCCCCGTCGTACGCCGCGACACCCGCGGAGCGGCACGCTCTCGGGTTCGCCTTCGCCGACACCCTCGCCCACCTGCACGCCGTCGACCACGAGGCGGTCGGGCTGGGCGACTACGGCCGTCCGGAGGGGTTCATGGCCCGGCAGGTGCGGCGCTGGACCGGCCAGTGGGAGGCGAGCCGCACCCACGAGGTCCCCGAGATGGAGCAGCTGGGCCGCCGGCTCGCCGAGACCGTGCCGCCCCAGGCGCGCACCACGCTCGTGCACGGCGACTACCGCCTCGACAACGTCGTCCTCGCCGCCGAGGACCCGGGCCGGATCAACGCCGTCCTCGACTGGGAGCTCTCCACCCTCGGCGACCCGCTGACCGACGTCGCGCTGCTCACCTTCTACTGGACCGAGCCCGGCGAGACCACGATGAGCCTGATCCCCGGCGTCACCCACCTGCCCGGCTTCCCCACCCGCCGCGACCTGCTGGAGCGGTACGCCGCCACCTCCGGCGCCGACCTCGGGGAGATCGACTGGTACCTGGCGTTCTCCCACTTCAAGTTCGCCGCCATCGCCCAGGGCGTCCAGGTCCGGGCCAAGTCGGGCGCCATGGGCGGTCAGGACTTCGGCGACCTCGACGACGAGATTCGCGAGCTGGGCCACGCCGGCCTGGCCCTCCTCTGACCATCCCGGACCCCGACACACCCCCTCACCACCCGAGCAAGGAGCACGACCGATGGACTTCGCCCTCTCCCCCAAGGCGCAGGAGACCTGCGACAACATGTGGGACTTCATGCGCTCCCACGTCTTCCCGGCCGAGCCGGTCTGGGCCTCCCAGCTGCGCGAGCACGGCGAGAACTCCCACCCGCCGGTGATGGAGGAGCTCAAGGCCGAGGCGCAGCGCCGAGGCCTGTGGAACCTCTTCCTCCCCAAGACCTCGGGGCTGACCAACCTCGAGTACGCCGCCGTGGCCGAGATCTCGGGCTGGTCGCCGGTGATCGCCCCCGAGGCGATCAACTGCCAGGCCCCCGACACCGGCAACATGGAGACCCTCGAGCTCTTCGCCACCCCGGAGCAGCGCGAGCGCTGGCTCGAGCCGCTGCTGCGCGGCGAGATCCGCTCGGCGTTCGCGATGACCGAGCCCGACGTGGCCTCCTCCGACGCCACCAACATCACCACCGTGATCACCCGCGACGGCGACGACTACGTCATCAACGGCCGCAAGTGGTGGATCACCGGCGTCGCCGACGAGCGGTGCGAGGTCTTCATCGTGATGGGCAAGACCGACGTCGACGCCGAGCCCCACCGGCAGCAGTCGATGGTCCTGGTTCCCCGCGACACCCCCGGCCTGGAGATCGTGCGCAACCTGCCGATCTTCGGCTACAACGACCAGCACGGCCACTGCGAGATCGTCTTCCGCGACGTCCGGGTCCCGGTCAGCAACCTCCTCGCCGGCGAGGGCGACGGGTTCAAGATCGCCCAGGCCCGCCTCGGCCCCGGCCGGATCCACCACGCGATGCGCGCCATCGGGATGGCCGAGCGTGCCCTGGCCCTCATGGTCGACCGCGCCAAGTCCCGCGTCGCCTTCGGCCAGCACCTGTCCGACTACGCCAACGTGCAGGACCTGATCGCCCAGTCCCGCATCGACATCAACATGGCCCGGCTGCACGTCTACAACGCCGCCTGGCTGATCGACCAGCACGGCGCCAAGGGCGCCCGGTCCGAGATCTCGGAGATCAAGGTCTCCGCCCCCGCCATGGCCACCACCGTCATCGACCGCGCGATCGAGGTCTTCGGCGGGATGGGCGTCTCCGACGACACCGTTTTGGCCTACTTCTACGCCTGGGCCCGGGTGCTGCGGATCGTCGACGGCCCCGACGCCGTCCACCGCCGCACAGTCGCCCGCGTGGAGATGAAGAAGACCCCGCCCTACGTCGGCTGAGGAGGCCCCCGTGACCAGCACCGTGAGCAGCAACCCCGCGAGCACCAACCCCCTGGACCGCTTCCGCCTCGACGACAAGGTCGTCGTCGTCACCGGCGCCAGCTCGGGCCTCGGCGTCGGCTTCGCCCGCGCCTGCGCCGCGGTCGGCGCCACCCTGGTGCTGGCCGCGCGCCGCGAGGACAGGCTCGAGGCGCTGGCCGACGAGCTCCGCGCGGGCGGCACCGCCGTCCTCACCCGGCGTACCGACGTCTCGGTCCTGGAGGACTGCGACGCCCTGGCGGCCGCGGCGGTCGAGGAGTTCGGCCGGATCGACGTGCTGGTCAACAACGCCGGGATCGGGGTGGCGGGCAGCGCGCTGCGCCAGGACCCCGACGACTACCGGCGGACCATCGAGATCAACCTCAACGGCACCTACTGGATGGCGCGGGCCTGCGCGCCCCACATGCCCGAGGGCTCCTCGGTCGTCAACGTCGCGAGCGTGCTGGGGTGGGCGGCCAGCCGCTACCCGCAGGCCGGCTACAGCGCCAGCAAGGCCGGCGTCATCGGCCTCACCCGCGACCTGGCGCAGCAGTGGTCGCAGCGCCGCGGCATCCGGGTCAACGCGCTCTGCCCGGGCTTCTTCGACTCCGAGATCACCTCGGCCGAGGGCGCCGACAACCTGCGGACGATGGTCGCCGAGACGTCGATCCTCGGCCGGTTCGGCGAGCAGGAGGAGCTCGACTCCGCGCTCCTCTTCCTCGCCTCCCCGGCGTCGTCCTACATGACGGGTCAGTCCCTCGTGGTCGACGGCGGGCTCAGCGCCACCATCTGAGGCGGCGGGTGGAGGCCGCGTCCTGGCTCAGCGGACGCGGACCTTCACCCACCGGCTCCAGGAGACCTTCCCCCCGGCGGTGACGGCACCGATCCGGACCTTGTGCCGTCCGGGCTTCAGCTTGAGCTGGGCCCTGCTGACCTTGCCCTTCACCTTCCGGTCCCGGCCCTTGGCGAGGTCGAGCACCCAGGAGGTGACGGGCGCGTCCGGCACGACCGCCCACGTGAGGGTCACCCGCTTCCCGCGCACCCGGACCTTCGGGGGCCGCGGCTTCCCGGGCGACGGGATGACCGGTCCTGCGGTCGGCCCGACGGTCGGCCCGACGGTCGGCCCAGCGGTCGGCCCAGCGGTCGGCCCCATGGTCGGTCCCGCCGTGGGCGCCGGGGTCTCGGTCGGCCCGGCCGTCGGCGTCTCCGTGGGCGTGGGCGACGGCGACGGCGACGGCGAGACGGGGGCCACCGGCACGACGGTGGCCGCGGCCGACTCCGGCGACGTACCGACGTCGTTGGTCGCGCGCACCGTGACCCGGTAGGTGGTGCCGTTGGCGAGCCCGGTGACGCTGGTGCCGGTCCGGGAGGCGTCGACGGTCTCGGTGCGGTCGGGCTGGCCGTCGGCGCGCAGGGTGACGGCGTACGACGTGAGGGGCGACCCGTTGTCGTCCGGAGTGCCCCAGCTGACCACCGCCGCCCCGTCCCCGGCGTGGGCGACGACGTCGTGGGGCGCCGCGGGTGCGGTCCGGGTCCTCGTGAGCGACCAACCGAGGGTGAAGGGTCCCCTGCCCCCGGCCAGCTCCTCGAAGCCGTCGACGGCCACGAGGTAGCGGGTGCCGGCGACCGCGTCGAAGGTCACGGCCGCGTGGAGGCCACCGGAGTCGGCGTCGTCGTTGCCGGCCACCTCGGTGAGCGCTCCGGGGACCCCGGTGTAGACGCCCAGGGTGGTGTCGCGGTTGTCGTCCCCGCCCGAGGTGCTCATGCTGACGGAGCCGCGCGCCGGCGCGGTCCACGCGTACCAGACCGAGTGGCCGCCCGCCGCATAGCTGCTGGGCGGGGTCGGGTCGGTCGCCTCGCCGGTGGCGCGGGTGTTGTCGCCCGCCACGCTGCCCGCGTCCCCGACGAGCACCTCGGCGTCGGCCACCGCGTCGTTGGCTGGCGGGCCGGGCTCGGCGGTGCGGGCGCTCACCCAGGCCGCCGGACCGGTGCCCGCGGCGTTGACCGCGCGCACCGAGAGGTCGTAGGTCGTGCCGGCCTCGAGGCCGGTGAAGGTGTGGCTGCGGACCTCGGGGCCCACGGTGACGATGTCGGCCGTGCCGAGCCTGCCGACGACGTAGCCGGTGACCGGCCCGTCGCCCGGGTCGGCGGGGGCCGACCACGAGAGCGTCAGCGAGGTGGTCGCGGCGCCGCCGTCGGTCGTGAGCCCGCCGGGCGCCCCGGGCACGCCGGTGTCGGGCGCGCCGTCGCACCCCGTCACCTGCACGGTGTAGGCGCCGAGGCTGCCGTAGTCGTCGTACCCGTTGGTCGCCCATGTGTCCTGCCCGACGCCCTCGACCGTGAGGACCCACCCCGAGCCCGCCGCCGGGACGGCGATCGTCGCGCCCAGGCCGGCCGCGGTGGTCCGGTTGACCATCGAGGAGCCCGGCGCGTGCGTGGAGACGCGCGTCCCGGTCGCGTCGTGGACCGCGAGGCGCACGTCGACGTTGGGCGCGGCGCCGGGCGGCTGCACGTCCACCAGGGCGCCCTGCTCGCACGTGCCCAGCAGGTAGCTGTCGACGTCGTCGGTGGTCCCGATGTACGCCGTCCCGGCCGGCAGGGGCGAGGAGGTCGCGACCGCGTCGCCGGCCTCGTCGGCCCGTGAGCCGAGGCGGCTCCGCAGGATCGACAGGTCGTCCTGCTGGTTGTCGGCGTCGGTGTAGGAGCCGGCGCTCCACTGGGAGAGCGGCCTGTTGTAGCCGGCGCCCATGATCGGCGCCCAGAGCCCGTGGCCCAGGTAGTAGCCGCTGTTGGCGGTGCCGTCGTGGTCCAGGGCGAGGTTGTGCCCGGCCTCGTGCGAGACAGCCTCCGCGACGCTCTTCGGGTCGTTGCCCAGCGCCTGCGGGAAGACCCACGCGGGCTGGGCGACGCTGTTCACCCGGGCGAAGACGTCGAGGTAGGCGACGCCCCCGCACTGGCGCCCGCAGATCTTGGCGAAGGGGTCGTCGCTGGGGGTGACGAGCACCCGGATGCCGTACTCGCCGTCGGCGAGCGAGCTGCGGACCAGCCCGGCGGTGCCGGGGTCCTCGGTGGTGACGTCGACGTCGAAGGGCGCGAAGTCCTCGGCCACGGCAGCCCAGACCTGCTGGACCTTCCGCAGCTCGGCGTCGGAGAAGGCGGCCCCGTTGCCGTCGGGGTCCCAGGCGGGGTGGGCGCCGGGGGTCACGTTGTACGGGCTGCTGTTCCAGGGGCTGCCGGAGACCTGGGCGCCGTCGAAGTCGAGCAGGATCGTGAGCGACGAGTCGGGGTTGCTGTGCAGGGCGAAGGTCTCCGCCAGCGGCGCCGACGCCACGGCGGGCTCGGGGGTGCCGGTCTGCGGTGCGGGCGCGGGGTCCACGAAGAAGACCGAGCCCTTCTGGTCGACCCAGACGGTGTCGTCCTCGCGGAGCAGCGTGCGCAGCTCGGACGTCGTGAGGTCGTTGCGGGCGGCGGCCTCGGCGACCCGGTCACCCAGCCCTCGCAACGCCTTGCGCCCCCGCAGGGGCTTGTCGAGGAGCGGTGCGGACGCCGCCGCGACGTCGCCGGGGCGGGGCTTCTCCGCGGCGGGGGCCGCCTGGGCGAGGGGGCCGGTGACGACCGAGACCCCCGCGCCGACGAGCGAGAGGGCCAGGAGTGCGGCGCCGCGACGGGCGCGCGAGGAGGGCTTCACGTCGGGAGCGTAGGGATGCCGGGGCTCGGTCCGTGCGGTTTCGGCGCCCCTCGAACGACTGTGACGGCAAAACTTGCGGCCAGCCATCACCCGGGCTGTGCCAGGGGGCCTAGTCTCCCCTGCGTCCGGCGGCCATCCCGCCGTTCTCGTCGCGTGCAAGGATCCCGCCGTGGACGCCACCGAGCAGCCCTCGCCCCTCGCCCGTCCCGTCGTCGTGCTCGGCCCGCCGGGTGCGGGACGTACGACGCTCGTTGCCTCGCTGCTGGCTGCTCCCGGCGCGTGGGACGCGGGAGTCTGGGACGCGGCAGCCGGAGACGGAACCGACGCGAGCGACCTTCTCGCGCGCTACGCGCCTCCGGCGGTCGCCGTCCGCGCCGAGCCCCGGGCGGTCGCCGTCCTGACCGCCGTCGAACAGGCTCCGGCGCTGGCCGCGGCGTACCCCCACGCCCACTTCGTCCTGCTACACCGGGAGCCGGACGAAGGAGACGACCCGACGGCCAACTGGCGCGCCACGACGGAGGCGACCCTCGACGCGTTGGCCGTCCTTCCGCCTGAGCGCAGGGTCGTGGTGGCCCAGGCCGACCTGCTCGCAGAGCCGGAGAACGGGCTCCAGGCCGTCTTCGGCGTCCTCGGCCTGGGCTGGCACTCCGGCTGCTCGCGCCCGTGGCGCGAGGCCGCGCGGAGCGCTGCTCCGGCCCGCTCGGAGGAGGCAGCGCAGGAGAACGCGACGGAGGACGACCTGGTCCTGGCCGAGCGGGTCCGCCCCCACCTCCTGCGGATCGAGCCGAGCCTGGCCCCGGAGACCCCGCCGGGCAGCCTGACCGCCGTGGACCACGGCCTCGCGGCCATGCTGCGCCGGCTGGGCTCCTCGCTCGCGGTCTCGACCTACCAGTCCAACCGGCTGGTCGTGCTGCGGGCCGACGGGGGTGGCTTGGGGGTGCACCTGCGCGCCTTCGACCGCCCGATGGGGATCGCCCCGACTCCTGACGGCTTCGCGCTCGGCGTCCGCACCGAGGTGCTGGACTACCGGGACTTCCCCGGCGTGGCGCCCACCCTGGAGCCGAAGGGCAGGCACGACGCCTGCTTCGTGCCGCGCAACTCCCACGTCACGGGCGACATCGCCGTGCACGACCTGGCCGTGGGTCGCGACGGCCTGTGGGTGGTGGCGACGAGCTTCAGCTGTCTCGCCACCCTCGACACCGTCCACAGCTTCGTGCCGCGCTGGCGCCCGCCGTTCGTCTCCCGGCTCGCGCCGGAGGACCGCTGCCATCTCAACGGACTGGCACTGGTCGACGGGGTGCCGCGCTACGTGACGGCCCTCGGCGTCTCCGACGAGCCCGGCGGGTGGCGTCCCGACAAGGCCACGGGCGGCGTGCTGATGGAGGTCCCGAGCGGGCGGGTGGTGGTCGAGGGGCTCTCGATGCCGCACTCCCCGCGATGGCACGACGGGCGTCTCCACGTGCTGGAGTCGGGTCGCGGCCGGCTGCTCGAGGTCGACCCAGCGACGGGGGCGACCCGCACGGTCGCCGAGCTGCCCGGCTTCACCCGAGGGCTCTCCTTCTCCGGTCGCACGGCCTTCGTGGGCACCTCGCAGGTCCGGGAGACCGCCACCTTCGGGGGGTTGCCCGTCGCCGCCCTCCCCCGTCGCGAGTGCGGGGTCTGGGCCGTCGACCTCGACTCCGGACGGGTCCTGGGCTCCGTTCGCTTCGAGGACCGGATCCAGGAGGTCTTCGACGTCGCCGTGCTCGCGGGGAGGAGATTTCCCGAGGTCGCGGAGCCGGGCAGCGAGATTGTCCGGACGTCGTGGTTCGTGCCCGGTTCCCCCTGATCGAAGGTCGGTGACCTCCTCGGTAAAGAGTGTGTGAACCGTCTTCCCCGCGACCTCCAGGCCCCCTAGTGTCGCTCCGTCACTTCTAGGGGGAAGAGGTCCGTCGTGACCACTCGTCAGCGCCAGCGCCGTCTCCGTCGCCGCAAGGCGGCCGCAGCCCAGGCTCGCACCAGCCCCCGGCGCGGTCGCGCCCTCGTCACCGGGAGCGTGCTGGGCGTCGCCGCCCTGACAGTGCCGGTGGCCACCCAGGCAGCTGACCCGGTCGACCCCGGCGCACCCTCGATGATGCGCGACATCCGCCCCGGCGCGCTCTCGAGCGAGCCCGACAACCTGACGTCCACCGGCTCGCACCTGTTCTTCACCGCGACCGATGACGGCAGCGTGGGGCGCGAGCTCTGGGTGAGCGACGGGACGACGGGGGGCACCCGCGCGATCGACATCGTCCCGGGGGACTCCGGCAGCTACCCGGACGAGCTCACCGCGGTGGGCGGCACGCTCTTCTTCACCGCCTACGACGAGGACGGGCAGGAGCTGTGGCGCTCCGACGGCACCGCAGCGGGCACCCGGAAGGTGACGGATCTCGACGACGCCTACGAATACTCCTACATCTCGCGCTTGGCCGGCGCGGGCGACACCCTCTTCTTCACCCGCGGGGTCGGGGACTCGGAGGCGCTCTGGCGGTCGGACGGCACCGCTGCCGGAACCGGGCCGGTCGCGGACGTGCGGGCCTCCGAGGGGGGCGCCTACATGCGGGACTTCACCGGGGTCGGGGACACCCTCTTCTTCACCGCCGACGACGGTGTGCACGGCCGCGAGCTGTGGAGCTCCGACGGCACCGCCGCAGGGACGCGCCGGTTGACCGACGTCGACGTGGACACCGAGTACAGCCTCTTCAGCGACCTCACGGCCGTGGGTGACCGCCTCGTCTTCATCACCGAGCAGACCGCCACCGGGAGGGAGCTGTGGGCCTCCGACGGCACCGTCGCCGGCACTGCTCCCCTCCAGGACCTGCGCGGGGCGGACAGCGGCTACCCCCAGGAGCTGACGGAGGTCGGCGGCACCCTCTTCTTCACCGCGAACGACGGCGTCAGCGGCGACGAGCTGTGGCGCACCGACGGCACCGCCGCGGGGACCCAGCAGGTGACCGACCTCTACCCGGGGCCCGGCGGCAGCTACCCGCGCTCCCTCGTGGCGTCGGGCGACGACCTGTTCTTCGCCGCCTACGACGAGGCCTACGAGACCTACCTGTGGCGTTCTGACGGCACGGCGGCCGGCACCGAGCGAGTCGCGAACGTCGCGGGGCTGTCTCCCCGGGAAGCGATCGGCACCGACTCGCGGATCTACTTCACTGCCTCCCGGACGGAGCACGGCAGGGAGCTGTGGACGTCCGACGGCACCGCCGGAGGCACCCGGATGGTCGGCGACGTCCGACCCGGCGTCTACGGGAGCAACCCCTACTACCTCACCGAGAGCAACGGCGTCCTCTTCTTCACCGCCCAGGACGGCACGCACGGGCGTGAGCTGTGGCGCGTGGGTGCCAGCGGCTACGTGCCGCCGACACCCACTCCGCCCGTCCCGACCCCCACGGTCCCGGTTCCCACGTCCGGGCCCACCGCGACACCCACCTCGCCGCCGCCCACGAACCCGACCGTAGGGCCCACCACCGGCCCCACCACCGGCCCCGCCACCGCGCCACCACCCGGGCCCGACACCATCGTGAGCGGCGTCCAGGCTGCCGCGCCCAAGCAGCAGAAGATCCGCAAGAAGGTCGCCCTCACCACCCGCATCGGCGCCGACGAGGCCATCACCGCCACAGCCACCGGCAAGATCACCCTCAAGGGCGTCAAGAAGCCCGTCGCGTTCCGCGGCACCCCGGTCCAGGCAGCCGCCGGACAGCAGGCCCGCCTCACCCTGCGGGTCACCAGCAAGAAGCTCGCCGCCCAGGTCCTCAAAGCCCTCGCCCGCTACCGCAAGGCGCCCAAGGCGCAGCAGAAAAAGCTGGCCGTCAAGGCCGTCCTCACCCTCTCCATCACCGACGCCGCCGGCAACAAGCAGACCGTCAAGCGCACCATCAGGCTCGTCTGAGACCAGCTCCCCGCCCTCGGGAAGGAACATCCATGACTGCTCGGCAACGGCAACGTCGTCTCCGGCGCCGCAGAGCGGCGACCAGCAGGGCGCGGTCGGTCCGCGGGAAGGTCTTGGTTACTGGAACGTTGGTCGGCACGGTCGCCCTCGCGGTGCCCGTGCAGTCGCAAGCTGTCGACACTCCCCCCGTGGACCTCGCCCTTGTGGGCGACATCAACGCAGGTCCCACGGGGAGCGACCCTTACGCCTTCGTGACGATCGGCCGCACCACCTTCTTCGCCGCTGACGACGGGGTGCACGGCGACGAGCTGTGGGCGACCGACGGCACCTCGGCCGGGACACGCTTGGTGGCCGACCTACAGCCGGGACCCGGTGCGGGCTGGCCGCGTCAGATGACCGTGGCGGGGGACACCCTGTTCTTCACGGCTCAAGCGGCCAACGGCACGCTCGACGTCTGGGCTACTGATGGCACGACGCAGGGCACCAGGCGGGTGTCGGACCTGCAGTCCGGCTACGCGGAGGACTGGCCGTCCCAGCTGGCGGCGGTCGGCGACACCTTGTTCTTCGCCGCGTACGGACCGGGGGGCATGGGCCGCGAGCTGTGGACCTCCGACGGCACCATGGCCGGCACCGAGAGAGTGATCGACCTGCGAGCAGGCGAGTCCTCGAGCTTTCCCGAACAGCTGACAAAGGTCGGCGACGCCCTGTTCTTCGTGGCAGATGACGGCGTCCACGGCAGCGAGGTGTGGCGGTCGGACGGGACGGCCGCAGGGACCACGCGGGTGACCGACCTGGAAGTCGCGCTCCGTTCTTCCCCGTTCTCCACGTACGACGCAAACGCCCCCTGGAGCCTGACGGAGGTGGCAGGTGGCCTGTTCTTCTCCGCTGGGGACGCCGCTCACGGACGCGAGCTCTGGCACGTCGAGGCGAGCGGGGCCAACCCACGGATGGTGGCCGACGTGTTGCCGGGGACCGGCGACAGCGATCCGTACCTGAACCAAGGGGTGTCCATCGGCGGCACCCTCTTCTTTACGGCAGACGACGGGACGCACGGGCGCGAGCTCTGGCGGACCGACGGAACCGCACGAGGCACGTCCTTGTTGGTGGACACCAACCAAACCGTTGAGCCCAGCTACGCCCGCCAGTTCTCCGTGGTGAGCGGCACGCTCTTCTTCAGCGCCCGTACCGCTGAGCGACGGTACTCGCTGTTCGCCTCGGACGGGACCACGGCCGGCACGACGGACCTCGGGATCTCGAGCGTGGGCTATCCCAACGACCTGACCTCCTTCGGCGAAGGGCTCTACTTCACCGTCACCGACGCTGACGACAACCGCGCGCTGTGGCGCACCGATGGCAGCCGGGCCGGCACACGGGAGCTCGTCGCCCTGCCGGACCCGCCGCGCTACTCCAGGGACCTGGAGATGCACAGCGGAGCCGACACCCTCCTCCTGACCTTCGACGACGCCCTCCGCGGCAAGGAACTGTGGTCGGTCGTGCCACGGGGTGAGGCCCCTGACCCTTCAGATCCGCCCACCCCGTCCGCGGAGCCGACGCCCACCTCCGGCCCCACGTCAGGACCCACCCCCGGCCCCACGTCGGGGCCGACGGCAGCCCCCACCGCGCCGCCCACGACCGCGCCCACGGCCGGCCCGACGGCCGGACCCACCACCGCGCCACCCCCCGACCCCGACACCGCCGTGACCGGCGTCCAGGCTGCCGCACCCAAGCAGCAGAAGATTCGCAAGAAGGTCGCCCTCACCACTCGCGTCGGCGCCGACGAGGCCATCACCGCCACGGCCACCGGCAAGATCAAGCTCAAGGGCTCCAAGAAGCCCATCGCACTGCGCGGCAATCCCACCCAGGCCGCCCCCGGACAACAGGCCCGCCTCACCCTCCGGGTCACCAGCAAGAAGCTCGTCGCACAGGTCCTCAAGGCCCTGACCCGCTACCGCAACGCCCCCAAGGCCAAACAGAAGAAACTGGCCGTCAAGGCCGTCCTCACCCTCTCCATCACCGACGCCGCCGGCAACAAGCAGACCGTCAAGCGCACCATCAGGCTCGTCTGAGGCACCGGGTGTGGGCCGGCTCAGGCCTCGGTGAAGCGCCCCACCCAGTCCTCGAGCGCCGACTCGGTGGCGCCGTGCGTCACGAGCCAGCCGTGCGCCCCGCCGTGGGCGGGGTCGTCGAGCACGGCGAGCACCTCGGTCATCGCCTCGGCGGAGGTGAGCAGCCACTGGGGGTTGACCGGCTTGTTGGGGTTGGCGTGCTTGCTGATCCGCTGCACGACGGCGTCCATGTTGTCGCCCGTGCGGGCGTAGTCGGCGACGACGTCCTCGCGGGTCACCCCGGCGCTGAGCAGCAGCGAGGCGACGACGATGCCCGTGCGGTCCTTGCCGGCGGTGCAGTGCACCAGCGCGGGCGCCGGTCGGGTCACGACGATCTCGACCGCGGAGGCGACCCGGTCGGCGGCGGTCTCCAGGATGTGGCGGTAGAGGTCGCCGATGGCGGCGTCGCGGATGTTCTCGGGGGCAGCGGCCTCGTGCAGCGGGTGGAGGATGCGGTCGGCGCCCTCGAGGGTGTAGGGCACCCGGTTGGCCTCGCGCTCCATGCGCAGGTCGACGACGGTGGCCGGGGGCCAGTGGGCGACGTGGTCGGGGTCGCGGTCGTCGGGGTGCGGCGCGTCGCTGCGGTAGAGCATCCCGTGGCGGGTCGTGCCGCCGCCGGCGACCGGGAGGCCGCCGAGGTCGCGGAGGTTGACCAGCCTGTCCATCGTCCTACTCCTCGTCCGCGGCGTCGGCCTGCGCGTGGGTGGCGAAGCTCGGCTTCTCCTTGGCCAGGAAGGCCCGGACCCCCTCGTTGAAGTCGGCGCCGGTGTAGACCTCGCGGAGGAGGTCGTCGTCGAAGTCGGGGGCCCGCTCCTGCTCGACCGCGCGGGCGTTGAGCTGCCGCTTGGTGGCGCGCTGGGTGGTCGCCGAGGCCGCGAGGACCTCGTCGACGAGCTCGTCGAGGGTGCCGTTGAGGTCCTCGGTGATCTCGGTGAGCGCGCCCACGGAGTAGGCCCGGTCGGCGTCGACGAGGCGGCCGGTGAGCAGCATCTTGCGGGTCAGCGACTCCCCGAAGACCGCGGCGCAGCGGTGCACCACCGGGGCGGCCAGCGCGTTGCCGAGCGTCTTGGCGATCGGGTAGCCGAAGCGCGACTCGGGGGTGGCGATCCGGATGTCACAGTGGGTCGCCACCGCGAGGCCGCCGCCGACGCAGAAGCCGTCGATCGCGGCGATCGTCACCTGCGGGACGGCGAAGAGCTTGCCGAGCAGCTCGCGGATCCACTCCTCGTAGGCGACCGCGTCGGCCTCGAGGAAGTCGGAGATCTCGTTGCCCGCCGCGAACGCCCGGCCGCCCGCGCCGCGGAGCACCAGCGCCCGGACGTCGGGGCTGGCCTGCAGCTCGTCGCAGAGGTCGCGCAGGTCGGCGTACATGGCCTTCGTGAAGGCGTTGTGGCGCTGCGGACGGTTGAAGACCACCGTCACGACGCCGTCCGCCTTGGTCACCAACAGCTCGGGATCGCTCACGGGGTTCAGCCTAGGGAAGGCCCCCGACAGCCCCGCACCGGGTCCGCTCGGTCAGGTCATCGGGTGAGGGCGAGCCGCTTCGCGACGCGGCCGACCGCCACCCGCGCGAGCAGCGCGTGCCCGGCGTCGCTGGGGTGCACGCCGTCGGCGGCCAGGAGGCCGAACGGGTCCGCTCCGGGTACGCCGCGGCGCGCGAACACCCTGGACGCGTCGACGGCGAAGGCCCGCGGGTGGGACGCGTCGATCCGGTCGAGGGCAGTGCCGAACTCCGCCCAGACCTCGGGCGCCACGCCGTCGCGGCGGAAGGTGTGGACCAGCACGTGGCAGACGGGGGTGTCGACCGCGCGGTCGATCCGGGCGAGGTTGGCGCGCAGGTAGGACTCGTAGGTGGCGGGCGACACCCCGAGCACCGAGTCGTTGGAGCCGATCATGTGGAAGACGCATGCCGGGCGCGTGGCGGCGATGGACTGGAGGGCCGCGTCGGAGAGGTAGTTGCCGACCCACGTGCCCCCCTGGCCGCCGTTGAACCCCTCGATCCCCTTGCTCGCGGTCGGCGCCGCCCCGAGGGCCACGGTGCTGTCGGCGACGCCGTAGGTCGGCTTGACCAGCGACAGCCTCGAGACGACCTGGGCGGCGTAGGCCCTCGCCGGGTCGCTCGCGCCGAGGCCCTGCGTCGTCGAGGAGCCGAGGAAGACGAGGCGGACGGGCTTGGTACGCCGCTGGTCCAGCGCGGCGTCCAGCGGCTCGAGGTCCGTGGGGGGCTCCCAGAGGCGGGCCGTCACGGTGGGAGCGGGCCCGGCCGCGGTCGCCGTGTGGGGGGTCGTGGCGCCGAGGACCGCCACCGGGGCCGCCGTCACCACGGCGGCGGTGAGGCGGACGAGTCGGGCACGGATCGACGCAGGCACGAGACACACTGTGGAGAAGATGGGCGTCGAGCACAACCCGCACGGCCATCCCGTCCCCCAGATGGGGGATCTTCGCGATCCGTGCCGCACCGGCCCGCGGACGCCTGTGGACAACCGCCTGTCGGGGAGGGCGGTCCCCCTACTCTCGTCGCCGACGCACGGCTTCTCGGGGGGAGACACACCATGTCCGTACGACGACCGCGGGCGTCCGCGCGACACTCACCCGCCGCCGGGGTCGGGACGCTCGTGGCGGCGCTCCTCCTGCTCGCCGGCTGCGCCGACGACCCGGAGCCGAAGTTCGCCGAGCCGACCGAGGCGGCCAGTGCCTCACCCTCCGAGTCGGCCACGCAGGCTGCGGCCGAGACGCCCGAGGAGTTCATCCGCCGCTGGGCCGAACTCTCCACCGACATGCAGAACACAGGCGACACCGAGGCATACCTGGCTATCACCAAGGGGTGTAGGCCGTGCCAAGACACAGCAGACAACATCTCCGGCATCTACGCCGCGGGTGGATCAGTCGAGTGGGGCGGTATGACTGTTGAACGCATCAAGACGCTGTCCGGAGGAGCCTTTGATGTCTGGACGACGTCGAAACCCACCCGCTATCGACGTTCCGCGTCCGCATCGGAGAAGCGTTTGCCGGGCGGGCGCGTCAAATACCAACTGGTGTTGGCAGACTCGGGCGACGGCTACGTCCTGGTCGACCTCGCGCAGCGTCCACTGTGAAGACAGCAGCGCTCATCCTGTCGTTTGCGACAGCCGTTCTGCTTCCGTCCGCACCACCCGACACGTTCCCAGTCGCTGCGGACTGCGGGGAGACGCTTGACCTCAACGTCGCAGCGCTCGAATGCAAGAGCGGCTTCGAGGAGACACAGACCGAGATCGACCGCACGGTCGCCCTCTACCAGTACGCCTACCACCCGATCTGCAAGGAGATGGACCAGAACAACGCCTGCGTCGCGATCCAGGCACAGCTCGAGTGCGTCGCCCCGCCCGACACGTTCCAGTACCGCCTCGAGCGGCGCCTCCGCAGCGCGGGCCCGGACACCGAGTGGGAGGTGGTGGGCACCGTCTGCCTCGGCCGCGACGAGCAGCTCGAGATCGACGGCCGACAGATCAGCGGCGAGATGGCCGCCCGGGCCTTCGAGGAGCTCGACTGGCCGGCGGCCACCTTGCTCATCCAGCCTCGGGACGGCGAGACCTTGGTCAATCTCGACACGATCTTCCACACCGACTCCACCGCCCCGGTGAGCCAGTCGGTCGAGCTGCTCGGGCGCGACGTCACGATCGAGGCCACACCCCAGACCTTCACCTGGCGCTGGGCCTCCGACGAGGACGCCGAGAAGGGGCGGGCGACCCCGGCCGACACCACGGAACTCAGGACCGACCACGGGGGGGCGGCGTACCCCCGCCACACCATCACCCACCGCTACACGCGCGCCGGCGTCAAGGTCCACCCACGCCTCGACGTCACCTACGCGGGCAGGTACCGCGTCGGCGACGGCCCCTGGCAGGAGATCGAGCCCACCCGCACCATCACCGGCACTGAACAGACGCTGACCGTGCTCGAGGCCCGCCCCACCCTCGTCCGCTGACCGCACGGGACGACCCGACACAAGGAGAGAAATGAACGAGCAGGTGCCCATCGCCGGGGCGGCGTTCTTCGTCGTCGCCGCCTTCCTCATCGTGAAGTTGGCTCACCCCATCGGGCCCCGAGGGGAGCTCAGTGGCAGGGAGAAGGGTCACGTCCTCCTCGCCTTCTTGCTCCTTGCGTCGCTCCCGATCCTGGCAGCGGTCCTTCCGCCGACCTTCTGGGGCACCAACATCGCCACGGCCCTCGGGGCTCACTACGTCTTCGTGATCACGGGCAGTCATGCCCTGGGGCTGGCGGCCGTGGCACACCAACCGGTCCTCCTGCGGAGGACCATGCGCTGGGCGGGCGGTCTCGCGGCCGGTCTCCTCTTCGTCTACGCGTGGTGGGCGATCGACGACCCGGACTTCCTCAGTCCGTGGACCGGCCTGATCGGGTTCGTGGCCGTCCTCCTGGCCGACTACCTCGACCGGGCCGTCGCCAAGGAGACCCGGCCGACCCCCCAACCGCGCGCCGCGACGGCTCATTCGTAGCCGAGGATCTCCTTGCGGCGCTCGCCCCACGCCAGCGCGGAGGCGATGGCGTCGTCGAGGGTCAGCTCGGTCTTCCAGTCCAGCAGCCTGGAGGACTTGTCGACATTGGCGAACGCGCCGACGGCGTCGCCGGGCCGCGGCGGCGCCTCGCGGACGGGCACCTCCTGGCCGAAGACCCGCTCGAAGGAGGCGACGAGCTCGCGCACCGTCGTCCCCTGGCCCATGCCGACGTTGATGACGGTGCTGGGCGTGCCCTCCTCGGCGAGGACGGCGTCGAACCGCTCGACGGCGCGCACGTGCGCCTTGGCGAGGTCCCAGACGTGGATGTAGTCGCGGATGCCCGTGCCGTCGCGGGTGGGGTGCTCGACGCCGGTGATGGTGAAGGCGTCCTTGAGCCCGCGGGCGGCCATGACGAGCTGGCCGAGCACGTGGGAGGGCTCGCGGACGTAGATGCCCGACTCGAGGTCGGGGTCGGAGCCGACCGGATTGAAGTAGCGCAGGATGATCGCGCGCAGCGAGGTCGCCTCGGCCATGTCCTCCAGCACCTGCTCCATCATCCGCTTCGTGCGGGCGTAGGGCGACGCGGGCGCGAGCGGGTCGAGCTCGGTCACCTCGAAGTCGGCCTTCTCGGCGTACAGCGACGCCGAGGAGGAGAAGAGCACCCGCGGCTTGCCGAGCGCGACGAGCTCGTCGAAGAGCTCCAGCGACTTGGCGACGTTGTCGCGGTAGTACTCGTAGGGGACCTCCATCGACTCCGGCACGACGATCCGCGCCGCCATGTGGATGGTCGCCTCGATGTCGGGGTGGTCGGCGAAGACCCGTCGCAGCAGCTCGCGGTCGGCGATGTCGCCCTCGTAGAAGATCCGGTCACCCACGAAGACCCGCGGGCCGCTGAAGAGGGAGTCGAGGACGACGGGGGTGTGGCCCGCCTGCTCGAGCGCCTTGCAGGTGATCGTGCCGATGTAGCCGGCGCCGCCGGTCACGAGGATCTTCATGGTCCCGCACACTATCGGGCCGGAGCACTCCCTCCGCGCCGCGACTGGGAGACTTCCGCCCATGACGAAGCCCCGCGCCCTGATCACCGGCATCACCGGACAGGACGGCCTCTACCTCGCCGAGCTCCTGCTGGCGAAGGGCTACGAGGTGCACGGGGTGATCCGCGGCCAGAACAACCCGCGCCGCGAGCTGGTGGAGCAGCTGGTCCCCCAGGTCCACCAGCACAACGGCGACCTCACCGACATGTCGAGCCTCATGCGGGCGCTCACCGAGGCGCAGCCCGACGAGGTCTACAACCTCGGCGCGATCTCGTTCGTCGCCTACTCGTGGGAGAACGCCGCCCTCACCTCCGACGTCACCGGCAAGGGGGTGCTGACGATGCTCGAGGCACTGCGGCTCCACACGGGTGACGACCCGGGCCGGGTCCGCTTCTACCAGGCGTCGAGCTCGGAGATGTTCGGCAAGGTGCAGGAGACCCCTCAGCGGGAGACGACGCTGCTGTGGCCCCGCTCCCCCTACGGCGTGAGCAAGGTCTTCGGCCACTACATGACGATCAACTACCGCGAGTCCTACGGCATGCACGCCTCCTCGGGGATCCTCTTCAACCACGAATCCCCGCGACGGGGCGAGGAGTTCGTGACCCGCAAGGTGACCAAGGCGGTCGCGAAGATCCACCTCGGGCTCGCCGACGAGCTGGTGCTCGGCAACCTCGACGCCCGCCGCGACTGGGGGTTCGCCGGCGACTACGTCGAGGCGATGTGGCTGATGCTCCAGCAGGACGAGCCCGACGACTACGTCATCGCCACCGGGGTCTCGCACTCCATCCACGACCTGGTCGACCTGGCGTTCGCCCACATCGGCATCGACGACTGGTCCCGCTTCGTCCGCCAGGACGAGCGCTTCCGCCGCCCCGCAGAGGTGGACACCCTGGTCGGGGACGCGACGAAGGCGCGCGAGCGGCTGGGCTGGGAGCCGAAGGTCGACTTCCCGGCGCTGGTGCGGATGATGGTCGACGCCGACGTCGAGGCGCTCAAGGCCGGCTGGAAGTGACCCCGGTGGTTGAGGAGCGAGCGCAGCGAGCGTCTCCCCCGGTGGTTGAGGAGCGAGCGCAGCGAGCGTCTCGAAACCGCCCCACACCCCCGGTGGTTGAGGAGCGAGCGCAGCGAGCGTCTCGAAACCACCCCACGCGCGCCTTCATCACGGGTCTCGCCGGCCAGGACGGCTCCTACCTCGCCGAACAGCTCCTCGCCGATGGCCTGGAGGTCCACGGCTTGATCCGTACGCCGGTCCGCCCGCCCTTCTGCCCGCCCGAGGTCGTGCTCCACCCCGGCGACGTCACCGACCACGACGCCACCCGACGGCTCCTCCTCGAGGTGGCGCCCGACGAGGTCTACAACCTGGCGGCCGTCAGCTCGGTGGCCCGCTCCTGGCAGGAGCCGGAGCTCGTCCGGGCCGTCAACGGCGACGCCGCGACCGCCCTCATGGACTCCGCACTCGCCCTGCAGGACCGGACCGGCCGACCCGTCCGGCTCGTCCAGGCCTCCAGCGCGGAGATCTTCGGCTCCCCCGCGACCGCACCGCAGGACGAGTCCACGCCGATCGCGCCGACCAACCCGTACGGCGAGGCGAAGGCCCGCGCCCACCTCGCCGTCGGCGAGGCCCGGGAGCGGGGCCTGCACGCGGTCAGCGCGATCCTGTACAACCACGAGTCACCACGCCGCCCGCAGACTTTCGTGACCCGCAAGATCACCAGGACCGTCGCAGCAATCGCCCGCGGCGAGGCCGACGAGCTCGTGCTCGGCAACCTCGAGGCACGACGCGACTGGGGTTGGGCTCCCGACCACCTGGGGGCGATGGTGCTGGCCGGTCGCCATGACCTCGCGCAGGACTACGTGGTCGCCACGGGCGAGAGCCACTCGGTGCGGGAGTTCGTCGCGGCGGCGTTTGCCGCAGCGGGGGTCACCGGATGGGAGTCCCGAGTCAGGATCGACCCCACCCTGGTGCGTCCGGTCGACGCGGCCGACCTCCGAGGAGACAGCACGAGGGCTCGCAGCGCGCTCGGGTGGCGACCGACCAAGGCATTCGCAGATGTGATCTTGGCCATGGTTGAAAGCGATCTCCGCCCGCGCTGACGCTCACCGTTTCGCATGATGTGCTTCGCGATGTGCGCTACCCGCGAGTAGTGATAGGCATGCATGTGGTACTGGCCGAAACTTCGGCGACAATTCTGGACGAAAGGCTGATCGTTCTCGGGAATCAGCGGCGGGGGATGCCACATGGGACAGTCGCAAGTCGTCGTGACTGACGCGCGGCCAGAGCGCGTGCCACGCGCGCGGAACGGCGAACGGAGCCGTCCTCGCCGGTGGCGCGTGAAAAGCCAGAGCCAACTCATCCGCGCCATCCCCTACCTCGTCCTCCTCGTCGACGCGCTCCTGATCTCGCTCGTCCTCGTCTCGGCGGCCGTCTTCCGCGACCACGTCACGTGGGGCATCGACAGCAACATCACCAACGAGGTGACGTGGTTGGCGCCGCTGATCGCCATGGGGTGGCTCGGGGGCATTGCGTTCCTGGGCGGCTACCGGCCTGAGGTGTTCGACACCGGTCTGGACGAGTACAAGCGCGTCTCCCGCGGCACGCTGATGGCGGCCGCCGTGGTCGGCATCGGGTGCTACCTCTTCAAGTACGACCTCTCCCGCGGATTCTTCGTCCTGGCCTTCGGCTGCGGCGTGGTCGTCCTCCTCCTCGGTCGCTTCCTGTTGCGGCATGTCGCTTACGCCCTCCGCAAGCGGGGTCACCTCCACCACAAGGTGGTGATCGCCGGCTCCCGCTCCCACGCCGACGAGCTGGCGCTCAACCTCACCCGCGAGAAGCGCCTTGGCTACCGGGTCATCGGCGCCGTGACGCCGGCCTACGACATGAACGAGACCACCCGGAGCGGGATCACGGTCTTCGGCGACATCGAGGACCTGGCTCAAATCGCCATCGAGTCCGGCTCCGACGTCGTCTTCATCGCGGGCGGCGCGTTCGGCACGGCGACCCAGCTCAAGGAGCTGGCTTGGGCTCTCGAGAACCACGACATCCAGCTCGTGGTGGCGCCCAGCCTCACCGACGTCTCCGGGGAGCGAATTCGCTTCCGCCCGGTCGCTGGCCTGCCGCTCATCCACGTGGACGGTCCGCGCGGTCACCTGGCCACCCGGAGCGGGAAGCGAGCCTTCGACTTCTTCGGCTCCCTGATGCTGATCCTGGCGTTGAGTCCGGTCCTGCTCTTCGCGGCCTTGCGGGTGAAGCTCCACGACGGGGGTCCGGTCTTCTTCTCCCAGACCCGGATCGGCAAGGACGGGGTGCCGTTCCAGTGCCTCAAGTTCCGCACGATGGTGGTGGACGCGGAGGCCCTCGTCGCGAAGCTCCAGGAGGAGCAGGGTGCCCAGGCGCTGCTGTTCAAGATGAAGGACGACCCCCGGATCACCAAGCCCGGGAAGTGGCTGCGCCGGTTCTCGGTCGACGAGGTGCCCCAGCTCTTCAACGTGCTGCGCGGCGACATGAGCCTGATCGGGCCCCGCCCGCAGGTGCAGCGCGAGGTCGACCTCTACGAGGGCGGCATGATCCGCCGCCTGCGCGTGCGCCCCGGGATGACCGGCCTCTGGCAGGTCTCGGGCCGCAGCGACCTCACGGCCCAGGAGGCCATGCGGCTGGACCTCTACTACGTCGACAACTGGTCGATGGTGCAGGACCTGTCGATCCTGGCCCGCACCGTCAAGGCCGTCTTCGGCTCCGACGGCGCCTACTGAGTTCCGACCTCATCGGTCGTCGAGCAGCCCGGCCAGGTAGGCGCCGTAGCCGCTCTTGCGCAGCGGCTCGGCGCACTCCAGGAGGTCTTGGTCGCTGAGCCACCCCATGCGCCACGCAACCTCCTCAGGCGCACCGACCTTGAACCCCTGCCGGCTCTCGATCGTGCGCACGAAGTTGGAGGCGTCGTTGAGGGAGTCGAAGGTCCCGGTGTCGAGCCACGCCGTACCGCGCGGCAGCACCGAGACCTGCAGCCGGCCCTCCTCGAGGTAGCGCCGGTTGAGGTCGGTGATCTCGAGCTCTCCGCGTGGCGACGGCATCAGCTCCTTGGCGTAGCCGACTACGTCGTTGTCGTAGAAGTAGAGGCCCGGCACCGCGTAGGAGCTCTTCGGCTCGGTGGGCTTCTCCTCCAGCGAGATGGCGCGGCCTTGATCGTCGAACTCGACGACGCCGTAGGCGGTGGGGTCGGCGACGTGGTAGCCGAAGACGGCAGCGCCGTCGATCTCCGCGAACTCGGAGAGCTGGTGGCCGACACCGGTGCCGTAGAAGATGTTGTCGCCCAGCACGAGACCGGCGGTGTCGGAGCCGATGTGCTCCTCGCCGATGAGGAACGCCTGGGCGAGGCCGTCGGGGCTGGGCTGGACGGCGAACGTGATGTTGATGCCGAACTGCGAACCGTCCCGCAACAGCCGCTGGAACGCCTCGGCCTCGTGCGGGGTGGTGATCACCAGAACGTCGCGAATGCCCGCGAGCATCAGCGTGGTGAGCGGGTAGTAGATCATCGGCTTGTCGTAGACCGGGACGAGCTGCTTGCTGATGCCCTGGGTGATCGGGTGCAGCCGCGAGCCGGTCCCACCGGCCAGGATGATTCCACGCATGCGCGCCACCCTAGAGGAATCCGAGGCTCACCCTGTGCTCACAGCGTCCACACTCCGAGGACTGAGGAGCGAGCGCAGCGAGCGTCGCGAAATCCTCTCCCTCTAGACTCCCTGCCCATGCAGCGTCTTCTCGTGACCGGCGGCGCCGGCTTCATCGGCTCCAACTTCGTCCACTATCTGCTCGAGCACACCGACGCCTCGGTGACGGTGCTGGACAAGCTGACCTACGCCGCGAGCCGCGAGGCGCTCGACGGGCTCCCCGAGAGCCGGGTTCAGCTGGTCGTCGGCGACATCGCGGACGCCGCGGTGGTGGACCCGCTGGTCGCCGAGCACGACGCGGTCGTCCACTACGCAGCCGAGTCGCACAACGACAACTCGCTGCACGACCCGAGCCCCTTCATCCAGACCAACATCATCGGGACGTTCACGATCCTCGAGGCGGTCCGCAAGCACGGCGTGCGGCTCCACCACATCTCCACCGACGAGGTATACGGCGACCTCGAGCTCGACGATCCGGAGCGCTTCACCGAGTCCACCGCCTACAACCCGAGCAGCCCCTACTCCGCCTCCAAGGCAGCCTCCGACCACCTGGTCCGGGCATGGGTGCGCAGCTTCGGGGTGCAGGCGACATTGTCGAACTGCTCCAACAACTACGGCCCGTGGCAGCACATCGAGAAGTTCATCCCCCGCCAGATCACCGAGGTGATCGACGGCCGCCGTCCCAAGCTCTACGGCTCCGGCGAGAACGTCCGCGACTGGATCCACGCCGACGACCACTCCTCGGCCGTCTGGACCATCCTCAACAAGGGCCAGATCGGCGAGACCTACCTGATCGGCGCCGACGGGGAGAAGAACAACCTCGAGGTCGTCCAGATGATCCTCAAGCACTTCGGGCGCTCGGAGGACGACTTCGACCACGTCACCGACCGCGCCGGCCACGACCTGCGCTACGCGATCGACTCGACCCGACTGCGCGAGGAGCTCGGCTGGACGCCGCAGTTCCAGGACTTCGAGGACGGCCTCGCCCGCACGATCGAGTGGTACCAGGACCACCAGGAGTGGTGGCGCCCCGCCAAGGAGGCCACCGAGGCCGCCTACGCGGCCAAGGGCCAGTAGCCCCACCCCTGGTGGTTGAGGAGCGAGCGCAGCGAGCGTCTCGAAACCACCCCGCCGCCCCCGCCACCGCCGGTTGAGCTTGTCGAAACCAAGGAGCCTGATGTCCCTCCCCGCCCTCGAGACCACCCCCATCCCGGGCATGGTCGTCGTCCGCCTCGACCTGCGCGAGGACGCCCGCGGCTTCTTCAAGGAGAACTGGCAGCGGGAGAAGATGCTCGCCATCGGGCTCCCCGACTTTGGGCCGGTGCAGAACAACGTCTCCTTCAACTCCGAGCGGGGCGTCACCCGCGGCATCCACACCGAGCCGTGGGACAAGTTCGTCTCGCTGGCCACCGGCCGCATCTTCGGCGCCTGGGTCGACATGCGCGAGGGCGACACCTTTGGCGCGACCTTCACCCTCGAGATGGACCCCTCGGTGGCGATCTTCGTCCCGCGCGGCGTCGGCAACAGCTACCAGACCCTCGAGGACAACACGGCGTACACCTACCTGGTCAACCAGCACTGGCGTCCGGGCATCACCTACCCAGCACTCGCGCTCGACGACCCCACGGTCGCGATCCCGTGGCCGATCCCGCTGGCCGAGGCGATCATCTCCGAGAAGGACCAGAACAACCCTCAGCTCGACCGCGGCACCGCGATCGCGCGGCAGAAGACGCTGATCATCGGCGCAAAGGGCCAGCTCGGCCGGGCGCTGCAGGCCGACTTCCCGGGCGCCGACCTCGTCGACCTCGACGAGCTGGACGTCACCAACGCCGAGCAGGTCTCAGCGTGGCCCTGGGAGCAGTACGACGTCGTGCTCAACGCCGCGGCCTACACGGCCGTCGACGCCGCCGAGACTCCCGAGGGCCGCGTCACCGCCTGGGCGGCCAACGCGAGCGCCCCGGCGACGTTGGCGCGACTGTCGCGCGAGCACGGCTTCACGCTCGTCCACTACTCGTCGGAGTACGTCTTCGACGGCACCGCCCCGCTCGACCCCGGCCACTCCGAGGACGAGCCACTCTCCCCGCTGGGGGTCTACGCGCAGTCCAAGGCCGCGGGCGACATCGCGGTCGGCCTCGCCCCGAAGCACTACCTGCTCCGCACCTCGTGGGTGATCGGCGAGGGCAACAACTTCGTCCGCACCATGCGGTCGCTCGCCGAGAAGGGCGTGTCCCCCAGCGTCGTCGACGACCAGGTCGGTCGGCTCACCTTCACCACCGAGCTCTCCCGCGCGACCAAGCACCTGCTGGAGACCGGCGCCGACCACGGCACCTACAACCTCTCCAACGGCGGTCCGGCCGCCTCCTGGTGCGAGATCGCCAAGCAGGTCTTCGAGCTCTCCGGCCGCAGCCGCGACGACGTCTCGGGCACCACGACGGAGGAGTACTTCGCGAGCAAGGACGGGATCGCCCCGCGCCCTCTCAACAGCGCGCTTGACCTGGCCAAGATCCGGGCCACCGGCTTCGAGCCCGAGGACGCCTCCGAGGCCCTCCGTCGCTACCTGGCCGGCTGAGCGGCTTCGGTTTCGAGACGGGCCTGGCGGCCCTCCTCAACCGCCGACCAAAGGTGGTTGAGGAGCGAGCACAGCGAACGTCTCGAAACCACCCACTCCGGTGGTTGAGGAGGCGCGCCAGCGCCGTCTCGAAACCACCTACCCCCGCCGCCGCGACAACCCCACCAACGCGTCGAGATCCCCACGGAGCAGCGCCTCACGCTTCGCACGACTCCACCCCTGGATCCGCTTCTCCCAGGCATACGCCTCCCCGATGTGCTCGAACTCCGCCGACCAGACGAGCACGACGGGCCGCCGGCGGC
This sequence comes from Nocardioides solisilvae, assembly GCF_003194625.1. Lineage (GTDB taxonomy): Bacteria > Actinomycetota > Actinomycetes > Propionibacteriales > Nocardioidaceae > Nocardioides > Nocardioides solisilvae. The sequence continues at coordinate 1,081,842 of NZ_QHKX01000002.1, forward strand.
GTGTGTAGGCCGCACCTTCAGGCGAGTGGTTGTGCTGCCAGAGTCGGCGCTCGAGGTTGCGAGTGCTGCCGGCGTAGTAGCTGCCGTCAGCGCAGCGGAGGAGGTAGGCGTAGGGCATGCGTCGAGGATGGCGTCGCCCGCCGGGTGAGCGGGGACGGCTGTGGAGAAGTGCCGGTTTCGAGACGGGCCTGGCGGCCCTCCTCAACCAGCGGTGCCACCTGCGGCCCTCGGTGGTTGAGGAGGCGCGCCAGCGCCGTCTCGATGCCACCACCGGTCCCTGAGGAGCGAGCGCAGCGAGGGTCTCGAAGGGACCAAGCCTCAACCAGCAAGGGTCGGTCAGGCGTCGGCCGCGGCCGGCTCCTCGCGACCGTAGTCGTCCTCGAGTCGGCAGATGTCGTCCTCGCCGGTGTAGTTGCCGTGCTGCACCTCGATGATCACGAGCTCCTCGGAGTGCATGTTCGTGATTCGGTGAGCCGCGCCCTGGGGCACGTCGACCGAGTGACCGGGCCCGGCCACGATCGTCTCACCGTCGATGACGCACGTGGCCATGCCGAAGATGACGACCCAGTGCTCGGAGCGGTGCTCGTGGGTCTGGTACGAGAGCCGCTGGCCGGGGTTCACGTGGATTCGCTTGACCTTGTAGCCCTGGCCGTCGTCGATGACGTGCCACGAGCCCCAGGGGCGCTCCTCGGATGCCAGCATCTGTCTCTCCCCGCTTCGTTCGTCGTCAGATGACAATGACAGCGACAACCGTATCCCGTGCCGGCGGTCCGGGTTGAATCCGTTCAGCGACGCCTGGTGAGGCTCTGCAGGGCCGGCCGGACGTCGGCGAGATAGACGAACGCGGCGATCGTGAAGGCGATGTTGATGAGCCCCAGCACACCGGGCAGCACGAGTGCGGCGGCGAAACCGAGCCCGAGGATGAGGCACCACGCGACCTTGGTCAGCTTCCCGGCGGCTTCGTAGGCCTCGGCGGGAAACATCAGCGCGGTGACGAAGACAAAGCCCTTCACCAGCAGCAGGGCGAAGAAGACCAGGAGCATGACGCCGCCCTGGAACGCGAAGAAGTCCACGCGTTCAGGATACGGGCAGGCACGCAGCAGCCCCGGACGCCGGGGCGTCCGGGGCTGTCCCGATGCGGGGTCCGGCTAGAAGAGCGTCATCTGCCCCTCGTCACCCGTCCTTCAGTCGCCGACCTTCTGGGCGGCGTCCGCGACGGCGGTGGTCGCAGCCGACGCGGTCTTGGCGGCGGTGGTGGCGGTGGCCTTGGCCGACGACTTCGTGGTGGCCGCCTTCTTCTTGGCCGGGGTGCTCTTGACGGCCTTCTTGGCGGTGCTCTTGGCCGCGCTGCCGGTCTTCTTGGCCTGCGTGGTCGTGGTCTTGGCCTTGGTGGTGGTCGCCTTGGCCTGGCTCACGGTGGCCTGGGTGGACTGCTGGCGACGGATGCGGCCGACGAGGACCTCGCCGCGCTTGACGAGGTCGGCGTAGGTGGCGGTGGCGGTGTCGACGTTCTCGTCGAGCAGGGCCTGGACCTTCGCCGGGTACGCCGCGGCGTCAGCCTGCAGCTCGGCCACACGGGCCTCGATGCGGGCGCGGAGGGCGTTGAGGTCGAGGTCGAAGCCGCTGACGTCCTTCTGCACCTTGGCGACCCGCGCCTGCACGTCCTTCTGGACGTCGGCGACCTTGGTCTGCACGTCGGCGACGTAGGTGCGCACCTTCTCGACGGCGAGGTCGTTGACGCCGACCCCGGCGTAGAAGACCTTCGCGGCCCCGGTGCGTACGTCGAACTTCGTGGTGGTCTTGGCCATCTCGTTCACTCCCTTTCGGTGGATGGAGCCTCGGCGGTCGGAGTCTCCGGCGGTCGAGCTGTGCCCTCCCCCGCGTTCATCGCGAGGAAGGAGGTGTAGACGTCGAGCAGCGACTGCTTCTGCCGCTCGGTGAGCCTGGGGTCGCCCAGGATCGCGGTCTCGGTGGTGCCCTCCAGCCCCTCGCGCGGGTCGAGGATCCCGGCCTGCACGTAGAGCTGCTCCGACGAGATCCGCAGCGCCTTGGCGATCTGCTGGAGCACGTCGGCCGAGGGCTTGCGCAGACCGCGTTCGATCTGGCTGAGGTAGGGGTTCGAGACGCCCGCGAGGTCTGCGAGCTGGCGGAGCGACAGCTTGGATGCGAGCCGCTGCTCCCTCAGGTAGTCCCCGAGCCCTCCGATCTTTCCCTTGGCCACTCCTCCAGTGTGCTTGCAAGAGTTAGCACTTGCAAGCAGATCCGGCGTGAGCCCAACCACTCCCAAACTGGGTACGCCTCGGTCCCTGAGGAGGTTGCGCAGCACCGTCCCTCGGTCCCTGAGGAGGTTGCCCAGCACCGCCCCCAGGTCCCTGAGGAGGTTGCGCAGCAACCGTCTCGAAGGGACTACAGCCGAGCCCGCACCTTTCCCACCACCCGCCCACCGCCGAGCAGCACGTGCTTCCCGGTCTCACGCACCGCGTCACCGTCCACGCCGTCCATCTCCAGCACGCCGGACCTCTCCAGCGCCGCGGCCATGACGACGGGCCGGGCGCGCGTGCCGCCGTCGTCGATCTTGAGCGCGAAGGCGCGCCCGTCGGGCAGCGCGACGGCATAGCAGGCCTCCGCCCCCGCCTTCCCGATGGCGCCGGGCAGCGCGCGCAGCAGCGCCGCCTCGTCGCGCGTCGTGCCGGAGACGTACGTCGGGTGCTGACGGATCGCGTCCGCGACCTGCCGCTCGGGTCCCGAGGTCGCGACGGCCAGCGTCCGGAACGCCCGGGCCAACCCGGTCAGCGACGCGGAGAGGAGCGGCGCGCCGCAGCCGTCGACCGCGGTCACCTCGACGGGCTCCCCGGTCAGCTCGGCGAAGGTCTCCGCGATCGCGACCTGGAGCGGGTGGGTGGGTTCGAGGTAGGTCGCGGTGTCCCAGCCGCGCTGCACGCAGGTGGCGAGCATCGCCGCGTGCTTGCCTGAGCAGTTCATCCGGGCCGGGGTCCGCTGGCCGCCCTCACGCAGGACCGCCTCCTTCGCGGCGTCGTCGAGCGGGAGGTCGGCGGGGGTCTGCAGCGCCTCCTCGGCGAGCCCGGCTCCAGCCAGGATCCGGCGGACTCCCTCGAGGTGGAAGGGCTCCCCCGAGTGCGACGCGCTGGACAGCGCGAGGAGGTCGGGCGGCAGGTCGAGACCGAGCCGGACCATGGTGAGAGCCTGGACCGGCTTGTTGCAGGAGCGTGGCAGCACGGGGCTCGCGACGTAGCCCACCGACCAGTCGACGGAGCCGTCGGCGGCCAAGGCCACCACGGACCCGCGATGATGGCCCTCGACGAACCCGGAACGGACGACCTCAGCCACGACAGCAACACTGGACATGTTGTCGAGGCTAACTACTCGACATTTGAGAGGATGCCGGGCGTGCCTGACACCTCGCTGCCCCAGCACTGCCCCACCCCGGTGGAGCTCGACGACCTCGAGCTCCTCGTGTCGGGCGCCTACGCGCCGACGACGGGCTTCAACGAGCCGGGCAGCGCAATCACGCTGACCCTGCCTCCCGCGCTGCGCGAGGCCGAGGCAGTCGAGCTCGTCGACCCCGAGGGCCTTCCCCTCGCCCGGGCCCTTCGAGACGGGCGCTTCACGCCCTCCTCAGGGACCGACTCGGTGGTTGAGGAAGGCGCGCTAGCGCCTGTCTCGAAACCACCCCTCCGCATCGAGCCCCTGACCCACGCCCAGTTCGGCCCGTTCCGCGACCACTACCTCACCCCCGCGCAGACGCGGGAGCGGTTCGCCGGCCGCACCTTCGTCCCGGTGACCGACGCGCTCACCAGCGCCCAGCTCGCCGAGCTCGAGCGGCTGGGGCCGCTGGTCCTGCTCGCGCTGGCCGGCCACGGCACCCCGTCGCTCTCCCCGGTCGGGCTGGTCCGCGCCAGCCTCGCCGCCGCCCGACTGCTGCCCGACGCCGCCGTGGTCGTCGTCCCGTTCCCCTCCCACGGGGACGCCGACCTCGATCACGAGCTCTCCGTCACCGTGGTGGACAACTACGCGCAGGGCGACCCGGTCCACACCCTGGTCGCCGACACCAGCGAGGACAGGCCGGATGAGGTCGCCGCGATCGTCGACTTCGACCGCCCCGCCCCGGGCCGGCAGGGTTTGGTCCTCTTCTTCACCGGCCTCTCGGGCAGCGGCAAGTCGACCCTGGCCCGCGCCCTGATGGACCGTCTGCTCGAGCAGGGCGAGAGGACCGTCACCTCCCTCGACGGCGACGTGGTCCGCCGGAACCTCTCGGCCGGTCTCACGTTCTCCAAGGAGGACCGGGAGACCAACATCCGCCGGATCGGCTGGGTCGCCGCCGAGATCGCCCGCCACGGCGGCGTCGCCATCTGCAGCCCCATCGCCCCCTTCGACTCCACCCGGCAGCAGGTGCGCGAGATGGTCGAGCACGCCGGCGGCGAGTTCTTCCTCGTCCACGTAGCCACCCCGCTCGAGGAGTGCGAGCGCCGCGACCGAAAAGGGCTGTACGCCAAGGCCCGCCGCGGCGAGATCCCCGAGTTCACCGGCATCTCCTCGCCCTACGAGGAGCCCGAGGACGCCTCCGTCCGGGTGGACACCACCGGGCGCAGCATCGACGAGGCGCTGGACGACGTGCTGGTGGCGCTGGCGAGGACCGGTCACCTCGATTTGACCCGAACCGGCGGTGGTTTCGAGCCCTTCGAGACGGTTGCTGCGCAACCTCCTCAGGAACCGACGGGCGCTAGCACGCCCTCCTCAACCCCCGGCCCGCTCAAGGTGCTCTTCGTCTGCACGGCCAACATCTGCCGGTCCGCCTACGCCGAGGTGGCCGCCCGCCGTCTGTTGGGCGACCGCACCGACCTGGAGTTCACCAGCGCCGGCACCCACGGCCACGACGGCGAGCCGTTGAACGCCGAGATGGCCGCGGTGCTGGCCGAGGGCACGACGTACGACGCCTTCGCCAGCCGGCCGCTCTCCCGCGACGTGGTCGAGGGAGCCGACGTGATTCTCACCGCCGAGAGCACCCACCGGGCGTTCCTGCTCGAGGAGCACCCGCAGGCCTTCCGCAAGGTCTTCACGATCGGCCAGTTCGCCGAGGCGGCGAAGCAGAGCGACCTGCGCGGCCGCGCCCTGGTCGAGGAGCTGGGTCGCCGCCGGGCGGTCCCGGACGCCTCCCTGGACGTGCCCGACCCCTACCGTCGCGGCCCCGAGGCCGCTCGCGCCTGCGCCGACCTCATCGACCGTCACCTCGACGTCGTGGTCCCCGCCCTCACCGAGAGCAGGGGCGCCTGATGGATCTCGACGTCCTCACCGGGGCCTTCTTCGGCATCCTGGCCGCCGGGTTCATCGTCGGCGTCGTGGTCGGCCTCACCGGCATGGGCGGCGGCGCCCTCATGACCCCGGCGCTGATCTTCCTCGGCGTCGGCGAGACGGCCACGGTCGTCACCGCCGATCTGACGGCCGCCGCGGTCTACAAGACCGGCGGCGCCATCGTGCACAAGCGGGAGGGCTCCCCCAACCTCAAGCTGGCGATGTGGCTGATCATCGGGTCGGTCCCCACGGCCCTGCTCGGGCCCTACCTCATCAAGTGGCTGACCGACAGTCCGGAGGACCTCGACCGGACCCTCAAGCTCTGCATCGGCTTCGCCCTGCTCCTCGCCGCGCTCACCTACGCGCTCCGGCTCTACATCAACCTGCTCCGCGTGCGCGCCGGCCGCCACGAGGTCGACGACAACCCGACCATCCGTCCGATCCCCACCCTGCTCGTCGGCATGGCCGGCGGGCTGCTCGTCGGTGTCACCAGCGTCGGCTCGGGCTCGGTCATCATGATCTCGCTGCTCATGCTCTACCCCGGCCTCTCGGCGGTGAAGCTGGTCGGCACCGACCTGGTCCAGGCGGTGCCGCTCGTGCTGGCGGCGGCGATCTCCAACATCGCGATCCACGGCCTCGACTGGGGGATCCTCATCCCGCTGGTCCTGGGCTCGGTGCCCGGCACCATTCTCGGCAGCAAGCTGGCGCCACGCGTCCCGCAGTCGCTGATCCGCCGGGCCATCGTCGTCGTGCTGACGATGTCGGGCGTCGCCCTGCTCGACAAGGCGGGCTGGGCGCCGCTGGGCGCCGGCGAGGACGAGACGTCGCCGATGCTCGTCGCCGGCGTGGGCCTGGTCATGGTGGTGCTCGTGCCGCTGGTCTGGGGCGTCATCCGCCGGACGACCGGTCTGCCGATGTTCGGCTCTCCCACCGTCGCCCAGCTGGAGGACCCGTCCTACCGCCCCGGTCTCGTTGGCATGAAAAGGGACCCGGGCCGTTAGGCTGACCGGGCACATCGTCTGCCACGACTAAGGGGAACCGTGGAACTCCGCGACTACTGGCGCATCGTCCAACGCCGCTGGATGTTCATCCTGGCGACGATCGCGGTCTGCTTGGGCATCGCCGCGCTCTTCACGCTCAACGCGACGCCGCAGTACTCCTCGACCGCCCGCCTCTTCGTCTCGACCAGCCAGTCGGACACCTCGCAGGCCTACCAGGGCAACCTCTTCGCCACCCAGCGGGTGTCGTCGTACGCCGACCTGGTCGGCGGCCGCGAGCTCGCCGAGGTCGTGGGCCAGCGGCTCGACCTGGACGAGGACCAGATCAGCGAGCTTCCCGACCGGGTGGCCGCCTCGGTGGTGCCCGAGACCGTCATCCTCTCCATCACGGCCACCGACCCCGACGCGCGCGCCGCGCAGAGCCTCGCGCAGGCCTACGTGGAGGAGCTGCAGGACCTGATCCGCGAGCTCGAGACCCCGTCGGGCGAGAGCCGCGCCCCGGTCAAGGCCACCGTCGTCGACGACGCCTCCTTCAACGACAACCCCGTCTCCCCCCAGCCGGTGCGCAACTACGGCCTCGCCGGCGTGCTGGGCCTCCTGCTGGGCCTCGGCATCGCCGTGCTGCGGGAGGTCCTCGACAACACGGTCAAGACCACCGAGCACGCCACGGCGGCCGGCAAGGCCCCCGTGCTCGGCTCCATCACCTTCGACGGCCAGGCCCCCAAGCGGCCGCTCGTCACCTCGCTCGAGCCGCACGCGCCGCGCGTCGAGGCCTTCCGCGTGCTGCGCACCAACATGCAGTTCGTCGACGTCGACCAGGCGGGCGGCCGGGTCTACGTCGTCTCCAGCTCTGTGCCCGGGGAGGGCAAGACGACCACCTCGGCGAACCTCGCGCTCACCATGGCGCAGACCGGGCAGAAGGTCGTCGTGGTGGAGGCCGACCTACGGCGTCCCCGGCTCGCCCTGGCGCTCGGCGTCGACAACACCATCGGGCTCACCACCGTGCTGGTCGGCAAGGTCTCCCTCGACGACGCGCTCCAGGACCACGACTCCGGCGTCACCGTCCTGCCGAGCGGCGCGGTGCCTCCGAACCCGTCGGAGCTGCTGCAGTCGCACGCCATGGAGGAGCTGCTCGCCGACCTGCGCTCGCGCTTCGACCTCGTGATCATCGACGCCCCGCCGCTGCTCCCCGTCACGGACGCCGCGCTGATCGCCGCCCAGGCCGACGGCGCGCTGCTGATCGCCCGTCACGGCAAGACCACCCGCGACCAGCTCGCCCACGCAGTGGACCGGCTCGAGGCGGTCGGTGCCCGCACGGTGGGCCTCGTGCTCAACATGGTCCCGCGCCGCAAGGGGATGGGCAGCTACGGGTACGGCTACGGCTACGGGTACGCCCCTGACGTCGAGGTCCAGCCGAAGAAGGGTCGTCGGGGCCGCACGGCGGAAGCCTGACTCAGCAGCCGGACTCGAACGTCGTGTCGGCGTCACCGGAGACGATGCTGGGCGTCACCCCGACCACCCCGTCGCCGGTCTGGCCCTCGCCGGTGGTCATCCGCCACGTCACGTCGACGTTGTCCGTGGGCGTCAGGAACGCCACGAGGTTGGCGACCGGCCGGCCGTCCAGGTCGATCGTCTCAGCGTCCACCGGCTCCCCGTCGAACTTCACGTCGCTGATCTCGCCGCCGACCGGGCCGTAGAGCCGCACGACCACGAGCTGGGAGCCGGGTTCGGTGCCGTAGGTGCCGCCCCCGGAGATGTAGACGGGCAGGTCCTCCACCTCGTCGGCGGAGATCGTGGAGCCGAGGCGCATCGAGCCGGCCAGCCGCTGCACGTCGCCGGTGCAGGACTCCGCCCGCACCTTGACCCCGTGCCGCAGGTAGTAGGACATCTTCGACCCGGTCGCGTCGTCGAGCGTCACGTCGACGTACGGGGTGGCCTCGTCGTTGCTGGGGAGCTCCCCCGCCACAGCCGTGCCGGCGAGCTCCTGCTGCTCCTGGGAGCGGAACGAGTGCACGAGGAAACGCCCCTCCCGGCCGGCGCGGCCGAAGCCGGCGGCCAGGTCCATCGGCGACTGCGGCTCGCCCGTCACGGCCTCGAAGACGGCCGTGGACACGGCTTGGAAGCGAGCGTCCTGGGCGGCGGGGTCCTCCAGCTCGCGGTAGGTCTGGTGGAGAAGCTCGTCCACGGCGTTGTCGGAGTCGATGGTCACCCCGGCAGCACTCACCGGCCCGGTCCCCTCCAGGAGGTAGGCCAGGGCCACGGTGTCGAGGCTGAGCACGCCGTCGAGCTCCGTCTCCCGGGTCTCCTCGAAATGCGCGCGCCAGAGGTCGGCCGCGCGCGGGAAGTGCGGGGTGAAGTTGGCGTCGTGCCAGTAGGTGCCGAGCTGGACGTCGTAGACCTTGCGCTCCGCGGGGGTCAGAGGCAGGACGGGCGCGTCCCGCTCGGGGAAGTCCGCGGTCGAGCCCTGCTCGACCATCTCGACCCTGCCGCGATCCGTCCGCACGTGGGCCCAGGCGCCGGGCAACCCGCCGGTCGCCCGCACCTCCGCGTTGTTCTGGAAGACCACGAGGTAGTCCCGATTGCCGGAGCCGCCCAGCATCCCGGGCAGCAGCTCGGTGGCGGTGGTCGCCGCGGCGAAGCCGCGGTCCGCCTGCGTGATCAGGTCGGCGTACTCGTCGAACGGGTCGCGCAGCGCCGCGACGTACCCTGCGCTGTCGAGGCCCGTGACCTCGTCCCGCGCCGCCCCGAGGGCCGTCGCGGCCTGCTCGACCGGGGAGCGCAGGGAGCGCACGGCCGACAGGTTGGCGCCGTCTCCGCGGCTGACCTCGCCGAGCAGCTCGGAGGTCTCGAGCAGCGGGGGCACGGCGTCCGCGGAGAGGACCTCCAACGACCGCGCCAGGGCCCGCACCCCCTTCGCGTCGTCACCCACGACGGGAAGCAGTCCCACGCCGCTCCACACCGCGCCCTCCGCACGCTCCCGGGCCGACGAGCTCGCCTCCTCGAGGTCGTCGGCGGCGTCCGAAGCGGCGTCGCGGTCGTCGGACTGCAGCGCGGACTGGAGGTCGCGCGCATGCCCCTCCGCGGCCTCGAGATCGCTCTTCAGCTGCCAGCCGACCCAGCCGACCACCCCGAGGGCGATCAGGAGGACGACGACCAGCAGGCCCAGGACACGGCGCAGGGTGAACACTCAGATTCCTTCGTCGGGGAAGAGCAGAGGCCAGCGTAGCCAGAAGGCCCCGTCTCCCGAGGGAGACGAGGCCTTCTGGATGAGACAGTGGGGTCAGTTCGGCTGAACCTTGAACTTGACCACGTCGCGCGAGCGCTTGTAGACGGAGTTCTTGTTGTTCGGGACGAACTTGACGACCATCTTGTACTTGCCGCGCGGCAGGTCGCCGGTGCTGTAGCGCTTCTTGCCCTTGTAGGTGCGCTGGACGCGCTTGACCTTCTTGCCGTTGGGCTTCTTGACGATGAAGATCAGCTTGCCCTTGGGGGTCACATTGCCGTCGACGCCGACGTCGACCTTGATCTTCACCTTGTTGCGCTTGATGACCAGCGGCGCCTGGGTCTTGGTGTCGGTGACGACGGAGCCCGGGTAGGGCGCGGCGTTGGCGGTCCCGGCGGTGCCGACGAGGCCAGCGGTCAGCAGGCCCGCGGCAGCGGCGCCGGCGATGAGCTTCTTCATGTGTACGTCTCCCCCATGTGAAAGGCGTCAGAGTCTGTGGGTGGTGCGATGTCTGGACGTGACCTTACGTGACCCGGTTGGATCGTGCACATCGACGACGCTTTCTGGACACATCGTCATCAACTGTTAACACGGCTCCCACGCCGGACCACGATGTCGGGCTCCCCCGAGGGCACGGCTAGCATGTGGGCTTGCTGTTCCGACGAGAGGCGCTAGTCAGTCATGACCCAGACCCATCCCGACTACCAGTTGAGTCAGCTCGACCAGCTGGAGGCGGAGTCGATCCACATCTTCCGCGAGGTCGCTGCTGAGTTCGAGAAGCCGGTGCTGATGTTCTCCGGTGGCAAGGACTCCATCGTCATGATGCGGCTCGCCGAGAAGGCGTTCTTCCCCGCGAAGATCCCCTTCCCCGTGCTGCAGGTCGACACCGGTCTCGACTTCGACGAGGTCCTCGCGACCCGCGACAACTGGGTCAACCGCCTCGGCGTGCGCCTCATCGTCGCGAGCGTCGATGACGCCATCAAGAACGGCGTCGTGGTCGACGACGGCAAGACGTCGCGCAACCGCCTGCAGATCGGCACCCTGCTCAACGCCATCGAGGAGGAGGGCTTCACCGCCGCCTTCGGTGGTGGTCGCCGCGACGAGGAGAAGGCTCGCGCCAAGGAGCGCGTCTACTCCCACCGCGACGAGTTCGGACAGTGGGACCCGAAGAACCAGCGCCCCGAGCTCTGGAGCCTCTACAACGGCCGCCTGCACGAGGGCGAGCACATGCGGATCTTCCCGATCTCCAACTGGACCGAGCTCGACGTCTGGCACTACATCGACCGCGAGGGCATCGAGATCCCCTCCATCTACTTCGCCCACGAGCGCCAGGTCATCAAGCGCGACGGCATGTGGCTGAGTCTCTCCGACGCCGTCCAGCCCAGGGAGGGCGAGACGGTCGAGACCAAGATGGTCCGCTTCCGCACGGTGGGCGACAAGTCCCAGACCGGCTGCGTGGAGTCGGAGGCCAGGACGACCGCCGAGATCATCGACGAGATCGCCATCGCCCGGGTCACCGAGCGCGGGGCGACCCGCGGCGACGACCGGTTCTCCGAGGCCGCCATGGAAGACCGCAAGAAGGAAGGCTACTTCTGATGAGCCCCGAGATCTCCCCCGTCGCCGAGAAGCACGAGGGCCGCGCTCCCATGGACCTGCTCCGGTTCGCCACCGCCGGCTCGGTGGACGACGGCAAGTCGACGCTGATCGGTCGCCTGCTGCTCGACTCCAAATCGATCTTCGAGGACCAGCTCGAGGCGGTGGAGTCGACCAGCCAGTCCAAGGGCTACGACTACACCGACCTGGCGCTGCTCACCGACGGTCTCCGCTCCGAGCGCGAGCAGGGCATCACCATCGACGTGGCCTACCGATACTTCGCGACCCCCACGCGGAAGTTCATCATCGCGGACACCCCGGGGCACATCCAGTACACCCGCAACATGGTCACCGGCGCCTCGACCGCCGACCTGGGCCTCGTGCTCGTCGACGCCCGTCACGGCCTCACCGAGCAGTCCCGCCGTCACGCGGTGCTGCTCTCGCTGCTGCGCGTCCCCCACCTCGTGCTCGCCATCAACAAGATGGACCTCGTCGACTGGGACGAGGCCGTCTACGAGAAGATCCACAACGAGTTCACGGCCTTTGCCACCAAGCTCAACATCCCGGACCTCGAGGTCATCCCGATCTCGGCGCTCCAGGGAGACAACGTCGTGACCCGCAGCGAGAACACGCCCTGGTACCACGGACCGACCCTCATGCACCACCTCGAGCACGTCCACGTCGCCTCCGACCGCGACCTCCAGGACGTCCGCTTCCCCGTGCAGTACGTCGTGCGCCCCAAGTCGGACGCCTACCACGACTACCGTGGCTACGCGGGTCAGGTCGCCGGCGGCGTCCTCAAGCCTGGCGACGAGGTGATCGTCCTACCCAGCGGCATGACCTCCACCATCGAGGGGATCGACCTCTTCGACCAGGAGATCTCCGAGGCCTTCCCGCCGATGTCGGTGACGGTCCGCCTCGCCGACGACGTCGACGTGAGCCGCGGCGACATGATCGCCCGCGTCAACAACGCGCCGAAGCCGAGCCAGGACATCGACGCGATGATCTGCTGGATGACCAACGAGCCGCTGCGCCCGCGCCAGAAGCTGGCGATCAAGCACACGACGCGCACCGGCCGCGCCATGGTGAAGGACATCCAGTACCGCTTGGACGTCAACAGCCTGCACCGCGACCAGGACACCAGGGAGCTCGGGCTCAACGAGATCGGTCGGGTGCAGCTGCGCACGACCGTGCCGTTGCTGTGCGACCCCTATGCCAAGAACCGGACCACCGGATCCTTCATCCTCATCGACGAGGCCACAGGGGTGACGGTCGGAGCGGGGATGATCAACTCCGGCGCCTGATCATAACCCTGCGGCGAGACGGTTCTCTCTCTCCACTAACGGAAGGACTGTCCTTTGGGCACGGTAACCACGTGGCGCCAATCCATCATTGACCTGCTCCTCGCGCGTCTATTGCTGCTGGTCGGACTTACGCTTCAGTCAACAAGGCGTTAAGGAAAGGCGCATGTCCATCACACCCCTTGGAGGGGTCTTTGCCCTCCTTCTAGTGATGGCAGCTGCTAGTCCCAGCCCTGATGCGCGAGCTAGAACGAAGCGTGTCGGCGTCGCAGCTGCCATAAGTTTTCCGTTTTACGATTCCGCGGCTCTGACCATTGGGCCGTTCGGCGTTGCTCCCCACTACCTCGGAATTATTGCCCTTATTCTGCTCGCGGCCACTTTCAGGAGCCCTGGCACCCCGACGACACGCGGGGAGGTGTTGTGCCTGCTCCTCGCCGGCATTTCAGTCTTGACGACCGCTGCGTCCCCTTGGCTATTCTCGGGGCTATCGGTACTGGCATCGGGGACAGGGCTCGATGAGCAGGTTCGCTTTCAGTCCCAACTGACGTACTCGGCGTCCAATGTGGCGCAAGTCATGTACCTCGCGGTGAACTTGATTCTTGTCACGTTCGTACTTAAACGCCTCGGGATAGGTCGCGACGTCATCCGAGTAGCCCTGACAACTGGGACATTTGCAGGAGGAATGGCTGCCGCTGCTACGTTGCTCGGGGCGAACTATCCGCACGAACTATTTGATACAAATCCCCGCTTCTTCTATGCCGAGTTGGACACTCGCCTGAGGGGACACCTATCCGAGCCTTCGCACTTGGGAGCCTTCAGCCTTACGGCACTAGCATTCTTCACCGTTAGTGCACTGACACAGAGCAGCGCAGGCAATCGACTCCGTGATATCCTTATGGCTTCCGTCGCCGCCCTCACGCTCTATCTTTCAGAGGCTGGGACAGCGGTACTTGGAGCTGCAGTGGGAGGTTCGTTGCTTCTCGCGGCGGCGACTATTCGGACTCTTAGCACCGGACGTTTATCTTTGCCGGGTTTCGTCGCCATTTCTTTAGGAACGGGAATTGCCTTATTCCTGAGCCAACCAGGGTATGACTTCGTGTCTAACATCTTGGCCTCCAAACAGGGCTCTATGTCTCTCACGACCCGGAGTTTTGCGGACCTCCACGCGCTGGAGCTCACGGCTCAAACGTACGGTCTCGGCGTTGGGCTAGGCAGCAACCGGGCGTCATCAATGCTCGCGATGCTTGCCTCAACCATCGGCGTGGTGGGGGTATGCACGTTCGTTGGTTTGTGCTACCTCGCCCTTCGCAATGGTATGCGGGCACGAAACCTTGCGGAGATGGCGGCGCTGACCGCCCTACTGACGGCCTCTTTCATCTCCATTGCCGACTTCACGTCTCCCATTTTGTGGACACTCATAGGAACGGGCCTGCACGCCAATGCTGGGCTCGACCATACGCGCGGTCGGACAGGCGGCGCGATCGCCGACAGAGGTTCGCCTATTGGACATAGAGATCGTCTCAGTGCCGCCCAGCGAGCAACTCGTCGTACTGACTGACCATTCGGTCGGCGACCTCTGGCCAACCCAACGCAGGATGGACTAGGGATCTAGCCCGACCACCTGCTTCCGCAAGCCTCTCGGGTGCGGACAGCAGACTGGTAACTGCGGCCGCTATCTCGTCGGCCTCGTATCCGTTGGTGATGAAGTCGCGGCCGAGACCCGATACGACTTCCGGATTCGCGCCAACGGGCGTGACCAGCGCAGGCGTTCCGCAAGCAAGAGCCTCGGCGGTTGCGAGGCCGAAGCCCTCTAGCTCATAGGTTGGAGTCACCGCAATAGTGGCGGACCGGTACCACCCAAGCAGTTCCTCCTCAGAGACGCGGCCAAGCAGGTGAACGGACGCATCCAGTCCATGTCGGGCTACAAACTCTTCGATCGCGGGGCGACGCGGCCCCTCTCCCAGGACCACCAGTTGCGCCGTCGGAATGCGGCCCAGGATTTGCGGCATCGCACGTACCAGATTTTCTACCCCAGTCCGCTCAACAAGTCGACGCGCAGTCAAGATGACTGGCCCTGCCGGTAAAATCCGAGGCATTGCCTGACTGGAGTCTGGCGAGAAGTGAGACGTGTCCATGCCGCCTGGGATAACTCGAATCTTTTCATCGCCGTTGCGTAGCAGACTCAGCGCCTCACCACGCATGTACTCACTCAAGGTAGTAACGCGGCGGGCCCTCCGCAGTACGAGTGCGTCAAGCATTTTAACTGCTGCAGTGGCGGGCCTCTGGACGGGCCGCGGCAGGAGGTAGGAGTCCTGTCGTTCGCCTAGGATCTCCTTGTGCAACGGCGCGTGGAACGTGTACAGGTAGGGCAGGCTCTTGGCAATGGCAGGGAGAATCGGGATGGGAAAGTGCCCGTGCACCACCGTATCCCTCGCGGCGCGACTGTCATCCAGTCCAGCCAGCGCGAAGGCTTGACGCACGCTTCGATAAACCGACACAGGGTAGGCGGCGGCGAAGAGCGGATTCGTCTTTGCAGGTGCTGCGTACCGGATGACCTCGACGCCATCGTCTTCTCTCATCACCTCCGCATCCGCGAAAGTCGCCACGGCACTTTTCGCAATTATCGACACATGATGCCCGTCCAGGACGAGTTGTGACGACAACTCGCGGACGTACCGCTCCAGGCCACCCATCTTGTCGGGCGCCACCTGGTTGGTGACCATTACAATCTTCACAGTTCCCCTTAGACTTATACGGTGTGACTGGCGGGGGTGACGTTCCGCCTACGTACTCTCGTTACAGCCCCAACTGAGAGATTATGTCAACATTCTTGGCTACTCGTAGGCACATTCCGAATATATCCTTCGGGTGGCGGCCACGCAATCTTGAGCACGAAAGAGTTCCTTAGCCCTCTCCCGCCGTTTGGCGGCTCGGTGGAGTGCCTCGCCGTAGTGAGTCGTCGCGTGCTCAATAGCATTCGCGAGACCCAACCAGTCGTCTGGATCAACCAAATCCTCGTTGTCCAGAATGACCTCGGGAATTCCGCCGACCCGACTAGCTACCGTCGGAACGCCGTGCGCCACCGCTTCTAGGACGCCATATGGCAGGGCCTCTCCCCGCGAGGGCAACACAAGGAGACGCGAGCGCCGAAGCGTCTCTTCCGCCTCAACCCATCCCGGAAACGCTACTTCTCGAAGCCCGAGCGAATGGGCCATGTCCACGAAATATTCTCGACTGCGAGGGTCCCCCGGGCCCGCGATTACCGCCCGCAACTGCACGCCCTTATCGCTCAAGTGTGCGAGTGCACGCAGCAACACGTCGACGCCCTTGATGTGCCGCAATTCCCCCAAGAACAAGACGTCGATGTCCTTTTCGCTGAGGCTGCCAAAGTATTCAAATTCAGACTCCCACAGGCCGTTGTACACAACGACCGCACGCCCGCTGGGGATTCGAGAAACTGACTCGTTGAACATCTCCTTCTCCGCCGCGGAGACAAAAATGATCCTGTGCGTCAGAGGCAGGAGCATCTGCTCGACGAGGCCAAGCACGCGAGACTTTAACCCTCGAATATGCGAGACCCCGCCGTGCGGCGTGTATATGACCAGCGGTCTGGGTCGCAGAGTAGGAGCAATCAATCTCCCGTATAGTCCTGCCTTGGCGCCGTGGCAGTGAAGCACTTGCGCCCGTTGCGGAGCAGCGAGTTTTCGAACTCTTGCGAGGGAAAGCAGGTCGCCTAGACCTGGCAATCTCCCCATGCGAGCGAAGAGAACGCTGGCCGCATCGCCGGATACCTGAACGCCCAGTTTCTGGGCATGCCTAGGATCGGTGATAAGAATGTTGGTATCCCCGAGCGCCCCTAGTCCCTTGATCAGGTCTCGCACGTGTCGGAAGGCGCCACCTACGGGAGCTCGGATGATATGAATCACCCGAATGCTCTCTTGCCGATCCATTCTGACTGTCCCTTCGACGCTCAGGTACCGAGTCCGCCGGCCGACAGCGTCGCCAACCTAGACTTGCTCTAACCGTAGCCGCTGAAACGATGTCCCTCGCACGTCCCTCCATGGCTTGATCTGAGGGATCGCCCTCCCACCGCCACCCCGCGCGCGCCTGCTTCGGAGCGGGAGGGGTGGCAACACCCGAGACGATCCATGTGCGCCGAGGCTCGTTCTACGAGCGCAGAGGCGCCCTACGTGGCAGTCCGCGCTGACCGTCCGTCTCGTCGTCCGCGCCCATACCGCACATCAACTGGAGGCATCCGGTGCTTGATGTAACGTCATCGGCGCCGCGTCCAACGGCCAACCGACAGCTCGCAAGCAAACAGGAGACACCATGTCGCGACGCCTGCTCATCACCGGCGGAGCCGGCTTCATCGGTTCCACCCTGCTTAAGCAGCTGGCCCCATCCGACAAGGTCCTTGTGGTTGATAATCTGCATCCGCAGGTGCATTCGGTGGACCATTGGTCAGCCGACAGTCCAGCTAGAGTCGAGTTTCTACAAGGTGACATCACGGATCCGGACGTGGTCGATCGAGCGGCGCGATTCAAGCCGCATACACTCGTTCACCTTGCAGCCGAGACTGGCACCGGACAGTCCCTACTTCAGTCTTCTCGTCACGCATCCGTGAACGTCAATGGGACGGCGACGTTGCTCGATGCGATTTCAGGATCCGGCTGGATGCCCGACAGAATGATCCTGACCTCCTCCAGGGCCGTCTACGGGGAAGGCAAGTGGCAACACCTAGACGGCTCCACGTATTACGCGCCGCCCCGACGTGTCGAGCATCTTGCTTCTGCACGATGGGAACCAGTGGACAAGAATGGCGCTGCGGGGACACCCTTGCCACAGGATGCACGAACGGTAGAGCCACGACCCAGCAATATCTACGCTGCGACGAAGTTGGCGCAAGAGCATCTCATGAGCGCATGGTGCTCGGCCTTGGGAGTGGATCTGTGCATTTTGCGGTTGCAGAACGTATACGGACCTGGACAATCGGTCAAGAATAGCTATACCGGCGTCCTCACATATTTTGCGCGCCAAGCGATAGCGAATGAACAAATTCGAGTCTTTGAGGGCGGTAACATCATCCGAGACTTCGTTCACGTGTCGGACGTAGCACGAACGATTAGAAATGCAATTGATGCACGAGGCTCTCTTGAGGACCGATTTGACGTTGGTTCTGGACGATCCACGACTCTTCTAGACGTAGCTCGACAGATCGCCGAGATTGCAGGGGCCCCTGAACCCCATGTCACGAATGAGTACCGGCTTGGAGACGTGCGCGCAGCCAGCGCGGACGTCACAAGGGCGCGAGACGTCCTGGGGCACAGTAGTTCGGTGACTCTCGTTGCAGGTTTGTCTCAGGTGCTCGATTGGGTCGAGAAGGAACTGCCGTGAGTTCGCCGCGAGTTGCGCTTGTGACCGTCACCTATAACAGCGAAGACGTTCTGGCAGACTTTCTGACCAGCGTGTCCGAGCTAGATCCCGTCAAGACAAAACTCTTCGCGATAGATAACGCGTCAAAGGACACCACCGTAGACGTTCTGTCCACCTACTCCGAATCTCGCCCGGCGGAAATCATTCGCAATTCCGGCAATAGGGGGGTCGCGTTCGGAAACAATCAAGGGATTGTTGCGGCCCTCAAGGAGGGCTTTGATTGGATTCTGCTGATCAACAACGACACCTGCTTCAATGCCGAAGCATTTCATTCACTAGTCCGAGAGGCCGAGCGCGTGGGGGCCTCGATAATTTCGCCCTTCATCGAAGCTGAGGAGCCCCCGCACTCAGTCTGGTATACCGATGCTCATCTTTACCTATGGAGAGGGGCGAAGGTCAAGCACGTGGGCATGGGCCGACCACTCTCGGCTGTCCCTAGGGAGACGAAGGTTGTCTCGTATGCCTCGACTTGTGTTCTGCTCGTTCACAGTTCCGTGTTCAAGAATGTCGGGCTCATGGATCCCCAATTCTTCGTCTACGGTGATGATGTTGACTTCGCCATACGCGCACGCCGGGCAGGGCTGTCACTGTGGTCGACTGGTTCCGCCGTGTTCTTCCACAAAGCGAGTTCACTGACGGGTGAATACACAGGCCCTTTTTCGACCCGATGGATCACTAGAAATTGGGTTCTCGCGTGTCGCATCCACTGTTCTAGGGTGCAACAGTTCAGCGCCCTGTGCTACATGACGGTATGGACTTTGGCGCGTCTGCTCGTAAGGGCTGACCCTATCTCCGCTACTACGAATCGAGTGAGAGCCTTTCTTGAGGGATTGCAATTAGCTGTATTCCAGCCACCCTCCCTGGAATCTTGGCCACACGACGAAGGGCGCTGGGCAGAACAATGGGATGGAGTTTAAGCGTGAGCTTGGGAAACCTGTACTGGAAAGCTATGTCTGTCCTTTGGTATACCCGGCGCTTTGGTTCGATGGGCCGCCGCAGTTGGATTCGCAAGCCGCTACTGCTCCGTTACCCGAAGCAGATTCACATCGGGAGGCATTGCATGATTCGAGATGGCGCGCGCCTTGAGGTTGTTAACCGTCCGAACGAGAAACCCGGGCACCTTTGGATCGGCGACAATGTCACAATTGAACAAGGCGCTCATATTGTTGCCTCCTGCGAGGTCCACCTTGATGACGAAGTGGCCATTGCTCCCCGCGTCACCATTGTGGATGCAACCCATCCGGTCGGGACCGCTGCGGATGGGAATCGCGCCAGGCAGTTGGCGCCAGGGACATCATACGTGCGGCTCGAGAAAAGGGTTTTCATCGGAGCGAATGTTGTAATTCTTCCCAATGTTACCATCGGGAGGAATAGTATCGTCGGCGCCAATTCGGTAGTCGCCCGCGACATCCCTCCTAACTCTATTGCGGTCGGCGCGCCTGCACGGGTGATCAAGTCCTTCGACTCTTGACACCGATGAATGAATCCCGGTCACGCCTTCTCGTTTCAAATTCGCTATGGAACTTGCTGAGGGCGGTGTCCAACAGTGCCGTGGTCGTGGCGCTACCCATTCTTCTAGTATTCTTACTCCCAACTACCGCCTTTTCCACATGGGCGATCGTCTTCTCGACAAGCACTATCGTTCTCTACCTCGATCTAGGTCTTTATGCCACCGTTCGCGCGCGTGTCGCTAGGGCGCATTCTGAAGGAAGCCCGACTCGAGCGGTCGCGTGGGCAGATGCGGGAAACAGGGTCCTGGCGTCTGTTGCCGCACTGGGAGTATCCGCCTCTATACTCTTGGCGCCATTCCTCTACTACGTCTTCCCCGAAATTGATGACAACGGCCGTGCTGAACCGGCAAGCGCGCTAGTCATACTGGTGGCGGGCCAGGCATCCTTGCTGGTTCTAAACGGAGTGTCCTCTTACTTCGCGGGCCTGCAGCAGTCGGCTTTTCCCGCTATCGTCGCTACTGCTAGCAGACTTCTGTCTATGGCATGCGTCTTGGGATCAACTCTGTTTACCGCAGACCTCGCGATTCTGGCCGCCGCCTACTCCCTTCCCAGCATTCTGGGAACGGTCTTTTTGACTGCCAAGTATTGGAGAGTGCGGCAGGGCGTGTCCCTTCGTGCCGACCAAGACCCAGCACGCGTATCTTCTCGCGTGATCCTTGGCTACTCGGGTCCCTTGATCGTCTGGAGTGCCTGCGTATTGGCGGTGAACGGGCTCGGAACAAGCCTCGTGGGCGCACTGGATTTCGCCGGCGTTGCGACGTTTGCGGTAGCGACCTCGATGGCTTTGGCGGTATCGGGCTTCTCTAACGCGGCGATCGCTCCTCTGTTGCCAGAACTGAGTTCTACATTGGACCGGCAAGGGTTTAGAAAGCTTCTCGCCCAGTCGACGCGTGTCAACGCGCTTCTGCTCTTGGCGTGCTGCGTCGGCAGTTGGGCGATCGGATTATTCGTTCTGGCTGGGAGCGATGGCCTTGCGTCGACGCAGACTTCGATTGCTACCGTTCTTCTTGTCCCTTTAGCTATGACCATTCGGCTGACAATGACGCCCCTAAGCATGGCCTTTATTGCGCGAGGCACCCATCATCGTGTGATCTTTCCTCCATTGGCGGATGCGATGATCACGGTGGTGCTCTCTGTTGTTCTCGGTCGCCATTTCGGAGCGCTGGGGGTTGCAGGCGCTCAAGTTTTCGGCGCCTTCGTGGCTGTAATACTGACGTGCACGTGGTCGGCGCGCCGTGCAGGACTCCAAGAGGACTTGGCGCTGCCTGAAATACTCCAGGTCCTGGGTCGCTTGAGTGTCTGCCTAGCGGTGACCGCTGGGTGTCTCGTATTCTTGACCGATTATGGTAGTCATGCGCTCACGAGGATCGCCGTGAGCGCTTTGTGCATGCTGCTCTGCGTTGGATGTGGCGCCTTCTTGTTGCTGCGGAAGCAAGTTGTCGTTGCCGTCACTAAGAACGTTATGTCACGCCGACACTGTGGATCGCCTTGAAGATCCGATAGCCACCGACGGGGTATCGCGGCACGATGCGACCGCTTGCACGAGTTGGGCTCGTGTCGTAGCCGCCTTGGATGTCGGACCGACAGGTATTGAATCGTGCAATCCGCCTCTTACGGCGAGCGGCTGCCGGGTCGCCTTCTCGATCGCGCGGTCCATCGTCCTCCTTCAGCGGGCGCGGCACTGGGTACTGCGGTCGTCGTACAACGACCACAGGGGGTGACCAGATGACCACCGGCTACAACGTGCCGGGCATGTCCGCCAAGGACAACGAGACCGTCGTCAAGGCGCTGGAGGACCGGCTCTACGCCTACCGCCCAGGCCCACCTCGGGACGTCCGACCTCGTCGACGTCGGCGTCATTGAGGACAACCGCAAGGCGTTCGAGACCGTAGGCGGGTCTGCCCCGAGTTTGGTTGACACCTGACCTGTGAGGATCTTCCTCGCTGGAAGGATGTCCCCGTGGCAAAGCCCTACCCCCAAGAGTTCCGCGACGACGTCGTGGCCGTGGCCCGTCAGGGCCAGTCCTCGTTGAAGCAGATCGCGAAGGACTTCGGCATCTCCGAAGGCTCCCTGGCGAACTGGATGAAGCAGGCTGACATCGAAGACGGCCGGCGTCCCGGTCAGACCGACGCCGACCGTGAGGAGCTGCG
>NZ_QHKX01000003.1 GCF_003194625.1 Nocardioides solisilvae
GATCAATCGTCAGAAATTATTGTCAACCAAAGAAACCACCAACACGACAAACCACATCATGTTGACGGGGCATAACAAACTAATTCGTCGACTATGACACACTGTTGAGTTCTCAAGTATCAGACGCTTCCGTGCTACGGCCCTGGTGGACTTTCGCTCCGGCGCTTGGCCTAACGTTAGCGGACTTTCTTTTCCGGTGCAATTCCGGGCTTTCCCGATCCGCTGGGCCGACTCTTTCCCTCGCGGGCTTTTCCTCGGCCTTCCGAACTTTAGCGGATCTTCCTTCCCGGTGCAATTCCGGGCTATTCCGATTCCGCCTCCGAAATGCTTTTCCCCTTGCGGGCTCTCGCATTCGGCTGGTGAAACTTAGCGGCTTGTCCTCCCCGGTGCAAATCCGGGTTTTCCTGCCGCCTTTCCCCTCCCCGCCCCACCGAGCTGGTCTCGGAGGCCGCTTCAGCGCGCACTCGTCGACCTCGTCGAGAGGTGGGAGAGAGATGGTCGACCCGGGATCGGGAGCCCGGCCTTCTGGCCTTGCTCCCCGGCGTCACCGGGCAACGAGGGAAAACATTAAGGGAGGAGACCCGACGAGGCAAATCGAATCGCTGTGACGGCGCGCACAGTGGCGTTTCCGCAGGTCAGACGCCTTCTGGGGCCTCCTGCAGCGACACTCACGCGACCTCGACGCCCGCGACCTTCTTCTTTCCCCGGCGCAGCACGAGCCAAACCCCGCCCACGAGGTCGTCCGGCCCCGGCACCAGGTCGGGGTCCGTCACCCGCTCGTTGTTCAGGTAGGCACCGCCCTCCCCCACCGTGCGGCGGGCATCGCCCTTGCTCGACGCCAGACCCGTCGACACGAGCAGGTCCACCACGGACGGCACCTCGCCGGCGCTGACCCTGACGCTCCCCGCCTCCCGCAGCGCACCACCGAGGGTGCTCTCGGGGAGTCCCGCCAGGTCGCCTCCGCCGAAGAGGGCCTGCGCCGCCGACTTCGCCGCCTCGGTCTCCGCCTCCCCGTGGACGAGCGTCGTCACGTGGTCGGCCAGCGCCTTCTGCCCGGCGCGGAGGAACGGCTTCTCGCGGGTCTGCTGCGCCAGCTCCTCGATCTCCTCGCGGGAGAGGAACGTGAAGACCTTGAGGAGCTCCTCGACCTTC
The DNA here is from genome assembly GCF_003194625.1 of Nocardioides solisilvae. Lineage (GTDB taxonomy): Bacteria > Actinomycetota > Actinomycetes > Propionibacteriales > Nocardioidaceae > Nocardioides > Nocardioides solisilvae. Next base: position 1,153 of record NZ_QHKX01000003.1, read on the forward strand.
TCGTCCTCGACGTTGAGCCAGAACTGGTGGAACGCGTACGGCGACAGCATCGACGGGTCCAGCCACAGGGCGCCGCCCTCGGTCTTGCCGTACTTCGTGCCGTCGGACTTGGTCATCAGGGGCGTGGCGATCGCGTGGACCCGCGCGCCCTCGGTGCGGCGGATCAGGTCGACGCCGGCCGTGAGGTTGCCCCACTGGTCCGAGCCGCCGAACTGCAGCGTCACCCCGTGGTCCCGGAAGAGGTTGAGGTAGTCCATCGACTGCAGGAGGACGTAGCTGAACTCGGTGTAGCTGATGCCCGCCTCGAGGCGGGACCGCACCACGTCCCGGGCCAGCATCCGGTTGACCGGGAAGTGCTTGCCGATGTCGCGCAGGAAGTCGATGGTCGAGAGCGAGGCCGTCCAGTCGTAGTTGTTCACCATGGTGGCGGCGTTGGCCCCCTCGAAGTCCAGGAACGGCTCGATCTGGCCGCGGACCCGCTGCACCCACTCCTTGACGGTGTCCAGGGAGTTGAGGCTGCGCTCGCCCGCCTCCTTCGGGTCGCCGATCATCCCGGTCGCGCCCCCCACCAGCGCGTACGGCGTGTGCCCCGCCTGCTGCAGGCGCCGGGCGGTGAGGATCTGGACCAGGTGCCCCATGTGCAGGCTGGGCGCCGTGGGGTCGAAGCCGACGTAGAAGCGGACGGCGCCCTGCCCGAAGGCCTCGCGCAGCGCGTCGAGGTCCGTGGAGTGCGCGATCAGTCCGCGCCACTCGAGCTCGTCCAGGATGTTGTCGGTCGGCACGCCAGGTCCCTCTCGTGTTCGTACGCCGGCACCGTCGCGCCGGCGTGCACCACCTTGCCAGACCGGCCCGTCGTCCCACGCGCCGCCTAGGGTGGTGCGGTGAGCGCAGGCAAGTACGTCAGGGAACGCGAGATCGGTCGCGGCGGCATGGGGACCGTCTGGCTCGGCCGCGACACCGTGCTCGGCCGCGCCGTGGCGATGAAGCGGGTGGGGGTCGTGCCCGGCGGCTCCGCGCCCGACCTCGAGCGGGCGGAGCGGGAGGCCAGGCTGGCAGCCGCCCTGAGCCACCCCCACGTGGTGGCGGTCTTCGACCTCGTGGCGGAGGGCGACGAGCACTGGCTGGTGATGGAGCACGTGCAGGGCGACAGCCTCGCCACCCGGATCCGGCGCGACGGCCCCCTCGACCTCGAGTCCGCGGCCTCGGTGGTCGGCCAGGTCGCCGACGCCCTGAGCGCCGCGCACGACCACGGGATCGTGCACCGCGACGTCAAGCCCTCCAACATCCTGGTCACCGACGAGGGCCAGGCGAAGCTCACCGACTTCGGGATCGCCCGCGCGGAGGCCGACGCGTCCCTGACCCAGACGGGCCTCGTCACGGGCTCCCCCGCCTACCTGTCCCCCGAGGTCGCCTCCGGCTCCTCGGCCACCTCCGCCAGCGACGTGTGGGCCCTCGGCGCCACGCTCTACCACGCGCTCGCCGGCCGGCCGCCGTACGACGTGGGCGACAACGTCCTCGGCGCGCTCTACCAGATCGTGCACGAGGAGCCCCCGCGGCTGGCGGACGCCGGCTGGCTCTCACCCGTCCTCGAGCACACGATGGCGACCGACCCCGGGGACCGCTGGGACGCCGCCCGGGTCCGCGACTTCCTCGGCGACCCCGCGTCCCGCGAGGTCGCGCCCGCTCCGCCCGCCCACCCGGAGGGGCCGGCCGGGACGCCCACCGCGGTCCTGCCCACCGAGCGGACCTCGGCGTTCCCGCCGGTGGCCGGGGGGCCGACCCCCGCCGCGTCCTCGTCGGGCGGCACGGCGGACGGCACGGGCGGCACGGCGGGCGGCACGGCGGGCGGGGCCTCGGCCCAGGCGCCGGCGTCGACCAGCGCCCCCCTCCTCTGGGCGCTCGCCGGAGCCCTGGTGCTGGCCATGGTCGCCGGCGGGTTCTGGCTCGGGCTGCGGGACGGGCGGGACTCGCCCGGCACGGAGTCGGGCGGCTCCCCCTCGGCCGGCTCCGGGTCGTCCAGCGCCCCCGCCGACCCGACGCCGACCCAGAGCCCCTCGTCCACCCCCTCGCCCACCCCCTCGTCCACCCCCTCCCCGAGCCCGTCGGTCCCCGACGCCGCCGCGATGGAGGCCTTCGTGAGCGGCTACCTGGACACCGTCACCACGGACCCGCAGGCCACGTGGCAGCAGCTGACGCCGGCGTTCCAGAGGCGCAGCGGCGGCTTCGACAGCTACAGCGGGTTCTGGAGCACGATCAGCGACGTCACGCTGCTGGACGTCACCGCCGACCCGGAGCGCAGCACCGTGACCTACCGGGTCCGCTACGACCTGGCGGCCGGCGGCCGGACCACCGACACCGTCACCCTGCTGCTCGAGCCCGACGAGGACGGTTTCCAGGTGGCCGGGGAGTCCTGACGCGCGCGGGCCGGACAGGACGTGCGTGAGGTCTCCGGAGGTGGGTACGGACGTGGCCCCCCACCAAGGAGGCAGCATGACGACAGGACAGTTCCCCGGGACCCCGGGCTTCGACAGTCCGGGCCACGAGGAGACCTCCCGCACGGGAGCGGAGGGCTCCACCGACTCCGGGCTCAAGGAACAGGCACAGCAGGTCGCCGGCACCGCCGGCGAGCAGGGCAAGCAGGTCGCCGGCACCGCCAAGGACGAGGCCGGCCACGTGGCCGCCGAGGCCAAGAACCAGTTCAGCACGCTGCTCTCCGAGGCCACCACGCAGGTGGACGACCAGTCGCGCGTCCAGAAGGACCGGCTGGCGGAGACGCTCCGCACGTTCGGCGACGACCTCGGCTCGATGGCCGAGCAGGGAAGCGGCATGGCCGCCGACCTCGCCCAGGAGGTCGCCCAGCGCGCCCGGGACATCTCGTCCCGGCTGCAGGACCGCGATCCCCAGGACCTGCTCGAGGACGTGCGCGGCTTCGCCCGGCGCAAGCCCGGCACCTTCCTGCTCGGCGCCCTGGCGGCCGGCGTGGTCGCGGGCCGGGTGGCGCGCGGCGCGAAGGCGGCCAAGGACGCGGAGTCGGCCGGGTCCACCGGCTACCAGGCCACGGGCACCCACCGGGCCGGTGTGCCGGAGACGGGCTACTCCAGCGGCGTGCCGGCCGACGTGCCGGGCACGGCGTACCCGACGACCGGGGCGACCGGTACGCCGACGTACGGCTCGCCGGGCGTGGCGACGCCTCCCGACGCGGAGTCCGGCCTCGGCCTGCCGCCCACGCCCCCGCCGGCCACCCCGCCGGGACCGGTGACCGGCACCGGCCTCGGCGGTCCGGGGGCGCGGCCATGACGCACCCCGACCTGCCGCCCGCCACGCCCACGCCGCCGCCCACGGGCAGCAGCGCCGCGACGGGGACCACGGACGGGACCCGGTCCTTGGGCGACATCATCGGCGACGTGAGCAGGGACCTCAGCACCCTGGTCCGCCAGGAGATGGACCTCGCGCGCACGGAGATGAAGCAGGAGGTCAGCAAGCTCGGCAAGGGAGCGGGGATGTTCGGAGGGGCCGGCGTGGCCGGTCTCCTCACCCTGATCTTCCTCTCCCTCGCGCTGACCCACCTGCTCGACAACTGGATGCCCGCGGAGCTGGCCGCCCTGATCGTCGGCCTGCTCTGGGCCGCGGTCGCCGCCGTGCTGGCCCTGCGCGGGAAGCAGGAGATCAAGGAAGCCAACCCGGACCTGCCCAACACGCAGGCGAGCCTGAAGGAGGACGTCCAATGGGCGAAGGAACAGAAGAGCTGAGCACCAAGGAGGCCGAGATCGAGCGGACCAGGATGGCGCTCTCGCGCGACCTGGACGAGCTCGGGGACAAGGTCAGCCCGCAGCGCGTCGTGGAGCGCCGCACCCAGGCCGTCAAGGGGCGGCTCGGCTCGTTCCGCGACAAGGTCATGGGCGCCGCGCCCTCGCTCCCCGGCTCCGGCTCGGGCAGCAGCAGCGGCCCGTCGGTCACCGACCGCATGAGCGGCTCCGTCGACAGCGCGCGGGAGTCCCTCGCCGGGACCGCCCACAGCACCGTCGGCACCGTGCAGTCGACGACCACGGGCAACCCGCTGGCGGCCGGCCTGGCCGCCTTCGGCGCCGGCATGGTCATCTCCGCGCTCCTGCCCGCCAGCGAGAAGGAGACCCGGCTCGCGCGGCAGGCCACCGAGGCGGCCAAGGAGCACGGGCAGCCGCTGCTCGAGCATGCCAAGGCGGTGGGCCAGGAGGTCGGCCAGAACCTCAAGGAGACGGCCCAGCAGGCGGCCGAAGAGGTGAAGGCGACCGCCCAGGAGTCGGTCGCCCACGTGAAGGAGGAGGGCCAGACGTCGGCGCAGAAGGTCAAGGACCAGGCGCCCGGCAGCTGAGCACACCAGCCACGGACGGCCGGTCGGGCACGGGCCCGGCCGGCCGTTCGTCTGCCCGCGGCGTAGGGCGGGTGGGGCTCGAACCCACGACCCAAGGATTATGAGTCCTCTGCTCTGACCGGCTGAGCTACCGCCCCTCGTGCGGCGCCGAGCCTATCCTCGGGAGATGGAGCGACGAGAGACGAGTCCCCTGCGCGAGGACTGGGACCGGATGCTGTGCGTGGTCGCGCACCCCGACGACATGGAGTTCGGCGCTGCCGCCGCGGTGGCGCGCTGGACCGGCCAGGGCAAGGACGTCGTCTACTGCATGGTGACCAGCGGCGAGGCGGGCATCGACGGCCTGCCGCCCGAGGACTGCCGCGCGGTGCGGGAGGCCGAGCAGGTGGAGTCGGCCCGCCTGGTCGGCGTCGAGCAGGTGGAGTTCCTCGGCCTGCCCGACGGGGTGCTGGAGTACGGCGTGCCGCTGCGACGCGCGATCGCGGCCGTCGTCCGCCGGCACCAGCCGGAGATCGTGGTCACCGGCAACTTCCGCGACACCTGGGGCGGCCGCAACCTGAACCAGGCCGACCACGTCGCCACGGGCCGGGCCGTCGTCGACGCCGTGCGCGACGCCGGCAACCGCTGGGTCTTCCCCGAGCAGGTCGCCGAGGGCCTGCAGCCCTGGGGCGGCGTGCGCGAAGTGTGGGCCTTCGGCTCGCCCGCGGCGGAGCACGCGGTCGACACCACGGAGACCTTCGACGCCGGTGTCGCCTCGCTCGAGGCGCACCGGGCCTACATCGACGGCCTCGGCTGGGAGGACTGGGACGCCCGGGAGTTCCTCGAGGGGATGGCGAGGCCCGCCGGGCAGTCCCTCGGGGTCACGTTCGCGGCGCCGTTCGAGGTCTTCCTGATGGGATGGGGCGACTGACATCCCTCCCGGCGGCGAGGAGCAGTCCCCGCACGATCAGCCACTGTGCCGCCAAGTAGGTGAGCATCACCCAGAACCCGTGCGCCGGGAGCTCCAGGCCGGCGCCGCCGAGCCCGATCAGGGAGTCGGAGAGCACGAAGAGGGCGGCCCCGGTCGCGGCGCCGCGTCCGACGCGGTGGTCCAGCCACGCCATCGAAGCGAGCGCGACGCCGTACCCCGCCACAGCGGCGACGAACAGGTCCGCGCCGCGGTCGACGAGGAAGAAGAGCAGCAGCCCCGCCCACCACACGACGTACGGCGCCGCGAGGGCGGGTCGTCCGGCCGTCCGGGAGGCGTCGCCCGCGCGACGGAAGGTCAGGGCGTAGGCGACCTGCGCGACGCCGAAGAGCCCCACGCCGACGAGGAACCAGCCGCCAGACCCGAGCAGCGCCACGTCACCGAGCCAGGAGAAGAGGAGCGCGAGGAGGGCGAGCGGTGCCCACGCGGGCCGCCCGGCGCGGCCCAGACCGACCAGGAGCACGACCGCCAGAGCCGGCACGAGGAGGGTCTTGGTGACGTCGGCGAGCTGCTCCTGCCCTACCGCCTGGGCCACGAGGTGGACCGCCGAGACCGCGGCGAAGCCCGCGGCCGGCGCGACGGGGAGGGACGGGGCTTCGGGACGGGCCATGGCGCCGGAGCGTACCGGCGCTGAAGGTCCGCGCACGGTTCACCCGACCTCCGGCGCCGTGACACGGGTCGTTCACCGCGCGCGAGGAGCGTCGGGGCCATGCGAGTCGCCATCGTCACCGAGTCCTTCTTCCCCCAGGTCAACGGCGTCACGAACACCGTGCGCCACACCGTGGACCGGCTCCTCGAGCGCGGGCACGAGGTCCTCGTCGTCGCTCCGGCTCCCGGACTGGCCCGCTACCGCTCGGTGGAGGTCGTGCGGGTCCGCTCCGTGGCGCTCCCGGGCTACCGCACCTTCCCGGTCGGCCTCCCGGACCCCGCGGTGGAGCGCGCGCTGACCCGCTTCCGCCCCGACCTGGTGCACCTCGCCTCCCCCATCGCGCTCGGGGCGGTCGGGCTGCGGGCCGCCGAGCGGCTCGGGGTGCCCACGCTGGCCGTCTACCAGACCGACGTCGCCGGCTTCTCGCGCCGCTACGGGCTGCGGGCCGAGGCGGCGATCGAGCGCTGGGTGGGTCGGCTGCACCGGCGGGCGGACCGCACGCTCGTGCCCTCCTCGGCCTCCCGCACCCAGCTCGAGCGGCTCGGCGTGCCGGACCTGCACCTGTGGCGGCGCGGCGTCTCCCTCGACCTCTTCGGCCCGGAGCAGCGCGACGCCGAGCTGCACGAACGCTGGACCTCCCACGGCCGCGGCCCGGTCGTCGTCGGCTACGTGGGCCGGCTGGCCGCCGAGAAGCAGGTGGGTCGGCTGGCCGAGCTGGCCGACCTACCTGGCACCCGGATGCTGGTGGTGGGTGACGGGCCGGCGAAGGAGTCGCTGCGCCGCCGGCTGCCGCAGGCGCGGTTCACCGGGATGCTGTCGGGCACCGGCCTGGCGAAGGCCTTCGCCTCCCTCGACGTCTTCGTCCACACCGGCGAGGCCGAGACGTTCTGCCAGACCGTCCAGGAGGCCCAGGCGAGCGGGGTCCCTGTGGTCGCCCCGGCGGCGGGAGGCCCCCTCGACCTCGTCGACCACGGTCGCACCGGGCTGCTCCACGACCCTCGCGACCCCGCGTCGCTGCGCCGCACGGTCGAGACCCTGGTCCGCGACCCCGAGCTGAGGGCGGAGCTGGCGTCGGCCGCCCTGGCCGACGTGCGGCGACGCAGCTGGGCCAGCGTGGTCGACGAGCTCGTCGACCGCCACTACGCGACCCTGCTGGGCACGGCCCTGCCGGTCGCCGCCTGAGGTGAGGATCGCCCAGCTCGCCAACTTCGTCGGTCCCTCCTCGGGAGGGATGAAGACGGCGCTCCGCGCGCTCGGGACGGGCTACGTCCGCTCGGGCGCCGCCCGGCTGCTGGTCGTCCCCGGCCACCGCGACCGGCGGTACGAGACCGAGGCCGGCACCGTCGTCCAGCTGCGGGGACCCCGGGTGGGCGGTGGCTACCGGGTCATCGTCGAGCCCCGGCGGGTGGTGGAGGTGCTGCAGGAGTTCGCGCCCACCTCCCTGGAGGTCTCCGACAAGTCCACGATGCTGCCCGTCGCCGCGTGGGCCCGCCAGCACGGAGTCCCCGCCCTGCTGCTCTCGCACGAGCGGCTCGACGCCATGCTCGGGCTCCGCACCGGGTGGCCCTTCTCCTTCGGCGCCTCCACCGCGACGCTCAACCGAGCCCTGGTACGACGCTTCGACGGCGTCGTGGTCACCTCGCGCTTCGCCGCGGCCGAGTTCGACGCTCCCGCGCGCGCTGCCGGCACCCCCGTGCACCGGGTCCCGCTGGGCGTCGACCTCGACACGTTCCGGCCGCCGGCCACGCCCGGGGGCGAAGGCCCCGGGGAACCCGTCCGGCTCGTCCACGCCGGACGGCTGAGCCGCGAGAAGTCCCCCGACCTCGCCGTCGCCACCGCCCTCGCGCTGCACCGGCGCGGCGTCCCCGTGCTCCTCGACGTCTACGGCGACGGCCCCTGGCGCCGCCGGTTGGAGGCGATGGCGGCGGGCGCACCCGTCACCTTCCACGGTCACCTGGCCGGCCGTGGTGCGCTCAGCCGGGCGCTGGCCGCCGCCGACGTGGCGCTGTCGGTCTGCCCGGGCGAGACCTTCGGGCTGGCCGTGCTGGAGGCGCTCGCCTCCGGCACCCCGGTGGTGACCGCCGCGGAGGGCGGGGCCCGCGAGCTCGTCGACGGGGCCTCAGGCGCCTGGGCACCCGCGGACCCGGTGCTCCTCGGCGACGCCGTGCTGCGGGTCCTGGACCGTCCGGTCGCCGCGCGGCGGCGGGCCGCGCGACGACGCGCCGAGCAGTTCAGCTGGTCCCGGAGCGTGCTCTCGATGCTCGACCTGCACGCGGGGCTGGCCGGGGTCGCACCCTCGCGGACCGCCTGACGCGGTCGTCGTCCCGCCGGACCTGGAGGACCTGCAGCACCGACCCCACGGCCACGAGCGCGACCGCGACCGCGATCACCGAGCCGGCCCCCGCCAACGAGGAGTCCAAGGGCGCCACCAGTCCCCCGAGCCACCCCACGTGCAACAGGGCGGAGTCGCCGCGCCGGCCGAGGGCGGTGGCGGCGAGCAGCGGGAGGAACCAGAGCACGTACCAGTGGTGGACCACCGGCGAGAGCACCACCAGCCACAGCACCGCCCAGGCCACCGCGCGGGTCGCCTCGGCCGGGACACCGCGCGGGGTGCGCAGGGCCAGCCATCCGGGCTCGCCCAGGGCCGCCACCGTCGCCGCCGCACGCACCACCGGTACCAGGTCGAGGTCGTCCCCCGGCAGGACCAGACCACCCAGGAGGTTGCCGAGCCGGCCGAGCTGGGTGGGCAGGGAGAGCGGCGTCCGGACCGTGCCGGGCACCCCGAGGGCGTGCAGCCAGCCCACCCCGAGACCGGCCAGCGCCCCCAGCCCGACGAGCGTGCCGACGGCCACGGCCGCGACCCCGGCGAGCCGGCGGAGCAGGGCGGTGGTCGTCGCGTGGCGCCGCACGGTCGCCAGGGCCACGCCGAGTCCCACCAGCGCGGCGGGGAGCTTGACCGCGGCCGCGACGCCGACGAGCACCGCTCCCAGCACCCAGCTCCGCCGCTCCACCGCGACCACGAGGGCGACGCACGCCACGGCGACCATGAGGACGTCGTTGTGCAGCCCGCGACACCGTGGGCCAGCATCAAGGGACTCGGCAGCACCAGCGCGGAGACGAGCGCGGGGTCCCGGTCCGCCCAGCGCGCCATCCGGGGGACCGCCCACGCGAGGAGCAGGACGCCCAGCAGGGCGAGCAGTCGGTGGCCGACGACCAGCGCCCACGGCTCGTGGGTCCACCCCGCCACCCACGACCCCCACACCAGGGGCACGGGCCCGTAAGGGGTGAGGGTGGTCATCCAGCGGGGGTCGACCGCCTCGACGACCGGCCCGTCGAGGATCGAGGGGGTCCACACGTAGGGCGAGACGCCGAGCCGGGTCATCACCCCCTGGGCGGCGTAGCTCCACCCGTCCCGGGAGAACATGGGCGGGGCCAGCAGGAGCGGCAGCGTCCACAGCACCGTGGCTTGGCGCACGGCAAGCAGGCGCACGCCCGGGTCCGGCCCCCGGTCGCGACAGGTCCGCACCAGCGCCAGCCAGGCGGTCGAGGCCAGCGCCAGGCCCAGGACCGCGACGGCGACGCCGAGCATCCGGCCCGCCGTCGTCCCTCGGAGCACCTCGAGCGGACCCGACGTCGCCACCCAGCTCGACCCGGGCACCACCGAGACGACCAGTCCGGCGACCGCGACCAGCGCGTAGCCGAGCACGCCGCGGGCCAGGTGTCCTCGCGCCCCGGGCGTCCTGCCCGCGGTCCCCCCGGTCCCACCGGTCCCACCGATCCACCGTGCGCTCACCCGCCGACCGTAGGACCCGGGCCGGGGCACCGGGTGAGCGCACGGTGAACGCTCGACCACCGGCGGACCAAGCCCCGGGTCCGTCGGCCGCCCGTGGCCCGACGGGCCCCGGCGCGACACCGGGCGGCCACCGGCCCGTCACGTGCCAGTCGCGGGCCCGTCACGGCCCGGTCACGGGGAGCGGCTGAGGTGGTGACCATGCCTCCCGGACCAGACCAGGGGCCCTCCCGACTGCGCCGTGCGGGCGTGCCCCTCGGCTGCGCCCTCGCGCTGCTCGGCGGGACGGCGGTGACCTTCCGCGAGCTGCTGCGCGCCCAGGCGCGGTCGGCCCGCACCGTGATCGGCAAGCCCCTCGGCGAGGAGGCGCCGCGCTCGGACGGCGTCTACAAGAGGAAGTACGGCGACCCCGTCGACCTGCTCCTGCTCGGCGACTCGATCGCCGCCGGCCTGGGTGCGGAGGACCCGCAGCACACGCTGGGCGGGCAGCTGGCGCGCCGACTCGCCCGGCGCACCCGACGCACGGTGCGCCTCCACACGGCGGCGCGCGTCGGCGCCGAGACCTCGATGCTGCGTGCCCAGCTGGCGGACCTGCCCCCGGGCTACCGCCCCGACGTGGCCGTCGTGGTGGTCGGCGGCAACGACGTGACCCACCGGGTCCGGGTGGCGACGTCGCGGGCACAGCTCGGCGAGGCGATCGAGGCACTGCACGGCCTCGGCGCCGGGGTCGTGGTCGGGACCTGCCCCGACCTCGGCACCCTGCGGGCGGTGCCCCAACCGCTGCGGAGCCTGGGCAGCCTCGCCTCCCGACAGCTGGCCCACGCGCAGCGCGAGGTGGCGCTCTCCTCGGGTGCCTGGGCGGTCTCGCTGTCCGACGTGGTCGGTCCGTTCTTCCTCGCCCAGCCGGACGCGATGTTCGCGATCGACCGTTTCCACCCCTCCGAGGCCGGCTACCGGAGGACCGCCAAGGCCCTCCTGCCGAGCGTGGTCGCCGCGCTAGGCCACCACGGGCCGCTCCCGTTCGGCCACCACGTGCCGACCCGCCTGCACGTGGTGGAGGACGAGCGCCGCACGGGGTCGGGCACCTGAGCCAGGTCACGGCGGCGCCAGCAGCTCGGCCGGCACCCACTCCTCCACCAGCGACCAGCGGCCGGGCCGCAGCTCCGCGGCGTACACCACCCTGCCCTCCCAGCGGCCACGCTCGACCTGTCGCCACTCGAGCAGCAGGCCGGGGCGCGCCTGTGGCCCGTCGATCGGGACGGTCACCCAGCAGTGACGGGCCGGGGACTGCGGCGCGGAGGGGTGGGCCGACGTGTCCGTCCCGGCCACGGCGGCGGGAGCCGAAGCGAGCTCGGGGGTCGGGCCGCTCCCGGCCCGCACCCGGTCGCGCAGCGGGATGCCGCTGCCCGTCCCGTACCCGCCGCGCGCCATGGAGCCATTAGAACATGTGTTCGAACCGGTCGCTCCCGGCTCCCCTCACTCGTCGCCGCGGAGCGTGAAGGAGCGCAGCCGGTCGCCGGCCAGCCACACCGCCCCCGTCGCGAGGACCGCGGCCGCCCCGAGGGCGTACCCCAGCCCGACGCCGGGGTCGTAGAGGGCCTCGTCCAGCGCATGGGCCACGTCCCGCCCCCAGGTTCCCAGCGAGACCCACCGGACGCCCGTGAAGAGGTTGCCGAGCAGGCCCTCCCAGAGCAGGACGACCAGCAGTCCGACGACCACCGCGTGCCGGGTGAGCGCCGCCAGGGCCATGAAGAGGCCCGTGTACGCCGTCGCCGCCACCGCGCCGCCCACCCCCCAGGCAAGCGCCTGCTCCGGGTCGGAGGCATCCATGACGAAGGAGCACAGGGTCAGCGGGAGCGCCCCGAGCACCAGCGCGGCGGTCCACGCGACCACGAACTTGCTGAACGCCACGACGTGCCGGTTCACCGGCTTCGCCAGGAGGTGGACGATCGAGCCGTCGTCCACCTCAGGGCCGAGGACGGCCGACGCCGCCAGCAGGGCGACCAGCGGCAGGGCGAGGGTGTAGCCGAGGTTGAGCACCGCCTCCTGCCCGACGCCCTCGCTGGTCAGCAGCCGCATCATCACCGACAGCAGGACCAGCACCACGGGCACCGCGAGCAGCACGAGTCCACGCCGGCGGCCGAGCAGCGCGTGGGAGGCCAGGCGGACGAGCGTGGGGTTCACGGGCGGCCTCCGACGAGGTAGGCGAAGACGCTCTCGAGCGAGTCGTCGGTCGGCACCAGCTCGCGGATCCGCACCTCGTGCTCGCGGGCGAGCCGGGGCAGCCGCACGGCGAAGGTGCCGAAGTCGGCGACCGAGACGTCCAGGCCGCCGCGGGCCCGCAGGGCGACCCCGACCACGGACTCCTCCGCGACCAGCGCGGCGGCGAGCCGGCGGTCGGCGTCGCTCACCACGACGTACTGGACGGGACGGTCGGTCATGAGCCGCCGGATCTGGCCGAAGTCCCCCGACGCGGCGTGCCGGCCGGAGACCACGACCTCGATCTGGCGGGCCACCTGCTCCACCTCCTCGAGGATGTGGGAGCTGAAGAGCACGGTCCGCCCCTCGGCCCCCATCCGGCGCAGCAGGTCCATGAGGTGCATCCGCTGGCGCGGGTCCACCCCGTTGAACGGCTCGTCCAGGAGCAGGACGGCGGGGTCGTGCACCAGGGCCGAGGCGAGCTTGACCCGCTGCCGCATCCCCTTGGAGTAGGTGTCGATGCGCCTGGCCGCCGGCTCCGTCATCTCCACCACCTCGAGCGCGCGCTCGGCGGCCGCACCGGGGTCGGCGAGGCCGTGGAGCTCGGCGCTGGCCCGGACCAGCTGTCGCCCCGTCAGGTAGCCGAAGCCCAGCTCCCGCTCGGGCACCAGCCCCAGGGTCCGGTAGACGTCGGTGTTGCGCCACAGCGGCGCGCCGTCGAGGGTCGCCGTGCCCGCCGACGGGGAGAGGAAGCCGGACATGAGGGCGATCAGCGTCGTCTTCCCGGCTCCGTTGGGCCCCAGCAGCCCGGTGATCCCCGGGCCGATCGACATGCTGACGCCGTTGACGGCCACGACGTTGCCGAACCACCGGGAGACGCCGTCGAGGACCAGGGTGCTCATCGGCCCGCCACCCTGCGGTACCGCACGACGAGACCGGCCAGGCAGGCGGCGGAGAGACCGACGAGGACCAGCACGTAGGCGACCTCCATGCCCACGCCGCTCGGCGGGGTGACCCCGCCGCCCTCCACCCAGGCGTCGAGGAGCCCGCGGTAGAGCGAGTAGGGCGTGAACAGCCCGGCGACCTCACCGACGCCGTCGGCACCCTCGAAGGAGGCCACGCTTTGGACGGCGCTCACGAGGCCGTTGCCGACCAGCAGGACGGCGATCGTGCCGACCACGGCGAAGCCGCGCCGCGTGGAGCAGGCCGCGATCAGCCCGGCCACGCCCGTGAGGGAGAGCGCCAGCAGCAGGGCGAGGACGACCGCGAGGGCGGCGTCCTTGGTCTGCTCCACGACGTCGAGCTCCCCGAGCAGGGCCACGACGTAGAGGATCAGCACCGGGGAGAGCAGGAAGACCAGGGTGGCCAGGAGCAGCGACCCGGCCCGGGCCAGGGCGTAGGTCCCGGCCCGCAGCGGCCGGGCCAGGTAGAGCGTGATGCTGCCGTGGCGCAGGTCCCGGGAGAAGAGGACGGGCGCCTGCGCGGCGACGAAGATGCCGAGCAGCACCTGCGTCGTGGAGGCGTAGCGCGCGTAGCCGATCGGCAGCTCCTCGAGCCCCACGAAGACCAGGATCCCCGCGACGACCACCGCCGGGAGCAGGTTGAAGGCCAGCAGCACGAACGGCAGCACCTTGGACTTGCCGGAACGGCCCAGGCCGAAGGCGTTGCGCAGCCCGGTGACCACCAGGGCCCGGGCGATCGCGCCCTCGCCCAGCCGGGGGCCCTGGTAGGGGCGGTAGCCGAGGTCGTGGATGACGCCGCGCGACGGCGTCCCCGAGGCGGTCACGACGCGGCCCCCCTGGTCCCGAAGACGTCCTCGATGCGGTGGTGGTCGGCCTGCACCCGGACCAGCCCCACCCCGAGGTCGCAGGCGACGTCGCGGACGAGGTCGTGCAGGTCGGGGCGGCCGTGGGCGGCGTCGATGGCGAGCAGCTGGCGTCGCGGGCGCACCACCAGGCCGTGGGAGGCCAGGGCCTCCCCCATGCGGCGCTGGGCGTCCTCGCCGAGCACCTCCACGAGCAGGGCGCCGGTGGCGTCCAGGAAGTCGTCGGTCCGCGAGGCGCGCAGCAGCCGTCCGCCGTCCAGCACCACGACGTGGTCGCTGACCCGCTCGAGCTCGCCGAGCAGGTGGGAGGTGACCAGCACGGCGATGCCGAAGTCCCGGCCGATCCGCTCCACCAGGCCGAGCATCTCGTCCCGGGCCGCGGGGTCCAGACCGTTGGTCGGCTCGTCCAGCAGGACGAGGCGGGGGTCGTGCACCAGAGCCTGGGCCAGCTTGGCCTTCTGCTTCATGCCGGTGGAGTAGGTGCCCATCGGGCGGTAGCGCTCCTCGGCCAGCCCGACGTGGCGGAGCACCTCGGCGGCCCGCTCGCGGGCCGAGACCCGCGGGAGCCCCGACATCATCGCCAGGTGGACCACGAAATCGCTGGCGCTCACGTCGGGCGGGAGGCAGTCGTGCTCGGGAAGGTAGCCGACGGCGGCGCGGACCTCGCGCCCCGCGGTGACCACGTCGTGCCCCAGCACCTCGGCGCGCCCCGCGGTGGGCGCGACCAGGCCGAGCAGCAGCTTGATCAGCGTCGACTTGCCGGCGCCGTTGGCTCCGACGAGGCCGGTGACCCCCGTGCCGATCTCCACGCTCAGCTGCTCCAGCGCCCGGACGGCACCGTAGTGCTTGGTCAGGCCCTCGGTCCGGACCACCGCGGTCGTCGGGCCGGCCGCGGGTGCTGCCGCGGTCACCGCTCCCCGTCCGCGGGCGGGTACGGCGGGGCGGGCCGCGGGGCGCCGGGCTCCGGCCGCGGGTCCGGCGACTCGGCACCGGGACCGGGACCGGGACCGGGACCGGGACCGGGACCGGGACCGCCGGGAGGGGCCTGGCTGTAGGGGGCCTGGCCGTACGGGGTCTGGCCGTACGGGGTCTGGCCGTACGGGGTCTGACCGTGGGGAGTCTGGCCGTAGGGGGTCTCGCGGTAGGCGTCGGCGCCGTACGGCGGCGGCACGGCCTTGGACCGCGCGACCCGGCGCTGGCGCTCCAGGTCGCTGCTGCGGATCGTGTCGACGATGATCGGCGCGAGCCTCGAGTCCAGCGTCATGTGCTCGTAGGCGTCGTGCCGGATCTGCTCCACGAGCCCGTCGAGACGGTGCGCCTCGTGCAGCGCGAGCTGGGTCGACGCCTTCTCCTTGCGGCCGCGGGCGGCCCAGCCCACGGCGAGCCCGACCAGGAACGGCGGGCCCAGGAAGAAGATCGCCAGGAACCCCAAGGCGGCCAGGCCGTCCATCGTCTCTCCCCTCGTGGTGCGGTCGTCGGGCAGACCCTACTGCCCGCGTCAGCGACCGACCCGTACCTTGGCCCGGACGGTGTCGACCGCGACCGGCCGGCCCCGCCAGACCGCGCTGAGCAGGACCGTCGCGCTCCGCCCGGCACGGGCTCCGGGGCGGACGCGCACCACGGCCCGGAGGCGGGTCGCCCCGCCCGCGCGCACGCGAACCTTCAGCCCTCGGGTGGAGCGCACCTTCTTCGTCACGTCGTCCCCGCCGCGCAGCCAGCGCACGGCGACCCCGCGCCCCTCGACCCGGCCCTGCAGCCGGTAGGTGCCGGGGACGTCGTGGGCGTTGGCCACGCGGACCGCGAGGGAGCGGCTGCCCCCGCGAGCGACCCGCAGGCGGACCGTCTGCCCGCGCCCGGCGGCGTCGTGGACGCCGACGCCGGCGTACCGCCCGCCGCCGGACCGCACCTGCGCGTCGGGCCGCTGGTCGCTGGCACCCAGGAGGAGGGTGAGGCGCTCGGGGTCCCCGAGCCGGGCGCCGGTGGAGGCGCGCAGGGCCAGGTGGAGCTTCTCCTGCCCCTCGGGCAGGTCGTCGTCGAGGATCCGCACGGGGAACGTCCGGACCGTCTCCCCGGCTGCGAACTCCAGCGTCCCCGCAGTGACCTCGTAGTCCTGGCCGGCGGTGGCTGACCCGCCCGCGACGGCGTACTCCACCGTGGCGGGCCCGGACCCGGCGAGCAGGCGGACCGGCACGTCGACCACCTGCGCGACCTCGGGCACCGGCCCGCTGGCGCGGTCGAAGGCGACCTCGGGCGCGACCACCCACTCGATCCGCTCCGCCAGCCAGCGGCGGAGGAACTCGACCTCGCCGGCGAAGGAGTCGGCGTGGACGGCGCCCGGCCGGGCGGCGCCCGTCGTGTGCCACCGCGCCCAGTCGGCCTCGGCGGCGGGCTGCACGACGCGGGCCGCGGCGGGCACCTGGGCCACCATCTCGTCGACCAGCGGCCGCAGCTCGAGGAATCGCTCCTTGACCTGGCGGGAGAAGGCCGGGTCCTCCATCATCCGGGCGATCCAGTGCCGTCCGAGACGGGTGTGCCAGCCCTGGGGCGGGATGGCGCCCTCCCACCGGGTGCCGGCGCTCTGGTCGTAGTCCCACGGCGGGCCCATGGCGACGAGCCCGCCCGGGGTCCAGGTCACGTTGACGCTGGAGTAGAAGTTGGAGTCCTGGTTGTGGAAGAGCTCCGCCAGGACGTACCAGTCGACGAACGAGACCACGTCGACGCGCGGGGCGTAGCCACGGACGGGGTCGGCGAACTCCGGGCCGTAGAGCACGTCCTCGAACTCGTTCATCGCCTTCTTGACCTGCCGGCGCTGCTTGCGCTCGAGCTCGTCGGGGTCCTTGAACGAGATGGGGGTCCGCCGCCGGGTGCGGAAGCCGGGGTCACCGCTCGCCCGGAACCGCTGGTCGACCTCGAGGAGGTAGCCGCCCTCGGGCAGCTCGACCCGGCCGACGCCCTGCTCCACCTGCTCGGTGAGGAGGTACAGGCCCGCGGGCTCCCCGTTGAGGACCACGTCGACGAACCGCGTGTCGGGGGTCCAGGGCAGGCGCGTGCGGCGGCCGAGCTGGAAGGCGAGGTGGTTGCGCAGCGCACTGCGGTCCGCGTAGTTGGCCAGGAGCACCCACTCGTCGTGGGCGGGCATCCCGAGCAGGCCGGCGGGCTCGGAGAACTTCACCTTGTAGGGCTTCTTCGGCCACTTCCACGTCGAGTTGCCGCGCCCCTTGATCTCCACGTCGTACGACGTCCCGGCCAGCTGGAGCGTCGCGTCCAGGTAGTCGTCCTTGCTCACCACGGGCGCCGCACCCTCGGTGTCGACCACGAGCTGCGTCGGGGGGGCCGGCACGGCCCAGGTCGCGTCGGCCCGTGCCCCACCGGTGCCGGGGGCGTCGTCGCCCTGCGCCGCGGCCGCCCCCGCGGGCAGCCCCAGGGCGAGGGCCACGGAGGCCACCCAGACTCGTCGTGCCGTGCGCTGCCCGAGCATGTTGCCTCCCTCGACGCCGCAGACCTCATGTCCGCCGGCGATCGGGCAACACACTGCCCCGCGCTGCCCGGTCAAGGCAAACGACACGGCCCGTGGGGACGACCCCGGGACAAGACGAAGGGCCCCCGACCTGCTGGGCAGGTCGGGGGCCCTTCTCCGGCTCCCCCGGTTGGACTCGAACCAACAACCCTCCGGTTAACAGCCGAATGCTCTGCCAGTTGAGCTACAGGGGATCGGCCGCTCTCGCGAGCGGCGCCAGAGAAGACTAGCAAGGAGACTCCGGGCGGGCGAATCCACCCCTGCGCCTAGTCGAGGCCCACCTCGGCCTGCAGCTGGGCGAGCGCGGCCGCCGCCGCGGACCGGACCTCGGGAGACTCGGGGTCGACCCCCTCGTCGAACTCGTAGACCCAGTGCAGGGCCGACCCGCCCGGGGCCCTCCGGGCGATCACCCGCACCCCCCGGCGCCCCGCGACCGGCACGTGGCGCTGCAGCACCACGCTGGCCGTCACCCGCTCGCGCACGAGCTCGACCAGCGGGCGCGGCTCGTCCAGGACCAGCTCGTGGGCCCGGCGGGGCTCGCCCCAGGCACCGACCTCGACGACCCGCAGCGTCTCGGCGTCGCCGTCCCAGTCGGCGGCCTCGACCTGCTCCCACGGAAGCCTCAGGACGTCGGCGTCGGGGCCGGCGACGTAGAAGGCCTCGCGCGAACCGGCGGCCACCCGCCCGTCGGAGGCGCCGCTCCAGGCCAGCGCCCGCTCCCCCGGGGCCACGACCAGGTGGGCGGGCGGGCGGGGACGACGGAACCGGATCGCGGGAAGCCTCACGCGCTCAGGCTCCCACGGCCTTCTCGCGCAGGTCGCGCCGGTGCTGCTCCAGGGCGACCAGCTCGCCGAACATCCGGTTGTACTCGACCGCCTGGTCGACCGGGTTGGTCCGCTGCAGCCGCGACTTCAGGTCGGCGATGCGACGCATCGCGGTCAGCTCGCGCAGCCGATGGACGTGGGCGTTGACGTAGGACTCCCCCGGCTCGCCCATCGACCGGACGGGCTCCACCCCCAGCTCGCTGATCGCGGAGGAGACCAGGGGGTTCTCGACCGCCCCCCGCACGCGGGCCGCCCAGCCGGGGTCCCCCGCCCCGCGAGCCGGCCCCCCGCCGGCGACGACCGCCTCCCACACGTGGCGGTACGTCGGGTGGCTGAAGTCGTCGGGCAGGACCGGGCCGACGGCGCGCGCCGCCGCCTCGGGGTGCTGCAGGACGAGCTTGAGGGTCTCCCGCTCGATGGAGAAGCGGGGGTCGCGCAGGTCGGGGAGCTCCTGGCGGGGGCGCGCGGCGGGGGCGCCGCCACGCCCGCCCTCCTCCCTGCCGCGGTCCGTGCCCCGGTCGGCACCACGGTCGCCGCGGCGGGCACCCCGGTCGCGGTCGCCGCCGGCGGCGCGCGCCGCGGCCCGCCGGACCTCGGCCCGCGCGTCGTCCACGTCCACGCCGATCATCGAGGCGAGCTCGCGGGTGAACGCCTCGACCTTGGACTTGTCCCTGATGCTGGAGACCAGCCCGGCCGCCTCGCGCAGCGCGTCCACCCGGCCGTCGGCCCGGTCGAGGTCGTAGCGGGAGAGCACGTTGCCCAGCACGAAGCGGTAGAGCGGCTGGCGGCGGGCGACGAGCTCGCGGACGGCCGCGTCCCCTTGCTGCACGCGCAGGTCGCACGGGTCGAGCCCCGAGGGCTCCACCGCGACGTAGGTCTGGGAGACGAAGTTCTGGTCGCCGCCGAAGGCGCGCAGGGCCGCCTTCTGGCCGGCGGCGTCGCCGTCGAAGGTGAAGATCACCTCGCCGCGGAACTCCTCGTGGTCGTGCAGGAACCGGCGCAGGACCCGCGCGTGGTCGTCGCCGAAGGCGGTGCCGCAGGTCGCCACGGCGGTGCCCACCCCGGAGAGGTGGCACGCCATCACGTCGGTGTAGCCCTCGACCACGACCGCCTGGGAGCTCCGCGCGATCTCGCGGCGCGCCAGGTCGAGCCCGTAGAGCACCTGGCTCTTCCTGTAGATCGGCGTCTCCGAGGTGTTGAGGTACTTCGCCTCGATCCGGTCGTCGTCGAAGATCCGGCGCGCGCCGAAGCCGATCGTGTCGCCGTTGGCCTCCCGGATCGGCCACATCAGCCGACCCCGGAACCGGTCGTAGGCCGACCGGCCCACCGCGACCAGCCCCGAGGTCGTCATCTCCTCCTCGGAGAAGCCGCGCTGCCGCAGCAGGCGCGTCAGCTCCTCGCCGCCACGCGGGGAGAACCCGACGCCGAACAGCTCGGCGGCGGCCTGGTCGAAGCCGCGCTGGGAGAGGAACTGCCGGGCCGCGAGGGCGTCCGCCCCGGCCAGCTGGTCGGCGTAGAACTCCTGGGCGACCTTGTGCGCCTCCAGGAGCCGGCCGCGGGCCGGACCCCGGGGCCGCTGCGGCGCCGGACCGTCGCCGTCCTCGCGGCGCAGCGCGACGCCGTACTTGTCGGCGAGCTGCTCGACGGCCTCGGAGAAGCCGAGCCCGTCGATCTTCATCAGGAAGCTGATGACGTCGCCGCCCTCCTGGCAGCCGAAGCAGTGGAAGAAGCCGCGGGAGGGGGTGACGTGGAAGGAGGGCGACTTCTCGTCGTGGAAGGGGCACAGCCCCTTGAGCGAGCCGCCGCCGGCCTTGCGCAGCGTCACGTAGGAGGCGACCACGTCGTCGATCCGGGCCTTGTCGCGCACCTGCGCGATGTCGTCTTCTCGGATCCGGCCGGCCACGGGCGGAGTCTACGGGGTTTGTCCCGCTGGGGGCCGGGGCACGGGGGACGCATGACCGCACCCCACACTCCCCCACCTCCCGGCGTGAGCGCCGGGGCGTCGAGCGAGCCCACGGTGGGCGCGCTCGTCCACGACCTCACCCAGCAGGTGCCAGACCTGATCCGCTCGGAGCTGCGCCTCGCCCAGGCCGAGATGGCCGCCAAGGGCAAGCAGGCCGGCATCGGCCTCGGGATGTTCAGCGCTGCCGGCCTCCTGGCCTTCTTCGGCTTCGGCGTGCTGCTGGCCGCGGCGGTCGCGGCCCTGGCGCTCGTCCTCCCGACCTGGGCGGCCGCCCTCGTCGTCGCCGTCGTGCTCCTCGCCGGCGCCGCCGTGGCCGGCCTGGTCGGCAAGAAGAAGGTCGCCGCCGCCGGGCCGCCCAAGCCCGAGCGGGCGCTGGAGGGGCTGAAGTCCGACATCGAGACCGTCAAGGGAGGACACCATGGCTGAGCAGGACGCACGGACCACCCCGGACACCGCCCCCTCTCCCGAGCAGCTCGAGGCCGACATCGAGCGCAAGCGGCTCGAGCTGGCGCACACCCTCGACCAGCTCGGCACCCGGCTCGACGTGAAGAAGCAGGTCCGCGACCGCGTCGAGCCTCAACACCTGGCCGTCGCCGGTGCCCTGGTGGCGACCCTGGTCGTCCTCGTGGTGTGGCGGCGCCGCCGGTGAGCCTCAAGAAGCTGGACGGGCGCTCCCTCAAGTACGTCGTCAAGCGGGCGGTGCACGAGTTCACCGACGACCAGTGCACCGACCTCGCGGCCGCCCTGACCTACTACGCCGTCCTCTCGATCTTCCCGGCGGCCATCGCCGTCACCGCCCTCCTCGGGGTCGTGGGGCAGGACCCCGAGAAGTCGGTCGACACCCTGCTCGAGGTCCTCGCGCCGCTGGTCTCCAACGACATGCTCGGGACGATCGAGCCCACCCTGCGCGACCTGGCCACCTCCCAGGGCGCCGGGATCGCCCTGCTCGCCGGTCTCGGCGGCGCCCTCTGGACGGCGTCGGGGTACGTCGGCGCCTTCTCCCGCGCGATGAACCGGATCTACGAGATCCCCGAGGGGCGGCCGTTCTGGAAGCTCCGCCCCCAGATGCTCCTGCTCACGGCGGTCTGCCTCACCCTGCTCGCGATGGTCCTGGTGATGCTCATCGTCTCCGGCGACGTGGCCCGCGCCATCGGCGACGTCATCGGGCTCGGCAGCACCGCCGTCACGGTCTGGGGCATCGCCAAGTGGCCGGTGCTGGCCCTCGTGGTGATGGTCCTCATCGCGCTCCTGTACTACTTCACCCCCAACGTGAAGCAGCCCAAGATCCGCTGGCTCTCCCCCGGCGCGGTCGTCGCCGTGGTGGCGGGGGTGCTCGCCTCGGTCGGCTTCACCTTCTACGTGGCCAACTTCGCCAGCTACAACAAGACCTACGGCTCGTTGGCCGGCGTGATCATCGCCCTGCTGTTCCTCTGGATCATGAACCTCGCCCTGCTCCTGGGCGCCGAGATCGACTCCGAGCTGGAGCGCGGACGGGAGCTGGAGGAGGGCGTCCCGGCCGAGGTCGACCTGCAGCTCCCCCTGCGCGACGACCGCAACGCCGACAAGGCCGCCGACAAGGAGCAGAAGCAGATCGACGAGGGCCGCAGCATCCGGCTCGCCTCCCGGGAGGACCCCCACGACGACCCGCACACGGCACCGGAGGCCGGGGAGACCTCCTCGCGCTGACGGGAGGCCCGACGGTCGCCCGCAGGACTGACGACCACGACTCACGACCACGACTCACGACCACGACTCACGACCACGACTGACGACCACGACGAAAGGTGGACACGATGATGAGGAAGACCATGCTGCTCCTGGCTGCCGGTGCCGGCTACGTGCTCGGCGCCAAGGCCGGGCGGGAGCGCTACGAGCAGATCCGCGGCGGCTTCAACACGGTGAAGCAGAACCCCAAGGTGCAGGCCGGCGCGCACCAGGCCGCCGACCTCGCCAAGGAGAAGGCACCCGTGGTCAAGGAGAAGGTGACGGAGGCCGCCGGTGCCGCCGCCGAGAAGGTGAAGCCGGGCGGCGGCTCGCACAGCAGCTCCGCGGGAGGCACCTCCGACCGGGACGACCTCGTCGAGCAGCTCAACCCGGAGAGCACGGCGCGCCAGGAGGACCCCTACCCCAAGGGCGACCTGCCCTGACCGAGCCGAGCCGGCTCCGGTCGCGGGGAGCGTCAGCCCGTGAGGGCGGCGTGCCTCGAGACGGCGCTCGCGTCGGTGAGGGAGGCCACCTGGTCCACCACGACCCTGAGGCGTCCCGCCTCGTCGACCGCCCCTTCCCAGTCCTCGGCGAAGGGGCGGTCGAGCGCGTCGGGGCCCCGTGACAGCAGGCCCTCCACCAGATCCGCCAGCAGCTCCCGCTGGCGCACCATGAGCGCGACGCGGTCGTCGGCGCTCATCACGTAGTGGGCGGCGATGCCCTTGAGCACCGCGATCTCCAGCCGGGTCCGCTCGGGCACCACGAGGTCGGCGCCGTACCGCACCAGTGGGCCCTCCGACGCCGCGAAGGTGGCCTCCTGGACGGCCCCGCAGAACCGCCCGATCAGGTCGCTGGTGAGGTTCTTGAGGGAGGCCAGCCCGCGGCGGCCGTGATCGTAGGCCGCGGTCGGCCAGCTCTCCACCGCACGCAGACCGGCCAGCACGTCGTCGAGGAGGTCGTCGTCGGCCTCGGGGGTGTACCAGTCGCGGACCGTCTGCCACAGGGCCTCGCGGTCAAGCCGGGTCAGGTCGACGCGTCCGGCGACCACGCCGTCCTCCACGTCGTGCACCGAGTAGGCGACGTCGTCGGCCAGGTCCATGACCTGCGCCTCCAAGCAGCGGGCGGGACCGTCGACCCCGCGACGCATCCAGTCGAAGACCGGCAGGTCGTCCTCGTAGACGCCGAACTTCACCACCACCCGGGGCGTCCCGTCGCCGTGCACCCCCTCGGGCGGGCTGGCGGCGGCCCGGGGCCAGGGGTACTTGGTGCAGGCGTCGAGCGTCGCGCGGGTCAGGTTGAGACCCACGCTGCGCCCGTGGTCGTCGAACGTCTTCGCCTCGATCCGGGTGAGCAGCCGCAGCGTCTGGGCGTTCCCCTCGAAGCCCCCGCACGCCCCGCTGAGCTCGGCCAGCACGCGCTCGCCGTTGTGGCCGAACGGCGGGTGGCCGAGGTCGTGGGCCAGCGCCGCGGTCTCGGCGAGGTCGGGATGGCAGCCCAGGGCTCGGGCGAGGTCGCGCGCGACCTGGGCGACCTCGAGGCTGTGGGTCAGCCGGTTGCGCACGAAGTCGTCGGTCTGCGGGCCCATCACCTGGGTCTTGGCCGCCAGCCGTCGCGAGGCCGAGGCGTGCACGACCCGGGCGCGGTCGCGCTCGAAGGCCTGCCGGACGGGCGCGTCCACGCGCTTCGGCGGCTCGGGGACGAGGCGCTCGCGAGCGGCGTCGTCGTACAGGTCGTCCATCGGGACGGAGGCTACCCGCCCGCGCCGACAGCGGCCGGCCGCAGGCCCGGTTGCAGGCCTAGTAGACCGTGACGTGCACGTGGTCGTAGTGGTTCGCCGTCGCGGAACCGCGGTCCGACATGCCGCGCCAGCCCTCGCCGCCGCGGTCCACCGACCAGATCTTCTGGGCGTAGATGAGGTACTCGATCCCGAGCTCGGCGTAGTTGGCGCGGAGGTACTCCGCGATCTCCCAGCCGAGCGAGCCGCTGACCATGATGTCGATGGCGCGCCCCTGGCCGTGCTCGCCGTCGCTGCGGAAGGTGCCGTAGGAGGTGATCTGCGGGAACCGCGCGCAGACCGCGCGGTGCACCTGCGTGATGCTGGGGTCGACGCCCGCGGGCACCGACGTGCCGTTGGAGCAGTCGCCGCTGATCCCGGCGAGGGGCTCGTCCTCGTCGAGGTAGCCGGCCGTGACCCAGCGGGGCTCCCCGCCGACCACGACCTCGACGCGCCCGTCGCGCTCCCGCCCGGTCACCAGGACGCGCTCACCGGAGTCGAGCACCCCGGTCTTCTCGGCCGTGCCGTCGGCGGCGGTCCAGAGATTCAGGTCCTCGGTGGTCCACAGGCGGGTGTCCGCCTGCCGCACGGCGAGCTGCGTCGCGCGGCGCTCCTTGCGCTCGGCCTCGCGCGACTCGGCAGCCCGCTCCTGGCGCTTCTGGGCGGCCCGGGGGTCGACCCGGCTGCGGCTGCGGCTGACCGGGGCGGAGCGCTCCGGGAGGGCGACGTCGGCGACCGACGCGCCGGCCAGGAGGTCGCGGGAGGGCTGGGGGTCCTGGGAGACCACGCCGAGGGTGACGGCGGTGGCGGTCGTCAGGAAGGCCACCGGCGCTGCCACGAGGGCGGCGCGGGCCAGGGGGCTGCGGGCATTGGTCTCCCGCGCGTGGCGGTGCTTTGCCACTGCGTTGGTCCTTTGCGGTTGCTGACTGGGGGTGCGCCCCCGGGCAGGTCGTGCCCGGGTGACGCGGTCGTCGAGTCAAGCACACTGTCGGACGGATCTAGACATTTCAACTGCCCGTCTCAGGGTGTCACCGCTCACCCGCCCGGAAACCGGACGTCGGCGACCCGGCAGCCGGGCGCCCGTCAGCCCCCCGTGGCCTCGTCGGCGTCCTCGCGCACCCGGCCGCCACGCCCGTCCGTGTCGTCGAGCCAGCCCTCGGGCAGGGCGACGCGCTTGCGCGGCGACCCCTGCCGGCCGCGCGGTGCCCCCAGCTCGGCGAGGGGGTACGGCTCGTCGCCGTCGAGCTCGGCGAGCAGCGCGTCGAGCCCGGCCAGCGACTCCACGAGGGCCAGGGCGTGACGCAGCGGGCCTCCGGCCCGGAAGCCCTTGAGGTACCAGCTCACGTGCTTGCGGAACTCCTTGCAGCCCCGCTCCTCGCCCATGTGCCGGCAGAGCAGCTCCGCGTGGCGGCGCATCATCACGCGGACCTCGCCGAGGGTGGGCAGCGTCGTGGGCTGCGGCTCCGCGGAGAAGGCCGCCGCGAGGTCGCGGAAGAGCCACGGGCGGCCCAGGCAGCCGCGACCGACGACCACCCCCGCGGCCCCGGTCTGCTCGACCATCCGCACGGCGTCCGCCGCCTCCCAGACGTCGCCGTTGCCGAGCACCGGGATGTCCACGTGCTCCACGAGGCGGGCGATGGCGTCCCAGTCGGCCGCGCCGGAGTAGGCCTGCTCGACCGTCCGGCCGTGCAGGGCGATCGCCTCGACCCCGCTCTCCTGGGCGATCCGCCCGGCGTCGAGGTAGGTGAGGTGCTCCTCGTCGAGCCCCTTGCGGGTCTTCATCGTGACGGGGACGCCGTACGGCGCCGTCGCGGCGACGGCCGCCTCCAGGATCTCGGCGAGCAGCCCCCGCTTCCACGGCAGCGCCCCGCCGCCGCCCTTGCGGGTGACCTTGGGCACCGGGCAGCCGAAGTTGAGGTCGACGTGCTGGACGCCGTGCTCGGCGCAGAGGATCTCGGCGGCCTTGCCGACGTACGCCGGGTCGGTGCCGTAGAGCTGCACCGAGCGGACCGTCTCGAGCTCGTCGAAGACCAGCATCTTCAGCGTGGTCTCGTCGCGCTCGACCAGCCCGCGGGAGGTGATCATCTCGCAGACGTAGAGACCCGCCCCCTGCTCGGCGCAGAGGCGACGGTAGGCGGCGTTGGTGATGCCCGCCATCGGGGCGAGCACCACGGGCGTCCCGATCCGCAGGTCACCCAGGACGAGCTCGGTGGGCAGGGCAGGGCTGGACATGTCGCCCATTGTCCCCGCCCCACCCACCCAGCAAGAATCTCCGAGCGGGGATCAGCAGCCGAGCAGGCGCTCGCCGAAGTAGCGGCTGATCCCGTCGAGGCTGATCCGCTCCTGGCTCATCGAGTCGCGCTCGCGCACGGTGACCGCGTCGTCCTCGAGGGTGTCGAAGTCGACGGTCACGCAGTAGGGCGTGCCGATCTCGTCCTGGCGACGGTAGCGGCGGCCGATCGCACCGGAGTCGTCGAACTCGACGTTCCAGTGCTCGCGCAGCTCGGCGGCCAGCGCCTTGGCCTTGGGGCTGAGGTCGGCGTTGCGGCTGAGCGGGAGCACCGCCACCTTGACCGGTGCCAGGCGCGGGTCGAGCTTGAGCACGGTGCGCTTGTCGACCCCGCCCTTGGTGTTGGGCGCCTCGTCCTCGGTGTAGGCGTCGACCAGGAAGGCCATGAGGCTGCGGGTGAGGCCCGCCGCCGGCTCGATGACGTAGGGCAGGTACCGCTCGTCGTTCGCCTGGTCGTAGTAGGAGAGGTCCTTGCCGGAGAACTCGCTGTGCTGCCGCAGGTCGAAGTCGGTGCGGTTGGCGATGCCCTCGAGCTCGCCCCACTCGCTGCCGGCGAAGCCGAACCGGTACTCGATGTCGGTGGTGCCCTTGGAGTAGTGGGAGAGCTTCTCCTCCGCGTGGGCGTAGTGCCGCAGGTTGTCGCGCTCGATGCCGAGGTCGACGTACCACTTGGTCCGCTCCTCGATCCAGTAGCGGAACCACTCCTCGTCCTCGCCGGGCTTGACGAAGAACTCCATCTCCATCTGCTCGAACTCGCGGGTCCGGAAGATGAAGTTGCCCGGGGTGATCTCGTTGCGGAAGCTCTTGCCGACCTGGGCGATGCCGAACGGCGGCTTCTGCCGGCTGGCGGTGACGACGTTGGCGAAGTTGAGGAAGATGCCCTGCGCGGTCTCGGGGCGCAGGAAGTGCAGGCCGGACTCGTCCTCGATCACGCCGAGGTAGGTCTTGAGCATCATGTTGAAGGCGCGCGGCTCGGTCCACGCGCCGCGGGTGCCGCAGTTGGGGCAGGCGACCGACTCGTTGATGTCGACCGAGTCGGGGTCGTCCAGGCCCTTCTTGGCGGCGAAGTCCTCCTGGAGGTGGTCCTCGCGGAACCGCTTGTGGCAGGACTGGCACTCGGTCAGCGGGTCGCTGAAGGTGCTGAGGTGGCCCGAGGCCTCCCACGTGCGGGTCGGCAGGATGACGCTGGAGTCGAGGCCCACGACGTCGTCGCGGCGGGTCACCATCGCCCGCCACCACTGGCGCTTGATGTTCTCCTTCAGCTCGACGCCCAGCGGTCCGTAGTCCCAGGCGGACCGGGTGCCGCCGTAGATCTCGCCGCACGGGAAGACGAATCCCCGCCGCTTGGCGAGCGAGACGACGTTGTCGAGGGCAGAGGGGGGCGGCTTGGCCACGCGGGGACTCCTGGTGCGACACGGCCGGCTGGCTGCCGGCCTCGAACGCTCAGGGTATCGATCGGCTCCGCTGCTCGTTGAGGGCGGCTCCCGGCACCACCGGCTCGTAGGCGCTGGGCTCGTCCACGGCCCGGCTGAGCAGCGGCACCGCCGTCATCTTCACCTCGTAGGACGAGAGCGCGCGGCGGTAGGAGCCGACGTCGCGCCACCGGGTGCTGAGCACCCACAGACCCGGGTCGTCCAGGTTGCGCCCGACGTCGCCGGCCACGAACCCCGGACGGCCGGCCAGGGTCTCCAGCGCCGTCTGCACCTCGACCCGGAAGCCCTCCTGCTCCCCCACCGGCACCCGGAACCTGTTCACCACGATCACCCCCCCAGCCTACGGCGTCCCGATTTGAGAACCGTTCTCGAAAGGGTGAGAATGGTTCTCATGTCACCGCGCCCCCTCCTGACCTCCGCGGCGATCGCCGCCGCCCTGCTTCTCCCCGGCTGCTCCGCCCTCGCCGAGGACCCCGCGGACGACGGCCGGGTCACCGTGGCCGCCGGCTTCTACCCGCTCGCCTGGGTCGCCGAGCAGGTCGCGGGCGAGCACGCCGAGGTCGTCTCGCTGACCCGCCCCGGCCAGGAGGCGCACGACGCCGGGATGTCCATCGAGAAGACGGCCGACCTCGCCGAGGCCGACCTGGTCGTGCTCAGCGAGTCGCTGCAGCCGGAGGTGGCCGCGAGCGCCCGGCAGAACGCACGCGGCAGCCTGCTCGAGGTCGCCGACGTCGTGGACCTGCTGCCGGCCGCCGAGCACGGGCACGGGGACCACGACCACGACGAGGACGGGCACGAGGAGGACTGGCACGACGAGGACGGGCACGACGAGGACGGGCACGAGGGGCACGACCACGGCGACGAGGACCCGCACTTCTGGCTGGACCCGCTGCGGATGGCCGACCTGGGTGATGCCGTCGCCGACGGGCTCGCGGACGTCGACCCCGAGCACGCCACCGACTACGAGACCGCCGCCGCTCGGCTCCGCGACGAGCTGACGACGCTCGACGGCGAGTACGCCGCCGGCCTGGCCGACTGCGAGCGCAGCACGGTCGTCGTCAGCCACGACGCCTTCGGCTACCTGGCCCGCTACGGGCTCACCTTCGAGCCGATCGCGGGCCTCTCCCCCGACGCCGAGCCGACCCCCGCGGACCTGCAGCACCTCCAGGAGCTGATCGGGACCGACGGCATCACCACCGTCTTCAGCGAGACCCTGGGCACCTCCGCCCTGGCGGAGTCGCTCGCCCGCGACGCCGGCGTCACGACGGACACGCTCGACCCGGTCGAGGGACCGGCGGCAGCCGGTGAGGAGTCCGACTACCTTTCCCTCATGCGCGACAACCTCGCTGCCCTGGTCCGGGCCAACGGATGCTGAGGCGACCCTCCAGCCCGGCCGACGGCGTGCCCGTCGCGCTGCGGAACGCCTCCGTGGTCATCGACGGGCGCCCGGTGGTCCGCGGCGCCGACCTCACCGTCGAGGCCGGCGAGTTCGTCGCCCTCATGGGGGCCAACGGCTCGGGGAAGTCCACCCTGGTGCGCGCGATGACGGGCCTGCGTCCCCTCGCCGGCGGCAGCGCGACGCTGTTCGACACTCCCCTGCCCCGGTTCCACGACTGGCACCGGATCGGGTTCGTGCCCCAGCGGGCCGGCGCCAGCTCCGGCGTCCCGGCCTCGGTCTGGGAGGTGGTCGGCTCCGGGCGGCTCAGCCGGCGCCGCCTCTTCCGGCCCCTCTCCGCCCACGATCGCCGCATCATCCACGACGCGATGGAGGTGGTCGGGCTCGAGGGGATGGCGCAGGCCGGGATCAGCACCCTCTCGGGCGGGCAGCAGCAGCGCGCCCTGATCGCCCGGGCGCTGGCCGGCGAGCCCGACCTCTTCCTGCTCGACGAGCCCACCGCGGGCGTGGACCTGCCCAACCAGGAGGCGCTCGCCCGGGCCCTGGCCACCCTCTCCGAGCGCGGCGCGACGATCGTCCTGGTGGCGCACGAGCTCGGCCCCATGGCCCCCCTGATCGACCGGGCCGTGGTGATGCGGCACGGCCGCGTCGTCTACGACGGGGCGCCGCTGGCCGACCACGAGGTGCACTCCTCCCACCTCGGGGAGGCGCACACCCACCACCACCACGGCGACCCGCGGATCGACCACGTCCCGGTCGTCGCCTCTCCCCTCGACCCGCCCGAGGAGGACGCGCGGTGACCGACCTCCTGGACCTCTTCTCGCTGCCCTTCATGCAGCGCGCCCTGCTCGCGGCGCTCTTCACCGGCATGGCCGTCCCCGCGGTCGGCACCTACCTGGTGCAGCGCCGGATGGCCCTGATGGGCGACGGCCTCGGGCACGTCGCGGTGACGGGTGTCGCGATCGGCCTCGTCACCGGCCTCGCGCCCACCTGGACGGCCGTCGTGGCGGCCGTCCTGGGGGCGGTCGCGATCGAGGTGATCCGCGAGCGGGGGCACGCCAACGGCGACCTCGCCCTGGCGCTCCTCTTCTACGGCGGCCTGGCCGGCGGCATCTTCGTCGCCGGCGTCGGCGGCGAGAGCACCGCGAAGCTGCAGCAGTACCTCTTCGGCTCCATCCTCAGCATCTCCCCCGGGGACGTCGCCTTCACGATGGGGCTGTCGGTGGTCCTCGCGGCGCTCTGCGTCGGCCTCGGTCCCCAGCTCTTCGCCGTGGCGCAGGACCACGAGTTCGCCAAGGTGGTGGGGCTCGACGTCCGCTTCTACAACCTCCTGGTCGCGGTCCTGGCCGCGGTCTCGGTGACCGCCGCCATGCGCACCGTCGGCCTCCTCCTCGTCTCCGCCCTCATGGTCGTCCCGGTCGCCACGGCCCAGCAGCTGACCCGGTCCTTCCGCACCACGCTCCTCCTCTCGATGGGCCTGGGTCTGGTCGCCTCGGTCGGCGGGCTGGTGGTCGCCGCGCTCGCCTCCTACGGCGCGGACGTCGCCCCGGGCGCCTCGATCGTGCTGCTCAGCCTCGTCCTCTTCGTGGTGACCTGGCCGGTCGGCGCGCTGCTGCGGCGGCGGCAGCGGCTCCGCCTGCCCTTCGCCGACGAGCCGGCCGACGACGTCCACCTGCCCGTGCCGGAGCACACGCACCAGCACGGCGAGGGCTGCGGGCACCGCGCCGTCGCCCACGGCGACCACGTGGACTACTTGCACGACGGCCACCGGCACGCGCCCCACGACTCCCACTACGACGAGCACTGAGATGCGTCCGACCCGGCAGCGCCGCGCCGTCTCCGAGGCCCTCTCCGCGTTCGACGACTTCCGCTCCGCCCAGCAGATCCACGACCTGCTGTGCTCGCGCGACGACAAGGTGGGGCTGGCCACCGTCTACCGCACGCTGTCGGCGCTGGCCGACGCGGGCGAGGTCGACGTGCTGCGCAACGAGGACGGGGAGTCGCTCTACCGACGCTGCTCCGCCACCCACCACCACCACCTGGTCTGCCGGGCCTGCGGTGCCACCGTGGAGGTCGAGGGTCCCGCGGTGGAGCGCTGGACCCGCGCGATCGCCCGGGAGCACGGCTACGCCCAGGTCAGCCACGAGCTCGAGATCTTCGGGACCTGCCCCGCCTGCCTCGGCTCGCACGACGTCCCCCACGACGGTCCCCACGACCGTGCCGACGGCTAGGCTCGCGCCCGTGCGACAAGGTGCCAGGCGCGAGGTCCGCCCCCCGACCCCCCACCCGTCGGGGGCCCGCCCCCCGGCCGTCCCGGCCGAGCTGGTGCCCCGGCACGTGGCGATCGTGATGGACGGCAACGGCCGCTGGGCCAAGGAGCGCGGCCTCCCCCGCACCCGCGGCCACGAGCAGGGCGAGAGCTCGCTCTTCGACGTCGTGGAAGGTGCCATCGAGATCGGGGTGAAGGCGGTCTCGGCCTACGCCTTCTCCACCGAGAACTGGTCCCGGTCGCCCGAGGAGGTCCGCTTCCTCATGGGCTTCAACCGGGACGTGATCAGGCGGCGTCGCGACGAGATGCACGAGCTCGGCGTGCGGGTCCGCTGGGCCGGGCGGGCCCCGCGGCTCTGGCGGTCGGTGGTCAAGGAGCTGCAGGTCGCCGAGGAGCTGACCCGGGACAACGACGTGCTCACCCTGACGATGTGCGTCAACTACGGCGGGCGCTCCGAGATCGTGGACGCCGTGCGTCGGATCGCCGAGGAGGCGGCCGCCGGCCG
The DNA here is from genome assembly GCF_003194625.1 of Nocardioides solisilvae. Lineage (GTDB taxonomy): Bacteria > Actinomycetota > Actinomycetes > Propionibacteriales > Nocardioidaceae > Nocardioides > Nocardioides solisilvae. Next base: position 32,606 of record NZ_QHKX01000003.1, read on the forward strand.
GATCGACCCGCGGCGGATCGACGAGCGCACCCTGGCCAGGCACCTCTACGTGCCGGAGTGGTCCGATGCCGACCTGGTCTGGCGCACCTCCGGGGAGCAGCGCCTGTCCAACTACATGACCTGGCAGTCCGCCTACAGCGAGTTCGTCTTCTCCGACGTCCTGTGGCCCGACGTCGACCGCACCCATCTCTGGGCGGCCGTCGAGGAGTACGCGCGGCGCGACCGCCGGTACGGCTCGGCCTGACCGCACGCCGTACGCCGTACCCCGCACGCCTCAGCGCTCGACGTGCTCCAGCGACCGCAGTCCGCGCTCGACGTGCCAGGCGAGGTAGGCCGAGACCAGCCCGCTGGCCTCGCGCAGGTGGCGGTCCTGCGCGGCGTGCACGACCGGCCAGTCCCCCGTGAGCAGGGCGCCGAGGACGCGCAGCGTCTCCATGGCGGGCGAGGCCGAGCCCGGGACCTTGCACAGCGTGCACAGGGAGCCCCCCGCCCCCGGGCTGAAGAAGCGGTGCGGCCCCTCGGTCCCGCAGCGCACGCAGTGGTCGAACGACGGCGCCCAGCCGGCCACCGCCAGGGAGCGCAGGAGGTAGGAGTCGAGAACCTGGCCGGGGGCGTGCTCCCCCGCCACCATCGCGCGGAGCCCCCCGACCAGCAGGAGGAACTGCTGCACGGCCGGCTCCCGCTCCTCGACCACCAACCGCTCGGCCGTCTCCAGCATCACGGTCCCCGCGGTGTAGCGGTCGTAGTCGAGGCCGAGCCGGGACTGGAACGGGGTGAGCGTCTCCGCCTGGGTGACCACGTCGAGCGAGCGCCCCTCGGCCAGCTGCAGGTCGACGTGGGTGAAGGGCTCGAGCCGCGAGCCCCAGCGCGAGGTGGTGCGCCGCACCCCCTTGGCGACCGCGCGCACGAGACCGTGCTGACGGGTCAGCAGGGTGATGATCCGGTCGGCCTCCCCCAGCTTGTGGGTGCGCAGCACGACCGCCTCGTCGCGGTAGAGGGGCACCGTCCCATTGTGCCGGACGAGCCCCGCGGATCAGCGGCTGCTGCGCCGGCGGCGCCGGCGCGTCCCGCGGGCGTCCCACACGTCCAGGGCGAAGGAGACGGCCTCGCCGTCGAGGCGGGCCGGGTCGAGCCGCCACTCCCAGGGGCCCCGGGTCCGCACGGCGCGGGCCCGCGGCAGCTCGTCGGCCAGCATCCGCACGTCGGACCACGGCCGCGCGAGGTCGCCGCGGTGGCCCAGCACGAGCGCCGGCACCTCGATCGTCCGGCGCGCCGCGGAGTCGGGCGCCAGGCGACCGAAGAGCACGCCGTGCAGCATCGCGGCGACGGCGTCGGCGCGCTGGTTGACCACGTCCAGGGCGACCCCGGCCCAGAACGGCACGATCCCGCGCGGCACCGCGCGGGAGGCCCGCCGCAACCCCGAGAAGGCGACCGGGAGCGTGCGCGCCCCGACCATCAGCGGGGCCAGGCAGGTCAGGGCGGCGGCGAAGCCGTTGTCCAGCACCGGGGACTCCAGCAGGAGGCCGCGGACGCGCTCCGGCGCCCGGACCGCCGCCTCGAGGGCGACGTTGGCGCCCAGCGAGACCCCGCCGAGCAGCGCCTGCTCGGCCCCGAGGTGGTCGAGCAGGGCCACCACGTGGTCGGCGAACGACGGCACGGAGTAGGCCAGCGGGTCCCCGGGCCGGTCGGAGCGGCCGTGCCCCAGCAGGTCCAGCGTGACGACGTGCAACCCCTCGGCGGCGAGCCTGCGGGCGAGCGGCTGGTGCATCCGGCGGGTGAGCAGCTCGCCGTGCAGCAGCAGCACCCAGCGCTCGCCGCCGCCGTACTCGGTGAACTCGAGACGGTCCCCGGACCCCAGGAAGAGCTGACCGATCCGTTCTGAGACCAACATGCACGCAATCTAGCGACCCCGGGGCTGTCTCCAGCCGAATGCCCGCGAACGAGGGGCTCTGCTGGAACACTGTGGGCCATGCCTACGCGCGTCCGGGAGCTCGAGCGGCGCTGGGCCGTGCTCGGACTCGTGCTGCTCGTGTGGGCGACGGGGTGGCTGACGCTGGCGGTCTCCTCCGCCGGCGACTCCCAGGTGGTCACCTGGTGGCCGCCGGTGGGGATCGCGGCCACGCTCGTCACGGTGACGCCGCGCCGCTGGTGGTGGTGGACGCTCCCGGCGGTCCTCGCCGCCAACGCGGCCGCCAACCTCCTGGACGGCAGGCCCCCCGTCATGGCCGTCGTCCTCAGCTCGCTCGTCGTCGCCGAGGCCGTCGTCTTCGCGTTCGTCATGAGGCTGCGCCCCGGCGGCCTCGCGGTCCTGGCCACCCAGGCGGACTTCCTGCGCCTCTTCGGTGCGGCCGCCCTGGCGAGCGCCGTCGGCGCCGCGACGGGCGCCGCGCTGCTGCCCGTCGCAGGCGCCGACGAGAGCACCCGCTACTACCTGCTGACCATCCTGCCCTCGCACGGCGCCTCGATCCTCGTGATCGCGCCGGTGCTGATGAGCCTGCGCCGCCCGCTGCTGCCGGTGCGGCTGTGGGAGCTGGTCCTGCAGACCGCCGCCGTCACGGTCACCTCGCTGGGGGTCTTCGGGCTCAGCGACACGCTGGCCCTCACGTTCCTGCCGATCCCGTTCCTCGTCTGGGGCGCGTTCCGGTTCGGGCTGCGCGTGGTGGCCGTGGAGGTCGTGGTCGTCGCGGTCGTGGCGTCGGCCTGCACCACGCGGGGCCTCGGACCCTTCGCGATGGGCGACGTCGCGCCGGGCGACCGGTTGGGGGCGACGTCGCTCGTGCAGACCTTCCTGATCTGCCTGGCGCTCGTCTGCGTGCCGCTGGCGGTCAACGTCGAGCAGTCCGTGCGGCTGACGGAGCGCCTGCGGGCGAGCAGCGACCTGTTCCGGCGCAACTTCTCCGAGTCGCTGGTGGCGATGCTCGTGCTGCGGCTCGAGCACGGACGCCTCCGGGTCTACGACGCCAACCAGCAGACCACCACGCTGCTCGGCCTGGACCGCGACGAGGTGGTGGGGCGCCCCCTGGCCGAGCTGCTCGACACCGAGACCCCGCTCGACGTGATCGCGGCCGAGGTGACCACCGCGGAGGGGACCGGGTGGCGGGGCGAGGGCCGGATGCAGCACCGTCCCGAGCGGCAGGTGCTGCTCAGCGTCACCCGCCTCTCGGGCTCCGACGACGAGCCGATGTTCAACGCCCAGCTGCTCGACCTCACCAGCGAGCGGGAGGCCCGGGCCGACCTCGACGCCGAGCGGCGCCTCACCGACATCACGCTCGCCACCACCGCCTGCCTCATCGTGGTCAGCGACCTGGAGGGCACCCTGCTGCGGGTCAACCCTGCGCTGGGCCGGCTGCTGGGGGTGGAGACCGACGCGCTCGTGGCACGCCGGGTCTGGGACGTGCTGGTCCTGCCGGAGCACCGCGAGGTCACGCAGCGGATGTTCTCGGGCAGCGGCCACCCCGACATCCCGACGAGCGTCGAGGGCGTCCTGCTCGACGCCGACCACCGGGAGCGCCGGATCGCGTGGACCAGCGCCATCGCCCCCGACCACGAGGGCAACCCCTCCTACGTCGTCATGACGGGCCTCGACATCACCGCCGAGCTCGACGCCGCGGGGCTGACCCAGCACCTCCTCGCCGCCGCCCTCGACACCGCACTGGTCGGGACGGACCTGACGGGGCGGATCACGTTCTTCAGCCCGGGGGCCGAGCGCCTGCTGGCGGCGCGGGCCTTGGAGCGGGTCAGCACGCCGCTCGTCGACCTGCTCGAGGCCGGGGAACTCTCCACGTGGGCGCACGACCGGGGCTCCTCCCCCACGTTCGAGACCCTCCTCGCGCACCTGCTCGACGGCGCGGCGCAGGACTGGACCTGGCGCCGGGGCGACGGCAGCCACGTCCTGGTCGCGATGTCGCTCACCCGGGTGACGGACCACGGCGGGTCGCTGATCGGCTACCTGTGCGTGGGCCGCGACGTCTCCGAGTCGCGCGAGACGCAGGAGATGCTCGCGACCGCGCTGGAGAAGGAGCGGACGGTCGTCGAGCGGCTGCGCCACCTCGACGTCGCGAAGGACGAGTTCGTCTCCACCGTCAGCCACGAGCTGCGCACGCCGGTGGCCAGCATCGTCGGCTACACCGAGCTCCTGCAGGACGGGGACTTCGGCGACGTGCCCCCCGAGCAGGTCCCCGTGGTCGACGCGATCAACCGCAACGCCGCCCGGCTGGTGACCCTCGTGGACAACCTCCTGGCGCTCAACGACCTCCGCGAGGAGACACCCGGGTGGGAGCGCTCGCGGATCGACCTCGTCGACCTCGTCCACTCGCTGGAGCACTCCGCCACCGCCTCCGAGGCCTCCCACCGGCTGCAGCTGTGCTTCAACACGCCCGGGGAGCCCGTCCTGGTGGAGGGTGACTGGGCCCAGCTGGAGCGGGCGCTCGGCAACGTGCTGGGCAACGCGCTGAAGTTCACCGAGCCACGAGGCGAGGTGACCTGCACCCTCGAGGTGGCGGAGGACACCGCCGTGGTGACCGTGCGGGACACCGGCCTGGGCATCCCCCGCGAGGAGCAGGGCAGCCTCTTCACCCGCTTCTGGCGGAGCTCGACGGCACAGGCGAGGCACATCCAGGGCACCGGCCTCGGGCTCTCCATCGCCCACGCCATCATCACCTCGCACGGCGGCACGGTGACCCTGGAGTCCGAGCACCTCCAGGGCACCACCGTGACGGTGCGCCTGCCCGTCAGGCCCGGTTGACGGCGCTGATCACGGCCTTGAGCGAGGCGGTGACGATGTTGGCGTCGAGCCCCACGCCCCACAGGACCTGGTCGCCCACGGCGCACTCCACGTAGGCCGCCGCGATCGCGTCGCCGCCGGCCGAGAGCGCGTGCTCGTGGTAGTCGAGGACGCGCACGTCGCCCCGCTCGGCGTAGGCGGGGTTCCCCCGCGCCTGCTCCTCGGCGACCAGCTCGTTGAGGGCGTTGGTGAAGGCGTTGATCGGTCCGTTGCCGACCCCGGAGAGGGTCTGCAGCTGGCCGTCCACGTAGACGTTCACGGTCAGCTGGTCCTTCTCGCCCGCAGCGGAGGAGGTGTGCACGGAGTTGAGCGACAGCGGGGTCTCGCGGTCCAGGTACTCCTGCCGGAAGACCGACCAGATCTCCTCGGGGGTGACCTCGCCGCCCTCGGCGTCGGTCCGCTGCTGGATCACCCGGCTGAACTCGATCTGGGCGCGGCGCGGCAGCTCCAGCTTGTGCTCGGCCTTGAGCAGGTAGGCGACGCCGCCCTTGCCCGACTGGCTGTTGACCCGGATCACGGCCTCGTAGCTGCGGCCCACGTCCTTGGGGTCGATGGGCAGGTACGGCGCCTCCCAGGGCATCTCGTCGACGGGGACGCCCTGCTCGGCCGCCCGCCGCTCGAGGTCCTCCAGGCCCTTCTTGATGGCGTCCTGGTGGGAGCCCGAGAACGCCGTGTAGACCAGGTCTCCCGCGTAGGGGTGGCGCGGGTGCACGGGCAGGTTGGTGCAGTACTCGACCGTGCGCCGGACCTCGTCGATGTCGGAGAGGTCGACCTGCGGGTCGATCCCCTGGCTGAACAGGTTCATCGCCAGGGTGACCAGGTCGACGTTGCCGGTCCGCTCGCCGTGGCCGAAGAGGCAGCCCTCGACCCGGTCCGCCCCGGCCATCAGGCCCAGCTCGGCGGCCGCCACGGCCGTGCCCCGGTCGTTGTGCGGGTGCAGGCTGACGGCGCTGTGCTCGCGACGCGTCAGGCCGCGGCTGAAGTACTCGATCTGGTCGGCATAGGTGTTGGGCGTGGACATCTCCACGGTGGCGGGCAGGTTGAGCACGATCTCGCGGCCGGCCTCGGGCTGCCACACGTCGGAGACTGCCTCGCAGACGTCGAGGGCGAAGTCGGTGTCGGACTGGGTGAAGATCTCGGGGCTGTACTGGTAGCCGAAGCGGCCCGACCCCACCATGTCGCCGAGCAGCTCCTCGGCGTACTTGACCACCATCTCGGTCCCCCGGGTGGCGATCGTGCGGCACTCGTCGGGGGTGACGCCGAAGACGACCCGCTGGAAGAGCGGTGCGGTCGCGTTGTAGAGGTGCACCGTCGCCCGGTCGGCCCCCACGAGCGACTGGACCGTCCGCTCGATCAGGTCGTCCCGGGCCTGGGTGAGCACCGAGACCTGCACGTCGTCGGGGATCCGGTCCTCCTCCACCAGCTGGCGGACGAAGTCGAAGTCCGTCTGGCTCGCGCTCGGGAAGCCGACCTCGATCTCCTTGTAGCCCATCCGGACCAGCAGCTCGAACATCGCCAGCTTGCGGGTCGGCGTCATGGGGTCGATCAGCGCCTGGTTGCCGTCCCGCAGGTCGGTGGAGAGCCAGCGGGGGGCGCGCGTGATCTTGCGGGCCGGCCAGGTCCGGTCCGGCACGTCGACCGGCACGAACGGCGTGTACCGCTGGAACGGCATCGGGGTGGGGCGCTGGGCGTTGCTCGTGTTGCTCAGGTGGGTCATGGTTCCTCCGTCGTCGCTGGGGCTGTGGCGACCGGCACGCAGCACGCACTCCGCAACGAGGGGGCCGGTGGGTCAGGCCTCGTTGCGGCAGCGAAGGAGGAGCAGGAAAGTCATGACGCCAGGAGTCTAGCCCATGCCCGGCTGGAGGGCGTTCCTCGTCCGTGGACGACGCCGGACCGTAGGGTCGGACCATGGCCCGGCTCCTGGTGGTGCACCACTCCCCCACGACGACCGTCCGCGCCCTCACCGACGCCGTGCTCGCCGGCACGCGGGACGACGCGCTGGAGGGGGTCGAGGTCGTGGCGCGGCCGGCGCTGGAGGCCACGGCCGCCGACGTGCTGGCCGCCGACGGCTACCTGCTCGGGACCCCGGCCAACTTCGGATACATGTCCGGGGCGCTCAAGCACTTCTTCGACACGATCTTCCTCGAGGCGGGCGGGGCGCTCACCGACGACGGCCAGGCAGGTCCCGCCGGGACCGGACGCCGGCCCTTCGGCCTGTGGGTGCACGGCCGGTACGACACCACCGGGGCGACGCGGTCGGTGCTCTCCCTGGTCCAGGCCCTCCCGTGGCGGCAGGCCACCCCCGTGCTGGAGGTCCTGGGGGACGTCGGCGAGCGGGAGCGCGAGGCGGCCTACGAGCTGGGCGCCACCGTGGCTGCCCTGGTGGAGCAGGCATGAGACCCCTCCTGTCGGCGGCCGCCTGCGCGCTGGCGCTGCTGCTCGCCGCGTGCTCCGGCGACGACGGGCCCTCGCCCGACGTGGGCGCGCCGACCACCGCCCCGACCGCGTCGGACGAGCCGCGCCCCCCGGCCCCCCGGGCCGGCGCCTGCTACCGGTTGCGCCACCGCGACGCCCTGGCCTCGGTGTCGGACCGGGCGGCCGTGCCGTGCCGGCGCAAGCACACCTCCGTCACCTTCCACGTCGGCCGGCTCGACCTGCGCCCCGGCCGGCGCCAGCGCCCCCTCCGGATCGACTCGCCGCGCGTCCGGAGCCAGGTGGCCGAGGCCTGCCTCCGACGGCTGCGCGAGCACCTGGGTGGCACCGAGGAGTCCTTCCGCCTCACCATGCTGACCACCGTGTGGTTCACGCCCAACGTGGCCGACGGCGAGCGCGGAGCCCGGTGGTTCCGCTGCGACGTCGTCGCGCCCGGCGCGCGCAGGTCGCTGCTGCCGCTCCCGGCGCCGCCCGCGCTCCGCGGCATCCTCGACGACCCCGACCGCCGCGACGCCTTCTCGACCTGCGGCACCGCCGAGCCGGGCACCGCGGGCTTCCGTCGGGTGACGTGCGGCCAGCGGCACACCTGGCGGGCGGTGGCGAGCGTGGACCTCGGGGACGGCGCCTACCCCGAGATCCGGGACACCGCCGACCGCATGCGCGAGCCCTGCACGGAGGCGGCCCGCGCCTGGGCCGACGACCCGCTCGACTTCTCCTGGACCGAGGAACGACCCACGCGCGAGCAGTGGCAGGCCGGACGACGCCACGGCCTGTGCTGGACCGCCGTCACCGACTGAGCCCCGGGGGGGCTCAGAAGCCCAGCTTGCGCAGCTGACGCGGGTCCCGCTGCCAGTCCTTGGCGATCTTGACGTGCAGGTCGAGGTAGACGGGGGTGCCGAGCAGCGCCTCGATCTGGAGCCGGGCCGTCTTGCCGACCTCCCGCAGCCGGGACCCCTTGTGGCCGATGACGATCCCCTTCTGGGAGTCGCGCTCGACGTAGAGGTTGGCGTGCACGTCGAGCAGCGGCTTCTCCTCCGGCCGGTCCTCGCGCAGGCGCATCTCCTCCACGGTCACCGCGATCGAGTGGGGCAGCTCGTCGCGCACCCCCTCGAGGGCGGCCTCGCGGATCAGCTCGGCCACCAGGACCTCCTCGGGAGCGTCCGTGAGGTCGCCGTCGGGGTACAGCTGGGGACCCTCGGGCAGCAGCGCCACCAGCAGGTCGGCGAGCAGGTCCACCTGGCTGCCGGCGGCCGCGGAGACGGGGACGATCTCGGCCCACTCGGTCCCGGTCTCCTCGCCGAGCGCCTGGATCGCGAGCAGGTGCTCGCCGAGCTGCTCGGGCGTGGCCAGGTCGGTCTTGGTGGCGACGGCGACCTTGACCTTGCGACGCACCTTGCCGAGCTCACCGACGATGTAGCGGTCGCCGGGGCCGATCTTCTCGTTCGCCGGGAAGCAGACGGCCACCACGTCCACCTCCGCCCAAGTGGTGCGGACCAGGTCGTTGAGCCGCTCCCCCAGGAGGGTCCGGGGCCGGTGCAGGCCGGGGGTGTCCACGAGGATGAGCTGCGCGTCCGGGCGGTGCACGATCCCGCGCACCACCGTCCGCGTGGTCTGCGGCTTGGACGACGTGATCACCACCTTGCTGCCCACCAGCGCGTTGGTCAGCGTCGACTTCCCGGCGTTCGGACGGCCGACGAACGACACGAAGCCGCTGCGGTGGACGGGGGCGCTCGACGCGTCGGTCTCGGTCATCGGTCCTCCCGGGCGGCGTCGTAGGCCGCCCAGATCTCGTCGTCGGTCCTGCCGGCCGCCTTGCCGGCTCGGTAGAGCGGTCCGGGGTCCACGGCCCGCGGCTGGCGGACGGCGTTGCCGCGCCAGTAGCCCATCACGTCGTACGCGTGGTGGGGAAGCCCCCGCACCCGCATCAGGTGCTTGCGGACCGCCCGCATCTGGGCGGACTCCCCCGCCATCCAGAAGTAGCCCTCACCCTCGGGCCACTCGATCTGCTCGACCGCGGCGGCGAGCGCCGAGGCGCCCGGCGCGGGCGGCGTCAACCAGGTCGTCGCGGAGCCGTCGGGCAGGTGGCCGCCGAGGACGGCCGGGTCGTCCGGCACCTCGGCCCAGACGCGCGTCGGCACGGTGACCGACTCGCAGATCCGTGCCATCGCGGGCAGGGCGGTGAGGTCGCCGACGAGCAGCAGCCACGAGGCGTCGTCGGGCATCGCGAACGACCCCTTGGGCTCGGTCACCGTGACCGTGTCGCCCACGCACCCGCCCGCCGCCCACTCGGTGACGAGGCCCGTCTCGTGGACCACGACGTCGAGCGTGAGCTCCGACCCCGTCCAGGACCGGACCGTGTAGTAGCGGCTCTGGAACTGGCCGGGCACCACCAGGCCGACCCACTCGTCGGGGATCCCCGTGCTGGTGAAGCCGGTCAGCCCCGGTCCCCCGAGGACCAGCCGGACCAGGTGCGGCGAGAGCTGCTCGCGCCGCACCACCTCGGCGGTGTGCTGCTCGGCGCGGGTGCTCACGGGTCAAGGCTAGACACCGGCCTCTCACCAGTGCGACCCCAGCCCCGGCCCCGGGCTCCCCGGCTCGGTGCGGGCGAGCAGCACCTGGTGCAGCTCGACGGTGTTGCGCTCGAACCCGAGCCGGGAGCCCGCCATGTAGAGCCCCCACACCCGGGCCGTCCCGATCCCGGCCTCGGCGACGCAGTCGTCCCAGTGGGTCACGAGGTTGGCGCACCAGTCGCGCAGCGTGAGGGCGTAGTGGTCCCGCAGGTTCTCCACGTGCAGCAGCTCGAGGCCGGCGTCCTGGGCCTCGGTGACGATCCGCCCCACGCCCGTGAGCTCCCCGTCGGGAAAGACGTAGCGGTCGATGAACGCGCCGGTCTCGGTCCTCGCGTTGTGGGGCCGGGTGATGGAATGGTTGAGCAGGCGGCCGCCGGGTCGCAGCCGGTCCCTGAGATGCCGGAAGTACGCCGGGTAGCGGCGGACCCCCACGTGCTCGGTCAGGCCGATCGAGCACACCGCGTCGAAGCCGCCGTCCACCACCTCGCGGTAGTCCTGGTGCCGCACCTCCACGAGGTCCCCCAGGCCCTCCCGCTCCACGTCCGCACGCGCCCAGGCCGCCTGCTCGGCCGACAGGGTCACCGCGAGGACGCGGACGCCGTGCTCGCGGGCCGCGTGCCGGGCCATCGCGCCCCAGCCGCAGCCGACGTCCAGCAACCGCTGCCCAGGGCGCAGGTCCAGCTTGCGCACGACCAGCTCGTGCTTCGCCGCCTGTGCCTCCTCGAGCGTGGCGTCGGCGTCGGGGAAGAGCGCGCAGGTGTAGGTCATCGAGGGGCCCAGCACCCGCTCGTAGAAGCGGTTGGAGACGTCGTAGTGGCGCTCGATCACCCCGGCGTCCCGCGTCCGGGTGTGCCGCACCCCCTCGACCGCACGCCGCCACCGCGGCAGGTGCTCCTCCGGCGGCGGCTCGGGAGGCACCAGGTGGGAGAGGCCCAGCGAGCGGAGCAGCGCCACGGTCCCCGTCGGGCCCGGCACCCGGAAGCGGGTGCGGTCCATGAGCCGGGCGAGCAGGGCGTAGGGGTCCCCGGGATGGACCCCCTCGGGCTCGAGGTCGCCCGCCACGTAGGCGCGGGCCAGTCCCAGGTCCCCGGGAGCGGTGACGAGGTAGGAGAGCCCGCGCTCCGTGCGCAGGCGCAGCCCGACCGGGGAGTCGGGGGGCCCGGTCGTGCTGCCGTCCCAGGCGCTGAGCCGCACGGGGACGCCGTCACGCATCAGGGACCCGATCACCGCCGCGACGGGCCTGCTCCGGGTCCGGGTCGGGGTCACGCTCATCGTCGTCGCACCGCCTTGTCGTGGAGGGAGGGGAACCGGTCGTCGGGGTCGTACCTGGCCTTCACCGCGGCCAGCGCCTCGCCGCCGTACGACCGGTCGAACGTCTCGCGGTCGTAGAACGCCTCGGAGTACAGCGACTTGTGGCCGCCCAGCTCGGCGACGCGTCGCTCCACCGCACGGTTCAGCGGCGAGTCGGCGGCCCCGGGGCCGACGGGGACGGTGCCCCAGAAGCCGAGGTTGACGTACGTCGTCCCGGGTCGCAGCGGGTAGGTCGGCCACGTCCGGCCCCCGCGCAGGCGCAGGGGGCAGAGCCAGACCGGCCGCAGGCCCACCTCCCGGTCGAACCACCGCAGGAAGTCGCCGCACCGGTCAAGCGGGACCTCGACGTCCTGGACGACGCGCTCCCGCGCCGGGCGCCCCGCCCGGCGGTCCAGCCTGTCGACGACGCCGTACCGGCGGTCCAGCGCCACGAGCCGGTGGTACACGTCGGAGCGTCGCAGGCGCCGGGGCCACGCCCGGCGCACCCAGGGCCGCTCCAGGCCGAAGGCGGCCGAGCACCAGAACCAGTCGGTGTCCCAGCGCCAGAGGTAGTCGTGGGTGGTGAGCAGGTCCTCGTCGCGGCTGCGGACGGACCGGTGGTAGATCCGGTCCCGGGTGTAGTCCGAGGTGGGACCGGGGTCCGCGCCGTGGGTGGCCAGCGTGAGGCGCAGGTCGTCGGGCGCGAGGGCCATCCCGTCCATGCCGTCGACCCGGGTGCCCCGCCACTCGTGGTGCGCCACCACGTGCTCCACGACCCTGCCCAGCTCCTCGGGGTCGCGCAGGCGCAGGTGCCTGAGGGCGACGTACCGTCCGACGGGCTCCAGCTCCACCTCGAGGCGGACGGCGTAGCCGAGGGAGCCGTAGGAGTTCGGGAAGGCGTCGAAGAGGTCGTCGCCGGGCTGGACCGTCACCACCGTCCCGGACCCCGTGAGCACGTCCATCTCCAGGACGGACTCGTGCGGCAGCCCGTGGCGGAAGCTGGTGGACTCGATCCCCAGCCCGCTCACCGCCCCACCGACCGTGATGGTGCGCAGCTGCGGGACGACGAGCGGTGCCAGGTCGTGCTCGAGGGTGGCCGCGACCAGGCGCTGGTAGGTGCACATCCCCTGGACCTGCGCGGTGCGCCGCACGGGATCCACGCCCAGCACCCCGGCGAGCCCGGAGACGTCGAGGCCGTGCGCCCCGGCGGTCCGCGGACGGAAGAGGTTGCCCGTGCGCTTGGCGAGCCGCACCGGCGCACCGGGCGGCAGGGCCGCCCAGGACGCCCGCAGCCGGGCGACGGCGGCCTCGTGCCGACGCCCCTCGCGGGACGCCACGTCCGGGCCCACCCGACCACGCTAGGGCAGGACGCGGGTCGGGCGCGAGCGTCAGCCCCGCTGCTCCCGACCCGGCTCGCCCGCCGTCCCGCTGGAGGTCAGCGTGCCCCGCGCGTCGCCGAGGTGGACCACGACCTCCGGGGAGGCGAACTCGACCAGCACGGCGCGGTCCTCCGGCGACAGCTCGTCGGCACCCAGGAGCACCGCTGCCTCGAGCCCCCGGGAGCCCGACGAGTGCGCCATCGCCACGGCGACCTGCACGGCGCCCAGCCGCAGCGACTCCAGCTCGACGCTGGCCGCGGCGTAGGTGCGCCCGTCGCTGTCCCGCACGGCCGCACCCTGGGCCGCGCCGACGCGGGCCCGAGTCGCCCGGGCCAGCGTCACCAGCTTGGCGTCCTCGGCCGCGAGGCCGCCTGCCTCACCCGTGCTCGCGCTCATCGGTTCCCGCCTCCGTCCCGGCCCTCGGGGCCGTCTCGTCGTCCGTGCCGTCCACGGCGTGCTCGTCGTCCCCGGCAGGCTCGGCGCCGTGGCCGGTCTGGCGGTCGGCGACCACGCTGACCAGCACGGTGCCGACCTGGTTCCGCCGTCCGGAGGGGCCCTCGGCCTCGAACCGCAGGCCGTGCACCTCGACCGTGGAGCCGGGGATCGGCACCTTGCCGAGGTGCTTGGCCATGAGGCCCCGCACCGTGTCGACGTCGTCGTCGATCACGTGGATCCCGAAGACCTCGCCCAGGTCGTCGACCGGGAACCGGGAGGAGACCCGCGTGCCGGCGGCCGTGACCTCGACCGGCACCTCGGCGGTGTCGTACTCGTCGGTGATCTCGCCGACGATCTCCTCCAGGACGTCCTCGATGGTCACCAGCCCCGCGGTGCCGCCGTACTCGTCGACCACCACGGCGATGTGCTGCCGCGACGCCTGCATCTCCGTCAGCAGGGCGTCGACGGGCTTCGAGTCGGGCACGTGGTGGACCGGGCGCATCAGCTCGTCGACGCGCTGGACCGTCTCGGCCTCCGGGTCCTCGAAGTCCCGCCGCGCGATGTCCTTGAAGTAGGCCATCCCCACGATGTCGTCGAGGTTCTCGTCGACCACCGGCACCCGGGAGTAGCCCGTGCGCAGGAACAGCGACATGGCCTGGCGGAGGTTCTTGTGCCGCTCCAGGTAGACGATGTCGGGACGCGGCACCATCACCTCGCGGACGATCGTGTCGCCCAGCTGGAAGACGGAGTGGATCATCTTCCGCTCCCCCTCCTCGATCACGGCGGAGGCCTCGGCCAGGTCGACCAGCTCGCGCAGCTCGGTCTCGGTGGAGAACGGGCCGCGCCGGAAGCCTCGCCCGGGGGTGATCGCGTTGCCCAGCAGGATGAGCAGCTGCGGGAGCGGCCCCAGCACCCGCGTGACCATGACGACCGGCCCGGCCAGCGCCAGCCCCACCGACGTGTGGTGCTGCCGGCCGAGGGTGCGGGGCGCGACCCCGATCACGACGAAGGAGACCAGCAGCATCGCCGCCAGGGCGGTGAGCAGCGTGGGCCACCAGGCGCCGTCCCAGGCGTCGTGCAGCAGCAGCGTGACCACCACGATGGAGGCGACCTCGAAGAGCAGCCGCAGGAGCAGGACGGTGTTGAGGTAGCGCGGCGAGTCGTCGAGCACCTCCAGCACCCGGCGCGCCCCCGCACGGCCGTCGGCCTGGAGCTCCTCGGCCCGCGCCCGCGAGAAGCCGCTGAGCGCCGCGTCGGCCGCCGAGAAGAGCCCGGCCAGCAGGACCATCACGGCGGCGCCGACCACCCACCAGAGCTCGCTCACCGAGGGGCCCCGGCCCGTCGTCCGCCGCTCACCCGGCGTCGGGCGCGGCGTCGGGCGCGCTGCGCCAGCGTGCCAGGAGCTGGGCCTGGAGGTCGAACATCACCTTGTGCTCCTCGGGCTCGGCGTGGTCGTAGCCGAGCAGGTGGAGGATGCCGTGGACGGTGAGGAGCTCGATCTCGGCCTCGGTCCCGTGGCCCGCCGTCTCCCCCTGCCGCTCGGCCACGGCCGGGCAGAGCACGAGATCGCCGAGGACGCCCTCCTCGGGCTCCTCGTCGACCAGGCCGGGGCGCAGCTCGTCCATCGGGAAGGCGAGCACGTCGGTCGGGCCCTCCTTCTCCATCCACCTGCCGTTGAGCTCGGCGATGGTCTCCTCGTCGACCGCCTTGATGCAGAGCTCGGCCATCGGGTGGACGCGCATGCTGTCCATCACGAACCTGCTGAGCCCCGCCAGGCGACGCACGTCCAGCGCGTGACCCGACTCGTTGAGCACCTCGATGGTCACTGACGCCGCTCCTTGGTGGTGGACCTGGCCGCGCCGTCCTGGCGCGCGTCGAACTCGTCGTAGGCGGCCACGATCTTGCCGACCAGCCGGTGCCGGACGACGTCGTGGCTGGTGAGGCGGTTGAAGACGACGTCCTCGACGCCGGTCAGGATGCTCTCGACGACCTTGAGCCCCGACTTCACGCCGCCGGGCAGGTCCACTTGGGTCACGTCGCCCGTGACGACGATCTTGGAGCCGAACCCGAGCCGGGTGAGGAACATCTTCATCTGCTCGGGCGAGGTGTTCTGCGCCTCGTCGAGGATGATGAAGGCGTCGTTGAGGGTGCGTCCGCGCATGTAGGCCAGCGGCGCCACCTCGATGGTCCCGGCCGCGAGCAGCTTCGGGATCGTCTCGGGGTCGATCATGTCGTGGAGGGCGTCGTAGAGCGGCCGCAGGTAGGGGTCGATCTTCTCGCTGAGCGTGCCGGGCAGGTAGCCGAGCCGCTCCCCCGCCTCGACCGCGGGCCGGGTCAGGATGATCCGCGTGACCGCCTTGGTCTGCAGGGCCTGCACCGCCTTGGCCATGGCCAGGTAGGTCTTGCCCGTGCCGGCGGGTCCGATCCCGAAGGTGATCGTGTGCTTGTCGATGGAGTCGACGTACCGCTTCTGGTTCAGCGTCTTCGGCCGGATCGTCCGACCCCGGTTGGAGAGGATGTTGAGGGACAGCACGTCGGCCGGCCGCTCGGTGGTCTCCTGCCGCAGCATCGAGACGATCCGCTCGATCGTCTCCACGCCGACGCCCTGGCCCGTGCGCAGGATCGCCACGACCTCGTCGAGCAGGCGCTCGGCCAGCGCGATCTCGGAGGCGTCCCCGTGGAAGGTGATCCGGTTGCCCCGGACGTGCACCTCGGCGTCGAACGACTCCTCGATCTTGGCGAGGTGCTCGTCTCCGGGCCCCAGCAGGCTGACCATGTTGATGCTGTTCGGCACCACGACGGTGTGCTTGGTGATGAGGGGTGAGTCAGTCATGGATCCCCGGGGGGCGGCCTTTCTGGGACGGCGGCTGGCCCGCCCATGCTACGCCGCTGCCGGTGGCGGGCCCCAGCGACTTTCGCCGGGGCCTGCCACCGGTGGGTCAGGGCTTGCTGACGGTGAGCATCCCGAGGCACATCTCGTCGGTCGTGCCGTCGCCCCACACGACGTACCGGTCGGGCTGGCCCTCGAAGGCCGGGAGCCGGTCGCGCAGCTCCTGGGAGTGCCGGCAGCTCACCTTCACCTGGTCGCCGGGGCGCAGCCTGACGGGGTCGATCGGGATCCCGCCCTGGTCGTCGAAGTCCCAGACGGGGATGTCCATCACCGTCCTGGCCCGGGGAGTGCCCGGGTTGAGCTCGATCTTGATCTCCTTGCCCAGCAGGTGCATGTGGCCGGCCACGCCGTGGATGGTCATCGGCTCGTTGAAGGTCCGCAGGCACTCGGTGTGCTCGCCGGGCTCCCAGCCCATGCCGCAGAGCTGGTGGAGGAGGTTGGCCGTCTTGTCGCCGTCGGGGCCGATCCGACCGCGCAGGTCGAGCAGCGAGGCCTCCCGGTCGCAGAGCCGGCTGTCGTCGTGCCCCTCTCGGCACGGCATCTCGACCGGCGCGGGCAGCAGCAGGGTCTCGAGACCGGTCATCCCCTTGCCGCGGGAGCTGAGCCGCAGCTGGGTGGCGCTCACGTCGGGCTGCGGGCCGGCCAGCAGGTTGTAGTGGACCTGCATGATCACGCGGCTGCCCTTGTCGAGGCGCACCCCGTGGCCGGGCTTCGTCACCGTCTCCTCGCCGCCGGGCGCCCACGCGGCCAGCCAGTCGGAGTCGGTGAGCGCCTCGCCCGGCGCGGTCTGCAGGCCCGACCCGCCGAAGCAGGTCCACCCCGGACCCTCCTCCCCCGCGTCGAGCTCCTCGGCGCGCTCGACCTCGTCGGGCTCGACCTTGAACAGGATCACGTGGTGCACGACCTCGGGGTTGCCGGGGAGCACGTGGGTGCCGGTGAGGAACGCCGGCTTCTCCAGCTGGGGGTCGATGAGGAAGCAGCGGTAGTCGTCGGTCCCGGTGCTCGTCGGGGAGGCCGGGGTGTAGGCCTCGTCCATCGACACCGTCACCCGGCGCTCGCCCGGGCGCAGCTTCTTGCCGCCCACGGCCTCGGCGTCGTGGTGGTCCTTGCCCGCACCTGCGTCGGAGGACCCGGCGGACGCGGACGGCTCCACGAGCTCGTCGGTGGCGCCGGCCTCCTCGGCGTCCTGCGAGCAGGCACCCAGCAGGGCCAGCGAGAGCGTCGCGGCCGCCAGGGCGGCGAGGCGGCTCCCGCGGCGGGCGGGGCGCGCGGCCCGGCGGGTCATCCCGGCGGCCAGGTGAACGGACGTCCGCCGAGGACGTGGAGATGGGTGTGGAAGACCGTCTGGCCGGCACCGGCCCCGGTGTTGAAGACGAGGCGGTAGTCCCCGGCCAGCCCCTCCGCCTCCGCGACGGAGTCGGCGAGGCGCACCACGTCGGCGAGCGCCTCGGGGTCGCCGGTCGCCAGCTCGACCGCGTTGGCGTGGTGGGCCCTCGGCACCACCAGCACGTGGGTGGGCGCCTGCGGGTTGACGTCGCGGAAGGCGACCGACCGGTCGGTGGCCTCCACCACCTCGGCCGGCACGTCACCGGCCACCAGCCGGCAGAACAGGCAGTCGCCCGTGTGGCCGGGATCACTCGAAGAGCTCATGGCCGAAGAATCGCACGCAACCGCGACCCGTGTCTCGCATCCCGGCAGGTGGTCTCACGCCGGACGCGCCGGGGGGGGTGAACCCGGAGCTGGGCCCGCGCGTCCCACTAGCGTGACGACCATGCGCGCCCCCACCTTCCGCACCAGCGTCCTCGCCGCCCTGATGGGCGGCACCCTGGCCCTCTCGGGCTGCACCGAGGCGGCCGACCCGGGCGACGACGTCGACACCCCGACGACCGCGAGCACCCCCGACACCTCCCCCGCGGACGCGGGGTCCAGCGCCGGGGAGCCCTCGTCGTCCGCGGGCGCTCCCGGCTCCCCCTCGCCCTCGGCCGCCCCGACGGCGGCCACCGGCGACCGCACCGTGGCGGTCTACTGGGTGGGGTCGACCCCTCGGGGTCCGCGCCTCTTCCGGGAGTTCCGCCGGGCCCCCGGGCCCGACGCGCTCGCCGGGGCGGTCGACCTGCTCACCTCCGGCGAGGCCCTCGACCCCGACTACCGCTCCCTGCTCCCGGCGGGCTCCGTGGAGTCCGTCGTGCACGACCGGGACGCCGGGCGCGTGGTGGTCGAGCTGCGGGACGACGCGTGGACGACGCCGGCACCCGGCACGTCACGTCGCCGGGCCCGCCTCGCGGTGCAGCAGCTCGTCCACACGGCGCAGGCAGCCGTGCAGGAGCGGGTCCCCGTCGTCGTGACGCTCGGCGGCGTGCCGACGACGCTGCTCGGCGTCGACACGCGCGAGGGGGTCCGGCAGGCCGACCCGCTCGACGTGCTGGCGCTGGTCAGCGTGACGGCCCCCGAGCAGGGCTCGGTCCTCGAGGGCTCCTTCCGCGCGCGCGGGGTGGCGAGCGCCTTCGAGGCCACCGTGCCGTGGGAGCTGCGCCGGGGGTCGGAGGTCGTCCTGGAGGGCTTCGCCACGGCCGAGGGGTGGATGGACCGCCTGTACCCGTGGGAGACCGACGAGATCGACGTCTCCGGCCTGGAACCCGGGCGCTACACGTTCGTCGCCTCGACCGGCGACCCCTCCGGCGGCGAGGGCCCCGGTCCGACGGTCGACACCAAGGAGGTCGAGGTGCGCTGACCCGGCGACCTGCGTCGGGCGGTCAGGCCCACCGCGCGGTCCGCGCCATCAGCGCCCCCACCGCGACCACGCCGGCCGTGGAGGTGCGCAGCACCTCGGTGCCGAGCCGCAGCGTCCGGGCACCCGCCTCCTCGAGGACGGCCACCTCCTCGTCGGTCAGCCCGCCCTCGGGCCCCACGACGACGACGACCCGCCCGTCGGGCACCTCGAGGCCGGAGACCGTGGCCGCGGCGTCCTCGTGCAGCACCACCGCGAGGTCGGCGCCGGCGACCAGGTCCGCGACCTCGGCCGTCGACGCCAGCGAGGACACCTCGGGAAACCAGGAGCGTCGCGACTGCTTGGCCGCCTCCCGGGCGGTCGCCGCCCACTTGCCGTGGGCCCGCACGGCGCGCTCGCCCTTCCAGACGGCCACGCTGCGCGCCGCGCCCCACGGGACCACGCGGTCCACGCCCACCTCGGTGAGCACCTCCACGGCCAGCTCGCCGCGGTCCCCCTTCGGCAGCGCCTGGACGACCGTGAACGAGGGCGCCGGTCGCTCGTGGCGCTCGACGTCGACGACGCGCACCTCCAGCCGGCGCTTGCCGGTGACGGCGACCTCGCCGACGACGCGGGTGCCCAGGCCGTCGGTCAGGGCCAGCCGCTCGCCGACCCGCAGCCGCCGTACGGCCACGGCGTGGTGCGCCTCGTCCCCCTCCACCTGCACCACGGCGCCCGGGCGGGCGTCCGTCAGGGACGGCACCCAGTGCACGGGCAACGACACGGCGACGTCCCCGCTCAGCTGCCGTTGAACGCGTCGCGCAGCCGGCCGAAGACCGACTTGGACGACGACCGCACGGTGCCCTCGGGCGACTCCTCGCCGCGCAGCTCGGCCAGCTCGCGCAGCAGCTCCTCCTGGCGGTGGTCGAGCCGGGTCGGCGTCTCGACGACCAGGGTGACGACGAGATCGCCCCGCCCGCCGCGCAGCCCGGGCACGCCGCGACCCCGGAGGACCTGCTCGGTGCCGGACTGCGTGCCCGGGCGGACCTCGATCTCGGTCGAGCGCTCGCGCTCGTCGTCGTCGTCCAGGTCGGCCTCGAGGAGGTCCAGGGTGAGGGTCGTGCCGAGCGCGGCGGCGGTCATCGGGACCGCCACCGTGCAGTGCAGGTCGTTGCCGTGCCGGATGAAGGTCGGGTGCTGCGCCACCCGGATCTCGACGTAGAGGTCGCCGGGCGGGCCGCCGCCGGGGCCGACCTCGCCCTCGTGGGCGAGCTGGACGCGGGTGCCGTCGTCGACGCCCGGGGGGATCTTGACGGTGAGCGTGCGGCGGGACCGCACCCGGCCGTCCCCGGCGCACTCGCGGCAGGGGTCGGCGATGACCGTGCCGAAGCCGCGGCACGCGGCGCACGGGCGCAGGGTGCGGATCTCGCCGAGGAAGGAGCGCTGCACCTGGGCGACCTCGCCGGCCCCGCGGCAGGTCTCGCAGGTCTGCGGGTGGGTGCCGGGGGCGGCCCCCTCGCCGTGGCAGGCGGAGCAGACGACCGCGGTGTCGACCTTCAGCTCCCGGGTGACGCCGAACGCCGCCTCCGCCAGCTCGACCTCCAGCGCGATCAGCGCGTCCTGGCCGCGCCGGGTGCGCGGCCGGGGTCCCCGACCGCCGCCCGGCGCGCCACCTGGCGCGGCGCCGCCGAAGAAGGCGTCCATGATGTCGGTGAAGGAGAAGCCCGCCCCCTGGCCGAAGCCCCCGGCGCCACCGAACGGGTCGCCGCCCCGGTCGTAGTGGGCGCGCTTCTGGGGGTCCGACAGCACCTCGTAGGCGGTCGTGACCTCCTTGAAGCGCTCCTGCGTCTCGGGGTCGGGGTTGACGTCGGGGTGCAGCTGGCGCGCCAGCCGCCGGTAGGCCTTCTTGATCGTGTCCGCGTCGGCGTCGCGGGGGACGCCGAGCAGCTCGTAGAGGTCCTGGCTCAACTTGGTCCTTCGGATCGGAGTGGGGTGGTGACGTGTGGGGGTGCCGGACGCCTCAGGCCTCGTCGAGGATGCGGGAGACGTAGCGGGCGACGGCCCGGACCGCGGCCATGGTGCCGGGGTAGTCCATGCGCGTGGGACCGACGATGCCGAGGCTGGCGAGCGCGTCCTGGGCCGGGCCGTAGCCGGTCGCCACGACGCTCGTGCCCGCGAGCTCGGTGTAGGGCCCCTCGTGGCCGATGCGGACGGTCACGGCCCCGGCGTCGGCCGCCTCCCCCAGCAGCCGCAGCAGCACGACCTGCTCCTCCAGCGCCTCCAGCAGCGGCCGCACGGTGGTGTCGAAGTCCTGGCCGAAGCGCGCGAGGTTGGCGGCGCCGCCGACCGCGACGCGCTCGTCGCGGCGGTGGTCCGACATGGCCTCGGTGAGCGCCTCGACGACCGCCGCGGTGAGCGCGACGTCCTGCTCGGGGACCTCCTCGACGAGGACGCCGAGCGCGGTCGAGGCGTCGGCGATGCGTCGTCCGGCGGCGACCCGGCCGATCCGCTGGCGCAGGTCGAGGAGCTGCTCGTCGTCGACGTCGCAGGACTCCCGGGGGAGCTCGACGAGGCGCTGCTCCACCCGCCCGGTGGAGAGGATCAGCACCACGAGCAGGCGCCCGGGCGCCAGGAGCACGACCTCGACGTGCCGCACGGTGCTGCGCGACAGCGTCGGGTACTGCACGACGGCGACCTGGCGGGTCAGCTGGGACAGCGTCCGCACGGAGCGCTGGACGACGTCGTCGAGGTCGACGGCCCCGTCGAGGAAGGAGGAGATGGCGCGCCGCTCGGCGGTCGACATCGGCTTGACGGTGCTCAGCCGGTCGACGAAGAGCCGGTAGCCCTTGTCGGTCGGCACCCGGCCCGCGCTCGTGTGCGGCTGGTGGATGAACCCCTCGTCCTCGAGCGCCGCCATGTCGTTGCGGACCGTCGCCGGGGAGACCCCCAGCCCGTGCCGCTCGACGAGCGCCTTCGAGCCGACCGGCTCCTCGGTGGCGACGTAGTCCTCGACGATCGCGCGCAGGACGGCGAGCTTGCGATCCTCCGACACGGCTCCTCCGTCCTCTGCTGGGGCTCTCCCTGGGCTGGCGATCCGGGTGCTGGCACTCCGGACCCACGAGTGCCAAGTCTACTAGGCCCTGCGAGCCGGGCTAGGCTCGACGGCATGCCGGAGCTCGTGGAGGTCGCCGACCGGGTCTGGGTGGCACGCTACGCCGCCCACGACGTCAACGTCACGGTCGTGGGCGGTGAGCGCGGCGCGCTCGTCGTCGACACCCGCGAGTCGGAGCAGGCGGGCCGCGAACTGCTGGAGGACCTGCGCCGCCTCGGCCTCGTCACCGTCACCGCCGTGGCGTGCACGCACGACCACTTCGACCACGTCGGCGGCAACGGCGCCCTCGCGGCGGCGTACCCCGGTCTCGAGGTGGTGGCCCACGAGGACGCCGCCGTGCCCGGGGTCACCCGGACCTTCTCCTCCGTCCACGTCCTCGACCTCGGCGACCGTGCGGTCGAGCTCTTCCACCCCGGCCGCGCGCACACCTCGGGCGACCTCGTCGTCCGGGTGCCCGACGCCGACGTGCTCGTCGCGGGAGACCTCGTCGAGGAGGCGACCCCGCCTTGGTACGGCGAGGACTCCTGGCCGATGGAGTGGCCCGTCGCGCTCGACCTGGTCCTCGGGCTCGTCTCGCCCGGGACCGTCGTCGTCCCCGGGCACGGCGCCCCGGTGGACCGCGACTTCGTCGAGCGCCAGCGTGCCGACGTCGGGACGGTCGCGGAGACCCTGAGGGACCTCGTGGGCCGCGGCGTGCCCGAGGCCGACGCGCTGGCCGCGGCGACGTGGCCGTTCCCACCCGAGCACGTGGCCGCCGCGGTGCCGCGCGCCTACGCCCAGCTGCCCCGGGCGCAGAAGCTCCTCCCCCTCGTCTGAGGTGTGACCCCGCCCACCCCCGGGTACCGCTCCCCCATGAGCGACCAGGACCCCACTCCCCAGGCCCCCGAGCCTCCGCGGGCGCAGAGCACGACGAGCCCGGCGGACGCCGACCACGGCGCGGGCGACGCCGCCCCCGACGAGCGCACGGTCGCCGGCATCTCCGACGACCAGCTCCCCGAGGACCTGCGCCCGGGTGACGACAACCCGCTGGCCGAGCCCCTCGACCCCGAGGACCCCGCCACGAAGTCGTCCGAGGAGCTCGGGATGCGCGAGGAGGGCGGCACCGACCAGGACGACACCGCCCAGGACGACGACGGGCAGGCGGCACGGGGCTCGGACTCCGCGGAGGCGCGCGAGGGCGGCGACGAGGGCCAGGCGGGGATCTCCAGCTGAGACCCGCCGGCGGACCGACCGGCGTCGACCCGGTCCGGATCCGAGGCCGATCCGGACCGGTCCCGCGCGTCCTCACCCGGGTCGTCCCCGCCACGTCCTAGCGTGTCCGGGTGCCTTCCCCCTCCGACCGCTACGGCTCCGACGTCCTCTCGACCGACTGGCGCGCCCCGAAGCGCGGCCGCGCCCAGGAGCGCCCCGCCGAGGTGGGCCTCGTCGTCGAGGAGGTGACGACCGAGTGGTGCGGGGAGATCGTCGCGATCGACCGTGACCTGCGCACCGTCACGCTCGAGGACCGGCGACTGAAGCGGCGGACCTTCCCGCTGGGGCCAGGCTTCCTGCTCGAGGGCGCCCCGGTGGTGCTCACTCCCCCGGTCCAGCGGGCCGCCCCGGCCAAGGCCACCCGCACGGCGTCGGGTTCGGTGGCCGTGCACGGCGCCAAGGCCCGGGTCGCCCGGCAGAGCCGGATCTTCGTCGAGGGCCGCCACGACGCCGAGCTCGTCGAGAAGGTGTGGGGCGACGACCTGCGGATCGAGGGCGTCGTCGTGGAGTACCTCGGCGGCGTCGACGACCTGGCCGACCACCTCAAGGACTTCCGTCCCGGTCCCGAGCGACGCGTCGGGGTGCTGGTCGACCACCTCGTCCCCGGCTCCAAGGAGAGCCGCATCGCCCAGGGCATCATGCGCTCGCCGGTCGGCAAGCACGTGCTGGTCGTGGGCCACCCCTTCATCGACATCTGGCAGGCGGTCAAGCCCGAGCGGCTCGGCTTCCAGCGCTGGCCCGACGTGCCGCGCTCCATCGACTGGAAGAAGGGCACCTGCCAGCAGCTCGGCTGGCCGCACCGGGACCAGGCGGACATCGCCCGGGCGTGGAAGCACGTGCTGGGCGGCGTGCGCGGGTTCCAGGACCTCGACCCGGCCCTGCTCGGGCGGGTCGAGGAGCTGATCGACTTCGTCACCGCCCCCTGACGAGCGCGCCCGGGCACGGCCTCACCGGCCGTCCGGATCGCGTCGGGTCAGTCGGCCAGGAGCTCGCGCACGACCCCGTCGGCCAGCAGCCGGCCCTCCCGGGTCAGCACGAGCCGGTCCCCCTCCTGCAGCACGAGGCCGCGGGCGACCACGCCCGGGACGCCGGCGCGCTCCCGCTCGGAGAGCGCCACGAGCGGCAGCCCCTCCCGCAGCCGCAGCTCGAGCAGCACCCGCTCGACGTGGCGGTCCTCGTCGGAGAGGACCTCGCGCCCGTGCGCCGGGCTCGCGCCCGCGGCGAGCCGGGCGGCGTACGCGGCCGGGTGCTTGACGTTCCACCACCGCACGCCCCCGACGTGGGAGTGGGCGCCCGGGCCGACGCCCCACCAGTCGGCACCGCGCCAGTAGAGCAGGTTGTGCAGGCAGCGGCTCTGCGGACGCCGCGCCCAGTTGGACACCTCGTACCACTCCATCCCGGCGGCGACCAGGCGCTCGTCGGCCAACAGGTACTTGTCGGCCAGGTCGTCGTCGTCCGGCACGGGCAGCTCGCCGCGCCGCACCCGCCGGGCCAGGGCCGTCCCCGGCTCGACGATGAGCGAGTAGGCGGAGACGTGGTCCGGGGACGACGCCAGCGCGGCGTCCAGCGACGTCTCCCAGTCGGCCTGCGACTCCCCCGGGGTGCCGTAGATCAGGTCCAGGCTGACCTCGTCGAAGCCGGCCGCCCGGGCCCACTCGACGGCGAGCGGCACGCGGGCGGGGTCGTGGGTGCGGTCGAGCGTGGCCAGCACGTGCGGGACCGCCGACTGCATCCCGAACGAGATCCGGGTGAAGCCCGCCTCCCGGAGCCGGGCCAGCCCGTCGCGCGTGACGCTGTCGGGATTGGCCTCGGTCGTCACCTCGGCGTCGGGCGCGAGCCCGAGCTCGGAGCGGACGGCTCCCAGCATCGCGACGAGGTCGGCCGGCGGCAGCAGGGTCGGCGTGCCGCCGCCCACGAAGACGGTGCGCACCTCGCGCGCGGCCTCGCCGAGCACCCGGCGGGCCAGCCGCACCTCGGCGACCGCCTGATCGGCGTACGACGCCATCGACGTGTCGCCGACGTCCCCCAGCTCCGACGGGGTGTAGGTGTTGAAGTCGCAGTAGCCGCACCGGACGCGGCAGAAGGGGACGTGGAGGTAGACGGCGAGCGGGCGGCTCGTCGCGCCCACCAGGGCCGAGGCGGGCAGCGAGCCGTCCTCGGGGGCGGGCTCCCCGTCGGGCAGGGCTGAGGGCACGCCCCCATCCCACCACGCCGGTCCACGCCTGGCCCACCGCGGTGCCCGCCGGGGACGCGACAGGGCCCCGCGGTCCACCGCGGGGCCCTGCTCACGACGCCCTACCGGCCCGGGGGCCGGACGAGGCCGTCAGGCGTACATCTTCTCGATCAGGTCGTTGTAGTTGCTCTCGACGACGTTGCGCTTGACCTTCATCGACGGGGTGAGCTCACCGGACTCGATGGTCAGGTCGTGGTCGAGCAGCTCCCACCTCTTGATGGTCTCCCAGCGGTTGAGCTGCGAGTTCATGTCGTCGACGTAGCCCTGGACCATGTCCTTGACCTGCTGGCTGCGGACGATCTCGGTGTACGAGGCGCCGGCCATGCCGTTCTCCTCGGCCCAGGTCGCCATCGCGTCGGGGTCGAGGGTGACCAGCGCGACGCAGTAGTTGCGCTCGTTGCCGAAGACCATGAACTGGCTGGCGTAGGGGCAGACGGCCTTGAACTTGGACTCGATCGCCGGCGGGGCGATGTACTTGCCGCCGGAGGTCTTGAAGAGCTCCTTGATCCGGCCGGTGATCCGGAGACGACCCGCCTCGTCGATGGAGCCCTTGTCGCCGGTGTGCAGCCAGCCGTCGGGGTCGAGCGACTTGGCGGTCTCCTCGGGGAGGTTGTGGTAGCCCTCCATCACGCCGGGACCCTTGATCAGGACCTCGTCGTTCTCGCCCAGCTTGACCTCGGTGCCGGGCATCGGCGGGCCGACGGTGCCGAACTTGTTGCTCGACGGGCGGTTGACGAACGTGCCGGCCGAGGACTCGGTCAGGCCGTAGCCCTCGAGGATCTGGATACCCGCGGCGCCGAACCACTCGGCGATGTCCTGGTTGAGCGCGGCCGCGCCCGAGATGAAGAAGCGCACGCGTCCGCCGAAGCGGTCACGGATCTTGGCGAAGACGATCTTGTCGAGGACCTTGTGCTTCAGGCCCAGGCCGAAGGGCACCGAGCGGCCCTCCTCCTTGAGGCGCTCGACCTCGATGCCGACCTCGAACGCCTTCTTGAAGATCTTCTCCTTGGCGCCGCCCTCGGCTGCCTGCATCGTGACGATCCGACCGTGCGCCTTCTCGAAGATGCGGGGGGCCGCGCCCATGAAGGTGGGCTTCACGATGCCGAGGTTCTCGACGATCTTGTCGACCCGGCCGTCGATCGCGGTCGGGAAGCCGCAGGCCATCTGGGTCGAGAGCAGCACCTTGCCGAACGAGTGGGCCATCGGCAGCCAGAGGAACTGCAGGTCGTCCTCGCTGAGGATGCCCAGCGACTGGATGGCGCTGCCCTCGTAGACCCAGGACTCGTGCCGCAGCCGCACGCCCTTCGGGCGGCCGGTGGTGCCGGAGGTGTAGATCAGGGTGGCGAGCTGGTCGGGGCGGATGGCCTCGGCCTTGGCCTCCAGCACCCCGGGGTTGGCGGCGAGGTAGGCCTCGCCGAGCGCGGAGAGGTCGTCGAGGTTGATGACCCAGTCACCGTCGGTGCGACCCTCGAAGGTGACGACCTTGGCGACGTAGGGCAGCTCGGACTTGCGGTTGACCAGCTTGGCGATCTGCTCGTCGTCCTCGGCGAAGACCACCCGGCTCTCGGAGTCGGACAGGATGTAGGCCGTGTCCTCCTCGTTGGTGGTCGGGTAGACCGTGGTGGTGGCGCCCGCGGCGCACATGATCGCGAGGTCCGCGAGGACCCACTCGTAGCGCGTGCTCGAGGCGATGCCGACCCGCATCTCCGGCTGGAGCCCGAGGGAGAGGAGCCCGCCGGCCAGGTTCCGGACGATCTCGCCGGCCTGCGCCCAGGTCACCGACTCCCACGACTCGGACTTCGTCGGGTAGCGGAACGCCTCGCGGTCCGGTGACTTCGCGACCCGGTCGTAGAACTGGACGGCCACGTTGGGGTGCATCGTC
The DNA here is from genome assembly GCF_003194625.1 of Nocardioides solisilvae. Taxonomy (GTDB): domain Bacteria; phylum Actinomycetota; class Actinomycetes; order Propionibacteriales; family Nocardioidaceae; genus Nocardioides; species Nocardioides solisilvae. The sequence goes on from NZ_QHKX01000003.1 coordinate 59,571, forward strand.
GCCAGGAAGCTGGTGTCGTTGGTGTTGGGCATGTCTCCTGCGCTTCGGTTGTGGCGCCCCTCGTTGCCGGCCGCCGTGCTGACTGCTTGGAGGTAACCTAGATCACTAGGTGACTCGCCGGTAGCACTTCTCGCCTTTGCCCCGGAATTCGGGCGGATCTCGCCTGCGGCAAGGGTTTCCGGCCCCTGCACGACCTCAGCGGCGGGCGGCCGAGGCGGCGTACGCCTCCGCCTTCTCGCGCAGGTGCTCCGCGAGCCCGTCGACCTCCAGCAGCCGCGGGAGCAGGGCGCGCTCGGTGGTCACGGCGCGGAAGGCCAGCCCCACAGTGACGTCGTGGGCGGGCCGGTGGACCACCTCGACCGCGTCCCCACGCTCGACGACGCCCTCCTCGAGCACGCGCAGGTAGGCGCCCGGGTGACCGTGCTCGGTGAAGCGTCGCACCCAGCCGCCCTCCTCCAGCCCGTGACGGCCCAGCCAGCTGGTGAAGACCCGGCAGGCGGTGCGCACCGAGGCCACCTCGACCAGGGCCGTCCCCACCCGCCACCGCTCCCCCAGCCGCGCCTCGGTGACCTCGAGGCCGGAGGTCGTGAGGTTCTCCCCGAAGAGGCCGTCGCGCAGCGGGCGGTCGAGCACGGACTGCCAGTGGTCGAGGTCCTCGCGCGCGAACGCGTACACGGCACGGTCGGGCCCGCCGTGGAACGTGAGGTCGCAGACCGAGTCCCCGTCCAACCCGGTCCGGCGCACGCCCACGGGCCCGGCCTGGGGGTGCTTGCGGATCGCGGTCCGGCCGACGCGACCGGTCCACGGCCCGCCCTCGGGGCGGCCGACGTTGACGGCGATGACCTGCGCGCTCACCCCGGCACCCTAGGCGCTGCCGGCCGCGACGTCCTCACTCCTGGACGGCCTTGGCGACCGTGACGCACGCCGTCAGCCGGTCCCGGGTCCCCGCGGCGCCGGTCGCCGTCGCGTCCTCCTCGAGCAGCCGCAGCGCCCGGTGCAGCGTCCGCACGACGACCCAGTCCCGGGCCCGGTCCTCGTCCAGGCCGGCGGCGTCCACCACGGCGTGGAAGCGGCGGCGCAGGCCGCCCCGGACGTCTCCCGCGAGCTCGGCCCAGCGGTGCCAGAGCAGCGGCGCCGGCTCGGCGTGCGGGTCCCCGGCGACGGCGGTGGGCGAGACGACCAGCCAGGGCTCGCGCCCGGCCGCCAGCACGTGGTCGAAGTGGAGGGCACCGTGGAGCAGGCGGTCCGGACCGCTGCCGTCCTCCGCCTCCGCGGCCAGCTGCCGGCCGAGCGCGACGGCCTGCTCCACCAGCCGGCGGGGCAGCGGAGCCGCACGCGGCAGGCCCGCCAGCCGCTCGCCGTCCCGGCGCAACGCGACCGCCAGCCGCGGGACGCGAGCCGGTGCCGGCACGTGCAGCGTGCCGTAGAGCGAGCCGATCACCTCGCACGCCTCGACGTCCCAGTGGTCGCGCAGTCCCTCGCCGGCGCGCTCGAGCAACAGGGCGCGGCGACCGGGGTCCGCCCGCAGCAGGCGGACCGCCCCGGCGCCGTGCCAGGTCTGCAGGGCCAGCGCCTCGCGCTCGGCGTCGACGGAGCGGGCCACGACCTTGAGGACCGCCCGCGCACCGCCGTCGGCGACGACCGGCAGGACGAGCGCCGAGGACGCGTCACCGGGCAAGCGCGCGTCGCCGTCCGGGGCCAGCCGCCACTCCTCGCAGAGCTCGGGGACCCGCCGGGAGGGACCGTCGGGGCGGCCGGCCGGCACCTACTTCTTGCCCGCCTTGTCGGTGGACGGCTGGGAGGTCGCGAGCGCGGCGACGAACGCCTCCGGCGGGACCTCGACGGTGCCGATGTTCTTCATCCGCTTCTTGCCCGCCTTCTGCTTCTCCAGCAGCTTGCGCTTGCGGCTGATGTCTCCGCCATAGCACTTGGCGAGCACGTCCTTGCGGATGGCGCGGATGTTCTCCCGCGCGATCACCCGGGCCCCGATGGCGGCCTGGATCGGCACCTCGAACTGCTGGCGCGGGATCAGCTCCTTGAGCTTGGCGGCCATCATCACGCCGTACCCGTACGCCGCCTCGCGGTGCACGATGGCCGAGAACGCGTCGACCGGCTCGCCCTGGAGCAGGATGTCGACCTTGACCAGGTCGGCGGCCTGCTCGCCGGAGCGCTCGTAGTCCAGCGAGGCGTAGCCCTTGGTGCGCGACTTCAGCTGGTCGAAGAAGTCGAAGACGATCTCACCCATCGGCAGGGTGTAGCGCATCTCGACGCGGTCCTCGGAGAGGTAGTCCATCCCCTGCAGGCTGCCCCGCTTCTGCTGGCACAGCTCCATGATCGTCCCGATGTAGTCGCTCGGGCTGAGGATGGTCGCCTTGACGACAGGCTCCCGGACCTCAGCGATCTTGCCCTCGGGGTACTCGCTCGGGTTGGTCACCACGACCTCGGAGCCGTCCTCCATCTGCACCTCGTAGACCACGTTGGGCGCGGTCGAGATCAGGTCGAGGTCGAACTCGCGCTCGAGCCGGTCCCGGGTGATCTCCATGTGGAGCAGGCCGAGGAAGCCGCAACGGAAGCCGAAGCCCAGCGCGCCGGAGGTCTCGGGCTCGTAGGTCAGCGCCGCGTCGTTGAGCTGGAGCTTCTCCAGGGCCTCCCGCAGGTCGCCGAACTGGTCGCCGTCGATCGGGTAGAGGCCGGCGTAGACCATCGGGTTGGGGTGCTTGTAGCCGCCGAGGGACTCCTCGGCCCCGTGGTGCTGCGTGGTGACCGTGTCGCCGACCCGGGACTGGCGGACGTCCTTCACCCCGGTGATCAGGTAGCCGACCTCGCCGACCCCGATCTTGTCCGCCTTCACCTGCTCGGGGCTGATCACGCCGAGCTCGAGGAGCTCGTGCGTGGCACCGGTCGACATCATCTTGATCCGGTCACGGTGCGTGAGCTCGCCGTCGACCACCCTGACGTAGGTGATCACGCCGCGGTAGGTGTCGTAGACAGAGTCGAAGATCAGGGCCCGGGCCGGGGCGTCGGCGACGCCCTCGGGCGGTGGGGTCTGCTTGACGATCTCGTTGAGGAGCGCCTCGACGCCCAGGCCGGTCTTCGCGCTGACCTGGAGGACGTCCTCGGGCTCGCAGCCGACCAGACCGGCCAGCTCCGCGGCGTACTTCTCCGGGTTGGCGCTCGGCAGGTCGATCTTGTTGAGCACGGGGATGATGTGCAGGTCGGCACCCATCGCCAGGTAGAGGTTGGCCAGCGTCTGCGCCTCGATGCCCTGCGCGGCGTCGACCAGCAGGACGGCCGCCTCGCAGGCCTCCAGCGAGCGCGAGACCTCGTAGGTGAAGTCGACGTGGCCGGGGGTGTCGATCATGTTGAGCACGTAGGTGCCCGGCTCCGCCCCCTGCTCGTTGCCACCCGGCACGGTCCAGGGCATCCGCACGGCCTGGCTCTTGATCGTGATGCCGCGCTCGCGCTCGATGTCCATCCGGTCGAGGTACTGCGCGCGGGCCGCCCGCTCGTCCACCACCCCGGTCAGCTGCAGCATCCGGTCGGCAAGGGTCGACTTGCCGTGGTCGATGTGGGCGATGATGCAGAAGTTCCGGATGATCGACGGGTCGGTCTGTCCGGGCTTCGGGGCGCTCTTCAGGGACACGGATGACTTTCGGGTACGTCGTGCGGTGCGGGTCGTGCCATTGTTCCACGAGGCCTCGCCCGCCCGGGATTCGTGCCGCGACGCCGGGTCCGCCGGACGACGACCCCGTGGGCCCCACCGGGACGGCGCGCGGGAGGATGCGTCCGTGACCGCCCTCCCCGCCCCGGGCCCCTACCCCGCCCCGCCCGACGCGACCGCGCGGCGCCTGCACTGGCAGTTCCTGCCGCCCGGGGTCCGCGCGTGGGTCGAGCGTCGCTGCGGCTCGCCCGTGGTCGAGGCGCTCTCGCAGGACGCGGGGTTCACGCCGGGCTTCGCGTCGGTGCTCGTCTGCGCCGACGGGTCGCGCCACTTCGTCAAGGCCGCCTCGCCGAAGGCGCAGCGCGTCTTCGCCGACTCCTACCGGGAGGAGGCGCGCAAGCTGGCCGCGCTCCCCGACGGCATCCCGGCCCCACGCCTCGTGGCCCTCCTCGACGACGACTGGGTCGTGCTGGTCCTCGAGCACCAGGAGGGAGTCAACCCGCCCCGCCCGTGGACACCGGCCCACCTGGACGCGACGCTGGACGCCCTGGAGTCCGTCGCGGCCGTCACCACCCCGGTCCCCCCGGCCCTCGCGCTCGACCCCTTCGTGGTGGAGACGGCCGACTGGCCCGCGCACTGGGACGTGGTGCGGGAGCGCCGGCCCGACCTGCCCCACCTCGACGAGGCGCAGGCCCTCGCAGCAGCGCACGCCGCCGCCACCGACGGCGACACCCTCGTGCACACCGACGTCCGGGCCGACAACGTGCTCGTGGACCCCGAGGGCCGGGCGTGGATCTGCGACTGGAACTGGCCTGTGCGCGGAGCCTCGTGGCTGGACTCCCTGCTCGCACTCGTCGGTCCGCGCGGCGACGGCCTCGACGTGGAGGGGGTGATCGCGACCCGCCCCCTGCTGCGCGACGTGCCGGCCGAGCACGTCGACTCGTTCCTCGCGCTGGTGACCGGGTTCTTCCTCCGGATGGGCGGCGAGGCCGTCCCGCCCACCTCCCCGTGGCTGCGGGCGCACCAGGCCTGGCAGGGCGAGGTCTGCTGGCAGTGGCTGGCCGAGCGGCGTGGTTGGGCGGTGGCCGGCGGTACCGGCCGGGACGAGTCCCGGGACGAGTGATTTGGGTGGTCGCCGCGCCCACTGGTAATCTCGTGCCCGCATGTCCGGCGCCCGACCCTCTCTGGGGTTGCCAGGCAGCCGACTCACCCATTCTTCTTTCCTGACCAGACCGAGACCGAAGGTTCTTCAGTGGCGAACATCAAGTCCCAGATCAAGCGCAACAAGCAGAACGAGAAGCGCCACGAGCGCAACAAGGCGGTCAAGACCGGTCTGAAGACCGCGGTCCGCAAGTTCCGCGAGGCCGCCGAGGCCGGCGACAAGGACAACGCGGTCACCCTCGGCCGCGAGGCGTCCCGCAAGCTCGACAAGGCCGTCTCCAAGGGCGTCATCCACAAGAACCAGGCCGCCAACCGCAAGTCGGCGATCGCCAAGAAGGCCGCCGCTCTCTGAGCGACCCCGTCGCTCGAGCCACGCAGCTCCTGAGGCGCCGCACCCCTCCGGGTGCGGCGCCTCGCGGCATTTCCGGCCCCACCCGCGTCGGCGGCCGCGACCGTCGGCTGCCGACGGCCCCTCAGCGGGAGCGCAGGGCGGTGACCGTGAGGACCAGGCGCTCCAGGGTGTAGCTGGCGTCGTGGGCCGCCCCCTTGATGTCGGCGTCGGCCTGCGCGACCGCCTGCAGCGCCAGCGCGATCCCCCGGTCGTCCCAGCTGCGCGCCTGGCTCCGCACCGTCTTCACCTTCCACGGGGGCACGCCGAGCTCACGCGCGAGATCGGCGTCCCGCAGACCGCGGGCCGCCCCCAGGAACCTGGCCACCCCCCGCACCGACTGGCCGACCGCCGAGGTGACCAGGACGCCCGGCGTGCCGCCGTCCAGCGCCCACCTCAGCTCCTCCAGGGCCTGGGCCGCGTCCCCCGCCATCGCCGCGTCGGCGACGGCGAACGACTTCGCCTCGGCCCGTCCGCCGAAGTAGCGCTTCACGAGCTCGAGGGTGACCTGCTCGCCCGGGAAGTCGCTGGTGAGCTGGTGGGCCGCGGCGGCGAGCGAACGCAGGTCGTGGCCGACCGCGAGCACCAGGAGCTCGAGGGCGTCGGGGCTGACCCGGGCCCCGAGCTGGGCGAACTCCCCGCGGGCGAACTCCTGGAACCCGCTCGCGTACTTGACCTCGGCCGCCTTCACCTCGGTGACGCACGGCAGCTTGCGGAGCTTGGTGAGGAGCCCGCTGCCGCGGGGACCGCCGCCGTGCATGAGCACGAGCGCGACGTCCTCCACCGGGTCCACGGCCCGCGCGAGGACGTGGTCGTACAGCTCGTCGGGGAGCTCCTCGAGCGCGCGGACGACGGCGCAGCGCGTCGCGGAGAAGAGGGAGGGCGAGCACATCTCGTCGAGGGCGGCCGCGGTCAGCGCGGAGGCGGCGACCTCGGCGACCTCGGCCTCGTCGTCGTGCGCCAGCACCGCGCGCCGGACCGCGCCCACGGCGCGCTCGTTGAGGAACTCCTCCTTGCCGGTCACGAGCGTGACGCGGCCGAGGACCTGCGAAGCGGTGGGACCCTGAGCCATGGTGCGGACAGCCTGCCACACCGCGCCGACGTCACCGGCGGGCGGCGGTGTGCAGGACGCCGTCGCGCTCGAGCACCAGCACGTCGCCCGAGGTGTCGGTGCGCAGCACCCGCGCGCCCACCCCCTCGAGCAGTGCCACCACGGCCGGCGCCGGGTGACCGTAGGTGTTGTCCGCCCCCACGGGCACCAGGGCGACGCGCGGCCGCAGGGAGGCGAGCAGCCGCTCGTCCTGGTGGGGGCTGCCGTGGTGCGGCACCTTGAGCACGTCCACCGTCAGGCCCGGCGGCAGGAGCCGGGCCAGCCGCCCCTGTGCCCCCGGCTCGACGTCGCCGGTGAGGAGGGCCCGGACGCCCCGGACCTCGACGAGGAGCACGAGGCTGGCGTCGTTGGCCCCACCGGGTGCGGCTGGTCCCGCCCCGTCGGCGGGGGGCCAGAGCTGCTGGACCGTGGCCTCGCCGACGCGCACCGGGGCACCGTCCCCCGGCCCGTGGCCGGGCACCAGACCGTCGCGGGCGAGACGGCCGAGCACCTCGCGCGCACCGTCGGCCGGGTCGGCGAGGGGCGAGACCCGGACCTCGCCGACCGCACGACCGCCCAGCACGCCGTCCAGGCCCCCCACGTGGTCGGCGTGGAAGTGGGTGAGGACCAGCAGCGGGACCTCCTCGACGCCCAGCCGGGACAGGCACCGGTCCACCGCGGCGGGCTCCGGCCCGGCGTCCACGACGATCGCCGCCCCCGGTGCCACCCGGACGGCCAGCGCGTCCCCCTGCCCCACGTCGCACGCCGCGAGCACCCAGCCCGACGCCGGCCAGCCCGGCGACGGGGGCCGGATCACGACCACCGCCAGCCCGGCCACGCAGAGCAGCGTGGTGGCCACCGGCCGGCGCAGCACGCGCGGAGCCGCGACCGCCAGCAACCCGCACAGCACCGTCAGCCCCGCCAGCGCCCACGGCCCCGTCCCCCAGTCCACCGCAGGGGTGGGCAGGGCGGCACCCCAGCGGGCCACCGCGATGATCCAGCCCGCGGCCCAGCCCGCCGGCAGCGCGACCAGCTGACCCAGCGCCGGCCACCCCACCGCGCACACGCCACCCACCAGCCCCAGCACCGTGGCGGGCGCGACCGCGGGTGCCACCAGCAGGTTGGCCAGCACCGCGACCAGGCTCACCTCGCCCGAGATCGCGGCGACCACGGGGGTGCAGGCCAGCTGGGCCGCGGCCGGGACCGCGACGGCCTCGGCGACCCCTCGGGGCAGCCAGCGACGGGCAGCGTCGCGCCACTGCGGCGCCAGCAGGAGGATGCCCGCGGTCGCGAGCACGGAGAGGGCGAAGCCGACCGAGACCGCCAGCCGGGGGTCCCACAGGAGCAGCGCCACGACCGCGGCCCCCAACGTGCGGATCCCCCGGTCGCGCCCGTTGCTGGTGAAGGCGAGCAAGGCGATCGACCCCATGGCGGCCGCCCGCACGACGCTGGGCTCGGTGCGCGCGAGCAGCACGAAGCCGACGATCCCCAGGACGCCCACGACGTACCTGCCGCGACCCCGCACCCCCAGCCACCGGCCCGCGAGGAGGAGGAAGCCCACCATGAGCGTGAGGTTGGTCCCGCTCACCGCGAGCAGGTGGGTGAGCCCGGTGGTCCGGAAGTCGGCGGCGAGGCCCGGGTCGAGCCCGGCGTCGTCGCCGACGACCAGCGAGGGCACCAGCACCCGCTGGTCCTCGGGACGGGTGGCCACGGCCGTGCGCAGTCCGGCCCGCACCGCGGCGGCGCCGCGCCACCACGCGTCGGGCCCCTCGACCAGCGCGGGCCCGGCTCCGGTCGGGCGGAGCAGCGCGCTCGCGTCACCGTCGCCAGGCAGGAGGCGACCTCGGGTCCGCACCGTCGAGCCGAGCCGCACCGGCCGCCACCCCGGGCCGCCCAGGACGACCACGGGGCTGCGCACCTGCCAGGCGCCGCCCCGGCCCGCGACGTGCCGCACCGTCCCGCGCACCACCACCTGCTCGCCGTACGCCCCCGCGAGCGGACGGGGGTCGGACGTCACCTGCAGCACCACGTCGACCGTCGCCCGCTCGCCGGCCAGCTCCGGCACGGGCCCCGTGCCGGTCTGCTCCGCCCGGGCCCAGGCCGAGACGAGGACCGCCGCGGCGACCAGCACCGCGGCCGTCCGGGTCGGGCGCGCTCCCGGGGCCCGGAGGGAGGCGACCAGCAGCACCGCGAGCAGCGCGATCCCAGCGGCGACGCCGGCGTCGGTGGCGCGCAGCCCGACCAGTCCCCCGGCCCACGCGGCCACCCCGAGGGCGCTCGTGCGCAGGTCGGGGCGGGCGGCGTCGCCACCGGACCCGCGAGCCCGCCCCGCCCCCTGTCCCGGCCTCGACCCAGGCCCCGGACTCACACGGTGACCAGCGGGGCGAGCTCCGCCAGGGTCACCTCCCCGATCCCGTTGACCTCGAGCAGCTCGTCCACCGCGGTGAAGCCACCGTGCTCGGTGCGCCAGGCCACGATCGCCGCCGCGGTCACCGGGCCGACGCCCGGCAGGGTGTCGAGCAGCGCCTCGTCGGCCGTGTTGAGGTTGACCAGGCCGGCCGGCGCACCGGCGCCCGCGTGGCCCGGCAGCGACGTGCCCGGGGAGGCGAGCGCCGGGCCGGCCGGCACCCGGACCCCGACGAGCAGCTGCTCGCCGTCCACGAGGACCCGGGCCAGGTTGAGGCTCGTGAGGTCGACGCCCGCCCTGGCCCCGCCGGCCTCCTCGAGGGCGTCGGCGACCCGCGACCCGGGGGGCAGCACCACCAGCCCCGGCCTGCGCACCCGCCCGGCCACGTCGACCACCACCTCCTGACCGCCCGCCGGGCCGGTGGCGCTCCCGGGGCCGGGCGCCGCCTCTCCCCCGGGGACGGGCGGGGCGACGGGCGGGGCGACGGGGGCGACGGGCTCCACCGCCCCCGCCACGGGCGAGGGGACGGCCCGCGGGGGCACCGCCGCGGTGCGCGGCTGCCCGGCGACCACCCACCACGTCGTCCAGGCGAGCCCGACGGCGACCAGCGCGGCGACCACCACGAGGTGGCTGGGCTGCAGGGTCACCCGGCCCCGGACGGGGAGCCACGGGCCCGCGAGCGCCCTCCTCGCCGCGTGCCGCCCGGGCACGGGCAGGGCGCCCGGCGCGGGACCGGCAGGACGCGCAGGACGGGCGGGGTCGTCGAGAGGGTCGGCCCACGGGTCCGGCTCCGAACCTTGCGCCTGCTCGCGGAGCCACTCCTCCCCCGGCCCGCCGGAGGGACGCACCCGGGTCGGCTCGACGTCGGCCCAGCCCACGGGACCGGGACCGGGACCGGGACCGGGCGACCCCACGACCTCGCGGTCACCCACGTCGGGCGGCAGCTCCGCCCGCACGGCCGCCAGCTCGGCCGACAGCAGCGCCAGTCGACGGGCCACGGCCTGCTCGTGCTCGGGGCTGGGACGGCGGGAGCGCATGACGGCGACCGTACGGAACTCCGGCGGCACGCGTCGGACGGCAGCCCCGGACCTGTGGAGAACTCAGGCGGCGCGGGCGTCGCTCACAGGCGCGGGGCGATCGCGGCGGCCACCATGCCCGGCCCCACGTGGGCGCCGAGCACCGCGCCGAGCTCGGTGCACCACACCTGGCCCGTCAGCCGGTCGCCCAGCCGCTCCCGCAGGCGCGTGGTCAGGTGGTGCGCCCGCTCGGGGTTGGCCAGGTGGGCGACGCACAGGTCGACCTCTCGGTCGCCGGCGGTGCTGACCACGAGGTCCTCCAGCCGCTGCAGCGCCCGGCCCGCCGTGCGCACCCGCTCGAGCGAGGCCACCCTGCCGTCCCGGATCTCGAGCAGCGGCTTCACCGCGAGGGCGCCTCCCAGCAGCGCCGCCGCGGCGCCGATCCGCCCGCCCCGGCGCAGGTACTCCAGGGTGTCGACGTAGAACCACGAGTGCGAGGCAGCGGCCAGGGCCCGCGCCGCGTCGGCCGCCGCGTGCACGTCGCCGCCGGCGTCGAGCACGTCGGCGGCGGCCAGGGCAGCAAAGCCCGTCGCCGCCGCGACCTGCCGGCTGTCCACCACCACGACCTCGACCGAGGCCTCCCGCGCCGCCAGCTGGGCCGACTCGAGCGTCCCGCTCATCTCGCCGGAGAGGTGGACCGACAGGACGCTCTGCGCCCCGTCGGCGGCCAGCTTCTCGTAGACCTCCAGCATCGCCGCCGGTGCGGGCCGCGAGGTGGAGACGGGCACGAAGTCGCGCAGGGCCTGCGCCACGAACTCGGGCGTCGCGCCCTCGGCGCCCTCGTCCAGCACCTTGGCCCCGATCACCACCTGCAGGGGGACCACGACGATCCCCCTCGCGGCGGCCACCTCGGGCGGCAGACTGGCGGTCGAGTCGGTGACGATCACGGTCCCGGGCACGTGGTCAGGCTAGCGAAGCCGCACCTCGTCAGACGACGATGTTCACCAGCTTGGGCGCGCGGACGACCACCTTGCGGACCTCGGCCCCCTCCAGCGCCCGCTGGACGGCCTCGTCGGCGAGCGCGGCGGCCTCGAGGTCGGCCTCGGAGATGTCGGGAGCGACCTCCAGCCGGGCGCGGACCTTCCCGCGGACCTGCACGACGGCCGTCACCGACTCCTGGACCAGCAGCGACTCCTCCACCGTCGGCCAGCCGGCGCGGGCGACGCTCGGCTCGTGGCCCAGCCGCTCCCACATCTCCTCCGCCACGTACGGCGCCACGAGGGAGAGCAGCACCGCGACGGCCTCGACGGCCTCGCGCACCGCCGGGTCGGCGGCGCCCGGTCCGGAGTCGATGGCCTTGCGGGTGGCGTTGACCAGCTCCATGGTGCGCGCCACGACGACGTTGAACCGGTGCGACTCGACCAGCGACTCGGCGTCCCGCACGGTGCGGTGGGTGACCTGGCGCAGCGCCCGGTCCCCGTCGGCGGGGTCGGTCCCCGGGGCACTGGTGACGTCTCCGCTCAGCCGCCAGGCCCGCTGCAGGAACTTCAGCGCACCGGCCGGCGAGACGTCCGCCCAGTCGATGTTGTCCTCGGGCGGACTGGCGAAGACCAGGGTCAGCCGGACCGCGTCGACGCCGAAGAGCTCCAGCTGCTCGCCGAGGTTGACCCCGTTGCCGAGCGACTTGCTCATCTTGCGGCCGCCGTTGATCACCTTGCCCTGCGACAGGTACGCCGAGAAGGGCTCGTCCCACGCGACCAGGCCCATGTCGCGCAGCGCCTTGGTGAAGAAGCGGGCGTAGAGGAGGTGCAGCACCGCGTGCTCGTCGCCGCCGACGTACAGGTCGATCGGCCCCCACGCGTTGGCCAGCCGGGTGTCGAAGGCCTGGGTCTCGTCGTGCGGGGAGACGTAGCGCAGGAAGTACCACGACGAGTCGACGAAGGTGTCCATCGTGTCGGTGTCCCGCCGGGCCGGTCCCCCGCAGGTGGGGCACGTCGTCTCGACCCAGTCGGTCGCGGCGCCCAGCGGCGAGGTGCCCTTCGGCTTCAGGTCGGCGCCCCGCAGGTCGGGCAGCAGCAGGGGCAGCTGGTCCTCGGGGACGGGCACCTCGCCGTGCTCGGGGCAGTGGACGATCGGGATGGGTGCGCCCCAGTAGCGCTGCCGCGACAGCAGCCAGTCGCGGAGCCGGTAGTTGACGGTGCCCCGGCCCAGGCCGCGCCCCTCCAGGTAGGTGATGGCGGTGCGCTTGGCCTCGTCCACCCCCATGCCCGACAGGTCGATCTCGTCGTTGGCGGAGTTGATCGCCGGCCCGTCGCCCGTGTAGGCCTCGCCGTCGAACCCCTCGGGCGGCTGCACGGTGCGGATGATCGGCAGGTCGAAGACCTGGGCGAACTCCCAGTCCCGCTGGTCCTGGCCCGGCACCGCCATGATGGCGCCCGTGCCGTAGTCGGCGAGCACGTAGTCGGCGGCGTACACCGGGATCCGGGTGCCGGTCAGCGGGTTGGTGGCGTGCACCCCCAGGAAGACGCCGGTCTTCGGCCGGTCGGTCGCCAGTCGGGCGATCTCCGTCTCCTTGCGGACCTCGACGAGGTAGGCGTCCAGCGCCTCCTGCTGCTCGGGGGTGACCAGCTCGGCGGCCAGGGGGGCGTCGGCGGCGACCACCATGAAGGTGGCGCCGAAGAGGGTGTCGGGGCGCGTGGTGTAGACGGTCAGCGGCTCCTCGCGGCCCTCCACGACGAAGTCGACGTGCGCGCCCTCGGAGCGGCCGATCCAGTTGCGCTGCGCGTTGACGACCTTGCTCGACCAGGTCGGCTGCAGGTCGTCGAGGCTGTCCAGCAGCTCCTGGGCGTAGGCGGTGGTGCGGAAGTACCACTGGGTCAGCTCGCGCTTGGTCACCTCGGCGCCACACCGCTCGCAGGCGCCGTCGACGACCTGCTCGTTGGCCAGCACCGTCTGGTCCTGCGGGCACCAGTTGACGGGCGAGTTCTTGCGGTAGGCCAGGCCCTTCTCGTGCAGCCTGAGGAAGAGCCACTGGGTCCAGCGGTAGTACTCGGGGTCGGAGGTGTTGAACCGGCGCGACCAGTCGAAGCTCACGCCGTACCGGCGGAAGGACTCCAGCTGGGTGTCGATGTTGCCGTAGGTGTAGTCGGCCGGGTGGGCGTCGTTCCTGATCGCCGCGTTCTCGGCCGGCAGGCCGAAGGAGTCCCAGCCCATCGGGTTGAGCACCTCGTAGCCGCGCTGCCACCAGTAGCGGGCGATCACGTCGTGCAGCGCGGTGACCTCGGCGTGGCCCATGTGCAGGTCGCCGCTCGGGTAGGGGAACATCGTGAGCGCGTAGCGCTTCTCCTTGCGCCCGGACAGCACCGCCTCGTCGTCGGCGCGGAAGGGCTGGAGCTCCTCGAGGACCCGCTGCCACTTGCTCTCGACGGCGGTGACGTCGTACGACGTCTCGCGCTCGTCGTGGTCGGTCCCGGGGGTCTTCGGCTGGTCGCTCATGGTCTCTCCTGGTCGGCTCCTGCGAGGCACAAAAAAACCCTCCGGACAAGGAGGGTGGCCGCGACTGTCGGGGGGATCAGCGCGGCTGGCCAAGGAGGAGGGTGGCACGCACGCGCTCATCCTACCCCCCGCAGGTGGCACAATCCGCTCGTGGCTGGAGTGACGGACCTGCAGGCGTACCTGGTCGGCCTGGTGGTCATCGTGCTGCTGCCGGGGCCGAACTCGCTCTACGTGCTCTCGGTCTCGGCACGGCGGGGCGTGCGCGCCGGCTACGCCGCGGCCTGCGGGGTCTTCCTGGGCGACGCGGTCCTCATGGTGCTCTCGGCGGCGGGCGTGGCCTCGGTGCTGCGCACCCACGACGCGCTCTTCTCCGTGGTCAAGCTGCTGGGCGCCGGCTACCTGGGGTGGATGGCGCTCGGCATGCTGCGGGCCGCCTGGGCCCTGTGGCGCCGGCGACGCGAGATCGACGACTCCGAGCTGGTCGACACCAGCGTCGCCGTCGAGCGGCCCTTCCGGCGCGCCCTGGTCGTCTCCCTCGTCAACCCCAAGGCGATCCTCTTCTTCGTCGCCTTCTTCGTGCAGTTCGTCGACCCGACCTACCCGCACCCGGCGCTGTCGTTCCTCGTGCTCGGCAGCCTGCTCGAGATCGCGAGCTTCCTCTACCTCAGCGCGCTGATCCTCAGCGGCGCGCGCCTCGCCTCCGCCGTACGCCGGCGGCGGGCGCTCTCGGCGGCCGGCACGTCGGCGATGGGGGCGGTCTTCCTCGGGTTCGCGGTCAAGCTGGCCACCGCGACGGCGCACTAGGCTCCCGCGGCGGCGTCCTCCGGCGGGACCGGCCGGACCGAGTCGAGGGTGCGGCGCAGCGCCGTCACCAGCGATCCCGCGGCGAAGAACTCCGCGTCCGACCCTGACCGGATGCGGCGCACCTCGGTCGCGAGCTCCTCGACCGCGTCCCGTGCCGTCCGCCACCCGTCGGGCGACGCGGCGTCGTCGGTGAGGTCGGCCAGCAGGCGGGCGGTGGCCCGCAGCGCCCGCGCCGCCACGGGCCGGAGCCCGGGGCCCAGGGCGACCTGGTCGTGCGCCAGGTCGGACTGCTCGGTGCGGGCGAGGAGGCGGTAGACGTCCTCGGTGAGGAACGCGAGCTGTTCCAGGGCTCGCGCGTGGCGGTCCTGCCGCCCCGCGGTCTCCTGCCAGCGGGAGGCGCGCCAGTTCACCTGCCGGGCCTCGCGCACCTGCTCGAGGACCCGCTGCATCTCGTGGGAGTGGCGCTGGACGGGCCAGCCGCGCTCGGCCCAGTCGGCGGCCGAGGGCAACGGGTCGGCCTCCAGCCCGTCGGCGAGGTCGACGAGCTGGTCGACGAGCATCCCGCGCAGCCGGTCCAGGGAGCGCTGGGCTCCGGCGAGCGGCAGCGCCGGCCACATGGTGTCCACGAGGAGCCCGACGAGGGCGCCCAGCGCGACCAGGCCGAGGTAGGCGCCCGCGAAGGTCCAGGGGTCGTCGTGGCCGATGACCAGGATGAAGAGCCCCGAGATGGGGATCCAGCTCGTGCTGGGGCCCAGCCGGTCCGAGCCCGCGAGCCAGGCCCCGACGAGGACGACCACGGCGAGCGCGGCGACCTCGGGCCCGGGCAGCAGCAGCGCGAGGACGGCAGGCACGGCCCCGAGCGCGATGGCGCCCACGTTGCTGAGGGTGGTGCGCAGCGAGCCCGAGAAGGTGCCGGTGATGGAGGCGACGGCGCCCAGCGGGGCGTAGTAGGGGTACTCGTCGGCGACGCCTCCCCAGGGCACCACCAGCAGCCAGGCCAGGGCGGCCGCCACCGCCACCTTGACCGCGTGGACCGTCCGGTCCGCGGTCAGGAGCTCGCGCAGGGCGCCGTGCCGTCGCCGCACCTCAGCGGACGAAGCGGGGGGTCAGCGGCGGGTTCCACCACTCCCCGCGGTTGGCCTTGATCGCCCCCACCAGGTGCATGACGAAGGCGAAGACCAGCGCCAGGCCGTAGGTGAGGAAGCCGACGAGCAGCAGCATCAGCGGGAACGAGACCAGCAGCACGATCCCCGTGACGATCTGCACGTTCAACGAGTTGGCCGCGTGGGCGCGGACGAAGGGTCCGCGGTCCTTGTACATCACGTAGATGACCAGGGAGCCGACGAAGCCCAGCAGGCCCGCCGAGAGCACCATGGCCACGAGCGGCACGGCGTGCGCGCCGGCCCCCCAGGTGCGCTCCTGCGCTGGCGAGATCGGCGTCCGCGGGGCGGCGTAGGGGTCGTTCATCGGGTGCTCCTTCCCGGGCGGTCGGCGACCGCCCACACCCCACTCAACCATCGGAGGGGGCGTGGTCGTTCCCCGGCCGGGGTGGTCCCGGGGGAAACCCCGAGGCGGTTCCGGGTCGGCCCGGGTGCTGGGACGTCCGGCCACCCGGACTGGCGTTCCGGACGGAGTTCTGGTCGGGTGTGGGCTGTGACCGCCGACACACCCCGCCCTCCCGCAGGTTCCGCCCGGCCGACGAGCGGGGGCTCGCTGCCCCGTCGTCACTTCGTCGGGTACGTCGTGGCGGCGCCGACGCTCGTGGCCGCGGCCGAGCTGGGGCTCGTGGGCCGACCGGCGCAGGCCAGCACGGCGACGTCCGGGATCCCCTCCGCCGAGATCACCGAGATCCTCGACCTCAACGACCTGATGACCGTCGCGGCCCTGCCGACCTCGGGCCTGGTCACGGTCGAGGTGCACGCCGACGGCACCGTCTCCTTCGCGCTGCCGCGCGCCGAGGTCGGGCAGGGCATCACCACCTCCTCGGCCATGCTGATCGCCGAGGAGCTCGGGGTCCCGCTCGACCGGGTCCGGGTCGGCCTGGCCGACGCCCGGCCCGAGCTGGTCTTCAACCAGCTCACGGGCGCCTCCAACACGACGATCTCCACCTACACCCCCATCCGGGTCGCCGCCGCGGTGGCGCGCTCGCGGCTGCTGCGGGCCGGTGCGGTGGAGCTCGGGGTCGACGTCGGGCGGCTCCGCCTCGTCGACGGGGTCGTCACGGGAGGCGGACTCAGCATCGGGATCGGCGCGCTCGCGGAGCGGGCCGCCAGCCTGGAGGTCCTGCGCGTCGGGGTCACCCTCAAGGACGACGCCGAGTTCACCGTGATCGGCACGCCACGCAACCGCGTGGACGCCCTGGCCGCCGTCACGGGGCGCAAGCAGTTCGCGATGGACCTGCAGGTCCCCGACGCGTGGCCGACGATGATCTGCCGGGCGCCCACCATCAACGGCAAGGTGCGCGCGGTGGGCAACCTCGACGCGGTCCGCGCGATGCCGGGCGTCTCCGACGTCGGGGTGGTCTCCACGGGGGTGGCCGTGCGGGCCCGGACCTTCGGCCAGTGCATCGACGCCGTGCGGGCCCTGGAGGTCTCGTGGAAGGCGGGGACCGTGGAGGGCAGGTCCGACGACGACGTGCTCGAGGAGCTGCGACGGGCCGAGGCTCCCATGGGGCTGAAGCCGCTCGTCCCCCACGTGGACGCCACCTTCACCTTCCGCTTCCGCAGCAACAGCGCGCTGGAGACCAACTGCGCGGTCGCCGACGTCCGCCCCGACCGCGCCGAGGTCTGGTCCTCCCTCAAGTCCCCGATCGTGGCCAAGAAGGCGATCGCCGCCCGGCTGGGCCTCTCCCCCGGCGCGGTGACCGTGCACGTCACGGAGGGCGGCGGCTCCTTCGGCCGCAAGCTCTTCTTCGACGCCGCCCTCGAGGCCGCGGAGGCGTCGAAGCTCTTCGGCAAGCCGGTGCGCCTCATGTGGCACCGCGCCGACGACTCCCGGCAGGGCCGCACCCACCCGATGGCGCGCTCCCGGGTCCGGGCCACCCACCTCGCGGGCAGCGTGCTCAGCTTCCGCCAGCTGCACACCAGCGTCACCACCGACCTCGGACACGGGCTCGGCGAGGTGATCACGGCGATGGCGGCGAGCCTGCCGGTCGGGGACGTGGCCTTCTCCCAGACGTTCTTCCAGCTCTCCCAGAACATGCCCTACGACTTCGGCGCCAGCACCCGCCAGCTGCGCGAGACCGGCCGGGGCTTCAACACCGGCAGCATGCGCAACGTCTACTCCCCCGACATGACGTGCGCCCGCGAGCTCGTGGTCGACCAGCTGGCCAGGCGAATGGGGAAGGACTCCTACCAGTTCCGCCGCGCGTTCCTGCGCGACGCCCGGGCCCGCGCCGTCCTCGACAAGGTGGCCGAGGTCGGCGGCTGGGGCCGGAAGCTGCCCGACGGGGTCGCCCAGGGGATCGCCTTCCACGGCGAGTACCACTCGATGAACGCCGTCCTCGTCGAGCTCGACACCCGCCCCGAGACCACGCAGCGACGGATCCGCGACGGGGTGGCCGGCCCGAGGGTGACGAAGGCGGTGGTGGCCGTGGACGTCGGCCGCGTCGTCAACCCGAAGGGGCTCGAGGCCCAGATGCTCGGCTGCCTCATGGACGGCATCGCGCTGACGCTCACCTCGAGCCTGCACCTGGTCGACGGGCACTTCCTCGAGGCCAGCTGGGACAACTACTTCTACACCCGGCAGTGGAACACCCCGCCCGAGGTCCAGGTCGTCGTGATGCCCTCGACCGGGTCGGAGCCGGGGGGCGCCGGGGAGCTGGGGGTCGCCGCCTCGATGGCCGCGGTCGCCTGCGCCTACGGGCGCGCGACCGGCACCATGCCGACCGACTTCCCGATCAACCACGACACCCTGTCCTTCGAGCCGAAGCCGGCCGTCCCGCCGGTCCCCGCCTCGCCCACCGACGGCCTGACCTGGGCCCAGTGAGGAGCACCCATGCCCCAGCACACCTTCCGGCTCAACGGTGAGCAGGTCACCGTCGAGGTCGAGGACGACGTCCGTCTGCTCTGGGTGCTCCGCGACCTGCTCGGCGTGACCGGGCCCAAGTACGGCTGCGGGATCAACGTCTGCAAGGCCTGCACGAGCCACCTCAACGGCAAGGCGGTGAACCCCTGCGCCATCCCGGTCGGCGCCGTCAGGCCCGACGACGAGGTGACCACGATCGAGGGCCTGCCCGACACCGTCGGGCGTGACCTGCACCCGATGCAGGAGGCCTGGCTCGAGCAGGACGTCGCGCAGTGCGGCTACTGCCAGCCGGGCCAGATCATGACGGCCGTCGCGCTGGTCCGGCGGGTGGCCGCCGAGGGCCGCGCCATCACCGACGCCGACCTCGACGGGATCCGCAACATCTGCCGGTGCGGCACCTACCCGCGGATCCGCGAGGCGATCCGTGCGGGGGCCGCCCGCATGTGAGCCGACGCCGCCCAGGCGCTAGATCCGGGACAGGATCGTCCCGGTGATCCGCTCGAGCGCGGCCACGTCCTCGGCGGACAGGCCGCCGAAGACCACCTCCTTGACCCAGTGCGCGTGCGTGGGCGCCGCGGCCTCCAGGGCTGCCCGGCCGGCGTCGACGAGCACGACGAAGGCACCGCGGCCGTCCTCCGAGCACTCCTCGCGCGCGACCAGACCGCGTCGCTCCATCCGCGTCACGTGGTGCGAGAGCCGACTCCGCTCCCACTCCAGCGCCCTGGCCAGGTCGAGCACCCGGGCCCTGCTCCCCGCCGCTTCCGAGAGGTGCACGAGCACCTCGAAGTCCTGCAGCGACAGGCCCGACTCCGCCTGGAGCTGTCGGTGCAGCGCGGCCGGCAGCCGCGAGCCGAGGGCGAGCCAGCCCCGCCACGCGCGCTGCTGGGCGTCGGAGAGCCAGGGTGCGTCGGAGGTCATGCCCCCACGGTAGCGGAATAGTTGATGCTTCACCTATGTTGGGACCAGTGCCAGCGACCGCTCCCCGGCGGTCCCGCCCACCCAAGCCCCGGAGGCCACCATGCAGATCGGCATCTTCACCGTCGGTGACGTCACCACCGACCCCACCAGCGGACGCACGCCGACCGAGCAGGAGCGGATCCGGGCCACGGTCGAGATCGCGAAGAAGGCCGAGGAGGTCGGCCTCGACGTCTTCGCCACCGGCGAGCACCACAACCCGCCCTTCATCTCGTCGGCCCCCACCACGACGCTGGCGTGGATCGGCGCCCAGACGGAGCGGATCCTCCTCTCCACCGCCACCACCCTGATCACCACGACCGACCCGGTGCTGATCGCGGAGAACTACGCCAAGCTCCAGCACCTCTCCGGCGGCCGCGTCGACCTCATGATGGGCCGCGGCAACACCGGCCCCGTCTACCCGTGGTTCGGCAAGGACATCCGCCAGGGGATCAACCTGGCGATCGAGAACTACGCGCTGCTGCACCGGCTCTGGCGCGAGGACGTCGTGAGCTGGCAGGGACGCTTCCGCACCCCGCTGCAGGGCTACACCTCGACGCCGCGGCCGCTCGACGGCGTCCCGCCCTTCGTCTGGCACGGCTCGATCCGCTCCCCCGAGATCGCCGAGCAGGCCGCCTTCTACGGCGACGGCTTCTTCCACAACCACATCTTCTGGCCCGCCTCGCACACCGAGCAGATGGTCCGCCTCTACCGGCAGCGGTGGGAGCACCACGGCCACGGCCCGGCCGACACCGCGATCGTCGGCCTCGGCGGCCAGTTCTTCATGCGCAAGAACAGCCAGGACGCGTGGAACGAGTTCCGGCCCTACTTCGACAACGCCCCGGTCTACGGCCACGGCCCCTCGCTGGAGGACTTCACCGAGGCCACACCGCTGACCGTCGGCTCGCCGCAGCAGGTGCTGGAGCGGACGCTGGGCTTCCGCGACTACGTGGGCGACTACCAGCGCCAGCTCTTCCTCATCGACCACGCCGGGTTGCCGCTCAAGACGGTCCTGGAGCAGCTGGACCTGCTCGGCGAGATCCTCCCCGAGCTCCGCAAGGGGTTCGCGGAGGGCCGCCCCGCCCACGTCCCCGACGCGCCGACGCACGCCTCGATGGTGGCCGCCGCCGGCGGTGCCAAGGACTCGACGGTGTACGCCGCGGCAGACGCCGCCACCGGCCACCGCGCCGAGGACGCCGCCCAGCCGCAGCACGAGGAGGTGCGCGCATGACGTCGCTCGTCGTGGTCTCCGCAGGTCTCTCGACCCCGTCGTCGACCCGGCTGCTCGCCGACAGCCTGGCCGCCGCCACCGCCGAGGCGCTGGAGGAGGTCGCGGTCACGGTGGTGGAGCTCCGCGACCTCGCCCACCAGCTCACCGACCACCTGCTCACCGGCTTCCCCGGCCCCGAGCTGTCGCGCGCCGTCGACGCCGTACGCCGGGCCGACGGCCTCGTCGCGGTGACCCCCGTCTTCTCGGCCTCCTACTCCGGCCTCTTCAAGACCTTCTTCGACGTGCTGGAGCCGGGCCTCCTCGACGGCAAGCCCGTCCTGGTGGGCGCGACCGCCGGGACGGCACGGCACTCGCTCGTGCTGGACCACGCCCTGCGCCCGCTCTTCTCCTACCTGCACGCGGTGGTCGTGCCGACCGGCGTCTTCGCCGCCACCGACGACTTCGGCGACGAGGGCCTGGACCGTCGGGTCGCGCGGGCAGCCGGTGAGCTCGCCGCCCTCATGGGCAAGGTCTCGGGCGTGGACGCGGCAGGACCGGCGCGCCGCACGGTCGAGGACGAGTTCGCCCACCCCACGCCGTTCGACGAGCTGCTGCGGCGGGCCAGCGGCTCCTGACCGCCGCTCAGGCCGTCCGAGGCCCGTCCCCCGACCCCGGGGGGCGGGCCTCGGCGGCCTCGCGGGGCCGGAACCCGGAGCAGAGCACCCGCAGGTAGGTGAG
This sequence comes from Nocardioides solisilvae, assembly GCF_003194625.1. Taxonomy (GTDB): domain Bacteria; phylum Actinomycetota; class Actinomycetes; order Propionibacteriales; family Nocardioidaceae; genus Nocardioides; species Nocardioides solisilvae. The sequence goes on from NZ_QHKX01000003.1 coordinate 80,521, forward strand.
GCGGCCGCCCTCGACGCGGTGGTAGGCCTGCTGCTCGGCCGTGAACGAGCCCGAGGGGTTCACCAGCGCGAACCGGTAGGCGACCCGTCGCAGGCCCTCCACGTCGTCGCCGTGCTCCACGCGCAGCACGGCCTCCACCTCGTCCTTGTCCTCGAACCAGTGGTCGAGGAGGACCGACACCACCTCCGGCGCGGACGACGCCTCCCAGGCACGCCCCGGGGTCAGCCCCCGGAAGTCGACGTCGGGCGCGAGGAGCTCCAGGAGGCCGGCCCGGTCGTGCTCGGCGAGCGCGCGGACGAGGCGGTCGGCGACGGCGTGGTCCATCCCGGAAGTGTGGCGGCCGGCGGTGAAATGCGGAAGAGGCCGGGTGGTGACCCGGCCTCTTCCTCCTGCTTCGGTGGAGCTGAGGGGACTCGAACCCCTGACCCTCTGCATGCCATGCAGATGCGCTACCAGCTGCGCCACAGCCCCATCGTTTCCACCGCGGGCGGTGGCAACTCGCAGAATGTTAGCCAATGCCTCCCCGGATGCGAAATCGGGGGTCAGGCGTGTCGGTTCCAGGCCAGCAGGCGGCGGCCCGAGGCCGGGGCGTCCCCCTCGACCGCGGCCTGGAGAAGCGCCCAGTGGCAGTTGCCCAGGGGGGCGAACGACAGGCCCGCCCCGCGCGGCAGGCCGAGCCACTCGGCCACCGAGACGCGCAGCGCCGCACCGTGGGAGACCACGACGCCGAGCCCGCCCTCGGGGACCGCCCCCATGGCCTCGTCGAGCGCCGGGAGGGTCCGGGCCAGGAGCACCGGGACGGGCTCGCCGCCGGGCGCCGCGTCGTACTCCCCGACCCGGAAGCGGGCGAACTCCTCGGGATGGCGCGCGCGGTACTCCTCGTGGGACCAGCCGCTCCGTTCCCCCAGGTCGAACTCGCGCAGGCGCGGGTCGGGCTCGACCTCCAGCCCCGCGGCGGCCGCCACCACCTCGGCGGTGGCGCGGGCGCGGGAGAGGTCGGACGAACGGACGAACGACGGCGAGAACCCGGCGAGCACCTCGGCGACCGTCTTCGCCTGCGCCTCCCCCGTCGGGTCCAGGGGGACGTCGAGCTGGCCCTGGATCCGCTTCTCGGCGTTCCAGGCGGTACGGCCGTGGCGCAGCAGCAGGAGGCTGCGCGGCTCAGGCACCGTCGAGGTCGCCCAGGTCGATCGACGGGCAGTCGCGCCACAACCGCTCGAGGGCGTAGAACTGGCGCTCCTCCTCGTGCTGGACGTGGACGACGAGGTCGCCGTAGTCGAGCAGCACCCACCGGCCGTCGCGCTCGCCCTCGCGCCGGATCGGCTTCGCGCCGGCCTCGCGCAGCTTGTCCTCGACCTCGTCGACCACGGCGCGGACCTGCCGGTCGTTGCTGGCCGAGGCGATGAGGAAGACGTCGGTGATCGCCAGCTGCTCGCTGACGTCGAAGGCGACGACCTGGGTGGCGAGCTTGTCCGCGGCCGCCGCGGCGGCGGTGCGGGCCAGCTCGAGCGCGTGGTCGGTGGCGGTCACGAGGTCTCCTGGTGGGGCTGGGGGGTGTAGAGGTGGTGCTTGGCGATGTACTGCACGACCCCGTCGGGCACGAGGTACCAGACCGGCTCACCCCGCACGGTGCGCCGGCGGCAGTCGGTGGAGGAGATCGCCAGGGCGGGGATCTCCACCATCTCCACCCGGTCGGACGGGATCGCCGCCAGCGTCTTGGCGTCCATCTCGTAGCCGGGCCGCGTGCACCCGACGAAGCTGGCGAGCTCGAAGAGCTCCTCGGCGTCACGCCAGGTGAAGATGTCGGCGAGCGCGTCGGCGCCGGTGATGAAGTAGAGGTCGGTGTCGGGGAGCTCGCGGCGCAGGTCCCGGAGGGTGTCGATCGTGTACGTCGGGCCCTCGCGGTCGATGTCCACCCGCGAGACCCGGAACCGCGGGTTGGAGGCGGTGGCGATCACCGTCATGAGGTAGCGGTGCTCGGCCGGGGAGACGGCCCGCTCGGACTTCTGCCAGGGGTCGCCGGTGGGGACGAAGACGACCTCGTCGAGGTCGTGCCACGCCTGCACCTCGGAGGCAGCCACGAGGTGGCCGTGGTGGATGGGGTCGAAGGTCCCACCCATCACGCCGACCCGACGTGGGCCGCGCACGCTCAGCTGTGCTCGCGTCCCGCGCCGAAGGCGACCAGGGCGCCCAGCAGCCCGAGCAGGATCAGGAGGGTGATGACACCCACGGCCCAGGGGTTGACGCCCTCCCACGTGTGGGACTCGGCCGCGGCGAGGATGAGGTCGTTGTGCGCCATGCCGTCGATCCTAGCGGCAGCGGCGCGGGCCGCCCCGGGCGGGACCGTCAGCGGACGTGCCCGTCGCCCGTGACGACGTACTTGGTGGACGTCATCTCGGGCAGCCCCATCGGGCCGCGGGCGTGCAGCTTCTGGGTGCTGATCCCGATCTCGGCACCGAACCCGAACTCCCCGCCGTCGGTGAACCGGGTGGAGGCGTTGACCAGGACGGCCGCGGAGTCGACGGTGGCGACGAAGCGCCGGGCCGCGCGCTGGTCCTCGGTCACGATCGCGTCGCTGTGGCCGGTCGAGAAGCGACGGATGTGCTCCACCGCCTCGTCGAGGGACCCGACGACCCGGGCGGAGATGTCGAGCGAGAGGTACTCGGCGGCGTGGTCCTCGTCGGTGGCCGGCTCGACCCCGTCGAAGTCGGCGAACACCGGGTCGCCGTGGATGGTGACCCCGGCGGACTGCAGCGCCTCCACCACCCGGGGCAGGAACTCCCCGGCGACGTCCTCGTGGACCAGTAGCGACTCGGCCGCGTTGCAGACGCTGGTGCGGTGGGTCTTGGAGTTCAGGACGATCGCGAGGGCGCGGTCGAGGTCGGCGGCGGCGTCGACGTAGACGTGGCAGTTCCCGGTCCCGGTCTCGATCACGGGAACCGTCGACTCCTCCACCACCGAGCGGATCAGGCCTGCCCCGCCGCGCGGGATCAGCACGTCGACGAGCCCGCGCGCCCTCATCAGGACCTTGACGCTGTCGTGGCTCTCCCCCGGCACGAGCTGGACGGCGTCGGCGGGCAGGCCGGCCGAGGCGACCGCGTCCCGGAGCACCTCGACGACGGCGGCGTTGGAGGAGCGGGCGCTGGAGGAGCCGCGCAGCAGGACCGCGTTGCCCGACTTCAGGCAGATGCCCGCCGCGTCGGCGGTGACGTTGGGGCGCGCCTCGTAGACCATCCCCACCACGCCGAACGGCACCCGCACCTGGCGCAGCTCGAGGCCGTTGGCCAGCGTCGACCCGCGCACCACTTCGCCGACGGGGTCGGGGAGCCCGGCGACGTCGCGCAGGCCCTGGGCCATCGCGGCCAGGCGCGCGTCGTCGAGCGTCAGCCGGTCCACGATGTTGGCCGGGGTGCCCGTGGCGCGGGCCCGCTCGACGTCGGTCGCGTTGGCGGCCAGCACCTCCGCCGCACGGGCCCCGAGGGCGTCCGCCATCGCGTGCAGCGCGCGGTCCTTGGCCTCCCGGGTCGCCAGCGCCAGGGCGTGGCTCGCCTCGCGGGCGCGCAGCGCCACCGTCCGGAACTCGTGGGTGTCGGTCATGGCGCCAAGCCTAGGTGCGGCGGGATGATGACGGATGCGGGTCCCACCTTGGGGCCGGGACGGGGGACCACCATGAAGACCATCGCACGCGCGCGCAGGACCGGGCCGACCCGGAGCGCGGCCGGCGGACGGCGTCGCGCCGCCACGGCGGCCGGCCTGGCCGCGGCGGCCGCGACCCTGCTGGCCTCGGCACTGCCGGCGGCCGGCGCCGGCGCGGCCGGCGGCGACCCGGCCGGCGGCGACGCCGCGGGCCACTGGCCCGGACCGGTGGCGTCCGCCGACGCGGCGGCGCCTTTCACCCTGTGGGCGCCCCGCCTCCTGGAGGCGACCGCCGAGGGCCCCCGCCACCGGGTCTGGGTCGACTGGGGCGTGCGGGCGGTGGCCGGCTCGGCCCCGCTCGAGGTCCGGACCCGCCGGACGGACTGGGACGAGCCGATCACCGGGACCTGGACCGCCGGCGACCTCTCGGGCACGGTCCCGCCGGGCCTGCAGCGGACCTTCCAGGGGCTCACCCACTTCCTGCGGGTGGAGATCCGCGACCGCCGGGGCCGCCTCGTGCAGACCCGGCGGATGGACGCCTGCTTCGGCAACGGGGCCGAGCGGGCCCGGCCCGACGCCCCGGCCACCTCGCCCTACCCGTTCGGCTGCCCGTGGAACCCGTTCACGGTCGGCTCCGTGCAGGGCGTCCAGGCGGGGTGGGCCGCCCAGCTCGCCTTCGACACCAAGCCGCTGCGGCTGGCCCCCGGACGCTACGACGTGCGGATCGGCGTCAACCCGCGCTGGGCCGACGCCTTCGGCCTGCCCCAGGAGTCCCGGCGCCTCGCCTCGGTGCTGCGCGTCCAGCGGTCGGACCACGAGCACCCGTCCGGGGCACAGCACGAGCACGACGCCCCGACGGCACGGCCTGCCACCCCGTCCGCACCCCCCGCTCCCCCGGCGGCCGCGCCGCCGGCGACCGACGCCGCGGGGAGCGCCGCCGGCCCGCGGCCCGACCTGCGCTCGCTCCCGGCGCACGGCATCGAGCTGAACGGCCGCAGCACCCACCTGCGCTTCTCGGCGACGGTCTGGAACGCCGGGGACTCCCCGCTCGTGGTCGACGGCTTTCGCCGCGGCCAGCAGGACGTGATGGACGCCTACCAGTACTTCTTCGACGCCGAGGGCGAGCAGGTGGGCCACCAGCTGGTGGGCGAGATGAGGTTCCACCGCGCCAACCACCAGCACTGGCACTTCCAGGACTTCGCCCGCTACCGGCTGCTGCACGCCGACCGCTCGGTCGCGGCCACCTCCGGCAAGGTCTCCTTCTGCCTGGCCAACACCGACGCGATCGACTACACCGTGCCGGGAGCGGACTGGAAGCCCGAGGGCACCGACCTCTCCACCGCCTGCGGCACCCCCGGCTCGCTCGCGGTCCGGGAGGTGCTGGCCTCCGGCTCCGGCGACACCTACGCCCAGTACCGCGCCGGTCAGGCGTTCAAGGTCGAGGGGCTGCCCAACGGCTGGTACTGGATCTCCGTCGAGGCGAACCCGTCCGGGAACCTCGTCGAGCACGACACGACCGACAACGTGAGCCTGCGCCGGATCCACCTCGGCGGCCGGCCGGGCGCGCGCATCGTGAAGGTGCCGCCCGTGGGCCTGGTCGACGAGACGATGCCCCACGGCTTCGGCGGGTGAGCACCGGGTGAGGTCGGGGACGGCGCCGCGCGTGCTGCTGCTCGGGGACAGCCACCTGGCCCGGCTCGGCCCCCGGGTGCCGGCCCTCGGGGCGGGCGTGGTCAACCGGGCGCGCGGCGGGGCCTCCTCCCGCGACCTCGCGGGCCAGGTCGCCGCGGCGCGGGCCGACGCGGTGGGGGGCCGGTACGACGCCGCCGTGGTCTCGGTGGGGACCAACGACGCGGCCCCCTGGAAGCAGGTGCCGCTCGAGGAGTGCGCGAGCCTCCTCGCCGCGGCGGTCGCGGACCTGCCCTGCCCGGTCGTCCTGCTGGCACCCCCGGGCGTGGACGAGGCCCGGCTGACCCGGGAGCGGGACCGGACCGAGGCGGTCGTCGCGCACTACCGGGCTCGGCTCTCCCGCGTCGTGCTCGCCTCGGACGGCCGGGTGGTCGCCCCACCCGGCCTCCTCGCGCCGCTCGGCCCAGACGCCTTCCTGGCCGACGGCGTCCACCTCACCCCCGCGGCGTACGACGTGCTGCTGCCGGCCGTCGCCGCCGCCGTGTCGGCGCTACTCGGGCCCGTCCCCGTCAGCCCCAGTGGCGTCGCAGGACCGTCGTGACCCCGAACGGGTCTGCCCCGTGGTGGGCCGCCAGCACGCCCGCGCCCTCCGGGGAGCCCGTGTAGAGGAGCCGGTCGCCGCCGACCCAGTGGTCCCAGGCCCGGGCGAACTGCTGCGCCTTGCCGGCGTGGGTGCCGAGCGTCGTCGGGACGGCGTGCCACACGGTCTCCTCGGCGCGCAGCGACCGCAGCCGCAGCAGGGCGGACCTGCGGGTCACCGCGCGGCCGACCGGCGCGGCCCCGGGACGCACCACGTGCCTCGCCACGACGTAGCGAGGGGTGCCGAGCGGGGCCAGCACCTCGTCGAGCGCCTCCGCGAAGAGGGCGCCCTCCTCCGCGGTGGCCTCCGCGAGGCGGCAGCGGTGCTCTCCCCCGGGGTGCACCTCGACGACCACGTCGGCGGGCCCCTGCCGCACCTGACCCGTCGACCGCAGGGCCTGGGCGACCGCGCAGGCCACCCGGTGCACCGAGGGCACCGCCGCGTCCGCGAGCTGCCGGCGCGCCCAGGCGTCGAGCTCGCGGTGGCGCCGACGCCCCAGCACGCCCAGCGCCGCGGCACCGCCGAGGCCCAGCGCGCCCAGGCCGGTGGCGGCGAGCGTGGTGACCGGCCCGCCGGCCCCCTCCGCGAGGACGACCGGCACGCCCACCCCGCCGTGCAGGAGGCCGAGGACGCCCAGCGGGAGCAGCGGCGAGGGACGGGCCCCGGCTGCGGTGCTCCCGTCCGGTCCGGCCGCGGGGGCCGGCACCCGCCGCAGCTCGATCCCCTCGGGTGTCGGGACGAGCGTGGCGGGATCCGGCGCCGGCAGCCTGACGACGGCTGCGTCGGACGCCAGGGCCGCAGGCCCCGACGCGTCGGCGCCGAGCGCCGCAGCCGGAGCGGGGAGCACCCGCAGCGTCGGGACCACCTCGTCGCGGTACGGCGTCCCGACCCGCCAGCGCCGAGCCACCGCCTCCCGCTGCCCGGCCCGCTCCCGCATCCTGGCGTTGAGGTCGGCGAACGAGGCGACGGGCGGCGGCGCCCAGGCGGAGAACGTGGAGTCGAGGTGGCCCACGCCGTCGACCACGTCACCGTCCTCGTCGACCCCGTGGAAGCCCTCGTGCTTGCGGACGAGCCTGGCCCAGTCCCGGTCCCCGGTGGGGTGCTCCTCGGAGACGCAGATCACCGACCAGTTGACGGCCACCTTCTCCGGCCACGTCGGGTCGGTGCGCAGCGCCCGTCCGCGGGTCTGCACCACCGCCGTGAGGGTGGTGGCGGCGGTGAGGTCCACCAGACCGGTGACCCGCCGGGCGTCCCACCCCTCCCCGAGCAGGCCCCGGGTGCCCACGAGGACCTGGCACCCGCCCATCTCGAAGAAGGACGTCACGTGGACCACCCAGCCACGGCTGGACCAGCGCCCGCCGAGGGCGAAGAGGTCGGTGCCCTCCAGCGGCACGACCTCGAGGTCCGCGGCCAGGTCGGGCGAGGCCTCGGCGACGTGGTCGCGCAGCCGTTCGACGGTGCTCCGCTCCCCGGCGACCGTGGACCCCGTGACCAGGAGCGGCGCGAGGTCGCGGGTGGTCGGGTCGCCCACCAGGGCGGCCAGGGTGGCCACGGCGGAGCCGGACTGCTGGGGCAGCACCCCGTGCAGCCCCGTGGGCAGCGTGGCGGAGGCCCGCTCGTGGTCGCACAGCACCAGCATGCGCAGCCGCGACCCCAGCTCGGCCGCCTCGGTGGCCACGATCTCCACGGTGGCCGTGGTCTTGGCCTCGGAGCGGGCGAGCACCCGGTCGACGCCCGAGCGCCCGCGCCGGACCCCGTGGCGGGTCCACTGGTGGCCCACCGACGGCAGGGCCCGCCGCACCACCTCGAGCGCCTCGACGTCCCTCGGGTCGTCGCTGGGGGCGACCTGCTTGCCGAGCCAGTCCTGGAGCAGCAGCACCCAGTCCTCCACCGTCGGCGGTCGACGGTGCTCCTCCAGGAGCCGGGCCCCCGTGGGCAGCCGGACGAGGCCGGCGTGGTGCAGGCGGAGCACCGCGCGGGCCAGGTCGGGCTCGGACCGGGCCAGGGCGGCCCAGCTGAGCACCTCGGGGACCGGCACCACCGCCCGCAGGTCGATCCAGGAGAGGAAGGGCAGGGAGCCGAACGTCGGGTCCGTCAGGTGGGTGGTGAGCTCGGCGAACCTCAGCCCCTCCTCCCGCAGCCACTGCTCCTCGTGGACCGTCGGGGTGGTCAACCACACCAGCTCGGCGAACGGCGCCAGGTCCCCCTCGCGGACCACCGAGGGGACGCTCGCCGAGAAGACCGTCTCGCCGAAGAGGTCGCGCACCAGCGCGGCCTGCTCGCCGCGCAGCGCCTCGGGCGGGGTCGCCGTGAGGCCGAGGACCCGGGCCTCGGGCAGCAGCGCGAGCACCTCGCCCAGGAGCCGGCCCCACACCTCGAGCAGGTGGTGGCACTCGTCGAGGACCAGCAGCAGGCCGCGCTGGTCGGCCAGCTGCCCGACGAGGGCCTGCCCGTGTGGGTGGAGCCGGTCCAGGAGGGTCGGCGCGCCGTCCGGTCCCGCACCGGACGCGTCCTCCACGACGGAGGGGTCGTCGGTCACCTCGTCGTCGGCGTCGAAGACGGCGAGCGACTGGTAGGTCAGGGAGGAGAGGTCGCCCTCCAGCTCGCGGACGGCTCCGACCGCCAGCCCGTGCTCACGGGCGGCCCGCACCCACTGAGCCTGGATCGCCGTGTTGGGGCTGAGCACGACGACGTGGCTCACGTCCCCGGCGGCCAGGTGGGCGCTCGCGGTCTCCAGCCCCACCCGGGTCTTGCCGGCTCCGGGCGGGAGCACCACCCAGGCCCGCCGACGCCCCGACGACCACGCGTCCTCGAGCGCCGCCAGCGCCCGGCGCTGGTGGGTGCGCAGCGGGGGTGGCGGGGTCATGGGCAGACCGTAGTGGGACGGCTGGCCGGGACAGCACGACGCCCCGCCACCCGTGGGGGTGGCGGGGCGTCGAGGCCGGGCTGCGTCTCGCGACGCGGGCCTCAGCCCTTGCGCTTGTTGATCTCCTCGGTCGCGGCGGGGAGCACGGAGTGCAGGTCGCCCACGACGCCGAAGTCCACGAGCTCGAAGAGGGGGGCCTCCTCGTCCTTGTTGACCGCGACGATGGTCTTGGAGGTCTGCATGCCGGCGCGGTGCTGGATCGCACCGGAGATGCCGGCCGCCACGTAGAGCTGCGGCGAGACGGTCTTGCCGGTCTGGCCCACCTGGAAGGTGTGCGGCTTCCAGCCGGAGTCGACGGCGGCGCGCGAGGCGCCGACGGCGGCACCGAGCGAGTCGGCGAAGTTCTCCACCGGCTCGAAGTTGCCACCGGTGCCACGGCCGCCCGAGACGACGATCGCGGCCTCGGTCAGCTCGGGACGTCCGGTCGCCTGCCGCGGCTGCGAGGCCACGATCTGCGCCGTCTTCGCGGCGTCGGAGACGGTCGCGGCGAACTCCTCGACGGCGCCGGCGCCGGCCTTCTCCTCGGGCGCGGCCGAGTTGGGCTTCACCGTGATGATCGGGGTGCCCTTGGTGACCTTGGCCGTCACCGTGTAGTTGCCGGCGAAGACCGACTGGGTCGTGACCGGGCCCTCCTGGACGTCGACGGCGTCGGTGATGAGGCCGGACTGGATCTTGATCGCCAGGCGGGCCGCCACCTCCTTGCCCTCGACCGTGGAGGGGATGAGCACCGCGGCAGGCGAGGTCTTCTCGACCAGCTGCTGCAGGGCCTCGGCCTTGGGGGCCACCAGGTAGCCCTTGATCTGCGCGTCGTCGACGACGTAGACCTTCTCCGCGCCGTACTTCTTGACGGCCTCGGCGACCTCGGCCGCCTTGTCGGCGCCGCCGATGAAGACGGCGGAGGGCTCACCGAGGCGCGCGGCGATGGTCAGCAGCTCGTACGTCGGCTTCTTGACCGCACCGTCGACGTGGTCGACGACAACGAGAACTTCAGACATGGCTCAGACGCTCCTCAGATGAACTTCTTCGAGGCGAGGAAGTCGGCGAGCGCCTTGGCGCCGGAGCCGTCCTCGTCCTTGACGATCTCGCCGGCGGTGCGCGGCGGGCGGGCGGTGGTCTCCTCGACGGCGGTCCAGGCGGCCTCGAGGCCGACCTCGGAGGCGTCGACGCCGAGGTCGCTCAGCGACAGGGTCTCGAGCGGCTTCTTCTTGGCCGCCATGATGCCCTTGAACGACGGGTAGCGCGCCTCGCCGGACTGGTCGGTCACGGAGAGCACGAGCGGCATGGTGCCGCCGATGACCTCGGTCGCCGAGTCGCCGTCGCGCTTGATCCGGACCTGGTCGCCCTGGGTCTCCACGACGGAGGCCTGGGTCACCTGCGGCAGGCCGAGGCGCTCGGCGAGCATCGCCGGGACGACGCTCATGGCACCGTCGGTGGAGGCCATGCCGCACATGACGAGGTCGGCGGGGCCGATCTTCTCGACGGCCTTCGCGAGCACCAGCGAGGTGGCGACGGCGTCGGAGCCGGCAATGGCGTCGTCGACGACGTGGACGCCCTTGTCGGCACCCATCTGCAGCGCCTTGCGAACGGCGTCGACGGCCTTGTCGGGGCCGACGCAGAGCGCGGTCACCTCGACGCCGTCGCCGGCCTTCTCCTTGATCTGGAGCGCCTGCTCCACGGCGTACTCGTCGAGCTCGGACAGCAGGCCGTCGACACCGACCCGGTCGACGGTCTTGTCGGACTCGAACTGGCGGTCGGCAGTTGCGTCGGGGACGTACTTCACACAGACAACAATGTTCATGGTGTGTGGCCCGGGGGCCCCTCCTGTGCACTCGAATGTGATCGCGAGGTTACAACTGCGAGACCCCACCGTGGAACTCGGTCCACGGTGGGGTCTCTCACACCGCCCCGGCAGGGCGACGTCGGACTGTCAGGTGACGGTCAGGTCAGCACCTGAAGATCTTGCAGGCCAGCTTCTTGAAGGCCGCGAAGAGCCCGGCGAACAGGTCGCCGATCGGGTTGGGCGTCGGGGTCGCGGTCGGGGACGCCGTCGGCGTGGGGGTGACCGTCGGGGTCGGCGTGACCGTCGGGGTCGGGGTGACCGTCGGGGTCGGCGTGACCGTCGGCGTGGGGGTGACCGTCGGGGTCGGCGTGACCGTCGGCGTGGGGGTGACCGTCGGGGTGGGCTCCGCCGTCGGGGTCGGCTGCGGGGTCACGGTGCCCTGGTAGGACGCGGTGCCGCTGCTGGCGGCGTAGCCCTGGGCGTTGGCCGGCTTGAAGCTCGCCGTCACCGTGTAGGCGCCCACCGGGAGCTCGGGCAGGGTGGCGGTGGCCTTGCCGCCCGAGACGGTGCCACTGATGGTCTGGCCGTTCACTGCGAAGTCGACGGAGCCGGCGGGGGTGCCACCGTTGGAGCCGATCGTGGCGGTGGCGGTGCGGCCCGACACGGCCAGCGCGGTGGTCGTGGTGGCCTGGACGACCTTGATCGTGTCAATGGTGAGGTCCTGGCCGGCCTGGGGAAGGCAACGCGTGGCGGAACCGCTGCCGATGGTCGTGCCACCGGACGCGTTGCGGTAGACGAGCGTCGAGGTGTACTCGACCATCTTGTAGACGTTGTCGCCCAGCGTGGTGGCGGAGAAGTCGGCGCCCTGACCGGCAGCGTTGACCACGAGGTCGGTGCCCTGTGCGCCGACCGGGGTCACGGGCACGGTGATGTTGGTGGTCAGCGGGGCGCCGTTGAGCGTCGACTGGCTGACCGACGAACCCTCGACCGTGACGGCGCCGAAGCCGCGCAGCGTGTCGACGGTGGCGGAGGGCACCGTCACCCGAGAGGTCACCTTGACGGGCAGGACCTTGCCGAAGGGCACCGTGTCGGGCAGGTCGGTGTCGCTCACGTTGGTAAAGACCCGGTTGCCGAGGACGGTGCCGCAGTCGAACTTCAGCGCGACGCTCTCCGCGTGGGCGGTGGGTGCAAGGGCGGCCAGGCCGGCGGCCGTCAGGGCCGTGGTGACGAGCAGCGCCATGGGGCGCCGGATGGAACTGTTCCGCATGTGGTTTCCCTCCCAGTGAATGCGGCTACGGCGTCGTAGGTTACCCAGCCGTAACTCTGCTGTGACACTAGCCACATGTGACCTCGATGACGAGTCCCGTCTCGCCCAGGGACCGATCTTTCCCCCAAATCGATGAGGCCCCCGTCCGCGCCGGAGCGCGAACGGGGGCCTCGGTGGTGCCAGGACTCAGGGCATCAGCACCTGAAGATCTTGCAGCCGATCTTCTTGAGCGCCTTCAGCAGCTTGGCCAGGAAGTCACCGATCGGGTTGGGCGTGGGGCCGGTGGTGGGGCTCGGCGTCTGGGTCGGCGTGGGCGTGGCCGTCGGCGTCGGCGTCTCGGTGGGGGTCGGCTCCGCCGTGGGGCTCGGCTCGGCGGTGGGGCTCGGCTCGGCGGTGGGGCTCGGCTCCTCGGTCGGGGTCGGCTCCTCGGTGGGGGTCGGCTCCTCGGTGGGGGTCGGCTCCTCGGTGGGGGTCGGCTCCTCGGTGGGGGTCGGCTCCTCGGTCGGCTCGGGCTCGGGGGCGACGACCTCGAAGGTGTCCACGGTGGTCACGGCGCCGGGGGCCGCGTTGCAGACCACGTCGACGGCGGTGTCGTTGGTGCCGTTGTTGAAGAGCAGGTCGGCGCGGTAGCTCGCGACGGCGACGGTCTTGGAACCGGTGGTGGCGGCGGTGTAGTCGGCACCGGAGCCGCTCACCTCGAGGACCAGCGGCTGACCGGCGGCGCCCAGCGGGGTGCTGGGGATGTCGGCGGAAGCCGGGGCCGGGGCGCCGTCGATGGTGGTCGCGACGGTGGTGGTGCCGCGGACCGTGCTGCCGAGGTTGCGCGCGACGTCGGCGGTCGCGGCCGGCACGGTGATGGTGGCGGTGAAGCCGACCGGCACGGTCGAGCCCTGCTCGAGGGTGGCCGGCAGGTCGGTGTCGGCGACGGTGATGAAGTCGGAGTTCACCAGGCCGCCCAGCAGCGCACAGTTGAACGTGATCTGGCCGCTCGCGGCGTTCGCCGCAGGCGCGAAGGCGGCCATCCCGGCCAGGGCGACGGCGGCACTCGCGCCGAGCGCCACGTGGCGCTTCAGGACGTTCTTCTTCATGGGTTTCCCTCCCCTAGAAAATGCTTTACGGCTACGTAGGTTACGCATCCGTAACTCAGCCTGTGAGGCTAGCCACACACCCCCCTCGTTCCGCACCCCCTTCTCACGACACGGACACCAATACCTCAAATGGGTGAGGCCCCTCCCCCGCCGTGAGGGCGGAGGAGGGGCCTCGTCAGGACCGTCGGGACCGTCGGGTCACTTCACCTTGACGGTGGCGTTGTCGCGCGACTTCTTCGCGGTCGCACCGCCCTGGTACTTGGCGGTGACCTGGTACTTGCCGACGCCGATCCCGGTGAAGGCGTTCTTGCCCTTGCCGAACGTGTTCAGAGTGACCTTCGCCTTGCTCTTCTCCTTGCCCTGCTTGAGCACGAGCTTCACGTCACCCGCGACGGGCTTGCCGTCGGCGCCGACGACCTTGACCTTCGCCACGAGCTTGCCCTGCCGCTTCTTCACGATCGTGGAGAGCGTGGTCGTGGTCTTCTGCACGGCCGGCGTCGGGGCGACGGTCGCGGTCGGGGACGCGGTCGGGGAGGCGGACGGCGACGTGCTGGCGCTAGGCGACGGGCTCACGGTCGGCGAAGCGGACGCAGACGGCGACGTGGACGGCGAGGCGGACGCGGTCGGCGACTCCGACGGCGACTCTGACGGCGACGCGCTCGGGGACGGCGACTCCGACGGCGACGCGCTCGGGGACGGCGACTCCGACGGCGACGGCTCCTCGGTCGGGGTCTCGGACTCCACGACGGTGAACGTGTCGACAGTGGTGTCCTGGCTGTCGGGCGACTCACACGTCACGCCGACGTTGAAGGGGTCGAAGGCACCACCGGTAAAGGTCAGGTTCGCGGTGTAGCTGTCCGCCTCCACGATCTTGTTCCCTGCCGCGTCGGCGACGTACGGCGCGTCGAGCGCTCCGGACACGTTCAGCACCAGTGGGCCGGAGGCGCCCGTGCTCGTGGCCGGGACGGTCACCGTGGCCGGGGTGGCGACGCCGCCGATGGTGGCGTTGATGGTGGCGGTGCCGGAGACGCTCGTCCCGAGGCCGCGGGCCGCGTTGGCGGTGCCCTCGGGGACGGTGATGGTCGCGGTCACCTGGACGGGCGTCGTCGAGCCGACGGTGACCTGCGCCGGCAGGTCGGTGTCAGCGACAGTCGTGAAGGTCGACTCGATCGAGCCGAGGAGCAGGCAGTCGTAGGACAGGGACGCGCTCTGGGCGGTCGCGGAGGAGCCGAGCGCGGCGATGCCGGCGCCGGCCACGGCGAGCGAGGCGCCGGCGGCGAGCGTGCGGCGGAGTACGGAGCTGTGCATGGTGGTCGTGCCCTCCCAAGGCATCGGCGGTCGGGAGCGGCGTGGTTACCCTCCCGTAACTTCCGGGGGGACTGTAGCCACGTTCGCCGCCCTCGTGCACGCACCGCCGCTGCCGCGGGACAGGGGTCTGGACCGGTCGATGACGACAGGTCCCCGCCCCGGACGAGCCGGGACGGGGACCTGGGGGTTCCGCTCAGCGCCGGGGGCGCTGCGGGAGCGGGGCGCCGTGGCGCCCGAGGATCACTTCACCTTGACGGTGAGGGTCTCCTTCGACTTCTTGGAGGTCTCGCTGCCCTTGTACTTCACGACGAGCTTGTACTTGCCCGGGGCGACCTTGGTGAAGGCGTTCTTGCCCTTGCCCTTCTTGTTGAGGGTGACGGAGGCCTTGGCCTTCTTCTTGCCCTTCTTGAGGACCATCTTGACGTCGCCCGCGGCGGCGGAGCCGTCCTCGTTGAGGACCTCGACCTTCGCGACCAGCTTGGCCTGCTTCTTCTTGTACTTCGTGGTCGCGGTGGTCTCCGTCGCCTGGACCGCCGGGGCGTTGGGGTCGATGACGTCGAAGGTGTCCACGGTGGTGTCGGCGGTGGGCGCCGCGGTGCACTTGGCGTCGACGGGGGTGGCGGTGCCGGCGGCGTTCTTGAAGACCAGGTCGGCGTTGTAGCCGGTGAGCTTCACGGTCTTCTTGCCGGCGGAGTCCGCGACGTACGCGGCGTCCGCGGTGCCCGCGACGCTCAGGACGAGCGGGCCGGAGGTGCCGGTGCTGGTCGCCGGCAGGGTCACCGACGCCGGGGCGGCGGCGTCGTTGATCGTGGTGGCGATGGCCGCCTTGCCCTCGACGGTGGAGCCGAAGTTGCGGGCGAGGTTGGCGGTCGCCTCGGGGATCGTGATCGTGGCGGTGAAGTTGACCGGCGTGCTGCTGCCCAGCTGCACCGAGGCGGGCAGGTCGGTGTCGGCGACGGTGGTGAAGTCGGCCGACGAGAAGCCGTTGAGCAGCTTGCAGTTGAAGGTCATCTCGCCGCTGGCGGCGGTGGCGGACGGGGCGAAGGCGGCGAGGCCGACCGAGGCCACGGCGAGCGAGGCGCCGGTGGCGGCCACGCGGCGGAGAACGGAGTTGCGCATGTGGTGAATCCCTCCAAGGAATCAGGAACGTCGTGGCGGGGCCGGTGCGGCGCCCGCCACGGAGGACTCTAACCCCGGCCCTAGAACCTGTTGCAGCAATCCGGCACCCGCGTGGCGCGGCCGTCTCACGCCCGTCGGGGGCCGACCAGACGGTCCAGCAGGTAGCCCAGGGCCAGCCACGCCAGCGCCGCCGTGCCCCAGTTGAGCAGGGTGCCGCTCATCGCCGCGTCCCCGCCGGAGACCCGCCACGCCCCGTCGTCGCGGTCGAGGACCCCGAGGTCCAGCACCTCCCCCGCCCGCAGGACCAGGTCCACCGGCGCCAGCCCGGGGTCCGCCTCCAGGGCGACGAGCAGGACGCCGGTGGACAGCAGCACCGCGCAGGCGACGCACGCCCACCACACCAGGTGGGCGGCGCCGGCGCGGACCCGGAGGCCCGCGGCCCGCACGGAGTTCCGCTCGTGGGTCGTCACCGGCGGGTCCCCCTCACGTGGTCAGCGGCCGACGAACTCGGCCTTGCCCGGTCCACGCTCAACGAACGACCCCATGCCGAGGCTACGGTCCTCGGTCGCGAAGAGGGCGGCGAACTGCTGCCGCTCGATCTCGAGCCCGGTCTCCAGGTCGACCTCGAGACCGCGGTCGACGCTCTCCTTGGCCGCGCGGAGCGCGTACGTGGCGGCCTTGCTGAACTGTGCCGCCCAGGCCGTCGCCTCGGCGTACACGCGGTCGGCCGGCACCACCCGGTCGACCAGCCCGATCGCCAGCGCCTCGTCGGCCTTGACGAAGCGACCGGTGAAGATCAGGTCCTTGGCCTTCGACGGGCCCACCAGCCGCGAGAGGCGCTGCGTGCCGCCCGCGCCGGGGATGATCCCGAGCAGGATCTCCGGCTGGCCGAGGACGGCGTCCACGGCGGCGAACCGGACGTCGGCGCACAGGGCCAGCTCGCACCCGCCGCCGAGGGCGTAGCCGTTGACGGCCGCCACGACGGGCTTGGGGATCCGCGCCACGGCCGAGATCGCCGACTGCAGGCCGCCGGAGCGCTTGACCATGTCGGTGTGCGACATGTCGGCCATCTCCTTGACGTCGGCGCCCGCCGCGAAGACACGCTCCCCGCCCCAGATCACCACGGCCTTCACGTCGTCGCGGTCGGTCGCCTCCTGGGCAGCCGCGCGGATCTCCTCCTGCACGGCCATGTTGAGGGCGTTCATCTTGGGCCGGTCGAGCCGGATCGTCCCGACGCCGTCGGTCACCTCGAGGTTGACGAACTCACCCATCTGTCTCTCCACTCACTCGTCTGACGTCTGCGTGCGGGCCCGGTGCCGCACCCGGTCGTGATCGTGCCACCTTCCCCGGTCGCGTCCGCCGGGCGGCCCCCATCGGCCACAATGGACGGCGATGACACCGGGAATGTGGGACCACCAGGACGAGCAGGTCGACGTCTGGCCGGGGCGCAACTGGCCCCTCGGCGCGACGTGGACGCCGGAGGCGACCAACTTCGCCGTCTACTGCCCCCGCGCCGACCGCGTGTGGCTCTGCCTCTTCGACGAGGACGACGTGGAGCACCGGGTCGAGCTGCTCGAGCAGTCGCTCGGCATCTGGCACGGCGAGGTCCCGGGCCTGCCCCGCGGCACCCGCTACGGCTACCGGGTGGAGGGCCCGTGGCAGCCCGACCGGGGCCTGCGGTTCAACCCCCTCAAGCTCCTGGTCGACCCCTACGCGCAGGCGGTCTCGGGCGACGTCCGGCACCACCCGGCCGTCCATGGCCACGACTTCGCCGACCCCACGGCGCCCAGCACGCTCGACTCCGCGCCCCACGTGCCCCGCAGCGTCGTGGTGCACGACGACTTCGACTGGGAGGGCGACGTCCCGATGCGGCGCCGGTGGCGCGACACCGTCATCTACGAGCTCCACGTCAAGGGGATGACGGCGCTGCACGACCGGGTCCCCGAGGAGCTCCGCGGCACGTACGCCGGCCTCGCGACGCCGGCGGTCACCGACTACCTGCGCGACCTCGGCGTCACCGCCGTCGAGCTGCTGCCCGTCCACCAGTTCGCCTCCGAGCCCGGCGTCGCCGAGCGCGGCCAGGTCAACTACTGGGGCTACAACACGCTCAACTACTTCTCCCCGCACAACGGCTACTCCGCCAGCGGCGACCGGGGCCAGCAGGTCACCGAGTTCAAGGAGATGGTCAAGACGCTGCACCGCGCCGGCCTCGAGGTCATCCTCGACGTGGTCTACAACCACACCGCCGAGGGCGGCCCGCTCGGACCCACCCTGAGCTTCCGCGGACTCGACGACCTCGGCTACTACCAGCGGGTGCTCGACGGGCACGGCGACCCGGTGGTCCCCGACACCTACTGGGACGTGACCGGCTGCGGCAACACCGTCGACACCACCCGCACCCAGTCGCTGCGGATGGTGCTGGACTCCCTGCGCTACTGGGTGACCGAGATGCACGTCGACGGCTTCCGCTTCGACCTCACCTCGGCGATCACCCGCACCCAGCAGGCGGTCGACATGGGCAGCCACCTGCTGACCGCCATCGGCCAGGACCCGCTGCTGCGCCACGTCAAGCTCATCGCCGAGCCGTGGGACGCCTCCATGGACGGCTACATGGTCGGCCGCTTCCCGCCCCCGTGGATCGAGTGGAACGACCAGTTCCGCGACACGGTGCGCGACTTCTGGCGCGGGCACGGCGACGGCATCCGGACGATGGCGACCCGGCTGGCGGGCTCCAGCGACCTGTACGCCGACGACGGACGCTCGCCGTACGCGTCGGTCAACTTCGTCACCGCGCACGACGGCTTCACCCTGCGCGACCTGGTCTCCTACGACCGCAAGCACAACGAGGCCAACGGGGAGCAGAACCGGGACGGCACCGACAACAACCGGTCGTGGAACTGCGGCACCGAGGGCGAGACCGACGACCGCGCGGTCGTCGCCCTGCGGCGACGGCAGGCCAAGAACCTCATGACGACCCTCTGCTTCAGCGCGGGCGTCCCGATGCTGACCATGGGCGACGAGCGGGGCCGCACCCAGCGCGGCAACAACAACGCCTACGTCCACGACAACGAGCTGTCCTGGGTCGACTGGCGCCCCGACGACGCCTGGCTCGACGTCTACGAGCACACCAAGACCGCCCTGCGGCTGCGCCGCGACCACCCCGCGCTGCGCCAGCGCCACTGGTTCGAGGGGCGCCCCGCGATCAAGGGCGGCCCCAAGGACCTGGCCTGGCTGCACCCCGACGGCCGGGAGATGACCACGGCCGACTGGCACGACCACTCGATCAAGGTGGTCGGGATGTTCGTCTCCGGCGACCCGCTGCGCTCCCCCGGCCCGCGCGGGGAGCAGCTGCGGGACCGGTCGTTCATGGTCTGGCTCAACAGCCAGCCCGACCCGGTGCGGATCATCCTCCCCGAGAACGAGTGGGTGCAGCGCGGCGAGGTGGTGCTCTCCACCGACGAGGCCCACCCGGTCGGGACGACGGTGCTCGCCGGCGACGTGCTGGAGCTCGAGGCGCGCTCGACCCTGGTGCTGCGCCAGGCCTGAGCGACGGGTCTCAGTCCCCGCCCAGCCCCTGCTCGCGAGCCCGCAGCATCGCGGCCGCACGGTCCGGCGCGCCGATCTTGGCCAGCACGTTCGACACGTGGTTGCGCACCGTCTTGGGACTCAGGACCAGACGGCGCGAGATGGTGGCGTTGTCGAAGCCGCGGGCGACCAGGTCGAGCACCTCGCGCTCGCGGTCGGTGAGCTCGGGGAAGGACACCCGCGCGGCGGTCCGCCCCGTGAGCAGCGTCGCCATCGCGCGGGCGGCGACGGACGGACCGAGGATCACCTCGCCGTTGGCCACCGCCCGGACCGCCCGCTCCACCTCCTCGGGCGTCGCCCCCTTGACCAGGTAGCCGCGGGCGCCGGCCCGGACCGCGGCCGCCACCGACTCGTCGTCCTCCTGCATGGTGACCACGAGCACCCGCAGTCCCGGGTGCCGGCGCACCAGGTCCCGGGTCACCTCGATCCCGGACCCCTCGCCCAGGTGCAGGTCCATCAGCACCACGTCGGCCGACGGCTCCTGGCCGGAGCCGAGGAGCGCCAGCGCCTCCAGCGCCGACGCCGCCTGGCCCACCACCTCGAACCCCGGGAGGGAGCCCAGCAGACCCACCATGCCCAGGCGGAACACCGGGTGGTCGTCCACGACCGCCACCCGGACCACCTCCGCACCCTCAGCCACGACCCGCCTCCTGCTCCTGCGACCGCCCCGTCGGGAGCACCGCCCGCACCAGGGTCCCACCTCCGGGGGCCGCCAGGACCTCGACCCGTCCGCCCTGCTCCTCGGCCCGCTCGGTCATCGCCTGGGTGCCCACCCCGTGCCGGGCCCCGTCCGGCACCCCCCGACCGTCGTCGCGGACGGTCACCACCAGGGCGCCGTCCTCGACCCAGGTGCTGACCAGGCAGCGCGTGGCGCCCGCGTGCCGGCGCACGTTGGTGACCGCCTCGGCGACGATCGCGTGCACGGCCGCTGCCGCCCCGAGGTCCAG
Organism: Nocardioides solisilvae; assembly: GCF_003194625.1. Classification (GTDB taxonomy): domain Bacteria; phylum Actinomycetota; class Actinomycetes; order Propionibacteriales; family Nocardioidaceae; genus Nocardioides; species Nocardioides solisilvae. The sequence goes on from NZ_QHKX01000003.1 coordinate 100,446, forward strand.
CCAGGACGTGTCGGCGAGGTCCAGGTGGATCGTGGGACCGGTCTCCTCGCGGGCGGCGAGCTCCGCCAGCGCGGCCTCCAGCCCGAGCTCGACCAGCACCGGCGGGAGCAGCTGGTGCGAGAGCTCGCGGACTGCGACCACCCGCTCGTCCAGCTCGGCACCCAGCACGTCGAGCAGCTCGCGCGCACCGTCCGGGTCGGTGTCGAGCAGGTTGCGCACCCCTTGGAGGCCGAGCCGCAGGCCGGCGAGCGAGGGCCCCAGCCCGTCGTGCACCTCGCGCCGGATCAGGCGACGCTCGGCGACCCGGGCCAACGCCAGCCTGCGCCGGAGGTCGGCCACGTCCTGCTCCGCCGCGCGCACCGCCACGGCCGCCGCCACGACCGGTGAGAGCTCGCCGAGCGTGCGCTCGCCCTGGGCACCCAGGGCCTCCCCGGGCGGCGCGGTCACCGCCAGGGAGCCGACCTGCCGACCGCGGTGCCGCAGCGGCACCACGTGCGGGTCACGCGTCGGCACGCCCCAGGCGGCCAGCTCGGGGCCGGGGGCGTCCTCCGCTGCGACGGACCCGGCGGCCGGCACCCCGAGCACCGTCACCGACTCCAGCCGCATCGACCGCCCGAGGTCCTCGGCGACGTCGGCCAGCAGGCCGTCGACGCTCCCCCCGCGGTCCAGCTGCGACCCCAGCCGGCTGACCACCCGCGCCGGGTCCGCGCCCGCCCCGTGCACCAGCCGCCGCACCCGTCGCTCCAGCCGCAGCCGCAGGGGCTGGACGGCCACCGCGACCACGCCGGCGGCCACGACCTGCGCCGACCCGCGGCCCGGGAGCACCGTGCCGACCAGCGCGACCACCACCAGGTAGAGGACGAGGAGGGCGAGGGTCATGGCCCCGGCGAGGACCGCGCGGCTCACCGCCAGGTCGAGCCCCCACATCCGGCCCCGGAGCACCGCGACCAGGATCGCGGCCGGGAAGAACACCTGCGAGGCGAGGTGGAGCACCGGCGTCACCCAGAGCGGCAGGCCCAGGGGCACCAGCAGCGGCACGAAGGAGAGCGCCATCAGCAGCGTCCCGACCGCGAGCCATCCCAGCCCGTTGCGCTCGGCCGCGGGCCCTCGCCGGCGGCGCAGCTCGACCGCGAGCGCGGCGAGCAGCCCCAGCGGCACCGACAGCACCAGGCCGATCCCCACCAGCGGGTCGACGACCAGGGCCGAGCCGGCGGCGGTGAGGCCGCAGACCAGGGCCCCGGCCGCGACGCCGGCCCGGGCCCGGCCGAGGGGGTGGTCCCGGACCAGCCACGGGACGACCAGGAAGATCGCCAGCGTGCCCGGCACCCAGGCGGTCGAGTTGACCGCGTCCAGCCAGCCCGGGGGTCCGTCGCCGCGGTTCTCCTGCCACCACGCCTCCAGGGCGTAGCCGAGGGCGGCCGCTCCCCCGCCGACGGCGGCGAGGGCGACGATCCATCCCACCGGGTGCGGCCGGCGGCTCAGCACCACCGCCGCGACCGTGCCGTAGACGCAGGCCACCGAGACGTCGACCAGGAGGAACCAGAGGTTCTCGTCCAGCGCGGGTCGCACCGAGGCGAGCAGGCTGAGCGCGAGCAGGGCCAGGCCCCACGAGACGACCGCGACGGACGCGGCCACCCGTGGCCGCGTCCGTGCGTCGGTCGTCCCCATGGCGGGAGCAATGTAGTGAGGATCCGTGGTCCGCGACATCCCTTGCGCCGTCCGTCCCGCCCGCGAGCTCCTCGGCGCCCCGGTCAGCGACCGGTCGCGCGGTCCCCGAAGGCGAACCCGAGCGCGACCACCAGCAGCATCACCGGACCGGTGAAGCCCGCCATGTACTGCAGCGGCGAGAGACCGAGCAGGAGCGTCAGCCCGCCCAGGACCGCGCCGACCCAGCCGATCCAGCGGGGCGCGGCAGCCTGGCGCAGGGCGGCCGCGGCCAGCGCCACGCCCGTGACTCCCGCGCCCAGCCAGAGCCAGTTCATCGTCCCGACCCAGTGCCCGTAGAAGGCGGCCGACTCGGGCACCATCCGGTCCGGCTCGGCGAGGCCGAAGATGAACTCCGTGTCGAGCCCGGAGCCGATCAGGCCGGCCACCGAGACCAGCAGCAGCCCCGCGGCGCTCACGTCCGGCAGCAGGCTCCCCGCCCGGGTCTGGCCCGCCAGACGGCGGCGCAGGCCCAGCGCGAAGACCAGGACCAGGACCGTGCACAGCGTCGTGGCGGTGTGGAAGACGAGCAGGTTGGGGACCTGCTCCGAGAGCCGCTCGGTGATCGCGACCGCGTCCCCCTGGTTGCGCTCGTCGTAGACCGCGTCGACCGTCGCGGACGCCTGGATGCCGACGATGCCGGCCACCCCGGCGGCGACCCCCGTCAGCGCCCAGGCGCGCGACTCCCGCGTGCGGTCGTGACCGCGGCGGGTGGTCCCCTCGTCCCGTCGGCCGGTGGTGGCGGTCGTGGTGATGGTGCTGTTGCTGCTCATGCGGGCTTCCCCCTGTCGTGTGGTGCGTACAGGGAGCACGCTGGCGCGCCCGGCGTCCCGACCTCCAGGGGCGGCTGTCCCGACCTTCCGGGATCAGCCCGGCAGGGCGACCAGGCCGAGCTCGGCGACGGAGGCGAGCGCGCGGTGCCGCGGCACCACCCGCACGGTGTAGCCGAACGGTCCCGCGTGGTCGAGGGCGAGCGTGGTGTCGAACCGGTGACGCCCGTCCTCGTAGGACTCCACCAGCTCCATCGGGGTGGTCCGCGAGTCGGTGAGCTCGTCGTCGTGCCCCGGACGCCCGTGCACGGCCTGCACCTCGACGTCCTCGGGTCGGAGGGCGCCGAGCGCCACGTAGGCGTGCACCGAGAAGGACCCGCCCACCTCGGCAGTGTCCCCGTGGTCGACGGACTCGACGTGCTCCACGTGCACTCCGTGCCACTGCTCCCGCACCTGACGCTTCCAGCCGGCGAGGTCCCGCGCGCCGGCCCAGTCGGAGTTGAGCATCCGCGCCCGGTCAGCGGCCGGGGCGTAGAGCTCGTGGACGTAGTCGCGGACCTGACGGGTCGCCAGCACCTTGGGACCGAGCGACTTGAGCGTGTGCCGGACCATCTCCAGCCACCGGGTGGGCACCCCGTCGGCGTCCACGTCGTAGAACCGCGGCGCGACCTCGTGCTCGATCAGGTCGTAGAGCGAGGCAGCCTCGAGGTCGTCGCGCCGGTCCTGGTCCTCGACCCCGTCGGCCGACGGGATAGCCCATCCGTTGCCGCCGTCGAACCACTCGTCCCACCAGCCGTCGAGGATGGAGAGGTTGAGGCCGCCGTTGAGCGCCGCCTTCATCCCCGACGTGCCGCAGGCCTCGTAGGGACGCAGCGGGTTGTTGAGCCACACGTCGCAGCCCGGGTAGAGCGGCTGCGCCATCGCGATGTCGTAGTTGGGCAGGAAGACGATGCGGTGCCGGACCTCGGGGTCGTCGGCGAACCGGACCATCTCCTGGATCAGCCGCTTGCCCCCGTCGTCGGCGGGGTGCGACTTGCCGGCGATGACCAGCTGCACGGGCCGCTCCGGGTGCAGCAGCAGCCGCTTGAGCCGCTCGGGGTCGCGCAGCATCAGCGTGAGCCGCTTGTACGACGGCACGCGGCGCGCGAAGCCGATCGTCAGCACGTCGGGGTCGAGGGCGTCCTCGATCCACGTGGTCTCGGCGGGCGTCATCCCGCGCTTGGCCGAGGAGCGCGCCAGCCGCCCCCGGGCGTCGGCGACCAGCCGCTCGCGCAGGGTGCGCTTGAGGTCCCACAGGCGGCGGTCCGGCACCCGGTCGACCAGCGGCCAGAGGGCGTCGGTGTCGTCGCCGTCGACGTCGGCCCCCAGCTCGGCGGCGAGCTCGACGACCTCCCGGGCGATCCACGTGGGGCCGTGGACGCCGTTGGTGATCGAGCCGATCGGCACCTCGGCCTCGTCGAAGGCGGGCCACAGGCCGTTGAACATCCCGCGGGAGACGTGGCCGTGCAGCTGGGAGACGCCGTTGGCGCGCTGGGCGAGGCGGAAGCCCATGACCGCCATGTTGAAGACCCCCGCGTCGCCGCCCTCGTAGTCCTCGGCGCCGAGCGCCAGGACGCGCTCGACCGGGACGCCGGGCGTGGGCGAGGCGCCGCCGCCGAAGTACTGCTCGACCAGGGTCCGCGGGAAGCGGTCGATGCCGGCGGGCACCGGGGTGTGGGTGGTGAAGACCGTGCCGGCTCGGGAGACCTCCAGCGCCGTGTCGAAGTCGAGGCGGGGCCCGTGGTCGTCGGCCGTGAGCTCGCGGATCCGCTCGACGCCGAGGAAGCCGGCGTGGCCCTCGTTGGTGTGGAAGACGTCGGGCTCGGGCGCACCCGTGACGCGCGACCACGCCCGGAGCGCGCGCACCCCGCCGACCCCGAGCAGCAGCTCCTGGCGCAGCCGGTGCTCGGAGTTGCCGCCGTAGAGCCGGTCGGTGACGTCGCGGTAGTGCTGCGGGTTCTCCTCGATGTCGGAGTCGAGCAGCAGCAGCGGGACCCGGCCGACCTGGGCCACCAGCACGCGGGCGAGCAGCGGGCCGTCGGGCAAGTCGAGGGAGACCAGGGTGCGGCTCCCGTCGGCCTCGCGCAGCGGCGTCAGCGGCAGCTCGTCGGGGTCGAGCACCGGGTAGGTCTCCTGCTGCCAGCCGTCGCGCGACAGGGACTGTTTGAAGTAGCCGTGCCGGTAGAGCAGTCCGACGCCGGTGAGCGGGATGCCCAGGTCGGAGGCAGCCTTGAGGTGGTCGCCGGCCAGGATCCCGAGGCCGCCCGAGTACTGCGGGAGCACCGCTGTGATGCCGTACTCCGGCGAGAAGTAGGCGATCGAGCGCGGCGCGCCCTCGCCCTCCTGCTCGCCGGCAGCGGCGCCGGCGCCGTGGCGGCGCTGGAACCAGCGGTCCTCGGTCAGGTAGGCGTCGAGGTCGCGGCGGGCCCCTGACAGCCGCGCGGTGAACGCCGCGTCGTCGGCGAGCTCCTCGAGCCGCTCCCGGCCGACCGCGCCGAGGAGCCGGACGGGGTCGTGGCCGACCTGCTCCCACAGCGTCGCGTCGACCGAGGCGAAGACGTCCTGCGTCTCGGGGTGCCAGGACCAGCGCAGGTTGCCGGCCAGCACCCCCAGGTCGGCGAGGGGCTCGGGCAGCACGGGGCGGACGGTGAATCGACGGATCGCGCGCATGCCACGACGTTAGGGCATTTTGTTTGATCGATCCAACGCATGCCCGGGACGCCCGCCGGGGTACGTGGGGCAGACCCGGCGAGGTGTCCTGCGCCACGTCGGGGTGTCACGGCCACGTGCGGCTTGCACGTGGCCTCCCGGTTCGCGAGTGTGGAGAACATGGTCGGTCGAATCCCTGTCATGGACGTGCATCCGGTCGTCGACCTCGGGCGCCAGCCCGCGAAGGCGACGGTGGGCGAACCCCTGCCCGTACGGGCCTCCGTGTTCCGCGAGGGGCACGACCAGCTGGGCGCCGAGGTGGTCCTGGTCGCGCCCGACGGGAGTCGCCGACCCCCCGTGCGGATGCGCCCCGACCCCGACGAGAAGACGCTCTACTCGGCCCACGTCGTCCCCGACGCCGAGGGCTCGTGGGGCTTCGAGGTGCACTCCTGGTCCGACCCGCTGGCCACCTGGCAGCACGACGCCGGCATCAAGATCCCGGCCGGCGTCGACGTCGAGCTGATGTTCACCGAGGGCCGGCTGCTGCTCGAGCGCGTGCTCGCCGGTGACCCGCTCACCGCGGCCGAGCAGAAGCTCGTCCGCGCGGCTGCCACCGCGGCCGAGGACACCGCGCGCCCCGTCGAGGCGCGCCTCGCGGTGCTGCAGTCCCCCGAGCTCGCCGGGGTGCTGCTGGCCCACCCCCTGCGCGACCTGCTCACCGTCGAGGGCCCCTACCCCCTGTGGGTCGACCGCGAGCGCGCCCTCTACGGCAGCTGGTACGAGTTCTTCCCCCGCTCCGAGGGCGCCACCCGCGACGAGGAGACCGGCAAGGTCACCAGCGGCACCTTCCGCACAGCGGCCGAGCGGCTCGACGCGGTGGCCGAGATGGGCTTCGACGTCATCTACCTGCCGCCGATCCACCCGATCGGCGAGGTCAACCGCAAGGGCCCCAACAACACGCTGACCCCCGGTCCCGACGACCCCGGCTCCCCCTGGGCGATCGGCAGCCGGCACGGCGGCCACGACGCCGTCCACCCCGACCTCGGGACGCTGGACGACTTCGACGCCTTCGTCGCCCGGGCCCGCGCCCTCGGCCTCGAGGTCGCCCTCGACCTGGCGCTCCAGGCCGCCCCCGACCACCCGTGGGTGAAGGAGCACCCCGAGTGGTTCACCACGCGCGCCGACGGCACCATCGCCTACGCCGAGAACCCGCCCAAGAAGTACCAGGACATCTACCCGGTCAACTTCGACAACGACACCGTCGGCATCTGCCGCGAGGTGCTCCGGGTCGTGCGGCACTGGATGGCTCACGGGGTGCGGATCTTCCGGGTCGACAACCCGCACACCAAGCCGCTCGCCTTCTGGGAGTGGCTGCTCAAGGAGGTGCGCCGCACCGACCCCGACGTCGTCTTCCTGTCGGAGGCGTTCACGCTGCCGGCGATGATGCACGGCCTCGGCGCGGTCGGCTTCCACCAGTCCTACACCTACTTCACGTGGCGCACCCACAAGCGCGAGATCGAGGACTACCTGCGCGAGGTCTCGTCGGAGTCCGACCACCTGATGCGCCCGAACTTCTTCGTCAACACCCCCGACATCCTGCACGCCTACCTGCAGTACGGCGGGCCGGCGGCGTTCAAGGTGCGGGCCGCGCTGGCGGCCACCGGGTCTCCGTCGTGGGGGGTGTACGCCGGCTACGAGCTCTACGAGCACGTCGCCGTCCGCCCGGGCTCCGAGGAGTACCTCGACTCGGAGAAGTACCAGGTCAGGATCCGCGACTGGGACGGCGCGGCCGCCGAGGGCCGCACCCTGGCGCCGTACCTCACCCGCCTCAACGAGCTGCGCCGCAGGCACCCCGCGCTCCAGCTGCTGCGCAACCTCACCGTGCACGCCTCCGACGACGACCACGTGCTGGTGTTCAGCAAGCACCGGCCCGAGGAGCACGGCGGCGGCCCCGGCGGCGACACCGTGCTCGTGGTGATCAACCTCGACCCGCACGCCACCCGCGAGACCATGGTCCACCTGGACATGCCGGCGCTGGGCCTGGGCTGGCACGACTCGTTCATCGCCCACGACGAGGTCACCGGCGAGGAGTGGAGCTGGCACCAGCACAACTACGTCCGCCTGGACCCGGGCCACGAGCCCGCGCACATCATCCACGTGAGGAGCCCCCGTTGACGGAGATCTCGACCGACGCGATCGAGGAGCGCGGAGCGACCAACGACTTCGAGGACACCAGCAACACCGCCGACCAGCCCGACTGGTTCAAGCGCGCGGTCTTCTACGAGGTGCTGGTGCGCTCCTTCCGCGACTCCGACGGGGACGGCACCGGCGACTTCCGCGGGCTCATCGAGAAGCTGGACTACCTCCAGTGGCTCGGGGTGGACTGCCTCTGGGTGCCGCCGTTCTTCACCTCGCCGCTGCGCGACGGCGGGTACGACGTCGCGGACTACAACAACATCCTCCCCGAGTGCGGCACGGTCGAGGACTTCCACGACTTCCTCGACGAGTGCCACAAGCGGGACATCCGCGTGATCATCGACTTCGTCATGAACCACACGAGCGACCAGCACCCGTGGTTCCAGGCCAGCCGGTCCGACCCCGACGGCCCCTACGGCGACTTCTACGTCTGGTCCGACACCGACGAGCTCTACCAGGACGCGCGGATCATCTTCGTCGACACCGAGCCGTCCAACTGGACCTTCGACCCGGTCCGCGGGCAGTACTACTGGCACCGGTTCTTCCACCACCAGCCCGACCTCAACTTCGACAACCCGGCCGTGCGCCAGGCGATGCTCGACGCGATGGGCTTCTGGCTCGACATGGGCCTCGACGGCTTCCGGCTCGACGCCGTCCCCTACCTCTACGAGCGGCCCGGCACCAACGGCGAGAACCTCCCCGAGACCCACGAGTTCCTCCGCGAGTGCCGCCGCTTCGTCGACGAGCACTACCCGGGCCGGGTCCTGCTGTGCGAGGCCAACCAGTGGCCCTCCGACGTGGTGGAGTACTTCGGCGACCCCGACGTCGGCGGCGACGAGTGCCACATGGCCTTCCACTTCCCGGTGATGCCGCGCATCTTCATGGCGGTCCGGCGGGAGTCCCGCTTCCCGATCTCGGAGATCCTGGAGCAGACGCCCGAGATCCCGGCGAACTGCCAGTGGGGCATCTTCCTGCGCAACCACGACGAGCTCACGCTGGAGATGGTCACCGACGAGGACCGCGACTACATGTGGGACGAGTACGCCAAGGACCCCCGCATGAAGGCCAACATCGGCATCCGCCGTCGGCTCGCACCGCTGCTGGACAACGACATCAACCAGATCGAGCTCTTCACCGCGCTCCTGCTGTCGCTGCCGGGCTCCCCCGTCCTCTACTACGGCGACGAGATCGGGATGGGCGACAACATCTGGCTCGGCGACCGGGACGGCGTCCGCACCCCGATGCAGTGGACCCCGGACCGCAACGCGGGCTTCTCCTCGGCCAACCCCGGCAAGCTGCACCTGCCGACCGTGCAGGACCCGGTCTACGGCTACCAGTCGGTCAACGTCGAGTCGCAGTTGTCCAACTCCTCGTCGCTGCTGCAGTGGACCCGGCGGATGATCCACGCCCGCCGCCAGCACCCGGCGTTCGGTCTCGGCGACTTCACCGACCTCGGCGGCTCCAACCCGGCGGTCCTCTCCTACGCGCGCGAGCACGTCACCGAGGACGGCCACCGCGAGGTCCTGGTCTGCGTCAACAACCTGTCCCGCTTCCCCCAGCCGGTCGAGCTCGACCTGCGGCGCTGGGAGGGCATGACGCCGGTGGAGCTGCTCGGTGGCGTGCCGTTCCCGCCGGTCGGCGAGATGCCCTACCTGCTGACCATGGGCGGCTACGGCTTCTACTGGTTCGTCCTGACCGTCCCCAGCGAGGAGGGCACCGCATGAGCGCGCACGAGGACCTGGCCGGGCTGCTGGCCGAGGCCCGCTGGTTCGCCGGCAAGGGACGCGAGTTCAGCGTCTCCCGCACCCGGGTGGCCGGCGTCCTGCCGGGCGAGGAGCCACGCGTGGAGATCCTGCTGGTGGAGGTCGCCTACGCCGACGGCGGCGAGCCCGACCTCTACCAGGTCCCCCTGGCCGCCTACGACCACCCGCAGGAGCGCCTGGGCCACGCGCACGTCGGCACCTGGGAGCACCCCGACGAGCCCGGCCGGCTGCAGCACGTCTACGACGCGCTGCACGACCGCGAGGCGATGGGCCGCTGGCTCGCGGCCTTCGACCGGGTGACCCGCGGCGAGCGGCCCGAGGGGCCGCTGCTCTTCCACGGCCTGCCCGGTCACGAGCTCGACGTGGAGGCCCACTCGACCCTCTTCACGGGCGAGCAGTCCAACTCCTCGGTCCGGTTCGGCGAGGACGCGGTGATGAAGGTCTTCCGCAAGGTGACCCCGGGCGTCAACCCCGACATCGCCATCCACGAGGTGCTCACCCGGGCCGGCTCCGACCACGTCGCCGCGCTCTACGGCTGGCTCGACGTCGTCGACACCGAGGCCGACGCGGTCATCCAGCTGGCGATGCTCCAGCAGTACCTGCGGACCGCGAGCGACGGCTGGGAGCTCGCGCTGGTGAGCGTCCGCGACCTCTTCGCGGAGGGCGACCTGCACCCCGACGAGGTGGGCGGCGACTTCGCCGGCGAGGCCGCCCGGCTGGGCGTGGCGCTCCGCGAGACCCACGAGGTGCTGGCCGAGCACTTCCCGGTCGAGGAGCGCGGTCCCGAGGAGCTCGAGGCCCTCGCCGCCCGGCTGCACGCCCGGCTCGACGAGGCGCTGGCAGCGGCCCCCGGCCTGGCGGCGCACGAGCAGTTCGTCCGCGCGACGTACGACGCCCTGCGCGACCTGCCCGGGCTGCGGGTCCAGCAGGTCCACGGCGACCTCCACCTGGGGCAGACCCTGCGCACCGTCCGCGGCTGGAAGATCGTGGACTTCGAGGGCGAGCCGGCCCGACCGCTGGCCGAGCGGCTGCAGCCCGACTCCGTGTGGCGCGACGTGGCGGGCATGCTGCGCTCCTTCGACTACGCGCCCCGGGTCGCGGCGATGAACCACCCGGGCGACGAGGGCCGCGAGCAGCGCGCCTACCGCGCCAAGGAGTGGTCGACCCGCAACCAGCAGGCCTTCCTCGACGCGTACGCCGACGGCCTCGCCGCCGGCGACCGCGCGCTGCTGGCCGCCTACGTCGCCGACAAGGCGGCCTACGAGGCGGCGTACGAGGCGCGCAACCGTCCCGGCTGGGCCGAGGTGCCGCTGCACGGACTGGCCCAGCTGGCCGAGATGATGGCCCGTCCCGCCGCGGACGAGGGCCGCCCCGACCCGACCGACCCCGACACGAGCGGAGCGAGCGCATGACCGCACCCGGAGAGCTCGACATCCACCTGATCAACGAGGGGCGCCACGAGGAGCTGTGGCAGGTGCTCGGCGCCCACCCCGACGCCACCGGCACCTCCTTCGCCGTCTGGGCCCCCCACGCGCAGGAGGTCCAGGTCGTCGGCGACTTCAACGACTGGGACGGCGCGAGGTCGCCGCTGGACCCGATCGGCACCTCCGGCGTCTGGCACGCCCACGTCGCCGACGTGGCGGGCGGCGCCCGCTACAAGTTCCGGATCCGCGGCGCCGACGGCGTCTGGCGCGACAAGGCCGACCCGATGGCCTTCCACACCCAGGTCCCGCCCGAGACCGCCTCGGTGGTCTTCGGCTCGGCCCACGAGTGGGGCGACCAGGAGTGGATGACGGCACGGACGCGGCGCCAGCCGGTCAACGGGCCGATGTCGGTCTACGAGATGCACCTCGCCTCCTGGCGGCGGCACCCCGACGGCCGGACCTACACCTGGGAGGAGATCGCGGACGCGCTCGTCCCCTACGTCCAGGACCTCGGCTTCACCCACGTCGAGCTGATGCCGGTGATGGAGCACCCCTTCGGCGGCTCGTGGGGCTACCAGGTGACGTCGTACTTCGCCCCGACCTCGCGCTTCGGCGACCCCGACGGGTTCCGGCTCCTGGTCGACCGCCTCCACCAGGCAGGGGTGGGCGTGATCGTGGACTGGGTCCCCGCCCACTTCCCCAAGGACGACTTCGCCCTCGCCCGCTTCGACGGGACGCCGCTCTACGAGGACCCGAACCCGCAGCGCGGCGAGCACCCCGACTGGGGCACCTACGTCTTCGACTTCGGGCGTCGCGAGGTCCGCAACTTCCTGGTCGCCAACGCGCTCTACTGGCTCGAGGAGTTCCACGTCGACGCCCTGCGGGTCGACGCGGTCGCCTCGATGCTCTACCTCGACTACTCCCGCGAGCCCGGCCAGTGGAGCCCCAACGTGCACGGGGGCCGCGAGAACCTCGAGGCGGTCAACTTCCTGCAGGAGATGAACGCCACCGTCTACAAGCGCGTCCCCGGCGCGTTCACCGTCGCGGAGGAGTCCACCTCCTGGCCGGGCGTCACGCGGCCGACCTCCGACGACGGTCTCGGCTTCGGCTTCAAGTGGAACATGGGCTGGATGCACGACACCCTGGCCTACGTCGAGCGCGACCCCGTGCACCGCGCCCACCACCACGGCGAGATGACCTTCCCCCTGGTCTACGCGTGGTCGGAGAACTACGTCCTGCCGATCAGCCACGACGAGGTCGTGCACGGCAAGGGGTCGCTGCTGCGCAAGATGCCGGGCGACCGGTGGCGCCAGCTGGCCAACCTGCGCGCCTACCTCGCCTACATGTGGGCCCACCCGGGCAAGCAGCTGGTCTTCATGGGCACGGAGTTCGGCCAGGAGGCCGAGTGGGCAGAGGCCCGCGAGCTGGACTGGTGGCTGCTGGACCACCCCGAGCACCGCGGCGTGCAGGACCTCGTGCGCGACCTCAACCGGGTCTACCGCGAGACGCCGGCGCTGCACGGCCTCGACAACGACCCCCACGGCTTCGGGTGGCTCGAGTCCCACGACGCCGGGCGGAACGTCTTCGCCTTCGTGCGCCGGGCGCCCGACGCCCCCGAGCTGGTCTGCGTGACCAACTTCTCCGCCGTCCCGCACGAGGGGTACCGCCTCGGGCTGCCCCGCGCCGGCACCTGGCACGAGGTGCTCAACACCGACGCCGACGCCTACAGCGGCTCCGGCGTGGGCAACCTCGGGCAGGTCGAGGCCGTCGCCGAGCCGTGGCACGACCAGCCCGCGAGCACCACGCTGACCCTCCCCCCGCTGGGGACGGTCTGGCTCCGCCCCGCTCCCGCGCCCGAGCCGCTCGCGCCACCGGCAGCCGGCACCGCGGACGCGACGGCCGGCACCCCGGACGCGGCGGCCGGCACCCCGGACGCGGCGACGGGGACCGGCGGGCAGGCCCCGCGCTGAACCGGACGGTCAGGGGGTCGCGGCTAGGGTGAGCGCCGTGACCCCCGAACCAGTCGTGCGCACCGTCGGCGAGGGCGTCGCCCGCGTCACCTGGTCGGTCGAGCTGGCGACCGAGGAGTTCCGCGTCGCCGTCGGACGGGTCAGCGCCGTGGTCGAGGAGGCGTTGCGCGTGCACGCCCGCGTGGAGGCCTGGGTCTCCCCCGACGACGCCGTCGGCCAGCGCCTCGCCACGTGGGCCGGGATGCACCGCGAGGGCGTGATGCGCGGGGTCCCCGACCCGGGGGGCGCCGCCCGCGACCTGGTCGTCTACGCCCGGGTGGTCGCCGACGCACCGGTCGGCGAGCCCGCCGGCTTCCGCGCCCTGCTCAACTCGTTCCTGCCGCGCAAGCGCGCGATCAGCCAGCTGCTCCTGAGGGACCCGTCCGGCCGGGTGCTGATGTGCCGGCTCACCTACAAGCGGGACTGGGACCTGCCGGGCGGGGTCGTGGAGGTCGGCGAGTCGCCCCAGCTGGCGGTGGGTCGCGAGGTCGAGGAGGAGCTGGGCCTCGTCGTCGCCCCCGGCCGGTTGCTGCTGACGGACTGGCTGCCGTCCTGGGGCGGCTGGGACGACGCCCTCTGCCTGGTCTTCGACGGCGGTGTCGTCGAGGAGTCGGTCCTGGAGACGGTGGTCCGCGAGGAGCGCGAGATCGCCGGCGTGCAGTTCTGCGCGCCCGACGAGGTCCGCCGGCACGCGGCCGACTTCACCGCCCGCCGGGTGGAGGCCGCCCTCGCGGCGCTCGCGGACGGCCCGGGCTACACCGAGTCCGGTCGCTGAGTCGACCCGCACGCTCACCCGGGGCCCCACGGCCCGCCCGGGGGGTGTTACATGGACCCATGGGATGGGTGACGAACTTCGGCCAGGGCAACAAGGACCAGAAGGACCTGCTGGGCGGCAAGGGTGCCAACCTCGCGGAGATGACCAACCTGGGGCTGCCGGTGCCGCCCGGGTTCACGATCTCCACCGAGGCCTGCCGCGCCTACCTCGGTGCCGGCGGCACCCCCGACGGGCTGCGCGAGGAGGTCTCCGAGCACCTCGAGGTCCTCGAGCGGACCATGGGACGGCGCCTCGGCGACGCCGACGACCCGCTGCTGGTCAGCGTGCGGTCGGGGGCGAAGTTCTCCATGCCCGGGATGATGGAGACGGTCCTCAACATCGGGCTGAACGACGAGTCGGTGCACGGCCTGGCGGCGCGCAGCGGCAACCCGCGGTTCGCCCAGGACTCCTACCGGCGCCTCGTGCAGATGTTCGGCGCGACGGTGCTGCACGTCGACGCGCAGCACTTCTCCCGAGCCCTGGACGAGGCCAAGACGGCCCGGGGGACGGAGTCCGACCTCGACCTGGACGCCGACGACCTCGCCGCCCTGGCGACCAGGTTCAAGGAGATCGTCCGGGAGCACACCGGCGCCGACTTCCCGCAGGACCCGCGCGAGCAGCTGGAGCTGGCGATCCGGGCCGTCTTCGACTCCTGGAACACCGACCGGGCGCGGCTCTACCGACGCCAGGAGCGGATCCCCGAGGACCTCGGCACGGCGGTCAACGTGCAGGCGATGGTCTTCGGCAACTTCGGCATGCACTCGGGATCCGGGGTGGCCTTCACGCGCGACCCCGCCTCGGGCAACCAGGGGGTCTACGGCGACTACCTGCAGAACGCGCAGGGCGAGGACGTGGTCGCCGGCATCCGCAACACCGTGTCGCTGGCCGACTTCGCCGAGCTCGACCGGCGCTCGCACGACGAGCTCCTCGAGATCATGGCCACGCTCGAGCGCCACTACCGCGACATGTGCGACATCGAGTTCACCGTCGAGGACGGCAAGCTCTGGATGCTCCAGACCCGCGTCGGGAAGCGGACCCCGGAGGCCGCCTTCCGGATCGCCCGCCACATGCGCGACGAGGGGATGATCGACGCCGACGAGCAGCTGCACCGGGTCACCGGCGACCAGCTGGCCAGCCTCATGTTCCCACGGTTCGACGACTCCGGGGAGCGCACGCTCGTGGCCGTGGGGATGAACGCCTCCCCCGGCGCCGCCGTCGGTCGGGTGGTCTTCGACTCCGCCACGGCCGTGGAGTGGGCCGGGCGCGGCGAGCCGGTCATCCTGCTGCGCAAGGAGACCAATCCCGACGACCTCTCGGGCATGGTGGTCGCCCAGGGCATCCTCACGAGTCGGGGCGGCAAGACCAGCCACGCCGCGGTCGTGGCCCGCGGGATGGGTCGCACCTGCGTCTGCGGCGCCGAGAGCCTCGACGTCGACGCCGAGGCGCGCGAGGCGCGCGTCCGCGACGGGGGCGTGATCCGCGAGGGCGACACGCTCTCCATCGACGGCGCCACCGGCGAGGTCTTCCTCGGCGAGGTGGCGGTGACCCCGTCCCACGTGGTGCGCCACTTCGAGGGCGAGGAGGTCGACGAGGACGTCGTGGCCGCGGTCTCGGAGGTCATGGCCCACGCCGACTCCCGGCGCCGTCTGGGGGTCAGGGCGAACGCCGACACGGCCGAGGACGCCGCCCGCGCCCGACGCTTCGGCGCCGAGGGCATCGGGCTCTGCCGGACCGAGCACATGTTCCTCGGGGACCGGCGCAGCCTCGTCGAGGACCTGATCGTGGCCGAGGACGACGAGTCGCGGCAGGCCGCCCTCGACGCCCTGCTCCCCCACCAGCGGGAGGACTTCGTCGGGATCCTGGAGGCGATGGACGGGCTGCCCGTCACCATCCGCCTGATCGACCCCCCGCTCCACGAGTTCCTCCCGGACTACACCGACCTGTCCGTCAAGGTCGCGCTCGCCGAGGCGCGGGGCGAGGCCTCCGAGCGCGACGAGCGGCTGCTGGCGCACGTCCGGCGCCTGCACGAGCAGAACCCGATGCTCGGGCTGCGCGGGGTGCGGCTCGGCATCCAGGTGCCCGGGCTCTTCGTCATGCAGGCCCGGGCGATCCTCGAGGCGGCCGCGGACCGGATCGACGCCGGCGGGCACCCCCTGCCCGAGATCATGGTGCCTCTGGTCGCGAGCGTCCGCGAGCTCGACGTCGTCAAGCGGGAGATCCTCAAGGTGGCCGACGAGGTGCAGCAGGCCCGCGGCGTGGAGGTCGACTTCAAGGTGGGCACCATGATCGAGCTGCCCCGCGCCGCCTTCCTGGCCGACCGGATCGCCCGCTCCGCGGAGTTCTTCTCCTTCGGCACCAACGACCTCACCCAGATGGCCTGGGGCTTCTCCCGCGACGACGTCGAGGCGAAGTTCTTCTCCCAGTACTTCGAGCACGGGATCTTCGACGTCTCGCCCTTCGAGTCCCTCGACACGCTCGGCGTCGGCGGGATGGTTCGGATGGGCACCGAGAAGGGCCGCGCCACCAAGCCCGACCTCAAGGTCGGGGTGTGCGGGGAGCACGGCGGCGACCCCGCCTCGATCCACTTCTTCGACTCCGCCGGCCTCGACTACGTCTCCTGCTCGCCGTTCCGGGTCCCGGTCGCCCGGCTCGAGGCCGGCCGCGCCGCGCTCGACCGGGACTGACGGGGCCCCCGCGTCCGGTGGGCCCGGCGGGACAGGACGGTCCCGCCGGGCCCCGCTGGACTCAGAAGAGCGCGGAGGCCAGGTTCTGCCGGCCGCGCAGCACCCGCGGGTCGTCGTTGCCGACCGCCGCGAAGAGGCCGAGCAGGTGGTCGCGCGCCCGGTCCCGGTCGGCGCCCGCCGTGCGCCGGACGAGCTCGACGAGCCGCCCGAACGCGTCCTCCACGTGGCCGCCGAGCATGTCGAGGTCGGCCACCATCGTCTGGGCGTCGACGTCGTCGGGAGCCTGGGCGGCGGCCGCGCGAGCGGCGTTCAGGTCCACGCCCTGCGTGCGGTGCAGGACCTTCGCCATGGCGAGTCCGGCGGCCGCCTCGACGTCGGCCGGGTTGGCGTCGACGAGCTTCTGGTACTCCGCGACCGCGCGCTCGATGTCGCCCTCCCCCAGCGCGTCCTGGGCCGCGGCGTAGCGCGGGTCGTCCTGCGGCTCGTCGTCGGGGCCGGCCGCGCTCCGGGGCTGGTGCCGGTCGGTGATGCCCTGGGCGACCAGCTGCTGGGCGACCTGGTCCAGGGCCGCGCGCAACTCCGCGAGCGGGACGACGTCCTGGAAGAGCGGCATCGGACGCCCGTCGACGACGGCGACGACCAGCGGGATCGACGGGATCTGCATGGCCTGCGCGATCTCGGGCACCGCGTCGACGTCGACGAGCCCGACGAGGAACCGTCCGTCGAGCTCGTCGGAGAGGGTGCGCAGGTCGTCGGCGAGCTGGCCGCTCTCGGGCATCCGCGTGCGCGAGAAGAAGACCAGCAGCACCGGCGCGGTCATCGAGGCCTCGAGGACGCCCTGGAAGTTCGCCTGGTCGACGTCGACGGCGTAGGCCGACCCGCCGGCCTGCGGAGCGCCGGGACCGACACCTCCCTGCGCGCCGGCCGCGCCGGCCGGGGCGGCCGGGCGGGTGGGCGGGGCCGGGCGCCTGAGCGCCGACAGGTCGATGGCACCGGGACGGGAGAACGGCTGCTGCGTCATGGCTTCATCATCGCGGACGCTCCCACGCCCGCGGGACCCCGGTCGACGTTTTCGGGCGCGTACGAGCGCGGGGACAGCGACCTGGTCGATACTCGGGACATGCCCGCCGTCGCCGACACGCCCGTGCGTCCGCGACGCGCCGTGCTCATCGGCCCCCTCACGGCGGTCGAGGTGGTCCTGCGGTGCCTGCTGCTGGGTGTCGCGTTCGTCCTGGCCGGTCAGCTCGCGCTGCGGACCAACGTGTCGGGCACGCAGCTCGCGCTCGTGTGGCCCCCCTCGGGGATCGCGGCGTTCTGGCTGCTCACGTCGACCGCCCGCACCCGGGTGGCCGACGTCGCGGCGCTCGTCGTCGCGGCGCTGGTCTCGGCGCTGGTCTCCGGGCCACCGTGGGAGCTGGTCCCGTTCCGGGTGCTCTCCACCCTCGGCATGGCGGTCCTCTTCCGCGTCCTCGTCGACGGCTGGACGTCGCTGCGCCGCAAGGACGGGTCGCTGCGTCCCCTCTCCCAGACGTCGACGGTCGTCGCGCTCGTCGGCGCCGCCACGGTGGCCGGCCTGCTGCAGGCCTCCGTGCAGGAGCTCGGCTCCGCCCTGGTGACCGAGGGGAGCTGGTTCGTCTACCTCCACCGCTGGATGCGCAACACCGTCTCGATCTGCACGATCGTCGTCACCCTGCTGCTCGTGCTCGCGCGCCACCTCGACGCGCTGCGTCCGGCCGGCGACCCCCCGGAGGAGAAGCCCTTCTACGGCGCCCTCGAGCACGCCCGGCGGCCCGCCGAGCTCGTGGCGCTCGGCGCCACGACCGTCGCGATCTACGTCTTCTCCTTCGGGCTGCTCCCCGAGCTCCCCCTGTCCTTCACCCTGTTCCTGCCGGCCGTCTGGGCGGCCACCCGGTTCGGGCCGGCGTTCGCCGCCCTCTTCGCCCTCGGGCTCGGGGTGACCAGCATCGGGCTGACGCTGGCCGGGATCGGCAGCTACGCGGCGATCGAGGACCCCGTCCTCGCCGCGTTCGTCACCCAGACCTTCCTCGCCATCGTCTTCGCCACCACGCTGCTGCTCTCGCTGACCCGGACCGAGCTCGCGACGGCCGAGCACCGCGCGGCCGAGCGGGCGCGGCTCCTCGACCGCGTGCTCACCACCGTCGGGGACGGGATCGCCCTGGTCGACGAGACCGGACGGGTCGTCATGATGAACCGCGCCGCCACCCGGATGCTCGGCCTGACCGCCGTCCCCGACCTCGCCGACGCCGGGCAGGTCCCGCTCGGCGGCTTCTACGACATGGACGGCGCGCGGCTCACCCCGGACCGGCTGCACCACGTCCGGGCGCTGGCCGGGGAGAGCGTGCGCGACGAGGACATGGTGGTCCGCCCGGCCGAGAACGCCCCCGACCGGGTGATCCGGGTGACCGCGCAGCTGATGCCCGTCCCGCCCGGGACCCCGCGCCAGGTCCTGGTCACCGCGCACGACGTCACCGACGAGCGGGCGCACAGCACGGCGCTGGCGGCGTTCGCCGGCGAGGTCGCCCACGACCTCAAGAACCCGCTGACGGTGATCGAGGGGTGGAGCGAGGTGCTCGAGTCGAGGTTCGCGGCCGGCACGACCCTGGACTCCGAGGAGGGGCTCCGGCTGCTCGCCCGGGTCCAGGGGGCGGCGACCCACATGCGGACGTTGATCGGCGAGCTGCTCAGCTACACGCTGGCCCGCGACCGGGCCCTGCGCCCCGAGCGGGTGCGCCTCTGCGACCTGGCGTGCGAGGTCGTGGCACTCCACGAGAAGCCCTCCGAGGACGATCGACCGGCGCCGACGATCGAGCTCGACTGCGACGACGTCGTGTGGGCCGACCCGGTGCTGCTGCGCCAGGTCCTGGACAACCTCGTCGGCAACGCGGTCAAGTACGTCGCGCCCGACGTGCAGCCCCGGGTCCGGGTCGTCTCCCGGCGCCCCGAGGGCGAGGACGTGGTCGAGGTGCGGGTGGAGGACAACGGCATCGGCATCGCCCCCGCCGACCGCGCCCGGGTCTTCGACAGCTTCTTCCGGGTCGCCGGGAACGGCTACGCCGGCACGGGGTTGGGCCTGTCGATCTGCCAGCGGGTGGTCGAGCGGCACGGCGGGACGATCGACGTCAGGGACGGGCCCGACGGGGCGGGCAGCACGTTCGTGCTCAGGCTGCCCGCCCCGCGCGACTGAGCCGCTTCTCAGGCCAGTCCCAGCTCCGCGGCCTCCTCCCAGAGCTCGTCGCGGACCGAGGGGTGCGCCGCGCGGGTGATCAGGTTGGCGGCCTGCTCCCGCTGGTCGTGCCCGAACACGTCGGCGACTCCCTGCTCCGTGACCACCGCGCTCATCTGGAACGAGGTCAGCGGCTCCTCCACCATCGGCACGATGGTGGACAGGTCGGCCTTCGGGTGCCAGGAGCGCAGCGCGATGAGGGCCTGGCCGCCGGGGCTGTGCAGGGCCCCCACGATGAAGTCGGTCTGGCCCCCGAACCCCGAGTGGATCCGGGCGTTGATCCGCGACGCGTTCGCCTGTCCGAAGAGGTCGACCTGGAGGGCGGTGTTGACGCTCGTCATCCCGTGGTTGCGCGCGATCCGGGCGGGGTCGTTGGTGGTCTCGGTGCGCAGCATCTCGACCCGGGGGTTGTCGTGGACCCAGGCGAGCAGCTCGGCCGAGCCGAAGAGGAAGGACGAGCGGATCGGGACCGACGGGTCGAGGGCTCCCGCCTGCTCCAGGGCCAGCACGCTGTCGGAGAACATCTCCGTCCAGATCCGCAGTCCCGTGCGACCGGTGAGTCCGCGCAGCGTGGCGTCGGGGACGGCGCCGATCCCGGCCTGCAGGGTCGAGCCGTCGCCCACCCGCTCGGCGACCAGCGAGCCGATGTGCGCGGAGTCGTCGTCGATCGGGTGGCTGGGAGCGGTGGGGAGCGCCCCGTCCGCCGGCACCACGAGGTCGACGTGGTCCACCGGGACGAGCGCGTCACCGTGGGTCCATGGCATCTCCGCGTTGACCTGCGCCACGACCTTGCCGCCGTGCGCCCGGGCGGCCTCGATCGCCGCCGGGAGCACGTTGACCTCGACGCCGAGCGAGACGAAGCCGTCCCGGGGCGGGGTGGTGTGCACCACGACGAGGTCCGGGACCTGGAGCCGGTGGAACAGGGTCGGGACGAGCGAGAGCCGGGACGGCACGTAGCGAAGGCGAGGGCTCCGACGCTGCCCGGGGCCCACGAACGAGGTCTCCAGCTCGACCCCCTCGCGGTCGGGCAGCCCCGGCTGGCCGTTGAGCGCCCACAGGCGGTAGCGGTCCAGGGCGGCGTCCACGAGGCCCAGCACGTGCCAGGGCGTCGCGTGGTTGCCGGTCACCACGACGCGGGGGTTGTCGGGCAGGGTGGCGAGGAGCTCGGAGAGGGTCACCCCGGCATTCCATCAGGTCTGGACCTGCCCTTCCCAGCAACCCGCGCCGAATGGTAGAAACAGGCAGCCCGTCCACTGCCGCAGGACGGGTCCTGCCGCACCCGCACGGCCCTGCTCGACAGCCGTGCGTCCTGGACTTCCTGGAGGGGATGTCGTGATCGACATCGGCTTTGACTTCACCTCTCGACACGTCCTGGTGACAGGCGGCACCAGGGGCGTCGGGCTCACCGTGGCGCAGGCCTTCCTCGACGCCGGCGCGCGCGTCTCCGTGACCGGCTGCAAGATCCTGCCCTCCCTCTACGACGCCGACCTCAGCCGCTTCGAGTACCACCAGCTCCGGCTGACCAGCAGCGACGCGATCGACTCCTTCGTCGACCGCGTCGGCGCCGTCGACGTCCTCGTCAACGCCGCCGGGGCCCGCCTCGACAACACTCTCGAGGAGCACGAGCGGGAGTTCATGGCGCACTCCGCGCGGCTGGGCTTCGTCGGCCCCCTCCGGCTGACCCACCAGCTCCGGCAGCGGCTGTACTCCTCCTCCGCCCCCGGAGGCGGGGCCGTGATCCACACGAGCGCCTCCCAGCGCTGGCTCGAGCTCACCCAGACGCCCGCCGACGCCCGGGCGGAGCTGGAGGGTCACACCGCCCGCACGGGCCGGGCCTGGTCGCGCCTGGGCGCTCGGGTCAACACGGTCCTCTGCGGCACCCGCCCGAGCGTGCCCGTCCAGCCGAGGCAGTCCCTCCAGGTGGTGCGCCCCGACGAGGGGTCGGTGCTCACCCGTCGCCGGACGACCTCCACGGCCGCCGCCGAGCAGGTCGCGACCGTGGCCCTCTTCCTGGCCAGCAGCGGCGGCCAGTCGATCAGCGGGCAGACGCTCGAGGTCGAGCCCCGCTACTGATCCGGTTCAGTTGACCCGGGGCCCGCGCAGGCCCGAGCGCTGGACCACCCGCTGGATCGCCTGGTCGCGCTCGTTGGGCCGACCCACGAACCGGATGTCCCGCAGGCCCTGCTCCTGCGCCGCGGACTCGAAGCAGAAGTGCCCGTAGCCGAGGACCCGCCCGACGAAGGGCTTGCTCACGGTGATGTCGAGGATCCGCGAGAGCGGCATCGTCGCGTGCTGCCGGGACAGGACGCCGTGCACCCGGAAGACCCGCATGTTCGTGATCACGAAGCGGTCCATGTGCTCCCCCAGCCCGAGCCACACCCCGTGCAGCGCCACGGCCCCGCCCACCACCATCGGCAGCCAGGCCAGGTCGATCGGGACGAAGGGGCTGAGGGCCAGCAGACCGGCGGCCACGAGGATCTCGAGGCCGGCGCGGACGTAGGCGGTCCAGTGGTGGCGCACCTCGTCGACCACCACCTCCCCCTCGTCCCGCAGCAGGTACTGGCCGATGTCGGGGTCGGTGAGGAACCCCATCAGGGAGCCGTGGGTCGACGACCCATCACAGGGCCTTGAAGAAGTCGATGATCGCCTCGAACAGCGAGACCAGCAGGTCCCACGCGGTGGTGGCGGTCGCCTCCGCCGCATCCGCGAGGCCCGCGGGGTCGGTGAACATCCAGAACCCGAGGAAGACCACGAGCAGGAGGAGCAACGTCTTCTTGGGGTTCACTGCCGAGACTCCGTCCGGTTCAGGTCACAGAACGACCCATTGCTACCAGTTGGTGGGCCCTCGCGCGGGGAGGCGCGCGGCCGACGGCCCGGCCGGGTCCGGCGCCGTGGACTCCCCCTGGAGGTCGATGTCGAGAGCACGGCGTCCCGGGTCACTCGTCGAGCCCGGCCAGCAACCGGTCGGCGGCGGCGTACGGGTCGGTGCGGTGGCTCGCCACCTCGTCGGCCAGCCGGTCCAGGGAGGCGTGCCCGTGCAGGCCGGCCCAGCGGCCGCGCAGGGCCGCCACGGCGATCGACTCGACCTCGCGCCGTGCCCGGCGCCGGCGCCGCGCGTCGAGGACACCGGTGCGACGCGCCCACGCGTGGTGCTCGTCGAGCCGGGCGACCACCTCGGGGACTCCCTCCCCCGCCCGGGCGACGGTGCGCACGATCGGCGGCCGCCAGTCCTCCTCGCGCCGGTCGGCCATCGCCAGCATGCCTCGCAGGTCACGGCGGACCTGGTCGGCGCCGTCCCGGTCGGCCTTGTTGACCACGTAGACGTCGCCGATCTCCAGGATGCCCGCCTTGGCGGCCTGGATGCCGTCCCCCATCCCGGGGGCCAGCAGCACGACGGTGGTGTCGGCGAGGCCGGCCACCTCGACCTCGCTCTGGCCGACGCCGACGGTCTCCACGAGGACGACGTCGAAACCGGCCGCGTCGAGCACGCGGACGGCCTGCGGCGTCGTCCACGACAGCCCGCCGAGGTGGCCGCGGGACGCCATGGAGCGGATGAAGACGCCCGGGTCGGTGGCGTGGTCCTGCATCCGCACGCGGTCCCCGAGCAGGGCGCCGCCCGAGAACGGCGAGGACGGGTCGACCGCCAGCACCGCGACCGTGCGACCGGCCCGGCGCAGCTCGCCGACCAGCGCGTTGGTGGAGGTGGACTTGCCGACCCCGGGCGAGCCGGTGATGCCCACCACGTGGGCGTGCCCGGCGTACGGCGTCAGCGCCGCCATGGCCTCCCGCAGCAGCGGGGACTCGTCCTCGACCAGGGAGACCAGGCGCGCGACGGAGCGGAGGTGGCCCTCGCGGGCGTCCCGGACGAGATCGGGGACCGACGTCGTGCGGCGCCGGTCCCCGGTCGTCGGGGTCACGCCTGCGGGACCCGGATGATCAGCGCGTCGCCCTGACCGCCGCCGCCGCAGAGCGCGGCCGCGCCGGTGCCGCCGCCCCGGCGCTGGAGCTCGAGCGCCAGGTGCAGCACGATCCGCGCGCCGGACATGCCGACCGGGTGGCCGAGCGCGATGGCGCCGCCGTTGACGTTGACCTTCTCCTCGTCGATGCCGAGCTCGCGGGCCGACGAGATGCCGACGGCGGCGAACGCCTCGTTGAGCTCGAAGAGGTCGATGTCCTGGACGGAGATGCCCTCCTTCTCCGCCGCCTTCGCCACGGCAGCGGCGGGCTGGAGCTGCAGGGTGGAGTCGGGACCGGCGACCTGGCCCGAGGCGCCGATCTCGGCGAGCCAGGTGAGGCCCAGCTCCTCGGCCTTGGCCTTGCTCATCACGACGACGGCGCAGGCGCCGTCGGAGATCTGGGAGGCGGAGCCGGCGGTGATGGTGCCCTCCTTGGAGAACGCCGGGCGCAGCGCCCCGAGGGACTCCACGGTGGTCTCGGCCCGGACGCCCTCGTCGGTGTCGACGACGGTCTCGCCACGACGGGACTTGATGGTGACGGGCACGATCTCGTCGTCGAAGACGCCGTTCTTCTGCGCCTCGGCCGCCAGTCGGTGGCTGCGTGCGGCGAAGGTGTCCTGCTCCTCGCGGGTCAGGTTGGCGGCCGCGGCGTTGCACTCCTCGGTCAGCAGGCCCATCGCCTGGCTGGTGAACTGGTCGAAGAGGGCGTCGTACGCCATCGAGTCGACCAGGTTGGTGTCGCCGTACTTGAAGCCCTCGCGCGACTTCAGCAGGAGGTGGGGGGCCTGGGTCATCGACTCCATGCCGCCGGCCACGACGATCTCGTGCTCGCCGGCGCGGATCAGCTGGTCGGCCAGCGCGATGGCGTTGATGCCCGAGAGGCAGACCTTGTTGATGGTGAGGGCGGGGACGCCCATCGGCACACCGCCCTTGACCGCGGCCTGGCGGGCGCTGATCTGGCCGGTGCCGGCCTGGATCACGTGACCCATGATCACGTAGTCGACCTGCTCGCCCGAGACGCCGGCCTTGTCCAGCGCGCCCTTGATCGCGACGCCGCCCAGGTCGGCCGCGGACTGGTCCTTCAGGCCACCGAGGAGGCGGCCGATCGGGGTGCGCGCCCCGGCGACGATGACGGAAGTGTTGCTCGACATGCTGGGATGCCTCCTGTGCTGGCGTGTGGGATCCCGCCGAGCCTAACCCCAGGCCCGGACCCCCTCCCGGCTGTCCCTGATGTGGACCCCCCGTCCGTCCCTCGGGACGAGGCGCGAACATATGCCCATGAGCGCACCCCTGGAGATCCCGGACCACCTCTTCACCGCCATCGACCACGTCGGCATCGCCGTGCCCGACCTCGACGAGGCCGTCGCGTTCTACCGCGACACCTTCGGCATGCACGTGGCCCACGAGGAGACGAACGAGGAGCAGGGGGTGCGCGAGGCGATGGTCGCGGTCGGCGACTCGGGATCCGCGATCCAGCTGCTCGCCCCGCTGGACGACAGCTCCACGATCGCGAAGTTCCTCGCCCGCTCGGGCCCGGGCCTGCAGCAGCTCGCCTACCGGGTCGTCGACGTCGACGCCGTGAGCGAGATCCTCCGCAGCCGCGGCGTCCGCCTGCTGTATGACGCCCCCAAGCGCGGCACGGCCGGCTCGCGGATCAACTTCGTGCACCCCAAGGACGCCGGCGGGGTGCTCGTCGAGCTCGTCGAGCCCGCGACCGACGCACACTGAGCCGACGCCCCGCCCCGCCGACTCGCGGCTATGACGTGCCGCACAAAGAGCGCCATCGCTGTTACCGGCGGGTAATCTTCGCGCAATCCCCCCGAGCACCCAGGTCTTAGGAGACGAACAGTGCAGAACATCCTCGATGCCATCCTCGCCGGTGACACGGCGACGGAGGACTTCGCCCACCTCGAGCTGCCCGAGTCCTACCGGGCCGCGACCGTCCACAAGGACGAGGTCGACATGTTCGAGGGCATCGCGACCCGCGACAAGGACCCCCGCAAGTCCCTGCACGTCGAGGACGTCGCCCTCCCCGAGCTCGGCCCGGGCGAGGCCCTGGTCGCCGTGATGGCGAGCGCCATCAACTACAACACGGTGTGGACCTCGATCTTCGAGCCCGTCTCCACCTTCGGCTTCCTCGAGCGGTACGGGCGCGTCTCGGAGCTGACCAAGCGGCACGACCTCCCCTACCACGTGGTCGGCTCCGACCTGGCCGGCGTCGTCCTCAAGACCGGCCCCGGGGTGACCAAGTGGAAGCCCGGCACCGAGGTCGTGGCGCACTGCCTCTCCGTCGAGCTCGAGGGCCCCGAGGGCCACGACGACACGATGATGGACCCCGAGCAGCGGATCTGGGGCTTCGAGACCAACTTCGGCGGGCTCGCGCACGTGGCCCTGGTCAAGGCCAACCAGCTCATGCCGAAGCCGGCCCACCTGACCTGGGAGGAGGCGGCGTCCCCCGGCCTGGTGAACTCCACCGCCTACCGCCAGCTGGTCTCCAAGAACGGCGGGGCCATGAAGCAGGGCGACAACGTCCTGATCTGGGGTGCGTCCGGCGGCCTCGGCGGCTACGCGACCCAGTACGCCCTCAACGGCGGTGCCACCCCGATCTGCGTGGTCTCCAACGAGGAGAAGGCCAAGATCGCGCGCTCCATGGGCGCCGAGCTGATCATCAACCGCTCCGAGGAGGACTACAAGTTCTGGAACGAGGAGGGGACCGAGCAGAACCCGCGGGAGTGGAAGCGCTTCGGCGCCAAGATCCGCGAGCTCACCGGCGGTGAGGACATCGACATCGTCTTCGAGCACCCCGGCCGGGAGACCTTCGGGGCCAGCGTCTTCGTCACCCGCAAGGGCGGCACCATCACCACCTGCGCGTCGACCACCGGCTACATGCACGAGTACGACAACCGGTACCTGTGGATGAACCTCAAGCGCATCATCTCCTCGCACTTCGCCAACTACCGCGAGTCGTGGGAGGCCAACCGCCTGATCGCCAAGGGCAAGATCCACCCGACCCTCTCGAAGACGTACAGCCTCGAGGAGGTCGGCCAGGCAGCGCTCGACGTCCACCGCAACGCCCACCAGGGCAAGGTCGGCGTCCTCTGCCTCGCCCCGCAGGAGGGCATGGGCGTTCGCGACGAGGAGACGCGAGCCCGCTACATCAACGAGATCAACCGCTTCCGCGGCGTCTGATCCCGCACCAGCCAGCGCGTCACCAGCAGCACCCCCGACACACCCCGGTCCGCCCCGACTTCGCCACCCGGAGTCCGCGAGCCGGGGTGTGTCCTGTTGCCGGGATCGGTCACACTGGAACCCAGCACCACACACCCACCAGACCCAGAGAGGGTGCCCTGCATGAGCCGTGACGAGGGCCTGTCCATCTTCGACCAGGACGACTCCGACGACGTCGCCGACAACGCCCCCACCCAGAAGATGGAGGCGGTGGCCAAGAGTCCCGAGCCGGTCCCCGCGACCGAGCGCACGCAGGTCCAGCCGGCCGTCTCCCCCGTCTCGGCGAAGGCCCCGGCCGGAGGGCCGCGCCCCACGACGGCCCCGCGGACGCCCGGCGCCGGTGCCGCCAGTGCCTCCAGCGCCGCCAGTGCCGCGCCCACCACCTCCCCCAGCGCCGCCGGTGCCGCCGGTGCCGCGCCCACCACCTCCCCCACCGGAGCGGGCGGCTCCGTCCCGACGCTGCCGCAGGTGCGGCGCGGCGGCTACGACAAGGTGGCGGTGGACCGCGCCCTGCAGGCGCTGGCTGCCGAGTGCACGGAGGCGACCGCGGCCCGTGCCGCCGCCGAGCAGCGGCTGAAGGCGCTGGAGGCCGAGCTGGCGCAGACCCGCACGGCGCTCTCGGAGATGGAGAACCCGACGTACGCCGGGCTGGGTGGCCGGGCCGCCTCCATGCTCAAGCTCGCCGAGGACGAGGCCGCCGACGTGCGGGCCGCCGCCGAGCGGGACGCCCAGGAGATCCGCGAGCAGGCCCACCGGGACGGGCGCGCGATCAAGGCCGAGGCGGCCCGGGAGGCCGAGGACATGCGCATCGTCCAGCTCAAGGAGCTCGAGGAGAGCCGGAGCCGGATCCTCGCCGACGCCGAGCAGGAGCGGTCCCTGGCCCGCAGCGAGGCCGAGGACCTGCGCGCCGCGGCCCAGCGCGAGGCGGAGCAGCTGCGCCTCGCCGCCCAGCAGGAGACCAACGACCTCCGCACCACGGCCAAGCGGGAGGCCGAGCAGGCCCGCGCCGCCGCGGACCGCGAGGTCCAGGAGGCCAGGCGGACGCTGGCCGTCGAGAAGGAGCGGCTGGCCCGCGAGGCGGCGGAGCACCACTCCAACGCGACGGCGGAGACCTCCCGCCTCGTGAAGGAGGCCGAGGACCGCGCGACCGCCGCGGAGAAGCGGGCCCGCGAGGCCATCACCCAGGCCACCAGCCAGCGTCAGCAGGCCCAGACCGAGGCCGACGCCATGCTCGCCCGCGCCCGCCGCGAGGCGCAGCAGATCGTCACCTCGGCCAAGACCCAAGCGGAGTCCATCGCCGCCAGCGGTCACGCCGAGGCCGAGCGCGAGCTTGCCGCGATCCGGGCCGAGGTCGACCGGATGTCGAAGCGGCGGGACGCCATCACCGCCCAGCTCGGCGCCCTCCGCGACGTGGTCGCCGGCTTCGCAGCCGACGACGCCTGACGCCCTGACGCCCCGGGGGGCCACCGCGCCTGGTCCCCGGGGCGCGCAGCCTCCTGGCGGGGCCCCCTTCAGCCCGCGTCGACCTCGAGGAACCGGCTGAGCACCTCGAGGAAGACCGCGGGCTGCTCGGAGTGCACCCAGTGTCCGGCGTTCTTGACGGTCACCCGTCGCACCCGCGGGAAGTACCGCTCCATCTGCGGGGCCTGCTCGTCACGCACGTAGTGGGACGTGGCACCCGCGATCCACAGCACGGGGCCCTCGTACGGCGGCAGCTCGGACGCCTCCTCGGGCCACCCGCCGATCACGCCAAGCCCCTCCTCCAGCAGGTCCAGGTTGACCTGCCAGCGCCAGCGGTCCCCCTCCCGGCGCAGGTTCTGCAGGAGGAACCCCCGGACCGCGGGGTCGGGCACGGCCGCCGCCAGCTGCTCGTCGGCCTCCTCGCGGCGGGTGAGGGCGTCGAGGTCGAGGGCCTGCATGGCGGAGATGAAGCCGGCGAACTCCCCCACCCTGCGGTAGGTCGCGGGCGCGATGTCGACCACGACGAGCCGCTCCACCAGCTCGGGGTGACGCAGCGCGGTGAGCATCGCGACCTTGCCCCCCATCGAGTGGCCGACCAGAGCGGCCGGCGGTCCCTCCCGCAGGAGCTCCGCCACCCGGTCGGCGTCGTCGACCAGGTCGATCTCGGCCGTCCACCCCGACCTGCCGTGGTTCGGCAGGTCGACGAGGGTCACCCGTCGCCCCGCCTCGGCGAGCCGCTTGCCCACCTGGGTCCAGTTGCGCCCCTGGCCGAAGAGCCCGTGGCAGAAGAAGACGGGGGCGCCGGAGTCGCCCAGGACGGTGGTGTGCAGGGCGGGGCCGTCCCGCAGCGCGTCGGGGGTCACGTCAGAAGTCGAAGCCGTCGAACATGTCGCCGAGGCCCTCGCCGATGCCGCCGAACATGTCGCCGACGCCCTCGCCCAGCGCGCCGAGGCCCTCGCCGATGCCCTCGAGGCCGCCGCTGAAGAGCATCCCCATGAACATCCACTGCATCGGGCCGAAGCCGCCGTAGTAGCCCATCGCGTAGGGCTGGTAGGCGCGACCGCCCTGCCAGTAGGGCACTCGCTGGGTGCCGACCATGACCTTGCGGACGTCGGGCTCCGCGCCGACCCGGACGCGCTCGGCGTCCAGGGCGCAGGCGGGGACGTCGCGCGAGGCACCACCCGGCGGGGTCCAGGCCACGTCGGCGACCGAGAGCCCGTGCCGCGGGTCGAAGAAGCACGGCGGTCGGCGGGTGGGGAGCGGCTCGCCCTCCACTCGCGCGCGGACGCACGCCATGGCGTAGCGGCCGTCCTCGAGGATCTCGGTCACGTGCCGCACCTCGTCGGGGGCGCGCAGCTGCTCGCTGGCCGTCTTCGCCGACTCGTAGGCGTCCAGGGCCCGCTGGTAGTCGGAGCGCGCCCCGGCGTCGAGCTCGCGCCCGCTCACGTCGAGGTCGAGCTCCTGCAGCTCCACCCCCAGGGCGGTGACGTCCTCGTCCACCAGCCGACGGACCGGCGCCAGCTCGGCGGCGGCCTTCTCCTCCTGCCGTCGGCGGGAGGCCCGGGAGCCCGCCGCGACGAGGCCCAGGGCGCCGGCCACGACCAGCACCAGCAGCACGATCTCCATGCGCCCAGCGTACGCGGGCGGCGAAGGCGGAGCCCTGCGGCGACGGCCCAGCAGGCGGCCGGCCACGACCGCTGGACCCGGCCGGAGCGGCGGGCCGGGAGCCCCAGGGGGTCCGGCCCGTCCCCCGATCGGGCCGGCTCCCCTGAGCGTGTCCCCACCCTCTCGCGCCCGCCGGTGCCCGCACATCCGTAGTCCTACGTAATCGGGCCCCGGATACCGATAGATTCACGGTGTGCTGACACCGTGCTTGGGCCGGGAGAAGGCCGTGGGGACCCTCGAGCGTGCCCTCGCGTCCTCGCGCTGGGTCAGCGTCGTGGGTCCCCCCGGGTGCGGGAAGACCCTGCTCGTCCGGCACGTGCTCAAGGACCGCAGCGACATCGCGTGGGTCAACGCGGCCGGCCTGCGGCGCTCCGAGGAGGTTCTCGCGGCCTGCCTGCGCCAGCTCGACGCCGAGGCGGCTCCCGGGGACAGCTTCGAGGGGGCGCTGCGTCGCGCGCTCGACGGGACGGACACGGTGCTCGTGGTCGACGGTCTCGAGGTGGACCAGGAGGACGTCGGACGCAGCCTGCAGCAGATGGTGGAGGCGACCAGCGGAGTGCGGCTCGCCGTCACCGCCCGCGGGATGTCGGGCCAGCCGCTCGAGCGCGTGCTGCGGCTGGGACCCTTGCCCGTCCCCGGGCCCCGCGACCCGCTGGCCGGCCCCGCCTTCGACCTCCTGGCCAACCGGGTCGCCGCCGCCGGGGGACGCGCCCAGGACCTGGGCGCGCACGACACCGCCGTGCGTCGGCTGCTCCGGGCCACCGGGGGGCTCCCCCTCATCATCGAGCAGACCGCGGTCCAGATCGCCCTGCTGGGGGTGGCCAACGCCGCACCGGTGGCCTCGCTGGCGAGCGCCGTGCAGGCGTCGTACGAGCTGCTGCCGCCCGACCAGCAGCGCTGCTTCCGCCGGCTCGCCCAGGTGTCGTTCCCGGTCACCATCGACGTGCTGGCGGCGGTCGCCGGGGTGGAGCGGCCGGCCGCGGCGAGGCTCGCGGCCGGGCTCGCCCGCGCGAGCCTCGTCGAGGTGCTGCCCGACGGCCGTTTCGACATGCTCTCCCCCATCCGCCAGCACGGGGCCGAGCTGGGCGTCCTGCACGGCGACGCCTCGGTGACCCAGCGGGCGCTGATCGGCTGGGCCGACCGGGTCGCCCCCCGGCACACCAACGTCGGCGCCGGGGACGCCCCGTGGCTCCCCGACCTCCCGGCGATGCGGGCCGCGATCGCGGCCGCCGCGGCCGACCCCGGCTCCCGCGACCTCGGGTACGCGCTGGCCAACCGGGTCTTCTCCTCCCTGTACACGGCCATGCGGGCCCGCGAGGCGGTCGAGATCCTGGAGGGCGTCCTGGTCAGCGGGGACGGCCCGGGGGCGATCGGCGCGCAGGTCGCCCGTCGCGCCGGGATCGCCGCCTCCGAGGTGCGCGGCACCTACGAGGGCCTCTGGCTCCTCGACCGCGCGGACGAGCACGCCCGGGCGGCCGACGAGCCGGCCCTCGAGCTGGCCCGGACCGCCTCGATCCGGGCCGAGATGCACCTCGACGCCGGCGACTTCGCCCGGGCGGAGGCCGAGGCCCGGCGGGCGATGGAGCTGGACGACACGGGTCGCGCGATCGCCCGCCAGGCCACGCGCACCCTCGTCGACGTCCTCGTGTCGCGCGGCGAGCTCGCCGCGGCGGTCGCCTCGGCCGCGGAGATCATCCCGACCCACGACGGCAACGAGGAGCGGTGGATCAGCCTCTCCGCCCGGACGCTGCTGGGCCGCGTCGCCCTCGAGCAGGGGCGTCTCGCCGAGGCCGAGGCGGCGGCGCGCACCGCGGTCGCGGAGTCCCGGCACCTCGCCGAGGACCGGGTCCGGCTGCTCGCCGAGACGCTGCTGCGCCAGGTGGACCCCGACGCCCCGGTGAGCACGGTCGACCGCGAGACCCTTCCGTGGGCGGTCCGGCTGCCGGTCCTGGTCCAGGACGCCCGCGACCTGCTCGAGGCGGGCGACGCGGCGCACGCCGCGGGCCTGGCCGCCGACGTCGTCGTGCTCGCCGACAGCAGCATGCTGGCGCGGGACGGCGTCGAGGCACGCATGATCCTCGCCCACGCCCTGATGGCCCAGCACGACCACGCCCAGGGTGCCCACACGTTCCTCGCCGCGCTGGAGCGCGCGACGACGATGCCGATGCCGTTGCGCGCCGCCGACGTCCTCGACTGCCTCGCGCGCGTGGCCGAGGAGCTCGACCAGCGGGAGTCGCGCCACCTCGCCGCCGCGGCCGCGGAGATCCGCGCGGCGCGCAACGCGGCCGTCTGGGGGCTGGCCGCCCGCTGCCGGCCCACCCCCGGGCGCGTGGTGCCCCAGGGCTGGGTGGACGACGGTCACCTGACGGCCGCGGGCCTCGCCGAGGTCACCCAGCTGATGACCGCGCTGGTCCAGCCCGGTGCCGCGGCCGAGGGCCCCTCCCCGCTGGACCAGCTGACCCGTGCGGAGCGACAGGTGGCCGACCGCGTCGCCGACGGCCTGACCAGCCGGCAGATCGCCGAGGAGCTCTTCGTCTCCCCCCGCACCGTGGACACCCACCTGTCCCACATCTACCGCAAGCTGGAGATCAACACCCGGGCGCGCCTCGCCGCGATGGTGGTCGACGCGCGCTGACGGCCCCGGCGGTCCGCCCCGGGCGAGATCGGTGCCCGACGCGCCACGGGGCGCGGCCACCGGCTCCGAGGGAGCACGGCCGCCCCGCCCCGTGGCGCGTCCTGCGGGTCAGGAGTAGTCGTGGAACCCGCGCTTGGTCTTGCGGCCGAGCCGGCCCTCCGCGACGACCTGCTCGAGCATCGGCGCCGGGGCGAACCCCGCGTGCTTGAACTCCGCGTGCAGCTCCTTCTGGATGGCCAGGGAGACGTCGTTGCCGACCACGTCCAGCAGCTCGAAGGGGCCCATCGGGAAGCCGGCCTGCTCCTTGATCGCGGCGTCGATGGTGGCCATGTCGGCCACGCCCGACTCCAGCATCCTGACCGCGTCGTTGAGGTAGGGGAACAGCAGGGCGTTGACGATGAAGCCGGCCCGGTCGCCGCACGAGACGGCGACCTTGCCCACCTTCGCGCACAGCGCCCGCACGGTCTCGTCGACGGCGGGGTCCGTCAGCTCGGTGGTGACGACCTCGACCAGCTTCATGACGGGGGCGGGGTTGAAGAAGTGCATCCCGATGACCGACTCGGGGCGCGAGGTCGCGGACGCGCACGCCGAGATGGGCAGCGAGGAGGTGGTCGTGGCGAGGACGGCGCCCGCCTTGCAGATGCGGTCGAGGTCGGCGAAGAGCTCGGTCTTGACCGCGAGGTCCTCGGCGATCGCCTCGACCACCAGGTCGACGTCGGCGAGGGCGTCACGGCTGGTCGCCCCGGTCAGGCGGGCCAGCACCTCGGCCTTGGTGGCCTCGTCCAGCTTGCCGCGGGAGATCGCCTTGTCCAGCGACTTGGTGATCAGCGCGACGACGCCGTCCAGCTTCTCCTGGCTGCGGCCGACGAAGACCACGTCGTAGCCACTCTTGGCGAAGACCTCGACGATGCCCGAGGCCATGGTCCCGGTTCCGACGACGCCGACGGTCCCGATCTCGTGGCGCAGCTGCGGCTCGGCGGCCCCGGCCGAGTCGCCGCCCTCCTCGACGGTGGTGGCGCCGGCCGCGACCCGCGCCTCCAGCAGGTCGGCGGGGCGGTGCAGCTCGTCACCCGTGCGGGCGAACAGGGCCGCCAGGCGGTCGCGGACGGACTCCAGACCCTGCTCCTCGACCGTGGTGAGCGGACCCACCGGGTAGCCGCACCCGAAGCGCATGGCCGCGTCGATGTCCGCGCGGGACGCGTAGCCCTCGGCGTACATGCGCAGGGCGTGGTTCAGGTAGGGCAGGACCAGGGTGCTGCTGATCTGCTCGTGGGAGGGTGCGGTCTCAGTCATGGCGGCATGATGACACGCACCTACCCGCTGGTACGGGAGGACCACCTGATGGACGGGGACCGTCGGCGCGGGCGGTAGATTGCCTCTCCGTGAGACTCGTCGTTGCCACCTGCCAGGTCGACTACGCCGGTCGGCTGACCGCGCACCTCCCGATGGCGACCCGCGTGCTCATGCTGAAGTCCGACGGCTCGGTCCTGGTGCACAGCGACGGCGGCTCCTACAAGCCGCTCAACTGGATGTCGCCGCCCTGCACGGTCCGGGAGGGCACCGTGGAGGTGGAGGGCGTCGAGCGCGTCGAGTGGACCGTGACCGGGAAGAACGGCGACACCCTGCGGATCCTCATCGACGAGGTCCACCACGAGTCGCGGCACGAGCTGGGGATCGACCCGGGCCTGCAGAAGGACGGCGTCGAGAAGCACCTGCAGGAGCTCCTCGCCGAGCACCCTGCGTCCCTCGCCGAGGGCCTCACGCTCGTCCGCCGCGAGTACCCGACGGCCATCGGTCCCGTGGACCTGATGTGCCGGGACCGCGACGGCGTGAGCGTCGCCGTCGAGGTGAAGCGCCGCGGCGACATCGACGGGGTCGAGCAGCTCACCCGCTACCTCGAGCTGCTCAACCGCGACCCCCTGTTGTCGGCGAAGGGGCCGGTCCGGGGGATCTTCGCCGCCCAGGAGATCAAGCCCCAGGCGCGGGTGCTCGCGACCGACCGCGGGATCGCCTGCGCCGTCGTCGACTACGACGCCCTGCGCGGGATGGACGACTCGGAGCACCGGCTGTTCTGAGCCGCCGGCCCTGCCGCTGGTCGCCGGGACCGGCTCTCGAGGAGCCTGAGGTCAGGCGGCCTTCGTCGCCTTCTTGTCCGGCTTGTCGGCCTTGACCGGCTTGTCGGCCACCTTCACCAGCCTGCGCTTGTGGACGGTGTAGCCGTCGGGCAGGGTGCCCTCCTTGAGCATCCTCAGGGGACAGCGACCGCACCGCGACTTCGACTCGCAGCACTTCTTCTTCGGCAGCTTGGCGACGTCCGCCTTCTGCTTCTTCCCCTTGCCCACGCGCCCGACCGTAGCACAGGTGAGGCAAGCCTTACCTGTGTGATCCACGACCCGGGCACGTGGGCGGAGCGGACGGGGGGTCAGTCGAGACCGTGGGCCCGCCGGATGACGTCCACGATCCCCGACATGATCTCCGTGAGGCCGAAGTCCTTCGGCGTGTAGACGGCGGCCACGCCCCGCTCGAGCAGCGCCTTCCCGTCGGAGTCGGGGATGATCCCGCCCACGATGACCGGCAGGTCGTCCAGGCCGGCCTCCCGCAGGCCGTCGAGGACCGCGGGGACGAGCTCCATGTGGGAGCCCGACAGGATGGAGAGGCCCACGCAGTGCACGTCCTCGGCCACCGCGGCGGCGACGATCTGCTCGGGGGTCAGCCGGATCCCCTGGTACACGACCTCGAAGCCGGCGTCCCGGGCCCGCACCGCGACCTGCTCGGCCCCGTTGCTGTGGCCGTCGAGGCCGGGCTTGCCGACGAGGAGCCGCAGCCTGCCGCCCAGCTCCTCGCCGGTCGCGCGCACCCGGTCCCGGACGGCGCTGAGCTCGGTGCCTGCCTCGGCGACGCCGACGGCGCCCTGGACGCCGGTGGGCGCCCGGAACTCGCCGAACACCTCGCGCAGCGTCCCGGCCCACTCCCCCGTCGTCGCGCCCGCGCGGGCCGCCGCCAAGGTGGCCTCCATCAGGTTCTTCTCGGTCTTGGCGTCGTCGGCCAAGCGCTTGAGCGCCTCCGCGACCTCGGCCTCGTCCCGCTGCGCCTTCCACGCCTCCACGCTCTCCCTGGCGGCCTGCTCGGCAGCCGGGTCGGCGGTCTGGATGGCCGCGTCGAGGTCCGCGGTCAGGGGCGAGGGCTCGGTGGTCTCGAACTTGTTGACCCCGACGATGACCTCGTCGCCGGCCTCGATCCGGGCCCGGCGCGCGGCGTGCGCGGAGACCAGGGCCGACTTCATGTAGCCCGACTCCACCGCGGCGACGGCGCCGCCCATGGCCTGCACGCGGTCCATCTCCTCGCGGGCACCCGCGACGAGCTCGGCGACCTTCGCCTCGATCACGTGGCTGCCGTCGAAGATGTCCTCGTACTCGAGCAGGTCGGACTCGAACGCCAGCACCTGCTGGAGCCGCAGGGACCACTGCTGGTCCCAGGGGCGCGGGAGCCCCAGCGCCTCGTTCCAGGCCGGCAGCTGGACTGCGCGGGCACGGGCGTTCTTGGAGAGGGTGACCCCGAGCATCTCCAGCACGATCCGCTGCACGTTGTTCTCGGGCTGCGCCTCGGTGAGGCCGAGGGAGTTCACCTGGACGCCGTAGCGGAACCGTCGCATCTTGGGGTCCTGCACGCCGTAGCGCTCGCGCGTGATCTCGTCCCACAGCTGCACGAAGGCCCGCATCTTGCAGGTCTCCTCGACGAAGCGCACCCCGGCGTTGACGAAGAACGAGATGCGTCCGACGACCTTCTCGAAGTCGTCCTCCGAGACCTGGCCCGCGTCGCGGACCGAGTCGAGGACCGCGATGGCGGTGCACAGCGCGTAGGCCAGCTCCTGGGCCGGCGTGGCCCCGGCCTCCTGCAGGTGGTAGCTGCAGATGTTGATCGGGTTCCACTTGGGGATGTTGTTGACCGTGTAGGCGATCATGTCGGCGGTCAGCCGCAGCGAGTGCTCCGGGCCGAAGACGTAGGTCCCCCGGGACAGGTACTCCTTGATGATGTCGTTCTGGGTGGTCCCGGCGAGCTGGGCCGCCACCTCGGTCGGGTCGAGCCCGGGGTTCTGCTCCTCCGCGACCACCTGGTAGAGCGCCAGGAGCCACATCGCGGTGGCGTTGATCGTCATCGAGGTGTTCATCTCGGTGAGCGGGATCTGGTCGAAGAGACGGCGCATCTCCCCGAGGTGCGGCACCGGGACGCCGACCTTGCCGACCTCTCCCCTGCTGAGCGGGGAGTCCGGGTCGTAGCCCGTCTGGGTCGGGAGGTCGAAGGCGACCGAGAGGCCCGTCTGCCCCTTCGCGAGGTTGTTGCGGTAGAGCGCGTTGGACGCCGCGGCCGTCGAGTGGCCGGCGTACGTGCGCATCACCCAGGGGCGGTCCTTGGCGTGCTGGGGCTCAGTCATAGGGAGGATGCTAGAGGCAGGACGTCCGGGCAGCGCATGGTCTCGCTGTGGGAAACAGCACTCACCCGTGCCACGCCGCGCGCCCGGGGGCGCAGGTCAGGCGATGGCCGCCTGGCGCTCGACCTCCACGACGCGGATCAGGCGGGACAGGTGCAGCATCCGGCGGACCGCGGGACCACAGCCGCGCAGGGTGAGGTGGTGCCCGTCCCGGACGGCCTGACGGGTCGCGACGGCGAGGAGTCGCAGGGCCGTGACGTCGACGGCGCTCACCTCGCTCAGGTCGACCACGACGTCGGCGTCCCGGTGCACCTCCAGGTGCGCGTAGACCGCGCTGCGCACCTCGAGGGTGCTGCGCACGTCGAAGTCGCCCCTCAGCACCAGCGTCGCTCCGTCGGCGAGGATCTCCATCGCTGCCCCCTTCCCGGCGCCCGACCGCCGGATGTCGGAGCCGTCCCCCGACGCCTCCGCTGGTCCTGTCCGTCGCCCCGTTGCGACGCACACTGACCTGTTAGACGTGTTACTACCCCAGAAGGTTGGTTCTCAACCACCACCATTTCCTGGCGCGGCGACCAGCAGGCCGATTATCGGACGCCGGTCGGAAGGACCCGCCGGTAATGTGACAGATGGGTCTCGTGGGGACTCCGTGACCAGAGGGACGCCCAGCCCGCGGTGCACCCCGCCCCGGGCGCCCCGCCGCCGCGGGGACGGGCCGGGCTAGGCTCGGCCCATGGTCAACCTCACCCGGATCTACACCCGCACCGGCGACGCCGGCACCACCCGGCTCGGCGACATGAGCGAGACGTCGAAGACCGACCTGCGCCTGGCGGCGTACGCCGACGTGGACGAGGCGAACGCCGCCATCGGCGTCGCGCTGGCCGTCGGCGGGCTCGACGGCGAGGTGGACCGCGTGCTGACCCGGATCCAGAACGACCTCTTCGACGTGGGCGCCGACTTCTGCACCCCGGTGGTCCCCGACCCGGAGTACCCCCCGCTCCGGATCGAGCAGTCCTACGTCGACCGGCTCGAGGCGTGGTGCGACGAGTACAACGCCGACCTGCCGGCCCTCCGCTCGTTCATCCTCAACGGCGGCACCCCGGGTGCGGCACACCTCCACGTCGCCCGCACCGTGGTCCGCCGGGCCGAGCGCTCCGCGTGGGCCGCCTGGGCCGAGCACGAGGAGACGATGAACAAGCTGGCGATCACCTACCTCAACCGGCTCTCCGACCTGCTCTTCATCCTCGCCCGGCGCGCCAACACCGAGCGCGGCGACGTCCTGTGGGTGCCCGGCGGCGAGCGCGACTGAGCCGGGGGCCGGCGCTCAGCGGACGGGGCGCAGGTCCCAGTTCGTGCCGGGCGGGCCGGCCTCGAGCCAGGCCTGGAACCCGGTGAGCGAGGACCTGCTCATCGCCAGCTCGACCGTGCCCTCGGGGGTCACGCAGGAGACGACCACGTGGCCCGCGTACAGCGAGAGCTGCTCGGGCCCTTCCGCGGGACGCTGACCCGCGTAGCTGACCTTCTCCCGGTCCCAGACCCGGGACGGGCGCGGCGACAGCGAGAAGATGCGGAACCACTCCAGGGAGTCCCCGGTGTAACGCCCCAGGCCGAGGACCCAGCCACGCCCCGGACGTTCGGCATGGGCCCGGTGGCTCAGCTCGAAGGTCCCGCCGTGGCGGGACAGCGCACGGCGGCGCACGATGAGCGCCACGCCGTAGCAGAGCAGCAGGACCAGGAGGACCCCGAGGACGTCGAGCACGACGAGCCAGACCGGCATCCCACCTCCTCACGGAACAGGCCCCCAGAAATGCAGCAGGGTGAGCCCACGGTCCACCCGTGTGCTCACCCTACTGGTGTGGTTCAGCGCGTCGTCAGGAAGCCCTCTCCACGGCGCGGATCCGCGCCTCGGCGCGACGCAGGGCCTCGGCGGCCTCGTCGTCGTTCTCGCCGGCCTGCTTGGCACGGTCGTACTCCGCCCGGGCCTTCTCGAGGTCGATCTCGTGGGACATCTCGGCCCGCTCCGAGAGGATCGAGACCCGGTTGTCGGCGACCGAGAGGAAGCCGGCGTCGACGGCAGCCACCCAGGTCTCGCCCTCGGCGGTCTGCACGTCCACGACGCCCTCGATGATCACCGAGAGCATCGGCGCGTGGTGCGGCAGGATGCCGACGTCCCCCTCGGTGGTGCGGGCGATGACCATCTTGGCCTGGCCCGACCACACGAGACGGTCGGCGGCGACCAGCTCGACCTGGAGCAACGAGTCGGACGCCATCACAGGTTCTTCTGGATCTCGGCCCACTTGGCCTCGACGTCGTCGAGACCGCCGCACATGAAGAACGCCTGCTCGGCGACGTGGTCGTACTCGCCGTCCGCGATCTTGTTGAACGCCTCGATGGTGTCCTTGACCGGGACGGTGGAGCCCTCGATGCCCGTGAACTGCTTGGCCACGTAGGTGTTCTGCGACAGGAACCGCTGGATCCGGCGGGCCCGGGAGACGATGATCTTGTCCTCCTCGGACAGCTCGTCGACACCCAGGATCGCGATGATGTCCTGCAGCTCCTTGTTGCGCTGGAGGATCTGCTTGACGCGGATCGCGGCGTTGTAGTGGTCCTGGCCGATGTACTGCGGGTCGAGGATCCGCGAGGTCGACGTCAGGGGGTCAACGGCCGGGTAGATGCCGAGCGACGCGATCTCGCGGGAGAGCTCGGTCGTGGCGTCCAGGTGGGCGAAGGTGGTCGCCGGCGCCGGGTCGGTGTAGTCGTCGGCGGGCACGTAGATCGCCTGCATCGAGGTGATCGAGTGGCCGCGCGTCGAGGTGATCCGCTCCTGGAGCTGACCCATCTCGTCCGCCAGGTTGGGCTGGTAGCCCACGGCCGACGGCATCCGGCCCAGCAGGGTGGAGACCTCGGACCCGGCCTGGGTGAACCGGAAGATGTTGTCGATGAACAGCAGCACGTCCTGCTGCTGCACGTCGCGGAAGTACTCCGCCATCGTCAGCGCGGCCAGCGCGACGCGCAGCCGGGTGCCCGGCGGCTCGTCCATCTGGCCGAACACCAGGGCGGTCTGGCCGATGACGCCGGCCTCCTCCATCTCGACGATGAGGTCGTTGCCCTCACGGGTGCGCTCGCCGACGCCGGCGAACACCGACACACCGCCGTGGTCCTTGGCGACTCGCGCGATCATCTCCTGGATGAGCACGGTCTTGCCCACGCCGGCGCCGCCGAACAGGCCGATCTTGCCGCCCTGCACGTAGGGGGTCAGCAGGTCGATGACCTTGATGCCGGTCTCGAACATCTGCGTCTTCGACTCGAGCTGGTCGAAGGACGGCGCCTTGCGGTGGATGCCCCAGCGCTCGTTGACCTGCAGGGTCTCGCCCTCGGCGAGGTTGAGGCAGTCACCGGTGGTGTTGAACACCTTGCCGAGGGTGACGTCGCCGACGGGCACCGTGATCGGCTCGCCGGTGTCGGTCACCTGGGCACCGCGGACGAGGCCGTCGGTGGGCTTCATCGAGATCGCACGGACCATGCCGTCGCCGATGTGCTGGGCGACCTCAAGGGTGATGGTCTGGGTCTCGCCGCCCAGGGTCAGGTCGACCTTGAGGGCGTTGTAGATCGCCGGCATCGCGTCGGTCGGGAACTCGATGTCCACGACCGGGCCGATGACGCGCGTGATACGGCCGACACCGCCGGCGGCGCCGGAGGCCTTCGTCTCTTCCACAGTGGCAGTCATGTCTCTCACTTCTCCGCAATCACTCTTGGCCGGCGTTCGCGTCGGCGAGGGCGTTGACGCCACCGACGATCTCGCTGATTTCCTGGGTAATGCCAGCCTGGCGGGCCTGGTTGGCGATTCGCTTGTACTTCTTGATGAGCTCGTCGGCGTTGTCGGTCGCCGCCTTCATCGCCTTCTGACGGGCGGCCAGCTCGGAGGCGGCCGCCTGCAGGAGGGCGAAGAAGATGCGGCTCTGGACGTAGCGCGGCAGCAGGGCGTCGAGCACCTCGGAGGCCGACGGCTCGAACTCGTAGAGCGGGAGCAGGTCGCCCGGCTCCGGAGCCTCGGTG
The DNA here is from genome assembly GCF_003194625.1 of Nocardioides solisilvae. Taxonomy (GTDB): domain Bacteria; phylum Actinomycetota; class Actinomycetes; order Propionibacteriales; family Nocardioidaceae; genus Nocardioides; species Nocardioides solisilvae. The sequence continues at coordinate 141,169 of NZ_QHKX01000003.1, forward strand.
CCCTCCACGACCTCCAGGGGCAGCAGGCGGACGGCCTGCGGCTCCTGCACCAGCATCGACCTGAACCGGGTGAAGACCACGTGGACCTCGTCCACCCCGGGCGGGGTGTCCTCGTCGGCCTCGGTGTCGTCGTCGTTCAGGAACGCCGAGATGAGCGTGGCGCCGATGTCGGCCGCCACGTCGTAGGTCGGCTGGTCGGAGAACCCGGTCCACGCCTGGACCACGGCCCGCTGGCGGAACTTGAAGTAGCCCTCCGCCTTGCGGCCGGTGACGTAGAGGTCGACCTCCTTGCCCTCCTCGCGCAGCTTCTCGACGAGGCGCTCGGCCTCCTTGAGCACGTTGGAGGAGTAGGCCCCGGCGAGGCCGCGGTCGCTGGTCACGACCAGGACCGCGGCCCGCTGCGGGTTCTCGGGCTCGGTGGTCAGCGGGTGGTCGACGTTGGAGAACGTCGCCACCGCCGAGACCGCACGGGTCAGCTCACGGGCGTACGGCGCGGCCGCCTGGGCCCGCTGCTGCGCCTTGATGATGCGAGACGCGGCAATGAGCTCCATGGCACGCGTGATCTTCTTCATCGACTCCGTCGACTTGATCCGCGCGCGGTACTCACGTACCGAGAGAGCCATGGTCAGCCCCGCTTCTGCTTGACGATCTGCTCCTGCTCGACGTCCTCGTCCTCGAGGGCGACGTGCTCCTCCTTGCCGGCCTTGATCGACTGGCCGTCGGAGGTCTCGAACTGGTCGAGGAAGGAGTCGTACGCCTTCTCCAGCTCGGACTCGGTCGAGTCCTCGAACTTCTGCGACTCGCGGATGCCCGCGAGGATGCCCTCGTGCGAGCGGCGCAGGTAGTCGAGGAACTCGTTCTCGAAGCGGAGCACGTCCTCGGTGGGCACCTTGTCCAGGCGACCCGAGGTGCCGGTCCACAGGGAGACGGTCATCTCCTCGAGCGGGTACGGCGAGTACTGCGGCTGCTTGAGCAGCGCCATGAGGCGCTGACCGCGGTCGAGCTGCTGGCGGGAGGCGGCGTCGAGGTCGGAGGCGAACATCGCGAACGCCTCCATGGCGCGGAACTGCGCCAGGTCGACCTTCAGCGAGCCGGTCACGGCCTTCATCGCCTTCGTCATCGCCGAGCCGCCCACGCGGGAGACCGAGACGCCGACGTCGATGGCCGGACGCTGGTTGGCCGCGAACAGGTCGGACTGCAGGAAGATCTGGCCGTCGGTGATCGAGATGACGTTGGTCGGGATGAACGCCGAGACGTCGTTGGCCTTCGTCTCGATGATCGGCAGGCCAGTCATCGAGCCCTTGCCCATCTCGTCGGAGAGCTTCGCGCAGCGCTCGAGGAGCCGGGAGTGCAGGTAGAAGACGTCGCCCGGGTAGGCCTCGCGGCCCGGCGGGCGGCGCAGCAGCAGGGAGACGGCCCGGTAGGCCTCGGCCTGCTTGGTCAGGTCGTCGAACACGATGAGGACGTGCTTGCCCTCGTACATCCAGTGCTGGCCGATGGCCGAGCCGGTGTATGGCGCGAGGTACTTGAAGCCGGCCGAGTCGGACGCCGGGGAGGCCACGATGGTCGTGTACTCCAGCGCGCCGGCCTCCTCGAGGGCGCCACGCACGGAGGCGATGGTCGAGCCCTTCTGGCCGATCGCGACGTAGATGCAGCGGACCTGCTTGTCCGGGTCGCCGGACTCCCAGTTCTGCTTCTGGTTGATGATCGTGTCGATCGCGATGGTGGTCTTGCCCGTCGCGCGGTCGCCGATGATCAGCTGGCGCTGGCCGCGGCCGATCGGGGTCATCGCGTCGATGGCCTTGATGCCGGTGGCGAGCGGCTCGTGGACCGACTTGCGCTGGACCACGGTGGGCGCCTGGAGCTCCAGGGCCCGTCGGTCGCTCGTCTCGATGTCGCCGAGGCCGTCGATCGGCTTGCCGAGCGGGTCGACGACCCGGCCCAGGTAGCCCTCGCCCACGGGGACCGAGAGGATCTCGCCGGTGCGGCGGACCTGCTGGCCCTCCTCGATCTTGTCGAAGTCACCCAGGACGACGACACCGATCTCGCGGGTGTCCAGGTTCAGGGCGATGCCCAGCGTGCCGTCCTCGAACTCGAGCAGCTCGTTGGCCATGACGGAGGGCAGGCCGCTCACGCGGGCGATGCCGTCCGCGGCCTCGGCCACGGTGCCGACCTCTTCGCGGCTGGCCGTCTCGGGCTTGTAGTCCGACACGAAGCGCTGCAGCGCGTCCCGGATCTCGTCCGGACGGATCGAAAGCTCCGTCATTTCCTCATCCTTACTTTCGGGTGCTGAAGTTCTTGGGGGTGTGGTGCTGCTGGACCGGCTCAGCCGGCGAGGGCACGACGGGCGTCGTCCAGCTTGCTGGCCACCGTGCCGTCGATGACGTCGTCACCGATCTCGACGCGGATGCCGCCGATGACCTCGGGGTCGACGACGACGTTCAGGTGGATCTCACGGTCGTACTGCCGGCGCAGGGCGGCGGCGAGACGCTCCTGGTCGGCCGGCGCGAGCGGCTGGGCCACCCGGACGGTCGCGACCTTCTGGCCGTGGATCGAGGCGGCCAGCGACTGGTAGGTGTCGAGGGCGACGACCACGGTCCGGTGGGTCCCGGAGAGCGCCTGCTCGGCCAGGGTCACGGTGGCGGGCAGGGCCCGTCCCTCCAGCAGACCCCGGAGCAGCGCCCGCTTGTCCGCGGTGCTGCGGGCCGGGTCGGAGAGCGCGTCGCGCAGCTCCGGGTTGGCGCCGAGGACCTCGGAGAGCGAGAACAGCTCGTCGGCGAGGCGACCGGAGTCGCTGCCGGCGGACTGGACGACCGCGCGCACCCCGAGCTCCTCGAGCACCAGGGGCAGGTCGCGCGGCTGGGTCCACCGGTGGCCCACGGCGGCCTCGGTGAGGCGAAGCGCCGCGTCGGAGAGCTTGCCGCTGAAGAGCTGCCGCACGAGCCCGGACTTCGCCGACCGGTCGACCGACACGTCGGTCGCCACCCGGCGAAGGCCCGGCTCGCTGCGCAGCACCTCGGCCACGCCGAACAGGTCGTGACCGACCTGGTCGGCGTTCGCCGCGCCGGCCAGGGCGCTCGAGAGCGCCCCGGTCAGCGAGGCGTAGGCCTCGGCGGAGGCACCACGGAAGGACATCAGCTGGCGCCTTCCAGCTCGGCGAGGAAGCGGTCGACGACCCGCCGCTGCCGCTCCTCGTCGTCCAGGCTCTCGCCGACGATCCGACCGGCGAGCCCGGTGGCCAGGGTCCCGACCTCCGCCCGGAGCGAGGTGACCGCCTGCTGGCGCTCCGCCTCGATCTGGGTCTTGCCGTGCTCGACGATGCGCGTGGCCTCGGCCTGGGCCTGCTCACGCATCTCGGCCACGATGGCGGCGCCCTGCTCGCGCGCCTCCTCGCGGATCCGCGCGGCCTCGTGACGGGCGTCGGCCAGCTGCTTCTCGAGCTCGGCCAGCTTGGCGTCCGCCTCGGCCTGCTTGGTCTCGGCAGCGGCCAGGCCGCCCTCGATGGCGGCAGTGCGCTCGGAGTACGCCTGCTCGAAGGCGGGCACGATGAACTTCTTCACCAGGAGGAACAGGATGGCGAAGAAGACGAGCGCGAGAACCATCTCGACCGGGTGCGGGATCAGGGGGTTGAGCTCCCCTGCCGCCCGGATGCTCTCATTCTGCATGGGCAGGTCCTTCTAGTCGGATCAGTCGGTGGTCGGCCTGGCCTGCGTCAGAGGACGAAGGCGAGGGCGATGCCGATGATGGCGAGCGCCTCGGCGAGCGCGAAGCCCAGGATGGCGATCGGCTGGAGGCGACCCTGCGCCTCGGGCTGGCGCGCCACGCCGTTGATGTAGGCAGCGAAGATGAGGCCGACGGCGAGGCCCGGACCCACGGTCGCGAGGCCGTAACCGAGCATGTTGAGAGAGCCTTCCACGGCTTCTTCCTTTCGTTGGTCCCTGAGCGGGTTTCTTGGTGGGTGTTGCGCTTGCGGTTGGTACGGAGGTCGACCGGCGCGAGCCGGGCCGACGTCAGTGCTCGTCTGCCAGGGCCCCGGAGATGTACATCGAGGTGAGGAGGACGAAGACGTAGGCCTGCAGGGCCATCACCAGCATCTCGAGCACGCAGACCATCATGAACATGACGAACGAGAGCACGCCGGCCACGGGGGTGAAGCCGCTGGTGTGGAGGAGCAGGTACTCGCCACCGAGGGCGAAGAGGATGAGCAGCATGTGCCCGGCGAACATGTTGGCGAAGAGACGCAGCGCCAGCGTGACCGGGCGGACCAGGATGTTGGAGAAGAACTCCAGGGGGACGAGGAGCGCCAGAACCGGGCCCTTCACGCCACCCGGCACGGTCTGCAGCTTGAAGTAGCCGGCGAACCCGTGCTTGCGGATGCCGACCGCGTTGTAGACCACCCAGCTGAGCGCCGCCAGCGCGTAGGCCATGCCGGCCCGCGAGAACGTCGGGAACTGGAGCCCCGGGATGAGCCCGAAGTAGTTGTTGACGAGGATGAAGAAGAAGAGCGCCACCAGGTACGGGACGAACCGCATGAAGTCGTGGCTGCCGATGATGTCGCGGCCCAGGCCGTTGCGGACGAAGCCGTAGGCGCTCTCACCGACGAACTGGAGCTTGCCGGGCACCATCGCCCGCTTGCGCGAGGCGTAGTAGAAGAACGCGAAGATCACGACCACGGAGAGCGCGAGCTGCAGCATCGGCTTGGTGACGCCGAGGTACATCGTCTGCCCGAGGAACTCGAAGGTCGGAGCGGTCTCGCTGGTGTACCCCACCGGGGGGAGGTTGAAGTCGCCCGGACCGGGAGGGGTGAACCCCTCGGTCGGGATCGCGCTCATCGCGAGTGCACTCACGCTGTCTCCTGTGTCTGCCGCGCTGCTGATTTCACTTCGTGTCCTGGTCGCCCGGTGAGCCGGGCGTGGCGAAGACCCGCCAGGTCAGGTAGAGGCCGAGAACCGCTCCCACGACGATGCCGATCCCCACCAGGTAGGTGGTTCCCCACCACTGGTCCAGCCCCCATCCGACGAGTCCGTAGAACGCCACGCCGGTGAGCACGTAGCTGAACGCCCGCCAGGGGTCCTGGCTCGGCGGTTCGCCCGCGTCGTCGGCGCGGCCCTCGGGGGTGTCGTGCTGAGCCATCGCGCTCCGGACAATAGCAGTCGTGGACGGTCACCTCGCACCCGCCTCCTCCCGGCCGGACGGCAGCGCGGGGCGCACGTCGTAGAGCAGCACGCGCGCCCTGGAGCCGAGCCAGACCTGGGCGCAGACCCAGGCCACGACGACGGTCACGACACCTCCCACGAGCCACTGCGGGTGCAGGGTCTCCCCCAGCGCGCCGGAGCGGTCGAAGGAGGTGAGGACCGCGGTGAGGACCACCAGCTGCAGGCCGTAGGTCAGCAGCGCCACCAGCAGCGACGCCGAGGGCATCGCGTGGGCGACGACGTGGACCACGAAGGAGCCGAGCACGAGCACGGTGAGCACCGAGCCGGCGCCGGTGGCAGCCCCGAGGGCGGCCTCGCGGCCCCCTGCGGCGGCGGCCACGGCGACCACCAGGAGCCCAAGCGCGCAGGCCGCGAGAGCCGCCTGCAGCAGGACGCCGAGACCGGGGTCCCGGTGGTCCTGCATCGTCTCGGTCGTCATGGTGGCGGCCGTTCCTGTGGAGGGCGGGGGGCAGGCCCGCGGCGTGCCGCCGGCGCTCGTGAAAACTATCACAAGGGGGCCCCGCCCTCGAAACCGGGCGACCTCAGGGCTGTTCCGGCGCGGGGTGGCCGGGAGCGCTCACGCGTGGGAGCAGGAACGTCAGGGCGACCGCGAGCACCGTCGCCACGGCGAGCCCGATCCAGACCTGCGGGCCGGTGAACAGGCTCGTCACCACTCCCCCGAAGCCGATGAGGGCCGCCCACGTCCACATGATGAAGACCGCCCTGCGCTGGGAGTGCCCGATCTCCAGGAGGCGGTGGTGCAGGTGCTGCTTGTCGGGCGCGAAGGGCGAGCGACCCGCCCTCGTCCGGCGGACCACCGCCAGCACCAGGTCGGCCATCGGCACCAGCAGCAGGGAGACGGGGAGGAGCAGGGGCAGCATGACCACCCAGCCGGCGGCTGCGCCCTCCCGGCCGAAGGAGATGGCCGAGCCCTGGAACTGCCCCGTGAGCGCCAGCGCGCTCGCGGAGAGCACGAGCCCCAGCAGCATCGACCCGCTGTCCCCCATGAAGAGGCGGGCGGGGTGGAAGTTGTGCGGCAGGAAGCCCGCGCAGGCACCGGCCAGCGCGGCGCTGAGGAGGGCGCCGGTCGTCGCCAGCGTGACGCCGTTGAGGTCGGAGAGCTGGTAGCAGAAGAGGAAGAAGGCGCAGGCGCCGATGCCGACCACCCCCGACGCCAGCCCGTCGAGGCCGTCGACGAAGTTCACGGCGTTGACCGTGGCGACGACCACCACCACCGTGAGGATCGCGCCCTGGGCCGGGTCCAGCGCGAGCTGCCCTCCCCCGCTGTCGGGGAAGAAGTAGAACTTCACGTCGAAGAAGACGAGCAGCCCGGCGGCCAGCACCTGGCCGCCGAACTTCGTGAGGGCGTCGATGTCGAAGATGTCGTCGAGCACCCCCACGGCGCAGATCAGCGCCCCGGCCCCGAGCACCACCGCGACGTCGCGGAAGACGAAGGGGTCGCTGCGGGAGAGGAAGGGCAGCTCGCGCGCCACGGCGTACGCCGCGACCAGGCCGCCGAGCATGGCGAGCCCCCCGAGGTACGGGATCGGCTCGTCGTGCACGTCGCGGTCGCGCACGGCCGCCACGGCGCCGGTGCGCAGCGCGATCTCGCGGGCGATGACGGTGAGCAGGTAGGTGCTCGCCGCCGCGACGAGGAAGACCAGGAGGTACTCGCGCATCAGTCCCCGTCCGCGTCGTCGGCGACCGTGCCGACGGAGAGGCCGAGCGGCTCGAGCACCTCGTCCAGCGCCGCGGCGTCGAGCGCCCCCCAGCGGAGCACCGCGGGACGGGTGCCGGTGGCGTCGACGATCGTCGAGGGCTCGCCGCCCCGCGACGGACCGCCGTCGACGACCACCTCGACCCGCCCGCCGAGCATCCGCTCGGCCTCGTCGGCGTCGCGGGCGGGCGGCTCGCCGGTGAGGTTGGCCGAGCTCACGGCGAGCGGGCCGGTGCGCTCAAGGACGGCGAGGGCGACGGGGTCGTCCGGCATCCGCACCGCGACGGTGCCGCGGGTCTCCCCCAGGTCCCACTGGAGCGAGGGCTGCTGGTGGCACACGAGCGTCAGCGGACCCGGCCAGAACGCCTCGACGAGCAGGTGGGCGTAGCGCGGCACCCGCGTGGCGAGCGCCTCCAGCGTGGTGGCGCTGCTGACCAGGACCGGGGGCGGCTTCTCCCGTCCGCGCCCCTTGGCCGCGAGCAGCGCGCGCACGGCGCCCGCGTCGAAGGCGTCGGCCCCCACGCCGTAGACGGTGTCGGTGGGGATCACGACGAGCTCGCCCTGGCGGACGGCCAGGCTGGCGGCCTCGACGGCCGCCTCCCGCTCGGCGTAGGTGGAGGTCGGGAGTCGCATGGTGGTCATCGTGCCAGTCGCGCCGTCACGAAGCGCGGGCGACCGGCCAGGTCGTGGTGGTCGCGCACCTCGCGCCACCGTCCCGCCGCGACGAAGACCGCGGGGGCGCTCTCGCCCTGGGCGTCCGCGTGCTCGGCCCCGACGGCCCCGCCGGGCGCCAGCAGCCGCGCCGCCCGCCGCTCGAGCACGCGCATGGCGTCGAGGCCGTCCTGCCCGGAGAAGAGGGCCAGGTGGGGGTCGTGGTCGCGCGCCTCCACCGACACCGACTCCCACGCCTCGAGCGGGATGTACGGCGGGTTGCAGACCACCACGTCGACCGTGCCGGCCAGCTCCTCGAAGGCGTCGGCCATGTCGCCCAGCCTGAGGTCGACCGAGGTCCCGGCGAGGTTGCGGGCGGCCCACGCGTGCGCCGCCGGGTCGAGCTCGACGGCGTGCACCCGTGCGGCCGGCACCTCGTCGGCCACCGCCCGGGCGATCGCCCCCGAGCCGGTGCAGAGGTCGACCACCACCGGCGCCCTCCCGGACGCCGCCGTCCGTCCGGCCTCCTCGATCGCCCAGCCCGCGAGCAGCTCGGTCTCCGGGCGGGGCACGAAGACGCCGGGCCCGACGGCCAGCTCGACGTGGCGGAAGCCGGCGGACCCGGTGAGGTGCTGCAGCGGCTCGCGGGCGCACCGGCGCGCCACCAGGGCGTCGTACGCCGCGGCCACCGCGGCCGGCACCTCGTCCAGGAGGACCAGCCGCCCCAGCGGGACCCCCGCCGCGTGGGCCAGGAGCTCGTCGGCGTCCCGGTCGGGACTGGCCACCCCAGCCTCCCGCAGCCGCGCCGCCCCCGACCGTCGCAGGTCCCGCGCCGCGTGCGCGCTCATTGCTCCAGCTCGTCGAGCCGCGCGGCGAGGTCCGCGTCCAGGCAGCTGGCCAGGACCGGTCCCAGGTCTCCGTCGAGGACCTGGTCGAGGTTGTGAGCCTTGTAGCCGGTGCGGTGGTCGCTGATCCGGTTCTCGGGGAAGTTGTAGGTGCGGATCCGCTCCGACCGGTCGACGGTGCGCACCTGGCTGCGCCGGGCCTCGCTGGCCTCGGCGTCGGCGTCGGCCTGCGCCGCGGCCAGCAGCCGGGCCCGCAGGATGCGCATCGCCTGCTCCTTGTTCTGCAGCTGCGACTTCTCGTTCTGGCAGCTCACGACGATGCCGGTGGGGACGTGGGTGATCCGCACGGCGGAGTCGGTGGTGTTGACGCTCTGGCCGCCGGGGCCCGAGCTGCGGAAGACGTCGACGCGGAGGTCGTTGTCGTCGACCACCACGTCGACCTGCTCGGCCTCCGGAAGCACGAGGACCCCGGCCGCGGAGGTGTGCACCCGGCCCTGGGACTCGGTCACGGGGATCCGCTGCACCCGGTGGACGCCGCCCTCGAACTTGAGCATCCCGTACGGCGCCTCGCCCGGCTCCGGCGTCCCCTTGGCCTTCACGGCGACCGTCACGGACTTGTAGCCCCCGAGGTCCGACTCGTTGGCGTCGAGGACCTCGGTCCGCCAGCCGCGCTGCTCCGCGAAGCGGGTGTACATCCGCAGCAGGTCGCCCGCGAAGAGCGCGGACTCCTCGCCGCCCTCCCCCGACTTCACCTCGAGGATCGCGTCCTTGGCGTCGGCCGGGTCGCGCGGGACCAGCAGCCGCCGCAGCCGCTCCTCCGCGACGCCCCGGCGCTCGAGCAGCGCCTCCGCCTCGGCCGCGAACTCGGGGTCCTGCCCGGCGAGCTCGCGGGCGGCCTCGACGTCGTCGCCCAGCCCCTGCCACTCCCGCCAGGCGGCGAGCACCGACGAGAGCTCGGCGTAGCGCTGGTTGAGCGTCTTGGCCAGGCGCTGGTCTGCGTGGGTCTCGGGGGCGCCCAGCCGCTGCTCCAGCTCGGCGTGCTCCCGCACCAGGCCCTCGACGGCCTCGAACACCGGCTCCTCCTCGGTCGCGTCTGCGTGGCGGCCCGGGCGGCGGCCCGGGCTGCGGAAATCACGAACGCCGGTCACCCACACCCAGGTGGGGACCGGCGTCCGTGGAGCGGCTACTTCTTGGCAGCCTTGGCGTAGCGGGCCTCGAACCGGGCCACGCGGCCACCGGTGTCGAGGATCTTCTGCTTGCCGGTGTAGAACGGGTGGCACTGCGAGCAGACGTCGGCGTGCATGCGCCCCGACGTGGCAGTGCTGCGGGTGGTGAACGACGCGCCGCAGGTGCAGGTGACCTGGGTCTCGACGTACTCCGGGTGGATGTCCTTCTGCATGTCCGTGTCCTCTCGAGGTCGCCGGGTCGTGCCGCCTGGTGCAGGCACGTGAACCGGAACCGACACACCAGTGTGCCACCCGCTGCAACGCAGGCGGAAATCAGGGTGTTCCCGAGGTCTCGTCCCGCCGTCGTCGCGCCTCGTCGAGGTCGCCGAAACCGGTGCGCTCCATCCGGCCCCAGTCGTGCCGCGTGCGCCGCACCGCCTCGAGCAGCCCGCCCAGCCGCCAGAAGGCGTTGAGCTGGCGGTAGCCGAAGTTCTCCTCCACCGCCGCCCAGACGGCCCTCGCGAGGTCGGGCATCCCGCGGTAGCGACGGAAGGTCAGCTCCTCGGCCAGCAGCGCGATCAGCGTGACGAGCACCGCGAACAGGATCGAGGCCGTGAGCAGCAGGACCACGACGGGCAGGTTGACCACGTCCCAGCCGGGCGCCCACCACGCCTCGGCCACCAGCGACCCGCCCAGGAACACCATGAGGAGCAGCCCCAGCACCTCCACCACCGGCGCCAGGAGCTCGAAGACCACGAACCACGGCATCGCGATCACCCCCACCACGCCGTAGCGCGGCCGCAGCAGCATCCTCTTGTGGCGCCACATGATCTCGGCGAGCCCGCGGTGCCATCGGCGACGCTGCTTGCGGAGCACGGCGCGGGTGGTCGGCGCCTCCGTCCACGCCACCGGCTCGGGCACGAAGACCACCCCGGCGTGCCGGTCGGTGTCGCCCAGGTGCCGGTGCAGCCGCACCACGAGCTCGGCGTCCTCGCCGATGGTGTCGACCGAGAGCCCGTCCACCTCGAGCAGCACGTCCCGGCGGAAGGCGCCGAAGGCCCCCGAGATGACGAGCAGGCCACCCGCGCGGCTCCAGCCGGAGCGGCCGACGAGGAACGCCCGGAGGTACTCCACGACCTGGATCCGCGAGAGCCAGGTGCGGGGCATCTTGATGTCGATGACGCGGCCCCGGTCCACGCGGGAGCCGTTGGCGACCCGCACCACTCCCCCCGCGGCGACGACGTGCCCCGGGTCGTCGGCGAAGGGCCGGGCGACGTTGAGCAGCGCGTCGGGGTCCAGGAGCGAGTCGGCGTCGACCATGCAGACCAGCTCCTTGCGGGCGTAGTTGATGCCCACGTTGAGGGCGTCGGCCTTGCCCCCGTTGGTCTTGACCACGAGCGCGAGATTGCGCCGACCCTGGGTGCTCACCCAGGTGGAGAGCACCTCGCCGCGGGTCTCGATGTCGCCGGAGGGGACCAGCGGCACCTCCTGCATGGCGAAGGCCTCGATGAGCCGGGCCGAGGTGTCGTCGGTCGAGCCGTCGTCGACGACCACGACCTCGAAGTCGGGGTAGCGCAGGGAGGTCATCGCCATCACCGACGTGACGATCGTCTGCGCCTCGTCGTGGGCCGGCATCAGCACCGAGACCCCCCGGGCGTGCGGGTCCAGGAACCACTCGTCGTAGCCGGCGTACGCCAGGCGGCGGCGGTGGGCGCTGAGGTCGACCAGCGCGAGCACGGTGAGCAGCACGAAGCTGGCGTTGATCAGCACCGAGTAGGCCGCGAAGAGCGCCGCCGACCACAGGACCACCGACTCCACCAGGGGGACCAGGTCAGCCACCGGCCGTCACCAGCCTGCGCAGGGCCAGGGTCTCCCGGACGACGGGGTGGGCCGCGCTCGCCTCGAGGGTGCGACGCCCGGCGTGGCCGCAGCGCTCCAGCGCCTGGGCGGCCGCCCGCGCCACCTCGACCTGGGGGTCGCGCAGGCCGGCGGCCAGGAAGGCCACGCTGCCCGGGCCGCCGATCATCCCGAGGGCCTCGGCCGCGGTGCGTCGGACCTCGGTGGAGTCGTGGTCCAGCAGCTCGGCCAGCGACATCACCGAGGTGTGCGAGCCGAGGTCGCCCAGGGCGTTCGCGCAGGCGACGACGAGCTCGTCGGAGCCGGAGCCGAGGGCCGCCTGGAGGGTCGGCACCGCCGAGTGCCCGCCGACGAGGCCGAGGGCCTCGGCCGCGAGGAACTGGCGACGCTGGTCGACCGGCGACTCGGAACCGTCCCCGGCCAGCGCCTTCTCCAGGACGGGCACGGCGGATCCGCCGATGCGGTCGACGGTGGCCAGGAAGTCGTGGCGGAGCCGGACCTCGCCGGCCGCCGCGTCGAGCAGCGCCTGCACCACCTCGTCGCCCTGGTAGGACGCCAGCGCCAGCATCGCGCTGCGACGGCCGGCGAACTCGGTGTCCTGCAGCCCGCGCAGCAGCCGGGGCAGGCTCGCCGGGTCGGCGAGGATCCCCAGCTGGTACATCCCGCGGCAACGCCGGACCACGGAGCCGCTGGCCGCCAGCCGCTGGGCGTCGTGCAGCGACCCCCAGTCGCGCATCAGCTGGCGGAGCCGGTCCCGGGCGTCCCCCTTGAGCTTGGGCACCAGCGCGAAGGCGTCGTCGAAGACGGCGGTCCGCTGGCTCCGGCTGGTGCGCAGCAGGGCCAGCGTCGCGGCCTCGACCTCCTCGGGGTCACCGAGGGTCAGCAGCAGCACCTGGTTCCAGACAGGCGCACGGGTGCGGAGCCGCCGCTCCTCGCGCCGGTCCCGGATCAGGCGGACGACGACGAGCAGGACCACCACCGCGAGGCAGAGCACCCCGCAGGCCAGCGCCGCGACCCATGCGAGCCGCTCGAGGGTCATGCGAAGGTCATCGGGCCCGCGTCAGCAGTGCCTGGACGCGCGAGGCCAGCTCGCGGGGGCTGAAGGGCTTGGTGATGTAGTCGTCGGCCCCGGAGTCGAACCCGGTCTCGACGTCGGACTCCTGGGCCCGCGCCGTGAGCAGGATGACCGGCAGGTCGGAGAGCGAGGGGTCGTTGCGGATCACGCGGACCGCGTCGAGGCCGGACATGCCCGGCATCATGACGTCCAGCACGGCCAGGTCGGGACGCTGGCGCTGCACCTCGTCGACCGCGGAGGCGCCGTCGGCGACGGCGACCACGTCGTGGCCCAGGGTGGAGAGCTTGAACTCCACGAGCTCTCGGATGTCGACGTCGTCGTCGGCGACAAGGATGCGTGCCATGGGTCTTCGTGTTCCTCCTGCTGGGACTGTGCTCCCAGCGTAGGTGTTGCGGCTCCGCGCCGGGCGGAAACGGCAACGTGGGGCGCACCGCGCCCCACGTTACTCAATAAAGGGTATGGATATAGGTATGGCGCTCGGGTCAGGACCGCTTCGCCAGGTCCGGTCCCGACTTCTGCACCCACGTGAGGAGCTCGATGTTGCTCTGGGTCCCGCGCAGCCGGTCGACCAGCAGCTCACGCGCCTCGCGCGCCTCCATCCCGGCGAGGGAGCGGCGGAGCGTGCGCACGATCGTGAGCTCCTCCCCCCCGAGCAGGAGCTCCTCGTGCCGGGTGCCGGAGCGCGCCACGTCGACCGCGGGGACGGGGCCCTGCCCCGCCGGGTCGAGCACGAGGCGAAGCGTCATGCTGGCGGTACCCCGGAACTCGTCCAGGAGGACGTCGTCGACCGGGGAGCCGCTGTCCACCGCCGTCGCGAGGATGGTGAGCGAGCCGCCGTCCTCCACGTTGCGCGCCGCGCCGAAGAGGCGCTTCGGCGGGTGCAGCGAGGCGGCGTCGACGCCGGCCGCCAGGGTCCGGCCGCCCGAGGGCGCCGTCGCGTCGTAGGCCCGGCCGAGGCGGGTCAGGCTGTCCAGGAGCAGGACCACGTCGTGCCCGAGCTCGACGAGCCGCTTCGCACGCTCCACGGCGAGCTCGGCCAGCGTCGTGTGGTCGGCCGCCGGCCGGTCGAAGGTGGAGGCGATCACCTCGCCGCGGACGGCCCGCTGGAAGTCGGTCACCTCCTCCGGCCGCTCGTCGACCAGCACGACCATGAGGTGGCACTCAGGGTGGTTGGCGCTCACGGACGCCGCGACCGCCTGCACGACGGTGGTGCGGCCGGCCTCGGGGGGTGCGACCACCAGGCCGCGCTGGCCCTTGCCCAGCGGCGCGAGGAGGTCGACCGTCCGGCCCACCAGGTCGTCGGGCCCGGTCTCGAGCCGCAGCCGCTCCGTGGGGTGGACCGGGGTGGAGGAGGCGAAGTCGGGCCGCTCGCGGGACGCCTCGGGGTCGGTCCCGTTGACGGTGTCGATCCGCACCATGGGGTTGAACTTCTCGCGCCGCTCCCCCTCGCGGGGCTGGCGCACCTGGCCCACGACGGCGTCGCCCCGGCGCAGGCCGTACTTGCGCACCATCGCGAGCGACAGGTAGACGTCGTCGGTGCCGGGCAGGTAGCCGCTGGTCCGCACGAAGGCGTAGTTCTCCAGGACGTCCAGGATGCCGGCCGCAGGGACCAGCACGTCGTCCTCGAGGATCGTGGTGTCCGGCTCGCCCCGACCCGCGCGCCCGGCCGGCTGCCGCTCCCGGTCCCGGCCACGGCGGCGGCGGTTCCGCCGGCTGCCGCCCTCCTCGTCCCCGTGGTCGTCGTGCTCGTCGGCGTCGGCGCGGCTGCGCCGGTCCTGCTGGTCCTGGCGGCCCTGCCTGTCCTGCTGGTCCTGCCGGTCCTGCCGGTCCTGCTGCCGGCCCTGCCGGTCCTGACCCTGCCGGTCCTGCCGGTCCTGCTGACCCTGCCTGTCCTGCTGGCCCTGCCTGTCATGCTGGCGGCCCTGCCGGTCGCCCTTCTCCTGCTGAGCCTGCTTGTCCTGCTTGTCCTGCTTGTCCTGCTTGTCCTGCTGCCTGTCCTGCTGCGCCGGCTCCCGAGCCTCCTGGCCCTTCTTCTCGTGCTGCTCCCCCGCGTCCTGGCCGCCGGCGGCACGCTGGCGCTGACGGGTGCGCTCCCGCCGGGTGGTGGTGACCACGCGGTTGCCCTCGCCCTCGGTGGCCTCCCGCTCCCCGTCCTGCTGGCGCTGCTGCGGGGCTCGCTCGGACGCCTGGTCGGACGCCTGGTCGGACGCCTGGTCGGCCGCCTGCTCGGGGGCTCGCTCTGCCTGCCGGGCCTGCCGCGGCGCCTGCTCGGCCGCCTCCGGCGCACCGTTCGCGGGCGCTCCGGACTTCCGGCCGGTGGGCGTCCCCAGTCCCTTGATCGCCTCGACCAGCTGGGCCTTGCGCATCCCGCTGGCGCCGGGGATCCCGAGCTGCTGGGCCATCGCCTTGAGGTCTGCCAGCAGCATGCCGTTGAGGCTGCCCGCACGCTTGCGGGGCGCGGCGCCGCTCGGGGCCGCGTCGGTGGTTCCGGTCGGGTCCGGGGTTTCGCTCACGTCAGTCCTGCCGTGTCAGTGCCGCGCGGCCCAGCCGCGGGCGTGTCGAGGAGTCCCGCCCCGGACGATCCAGGGCCCGCGGGCCAGGGACGAGCCGGGAGGAGTGCTGCACCGCCGGCGTTCGACCACCAGGACCGGTGCGTACGCCGAGTGGCGCGGGCTCACGGTAGCACCGGGTCAGCCCTCGACGACCAAGGCTCCCTGGCCGGAGACCTCGAGGTGCTCCGCCCGCCACCCGCGAGGGGCCCGCCGGAGGAGGCCGGGGACCGAGGCGGCGTCGGTGAGGGCCAGCACCGTGGGGCCTGCGCCGGAGACCACCGCCGGGACCCCCGTGTCGCGGAGCGCGTGGACGAGCGCGAGCGTCGCCGGCATCGCCGGCTCCCGCTGCTCCTGGTGGAGCAGGTCCTCGGTCGCGACCAGCAGGCTCTCGGGTCGTCCGGCGAGCGCCGCGACGAGGAGGGCGGCCCGCCCGGCGTTCCGCGCCGCGTCCGCGTGCGGCACCTGGGCGGGCAGCAGGCCCCGGGCCGCCTCGGTGGAGACCGGCTCGGGCGGGACGAACGCGACGGTGGTGAGGCGCGGGTCCACGGTCGCCTGCACGCTGAACCAGCGGTCCTCGTGGCGCCCGGAGATGGTGAACCCGCCGTGCAGCGCGGGCGCGACGTTGTCGGGGTGCCCCTCCAGGTCGGCGGCGATCGCCAGCAGCACCTCGTCGTCGAGCAGCAGCGCGCCCCCGGCGACCAGCGCCCGGGCCAGGACCAGCCCGCCGACGATCGCGGCCGAGGACGAACCCAGCCCGCGGGCGTGCGGGATCGCGTTGCGGCAGGCGAGGGCCAGCCCCGGGGGCTCGGCGTCCATGGCCGCGAAGCCGGCCCGCATCGCCCGGACCACCAGGTGGCGCTCGTCGAGCGGCACGCCGTCGCTGCCCTCGCCCTCGACCGTCACGTCGAGGCCGCCGGAGGTCACCTCGGCCACCAGCTCGTCACGCAGCGCCAGGGCGAGGCCCAGGGTGTCGAAGCCGGGACCGAGGTTGGCCGAGGTCGCGGGCACGGTGACCCGCACGGGCCCCGCCACGAAGGTCGCCACGCTCAGGCCAGCCCGGCCGCGACGGCCGCCGCCTCCACCTGCGCGTCGACGACCGTGTCGACGACGGGGCCGATCCCCTCGAGCGCGGTGTCGGTGTCCTTGAGCCCGTGGCCGGTGACGGTGACGACCACCGTCTGGCCGGCGTACGACTCGCCCTGCTCCAGCTCCTGGAGCATGCCGGCGACCCCCGCCGCGGAGGCGGGCTCGACGAAGACGCCGTCGCGCCGTGCCAGCTCGCGCTGGGCCGAGAGGATCTGCTCGTCGGTGACCGAGGCGAAGCGGCCACCCGACTCCTCGGCGGCGGCCACGGCGAGCTTCCAGGAGGCCGGGTTGCCGATGCGGATCGCGGTCGCGCGCGTCTCGGGGTGCGGGAACGGCTCGCCGGTGACGAGCGGGGCGGCGCCCTCGGCCTGGAAGGCTCGCATCACGGGCTTGCGGGTGCTCTGCCCGAGGTCGGCGTACTGCCGGTAGCCCAGCCAGTACGCCGAGATGTTGCCGGCGTTGCCGACCGGGAGGAGGTGGACGTCGGGGGCGTCACCGAGGCGGTCGACCACCTCGAAGGCGGCGGTCTTCTGGCCCTCGAGCCGGACGGGGTTGACCGAGTTGACGAGGGCGACCGGGTAGGCGTCGGCCAGCCCGCGGGAGAGCCGCAGGCAGTCGTCGAAGTTGCCGCGCACCATGATCACCTGCGCGCCGTGCATGATCGCCTGGGCCATCTTGCCCGCGGAGATCTTGCCCTCGGGCACCAGCACCAGCGGCTTGAGCCCCGCCTTGGCGGCGTAGGCGGCCATCGAGGCCGAGGTGTTGCCGGTCGACGCGCAGACGACCGCCTCGGCGCCCTCGTGCCGCGCCACGGAGATCGCGGTGGTCATCCCGCGGTCCTTGAAGGAGCCGGTGGGGTTGTCGCCCTCGACCTTGAGCCAGACCCGGCCGCCGGTGAGGCCGGAGAGCCACTGGGAGTCGACCAGCGCCGTCCCGCCCTCGCCGAGGGTGACCGCCGGCGTGCCCTCGGGGATGTCCAGGAGGTCGCGGTACTCCTCGATCACGCCTCGCCACTGGTGGGCACTCACTCCGCGTCTCCTTCCACCCGCATCACCGAGGTGACCTCGCGGACGATCGTCATCTGCCTCAGCTGCTCCACGGTCGCCGCCAGCTGTGCGTCGGTGGCCTGGTGGGAGACCACGACGAGCTGGGCGTCCGCCCCGCGCCCCTCCTGCCGCACCGTCTGGATGGAGACGTCGTGCTCGGCGAAGGCGTGGGCGACGTCCGCCAGGACGCCGGCGCGGTCCTCCACGTCGATGGCGACGTGGTAGCGGGTGCGGGTCTCCCCCATCGGGCGCACGGCCCGCTCGGCGTACGCCGACTCCCCGGCGCCCGTGGTGCCGGCCAGCCGGTTGCGCGCGACCGTCACCAGGTCGCCCAGGACGGCGGACGCGGTGGGGGCGCCGCCGGCGCCCGGACCGTAGAACATGAGCTGCCCGGCGGCCTCGGACTCGACGAAGACCGCGTTGTAGGCCTCGCGCACGCTCGCGAGCGGGTGGGACCTGGGGATCATCGCGGGGTGAACCCGCACGGAGACCTGGTCGTCGGCCAGCTCCGCGATCGCCAGCAGCTTGACCACGGCGCCCATGTCGCGGGCCGAGGCCACGTCGGCGGCGGTCACCTCGGTGATCCCCTCCCGGTGCACGTCGGCGGCGGTGACGCGCGTGTGGAAGGCCAGGCTGGCCAGGATCGCGGCCTTGGCCGCGGCGTCGAACCCCTCGACGTCGGCCGTCGGGTCCGCCTCGGCGTACCCGAGCTCCTGGGCCTCCTCCAGCGCCTCGGAGAAGCCCGCGCCGGAGGTGTCCATCTTGTCGAGGATGAAGTTGGTCGTGCCGTTGACGATGCCCAGCACCCGGGTGACGCGGTCGCCGGAGAGCGACTCGCGCAGCGGCCGGAGGATCGGGATCGCCGCGGCCACCGAGGCCTCGTAGTAGAGGTCGCGGTCGGCCTTGGCCGCCGCCTCGAAGAGCGTGGGACCGTCCTCGGCCAGCAGGGCCTTGTTGGCGGTGACGACGGACGCGCCGTTCTCGAGCGCCCGCAGGATCAGGGAGCGGGCGGGCTCGATGCCGCCGATCACCTCGACGACGAGGTCGACGTCGTCGCGGGAGACGAGGCCCTCGGCGTCCGTGGTCAGCAGGCCCGCGGGCACCTCGACGTCGCGAGGCGCCTCGAGGCGGCGCACCGCGACGCCGACGAGCTCGAGGGGAACGCCCACCCGCGCCGCCAGGTCGTCGGCGTGCTCGGTCAGGAGGCGGAAGACCTGGGCACCCACCGAGCCGAAGCCCAGGAGTGCCACCTTCAGCCGTTTGTCGCTCATTCGTCACCCACGTCGGTCGCCAACAGGTCTTCCTCAGTCTCACGTCGTACGACGACGCGCGAGGCGCCGTCTCGGACCGCGACCACGGGGGGCCGCAGGGCATGGTTGTAGTTGGAGGCCAGGGAGCGGCAGTAGGCGCCGGTCGCCGGGACCGCCAGCAGGTCGCCGGGGGCGACGTCGGCGGGGAGGAACTCGTCCTTCACCACGACGTCGCCCGCCTCGCAGTGCTTGCCCACGACCCGGGAGAGCCGCCCGGCAGCGCCGGAGTCGCGGCCGGCCAGCGTGCAGGAGTAGTCGGCGTCGTAGAGCGCGGTGCGGATGTTGTCGCTCATCCCGCCGTCGACGCTCACGTAGGTGCGCCGGGCGCCGCCGTCCAGCGCCACCTCCTTGACCGTGCCGACCGTGTAGATCGTGCACATCGACGGGCCGACGATCGCGCGGCCCGGCTCGATCGAGAGCCGCGGCACGTCGAGGCCGAGCGCCCGGCACTCGTGCTCGACGATCGCCCGCATCTCCGCGGCCAGCCGCGCGGGCTCCGCCGGGTCGTCCTGGGTGGTGTAGGCGATCCCGAACCCGCCCCCGAGGTCGGTCTCCGGCATCACGACGCCCAGCTCGTCGCGGACCCGGGCGTGCAGCGCCAGCACCCGGCGGGCGGCGACCTCGAAGCCGGAGGAGTCGAAGATCTGGCTCCCGATGTGCGAGTGCAGCCCGCGGAGCTCCAGCGCCGGCGCCTCCTGCACCCGGCGTACCGCCTCGAGCGCGTCGCCCGAGGTGATGGAGAAGCCGAACTTCTGGTCCTCGTGGGCGGTCGCGATGTACTCGTGGGTGTGGGCCTCGACACCGGCGGTCACCCGGACCATCACCCGGACGAGGCGGTCGGGCCGGTCGGGGCCCTCGGCGGTGAGGCGGGTCAGGCGCTCCACCTCGTCGAAGGAGTCGACGATGATGCGGCCCACGCCGAGCCGGACGGCCCGCGCGAGCTCGGCCTCCGACTTGTTGTTGCCGTGGTAGCCGACCCGGGCCATGTCGAAGCCGGCCCGCTCGGCGACCAGCAGCTCGCCGGCGCTGCAGACGTCGAGGTGCAGCCCCTCCTCGGCCACCCAGCGCGCCACGGCGGTGCTGAGGAAGGCCTTGCCGGCGTAGAAGACGTCGAAGTCGGAGAACGCCTCGCGGAACGCCCGGGCGCGGGCCCGGAAGTCGTCCTCGTCCAGGACGTAGGCCGGGGTGCCGTGCTGCGCGGCCAGCTCGGTGACGGGGATGCCGCCGACCTGCAGGACGCCGTCGACCTTGCGGGCCGTGCGGGACCACAGGTGGGGCACCAGCGCGTTGGGGTCGGCGGGCTCCCGGAGCCAGGACGGACCGCGGAGGGCGCCGGGGGCGTGCGCCCACCCGGCCTCGTGGGTGGTGCTCACATCCGCTCCGGGGCGGAGACGCCGAGCAGACCCAGGCCGTTGGCCAGCACCGTGCGGGTGGCGGCCACGAGCACGAGCCGGGCCCGGTTGACCGGGCCGGGCTGCTCGTCGCCCTGCGGGAGCATCCGGCACTCGCGGGTGTCGTACCACTTGTTGAAGACCGAGGTCATGTCCTCGAGGTAGCGGGCGACCCGATGCGGCTCGCGCAGCTCCGCGGCGCTGGCCACCACCCGCGGGAACTCCGCGAGCGCACGCAGCAGGCGACCCTCGAGCTCGTGGGAGAGCAGGGCGGGGTCGAAGCCGACCGCGGGGTCCTCGGGCAGGGACATCCCGAGCTGGCCGGCGTTCTCCATCATCCGGCAGGTCCGGGCGTGGCCGTACTGGACGTAGTAGACCGGGTTGTCGGCCGACGCCTTGGTGATCTCGGCGACGTCCAGGGTCAGCGGGCTGTCGGCCGGGTAGCGCGCCAGCGAGTAGCGCAGCGCGTCGACCCCGATCTCCTCGACCAGCTCGGTGAGCGTGACGATGGTGCCGGCCCGCTTGGAGAGCCGCAGCTCCTCGCCGTCGCGGAGGATCTTGACGAGCTGGCCGATCATCACGTCCAGGGTCAGCGCGGGGTCGTCCCCGACGCAGGCCGCCATCGCCCTGAGCCGGCCGACGTAGCCGTGGTGGTCGGCGCCGAGCAGGTAGATGCAGTGGTCGAAGCCCCGCGCCCGCTTGTTGAGGTAGTAGGCGGTGTCGGAGGCGAAGTAGGTCAGCTCGCCGTCGGACTTGATGAGCACGCGGTCCTTGTCGTCGCCGAAGTCGGTGGTGCGCATCCAGAGCGCGCCGCCCTCCTCGAAGACGTGGCCCAGGCCCTTGAGGCGGGCGAGCGTCTCGGGGACCTCTCCCCCGTCGTGCAGGCTGGTCTCGGAGAACCAGACGTCGAAGTGGGTGTTGAAGAGCTCGAGCTGCTGCTGCTGCTCGGCCAGCTGCAGCTCGTAGCCCTTCGCCCGGACGGCGGCGAGCCGCTCGTCAGCCGGCAGGTCGAAGATCCCCGGGCTGGCGGCCTCGACGGCCTTGGCGAGGTCCTGGACGTAGGCGCCGGCGTAGCCGTCCTCGGGCGTCGGCTCGCCGAGGGCGGCGGCGACGATCGAGGCGGCGAAGTGGTTCATCTGGACGCCGCGGTCGTTGACGTAGAACTCGCGGGTGACATCCGCCCCGGCGGCCTGGAGCACCCGGCCGATGGCGTCGCCGAGCACCGCCCATCGGGTGTGCCCGAGGTGGAGGGGACCGGTCGGGTTGGCGGAGATGAACTCCACGTTGATCCGCTGGCCGGCGAGCGTCCGGGTGGTGCCGTACGACGCCCCGGCCGCGACCACGTCGGCCGCGACGCGGCCCTGGGCGCCGGCCTCCACGGTGATGTTGAGGAAGCCCGGGCCCGCCACCTCGACGGCGCCCACTCCGTCGGCCTCGCGCAGCCGGGCGGCCAGCAGCTCGCCCAGGGCGCGGGGGTTGGTCCCGGCCTTCTTGCCCAGCTGCAGCGCGACGTTGGTGGCGTAGTCGCCGTGCCCCTGCTGCCGGGGGCGCTCGACCGTGACCGACCCCGGGACGCCGTCGGGCAACGTCACCGCGCCCTCGGCCACGAGGGACTCGAGGGCGCTGACGATGGTCGTGGAGAGCTGGTCCGGGGTCACCCGTCAAGCCTATCCGCGGGTCCCGGTTTCCACTCCGGCAGGTTCGACAGGTAGTCTCCCTGCTCGCGTCGTCCCGACGCACTGCCTCCGTAGCTCAGGGGATAGAGCACTGGTTTCCGGTACCAGGTGCCGCAGGTTCGAATCCTGCCGGAGGCGCAGCACGACGAGGCCCCGACCGCACGCGGTCGGGGCCTCGTCGCGTCCCGGGACCCGGTGCCGAACGCCCCGCTCAGCAGCGCAGCGTGGCGTCCCGCCGGGCGTCGGCGCCCCAGCGCCGCGCCGTGGCGACGTCGGGGAAGACGACGCTGGCCGAGCCCGCGAAGCCGAGCCGGCCCGGCACCACGCAGGTGGTCACCGCCCGGGGGCGCACCGCGGCGACCGCCTGGGCGATCCGGAAGAGCTCGGCCGGCGAGGCGTCGGTGCGGGTGTGCCGCAGCACGGTCATCACGCCCCGCTCGAGGAAGCCGGGCCGGTCCTTGGCCTGCACGATCCGCGCGTGGATGCCGCGCAGGGTGCGCTGCTGGTTGGCGGAGCGTCCGAAGTCCCCGTCGGGGAGCCCCTTGCGGATCCGGCTGAACGCCATCGCGTCGTAGCCGCCGAGCCGGATCCGGCCGCGCGCGAAGCCCTCGCGCTTCAGGTCGGGGTCGGCGAACCGGCGCGGGTTGTGCACCGTGATCCCCCCGATGTCGTCGACCATCTGCTCGAAGAACGGGAACCGGGTGACCATGACGTAGTCGGGCTCGACCCCCGTCAGCCCCTGCACGGTCCGCGCCATCAGCTGCGGGCCGCCGTGCACCAGCCCGGCGTTGACCCGGGTCCGGCCGTGGCCGGGGACCGGCACCCACGCGTCGCGCGGCACGCCGATCGCCGCGGCGGCTCCGGTGCGGGTGTTGATCCCGACCAGCTGGATCGCGTCGGCGCGGGTGCGCGTCATCTCCTGGCCGGGACGCGCGTCCGAGCCGAGCGCGAGGATCCAGGTGACCTCGGGACTCAGGTCGACGCCCTGGGAGCGGCGCACCTCCACCAGCTCGAGCCGGGTGGGCGCGACGGACGCGTCGGGCACGACCAGCCCGAGGACGGCGAGGACGACGCCGAGGACGAGGGGGCGCAGGACGCGCCACCTCCTGGCGGGCCACCTCATGTCCGCTCCCGGGTCAGGTCGTGGCCGAAGATCCGCCACCGGGTGCCCCCTCGGGTGCGCACGGGCGTGAGCAGCAGCCGGCCCCGGAGCCGGACCTTGCGCTCCACCTCGCCGGAGGTGTGCAGGTCGAGGGTGAGCCTGGCCGTCGCCCCCACCGCCCGGCCGTCGGGCGCCAGCACGACGTAGCGGACCGCCCGCTTGGTCACCCGCACCCCGTCGATCCGTCCGGCGAGGTCGCCGAGCGTCGTGAGTCCCCGGTCGGCGCGGGCCCGTCGGGCCGCCCCCGGGGTGAAGCCGGACCACGCCCCCGTCACCTCGCGCGGGAACGGTCCGTCGGTGAAGCCGGCGTCCAGCCAGCCGTCGACGACGAGGCCGACCCGTCGGACGAGCCGCTTGCGCGCGGGCGCGGGAAGCCGTCCGACGACCTGGCCGACGAGGTGCCTGGTGGGCACCGGCGCGGGCTCGGCGGAGCCGGCCGGGTCGGGGCCGGGGGACGACGCGGCGACCTCCGGCGGGTCGCCGGCCGGCTCCCCCGGGTCGCCGGAGCAGGCGCCCAGCAGCAGGGCGGTCGCGAGGGTCGGCACGAGCAGCGCGCGGGCGGCGGGACGAGCAGGACGAGGGACGGGACGGGCCACGGCAGGGGTTCTCCGGCGGGGGGACGGGTACGGCGTCGGGGACACCCTGCCCCAAAGACCACCCTTGCCACTGCATTTGTGGAGCGGGGGGTCTAGCCTTGACGGCGACTCATCCCATAACCGCGCGCTGACCCGGAAGAGGCGAACCAAGCCGTGCCGCAGTCCCCCACCCCTGACCAGCCCTCCAGCTCCTCCGCGGACGCCGGCTTCGGCGCCAACGAGTGGCTGGTCGAGGAGATGTACGAGCAGTACCAGAAGGACCCGGCCAGCGTCGGCCCCGCGTGGGTCGACTACTTCAAGGAGCACGGCGGCGGATCCGGCGCCAACGGCGCCGAGCAGGCGCCCGCGAAGGCCGCCACCCCGGCCCCGGCGAAGGTCGCCGCTCCGGCCCAGTCGCAGCCGCAGTCCCAGCCGCAGGCGCAGTCGGCCACGTCGCAGCCCGCAGCGAAGCAGGAGCAGGCCCCGCAGCCGAAGGCCGAGCAGAGCACCCCCACGCCGAAGGCGAAGCCCCGCCCCGCCGCCGCCGCGGCCGAGCCCGCCGCGGGCACCGCCGAGCCGGTCGCCAAGGACGCGCGCCCCTCGGCGCCGGCCGAGGCCAGCGACGAGCCCACCTACACCGTGCTCCGCGGCGCCCCGGCGCGCACCGCGCAGAACATGGACGTCTCGCTCACCGTGCCCACGGCCACCTCCGTGCGCTCGGTGCCGGTCAAGCTGCTGTGGGACAACCGCACGGTCATCAACAACCACCTCGCCCGCGCCCGCGGCGGCAAGGTCTCCTTCACCCACCTCATCGGCTACGCCATGGTGCAGGCGGTCAAGGCCATGCCCGAGATGAACGTCGGCTACGACGTGGTCGACGGCAAGCCCAACCTGATCACCCCGGCGCACGTGAACCTCGGCCTGGCCATCGACGTCCCGAAGAAGGACGGCAGCCGCCAGCTGCTCGTGCCGTCGATCAAGGCCGCCGAGACGATGGACTTCGCGGGCTTCTGGACGGCGTACGAGGAGATCGTCCGCAAGGCCCGCGACGGCAAGCTCGGCGTGGCGGACTTCCAGGGCACCACCATCTCGCTGACCAACCCGGGCGGCATCGGCACGGTGCACTCGGTGCCGCGGCTGATGAAGGGCCAGGGCGCGATCATCGGCGTCGGCGCGATGGAGTACCCCGCAGAGTGGCAGGGCGCGTCGGCCGAGGCGATCGCGCGCAACGCCATCAGCAAGGTCATGACGCTGACGTCGACCTACGACCACCGGGTGATCCAGGGCGCGCAGTCGGGCGAGTTCCTCAAGCGGCTGCACGCGCTGCTGCTGGGCGAGGACGGCTTCTACGACGAGATCTTCCGCTCGTTGCGGATCCCCTACGAGCCCGTGCGCTGGTCCGCGGACATCGCCACCAGCCACGACGAGGACATCAGCAAGCAGGCCAGGATCCTCGAGCTGATCCACGCCTACCGCGTGCGCGGCCACATGATGGCCGACACCGACCCGCTGGAGTACCGCCAGCGCTCGCACCCCGACCTGCAGATCGAGTCCCACGGGCTGACGCTGTGGGACCTCGACCGCGAGTTCGCCACCGGCTCGTTCGGTGGCGAGGGCCGGCGCTTCATGAAGCTGCGCGACATCCTCGGGATCCTGCGCGACTCCTACTGCCGCACCATCGGCATCGAGTACATGCACATCATGGACCCGGAGCAGCGCCGCTGGATCCAGCAGCGCGTGGAGCAGCCGCACACCAAGACGCCCCGCGAGGAGCAGCTGCGGATCCTGCTCAAGCTCAACCAGGCCGAGGCGTTCGAGACCTTCCTGCAGACCAAGTTCGTCGGCCAGAAGCGCTTCTCCCTCGAGGGTGGCGAGACCACCATCCCGCTGGTCGACGAGGTGTGCGAGGCTGCCGCCGAGGCCGGCCTCGACGAGGTCACCATCGGCATGGCGCACCGCGGCCGCCTCAACGTGCTGGCCAACATCGTCGGCAAGAGCTACTCCCAGATCTTCCGCGAGTTCGAGGGCAACATCGACCCGCGCACGGTCCAGGGCTCCGGCGACGTGAAGTACCACCTCGGCGCCGAGGGCGAGTTCGTCTCGGGTCGCGGCGACACCGTCAAGGTGTCGGTGGCGGCCAACCCGTCGCACCTCGAGGCGGTCGACCCGGTGCTGGAGGGCATCGCGCGCGCCAAGCAGGACGTGCTGGACCGCGGCGCGGAGTACCCCGTGCTCCCGCTGCTGATCCACGGCGACGCGGCCTTCGCCGGCCAGGGCGTGGTGGCGGAGACGCTCAACCTCTCCCAGCTGCGCGGCTACCGCACCGGTGGCACCGTGCACGTGGTCGTCAACAACCAGGTCGGCTTCACCACCTCCCCCGGCTCGTCGCGCTCCTCGCTCTACGCGACCGACGTGGCCCGGATGGTGCAGGCGCCGATCTTCCACGTCAACGGCGACGACCCCGAGGCCTGCATCCGGGTCGCCCGGCTGGCCTTCGAGTACCGCCAGGCGTTCAACAAGGACGTCGTCATCGACCTGGTCTGCTACCGCCGGCGCGGGCACAACGAGGGCGACGACCCGTCGTACACCCAGCCGCTGATGTACGACCTGATCGAGCAGAAGCGGTCGGTGCGCAAGCTCTACACCGAGTCCCTGATCGGCCGCGGCGACATCACGCTGGAGGAGGCCGAGCAGGTCCTGCGCGACTACCAGCAGCAGCTGGAGCGCGTCTTCACGGAGGTCCGCGAGGCGACGGCGCAGCCGTCCGAGTGGACGACCGTGCCCGACTACCCCGAGAAGTCGGCCGGGACGCGCTCGACCGCGATCAGCGCCGAGGTCCTCAAGCGGATCTCCGACGCCTACATCACGCCCCCCGAGGGGTTCACCGTCCACCCGAAGGTGATGCCCCAGCTGCAGCGCCGGGCGGCGGCGATCACCGACGGCCCGATCGACTGGGGCACCGGCGAGATCCTCGCGTTCGGCTCCCTGCTCATGGACGGCCGCCCGGTGCGGCTGGCCGGCCAGGACTCGCGTCGCGGCACGTTCGTCCAGCGGTTCGCCACGATCATCGACCGCAAGAACGCCGACGAGTGGACCCCGCTGACCAACCTCAGCGAGGACCAGGCGAAGTTCTACGTCTACGACTCGCTGCTGTCGGAGTACGCCGCGCTCGGCTTCGAGTACGGCTACTCGGTGGCCCGCCCCGACGCGCTGGTCCTCTGGGAGGCGCAGTTCGGCGACTTCGTCAACGGCGCGCAGACGGTGATCGACGAGTTCATCTCCGCGGGCGAGACCAAGTGGCAGCAGCAGTCGGGCGTCGTGCTCCTGCTCCCCCACGGCTACGAGGGCCAGGGCCCGGACCACTCCTCGGCCCGGATCGAGCGCTTCCTCACCATGTGCGCCGAGGACGCGATGGTGGTGGCCCAGCCCTCCACCCCGGCCTCCCACTTCCACCTGCTGCGCCGCCACTCCCTCGGCGAGGAGCACCGTCCCCTGGTCGTCTTCACGCCCAAGTCGATGCTCAAGCGCAAGGAGGCGGCGTCCCAGCCGAGCGACTTCACCGAGGGCACCTTCCGGCCGTTCATCGGCGACGACGAGGTCGACGCCTCGCAGGTCGAGACGCTGCTGCTGTGCTCGGGCCGGATCACCTGGGATCTCGTGGTGGAGCGGCGCAAGCGGGAGGACGGCGGGAAGTTCGCGATCGGCCGGGTGGAGCAGCTCTACCCGCGGCCGGTCGAGGAGATCCGGGCGGAGCTCTCGCGCTACCCCCACCTCAAGACGGTCCGCTGGGTGCAGGACGAGCCGCGCAACATGGGCCCGTGGCCGCACTACGCGCTCAACGTGTGGTCCGAGCTGGGGGTCGAGGTGCAGCCGGTCACCCGCCCGGCGTCCGCCTCGCCGTCGGTGGGCACGCTGAAGCGCCACACCGAGGAGCAGAAGGGCCTCCTGGCGGAGGCGTTCGCCCCGGCCTCGGCCCGGGCGACCGACTACTGAGCGGCCCCGGCGATGTACTTCACCGACCGCGGGATCGAGGAGCTCGAGCGACGCCGGGGTGACGAGGAGGTCACCCTGGCGTGGGTCGCCGACCGGCTGCAGCAGTTCACCGACGTGCACCCCGAGTTCGAGACGGCGGTGGAGCGGTTCGCCACCTGGCTGGCCCGCGAGGACGACCCCGAGGACTGACCGGAGCACCGCTCCGACGACTGGAGGAGAGCCGGATGGCGTTCCCGTCACCCCCCTGGCACCTGCGCGGCCACCTGTGGGGCTCGCTCTTCCGAGCCGAGCCCCCCGGGGAGCGGGCGGGCGTCTTCGCGGTCGCCTTCGTGGAGTACCGGCCCGGCGGGACGCTCGACTACTCCGAGCTGCTCGTCGCCCGGCGGGCCGACGAGGGCGGGCTGGCCCTGCGGGTCCGGGACCTCTGGGTGGACTCGGAGACCTCGCGGGAGGGCGGGCGCGCGCTCTGGGACCTGCCGAAGGAGATGGCGACCTTCACCCACGCCCCCGGCGGGCTCGGCCTGGTCGACCGGACCTTCTGGAGCGCCGCCGACGGCGGCGGCCAGCCGCTGGCGACGGCCGAGTTCCTCGACACCTCGGCGCTCGCGCTGCGCGGACCGCTGCGGGGCAGCACCCGGCAGCCGACCCTGGCAGCAGGCACCCGCGTGGCCACCGTGCAGGGCAGCGCCCGTGGCCTCCCCGCCCTGGCGCACTGGTCGTTCGACGCGCGGGGCCCCCTCGGCTGGCTCGCCGGCCGGCACCCGTTCCTGTCGTTCCGGCTCCGGGACTTCGCCGTCACCTTCGAGTGACGGCTGGTGGGTTCACCGGGGTCAGATGACGCCCATCGCCAGCATCGCGTCGGCGACCTGGCAGAAGCCGGAGATGTTGGCCCCGGCCACGTAGTCCCCCGGGACGCCGTACTCGTCGGCGGTGGTGACGCACTGGAGGTGGATGCCGGCCATGATGTCGGCCAGCCGCTCCTCGGTGTGCTCGAAGGTCCACCGGTCGCGGGAGGCGTTCTGCTGCATCTCCAGCGCGCTCGTGGCCACACCGCCGGCGTTGGCGGCCTTGCCGGGGGCGAAGAGCACGCCGGCCTGGCGCAGCAGCGCCACGGCGCCCGGCGTCGTGGGCATGTTGGCGCCCTCCGCGACGACCTGGACGCCGTTCGCCACGAGCGTGCGGGCGGCCTCCTCCGGGAGCTCGTTCTGGGTCGCGCAGGGCAGGGCGACGTCGCACGGCACGTCCCAGATGGAGCCACCGGCGATGTGCCGGGCGCCGTTGCCGCGCAGCTCGGCGTACTCGCTGACCCGCTCGCGTCGCACCTCCTTGACCTCGCGCAGCAGGTCGAGGTCGATGCCCGCCTCGTCGACGACGTAGCCGCCGGAGTCGGAGACCGCGACGACGGTGCCGCCGAGCTGGTGAACCTTCTGCACGGCGTAGATCGCGACGTTGCCGGAGCCGGAGACGACCACGCGCTTGCCGTCGAAGGAGGAGCCGCGGGCCCGCAGCATCTCGTCGACGAAGAAGACGGTGCCATAGCCGGTCGCCTCGGTGCGCGCCCGCGAGCCGCCCCAGGTGATCCCCTTGCCCGTCAGCACGCCGGACTCGTAGCGGTTGGTGATCCGCTTGTACTGGCCGAAGAGGTAGCCGATCTCCCGGCCCCCCACGCCCGTGTCACCGGCAGGGACGTCGGTGTACTCGCCCAGGTGACGGTAGAGCTCGGTCATGAAGGACTGGCAGAAGCGCATGATCTCGCCCTCCGAGCGACCCTTGGGGTCGAAGTCGGAGCCACCCTTGCCGCCGCCGATCGGCATCCCCGTGAGGGCGTTCTTGAAGATCTGCTCGAAGCCGAGGAACTTCACGATCCCGAGGTAGACGCTCGGGTGGAAGCGGAGCCCGCCCTTGTAGGGACCGAGGGCGGAGTTGAACTCCACGCGGAAGCCGCGGTTGATCCGGACCGTGCCCTGGTCGTCGACCCACGGCACCCGGAAGATGATCTGCCGCTCGGGCTCGCAGATCCGCTCGATGATCGAGGCCTCGACGTACTCGGGGCGCTTCTCGACCACCGGGCTGAGGCTCTCGAGCACCTCGTGGACGGCCTGGTGGAACTCCAGCTCGCCCTGGTTGCGGTGCAGGACCTCGGCGTAGACGGGCTGGAGGGCGGGGTGCAGTTGGCTCACGGTGTCTCTCTGTTTCCTTGGGAGCGCGCCCCGAGGGGGACGCCCTCGGGCGTGCGGTCAGGCCGACGGGCGCGGCGCGGTGCGGACGGTGAGGTCCGGGATGGTCGAGTCGGCCGGGAGGTCGATCACGTGGCAGATGGTCTCGGCGACCGACTCGGGGCTGACGAAGACTCCCTCGTCGTAGGCCCTGCCCTCCTGACGGTGCACGCGCGCCTGCATGGGGGTGGCGGTCCGGCTGGGGTAGACGGAGGTGACGCGGACGCCGTGCTCGGCCTCCTCGGCGCGCACGGCGTCGGCGAAGGCGCGCAGCCCGGCCTTGGAGGCGGCGTACGCCGACCAGCCGGGGTTGGCCGACATGATCGCGGTGGAGTTGACCAGCACGAGGGTCCCCCGGGCCGCGCGCAGGGCGGGCAGGACCGCGCGGGTCAACCGGGCGGGGGCCGTCAGGTTGACCTGGATCTGCTCCTGCCAGGCGTCGTGGTTGAGCGTGGCGACGGGGCCGAGGTGGACCACCCCGGCGCAGTGGACGACCGAGTCGAACCGCTCGGTCTCCGCCAGCAGCGTCCCGGCGGTCACGACGGCGTCGGGCTGCGCCAGGTCCACCACGTGGCAGGCGTGCCCGGGCAGGTCGGCCTGGATCTCGTCGGCGCGCGAGTGGGTGCGGGCCAGGAGGACGAGCCGGTCCCCGCGCGCGGCCAGCCGCCGGGCGAGCGCCCGGCCGATGCCCGAGCCCGCACCGGTGACGAGGTGGGTGCGCGGAGCCGTCATCGCGTCAGCACGACCTTGCCGAAGAGGTCGCCCCGGCGCATCGCCTCGAACGCGTCCCGGGCGTCCTCCATCGGGACGGTCCGGTCGACGAGCGGCCTGGTGCCGGTCGCGTCCAGCATCTGCACGAGCGAGGCGAGCTCGGCCCTCGTGCCCATCGTGGAGCCGATCACCTGCAGCTGCAGGAAGAAGATGCGGGTCAGCTCGGCGTCGTCCAGCTGCGGCCCGCTCGTGGTGCCGCTGATCACGATCCGGCCGCCCGGGCGCAGCGCCCGGACGGAGTGCGACCAGGTGGCCCGGCCGACCGTCTCCATGACGGCGTCGACCTTGGCGGGCAGCCGGGCACCCGACTCGAAGACCTCGTGCGCCCCGATCTCCAGGGCGCGGGCGCGCTTCGCCTCGTCGCGGGACGTCGCCAGGACCCGGAGGCCGGCCGCGCGCGCCAGGATGATGAGGGCCGTGGCCACGCCACCGCCGGCACCCTGCACCAGCACCGAGTCGCCGGCCTTGAGGTCGCCCTGGGTGAAGAGCATCCGGTACGCCGTGAGCCAGGCGGTGGGCAGGCAGGCGGCCTCCGCGAACGACAGCGACTCGGGCTTGGGCACGACGTTGCGCCGCGGCACCACGACCTTGTCGGCGAAGGTGCCCTGGTGGCGCTCCGAGAGCAGCGACCGGCGCGGGTCCAGCGTCTCGTCGCCCGCCCAGTCGGGGTCGCTGATGACGGCGTGCACCACGACCTCGTTGCCGTCCTCGTCGAGGCCGGCCGCGTCGCAGCCCAGGATCATCGGCAGCGCCTCCTCGCGCAGCCCCACGCCCTGCAGCGACCAGAGGTCGTGGTGGTTCAGCGACGCCGCCTTGACGGTCACCGTGGTCCACCCCTCGGGGGCGACGGGGTCGGGCCGCTCCCCCACGACGAGGCCGGCGAGCGGGTCGGCGGAGTCGCGCGGGGCGAACGAGCTGGCGTAGACGGCGAACATGTCCCCGAGGTTAACCCGCGCTCACCCGCACCCCGTCGCCAGCCCACGGGGCAGACGGGGCACCCCGGTCAGCGTCGGGCGACGCCGTCGCGCCGGGCCGCCTCGGCGACCGCGGCCCGCACCGCGGGCCCGACCCGGGGGTCGAACGGCGAGGGGATCACCAGGTCGGGCGCCAGGTCGTCGCCGACCAGGTCGGCGAGGGCGTCCGCCGCCGCCAGCTTCATGCCCTCGGTGATCGCCGTGGCGTGCACGTCGAACGCGCCGCGGAAGATGCCCGGGAAGGCGAGCACGTTGTTGATCTGGTTGGGGAAGTCGGAGCGCCCGGTGGCCACGACCCGCGCGTGGCGGTGGGCGACGTCGGGGTGGACCTCGGGGTGCGGGTTGGCGAGCCCGAAGATGATGGCGTCGTCGGCCATCGTGGCCACGACCTCCTCCGGGACCGTGCCGCCGGAGACGCCGATGTAGACGTCGGCGCCCTGCATCACCTGAGCGAGGCTGCCGCTGCGCCCGAACCGGTCGGCGGTGTCGCGGGCGAGCGCGGCCTTGACCGGGGTCAGGTCGGCGCGCTCGGAGTTGAGCACCCCCTGCCGGTCGACGATGGCGAGGTCCTCGATCCCCGCCTCGAGGAGGATCCGGGCCACCGCGACGCCCGCCGCGCCGGCCCCGGAGATCACGACCCGCGTCCCCTGCGGGGTCCGCCCGGTCAGGCGCAGCGCGTTCTTGAGGGAGGCGAGGGCGACCACGGCCGTCCCGTGCTGGTCGTCGTGGAAGACGGGGATGTCGAGCAGCTCCTTGAGCCGGTCCTCGATCTCGAAGCAGCGCGGGGCGGAGATGTCCTCGAGGTTGATCCCGCCGAAGCTCGGCGCGAGCCGCGCGACGGTCTCGATGATCTCCTCGACGTCGGTGGTGGCCAGGCAGATCGGGACGGCGTCCACGCCGCCGAACTGCTTGAAGAGCACGGCCTTGCCCTCCATCACGGGCATCGCCGCGGCGGGGCCGATGTCGCCCAGGCCCAGGACGGCGGTGCCGTCGGTGACGACCGCGACGGTGTTGGGGACCCACGTGTAGTGCTGGGTCATCGAGGGGTCCTCGGCGATCGCCTCGCAGACGCGGGCCACCCCGGGGGTGTAGGCCAGGGACAGGGCGTCGGGGCCGTCGAGCTCGACCGTGGAGACGGTCTCGAGCTTGCCGCCTACGTGGAGGTCGAACACCGGATCGCCGAGGAACGGGTGGGCCGGATTCGGTGCGTCAACCATGCCGCCGATTCTTCCACGCCCCCTCCGCGGGCCGACGACGGCGTCCGAAGAGCCGCGGCCGCGGCCAGACGCGGGCCCGGACGACGCCGTGGACGGCGGCCTCGGGGACCGGGCCCCGGTGCCGGGAGTCGACCCCCACCTCCTGGTCCTCGCTGAGCAGCCACCACCCCGGCGACCCGTCCCGCAGGGCCCGGCGCGAGTCGGCCCGCTTCACGGCCAGCGTCCCGTCGGCCAGGGTGGCCAGGACGAGGTCGCCGGCCCGGGGCGGGACGCCGTAGCGGACCAGGACCCGGTCGCCGGGACGCAGCACCGGCTCCATCGAGCCGCCGCGCACCCGGGCCAGCCCGACCGCATGGCTCCTTGCGGACGGGGTACCTCCCCCCTGACCGGTGCCGCTCACGCGGAGTAGTGTCGCAGTCGACCAAGACGGCTGCACCACACGCTGCACGAACCGAGAGGAACGTCTGATGCTCTCCCGCTTCATCGCCCCCACCGTGGACGCGTCCGCCCACTGCGACCTGCCCTGCGGTGTCTACGACCCCGCGCAGGCCCGCATCGAGGCGGAGTCGATCAAGGCGCTCATCGCCAAGGTCGCCGACAACGACGACCCCGACTTCCGCACCCGCGCCATCCTCATCAAGGAGCAGCGTTCCGAGCTCGTCAAGCACCACCTGTGGGTGCTGTGGACCGACTACTTCAAGCCCCCGCACTTCGAGAAGTACCCCCAGCTCCACACCCTCGTCAACGAGGCCACCAAGCTGGCCGGCGCCGCCGGCACCAAGGGCGAGCTCGACGCCGCCAAGGCCGACGAGCTGCTCGCGAAGATCGACGAGATCGCCGACATCTTCTGGGAGACCAAGAAGGCCTGACCGGTCTGGACACCCGGTGGGGCGCTTCGTCCGAGGGACGGGCGCCCCACTAGGGTCTGGGCACGGTTCGACGGATCAGGACGAGAGACACGACGATGAGTGACAGCAGCACCGCTCGCAAGGCCGAGGTCGAGCTCCGCCTCCCCGCCGACGGCGCCTACGCCTCCGTGCTGCGCACGACCACCGCCGGCCTCGCCGCGCGACTCGACTTCACCCTGGACGACATCGAGGACCTCCGCATCGCGATCGGCGAGGCCAGCGCCATGGTCCTGCCCGAGGCCGACCCCGACTCCGACCTCACCTGCCGGTTCTTCCTCGACCCGCACGCGATGGCGATCGAGATCTCGGTCCAGTCGTCGCACCCCCCGGAGTCCGACACCGACTCCTTCGCCTGGCAGGTGCTCAGCACCCTGGCCGGCGAGACCGAGGTCTACTCCGACGACGGCCAGCTGACGGTGCGGCTCTCGATGGCCTCGAGCGTGGGCGAGCCCGACCTCTGAGATGGCCGAGGAGAAGGGGGACTCCGACGAGGCAGCACCCGACGCGCTCGACGCGACCCGTCGACGCAGCGCGGAGCTCTTCGCCCGGCTGCACGGCGCCGACGACCAGTCGCCCGAGGCGGCCGGCGCCCGCGACGACCTCGTCCACCTCCACCTGGCGCTCGTCGAGCACTGCGCCCGACGCTTCCGCAACCGCGGCGAGCCGTACGAGGACCTCGTCCAGGTCGGCACGATCGGCCTGATCAAGGCCGTCGACCGCTTCGAGACCGACCGCGGGGTCGAGT
The DNA here is from genome assembly GCF_003194625.1 of Nocardioides solisilvae. Classification (GTDB taxonomy): domain Bacteria; phylum Actinomycetota; class Actinomycetes; order Propionibacteriales; family Nocardioidaceae; genus Nocardioides; species Nocardioides solisilvae. The sequence continues at coordinate 175,297 of NZ_QHKX01000003.1, forward strand.
TCTCGACCTACGCCACGCCCACGATCATCGGGGAGATCAAGCGCCACTTCCGGGACAAGGGCTGGGCGATCCGGGTGCCCCGCCGGCTCCAGGAGCTGCGGATGCAGATCGGCACGACCACCGCCGAGCTGAGCCAGTCGCTCGGCCGCTCCCCCACCCCGCGCGAGCTGGCGGACGCCATCGGGTGCACCGTCGAGGAGATCGTCGAGGGCATCGAGTCGTCGAACGCCTACTCCACCCTCTCGCTGGACGCGGGCGACGAGCACGACGAGAGCAGCCCCTCGATCCTCGACGCCCTCGGCTCCGACGACACCAACCTCGAGCACGTGGAGATCCGCGAGTCCATCAAGCCGCTGCTCGCCGGCCTCGGCGCCCGGGAGAAGAAGATCCTGCTGCTCCGCTTCTTCCGCAACATGACCCAGTCGCAGATCGCCAGCGAGATCGGCGTCTCGCAGATGCACGTCTCCCGCCTGCTCAACCGGACCCTGGACCAGCTGCGTTCCTCCCTCGAGCAGGACTAGGCCCTCAGGACCGGCACGCAGGACCCGGCACGCAGGGCCCGGCACGCAGGACCGGGCACCCGGCTCGGGCGGTCTCAGGCGTGCTCGTCCGAGGGCTCCAGCGCCCGCAGGCTGGCTGGCGCGAAGATCCCGGCCAGCACGGCCGCGGCCACGACGGCGAGCACGGTCGACAGCTCCGGGTTCCCGCCGAACCAGCTCCACGCCACCCCGAGCTGGATCAGCTGCGCCAGCACGAGCGGGCTCCGGCCCCACGTCTCCCGGCGCCACGTGGCGCGGGCGCACGCGAGCAGGGCGACGGCGTACCCGGCGAAGAACAGCGTCGTGGTGAGGCCCATCGCCAGCCGGTCCCCGTCGAGCGAGAACAGCTCCAGCACCGCCAGCACGCCCATCACCGCGGCCTCGACGACGACCAGGAGCAGGGCGAGGGCCAGGGGGACGGGCACCGGGAGGGAGATCTTCACTCTCTTCACTGTAGTTGTGACCGATGTGACGCCCCGAAGGGGTTGTGCGCGGGCAGATCTCTTGCGAGTCTTGGTGACGCGCTTGTCACGGCGTTCCCAGTCGTGCGACACCGCCCCGCTCTCTGCCCGCGACCGCCCGCCGTGGCCCGTCGCCACCCGACCCCAGGAACGAGGAACCCTCAGCCATGGATTGGCGCCACCGCTCTGCCTGTCTCGACGAGGACCCCGAGCTGTTCTTCCCGATCGGCAACACGGGCCCGGCGATCCTCCAGATCGAGGAGGCCAAGCAGGTGTGCCGTCGGTGCGAGGTCCGCGAGCCCTGCCTGGCGTGGGCCCTCGAGGCCGGCCAGGACCACGGCGTCTGGGGTGGGCTCAGCGAGGACGAGCGCCGCGCCCTGAAGCGACGCAACGCGCGGGCCCGGGTCCGCACGGCCTGACCCCGGCCGCACGCGTCAGGCCCCGCCCACCTGGTCGAGCGGGACCTCCACCGCCACCCGGGTGCCCCCCGTCGGGCCGGGGCCCAAGGAGAGCCGCCCGCCGAGCTCGGACTCCACGAGGGTCCGCACGATCGACAGGCCGAGGTTGGTCGAGACGTCCAGGTCGAAGTCGGGGGGCAGGCCCACGCCGTCGTCGGTGACGACCAGGTGGAGCCGGCCGGCGCCGGCGCGGGCCTCCACGACGATCGAGCCATCGGCCCCGTCGGCCTCCTCGCCGAAGCCGTGCTCCACGGCGTTCTGCAGCACCTCGGTGAGCACCATGGCGAGCGGCGTCGCCTGCTCGGAGTCCAGGCGTCCGAAGGAACCGACCCGCCTCACCCGCACCCGCTCGCCGGCGAGGCTCACGTCGGTCACCATGCGGCCCAGCCGGTCCGCGATCTCGTCGAAGTCGACGTCCTCCTCGACCGTCTGGCTGAGCGTCTCGTGGACGATCGCGATCGAGCCCACCCGGCGTACCGCCTCCTCCAGGGCCTGGCGCGCCTCGGGCTGGCCGATCCGCCGCGCCTGGAGCCGGAGCAGGGCCGCCACGGTCTGCAGGTTGTTCTTCACCCGGTGGTGGATCTCCCGGATCGTCGCGTCCTTGGTGACCAGCTCGCGCTCGCGCCGCCGCAGGGCCGTGACGTCGCGCAACAGCACCAGGGCCCCGATGTGCTGCCCGCGCCGGCGCAGCGGCACCGACCTGACGACGACCGAGACGTCGTCGGTGACGACCTCCGTGTCCCGGTGCGCCCGGCCGCCGAGCACGGCGCTCAGCGTCTCCTCGTCGGGTCGGCGACGGGGCGGCACCAGGCTGCGGGTCAGGTCGGCCAGGACCACCCCTGCGAGGTCGCCGGTCAGGCCGAGCCGGCGGTAGACCGAGAGCGCGTTGGGGCTGGCGTAGACCACCCGCCCGGCGGCGTCGACCCTCAGGAAGCCGTCGCCCACGCGGGGTGCGTCGACGTCGTCGCTGCGCTGCCCCGTGTGGGGGAAGTGACCCTGGGCGATCATCTGCGTGAGGTCGGAGGCGGTCTCGAGGTAGGCCAGCTCCAGGCGGCTCGGGGTGCGGACGCCCAGCAGGTTGGTGTTGCGGGCGATCACCGCGATCACCCGCCCGGCCCGGCGGACCGGGATCGTCTCGACCCGCACCGGGACGTCGTCGCGCCACTCCGGGTCGCCCTCGCGGACCAACCGGCCCTGGGCCAGGGCCTCGTCCAGCATCCGCCGGCGTCCCGCGGGGACGAAGGTGCCGACCACGTCGTCCACGAGCGCCGTCGGCCCGGTGGTGGGCCGCATCTGCCCCCCGGCCCAGAACCCGCGCCCCTCCCGGTCGGGCAGCCACAGCACCAGGTCGGCGAAGGAGAGGTCGGCGATGATCTGCCAGTCGGCCATCAGCAGCGACAGCCAGCCCACGTCGTCGGCGTCGAGGTCGGTGTGGGCACGCACCAGTTCGGTCAGCGAGGGCACCTCGCCACCCTAGGCCCACGCCGGGCCCGCCCCGGCCGCCCGCCACCCGCCCGGACCGCCGGTGGGGCACCGCTGGCAGGATGGTCCGTGCGAGGGGGGTGCCGTCGGGGTGTCGAGCGGGATGTCGAGCGGGACGACGAGGGCGTACTGGCGCGCGGTCGTCCGGGACGGCCTCGGGGTGCCGACCGACCGGCCGCTGGACGACCTGACCGCCGAGCTCACCACGATGCTGGGCTCCCCCGACGCCGAGCAGCGCGACGGGATCGCCTACCCGGCGCTCACCACCTGGCTGCGCCGCGGCGTCTACGACGACCTCCTCGCCGGGCTCGGCGACGGCATGGCGACGGGGCTGGAGGTCGGCCTCGGGGAGCAGGGGACGGACTCGGTCTTCCGTCGCAGCTGGTCGGTGCGGGTCCTGGCCGACGTCCTGGCCCGCGACACCACCGAGCGCCTGCTGCCGGCCGACCAGGTCCTGCGCTGGGGCGACCGGGTCGCGGCCTGGCTGGTCAGGGAGCGCGACCTGCGCGGCTGGGTGCCCGGGCACGGGTGGGCCCGCGCGGTCGCCCACGGCGCCGACGCGTTGGCGGCGCTGGCCGGGTCGCCCCACCTCGACGTGCCCGAGCAGACCGTCCTCCTCGACGTGGTGGCCGACCGGCTGGTCGCGACCCGCACACCCACCTCCGACGGCGGGCCCGACCGTCTGGCCCGCGCCACGATGGCGGTGCTGCGCCGCGACCTGGTCCCCGTCCGGGTGCTCGAGCCGTGGATCGCCCGGATCGCGGTGCACGCCTCGCCGCACGCCCTCCTGCACGGGGCCGGGCCCGACGAGGACCCCTACGCGCGCTCGGCCGCCTGCCAGGCGTTCCTCCGCGCCCTCCACCTGCAGCTCCTGCTGTCGGCCGAGCCGCCCCCCGCGCGGTCGGACCTGCTGCTCGTCGTGGTCGACGCCCTGCGCAGCACCAACGCCCACGACCTGTCCTGACCAGTCGCGCGTTCCGCCCTACGTGCGAGTAACCTGCGTCACATGACTGACGAGACGATCTCCGGCCACGCCGGCGAGCTGGCCGTCGCGGCCGCCCGAGCGCACGGTGTCGAGACCATGTTCACCCTGTCGGGCGCGCACGTGTTCCCGATGTACGACGGGGCGGTCAAGGCCGACCCGCCGATGCGCCTCCTCGACGTGCGGCACGAGCAGACCGCGGCCTTCGCCGCGGAGGCCACCGGCAAGCTGACCCGGGTCCCCGGCCTGGCCGTGCTCACCGCGGGGCCCGGCGTCACCAACGGCATCAGCGCGATCGCCCAGGCCCAGTTCGCCGGCTCCCCCATGGTCGTGGTCGGCGGCCGCGCCCCCCAGAACCGCTGGGGCACCGGCTCCCTCCAGGAGCTCGACCAGCCGCCGATCATCGCCCCGGTGGCCAAGATGGCCCGCACCCTCCCGACCGCGGGCGACGTGCTGGGCGGCATGGACGAGGCGTTCCGCGTCGCCGGCAGCTCGCACCGCGGCCCGGTCTTCGTCGACGTGCCGATGGACGAGTTCTTCAACTCGGCCACCGGCACCGTGCCGGCCGGCGGGCCGGCCGCCCCGGTCGAGCCCGACCCCGACGCCGTGGCCCGGATCGCCGCCCTCCTGGCGCGGGCGAGCCGGCCGGTCCTGGTGCTGGGCACCGACGTCTGGGCGGACGGCGCCGAGGAGGCCGCGCTGCGGCTGGTGGAGTCCGCCGGCGTGCCGACCCTGACCAACGGCATGGGCCGCGGCGTGGTGCCGGGCGGGCACCCGCTGCTGGTCACCAAGGCGCGCGGGCAGGCGCTCGGCACGGCCGACCTGGTCGTCGTCGTCGGCACGCCCCTCGACTTCCGGCTCGGGTACGGCGTCTTCGGCGGGAAGGACGGGGCTCCCCCCGCCCAGGTCGTGCACGTCGCGGACTCCCCCGGCCAGGTCTCGGCCCACGCCCAGCTCGCCGACTCGGCGAGCGGCGACCTGGCTCTGGTGCTGGACGGCATCGCGGCCGCCCTGGACCGGGCGGGCACCCGGCCCGACTGGGCCGCGTGGGTCTCCGACCTGCAGGCGACCGTCGCGGCGACCGCGGAGCGGGACCGGACCCTGCTGACCGCCGAGGCCGACCCGATCCACCCCGCGCGGATCTACGGAGAGCTGGTCCCCCGGCTCGCCGACGACTCGGTGGTGATCGGCGACGGGGGCGACTTCGTCAGCTTCGCGGGCAAGTTCGTCGAGCCCAAGCGGCCCGGCGGCTGGCTCGACCCCGGCCCCTACGGCTGTCTGGGCGCCGGGCTCGGCTCCGCCATCGCCGCCCGCCTGGCCCGCCCGTCGGCGCAGGTCACGCTGCTGCTCGGCGACGGCGCGGCCGGCTTCTCGCTGATGGACGTCGACACCCTGGTCCGCCACGACCTCCCGGTCGTCATGGTGATGGGCAACAACTCGGCCTGGGGCCTGGAGAAGGGCCCCATGCAGATGCTCTACGGCTACGACGTGGCCGCCGACCTCGGCCACCGGACGGGGTACGACGAGGTGGTCAAGGCGCTCGGGGGCGCCGGCGAGACGGTCACGGACCCGAGGCAGATCGGCCCCGCGCTCGACCGGGCCTACGCGTCGGGGGTGCCCTACCTGGTCAACGTCATCACCGACGTCGACGCCGCCTACCCGCGCAACACGTTCGGCATCTGATGTCCACCTCGGCGACCCTGCGCTTCACCGTCACCGAGGCCGACACGGCCGAGGCGGTCGGCAGCGGCACCCTGCCGGTGCTGGGCACGCCGCGGCTCCTGGCCTGGCTCGAGGCGGCGACCTGCGCCGCCCTCGAGCCGGGCCTGGCGCCGGGCTCGACCAGCGTGGGCACCCGGGTCCAGGTCGAGCACCTGGCCCCGAGCCCCGTCGGACAGGTCGTCGAGGTGGAGGCGACCAGCACCTACGTCGACGGTCGCCTGCACCGCTTCTCGGTCTCGGCCAGGCACGTGGAGCAGGGGCGTCCCGGCAAGGTGGTGGGCTCGGGCGAGGTCACCCGGGCGGTGGTGGACACCGACCGGTTCCTGGCCCGGATTTCCCCGCCGGCCCCGGGTTTGAGAGACTGACCCTCGGCCCTCCGTCGAGCGAGGGGCCGACCCGACCGCAGGAGGACACCATGGGCAAGACCGGCCGCAAGCGCCGCGCTCGCAAGAAGAAGGGCGCGAACCACGGCAAGCGCCCCAACGCCTGAGCGCACCCAGCTCGCTCCACGCCGCGGCGTGGAGGACAACGAACCCCCAGCCGCCCGGCCGGGGGTTCGCTGCTTCTCCGTGCACGGCCCGGCCGCGGGCCCCTGCTCGGGCCGCCGGGCCCGGGGTCAGGCCTCGGTGATGCGGACCTGGACCTCGCGGATCTGCATGAGCACGCGCTCGCGCAGCCCCGAGGGGGCCTGCTCCCGGCAGGACCGGGCAACGACGGACTTCACGGTGCGCTGGAGGTCGAAGCGGCTCAGGCAGGGCCCGCACTCGTCGAGGTGCTGCTGCACCGCGGCGCAGTCGGCGTCGTCCAGCTCGTTGTCGAGGAAGTAGACGATCCGCTCGAGGTAGTCGGCGCAGTCCTCGCCGTGCTCGTGGCTCATGTGTCCTTCCCCTTCCCGGCCCGGCCCGCGGAGGTCAGGCCGTTCTCCGCGACGTAGTCGGAGAGCATGTCGCGCAGCTGGCGGCGCCCCCGGTGCAGCCGGGACATCACCGTCCCGATCGGCGTCTCCATGATCTCGGCGATCTCCTTGTAGGGGAACCCCTCCACGTCGGCGAGGTAGACCGCGAGCCGGAACTCCTCCGGCAGCCGCTGCAGGGCGTCCTTCACCTGGGAGTCGGGGAGGTGCTCCAGCGCCTCGGTCTCCGCGGACTTCAGCCCGCTCGAGGTGTGCGACTCGGCGCGCGCGAGCTGCCAGTCCTCGACGTCCTCGGCCATCGACTGCTGGGGCTGCCGCTGCTTCTTGCGGTAGGTGTTGATGAACGTGTTGGTGAGGATCCGGTAGAGCCAGGCCTTGAGGTTGGTCCCCGGCCGGAACTGGTGGAACGAGGCGAACGCCTTGGCGAACGTCTCCTGCACGAGGTCCTCGGCGTCGGCGGGGTTGCGGGTCATCCGCATGGCGGCCGAGTACAGCTGGTCGAGGTGCTGCAGCGCGTCGCGCTCGAAGCGCGCGGTGCGCTGCGCGTCGGTCTCTTCGGCGAGGGAGTCAGTCATCGGGTCCCACACTAGCGGGGCCTCGGACTCGGGGACGATGGCGAGCACGAGGAGTTCAACGTCGCCCTACCCCGCTCCATTCCCGGCGACCTCCCGGACGATCCACTCCAGCGTCGCCTCGACCACCACCGCCAGCGCCTCCTCGGCCGACAGCGGCCCGCGCGCCGGCACCTTGAAGGAGTGGTCCCCGCCCGGCACCACGCACACGTCGACCGTCGGCGGCAGGTCGTCGGGCAGCTCCTCCGGGCGGCCGAACGGGTCCCGCTCCCCCTGGACCACGAGCGTGGGCAGGCCGGCCCCGAGCAGCTCGTCGAGCCGCGAGCGCTCCGGTCGCCCGGGCGGGTGCAGCGGGAAGGCGAGGGCCAGCACCCCCGAGGCGCCCAGCCGGCGGGCGGTGCGGGCGGCCGACCGGGCCCCGGCGGACCGTCCGCCCACCACCAGCGGGGTGCGGACCCGCAGCTGGTCGGACGCGGCCTGCAGCGCGGAGTCCAGCGTCGCCGGCGGACCGGCGAGCCGACGGCCGGCCCGCCGCCACGGCTGCTCGAGCAGCACCACGCTCACCCCGGCGCGGGGCAGCGCGTGGGCGAGGGCCTGCAGGTCGGGGGCCTCGATCCCGCCGCCCGCCCCGTGGCTCAGCAGCAGCGTCGCCACCGGGTGCCGCGACCGGTGGGTGACCAGCCGCGCCTCCCCCTGGGGGGTCGGGACGATCCGCTCCACGCCGCTCACGACGCCTCCCCGGCGGCCGGCACGCGGCGCGCCTCCACCTCGTCGACGACGTCGGGGTCGAGGTCCTCCAGCGGCAGCGGCTCCACCAGCTCGGGGCCGTTGTTGCGCACGTTGCTCACCAGCGTGGCGACCGGGTAGGCCTCGAGCCGCCCGGGAGCCGCCGGGGTCAGCAGCCCCCGGAGGTCGGCGCCCGACGCCGTCGGGTCGAGCCACTCGGCCCACCGCTCCCGGTCCACCGTGAGGGGCATCCGGTCGTGGATGTGGCCCAGGTCGTCCTCGGCCTCGGTCGTCAGGACCGTGCAGGTCCAGCGGAAGCGGGCGGGGTCGTCCTCGTCGCGGGTCGGGTCGCGCCAGATCTCGTAGAGCCCCGCCATGGCCAGCACCCCGTGGTCGCGGGGGCGGATGAAGAAGGGCTGCTTGGCCGGCTTGCCGGCCCTGGTCAGCGCCGACGTGGGGTACCACTCGTAGTAGCCGTCGGCGGGGAGCAGGCAGCGCCGGGCGGCGAACGCCTTGCGGAAGGCGGGCTTCTCGGCCACCGTCTCGACGCGGGCGTTGATCATCCGGTTGCCGATCGACGGGTCCTTGGCCCACGAGGGCACGAGCCCCCAGGTCAGCACCCGCAGCTGGCGCTCGGCCGGCTCCTCGTCTCTCCCGGTGCTCCGCGGCGGCCTCTCCAGGACGGCGTACACCTCCTTGGTGGGGGCGACGTTCCAGTCGGCGGCCAGGGGCGCGGGCACCCGAGACGTGGCGACCTCGAACTCCTCCACCAGGTCCTCGGGGCGTCGGCTGGACGCGTAGCGGCCGCACATGCAGGCCACCCTAGAGGCAGCGCCACTAGGGTGGCCCCGTGACCACACCCGTGCCCGTCCAGGACCCTTGGCCGGCCCCGCGCGCCGCGCGGCCGGTCGACCTCACCGTCTCCCTGCCGGGCAGCAAGTCCCTCACCAACCGCGCCCTGGTCCTCGCCGCCCTGGCCGACGGGCCCGGCACCCTCCGCGGGGCGCTGCGCTCCCGGGACACGCTGCTGATGGCCGCCGCGCTGGACGCGCTCGGCGCGGAGGTCGACACGTCGGGCGACGACTGGGTGGTCACGCCCGGCCCGCTGCACGGGGGCGGGGCGGTCGACTGCGGCCTCGCCGGCACCGTCATGCGGTTCGTGCCGCCGGTGGCGGCCCTGGCCACCGGCAGCACCACCTTCGACGGCGACCCCCACATGCGGGTCCGGCCGGTGGGCGAGGTGCTCACGGCCCTGCGCGGGCTCGGCGTCGACCTCGACGACGAGGGGCGCGGGGCGCTCCCCTTCACCGTCCACGGGGCCGGCCGGGTGCGCGGCGGCAAGGTGCTGCTCGACGCCTCCGGCTCCTCCCAGTTCGTCTCGGCGCTCCTGCTCGCCGCCGCCCGCTTCGACGAGGGCGTCGTCGTGGTCCACGAGGGGAAGCCCGTCCCCTCGCTCCCCCACGTCGACATGACCGTGGCCGCGCTGCGGCACCACGGGGTCGAGGTGGACGACTCCGACGCCGACCGCTGGGAGGTCCGACCCGGCCCGGTCCGCGCGGCCGACCACGAGATCGAGCCCGACCTCTCCAACGCCGCGCCGTTCCTCGCGCTGGCCGCCGTCTCCGGCGGCCGCGTGGTGGTCCGCGGCTGGCCGCGCGCCACCACCCAGGCCGGCGACGTGCTGCGCGAGGTGCTCTCCCTCATGGGCTGCGAGGTCGGCTGGGTGGAGGAGGGCCTGGAGGTCGTCGGGCCCGAGCGGCTCGTCGGGGTCGACCTGGACCTCCACGACGTCGGTGAGCTGACCCCCGCGGTGGCCGCGCTCTGCGCGCTGGCGGGCTCCCCCTCGCGGCTGCACGGCGTCGCCCACATCCGGGCCCACGAGACCGACCGGATCGCCGCACTCGCCACCGAGCTGTCGGCGCTGGGCGCCAACGTCACCGAGCAGCCCGACGGCCTGGCGTTCGTCCCCGCCCCCTTGCACGGCGGCGTCTTCCGGACCTACGCCGACCACCGGATGGCGCACGCCGGGGTGATCCTCGGCGCCGCCGTCGACGGGGTGCTCGTGGAGGACGTCGCCACCACCGGCAAGACCTTCCCCGACTTCGCGGCGACCTGGGCGGGGCTCCTCGGGGCGGCCCCGTGGTGAGGAGCCGCTACGGCGAGCACGACCACGAGCACTACGAGCGCCCGCGGCGCCGGACCCGGCCGCGCACCAAGGAGCGGCCCACCTACGACGACGCCGTCGACGGCGTCGTGGTCACCGTCGACCGCGGCCGCTTCACGCTGCTGGTCGAGGGGCGCCCGGTGACGGCGATGAAGTCGCGCCCGCTGGGCCGCAAGGGCGTGGTGGTCGGCGACCGGGTCCGCGTCGTCGGCGACGTCTCGGGCCGGGACGGGTCGCTGGCCCGGATCGTCGAGGTGGTGCCCCGCACCACCACGCTGCGGCGCACCGCCGACGACGACGACCCGGTCGAGCGGGTCGTCGTGGCCAACGCCGACCAGCTGGTGGTGGTGGCCGCCCTCGCCGACCCCGAGCCCCGGCCGCGGCTGATCGACCGCGCGCTGGTCGCGGCGTACGACGCGGGGATGGCGCCGCTGCTCTGCCTCACCAAGGCCGACCTGGCCAACCCCGAGGTGCTGCTCTCCACCTACCGCTCCCTGGGGGTGCCGTGGGTGGTGACGCGGCGCGGCGACGACCTCTCCGCGGTCCGCGACCGGCTGCGCGGCCGGACCAGCGTCCTGGTCGGCCACAGCGGGGTCGGCAAGTCCACCCTGGTCAACGCCCTGGTCCCGGACGCCGGTCGCGAGGTCGGGCACGTCAACGCGGTCACGGGGCGGGGCCGGCACACCTCCACCTCCGCCTACCTCCTCGCGCTGCCCGACGACGAGGGCTGGATCATCGACACCCCGGGCATCCGCTCCTTCGGGCTGGCCCACGTCGACCCGACCCGGCTCATCGAGGCGTTCCCCGACCTCGACGAGATGACCGAGGGCTGCCCGCGCGGCTGCACCCACGGCGGCGACGAGCCGGAGTGCGGGCTCGACGAGGCCATGGCCGCGGGCGAGGCCGAGCCCGAGCGGGTCGACTCCTTCCGGCGCCTCCTCGCGGCCCGCGAGCGACGTCCCGAGGACTGAGCCGGGACGCGCCCGCCCGCCCCCGGCGCGGGAGGGGAATAGCCTGTCCCCCATGCCCACCCCCGGAGCAGGCTCCCCCGACTACACAGACGACCTCAGGCTCGCCCACCTGCTGGCCGACGACGCGGACTCCCTGACCGTCGCGCGGTTCAAGGCGCTCGACCTGCACGTGATGAGCAAGCCCGACCTCACGCCGGTCACCGACGCGGACCGCGACGTCGAGGAGGGGATCCGCCGGACCCTGTCCCGGGTCCGCTCCCGCGACGCCGTGCTGGGCGAGGAGCAGGGCTCCACCGGCCACAGCCAGCGCCGGTGGGTGGTCGACCCCATCGACGGCACCAAGAACTTCGTCCGGGGCGTGCCGGTCTGGGCCACCCTGATCGCGCTCGTGGTCGACGAGGAGGTCGTGCTGGGCGTCGTCTCCGCCCCGCAGCTGCAGCGTCGCTGGTGGGCGTCGGTGGGCCACGGCGCCTGGACCGGCCGCTCCCTGCTCAAGGCGACCCGCTGCGAGGTCTCCGACGTGCGCCGCCTCGAGGACGCCTCCCTCTCCTACAGCTCCCTGTCGGGCTGGGAGGACCGCGGCCGCCTCGAGGACTTCCTCGCGCTCTCCCGCCGCTGCTGGCGGACCCGGGCCTACGGCGACTTCTGGTCCTACATGCTGCTGGCCGAGGGCGCCGTCGACCTGGCCGCCGAGCCCGAGCTGGAGCTCTACGACATGGCAGCGCTCGACGTGATCGTGCGGGAGGCCGGGGGCCGGTTCACGTCGCTGGCGGGCGACGACGGTCCCTTCGGCGGCAACGCCATCGCCTCCAACGGCCACCTGCACGAGGCCGCCCTGGCCTTCCTCGGGGCCTCGCCCGACGACGACGGGGACCCCGACGCCCGGCGTCCCGGCCCGGGGTCGGTGCACGAGCTGCGCCGCCGACCCCCGGTCTGAGCCCGCTGCGTCCCCGCCCGTCGGCCGCGCCGCACGGGCGCCGGCCGGGCGGCTCTGCCCACGCCCGGGCCGCCGCCCTGTCCAAGCGCGCCGCGGGCGGTTAGCGTGTCGCGCAGGAGCAACCCACCAGGCCGCTACGGAGGTCAGCGATGCGCATCCATGACGTACTCAAGGGCAAGGCGATCCACGAGGTCCTCACGATCTCGCCGGACGCGGGCGTCCGGGACCTGCTCGGCCTGCTCGCCGAGCACAACGTGGGCGCGCTGGTGGTGAGCCGGGACGGCGGGTCCCTCGACGGGATCGTGAGCGAGCGCGACGTGGTGCGGGCGCTGCACCGCGACCCGGGGGCGCTGGATCGCACGGTCGCCGACCTGATGACCAGCGACGTCCACACCTGCGACGCCCACCACACGGTCGACGACCTGATGGCCGTGATGACCGAGCAGCGGATCCGGCACGTGCCGGTCCTGGCCGACGGACGGCTGGTCGGCGTCATCAGCATCGGCGACGTGGTGAAGAATCGGATCCAGGAGCTGGAGTTCGAACGCGACCAGCTCGACAGCTACGTCCACCAGAGCTGAGCGACCCCCGCTCGGCCGACACCGCCGGCCCGGGGCCGGCACGGAAGGCAGGCACGTCCATGCAGAAGCCCGAGGTCGACCCGCACATGGGCGAGGCGCCCACCGACCTGGAGGTCACCGACCTGGTCGAGGGCGACGGGGCGGAGGCCGCTGCCGGCCACACCGTCTCGGTCCACTACGTCGGCGTCGCGCACTCGACCGGGGAGGAGTTCGACGCCTCCTACAACCGCGGCACCCCGCTGCAGTTCCGGCTCGGCATCGGCCAGGTCATCTCCGGGTGGGACCAGGGGGTGCAGGGGATGAAGGTCGGCGGCCGCCGGCGGCTGGTCATCCCGCCGCACCTGGCCTACGGCGACCGCGGCGCCCCCGGCGCCATCGCTCCCGGCGAGACCCTGATCTTCGTCGTGGACCTCCTCGAGGTGCGCTGAGCCGGCACCCGCCCGAGCCCGCCTACCAGGGCAGGTCGTCCGCCACGTCGCCCGTGGCGACCCGGACGGCCTGCCCTGCGGCGTCCCCGGAGCCGGCGTCGACGAGCTGGACGACGTCGCCCACGACCAGCTGGCGCCCGCGGCGCAGCTCCACCTCGCCGTTGACGAGGACCTGGCCGCCGGTCACCAGCGGCTTGGCCTCCGCGCCGTGGTCGACCAGGTTGGCGAGCTTGAGGAACTGGCCGAGCCGGATCGACTCGTCGCGGATCGGCACGTCCATCGGCTCGGCACTCATGGGCCACATCCTCCCACCCCGGCCGCGGTGTCCGGCCGCCCGCCGAGGTCAGTGACCGAGCAGCACGCTCGCGGTGTGGATCAGCACCCCCACCAGGCCACCGACGAGGGTGCCGTTGATCCGGATGAACTGCAGGTCGCGGCCGACGTGCAGCTCGATCCGCTCCGCCGCCTCGCGGCCGTCCCAGCGCTGGACGGTGTGGGTGATGACGGCGGTCAGCTCCGCGCCGTACCGCTCGACGCCGAAGACCACCAGGTCGGCGGCGCCCCGGTCGAGCCGCTCCCGCAGCGCCGCGTCCTCGCCGAGCCGGGAGCCGAACGCCGTCAGCTCGGCGACGGCCCGTCGGCGGACCTCGCCCCGGGGGTCGCGCAGCGAGCCCAGGAAGGCGCGGCGCAGCGAGTTCCACAGCGAGACCGCCGTGGCGCTGACCTGGGGGTGGTCCAGCAGGCGCTCCTTGAGCCGCTCGGCGCGCTCCCGCGTGACCGGGTCGTGGAGGAGGTCCTGGGCCAGCTGCGACAGCATCGAGTCGAGCGCCTCGCGGGCGTGGTGCGCGGGGTCGTCGCGGATGTCCTCCAGCCACCGCACGGCCTCGGCGTGCACCCGGTGCGTGACGGCCTCGTTGAGCCGGGGCGGCGTCCACCAGGGGGCCCGCGCCGAGAGCACCTCGGTGAACGTCTCGGGGTTACGGACCAGCCAGCGGTGCAGCTCGACCAGCCCGAGGTCGACCAGGCCGTGGTGGGTGCCGTCGCGGACCACCTCCGCCAGCAGCGCCCCCGCGAGCGGGGCCACCGGCTCGTCGCGGAACCGCGGCACCAGGGCCTGGGTGACCAGGTCGGCGACGTGCTCGTCCCGGACCTTCGACAGGCCGATCGCGGCCACCTCCGCCACCTCGTCGACCACCCGGCGCGCATGCGCGGGGTCGGCGAGCCAGACGCCCACCCGGGAGGCGACCGCCGCGTGGGCCACCCGGTCCCTGATGATCTCCTCCTGCAGGAAGTTCTCCCCGACGAACTCCTCCAGGCTGCGACCCAGCTCGTCCTTGCGGCGTGGGATCAGCGCCGTGTGCGGCACCGGGATGCCGAGCGGGTGCCGGAAGAGGGCGGTCACGGCGAACCAGTCGGCGATCGCGCCCACCATCGACGCCTCGGCGCCGGCGTTGACGAAGCCCCAGAAGCCGTCCTGCCCCAGGGTGGCGACGTAGACCGCGGCGGCCAGGACCAGCAGCGAGACCGCCACGGTCCGCATCCGGCGCAGGCCGACCCGGCGCCGCTCGTCGGCCTCGGGCTGCGGCGTGACGATGCCCAGGGCCGGGCCGGACGGCGGGGCGGACGGCGGGGCGGGGTGCGGGTCGGTGGCGGGGCGACGCCCGGGGGTCTCGTTCATCGCGGCCCATCCTGTCAGTGCGTGCCACAATGCCGCCCATGCCACGCACCGTCATCACGTTCGGCACCTTCGACGTCTTCCACGTCGGTCACCTGCGGGTGCTGGAGCGGGCCGCCGCCCTCGGCGACCGCCTCGTGGTGGGGGTCTCCGCCGACGCCCTCAACGAGCGCAAGAAGGGCCGGGTCCCGGTCTTCAGCCAGGGCGAGCGGCTGGCCATCGTCGCGGCGCTCAAGGTCGTCGACGAGGTCTTCGTCGAGGAGAGCCTCGAGCAGAAGCGCGACTACGTCCTCGAGCACGGGGCCGACGTCCTGGTGATGGGCGACGACTGGGCCGGCAGGTTCGACGACCTCGGCGACGTGTGCGAGGTCGTCTACCTGCCCCGCACCCCCGCCATCTCCACGACGGCGATCATCGAGCACATCGCCGACCTCTAGCCCCGACGGCCCACCCGTCGCGGCGCGGGCACGTAGCCTGTCCCCGACACACCCGGCCCCGAGGGGAATCCTTGCGTCGTACCGCCGCCGTGCTGACGGCCGTCCTGGCCCTGCTCGCCCCGGCGACCCCGGCCGCGGTCCCCGCCCCGGCGCCCACGGACCACGTGGTCCCAGCGACCGCCCCGGCCGCCCCGGGCCTTCCCGACGTCGGGGACGCCGCCGACCGGCGCACCGGTGGCTCCGCCGCGGCCGAGCCCACGATGGTGCTGCGCGACGTCTACCTGGCCCGGCCCGGGCTGGACCGCACCGGGCGGCGGGCGGCCGACGCCGTCCTCGCCCGCCCGACCACGCCGGGCAAGGACGCCTACGCCTCCTACGACCCCGCGCTCCCCCCCGCGCAGCGGTGCGCCGCCCGGGTGTGCGTCACCTTCGTGGAGAGCGGACCCGACCGCGCCACCCCCGAGTGGGCGGAGCGCACCCTGGCGACGTTCGAGTCCGTGTGGACGCGACAGGTCGACGAGATGGGCTACCGCGCCCCGGCACCCGACGGGACGGCGGGGGGCGACGCGCGCTTCGACGTCTACCTCGCCAACATCTCCGCCCAGGGCTTCTACGGCTACTGCGTCCCCGAGGAGCGGGTCCCCGGCCACCCGGGACGCGCGCAGTCCTACTGCGTGCTCGACAACGACATGGCAGGCTTCGCGCGCTCCCCCGCCGCCAGCCTCGAGGTCACCGCCGCCCACGAGTTCTTCCACGCGATCCAGTTCAACCTCGACGTCCGCGAGGACCTGTGGTGGATGGAGGCCTCGGCGACCTGGATGGAGGAGCAGGTCGCCGACGGGATCGACGACAACCGCCAGTTCCTGCGGTCCGGCCAGCTGGGACGGCCGGGCACGCCGCTGGACTCCTTCTCCTCCGACCTGGCCGCCTACGGCAACTGGATCTTCGTGCAGCGGCTGGCGCAGCGGTTCGGGGTGGACGCCGTGCGCGGGGTGTGGGAGCGGCTCGAGGCCTCGTCGGGGGCTCCCGACGAGTACTCCGTCCAGGGCCTGAGGTCCTACGTGTCGTCCCGCGGCGAGCAGTGGGGCCGGTTCTACCTGCGGTTCGTGGAGGGCAACCTGACCCCCCGCCGTGCCTACCCCGAGGGGCGCTCCTACCCTAAGGCCCCCCTGGGGACCAGGGCCCGGGTCCGGACCGGCCGACCGACGCGGCTCTCGGTCCGGGTGCCGCACCTCGCGGCCCACACGGTCCAGCTGCGTGCCGCGGCCGACCTGCCGAAGCGGCGACGCCTGCGGGTCCGGGTCGTCACCGGGCGCCCGCGCCCGGCCGCACCGGCCGCCAGCCTGCTCGTCTTCCGGCGCGGGGGCGGCGTGGCGCGCCTGGAGGTCCGGCTGAACGGCAAGGGCGTGGGCTCGCGGGTGGTCGACCTGCGCCGCGCCCGGGTACGCCGGGTCGTGCTCGTCCTGGCCAACGCCTCGACGCGCTACCGGGGCTGCGATCGCTCCGGCGCCTGGGCCTGCGGCGGGACCCCCGTCGACGACCGCCAGCGGTTCCGGGTCGTGGCGCGAGCCATCCGCTAGGTGTGCTGATGGGTCGGGCGACCCGGGCTCGCCCGAGTTCACCCAAGTTCACCCAAGTACGTGATGACCGGTCGGCGCGGCGCGGTCTAGTTTCGGGCCATGGACCGCCTCGCCCCCGGTGACCGCACCCTCCAGGACCTGGTGCAGGCCTCTCCCGAGGCCATCCTGGTCGTGGGGGCCGCCGGGACGGTGCTCCGCGCCAACGGCCGGGCCGCCGAGCTGCTGGGGGCCGATCCCCGCGGCTGCCTCCTCTCGCAGGTCCTGCCGGCCGACACGGTCGACGCGCTCGGCACGGCCGACCTGGAGCCTCCCGTCGGGCCGCTCGGCGAGCCGACCCGGGCGACGGGCCTGGACGGGCGCGCCCTCCTGCTCGACGTGGTCACCGCTCCCCTGCGCTCGGAGGGGGACGACACGCTGCACGCCGTCTTCCTGCGCGACGCCCACGACCGTCTGGAGCGGGAGCTCCTCGCCGGTCGGCTCCGCGAGTCGGAGGTCCGCCGGCGGCAGGCGCTCGAGCTCAACGACACGGTGGTGCAGACGCTCACCGCCACCGCCCACGCGCTCGAGCAGGGGGACACCGACCGGGCCGTGGGACTGCTGGAGCAGACCCTCTCGGCCGCGCGCCGGCTCATCGACGACTGGCTCAGCCCGCTCGACGGCCCCTTGGCCCCTGGCGACCTGGTCCGCTCGGCGCCCTCGAGCCCGCCATCCGACGCCCCGACGACGGGCAGTCTCGCCGGCTCCG
Source organism: Nocardioides solisilvae (assembly GCF_003194625.1). Taxonomy (GTDB): domain Bacteria; phylum Actinomycetota; class Actinomycetes; order Propionibacteriales; family Nocardioidaceae; genus Nocardioides; species Nocardioides solisilvae. The sequence continues at coordinate 192,670 of NZ_QHKX01000003.1, forward strand.
CTCCGGAGGGGACGCGCACGCGGGTCCTGGTGGTGGACGACGACCGCGACCTGCGCGAGCTCTTCGTGGTGCAGCTGCAGGCGTGCCCCGACCTCGAGGTGGTGGGCGAGGCCGCCGACGGGCACGAGGCGGTGCGGCTGGCGGCCGAGCTGACCCCCGACGTCGTGCTGCTCGACGTGGCCATGCCCGTGATGGACGGGCTCCAGGCGCTGCCGCTGATCCTGCGCGCCTCGCCCGGCAGCAGGGTCGTGGTGGTCTCCGCCTTCGACGAGGACGGCCTCGGGGCCCGCGCCCTCGCGCTGGGCGCGGTCCACTACGTCGAGAAGGGCTTCACGATGCGGCTGCCCGAGGTGGTGCGGGCGGTCCTGGCGCGCTGACCCGGACCGCCCGCGTGACGCCTCAGCCCACCTGCGTGGCGAACCGGCCCCAGACCCGGTGCTCGGCCATCAGGGCGCTCAGCTGCGTGAGCGCCGCGGAGCCGCTGTCGGCGCTCACGACCCCGACCGCGCCGGAGACGCCCGCCTCGTCGAGGAGCTCCACCCCGGCACCCCAGGCCCCGACGGCCTTCGAGTGCCGGAAGCACTCCTGGACCATCATCACCGCCCGCGGGTCGGAGGTGAAGGCGGGCGCCCCGGCCTTCTCGTCCCGCACGGTGAGGGCGTCCGGGGCGGGGGCCGGTTTGGACGCGACCAGCAGCGCGTCCAGCTCCACCGAGCGCCCGGTGGCCAGGGAGCGCTGCATCGGCATCCCGTCGATGGTCCCGCCGTGCGGGCCGATGAGGAAGGCCACCATCCCCGACTCGTGGACCGCGGCGCGGACCGTCGCGACCTCCTTCATGTCGGCGTCCTCGCCCAGGAGGATGCCGACGACCCGGCCGTCCGGCGGCCACTCGCCACCGACCTGCGACAGGGCGGGGCTGGGCTCGGCGGCGTCCAGCGCCTCCGTCGGCGCGGGTGCGGGCAGGCCGAGGGCGGTCGCGACCTCCTGGCAGAGCACCGGGTCGATGTTGGCCAGGGCCTGGAGCTGGCGCTCCTTGACCGCCTGCTCGTAGCACTTGCCGAGCTCGAAGGAGTAGGCCCGGATGATGTGCTCCTGCTCCACCGGGGTCATCGACCGCCAGAAGAGGCGCGCCTGGCTGAAGTGGTCGTCGTACGTCGCGGGGTTGCCGCGGGTCTTGACCGCGGCCGCCACCGTCACCGCGGCGTCCACGAAGGCCCGCGTCTGCTCGTCGTCGAGGTCGGCCCCGGCATGGAAGGGGCAGCCCCCGTCGAGCGAGTTCGGCTTGTACGGCGCCACGCCGGCGTGCACGGCGTGCTGGTGGAAGCCGTCGCGCAGCATGTCGTTGACCGGTGCGTGGGTGCGGTTGATCGGGATCTGGTTGAAGTTGGGCCCGCCCAGCCGCGACAGCTGGGTGTCGACGTAGGAGAAGAGCCGGGTCTGCAGCAGCGGGTCGTCGGTGAAGTCGATCCCCGGCACGGTGTGCCCGACGTGGAAGGCCACCTGCTCGACCTCGGCGAAGAAGTTCGTCGGGTTGGCGTCGAGCACCAGCCGGCCGATCGGCTGCACCGGGGCCAGCTCCTCGGGAACGATCTTGGTCGGGTCGAGCAGGTCGATGTCGCCGAACATCTGGTCGGGCTCGTCGGGGAAGACCTGGACCCCCAGCTCCCACTCCGGGAAGGCGCCCGCCTCGATGGCGTCGTACAGGTCGCGGCGGTGGAAGTCGGGGTCGATCCCGTTGATCATCTGCGCCTCCTCCCAGGTGAGGGAGTGGACGCCCAGCTTCGGCTTCCAGTGGAACTTCACCAGCGACGTCTCGCCCTGGGCGTTGACCAGGCGGAAGGTGTGGACCCCGAAGCCCTCCATCATCCGGTAGGAGCGCGGGATGCCGCGGTCCGACATGTTCCACAGGGCGTGGTGCTGGGCCTCGGTGTGGAGCGAGACGAAGTCCCAGAAGGTGTCGTGGGCGCTCTGGGCCTGCGGGATCTCGCGGTCGGGGTGCGGCTTGCCGGCGTGGACGATGTCGGGGAACTTGATGCCGTCCTGAATGAAGAAGACCGGCATGTTGTTGCCGACGAGGTCCCAGACCCCCTCGTCGGTGTAGAACTTCGTGGCGAAGCCGCGGGTGTCACGCACCGTGTCCGCGGAGCCGCGGGAGCCCAGCACGGTGGAGAAGCGCGTGAAGACCGGGGTCCGCTTCCCCTTCGCGAACAGCCCGGCCATCGTGATGCTCTCGGCGGTCCCGTAGCCCTCGAAGACCCCGTGCGCCCCCGCCCCGCGGGCGTGCACCACCCGCTCGGGGATCCGCTCGTGGTCGAAGTGGGTGATCTTCTCCCGCAGGTGGTGGTCCTGCAGCAGGGTGGGGCCGCGCTCCCCGGCCTTGAGCGAGTGGTCGGTGTCGCGCAGCCGGGTGCCGGTCGACGTGGTCAGGAACGCGCCCTGCTGGGTGCGGGCGCCCGTCTCGTCGCCGACCCGGCGGCCGGTCGCGGTGCCGAGCGCGGGCTGGCGCTGGTCGGGCTTGGGCGGCAGCGGCTCGCGGGGTTCCGTCGGCTCGGTGAGCGACGGGGAGTCGACGCCGGGCGCGCCGGGGACGTGCTGGTCCTTCTTCGACATGGTGCTCCTCCGAGTAGGTGCGGACGCCAGCCCGTACCCACTCCCCCCGACGGCACCACAAGGCTTCGCGACCTGTCCAGCGAGCCGAGGCGTGCGCGGCGCTCAGCCCTCCCGGAGCCGAGCGGCGACCTCTCGGCGCAGCACCTTCCCCATCGGGTTGGTGGGCAGCTCGTCGACGACCACCACCCGTCGGGGCACCTTGTAAGGGGTGAGCTCGTGGCGCACGTGGTCCCGGACCCGGTCGGGGTCGACCTCCGCGCCCTCCGCGGCCACGACGGCCGCGACCACCTGCTCGCCGCCGTCGCCGGTGGGCAGCCCGACCACCGCGCAGTCCGCCACCTCGTCGAGCTCGCGGACCACCGCCTCCACCTCGGAGGGGTAGACGTTGAAACCGCCGGTGATGATGATCTCCTTCACCCGGTCGACCACCGTCAGGAAGCCGTCGGGCGCCATCGTCACCACGTCGCCGGTGCGGAACCACCCGTCGTGGAAGGCCGCCGCCGTCTCCTCGGGCAGCCCCCGGTAGCCGGAGAAGACCTGGGGCCCGCGGACGAGCAGCTCGCCGCTCTCTCCCAGCGGCACCTCGCGGTCGGGGTCCTCGCGGTCGACCACCCGCACCTCGGTGTCGGGGAAGGGCACCCCGATCGCGCCGGGCCGGCGGTCGGCGGACATCGGGTTGCCGACGATCACCGGGGAGGTCTCGGTGAGGCCGTACCCCTCGACGAGGAGGCCGCCGGTCGCGCGCTCCCAGTCCTCGACGAGCTCCGCCGAGAGCGGCATCGCCCCCGACAGGCTGAACCGGATGCCCTGCAGCGAGACGCCGCGCCGCTCCGCCTCGTCGAGGATCCGCCGGTACAGCGGCGGCACGGCCGGGAGGAAGGTCGGCGTCCGGCGCCCGATCGCCTCCATCACCAGGTCGGTCTCCGGCTTGGGCAGCAGGACCAGACGGGCGGCCAGCGCGACCCCGAGCAGCAGGCTGACCGTGACGCCGTACGCGTGGAAGAGGGGCAGCGGGACCAGGAAGGTCTCCTCGCCCGGGCGCAGCCCCGGCACCCAGGCCCGGCCCTGCGTCACGTTGGCGACGAGGTTGCGGTGCCGCAGCTCGACGCCCTTCGGGGCACCCGTCGTGCCCGACGTGTAGAGCAGCAGCGCCACGTCGTCCGGCGCGGGACGGGGGTGGTCGGCCGGGAGCGGGGCGGCCCCGGCGAGCCGCCCCCACGGCACGGCCCCGGGGGCCGGGGCGGTGAGCTGCTCGCGCGCCTTCCGCGCCTTCGCGACCGGGAGGCGCAGCGCCAGTCGCTTGGGCCAGGGCAGCTCGGCGGTGAGGTCGACCGCGACCACGTGCTCCAGCGCGCAGGAGCCGCGCAGCGCCTCCACGACGGGGACCGCCTTGTCCCACACGACCGCCACCCGCGCGCCGTGGTCGGCGAAGGGGCGCTGCAGCTCGTGGGCGGTGTAGAGCGGGTTGTGCTCCACGGCGGTGGCCCCCAGCCGCAGCGTCGCCAGGAAGGCCACGACGTTCTGCGGGCAGTTCGGCATCACGAGGGCCACGCGGTCGCCCGGCCCGACCCCCAGGTCGCGCAACCCCCCGGCGACGCGCTCGACCTGCCGGGCCAGGTCGGCCCAGCGCGTCGTGCGGCCCAGGAAGTCGAGGGCGTCCCGGTCGCCGTGGTCGCGCACCGCCCCGTCGAGGAGGTCCACGACGGTGGTGTCGCCGTACTCGAGGCGGAGCGGCACCCCCGGTCCGTACGCGTCGGCCCAGCGGGGTGTCGTGCTCATGCGGGTGTCCTCGTCCGGGTGCCTGCGCGGCGGTCGCCGCGTCGCCCCACGGTATCCGTCCCCGGCGGCGGGGTCGGCGAGGGAGGGTCAGCGCAGGTTCTGCGCGAGGCGCGCGACCGCCCAGAAGAGCGGGAACGGCATGGTCCCGCTCAGCTCCTCCACGTCGTCCTCGTCGAGCTGGCGGAACGCCTCGGCCAGCGCCACGGCGTCCGAGTGCCCGTGCATCCCCAGCGGGTCGACCAGCCGCATCAGGGCGGGGCCCACCGGGGCGGGCAGCGAGCGCCGCAGGTCCCGGCGGACGTCGTCGCCCAGGCCCGCCCAGGAGTGCAGCACCGAGCGCACGGGGAACTCGTGGCGCTCGCGGGTGCGACGCGCCACGACCGGGGTCTGGGCCGGGTCGGCCGTCAGCTCGATGGACACGTGGAAGACGCTAGGTCGCCGCCCCGGGCGCCCGTGGCGAAAGACCCGAAATGGCCCCCGACGGTCCAGACCGCTCGACCGTCAGCGCGCCCCCGCGTCCCGGATGACGTGGACCGCCGAGAGGTGGGTCTCGGTGTCCTTGGTGACCAGCAGCAGGGTCTCCATGTGGGGCTCCAGGCCGGTCACCTTGTCGAGCGGGACGCCGATCACCAGCTGGAAGCCGAGACCGCGCCAGGCCTGGACGGCGCGACCGGCGAACTCGGAGTCGGCCTTGACGAAGCCCTCGTCCAGCAGCACGGGCGCGAACCGCGGCCGCGAGCGGAGCTCGTCGCCCAGCCGGAACCGCAGGGCGGAGCCGACGATGAAGGCGACCAGCTCCTGGCTCTCGCCGCCGCTCTTCTCCCCCAGCGTCCGGTAGGTCGAGCGCAGCTCGCCGGTGGTGCGGTCGTAGCGCTCGGCGCTGATCTCCACGTGTCGCCGGACGTCGAGCAACCGGTCGCGGTCGGCACCGTCGGCACCGGCCTCCGTCGGCCGCAGCTGGGCCATGAAGCGGCGCAGCTCGGCGAACCGGGCCTGCATCTCCTCCTCCGACAACCCCTGCGCGGAGCCCCGGGAGAGGGCGCGCAGGTCCTTGAGGAACGTCTGCACGTGGGCGGGCGCCAGCCGCCGGAGCCGGATCCGCAGCCGGTCCTTCTCGGCGCCGAACTCCAGCCGCCGCAGGATCGCGTTGATCGGCTCGAGGCGGTCCTCGATCTCCTCGACCGACGAGGCCATCGCCCCCGCCAGCGGGACGAGGTCCTGACCGCTCCACTCGGTGAGCCGGCGCCGCCACTCCTGCCGGCGCTGCGCCAGTCCGGTGGCCTCGATGTCGGCCAGGATCCGGGCGTAGTCGGCGTAGGAGTCGGCGGTGGTGCCGAGGTTGGGGTCCTCCCACTGCAGCTGGTAGGCGCGGAAGATGCCGGCCAGCTCGCGCTCGGCGTGCTCGACCTCGACCTGGGCGTGCGCGACCTCGCCGTGGAGCCGGGCCTGGAGGCGGCCCGCGTTCTCGTGGAAGCGGTCGAGGTCGCCGGCGTCGTCGGGCGCGCAGGCGGCCGCCATCTCCTCGTCGAGCCGCTGCTCCTGCTCGGGGGTGAGGACGACCGTGCCGGCGCGCTCCATCCGCTCCAGCTCGTCGTTGACCTGGTCCTCGGCCTCCACCATCTCGCCGTGGGCGGTGTCGAGCGCGCCGCGCCGCTCCTCGAGCTGGTAGCGCCCGCGCCTGGCCTCCTCGAGGTCGGCCTCGAGGTCGCGGATGCGCTCCTCCACGTCGGCGAGTCCGGCGTCGTCCCCCAGCGCCGCCTCCCGGCGGCGCCCGAGCTCGGCGAGCCGCTCGCGGGACGCGGGGACGTCGAGGTCGTCGTACCCGTGGCTGCGCAGCGCCTCGTGCGCGGCCCGGCGCAGGTCGAGGAGCCGGGTGGCCTGCTCGACGTCGGCCAGGCGGCCGTCGAGGTCGGTGAGCGCCTCCTCCACCTCGTCGAGCTCGCGGTCGAGCTCGGCCACGGAGTCGCCGGCACCGAAGCCCAGGATGCTGCGCTGCTCGGCGCGGCCGTGCGCGCCCCGGCGGCCCTGACGGGTCTGGCCCGCCGCGGTCACCCTGTGCCCGCCGCGGGCGAGGTCGGCGGGGTCGGTCACGCAGAGGGCGTCGCGGGAGGGGTGGGCGACGTGCGCCTGCACCCAGCCACGGAACGGCGAGTCGGCGAAGACGAGCTTGCCGGCGACCCGGGCGGGGTCGGCGGCCGGGAGGGCGGGCAGCCCGGTCTCGGCGCCCTCGAAGACCAGGCGACCCCGCAGGGAGACCGAGTCGATGGCGCGCGAGAGCTCCTCGAGCCGCTCCAGCGGCACGAGCATGACGCGGGCCGAGGCACCCAGGACGGTCTCGACCGCCAGCCGCCACCGTTCCTCCCCCGGCGCGACGTCGACCAGCTCGGCGACGAAGGGCAGGTCCGCCGGGTCGAGCCCGCTGGCCCGGGCCACCTCGTGGCGCATCGCGTGGAGGTGGGCCGGGACCCGCCCGGTCCGCCCGGCCAGCGAGGAACGCTCGTCGGTCAGCGCCCGGCGCCGCTCCAGCAGCGGGAACCGTGCCGCCATGACGCGGTCGCGCTCGGCGACCAGCCCGGCGACCTCGTCGGCGTGGCCCGCGAGCCACCGCTCGGAGCGGTCGACGAGGTCGTGGTAGCCCTCCCGGCTCGCCAGCGCCTCGGGCACGTCGACGTCGTCGTCGAGGAGCGCGGCGACCCGGCCCAGCAGGGCGTCGCGGCGGGAGACGCGCTCGGCGAGCAGCGCCTCCTCCCGCTCCACCTCCGCGGCCAGGCGCTCGAGGGTGGCGCCGCCGGCCTCGCGGTGCTGCTCCTTGGCGGCCTCCAGGTCGGCGGCCAGCGACGCCACGGAGCGCGTCGCCGACTTCAGCCGGTCGGAGACCCGGGCGCGCTCGGCGCGGTTGGCCTGCACCGCCGTGCCCAGCAGGCGTGCATGGGTGCGCAGCATCCACAGCCGGACCGGGGTGTCGCCCCGCGCCGTCACGCCGAAGGCGTCGAGCTCCGCCGAGGTCGCCCGGGCGGCGGCCCGGCGGGCGGCCAGCTCGACGATCGGGGCGAGCAGCTCCTGCTTCTGCTCCTCGGTGCGCATCGCGAGGTAGGCGGACTCGAGGTCGTCGAAGTGCTCCACCGCCCGGTCGGCGGCGGCGTAGGTCGCGGGCCGCTCGAGGACCATCTCCTTGTAGAGCTCGTCGACGCTGCGCACCTGGTTGCCGGCCTGGATCCGGGCCAGCAGCCGCAGCGCCTTGGCACCGTCGCCGCCCGCGCCGATGCCCAGGCGCGCGTGCAGGGTCGCGGCGAACTCGGCGTACGTGCGGTGGACCCGGAGCCCGGGGTGCAGCTTCTTCAGGGTGGCGCCGTGGAACCGGTCGGGGACGGCGGCCTCCAGCGCCGCGCAGTCCAGCGGCGCGTCGAGGGTGACCAGCTGCATCTGGACCTCGCTGGAGCGGGTGGCGCGGCGCGGCACGTAGTAGGTGCGCAGCACCGTGAACCGGCGCCCCCCGTCGTCGACGAAGGTGACCGCGACCGCGCCCCAGGTGTCGCTGCCGCGGCCGCGCAGCAGCCGCTCGGTCGGGCGGCCCGTGCGCGGGTCGTCGACGAGGTCGACGGCGCCGCGCAGGTAGGAGAGGAGGTTGCGCTGGCCCAGGCTGCGGGCCCGTCCGGCGGTGGCGTCGTTGGAGGCGCCGTTGAACTTGGTGTCCGACGGCATCATCAGCGCGGTGTAGGCGTCGAGGACCGTGCTCTTGCCGACGCCCGAGGCCCCGGAGATCATCGTGGTGTCCGCGCTCAGGTCGATCGCGACGCGGCCCGAGAAGCCGCCCCAGTTGACCAGCTGCAGGACCTCGGCCCGCCACTGGCGGGTGTCGTCGGAGGGCGTGACCACGCTCTCGCGGGCGAAGAGGCCGCCGGCGTGCCCCGCCTCCTCGGCGAGCGCCCCAGCCTCGCGCTCCAGCGCGTCGTCGAGGTCCCCCTCGATGTCGACGTCGAGGTCGTCCTCGAGGTCGTCCTCGAGGTCGACGTCGGTCCGCGGCTCGGTCTCCTGGGTCATGCCTGCGCCTCCTCGGCGAAGAGCGGCTCGTCGGCCGGGTCGGCCTGCGCGGCGGCGTCGGGGTCGTTGGTACGACGCAGCTCCTCGAGGAGCTCGCGCAGCCGCTCGACCGGGAGCAGCGACTCGATGGCCTCGCTGACCTCGAACCGGTGGTCGGTCGGGGCGCCGACCAGCAGCCCCGCCTTGTTGATGCTGGCGACCGCGTTGCGGGCGCGCTTCTCGTCGCCGGCCAGGTCGGTCGCGTGCGGCGGGCGGAAGCCGGCGACGTGCTCGACCAGGTCCTCGCGGTCCACGTGGACCCGCTCCTCCCCCGCGGCCGTCGCGACCCGGTAGCGGTCCCGCAGGTGCACGAGGACGATGGTCTCCTCGCGGCTCCAGGCGACGTCGTGCAGGAGCGTCGGGAAGCGGCCGCCCGTCTCCGGGACCGCCTGGCGCTTCCAGGCCACCTCGCGGACGGGGTCGACCTGGAGCTCGAGGAAGAGGTCGTTGAGCCGGGAGCGGACGAGCCGCTCCTGCTCCACCACCACGCGCCACACGTGCGGGTGGGTCCGGGCGCTGACGAAGCGCTGCTTGAGCAGGGTGACGAGGGCACGCCGGACCGGCAGCTCGAGACTGCCCTCGTCGCCCTCGAAGAGCGAGACCGAGGCGGTGTCGTGGGGCGCTTCGAGCTCCTCGAGCCCTTCGGACTCCTCGACCTCGTCGTCGAGCACGTCCACCACGTCCGTCGCGTCGGGCTCGTCGGTCTCCACCGTCGTCATCAGCGCTCCTCCAGCGGGGTCGAGGTCGGGTCGAGGTCGGGGTCGGGCAGCGGGACGCGCGGCACCTCGAAGACCCGCTCCGTGCCGTCGGCCCGACGCGCCCGGTAGGTCTCCGTGCCCCCGTCGGCGTCGAGCGACCGGTCGGCCGCGAGGTGGAGGAGGCCGAGGACCTCCACCGGGCGGCGCAGGGCCGGCTCGAGGGAGTCGAAGAGGTCGCCCAGCGAGGCCGCCGGGTCGAGGGCGGTCAGGGCGTGGTCGAGCCGCTCCCGGAGGTCGCCCAGCGACGGGCCGCCCAGCGCCAGGAGCTCCTCGTAGCCGGGACCGCTCCCCCGGGCCTGCGGGGCGTCCGCGAGCCGCTCGGGCGCCACGTCGTCGGCGGGGTCGTGGAACCGTTCGCGCAGGTGCTCCACCTCGGCGCGTGCCGGCAGCAGCGGGAGGCCGACGGTGGCCCGTGGGCCCGAGGTGGCCATCCAGGTCGCCAGCTCCGACTCGACCTGGCGCAGCACCTGCTCGAGCTCCCGGTCGCGGGTCACGTCGTGGGCGAGGATGTACTCCTTGAGCGCCGAGGTGACCCGGGAGCGCTGGGCCAGCACCCGGTCCAGCCCCTCGCGGATGAGCCGCACGGTGGCCCGCAGCTCGCCGCGCTCCGCGTCGGCGAGCAGCCGGTCGGCGAGCGGGTGGTCGAGCAGGGCCGTGAGGTCCTCGCGCAGCCGACCGACCATCTCGTCGTCGCGGAGCAGGGCGAACGCCCCCTCGAAGGCGCGCCCCTCGGGGGTCGCGGTCATGAGCGCGTCGGCCCGGGCCAGGTAGTCGTCGATCACCTCGCCGGCCGGGCGCGGCTCGGCCCGGAACGAGGCCAGGATCTCGGCGCGGATCTCGGCGAACCGCTCCTCGACGCGCGCGAAGTCGCTGGGGAGCGCGGAGACCAGCAGCTGGAGCTCGGTGAACCCCTCCAGCATGTAGTCGGGGGTGGCCGGCTCGATGTCGGCGCCGTCGACGAGCCGGTCGCGCTCGGCGGTGAGCCGGGCGATCTCGGCGTTGAGCAGCGTGACCCGGGAGGTCCGGTCGGGGTTCGCTTCGCTGTTGAAGCGCCGCACGGTGCTGAGCAGCGTGGCGATCCGGTGCTCGCTGAGGGTCGAGCGGTCCCGCGACAGGCTCTTGACGAGCTCGAGCGCCTGCTGGGCGTGCGAGGTGAGCGAGTAGACCTCGCGGCCGGAGTCGTCGAGGGTCCGGACCAGCCACCGGCCGCGCATCCAGCGCAGGCACACCTCGCGTCCCGTGCCGGTCGGGACGTCGGCGTCCCCGGCGGCGCGCAGCTGGGCGAGGTGGTCCTCGACCTGGGCGTGCAGCCTCGCCGTGGGGACGGGGCGGTTGTCCCGGCCGAAGACGGCACGGAAGACCGCGATCACCACCGGGGCCTGCCGCTGGTGGAGCAGGGTGAGGGTGGGCTGCCGGAAGTCGGCGCGGACGCGTGCCAGCTCGGCGGCGACCTCGCTCATCCGTGCTCCCTCGTTGCTCCTGATCGACGCGACAGCATCCCACCGGAGCCGCCCGGCGCTCGAAAGCGGGGGGTGCGCTCCCGCACATGCGGCTCTAGAGTGGCCGACATGCCGCAGATGAGGATCAGCGAAGCCGCGGGCTACCTCGGCGTCAGCGACGACACCGTGCGCCGCTGGATCGAGCGCGGGCTGCTCGCCGCCGACGTCGACGAGGCCGGCCGCAAGGTCGTCGACGGGTACGACGTCGCCCGGGTGGCGCGGCAGCAGGCCGTCCTGCCGGGGCAGCCCGACGGCCTGGCCAGCTCGGCCCGCAACCGCTTCGTCGGCCTGGTCACCGACCTCAAGGTCGACGACGTGATGGCGCAGGTCGAGCTGCAGTGCGGCCCGTTCCGCGTGGTGTCGCTGATGAGCAGCGAGTCGGTCCGCGACCTCGGCCTCGAGCTCGGCTCCGTCGCCGTGGCGGTGGTCAAGTCCACGACCGTCATCGTCGAGACGCCGCGGGACGCGGGATGAGGGCCCCGCTGGTGGCCGCGGTCGTGCTGGTGGCCGCGGGGTGCGGCGCCGCCGGCGACGGGGGCACCGGGGGCGACGGCACCGAGCTCACCGTCTTCGCCGCCGCCTCGCTCGCCGGCCCGTTCGAGCAGGTCGCCGAGACCTTCGAGGCCGAGCACGAGGGCGTGCGGGTCCGGCTGTCGCTGGCCGGCTCCTCCGACCTGGTCGCGCAGGTCGAGGCGGGGGCGCCGGCCGACGTGCTGGCCACGGCCGACGAGGAGACCATGCAGCGCCTGGTCGACGCCGACCTCGCCGACGGCGACCCCGTCCCCTTCGCCGCCAACCGCCTGCAGCTCGCCGTCCCGCCCGGCAACCCCGCCGGCGTACGGTCCCTCGCCGACCTCGCCCGCCCCGGCCTGGCCCTGGTGCTCTGCGCCCCCGAGGTGCCGTGCGGCGCAGCCTCGGCACGGCTGGCCGGGGCGGCCGGGGTGACGCTGTCCCCGGTGAGCGAGGAGCGGTCGGTGACCGACGTGCTCGCCAAGGTCACCTCCGGCGAGGCGGACGCCGGCCTGGTCTACGCCACCGACGTGCTGGCCGCGGGCGACGCCGTGGAGGGGATCGCGCTGGCCGACGAGGGGGTCGCCCCCAACGTCTACCCCGTGGTCCCCGTCGCCGGCGCCGACGAGCCGGGGCTCGCGGCCGACTTCGTCGCGCTGCTCACCGGACCCACCGGACAGCGGGCGCTGGCCGACGCCGGGTTCCTGCCGGCGCGGGGCGGGCGGTGAGGAGGCCGGCGGCCGCCCACGTCGGGGTGCCGCGGTGGCTCTACCTGCCGGCCCTGCTCGGCGCCGGGGTGGTGCTGCTGCCCCTGGTCGCGCTCCTGCTGCGGACCCCGTGGGCCGACTTCTGGGGCCTGGTCACCTCGGAGGCGTCCCGGGACGCGCTCGGCCTGAGCCTGCGCACCGCGACCGCCAGCACCGTCGTCTGCGTGCTGCTGGGCACGCCGATGGCGGTCGTCCTGGCCCGGACCGACTTCCGCGGCCAGGGGCTGCTGCGCGCCCTGGTCCTGCTCCCGCTGGTCCTGCCGCCGGTGGTGGGCGGGATCGCCCTGCTCTACACGTTCGGCCGCCGTGGGCTGCTCGGCCGTACCTTCGAGGTGCTCGGCGTGCAGGTGGCCTTCTCGACCACCGCCGTGGTCCTCGCCCAGGTCTTCGTGGCGCTGCCCTTCCTCGTGGTCAGCCTCGAGGGGGCGCTGCGTTCGGCGGGACAGCGCTACGAGGTCGTCGCCGCGTCGCTGGGGGCCCGCCCCACCACGGTGCTGCGTCGGGTGACGCTCCCCCTGGTGCTGCCGGGCCTGGTCTCCGGGGCCGTGCTCGCCTTCGCCCGGTCGCTCGGCGAGTTCGGTGCGACGCTGACCTTCGCGGGCAGCCTGCAGGGGGTGACCCGGACGCTGCCGCTCGAGATCTACCTGCGCCGCGAGACCGATGCCGACGCGGCGGTGGCGCTCTCGCTGGTCCTCGTGGCGGTCGCGGTCCTGGTGGTCGGCCTGACCCGGCAGGCGGGACGGGCCCGATGACCCTGGAGCTGGCCGCGCGGGTGCCCGCCCGCGACGTCGAGGTCGAGCTGGAGGTGGGAGCCGGGGAGACGGTGGCGCTGCTGGGTCCCAACGGCGCCGGGAAGTCGACCGTGCTCTCCGTCGCGGCCGGCCTCGTGGTGCCCGACGCGGGACGCGTGGTCCTCGACGGCCGGGTGCTCACCGACGCCGCCCCCGGGGCGCGACGCAGGGTCCAGGTGCCGCCGCACGACCGGCGGACCGCGCTGCTGGCCCAGGACGCCTCGCTCTTCCCGCACCTGGACGCGCTCGACAACGTGGCCTTCGGGCCGCGCAGCGCCGGGGCCGGACGGCGTACGGCGCGGGATGCCGCCCGGCGGTGGCTCGCCGCGGTGGGGGCAGAGGACCTCGCCCACCGCCGTCCCCGCCAGCTCTCCGGCGGCCAGGCCCAGCGGGTCGCGCTGGCCCGGGCGCTGGCGGCCGAGCCCGCGCTGCTCCTCCTCGACGAGCCGATGGCGGCGCTCGACGTCGGCGTGACCCCGGCGCTGCGGCAGGTGCTGCGTCGCGTCCTCGCCGACCGGACGGTGCTGCTGGTGACCCACGACGTGCTCGACGCGGTGCTGCTCGCCGACCGGGTCGTGGTCCTCGACGCGGGCCGGGTGGTGGAGCAGGGAGCCACCGGCGACGTGCTGGCCCGGCCGCGCAGCGACTTCGCGGCCCGGGTGGCCGGCCTCAACCTGGTCCGTGGCGCCTGGCGCGACGGGGCGCTGCACTCCCCCGACGGGCTCCGCATCGAGGGGATGGCGCACGGCCCCGCCCTCCGCGACGGCGACGCGAGCGTCGCGGTCTTCGAGCCGCAGGCCGTCTCGGTCTTCCTCGCCGAGCCCGGCGGCAGCCCGCGCAACGCCCTGTCGGTGGTGGTCACCGAGCTGGAGCCGCGGGGCGGGCAGGTCCGGATCCGGGCGGGCGCGCTCGCGGCCGACGTGACGCCGCGGGCCGTCGCCGACCTGGACCTCGCCCCGGGGCGCCGGGTCGTCCTCGCGGTCAAGGCGCACGAGGTCGCGGTCTACGGCACCTGACTCTCCCTGTCTCCCGGCGGTCAGCCCGGTGGCGGCCCGTAGGGGTGCAGCCCCCATGCCTCCGAGAGCGCCTCCCCGGCCTGCAGGCCGCGCACGGTGTTGCCCTGCTCGTCGAGGCGCGGGCTCCACGCGGCGAGTCCCAGGTGCCCGGGGGCCACGGCGAGCAGGCCGCCGCTCACGCCGGACTTCGCGGGCAGACCGGCCCGATGGATCCAGCGCCCGCTGCCGTCGTACATCCCGCAGGTGGCCATCACGCTCAGCACCTCGGTCACCACGACGGCCGGCAGCACCCGCTCGTCGGAGCCCGGGCGCCGTCCCCACGCCGCGAGCGTCCCGGCCATGGTGGCGAGGTCGGCGGTGGTCACGGAGATCGCGCAGACCCGCGCCAGCACCTCGACGGCGTCGTCCACGGGGACCGGCAGCATCCCGCCACCGCGCATCAGGTGGGCGAGGGCGCGGTTGCGGTCGGCCTCCTCGAGCTCGGCGCGCACGACCTCCTCGTCGACCACCAGCTCGCGCCCGGCCGCCGCGGAGCAGGCGGCACGGACCCGCTCCACCTTCTCCCCCACGCCGGAGCCGGCGACCAGCGACGCCGCCATCAGCGCCCCGGCGTTGACCATCGGGTTGGGCGGGCGCCCGGTCTCCAGCTCCAGGACCAGCGCGTCGAAGGGCTCGCCGGTGGGCTCGACCCCCACGGCGCGGTGCACCGCTTCCCGGTCGTCGGCCAGCGCCACGGCGTACACGAACGGCTTCACCACCGACTGCACCGGGAAGGCCACCTCTGCCTCCGCGGTCGCCGCCGACGTCCCGTCGACCGCGTGCGCGGCGAGCGCGAAGCGGTCGTGGTCGTCCTCGTCGAGGCTGGGGTCGCCGACGTCGCCGGAGGTGTCGTCGAGCAGGCGCCGGCGCTCCTCCTCGAGTTGCTCCTGCAGCTCCTGCGCGTCGGGGACCACGCCCGGACGTGCCCGTCGGACCTCCGCCGCAAACGGGACGGTCCCGCGGGTGCGGAGCGGCGGCCGCGGGGGCGGCCGATCGGGCACAGTGGCCTCCCCTGCCCGTGCCGGACGCCCGGCCCAGCCACGGAGGTGCCCGCGCGCCGTCGGACCCCGCCCACCCCGGCACCCCGCCCGCTCCCGCCTGAGGCGCTGGTCGCGACGGATCGGCCTGGGCCTGCTGGCCCAGGCCCTCGTGCTGGGCTGCGCCTACTGGGCGCTGCCCAAGGGGCCGCGCGACCCGATGCCCTTCGACAGCCCGAAGGGCGTGAGCAGGCCGCTGGCGACCGGCGAGGAGTACGCCGTCGTGGCCGGCACCCCGTGGGCGGCGGAGGCGATGCGCGACGTCCTGGGCGCCGGCGGCAACGCCGCCGACGCCGCCGTGGCCGGCCTGCTCGCCCTCAACGTCACCTTCGGAGAGGCGGCGGGGTTCCCCGGCGTCGCCCCGGTGCTGCACCGCGACGGCCGCACCGGCGAGGTCTCCAGCTACACCGGGGCCGGCACCGCCCCGGCGGCGCGACCCTGGAGCGGTTCCGGAGCGCGGCTGGGAGGAGGTGCCCGAGATGGACGTCTGGGCCCAGCTGCTCCCGGCCTCCCCCGACGTGCTGCTGGCCCTGCTGGACGCGCACGGCACCATGGGCTTCGCCGAGCTGGCGGCCCCCGCGGTGGCGCTCGCCCGGGAGGGGTCCCCGGTGCACGAGGTGATGGCGGCCAACCTCGACTTCTCGCTGGTCGAGCGGATCGGCTTCCAGTTCCTGATGCCGTACAACGCGGAGGTCTACACGCGCAAGGAGTGGTGGCGCCCCGTCCACGTCGGTGACCGCTTCGTCCGGCCCGACCTCGCCGACACCCTCGAGGAGCTGGGCGAGGCGGAGCAGCGGGCCCTCGCCGCCGGCGGGGACCGCGGCGACGGGTTGCGTGCCGTCCGGGACCACTTCTAGGCCGGCCCCGTCGCCGAGGCGATCCTCGAGATGCACGACGAGGAGGACGGCCTCTTCACGGCCGAGGACCTGGCCGGCTACCGGGGCGAGTGGGAGGAGCCGCTCGAGTCGGAGTTCCGGGGCCACACGATCCGCACCAACCGCACCTGGAGCCAGGGAATCGTCGTGCCGATGGTGCTGGAGATCCTCGAGGGGGTCGACCTGGAGGCGATGGGCCGGGGATCGGAGGAGTACGTGCACACCGTGCTGCAGGCCATCGACCTGGCGATGGCCGACCGCGAGGAGCACGTCGCCGACGAGGCGTTCGTCGACGTGCCGGTCGAGCAGCTGCTCTCGCCCGAGCACGCCGCCCGGCGACGCGCCGAGCTCGGCGACACGGCGTACGACGGCACGCCCGACCCCGGCCGCGTCGCCACCGCCGCCCGGCCGCACACCCCTGCATCGCTGCTCGGCAAGGACACCACGCACCTCGCCGTCGTCGATGCCGAGGGCAGCTCGGTGACGCTGACGCCGAGCGACTTCCCGCTGACCCCGATGGTCCCCGGCACGGGGCTCACGCTGGGCAACCGGATGACCCAGTTCAGCCTCGACCCCGACAGCGCCAACCGGCTCGAGCCGGGCAAGCGGCCCCGGATCACCCCGCACGCCGTGATGGTCGACGAGGCCGACGGCGGCCAGATCTCGATGGGGACGCCGGGCGGCGACGTGCAGGCGCAGACCAACGTGCAGGTCCTGCTCGACGTGCTGGTCTTCGGGATGGACCTGCAGGAGGCGGTCGAGGCGCCGCGGTTCCGGTCGCTCAACTTCCCCAGCTCGTTCACCCCCCACGTCACCGAGCCCCGCACCGTCGAGCTGGAGGGCGAGCTCTACGACGAGCTGCACGCCGGCCTGGAGGCGCGGGGCTACACCGTCCGCCGGGTCGACCGCTGGGACCACGTGATGGGCGGCGTCGGCAGCGTCCGTCGTCTCCCCGACGGCACCGTCCAGGCCGGCGCCGACCCCCACGAGAGCACGACCGCCCTCACCCGCTGACCCGCCCCTCGCAAGTAGCTGTGGAGCCGTGGGAGCCCCTCGGGGGCGGGTCAGACCCCGGCGTCGACCAGCGCGTCCCGCTCGGGCACGGGCGGGGCGGGGACCGGCTCGGGGCGGCGCACCAGCAGCGTGCCGACGACGGCGACCAGGCTGATGGAGGCACCCCAGAGCAGCGCGGCGTGGATGCCGTCCTGGAGCGGCGCCACCCCGGTCCCGCCGGCCTCGACGCCGGCCGCAGCGGTGCGGGTCATCACCGTGATGAAGAGCGCGGTGCCGGCCGCGCCGGCGACCTGCTGGAGGGTGCTGACGATGGCGCTGCCGTGCGAGTAGAGCACCTGCGGCAGCGAGCCGAGCGCGGCGGTGAGCAGCGGGGAGAACATGAACGACAGGCCCACGTTGAGGAGCACGTGCCAGCCGATGACGGCCGGCACCGAGCTGGCGGCGTCGAGGGTGGTCATCCCCCACAGGGCGGCGCTGGCCACGACCGCGCCCGGCGGCACCAGCGGCCGCGGTCCGTAGCGGTCGAAGAGGCCACCGACCACCAGGCCGAGGGCCCCGAGGGTCAGGCCTCCGGGCAGCAGCATCAGCCCGGCCTCCAGCGGGGTCCTGCCCAGCACGTTCTGCAGGTAGATCGGCAGCAGGATGAGCGTCCCGAAGAGCGCCATCATGCTGACCGCCACCAGCACCGTGGCGAGGGTGAACGCCGGGGTGAGGAAGGCGCGCAGGTCCAGCAGCGCCCGGTCGCCCAGCCGGGTCTGGCGCACCGCGAAGACGGCGAGCGAGAGCAGGCCCACGGTGAGCGGGATCCAGATCGGCAGCAGCGGCTCGCCCTCCGCGGCCTCGCCGATGCTGCTGAGCCCGAAGACCAGGCCGGCGAAGCCGAGGGCGGAGAGGACGACGGAGAGCACGTCGAGCGGCACGTCCCGCGGCTCGGTGACGTTGCGGATCCACAGCCCGCCGAAGACGGTGGCCAGCACGGCGATCGGCAGCACCAGCCAGAACATCCAGCGCCAGCTCAGCTGGTCGAGGACCACGCCGCCGACGGTCGGGCCCACGGCGGGGGCCACGGCGATGACGATCGAGATGACGCCCATGGTGCGGCCGCGCCGCTCGGGGGCCACGACGTTGAGCACGGTCGTGAAGAGCAGCGGCATCATCAGGGCGGTGCCGACGGCCTGGACGACGCGGCCCGCGACCAGCACCGGAAAGACGGGCGCGAGCGCCGCGACCACGGTGCCGACCAGGAAGCTCGACATCGCCGCGAGGAAGACGGTGCGCAGGGAGAGCCGCGTCATCAGGTAGCCCGTCACCGGGATCACCACGGCCATGGTGAGCATGAACGCGGTGGTCATCCACTGGGCAGTGGTCGCCGCGACGTCGAACTCGACCATGAGGTGGGGCAAGGCCACGCTCATGATCGTCTCGTTGAGGATCACGACGAACGCCGCGCCGACCAGCAGCGCGATCAGGCGACCGACGTGCGGCTCGTCGTCCTGCGAGGGGGCCGAGGCGGGAGTCGGGCCGGCTGGGCTCGGGGCGGTGGCGGTCACAAAGGCTCTTCCTGTGGATCGTCAGCCGTCCTGCGGGCACGACCGGGGAGTGGAACGTGTTCTCACCACGATCTGTTCCCTCGGGCTCAGAAGGCGTAGCGGATCCGGCACCCCGGCAGCTCCTCGGCCACCATCTCCCGCAGCTGCTGCACCCAGCGCGCCTTCCACGCCGCCCGGTAGCGGACGTTGTCCTGGCCGCTCTGGCTCCGCTTGGGCTCCTGCAGGTCGGGACGCCACAGCCACTCCTCGGCCTGCGGGTGCCAGCCGAGGTTGACCTCGTGCAGCCCCTCGTGGTGGGTGAGGAAGATGATCTCGGCCGCGAGCTGGGCCCTCGCTGCGGGGCCCACCCCGTCGGCCACCTGGCGCAGCAGCTCGCGCCACTCCTCCTGCCACCCCTCGTGCACCACCACGGGGCTGAGGTTGAGGTGCACCTCGTAGCCGGCGGCGACGAAGTCGTCGATGGCGGCGATCCGCTCCGCCACAGGCGTGGTGCGCAGGTCCAGCAACCTCGCCCGCTCGGCCGGCATGAGCGAGAACCGGACCCTCGTGCCCCCGTGCGGCTCCCAGCCCAGGAGGTCGCGGTTGACGAACTTGGTGGCGAAGCTGGCCTTCGCGCCGTCGAGGCGGCCGAAGAGGTCGACGAGGTCGCGGACGTTGTCGCTGACCAGCGCGTCGACGCTGCAGTCGCCGTTCTCACCGACGTCGTAGACCCAGTCGACGGGGTCGCACTGGTTGGGCTGCGGCTTCGGCCCCTGCCGACGCACGTGCCCCTCGAGGTAGCGGGCGATCCGGTCGACGTTGACGAAGACGGTGATCGGGTTGGCGTAGCCCTTGCGGCGCGGCACGTAGCAGTAGGCGCAGGCCATCGCGCACCCGTTGGAGGTCGAGGGGGCGATGAAGTCGGCCGAGCGCCCGTTGGGCCGGGCCGACAGGCTCTTCTTCTCCCCCAGCACCAGCACCTGGCGCTTGTTGCGGATCCAGTCCTGCACCCCGCCCGGGTTGCCGTAGAGCCCGGGAACCTGCTGGTGGGAGGGCACCTCGACCCGCTCGGCGTCGGGGAAGCGCGCGAGCACCTGCGCGCCGCGCGGGTGGTCGGGCACCGACGGCTCGTGGAAGATCGTGCGGACGTCGAGCATCCGCTCGGCTGGTGTGCGGGGCATCCCGCCCGAGGCTAGCCCGCCTAGCGTGGGGGCATGGAGATCACGGTCGTCGAGGGTGACATCACCGCGCAGGACGTCGACGCGGTGGTCAACGCCGCCAACCGGGCGATGCGGGGCGGTGGTGGTGTGGACGGGGCGATCCACGCGGCCGGCGGTCCGGAGGTGCTCGAGGACTGCCGCCGCCGGTTCCCGGACGGGCTGGCCACCGGGGACGCCGGCTGGACAACCGCGGGTCGGATGCCGGCCCGCTGGGTGATCCACGTGGTGGGCCCGAACCACGCCCGCGGCGAGCGGGACCGCTCGCTGCTCACCTCCTGCTACCGCCGGGCGCTGGAGGTGGCCGACGAGCTGGGCGCCCGCAGCGTCGCGTTCCCCCTGGTGAGCGCCGGGGTCTACGGCTGGCCGAAGGACGACGCCATCGCCGCCGCCCTGGAGGTCCTGCGGTCCGCCCGCACGCATGTGGAGGAGGCGCGGATGGTGGCGTTCGGCCGGGGGACGTACGACGCCCTGCTCGCGGCCACGCGCACGAGCTAGCCCTGCACCCGCACGACGAGCCGGCCGCCGCGCACCTCGACGGTGCCGTCGATCCGCACGGGGAAGGCGTCGGCGGCCGGGACCGCCGGCCCGCCCCCGAGCGGGACGTAGGTGCCCCGCATCGTGGCCCGGAGCCGGCCGCGCGTGGAGAAGTACCAGGCGTCGAGGCCCGCACGGATGTCGACCCGCGGGACGCCGTCGACGGTCCAGGTCTCCTCGGCGAGCCCGCCGATCCACGCCTTGCGGAGCGGGCACGCGCTCGGCCGGTCCCGACGGAACGTGCCGGTGCAGCGGTCGAGGTGCTCCGCCACCTCCTTCCGCACGACCGCCCTCGCCTCAGGGGTCAGCCGCCCTCCGAGGTCGCGCTCGCGCCGCCCGAGCAGCTCGCGGGTGTCGATCCGCTCGGGGGGTTCCCGCTCGACGTACCGCTCGCCACCCACGGCGGCGAGCTCCACCTCACCCGGGGGCAGGTAGAAGGAGGTGCCCTCCGGCGGGAGCGGACCCACCTCGATGGTCTGGTCGCCGACCCGCAGCGCGTGCACGCCGCGCCCCTGGAGGGTGACGGTGGGCAGCACCAGGCCCACCGGGTCGCCCGAGGAGGTGAACCCCGGCTCCAGCCACGGCCTCTCGTCCTCGTCCTGCTCCTCGAGCCGCAGGGCGAACTCCCTGGCGCCGAGGTGCCGGTTCGTCGTCTCGACGTCGACCTCCCGACCCGCGAAGACGCCCTGGGCGAGCACCTCGTCGGTGAGGAGCGCGGTCGACGTCGAGAACCGCTCGTCGTCGAGGACCTCCAGCAGGGCGTCGCGGTCCGCGGCGACCAGGGCCTCCACCAGGACCTCCACCCGCCCCTCGGGACTGTCGGGGTCGGGCGGTCCGAGCAGGCTGCAGCCGGCGAGGACGACGGCGGCGAGCGCGACGCCCCCCGCCGTCCGGGCGCGGGCGCCGGGTCCGGGACGTCGGGTCATGGGCGCGAGCATCCCAGATCCGGGCCCGGGTCGACGCACCGTCCAGCGGCCCCGACTACGGGCGCGGAGCAGCTCAGGCGAGGGACAGGAAGAGCTTCTCCATCTTCTTCACGTCGACGCTGTCCACCCCGTCACCGGCCGTCAGGCAGTGCTGCAGACCGGTGGCGACGACGGCGAAGCCGGCGCGGTCGAGCGCCTTGGAGACCGCGGCGAGCTGGGTGACGACGTCCTCGCAGTCCCGGCCCTCCTCGAGCATCCGCAGCACGCCGTCGAGCTGCCCGCGGGCGCGCTTGATGCGGTTGATGACCGGGGTCATCTCGGTCGGGTCGAGCTCCATCAGTCCTCCGTCTCGGCGGCGTCGAGTGCCGCGAGCGCCGCGGTGATCCTCTGCTTGGCGTCCGCGGCCACGGCGTGCAGGGCCGCGTTGTCCGCGAGGCCCATCATGGCGTCGGGGTCGAAGGCCTCGACCGCGGTGGTCGCCTCGTCCACCGCACGGACCACCACGTTGCACGGCAGGACCGCGGCGATGGAGGGCTCGGCGGTGAGCGCCTCGTAGGCCAGCGGCGGGCGGCAGGCACCCAGGATCACCTGGGGCGCCACGTCGACGTCGAGCTTGGTCTTGAGGGTGGCCCTCAGGTCGATCTCGGTGAGGATGCCGAACCCCTGGTCCGCCAGGGCGGCGCGCACCGCCTCGACCGCGGCGTCGTAGGGCCGCGACAGCGTCGTGGCGATGGTGTAGCCGGCCATCAGGCGCTCCGATCCTGCTCGGCGGACTGCCCGGACTGCCCGGACTGCTGGGCCAGGGCCGCCTCGACGTCGAGGTCGCGCACGGCGGCGATGACCTGCTCCAGGGCTGCGGCGGGGAGGGCGCCGGGCTGGGAGAAGACCAGGTGACCGCCCTTGAACGCCATGAGGGTCGGGATGGAGGAGATCTGCGCCGCTGCGGCGAGCGCTTGCTCCGCCTCGGTGTCGACCTTGCCGAAGACGATGTCGGGGTGCGCCTCGGAGGCCTTCTCGTAGACCGGGGCGAACATGCGGCACGGGCCGCACCAGCCCGCCCAGAAGTCGACGAGGACGATGTCGTGGTCGTGGACGGTGCTCTCGAAGTTCGCTGCACCGAGGTCGGTGGTGGCCATGGGCCCTCCCTGACGTGACGTTCCCGGACGGGGTGTTGCCAGCACAACGAGCATACCCCCCTTGGTATTCCGGAGCGCCTCCGCGCTGGCCGTCCGGGCCGGCGCGGACGCCAGCCCCGACTGGTGGCTCGTCCTCGCGCTCACCGCCGCGTCCGCGCTGGCCGCCGTCGCCGGGGCCCGCCTGGCCGACCGGGTCGGCACGGGCCGCCTCCGCGGCCCGGAGGTGACCCCCCTCACTTCCGGGCCGCGCCTGCTTCAGTCGGTCGGCGGGAAGAGCCGGGCCATCCCGTCGATGGACTCGGGGCCGTAGCCGACCGCGCCGACCGGGACCGCCCCGTCGGTGGCCTCGAGGATCCGGGCGGTCCAGACCGGACCGAAGCCGCCGCACAGCTCGATGAGCTGCACGCCGTCGGCCACCATCTGTCGCGCCACGTCGACGCCCTGGTCGGGGGTGGAGACCCCCACGACGACCGTGCGGAAGTCGTCCTGCTCGAGCACGCTGCGGTGCTGCTGCGGGTCCATGCCGCGCCCGGTGAAGATGAAGCCGAAGTGGTCGAGTGCCATGTGTGTCCCCCGTCGTCGCAGGGCCGAGGTGCCCCTGGGGCGCCCCCGCCCGCCCTCGGGTGAGGACGGACGGGACGCTAGCAGCGGCCGGCGCCGGGGTGGCTCAGGCGTGCGTGCGTGGACGCCGGCGCACGGAACGCCGGATCGCCGAGCCGGGCTTCGAGGCCAGCAGCGGGTCGAAGTCCTCGGTGACCGGGGTGAGACGCGACTCGTCGACGAAGACGGCCCCGTCGCGCACCTCCTGGAAGAGGTCCCGCCCGAGGATCGCCCCCGCCGTCCCCATCCCGCCGTGCATCGTGGCGTTGATCCCGAAGAGGTACTGCGTGCTGTTCCCGGCCAGGAACAGGCCGGGGATGTGGGTCTTCACCCGGGGACGGAACGGCCCGAGGTTGCGCAGCAGCGGGGCCACGCCGTAGCAGTTGCCGTCGCTGGTGAGCGTGAACCGCTCCTGGGTGATCGGCGTCGAGGCCTCGCAGAAGACGAGCCGCTCGCGGATGTCGGGGATCATCAGCTCGGCGGTGTCGAGCACCCGCTGGGTCAGCTCCTCCTTGAGGGCCAGGTAGCGCTCGTCGCGGCCGTAGCGCGCGCCCTCGGTCGGGTCGGAGTCGACGTGCCAGAAGGCGTACTCCTTCGGTGCCCAGCTGACCAGCTCGAGCGTGGAGTAGCCGGGCGGGGCGGAGTGGGTGCCCTCCGGGTCCTTCGCGGTGGGGCAGCTGATCCCGACCGGCATCTTGTCCGGGCACCGGCCCGCCGCCACCTCGCGGTAGTAGCCGTCGACGTCGTTGGTGGGCCAGACCCACGCCAGCGGCGGGGTGTCGCGCTCGCGCAGGTCGACGTCGAGGGCCACGTAGACGGCGAACATCGGCAGCGTCATCTCGAGGTTGCGCACGCGACGCCGCAGCCGCCGCGTCAGGTGCTCGTCGTCGACCAGCTCGGACCAGGTCCGCTTGTAGTCCGCGGCCGAGACCACGACGTCCGACCTGATCTCCTCGCCCCCGGCGATCCGCACGCCGACCGCGCGGCCGTCCTCGACCAGCACCTTCTCGACCCGCGTCTTGGTCCGGACGCGCCCGCCGTGGGTCAGCACGACGTCGGTCAGGTGCGCGCCGATCACCTGGCCGCCCCCGCGCGGGTAGTAGGCGCCCGCCTGCAGGTAGTGGTCGAGGAAGCCGGCGTGGAACGCCGCGGGGGTGCGGTGCGGCGGCCAGGTGTAGTCGCCGTTCTCGGCCAGGATCACGGCCTGCGCGTCGGCGCTGAGCCCGCAGGCCCTCATCAGGGTCGTGATCGGGCGGATCCCCCAGCGCAGCAGGGCGAGGGGCCGCTTGAAGCGGCGGTCGTTGGTGGCGATGCCCCGCATGATCGTGACGCAGCGGCGCAGCCCCTCCTCCTCGTCGGGGAAGGCGGCGACGAGGCGCTCGAGGTAGGTGTCCCAGCCGGTCGGCGTCTGGAAGGTCGTGCCGGGGACCATGATCTGGCAGTGGCCCTCGGGGCGCTGCCGCAGCCAGTTGATCCGCTCGGTGAGCGACAGGCCCCGGAGCGTGGTCTGCATCCGGCCGCCCGGCCCGCACTCGCCCACGTAGTGGGTGCCGACGTCGAACTCGAACTTGTTGCCCGCGCGGCGGAAGACCTGCGTGCTGCCGCCGACGACCTGGTTGGCCTCGAGCACGAGCACCCGCTTGCCGTTGGCAGCCAGGTAGGCCGCGCAGGTCAGCCCGCCGGGCCCCGCCCCGATGACCACGACGTCCCACACCTCGGGGTCCGGCACGGCGCCGTCGGTCTCGTGCGACTGCGCCGGCGTCCGGCCCGTGCTCGTCTGCGTCATGCGGCACCGCTCTCGTGAGTGTTCTGGAGTCGCACTCCAGTTAACCGCCTCGGGTCCGTACGGCGCCAGTCGGCGCGCTCAGTCGTCCTGCGACCCCAACAGCCCCTCGAGGAGGACGAGCCCGGCCTCCACCACGGTCGCCTCCACCCGCTCGGGCGCCAGCGCCAGCCCGTCCCGGCGCAGGGCCAGCGCCGCGACGCCGTTCCAGGCGCCGAAGAGGAACCAGGAGAGCTGCTCGGGGTCGACGGAGCGGATCGCGCCGGTCTCGACGGCTTCGCGGATGCTCTGCTCGAACTCCGCGCGCAGCTCGCCGAAGCGCGTCGCCACCGCCTCCTCCACCGGCGACCGCGCGCCCCGCTCCCCCGTCACCGCGAGGTACCGCAGCACCGCGGGGTGGTCGAGCAGCAGCCGCAGGTAGGCCGCCCCGACGCCGGCGAACCGCTCCAGCGGCGTCGTCTCGGCGGCGTACGCCGACCGCAGGGCGTCGGTGGCGACCCCCAGGACGCGTTCGGCGACGGCCGCCATCAGCCCGTCCTTGGTGCCGAAGTGCACGTAGACCGACGCCGGCGAGATGCCCGCGCGCGCCGCGACGTCCTCCACCCGCACGTCGTCGCCGGAGCGGTCGGCCAGGAGCCGCTCGGCCGCGTCGAGGACGAGGGCGCGGGTTCGCTCGCGGCGGCGGGCCCCGCGGGCCGCGGCGTCGGTCGCCGCCGCGCCGGCCCGCTCGTCAGCCACGGCTCACCGCGGTCGCCGGCCCGTGGTCGGGTCGTGGAGCTCCTCGCGCGGGACCTCTCGCCCGGTGGGGGTGTCGACGACGTGGATGCCGGCCTCGTCGACCACCAGCTGCAGGTCGGAGCCGACCGGCAGGTCCCAGATGCCGATGAGCGCGGGCTCGAGCATGCAGACCGCGTTGAAGTCGGCGACGTGGAGGTTTTCGGGGTCGTCGAGGTACTCCTCGGTGTCCAGGTGGCTGAAGATGCGCCACCCGTTGTCCGCGGGAGCGCTCGACTCCTCACGGACCATCCACCGCACCCGTCCGGCCCCGGAGAGGACGTTGCCGGACGCCACGCACGCGCCGGCCCGCGGGATGAACTCGATCGCGTCGAGCCGCTCCTGGCCGCCCGCCTCCTCCGTGGCCTCGGAGTCCTCCCCGGACGGCCTGCGCCTCAGCCACCCCATGCCCCGACCCCCTGGACGTCCCGGTGCCGCGAGCGGGTGCGCGCGGGCAGGAGACAACCTGCACATCCGTGGGGCGGGTCGTCAACCTCGGACCCCGATGCCCTCGGCATCCTCGACTTGATGAATACCCCCGGGGGTGTTCTAGTTGGGGAGTAGCAGTAGTGCAGTCCCCCACGAAGGAGCCACCCGCATGTGCCGACCGACCACCTGCAAGACCTGCGGCAAGACCACCTGGGCCGGCTGCGGCCAGCACGTCGGCAACGTCAAGGCCTCGGTGCCGCGCGACCAGTGGTGCGACGGCCAGCACACGCCCACTGAGCAGGCCGCGGCCAAGGCCGCCCGGGCCGGCTCCGGGAACGGCGGCTTCATGTCGCGGATCTTCGGCCGCTGACCCCCTGACCGGGTGGGGGGCGCTTCCCCCGGCGCCTCCCACCCTCCCCTCCACCTGAACGGACCCGACCCCGGATGAACCTCGACCGCGCCGTCCTCGCCCTCGCGGGCACCATGACGCTGCTGAGCGCCCTGCTCGCCGCCCTCGTCTCGCCGTGGTGGCTGCTGCTCACCGGCTTCGTCGGTGCCAACCTGCTGCAGTCCGCCGTCACCGGCTTCTGCCCCGCCGCCACCGTCCTGCGGCGCTTCGACGTGAGCGCGGGCTGCGCCTTCCGGTGACCGGGCCCACGTCGGCGATCCCGGCGTGGAGCGGCTGCCGCGGTGCCGCGGCAGCCCGACAACCCCCGGACGTGCGAGAGGCCCTCACAGTCAGACTGTGAGGGCCTCTCGTCCTTGTAGCGGGGGCAGGATTTGAACCTGCGACCTCTGGGTTATGAGCCCAGCGAGCTACCGAGCTGCTCCACCCCGCGTCGGTGAACAGAACATTACGTGATCCGCGGGGCGGAGCCAAATCGGGGGGGTCAGTTCCCCGACTCGTAGAGCTCGGCGGCCTCCTCTACGAGCGCCTGGGCCTCGTCGAGCGCCTCGGCCCAACCCACCGTGTCGCCCTCGCGCTGGGCCGCGTTGGCCTCCTCGAAGGCGGTGGCGGCGCGGTCGAGCAGGCGGCGCACCTGCTGGCTGACCGACCCGCCCTCCGGCGGGGTCTCCTCGCCCTCGGGGGTCTCCCCCGTGTCGGGCGGCGGCGTGGCCGACTCCTCGTCCTCCACACCCAGCACGTCGGCGATCGCCCCGCGGAGGGTCGTGTCGATGCCGACGCGACCGCCGTAGGAGACGAGCACGAAGCTGAGGATCGGGTAGGCCGACTCCGAGGTGTCGCGCGCGGCGTACAGCGGCTGGACGTACATCAGCCCGTTGCCGACCGGCATCGTGAGCAGGTTGCCGTACCGCGGGTTGATCCCGCCCTGGTCGAAGGAGAAGAGCTCGTCGCGGACGTCCTCGTCGGAGGCGATCTCGTTGGCCACCTGGGTCGGGCCGTTGGTCCGCTCGTCGGCGAGCTCGAGCGCCTGGATCTTGCCGTACTCCGGGCTCCGGGCGTCGGAGTTGACCGACACGAACGCGGCCAGGTTGCTCTTGCCACGCGGCACGTAGACCGAGGAGAGCGACCAGACCTGGTCGTCGGTGTCCGTGGCCTCCGAGTCGTCGCCGGTGTCCTCGCCGGCGGCGCGCTGCGGGTTGAGGAAGAAGCGGTACGGCGGCTGCAGGTTGCCGGCGGCGTTGGGGTCCTCCGGGACCTCCCAGCGGTTGTTCTCGGCGTACCAGTCCTTCGGGTCCGTCACGTGGTAGCGGGCCAGCTGGAACCGCTGCGCCTTGAAGAGGTCCTCGGGGTAGCGCAGGTGCGCCTCGAGCGCCTCCGGGATCTCCTCGCGGTCCCGCACGACGTCGGGGAAGACCCCGCGCCACGCCTGGAGGATCGGGTCCTCGGTGTCCCACTCGTAGAGCCGGATCGTGCCGTCGTAGGCGTCCACGGTCGCCTTCACCGCGTTCCGCGCGTAATTGATCTCGTCGGTCGGCAGCGTCTGGAAGCCCGGCGCCTGCTGGAGCGAGTCGTCGGTCATGTCCTCGAAGGACTCACGCTGCGAGAGCGGGTACTGGTCGGTGACGGTGTAGCCGTCGAGGATCCACTGGACCCGGCCGTCGATCACCACCGGGTAGGGGTCGGCGTCGACCGTGAGCCACGGGGCCACCTTCTCCACCATGGTGCGGGGGTTGCGGTCGTAGAGGATCTTGCTGTTCTCGTTGACCCGCGAGGAGAGCAGGATGTTGGGCTCGCCGTACTTCACGGCGTACAGCACCTTCCGGAACAGGCCGCCGACCTCGACGCCGCCCTTGCCGTCGTAGGTGGTCGTCTGGCTGGTGTCCTCCTCGCCGCGCGGCAGGTCCAGCTCGACGTCGCGACCGTCGGCGTTGCCGACGATGGAGTACGACGGGCTCGTCTCGCCGAAGTAGACCCGCTGCTCGTAGCCGCCCTCCTCCAGCTCGGTCAGGGCGCTCTGGTTGTCCTCCTGGCCCTCGGCCCACTGGATCCCGCCGGCCTGGTTGCGGTTGTCGCCGGGCCGCTGGTTGGCGTAGGCGGCGATCATGCCGGTGCCGTGGGTGTAGACGGTGTGCAGGTTGTTCCAGTTGCGGGCGGAGTCGGCCAGGCCCTCCTGGTCGAGCTCGCGGACGCCCAGCACGACGGCCCGCTCCTCGCCGCCGAGCAGGTAGCGGTCGACGTCGAGGACCTCGGCCACCGAGTAGTAGGCGCGCACCTGCTGCTGCTGCTCGAAGGTGGGGCGCACCAGCTGCGGGTCGACCAGCGGCACCGACGAGGTCTCCTCGTCGAGGGTGGCCAGCTCGGCCTCGAGGTCGGGGTTGGAGGTGTAGCGGTTCACCTCGACGTCGTCGATGTCGTAGGCCTTGCGGGTGGCGTCGATGTTCTTCTCGATGTACGGCGCCTCGCGGTCGGCCTCGCTCGGCGAGACCTGGAACCGCTGCACCGCGCCGGGCCAGACCAGGCCGAGGAGGATCGCCGAGAGCGCCAGCAGCGCGACGCCCACCGACGGCAGCACCCAGGTGCGCCGCCAGATGTTGAGGAAGAAGAGGAGCGCGCAGATGACCGCGATCCACAGCAGGATGTTCTTGGCGGGCAGCACCGCGTTCTCGTCGGTGAAGCCCATGCCGGTGAAGAGGCTGCCGTCCTCGTTGAGCAGGTCGAAGCGGTCGAGCCAGTAGTCGACCCCCTTGGCCAGCACGAAGAGGCCGAGCAGCGCGGAGAACTGGCCCTGCGCCGCGGGGCTGAGCCGGTCGCGGCTGACCTGCAGCTTGATGCCGCCGTACAGGTAGTGCACGACGGCGGCCGACAGCAGGCCGAGGATGGCCAGCGCCATCACGTAGTCGGTGAGGAAGTGCCACCAGGGCAGGTCGAAGACGTAGAAGCCGACGTCACGGCTGAAGAAGGGGTCGGTCTCGCCGAACTCGGTCCCGTTGCGCCACAGCGCGTACTGCCGCCACTGCCCCGCCGCCGAGGCGCCGGCGAAGAGGCCGATGACGACCGAGACGCCCAGCAGCAGCCAGCCCTTGACCGGGTCGACGGCCTGCCGGTAGCGGTCGAGGCTGTCCTGCTCCAGCGAGCTCGGGCGGAAGACCGGCCGGAACCGGTGCGCGAGGTACATGTTGAGGGCGACGACGCCCCCCATGACCAGGCCGAAGACGGCGAAGAGGCCGACCCGCGTCCACAGCAAGGTGGTGAAGACCTCGCCGTAGCCGAACGAGCCGAACCACAGCTTCTCGGTCCAGAACGCCGAGAACGCCGTCAGCGCGAGGAAGAGCACCAGCAGGATCGCGGCCGTGATCACCAACGCCCGCGAACGCTTCGGCGCCGCCGACGGCTGCGCCGGAGGTCGGGCCGGCTGGCCGAACATTCCACTCACTGGGACTCCTCATCCTCGAACGTGCTGCTGAGCAGGGCGATCAGCCCGGGCACCAGATCGGTGCCGGGCACGACCGCCTGCGGGTCGTCGTGGGCGCGCAGGCGCATGGCGCAGTAGCTGCCCCCGCTGCGGGTCACGCCGGCGACCAGGCGCACCTCCTGGCGCAGCGGGTGGTTGCGCGCGAACTCGCCGGCCTCGACGGGGTCCTCGGGAATCTCGGCATCCAGCCCCGGCGGCAGGACGAGGCGCTCCAGCACCACCGCGGCGCCGTCCACGGTCGGGGGCCACGCGATCTCCTCCAGCAGCGCCTCGAGCGGCCGGTCGGCGCGCCCCGGCTCCTGCTCCACCGGGGTCAGCGACCCCTGGGCCGACGACTCGTCCAGCCCCATGACGCGGGCCAGCTCGGGCTCGTTCTCCACGATCCGGGCTGTCTCGACCAGCGCGTAGAGCCGGGCGGGCTGGTCCCACCCCTGCTCCGCCACGTGGGTCTCGATCTCCAGCACGGCGGCGGCCAGGGCGGGGTCGGGGACCGACGGGTCCTCGGTCACGCTCGTCGGGTCGCTCACTCGGCGCTCCTCTCACAGGTCGGCAGGTCGGCGTCCGGGTCCTCGACCCAGGCGGAGATGGCGTCGAGGGTGGAGCGCAGGGACTCGGCGCGGACGAGGCGCATGTCGCCGGCGGCCGCGCCCGCGGCCTCCTCGCAGTTGTCGGGCGGCACGAGGAAGAGCGCGGCACCGGTCTCGCGGGCGGCGGCGATCTTCTGGGCGATCCCGCCGATCGGCCCGACCGCGCCCTCGGGGTCGAGGGTGCCGGTGCCGGCGACGACCTCGCCCCCGGTCAGCGAGCCGGGGGTCAGGGTGTCGTAGACCGACAGCGCGAAGAGCAGGCCCGCGCTGGGACCGCCGATCGCCGGGTCGACCCGCACCGAGACGTCGAAGGGGAAGGCGTAGCCCGGCGCCGGGGTGATGCCGACGCGCAGGTCGCCGTCGACCTCGGCAGGCGTGACCTCCACGGTCCGCCGCTGCCCGTCGCGCTCGACCACGAACTCCAGCGGCTCCCCCGGCCGGGCGTCGTCCACGGCGGCGACCACGTCCTGGGGCGAGGAGACCTCCCGGTCGGCCACCTCCAGCAGCACGTCGCGGACCTCGAGCCGACCGGCGGCCGGCAGCGTGTCGCTGACCTCGACGACCTCGACCACCTCCGACACCTCGTGCCCGAGCTCGCGCAGCGCCAGGGCGATCGCGGTGTCCTGGGAGGAGACCATCTGGGCGGCACCCCGCCGCTCGGACTCCTCGGGAGTGGTGTCGGGGGCGTAGACGGCGTCGTACGGCAGGACCGCCGCGTCGTCGTCGAACCAGGCCTCGACCACCTCGAAGAGGTTGACGTCGGCCTGGGGGCGGGACACGTAGACGGTGGTCAGGCGCAGCTCGCCGTCGTCGCGGTAGGTCTGCTCGCCCTCCACCTGCACGATCTCCCGGCCGTCCTCCTCGCCGAGGACGTCGACGGTGATGCCGGGCTCGTAGGTGACGTAGGGCAGGGGCGTGAGGACGACGGCGGCCCAGAGGCCGATGAGCAACGGCACGGCGAGGACTCCCGCCCAGGTCCGCTGACTCATGGGCCCAGCCTCTCAAACCCCGGCAACTACGAGACGCGCCGGGTGGGACGTCCCGGAGGCTGGGCACCGCGCGCCTGTCGGACGGCGATGCCGGTGCTGCGGTCCCGCTGCCGTGCCTCCGGCCGCGCCGGGGTGGGGCGGTCCCGGGAGAGCTCGCGGGCCAGCCGCTGCAGCGCCACCTCGCGGTCGACCTCGCCGCGCCCCTCCCGCCCCAGCCAGCCGACCCAGAGCATGGCCACGCACGTCACCACGAGGGACGGCACCAGCCACCACAGGATCTCCACCCGCCCAGCGTAGGGAGCCACCGCCCGTCCGCGACCCAGCCACGCCGGAGGGCTGCTGCCTGGCTGCCCGGGCGCTCGGTCCGCCCCGACGCTCCGGTCGCTCAGGGGGTGCCGACCCACTCCTCGTCGCCGTCGTCGAACCGCTGGTGCTTCCACACCGGCACCTCGGCCTTGAGGGTGTCGATCAGCGCCCGCGAGGCACGGAACGCCTCGTCGCGGTGGGCCGCGGCCGTGGCGACCACCACGGCGAGGTCGCCGATCTCCAGCGTGCCGACCCGGTGCACCGCCGCCACGCCGAGCACGTCGTGCTCCGCGGCGATGCGGTCGGCGACCTCGCGCAGGCGGTCCAGGGCGCTGGGGTGGGCCGAGTAGTCCAGCCGCTGCACCCCCTTGCCGCCGTCGTGGTCGCGCACCCGCCCGACGAAGAGGGTCAGGCCCCCTGCCGCCGGCTCGTCGAGGGCGGCCAGCACCTCCGCGACGTCGAGCGGGGTCTCCCGCAGGTCGACCAGGCGTACGACGTCGGGAGCGCTCACGTCGCCACTCTAGGCCGCACCGGTCGCGCGCGGGAGACCGGCGGAGCTGCGCCCGGGGCCGGTGGCGGCGACTGGAACGGCGACTGGGGACGGCGAGTAGCCTCGGAGCCATGGACGACACCCCCGGCCGGCCCGGCGAAGGCGACGAGAACCCCTTCAAGGGCACCCCGTTCGAGCAGCTCTTCGGCGCCCTGGGCGGCAACCTCGGCAACCTCGGCAACCTCGGTGCGCTCGGCGGGCTGGGCGGGCTCGGGGGCCTCGGGGGCCTCGGCGCGACCGGCGGTCAGGGCGGGATGCCCGACCTGGCCGCGCTGATGAGCCAGCTCCAGGGGCTGCTGCAGCCCCACGACGGCCCCATCAACTGGGACTACGCCATCGACACTGCACGGAAGACGGCCGCGCAGTCGCCCGACCCGGCGCCCACGCCGGCCCAGAAGGACGCGGTCGCCGACGCCGTGCGGCTGGCCGACCACTGGCTCGACGGTGCCACCGACTTCCCCTCGGGGGTCACCACCGCGACCGCCTGGAGCCGGGCGGAGTGGATCGTGGAGACCACGCCGGTGTGGAAGAAGCTCGTCGAGCCGATCGCCGGCTCGGCCGTCGAGGCGCTCGGCCAGGCGCTCCCCGAGCAGGCCCGCGCCGTGGCCGGGCCGCTGCTCGGGATGCTCGGCAAGGCCACCGGTGCCATGGTCGCGACCCAGGTCGGCCAGGGCGTGGGCGCCCTCAGCAGCGAGGTGTGGGGCGCCACCGACGTGGGCATCCCGCTGGCGGCGCCCGGCCGGGCCGCCCTGCTGCCGGCCAACGTGGCGGCCTTCGCCGACGGGCTGGGGCTGGGGCAGGACGACGTGCTGCTCTACCTGGCGCTGCGCGAGGCGGCCCACCACCGCCTCTTCCAGCACGTCCCGTGGCTCGCCGAGCACCTGGTCGGCGCGATCACCGACTTCGCCCGGGGGATCGAGATCGACACCTCCGGGATCGAGGAGCAGATGCGCGGCATCGACCTCAACGACCCCGCCTCGCTGCAGCACGCCTTCGACGGTGGGCTCTTCGACCTCTCCAGCTCCCCCCGGCAGCAGGCCGCTCTCGAGCGGCTCGAGATCACCCTCGCCCTCGTGGAGGGCTGGGTCGACGAGGTGGTCGGCCAGGCCACCGCCGAGCGGATGCCGGCCGCCGCCCAGCTGCAGGAGGCCGTCCGCCGCCGGCGTGCCACCGGCGGTCCCGCCGAGCAGACGTTCGCCTCGCTCGTCGGCCTCGAGCTGCGACCGCGGCGGCTCCGCGACGCCTCGACCCTGTGGGGCTCGCTGCGCACCCGGCAGGGCCCCGAGGCCCGCGACGGGGTGTGGATGCACCCCGACCTCCTGCCCACGGCGGCCGACCTCGACGACCCGCTCGGCTTCCGCGAGGGCGCCGAGGACGTGGGCCGGATCTCCGAGGAGGAGTTCGACGCCGGCCTCCGCGACCTGCTCGAGGGCGACGGCGGCCCCGACCGCCCGAAGGAGTGAGCCTGCACGCCGACGCGGTCGCCACCCTGGGGTCCTGGACGCCCGGGCAACCCGGCCAGGACGAGCTGCGCCGCCGCTTCCTCGACCACCTCGCGGCCCACCCCGACGGGCTCTCCCGCGACTGCTTCCCCGCCCACGTGACGGCCGGGGTGCTGGTGCTATCCCCCGACCTCGACCGCGTGCTGCTCACGCTGCACCGCAAGGCCCGCCGCTGGTTCCACTTCGGCGGGCACTGCGAGGCCGGCGACCGCACGCTGCGCGGGGCCGCGCTCCGCGAGGGCCTCGAGGAGTCCGGGCTGCCCGAGCTGGCCCTCGACCCCCGACCGGTCCACCTCGACGAGCACGCGGTCCCCTTCTGCGACCCCCGGGGCGAGGTGCGGCACCTCGACGTGCGCTTCACGGCGCTCGCCCCCGAGGGCGCCGCCCACGCGACCAGCGAGGAGTCCCTCGACGTCCGGTGGTGGCCGGTCGACGCGCTCCCCGACGGGGTCGAGGACGAGATGCGCGACCTGGTCCGCCGCTCGCGCGAGCGGTGGGCGGCTCAGTCGACGAGCCCCTCGCTGTCGGGCGGGTCCACCTCGGCGGCCGCCGACCAGCCGAGCAGGTAGCCCCGGGCCCGCTCCGTGCGGGGGTAGCGGTTCACCCAGGCCCAGAAGCTGTCGTCGTGGCCGGGCTCGAGCAGGTGGGCGAGCTCGTGGACCAGCACGTAGTCGATCACCCAGGTCGGCATCCCCTGGAGCCGGGAGGAGAGACGGATCGACCTGTCCCCGGGGCTGCAGGAACCCCAGCGGGTGCGCTGGTTGGCCACCCAGCGCACCGACCCGGGCTGCGCCAGCCCGCCGAAGTACTCGTCGTTGAGCTGGGTGGCGCGGACCATCAGCTGCTCGTCGGAGGGGCGCTTGCGGGCCTCGGAGCGCTCGATCCGCGCGACCATGTCGGTGACCCAGCGCGCCTCGTCCCGCTTCGACATCGAGGCCGGGATCAGCACGACGACCTTGTCGCCGTCGCGGTAGGCCGAGACGGTACGGCGGCGCCGCTTGCTGCGCCGTACCTCGACCTCGCCCCCGCTCGTCATGGCCGCACGCTACTGCTTGGCCCAGGCCAGGAGCCGCTCCCGCGGCCACGTGTTGACGATCCGGTCGGGGTCGATGCCCGCCTGCTCGGCCCGCGCGCACCCGTGGTCGAGGAAGTCCAGCTGGCCAGGGGCGTGGGCGTCGCTGTCGATCGAGAAGAGGCAGCCGAGGTCGCGGGCCAGCTCGAGCAGGGCCGTCGGCGGGTCGCGACGCTCGGGTCGGCTGTTGATCTCGACGGCCACCCCGTGCTCCGCGCAGGCCTCGAAGACCGCGCGGGCGTCGAACTGCGACTGCGGCCTGGTCCCGCGGCCGCCGGTCACCAGCCGGCCGGTGCAGTGGCCCAGCACGTCGGTCCACGGGTTCGCCACCGCGGCGAGCATCCGGCGCGTCATGGCGTCGGCGTCCATCCGCAGCTTGGAGTGGACGCTGGCCACGCGCACGTCGAGCCGCCCCAGCAGCTCGTCGGACTGGTCGAGGGACCCGTCGTCCAGGATGTCCACCTCGATCCCCTTGAGCAGGGTGAAGCCCGTGTCCGCCAGGTGGGCGTTGACGGCGTCGACCACGTCGAGCTGGCGGGCCAGGCGCTCCGCGGAGAGCCCGTGGGCGACCTTGAGCCGCGGCGAGTGGTCGGTGAGGACGAGGTACTCGTGGCCGACCTCGATGGCGGTGAACGCCATCTCCTCGATCGGGGAGCCGCCGTCCGACCAGTCGGAGTGGGAGTGCAGGTCGCCGCGGAGCGCGGACCGCAGGGCGCGCCCCCCGGGTACCAGCGGCCCCGCGTCCCGTTCGAGCGCCGCCAGCCTGGCCGGCCGCTCGCCCCGCCACGCCTGCTCGACCACCCGGGCCGTGCTGGCCCCGATGCCCGGCAGCGTGGTCAGCGTGCCGTCGCGGACGTGCCGGCCGACCTCGTCCTCCCCGAGGGGGAGCAGGGTCGCGGCCGCCGCCCGGTAGGCCTTGACCTTGTAGGTGTCCTCGCGCGCCCGCTCCAGCAGGAACGCGATGCGCCGCAGCGCCGCGACGGGTCCCGCGTCGTACTCGTCCACCTGCTCGTCCACCGTTCTCCCTCCACAGGCCACGCGTCGTCGTCGTGGCTGGTCAGCGGCCTCGGGCACCGCACGAACCGGGCGTGTCCTGCACAGGATCGTCCCAGCCGGGCAGCCGGTTCTCCACCGTCATCCACCGATTTCCACAGGTTCCTCCACAGGCTCGTCCCCACGGGGAGGGGGCAGTGTGGCCGTACCGGTTGACCCGTGCCCCCGCGCCTCCTAGCGTGTGACGCAGATGAGGCCCCCGGCCCCACCTCGGACGCTCGCAAGGGGAAGGCAAGTGTTCCGCGGGAGGGCCGGGGGCCTCCTCTGTCCGGCCCCGGTCAGCGCCCCTCGAACCGCGGGCTGCGCTTCTCCTTCGCCGCCAGGATCCCCTCCTGGAGGTCCACGGTCGCCATGGTGACCGGTTGGGCCAGCGCCTCCCACTGCAGGGCGCTCTCGCGGTCGGCGTGGCCGCCGTCGAGGAGCGCGAGCTTGGTCAACCGGGTCGCGACCGGAGCCGCGGCCGCGACCTGCGCCGCGGTCGCCAGGACCTCGTCGAGGAAGGCGTCGGGCTCCAGCACGCGGCTGACGAGGCCGAGCCTGAGCGCCTCCTCGTCCTGGACGAGGCGCCCGGTGAGGAAGAGGTCACGCGCCGCGGCGAGCCCCACCACCTCGGGCAGCAGGAACGTGCCGGCCATCCCGGGGTGCAGCCCGAGGCGGGTGAACGGGACACCCATCCGCGCCCCCGCCGCCGCGTACCGGACGTCGCAGGCCAGCGCCAGGCACAGCCCGGCGCCGATGGCGGGCCCGTTGAGCGCCGCGATCGTGGGCACCTCCAGCCGACGCACGCCCAGCCAGGCGCGGTAGAACGGCAGCATCCGCTCGCGGAGGCGGTCGACCCCGGCGTCGGGCTCGGAGGCGAGCCAGTCGAGGTTGCCACCGGAGCTGAAGGCGCTGCCCTCGCCCGTGACCACCACGGCACGCACGGACCGGTCGGCGGCCAGCTCGTCGATCACCTCCACCCACGACGCCGTCATCTCGTCGGACATGGCGTTGCGCTGCGCGGGGTTGTCGAGGGTGAGCAGGACGACCCCGTCGGAGGGCCGGTCGACCCGCAGGTGCGGACGCTGGTGGGGGCTGGCGGGGGCGTGGGCGTCGTCGCGCTGGGACATGGGGGCAGGTTACGCAGCCGCACGCCTTCTCGCGCCCCTCGGTGTGCCGCTCACGCCTGAGCGTGCGCGTGGCGTAGGGTTTCCACGGTCCGGGGGCCCTTCCGTCCCCGGACTCCGGCGGGCTTCCCCTGAATCCCCGTCGCGACGACCCAAGAATCTCATAGGCAAGGAGGCCGTCATGGCGGAGACCTGGAGCGGCGAGTTCTACTGCGTGAAGTGCAAGGAGAAGCGCGAGGCGGAGGGCGAGGTCAAGGTCAACGACAAGGGCACCCGGATGGCGAAGGCCGTCTGCCCGCACTGTGGCACCAACCTCAACCGCATCCTCGGCAAGGCGTGATCCACGCCCCCCTGCGGTGAAGCAGCAAGCCGAACGGCGTCGCCCTCGGGCGGCGCCGTTCGTGCGTCCCGACCCTGTGGACGACGGGAGCCGGCCCCGTTCCGGACCTGCCACTCTCGTGCCATGAGCCAGTCCCCCGGGCCCCGCACCCTCCGCCTGCGCCGCGGCGTCCCGGTCCTGGCCCGCAGCTCCCGCCAGATCCAGGTCGGGGTCGACCCCGACCGTCGGGTCCTGGTGCCCCGGTCCCCCGCCGCCGAGCGGTGGCTCGACGAGCTGGCCCACGGAGCCGCGGAGCCCGACGACCCCGTCCTGCAGCCCCTGGTCTCCCGCCTGGTCTCCTCCGGGCTGGTGGTCGTCGAGCCGGAGCAGGCGCACCGGGCGCGCGCCCGGGACGAGGCCCGCACCCGGCTGCTGGGGCCCCCGGGGTGGTGCTCGGAACTCGTGCGGCTCCTGGCCGAGCACGGGCTGACGCACGTCGCCACCGCCGACGAGCCGCTGGACCACCCGCCCGACCTGACGGTCCTCCTGACCGTCGGGGAACCCTCCCGGCAGCTGGTCGACGAGCTCACCTGGGGCGGGGATCCCCTGCTCCTGGCCGCCGCCGTCGACTCCCGGGTCCGGCTGGGCCCCTTCGTGCTCCCCGGGTCGACCGCCTGCCTGCGCTGCCTCGACGCGCACCTCGACGCCGCCGACCCGGCCCGGGCGGTCGTGCCGGAGGCGACCCTGCCGCCGCCGACGCGGCCCGGGCCGGTGGAGCTCTCCGACCTGCTGCTGGCCCACCTGCTGCTGGGCGTCGTGGCCGAGGTCGCCGCCTGGGCGGAGGGGCGGCTGCCGCGCACGTGCTCGGCCACCACCTGGCTCGACGAGGAGCTCGTCGAGGAGCACCGCGAGTGGCGTCGGCACCCGCGCTGCGGCTGCACCTGGGAGGACCTGCTCCTGCCCGGATGACCCCCGGGGGCGGCGGCGGCGCGCTCGTCGCCACGTGGCCGCGGGACCCGGGAACGCCGCCGAGCCGGCCCCGAGGTGCTCGGGACCGGCTCGGTCGGGCGTGCTGCTGCTGCTCAGAGCGCGCGGGCCAGGGCCAGGCGGGCCTGACGGGCCGCCCGCTCCGCCTTGCGGCTCATCCGACGCGCCACCGCGACCCGGTGTCCGCGCCGCATCTCGTGCGCCTCTCCCAGGCGCGCGGCCATTTGCGCGCGTGCCAGTTCTTCGTGCATCAGATTCATGTCGCTGGTCCCGTTCTTGATCGTCTTGCTGCTCATGAAGGTGTGGATGCTTCCTGTGTGTCGGTGACGTTCCGCTCAGGCGGCGACGCCGTCGTCCTGCTGGTTCTTCCGGGGCCGGCCACGCGGCCTCTTGCGGGGGATGACCACGCCCTGGAGGAAGAGCTCCCCGCCCCAGACGCCCCACGGCTCGCGGCGCTCGAGGGCACCGTCGAGGCAGGTCGCCCGGACCGGGCAGGTCTGGCAGAGGCTCTTGGCGGTCTCCACCTCGCCGGGTGACTCCGCGAACCAGAGCTCCGGGTCGGCGGTCCGACACGGTGCCGAGGCCGGGGGCCTGCCGGCCGGGTGGTCGAGAACGCTGACGGTCATGTGCTGTCACCTCCTTCTGCTGACCTGGTCGCTGGTGGACGGGGTGGGTCCGCGGGGAACACAAAGGCCGCGGATCCCGGTGGTGGGATCCGCGGCCTGGAGGCGCCGGCTCTGAGATGACTCAGGAGGTCGGAGGTCTCCAGGCAGTGGTCCCCGGGAGGGCACGCCGGACGGCGTCGGCGACGACGACGTCCTTCACCCACACGCCGAGGTGACGGTCACGAATGACGACACCGGCACCGCAGGCGGCCGCGTGGGCGCCGGCGGAGGTGTGGACGGGCATGCCGAAGGACGGCGTCGAGGCCGTCTTCGTGATGGTGTTCGTGATCATGCGGTCCACCTCCTCAGGTGTGTCGGGCGCCGACCTTGGCGGGGTCGTGGGCGCGCTGCTCGTTGGTACGAGGAGTAAACTAGCGGGCCCCGCGTGTCATGGGCAATCGATTTTCCGGGTCTTACCCAAGTTTTTCTTCCGCAGCGCCCTCAGGCGAGCAGCTGCCGCAGCTCCGTGCCGTACGCCTCGATCTTCTTGGCCCCCACGCCGGCGATCGACAGCAGCTCGGCGTCGGTGGTGGGGCGCTTCTCGGCGATCAGCTGGAGCGTGGCGTCGGTGAAGACGACGTACGCCGGCACCTCGTCCTGGGCCGCCCGCTCCCGGCGCCACTCGCGCAGGGCCTCGAAGAGCTCCTCGTCGTAGGAGGCCGGGCAGTCGGCGCACCGGCCCACCTTCTTCTCCGTGGCCGTGGAGAGCGGACGACCGCACTCGCGGCAGTGCAGCGCGTTGCGGGCCCGGCCGCTGCGCCCGGCGGGGCGGCCGCCCCCCGCCTCGGCGGCCTGCTCCCCCCCGACGACGCCGTCGAGGAACCGCGAGCGGGTCCGGCTGGCCCGCCCGCCCGGGTTCCGCGCCTGTGCCCAGCTCAGGTGGAGCTCGCGCCGGGCCCGGGTCAGGCCCACGTAGAGCAGGCGTCGCTCCTCCTCCACCTCGGCCGGGGACTGCGCGTAGACGATCGGCAGCGTGCCCTCCACGAGCCCGACGAGGAAGACCGCGTCCCACTCCAGCCCCTTGGCGGTGTGCAGGGTCGCGATCGTGACGCCCTCGGCGACGGGAGCGTGCTGCTCGCTCGCCCGGCGGTCCAGGTCGTCGACGAAGGCACCGAGGTCGGGGCCCTGCTGGGCGGCGAACTCCACGGCCTGGTCGACCAGCGCCTGCAGCGACTCCCAGCGGTCCCGGGTCTGGCCGCGCGTCGTGGGCGCCTCGGGCGACCAGCCCATGCCTGCCAGGGTCGCCCGCACCACGTCGACCATGTCGCCGGCCTCGCCCCCACCGGAACGCGCGGTGCCGCGGATCAGGGTGACCGCCTGCCGCACCTCCGGCCGGTCGAAGAAGCGGGCGGCACCGCGCACGACGTACGGCACCCCGCGCGCGGCCAGGGCGTCCTCGAACGCCTCGGACTGGGCGTTGATCCTCATGAGGACGGCGACTTCGCTGGCGGGCGTGCCGGCGGCCAGCACGCGGGACACCCGCTCCGCGACGGCGGCGGCCTCGGCGACCTCGTCGGGGTGGGAGGAGCACGCCACGTCGGGGCCCGCGGGTCGCTGCGCGACGAGGTCGACCCCCTTGCTCGACGTCCCCGCGAGCAGGGCGTTGGCCGCGGCGACGACCTGGGGGGTGGAGCGGTAGTTGCGGACCAGCTCGACGGAGGTCGCGCCCGGGAACCGCGACCCGAAGTCGCGCAGGTAGTCGGCGTTGGCCCCGGCGAAGGAGTAGATGGTCTGCGCGGGGTCGCCCACGACGCAGATCTCGTCGCGCCCGCCGAGCCACAGCTCGAGCAGGGCGTACTGCAGGGGCGAGACGTCCTGGAACTCGTCGACGACGAACCACTTGTACTGGCGGCGGACCTGGGCCGCCACCCGCTCGTCGTCGGCGAGCATCCCGGCGGTGAGGAGCAGGACGTCCTCCATGTCCATCCGGCCCTGGCCCCGCTTGACCTCCTCGTAGGCGTCGTAGACGTGGGCCACTGTCTCCGGGGCGAGGTCGCCCACCTGGCGGCCGCGACGGGGCGCCGTCCGCGGGTAGTCGTCGGCCGAGACGTTGCTGACCTTCGCCCACTCGATCTCGGAGGCGAGGTCGCGCAGCAGCGCCTGGGGCGGGCTCAGCCGCTGGCGCCTGGCCGCGGTCGCGAGGAGTCCGAGCTTGGACTCGACCAGCGTCGGGAGCTCCCGCCCGTGGACCCGGGGCCAGAACCACCGCAGCTGGCGCAGCGCCGCGGAGTGGAAGGTCCGGGCCTGCACCCCGGCGGCGCCCAGGGTCCGCAGCCGGCCGCGCATCTCCCCCGCCGCGCGCGTGGTGAAGGTGACCGCGAGCACCTCGGTCGGCGCGTACGTCCCGGTCGCCACCCCGTGGGCGATCCGGTGGGTGATCGCCCTCGTCTTGCCCGTGCCGGCCCCGGCGAGCACCCGGACCGGGCCCCGCAGCGCCTCCGCGACCCGGCGCTGCTCTGGGTCCAGGGCGGACAGCAGGTCCTCGGGGGTGGGCACGCGCGACATCTCCTCGGGACGGTGGCCAGGCAGGGCGGGAACGACGAGGAGGAGCCTAGACGGCCCCGACGACAGCCCTCCCGGGGAATCGGGGCGGCCGTGGATAGGTTGAGCCGGTCAGGGTCCTTCCGGGGCCCGTCCGTCCCCCGACACCGCAAGGAGCCTCTCGATGGCCAGCTTCACGATGTACAGCACGCCCTGGTGCGGCTACTGCCACCGGCTCAGGAGCCAGCTGGACCGCGAAGGCATCGCCTACGACGTCGTCGACATCGAGCAGGTCCCCGAGGCCGCCAAGATCGTCGAGGAGGCCAACAACGGCAACCAGACCGTCCCCACCCTCGTCTACGCCGACGGCAGCGCCCAGACCAACCCGTCGCTCGCGCAGGTGAAGGCGAAGCTCGCCGAGCTGGGCTGAGCGCCCGGGGCCGCGAGCCGCCGAGCCGGGGCTCACCACCCCGCGGGCAGGGGCCTCCCGAACCAGGACTCGATCAGCGACGAGGAGATGGAGACCGCGCCGGGGACCCGGACCTCGCCGCTGGCCATCCCGGCCGCGAGCTCGTCGCGGGTGAACCACCGCGCCTCCGCGATCTCGGCGCCGTCGACGTCGATCGCGGTGGTCTCGGCGACCGCGTGGAAGCCGAGCATGAGGCTGGCGGGCAGCGGCCACGGCTGGCTGCCGAAGTAGGCGACCTCCCCGACCTGCACCCCGACCTCCTCGAGCACCTCGCGCCGGACCGCGTCCTCGAGGGTCTCCCCCGGCTCGCAGAAGCCCGCGAGGGTCGACCAGCGCCCCGCGGGCCAGGTCGTCTGCCGGCCCAGGAGGAGACGCTCCTGCGACGAGCCGGGCTCCCCGTGCGTGACGCTCATGATCACGGCGGGATCGGTCCTCGGGAACTGGGAGCGTCCGCAGCCGGCGCACCGCAGCTCGTGCCCGGCGGACCGGGCCTCCAGCGACCCGCCGCACCGGGGGCAGAACCGGGTCGCCCGGTGCCACTCCGCCAACCCCACGGCGTGGAAGAGCCACGGCACCTGGTCGACGGCGGCGTCGCCCGCCCCGGAGCCCGCGAGCCCCGCGACCAGCTCCCGGGCGCCCACCCAGCCGTCCTCGTCCGGACGGGGCTCGGCGAGCACGGCGAAGCGGGTCACCCCGTCGCGACGGCCCAGCAGCACCCGGAGGCCCTCGGGTGCCGCGTCGGGCGGCACCCACTCCAGTCCGTCGGCCGTGGTCCGGACCCGGGCGCCGCGCAGGACCAGCACACGGGTCTCCGGGGAGCGCCACTGCTCGTCCAGCCACGCCTCGTCGGTGCGGTGGAGGCCTTCGCGGTTGTGGGCGCGCGAGGAGAGGGCGACGTGCGGGAGCTCGCGGTGGGTCATCCGGCGAGGATAGTGCGCGGGCGGGAGGCTCACGACGGACTCACGACGGCGTCGGCCTGACGAGGCGCTCCAGCCCGGCCCGGTCGGGCAGGTCCTCCGGCTCGACCGTGCGCCCGGTACGGACGTAGTGGAACGCAGCCCGTACCGACTCCAGCGGCACCCCGCTGACCTCGGCCCAGGCCAGGCGGTAGAGCGCCAGCTGGAGCGGGTCGGCGGACTCCGACCTGCTGGTCTTCCAGTCCACGACCAGGAACCCGCCGTCGGGCTCGCGGTAGACGGCGTCGATCCGGCCCCGGACCACCTGGCCCCGGAGCACCAGCGCGAAGGGGGCCTCGACCGCGTGCGGCGCCCGCTCCGCGAACGGACCGGCCTCGAACCGGGCCACGACCTCGCGGAGGTCGTCGCGGTCGTCGATCCCCGCGTCGGCCCGACCGGGCAGGTCGTCGAAGTCCAGCAGCTGCTGCTGCCCGAAGCGCGTCTCGACCCACGCGTGGAACGCGGTCCCGAACCGGGCCTGGGGGGCCGGGGGACGCGGCATCGGCCTGGCCAGCTCACGGGCGAAGCCGTCGGGGTCGTCGCGCAACCGGGCCACGGCCGTGGCCGAGAGGCTCCGGGGCATGGGGACCTCGAGGACCGTGGCCCGCTCCGACCTGGCCTCGGCCAGCAGCTGCTCGAGGTCGGCGTCCCACTCGGCGACCCGCGCGGTCTCGATCATGTCGAGCCCCTCGTCGGGAGCGTCCCGGTCGACCGAGCGCACCAGCTCGGCCGCCGCGAGCCGCCGCTCCGCCTCCCGGCCCAGGCCCGTGGTCGGCCAGGGACGGGCTGAGTCGGCGAGGTCGTACGGGTTGACCGTCCCGCGCTCCGGCCGGTCGAGCCACCGCTCGACCGGGGAGCCGGCCTCCACGAGGTGGTCGCGCACGCACCGCTGGTAGTCGGAGGGACCGAACGGCGTCGAGCGCTGCGCCCAGCAGTGCGAGGTCACCGCCAGGTGGTGGGCCGCCCGGGTGAGCGCCACGTAGCCCAGCCGCAGCTCCTCCTCGGCGTCGTGGGCCTTGGTCCGCGCCCGGTAGTCGTCCAGGGCGGCCTTGTCCCAGCCCTCGAGCTGCGGCTGGTCGTCGGCGTCGCCCCGCAGCCCTCCCGGGATCACCGCCGGCGAGGACGTCCACAGCGTCCGCGACCGGTTGGAGGGGAACCGGGTCTCGCACATCCCCACGCAGAAGACCGAGGACCACTCCAGCCCCTTGGAGCGGTGCACCGTGAGGAGCTTGACCGAGTCGGCGGCGGTCGGGGTCGCCACGTCGAGGCCGTTGCCCTGCTCGTCCTCGGCCGTGAGGTAGGCCAGCAGCGCGGGCAGAGTGACGTCGCCGTCGACCGACTGGAAGTCGGCCACCGCCTTGACGAAGAGGTCGACGTTGTCGCGCCGCGCCTTCGCCGACTCCGAGACCGCGGAGGCCAGCTCCACGTCGACGCCCGT
This sequence comes from Nocardioides solisilvae, assembly GCF_003194625.1. Classification (GTDB taxonomy): domain Bacteria; phylum Actinomycetota; class Actinomycetes; order Propionibacteriales; family Nocardioidaceae; genus Nocardioides; species Nocardioides solisilvae. Next base: position 236,734 of record NZ_QHKX01000003.1, read on the forward strand.
CACGTCGATGATCCGTCGCACGACGTCGAGCAGCGGGTCCCCGACGTGGGCACGGAGCCGGCGGAGCTCGTTGGCCAGGAGGGCGAACCGCTCCACCGCCTCCGGCGAGTAGGCGGCCTCCCCCGGGGACTCCAGCGCGTCGCTCAGCGCCGGCAGCTCGGAGGGGTCCACCCCGTCGGCGATGCCGAGCAGCTGGTCGGCGACGGAGGCGACCTCCGTGCGGCCCCTGGCCCCGGCGATCTCCCCGGCCCGCTCCGCGAGCAGCCGGAGGTCGCGCGGGCCGATCGCCCACCGGGCCCCGGTGAGCAGCGTGAGCAGGGAGGCGTTGGCGGTGACGTCGTGCATGAGCGTGAGCGTCGCGATCACCTCCGCGACCTCGGGCAGCCGCACGAGGCCGGCGAGGCCGACGATCTCGACCGGGATCCCGGCTCCGGTCAGGGCGTCGTAGACCTGCTCCGCGGTGGAGTTGTCGCGGCTCAGGACGCCGATCCCCGACCACGGGGTCCCGGCCTCGTGGACGGCGCGGACCGAGCCCGCCAGCCAGGCCAGCTCGTCGGCGAGGTGCTCGAAGACGTGGGTCTCCACCCTGCCCTCCCCCGCGGCGTCGGCGGCCCGGAGGCGGGCGACCTTGTCGCCGTACCGCTCCAGCAGCGGCTCGGCCAGTCGGTTGGCGACGTCGAGGATCGTCCGGTCGGAGCGTCGGTTGATCGTGAGCTGGAGCCGCAGCGGCGCCCCGTCGTCGGACGGGAACGTCTCGTCGAAGTTGAGGATGTTGGAGACGGACGCGCCGCGCCAGCCGTAGATGGCCTGGTTGGGGTCGCCCACGGCCATCACGGGGTGCCCGAGGCCGGTCTCGGGGGCGGGGCCGGAGAAGAGCCGCGAGAGCATGGTGGCCTGTGCCACCGAGGTGTCCTGGTACTCGTCGAGGAGCACCACCCTGAACCTGCCGCGCTCGGCCGCGCCCACCTCGGGGTGCTCGCGCACCAGCCGCGCCGCCAGGGCGATCTGGTCCCCGAAGTCCATCAGTCCGAGCTCGCGCTTGAGCCGGCGGTAGCCCTCCACCAGGGCGAGCAGCTCGGCCCTGCGGTCGATGGCATTCACCGCCTTGCCCGGCGCCTCCAGGTAGGTCTTGCGGCCCTTGCCCGCCGCCTCCTCCTCGACCGCCTCCCGGAAGCCCCCACGCGCCCGGTCGTCCCAGGCCCGGACGTCGTCGGGTCCGACCAGGTGCTCGCTCATCGCGCCGTCGAGGGCCAGGAGGTTCTGGATCGCCGTGGGCGGGTGGTCGGTGAGGTGCTCGACGCTGCCCGTGAAGCGCTCGACGACGCGAGCGCCGAGCTGGTAGCGGGCCGCGTCGTTGACGATCCGGGTGTCGGGCTCGTGCCCGATCCGCAGCCCGTGGTCGTCGAGGAGGGAGGCGGCGTAGGCGTGGTAGGTCGCGATGGTCGGCTCCAGGACCTCCTCCTGGTCGGGGCCGGGGACCTCGTCGAGCAGACCGGCCGACGACAGCGCCGCGCGCACCCGCTGGCGCAGCTCGGAGGCGGCCTTCGTGGTGAAGGTGAGGCCCAGGACCTCCTCGGGACGGACCCGGCCGGTGGCGACCAGGTAGACCACGCGCTGGGCCATCAGCGTGGTCTTGCCGCTGCCGGCCCCGGCCACCACGACGACCGGCTGCAGCGGGGCGGTGATGGCGGCCCACTGCTCCGCGCTGGGCGCGTGCCCGCCCATCAGGGCCTGCAGGTCCTCCGGCGTCGCGAGCTCGACCACGGGCCTCGGGGTCGTCGGGGTCACTGGGCCACCACCGATCCGGCTCCGCGGACGGGGCAGACCGGGACGAAGGCGCAGTCGCGGCAGTGCTCCCCCGGCGTCGCCGGGAAGGACTCCTCGCGGACCTGGCGGGCCGCCGTCGCGAGGTGCTCGCGCAGGGCCTCCCGGTGGGGCGACTCCTCGGTGTGCACCCCCTGCTGCTGGACCTTCGCCCGCTCGCCCCCGTCGACCAGACCGAGCTGGACGAGCTCGGCACCGGCCGAGCGTGCCTCCGGCCCGGCGAGCTCCGCCACGCCGCCGGCATCCACGGCGTACTGGTAGAGGGCCAGCTGGAGGTTGCGCTCCACCGCGGGACCGGTCGGCGCCGCCCGTCCGGTCTTGAGGTCGACCACGACGACACCGCCGTCGTGGTCGACCTCGACCCGGTCGGCGTAGCCGGTGAGGGTGACGCGCTCCTCCCCCACCTCGACCACCGTGCGGAACGGGACCTCGGTGCCGAGCAGCTTGCGCCCGCCGGACGAGTGCCAGTCGACGAACCGGGCCAGGGCGGCCCGGACCCGGTCGTGCTCGCGCCGTCTCGACCACGGGGTGCGGAAGGCCAGCCTGTCCCAGACGGCGTCGACCTCGGCCATGAGGACGTCGACGTCGGGCGGGAGCTCGTCGCGCGCCACCCGCTCGGCCAGGGCGTGGACGATCTGGCCGAGGTTGGCCGACTGGTGGGCCACCGAGCTCCCCCCGGCCTCGCGCTCCAGGAACCACCGGGCCGGGCAGACCTGCATGCTCTCGAGCATGCTGGCCGAGATCGGGACCGGCTGGTCGGGATCCCGGACCGGGCGCACCGACCGGGAGGCCGCGCGCGTCCCCCACCAGGTGGACGGGTCGGCCGCCGGCACCAGCGGACGCTCGCCGGCACTCTCGGCGGCGAGCCGGGCGAGCCGCCGGGCCGCGGCGTCGCGCAGCGGCGCGGACTGGTCGGGGTCCGCCGCGACCCGGCGCAGCTCGGCGACGAGGCCGCCCAGGGAGAGCGGTCGCGCCGGGCGCCCCTCCTGGTGGCGGGGCTCGGGGCCGAGCTCGTCGAGGAAGCGGGAGGGCTGCTCGCCGTCCTCGTCGGAGGAGCGGACCGCGGTGACGACCAGGCGTCGACGAGCCCGGGTGCAGGCGACGTAGAAGAGCCGGCGCTCCTCCATCAGCAGCTCCCGCGCGCTCTGCGGCGGGACGAGGTCGCCCACCCCCGGGGCGGCTGCGCCGATCCGGTCGGCGCCAAGCAGCGACGAGCGCCGGCGCAGGTCGGGCCAGCCGTCCTGCTGGACGTGGGCGACGACCACGACCTCCCACTCCAGCCCCTTGGAGCGGTGCGCCGTGAGCAGCCGGACCGCGGACCCGCGGACCCCGCGGTCGGCGAGGGTGTCGGCCGGGATCTCCTGGGCGACCAGGCCGGCGAGGAAGTCCGCGATCCCCGTGTGGTCGCGCTGCTCCTCGGCCTTGGCCGCCAGCTCGAAGAGGGCGACGACGGAGTCGAGGTCCCGGTGGGCGCGCCGGGCCGCCGCGCCGCCGGCGTCGACCCCGCGACGCAGCCGCTCGGGCCACCCGGTCCCCGACCACAGGTGCCACAGCACCTCCTCGGCGCTGGCGCGGGAGTCGACCATCTCCGCCCCCGCGTGCAGCAGCCCGGCGAGGGCCCGGACCCGCTGGACCTCCGGCCCCTCCAGCCCGTCGAGCAGCTCGGGACGCACGACCGCGAGCCGCAGCAGCTCCCGGGAGGTGCGCGGCTGCCCCTGGGTCTCCTTGTCGCGGGCGCGCAGGAGCCGCACCAGGACGCGCAGGTCGCCCGCGTCGAGGGCGCCGAGCGGGGAGAGGAGGAGGGACTCGACCCGGCCGGGGTCGAGGTGGCCGGGCGAGTCGGGGTCGTCGTTGCCCAGGTTGAGCACGGCCCGCATCGCGTCGAGCAGGGGCCGGACCGCGGGGTCGCGGACCAGCGGCACCTCGTCGGCCGCCACCTCGACAGGGACGCCGGCCGCGCCGAGCGAGCGGCGCAGCGGCGGGATCGAGGCCCTGCCCGAGCGCACCAGCACGGCCATGTCGTCCCACGGCACGCCGTCCTCGAGGTGCGCCCTGCGCAGGAGGTCGGCCAGGTGCTCGGCCTCGGCGCGCTCGCTGTCGAAGGTCAGGACGTCGACCTTGCCCGGACCGTGCGGCCCGGCGACGGCCTCCGGGTGCAGGAACTCCTCCCGGGCCCGGGCGTCGATGCTCCCCGCGAGCGGCAGCCGGGCGGCCACCCGACCCGCGGCGGTCAGCAGCCGGGGGCCGAACCGGCGGGTCGTGCGCAGCACGACGACCGGCGCGCGGGCGCCCTCGCGGGTCGGGAACTGCGCGGGGAAGTCGAGGATCCCGCGGACCTCGGCGCCCCGGAACCCGTAGATCGACTGGTGGGGGTCGCCCACCACCGTGAGGTCGCGCCCGTCCCCGGCCAGCGCGCGCAGCAGCGCCACCTGGCCGGGGTCGGTGTCCTGGTACTCGTCGACGAAGACGTGGGAGAAGCGGGCGCGGAGCTCGTCGCGGTGGGCCTCGGCCTCCAGCACGGCCCGTCGGACGAGGTCGGCGTGGTCGGTGGCGCCGAGGTTGTCGAGGATCGTGAGGTACTGGTCGAGGAAGAGGCCGGCCGCGACGAGCTCGGGCGCGCCGTGCTCGAGCCCCAGGGCCCGGAGGGCGGGACCGTCGAGCCCCTTCTCGCGCGCCCGGGAGAGCACCGCGTGGACCTCGCGGGTGAAGCCGCGGGTGCCGAGCGCGTGCCGCAGCCCCGGCGGCCAGGCCACCGACTCGGGGTTGTCGACCAGCAGCTCACGGAGGACCACGTCGGACTCCGGGGCCGACAGCAGGCGCAGCGGGGCGTCGTACAGCTCGTGGGGGCTGTGGGCCCGGACCAGCGACAGGGCGAAGGAGTGGAAGGTCGAGCACATCGCGGCCGAGGTGGTCCGCCCCACGCGGGCGGTGACGCGGTCGCGCAGCTGCTCGGCGGCCTTGCGCGAGAAGGTCAGCGCCAGGACGGACGACGGGTCGGCGCCGCGCGCCTCGATCCGGTCGGCGATCGCCTCCACCAGCGTCGTGGTCTTGCCCGTGCCCGGCCCGGCCAGCACCAGGAGCGGCCCGCCGGGGTGGTCGACCACGCGACGCTGGTGCTCGTCGAGCCGGGGCAGCGCCGCACCCTCCTCGGGACGGCCGAGGGTGAAGGTGGTGCGGGACGGGGACGAGCTCATGGCACCAGCCAAGCAGCCACCGCCGACAGGATCGGGGCGGGCACGCTCAGCCGGGCGCGCCGGCGCGGTCGTTGTAGACCCCGGCCGGCTCCTGCCCGCTCAGCCCGGCGATCGCCGCCATGATCCGGTCGGTGGCCTCGCGGCGGGCCCGCCCCGGCGGCACCCCCTCCCGGTGCTCGAAGCGCAGCGGCTCCCCGAAGCGCACCGAGACCTTCGCCAGGCGCGGCAGCCGCGACCCCACCGGCTGCAGCCGCTCGGTGCCGCGCAGCCCGACGGGGACCACCGGGGCTCCCGCGGTCAGCGCCAGGTGGGCCACCCCGGTGCGGCCGCGGTAGAGCCGCCCGTCCCGGCTCCGGGTCCCCTCGGGGTAGATGCCGAACGCCTCTCCCCGCTCCAGGACGGAGAGCGCGAGGTCGAGGCTGTCCAGGGCCGCCCGCGAGTCGTCCCGGTCCACCGGCAGCATGCCGAGGCCCTCGAACCAGGCGCGTCCCAGCGCCCCGCGCAGGCCGCTGCCCTCGAAGTACTCCGCCTTGGCGAGGAAGACCACCTTGCGGGGCACGACCACGGGGATGACCATCGAGTCGGCGAAGCTCAGGTGGTTGCTGGCCAGGATGACCGGCCCGGTGGCGGGCACGTGCTCGAGGCCCACCACCTCGGGCCGCCACACCGCCCGGGCGACGGGCGGCACCAGGCGGTGGAGGACGTCGAGCAGCATGGGTCCATCCTCCCCCACCCCGGGCCGTCCCGGCACGACGGTCGGCCCGGGGCGTCCGGTCAGTACGACGGCTGGCTGGGGTCGACCTGGTTGACCCAGGCCACCACGCCGCCGCCCACGTGGACGGCGTCGGAGAAGCCCGCACCCTTCACCACCGCGAGCGCCTCCGCGGAGCGGACGCCGGACTTGCAGTGCAGCACGACCTGCTTGTCCGACGGCAGCTCCTCGAGCGCCTTGCCGTTGAGGAACTCGCCCTTGGGGATGAGCACCGACCCGGGGATCCGGTTGATCTCGTACTCGTTGGGCTCGCGCACGTCGACGAGGACGAAGTCCCGCGTGCCCTCCTCGCGCTCCTTGAGCATGGTTTCGAGCGTGCCCACCGAGATGGTGGAGCCGGCGGCGGCGTCGGCGGCCTCGTCGGAGACCGCGCCGCAGAAGGCGTCGTAGTCGATCAGCGAGGTCACGGTGGGGCTCTCGCCGCAGAGCGCGCAGCCCGGGTCCTTGCGGACCTTGAGCTTGCGGTACTCCATCTCGAGGGCGTCGTAGATCATCAGCCGGCCGACCAACGGGTCGCCGATGCCCGTGAGCAGCTTGATCGCCTCGTTGACCTGGATCGACCCGATGGAGGCACAGAGCACCCCCAGGACGCCGCCCTCGGCGCAGGAGGGGACCATGCCCGGCGGCGGCGGCTCGGGGTAGAGGCATCGGTAGCACGGCGCGTCGTCGGCGAGCGAGGGCGCGAAGACCGACGCCTGGCCGTCGAACCGGTAGATCGAGCCCCACACGTAGGGGATGCCGAGGAAGTACGCCGCGTCGTTGACCATGTAGCGGGTGGCGAAGTTGTCGGTGCCGTCCACGATCAGGTCGTAGCCGCGGAAGACCTCCATCACGTTGTCGTTGTCGAGGCGGCCCTCGTGCAGCACGACCTCGACCAGCGGGTTGACCTCCTTGACGGAGTCCCGGGCCGACTGGGCCTTGGGCCGCCCGACGTCGGACTGCCCGTGGATCACCTGGCGCTGGAGGTTCGACTCGTCGACCTCGTCGAACTCGGCGATGCCGAGCGTGCCGACGCCGGCCGCCGCGAGGTAGAGCAGGGCCGGGGAGCCGAGGCCGCCGGCGCCGATCACCAGCACCTTCGCGTTCTTCAGGCGCTTCTGGCCGGTCATGCCGACGTCGGGGATGATCAGGTGCCGGCTGTAGCGCCGCACCTCGTCGACGGTCAGCTCGGCGGCGGGCTCCACGAGCGCGGGGAACGACACGGCACAACTCCTGCTTGTCACGGGGGAACGGGCGACCGGCACAACACCGGTCGCCGTCTCGGTGTTCCCATCGTCAGCGTCGCCTCCGGGCGGTCCGAGCCGGTCCCGCCATCCGGACGAGGGGTACTGGTGAGTAGCCCCACCGGCGTAGACACGGGCCGTGACGGGTGGGGGGACGTCGGGAGCACCGGCGCCCGCCGAGCCGAGGGACGTGCGTGGGGGGATAGGCTGCGCCGCGAGAGACGGAGGAGCCAGGTGTGAGCACTGACAGGTACGACGGCGAGGGCCGCCCGCGGGGCGCCCGGATGCCCCGCCGCGAACGGCGTGCCCAGCTGCTGGACTCCGCCCTCGAGGTCTTCGTCGCCCACGGCTACCACTCCGCCGCGATGGACGACATCGCCGAGCGCGCGGGCGTCTCGAAGCCGGTGCTCTACCAGCACTTCCCGGGCAAGCTCGAGCTCTACATGGCGCTGCTCGACGACTCGTGCAACGCCATCACGGAGAAGATCCGGGAGGCCCTGGCCTCCACCCAGGACAACAAGCAGCGGGTGGCCGACGCCATCGCCGCCTTCTACTCCTACGTGGCCAACGACACCGGCGCCTTCCGCCTGGTCTTCGAGTCCGACCTCACCAACGACCCGGCCGTCCGCGAGCGGGTCGAGCGGGTCACCGAGGACGCCGCCTCGAGCATCGCGCTGGTCATCCAGCAGGACACCGGGCTGCCCATGCGCGCCTGCATGCTGCTGGCGGTGGCGCTCGTGGGAATGGGCCAGGTGAGCGCCCGGTTCTGGCTGGCGGACACGGCGGGCGGCGACCCCGAGGACGCCATCAGCCAGAAGGACGCCGCCGCGCTCGTCGCCGCCCTCGGGTGGCGCGGGATCAGCGGCTACCCCAAGGAACAGTGAGGTCGCGCAGCAGCGCGACCCCCCGACGACTCGAGAAGGAGGCCTCCATGGAGGTCAAGATCGGCATCCAGCACGCTGCCCGCGAGGTCGTGGTCGACGTGGACCTCGGCCAGGACGAGGTCGAGCAGCTCGTGCGCACCGCGATCGAGGAGGGCTCGCCCGTCTCGCTCAGCGACGCCAAGGGCCGCCGGGTGCTCGTGCCCGGCGCGCACATCGCCTACGTCGAGCTCGGCGGCGGCGTGACCGGGACCGTCGGCTTCCGCTGACCCGTCACCGGCCCGCCGTACGACGCGCAGAGCCCCGGTCGCCCGTGAGGGCGGCCGGGGCTCCGTCGTGAGGGCGTCGTCGCACGGGTCAGGCGTCGAGGCCCAGCTCGGCCATCCGGGCGGCGTGCCGCTCGGTGAGCCGGGTGAACATCCTGCCGATCGCCGCGAGGTCCAGGCCGGGCCGGTCGATCCCGCCGGCCAGCAGCGCGGTCATCGCGTCCCGCTCCCCCGCCACGCGCTGGCCCTGGGTCAGCGCCTCGCCCATCAGCCGGCGGCCCCACAGCGCGAGCCGGCCCCCGAGCCGCGCGTCCTGGGCGATCGCGGCGCGGACCCGGTCGACCACGAACGCCGAGTGGCCGGCGTCCGCCAGCGAGTCGTCGACGAGCTGCCGCGTCCCCGCGTCCAGGTAGACGGCGATCTCGCGGTAGAAGTCGGCGGCGAGCCCGTCGCCGACGTACGCCTTGATCAAGCCCTCGTACCAGTCGGACGGCGCGGTGTGCTCGTGGAAGTCGTCGATCGCGCGCCGGAAGGGCTGCATCGCGGCGAACGGGTCGGCCCCCAGCTCGGCGAGCCGCTCCTGCAGCGCGACCAGGTGGCCGAACTCCGCGGCCGCCATCCGCGACATCTCGACCTTGTCGACGAGGTCGGGCGCGAGGCGGGCGTCCTCGGCGAGCCGCTCGAACGCCGAGAGCTCGCCGTAGGCGATCGCCCCCAGCAGGTCGACCACGGCCTCGCGGTAGTCGGGGTCCTCGAACGCCGCGTGGTCGAGGCCGGGCCGGTCTCCCCGGACCGGGTCCGGGGCGGCGTCCGGCTGGGATTCAGTCATGCGTGAACCCTACCGATACAGTGGACTCATCCGCGCACGCAGACGTGCGCGTGGGTGGGTGGTCGAGGGGCCACCACCGGCATGTGCGCGGCAGGCCGCAACGTCGAGTCCGCCGCTGGTGCAAAGAACTGCGACGAAAGCGACCTCGTGACCACCTTCCGTGAACTGGGCGTCCTGCCCGCCATCTGCGACGCGCTCGAGCGCGCCGGCATCACCACTCCCTTCGCCATCCAGGAGATGACCCTCTCGGTCGCCCTGATGGGGACCGACCTGATCGGCCAGGCCCGCACGGGCACCGGCAAGACCCTCGCCTTCGGCATCCCGGTGCTGCAGCGCAGCGTCGCCCCGTCCGACCCGGCGTACTCCGACCTCCCCCAGGGCAAGCCGCAGGCGCTGATCGTGGCCCCCACCCGCGAGCTGGCCCTGCAGGTCTCCAACGACCTCCACCTCGCCAGCCAGGACATGGGGCTGCGCGTCCTCACCGTCTACGGCGGGGTCGGCTACGACACCCAGCTCGAGGCGCTCGAGTCGGGCGTCGACGTCGTCGTCGGCACCCCGGGGCGCCTGATCGACCTCGCGAACCGGCGCGCCCTGGACCTCTCCCACGTCCACGCCCTGGTGCTCGACGAGGCCGACGAGATGCTGGACCTCGGCTTCCTGCCCGACGTCGAGCGGCTCCTGGCGATGACCCCCGAGACCCGGCAGACCATGCTGTTCTCGGCCACCATGCCCGCCGCCATCGTCTCGCTCGCCCGCACCCACATGCGGCACCCGATGAACATCCGGGCGGAGTCCTCCTACGAGAACGCCACCGTCCCGGCGACCGCGCAGTTCATCTACCTCGCGCACGACCTCGACAAGCCGGAGATCATCGGGCGGGTGCTCCAGGCCGAGGGCGCGGAGAAGATGATCGTCTTCACCCGCACCAAGCGGCAGGCGCAGCGGGTCGCCGACGACCTGCAGGAGCGCGGCTTCGCCGCGAGCCCCCTGCACGGCGACATGGCGCAGGTGGCGCGCGAGAAGGCGCTGGCCAAGTTCCGCGAGGACAAGGTCAAGGTGCTGGTCTGCACCGACGTGGCCGCACGCGGCATCGACGTGCGCGGCGTCTCGCACGTCGTCAACTACACCTGCCCCGAGGACGACAAGACCTACGTCCACCGCATCGGCCGGACCGGCCGCGCGGGTGCCACCGGCACCGCGATCACGCTCGTCGACTGGGCCGACGTGCACCGCTGGAAGATGATCAACAAGACCCTCGACCTGCCGTTCGAGGAGCCGCTGGAGACCTACTCGACCTCCGAGCACCTCTTCCACGACCAGGGCATCGCCCCCGGCACCAAGGGCCGCGTCGTCGACCCCGCCCCCGTGGAGCGGGCGCCGCGCCAGGGCGGTCGGGACGGACGCCGCGACGGCGGTCGCAGCGGCTCCCGCGACGGCGGCTCCCGCGACGGGGGCTCGCGCGAGGGCGGCTCCCGCAGCCGGAACCGCAGCCGGACCCGGACCCGCAACGGCCAGCCGGTCGAGGCTGACGCTGCCCAGGGCGGGGCGACCGGGACGGCCCCGGCCGCAGCCGGCACCGGCAACGGCCCCGACTCCGGCGGCGCCGCGGCGGGCGACCGCCCGGCGCGCAACCGCCGTCGTCGCCGTCGTCCGTCGGGCGAGGGCGGTCAGGGCGAGGCGCCGGCCACCGTCAGCGCCGACTGAGCAGGTTCCTCGCCACCTCGCGGTAGGCCTTCGCGCCCTTGCTGGTGCGGGCCGTCGCGAGGATCGAGCGACCCGCCGCGGGTGCCTCGGCGAACTTGATCGTCTTGGGCACCGGCGGCTCGATCACGGCCAGGTCGTAGGTCTCGCTGATCGTCTCCAGGACCGTGCGCGCGTGGTTGGTCCGGCCGTCGTACATGGTCGGCAGCACGCCCCACACCTCCAGCCCGCGGTTGGTGAACCGACGTACGTCGTGGACGGTGTCGAGCAGCTGGCCCACGCCGCGGTGCGAGAGCGTCTCGCACTGCAGCGGCACGACGACGGCGTCGGCGGCGGTGAGCGCGGCGACCGTGAGGACCCCCAGGGACGGCGGGCAGTCCAGCAGCACCCAGTCGTGGGCCCTCCCCTCCTCAGCGAGCTGCTCGAGGGCGGCGCGGAGGACGTGCTCGCGTCCCGTCCGGGTGAGCAGGTCGGCCTCCGCACGGGCCAGCTCGATCGTGGCGGGGAGCAGGTCGGGGCCGTCCGGGGTCTCGATCAGCACCTCCGAGGGCGAGAACCCCTTGGCCAGCACGTGGTGCAGGGAGAGCTCGAGGTCCTCGGGGTCGATCCCGAGCGAGAACGTCAGGCACGCCTGGGGGTCCAGGTCGACGAGGAGCACGGACTGCCCCTCCTCGACGAGCGCCGCACCGATCGAGGCGACCGACGTGGTCTTGGCGACCCCGCCCTTCTGGTTGGCCAGCGCCACTGTCGTCGTCATGGGACGACCATGCTGCGCGGGGCCGCTTGCTGCAAGCGCGCCACACCGCAATGCTGTCGCCCATGACTTCTCCGACCGCGCTCGTCACGGGCGCCACCGCCGGGATCGGCCGCTCCTTCGCCCACCAGCTCGCCGAGGCGGGCCACGACCTGGTGCTGGTCGCGCGCGACCGGGCCCGGTTGGAGGACGAGGCCTCGGAGCTCTCCGCCCGGCACGGGGTCACGGTCGAGGTCCTGCAGGCCGACCTGGCCGACCGCGACCAGCTGCGCCGGGTGGAGGCGCGCCTCGCCGACCCCGACCGCCCGGTGGACCTGCTGGTCAACAACGCCGGCTTCGGCCTCAAGGGACGCTTCCTCGACAACCCGGTCGACGCCGAGACCGAGATGCTCGACGTGCTCGTCACCGCCGTCATGCGCCTGAGCCACGCCGCGCTGGGCGCGATGGCCGCGCGGCGCAGCGGCGGGATCATCAACGTCTCGAGCGTCGCGGCGTTCCTGCCGCGCGGGACCTACTCGGCCGCGAAGGCCTGGGTGAACCAGTTCGGCGAGTGGGCGGCTGCGGAGTACCGCCCCCGTGGCCTCACGGTGACGACGCTCTGCCCCGGGTTCACGAAGACCGAGTTCCACGAGCGGATGGACGTGAGCCGTGGCTCCGCCCCCGACTTCATGTGGCTCGAGGCCGACGACCTCGTCCGCCAGGCGCTGAAGGACCACGCCCGCGGCAAGGTCTTCTCGATCCCGGGCAAGCAGTACAAGGTGATCATCGCCGCCACCCGCCTCGTCCCGAACCGCCTGGTCCAGCCCCTGCAGACGCTCGGCCGCAAGTAGGAGCCCGCGAGCAGGAGATAGTCCCCCACATTCTGACCACGACTCGCCGGCCGGGATGGTCAGGACGTAGGGGACTATCTCTCCTGCGCGCGTGTCAGCGGGGGACGAACGCCCAGACGTCGAGGTCGAGAAGCACGCACTCGGCGTACTTGCCGTCGTCGCCGCGCAGGGTCATCGACTCGTCGCGACCCTTCGTCGCGACCAGGCGCAGCCGGAGCGCGCCCACGCCGGGCGCGGAGGTCTCGGCCTTGTCGAGCACCTCGGACCATGCGTGGACGGTGTCGCCCGCGAAGGCCGGGGAGACGTGCGACCCGGCGTTGACCGCGGCCACCAGCTGCGCGTTGGCCAGCCCGTTGAAGGAGAGGGCGCGGGCCAGCGAGATCACGTGGCCGCCGTAGACCAGGCGCCGGCCGTCGGGACGGGCGTCGGTGTTGAAGTGGACCTTGGCGGTGTTCTGCCAGAGCCGGGTCGCCATCATGTGCTCGGCGTCGGTGAGGGTGACGCCGTCGACGTGGTCGATCCGCTCCCCCACCGCGTAGTCGTCGAACCGGTGCGGCTCGCCGGCGGCGGCGAAGTCGTAGTCGGAGAAGTCGAGCCCGTCGGGGACGATCAGGTCCTCGGGGGCCACGGACGCGGCGAGGTCGGGCACGACCGTCTCGGGGGCCGGGGCCTCGGGGTCGCGCTTGTGCACCATCACCCAGCGGCACCACTCGAGGGCGATCTCGTCGCGCTGGTTGGTCGCGGTCGAGCGGACCCAGACCACCCCGGTCCGGCCGTTGGAGTTCTCCTTGAGGCCGATCACCTCCGAGGAGGTGCTCAGGGTGTCGCCGGGGACGACGGGACGCTTGAACCGGCACTCGGCGTAACCGAGGTTGGCCACCGCGTTGAGCGACACGTCGGGCACGGTCTTGCCGAAGGCCACGTGGAAGGCGACGAGCTCCTCCACCGGGTGCGCCGCGAGACCCACCGAGGCCGCGAACTCGGCCGACGAGGGGATCGCGAACCGGGTCGGGTAGATCGCTCCGTACAGCGCGCGGTCGCCCTCGGTCACGGTGCGCGGCGTCGCGTGCTCGATGACCTGGCCGAGGGTGAAGTCCTCGAAGAAGTTGCCGGGGTTGGTCTTGCTGTCGCTCATGCGGCACATCCTGCCGCATGGGCACGCGCCGACGACGCGCCGCCCTCCCCCGTGGTCAGCGTGCGGGAGAGGGCGGGCGGGCCGGTCGTGGAAGGAGGCGTCAGGAGCCGCCGCCGCCCGCCTTCCGGCGGTGCATCTTGGGGGCCGCACCCCCGGCCACCTCGGGGCCGTGGGCCTTCTCGTGGACGGGTCCGTCCTGGTGGACGCCGCGCTTCTGGCTGTTCTTCTTGTCCAGCGCCTCGCGCATCCTGGCCTTGAGGTCGTCGTTCGTCATGTCGGCTCCGTTCCGTGGTGCGGTGTCGATCGGACACCCCACTGTGACACGGTGCACACGCACTGTCAGCCGGGTTTCGTCGCCCCACCCGAGGGGCGGGGCTCAGGCGGAGGCGGCGGCCTCGGCCGCGCGAGCGGCGGCGCGCTCCTCCTCGTCGCGCCGGATCACGTCGGCGAGCAGGCCCGCGAGGCCGACGAGCGCCGCCTCGGTGACCTCGGCCTCCGCGACCGTCCCGGGGTCGATCCCCGGCACCTCGACCGGCTCCAGCTCGGCCCAGTCACCCACCAGCCGCACGCCCAGCTCCTGGAGGCCCGAGACCATCTCGGTCGCGTGCTCGCGCACCCAGGGGGCGACCGGCAGCCCGATCGAGGGCTCGTCGGACTTGCGGCCCGCCAGGATCGTCTTGGAGAGCAGGCCCTTGCGGAACGGGGTCCCGGTGGGGAACGGCAGGCCGTGCTCGTCGAGCAGCGCGTTGACCCGCCGCATCACCTGGGCCGACGCCGCCCCCAGCGACTCGTTCTGGGTGGGTGCCGGCGCGAAGCCGTCGGGGTCGGTGCCGAGCACGGAGGCGAACCGCTCCCACAGGAGGTTCCGGGGTGCCCCGGGGTGCGGCACGGTGAGCACCGTGACGTTCTCGGGGCCCACGGCCTCCCCCCAGGTGCGCGCCATCCGGACCAGGTTCTGCTGGCGCCAGAACGTGCGACCCGTCTCGGGCACCGGGGCGTCGGGGGCCCGGTGCCCGGGACGGAAGGCCACGATCCCGTCGAGGTACTCCTGCCACCCCCAGGTGCGGCCGTTCTGCAAGGTCTCCTGCCACATGGCGGCGATGGAGCGGTTGAGGTCGCGGGCCGTGATCACCACCTCGATCTCACCCGCGACCGTCTCCCGCACCCGGGCCGCGGCGGCCGGTCGGGCCGGGCCGAGGTACTCCATCGAGATCACCGAGGTGCCGGGGTGCGCCGACACCTTCGCGGCGTGCTTGTCCCACATCCGCCCCTCCCCCTCGAGGAGGTGCTTGGCGGCGTAGACCTGGCTGAGCCACTCACGGCCCGGCACGAGGACACCCCGCTCGCGCAGCATCGCCTTGTTGGCGAAGAGGCGCGACTGGATGAACGTCGTGCCGGACTTCATGGCTCCGACGTGGAGGACGAGACGGCCCGGCATGGTGGTGATCCTAGGCTCAGCGGAGCTTGTACTCCTTGAGCATGCTCCGGCCGATGATCATCTTCTGGATGTCGGAGGTGCCCTCGCCGATCAGCATGAAGGCGGCCTCGCGGTACAGGCGCTCGATCTCGTACTCCTTGGAGTAGCCGTAGCCGCCGTGGATCCGGAACGACGCCTCGACGACCTCGTTGCAGTACTCGCTGGCGAGCATCTTGGCCATCCCGGCCTCGACGTCGTTGCGCTGGCCGGAGTCCTTCTTGCGCGCGGCCTTGACCATCATCGTGTGGGCCGTCTCGACCTTGGTCGCCATCTCGGCGAGGCGGAAGAGGATCGCCTGGTGCTCGGCGATCGGCTTGCCGAAGGTCTCGCGCTGCTGGGCGTAGGCCGCACCGAGCTCGAAGGCCCGGTTGGCGATGCCGCAGGCACGGGCGGCGACGTTGACGCGGCCGACCTCGACGCCGTCCATCATCTGGTAGAAGCCCTGGCCCGGCTCGCCGCCGAGGATCTGGTCGGCGGAGATCCTGTGACCCTCGAAGATCATCTCCGTGGTGTCGATCCCCTTGTAGCCCATCTTGTCGATCTTGCCGGGGACGGTGACGCCCTGCGCGGTCTCGCCGAAACCGGGCTCCTTCTCCACCAGGAAGGTCGTCATGTTCTTGTAGACCGAGTCGGCACCCTCGTCGGTCTTGACCAGCACGGCCACCAGGGTGGAGGAGCCGCCGTTGGTCAGCCACATCTTCTGGCCGGTGATCTCGTAGCCCTCGTCCGTCTTCGTGGCCTTCGTCGTGATGGCCGAGACGTCGGAGCCGAGCGCGGGCTCGGACATCGAGAAGGCGCCGCGGACCTCGCCGGTCGCCATCCGGGGCAGGTACTTGCGCTTCTGCTCCTCGGTGCCGTGCTTCATCAGCATGTAGGCGACGATGAAGTGGGTGTTGATGACGCCGGAGACGCTCATCCAGCCGCGCGCGATCTCCTCCACGCACAGGGCGTAGGTCAGCAGCGACTCGCCGAGGCCGTCGTACTCCTCAGGGATCATCAGGCCGAAGATGCCGAGCTCCTTGAGGCCCTCGACGATCTCGGTGGGGTACTCGTCCGCGTGCTCGAGCTCGGTGGCGACCGGGAGGATCTTCTCCTCCACGAACGTCCGCACTGCCTTCAGGATCTCGGACTGGTCCTCGGTGAGGTCCTCGGTCTGGCAGAGGCGAGGCATGCGGGTGACTCCGTTCGTCGGGGGTGCGTCGCGCAGATGCTAACCGACCCCCGCGAGCGCGCCCGCAGGGTGCACGCACGACGGGCACGCCCCCGGGCGGGGGCCGTGCCCGTCGTGGCCGGGGCGCCGCGTCCCCCGGTCGGGTCAGCGCAGGGTGCGGAAGATCTCGCCGGCCTGCTTGAGGTTGAGCGGGCCGCGGCTCTCGGTGAGCCGGGTCTCGCGGGTGATGATCGACTTGCGCACCTGGCGGTTCACGTCGAGGCGCAGCGCCGGCTTGTTGCCGTCGCGGACCAGCATGAGCGTCGTGGGCCGGGCCTCGCGCGCCCACTTCTTGCTGCACGCCTTGCCGCAGCGGCGGACCCAGGAGCCCTTCTTCCCGGCGAGGGCCTTCTTGATCTTCCGCTCGTGGGCGGTCAGCTTGCCGGACCGGGTGGTGAGCTGGACCTTCACGCCGCGCTCCCCCGCCTTGACCAGCTCCCGGTAGAAGGCCGGGAGGGCCAGCCGGGTGGTCGCCAGCTGCACCTTGTCGCCGCGCTCGGCGTCCGCCAGGGGTTGCTGGAGGGCGCGCAGCACGGCCCGGCGCTGGGAGGCGTAGCCGGTCAGGTCGTTCTGCACCGTGGTGACGAGGCTCGCCGCGTCGACGGTCCAGGAGAAGCCGGCGACGACCGCCTTGTGGTCGGAGTTGAGCTCCACCGGGTAGTGGACGTCGGCCCTCAGCTGGTCGGTGCCCTTGAGGAAGACGTAGTCGATGATCGCGCCCTTACCGTCGTAGGTCGGGAACCGCGTGCCGAGCAGGTCGTACGTCGGCACCAGCCCCGCCTGCGTGAACAGGTCGCCGGCGTAGTCGCTGCCGAGGTGGTGCATGTTGAAGTCGCCGCCGACCAGCACCGGGCCGTGGTCGTCGAGCTGGTCGACGAGCACGGAGAGCGCCTGGACCCCGGGACGGCGCACGTCGGGCATCCCCTTGGTGAGCGGCGCCAGGTGGGCCGAGACGACCGAGATGACCCGCCCCTCCGGCGACTGGAGGGTGACCCAGTTGGCGGCGCGCCGGCCGAGCTCGGTCTGCTTGCCGCGCGGGATGCCGCGGTGGTCGGACAGCGTGTGGGTGCCGGCCTGCAGCGCCGTCCACCGGTCGGTGCGCCAGGCGACCGGGGTGGCGCCGGTGTACTGGCCCGGAGTGCGGAACATCGCGTAGCCCGGCGGCGGGGCCAGGTTGACGTCCTGGCGGAAGGCGACCTCGTTGTAGGTGATCACGTCGGGCGCCTGGGCGCGGACCGTGACGACGTCGCCCTGGAAGCCGACGACCGACTGGGGCGACTGCAGGTTGGCCTGGACGATCGTCACGTCGCTGCCGGTGACCGACGGAGGCAGCGTCGGCTCGGGGGTCGGGACGGGCGGGACCGTCGGCGACGGGGACTCCGTCGGGACCGGGGTCCCGGTGGGCGTCGGGTCGACGGACGGCGTGGGCGAGACCGTGTCGGTGGGCGACGGGACCGGCGAGGTCGGCGCCGTGCTGGTGGGCAGCGAGGCGGCGGCCAGCGGTGAGCCGGTCGCCGCACCCGCACCGGTCGCGACCAGGCCGGCGGACGCCCCGAGGACCCCCGCGGTGAGCGCGACCACCCCGACGGCGGCCGAGAGGCCGCGGGCTCGGCGGCGGGGCGGACTGGCGGGCGGGGCGGGGATCACGGGTGCTCCTCGGTGCTCGGAAGACGGCTGGCGGGAGCGTCGGGCCCCCGAACCACAGACATCACATCAGTCACAACAGCCACAGGGAACCCCTTCCCGCGAATTCCACCGGTGGAATTCGCGGCGGCCGGGGACCGGCAGTGACGTGCGTCGCACGCTCACTCCACGTGGGCGGTCGCGCTGATGAAGAAGTGGTCGCTGACGCGGCGGGCCACCGGCGAGGTGTCCATGCGGTAGTTGCTCCAGGTCATCCCGGTGCCCGCGACCCAGTCCACCGCGAGGTGGCCGCCCGGGGGCTGGCAGCCGTTGCCGTAGGAGCCGCCCTGCGGGGTCGTCATGCCCGCGGGACCCACGACCTGGCAGTAGAACTCCTGGCGGTCGTTCATGTCGCCGGTGAGGAGCACGGGGATCCCCTCGGCCTTGAGCCGGTTGACCACCCCGACGGTCGTGGCCTGGGCGCTGCGCCGCTCGGCCAGCGCACGGCCCTGCCCCGGGGACGGGTGCGTGTTGACGACGTAGAACTGCTGGCCCGTGAGCTTGTGCCGGAGCTTGACGATCGGCTGCGGCCGGGGTCGCCCCACGAAGGTGATGGTGTAGCTCTCGCCCGAGAGCATCTCGAACTTCGCCGGGTCCCACAGGATGGAGTTGTCGGTCTCCGCCGCACCCCACGCGAAGCCCGGGTAGGCCGCCATCCCCGTCATCGCCTGCAGCGCCCGCAGCTGGTCGTCCTGGAGCTCCTGGGTGCCCAGGACGTCGACGCCGTGGCCGCGGATGTAGCCCACCGCCTGGCCGTTGCGGACCGAGGCGGGCGGGAACCGGCGCCGTTCCCCGCCGGGGGCGGTGTGCTGGCTGCCCAGCACGTTGAAGGAGCCCACCACCATGGTGAAGGGCTCGCCCTGCATCTTCTCCGCGAGCTTGCGCGCCCGGATCCGCTCCCACCTCGCCTGGCGGGCGGCCTTGCGCTCGGCCAGCTGGGCCGGCGTCCACTCCTTGCGCCAGGGGCGCGGCCCGGTCTCGAACCGCAGCATGTCCGCGGTCCGCCGGTAGGTCTCGCGGGCGCGGGCGACCCGCTTCGCCGCCCGCGGGCGCAGGGTCCCGTCCGCCCGGACGGAGCGGTACGACGGGGCCTCGTCGGCCGCCCCCTCCCCGGTCCTGGCGCCGACGAGACCGGGGTCGGCGGTCGTCGAGCTCCCGCGGTCCTCGACGAGGACGGCGGCGAGGACGACGACGGCCAGGAGGCACACGGCAGCGAGGCCGGCCACCACCGCCCGGCTGACCGGGCTCCTGCCCCCTCGACCCCTGTGGCTCGGATCGGGCATGCGCGGGAGTTTACACAGCCGCGCGCCCGCCACCGAGTCGGCGACGACGTCCCCTTGGCTACCCTCCAGCCATGCTGCTCACGGCCTCCACCGTCCTCGACAGGCCCGCCAACGTGGAGCACTTCGTCCGCTCCAACCTGGCCCTGGGGGTCGACCACATGGTGGTCTTCCTGGACTCCCCCCGGGCGGAGGGCCAGGACGAGGTCCGCGCGTGGCTGGACTCGGTGCCGCAGGTCACCGCCGTCCCGGCCGGGCGGGACTGGTGGCGTGGCGAGCGGCCCGCCGGCCTGAACGTCCGTCAGCGGATCAACGCGAACGCCGTGGTGCGGGCGCTGGCCGACCAGCCGTGGGCCTCGTGGGTCTTCCACCTCGACGGCGACGAGGTCTTCGCCGGCGACCGGAGGGTGCTCGACGCGCTGCCCGCCACGACCGCCGCCGCGTGGTTGACCCCCCTCGAGGCCGTCAGCGAGCCCGACCCGCCGCGACGACCCGTCCGCTTCAAGCGGCTGCTGGACGACGCCGACCTCAACCTGCTGCACGTGCTGGGCGTGATCGGCGCGCCCACCAACGGGGCCTACTTCCACGGCCACGTGCTCGGCAAGTCGGGCGTGCGCCCCGCCTCCGGGCTCCGCCTGACCCTGCACGAGGCGGTGGACGCCGAGGGCGGGCTCGCCCCCCGGGCCGAGGACCCCGCGCTCCGGGTCCTCCACTACGACGCGGTCTCCGGAGCCGAGTTCGTGCGGAAGTGGACCGCCATGCTGGGCGCCGGCCCGGCCCGGTTCCGCCCCGACCGTGCCCCGGTGGCGGAGGCCCTGCGGGCCCTGGTCGGCCGGGACCTGCCGCCCGAGGTCGCCGAGCGGCACCTGCGCCGCATCTACGACGCCACGACGCGCGACGACGTGACGACGCTCGACGAGCTCGGGCTGCTCGTCGAGGTCGACCCGGCCCGCGGCGGGCACCGGCCCGCCCCCCTCGACGAGGCGCAGCGGGCCGCGCTGGAGGCAGGCCTCGCCCGGGTCGCGGCCGAGCCCAAGCGCGGCCTCGACGCCCAGAAGCGCAGGACCCGATCCGGTGCCCCCGCGTCGGAGGGTCGCCCGTCGCGCTGGGCGCGCGCCGTCAGCCGCCGGCGCGACGACGGCTGAGCCGGGAGCGTCGCCACAGGTGCCGGGCACCGGCCCGCACCCCCCTCGCGGAACCGGCCTCGGAGGCCGGACCCGACCCCTGCGGCTCGCTGCGCAACGTGCGCACGTCGTCGAGGAGCGTGCCGACCAGGTCGACGGCGACGCGGGCGACCTCGCTGTCGGTCACCGAGGCCGGCACGCGCCGGGGCTCCAGCTCGTCGGGGACCAGCAGGTGTCGGGCGTCGCCGTGCACGACGAAGCCGCCGCGGTCGAGCAGGTCGACGGCGCGGCGCCCCCTGGCCCGGCAGTCCTCGACCTGGTCGGGCTCGGGCCAGAACTTCTCCCCCGCTCGCGGGACCAGGCGCTCGTCGGCGAGGAAGGTGCGCAGGTACACGCCCTTGTCGAAGGCCCGCTCGAACGGGTGGTCGGAGCCCTGCAGCGACAGGTTGACCCGGCGCAGCGTCTCCGCTTCCACCACGCCCATCGAGGCGTTCGGGAAGGAGCGCGAGAGGTCGAAGGCCCGCGGGTCGACCCCGAGCAGGGCCGCGAACCGGTGCCAGATCTCCTCGCGGGCCGCGGACGGGTCCAGGGGCAGCACGTGGATCCGCTCCGGCGGCACGGCCTTGGCCCAGCGACCGAGGACCAGGGAGAGGTCGAGGGTGCGCCAGTCCCAGATCGCCTCGGGGCTCCGCGACTCCGAGCGGCCGTAGTCGGCCATCGGCCTCGTGCCGCCGTTCTTGAGGCTCTCCTGCCAGCTCGCGGTGAAGAGGCCCAGCGGCTCGCGGGCCGTCAGGACGACGTGCACCTCGGCCGGCGCGAGGGCCGCGACGGCCTCCCGGGCCTGCCTGCCGGACGCCGCGGCGAAGAACTCGTGGCTGACCAGGCCCGTGCCCGGTGCCTCGGCCAGCTCGTCGACCAGGCGGCGCCACGCGGTGGCGTGGTGCTCGGGATGACGGTGCAGGTGCGGGTCCTCCCGGACGACGCGCGAGGCCCAGAGGTGGTCCCGCCGCTCCCGACCCGGCACCACGACGCCTGCCTCGCGCAGCGCCTCGCGGTTGCTCCAGACGATGGTCTGCAGGTAGGACGTCGCAGTCTTGGGCAGCCCGATGTGGAGGAGGACCCGGTCGACCACTACAGGCTCTCGGTGAACCGGGCGATCGCCTGGCGGACCCGCTCCTCGTCGCGGTCGGCCATCGGGATGAGCAGCTCCTGCACCAGGTCGGTCAGCTCGGCCAGCCGCACGTGGTGCTGGCGCGCCTCGGCGAGGTCGGCCTCGAGGTCGGCCACCCGGCGCTCCAGCTCGGCGATCCTGGTGCCGCGCACCGCGTCCATCACGTTCACGGCCCCCACTCTGCCACGAGCCGGTCGACCCGGCCGTCCTCCCCGCCGCGCACGTCCTCCTCGAGGGTGACGCTGGTCGCGCCCCACCGCCGCCACTGCGCCTCCACGGCCACGGGGTCGACGGCGCCGATCCGCCACTCGCGCTCGGCGCTGGAGTCGCCGGCGTGGAACTCGGCGAGGACCAGACCGCCCGAGCGCAGCGACATCGAGCAGAAGCGGGCGAAGGACTCCCGCGCGAAGGCGTCCACCGCGTCGAGCAGGTTGCGCGCCAGCACCACCCGCGGTCGCGGGTCGCGGGCGAGCGCGGCGCCCTCGGAGAGCACCGAGCGCAGCTCCGCGAGGTTGAGGTACCTGCCCTCGAACGAGCCCGGGTAGGTCGCCGCCAGCTCCTGGGCCTGCTCGAGCAGCTCGGGCACGTAGTCGTAGGCGACGACGTCGACCCCCTCGTGGGCGACGTGCAGGGCGTCGCGGCCGGCCCCGGCCCCGACGTCGAGGACCTGCGCGCCACGCGCGCGGGCCTCCTGCACGCCGAGCCGGGCCAGCTTGGAGGCACGGGGCGAGAGCGTCTCGTCGAACCGGCGCAGGTAGCGGCGCTGCCACTGCTTCTCGTTGACCCGCAGGCCGCGGAACCAGTCGTTGAGCGCCCTCGAGGTCCGCTCCGGGGTGGTGAACTGGAAGGCAGGGTCGGGAACCTGCCAGGAGGGGCCGTACATGGCCTCGAGGAGCTTCTCGGGGCGCGCCGGGACGGGCAGGGGCCGCCCTTCCAGCGTCGCGGTGCCGAGCGGGTGGATCCACTCCTCCTCGAACTCCACCCCCACCTCGCCCATGAGGTAGAGGCGGCCGCCGGAGAAGAAGCCGCCGAAGACGTCGAGACCCCGGACGACGTCGCCCTCGGGCACCTCGATCTTGAACGCCGCCCCGCTGTAGCGCTGGGTGGCGTAGCCGAGGGCCACCACCTCGCGCTGCAGGCGGAACGACTCGCGGCAGACGTCCACCGGGTCGGTGCACCGGCTCACGTAGGCGACGTCCGCGTCGGAGTCGTGACCCAGCACGCGCCCTTCCCGGACCGCCCCCAGCAGCGTGCCGTAGGCGAGGAACGGCTCGGCACCGGCCGTGCGCAGGACCCCGAGGACCTCCTCGGTGGCGTCCACCAGGGCTCCGATGTCCTCGCCGCTGCGGCTGTCGAAGGTGGGGACCAGCCGGCCCGACTTGTCGAGGCCGACGGCGAAGCCCTTGCGGTTGACGACCCGGACGGGCTCCTCGGAGGTGCCGAACGCCACCTCCTGGCTCCAGAGCACCTCGGCGGTGGCGGAGTCGCGCACCGTGAGCAGGGTACGGCCGTCGAGGAACTTCTGGAGCGGCACCGGCCACCCCACCGACCGTCGCCGGCCCCGGGACCCGGCGGCCTCGGTGTCCCGGCGCACCCAGAACGACCAGACGCGCTGCTCGCCGAAGAGCACGTCCACGGCCCGGTCGTCGGGTGCGGTCAGGGTGATCCCGGTCTCGTCGACGGCGAGGACGCGCGGGGCGTCGTCCGCCCGCTGCGGCTCGTCCATCGGGAGGCTCAGTCCAGGTCCATCTTGGCGTAGGGGTCGACGCCGGGGACCAGCTCGTCGTCCTCGTCGAGGAGCATGTCGGGGGTGTGGATCGGGCCCGTGCCGATCACGGCGTCCGCGCCGTCGCCTGCCAGGGCGTCCCGCCGCCTGGCGCTCGTCGGGAAGTTCTCGAACCAGTAGTCGATGTGCTCGGCGTACTGCTTGGCGAGCTTCTTGTCCCAGTAGATGCCGACGTTCTCGTCGGAGCTGGCACCCATGCCGGACCAGTTGGCGGAGCCGTTGAGGACGACGGCGTTGGCCTTCTTCTTCTTGACGTTGCCGATGATCGACATCGCCTTGAGGTGGAAGTACTTGTCGAACTCGCCGTCGCCGTTGCGGTCGATCACGAGGTGCTTCATGGGCACCGGGCCGCGGCCGTTCTTGGCGCGCAGGACCTGACCCACGTCGACGCCCTTGATCGTGTAGCCGATCCGGATGTCGCAGCCCTGCTCCCAGAGGTTGCGGAGCTTGTTGGCGATGCGCAGGCCGCGCGCGTTGCGGATCACGTCGGGGGCGATCCGGATCTGGGTGCGGCCGTTGGCGGTGTTCTTGGCCCCGCGGCACTTGGTCATCCGCAGCAGCCGGAGCACCGGGTCCTTGGCGGCCGTGCCGATGAGCGGGTGGAAGATCAGGTGGCTGTTGCCGCCCTTCCACTCCTGGTAAGGCTCGGGGACCGGGACGTCGTTGGCCATCTCGTCGAAGATCTGCTTCGCGAACATGTAGGGCGCTCGGCGGTTCACCGTGGTGTAGATGTCGTTCCACTGGTTCACGGCGGCGGCGTGGGTGATGTTGGCGGACCCCTGGATGAGGACGTGCTTGGCCCGGCCGATCTTGCTGAACAGGAAGAACTTGCTGTGCGCCTGGCCGCTCTCGCCCCGGCACGAGGCGATGCAGGTCTTCGCCCAGCTCTGCCGGTGCGCGGGCTTCTGGGCGTTGACGGCGGCCATCCCGGCCAGCAGCTCGTTCCAGACCTCGTTCTCGATGGCGGCCGCGTTCTCGTCGGCCATGAGGACGCGGAGCACGGCGCCGCGGCGCTGTGCCCTGAGGAGCGCCCGCACCACCGGGCGCGACATGACGTTCCAGCTCATCACGCGGATCCGCGTGCCGCTGCGCGAGGCGTCCATCATCTTGATGATCTTGCGGTTGATCGCGTGCTGGTCGCGCCCCTTGCCGATGGCGGTGTTGAAGGTGACCCCGCTGCTCGGCTTGAACGTGCGGCGCCACTTCTTCTTGTCCTTCTTGCGCAGCTTGCGCGCGGGCAGGGCCAGGGCTCCGGCCTGGACCGACGCGGCCGTCTGCGCGGACGCGGCGACCACCGGGGACGACTGGACGGTCCCCGGGAGCGCGGAGCCGGGAGCGGCCGGGGTCAGGCTCAGTGCCACGGCCAGGGTGAGGGCCGCGGTCATCCGCCGGTGCAGCATCAGGTTCCTCTCGGGAGGGGCGTGGTGCGGGGTGTCACGGGCCGGTCGTCCGGCCCACCGGGGGATCAGCCCCGGCACTTCGCGACCGACGAACGGTACCGGGCGTCCTCGTCCAGCGGCGACTTCGCGACCCGGACCTTCCCGCCCGCGACGCCGAAGAAGCGGTCGTCGTGGCGCAGCAGCGTCTGCCCGGAGGAGCAGTCCAGGGCGTCCTTGGCGACGAAGCCCTCCTCGCCGGTGCACCCGTCGTAGCCGCGCGGGATCGTCGCGCCGCGGACCCACACCTCGGCGCAGGCGGGGGCGTCCGGGTCGGCCGACGGGGAGGCGGACGGGGACGCGGACGCGCTGCCCGGGTCGCTCGCGGACGGCGAGGGGGTCGCCGTGGCGGTCCCGCCCTCGTCCTCGCCGCAGCCCGCCAGGAGCGCCAGCGCGAGCGCGGCGACGCCTGCCGCCGCGCGGAGGCGGCGGGTGGGTGGGCAGGTGCTGGGGTCCCCGAGTCGCATGCCGCCAGCCTAGCCCGTGGCCGACCCTCCCCCGCGCTTCAGCGCCACGGCGGTCCGGCGCCGGTACCGTGACGCCCGTGAGCACCGCCCAGACCCGCGTCTACGTGGCCCGACTCGTCGGG
This sequence comes from Nocardioides solisilvae, assembly GCF_003194625.1. Lineage (GTDB taxonomy): Bacteria > Actinomycetota > Actinomycetes > Propionibacteriales > Nocardioidaceae > Nocardioides > Nocardioides solisilvae. The sequence continues at coordinate 261,899 of NZ_QHKX01000003.1, forward strand.
CTGCCGATCTTCGACCCCCAGGGGGACCAGGTCGGCAAGGTGCGCGACGTCGTGGTCGCGGTGCGGACCGAGAGCAGTCCCCCGCGGGTGCTGGGCCTCGTCGCGGAGGTCTTCGGCCGCCGGCGGATCTTCGTCCCGATGACCCGGGTCACCCACATCGACCCGGGGCGGGTGCACACGACGGGCCTGCTCAACATGCGCCGCTTCGAGCAGCGGGCCACCGAGACGCTGGTGATGGCGGAGATGCTCGACAAGACCGTGCGGGTCGTGCCGACCGGGGTCGAGGGCGTGGTCTACGACGTCGCGATGGAGCAGGCGCGCACCCGGGACTGGCTGGTGAGCCGCGTGGCCGTGCGTGAGCCGTCGCGCAGCTTCCGTCGCCGCGGCCAGACCTACATCGTCGACTGGCGGGACGTCGAGGGGCTCACCCGGCGCCAGGACACCCAGCCCGCGACCCAGCTGATCGCGGCGATCTCGGAGATGCGGCCCGCCGACGCGGCCCACGTCATCCACGACCTGCCCGAGGAGCGGCGCAGCGCCGTGGTCGCGGCCATGGACGACGAGCGGCTCGCCGACGTCCTCGAGGAGATGCCCGACGAGGACCAGGTGCAGATCGTCGAGCGGCTGAGCTCCCAGCGGGCCGCCGACGTCCTCGAGGAGATGTCGGCCGACGACGCGGCCGACCTCATCGCCGACCTCCCCCCGGAGACCGCCGCCACCCTGCTGGCGCTGATGGAGCCCGACGAGGCCGAGGACGTCAAGCGGATGCTCTCCTACGCCGAGCAGACCGCCGGCGGCATGATGACCCCGGAGCCCGTCATCCTCCCGCCGAGCGCGACGATCGCCGACGCGCTGGCCCACGTGCGCAACCCCGACCTCACGCCCTCGCTGGCCGCCCTGGTCTTCGTCTGCCGGCCGCCGCTGGAGACCCCGACCGGACGCCTGCTCGGCGCGGCCCACATCCAGCGGCTGCTGCGGGAACCGCCCTCGACCCTGGTCGCCGCGGCGATCGACGACTCCCTCGACCCGCTGCGCCCGGGGGCCCGGATCGAGGACGTCGCCGCCCACCTGGCGCTCTACAACCTGGTCGCGGCGCCCGTCGTCGACGACGAGGGGCGCCTCCTCGGCGTCGTCACGGTCGACGACCTGCTCGACCACCTGCTCCCGGAGAACTGGCGCGACAGGGCGGTGCGGCGATGAGCGACACCCGGGGCCCCCAGTACCGGCTGGACACTCCCCTCGAGGGACGGCGGGGGCTGCGACCGCGCCGCGGCTACGACTCCGACTCGTTCGGCGTCTTCGCCGAGCAGTTCGCCCGGTTCATGGGCACGGCCCGGTTCCTGCTCTACATGACCGCCTTCGTCGTGGTCTGGATCGGCTGGAACTGGCTCGCGCCGCCCGAGCTGCGCTGGGACGACTACCCCTTCATCTTCCTGACGCTGATGCTCAGCCTGCAGGCCTCCTACGCGGCCCCCCTCATCCTGCTGGCGCAGAACCGCCAGGAGAACCGCGACAAGGTGCTCGCGGAGCAGGACCGCCGGGTCAACGCCCAGTCGCAGGCCGACATGGAGTTCCTGTCCAGGGAGATCGCCTGGCTGCGGATGTCGGTGGGCGAGGTCGCCACCCGTGACTTCATGCGCTCCGAGCTGCGCCAGCTGCTCGGCGAGCTGCAGGAACGCGACGAGCGGGACGACCGGGAGCGGGACGACCGGGAGCGCGACGAGCGGCAGCGCGGCGACGAGGGGCGGACGGCCGACGACGGGGTCCCACCAGCGACGAACTAGGCTTGACCTCCATGAGCACCATCAGCCTCGAGCAGGTCAACGCCGCGCTGGCGACCGTCCAGGACCCGGAGATCAAGCGGCCCATCACCGACCTCGGGATGGTGGACAGCGTCGAGCTCGGCGCCGACGGCTCCGTGGCCGTGACGGTGCTGCTCACCGTCGCCGGCTGCCCCCTCAAGGACACCATCAACCGGGACGTGACCGCGGCCGTCTCGGCGGTCCCCGGCGTGACCGGCGTGGACCTCACCCTGGGCGTGATGAGCCCGGAGCAGCGCAGCGCCCTGGGCGACACGCTGCGCGGCGGCCAGGCGCAGCGCGAGATCCCCTTCGCCCAGCCCGGTTCGCTCACCAAGGTCTACGCGATCGCCAGCGGCAAGGGCGGCGTGGGCAAGTCCTCGGTCACGGTCAACCTCGCCCTCTCGCTGGCGCAGCAGGGGCTCAAGGTGGGCGTCGTCGACGCCGACATCTACGGCCACTCGGTGCCGGCGATGCTGGGCGTCGCCGACACCCGCCCGACCCAGGTCGACGACCTGATCATGCCCGTGCCCACCGCCTCCGGCGTCTCGGTCATCTCGATCGGCATGCTGAAGCCGCGCCGCGACCAGGTCGTCGCCTGGCGCGGCCCGATGCTCGACCGGGCGCTCGTGCAGATGCTCGCCGACGTCTACTGGGGCGACCTCGACGCGCTCCTGCTCGACCTGCCGCCCGGCACCGGCGACGTCGCCATCTCGCTCGGCCAGCACCTGCCCAACGCCGAGGTGGTCGTCGTCACCACCCCGCAGGAGGCGGCGGCCGAGGTCGCCGAGCGCGCCGGCACGATGGCGTCGATGATGCACCAGCGCGTCGTCGGGGTCGTCGAGAACATGGCCTACCTCGCCTGCCCGCACTGCGCGGAGGAGGGCAAGGAGCACCGCCTGGAGGTCTTCGGCTCGGGCGGCGGCGAGCGGGTGGCCCGCACCCTCGGCGAGCGGTTCGGGTACGACGTCCCGCTGCTCGGCTCGATCCCGCTCGACCTCTCCCTGCGCGAGGGCGGCGACGTGGGCAAGCCGATCGTGGAGGCCGACCCGACGTCGCCGGCCGCCGTGGTGCTGCGCCAGGTGGCCGAGAAGCTGGGCGGTCGCGGGCGCGGGCTCGCCGGGATGCAGCTGGGGCTCACGCCCACCAGCAAGTTCTGAGCCGTGTAGGTTCTCCCCGTGTTCGGAGTCGGCCTGCCAGAGATGGCGGTGATCGCGTTCGTCGCGGTCCTGGTCCTCGGCCCCGACCGGCTCCCCGAGCTCGCCCGCCAGGCCGGGGCGCTCGTCCGCAAGGGCCGGGCGCTGGCCGACTCCGCGCGTGACGACCTGCGCCAGGAGCTGGGTCCGGAGTTCGCCGACCTCGAGCTGCGCGACCTCGACCCGCGCGCGATCGTCCGCAAGCACATCCTCGAGGCGATGGAGGACGAGCCGACCGGGCCGGCCGGACGAGGCGTCCTGGCCGCCGGCGAGCGGCCGCCCTACGACGACGAGGCCACCTGACCCGAGCCCGGACCGGGCCGGCGGGGACGGGACGGCAGAAGGGGGCTCGAGGTCACCACCGGGCGGTTCCCACCTCTCCCGCCACGACCGGCCGCACGCCCACCAGATGGGCGAGCGCGACCAGCCGGCTCCCGGCTCCGTCCAGCTCGAGGAAGTCGGCGCCCACCCGCCGCACCGTCCCCTCGTGCCGCGAACCGTCGGCCGTCACGACGACGACGGTCTCGGACTCGTCGGAGAGCCGGCGCAGGACCGAGGCGAGGCCCAGCCGGTCGACCGGTGACCACGCGACCTCGGGCAGGGCCCGGTCGGAGACGCCCCGCACCGAGGTGATCGCGGCGGTCCGCAGCCACCAGGTGCCCTGGAGCGATCCCAGCTCGCACCAGCCGGGTCCGACCCGCGCGACCTCGCCGCGCAGGTGGCCGACGGCGAGCACGTCGACCTCGACCACCCCGCCGACCGTGGCCATCAGGCGCGCGTCGAGGGTGACCGCGGCGTACTCCGTCCGCGCCCGGTCGGCCACCTCGGCGGCGCGCTCGCGGTGCTGGAGGGCCTCGGCCTGCGCCTCCAGGTCCTCGAGCACCTCGAAGAGCTCCTCGTCCCCCGTCACAGCGCCGCAGACTACTCCGTGCGGCGCCGGGCGCCGGCCGGCCGGGCCGGCCGGCCTCGTCAGCGCTCGCACTTCTGCTTCTTCTCGGCCCGGCACAGGTCGCTCCCGGCCCAGCCGTCGGCCTCGTCGCGGCCCCGACCGCCGCGGAGCACGTCGTCCCCGAGGCTGCCACGGATGACGTCGTGGCCGCGACCGCCGTGGAAGACGGCCCGCGCCGTCCGCTTGCAGTCGCTGAACGTGAACACCTCGAAGAGCCAGTCCGAGATCCGGGTGATGCTGTCGGCCCCCCGGCGACCGCTGGCCCGCAGCTCGCACCCGGTCAGCACGAGGTTGTCCGCCCCGACGGTCCCCTTCAGCGTGGCCCGCTGGGCGACCGCCTGGACGCCCTCGAAGCCACCGATCGTTCCCTCGACGGCCCCTTCCTCCTGGTCGAAGTGGACGGTGCCGGCGGCGAGGTCGATCGCGAGGTCGTCCGTCGGGGAGACGACGAAGGCGAAGTCCTGGCCCGCCCCGCCTCGGTAGTCGTCCCCGACCGTCGCCTCGTACAGGTGCAGGGCGTCGTCGCCGCCGGCCAGGTCGATCGAGCGCGGAGCGCCGTCGTACTCACGGTAGAAGACCACGCGCTCCGGTCGGTCGCTCCCGCGGAAGGCGAAGGCCGACGGCGACTTCCAGAGCTCGAAGGTGTCGAAGCCGGCCCACCGCGCCCAGGGGCTGCCCCCGCGCAGCGCCGTCCCGGCGGCGGCGTCGAGGTCGAGCGCGACCCCTTCCTCCTCGAACGAGAGCAGGTTGTCACCGGGACCACCGTCGACCGGGGTTCCGGTGAGCACGCTCCCCTGCAGCCGGACACCGTCGTCTCCCCGACCGAGGAGCACCGTGTCGCCGTTGGGAAGACCGTGCGTCCCGGTGGTGACGTGGTCGTCGCCGCGGCCGGTGTCGACGACGTCGTCCTCCGCCGAGCCGGGGGCGTCGGCGACCACCCCGTCGTGCGACGAGCCTCCGACGAAGCGGTCGCTGCCGGCGCCCAGGTCGATCGTGCCGTAGTGGCTCCCCGGTACCTGTGTCGTGTCGACGACGTCGTCACCGGCCCCGGCGTCGACCGTGAACATGTTGCTGCCGGCGGCCTTGACCATGCAGACGAGGTCGTCCCCGCCGAGGGTGCGCACCCGGGCGTCCGAGCCGGCCACGACGACGTCGCGGCCCTCGGTGCCGACCACCTCCTGTGCGGCGGAGACGATCGTGGCGGGCTCGCCCTGGCAGGTGGCGGGCAGCGCGGCACCCGCTGGCGGCAGGCTCACGGGCGCGGCGACGACCAGCGCGGTCAGCGTGGTCAGGGCCAGGGCGGAAAGGGGTCGAGGGTTCATCGGGACCTCCGGGTCGACGGGGTTCTTCGTCTCGTGGGAGTCGTGCCACGCCAGGAAAGTTGCCCGGAGATTGTCGTCCCACCCCTGTGGACGACCACGCGAACCTGCTGTTCAAGCCGCTACGTTAGGCAAACGCACGCAAACGAAAGGTTCGTGATGACGGACTCGGGATCCCGTCCGGCCGCCGCCAGGTGCCTGGTGGTCTGGCTGGCCGCGACCGCCGCGGTGGGAGGCGGCGGCCGCCTCTGCGCCCGACCGCTGGTCGACCTTCCGGGGCGAGCCCGCGAGCTGTTGGCCCCGGGGCGCTTCGAGGACCTCGTCGTCGTCCTCGGCGCCGCGGCCGGCGTGGTCGCGCTGGCCTGGCTCTGGCTGGTCGCGACCGGCACCGTGCTCGCCGCGCTCCGGGGCCGCCTCCCCACGCCGGACCGCGTCGGCACCCTCCGCCGTGCCGTCCTGGTGCTGTGCGGCGTGGCCCTCACCACGACGCTGGCGGGGCAGGCCCACGCGACCGACGGCCAGGACCTGTCGGGTCTCCCCTACCCCGACCGCCCGTCGGTCGCCGCCACGACCGGCGGCGCCGCACACCCGGGCGCACCGACCACCACGGACCCCGGCGCGGATGCCGACGCACGTCCCGAGGCGACCGCTCGACCTGTCGCCGGCGCCACGGCGAAGCCTGTCGCGTTGGCTCCGCCCGACCGGGCGGGCGGCCGGGCCGGCACCCACGTCGTCGCCCCGGGCGAGACCCTCTGGGGCATCGCCACCGCCACGCTCGCGCCCGGGGCCCCGGTGGACCTCGTCGACGTCCGCTGGCGGGAGATCCACCGGCTCAACCTCGCGGTGGTCGGCGACGACCCGCACCTCATCCGTCCGGGTCAACGACTCGTGCTGCCCGATGCCGGGCCCACGCCGGGCCAGTCCCGCCCCAGCCAGTCCCGCCTCAGCCAGTCCAGCCCGCACCGATCCAGCCAGGGAGACCCGTCATGAGCAGCCGACCCAGCGCCACCGGCGCGACCCTCACGCGCCTGCCCGCCCGCACCCCGATCGCGACGGTCCAGGGGACCCTGGCGCTCGAGCTGGTCCCCCTGCTGGACCCGCCGGTGCCCGGCGCCCGACCGGGGCTGCCCGGCGCCGACCTGGTCGAGGTCGACCCGGCGGCGCGTCGTGGGATCCACCGGTGGGTCAGCGGCTACGTGCAGGCGGCGGTCGAGGTCGTGGCGGGAGACCGTCCCGCGGCCCAGCTGCACCGGTGGACGAGGCGGGACGTCCACCAGGACCTGGCGCGCCGGGCAGACCTGGTCGCCCGTGCGGGCGGCCACGTGCCGGGGCAGGGCCGCCGTCGCGGGCTGGCCCAGTCGCAGGTCGCGGCCGTGCGTCTCAGCTTCCTCGACGCCGGCGTGGTCGAGGCCTCGGCCCGGGTCCGCCACGGCGAGCGCTCGCGCGCCGTGGCGGCCCGGTTCGAGACCTTCCGGGGGCGGTGGGTCTGCACTGCCCTCGAGTTCTGCTGACGACCCGTCGGCCGGCTCAGCCGTTGGCGCGCGCGGTCAGGCCGGTCGGCCCGCCCGGCGCCCCGTGGCACTTCTTGAACTTCTTGCCGGACCCGCAGGGGCAGTCCGCGTTGCGGCCCACCCCGGCGAAGGGGTCCTCGGACGCGGGGTCGGCCGAGACCTCGACGTCCCCGTCCTCCGAGGGGGCGGAGTAGGTGAGGCGCTGCGGGCGCGACGGCTTCTCCAGGCCCTTGGCCCGGACGCTCGGCGCGTGCGCCGCGGCCGCCTCCATGTCGATCGGTCCCGCCGGGGCGACGGCCGGCTCGACCGGCTCGCCCTCCGGGGCGTCGGGAGTCACGTCGACGTCGGAGCCGTCGTCCTCCTCGACCTCGACCTCGAGGTTGAACAGGAAGCCGACCGACTCCTCCTTGATGGCATCCATCATGACCGCGAACATGTCGAAGCCCTCGCGCTGGTACTCCACCAGGGGGTCGCGCTGCGAGTAGGCCCGCAGGTAGATGCCCTCGCGGAGGTAGTCCATCTCGTAGAGGTGCTCGCGCCACTTGCGGTCGAGCACGGAGAGCACCACGCGCCGCTCGAGCTCGCGCATGACCTCGTCGCCCACCTCGTCCTCGCGGCGGTCGTAGGCGGCCTGGGCGTCGGCCCGGAGCTCCTCCAGGAGCATCTCGCGGGTGAGGTTGGCCCGTCCGCCGGCCCTGGTCTCGAGCTCCTCCAGGGTGACGGACATGGGGTAGAGCTGGCCGAGCGCCGTGCCCAGCGCGGCGAGGTCCCACTCCTCGGCGTACTCCGCCGTGGCCGCGTTGACGTACGCCGTCACGACGTCGTCGATGAACGTGCGGATCTGCTCCTCGAGGTCGGCCCCCTCGAGCACCCGGCGACGCTCGGCGTAGATGACCTCGCGCTGGCGGTTCATCACGTCGTCGTACTTGAGGACGTTCTTGCGGGACTCGAAGTTCTGCGCCTCGACCTGGCCCTGGGCGCTGGCGATGGCACCCGTGACCCGCTTGTTCTCGATCGGGACGTCGTCGGGCACCTTGAGGACCTGGAGCACCCGGTCGACCCAGTCGGACTTGAAGAGCCGCATGAGCTCGTCCTCGAGGGAGAGGTAGAAGCGGCTCTCGCCGGGGTCGCCCTGACGGCCCGAGCGGCCGCGCAGCTGGTTGTCGATGCGGCGGGACTCGTGGCGCTCGGTGCCGATGACGTAGAGGCCGCCGAGGGCCTTGACCTCCTCGTGCTCGGCGGCGACCTGCGCCTTCGTGCGCTCGACGGCGGCGGGCCACTCGGCCTCGTAGGCCTCGGCAGTCTCCCCCGTCGGCTCGAGGCCCTTGGCGCGCAGCTCCTGGTCGGCGAGGAACTCCACCGAGCCGCCGAGCATGATGTCGGTGCCGCGGCCGGCCATGTTGGTGGCCACCGTGACGGCGCCCTTGTGGCCCGCCAGCGCGACGATCTTGGCCTCGTCGGCGTGGACCTTGGCGTTGAGCACCGTGTGCGGCACGCCCTTGGCGCGCAGGGCGCGGGAGAGCTTCTCGGACTTCTCGACCGAGACCGTGCCCACCAGGATCGGCTGGCCCTTGGCGTGCCGCTCGGTGATGTCCTCGACGACGGCGTCGAACTTCGCCTCCTCGGTGCGGTAGACGAGGTCGGCCTGGTCGATCCGGGACATCGGCTTGTTGGTCTCGATCGGGACCACGCCGAGCTTGTAGATCTTGTCGAACTCGCTGGCCTCGGTCATCGCCGTGCCGGTCATGCCGGAGAGCTTGTCGTAGAGGCGGAAGTAGTTCTGCAGGGTCACGGTCGCGAGGGTCTGGTACTCCTCGCGGACGGTGACGCCCTCCTTGGCCTCGATCGCCTGGTGCAGGCCGTCGTTGTAGCGCCGCCCGGCCAGCATGCGACCGGTGTGCTCGTCGACGATCAGGACCTCGCCGTCGATGACGACGTACTCCTTGTCGTTGCGGAACAGCTCCTTGGCCTTGATGGAGTTGTTCATGAACGAGATGAGCGGGGTGTTGACCGAGTCGTACAGGTTGTCGATCCCCAGGTGGTCCTCGACCTTGGTGATGCCCGGCTCGAGGACGGAGATGGTCCGCTTCTTCTCGTCGACCTCGTAGTCGACGTCGCGCTCGAGCCGGGCCGCGATCCGCGCGAACTCGGCGTACCACTGCACCTCGTCCTGGGTCGGGCCGCTGATGATCAGCGGGGTCCGGGCCTCGTCGATGAGGATGGAGTCGACCTCGTCGACGATGGCGAAGTGGTGGCCGCGCTGGACGCAGTCCTCCAGGGCGTCGGCCATGTTGTCGCGCAGGTAGTCGAAGCCCAGCTCGTTGTTGGTGGCGTAGGTGATGTCGCAGCGGTAGGCCTCGCGCCGCTCCGCCGGGCGCATCGAGGGCAGGATCACGCCGGTCGTCAGGCCGAGGAAGCCGAAGATGCGGCCCATCATCTCGGACTGGTAGCGGGCGAGGTAGTCGTTGACGGTGACCACGTGGACGCCCTTGCCGGTGAGCGCGTTGAGGTACGCCGGCAGGGTCGCGACCAGCGTCTTGCCCTCACCGGTCTTCATCTCGGCGATGTTGCCCAGGTGGAGGGCCGCGCCGCCCATGAGCTGGACGTCGTAGTGCCGCTGGCCCATCACCCGCTTGGCCGCCTCGCGCACCGTGGCGAACGCCTCGGGCATGAGGTCGTCGAGGGGCTCGCCGTTGGCGAGCCGCTCCTTGAGCTCGGTGGTCATGCCGCGCAGCTCGTCGTCCGTCATCGCGACGAAGTCGTCCTCGATGGCGTTGACGGCCTTGGCGACCCCCTGGAGCTGGCGGACGATCTTGCCTTCGCCGATGCGGAGGAGCTTGTCGATGATGGCAGGCACGTGCAGGAACTCCTGGGTTCGACGGAAGAGACGCGTGGTCGGCGCGACCGGCGCGGGGCGCGGGGCAGACGCGGGCGCCGACCTCGCTGGCCATCGTAACGGGCTGTGGCACGCAGGCAACGCGTGACCGGAACGGGACCGTCCCGTCATCCCGGGAGGCGCGGGACGAGGTCCCCGCCGCCCCGGATCTCCACGTCGTCCAGGCCGAGCCACCCGGCCAGCCGCACCAGCTCGTGGCCGAGCTCCTCGGCGACCTCCGCCGGCGCCGACGGCTCCCGGTGGGCGGAGAGGACGAGCAGCCGCCGGTCGCGGCGGTCGGCCTTGAGGTCGACGCGGGCGACCAGCCTGTCCCCGAGCAGGAAGGGCAGCACGTAGTAGCCGTGCACCCGTCGGTGGGCGGGCGTGTAGATCTCGATCCGGTAGCGGAAGCCGAAGAGCGCCTCCGTGCGGGCCCGCTCCCAGACCACCGGGTCGAAGGGGCTCAGCAGCGTCCGGGCGGCGATCCTCCGGGGCAGCCTGGCGCCCGCGAGCCGGTAGGCGGGCCGGGCCCACCCCTCGACCGTCACCGGCTCCAGCTCCCCGGTCTCGACCAGCGTGGCGACGGCGGACCGGGTGTCGGCCACCGTCATCCGGTAGTAGTCGCGCAGGCACGCCTCGCTGGCCACGCCGTGCGACGCGGCGGCCCGGCGGACCAGCTCGGTGCAGGCCTGCGCCCGGGTCGGGACCGGGACGGCGAGCACGTCGGCGGGCAGCACGCGCTCCGGGAGGTCGTACCGGACCTCGAACGACGGGGTGCGGCCGGCGATCGCGACCTCCCCGACCAGGTAGAGCCGGTCCAGCACCTTGCGCGCCTGCGACCAGTTCCAGCCCCAGTGCTCCGTGGTCCGGCTGCCGCCGAGGTCGGCCTCGAGCTCACGGGCCGTCACCGGACCCCGCTCCGCCACCAGCTCCAGCACGCGGGGCACCAGTCGCGGGTCGACGTCCATCCCCCACTTGCCCTCGGCCCGGTAGTCCTCCATGCGGTGACGCATCAGGGGCCAGAGCGAGACCGGCATCAGCGCCTGCACGTGGGCCCAGTACTCGACGAGGCGCCGCGGCCGCCGCTCGGCGGCACGCCGGAGCAGGTCGACGTCGTACGGCCCCATCCGGGAGTAGAGCGGCATCCGGTGCGCCCGCTCGAGGACGTTGACGGAGTCCACCTGGAGGACGCCGGTGCGGGTCACGGCCCGCTCGAGCGTGCGCATCGTGGGCGCCGCGTGCGCCGCGTCGGCGAAGCCCTGGGCGGCCAGCGCGATCCGGCGCGCCTGGGCGCGCGAGAGGTCGGCGGCCATCAGGGCAGCTCGAGCAGCTTCTCCTTCACCGCGTACATCACGGCCTCCATCCGCGAGTGCAGCTGCAGCTTCTCGAGCATGTTGCGGACGTGGTTCTTCACGGTGTTCTCGGAGATGAAGAGCTGCTTGGCGATCTCGCGGTTGTTGAGCCCCTTGGCCACCAGCCGGAGCACCTCGAGCTCGCGCTCGGTGAGCCGCAGCCCGTTGACCTGGTTGCGCTCGGGCTTGGACATCTGCTTGAACTCGTCGATCAGCTTGACCGCCATCGACGGGGAGATGAGGGACTGGCCGTCGGCGACGACGCGGATCCCCTGGGCGACCTCCTCGATGGAGGAGTCCTTGAGGAGGTAGCCGGCGGCGCCGCTCTTGACCGCCTCGTAGAGGTCGGCCTCCTCGTCGGAGACGGTCAGCATGATGACCTTCGCCGACGGGTTGTCCTCCTTGATCGCCTTGCACGCCTCGATGCCGCTGCGCCGCGGCATCCGGACGTCGAGCAGCACCACGTCGGGCGCCATGGAGGCGGCCAGCTCGGTCGCGGCCACCCCGTCGCCCGCCTCGGCCACGACCTCGATGTCGGGCTCCTGGGTGAGGAGCATGGTCAGTCCACGGCGGAAGAGCTCCTGGTCGTCGGCCACGATGACCCGGACCGGCTCGGCTGCTTCTGTTGACTGCGTCACACGTCGCATCATGTCAGATGCCCCGCCCCACGGGCATCGCGGCACGTGGGGACGGGGCAGGGTCGTCGATCAGTCGGCGACGTTGAGGCTGATCACTCCGTAGTCGTAGCCGCGACGGCGGTAGACCACCGCCGGCTTCTCGCTCTCCTTGTCGACGAAGAGGTAGAAGTCGTGCCCGACCAGCTCCATCTCGTAGAGCGCCTGGTCGAGCGTCATGGGCGTGGCATCGTGGCTCTTCTCGCGGACCACCAAGGGGCCGTCGCCCGTGACCGTGATGGGTCCCACCTGCCGCTCCAGCGACTCCTCCCGGTCCTGCTCCTCGGCGGCCAGGGCCTCGGCGCTGGGGGCCAGCGCCTCCCCCACCGAGACCGGGGTGTGCCGGCCGCGGTGGATGCGGCGGCGGTCGGAGGCCTTGCGCATCTGCGCGGCCATCTTGTCGAGAGCCAGGTCGAGGGCGGCCATCTTGTCCTCGGCGGCGGCCTCGGCGCGGACCACCGGGCCCTTCGTCCGGGCGGTGAGCTCGACGCGGACGGCCCGGTCCTGCAGCCGCGGGTTGCGCTCGGCGGAGACCTCGGCCTCCACCCGGATGATCCTCTGGTCGTGCTTCTCGAGCCGCGACAGCTTCTCGGCCACGTGCTCCCTGAACCTGTCCGAGACCTCCACGTGCCGTCCCGTCACCACTACGTCCATGAGAACCTCCGATTCCTGGGTTGCTGCACCTCGTTGACCACCGGGGCAGCGACGGCTCGCGCCCTGCCCGGTGCCTGGCATGGAGTCCGCCCGGCCGACCTGGTCTTCGTCCCCACAATCGCCTGCTGAGACGGTCGCAGCTTCTCCGCCACTACTGGCCTTCTCCCGGTGGGCGTCGCATCTGACGACGGCACCGAGGCAGGACTTACTTCTAAGCCGCACCGTGATCGGCGTCCCGGACGGACCGGGAGCGCCTTACGTGGGCCGTTTCGCCTGCGACTGGCATCGGCTTGCCGCCGGGGCACGTCGAGCTCCCCGGCAACGCAACCACGGACCCGGACGGACTCCATGACCTGACGCTATCCCGTCCCTGGTCACGGCGTCAGGAAGGGGGACGATCCGTCCGTCACACCCGCGGACGGCGACGTCGGACCGCCCCCACGGCGGCGATCCCCGTCACCCGCACGCCCACCTGCTCGAGGGCTCGCTGGGCCTCCCGCGCGGTCGCGCCGGTCGTGAGGACGTCGTCGCAGAGCACCACCCGACCGCCCGCGGTCCGTCGCGACGCCCGGCGCAGCGCCCCGTCGGGCACCCACATCGTCCCCGCCAGGTTGCGGGCCCGGGACCCGGCGTCCAGCCCGGCCTGGTCGCGCACCCCGGGGTGGGAGCGCAGCACCGGCAGCACCACCGCACGACGACCCGCTGCACCGGCCACCGCGCGGGCGGCCACCCGGACCAGCCGTCCGGTGGGGTCGTCGCCGCGGCTCCGCGCCACCCCGGGCCTGGACGGCACCGGCACCAGGAGCACGTCGTCCGCCCCGGCGCCCTCCACCCCGGCCCCCTCCACCCCGGCGCCCTCCACTCCGGCGCCGTCCGCCGCCGCGGCCAGCACGGCCAGCGCGAGGAGCCGCCCCAGCGCGACACCCAGCCCGAAGCGCGACTCCTCCTTGTGGTCGATGACGAGCCGGCGCAGCAGCCCGTCGTGCTCCCCCGCCGCCCAGGCGGGCGCCAGCCCGGGAGGAGCGGGGTCGGGGCGGACGGGCACCGCCACCCCGGGCAGCGTCCGCCGGCACGACGGGCAGAGCAGCCGGCCGGGGCGCCCGCAGCCCACGCAGGAGCTGCCCACGACGAGGTCCAGGGCGTGGTCGAGGAGGTCCGAGGCGGTGCCCACCCGGCCACCCCACCAGTCGGACGACGCGGCCGCAGCGGCACGACGCCCGCCTGGGGAGGACGGCGGGACCTCACGCGGCGTGGCGTCGCCTGTGGACCGCGAACGGACGACGGGGGCGGCCCCGGGACGGCGTACGACGGACGGCGGACGGCGGACGGCGCGAGACCTGCGGACGCCGCGGCGACCCGTCAGCCGACGTACCCCAGCCAGGCCACCGCCTGGTCGAGCGGCGGCACCTGCCGCACCGGGTCGGCGAGGTCGGTCACCCCGTCCGTCCCCACCACGTAGACGCCCAGCCCCCTCTCGGGCGAGCTCACCAGCGCACTGGCCCGCCCGCGCACCCGCGAGGCCCCGCCGGTGTCGAGGTCGCCCGGTGCGCCGTCGACCCCCACCGTGCGGACATGGGCCAGCACCCCGGTGATCCCGCTGACGAGCGTGACCGAGGACGGCGAGCGCCAGCCGAGGTCGCGGATCCGGCGCCCGCTCTCCAGGCCGAGGTCGATCTCGCGGACCCGGGCGACCCGGGCCACCCGACCGGTCTCGTCGTGCAGCACCCGTCCGACGACCAGGCGGTCGGTGTCGCGACCCCGCACCACGGCGACCAGGCGGGTGCCGTCCCGGGAGACCAGGAACGACTTCACGACCCGCCCCGAGAGGCCCGGCACGTCGAGCTCGCGCCGCTCCCCGTCGTACAGGATCTCCACCCGGGCACCGGCCGCGGTCCGGTCCACCCACCAGAGCCGGTCGGCGAAGTCCCACGCGGGAGGCAGCAGGTCGGTGGCGCCGGAGACGACCTCCTCCGGGACCGCGCCGACCTCCTCGACCGGCGCGAGCAGCAGCGAGGAGCCCGACGTGGTGACGGCGGCCGCCTGCTGCGCGGCGAGGCTGAGGCCCACGGAGCGCAGGGAGAAGTCCTGGGTCCCGAAGGGTCCGGCGGTGGCCTCGAGGTCGTCCAGGTCGCCGCGGACCAGCAGCCCCCCGCGCAGCGCGAAGAGGTCCGAGCTGGAGCCGTGGCCCACGGGGTCGAACCTGGTGCCGGCGGCCGGGTCGAGCTCGGGCTGCCCGTCGGGCAGCGGGACCGGCCGCCCGTTGAGGGTCAGCCGGACGGCGCGGATCCGCGGCTCCTGGCGCAGCGTCCACGCCAGCTGGGCCACCATCTCCTCCGAGGCCAGGTCCTCGGGCCGGACCCCCGGAGGCGCCTCGAGGGAGACCTCCGCGAGGCCGGCGGCGTCGATGGGCACCGACAGGGCGAGGCTCACGCCCGCCGGGACCGCGCTCCGCACGACCCGGGACATCCCGGGCGGCGGCCCCGCCAGCAGGCCGCGGACCAGCGCGGTCGCGAACTGGTCGCCCTGGGGTGCGTGGACGGGCTCCGGCACCAGGATCCGGCCGGTGGGGTCGAGGAAGTGCAGCGAGGCGCGCTCGAACCGGTCCTCGAACCACGAGTCGGGCACCACCATCGCGTCGGGGGCGGCGTCGATGCGCCACTCCCCGCCCTCGAGCGTCATCGGGAGCTCCAGGCGGGCGCCGGCACCGGTGGGCGAGGCGGTCCACGCGCCCCGGGAGTCGTAGGCCTCGGCGCCGAGCAGCGGGACGGTCACGGTCCGGTCGCCGCGGGCGACGCCCAGGTCGGCGTAGGTGAGGGTGCCGGCCTCGGGGGTCCACTGCTCCTGGGCCCGGCCCGTCAGGTACTGGGCGGCCACCGTCGTCTTGATCGGGGTGGCCTTCATCGCCTCGAGGAACCCGGCGACCACCTCGCGGGCGGACGCGCCGGGCTCGGGCGGGCGCGGGTCGTAGAAGGTCCCGGGCTCGAGCTCCCCGGCGTCGGGGTTCTCGACCTCGACCACGGGGCCGGAGTCGGGCATGGAGACGCACCCGGCCAGCAGGGCCAGCAGGGCCAGCAGGACCGGCAGCGGGCCCGCTGCGCGGGCGACGGGGCGGGGACCGGGGCGGGGCTGGGGGCGGCGCGTCACGCGGTCACCTCGTCGTCGGTGGGGACCAGGGGCAGGGGGCTGTGCCGCAGCGACGAGCCGAGGCGGCGGGGCAGCGTGAGCCGGAACTGCGACCCCTCGCCGAGCCGGCCCCAGGCCTGCAGCCAGCCACCGTGGAGGTGGGTGTCCTCGAGGGAGATGGAGAGACCGAGACCCGTGCCGCCGCTGGTCCGGGCCCGGGCCGGGTCCGAGCGCCAGAAGCGGTTGAAGACCATCGCGGCCTCCCCCGGGCCGAGTCCCACGCCGTAGTCGCGCACCGTGATCGCCGCGGCCTCGTCGTCGGCCCCCACCGTCAGCAGGATCTCCCGGCCCTCGGCGTGGTCGATCGCGTTGGTGACGAGGTTGCGCACGATCCGCTCGACCCGGCGCACGTCGGCCTCGGCGAGGCACGGGTGCTCGGGGTCGACCACGACGACCCGGGTGCTGCGCTGGACCGCGAGGGCCTCGGTGGCCTCGGCCACCCGGTGGGCGACGTCGACGAGGTTGACGTCGTCGACGTCGAGCACCGCCGCACCGGCGTCGAACCGGCTGATCTCCAGGAGGTCGGCGAGGAGCACCTCGAAGCGGTCCAGCTCGGTCTGGAGCAGCTCGGCGGCGCGGGCGGTGGTGGGGTCGAACTGGTCCCGCCCGTCGTGCAGCACGTCACCGGCCATCCGCACGGTGGTGAGCGGGGTGCGCAGCTCGTGGGAGACGTCGCTGACGAAGCGCCGCTGCAGCCGGCTCAGCTCCTCCAGCTGACGGATCTGGCGCTGCAGGTTGGAGGCCATCTGGTTGAACGAGGTGGCCAGACGGGCGAGGTCGTCCTCGCCCGTGACCCGGAGCCGTTCCTGCAGCTGCCCCGCGGCCAGCCGCTCGGCCACCTGGCGGGCCATCCGGACGGGGGTGACGACCTGCCGGGTGACCAGCCAGGCCACGCCCGCCACCAGGACGACGAGCAGCGCCGCCGCGGTGAGCAGCGCCCGGGTCACCAGCGCGAGCGTCTCGGCCTGCTCCGAGAGCGGGAAGACGTAGTAGAGCGTGTAGGTCTCGCCGTCGGCGGGGAGCGTGACCTGCGAGCCGACGACGATGCCGGGCCCGGGCTCCACGCCCTGGACGGGTCCGGTCGTGCGGATGGTCGTGTGGGTCCAGGCGGCCGCGCTCCGCTCGGAGAAGCGCTGCTCCAACGCCCGCGGGACGCTCGCCTTGTCGAGGTTCTGGGTGAACTGGACGCCGCCGGCGGCCAGGCTGCTGCCCGAGTCGAGCGGCGCCGAGAGCAGCACGGCGAACCCGCGGCTCGCGCCCCGGGCGATGATCGGGTCGATGAGGTCCTGGCGCTGGCCCGAGGCGTCCACGTCGGTGCCGGTGGCGAACGAGAGCCGGTTGCGGGCCTCGGCGGTCTCGTTGCCGGCCTCCGCGACCACCCGCTCCACGCGCTGCGCCAGGAGCCCGTCACGGACCTGCTGGAGCAGGAACCACCCGACGACCCCGACGACGAGGGTGGTGAGCACGAGGGTGCTGGCCACGACCCGCGCCTGGATCGAGCGGCGCCACACCGTGAGCGCCCGCCCCAGGGCCGTCGGGAGCCTCCGGAAGGGGCGGTCCGCTGGCATCGACGGGCCCGTCAGGACTTGCCGGCCTTGTAGCCCACTCCGCGGACCGTCAGCACGATCTCGGGGTTCTCCGGGTCGTGCTCGACCTTGGACCGCAGGCGCTGCACGTGGACGTTGACCAGCCGCGTGTCGGCGGCGTGCCGGTAGCCCCAGACCTGCTCGAGCAGCACCTCCCGGGTGAAGACCTGCCACGGCTTGCGGGCGAGGCAGACCAGGAGGTCGAACTCCAGCGGCGTCAGGTTGACCGGCTGGCCGCCGCGGGTGACCGCGTGGCCCGCGACGTCGATCGTGAGGTCGCCGACCGACAGGGTCTCCGACGAGGGGTCGTCGAAGCGACGCACCCGGGCGCGGATCCGGGCGACCAGCTCCTTGGGCTTGAACGGCTTGATGACGTAGTCGTCGGCCCCGGACTCCAGTCCGAGGACGACGTCGATCGTGTCGCTCTTGGCGGTGAGCATGACGATGGGCACCCCGGACTCGCCCCGGATCTCCTTGCAGACGTCGATGCCGTCGCGCCCCGGCAGCATCAGGTCGAGCAGGACGACGTCGGGCCGGTAGCTGCGAAAGGCGGCCAGCGCCTCGTCGCCGCGCGTCACCATCTGGCTGTCGAAGCCCTCCTGGCGCAGCACGATGGTGAGCATCTCCGCGAGGGAGGCGTCGTCGTCGACGACCAGGACCCGGCCGCGGGCAGGCGGGTCGACGACCATGTGGCTCATGCGCCCCATTGTGCCAGCCGGGGAGGCCGCACTCCCCCGGGACGCCGCCGAGGGCGCCCCTGACGGGACGCCCTCGGCGGGATCGAGCGGTCGACCGGTGCTCAGTAGCGGTACTGGTCCGACTTGTAGGGGCCCTCGACCGGGATGCCCAGGTAGTCGGCCTGCGACTGGCTGAGCTCGGTGAGCCGGACGCCGAGGGAGTCGAGGTGCAGGCGCGCCACCTCCTCGTCGAGGTGCTTGGGCAGCACGTAGACGCCGACCGGGTACTCCTCGGGCTTGGTGAAGATCTCGATCTGCGCCAGCACCTGGTTGGTGAACGAGTTGGACATCACGAACGACGGGTGGCCGGTCGCGTTGCCCAGGTTCATCAGGCGACCCTCGGAGAGGACGATGATCGCGTTGCCCTCGGGGAAGGTCCAGACGTCGACCTGGGGCTTGACGTTCTTGCGGCTCGCGACGCCGTCGGCCTCGAGGCCCGCCATGTCGATCTCGTTGTCGAAGTGGCCGATGTTGCCGAGGATCGCGTTGTGCTTCATCCGGCGCATCTGGTCGACGGTGACGACGTCCTTGTTGCCGGTCGCGGTGATGACGATGTCGGCGACGTCGAGCACGTTGTCGAGGGTGTCGACCTGGTAGCCGTCCATCGCCGCCTGCAGCGCGCAGATCGGGTCGATCTCGGTCACGATGACCCTGGCACCCTGGCCGCGGAGCGACTCGGCGCAGCCCTTGCCCACGTCGCCGTAGCCGCAGACCACGGCCACCTTGCCGCCGATGAGGACGTCGGTGGCGCGGTTGATGCCGTCGATCAGGGAGTGGCGGCAGCCGTACTTGTTGTCGAACTTGGACTTGGTGACCGAGTCGTTGACGTTGATCGCGGGGAAGAGGAGCGAGCCCTCCTTCATCATGTCGTACAGGCGGAGCACACCCGTGGTGGTCTCCTCCGTGACGCCCTTGATCTCGCCGGCGATCCGGGTCCAGCGGTCGTCGCTGTGCTTGAGCGACTCCTGCAGGGCCTCGAAGATGATCCGCTGCTCGCCCGAGGTGGCGGTGGCGGGGTCGGGCGCGGTGCCGGTCTTCTCCATCTCCACGCCGAGGTGGACCAGGAGGGTGGCGTCGCCGCCGTCGTCCAGGATCATGTTGGCGAAGGTGTCACCCGGCCAGTCGAGGATCTGCTGGGTGCACCACCAGTACTCCTCGAGGGTCTCGCCCTTCCAGGCGAAGACCGGCACGCCGGCGGGCTGGTCGACGGTCCCCTCCGGACCGACGACCACGGCGGCGGCCGCGTGGTCCTGGGTGGA
Organism: Nocardioides solisilvae; assembly: GCF_003194625.1. GTDB lineage: Bacteria > Actinomycetota > Actinomycetes > Propionibacteriales > Nocardioidaceae > Nocardioides > Nocardioides solisilvae. The sequence goes on from NZ_QHKX01000003.1 coordinate 280,993, forward strand.
GAAGATGTTGCACGAGGCCCAGCGGACCTCGGCCCCGAGCGCGACCAGGGTCTCGATCAGGACCGCGGTCTGGATGGTCATGTGCAGCGAACCCGCGATCCGGGCGCCGGCGAGGGGCTTGGAGTCCCCGTAGCGCTCGCGCATCGCCATCAGCCCGGGCATCTCGTGCTCCGCGAGCTGGATCTCCGTACGGCCGAACTCGGCCAGGCTCAGGTCGGCGACCTTGAAGTCCATCAGCTACCCCTCCGTAGTGCGTCGTGCGCGGGTCCGCACGTGCCGAAGAGCGTAGGACCGGGGGCCCGGGAACACGCAATCCTCGCGACCGCTCAGTGGGCGGCCTTCTCCCCCTTGCCGTGGCCGACCGGCAGGACGTGCAGCACGGCCACCACGAGGGCCCCGACGACGAGGCCGACGACGGCCGAGGCGGCGGTGTTGACCACCCACGCCACCGCGCCCTCGAGGAACCCGAGCGCGTGCGCGACGTCCTCCTCGAGGTGGTGGACCAGCTCGTACGGCGCGTGCCAGCCGAGGTCGTCGGCCCCCACCAGGAGGATGTGGCCGCCGACCCACAGCATCGCGACGGTGCCGACGATCCCGATCACGGTGAGCAGCCGCGGCATGCCGCGCACGAGCCCGTGCCCGACCTTCTGCGCCAGCGTGGAGGTCCTGCGGGTCAGCGCCAGGCCGACGTCGTCCATCTTCACGATGAGGGCGACCACGCCGTAGACCAGCGCGGTGATGCCGAGCGCGACCACGACGAGGATGGCCGCGCGGGAGAGGAACGCCTCGTCGGCGACCTCGTTGAGCGAGATCACCATGATCTCGGCCGAGAGGATGAGGTCGGTCCGGATCGCCCCGGAGACCATCTGCTTCTCCTGCTCGGGCCCGATCTCGGTGGCCAGCGCCTCGGTGTGGTCCTCGTGGCCGGAGACCTTCTCCCAGATCTTCTCCGCGCCCTCGAAGCAGAGGTAGGTGCCGCCGAGCATGAGGATCGGCGTCAGCACCCAGGGCAGGAACTGGCTGAGCAGCAGGATCACCGGGAGGATGAGCAGCAGCTTGTTGCGGATCGACCCCACGGCGATCTTCTTGATGATCGGCAGCTCGCGCTCGGCGGCCAGGCCGTGCACGTACTGGGGGGTGACGGCGGTGTCGTCGATCACCACGCCGGCCGCCTTGGCGCTGGCGCGCCCCGCGGCCGCGCCGACGTCGTCGATCGAGGCCGCCGCCAGGCGGGCCAGGACGGCGACGTCGTCCAGCAGCGCGAAGAGGCCGCCGCTCACCGGTGGCCCCCGGCGCGAGCGCGGCGGGTCACCGACGCGGGGGCGCGGTCGGGCACACGGGAGGTGGGGCAGCAGGTCAGGCAGGAAGTGGCCACGGAGGCACAGTACCCAGAGTCCCGGCTCACTCCTCGACGAGTCCGATCGCCAGGTAGGCGGCGGCGTACCGGCCGTGCAGCACGAGCGAGGCGTAGCGCGCCACCTCGGTGGTCGCGGTGCCGTCGCAGCGCACGGTCTCGGTCCGGATGCCGCGGCTGCTGGCCGCGGCGAGCAGCCGGGTCCGTTCCTGCCGGGCCCACGCCTCCTCGGTGCCGTCGTCCAGCACCAGGAGCAGCGGACGCCGCTCCGCCGTGCCGTCGGCGAAGGGGTCGTCGAAGACATCGCGCGGGCGGGTCGCCTCGAGGACGGGCAGCAGGTGCTCGGCGTCCCCGGCGAGCGCGGTGGTCCCCGACGCGCGGCGCAGCGACTCCGCCACCCGGCGTGCCGCCCGCGCGGCCAGCACCGAGCCACCCCACACGACGGGCGAGGTGTCGGCCAGGGCGATCGCCAGCATCTTGGCCGGGTTGACCGCCAGGTCGCGGTGCGGCGAGCAGGCCGTCGCGACCGCGTCCAGGGCCGTCGCCACCTCCTCGGCGTCGGCGCGGGGCCCGAGGTGCGTCCGGTCCAGGTAGTCCAGGGTCACGACCGCCGCCGCGAGCTGGTCCCCGGTGGTCACCGGGAGCACGGTGGTCCACCGGCCCTCGGCGTGCTCGGCCACCAGCGAGCGGGGCGGGCAGGCCACGACGGCCTGGGCCCCGCGCCGGGCGGCCTCGCTGACCGCCGAGGCCGACCCCTGGTCGGACCCCTCCGGCGCGAGCACCACCACCAGGTCGAGGCTGCCCACCCAGCCGGGGAGCCCCGGGCCGGGCCACGCGACGAACGGCACCGGGCACCAGGGCTCCAGCACGGCACGCAGCAGCCGGGAGTCGGGACCGGCGGCCACGACGGCGCGGGGCCGGTTGCCCTCCAGGGCCCGGGCCACGGCCGCCCCCAGCACCTCGGCGGTCGCGGTCACCTCGCGGCGCACGCGAGCCCCCGACTCGGCCAGCGGGCGGAGGAGCCCGTCGCGGTCCTCCAGCACGCGCGCGTCGTCGAGGCGGGACTCGTCGAACCAGGTCGTCACGGTCTGCCTCCGGTCTCAGGCGGGCTTGCGCGCCTCGTCGAGCAGCAGCACCGGGATGTCGTCCCGGACCGGGTAGGCGTTGCCGCAGCCGGCGCAGACCAGCTCCTCGCCCTGCGGCGAGAGGCTGCCGTGGCAGCCGGGGCAGGCGATGATCTCGAGCAGGGCGGGGTCGAGCTTCAACGGGGGCTCCTGATGGTGGCGAGGACGGCGTCGCGGATCTCGGTCATGGTGGCCTCGTCCTTCCCCTCGGCGTTGAGCCGGAGGAGGGGCTCGGTGTTGGACGCCCGCACGTTGAACCACCAGTCGGCGTGGGTGACGGTGAGGCCGTCGAGCTCGTCGACCTCCACCCCGTCACGGCCGGCGTACTGGGCGCGCAGGGCGTCGAGGACCGCGGCCTGGTCCTCCACGGTGGAGTTGATCTCGCCGCTGGCCGGGTAGCGCTCGTAGTCGGCGAGCAGCTGCGACAGGGTGCCGGAGGACTCGGCGAGGGCGGCCATGGCGTGCAGCGCCGCCAGCATCCCGGAGTCGGCCCGCCAGAAGTCGCGGAAGTAGAAGTGCCCGCTGTGCTCCCCCCCGAAGACGGCGTCGGTCTCGGCCATCGTCGCCTTGATGAAGGAGTGGCCCACCCGGGTGCGCACCGGCTTGCCGCCGAGCTCGCGGACCAGCTCGGGCACGCCGCGCGAGGTGATCAGGTTGTGGATCACGGTGGCACCGGGGTGCTTGGCCAGCTCGCGGGCGGCGATCAACGCGGTCAGGGTCGAGGGCGAGACCGCCCGGCCCTGCTCGTCGACCAGGAAGCAGCGGTCGGCGTCGCCGTCGAAGGCGAGCCCGAGGTCGGCGCCCGACCGGACCACCTCGCGCTGGAGGTCGGCGAGGTTCTCGGGCTCGATCGGGTTGGCCTCGTGGTGCGGGAAGGTGCCGTCGAGCTCGAAGTACATCGGCACCAGCTCGACCTGGTCGGAGCCGATCCGGTCGAAGACCTCGGGGGCGGTGAGCCCGGCCATCCCGTTGCCGGCGTCCACGACGACCTTGAGCCGCCGCCCGCGCACGGGGGCCAGCGAGAGCAGGTGGTCGGCGTACGCCCCGAGCACGTCCTGCTCGATGACCGTGCCCGGCGTGGTGCCGTCGGGGACGAGCTGGGCGCCGGTGGTCGCCCGGAGCGCGACGAGGTCGCGGATCTCCAGCAGCCCGCTCTCCCGGCCGACGGGCTGGGCGCCCGCGCGGCACATCTTCATGCCGTTGTACTGGGCGGGGTTGTGGGAGGCCGTGAACATCACGCCCGCGTGGCCCAGGTGGCCCGAGGCGAAGTAGAGCTGGTCGGTCGACGCGAGACCGACCATGACGACGTCGGCGCCGGCGCCGGCCGCGCCCTGGGCGAAGGCCTCGGCCATCCCCGGCGAGCTCGGCCGCATGTCGTGCCCGACCACCACCGTGGGCGCGCCGGTCACCTGCACGAAGGCGGCACCCGTGACGCGGGCCAGGTCGTCGTCGAGCTGGTCGGGGACCGTGCCCCGGACGTCGTAGGCCTTGAAGATGGCTTCCAGGTTGGCCGGATCCAGGGTGTCGGAGGACATGCGCGCAGCCTAGCGGCAGCACCCCGGCGGCTCAGTCCGTGGTCAGCACCCGCAGGTGGCCCCGGCGCACGCCGCGCGACGGGTCGTCGGCCGGGTGGACCACGGGTGCCGGCTCGGGCGGCCGGGCGGCCTCCCGGACGGCGTCGGCCAGCGCCAGCAGGTCGTCGCCGGAGGGGCCCTGCGCCGACGGGTCCGGCGCGAGCCGGAGCACCTCCCAGCCACGCGGCGCGGAGAGCCGCTCGCTGTGCTGGTCGCAGAGGTCGTAGGCGTGCGGCTCGGCGTAGAGCGCGAGCGGGCCGAGCACGGCCGTCTGGTCGGCGTACACGTAGGTCAGCGTCGCGGTGGCGGCGCGCCCGCAGGCGGTGCGCGAACAACGACGGGCAGGGCTCACGACGCGCACGTTACCCGCAGCGTCCGCACCCACGGTCTAGGCTCGCGGGATGGACCCGCTCGCGCCGCGCACCGCCCCCCTCGGCGCGTCGGACGGGGCAGGCGGCCCCTGGGCCGGTGGCACCGACCCGGTCCGCCGGCGGACCCGGGACCGTCGCGGCCGCGGCGCCCGCGGGCCCGGCGTGCTGCGGACGCCGTCCGCGCCGCCGCAGCGGACCGCCCGGCACCGCTTCGACGAGCTGGTGCTGGACGTCGTGCGGGCCGTGGAGGAGCGGTGGCACGACGAGCTGGGCCTCGTCGAGTACGCCGTCGAGGACACGCCGCTGGTCCCCGACGACTGGGACGACACCGTCCCCCTCGCCTCGCTGGTGCGCGGGAGCGGCGGCACGCCCACCCGGCTGGTCCTCTTCCGACGGCCGATCGAGCACCGCTGCCAGGGCCGGGAGGAGCTTCGCGCCCTCGTGCTGACCGTCCTCGTCGAGCAGGTCGCCGAGCTGCTGGGGCGGGACCCCGACGAGGTGGACCCGCGGCTCTGAACCTCGCCGGCCGGTCCCCCGGGGACCGCTCAGTACAGGCCCGGGCGCACGACCGGGACCTCGCGGCGCACCGTGAGCTCGTGCAGCGGGCGGACGGCGAGCCCCGGCGGCCCGCTCTCGAGCGCCGCGCGCACGGGCACCCCGTCGAGCAGCAGCTCGACGGAGCGGGCCTCGCCGGGCAGCGAGGTGCGCGCCGCCGTCCCGGGCTGCAGCGCCACCCGCTCGGCGGCCACCTCGCGACCCGCGGCGTCGCGGAGCACGACGCGCACGGCGGTGACCCGCTCGGCCCCGGCCAGCACGAGCCGCTTGGGGCCGGGCGGCAGCGGGCTCACCGCCCGCTCGACCAGCGGCTCGGCGCCGACCGCGAACGAGAGGTCCTCGCCGGTGACCGAGCGGAGGCTGGCCGTGACCGGGACGTCGCCGTCGAGCCGCACCCCCACGGCCCCGCGCGCGACCGGGTCGCCGAGCACGTCGCCGAGGTCGGTCACGGTGGTCGAGCCGGGCGGGACCACGACCTCCTCGAGACCGGCCGGGGACAGCTCGCTGCGCGGGGTGACCAGGCGGACCCGGACCCGGGCCTCGTCGTCGCCGGGGTTGGCCAGCACCAGCTCCCGCGAGCCGGTCCCGCCGCCGAGCCCGAGCAGGTAGTCGGTGGTCGCCGGGCCGCTGCGGGCCGGCAGCCAGTCGGTCGTGCTGGTCCCGCCGCCGAGCTCCTCGAAGCGGTCGAGCACCGAGACCCCGAGGCGACCGCGGGTCACCCGGACGTGCAGGGTCAACGCGTCCCGGCGCGGCACCACGGCCGCCAGGTCGACCCTCGTCGCCTGCCCGCCCCGCACGGTCAGGCCGCGCAGGGCCGGCACCTCGACGGGGCCGTCGTCGCCGAGGACGGTGACGTCGGCGACCGCCGGCCCCCCGTCGGGGTTCACCAGGGTGAGCCGGGAGCCGCGCTCGGCGCCGGCGCCGACGCCGGTGAACCACTGCTCGGCGGCGGGGGCGACGCACTCGACCGAGGCGCCCCCGGCCGTGCGGGCGGCCACGAGACCGGGTGCCGCGTCGCCCTCCGCGCGCAGCACGACCTGGCCCCGCGCGCGCAGGGTGGTCACGCGGTGCCCGGCGAACGCCACGTCGTCGTCGGCCCCCTTGACGCGCAGGGTCCCCGAGTCGCCCGGGGCGACGCCGCCGCTGCCGGCCCCCGCGACCAGCGCCGCGACCTCCCCGGCCCGGCCGTCGGCGGGCGGGCAGACCACGGTGGCCCGGGAGAGCGCGGCCGGGGTCGGCGCCCGGCCCGCGTCCTCCGTCGAGGTCGGGTGGACCAGGGCGAGGGCCCCGACGGTGAGCACCGGCACCACCACGGCGAGCAGCGTGGTGGAGCTGATCGACCGCTCCCGCGGCTCGGCCACGCGCCGGCGCGACCCGCCGGCACGGGCCCCGGGGGGCGTGCTGCCCGGGGCGGGGGTCGGGGAGGTGGGCTCGCTCATGCCTGGCTCCTCCTGCCGGCGAGGGTCGGGGCCGCCAGCACCAGCGCCGCCAGCACGGCCGCCCCCTGCAGGAGCAGCAGGACCACCCGCCCGGCCCCCACGCGGCTCTCCACCGACGAGGCGTCCAGCGGCCGGTCGACGCGCCAGGCCCGGGTGGCGCGGTCCTCCGCGCTCGCCTGGACCAGCCCCGACGCCGCGTCCAGCTCGGCGGCCACCCGGCCGTCCGCCGGCGAGGCGAGGACGACGTACTCGATGCCGAGCTCCCCGAGCGCGGCCACGTCGGCCGGGGTCGGGCTGGAGGCCAGCCCGGTGACGGTCCGGGTCATCGCCTCGTCCTCGTCGGCCAGGCTGAGGACCTCGTCCTCGCCGAGGGTCACGCCGTCGCCGCGCCGGACGCGGTAGCTCAGCCCGCTCTCCACCGACCCCCGCACGACGAGGACGCCGTGCTCGGGCCCGGTCAGCGAGCTCTGCGCCATGTAGGCGGGGACGGCCTCGACCACGTCCTCGTCGAAGGAGTGGTCGGCGGCGACCAGCCACCAGGCGAGGCCGCCGAGCGGGACCAGGGCGGCCGCCGCGGCGACCAGCCCGGCGAGCAGCCGCTGCCACCAGGGGTGGTGGGCGACCAGGCGCCGGGTCCACGCCTCCGCGCCCACCACCGTCGCGACGACGGCCACCCCCTGCAGCACCACGACGAAGAAGCCGAGGCTGGGCGGGGTGGCGGTCGCGGGGAGCCGCAGGGTGACGAAGCCGAGCACGGCCACCACCACGGCGGCGGCCAGCGCGATCACCCAGCAGATCGTCACCGGGACGCGGGTCGGGCGCGGCAGCAGGGCCAGGAGGGCGAAGACCCCCACCGGCGCGCCGAGCCACCAGGGGGCGCCCAGCCCGCCCAGCCGCCCGGTGAGCAGGTCGGTCGCCCCAGCCTCCGCGAGCGGCAGGCGGCCCGCCTCGAGCAGCAGCCCCGTCCCCGAGCCGGTGAGGACGAGCGGCACGATCCACGGGAGGAGCAGCAGCGGCACCAGGCCCAGGGCCAGGGCCGGCGGCCCCCAGGCCGAGCGGTCGCGCAGGAGCCGGGGACTGATCGCGAAGCCCGCCGCGACCACGATGCCGGCGGCGAGCAGGCCGAAGAGCCAGACGCCGGGCACGAAGGCCGAGGAGAGGGCGAGCAGCAGGCCCGTGCGCCAGGCGGCCCGCCAGCGACGGTCGGGCTCGGGGTCGGCGAACCCCAGCGCGGCGTGGGCGGTCCACGGCAGCAGCCCCGCGAGCACGACCGTGCCGAACCGGCCCTCCCCCCAGGCCCCCGAGGTGGCGGGCACCAGGGCGTAGGTCGTCGCCCCCCAGGCCAGCACCCACGGCGGCAGGCCGCGCGGGTCGACCAGCCGGCCCACGACCCGCAGGAAGCGCCAGGCGCCCCACAGCGCGATCGGCACCGCCAGCAGCATCAGCGCGCTGACGACCGCCCCGGGGCTGCCCCCCAGGACGGTGGCCAGCACCGCGAGGACGGGCACGTACGCCGGCGCCGGGACGTCGGTGCCCGTGCCCAGCGGGTGCCACGACTCCGCGTGCAGCCGCCACCAGTCCCCCACCGCCGCGGGCGCCGGGGAGAGGGCGCCGCCCTGGATCTCGCCGAGGGCGGCCCGGGCTGCGGCGAGGGCGAGGAGGACGAAGAGGGTGAGCGCGACGGCGCGGGGACTGGTGAGGAAGCGCACGACGATGCCCGTGTCGGCGTAGAGCTCCTCGTCGTCCTCCTCCGCGGGGCCGCCTGGGCGCAGTGGGACCCCGCGCCCCGCTCCGGGCACGCCCTCGTCGGGGTGCTCGTCGGCCCGGGCCGCCCGACGCCGCTCGGCGACGTCCTGCGCCTGGCCGACCAGCGCCTGGAAGAGGTCGGAGACGAAGTCGAGCCCGTGCCGGTAGGGCAGCCACCACGGGGCCAGCAGGTGGCGCACGTCGTGGGGCCGCACCCCCTGCTCCCGCGCGCGGCGCCGGCGGGCGGCGCGCAGCCGGCCCGGGTGGCGGTAGACGTCGACCAGGGCGGCGAGCTCGTCGAGCGCCTCGCCCACCGACCGGACGAGCAGGAAGCCGAGCACCCGCAGAAGGGTGCCGAGCAGGAGGCGGAGGACCTGCCACGGGAGCCTCCGCTGCTCCACGTTGGCGAGCAGGGTGAACAGCGCCGCGCGCCGCTCCTGGTAGTGGGTGTGGCGCCCGGTCAGCGGGGTGCGGCGGACGCCCCGGTGGGCCGCCTCGGCGTGGAAGACGACGGCGTCGGGCACGACGAGGGTCCGCACGCCCGCCCGGGCGGCGCGCCAGCCGAGGTCGACGTCGTTGCCGAAGATCGGCAGCGCCTCGTCGAGCCCGCCGAGCCGCTCGAAGGTGGAGCGGCGCACGAGCATCCCCGCCGTGTTGACGGCGAGCACCTGCCGGACCTGGTCGTGCTGGCCCTGGTCGTACTCCCCGCGCTCCAGGCCGGTCTCGCGCCGGCCCGTGCCGGAGAGCGTGACGCCGAGCTCGAGCAGCCGGCGCAGGGACGGCCACTCCCGCAGCTTGGGGCCCAGGACGTCGGCGTCGGGGTGCGCCTCGGCGGCGGCCACGAGGGCTGCGAGCGCGCCGGGGTCGGGCGCGGAGTCGTCGTGGAGCAGCCAGAGCCACTCGTCGGGGTCGTCGGCGGGGGGCAGGTGCTCGAGGGCCAGCCGGAGGGCGGCGGGGTAGGAGGTGGCGCCGCCGGCCTCGACGACGGCCTCGTCGGAGGAGAATGCCTCGCGGACGAGCTGGGCCGACCCGTCCTTGCTGCCGGTGTCGACCGCGATCCCGCGGTCCACCGGGCGACGCTGCCGACGGACGCCGCGCAGCACCCCCGGCAGCCACCGGGCCCCGTCATGGCTGACGAGGACGGCGGAGACGATCACCGGGGCAGCCTAACGACCGGCCGTGGACCGGCCGGGCGGGGTTCAGACGGCGCGCTTCTTGAGCTTGCGGCGCTCGCGCTCGGAGAGCCCGCCCCAGATGCCGAAGCGCTCGTCGTTCATCAGGGCGTACTCGAGGCAGTCGCCGCGGACGTCGCAGGTCAGGCAGACCTTCTTCGCCTCGCGGGTGGAGCCCCCCTTCTCGGGGAAGAACGCCTCGGGATCGGTCTGCGCGCAGAGCGCGCGGTCCTGCCAGCCCATCTCCTCGGCGTCGGATTCAAGGAGAAACAGTTCTCGCATACGCCCTCGCCCTTTCGACCCTGTGATCCGTGCGGATCCGTGTTGCCCGACCTGTGCTTCGCGACCCCCGTGCCCAAGGCCCCATCGGGTGAAACCTGGTGAAGAACACTGTGGGAATTACATGCCTGTCGTACCACGGAAGTCAAGCCGGTACGTGCTATATCCGACCCATTCCCCCCGCCTGACCAGACCACCTGTCCGGACCTTCCGCGTCCCGGGTGAAGATGTGGCACATGCGCGACGTGACGGTCCTCTCCGGTGGTATGGGCGGTGCCCGCTTCACGAGGGGCCTGGTGCGGGTCCTGACGGACGGAGCGTTCCCCGGCCTCGATTCGGCCCCGACGGTGACGGCGGTGGCCTCGACGGGCGGCGACCTGTGGGTCCACGGGCTGAAGGTCTGCGGCCACCTGGACTCCCTCATGGCCCCCTCCCCCGCCGCCGCCCCCGCCTCCCGGACCGTCCACGACGAGCTGGCGGCGTACGGCGTGGAGCCCGCCTGGTTCCCGCTGGACGACCGCGGGGTGGCGACCCACCTCGTCCGCACCGAGATGCTGGAGGCGGGCTACCCCCTCTCGGCGGTGACCGAGGCGCTCTGCCGGCGCTGGCAGCCGGGCCTGCGCCTGCTGCCCGCCACCGACGACCGGGTCGAGACCCACGTGGCGGTCGCCGACCCGAAGGCCCCGAGCGGACGCCGGGTCGTCCACGTGCAGGAGTACGTGGAGCGGCTGCGCGGCGGGGTGCCCGCCGAGACGGTCCTCCACGTCGGCCTGGACGCCGCGACGCCGGCGCCCGGCGTCGCCGAGGCCCTGTCCGGCGCCGACCTGGTGCTGCTCGCGCCCGACGACCCGGTCGCCGGGCTGGGCCCGCTGCTCGGGGTGCCGGGGGTCCGCGAGGCGCTGGCCGGCACGCCGGCACGGGTCGTGGGCCTCTCCCCCGTGGCCACCGGCACCGCGGCCCCGGCCGTCGGGCACCTCCTCGCGGCGGCGGAGCTGCCCGCCGACGCCGCCGGCCTGGGGCTGCACCTGGGGCCCCGGGCCGCCGGCGGGCTCCTGGACGGCTGGGTCGTCGACGAGGCCGACGCGGGGCTCGCCGACCGGCTGTCGGCCGGCGGGCTGCCGACGGCCGTCGCACCCCTGGCCGCCCTGCTCCGCGACGACCTCGACGCCCTCGACGACCCGGACGACCCGGACGACCGGGGGCGGCCGGACCCGTCCGCCGTCGACGCAGCCGTCCGCGGCGTCCTGGCGGCCGTCCTCGGCCCGCTCGGCCCGCGCGGCTGATGGCGGCCACCGGGCACCTGACGGTGCACGCGCCCGACGGCCTGCCCGAGGTCGCCCCCGGCGACGACCTGGGCGGCCTCGTGGTGGCGGCGCTCCGGGGAGAGGACGGCGTCCGCGAGGGCGACACCGTGCTGGTCACCAGCAAGGTGGTCGCCAAGGCGGAGGGACGGGTGGCCGACGTCGCCGAGCACGCCGCCGCGCTGGCGGCGGAGACCGCGCGGGTCGTGGCCCGCCGGGGCGCCACGACCATCGTGCGGACCCGGCTCGGCCTCGTGATGGCGGCGGCCGGGATCGACCGCTCCAACGTGCCGGGCGGCAGCATCGTGCTGCTCCCGGCCGACCCCGACGCGTCCGCGGCCCGGCTGCGCCGGCGGGTCCACCGCGACCTGGGCGTCAACGTCGCGGTCGTGGTCACCGACACCTCCGGCCGCGCCTGGCGCGAGGGGCAGACCGACATCGCGGTGGGCATCGCCGGTCTGGTGCCGCTGGAGAGCCACGTGGGGCTCGTCGACGCCCACGGCCACGAGCTGGCGGTCACCGCGCCGGCGGTGGCCGACGAGCTGGCGGGCGCCGCCGAGCTGGCGCAGGGCAAGCTGGGCGGCCGGCCGGTGGCCGTGGTGCGCGGGCGGCCCGACCTCGTCCTGCCGGTCGGCGAGGACGGCCCGGGAGCCCGCGCGCTCGTCCGCCCCGCCGCGGGGGACCTCTTCGGCCTCGGCACCCGGGAGGCGGTGCTGGCCGCCCTGCTCCGGGACCCCGAGGACCGGGCACTCTTCGGGGCGCCCGTGCCGGCCGAGGAGCTGGGCCGGCTGCTGGCCCTGGTGCTGCCGGGCAGCGCGCTCGACGACGCGCCCCTCGACCGTCCCGACGCGAGCGGCGCGCGGCGCGCGACGGTCCCCGCGGGGGCGTCCCGGACGGCGCTCGAGGCGCTCTGCTTCAGCCACGGGTGGCGGGTCGAGGAGTGGGTCCCGGCCGCGGAGGGAGCATCCGCCCGCGTGTGCCCGGCGGTTCCGTAGACTGCACGCCGACCCGCCCCCGGGCGGACCCTGCAGACGAGACGAGGACGCTCCCACGTGGCCAACAAGGACAGGACGAGCCGGCAGGCCGTCATCGACGACATCCGCAAGCAGCAGAAGGCCGCCGAGCGCCGCAAGGGCGGTCTGGTCATCGCCGGCGCCGTGGTGGTCGGCCTGCTCATCATCGGTGCCGCGGCCTGGAAGCCGATCAGCGACCGGCGCGAGCTGAGCCAGTTCGCCGACCAGTCGCTGGCCGAGATCGGGGCGGCCGCCTCGGTCTGCCAGGAGGTCGAGACCAAGGAGGCCTCGGGCAGCCAGGACCACGTGCCCGAGGGCACGCCGATCGCCTACGAGGACGCCCCGCCGGCCTTCGGCCAGCACTACGACATCTGGGACAGCATCGACCGGAAGTTCTACACCGACGACCGTCCCGACGTGGGCGAGCTGGTCCACAACCTCGAGCACGGCTACACGCTGCTCTGGTACGACGAGACCGTCGCCGACGACGACGCCCAGATGAAGACGCTGCGCGGGATCGCCAGCAAGTTCGAGAACGACGACAACCTGCGCAACAAGTTCAAGGCCGTGCCGTGGCGCTCCGAGGACGGTGCTGCGTTCCCGAAGGGCCAGCACGTGGCGCTGACCCACTGGTCGGTCGGCGGCGCCGGCAACCAGTCGGCCGACGCGCAGAAGGGCGTCTGGCAGTACTGCTCCGAGCCGAGCGGCGAGGCCCTCGAGCAGTTCATGCGCGACTACCCCTACATGGACTCCCCCGAGCCCGACGCCGTCTGAGTCACCCCGCGGCGCCCCGGTCGGGCGCCGCCCGTCAGGTCAGCTCGTCGTGGCCGTCCTCCTGGAGGGCGGCCACGACGCTCTTGACCTCCTGGGCCCGGGCCCGGGTGGTCACCAGCACGGCGTCCCCGGTGTCCACCACGACGACGTCCTCGAGCCCCACCACCGCGACCGTCCTCCCCCCGGCGGGGACGACGAGGCCGGTGCTGCCCACGCTCCGCACGAGGGAGCGGTCGCCGAGCACGACGACCCCGGGGGTCTCCGCGTCGGCCGTCCCCGGCCGCCCACCGGCGCCGAGCAGCTCGCCGAGCGAGGCGAAGTCGCCCACGTCGTCCCACCCGAAGCGCCCGGGCACGACCGCGACCCGTCCGGCGGCCGCGGCCGGCTCCGCGACGGCGTGGTCGATGGCGATCCGCGGCAGGGTCGGCCACACCTCGGCCAGGCTGGCGGGCTCGGCGGCGATGGCGCGCAGCGCGGCGGCGAAGGCGGCGTCCTGCTCCGCGAGCAGGTCGAGCAGCACCGTCGGGCGGACCACGAACATCCCGGCGTTCCACCGGTAGCCGCGGTCCACGTAGCCCGCTGCCACGTCGGCCGACGGCTTCTCCACGAACTCGACGACCCGGCGGGCGGCCAGCCCCGGCAGCTCGTCGCCCGGGCGCACGTAGCCGAAGCCGGTGGCGGGGTGGGTCGGCTCGATCCCGATCGTCACCAGCCACCCGTCCCGGGCCGCGGCGTGGGCGGCGCCCACCGCGTCGGCGAAGGCGTCCTCGTCGGTGATCACGTGGTCGGCCGCGAAGGAGCCCATGACGGCGTCGGGGTCCCGCCGCTCCAGGAGCGCGGCGGCCAGCCCGATGGCGGCCATCGAGTCCCGGGCCGACGGCTCGGCGACCACGTCGTCGGGGGCCAGCCCGTCGAGCTGGTCGAGCACCGCGTCGCGGTGGGCCTCCCCCGTCACCACCAGCGCCCCGCCGCCGGTGAGCGGGGCGAGACGGTCGAGCGTCCCCTGCAGCAGGGTGCGTCCCGAGCCGGTCAGGTCCAGCAGGAACTTCGGCGCCCGCCGGCGCGAGAGCGGCCAGAGCCGGGTCCCCGCGCCGCCGGCCGGGACGACCGCCCAGAACCCGTCCAGGGGCGGCCGGGATCGCACGGCCTGGTCGGGGTCCGGCTGCGGGGTCCGTGTCATGGCCGCGAGGGTAGACGACCGGCCGTCTAGGCTGGGCCGGTGCCCACGTTCGCCTCCGTCCTCGCCGACCAGCTGCGCCGCGACCCCGGTCGCCCGCTCGTCACCTTCTACGACCACGCCACCGGGGAGCGGGTGGAGCTCTCTGTGACGACGTACGCCAACTGGGTCGCCAAGGTCTCCGGCCTCCTGGTCGACGAGTGCGGGCTGGAGCGCGGCATGCGGCTGCGGGTCGACCTGCCCACCCACTGGCTGGGCCCGGTCTTCCTCGGCGCCGCGTGGACGACGGGTCTGGTCGTGGTCGACGGGGAGCCCGCCGACGCGGTGGTCTGCGGACCCGCGACGGTGGCCGAGCACGGCCCCACGGCCGGCGACCGACCGGTGCTGGCCTGCAGCCTGCTGCCGCTCGGCGTGCGGTTCGCCGACCCCCTGCCGCCCGGCGTCCTCGACGTCGGCGTGGAGGTGTGGGGACAGCCCGACGCCTTCGCCCCGTGGGACCCGCCCACCGACGACGACGAGGCCCTCCCCGGGACCAGCCAGGCCCAGCTCGTGGCGACGGCCGCCGCCGGGAGTCTCCTCACCGACGGCGGCCGCCTCCTCGCCGTGACGAACCCGACTTCCCCATCAGGTGTCGTCACCTTCACCGAACCGCTCGTGCGCGGCGGCTCGGTGGTGCTCGTGGCCCACCCCGACCCCGACCGGCTGGCGGTGACCGCCCGCGACGAGCGGGTCACGGCAGGGCCGGCGGCGGGCGCCTGACTCAGCCCGCCAGGTCGTAGGCCCCCATCCCCTCGCCGAGCAGCCGACGACCCTTGAGGCCCTTGGCGCTGCCGTTGACGAGGTAGAGCCGGCCGGTGGCGGCCTCCCGCACGACCAGGTCGGTCCGCGGCCCGAGCTGCGCGTCGGCGATCGGCACCTGCCAGTCGTAGGGCGACAGGTCGTACGACGGGTTCGTCCGGGCGGCCAGCCGGGCCGCTGCCCGGCTGAGGCCGGTGGCGGCCACCGGGTCCAGGACCGGGGCGTTGCCCTGGCCGCGGTAGAGCAGGAGCGACCCGTCGCCCAGGGTCCGCATCAGGTCCGGGTACCCGTCGCCGGTGACGTCGCCGACGGCCTCGACGGCCTCGCCGGCCGGCCACCCCATGCCGATCTCGGAAGGTGCGGCCAGCTGGCCCTGGCCGTTGCCGTGCCACAGGAGCAGGCGGCCGTCGGTCTGCCGGGTGACGACGTCGCCGAAGCCGTCCCGGTCCCAGTCCCCCGCGTTGAGCACGAGGTTGGAGCCGGAGAGGTCGGCACCGGTGTCGATCGGGGCCGCGAGGTCGAAGGTGCCACGGTGCGGCACGACCACCACGGAGCCGCCCTTGCGCGCCACCAGGTCGGGGGCGGGACCGTCGGCGACCTGGGCCACCGAGAGGCCGCTGAGCCGCGGCAGGTTGGCCAGCGGGCCGAGCGGCTGGCCGAAGGACCCGTCGCCGACGCCGGCCAGGACGTAGACCTTGCCCTTGCGCTCCCGCACCACCAGGTCCGGACGGCCGTCACCGGTGAGGTCGGCACCGCCCACGAGCTGGTTGTAGCCGCCCCACGAGCCGGGCGTCTTCCGCGCCCCGCCGAAGCTGGCCGGCCCGTTCCCGAACCGGGTCCAGACCTGGCCCTTGCGGTCCCGGCCGAGGAGGTCGGGCCGTCCGTCGGCGTTGATGTCGCCGACGCCGACCAGCCTGGTATAGCGCCCCCATGAACGCCCCAGGCTCACCCGGCTGAACCCGCCCTTGGCGGTCCCGAGGAAGGCCACCGCCTCGCGGGAGCGCTTCACCCGTGCCACGAGGTCGTGGCGCCCGTCGCCGTTGATGTCGCCGGCCGGGGTGAGCAGCCGGACGTCGCGCATCGTCTTCACGGTGCGCACGGGCTTGCGGAACCCGCCCTTGCCGTTGCCGGGCCGGACCTTGCCGCCCTGGCGCGAGGTGGCGACGAGGTCGGCGACGCCGTCGCCCGTGACGTCCGGGGAGACGACCACGTCGGTCGCCCCGCCCCAGCCCTTCCGGAACAGGGTCCGGGTCCGGGTGAAGGCGGCGAGGCCGCCCGTGGGGAGCACGAAGCCGCGACCGTCCGCGGCGCGGCGTACCACGAGGTCCGGGTGCGGCGACCCGACCAGGTTGGAGCTGAGCGCGGCCTCCTCGTAGGTCGTCACCGGGACGGTCGGCTCCTGGGTCGCCGGGGTCGCCGACGCGGCGGCCTGGCGGATCGCCGGGAGCTGGGCGTAGAGGTAGCGGCCGGGGCAGGCGGTGCTGCCGGCGTCGCGGTGGCCGTTGATGGCCGGGAAGACCTTGCGGCCGACCTGCTGCGCGGTCGCCGTCGGGTCGACCCCGTGGAGCCCCAGCTTCCAGGCGAAGAGCTGCCCGTACGCCGCGATCATCTCGCTCGGCGGCTGCACGGTCTCGAAGTTGCCGATGGCCGACATCGCGAAGGCGTAGTCGTTGTAGCCGAGCGTGTGCGCCCCGACCACGGCCTTGTCGACGCCGCCGAAGCGGCCCTCCCAGATCCGGCCGAACCGGTCGACGAGGAAGTTGTAGCCGATGTCGCTCCAGCCGCGCGAGCGCGTGTGGTAGGCGTAGATGCTCCGGATGATGCCCGGCACCTGCTCGGCGGTGTAGTCGTTGGCGTTGACCGTGTGGTGCACGAAGCCGGCGCTGATGGTGCCGTAGCGCAGCGACGACTTGTCGCGCATCCGCTCGTCGGCGCCCCACTGCGCCCGGGAGTAGATGGTGGGCATGGCGGGCACGCGCTTCTTCGCGGCCTGCAGGACCACGGCGTCACCCTGGGTGTCGCCCGCGGCGTCGCCCGCGCTCTCGACCGGGGCCGGGGCGCCGGTGGCCGGGGGGGCCGCGTGCGCGGCGACCTCACCGTCGGCGCCGAGCGCCGGCGCCTCCTCGCGCACCTGCTCGGCCTCCCCGGGGTCGACGACGGCGAGGGAGAGGTCCGCGGGCAGCTCGGTGCCGGCAGCGGCCCGGACCTGGACCTTCTCGACGTCGCCCACGACGAGCGGGTCGGTGCCCGGGCGGGCCGTGGCGGCGTCGGGGCTGCCCGGCTCGGGGGCGTGGTCGTCGTGGAACTCCAGCGCCGTCCAGTCGCCCCAGCCGTCCTCGGTGCGGGAACGGACCTCGATGGCCAGGTCGTCCTCGTCGACCTCCGCGCCCGCCTCCCAGGTGACGCCCACGGCGCCGTACCCCTCGACGGGGGCCGTGGCGACGGCCTCGGGAGCGGTGGCCGCGTCGCCCGCCTCGCCGCCCAGGGGGTCCCCACCCTGCGACGGCTCGGCCTGAGCGGCCGGCGCCGGCGTGAGCGAGTACTCGGTGACCTCGGGGTCCACCACGTCGGCGGGGACCTCCGCCGAGGAGAGGACGGCCGGCGACGGTGCACCGGCGGCCGAGGCGCCCGG
Source organism: Nocardioides solisilvae (assembly GCF_003194625.1). Taxonomy (GTDB): domain Bacteria; phylum Actinomycetota; class Actinomycetes; order Propionibacteriales; family Nocardioidaceae; genus Nocardioides; species Nocardioides solisilvae. The sequence continues at coordinate 298,302 of NZ_QHKX01000003.1, forward strand.
GGCGGGCGCCTGGCCCACGACCTCCAGGCTCATCACGTTGGCGGCGGGGGTCAGGACGGCAAGCACCACGCCGAGCGCCAGCAGCTGCTGACAGGCGGTGATGAACCGGGCGTGATTCGAAGGCATTCTTGGCTGCTCCAGTGCGGGGGAAGGTCACACGAGTAGCAAGTTTCACACCAGTCACAGGGGTGCAGGCAAGCGGTTCTGAGTAACTACAACGCTGTAATTTCCAGTCGCCACGCCGACAGAATCAAGATTTGTCAACTTCCCACCAGTCACAGGAGCCCCAGGAGGCTCCACCGGGTCCCGAGCTCGGAGCCGGCGGCCAGGTCAGATGTCGGCGCCGAGCCCGTCGTCGTCGCCCTTGCCGTCGCCGTCCTCGTCGTCGTCGTAGTGGAGGAACTTGATGCCCTCGTCCACGTCGCCGTCGAAGGTGAGCCGGCCCTTCTCCAGGACCAGGACCCGGCTGCAGAGCTTGCGCACCGACCCGGGCGCGTGGCTGACGTAGAAGATCGTCGTGCCCGCCTGGCGGATCTCGTCCATCTTGGTCTTGCACTTGCGCTTGAAGGGCCGGTCCCCCACCGCCAGCGCCTCGTCGGCGATGAAGATGTCGGAGTCGACGTGGATGGCCACGGCGAAGCCGAGCCGGGCCTTCATGCCCGAGCTGTAGTAGGCGACCGCCGTGTCCAGGAAGTCGCCGAGCTCGGCGAACTCCACGATCTCGTCGAACTTGCGTGCGGTCTCCGCCCGGCTCATCCCGAGGATGGCCGCGTTGAGCAGGAGGTTCTCGCGGCCGGTGAGCTGCATGTCGAAGCCGGCCCCGGTGGCGATCAGGCCGGCGATCCGCCCGCGGGTCAGGACGGTGCCGGCGTCGGGCCGCATCACTCCGCTGATCATCTTCAGCAGCGTCGACTTGCCCGAGCCGTTCAGCCCCATGAGGCCGATCGACTCCCCCTCCTCCACCGTGAAGCTGACGTCGTCGACGGCGTTGAAGGTGTCGTGGGTCTTCTGCCCGCGCAGGCGGGCGAGCGCGATCTGCTTCAGCGAGCGGTGGTACTGCATCGTGAAGGACTTGGTCGCGTGGTGGACCTCGATGTAGTTGGCCATCAGAGGCGCTCCGGGACGCGCTTCTCGAACTTGGTGAACCACCGCTGCGCGAGCGCGAGGAGCACCACGGAGACCATCACCATGACGATCCCGCGGGTCCACAGGTGGTCGGGCATGTGCAGGGCGGCGGTGGCCGTCGGGTCGTCGGTGGTCCCGACCCAGAAGCACCGCTGGATGAGCAGCACGGCCTCCGCGACCGGGTTGTAGAGGTAGATCTTGGCCCCCGTCTCGCCGAAGCGGTCCTGGACCAGCGTGAAGGGGTAGAGCATCGGCACGCTGAACGTCACGAACTGGGACAGCGTCTGCACCACCTTGCCGAAGTCCCGGAAGAAGACGTTGGAGACGCTGAAGAAGAGCGCCAGCGCCAGCCCGAGCAGCAGGATCAGGGTGAAGCCGAGGAGTCCTGCGGCGAGCCCGAGCAGGTCGGGGCGCCAGCCGGTGAGGAAGCACGCGATCACGAGGATCAGCAGCATCGGCCCCGTGTGCCACAGCGAGACCAGCATCCGCGCCACCGGGAAGAGCTCCTTGGGCATGGCCAGCTTGGTGATCAGGCTGCGGTTGGAGACCAGCGACTGCGTCCCGCCCGCGAACGTCTCGGTGAAGAAGTGGACCAGCACCATCCCGGCGAACAGGTGGATGGCGAAGTTCTCCATCCCGCTGCCGCGGCCGATCATCACCTGGAAGACGAAGTAGAACATCAGGAACCGGACGAGCGGCTGGAGGTAGCTCCAGGCCCACCCGAGGACCGTGCCCTGGTACCGCGACTGGATCGTGTTGCGGACCAGCATGCCGAGCAGGTAGCGCTGCCGGAAGACCTCGAGGAGGCCCGACCCCGCCGCCGGCGGCGCCAGCGGGGGCAGGTCGGGCCTCTCGGATCGCGAGGGGCTCGCCGTCATCGCGTCGTCGCGGCCGGCTCGGCAGCGTCGTCCGCCTCGTCGAGCCACGGCTCGAAGGTCTTCGCCCACTGCTCGGGCGAGGTCACCTCGGCGAGCGCCGCGCGGTACTCGGCGGCCAGGCGCGGCCACTCGCGGTGCAGGCGGAGGTGGATGTCGACGGTGCGGCGCAGCAGGTCCTTGTAGAGCTCGGGGTCCCGCTGGTAGAGCGCGACCGAGGAGCCGTCGTTCATCGAGACCACCACCGAGTCGTACTTGACCAGGTTGAACCACGCCGAGTCCATGGCGGTGAGCTCCGCCTCGGGGTTGGTCCGCGACATCTGGCGCACCGGACGCAGCTGCCGGATCGGGGCGAGCCCGGCCTGGACCAGCGTGCTCAGCCGGCCCGGGATCTCGATGTCGCTCTTGCCCTTCTTCGGCGGCTTCTTGCGCCGCACCGGCGGCAGCTCGTCCCGATCGACGTGCAGCTGGGCGTCGCTGAACTGCTTGCGGAAGGCGTTGACCTCCCCCAGCTTGGTCGGCAGGTCGGCGTGCAGCCGGCGCGGGCCGGCCAGCACGTCCTCCAGCGCGCGGTGCCGCAGCTCCGCGGTCGAGTACTGCAGCGAGGCGAGGTGCTTGACCTGGTGGTTGAAGCTCTCGCGGACCATCCGGCCACCCCGCTCGTACGGCGAGTGGAGCAGCGCGGCGACGAACCGGTTGCGCTGGTGGAAGTAGGCCTGCCAGTCGACGCCGTCGTTCTTGTCCGACCACGGGACGTGCCAGACCGCGGCGCCCGGGAAGGTCACCGTGGGGTAGCCCGCCGCCTTGGCCCGCAGGCCGAACTCGGAGTCGTCCCACTTGATGAAGAGCGGCAGCGAGAGCCCGACCTCCTCGAGCACCACGCGCGGGATCAGGCACATGAACCAGCCGTTGAAGTCGACGTCGGCCCGCTTGTGCAGCCACCGTGACGAGCGCAGGTTGCGCGCGGCGAAGTCCCAGTCGCTGTAGCCGTCGAGGCGGGTCTGCCACCAGAACCGCCACGGCTGGACGATCTCGCCGAAGGAGTGCAGCCGCGAGCGGCTGTAGATGTTGAACATGTGGCCGCCCACGATGGTCGGCTTCTTGGCGAGGTCGGCGAAGGTGACCGCCCGCACCACGCCTTCGGGCTCGCAGACGACGTCGTCGTCCATCATCAGCGAGTAGGTCGCGGTGCCCTTGCGGACGGACTCGAGCTGGCCCCGGGCGTAGCCGCCGGACCCGCCGAGGTTGCCCTGGACCAGCACCCGCAGCGAGTCGCCGAGCGCCGCCTCGGCCGCGGGGAAGAACTCCGACTCCGTGACCGGCTGGGTGCCCTGCTCCATCACCATCACGGTGTCGAGGTAGGGACGCAGCACCTCGTCCTCGGCGAGCTGGCCCAGCAGCTTGGCGCAGAAGTCGGGCCGGTTCATCGTGGTGATGCAGATGTCGGTGGTGCCGTGCTCGGCCCGGTCGGCGGGGACCAGGGCGGTCCACTCGGCGGACTCCACCACGGCGTCCTCGTCACCGGCCACGACGTCGTACCAGTACCAGCCGCCGTCGACGAAGGGCACCAGCGTCAGGTCGAAGGTGAAGGTGGACGCCTCCCCCGACCCCTCGACGGTGACCGCGTCGACGCGCTGGGAGTGGCCCCGCGCCATCGACTTGTTGACCACCAGCATCGCGCCGCGACCGCTGAGCCGCACCGTGAGCGTCACCTTCTCCACGACCGTCCAGCGACGCCAGTACGACGCCGGGAAGGCGTTGAAGTAGGTGCCGAAGGAGATCGACTGGCCCTGGTTCACCCGCACCGCCGTGCGGGACAGGATCTGCTCGGGGTGCAGCGAGCGGCCGGTCGAGGTCGACTGGCGGATCTGGGCGTTGTTGAGGTCCTTGGCCGCCTTGTTGCCACCGATCTCGTGCCGGTCGGTGTCGAGGCGGGCCTCCTCGAGGTCCACGTAGAGCGGGAAGACGCCCGGGTCCCGGTCCAGCGGGAAGACCTGGCGCTGGAGCAGCCGGCTGACGCCCTCGGCTCCTGTCGAGACCGTCATTCGTCGACTCCTCCGCTGGTGAGCTGCGCGCCGTCGGCGAAGTGCGGGCGCAGCTTGTTGTCGTACATGGAGAGGGCAGCGCCGATCGCCATGTGCATGTCGAGGTACTTGTAGGTGCCGAGCCGGCCGCCGAAGAGGACCAGCGGCTCGGACTTCGCCAGCTCGCGGTAGCGCAGCAGCTTGGCCCGGTCGTCGGCGGTGTTGACCGGGTAGTAGGGCTCGTCGCCCTCCTCGGCGAAGCGGCTGTACTCGTGGACCACGATGGTCCTGCCGGCGAGGTGCTTGCGCTCGGGGTGCAGGTGCTTGAACTCCAGCACGCGGGTGTACGGGACCTCCTGGTCGTTGGCGTTGACCACGCCGGTGCCCTGGAAGTCGTCGACGTCGAGCGTCTCCTGCTCGAGGTCGATGGTGCGCCACGACAGGCGGCCCTCGGAGTGGTCGAAGTACTCGTCGACCGGGCCGGTGTAGACGATCGGGACCTTGCCGGTGAACCGCTCGCGCAGCCCCGTGGCGGGGTCGAGGAAGTCGGTGTCCAGCAGCACCTCGATGTTGGGGTGCTCGGCCATTCGGGTCAGCCACGCGGTGTAGCCGTCGACCGGGAGCCCCTCCCAGGTGTCGTTGAAGTAGCGGTTGTCGAAGGTGTAGCGCACCGGCAGCCGCGTGATGATGTCGGCGCTCAGCTCCTTCGGGTCGGTCTGCCACTGCTTGGCGGTGTACCCCTTGACGAAGGCCTCGTAGAGCGGGCGCCCGATCAGGGAGATCGCCTTCTCCTCGAGGTTGGTGGCGTCCTCGGTGGCGATCTCGCTGGCCTGCTCGGCGATCAGCGCGCGCGCCTCGTCGGGGGTGTGCGACTTGCCGAAGAACTGGTTGATCAGCCCCAGGTTCATCGGGAAGGAGTAGACCTGCCCCTGGTACTTGGCGAAGACCCGGTGCTGGTAGTTGGTGAAGTCGGTGAACCGGTTGACGTACTCCCACACCCGGCGGTTGGAGGTGTGGAAGAGGTGGGTGCCGTACTTGTGCACCTCGATCCCGGTCTCCTCGTCGAACTCGCTGTAGGCGTTGCCGCCCAGGTGGGAGCGCCGCTCCACGACGAGCACCTTCAGCCCCAGGTCGTTCGCGCACCGCTCGGCGACGGTGAGGCCGAAGAACCCGGAGCCGACGACCACCAGGTCGGGGGTCTCGGGACGCTCGGTGGACGGGTCGGACTCGGTCAAAGGGTGCTCCTCAGCATCTCGGCAAGCGGCCATGAGTCTAGCCACGGGGACGGGCGGGACCCGGCACCGCGCGCATGCCCCGGGCGTCCCTCATGGCGCGGATCACGTTGCGGGCCTCGGCCCGCCCGCCGCGCAGGGGGCTGAGCAGGGCGACGGCCAGCGCGACGAGGTAGGGCTTGGCGCGGACGGCCGCGTTGCCGCCGTACCGCAGGTGCACGACGAAGAGGTTGCGGTACATGTAGTACCCCTTCCAGCCCGCCAGGTCGTGCTGCTGGTTGAAGTCGAGCTGGCGCACCAGCACCGCGTCGCGGACGGCGACGATGGGGAAGCCGGCCCGCCGCGCGCGGACCGCGTAGTCGACGTCGTCGTAGAAGATGAAGAACGACGGGTCGGGCAGCCCGACCGCGTCGACCACCTCGCGGCTCACCATGAACCCCTCGAAGGCGACGTTCTCCACCGGGACGGACTCCGGCATCTCGGCACGGCTGGCGTACGTCGAGTCGACGCTCGCCGTCTTCGGCCGCACGGCGAGCGGGTTGTCCAGGTCGAAGCGGATCGCCGCCTTCTCGACCAGCGCCCCCGAGAGGTCCTCGCGCACCGCCATGAGGCAGGGCTCGGGGCGCGCCAGCAGCGTCGCCAGGCAGTCGGGCGCCGGGACGACGTCGTCGTCCATCAGCCAGATCCGGTCGTGGCCCGCCTCGTGGGCGGCCCGGGTGCCGGCGTGGAACCCCCCGGCGCCGCCGAGGTTCTCGGTCATCGAGAGCACGGTGAGGGGCAGGTCGGTGCGCGCCGCCAGGACGCGGGCCGTGTGGTCGGTGCTGGCGTTGTCGACGACCACGACCTCCGCCGGGCGGACCGTCTGGGCCGCGAGGCCGTCGAGCATCCGCTCCAGCAGGTCGGCCCGGTTGTAGGTGACGACGACGACCGCGGCGCTGGGCAGACCGGTCGGTGTCGGGGCCGTCGGGTCGGGGGTGGGAGCGGGGGTGGGGTCAGGCGCGGCCATCGAGGAACCTCCGGTGACCGGTGAAGTCGCCGCGCAGGCCGTCGCGCATCGCTCCGACGCTCAGCCGCAGCCGGGCGGGGTCGCGACGAGTGACGAGGTAGAACCAGGCGGTCTTCACCACGAAGGCGGCGGCGTGCGCCCAGCCCCGGTAGTCGCGCAGGTTGACCAGGTTGTTGCGGGCCATGCAGTAGTGCTTGAGGTCGCTGGGGCTGTGGTTGTAGGTCGTGCGGCCCCACATCATCGGGGTGCCGAGCTCCCCCACCGCGGGATGCCGGACGACGGCGTCCACCACGGTGGCGACCCGGGCGCCGGCCCGCTCGGCGCGCAGCCTGTACTCGTGGTCGTCGCCCCAGATGAAGAACTCCTCGCGGGGCAGCCCGATCCGCTGCACCAGGTCGCGGGTGACGAGCACGCCGTTGAAGGGGATCACCACGTCGCGGATCAGCCGGTCGCGGGCGGCGGCGCGGACGTCGTCGAGGCGACGCACGACGCGGGTGCCGCCCGGCAGCCGGATCGGGAAGACCAGCCGCTCCCCGGCGTCCTCGTCGACGACGAGCGGGCCCCAGAAGTCGAGCTCGCCGGACCGGGCGAGCAGCCGGGCCAGGCAGTCGGGGTCGGGCAGGCCGTCGTCGTCCATCAGCCAGACGAGGTCGGCCCCCTCGGCGACCGCCCACTCGAGCCCGTCGTGGAAGCCGCCGGCGCCCCCGCGGTTGGTGGCGCTCGTGCGGTGCCGCAGCCGGGGACCGTCGACCTCGCGACCGGCCTCGGTCGCGAGCCACTCGGCCGTGCCGTCGGTCGAGGCGTTGTCCAGGACGAGGACCTCGTCGAGGCCGTCGACCTCCCGCAGGCGGGCGACCAGGCGACGGAGCAGCGCGAGGCGGTCGAAGGTCACGACGACGGCCACGACGCGCGGACGGGCCGGCACCTGCTCCTGGGTCACGGCCCACACCCTAGGCCGGTCGCGCCCCCCGCGCCGAGCCGGGACCGCCTCAGCAGGCGGAGCCGAGGTCCTCGGCCTGGTTGGCCGCGTAGCCGGTGCTCAGGGAGCCCACCGAGCCGCCCGTGACCGGGGTCGGGGCCGGGGGTGCAGGCGCGGGCGCCGCCTCCTCGGGGGCCGCCTCGACGACGCTCCCCTCCTCCTGGGCCGGCGCGGGCTCGGGCTCGGGCTTCGGGGAGGGCTTGCGCCCCTCGGCCCGGTCGAGCGCCGCCGTGACGGTCGCGTGGACCAGCGCGATGTCGGGCTCGGCCGTGTTGATCAGCGGCGGGACGAGCGAGACGGTCGACATCTTCTCGTTGCGGGCCTTGAGGGCCAGGTCGAGGAAGCGGTCCACCTCGCTGGTCGGCACGTTGGTCGAGACCATGTCGGTGCCGGCCTTGGCGATGTCCTCGAAGTTGCGCAGCGCCTGCTCCGGGCTGACCTGCTGGAGCATCGCGTTCATCACGCACTTCTGCCGGGCCATCCGCGAGTAGTCGTCGGAGCCGTGGCGGGCCCGCGCGAACCACAGCGTGTCCTGCCCGTTCAGCTTCTTCACGCCCGGCTCGATGTAGTGGAAGTAGGACTCGTGGGGCAGCCCCACCGGGATCCGGTCGCGGACGTTGAGGGTCACCCCGCCGGTGGCGTCGACCAGGTTCTTGAAGCCCTGCAGGTTGACCATCGCCCAGTAGTTCACGTCGAGCCCGGTGATCCCCTCGACGGCCGAGACGGTCGCGTCGATCCCCGGGGTGTCGGAGCCCTTGAAGAGCTCGGTGTGGTCCTGGGCCCACGTGCTGACCCCGTTGAGGTAGCAGCCCTCGCAGTCGAAGCCCTGCGGGAACTGCTCCGCCATCGGCGACCCCTGCTTGAAGGGGAAGTTGGCCATGTTGCGCGGCAGGCCGATCAGCACGGTCCGGCCGGTCTCCTCGTCGATGCTCGCGACGGTGAGCGAGTCGGGGCGCAGGCCCCAGCGGCCGGCCCCGGAGTCGCCGCCCAGCAGCAGCACGTTGTAGCGGCCGTCGTGGGCGTCGACCACCTCGCCGTCGCCGAACATCGTCACGAGGAAGTCGCGCTGGACGCCGACCAGGTGGGCGCCGAAGAGCAGGGTGCCCGCCACGGAGAAGCAGAGCAGGCCGTTGACGCCGACCACCGCGAGCCGGTGGTTCTGCAGCAGCGTGAGCGGCTGCCCCAGCCGCCAGGCGTCCACGAAGAGCAGGGCCCAGCCGACCGCGAGGACCATGAGGACCAGTCGCAGGAGGCCGAGCAGCAGCGGGTTGGAGACCGCCCAGAAGGCGAAGGAGTGCCACAGCAGCGACGCGACCACGGCCAGCGCCGCGACGGTCAGGAGCACCGCCCAGGCCCGTACGGCGACGCGGCCGACGCGGCGGTTGCCCACGACCATCTGGGCGGAGCCGGGCACCAGCAGGGTCATCACCATGAGCGAGACCGCGCGGCGGAACCGGACCCTGGCGGCGCGGTCGCCGATGCCCCCGCCCGGGCGGGGGGTGCCAAAGGGTGGCGTCGCGGGCGAGGAGGGTGACGAGCGGTCGGGCATGGGGGCGGACCTCACTGCTGGGGAAGGTTGGCAGATCCGGTCTCAGTATCACCAGTCACACCGGTCACACCCGTCAACGACGCGGGTCCGGCGTGTCCGACCGGGGCGGTACGACGGGGCGCCCCACCGGGTCCACCGCGCGCGGGAGGGGTCCGGGTAGTTTCGACCCCATGGCTGACCGACCCCGGGGACAGGGGGGCCCCGAGGAGGGCACCCCCGAGTACAACTGGCTCTACGGCTCGAAGGGCGCCCCCTCCGACGACGCGACCCGCGCCGTGCGGCGCCCCGAGCGCGGCCGTCCGGCCTCCGCCGACGCCCGCGAGCAGGCCGACCGGACCCGGATGATGCCCGCGGCCCAGGGCACCCCCTCCCGCGGCGCGGCCGCGCCCCCGTCGGCGCCCGCACCCTCCGCGCCGCCCTCCGAACCGCCCGCCCGCGGTCGCCGCGGCCGCGGTCCCCGGCTCCCCCGTCGCCCGCGGCTCGGGGTCTTCCGGGTGCTGCGCTGGCTGCTGCTGCTCTGGCTGGTCTTCCTGGTCGCGGTCCCGTTCTGGGCGTGGTCCAAGGTGACGAAGGTCGACGCCGAGCCCGGCGGCGACCGGCCCGGCGAGCAGCCGGGGACGACGTACCTGCTGGTCGGCAGCGACTCGCGCGGCGAACTCACCGAGGAGCAGCGCCGCGACCTCGGGACCGGCGGCGCCAGCAGCCGCCTGGCCGACACCATCATGCTGCTGCACACCGGCGACGGCCCCAACCTGCTCATGTCGATCCCCCGCGACTCGATCGTCGACATCCCCGGGCGCGGCACGTCCAAGATCAACGCCGCCTACGCGTGGGGCGGGCCGAAGCTGATGGTCCGCACGGTCGAGCAGAACACCGGGATCCGGGTCGACCACTACGTGGAGGTCGGGTTCGGCGGCTTCGTCGACATGGTCGACGCCGTCGGCGGCATCGAGATCTGCCCCGAGGCCGCGATGGTGGACCCCGACGCCAACCTCGACATCGAGGCCGGCTGCCAGGACGCGGACGGCAGGACGGCCCTGGGCTACGCCCGGTCGCGCAAGACCTCGGCCGACCTCGGCGACATCAAGCGCGCCGAGCACCAGCGCGAGGTGGTCGCCAAGGTCGGCAGCAAGGCCCTCTCCCCGTGGAGCGTCGCCAACCCGCTGCGCTACTACCGCCTCTCCACCGCGACCGCGGAGTCGTTCAAGGTGGGCGAGGGCAGCAGCCCGCTGGCGATCGCCCAGTTCGGCCTCGCCATGACGAAGGTCGACGGCGAGAGCGGGCTCACCTGCGGCATCCCGATCCGCGACCTCGCGGTGACCTGGGACCCCGAACGCTCCCAGCGCCTCTTCGACCTGATCGTCGCCGACGACACCGACTCGGTCCCCGCCGAGCTCTGCACCCCCTCGGGGCTGCCGCGATGAGCGCCGCGACCCCGGCGTCGTACGACGCCTTCGAGACGCTCACGGTCGAGGTCGACGAGCACGGCGTCGCCCTGCTGACGCTCTCCCGGCCCGACCAGCTCAACTCCTTCACGGTGACGATGGCCGAGGAGCTGGAGCTCTTCTTCACCGCCGCCGCGCTCGACGACGACGTGCGCGCGGTCGTGCTCACCGGCGCCGGGCGCGCCTTCTGCGCCGGCATGGACCTCTCGGCCCAGGGCAACGTCTTCGGGCTCGACGAGTCGCTGGACCCGACGCCGGAGGAGCTGCGCGAGCGGTTCGACGACCCCGAGTGGGCCGACGGGGTGCGCGACACCGGCGGGCGGGTCACCATGGCGATGCACGCCTGCCCCAAGCCCGTGGTCGCCGCGATCAACGGCGCCGCCGTCGGGATCGGCGCCACCATGACGCTCGCCGCCGACCTGCGGCTGGCCTCGACCAAGGCCCGGATCGGCTTCGTCTTCGGCCGGCTCGGGATCGTCCCCGAGGCCTGCTCGACGTGGTTCCTGCCGCGGATCGTCGGCGTCCAGCAGGCGCTGGAGTGGATCTACTCCGCCGAGATCCTCACCGCCGAGCAGGCGCACGCGGGTCGCCTCGTCCGCTCGCTGCACGAGCCCGACGAGCTGGTCCCGGCCGCCCTGGGGCTCGCTCGGTCCTTCGTCGAGGACCGCTCCCCCGTCGCGCTCGGCCTGGCCAAGCAGCTGCTGTACGCCGGCAGCGCGGCGCCGCACCCGCTCGAGGCCCACCTGGCCGACTCGCTGGCGATGTTCCACACCAGCGTCGGCGACGGCAAGGAGGGCGTGGCCGCCTTCCTGGAGAAGCGCGCGCCGCGGTTCACCGGCCGGGCGTCCGAGCTGCCGCGGATCTTCGAGGGGTAGCCCGCCGCCCGTCCCCCTCGGGCCCGTCCTCCACGGTGCACGTCGCATCCGGGACGTCCACGCATCGGCTGCCGTACCCCGGGTACGGCACAGCCCCATGACGTGCACGACGCAGCGAGGAGCAGCGCGATGAAGGCAGTGACCTGGCAGGGACCCAAGGACATGCGGGTCGAGGAGGTGCCGGACCCGACCATCCAGGAACCGAACGACGCGATCATCCGGGTCACCTCGACCGGTCTGTGCGGCTCCGACCTCCACCTCTACGAGCCCCTGTCGCCGTTCATGACGCCCGGCGACGTCGTCGGCCACGAGCCGATGGGGATCGTCGAGGAGGTCGGCCCCGAGGCGGGCGACCTCAAGGTCGGCGACCGCGTGGTGATCCCGTTCCAGATGTCGTGCGGCCACTGCTGGATGTGCGACCAGCAGCTCTACACCCAGTGCGAGACCACCCAGGTGCGCGAGTACGGCTCCGGCGCCGCGCTCTTCGGCTACTCCAAGCTCTACGGGTCGGTGCCGGGCGGGCAGGCCGAGCTGCTGCGGGTGCCGCAGGCGCAGTTCACCTCCATCAAGGTGCCGCACGGCCCGGTCGACGACCGCTTCCTCTTCCTCTCCGACGTCGCCCCGACCGCGTGGCAGGCGGTCGCCTACGCCGACGTCCCCGACGGCGGGACGCTGCTGGTGATGGGGCTGGGCCCGATCGGCCTCATGTCGGTGCGGATCGCCCAGCACCTCGGGCACCGGGTGATCGGCGTCGACCGGGTCCCCGAGCGGCTCGCCCGCGCCGCCGCGGCGGGCGCCGAGACCATCGACCTGTCGGCCGTCGACGACGTCGCCGACGAGGTCCGGTCGCGGACCGCCGGCCGGGGCGCCGACTCCGTGGTCGACGCCGTCGGCATGGAGGCGCACGGCTCCCCCGTCGCCGAGCTCAGCCAGAAGGCGCTGGGCCTCCTCCCCCGCCGGCTCGCCGCCGGGCTGATGCAGCGCGTGGGCGTCGACCGCGCCGCCGCCCTCACGGCCTCGCTCGACGCCGTGCGCCGGGGCGGCACCGTCTCGCTCAGCGGCGTCTACGGCGGGATGACCCAGCCGCTGCCGCTCATGGACATGTTCGACAAGCAGCTGCAGCTGCGGATGGGGCAGGCCAACGTCAAGCGGTGGATGGACGACCTGCTCCCGCTGGCCCTCGACGACGCCGACCCGCTCGGCCTGGAGCAGTTCGCCAGCCACCACCTGCCGCTGGAGGAGGCACCGCAGGCCTACGCCGACTTCCAGGCCAAGGCCGACGGCACCTTCAAGGTGGTCTTCCAGCCCGGCGCCTGACCGACGACCTCACCTCCTGCCCGATAGTCCCCCACAGTCCGACCACCGACACGCCGGTCCGGTTGGTCGATACGTCGGGGACTATCGGGGAGCGGTCACTCGGCGGGGTACGGCGCCCCCGCCAGCAGGCGGGCCAGGTGGGCGGCGTTGCGGGCCGCGGTGGCCGTGGTCTCCGCCGTCTTCTCGGGCGTGGGCTCCTTGTCCTTGTAGTCCACCCCCTGCATCGCCTCCCCCACCCAGTAGCTGACGCCCTGGGCCGGAATCGAGAAGCCCACGTCGTCGAGCGCCTGGAAGAGCTCGGCGCTCACGTGGTGGGCGCCGTCCTCGTTGCCCACCACCCCGACGACGGCGACCTTGCCGAACATCGTCGGCCGGCCCTCGTCGTCGGTCTCGGAGATCTCGGCGTCGAGGCGCTCGAGCACCATCTTGGCCACCGACGACGGCTGGCCCATCCAGATCGGGGTGACCAGGACGAGGACGTCGGCGTCGAGCACCTGCTCGCGGAGCACCGGCCACTCGTCGCCGTCCCCCTCGTCGGTGCTGACCCCGAACCGCACGTCGTGGTCGACGACCCGGACCATGCGGCCGGAGACGCCGTGGCCGGCGAGGGCCTCGAGCAGCTGGCTGCCGAGCAGGTCGGAGCTGGACTCGGCCGGTGAGGGCTTGAGGGTGCAATTGAGGGCGAGGGCGGTGAGCTCACGGGGATCCGTCTGGGAGTCGGTCATGGCGTCCCCGTACCCGCATGGGCGCCGACCACCCGGGTACGGACCGCCCATGCGCATCGGCTACACGCTCATGACCGAGCAGACCTCCCCGCCCGACCTCGTCCGCCACGCCGGCCTCGCCGAGCGGGCGGGCTTCGACTTCGAGGTGATGAGCGACCACTACTTCCCCTGGCTCGACGAGCAGGGCCACTCGGGCTACGCGTGGTCGATGCTCGGTGCCGTCACCCAGGTGACCTCCCGGGTCGAGCTGATGACCTACGTGACCTGCCCGACCTTCCGCTACCACCCGGCGGTGGTGGCCCAGAAGGCCGCGACCGTCCAGCTGCTCTCCGGCGGCCGCTTCACCCTCGGCGTCGGCTCCGGGGAGAACCTCAACGAGCACGTCGTGGGCCAGGGCTGGCCGGCGGTCGACGTCCGCCACGAGATGCTGGTCGAGGCGCTGGAGATCATCAACGCGCTCTTCGACGGCGGCTACGTCACCCACCACGGCGTCCACTTCGACGTCGACTCCGCCAAGCTCTGGGACCTCCCCGAGACCCGGGTGCCGATCGGCGCCGCCGTCTCGGGCAAGCAGTCGATCGAGCTGCTCGCGCCCCTGGTCGACCACCTGGTCACCACCGAGCCCGACGGCGACCTGGTCGTCCAGTGGGACGACGCGGGCGCCCGTGGCAGCCGCAAGATCGGCCAGATGCCGATCTGCTTCGACCGGGACCGGGACGCCGCCGTGCAGCGGGCGCACGAGCAGTTCCGCTGGTTCGGCGGCGGCTGGAAGGTCAACGCCGAGCTGCCCGGCACCGCGGGATTCGACGGAGCCAGCCAGTTCGTCCGACCCGAGGACGTCGCCGGGTCGATCCCGTGCGGCGACGACGTGGACGCCGTCGTCGAGGCCGCCGCCGCGTGGCGCGAGGCGGGCTTCACCGACCTCGCGCTGATCCAGGTCGGCGGCGACCACCAGGAGGGCTTCCTGGAGTGGGCCGAGTCCGACCTGCTCCCGGCGCTGCGCGACGGACAGGCGGGCTGAGCCGTGGACGTCGTCGTCACCGGCGCCACCGGCAACATCGGCACCGCGGTGGTCGAGCGGCTGCTCGCCGCCCCCGAGGTCACCCGGGTGCGCGGCGTCGCCCGCCGCCTGCTGCTCGACGAGGAGGCCAGGCGGCCCGGCGAGCGGGTCGAGTGGCACGAGGCCGACGTCCGCACCGACGACCTCGCCGGCCTGGTCCGCGGCGCCGACTGCGTCGTCCACCTCGCCTGGATGTTCAACCCGACCCACCACCCCGAGACCACGTGGGAGACCAACGCGGTCGGCACCGCCCGCGTGCTCGAGGCGGTCGCCGCTGCGGGCGTCCCCCACGTCGTGGCCGCCTCATCCATCGCCGCCTACTCCCCGCGGGTCGACCTCGACCCGGTCGAGGAGTCCTGGCCGACGCACGGCACCTCGGCGGCGTCGTACTGCCGGGAGAAGGCGTACGTCGAGCGGCTGCTCGACGCGGCCGAGGCCGGCACCGGCGCCGTCGTCGCCCGGCTGCGCCCGGCGTTCGTCTTCCAGCGCCGTGCCGCCTCGGAGCAGCGCCGGATCTTCGGCGGCCCGCTCGCGCCGCAACGGCTGGTCCGGCCCGCGCTGGTCCCGGTGCTGCCGTTCCCCGCCGACGTGCCGTTCCAGGCGATCCACGCCGCGGACCTCGCGGACGCGGTCGCTCGCGTCGTCGTACGGCGCGCGGGCGGCCCCTTCAACCTCGCGGCCGACGAGGTGGTCGGGGCCGAGCAGCTGGCGGAGGTCTTCGAGGCCCGACACGTGCCGGTGCCGAAGGCCGTCCTGCGCGGGTTGATCGCGGGCGGCTGGAAGGCGCGCGCGCTCCCCGCCGACCCGCGGCTCTTCGACGCGCTGAGCCGGTTGCCGGTGATGTCGACCGCACGAGCGCGGCGCGAGCTCGACTGGCGCCCGCGGCTCACCGGCCCGGAGGCGGTCGCCGACCTCGTCGCCGGGATGGCGGAGGGCGCGGGCTTCGGCACCGCTCCCCTGCACGCGTCCTGACCCGACCGCCCGCCCACCGGAAAGGCGCCATGACCAACCCTCCTCCGACCGACCACCTGCCGACCGGCCTGCCCCTCGCGGTGGACACGGTGGTCCTGGACATCGACGGCACCCTGCTCGACTCCAACTACCACCACACGGTCGCGTGGGTGCGGGCCTTCGCGCGGCACGGCCACGACGTCCCCGCGTGGCGGATCCACCGGCAGATCGGCCAGGGCGGCGACCGGCTCGTCGCGGCTGCCGCCGGCCAGGAGGTCGAGGACGCCGACGGCGACTCGGTCCGCGACGCGTGGGAGGAGGAGTTCGACGCGCTGATGGACGAGACGACGCTGCTGCCCGGCGCCCGCGACCTGCTGGCTGCCCTCCACGAGCGGGGGCTGAAGGTGGTGCTGGCCAGCTCCGCCATACCCCGGCACGCCGCGCACGCCACCCGCCTGCTGGACGCCGACGACCTGGTCGACGCCGCCACCACCGCCGAGGACGCCGAGGAGACGAAGCCCGACCCCGAGCTGCTCGACACCGCGATCGCCAAGGTCGACGGAGGACGCGCCGTGCTCGTCGGCGACTCCGTCTGGGACGTGGAGGCGGCCAACGCCCGCGGACTGCCCACCCTCGGCGTGCTCACCGGGGGCTTCTCCCGCGCCGAGCTCGAGGAGACGGGCGCGGTCACGGTGGTCGAGGACGCGGCCGAGCTGCTCGCACGACTCGACGAGCTGCTGCAGCCCGCCCCGCCCCCGGGACGTCATACGGACTGAGGTGACGCTCCACCCGCGCACGACGTCCCGGAGGTTCCGGTGGCTCCCGTCAGTAGGAGCCTTCGGGATCGGTGAGGAACGCCAGGTCGTCGGGCTGGTCGATCCGGTAGCTGCCGCTGGCGTTGCAGTTGTAGTTGAGGCCGAACGACGTGACCGCCACGATGACGTTCTGCTCGGCGATCGCCTCGGTGGTGATGTCGAACGTCGGCCCGCCGGAGTCGCCGAAGCACGTGCCTCCGGTGGTGCCGCGGCCGGCGTGGGAGAACATCACGGCGATGTCCCGGTAGCCGTAGGCGCCGCGGAAGCTGACGAGGCGCCGGTCCGCCTTGCGACGGGTGTCGCCGCCGAGCGCGGACTTGGGTCCGCTGTCCTCCAGCCCGTAGCCGACCGACTCGAAGAGGGCACCGTTCTTGGCGGCGCCGTCGTAGCGGTCCAGGTAGTCGGGCGTGGGCAGGGCGCCGTACTCCGGCAGGTCGATCGGCTCGCTCAGCTCGACGACACCGAGGTCGTGCAGGAGGAACTGCGCGTCGACGTACTCGGGGTGGGTGAACGTCGTCCGCGCCTCGGCCCACTCGTCGCTCGCGTCCAGCAGCGCCGACCAGGTCTCGTACCGCTCCTCGTTGCGGTCGGGGGCGAAGCTCGAGCTCGGCGGGAGCGCGAGCTGCGGGTCCTCGGCGACGGTGAACCACACGTCGGTGCCGCCGAGGAGCGGGTCGGCCGGCGGCTCCCCCTCCACCCCGATCGCGTAGGTGCAGTGCCCGGCCGTGACGACCGTGTCGCGGTCGACGAGGGTGCCGGTGCAGCTGTACCAGGCGCCCGGGTCCTCGAACCGGGGGTCCTGGGCGTCGGGGACGTGGAAGAGCAGCTGACCGACGAACGGGTGCTCCCCGCCGTCCGGCGCCCCGCCCACGATCGCGTGGGCCGGCAGGACGGGCGGGAGGAGCAGCGCGCCGACGGCGATGGCCGCGGCGCGGAGGAGGTTGCGGTGCATGGTGGCACGCTCCTGTCTGCGGTGGGAGGATCCGGACGTCCAGTAGAAGCCCGGAGGCTCCTCCGGGGGAAGGCCTCTCCCTCCACGAGCTGCACCCGGTCGGGGGCCGAAGCCGGTCAGCGGCGGGTGACCCCGCCCGCCCCGGGCCCGGCGACGTCCTCGACGACCCCGGCGTCGGGGTCCCACCAGCGGAGGCGGTCGCAGACGAGGGTGCGCGGCCCCGGTGCGTCGTCCAGCACCTCCAGCGCCCGCGGCAGCAGGTGCCTCGGGACGCGCCGGGCCAGCGTGACGTGCGGGGTCCAGACCGGGTGGCGCACCCCCGGCACCCGGTCCCGGAGCCGGGCCGCGGCCCGTGCGGTGGCGTCGTCGGGCTCGGCCAGGTGGGCCAACGTCACGCGCGTCCCCTGCCCGAGGACCAGCAGGCCGCGCAGCTCGACCCTGGAGGGCAGCAGCGGACCGACGAGGTCGCACGCCTCCTCGACGACGGCCCGCTCGATCCCGGCGGCGGCCACGACCGTGAGGTGCGGGGCGTTGGTCATCGACCGGTGGTCGGCCTGCGACGGCAGCCCCGCGGCCCGCAGCGCCTCCCACTGCGCGACGACCGCGGCCGTCGAGTCGGGGTCGAAGCTGAGCTCCAGCGCGTGGTCGGGCACGCCTGGAGGATAGGTCAGGGGCGCGCCGCGTCGACGGCGTGGCGTACGGCGAGCAGGGGGCTGGCGAGGACGGGCACCGGGAGCTCGGCCAGGAGCGCTGCCGCGTTCGCCATGCTGGCCTGGGCGAGCACGACGACGTCCACCTGGTCGGCGACGCCGCGGGCCACGTCGGCCACCTGACGGAGGTAGGCGGCCGTCTCCCCGCGCTCGAAGGCGGCCCACGCGCCGGGGGCGACGACCTCGACCACCGTCGGGGAGACGCCGGCCCGGCGCGCCTCGTCGGCGAGCAGGTCGCCGGTGGGTCCGAGCGTGGACTCCAGCGCCGCGACGACGGCGATCCTCGGTCCCGCGCGCACCGCCTCGCGTGCCATCGGCCGGTCCACCCGCAGGACCGGGACGCCGGAGCCATCGCCGGCCAGCTCCGCGACCGGGCCGAGCGTGGAGCAGGTGCAGACCACGACGTCCGCCCCGTCGTCGACCAGCCGCCGCACGAGGGCCAGCGTCGCCGCGGCGACGCCGGGGCTCGGCCCCTCGCCGCGGGCCCGGGCGAGCAGGTCGGGCTCGACGAGGTGCGCGGCGCTCGACCCGGGGTCGACCTCGCGGACGAGCGCCTCGAAGGTCGCGACGTGGACCTCGGCGGTGTGCAGGAACCCGAGGCGCGGCATCCCGGCAGTCTGCCAGCCTCAGCCGTCCAGCAGGGCGAGCAGCCTGGTGACGGTCGCCCAGTTGCGCATCGTGCCCTCCGGCGCGTCGGCGGCCGGACGTCGGGCCAGCTCGGCCGCCAGCCGGCTGCGCCCGAGGCCGTCGGGGGTGTGCAGGTAGAGGTAATGGCCGACCACCGTGCCGTCGTCCCTGCTCCCCTTCTCCCGGGCCCGCGCCACGGCCGCGGCGAGGGTGGCCGCGGCATCGGGTCCGGGGCTGCCCTGGTGGAAGACGACGTGGAGCCGCTTGGGGTCGGTCTCGTCGGGGAAGGGGTTGTCCGCCACCACCCGCGCGAGCTGCCTGCGGGTCAGGACGACGACGCCGCAGCGCACGTCCAGCCGCTCGGCGATCGCTTCGCCGAGCGAGTCGGCCAGCGCGGTGACGCTCCCGGTCGCGTGGAAGACCAGGTTGCCGCTCTGGATGTAGGTGGCGACGTCCTCCCACCCCAGGGAGGCCGCCACGTCGCGCAGGTCCGCCATCGCGATCCGGTGGTGGGACCCGACGTTGACCCCGCGCAGCAGTGCGACGTGGCTGCGCGCGTCCTCACCCGTCACCGTGCCCGCCCTTCCCCGTGACGAGGCGGCGGACCACCCTCCGTCGCAGCGTGGGTGCAGCGACGACCTCGTACCCGGCGTCGAGGAAGACCTGGAGCGGGCCGACCGACGCCTCGTCCCACGTCGCCCTGCCGCCCGGCGCGGCCTCGATCGGGTAGCCCTCGAGGACGCGGGCCCCGACCTGCTCCCCGTAGCCGACCGTGGCGGCGGCGAGCTCGTAGGTCAGGCCCGACCCGCGGCGGTCCGGGCGGACGACGAAGCACGTCACCGACCAGGCGCCCTCCAGCTCCGGGTCCATCCGCATCCAGGCTTGCTTGCGGCTCCACAGCCGCGGGTAGCTCTCCCGCGGCTCGACCGCGACCCAGCCGGCGGCCTCACCGTCGACGTACCCGACCAGCCCCGAGGTCGGTCCGGCCGTGCCGCAGGCGGTCTGCTCGAGCAACGCGGCCTCCCGCTGCTCCTGGGTCGTGTCCCGCCAGATCCAGCCGGGGACCTTGTACGCCTGGCAACGGCACCTGTGCGCCCCTCCCGTGGCGAAGAGCGCCTCGACGTCCTCGGTCGTCGCCCGGTGGGCCGGCAGCCAGGTGAACTCCCCCATCCTGCGAGCCTTCTCACCCGTACGGGTCTTGTCAACGGGTGTGGCCGTCAGCAGGCGAAGGAGAGCGGCTCGAGGGTGGCGCTCCACATCGGCCCGGTGGCACTCCCCTGCTCGCCGTCCCACGTGATCTCGGCCGTCCCATCGGCGAAGGGCATCTCCCCGTCGTCGGTGACGTACTCCGCGACGCGGCGGGCGACCCCGGTCTCCCCGCGGAGCACGTGGAGGGACCCACCTCCGGAGACGACGAACGCGCGCTCCTCGACCAGGACGCGACACCCCTCCGGGGAGCCGTCGGGGTGCAGGTGGTGGGTGGTCCCCTCCACGACGCTGAACGCCGTCCCGGCGAGGCCCGCGACGAGCACGAGCGCGCCGACCGCCAGGACTGCCCGGGAGCCCCGTCTCCCCCCAGCCGCACGGCCCCGACGGAGCAGGGCAGCCGCGGCGAGGACGACGGCGAGCAGCGGCAGCGGCAGGACCACTCCGCCGGCGACGACGCGCAGCCCGGCCCAGTGCGCCAGGACGCAGGCGACGCCGACGAGGGCCAGGGCGACCTCGACGCCGATCGGGCTCCGGGGTGGCGCGCTGACGGAGCCGGCGGAGGAAACGGAGGACGACCCCATGGGTCCATGGTGGCGCACGCGCGGCCGGGACGCCCGGACGTCCGGCGTCCACGGCGCGCGCAGGGCCGTTCGGGTCAGGCGCCGTCGTCGGTGAGGCTGGCCGGTGGCAGCCAGTCCGCGCCGAGGAGGGCGGCCAGCTCGGCGAGCCCGGTGGTGTCGCTGCCGACCGTGTCGGAGGCGGCGGCGATCCGTTCGACCATCACCCGGCCGACCTGCTCCTCGACGGTGCCCTCGGCGTAGGCGACGTGCCACGGCGAGACCTGGTGGTCACGGTGGGTGCGGCCGGTGACCTGGCGCCCGGCGATGCCGGAGAAGCGGGCCTGGTGGAAGACGCCGACCCGCGGCTCGGTGCTGGCCTGCCGACCGTCGGCGAGCGTCTCCCCCGCGTGCAGGCTGATGGAGGCGACGGTGGTGAAGACGCAGACCTTCGCCGCGCCCGTCTGGAACCGCAGCCGCTCAGCCTCGGGGTCGAACCGGTCGCGGCCGTAGATCGTGGCGACCTCCAGCCCCGAGTCGCGCAGCCGGTCGGCGATCGGGTCGGCGGCGGTCGCGACGAACTCGACCGAGCACGCCACCTGGCGCTCGGCCTCGACCTGCTGGGCAATCCACGCGACGGTGGAGTCGACGCGGATCAGGCCGGCCTTCTGCCGGAAGCGCAGCAGGGCCGCCCGGCCCTTGGCGACGTTGCGGCCGCGACGCGCCAGGTCCATCTCGCGGCAGAACTCCCCCCACTCCGCCTCGTACGCCGTGCGCTCGGCCGGGGTGAGCGCGACCGGCATCCCGGAGATCGGCACCGGCCCCCACGGCGCCGCGCGGTGCAGCATCGCCGGGGGTCGCACGTCGGCCAGCCAGCTGCGGACCAGCTTGAGGTCGGCGGCCCGCCGGGCGGGGTCGGCGGTCCAGGCGGCGCCGTACCGTCCCTTCTCGACGCCGACGCCGTGCCGCTCGAGCGCGTCGGCGAAGGCGGCGCCGGGCGCGCCGGCCGAGGTCCACGCGCGCATCGGCTCGTCGAGCACCTGCGCGTAGGCCGGGGCGAGGTAGGGCAGCTCGAGCGGGGTGTGGCCCGGGGTCGCCGTCGTGGCGATGACGAACGGCGCCTTGTCGTGCGGCTTGCCGTGGCCGGAGATCCGCGCCCACAGCTTCCAGCGCTTGGTCGTGGTGCGGCGCAGGGCGTGCGCCTCGTCGGCGACGATCACGTCCCAGTCTTGGTCCTTGACCTTGTCGAGCCGGTCCCAGGTGATGACGACCCACTCCAGGCCGCCGTCGCCGAGCGCCTCGATGGTGCGGCACCAGTGGCCGATCGTGATGGCGGCCGGTCGGTCGGCGACGACGAGCACCCGGCGCGCGCCGCGCAGGTCGCCCACCGCGGTCGCCCCGAGGACGGCCGAGATCGTCTTGCCCACCCCCGGCTCGTCGGCGAGCAGGAAGAGCCGCCCGCCCGCCGCGGCGCGCTCGGCGATCGCGTCGGCCGCCTCGAACTGGAGCCGGCGCGGCTCCAGCGCCCCCACCGTGTCGGGTGCCTCGCCCGGCTCCGCGGCGTGGAGCGCCTTGCCGGGGTTGAGCGTGCGCTCGAGGAACCGGCCGAGCGTGTGCGGGCCGGGCGCGTACGGCACGAGGTGCGCCGGCAGCGACCGGCCGACGTACAGGTGCATCCGGACCGCCGGGTGCCAGGCGGCGTCGTCGACCTGCGTGCCGTAGGGGACGTCGAGGACCCAGGTCCGCTCCCCCGGCCCCACGGCCGGGAGGGGCCTGGGCGCCGGGCGGGAGCCGCCGCGGCGCGACGCCGTGCCCCGCCGGCGGGCGGTGGTCCTACGCGAGCTGGGCACCCCCGGACGCTACCCCTACCGCCGCCCGGATCGCGGGAGCACACTGGGGAGAGCAGGGCGTGAGGAGAAGAGATGGACCACCCCGGCCACCGCAGGACGTCGTGGCGGCGCGTCGCCGCGACGACGGGCGCCGCCCTCGCCCTCCTCCTGCCGTTCGGGTCGTCGCTCCCCGCCGCTGCGGAGCCCGCGCCCGTCGATCCGGCCGCCCTCCCCCGCGGGGCCGACCCGACGATCGCCCACCTGGTGCGCGACACCATCCGGGACGGCGACGTCAGGGTCCCCGCGCCTAGCCGGGGCGAGCACCAGGCCCTGTGGGTCGTCGCCGGGGGCTACCTCGTCCGCGACTACTCCCTGGGTCCCCGCGAGTGGACGCGCGTGGTCTTCGTCGGGCGGGACGGCGGACGGCGCGTGGTCACCCGCTCCCGCGGGCCGGTCCCGGTCGCGGTGTCGGCGAGCGGCCGCACCGTGGCCGTCCAGCGCCCGTCCAGCCCGGACGGTCTCCGCACGGTGGTCCGGGTGACCCGGGCGCGGACCGGGCGGCTGGTCGCACAGCGGACGGTGCGGCAGGCGACCCTCGTGGCCGTCACCGAGTCTGCGAGGTCCGGCGGGACGGCCGGTCCCTCAACGTGAGCGACGGGTTCCTGCGGCTCGACCCGGAGCACGCCGGTGAGCGCGTCCGCGTTCAGCTGGACGCGGTGGCCCACCGCTTCGAGGCGGGCGTCCGGATCCGCCTGCAGGTCTCGGGGGGCGCTCACCCGCGGTACGCCCGCAACCTCGGCACGGACGAGGACCCGGCGACCGGCACGGGCCTGGCGCGCTCCCACCGGCGGGTCCTCCACGGCGACGGCGGCGACTCGCGCCTCCTGCTGCCGTGCGTGCGAGCTCCTGGGCCGTGAGACTGCGGCCTGCGAGCTCCCGGCCCGTGAGCTCGCGGGTCACCACGCCAGCCGGCCGGCCGCGCGGCGCGGCAGGTGGCCGGCCTCGACCAGCCAGCGGACCGTGTCGGCGACGGACTCCTCCAGGGGCCGCCCGGGGATCCCGAGCTCGGCGGCCGTCCTCGAGGCGTCGACCTTGGTGTCCAGCGCGATGAACCGGGCCCCCTCCACCGCGTGCGGCAGGAGCGGGAGGTCGGTGCGGTGGCCGAGCCGGAGCACGGGCATCGCCGCGGCCAGGGGCACCCTGACGGCGGGGAGCCGGCGCCCGGTGACCGCGCGCAGCACCGCGTGGGGCAGCGAGACGTCGTGCCCCGGCACCAGGAAGCGGCCGCCGGGACGCCCGAGCGCGGCCACCACCACCGCGGCGGTGTCGCGCACGTCGACCCACTGCATCCCGCCGCGGGGCCAGGTCGGCAGCAGGTTGCGCAGGACGTCGCGCAGCACCTGGTTGGTCTCCCCGAGGTAGGGGTCGTGGGGTCCGAGGATCGCGCCGGGTTGCACGACGGCGACGGGCGCCCCGGCGTCCTGACGCTCCCGGGCGACCCGTTCGGAGTCCACCTTGCTCTGCGTGTAGGGGCCGATGACGATCCCGACCGGGCTCTGCTCGACGAGGGTCGCCCCGGGCCGCAGCAGCGCGGCGATCGAGGACACGTGGACGACCGCCGAGCACCCCGCTCCGATCGCGGCGTCGAGCACGGTCGTCGTACCGAGCGCGTTGTCCCGCACCATCCGCTCGGCGTCGGCACGGCGGTAGGAGAAGGTCGCGGCGGCGTGGACGACCTGGTCGCACCCGGTCGTCGCGTCCCGGACCGACGCGGGGTCGGTCATGTCTCCGGTGGCGACCTCGAGGCGCGGGTCGCGCGGGTTGACGCCGAGCCCGGCGAGGTGCGCGGCCAGCCTGGCCGGCGTCCGCACGAAGGCACGCACCCGCCGGCCCTGCGCGAGCAGCTCCTGGACGACGTGCAGGCCGAGGAAGCCCGAGGCGCCCGTCACCACGACCGTGGTCATGGTCTCCACTGTGGCCCTCTCCCAGGCCTTCGCGCCAGTGGGTCGTGGTCGCGGGCTGCGCGGCTGCGGGATCCGCGAGAGGATCGGCGCGTGCCCACGCCCCGAGTCGTCGCGGTCAGTCGCGACGCGTCGCACCGCTTCAGCAAGGTGCCCGTCGAGTCGATCACCCTGGTGGCCGGCCACGGCGTGCTCGGCGACGCCCACGCCGGCCCGCTGGTCCAGCACCGCTCCCGCGTGCGGCGCGACCCCACGCAGCCCAACCTGCGTCAGGTCCACCTGCTCCACGTCGAGGTCTTCGAGGACGCCCGGGCCCTGGGCCACGAGCTGAGGCCGGGCGACCTCGGCGAGAACGTCCTCACCGCCGGGCTCGACCTGCTCGGGCTGCCCACCGGGGCGCTTCTCGACCTCGACGGTCCGGTCGTGCGCGTGACGGGCCTCCGGAACCCCTGCGCCCAGATCAACGCCTTCCGGCCCGGGCTCCTCAAGGCGGTGCTGACCCGCACCGACGGGACGCCGACCGACGAGCCGGCCCCCTCGACCGCGTCACCCGGCTCCGCGACCGCGCCGGTGGTGCGCAGGGCCGGGGTGATGGCGGTGGTCGAGCGCGGCGGCGAGGTCGTGCCGGGGCAGGCGATCACCGTGGTCCTCCCCGACGCGCCGCACACGCCGCTGTCTCCCGTCTAGCGGGTGGCCGGGGCGCTGCGGGGGTCCGCGGGCCAGGCGTGCCTGGGGTAGCGCCCGCGCAGGTCGGCGCGCACGCCCGGGTAGCCGTTGTCCCAGAAGGAGTCCAGGTCGGCGGTGACGGCCGCCGGACGCCGGGCCGGCGAGAGCAGGTGGAGCAGCAGCGGGACGCGCCCGCCCGCCAGGACCGGCACCGCGGTCCAGCCGAAGACCTCCTGCAGCCGGACGGCGAGCACCGGCTGCTCGGCGGAGTAGTCGATCCGCACGCTCGATCCGCTGGGGACCACCACGCGCTCGGGGGCCAGCTCGTCGAGCCTGCCCGCCTGGGGCCACGGCACCAGGGCCCGGAGCGCGGCACCGACGTCGATGCGGCGCAGGTCCTGGGCCGAGCGGACCCGCGCCAGCTGCGGTCCTAGCCACGACTGGAGGTCCCGCGTCAGGGCCTCGTCGCCCACGTCGGGCCACGGGTCGCCGAGCGCCCGGTGCAGGAAGTCGAGGCGGGCCCTCAGGGCCGTGGCGGCCTCCGACCAGGTGAGCAGACCGATGCCCTCGCGCGCGACCGCCTCGGCGATCGCGGCGGTCACGGCCTCCACCGGCGGGTCGCCGAGCGGGACGGACCCGAGCTCGATCGCGCCCAGCAACGTACGCCGCCGCGCCAGCACCCGTCCTCCGGTCCAGGTGACCTCGTCCACCTCGGTCCACCGGGACCCCGCCGCCTCCAGCGCCAGGTCCTCGGTGAGCGGGGCCGCCGCCCTGATCCGGGCCTCGCGCTCCCCGGCCCGGCGTTCCGCGTCACCGACGGCGAGCCACTCCAGGCCGGCCAGGGGTCCCGGGTCACGCCGGTCGAGCGCCGCGCCCGTGCCCGACGTCATCAGGTAGCCCGCGGCGCCGGGGCGCCGGCGCGCGATCCGGTCCGGGTGCGCCAGGGCCACGACCAGCCCCACCGCCACGTCGTCGGTGAGCGCGCGACCGTGGCGCGACGCCCCTCTCCCGGTGGCGCCCTGCTCGGTGGCGCCCCTCCCGGTGGCGCCCTGCTCGGTGGCGCTCTGCCCGGTGGCGCCCTGCTGGGTGGTGCCCCGCCCGGAGGCGCCCTGCCGGGTGCCCCCCTGCTCCATGGCGCCCTGCTGGGCGACGATCGCCTCCAGCCGGGTGACCTGGCGGTGCCACGGGCCCGACCGCGGACCGGCGCGCAGGGACCTGAGCGCAGCGACCAGGTCGCCGCCCGGGGCGCGCACGTCCTCGGCCAGCATCGCGACCACCTCGGCGGCCCGCCGGGCCCCGACGAGGGGTGCCCCGTCGACCAGGGCCCGCGCCAGCCGGGGATCGACCGGCACGCCGGCGATGAACCGGCCCCGGGCGGTGACGCGCCCGCTCCCGGTGAGCGCCCCGAGGTCGACCAGCACCTGCCTGGCGACCGACAGCGCGTGCGCCGGTGGCTGGTCGAGCAGCGCCAGGTCCTGCACGTCGCTCCCCCAGCACGCGACCTCCAGGGCGAAGGCCGTCAGGTCGGCGGTGGCGATCTCGGGCTCCGGGTGGGCGGCCAGGTGGGCGTGCTCCGCCTCCGACCAGCACCGCAGCCCGGCACCCGGGCCCAGGCGTCCGGCTCGCCCGGCACGCTGCTCGGCCGCAGCCCGGCTCACCGCGACGGTGACCAGGGACGCCAGGCCGCGCCGGTGGTCAGTCCGCGGCTCGCGCGAGAAGCCGGCATCGACCACGACCCGGACCCCCGGCACCGTCAGCGACGACTCGGCGACCGCTGTCGAGACGACCACCCGACGCCGCGGGCCCTCGCGGAGCGCCCGGTCCTGCGCGGCGGCCGGCAGGCGTCCGTGCAGGGGGTGGACGTCGGCGTCCACGTCGGCCAGGCGCCGTACCGTCGCCTCGACCTCCGCGACCCCCGGCACGAAGACCAGGACGTCGCCCTCGTGCTCGGCGAGCCCGCGGCGCACGGTCGCCGCGACGTGGTCGTGGAAGGCGGGGGTGATCCCTCGGTCGTCGGTACGCCGCGACCCCGCGGGCAGCGGGCACCAGACCGTGTGCACCGGGTGCAGGGCACCCGGGACGCGGACCACCGGAGCGGCTCGCTCCTCGGCGGGCAGGGCGTCGGGGCCCGCAGGGCCGTCGCCTGCGCCCAGCAGGGCGGCCGTCCTCTCGGCCTCGACGGTGGCCGACATCGCCACGAGGACCAGGTCCTCGCGCAGGTTGGCCCTGACGTCCACGAGCAGGGCCAGGGTCAGGTCGGCGTCGAGGTGTCGCTCGTGCACCTCGTCGAGCACGACGGCCCCGACGCCGGCCAGCTCGGGATCCTGCTGGACCCGTCGGAGCAGCAGGCCGGTCGTGACGACCTCGACGCGGGTGCGCGCACTGGTGCGCCGGTCACCGCGCACGGCGTACCCGACCGTCTCCCCCACCGGCTCGTCGATCAGGTGCGCCAGCCGACGCGCGGCCGCCCGGGCCGCGATCCGGCTGGGCTGCGTGACCACGACCCGGCCCGTGACGACGTCGGCGACCGCGGGCGGGACGAGCGTCGTCTTGCCGGTGCCGGGCGGCGCCTGGACGACCGCCACCCCTCGGGTCCGGAGCGCGTCGCCGAGAGCGGCCAGGCCCGCGGTGACCGGGAGGTCAGGAGGCGCGGCGAGCAGGGTGCGCAGCGGGTCGGACACTCCTGGAGTGTGCCTGACGAGGTCTCAGGTCGCGGACCTGATGATCGCCTCGGCGCACAGCGCGGGGTCGTCGATCATCGGCACGTGGCCGGTGCCGGGCAGCACCTCGTGCCGACCACCGGGCACCACCCGGCGGGCGGTGGCACCGTTGATCCGCTGCGGGAAGATGCGGTCGTGCTCGGGCCAGACGAAGGTGACCGGGCACGGGAGCGGGTCGAGCGGTGCGACCGCCTCGGTGGTGGCCAGCAGGTCGAGCCCGGCGTCGCAGCCCAGCAGGTCGTGGGCGGCCGTCGTGGCTGCCTCGGGGGTGAGCCGGTCACCGTGCGCGGCGATGTCGCGCATGCTCAGCCTCCGCACGAGCGCGGAGCGCATCACGACCGGGGTCACGGGGGCGCTGGCCCGGGTGAGGCGCCGCACGAAGCGCAGCCGCGCCGCCGACCGGGTCTGGTCCGTCGCGCCCGGCGTCCAGAACCCGGCGGGCGAGAGCGCGCACACCGTGCGCGCCCGGCCGCGGCGCGCAAGCTCGAGAGCCATCCAGGCGCCCAGGCTGTTGCCCGCCACGTGCACCGTGTCGAGCCCGAGGTCGTCGAGATGGCGCTCGGCGTGGTCGGTCAGCACCTGGACCGTTGCACGTCCCGCCAGGGCGGGTCCGCCTCGGTGCCCAGCGGCCGTCGGCGCGATCACCTCGAACCGGTCGGCGAGCAGCGGGACCACCCCCGCCCACGCGTTCGCGGACATCATCACGCCGTGCAGGAGCAGCAGCGGAGGACGGTCGGGCATGGCGGTCTCCTGTCGGTGGCGGCGCGCCACGGTGGACCGTGGGGCGCCCGACGGATCATGCCGTCAGCGGGCACGCCACGGAGGCTTTTGACGGATCCCCGACTCCGCCCTCGCTCCTCCCTGCGTCTTCTACGTCCTGCGGTGGAACCTGACGTCGCCGTTGGCGTGCTTGTGGGTGGTGTAGCCGGGGTCGTGGGCCTTGTGGTGGTGGAAGGGGCACAGCAGGACGAGCTCGTCGAGGTCGGTGTTCCCGCCGCCGACCCAGGGGTTCTCACCCCCGTGGTGGGCTTCGCACCACAGCGCCGGGATGGAGCAGCCGACGGTCTGGCAGGTCTGGTGGGTGAGCATGTGGGCGTCGCGTTGCCAGGTCTTGAAGAACCGGCTCTTGCGGCCCATGGCCAACGGCACCCCGTCGCTGTCGAGGACGACGGGGATGATCTCGGCCTGGCAGGCCATCCGCCGCACGGTGTGGGCGGTGACCTCGGTGAGGTCCTCGCCGTTGCTGAGGATCCACCCCGTCCCGAGCTGGTCGCGCAGCTTCTCGTAGTCGAGGGTGACCAGGACCTTCGTGGCAGCACCCCCGTGCGCCGGGATCCTGGCCGGGTCGGCGGCCTCGAGGAACGCGCAGAACGCCAACCCCATCAACCGCTCCTGCGGGAGTCGCTCACCCGTCGCAGGGTCGAGGTGCTTGAACGACCCGAGCGAGGTGGCGGCACCGGCTTCCTTGCCGTCGTCCTGCTTGGGTGAGGTCCAAGCCTCCAGGTAGGTCTTCAACCGGGCCGCGACGTGGTCCGGGACCACCCCGGACAGGTTCGACGCCCCGTCGCCGCGGCGGCGGATCGTGAGTCTCGTGGCCGCGTTCGCCCGGCGTTCGGCCCGTTCCAGCAGTTTCCGCTCGTGCTCCTCGCAAGTGTCCGGGGCGACGGTCTGGAGGATCTTCGCGCCGAGGGTCTCCAGCTGGTGGGAGTTGAACTTCGCACACTCCGCCACCAGGTGCGCCTCCGCTCGGGTCAGCACCTCGGCGGGCACTTCCTCCCCGGGCAGCGGGTCGACCACGAGGTTGTCCAGCGCCTTCACGATCACCCGCGCCTGCGGCAGGTTCACCGCCCCCGACTCCAGCCCCTCGGCGACCAGGTGCCAGCGGGACGCCAAGGCTTCGCCGAGCTTCTCCGCGGCGCGGCCGGCGGCGTACCCGGTCCGCGCCCGGGCGTCCAACCACCCCGCGACGCTCCGGGCTCCGTCGGTCTCCGCGACCCCACCCGGCGCCCCCACGGCACCCATGACCCGCATCCGCAGCGACTCGACCCCGTCGACGGCCCGGGTCAGATTCAGGAGCGCGTCCCTCTGAGCCTGGGCGGAGAGGTACATCGGGTCAGCAGACGCGGCGAGGTCGAGCGCGGCGTCGATCATCGCCACCGCGCGGGTGATCGGGTGCTCACCACCCGCCTGCTCCCACATGCCACGGACCCCCGTCCCCGACGCCGTACCGACGCCCGTGGCAGACCCCCGATGAACCTGCCGACACCCCCACTCAACCAGCGCCCACCGACAACACGTCCTCCCGAAGGGGTCCCCGGCTCACACTGTGGACAGATGTTCGAAAAAAGTCCACCGGGCCTCTGCGAGACCCAGGGTCAGCGGTCCAGCGCCTCCCGCTGCGCGGCGACGACAGCAGCAGCGGCAGCCCGCGCGTCTCGCGCGAGGTAGGGGATCCCGAGGAACCCGTGCGGCATCCGGTGGAACTCCTCGACCCGCACGGGGACGCCCGCGGCGGCCAGCTTCTCGGCGTACCGCAGCCCGCTGTCGCGCAGCGGGTCCCGGCCGGCCAGGACGACCAGCGCGGGCGGCAGGCCGGAGTGATCGGGAGCCAGGATCGGCGAGAGCCGCCAGTCTCGGGGGTCGGCGCCGTCGTCGACGTAGTGGCCGTGGAAGACCTCGAGGTCCTCGTTGCTGAGCACCACCGCGAGGGTGTTCTCCCGGTAGGAACGGTCCTCCTTGAGCGCCTCGGTGAGGTCGGTGGCGGGGTAGACCAGCGCCTGGTGCCGGACCGGAGGGCCGCCGCGGTCGCGGGCGATCAGTGAGGTCACCGCGGCCAGGTTGCCGCCCGCACTGTCCCCCATCACCGCGAGCCGGTCGGGGTCGGCGCCGAGCTCGACGGCCTGCTCGTGGGTCCACTCCAGCGCGGCCCAGCAGTCCTCGACCGCCGCCGGGAAGCGGTGGGTCGGGGCGAGCCGGTAGTCGACCGCCACCACCACCGCGCCGACGCCGGCGCAGACCTGGCCGTGCAGCCAGTCCCCCTGCCGGGCGCTGCCGAGGGAGAAGCCGCCGCCGTGGAAGGCGACCACCACCGGCAGCGTGCCGCTCACCCCGCGCGGCCGGTAGATCCGCAACGGCAGGTCGCCCTGCGGCCCGGGCAGCGAGGCGGTCTCGACCTGCACGCTGCGCGGCAGGCGCCCGAGCACCAGGCCGACGGGGCCGCGCTCGGGCAGGGCGGTCTGCTGCAGCCGGGCCAGCCGAGCCTCGTCCATGTGAGCGACCGAGAACGCCTTGCCGCGTCGCATCACCGCGCCGACCAGACGGACGCCGAGCGGCAGCCGGACCGATCGGGTGGAGCCCGGACCCGTGGGCGGCAGCGTGGCGGTCACGCCCCCATGCTGCCGGGCTCGGTCAAGACCGGCGGGGATGCGGGCTCACCCCAGCAGCTGGTGCCCCAGCCACTGCCCCTCTGCGAAGCCGGGCAGGACGGCGAACTCCGCCGAGCCGACCGCGGTGGTCCACTCGTTGAGGGCGTCGGAGACGTCCATCGCCTGCTGGATCGGCACGAACTGGTCTGTGAGGTCCCGCTGGAAGCTCTGGAAGAGCAGCCCCGTCTCGCTGCCGGCGGGCGTGACCACCTCGTAGTTCGCTCCCTTGCGGAAGATCCGCCGGCCCCCGTGGCTGGAGGGGTGGGTACGCCGGGCGTGCGCGTCCTTCGCGACCACCCAGCGCCCGTCGGCGCGGGCGGCCAGGTCGAGGTCGCTGCGCTCGTGCCCGCCGGTCAGCGGCGCCCCGTCGTCGAGCCGGCGTCCCACGGACGCCTCCTGCTCGGCGCGGGTGAGCTCGTCCCAGGTCGGCAGGTCCATCCGGATCCGCCGCAGCACCAGGGTCGTCCCGCCGGCCCAGGCCCCGTCGCGGATCCAGACGGTGGAGTCGAAGAGGTCCGTCCCCGGTCGCGGGTTGGCCGAGCCGTCGACCTGCCCGAAGAGGTTGCGCCCGGTGACCGGTCGCCCCTGCTGGTCCCGGCCGCGCCAGGCGCCCTGCTGCCGCCACCGCAGGGCGGCGAAGGGGCGCGCGTCGGCGACCATCCGGCGTACGGCGTGGCCCACCGTCGTCGCGTCGGCACCGTTGACCAGGAGCAGCAGGTCCCCGCCGCTCCACTCCTCCCGGAGCCGGTCGTGCCGCATCGGCGGCACCTTCGCGAAGCCGACCGGCGCGGGGATCCCCCACTCCTCGCCCAGCACCCCCGGCCCGAGGCCGACCGTCACCGTCAGGTCGGCCACGGCCGCGAGCCAGGGCGCGGTGTCGCCGGGGGCGCCCCGCCCGGCGGTGAGGGACTCGACGTCCCCCGTCCAGACCCGCAGCAGGCGGGCCAGCGCGTCGCGGTCCCGCGCACGCCGCACCTCGGGCAGCAGGTCGAGGGCGACCAGCTCGGTCACCCCCGAGAGGTGGGCGGCGACGCCGGGCTGGTGCGGCCCGTGCGCCGGGACCACCCGGGGCAGCGCGTCCGCGCCCGGCGCCGGGGCGCCCGGCCGGGCCCGGCCGTCGTCGTCGAGCGCCTGCGCGCCGACCACCCCCGCCGAGGCGCCCGCGGCGGCCCCCGCGACGGCGGTGCCGACGTAGCCCAGCAGCCGGCGGCGTCCGACCGAGGGGCTCACGGGTGCTCGTCCCCCTCGCCGTCGTCGCCGTGGTCGTGGCTGCCGTGGTCGTGGCCCTCGTCGTCGCCGTGCCCGTCGTCGCCGTGCCCGTCGTCGCCGTGCCCGTCGTCGCCGTGGTAGTGCCCGGCCTCCTCGGTGAACTCCTTGACCGGCGCGCTCACCTCGACGTCGGAACCGTCGGAGAGCTCGAGCACGAGGTCGAGCTCGTCGCCGGGACGCAGCTCCTCGGTGAGCTCCATCAGCATCACGTGGCTGCCGCCGGGCTGGAGCATCTGCCCACGTCCGGGGGCGAGCACCAGGCCGCCGCGGATCTGGCGCATCACCATCTGGCCGTCGACGGCGGCCATCTCGTGGAGCTCGGTGCGGCCCGCGACCTCCGCCCGGGCGCCCGTGACGGTGACCTCCGCGTCGCCGGTGTTGTCGAGGACCATGAACGCCGCCGTCATGGTGGTGTCGTCGGCGCCGACGGTGGCGCGGACCCAGGGGTCGTGCACCTCCAGCGAGTCCGCGGCGGCCGGGGCGCCCGCGGGGTCGATGGTCGGCTCGATCGGCGCGACCTCCTCGCCGCAGGCGGCGAGGGCGGCGGCCAGCACGAGCGCGAGCGCGGCGGCGCCGGTACGGCGACCCGCGCGGCCGGCGCTCGCCGACCGGCGGCGGCCGGGGCGGCCGGGGCTGGCAGGGCGGGCGGGGGTGGGCAGGGACAGGTTCACGGGCGTTCTCCTCGCGGTGGGTCGAGCCCGGGCGCGAGCGCGGCCGGGCGTGGGCGTGCCCGACCGCGGGAGGGTCCCGTGGTCAGGCGGCGAGGAGCAGCGGGGGTCCGCGGCGGCGCGGACCGCCCCGGGCCAGCACCTGGGAGTCGCGGACCTGGGGTGCGCGCGGCCGGAGCCGGGCGCCGGTGCGGCCGACGCCACGGCGCACGCCGTCGGCGACGAGCACGAGGCGCCACGCGGCGAGCGCGACGCGGGCGCGCGCGGCGCCCAGCAGGAGCAGCCGCCACAGGGCACCCTCGCCGACGGCGAGGAAGAGTCCGAGCGCGACGGCCCCGGCCAGGTGCGCGAGCACCATGCCCGGCCCCTGCGCGACGAGGTGGTCGACCTGGTGACGCAGCCAGCCGAGGGGCAGGGCGGAGGCCTCGCCCGCGCCCGGCGGCGGCGCGTAGGTGGCGGCGTACAGGTCGAGGAGGTTGCCGGTCCGCTCGGCCGGGGCCGGGGCGACCGGCACCGTCACGGGGACGGCGGCGCTGGCCGACGCGGCGTCGCCGCGGTGCCCCGCGAGGCCGGAGAGCAGCGCGTGTCCGGCCGTCTGCCCGGCCAGCACCAGCAGCACGAGCCCGGCCGGCGTCCGCCGGACCCGCACGAGTCGGGAGGCGGCCAGCACGGAGCCGACCAGCAGCAGCGCCAGCACCACTGCCGACGGGAGCCGCCCACCACCCGCCACGTGCGACAGGACGCCGGACCCCAGCGCCGCGACGCCGAGCACGGAGGCCCGGCCCCAGAGCACGAGACCGCCCGGGGCTGGCACGAGCGCGGCAGCCTGCACGCCACGCAGCCTAGCCCCGGGGACGGGTCGGCCGGGGCGGGACGGGGAGTGACGCTGGCGACTCCCCGGCCCCGCCTGACGAGCTCGGGTCAGGTCACGAGGGGCGGCCGAGCACCTGGTTGACGGCGTCGCGGGTGCGGTCGACCAGCGACGCGAGCGGGCCGGCCATGAGGTTGGTCGTCATCGAGGAGCCGACCGAGGGGTGCGGGTGGGTCGGGGCGAGGGCGGCGGCGACCTTGACGGCGCTGGCCATCTTCTCGCGCTGGGCCTGGTCGACCTCGTCGCGCAGCAGCGGGAACTCCTCGCGCTCCTCGGCCGCGGCGTGCTCGAGCACGGCGGTCTCGAGGGCGGCGAAGACCCCGTCGAAGCCGGGGGCGTCGACCTTCATGCCGTCGAGCTGGGCGAGCAACTTCTTGGACGCCGTCTCCTCCGCCAGGCGGGCGTCGACGACGTCGTTGCCGCCGTCGGCGAGCCGGGCGCGCGGGTGGGTGACGAGCTCCTCGGCGGTCTCGTGGACGGCGAGGAGCCGGCGCAGGTCCTCGAAGGCCTGCTGCTTCGCCTGGCCCTCGCTGGCGCGGACGGTGGCGAAGAGGTCACGGATCTGCTGGTGCTGCTCGAGCAGCAGGTCGACGACGTCGGGGGCGGTGGAGGCCACGGTTCTTCCTCTCGGGGGGCGGGGCGGTCGATCCGCGTCGTACCCAGTTCGGCGCCGGTCACCCCGACTGCGCCAGCAGCTCGACCTGGTAGGCGGCGTACCTCCTGCGCGCCTCCTCGGCGGGCCAGCCCGCCGGCAGCAGCGCGGCCGGCAGCAGCGGGTCGTCGGCGAGCAGCCGGACCAGGTGGGCCGCGACGGCGAGCCGGCGCGCGGGGTCGGGGGTGTGCTCCAGGGTCGCCAGCGTCTGCGCCACCTCCGCGGCCCACGCGGGGAGGTCCCACAACCGGGCGGCGAGGGCGGCCGGGTCGTCGACGGGGCCAGCGTCGAACCGCTGCAGGTCGTCGTCCGGCGGGAGCGGCCGGGCCAGGTTGGCGGGGCGCAGCCAGACCCCCTCGCGGAGCTCGGCGAGGCGCGCGGCGGCCAGCCGGGCGCGGGTCGCGGCCCGGTCAGCGGGCGCACGCCCGGTCGCGACCACGACGACCATCTCCCAGCCGCCGTCCCAGGCGACCACGCGGTCGCGCTCCCCCTGCCGCTCCCAGCGCGCGAGCATCCGCTCGCCGAGCCGGTACGCCGCTCCCTCGCGCCGCAGCTCGCCGGCGGCGACCGCCCGGCTCAGCGCCACGCGGGCGGTGGCCTCGCTGATCCCGACGTGCGCGGCGCAGCGGACCAGCTGCGCCGCCCCCAGCCCCTCGGCCGGGGCGCCGAGCAGCAGGCTGAGGAGGGCCGAGCGCGCGGAGAGCGGCCGGTGCACCTCGGCAGACCGGGAACGCTGGGCAGGCATGACAAGTGAGCCTACACTTGTCGGCAGATTCGTAAGGCGTCTCGCGGCGCCACGTCGGAGGGAGCCCGCCATGACCGCCACCCACGAGGTGACCAACCAGGTCCCGCCGCTGGAGGGGCACGACACCAGCGCCGACCCGGCGCTGCGCGAGGGCCTCGAGCGCGAGGGCGCGGGCTGGGCGCTGGAGGAGGTCTCGGCGCTGGGCCGGCTTGCCGGCACTCCCGAGGCGCAGGAGCTCGGCCGCCTCGCCGAGCGCCACTCCCCCGTGCTGCACACCCACGACCGCTACGGCCACCGCGTCGACGAGGTCGTCTACGACCCCGCCTACCACGAGCTGATGCGCACCGCCGTCGAGCACGGCCTGCACGCCGCCCCCTGGGCCGACGACCGCCCCGGCGCGCACGTCGCCCGGGCCGCGAAGTTCATGGTGTGGAACGTCGACGCCGGCCACGGCTGCCCGATCTCGATGACCTACGCCGTGGTGCCGGCACTGCGCGAGAACCCCGACCTGGCGGCCCGGTTCGAGCCCCTGCTCACCAACCGCGCCTACGACCCCGGGCTGCGCGACCCCGCGACGAAGCGCGGGC
Source organism: Nocardioides solisilvae (assembly GCF_003194625.1). Classification (GTDB taxonomy): domain Bacteria; phylum Actinomycetota; class Actinomycetes; order Propionibacteriales; family Nocardioidaceae; genus Nocardioides; species Nocardioides solisilvae. The sequence goes on from NZ_QHKX01000003.1 coordinate 333,728, forward strand.
TGGTCGCCGGCATGTCGATGACCGAGAAGCAGGGCGGCTCCGACGTCCGGGCCAACACCACCACCGCGACGCCGCAGACCGACGGCACCCACCGTCTCGTCGGACACAAGTGGTTCACGAGCGCCCCCATGTCCGACTTCTTCCTCACCCTCGCCCAGGCGCCGGGCGGCCTCTCGTGCTTCCTGGTCCCCCGCGTCCTGCCCGGCGGCGAGCGCAACCCGCTGCGGCTGATGCGCCTGAAGGACAAGCTCGGCAACCGCTCCAACGCCTCCTCGGAGATCGAGTACGACGGCTCCGTCGGCTGGCTGGTCGGCGAGGAGGGCCGCGGGGTGCGGACCATCGTCGAAATGGTCAACATGACCCGGCTGGACTGCGTGATCGGCTCCTCGATGGCGATGCGCAACGCCCTGGTCCGCGCCTCCCACCACGCCCGGCACCGCTCGGCCTTCGGGCGCTCGCTGGTCGACCAGCCGCTGATGCGCAACGTGCTGGCCGACCTCTCGCTGGAGTCCGAGGCGGCGACCACCGCGATGCTGCGGCTGGCCGGCGCCACCGACCGCGCCGTGCGCGGCGACGAGGGCGAGGCGGCCCTGCGCCGGCTGGCGCTGGCCGTGACGAAGTACCTGGTCTGCAAGCGGGCGCCGTCCGCCGTCGGCGAGGCGCTGGAGTGCCTCGGCGGCAACGGCTACATCGAGGACTTCGACATGGCGCGGCTCTACCGCGAGGCGCCCCTGCTCTCGATCTGGGAGGGGTCGGGCAACGTCGCCGCCCTCGACGCGCTGCGCGCGATGGCCCGCGAGCCGCACACCGTCGAGGCCTACTTCGCCGAGGTCGAGCAGGCCTCCGGTGTCGACTCCCGCTTCGACGACGCCGTCGCCCGCCTCAAGAAGGAGCTCTCCTCGCCCGACGACCTCGAGGTGCGCGCCCGCCGCGTGGTCGAGCAGCTCGCGCTGGTCTTCCAGGGCTCGCTGCTGCTGCGCCACGCACCCTCCGCGGTGGGCGACGTCTTCTGCGCCTCGCGCCTCGACCGGGACTGGGGCGGCGCCTTCGGCACCCTGCCCTTCGGGCTCGACCTGGCGCCGCTGGTGGACCGGGCGGCGGCCGGCTGAGCCGACCCGTCATCCTGTGGCCATGCCGCAGGAGCAGGAGCAGCACTCCCACGACGTGATCCCCCTGCGGGAGGCCACCCGGACCTGGTTCGCGATCTCCCTGCAGACCTTCGGCGGCCCCGCCGGGCAGATCGCGGTGATGCAGCGGATGCTCGTGGAGGAGCGGCGCTGGATCGGCCAGCAGCGGTTCCTCTTCGCGCTCTCCTACTGCACGCTGCTGCCCGGCCCCGAGGCCCAGCAGCTCGCCACCTACGTCGGGTGGCTGCTCAACGGCGTCAAGGGGGCGCTGGTCGCGGGCACCCTCTTCGTGCTGCCCGGGGTGGTGGCGCTGCTGGTGCTGTCGGGCGTCTACGTCGCCTACGGCGAGACGCCGTTCGTCGAGTGGCTCTTCCTGGGGCTGGCGCCCGCGGTGGTCGCGATCGTGCTGCAGGCGGTGGTGCGGGTCGCGCGGACCGGGCTGACCCACCCCGCGATGGCCGGGGTGGCGCTCGCCTCCTTCGTCGCCCTCACCCTCTTCGCCGTCCCCTTCCCCGCCGTGGTCGCGGCGGCGGCGCTTGCGGGCTGGGCGCTGGGGCGGGCGCTGCCGGGCCTCCACCGGCCGCGCCCCACCCCGCACGCCGACGGACCGGCGCCACTCGTCAGCGACGACGCGCTGCACACCGAGCGGCCGTCGGGGCGTCGCAGCGCGCTGGTGCTGGCCGTGGGACTGACCGTCTGGTGGGCTCCCGTGGTCGCGGCCGGCGTGCTGCTGGGCCGCTCGAGCGTGCTGGTCGACCAGGGCCTCTTCTTCTCCGGGGCCGCGCTCGTGACCTTCGGCGGGGCCTACGCGGTGCTGGCGTACGTCGCCCAGCAGGCCGTCGAGGTCTACGGGTGGCTGGCGCCCGGCGAGATGGTCCGCGGCCTCGCGCTGGCCGAGTCGACCCCGGGGCCGCTCATCATGGTGGTGCAGTTCGTGGCCTTCGTCGGGGCCTACCGCTCCCCCGGCGACCTCGACCCGTGGCTCGCCGCGGCCCTGGCCGCGCTGCTCACCACGTGGGTCACCTTCGTGCCGTGCTTCCTCTTCATCCTGCTCGGGGCGCCCTACGTCGAGCGGCTGCGCGGCAACCGCGCACTGGCCAGCGCGCTGGGCGGGATCACCGCGGCCGTGGTCGGCGTGATCGCCAGCCTCGCGCTCTTCTTCGCGCTGCACACGCTCTTCGACGCGACCACCCTGCTCACCGCCGGACCGCTGCGGCTCGAGCTGCCCGTGTGGGGATCGCTGCGCTGGCCGGCCGTCGCCCTCACGGCACTCGGGTGTCTGCTGGTCCTGCGGTGGCGCTGGTCGGTGCTGCGCACGCTCGGGGTCTGCGCTCTCGCCGGGATCGCGCTGGGGGCGCTCGGCGCTGCCTGACACTCCAGCCCAGCGTGTCCTCGCGCGCTGGGCCGAGGTCCGGAACCTCGCACTTTGAACGTTCCGGGCGGAGGCATTCCGCCCACTTAGACGCGACTGCACCAAGTCCCGAGTCAGAGTATGCCTTCGAACTCGGGGGCTTGGCCGTCCGGAGCAGGCGTGAGGGCTACGAAGCGCCGGTCGGACACATTGGGCACGCCGACAAGCCGAGGTCGTCACGGATCCACTTGTGAATCTCGGCCACGCTGGCGTCGTGGTCGGCCAGATCGGTCGGCTTATAGATGTGTCCAACGAGGTCTGACGGCATGGCGGGGACGCTCTTGTCTCGGAGGATCGCGCACCTGCGCCCCGTCATCAACATGCCGCCGATCTCGATCAGCACGTTCGAGTTGAGCACGCCGTCCGCGCTGTCCATGAGGACGATCGCGTACTTGCTGGCCCACATGTAGGTGACCACGTTCGCCCACAATGTGTCCTCGGCCATCCCGTCGCTCGCGACCTGGAGCGCCAAACCGTGAGCAGCCGTCGCTTCCCGCAACTTTGGGATCAGCAGCGCGAAATGGTCCTCCGGACCCTTCGGGAACCGGGTGATCAGCATGACGTTCTGCTCGAAAGGAGCGGTGTCCAAGATCCGCTGGAGTCTAGGAGCCGCGCCCATCGGGCCGAGAAAGGGCGGGATCAGCGGGTGGTGCTGCTCGCCGAACTCGGAGCCGGGAGCCTGACCGAGGTCGAGCGCCAGGGCGTGGGCCGGCACGTGACCGGCCTTCTCGGTAAGACGTGCCTCGCCAGCGGGCGTTAGCGACCAGACGTCTTTGTCGGGGCGCATCAGCAGTTTCTGGGCTCCCAGACGGCTGAGCGTCGCGCTCACGTTCGCGATCGGCGGCAGCCGGAGTTGCAGCAGAAGCTCCGAGACGTCCCGAGTAGTAAACGTCCCATCATCGGACCTCATCGACGCCAAGGAACCGATCGCCAAGGCCTGAAGGGGACCGGGGAGCCCCTGAAGACGGAGCCGAATACTCTCGCCTGAAGCGCCCCGGCCCTCGGCCTTACTCAACTCTCCGTCGTCCCTGCGAGCGACTGAATCAGTTCACCCGTGGCCTCCATGCCGGGCTTGGTGCTCTTGACCTCGCGCTGTCACGCGGGTTCCTGCGCGCAGGTCAGCCGTTCCAGACCCCGGTGTGCGTGTCAGCCCCTGTGGGTCAACGCGGGCCAGCGCGGGCAGCGCGGACTGGGCGGGTCAGTCGGCGTCCAGCGCGGCAAGCTCGTCGGGCTCGAGCACGAGGTCGGCCGCGGCCGCGGAGTCCGCGATCGACTCGGGCCGCTTGGCCCCGGGGATCGGGACGACGCACGGCGACTGGGCCAGCTCCCAGGCCAGGGCCACCTGCTGCGCGGAGACGCCGCGCCGCTGGGCCACCTCGGCGAAGGCAGGGTGATGCGCGGCGAGCTCCTTGGCGTCGCCCAGGCCACCCAGCGGGCTCCACGGCAGGAAGGCGAGACCGAGCTCGGCGCAGACGTCGATCTCGGGCCGGCTGGAGCGGAAGGCGGGGCTGAACTGGTTCTGCACGCTGACCAGCGAGTCGCCGAGCACCGCGTGCGCGTCGCGGATCTGCTGCGGGTCGGCGTTCGAGAGCCCGATCGCCGCCACCTTGCCGCTGGCGGCGATCTCGGCGAGCGTCCCGATCACGTCGGCGTAGGGAACCTGCGGGTCGGGCCGGTGGTGCTGCCACAGGGCGATCTGCTCGACGCCGAGGCGGCGCAGGCTCGCGTCGACGGCGGAGCGCAGGTGCTCGGGGCTGCTGTCGGTCCCCCACCCGGCCCCGTCGGTGCGCACATGGCCGCCCTTGGTCGCCAGCACCACCTCGTCCCGGACGCCGAGCTCGTCGAGCAGGCTGGCGACCAGCGTCTCGTTGACGCCCTGCGCCTGCGCGCCGGCCTCCTCCGGCCCGTAGGCGTCGGCGGTGTCGAGCAGGGTAACGCCGTGGTCGAGCGCGGTCCGCAGCGTGTCGAGCAGCTGCTCGCGCGGCTGCTCCCCGCTCTGGGTGAAGGTCATGAGGCCGAGGCCGACGGCGCCGACCTGCCACGATCCGAGAGTGCGTGTGTGCATGACCACGACCCTACGGAGCCGGCCCTGACCCGGTCAGCGACGACCGAAGGCCCGCTCCCCGGCCTCCGGTGGATCCGCTAGCCTGACGGCGGTCGGTGAGCCACCGACCGCGCCTCCACGTGGCAGGGCCACGTGAATCATCGCGGAGAGCACCGAGCGCCGGGCAGAGAGCCGGAGCCGCTCGGGACATGTCCGGATGGGGTGCGACGCACCCGTGCGTCGACTTCATTCGACCGGTGCCCGGCACCGGCAGACGAGAGGACACGACATGTCGGCCAAGGACGAGAAGAACCTCGAGCAGGTCACCGCCAAGATCGCGGAGATGGACGAGCCGGTCCGTTCCCTGATGCGGCGCGTGCACGACGTCGTCATGGCGGCGGCCCCCGACCTCAAGCCGCGCATCTGGTACGGGATGCCCGCCTACGCGCGGTCGGCGAGCACTCCCGCGCTGGTCACGCTGCGTCACGACGAGCGGCTCAACCTGGCCCTCACCGAGAAGGCGCCCTTCCGCGCGGCCGGAGGTGCGGACGGGACGCTCATGCCGGCGGCGTGGTACTTCAAGGAGGTGGACGCCGCCACGGAGGAGCGGATCGCCGAGATCGTCCGCTCGGTCGTCGACTGACACACGCCCCCGGAAGCGGGAAGTGGTCACTCGGAGGGGTGGACGGGGTGTCCGAACCTCTCCGAGTGACCCCTTCGTCGCCGCATCAGCCCAGGAGCTTGCGAGCCATCACGACCCGCATCCACCGCACGTCGTCGCCGTGGGTTCGCATCCACCGCACCTCGGCCCGGTGGGTGCGCATCCAGGACACCTCATCGGTATGGCGCTGCGCCCACGTCATCATCCTTGGGCTCGACGTCCCGGCTGCTGGCTGAGCCGACACGGTGGTGGCCGCGGGGTCAGAGCTGCTCCGGCCGAGGGCGTAGGAGCCACCCATGAGACTCAACAGCACGACGACGACGATCAGGGCTATCCAGCCGCCTCGGCGCATGTGACGTCGGGGTTGGGGCGAGTCAGACATGCTCACCACCTCCACCTTTCATCGTGCCCGTCTCCGCTGGTCGGCGGACGAGGCAGAGGTCCTGCGGGAGTGGGGGCGTCTGTCACTCGTTCCGGGCGCGCGGACCGCGGAGAGGTGCGGACGCAGCCTTGCCGGCTCCGTACCGCCTGTCGGTCGCGGCCGACGCCTCCGGGACAGCTCCGGGGCTTGCTCGTCGGACACCGCCACCGCAGGGACGCGTCGAGAGTGCTAACATCGCCGGACTATGATGCCAACGACCGATGCTGCTACCGCTCCCGCGCCTCCCGACTCGCTCGAGCGCGCGGGCCTGGAAGCGGCTGGCTGCCTGTTCCACGGCTTGAGCGACCCGAACCGGCTCATCATCCTTCGCCACCTCGCCCTCGGCGAGCACCGCGTCGTCGACCTGATGGCGCACCTCGGGCTCGCGCAGTCGACCGTGTCCAAGCACCTTGCCTGCCTCAAGGACTGCGGCCTCGTCGACTCCCGTCCCCAGGGCCGCGCGTCGCTGTTCTCCCTGACCCACCCCGAGGCCGTCCTCGAGCTGCTCACCGCCGCGGAACGGCTTCTCGGCCTGACTGGCGACGCTGTGACGCTGTGCCCGAACTTCGGCACCGCCACCCGCAAGGACGCCTGATGACCGCCCACGTGCACACCCCCGCCGCACTCACCGCCGACGACAAGGCGCGTCTCGGTCGTCGCGCCCAGCTCCTCGCCGGCGCGTCCGTGGCCTACAACCTGATCGAGGCGGTCATCGCCATCACCGCCGGCATCATCGCGGGGTCAGTCGCACTCGTCGGGTTCGGACTCGACTCAGTCGTCGAGGTCTCGTCCGGGCTCATCATCTTGTGGCAGTTCCGCCACCGGCTCCCCGAGTCCCGCGAACAGCAGGCGCTGCGCTTGATGGCGCCGTCGTTCTTCGCGCTCGCCGCCTACGTCACCTTCGAGTCGGTTCGCGCCCTGCTCGGCGACCACGACCCGGACACCTCGACGGTCGGCATCGCGCTGGCCGCGGCGTCGCTGGTCATCATGCCGTTCCTGTCCTGGGCCCAGCGGCGCACCGGCAAAGCCCTCGGCTCGAACGCGGTGGTCGCCGACTCCACGCAGACGCTGCTGTGCACGTACCTGTCCGCGGTTCTGCTCGTCGGGCTCCTCCTCAACGCGACCCTAGGCTGGTCGTGGGCCGACCCCATCGCCGGCCTCATCATCGCCGCCGTCGCCGTCAAGGAGGGCCGCGAGGCGTGGCGCGGGGAGAACTGTGGCTGCGGACCCGTCGGTCTCGGCGCAGGCGCCGAGGACCCGGATGACGGTTGCTGCAGCGGCGGCACGTGCACCGACGGGTGCTGCACACCCGCCGACCAGAACGACGAGCCCACCGCCCCGGGTTCCGAGGTGTTCGAGATCGGCAGGCGACCCTGATGTCTCGACCCACGCACAACCTTCCCGGCTCTCCTTCGCTGACCGACGCCGAGACCGAACGGCTCACGCGCCGCGGGCTGCGGCTGGCTCAGTTCACCGTCGCCTACAACATCGTCGAGGGAGCGGTCGCCATCACCGCCGGCCTGATGGCCGGACTCGTCTCCCTGGTCGGGTTCGGTCTGGACTCCGGCATCGAGTCCGCCGCCTCCGTCCTGGTCGGGCTCCGGCTCGCAGCCCGGCTTCGGCACGGCGAGGCCGACGAGGCCAAGGAGCGACGGACCCTGAAGGCCGTCGCCGTCACGTTCTTCGTGCTGGCCGCATACGTCGTCTTCGAGGGCATCCGGTCCCTGCTCGAAGACGAGCCGCCGGAGAACTCGATGGTCGGCATCGTGCTGCTCGCCGCGTCGGTGTTCGTGATGCCGCTGCTCGCACGTGCCAAACGCCGCGTCGGAGAACAGCTCGGCGGAGACCCGCTCATCCTGGCCGACGCCGCCGAGACCCGCATCTGCGTCCTGCTCAGCATCTCCACGCTGGTCGGTCTCGGCCTGTACGCCCTCACCGGCGCCGCGTGGCTGGACCCCGTCGCCGGGTTCGTCATCGCCGCTTTCGCCGTCCACGAAGGCCGCGAAGCGTGGGAAGGCGAGCTCGTCGAGGACGACGACGACGAACAGGATGAGGACGATGACTGAACTCGGCAACGACGCGGTCGACGTGGCAGCTCTGGCCATCTACGCGGTCTACCTCGGCGTCGGTTTCGGACTACGCACCTGGGTTCAGTGGCGCCGCACCGGCGACACCGGCCGGCGAGGCATCTCCGGCCGGTTCGGTTCCCCCGAGTGGTGGGCTGGCGTCCTGTTCACCGTCGCGCTGGTGGCCGGCGTGCTGGGCCCAGTGACCGCCCTGCTCGGACTCGAGCCGGTCGCAGCCCTCGACGCAGCGCCTGTCCAGCTGCTCGGCTTCGCGGTGGGGGTCGCCGGCGTGCTCGCCACGTTCCTCACACAACTCGCGATGGGCACCAGCTGGCGCATCGGCGTCGACGAGACCGAACGCACCGACCTCGTCACCGCCGGCCCGTTCGCCCTCGTGCGCGACCCCATCTTCACCGCCATGGCCACCACCGGCCTAGGCCTCGCGCTCATGGTGCCCAACCTGGTGGCGCTCCTCGGGTTCGTCCTGCTGCTCGCCGCACTGCAGCTGCAGGTGCGCGTCGTTGAAGAGCCGTACCTGCTGCGCACCCACGGTCCGGCGTACGCCGCCTACGCGGCCACGGTGGGCCGGTTCGTCCCCGGGCTCGGACGAGTCCCGGCCGAACCCGCCACCCGCAGTCCCCAGCCGACCCAGGAAGTCCTCTGATGGGCGCCGGACACAGCCACGGCCCCCCGGCCGGTCACGCCTGCGGGCGGCACCGGTGGCGTCTCGCGGTCTCCTTCGGCCTCATCGCCGTCTTCTTCGTCGTCGAGCTCACCTACGGCCTGCTGTCCGGGTCGCTGGCGCTGCTCTCCGATGCCGGCCACATGGCCGCCGACGTCGTCGCCCTGGGTGCCGCGCTCGTCGCCACCCGCATCGCCACCCGCCGCGACACCACGGGACGTCGCACCTACGGCTCGTACCGCGCCGAGGTCTTCGCCTCCGGCCTGGCCGTCCTCCTCATGCTCGGCGTCGCCGTGTACGTCGTTGTCGAAGCCGTCGGTCGCGTCGGCGACGACGTGACGGTCGAGACCGGCCCGATGCTCGTCGTCGGTGCGCTCGGCCTGGCCGTCAACGTCATCGCGATGGTCCTGCTGCGCGGCGGCGCATCGGAGAGCCTCAACGTCAGGGGCGCCTACCTCGAGGTCGTCGCCGACACCGCCGGGTCCGTCGGCGTCATCGCCGCCGGGCTCCTCGTCGCCGCCACCGGCAACTCAAACTGGGACACGCTGGTGGCACTCGCCATTGGCACGTTCGTTGCCGTCCGTGCGGTCATGCTCGGTCGCGAAGTCCTCGCCGTCCTCGGCCAGCACGTGCCCGCTGGCATGGAGATGGACGACGTCACCGCCGATCTCGAGGCCATCGACGGTGTCGACGACGTTCACGACCTGCACGTGTGGACCCTCACCTCCGGCATGCACGTGGCCACCGCGCACCTCGTCGCCCGTGACACGACCACCGCCGCCTCCGTGCTGACCGAAGCACGGCGGGTGCTGCGCGCCGGCCACGGCATCGAGCACGCCACCCTGCAGGTCGAAGCCGCCGTCGACCGCGGCTGCCAAGAACTCGACTGGTAGCGCGACGACCGACCCGGCAGCCTGCGCTCGCAGGCCGGTGTGAAGCGTGCTCCCAAGGACACGCCTCCTCTCATCGCCGAACCCTGCTGGACACTTCGACGTGACGCTGAAGCCTGGGGTCGATCAGGCCGGGACCTCGACTGAATCAGCCGGACCCTCCTCGATGCGGGCGCGCCTGGCCGAGATGAGTGCATCTCGTTTGATCAATGTGGGCGGCGTGCTGTGGCTCCTACGTGCGAGCAGTCAGGGGCTGTGGGTGATCAGCGGCTGCCAGGTTTGGCCGTCATCGGTGGACTCGTACACGCCCTTCTCGGTGGCTGCGTGCCACCTGCCCGCTACGGCGTCAAGTGCTTCGGCGGGCCCGTCGAGCTGGCCTGCCTTCTGCCACTGGACGGCGTCGGAGCTGGTCATGACCGTGCCGTCGGCGCCGATGCCTACCAGCGGTCCGTCGGGCTGCCAGTCGATGGCCGTGAGCGTTGGCGCCCCGGCTACTGGGCGGGGCTCCTGCCCGTCGGTGGAGCGGACAAGGGCGCCGCGGTCGGTGGTGGCGTAGACGGTGTCCGGGTCGGCGGGATCAGCGGCGAGATCGTAGAGCGGCTGCGTGCTGAGGGTGGTCCAGTTCTTGCGGTCGGTGGTTGTGAGGAGCGACCCGCTCACGGAGTCGTAGGCGTAGATGCGGTCGCCCGCCGGTTCGATGGCGTGCAGGTCGGCGTCGCCGAGCAGCGACACTGTCTCCCACGTCTCGGCGCCGTCGGTGGACTCGATCAGTCCCAAGCTGGCCGGGAGTCGTTCGCGCAGGTCGGGATGGCCGGACCCGAGGAAGTGACCTGGGCCCACCACGGCGAAGCCCATGGTGTCCTGCCATCGGTCGGCGACCCGTTCGGGCGTCCCGTCCTGGCCGACGCGGAAGACGCCGAAGTGGGAGGCCACGTACAAGGTGCCGTCGCCTGGGTCGACGCCGAGGCCGTGCACGTGGCCCAGCGCCGTGTCCTCGGCAGCGTTCGGCGCCCCCGGCGGGGTCGGGCTGTCGCCGGTGCCGCAGCCGGTCAGGACGAGAGCGGCGGCTCCGACGGTGAGAACGGTTGCGGTCATGCGGCGTTGCGGGCGGTGGAACATGACACTCCGGGTGGGGGTGAGTGGGTCTGGGTGGGTGGGTGGTCTACGCGGTTCGGGGACAACCCGGTGGTGCAGGGCGGTCACCCGACATGGGGTGACCGCCCCGCCGCGGACGAGCGCGGATGCTTGGTGCCTCAGGAGCCGAGCAGCGAGTTCATCTTCTCGATCTCGGCCGTCTGCGTGTCCACCACATCACCGGCGAGGTCGACGGCCGGCTTGTACTGGCCGTTCTCCTGCTGCTCCTGGGCCATCTCGACGGCGCCCTCGTGGTGCTCAACCATCATCTCGAGCCACATGTTCTGGAACTCGGCGTCGGAGGCGTTCTCGAGCTCGTCGAAGTCCTCGCCCGACATCATGCCGGGCATGTCGGAGGCCAGGCCGTCCATGGAGTCACCCATCCCACCCATGTCGTGCCCGGCGTTGGAGTGGTCGCGCATCGTCGCGGGGATCTCCTCGTCCCAGTCCTGGAGCCAGTCGCTCATGGTCTCGATCTCGGGGCCCTGGGCCTCGCGGATGTCGTCGGCGAGCTGCTGCACCTCGGGGTCGAGGGTGCGGTCGACGGTCAGGTCCACCATCGAGAGGGCCTGGGCGTGGTGCTGGATCATGTCGGTCGCGAAGGCGACGTCGGCGTCGTTGTGGTCGGTCTCGGACACCTGCGCGGACGTGTTGCCGGGCGCCTCGTCGTTGCCGCACGCGGTGAGCGTGAGTGCCAGGCCGAGGGTCAGGCTGCCGAGCAGCAGGGTGGGCCGGCGTACGAGCGCGGCGGGTCGGGGGTAGCGCATGAGGTGGTTCTCCTGTTCGAGGTCATCAGGGTCAGGCAGGTCGGGTGCGCACCGCTCGGGCAGCACTTGATCCAGGCGCGCGACAAGGTGCAGGCGCAGCAGGGACCGTGCTGGGTCGGCGGGCTACCTGCCTGTTAGCACCTGATGACGGAGAACTGCCACACGGGCGGTGGGCCGGTGCCGCGGACCCGCCGCTGGACCCGGGCGCGTACGGCGGCGGGTGCGAACGTGGCCGGCAGCAGCGGCCGCCGAACGCCGACGGCCAGCAGGACGAGCAGGGTGAGCGCCGCGCCGGCGAGCATGACGACGCACAGCATGGCCATGCCCGCCATGTCGTGTCCCGAACCCGAGCCCCGGTCAGCCTCGGTGCGCACGGCCGTGGTGCCTGTGGCGGGTTCCGCGGCGTGGGCGTGGGCGTGGTGGGAAGTGCTGGCCACCATCTCCGCGGCGTGGGCAGGCGCCGTCATGCCGGTGGCAGCCACTGGCGCGACGGTGGTGCCGTGGCTGGTGAGGGCGTGCATGCCGAGGATGCCGACAACGAGGGCCACGACGAGCGCTGCCAGCGCAGTGGGGCCGCTGACGCGCGCAGCCGCCGGCACCCGCAGGGGTCTGCGGGTGCCGGCGGCGGTGGTCCTGGGCGCGGGGCTCATCGGGTTCGATGCTACGGACGGCGCGGTCAGCCGAGCCGCTGGGTGCGCAGTCGCAGGGCGTTGATGATGACGCTGACCGACGACAGGGCCATGGCGGCCGCGGCGATGACCGGGGACAGCAGCCACCCGAACACGGGGTAGAGGACGCCGGCCGCGATGGGGATGCCCGCGGTGTTGTACGCGAAGGCGAGAAAGAGGCCCCTGCGTACGTTCGACATGACGGCGTGGGAGAGCTGGCGGGCGTGGGCGATGCCGTTGAGGTCGCCGCGGAGCAGGGTGACACCGGCGGACTCGATGGCGACGTCGGTGCCGGTCCCCATGGCCAGGCCCACGTCGGCGGCCGCGAGGGCGGGGGCGTCGTTCACTCCGTCGCCGGCGAACGCGACAACGCGGCCTTCGGCGCCCAGGCGGTTCACGACGTCTGCCTTGTGGTCGGGCAGCACCTCAGCCTCGACGCGTTCGATGCCGAGGTCGGCGGCGACGGCCTGCGCGGTGACCTGGTTGTCGCCGGTGAGCATGATGACCTCGATACCCTCCTTGCGGAGCGCGGCCAGGGCGGCGGGGGTGGTGTCCTTGACCTGGTCGGCGATGCCGATGACGCCGGCCGGCTGCCCGTCGATGGCGACGAGGACGGCCGTGGCGCCGCTGCGGCGCAGCTCGTCCGCCGGCCCAGCCAACTCTGCCGGGTCGACGCCCTGGCTGGTGAGGAACCCGGTCGTGCCGATGAGCACCCGGCGGCCTTCGACGGTGCCGAGGACGCCCTTGCCGGCGGGCGCGTCGAAGTCAGCCACCTCAGACAGCCTGCCGCTCGACTGGGCCTGGGCCTTCTCGACGATGGCGCGGGCCAGGGGGTGCTCGGAGGCGTTCTCAACCGCGGCTGCGAGACGGAGCAGCTCGTGGGCGTCGTGGCCAGTGGCGGGGTGGATGGCGGTGACGGCGGGCTTGCCTTCAGTGAGGGTGCCGGTCTTGTCGACGACGACGGTGTCGACCTTCTCCATCCGCTCGAGCGCTTCGGCGTTCTTGATGAGGACACCCATCTGGGCGCCGCGGCCGACGCCGACCATGATGGACATGGGTGTGGCCAGGCCGAGAGCACACGGGCAAGCGATGATGAGGACGCTCACCGCGACCACGAGGGCGTGCGCCAGCTGCGGGTCGGGTCCGACGAGGGCCCAGACGACGAACGCGAGCACGGCGATGCCGATCACGGTGGGCACGAACACCGCGGAGACCCGGTCGACGGTGCGCTGGATGGGGGCTCGGGAGCGTTGCGCCTCGGCGACCATGTTCACGATGCGGGCCAGCATCGTGTCGCGGCCTACCGCGGTGGCGCGCACCAGCAGCGCGCCGGTCTGGTTGAGGGTGCCGCCGATGGCGTTGTCGCCGGCGTGCTTCGTCACCGGCATCGACTCACCGGTGACCAGCGACTCGTCGACGGCGGAGTTCCCGTCCTCGACGAGGCCGTCGACCGGGACCTTCTCGCCGGGGCGCACGCGCAGCAGGTCGCCGAGCTGGACCTGGTCGAGGGTGACTTCTTCGTCGGTGCCGTCGTCGCGGATGCGGCGGGCGGTCTTCGGGGAGAGGTCGAGGAGCGCCTTGATGGCACCCGAGGTCGCCTCGCGGGCGCGGAGCTCGAGGACCTGGCCGAGCAGGACGAGGGTCGTGATGACGGCGGCCGCCTCGAAGTACACGTCGACGGCGCCGTCGGTGCGGAAGGCGTCGGGGAAGATGCCGGGCGCGACGGTGGCGACGACGCTGAACAGCCAGGCGACGCCGGTGCCCATCGCGATGAGGGTGAACATGTTCAGGTTCCGGGTTCGCACCGATGCCCAGCCGCGGACGAAGAACGGCCAGCCGGCCCACAGCACCACCGGGGTGGCGAGGGCGAGCTGGATCCACGTCGACCCGGTCGCGGAGACGTTGTCGTGCAGCCACGGGACGAGGTCGCGGCCCATGCCGAGGATGAGGACCGGGATGGACAGGGCGACGCCGATCCAGAACCGACGGGTCATGTCGCGCAGCTCCTCGGAGGGCCCCGCGTCAGCGGTGACCATCACGGGTTCGAGGGCCATGCCGCAGATCGGGCAGGTGCCCGGCCCGTCCTGCCGGATCTCGGGGTGCATCGGGCACGTGTACTCGACCACCTCGGCACCGGATGCGGCCGGAACCGGCTGGCTGGGTGCGCTGCCGGGGGCGCTGCCGGGGGCGCTGTTGGACGCGTGGAGGAACGCCTCCGGGTCCGCGAGGAACCGGGACCGGCAGCGCTCGGAGCAGAAGTGGTGGGTGACGCCTTCGTGCTCGGCGACGTGCTCGGTCGTGGCGGGGTCGACGTCCATGCCGCACACGGGGTCCTTGACCGCTCCGCTCTGAGCGGTGACGTGGTGCTGGTGGCTGCTCATGACTCGATAATACCCCCTGGGGGTATGTTCGCAACCCCCGACTCGGTGGTGGGCGGGTGAGGTGTGGCGAAGCGGTCGGGGTCGCCGTCGTACTCGCGTTGGCACCCGTCGGAGCAGAACCACACGGTGCGTCCGAGCCGTTCGAGGCTGGGCCCGGTCGGCTCGACGGCCACGACGCTCAGGCGGGGGTGGATGAGGCGATGAGCGCCATCACCAGGCTCGTCCGTTCGTGACAGACATGCGTCCGCGCCGGGTGGTGGAGGCCTGACCGAAGAGTTGTGGACCCCGGTCAGGTCTCCAGACGCGAGAGAGATCAGCGGGCCACGTTGCCGACCAACGGGAGAGCGAGAAGCGCACGCAGGAGTGTCTGCGCGGCGCGCCATGCGTCCCGCTGCCCCATGGCCGAGCCCTCGAAGTCCGGGACCGGTCGCTGCTCGGCCTCCTCCGGAGTGGTCGCCGGGCCGTTCTCCTCGATGTCCTGGACCAGCCAGTCCATCTCCTTGATCTCCTTGCGCTGCGCGGCGGTGATGCCGTCGGCCAGCTCGCGCACCCGGACGTCCTCGATGCCCGCCCTCTCGCTGGTCAGGATGGCGATCGAGTGGTGCGGGATCATCGCCTTCATGTAGCTCTCGTCCTCGACGAGCGCCTGCGAGCGGGACAGATAGAGCGCCGTGCCGCCGAGAAGGAGCGCGCCCACGACGATGGCCACGTTCACCGTGCGGTTGCGGTACATCATCCCCCACATGAAGGCCAGCATGATGAGCGCCATCGCCGCGCCCATGAGCAGCGCCATGTAGAGGCGCTCCTCGCTGAAGCGGACATGGTCGGCACTGAAGGCGTTCGTGTACGTGAGTGCGAACATCACGACAGTGGACGTCGCGATCATCAGGCCGAACCTGAGGTACATCTTCGCCTCGTGCCGTCCCCCGTGGTCCTCACCGCTGTCGCTCGTGTTGTGGTCCTCGTGCTGGTGGTGGTGCTGGTCGTCCTGCTGGTGCTGAGTCATGGTCGTCGGTCCTTCCAGTCTGTGAGCCGCGCAGCGCGTGAACGGCGCGCCCGATGGCCGGACCCCGTGGGGCCCGGCCATCGGCCGGTGCGGTCGGTTCTCAGCCGATGGCGGCCAGCAGGCGGTTGCAGGCGTCCTCGCAGCGGCGGCAGGCCTCGGCGCAGATGCGGCAGTGCTCGTGCATCTCGGCGTGCTGCTCGCACTCCTCGGCGCAGGACTTGCACGCCTGCGTGCACGCTTGGAGCACGGCCCGGGTGATGTTCGCGTCGTAGCCGGTGTGGCGTGACAACACCCGTCCGGTGGTCTCGCAGATGTCGGCGCAGTCGGCGTTCGTGCGGATGCACTTGGTCAGGTCGGCGACCATCTCCTCGCTGAGGCACGCATCGGCGCACGCGGTGCACGTCTGGGCGCACTCCACGCATGCGGCCACGCACTGTGCCAGGAGCTCGCGGTCGGCGTTGATCTCGGCGGGGTAGGTCTTCATCATCTCGGTGATCGTGCTGGACATTGTCTTCTCTCCGTCTCTCGTTGGTGTGGACCTGCTGTACGGGTGTGCGTAGTGGCGTCACGGCCAAGCCGTGGCGCAGGCGAACGCACCAGCCCTCAGGTCCGGATCACCGGAGAGAAGCGAGGCGGATCTCGGGGCGGAGGGCCCCTGAGCACGCGCGCGAGCCAGGAGGCGGGAAACGTCAGCCGCGGTGACAGTGCTGCAGTCGCGTGTGTTGACCCAGGCCACCATCCGCGGCGATGCAGAAGCACCGCAGCGGCACACAAGATCGCCAAGCAGGCGCCGAGCAGGTGAAGCGTGTGAGCGGCAGTGCCGCCGTCGTCGCTGCTGTGGTCGGGCCGGACGGTCAGAACCTCGCCAGCGGCCAGCCGGGGGTCCGTCGGCACGGTCAGGCTGTCGGCCCCAGGGGCGGTGCCGGACGTCGCGGACCCGGAGGCCGACATGCCGACATGGCGCGCGAACACGTCATCGCCGGAGGCCCCCATCAGGACGAAGAGCGAGGCCATCACGCACGCAACCAGCCACCCATGGGGCCGCTCCAAGGACATCGTCTTGTGCGCGCGCATCAGCAACACCGTACCCAGTCGCCGTCCTCACATGCCGATCCGCCGGAACGGCGGCCGGCCGGCGCTCGTGCTCGTCGTCGAGCAGGATCACGGTCGCGGACGTGTCACACAAGCGACACACAGACCGTGCGGACGGGTGCGTCTCGGTGCTTGAAGATGCCGAACTCGGCCATTGTCACGTCGCGCCTGTCTGGCACCATGGCCACAGGAATCGCCGCTTTGGACCGCAAACCCGCAGGTCAGAGCTGTGACTGAATCCCTGCAAGGAGCTGCCGTGCCATCACGATGCGCTGGACCTGGTTGGTGCCCTCGTAGATCTGGGTGATCTTGGAAGCCACTGACACACACCCGCTCTCACCTGCGCAAACACCCGGCTGACCAAAGCCGCAGGTCACCGCGCCCACCGCCAGCGCCCGCAACGTCGGTCAGCTGCCCGCTCTCCTCGACGGAGCGGCCCTCCGGTTGACCGGCGACGAGGTCTCCGCACTAGACGAGTTCTCGTCCGGGCTTGGGGGCAAGACCTCACCTCCGTGAAAGCGCGCATCGCGACACGCGTCTGACACACAGGGTGTGCCGACGGGTGCTTTCAACCGCCATCTGGCGCCCAGTCTCTACTCCTTGCCCTGGGTCGCCTACATCTGCAGCTCAGGACTGACGACCTTGGGGGCCCAGACGCGCTGACGCCGTGCCGCGAAACTCGTCAGCAGAAGGGCTCCGAGCAGCCAGGCGAGCAGGACGGCGACGTCGCTCAAGACACGCGTGTGCAGTCCGCCGTAGATGAGCTGTCGCAGGCCGTCGACGGCGTAGGTCATCGGCAGCGCGTGGTGGACCGGATGCAGAGCCGCGGGCAGGGTCTGCCACGGGAAGGTGCCGCCGGCCGTGATGAGCTGGAGCACCATGAGTACGAGGCCGAGGAACTGGCCGGCCTTCCCGAACCACGCGGACAGGGCGTGCACGATGGACACGAACACGGCCGAGCTGAGGAGCAGGAACGCGAGTGCGCCTGGCATGTTCGCTGGCCGGATGTCGAGCGCACCGAACACGACCAGCGACATGACGGCCATCTGGACCAGTCCGAGGAGTGCGGGGGCCATCCACCCGCCGAGCGCGATGCGGGCGGGGTGCTGGTCGTTGGCCAGAGCGCGCGGCGAGAGAGGGCGTACGAGCAGGAACAGCACGTAGCCGCCGATCCACGCGGCGAGGCTGAGGAAGAACGGGGCGAGGCCGGCGCCGTAGGTGCCTGCGGTCGCATCGGAGCGTGAGGACACCTTCACCGGGTCGCCGAGAACCTGCGCGAGCTTGTCCCGGGTGGTGTCGTCGACGTCAGGAACCTGTTCGACGCCCTTGGTGAGACCGCGCTCGAGCTTCCTGGCGCCCTTGGCCAGCTTCGCCGTGCCCTTCTGGAGCTGCGTGGCGCCGTCGGCGAGCTGCCCGGCGCCCCTCTGCAGGCGGGTGGCGCCGCCGTGGGCCTGAGTGATGCCGTCGACGAGGGTCGGCACGTTGGCGGCGAGGGCCTCGTTGCCGTCGGCGACCTGGTCGGCGCCACTGGCGAGCTGGTCGAGCTTGGCGGAGGTGGCGCGGACTTTCTGGGTGCCTTCGGTGATGGAGGTGCCGAGGTCGTCGAACACGGCGAGGACGGCTCGGCGTTCGGAGGCGGTGAGCCCTGCCGCCTGCATGCGTTGCACGAGCTCTCGGCGGTGTCGGGCGCGGGCTTGGTCGATCGCGGTGGCTGCCCTAGCGGCTTCGTCACCGACGCCGGCGATCTGCTCGTTGGCGTCGGCGACCTGCCGCGCCCCTTGGGCGAGCTTGCGGGTCTGCTGTGGGAGCGATGCGGTCCCGGACACGAGCTGGTCGAGCCCGTCGGAGAGTTCTCCGGCGCCGGTGTCGAGCTTGGTGGCGCCGTCGGCGAGCCTGGTGGCGCCGGTGTTGGCCTCGTTGAGCCCGTCAGCGAGCTGGCCGGCGCCGTCGGCGGCTGAAGTCAGCTGGGTGCGGATGTCGCCGAAGCCGGTGAGAAACGCGGTCGCGGCCTCGGTGCCGACCTGGCGGGCCAACGCGTCCCGCACGCGGTCGGTGACGGTGCCGGCGATGGTGGTCGACAGGTACGAGTTCGCGTCGTTGGTCAGCAGGGACAACCGGGCTCGTTCGGGGTCCAGCGCCGCGGTGCTGGCCAACGAGGCCGAGAACCCGGCCGGGATGTGCAGCGCGAAGTCGTAGGTGCCGTCCTCGACACCCGTCTCGGCTTCCGACATGGACACCTGGTCCCAGTCGAAGTCGTTGCGGTCGAGGAGGTCGTCGCCGACCTGTCGGCCCGCCTCCAGGTTCGTGCCGTCGGGCAGCGTGGCCGGCTCATCGTCGATGACCAGCGCGGCTGGGACCTGGTTGAGGTTCCCGTAGGGGTCGAAGTTCGCCCACAGGTAGAGCCCGGCGTACATCGTCGGGACGAGGACCAGCGCGACGACCGCAGCCTTGGGGAGTCGACCGGCGAGGATGCGGCGGAGCTCGTTGAGTGCCATGCGGAACGACGTCACGACGACGCCTCCTTCTCGGTCGGGGCCGAAGCCGCTGGGGCGGTTTGAGCGCCGATGGGGAATTGGTTCGCCGCGCCGGGCAGGTGGGCCGCGGCTGTTGGGCTGGCGGTGACGAGCACGCCCGGTCCGCGACGGGCGGCGTCCTGAGCGACCTGCCACCAGCCTGCCGGCAGGGCGCCGAACCGCTCGGGGAGGGCGAGGACGAGGAAGCTTGGTTCGCGCAACAGGGCGAGCTCGGTCAGGAGCCGGACCCGTGCGACCGGTTCCAGGTCGCCGATGAGGTCATCGCCGTCGACCCGAAGCTGTGTGGCCTCGAGCCAGTCGGCGACGTTGCGCGACCAGGCCCGTCGTCCGCTCATCGCGAGCTCTTCACCGACGACGGCCCGCACGGGGAGTACGGGCTCGGGAGCAGTGACTCCGACGACGTCGACCAGGGACACCAGTCGCTGTAGCCGGCGGGTGTCGGCCACGCCGTCGATGAGTGTCCTGCCTTCGTGTCCGCTGAGCCGGCCGGCCATCGCCAAGGCGAGGAACGTGTGGCGGTCGTCTGGTTCGCCCACGGCGAGGCTCACCTCACCGGCGAGCACGTGCAACGTGGTGGGCGGCAGCAGCCATGCTCGACGCCGACGCACGGAGATGCCCTGGGCTTCGAGACGCGAGCCTTGACCTGCGTTCGGAACGGGGTGTGAGTCGCTGGCGTCAGCGAGGTCGGCGAGGTCGGCGAGGTCCGCGAGATCAGGGGCGTTTCTGGTGGGCGTCGTGCCGGGCGCCTCTGGCTCAGCTCCGTCTGCAGGCCCGTCGGGGGCGACTTCGTGGTCGAGGTCGGTGGGGTTCGACGGCTCGAGTTCAGGCATCTGAGGCTCCTGTGTGTGCGGCAGTGCTGCGGAGGGTAGGCGTCGGTCGGCGGCGGGTCGGCGTCGGGTTGCAGGCCTGACCCCTCGGAGCGGTGGGGTGCCCCGAGCCAGTGGTCATCGCTGGCATGTGGTGACCTCGTCAGCGGTCGTGCGCGCAGCGCCGGGGCGACTTCGCTCCCGCTGAGGACGTAGCCGGTGTCGGCGTCTGCGCGCTAGGACGCCACGATGACGCCCAGGACGTGGCCGTCCACGTCGACGAGCGGACCTCCGGAATTTCCACCACGCACCACCCCCCGGATGACGAGGGCGTCGTTCTCGTAGCGGCCCTCGCCCCAGATATTCGCCGCCAGCCAGGTGAGGCGCTCACAGTACCCGTGCGGGCCGCAGGGTCAGCGGCCGGTCGTTGGGGTAGCCGATGCTCACCGCAGCCTGGCCTCTGGCCGCGTCGGCGAACGACAGCACGTCACAGGTGACCCCGGGAACGTCCAGGACGGCAACGTCATGGAGCGGGTCGCAGTACACGACCGTCACGGGGAGCGTGTCGTCCCCGGCCTTCACGGTGATGCCGCGTGTGTCGTCGACGACGTGGGCGGCGGTCATCATCCGGTGGGGAGCGACGAGGAACGCGGTGCCCTCGTCGGCGGTGACGGGGCTCTCGCGGCTGATGACCTTCAGCACCGATCGTGCGCCGCGACGACGTCCGTGTCGCTCACCACGTCCTTGGTTGGGGGCGCCACGGGGCGGATCTTCTCGCGGGAGAACGCCTCCACGTAGCGTGGGAAGTCCTGCTCCTGCTCGAGGACGTCGACCTGGGCCTCATGGCCGCCGGCGGCGCGCTCCTCGGGCTCCTCCAGATGCTCGACCAGAACCCCCACGTCGACGACGGCGACGTCTCCGACAGGTTCACCGCCCGCGTCCTGCGAGCCCTCGGAATCGACGCCGACGAGGCAGACGAGCTCTGCGCCCGGCCACTCCCCCAGCTGCCTTCCCTCAGCTGACCACCGGCGGCTTCACACCGACCACCGGGCAGCGCCATCAGCGGTGCTCTCCTCGCCGCCTCGGGCGCCCTTGAAGTAGCTACCGCAGCTTCACGCGGGCTCAAGCAACCGGACGGCTGACTCCCGTCGCCGTGACTACTGGGCCGGTCGCGCCGTCACACAAGCGACACACAGCCCGTGCTGCCCGGTGCCATCGCACGCACACCAGGTGCCGAGTCACCATGACTGCAAGCCCGCTCGGCGAGGGCACAATGACCGTGCAATCGACGCCCAGCTTTCGGAGAACTCGCAGGTCAGAGCGTCGACTGAACCCCTGCAAGGAGCTGCCGTGCCATCACGATCCGCTGCACCTGGTTGGTGCCCTCGTAGATCTGGGTGATCTTGGCGTCGCGCATCATCCGCTCCACCGGGAAGTCCTGGGTGTAGCCGTAGCCGCCGAGCAGCTGGACCGCGTCGGTGGTGATCTCCATCGCCACGTCGGAGGCGAAGCACTTCGCGGCGGCGCCGAAGAAGCCGAGGTCGGCGTCGTCGCGCTCCGACTTGGCGGCGGCGACGTAGACCATCTGGCGGGCGGCCTCGAGCTTCATCGCCATGTCGGCGAGCATGAACTGGATGCCCTGGAAGTCGGCGATGTGCTTGCCGAACTGCTTGCGCTCCTTGACGTAGCCGACCGCGAAGTCGAGCGCCCCCTGGGCGATGCCGACGGCCTGGGCGCCGATGGTGACGCGGGTGTGGTCGAGGGTGCGCAGCGCCAGCTTGAGGCCGCTGCCGGGCTCGCCGATCACCCGGTCGGCGGGGATCCGCACGTCGTCGAGCAGCAGCTCGCGGGTGGGCGAGCCCTTGATCCCGAGCTTGCGCTCCTTCTCGCCGAAGGTGAAGCCCTCGTCGGTCTTCTCGACGACGAAGGCGCTGACGTTGTTGCCGCGGGCGCCGTCGGGGTCGGTGACGGCGAGGACGGTGTAGTACTCCGAGACGCCGGCGTTGGTGATCCACGACTTCTGGCCGTTGAGCACCCAGTGGTCGCCGTCGAGCCGGGCGCGGGTCCGCATCGAGGCGGTGTCGGAGCCGGCGTCGCGCTCCGAGAGGCCGTAGGAGAAGCCGGCGTGGCCCTGGGCCAGGGGCGTGAGGTACCGCTTCTTCAGGTCGTCGTCCCCGCCGAGGATCAGCGGCATCGAGCCGAGCTTGTTGACGGCCGGGATGAGCGAGGCCGAGGCGTCGACGCGGGCGACCTCCTCGATGACCAGGCAGGTGGCGAGCGCGTCGGCGCCCACGCCGTCGTACTCCTCCGGCACGTGCGGGGCGAAGAAGTCGGAGGCGACGAGGGCGTCGTGCGCCTCCTGGGGGTAGCGCATCTCGGCGTCGACCTCGGCCGCGTACGGCGCGATCCTGGCCTCCGCGACCTCGCGCACGGCCGCGCGCAGCTCCTCGTGGTCCTCGGAGAGCCGGTAGGTGTCGAAGTCGGGGTTGCTCATGTGTCCTTCTCTCGGGTCGCGACCGTACGGTGAGCGCCAGCAGCGGAACCGCAGAGGCACTCGATACCGTCCCTACGGTACTCAGTACCGATCAGTCACCCAAACCAGCCACACCCCACGACCCCCGGGAGCACGGATGAGCCGCAGTCGCGAACGCCTGGTGGAGGCCGCCTTCGCGCTCTTCGACGAGCGCGGCTTCGAGGAGACCACCGTCGACGACGTCGCCGAGCGGGCCGGGGTGGGCCGCACCACCTTCTTCCGGGCGTTCCGCTCCAAGGAGGACGTGATCTTCCCCGACCACGCGGAGGTGCTCGGGACCGTGCGCGACCGGCTCGCGACCGCGACCGACGACACCGCCCCCGTGGCCGTCGTCGAGGCGGCCCGGCTGGTCCTGCAGCACTACCTCGACGAGGGCGAGCGGGCCCGGATCCGCTACCGGCTCACCCGGAGCGTCCCCGCCCTGCGGGCCCGCGAGATCGCCAGCCAGCGGCAGTACCAGCAGGCCTTCCGCACCTTCGTCCACGCCTGGCTCGGCGACGCGCCGGGCAGCGACCTGCGCGCCGAGCTGATGGCCAACGCCGTGGTGACCGCGCACAACCACGTGCTCCGCCGCTGGTTGCGCGGCCGGATCGACCGGGCGGCCGCCGAGGCGGAGTTCCGCGACGCGATGGCCGAGGTGCTCCGCCTGCACGGCACGCGACGCGGCCCGGGCGACGGCGGGGACGCGGCCGGGGGCGAGGCCTCCCTGGTCGTGCTGCGGACCACCCGACCGATGGAGGAGCTCCTCCCCGCCCTCCGCGAGATCGCCGGACACTTGACAGAAAGGTAACCGCAGCGTTACCAATGTGGGGTGACGGACCCGTTCCACGCCCTCGCCGACCCGGTGCGCCGGGCGCTGCTGCGGACCCTGGCTGCCGCTCCCGCGCGGGTCGTCGACCTGGCGGCCGCCCACCCCATCAGCCGCCCGGCGGTCAGCAGGCACCTCCGGGTGCTGGCCGACAGCGGGCTGGTGGAGGCCCGGACGCACGGTCGGGAGCGCCACTACGCCCTGCGGACGGCGGGCCTGCAGCCGCTCAGCCGCCTGCTCGACGAGCTGGCGCCGCGACCGCCCTTCGACGCCTCCGCCCTCGACGGCCTCGACCTCGAGGTGCGACGCACCGTGCGGGACCACCGCGCAGCACCACCCGCCGACCTCACCGAGGAGACCGCATGAGCCCCCGCCCCACCGGACGCCGCGGCACGCGCGGCGAGCAGGACCGCCTCGTCCTCGAGCGCACCTTCGCCGCGCCCGTCGAGGCCGTGTGGGCCGCGGTCACCGAGTCGGAGCGGCTCGCCCGCTGGATCGGGACGTGGACCGGCGACCCCGCCACGGGGTCGGTGGCGCTCCTCATGAACGCCGAGGGCGACGACGTGCGTCCGCAGACGTTCACGATCCTGGCCTGCGAGCCCCCGCGGCTGCTCGAGCTGACCGCCGGGGCCGAGGGCGGGGAGGAGGGCTGGCACCTCCTGCTCGAGCTGGACGAGCACGACGGCAGCACCACCCTGACCTTCAGCCAGTTCGTATCCGACGCCGAGACGGCCGCGGGCGTCGGACCCGGGTGGGAGTACTACCTGGACCGTCTCGTCGCCGCCGAGACCGGGGGCGACGTTGCCGCGGTCGACTTCGACGACTACCACCCCGCCCAGGGCGACCACTACCGCTCCCTGTTCGCCTGAGGCCCGACCCGGGGGTTTGCCACTCCCGCGGGCGCGGTCTTGAATGGGCCGGGTGTCCGCCCCGGCAGCCGGCTTCGCCGACGTGCTCCGCGACGCCATCGAGCGCCGCGGGCTCGGGCTCGAGCGGATCCGCGACCACCTCGCCCAGCGGGGCGTCTCCCTCAGCGTGGCCACGCTGAGCTACTGGCAGTCCGGCCGCAGCCGCCCCGAGCGGAAGAGCTCGCTGGCCGCGCTCCCCCACCTCGAGCGGGTGCTCGAGGTGCCGCCGGGCACCCTGCACGCCTCGCTGGGCGTCACCCATACCCGGCGCCGCCGCGCGCCCGTCGTCGACCTCGACGCCCTGTGGCCCGGCTCCCGCCACGAACGGGTGCTGGCCCGGCTCGACGCGACCTGGGACACCGAGCTCGACCGGCTCAGCGTCCACGACCGGCTCGTCGTCGGCGCCGACCGTCGCCAGTCCTCCCTCGTGGTGCGCCAGGTGCTGCGGGCTCGCGGCGACGGGCCCGACCGCAGGGTGGTGCTCCACTTCCACGACGACACCGCGGCCACCCCGCCCCGCATCCGCGCGCTGCGCGGCTGCACCCTGGGCCGCACCGCCAGCGACGCCGAACGCGGGGTGGTCGGGTCCGAGCTGCTCTTCCTGCGGCCGCTGCTGCGCGGCGAGACCGTGGTGCTGGAGTACGAGCTCGCCTCCCCCGACCACGGGCCGCTGGAGTCGGCGTACGGGCGCAAGTTCCGCACCCCCACCACCGACTACCTGCTCGAGGTCGAGTTCGCGGCCCGGGCCCTGCCCACCTCCTGCTCGACGATGGGCGAGCCCGACGAGCAGGTCCCGCTCGCCCTCGACCCGGCGCACCGGGTCCACCTCGTCGGGTCGGGCCTCAGCACCGCGGGGATCGCCTGGTCCTGGGACGACGACGAGGCGGACGACGTCGGCGACGTCGGCGAGGCACCCAGTTAACTGTTAACGCCCCCCGGGGCCTTGTGGCCGCCCGACGACTGCGACGACGCTCAGCGCGTCCGTCTTTCTCGGGAAGGATCCAGAATGTCCGCACGTCACACCCGCCTCCCCCTCGGCGTGGTCGCCCTCGCCACCGGGGTCGGCCTCGCGCTGGCGCCGCTCGGCGCCACGGCCGCCCCCGACCCGGCCGCCCCCGGGCTGCCCGCACCGGCCGCCGCCCCCGGGCTGCCCGCCGCCCCGGAGGTCCCCGCCGCCGGCGAGGACGGTCTCGCGCCCGTCCTCGGCGAGGCCGCCGACGACCGCTACATCGTCGTCATGGACCAGGGCGTCTCGGCGACCAAGGTCGAGAACCTCAGCACCAAGGTGCGCGGCCAGGGCGCCAAGGTCACCCACACCTTCAGCCGGGCGCTCGACGGCTTCGCCGGCCGCCTCAACGCGAAGGCGCTGGAGACCCTGCGCGCCGACCCGCGCGTCGCCTACATCGAGCCGGACCTCCCGGTCAGCATCTCCGAGACGCAGACCCCCGCCACGTGGGGCATCGACCGGATCGACCAGCGGGCGCTCCCGCTCAACAACTCCTACACCTACGGCACCTCGGGCTCCGGCGTGACGGCGTACGTCATCGACACCGGCATCCGCGCCAGCCACGCCGAGCTCAGCGGCCGGGTTCGCTCGGGCTACACCGCCATCAACGACGGGCGCGGCACCACCGACTGCAACGGCCACGGCACGCACGTCGCCGGCACCATCGGCGGCGAGACGTACGGCGTCGCCCAGGACGTCTCGCTCGTCGCCGTCCGCGTCCTCGACTGCAACGGCAGCGGCAGCAACTCCGGGGTGATCGCCGGCGTCGACTGGGTGACCAGCAACCACGCCGCGGGGGCCCCGGCGGTCGCCAACATGAGCCTCGGCGGCGGCGCCTCCACCGCGCTGGACACCGCGGTCCGCAACTCGATCGCCGACGGCGTCACCTACGCGCTGGCCGCCGGCAACGACTCCGGCGCCAACGCCTGCAACGGCTCGCCCTCCCGGGTCACCGACGCCCTCACCGTGGGCTCGTCGACGCAGACCGACGCCCGGTCGAGCTTCAGCAACATCGGCAGCTGCCTCGACCTCTTCGCGCCGGGCTCCAGCATCACCTCGGCCTGGCACACCAGCGACTCGGCCACCAACACCATCAGCGGCACCTCGATGGCGGCCCCGCACGTCGCCGGGGCGGCGGCGCTCTACCTGCAGGGCAACCGCAGCGCCTCCTCCGCCACGGTCAACAACGCGATCGTCTCCGCGGCCACCACGGGCGTCGTGACCAACCCCGGCTCCGGCTCCCCCAACCGGCTGCTCTACGTCGGCACCGGCGGCACCCAGCCCCACGCCGACCCCCACGCCGACGCCGACGCCCACGCCGACGCCGACGGGCTGCAACCTGCCGGAGCGGTTCACCGGCTCGCTGAGCGGCAGCGGCGACTCCGACCGGTACCCGGGCACCAGCGGCAACTACTACTCGGCCGCCGGGACCCACGTCGGCTGCCTCGACGGGCCGGCCGGGGTCGACTTCGACCTCTACCTGCAGCGGTGGAACGGCTTCTCGTGGTCCACCGTGGCCCGGGGCATCACCGCCGCGCCCGACGAGAGCGTCACCTACTCCGGCACCGCGGGCTACTACTCCTGGCGGGTCGTCTCGGCCTCGGGGAGCGGCTCCTACACCTTCGGGCTCGACCGCCCGTGACCCCGGCCGTGGTCACGGCCGCGACCCCGGCCGTGACCACGGCCCGACCACGACGCGCACGCCGCTCGCCTGCGAGGCTGGTGGCGTGCACGTCTCCCGGCTCGGCCTGACCCCCCTCAAGGGGGCCCGGCACCTCGCCCGCCGGTCCGTGCTGCTCGACGCAGCCGGGCCGGCGGGCGACCGTGCGTTCTGCCTCGTCGACCCCGTCGCGGCCCGCTGCCTGCGGACCGTCGAGCACCCCGCGCTGCTGGGCACCGAGGCGGAGTGGGACGGGGAGCGGCTGGTCACCCGCCTGCCCGGCGGCCTCGTCGTCGAGGGGGAGCCGGCGCCGACCGGCGAGCGGCTCGTCGTCGACTACTGGGGGCGCCCCGCGGCGGTCGAGCCCGTGGCCGGACCGTGGGCGGCGGCGTACGCGCGCCTCCTGGGCCGCGACGTCGTCCTGGCCCGCTGCGCCCCCGGTGTCGTCGTCTTCGACGCTCCGGTCTCGCTGGTCACCCGCTCCTCGCTCGCCGCGCTCTCCCGCGCGGTGGGTGCCGCCGTCGACCCTGCCCGGTTCCGCGCCACGCTGGTGGTCGACGACGGCCCCGGCGCCGCCCCCGACGTCGACCAGGCGTGGGCCGGGCGCCGGCTGCACGTCGGCGCCGCAGAGCTGCGGGTGCTGGGCCCGGTCGACCGCTGCGCCGTGGTGGAGGTCGACCCCGTCTCGGGCCGGCGCGACCTGTCCCTGCTCAGGGCCCTCGCCGCGCGGGGGCGCAGCGACCACCCCCTCGCGCTCGGCGTGGACGCGGAGGTGCTCCGCCCCGGCCGGGTGCGGGTCGGCGACCCGGTGGCACTGCCCGAGGGGTGACCGGCGCGGGCGGCCCGGCGCGCGGCCGGAGGAGGATGGGCCCATGAGCGCCTACTGGATCAGCCTCTACCGGGAGACGACGGACGAGGAGAAGCTGGCGGCGTACGCCCGGCTCGCCCTCCCCGCGCTGGAGTCGGCGGGCGGCCGCTTCCTCGTCCGCGGCATGCCCGAGCAGGTCTACGAGGCCGGCGAGGCGACGCGGACCGTGCTCATCGAGTTCGACTCCGTCGAGGCCGCCGTCGCCGCGCACGACTCCCCCGCCTACCAAGCGGCCCTGGCCGCCCTGGACGGCGGTGCCGTCCGCGACCTGCGCATCGTCCCCGGCGTGGGGTGAGGGGGCGCGCCTGACGCACGCGTGTTGACGGGTCGTCCACGAATCGGGCTGCCCGCGTGTCGCGCGAAGCCGCGCGGAGCGGCCCCGGGTGCGGAAGGATGGCGGCGTGCTCACCCTCGTCCTCGCCACGCTGATGGCCGGGGCCGGCCTCACCATGGCCGCCCTCGCGGCCTGGGTGGCGTGGCGCCGCGAGTCGCGGCTGGGGTGGAGCCTCGCAGCAGTGCTGGTCTCCGTGGCCGTCTGGGGACTGGCCTACGCCGTCGAGCTCACCGTCGACGACGTGGCGGACAAGACCGTTTGGGGCATCGTCAAGTACGTCGGCGTGCAGGCGCTGGCGCCGGCGTGGCTGACGTTCGTCCTGCAGTACACGGGGCGCGGCCGGTTCGTCACCCGTCGCCTCCTCGCGCTGCTGGCGGTCGAGCCGGTCGTCGTCCTCACCCTCCTGGTCGTCCCCGCGACCCACGACCTGGTCCGCTACTACCCCGAGACCACCTCGGCCGACGAGCTGCCCGTCGTGCAGACCGGGCCCGTCTTCTGGGTGGTCCTCGTCTACAACAACCTGATCCTCGTCGCCGCGACCGTGCTCTTCGTCGCCAGCATGGTCCGCCTCGCGCGCACCTACCGGCGGATGGCGTGGCTGCTGCTGGCCAGCGCCGTGCTGCCCTGGGCCGCCAACCTGCTGCACAACCTGCAGGTCGGCTGGTTCGCCCGGATGGACCTCACGCCGTTCGCCTTCATCGTCGCGGGCGGCCTGCTGGTGTGGGGGCTCTTCCACGAGCGACTGGTCGACCTCGCCCCGCTCGCCCGCGGCGCCGTGGTCGACAGCATGGCCGACGGCGTCTTCGTGCTGGACGCCTTCGGCCGGATCGTCGACGTCAACCCGGCGGCCGCCGCCCTCGCCTCGGGCCGGCGCTCGACGCTGGTGGGCCGCCACCTCGAGGACGTGCTGCCCGAGGCCGCCGGCACCGGGGCGACCGGCGAGATGGTGCTCGACGACGTCCCGCCGGGGGCCGGGGACCGGGTCTTCGACGTCTCCCGGAGCACCCTGACCGACGACTCGGGCCGCACGGCCGGGCAGCTGGTCGTGCTCGGGGAGGTCACCCAGCGGGTCCGGGACCGCGAGCGCCTGCAGCGCGTGCTGTCGGAGAAGTCGCGGATCGCGGCGCAGCTGCAGGCCAGCATGGTGCCGCCGCGCCTGCCCGAGGTGGCCGGCACCGAGCTGGCGAGCCGCTACGAGCCGGCCGGCGACGGCAGCGAGGTCGGCGGCGACTTCCTCGACGTCTTCGAGCTCGACGGGTCCGGGCCGGGCGGCCCGTCGTGGGCGTTCGTGCTGGGGGACGTCAGCGGCAAGGGGGCGGCCGCCGCCACGGTGAGCGCCGCGACTCGCTACACCCTCCGCGCCTTCGCGCGCGCCGACCGCTCCCCCGCCGACACGCTCGCCGAGGTCAACCGCACGCTGCTCGGCCAGGTCGACGTCGAGCGGCACTGCACCCTGGTCCTCGGCCACCTGCGCCCCACCGAGGGAGGCACCCTCGTCGTGCTGGCGCTGGCCGGCCACCACCCGCCCCTGGTGCTGCGGCGCGACGGCCGGGTGGAGGAGGTCGGCTCGGCCGGCACCGCCCTGGCCCTGCTCGACTCCCCCGAGCTGCACGACGTCGCCCTCGCCCTGGAGCCGGGCGAGCTGCTCTGCGCCTTCACCGACGGGATCGTGGAGGCCCGGCAGGACGACGAGATGTTCGGCACCGAACGTCTCGCCCGGGTGCTCGTCGAGCACGCCCGCCTGCCGGTCGACGAGCTGGCGGCGCGGGTCAGCGAGGCCGTGCGGGCCTTCCACGGCGACGAGCTCGCCGACGACCTCGCCCTGCTCCTGGTCCGCAGCGCCTGAGCCCCGCGCCCGACCCCGGCCCTCAGCGCATGGAGTCGCGGAAGACCCGGTGAAAGACGCCGGCGTGCCCCGGCCCGTCGAGCGCGGCGACGGAACCCCCGTCGAGGTAGTGGGTGAAGCCGGGCAGCGACGACAGCGCGTCGCCGTCGACGGACCGGAACCCCATCGACCAGTCGGGGAACCGTCGCTCGCCGAGCTCCTCGCGCAGCGCCACGTCGACGTTGCGGTGCCGGCGGTCCACCCGGATCCGCTCGAACGCGGCCTCCACCACCGCGGTCTCCCCCTCCAGCGTCTGGAGGAAGTGGCCGTCGGCGTGCAGCAGCATCCCCGTGAGACCGGCCTCAGCGTTGCGCTCCCGCGTCGCGGCGAGCAGCGACGACAGCTCGTCGTCGTCGAGCGGACGGGTGGCGGTGCTGATGTAGGTGAGCGAGAGCATGGGTTCCGCGGGGTCGGCGGCAGGCGTACCCGCAGTATCTGGAAGCCGGCCGCGGCGCGCAGCCGAAGCGCGCATCCCGCGCACCGCGGCGAGGGCCAGTACGGCGTCCGGCCGACGGCTGGGCTAGCGTGACGTCGTGAGCCACCCCCATCCCGAGCTGAAGCTGCCCCCGCGACTCCCCAAGGACGGGCTGCGCATCATCGGCCTCGGCGGCCTCGGCGAGATCGGTCGCAACATGACCGTCTTCGAGCACCGCGGCAGGCTGCTCGTCGTCGACTGCGGCGTGCTCTTCCCCGAGGAGCACCAGCCCGGCATCGACGTGATCCTCCCCGACTTCACGTGGATCCGGGACCGTCTCGACAAGATCGAGGCGATCGTCCTCACCCACGGCCACGAGGACCACATCGGCGGCGTCCCCTACCTGCTCCGGGAGCGGGCGGACATCCCCGTGATCGGCTCGACGCTGACCCTCGCGCTCATCGAGGCCAAGCTCAAGGAGCACCGGATCAAGCCGGTCCTGGACGCCGTCAAGGAGGGCGACCGGATCCAGCGCGGCCCCTTCGACCTCGAGTTCCTCGCCGTCAACCACTCGATCCCCGACGGCCTGGCCGTCGCGATCCGCACCTCCGCCGGCCTGGTCCTCAACACCGGCGACTTCAAGATGGACCAGTTCCCCCTCGACGACCGGATCACCGACCTGCGGGGCTTCGCCCGCCTCGGCGAGGAGGGGGTCGACGTCTTCATGACCGACTCCACCAACGCCGAGGTCCCCGGCTTCACCATGTCGGAGCGCGAGCTGTCGCCGGCCATCGAGCAGGTCTTCCGGACCGCGCCGCGCCGGGTCATCGTGTCGAGCTTCGCCAGCCACGTGCACCGGATCCAGCAGGTGCTCGACGCCGCGCAGGAGCACGGGCGCAAGGTGGCCTTCGTCGGCCGCTCCATGGTCCGCAACATGGGGGTGGCCCGCGACCTGGGCTACCTGACCTACCCCGAGGACCTCGTGGTCGGCTTCGAGCAGCTCGAGAAGATGAACCCGCGCAAGGTCGCCATCGTTTGCACCGGCTCCCAGGGCGAGCCGCTCGCCGCGCTCTCGCGGATGGCCAACCGGGAGCACAAGATCCGAATCGGCGCGGGCGACACCGTGCTGATGGCCAGCTCGGTCATCCCGGGCAACGAGAACGCGATCTCCAACGTGATCAACGGCTTGACCCGGTGGGGCGCCAAGGTCGTGCACAAGGGCAACGCCAAGGTGCACGTCTCGGGCCACGCCAGCGCCGGCGAGCTGGTCTACTGCTACAACATCGTCAAGCCGAAGCACGTCATGCCGATCCATGGCGAGTGGCGCCACCTGCAGGCCAACGCCGACCTGGCGATCCGCACCGGCATCGACCCCGAGCGCGTCGTGATCGCCGAGGACGGCGTCGTCGTCGACCTCGTCAGGGGCCGCGCGAAGATCACGGGCAAGGTCCCGGCGGGCAACGTCTACGTCGACGGGCAGACGGTCGGCGGCGCCACCGAGGCGACGCTCAAGGACCGGCGCACCCTCGCCGAGGAGGGCGTGGTCACCGTGCTGGCGCTCGTCGACGCCGACACCGGCGCCCTGGCCGAGCCGCCCGAGTTCCTGATCCGGGGCTTCGTCCACGACGAGCAGACCTTCTCCGAGGCCGTGCCGGTCGTGCAGAAGACCCTGGCCCGGGCGGCCGCGGAGGGCATCGGCGACCCGCAGCAGCTGGAGCACATGATCACCCGTGAGGTGGGTCGCTGGTCGCACAAGAAGTTCCGGCGCAGCCCCCTCATCATCAGCATCGTCGTCGACGCCTGAGCGGGGGCCGCGCCGGCGGCCGACGCCGACCTCCCTAGAGGCCGACCTCCTCGTTCTCGGCGTCCAGGGTGTCGCCGGTCGCCTTCGCCTTGACGAAGGAGATCAGGGTGGCCACCCGGCCGCCGGGGGCGGCCCAGTACTCCGCCGAGACCCCGCGGACGCGCAGCACCCGCAGCCCGGGTCGTCGGGGCCCTCGGGGAACCACGCCTCGGAGGCGCTGGACCAGAACTCCTCGATCCGGTCCCGGTCGTCGAGCAGCTCGCCGTGACCGGCGACGGAGAGCCACGCCCCGCTCTCGGCGAACGACACGTTGACCTGCGGCCGGGCTCCGACGTCGCGCGCCTGGTCGGTGTCGGCGGCGACCAGGAACCAGATCGACGCGTCGTCGTCGACCCGCTGCGGCGTCATCGGGCGCGCGTGCAGGTCGCCGTCCGCGCTGGTGCTGGTCAGCATCGCGATCCGGGCGTCCCGGGCGATCTCGAGCACGCGCTCGCGGTCGGGGGTCTCGTGGCTCATCCGGGCTCCTCCTGGGTACGGGGTCGGTCAGGCGGGCGGCGCGGTGCGCGGCCCGCGGCTCCCGTACCCGGCCCGCCCCAGGGGGATGAGTTGACCGAGTTCACCGCACGCAAGACGTCCGAGGCCGTGGTCCGGCACGACCGTCGACGGGTCTGGGACGTGCTGGTCGACCCCGCCCTGGTCGCCGGGATGACGCCGATGGTCTCCGGCATCGCCGCCGACGGCGACCACTGGCGCTGGTCGCTGAGCCGGATCCCCGTGCTCGGCCGGCACTACGACCTCCACTTCACCGAGCTGATGACCTTCGAGCCCCACGACACCATCACCTTCGAGCACGCACCCCGGGGGCCCGAGCGAGCGGGCGTGGACGGGCACTACGCGCTCGCGGACACTCCCGGCGGCACCGCCCTCGCGATCGACCTGGCCATCACGGTCGACCTGCCGCTCCCCCGCCTCTCCCGCCCCGTGGTGCAGACCGCGATGCACGGCGCCCTCGAGGTGATGGGCGCGGGCTTCGCCCGGTCCCTGGAGCGCCACCTCGCGCGCTGATCCGCCCCGGCCGGCGGCGGGCGGACTACATTCGGGGGCATGACCGTCCCGTGGATCGACCCCGCCCACATCGACTTCATGCTCGACGACTGCGAGACCTGGGCCGTGGTCGGTCTCTCCGGAGACCGTTCCCGGACGGCGTACTCCATCGCCGCGCTGCTGCAGGAGAAGGGCAAGCGGATCGTCCCGGTCCACCCCGACGCCCCGACCGTGCTCGGCGAGCAGGGCTACGCCTCGCTCGCCGAGATCCCCTTCCCCGTCGACGTCGTGGACGTCTTCCGCCGCTCCGAGGCGGCCGGGCAGTTCGCCGACGAGGCCGTGCAGGTCGGCGCGAAGGCGGTGTGGTTCCAGCTCGGCGTCGTCGACCACGACGCCTTCGAGCGCACCACGCGCGCCGGCGTCCCGATGGTGATGGACACCTGCCCGGCGATCGAGTGGCGCCGGCGCGGGTGAGCCGCCCGGTCACCCTGTCCGCGCTGCGGCAGGTGGAGCCGCCCGTCTGCGCCCTCGTCGCCGTCTCGCCGGTGCTCACCGCGACCGACGACAGGGGGTCCCTCGACGGCACCTTCCCCGCGCCCTCCCTGCCGCCCGCGACGTGGGTCGCCTGGGAGACGGGGAACGCCGGCGTCGCCGACGCCGCGCGCTGGCTCCTCGACCTCGCCGAGGCGCAGGGCGGCGACACCCGCGACCTCGCCGTCGACACCGACGACCACAGCCGCCAGCTCGTCGCCCGGCACCCCGATGCGGCGGCGCTCGTCACCGACGCGGTCGCCTCCTGCCGGTGAGCTGGAGGGTCTGCGGTGGATCGCGGTCACCATGTGGCTGCGATCCACCGCAGACCCCCTGCTGACGCCGTCGATCAGCGGCCGAAGGGCAGGGCCCGCCGCACCCGGGCGTGGGCGAGCGCGGCCCGGGCGGCGTTGTTGCCGCAGGCCCCGTGGACGCCGCCGCCGGGGTGCGCCGAGGCCGAGGCCAGGTAGAGCCCCTTGACCGGCGTCTCGGCGCGCCCGAGGCCCGGGACCGGCCGGAAGACCAGCTGCTGGTGCAGCTGCGCCGTGCCGCCGCCGACCCCGCCGCCGACGAGGTTGGCGTCGAGCGACTCCATCTCGTGCGGGCCGAGCACCCGGCGGGCCGCGACGAGGTCCCCGAAGCCGGGGGCGAGTCGCTCCATCTCCGCCTGCATCCGGTCGGCGAAGCGCTCGTTCTCGTCGTGGTCCCACCGGCCGACGAGACCGTCCTCCCCCGCGTCGGTGGAGACCACCTGCGGCACGTGGGTGTAGGCCCAGAACGACTCGGTGCCCCGCGGCGACCTCGTGGGGTCGCTCGTCGTCATCTGCCCGGTCAGCATGAACGGGCGGGCCGGCACCGCGCCCGAGTGCACCTGGGTCAGCGCTCGGGTCATCTCCTCCACGGAGTCGGCCACGTGCACCGTCCCCGGGGCGTGCTCCGGGGCGGTCCGCCACGGGATCGGCCCGGAGAGCGCCCAGTCGACCTTCACGGTCCCCGGGTCCATCTGGAAACGGCGCATCCCGCGGCGCACCCGCTCGGGCAGGTGCTCGGGCGCCACCATCCTCCCGTACAGGTGCTGCACCGCGACGTCGGCGAGGACCGCGCCGGCCGCGTGCCGGTCGCCGTCGCGCGTCTCGACCCCGGTGACCCGACCGCCCTCCACGAGGACGCGAGTCACCTCGGTGGAGGTCCGGACCCGGCCACCCTTGCTGGTGAACCGGTGCAGCAGTGCCTTGGCGAGCCGGCCGGCACCCCCCTCCGGGACGGGGAACCCCACGGTCTGACCCATCATCGACATCATCAGCGCCATCAGCCCCGAGCCGGGCGCGTCCAGCGGGATGTCGGCGTGCCCGGCGTTGCCGGCCAGGAGCACCTGCGCGCCGGAACCGGAGAAGCGCTGGTGCGCGAGGTCCAGGGCCGGCGTGAGCAGGGTCCGCACCATCTCCAGCCCGCCGACCCGCGGCAGGCGGGCCGCGAGGCCGAGACCGGCGCGCACGGGCGGGAAGGGCGACAGCAGACCGTCGACGAGCCGGTCGCCCACGGCGTCCCACTCCTCGCAGAGCTCCAGCCACGCCTGCCCGTCGCCGGTGGCGAACGCGTCGAGACTGCGTGCGGTCACCTCGCGGTCGCGGTGCAGCAGCGCCCAGCGGTCGCCCACGAAGTGGCCCAGGACGGCCGGGGCGTGGCGCCACGTGAGGCCGTGGTCCTCGAGGCCGAACGACGTGATCGTCGGCGAGACGCCCGCGAGCGGGTAGAACGCGCTGAACGTGTCGTGGACGAACTCGGGGTGCACGTCGCGGTCGCTGCGCACCGCGCCACCCACGCCCGGCTGCGCCTCGAGCAGCAGCACCGACCAGCCGGCGTCGACCAACCGGTTGGCCGCGACCAGGCCGTTGGGGCCCGCGCCGACCACCACGGCGTCCCAGCGCTCCGCCGACCCCGCGTCGTCGCTCCCCGTGGTGGTGCGCCCGTCCTCCGTCACGTCCCCGGCCTCCCTCTCCGCCACGCCGAGACTACTGCCGGCGCTCGGCGAGGTACGCCAGGCGGCGCAGCGCCTCGGTGTTGCGCCAGACCAGCGGGGGCTGCCGGAGCGCCGACGGGATCAGCCTGGCCGGGCCCTTGCGGGCGTCCTCGCGGATCACCACCTCGGTGGTCGGCGAGGAGGTGCCGGTGGCGGGGTGCAGCTCGATCTCGACCGTCGCCTCGCCCGCGGGCCAGGCACGGGCCGTCAGCACGAGCCGCCGTCCCTCCTCCACCTCGGCGACGCTGGTGGTGTCGTCGATCAGCAGCGGCCAGCTGCCGACGGAGTGGTGCAGGCGGGTGCCGACCGCCGGCCACCCGTCGTCCACCTTGCGCATCCGGGACGCACCGACGACCCAGAGCGGGTAGAGCCAGCCGTCGCTCAGCACGGCCCAGACGTCCTCGACCGGCGCCTTGACGATCCGCCTGTTCTCGCTCATCGCCGGCTCACCTCGAGGACTCGTTGGACTCTTCCGGGATGCCGTGCCGCGGCGGCGCGTCGGGGCCCGCCGTCCCCTCCTGCGGGCGGTCGTCTCCCGCGGACTGGTCCGGGGCGCCCGCGACGGCGTCGCCCGGCGAGATCTCCTCGCCGGC
This sequence comes from Nocardioides solisilvae, assembly GCF_003194625.1. Lineage (GTDB taxonomy): Bacteria > Actinomycetota > Actinomycetes > Propionibacteriales > Nocardioidaceae > Nocardioides > Nocardioides solisilvae. The sequence continues at coordinate 369,827 of NZ_QHKX01000003.1, forward strand.
GCCGTCCATCGAGCTGACCTCGGAGACCTGGCCCCCGCTGCTCTCGTCGGGGGTCTGCTTGTCGTCGTGGTGGGAGTCCATGGCGGCTGCGTACCCCGCGCCCCCCTCCGGCCATGCCTGCCGCACCACGAGCGCGCTCCCCCGGGCGGCGGCGCCGACGAACGCCTCGAGCGGCCCCCGCCGTCCGGCCGCCACCAGCCCCGCGCCCAGCGCGGCGAGCACCAGCACGTGCCACCGGAAGCTATCGGGCCCGTCGGTGGGCGGCAGGTGCTCCGAGCGCATCGCCACGTGCAGGGCGTAGAGGCTCAGCGTCGCCGTGCCGGCGCCGGTGAGGACGGCGACCCCGCGGCGTCCGGCCGCGGGCAGCAGGTCGACGACGAGCAGCGCCGCCCCGACCACCAGCCACGCCGTCCCGATGGTGTGCAGCAGGTCGAACGGCGTCGCGCTGTGGGGCGCGTCGACCAGCAGCCACTGCCACGCCCCGGTGGGGGTGGTGCCGAACATCCCGCCGGCGACCAGGTCGAGCAGCTCGTCCCGGGAGGCGGGCGCGACACCGATCGGGGGCGGGTCGGCGAGCAGCGCCCGCACCACGTCGGCGGGACGGGTCAGCAGCTCGGACGCCACCGCCGCCACCGTCGCCAGGAGCGCCCCCGCCGCGGCGACGGACGCCGCGACCCGGCGCCGCCCGAGGTCGGCGCGGCCCAGCGCCATCCCGGCCAGCAGGTAGGCGACCCAGGGCAGCACCGGGTAGTAGCCGGTGAGGAACAGCTCGGCCAGCAGCGGCCCCGGCTCCGCGAGCTGGTCGAAGGAGGGACTGGACCAGCCACGCTCGGGAGCCAGCGGCCGCAGCAGGTGCGAGGCGACCGGGGCCAGCACCGCCCAGGCGGCCGCCCACGCCAGCAGGGGGCGGGCGCCCAGCCCGAGGAAGGGCAGCGCGCAGACGAAGAGGAGGCCGTAGTAGGTGAGGATGACCGCGATGCCGCTGTCCAGGTCGGCCAGCGCCAGCCCCACCAGCGCCACCAGCCCGGCCCGCACCACCAGCCCGACCGAGGCCGCGACGCGCTCCCGGCCGCGCGGGGGCCGGCGACGGCCGGTGGTGAGGGCGATGCTCAGCCCGGCCAGGACGGCGAAGAGCGCGGAGGCCCGCCCGCCGGCGACCGCCTGGGCGAACGCCAGGTCGCCGGACGGCGTACGGGGCTCCAGGACGTGGGTCGCCACCATGCCGAGCAGGGCCAGCGCCCGCGCCACGTCGATGCCGACGAGGCGGGGCCGCGCGTCCATGGCGTGGGGGCGCCTCAGAAGCCCACGCGGGGCTTGTCGCCCCGGGCCGCCTGGTGGACCGCCCGGCCGCGCTCCATGGCCTCCTCGCGCAGCGAGGCCTGGAACTCCATCATCCGCCGCCGCAGCGCGGGGTCGCTCGCCGCGAGGATCCGCACGGCCAGCAGCCCGGCGTTGCGGGCGTTGCCGACCGCCACCGTGGCGACCGGGACGCCGGCCGGCATCTGCACGATCGACAGCAGCGAGTCCATCCCGTCCAGGTGCTTGAGGGGCACCGGGACGCCGATCACCGGCAGCGGCGTCAGCGACGCCAGCATCCCCGGCAGGTGCGCCGCGCCGCCCGCGCCGGCGATGACGACCGAGAGGCCCCGGTCGACCGCGCCGCGTCCGTAGGCGACCATCTCCTCCGGCATCCGGTGGGCGGAGACCACCTCGACGTCGCGGGCCACGCCGAACTCGTCCAGCGCGAGCGCCGCGGCCTCCATCACCGGCCAGTCGGAGGCCGAACCCATCACGATCCCGACCCGACCGGTCACCGGCTGCTCGTCCACGCGCTCACTCACTCTCGTCTCCCAGCTCTCCGGCGAACCACGCCGCGGCGTGGCGGGCCCGCTCCAGGCAGTCCTCGAGGTCGTCCCCGAAGGCGTTCACGTGGCCGACCTTGCGGCCCGGGCGCCACTCCTTGCCGTAGAGGTGGACCCGCAGCCCCGGGTCGCGCGCCATGGCGTGGCTCAGCCCGTCGTACAGCCGCCCGGCGTCCTGCTGCCCGCCGAGGATGTTGACCATCACCGTCCAGGGGGCGCGGGGCTCGGGCGAGCCGAGCGGCAGGTCCATGACGGCCCGCAGGTGGTTCTCGAACTGCGAGGTGACGGCGCCGTCCTGGCTCCAGTGGCCGGTGTTGTGCGGCCGCATCGCGAGCTCGTTGACCAGGACGCGGCCGTCCCGGGTCTCGAAGAGCTCGACGGCCAGGATGCCCGTGACGTCCAGGGCGCCGGCGATCGTGAGCGCCACCTGCTGCGCGCGCCCGGCGAGCTCGGGGTCGAGGTCGGGGGCCGGGGCCACCACCTCCTTGCAGATGCCGTCCACCTGCGTGCTGGCGACGACCGGGTAGGCGGCCGCCTGGCCGCTGGGCGACCTGGCGACCAGCGCGGAGAGCTCGCGCCGGAAGTCGACCAGCTCCTCGGCGAGCACCCGGACGCCGCTGCGGGCGGCCGACGCGAAGGCCTCGGCCGCCTCCTCGGCGGTCCGCACGACCCAGACTCCCTTGCCGTCGTACCCGCCCCTGGTGGTCTTGAGGACGCACGGGAAGCCGAATGCCTCGACGTCGGCGACGTCGGCGACCAGGGCGTGCCGCGGGCTGGGCATCCCGAGCTCGTCGAGCCGGGCGCGCATGACCGCCTTGTCCTGGGCGTGCACCAGGGCGCCGGGGCCGGGCCGGACGGCGATCCCGTCGGCGGCGAGCGCGTGCAGGTGCTCGGTCGGCACGTGCTCGTGGTCGAAGGTGACCACGGAGGCGCCGCGGGTCACCGCGCGCAGGTCGTCGAGGTCGCGGTGGTCGCCGACGAGGCGGTCGGCGATGACCTGGGCGGCCGAGACGCCCTCGCCCTCGGCGAGGAGCCGCAGCGGCAGGCCCAGCGCGATCGCGGGCTGCGCCATCATCCGGGCCAGCTGTCCGCCGCCGATGACGGCGAGGGTGGGGGCGAGCGGGTTGGGCACGGGCAGAACCCTAGCCCGAGGCGCCGAGCCCCTCCGCGCGGACGCCGCCCGCCGAGCGGCCACCGGTCTCGAAGCGCAGGCCGCGGCCGCGCACCGTGGTGATCAGCGTCGGGTTGCGGCTGTCGTCCCCGAGCTTGCGCCGGACCCACCCGAGGTGGACGTCGATGGTCTTCGACGAGGTGTAGAAGGTGGCGCCCCAGACCTGCTGCATCAGCTCCTGCCGGGTGACCAGCTCACCGGCGCGGGAGGCCAGGGCGTGGAGGAGGTCGAACTCCATCCGCGAGAGCACGACCTCGCGACCCGCGCGCCACACCCGGCGCGCCACGGGGTCGACGCGGACGTCCTGCACCACGATCACGCCACGACCGTAGGAAATCCTCGGCGCCGGCGCCGGGGAATCCGGCCAGCTGGTCCCGGTGGTCCAGACCATCCGCCCCGGGCTCAGCGGCGGCGGACGGCGAGCGGCTCGACGACCCCGAAGCCGCGGACCGGGCGGGCCGGGAGCCGTCGGGTCTCGAACTCGGCCTCGGGGAGCAGCGCGGCCGTGGCGGCGTCGACGATGATCCGGTTCCGCCGGGCCACCGCGGTCATCCGGGCCGCGAGGTTGACCGGGGGCCCGAAGACGTCGCCCATCCGGGTCACCACCGAGCCGGAGGCCAGGCCGAGGCGCACGTCGGGCATCCGCGGGTCCCGCCCGATCACGGCGATGATCCCCTCGGAGATCTCGAAGGCGCGCACGGCGGTGTCGGTCACGAAGAGCACCGAGTCGCCGATCGACTTGATCACCCGGCCACCGGCGTTGGACACCACGTCGTGGCAGCGGGCCTCGAAGATCTCGACGAGGTCGCCGATCCGGGCCTGGCTGATCTTGTTGGAGAGCGCGGTGAAGTGGACGATGTCGGCGAAGCCGACGGTGACGTGCGTGGTGTGCAGGTCCTCCTCGCCCGCGCCCAGCGCCTCCATCCGGGCGACCGCCGCGGCCAGGTGCCGCCGCCAGGCGTAGATCAGCAGGTCCTCGAAGGCGGGGTTGACCTCGTCGACCAGGCGCAGGGCGGAGCCGATCCGGCTGCCCGTCGCGTCCTCGCCCTGCTCGAGCTCCTCGACGCGGCCGGCCAGGGTCGCGACCTCCCAGTCGGCCAGCTTGGACATCGTCTGGCCCAGGGCGCGGGTCAGCGCCACCGCCATGTCGAAGCCGATCGTCCCGCTGTCGACGGTCGAGAAGAGCCGCGCCACGGCGTCGACGTCGGCCCGGGTGAAGTAGGCGTCGCCGGCGACCTCGGGGAAGCCGAGGGCGCGCCACAGCCGCCGCACCTGGTCGATGGTCACGCCCGCCTCGGTGGCCACCTCGGGCGCCGTGAACTCGGGGGCCCGCCCGAGGATCGACTCCTCCAGCTGCTCCCGGCTGGGCCTCTCCTGCCCGCTCACCTCAGGCCCCGTCGTCCCGGCGCTCGGAGCGGTCGGCCCGCTCGGAGAGCTGGTGCAGCTCCTCGGCGACCTTGAGCTGGGTCTCCTCGACCCGCGGGATGTCGTGCACCTCGACGCGCCCGGCGGCGCTCGCGTCGCTGACGATGAGGGTCCCGCAGCCGAAGACGCGGTCCACGACCCCGATCTCGAAGTCCACGCCGCTGATCCGGTTGAGCGGGATCGTGCGGCCCTCCTTCGCGATGATGCCGCTGCGCTTGATGAAGCGGCGGTTGGTGAAGGTGTACGTCGTGGTGAGCCACCGCAGGAACGGCAGCAGCACGAACCAGACCAGGACCACCACGCTCGCCGCCCCCGCCAGCCCGCCCGCGACGGTGACCGTGGCGCCGTCACGGTCGCCGAGCCAGGTGCCCAGCAGTGCCACCGCCGCGATCACGAGGACCAGCACCAGCACGGGGCCGACCAGCGCCTTGGGGTGGGTGCGGGTCGAGACGACCACGTGCTCGCCGTCGTTCAGCAGCTTGCTCGGAAAGGCCATGTCGCGATCCTCTCACCCGACGGGGCGCACGTGGACGACGTCTCCGGCGTTGACGCTGAAGGTCCCGGTCCCGCTGCTCACCACCAGCGCCCCCGAGTCGTCGAGGTCCAGCGCCTCCCCGCGGACCACCTCGCCGCCGGGCAGGTGGACGTCGACGGTGCGGCCGAGCGTCGAGCACACGTCGGCGTACGCCGGTCGCAGTGCCGACGTCTCGGCCAGCAGCGGCTGGAGCGCGTGCAGCGAGCCCAGGACCTGGACGAGCAGGTCGGAGCGGTCGAAGGTCTCCTCCAGCTCGGCGCACAGGGAGGTGGCGGTGTCCACCGGCAGCTCCTCGGGCGTCTGGTTGACGTTGATCCCGACGCCGACGACCGCGGCCGGGCCGGTGGGCGTCTCCACCCTCTCGACCAGGATGCCGGCGATCTTGCGCTCCCCGACCAGCACGTCGTTGGGCCACTTCAGCGCGACCTCCGGCAGCCGGTCGGCCAGCGAGCCCTGGACGGCGTACCCGACGAGCAGCGGGAGCCACGGCCACGCGGCCGGGGGGACGTCGGGGCGCAGCAGCAGCGAGAACGTCAGGGCCACCCGCGGCGGGGTCTCCCACACCCGGTCGAGCCGGCCGCGGCCCGCCGTCTGGTGCTCGGTGACGACGACCAGCCCGTCCTCCTCGCCCGCCCTCGCCCGGTCGGCGACGAGGGCGTTGGTGGAGCCGGCCTGGTCCACCACCTCGACCCGCAGCGGGGCGGGGAGGTCGAGGAAGCGGGAGGGGTCGAGTGCTGGGCGCGGTGCAGGGGCGTCGGGCATGAGGACTACATTGGCCCAATCCGCGCGGGAGCACACCCCGACACAGCGACACACAGCACCAGCCGACCCAGCACCAGCCGAGGAGACCTGACCGGTGAGCGCCGAAGCAACCAACACGCCCGAGATCGACCTCCACACGACGGCGGGCAAGCTGGCCGACCTCGAACGCCGCATCGACGAGGCGGTCCACGCCGGCTCCGAGAAGGCGATCGAGAAGCAGCACGCGAAGGGCCGGCAGACCGCCCGCGAGCGGATCGAGATGCTCTTCGACGAGGGCTCCTTCGTCGAGATCGACGAGCTCGCGCGGCACCGCTCCACCGCCTTCGGCCTCGAGAAGAGCCGCCCCTACGGCGACGGCGTCATCACCGGCTACGGCACGATCGACGGCCGCCAGGTCTGCGTCTTCTCCCAGGACTTCACCGTCTTCGGCGGCTCGCTCGGCGAGGTCTACGGCGAGAAGATCGTCAAGATCATGGACCTCGCCATCAAGACCGGCAGCCCGATCATCGGCATCAACGAGGGCGCCGGCGCCCGGATCCAGGAGGGCGTGGTCTCCCTCGGCCTCTACGGCGAGATCTTCACCCGCAACGTGCACGCCTCCGGCGTGATCCCGCAGATCTCGCTGATCATGGGCAACTGCGCGGGCGGCCACGTCTACTCCCCCGCCGTCACCGACTTCACGATCATGGTCGACGGCACCTCGGCGATGTTCATCACCGGCCCCGACGTCATCAAGACCGTCACCGGCGAGGACGTCACGATGGAGGAGCTGGGCGGCGCCCGGACCCACAACACGAAGTCGGGCAACGCCCACTACATGGCCTCCGACGAGGCCGACGCGCTGGAGTACGTCAAGGCGCTGCTCTCCTACCTGCCCCAGAACAACCTCGACGAGCCGACGGTCTACGACGAGCCCGCCGACCTCGAGATCAGCGACTCCGACCGGGCGCTCGACACCCTGATCCCCGACTCGCCCAACCAGCCCTACGACATGCACGACGTGCTGACCGCGGTGCTCGACGACGCCGAGTTCCTCGAGGTCCAGGAGCTCTTCGCGCCCAACATCATCGTCGGTTTCGGCCGTGTCGAGGGCCGCCCGGTCGGCGTCGTCGCCAACCAGCCGATGCAGTTCGCCGGCACCCTCGACATCGACGCGTCCGAGAAGGCCGCGCGGTTCGTCCGGTTCTGCGACGCCTTCAACCTGCCGGTGCTCACCTTCGTCGACGTGCCCGGCTTCCTGCCCGGCACCGACCAGGAGTGGGACGGCATCATCCGCCGCGGCGCCAAGCTGATCTACGCGTACGCCGAGGCCACCGTGCCGCTCGTCACCACCATCACCCGCAAGGCCTACGGCGGCGCCTACGACGTGATGGGCTCCAAGCACCTGGGTGCCGACATGAACATCGCCTGGCCGACGGCGCAGATCGCCGTGATGGGGGCGCAGGGCGCCGCCAACATCGTGCACCGCAAGACGCTGAAGAAGATCGAGGACGAGGGCGGCGACGTCGAGGCCAAGCGGGCCGAGCTGATCGACGAGTACGAGACCACGCTGGCCAACCCGTACGTCGCCGCCGAGCGCGGCTACGTCGACGCCGTCATCCCGCCGCACGAGACCCGGGTGGAGATCATCCGCGCGCTCCGGATCCTGCGCTCCAAGCGGGAGACCCTGCCGGCCAAGAAGCACGGGAACATCCCGCTCTGATGGCCGACGAGACGAAGGAGCAGGAGGCCGCGACGCCGGCCGCCCCGCTGCTGCGGGTGGTCAACCCCGACGCCACGCCGGAGGAGGTGGCGGCCCTGGTCGCCGTCCTCTCCGCGCTCGGCGGCGGCGAGGCGCCGGCACCGAAGCCGCGTCCGCGGTGGTCCGCCCCCGAGCGGCTCGTGCGGCGCACCCTGCCGCACGGCCCGGGCGGCTGGCGGGCCAGCGGCCTGCCCCGCTGACGAGGCACCGACCAGCGAGGCACTGACCCGGCTCAGCGCCGGCGCCACCACGCGGGACCCCACGGGGTGACCTCCGCCCCCGCGCGGATCACCCAGGGGCCCCGGGGGCGCCGGCGCAGCCACGTGCGGCCGGTGGCCCACACCTGCACCACGTCCCCCACGCGGTGGGGCTGCTGCTTCGTGGCGGCCACCAGGACCAGCACCGGCCCGGTCCTGGGCTCGGCCGGCTCGACGACCACCGAGTGCGGCCCGGTGTCGAGCACCCGTCCCGGGAAGCCGGGGCCGCGGCCCGGCCGGCCGACCCGCCACCAGCGCCGCGCCATCAGCGCACCCCGGCCCAGCAGGGCCAGCCCCAGGCCGAGGAACGCCGCGTCCCACGCGGCACCGCCAGACGCCCCCGCGACGGAGACCTCGGAGCTCCAGGGCAGGGTGCGGAGGGTGAGCGACCCGCCCTCGTCCACCGCGGCCGCCTCCTTGGTCCGGCAGACGCCGAGATCCGCGCGCCCGCCGGCCCACTCCACGACGTACTCGTAGTCCCGGCAGCCCCTCCTCGGCGGGTCGGCGACGCGCTCCTTCTCGACCACGACGGCCGTCACCTGCTCCCCCAGCCCGGCCGCCCCAGCCAGGTCGTGCGCCGACATCGCGCCGATCCCGACACCCACGGCGCCCATGAGGGCCAGCGCCGACCAGAGCACCGCCAGTGCCCGGGGTCCGGAGGGGACCGCGGGCACGTCGAGGTCGGTGCCCTCCCGCACGGTCGCCGGCGTCCTGCTGGTCACCGCCGCACGGTAGCAACGCCCGGGCCCCTACCCTTCTGGGCGTGACAGCCCCGACGCCCGCCCGCACCCCTCTCGTCCTCGCCTCGGCCTCCCCGGCCCGGCTGGCCACCCTGCGCCGGGCCGGCATCGAGCCCACGGTGATCGTCTCCGGCGTCGACGAGGAGCAGGTCCGGGGCCTGCCGCCGGCCGCGCTGGCGCTGAGGCTCGCCTCGCTCAAGTGCGCGGCGGTCGCGGGGCTCCCCGAGGTCCCCGACGACGCGCTGGTGCTGGGCTGCGACTCCGTGCTCGAGCTGGACGGCCGGGCGCTGGGCAAGCCGGGGACCGCCGAGGAGGCCACCGCCCGGTGGCGCGAGATGCGTGGCCGGAGCGCGGTGCTGCACACCGGCCACAGCCTGGCCGACCGGACGAGCGGCCGCGTCGAGGAGGCGACCGCCAGCACCACCGTCCACTTCGCCGACGTCGACGACGCCGAGGTGGCGGCGTACGTCGCGACCGGAGAGCCTCTGCACGTGGCCGGCGCCTTCACGGTGGACGGCCTCGGCGCCGCCTTCGTCACCGGCATCGAGGGCGACCACCACAACGTGGTCGGGGTCAGCCTGCCGCTGGTGCGTGACCTCGCCGCGCGGCTCGGGCACGCGTGGCCGGACCTCTGGACTTGGGGCTCGCCGGGGACGCCGGGCTCGCCGGGGACGCAGTCAGGGGCCTGAGACCGGCTCGGTGACGGCGAAGCTGCGGGGGAAGACGTACTGGCGCAGCAGCAGGAACCGCACGGAGGTGCCGGCGAAGAGCCCGAGCACGTTGGCGGCGATGTTGTCCGACACCGGGTCGTCGAGCCCGAGCAGGTTGCGGCTGATCCACAGGAAGCCCATCGGGATCACCATGGTCACGAGGTTGATCACCACGAACGCCGTCCGGCCACCGTCGTTGTGCCGGGTGCCGCGGCTGCGGAACGCCCAGTCCCTGGTGCCCCGGAAGCTGACCAGCATGCCGACCACGTTGGCCAGGAAGTAGGCCAGCTGGGGCCGGTCGTTGAGCGGCGGCTCCGACCCCTTGGTGAAGCCGTGCACGAGCCCGTTGAAGATCAGCAGCGCCACCGTGGTCGCCACGGCGCCGACGACGAGGAACCGCGTGGCGTCGGCGGCGACCCGCCTGGTACCCCGTGGCATGGGCAGAAGGCTAACCTCCGCGCCCGGCGTCGGTCGGCACCGGGCGCACGTGGCGCGCTGCGTCACTCCACTGCGTCACTCCACGGGGAGGCCGAGGCCGCGGGCGATCAGCATCCGCTGCACCTCGGAGGTGCCCTCGCCGATCTCCAGCACCTTGGCGTCCCGGTAGAAGCGCGCCACCGGGTACTCCTCCATGAAGCCGTAGCCTCCGAAGACCTGCGTGGCGATCCGGGTGGCCGAGACCGCCGACTCCGTGGCGTAGAGCTTCGCCACCGCGGCGGCCTGCTTGAACTCGGCCGTCGTCACCGACGCCCCGGCGTCCATCGCGTCCTTCATCGCCGCGGCCCGGTAGGTGAGCAGCCGGCTGGCGTCGAGCATCACCTGCAGGTCGGCGACCTGGAAGGCGACGCCCTGCTTGCGCCCGATCGGGCCGCCGAACGTCTGCCGCTCGCCCGCGTAGGCGAGGCTGAGGTCGAGGCACGCCTGGAGGCAGCCGACGGCCAGCGCGGCGATCGCGACCCGCCCGTCGTCGAGGGTGGCCAGGAACTGGGCGTAGCCGCGCCCCCGCTCCCCGAGGAGGTTGGCCTCCGGGACGCGGACGTCCTCGAAGGCGAGCGGGTGGGTGTCGGAGGCGTGCCAGCCGAGCTTGTCGTAGGCCTTCTCGGCGGTGAAGCCGGGGGTACCGGCGGGGAGCATGATCGTGGAGATCTCGGGGCGCCCGTCGGCGCGCTCCCCCGTCCGGGCAGTCACCGTGACGACGCTGGTGATCTCGGAGCCCGAGTTGGTGATGAACTGCTTGGCCCCGTTGACGACCCACTCGCCGTCGACGAGCTCGGCGCGGGTGCGGGTGGCCCCGGCGTCGGAGCCGGCGCCGGGCTCGGTGAGGCCGAAGCCGGCGAGCCGGCGGCCGGCGACGAGGTCGGGGAGCCAGGCCTCCTTCTGCTCGGTCGTGCCGAAGGTGAGGATCGGGTTGATCCCCAGCCCCACCGCGGCCTCGAGGGTGATCCCCATCGACTGGTCGACCCGGCCGATCTCCTCGATGGCCAGGCAGAGGCTGGTGAAGCCGCCGTCCTCGCCGGCCATCCCGGCGCCGCCGAACTCCTCGGGGGCCGTCAGCCCCATCAGCCCGAGCTCGCCCATCTTCTGCACGACGTCGGTCGGGAAGTGGTGCTCGCGGTCCCACTGCGCGGCGTGCGGCGCGATCTCGGCCTCGGCGAAGTCGCGGACGCTGCGACGGAACTCTTCGTGCTCGCGGGACAGTTCGAAGCTCATGCGGCTGGACTCTACCGGGCGAAGTTAACGTTTGTTAACCGATCGGCGGGACGAACTTTCCGGGACGTCACAGGTAAGGCTAACCTCACCCTGACGGCCGAGCCCGGCCAGATGCCCGCCCCCGCGCATTACGAGGTCACCATGAAGCACCGCCCCCGTTCCCTGTCCCGGCCCCAGCGCCTGCGTCGCACCAGCGTGGTGCTGGCCGCGCTCGCGCTCGCCCCGCTCACCGCCTGCGGCGGGGAGGCCGACCTGGTGGTGTACGTCGGGCGCGACGAGGCGCTGATCGGACCCCTCATCGAGCAGTTCGAGGAGGAGCACGACCTCGAGGTCGAGACCCGCTACGCCGCCACCCCCGACACGCTCGCCCTGCTGATGGAGGAGGGCGAGGACACCCCCGCCGACGCCTTCATCTCCCAGGACGCGGGAGCCCTGGGAGCGCTGGCCCAGGCCGGGATGCTGCGAAGCCTGCCCGAGGAGACCACCTCCCGGGTGCTTCCCGACTTCACCTCCGCCGACGGCAGCTGGGTCGGCGTGACCGGCCGGGCCCGGGTGATCGCCTACAACCCCGACCAGGTCGACGAGGACGAGGTCCCCGACACGGTGGCCGCCCTGACCGACCCCACGTGGGCGGGCCGGGTCGGGATGCCCCCGACCAACGCGTCCTTCCAGGCCTTCGTCACCGGCTTCCGGGCCTCCCAGGGTGACGACGCCGCGCGCGAGTGGCTCGAGGGCATGGTGGCCAACGACGTCCAGACCTTCGAGAACAACCTGGACACGCTCGAGGCCGTCGAGAACGGCACGGTCGACCTGGGCCTGGTCAACCACTACTACCTGCAGGGGATGCGCGCCGAGCTCGGCGCCGAGAACGTCGACACCGAGCTGAAGTTCCTCCGGGCCGGCGACCCGGGCGCCCTGGTCAACGTGACCGGCATCGGCGTCCTGTCCGACACCCCGGCCGCGGAGGAGCTCGCGGCCTGGCTGGTCTCCGACGAGGCGCAGGAGTACTTCGTCGAGGAGACCTTCGAGTACCCGCTCGTGCCCGGCATCGCGGGGCCCGAGGGCATGCCCGAGCTCACCTCGCTGCGCGGCCCGATCGAGGACCTCGCCGAGCTCGAGGACCTGGAAGCCACCCTGGCCATGATCGAGGAAGCAGGCCTGAGCTGAGCCGCACCCGAGGCCGCCGTCCCCCGGCCCTCCTGCTGGGCGGGGCGCTGCTGGCCGCCGCCTGCGCCCTCACCCCGCTCGTCTACCTCGTCGTCCGGGCGGCGGGCCTGCTGCCCGAGGGCGCCTCGGACACGCTCCTGCGCGCGCGGCTGTGGGAGTGGACGGGGTCCAGCATGGTGCTGGTCCTGGCGGTCGCGCTCACCTGCCTGGTCGCCGGCACGACGATCGCGTGGCTGCTCGCCGCCAGCGACCTGCCCGGACGCCGCTGGCTGCTGGTGGCCAGCGCGATCCCGCTCGCCGTCCCCTCCTACGTCGGCGCCTTCGGGTGGCTCGACACCTTCCCCGGGCTCCGCGGCTTCTGGCCCACCTGGGGCATCCTCTCCGCGGCCTGCGTGCCCTACGTCGTCCTGCCGACCGTGGCGGCGCTGCGGGCGGCCGACCACTCCCTGGTCGACGTCGCCCGGTCGCTCGGCCGGACCCGCTGGGGCGCGTTCCGCTCCGGGCTGCTGCCGCAGCTCGCGCCGGCCGCGCTGGCGGGGGCGCTGCTCGCCGGGCTCTACGCGCTCTCCGACTTCGGCACCCCCGGCCTGATGCGCCACGAGGTGCTCACCTTCGCCGTCTACCGGCAGTACGGCTCGATGGTGGGACGCGAGCGGGCCGCCCTGCTCGCCCTGGTCCTGGTGATGCTGGCACTGGCGCTGGTGGGGCTCGAGCGCCTCGTCCGCGGGGACGCCGCCCGCTGGTCGGTCTCCCGCGGGGCGACCCGCCCCGCTCCCCCGGCCCGGCTCGGGGCCTGGACCGTCCCCGCGCTCGGCCTCGCCCTGCTGCCGGTGCTGGTGGCGGCGGTCGTGCCGTGCCTGGCTCTGCTCCGGCGCCTCTCGCTCGGCACCCGGCGCCCGCTCGACCTCGCCGAGCTCGGGACGGCCGTCGGGTCGACCCTGCTGGTCTCGACGCTCGGCGGGCTGCTGGCCCTGGCCCTGGCCGGCGCGGTCGGCGTCCTCTCGGCGCGCCACCGCGGACGCCTGGTCTCCGCGTTGGAGACGGCCAGCTTTGCCGGACACGCCCTGCCCGGGATCGTCGTCGGCCTCTCGCTGGTCTACCTCACGCTCCGCGTCTTCCCGGCGCTCTACCAGACCCTGGCCGTCCTGGTCCTGGCCTACGCCGTCCTCTTCCTGCCCAAGGCGGTCGGGGCGGTCCGCTCCTCGGTCGGCGCGGTCCCGCCGAGCGTCGCCGAGGTGGCGACGTCGCTGGGCCGGGGCCGGGTCCGCGCCCAGCTGGTCACCGCACGGCTCGCGGCCCCAGGCATCTCGGCCGGCTTCCTTCTCGTGGTGATCACCGCCATGAAGGAGCTGCCCGCGACCCTGATGCTGCGGCCGAGCGGCTTCGACACCCTGGCGACCGAGATCTGGGGCCGGACCTCCACCTCCGCCCAGGGCGCGGCCGCCCCCTACGCGCTCGCCCTCGTGCTGCTCGCCAGCGTCCCGGCGGTCGTCCTGTCCCGCTCGACCACCTGGGAGCGCCGATGAGCAGCATCGAGGTCTCCGGCCTCCGGTTCGGCTACGGGTCCACCGCCGTCCTCGACGGCCTGGACTTCCACGCCGAGGCCGGCGACCTGGTCGCCGTCATCGGGGCCAGCGGGTGCGGCAAGACGACGCTGCTGCGACTGGTCGCCGGGCTCGAGCGACCGGACGCCGGCATCGTGACGCTGGACGGCGTCGTCGTCGACGCGCCCGGGGTGCACGTCCAGCCCCACCTCCGCCGGGTCGGCCTCGTGCCCCAGGAGGGCGCGCTCTTCCCGCACCTCGACGTCGCCGCCAACATCGGCTTCGGCCTGCCGCGCCGCGGACCCGAGCGGCGGGCCCGGATCGAGGAGCTCCTCGAGCTGGCCGGCCTGCAGGGCCTGGGCGGCCGGATGCCGCGCGAGCTCTCCGGCGGGCAGCAGCAGCGGGTGGCCCTGGCCCGGTCGCTGGCCCCGCGGCCACGGGTCGTGCTGCTGGACGAGCCGTTCGGGCCGCTGGACGCCCAGACCCGCGTCGCCGTCCGCACCGAGGTCTCGGAGATGCTGCGCCAGGAGAAGACGACCGGCGTGCTGGTCACCCACGACCGGGCGGAGGCCCTCACCATGGCCGACCAGGTCGCGGTGATGGTCGACGGGAGGGTGCTCCAGCACGGCCGCCCCTTCGACGTCTACGACGCCCCGGTCGACCACCGGGCCGCTCGGCTCCTCGGGCCGGGCACCTTCCTGCCCGGCGAGCCCTCGGGGCCCCACCGGGTGCGCACCGCCCTCGGCGACCTCGAGGTGCGGTCGGTGGCCCCCGGCGCGACCACGGCCGGCGAGGTCACGGCGCTGGTCCGCCCGGAGCAGGTGGTCCCGGACCCCGACGGGGTCGCCGCCCTCGTCCGCACGGTGGACTTCACCGGCGCGGGGGTCTCGGTGGGCCTCGAGCTCCCCGACGGCCGCCAGCTGCGCGCCTGGGTCACCCGGGTGCGCCCGCACGCCGGCGAGACCCTCACCGTCACCGTCCGCGGCGGCGTCCACCTCGTCCCCGCGCCGCCCGGGGCCCGTCCGTGACGACGACGGAGCTCTTCGACCTCGCGGCCGGGGGCTCGCGGGTGGCTCTTCTGCTCCCCGGCGGCGTCCGGCTCAGCTACGCCGAGCTGCACGCCCGGGTCCGGGAGCGTGCCGCCGGCTGGGGACCGGTGCGTCGCCTGGTGCTCGTCGAGGGGGCCAACCGGCTCGACCCGCTGGTCTCCTACCTGGCGGCGCTCGAGGGCGGCCACGTGGCGCTGGTGGTCCCCCACGACCGCCCGGAGCAGCGCGACGCGATGGTGGCGGCGTACGACCCCGACGTCGTCTGCTCCACGACCGGCGACCAGGTGCGTCGCGCGGGCTCGGCCCACGACCTGCACCCCGACCTGGCGCTGCTGCTCAGCACCTCGGGCTCCACGGGCTCGCCCAAGCTCGTCCGGCTCTCGCGGGGCAACGTCGCCAGCAACGCCGCCGCGATCGCGGAGTACCTGCGCCTCGGTCCCGACGACCGCGCCGTCACCACCCTCCCCCTGCACTACTGCTACGGCCTCTCGGTGCTGCACAGCCACCTGCTGGCCGGCGCGAGCGTCGCCCTCACCGAGCTCTCCGTGGTCGACCCCTGCTTCTGGGACCTCTTCACCCGGGTCGGCGCGACCAGCCTCGCGGGCGTGCCGCACACGTTCGAGCTGCTCGAACGCTCCGGGTTCGCCGACCGCCACCTGCCCAGCCTGCGCCAGGTCACCCAGGCCGGAGGGCGGCTCGCGCCCGAGCGGGTCCGCGCCCTCGCCCGGCTGGGCGCGTCCCGCGGGTGGGAGCTGGTGGTGATGTACGGCCAGACCGAGGCGACCGCGCGGATGGCCTGGCTCCCGCCCTCCCTGGCCGCCGAGCACCCGGGCGCCGTCGGCGTCGCGATCCCCGGCGGACGGCTACGCGTCGAGCCGGTGCCCGAGGCGACCGACCCCGGTGTCGGGGAGCTCGTCTACACCGGTCCCAACGTGATGATGGGGTACGCCGCGACGCCCGCGGACCTCGCCCGAGGCGCCGAGGTCACCGAGCTGCGCACGGGAGACCTGGGCCGCGAGCGGGACGGTCTCCTCGAGGTCGTCGGGCGCCGCGCCCGCCGGGCCAAGGTCTTCGGGCTGCGGCTCGACCTGGACCTGCTCGAGCAGCGGCTGGAGTCCGAAGGCCTCCCCGCGCACTGCACGGGCGAGGAAAGGCACCTGCACGCCTTCGTCACCGACGCCGGCTCCGGCGAGGCCGTCCGGCTGCGCCTCGCCGAGCTGGCCGGCCTGCCCGCCGGCGCCGTGCGGGTCCACGCCCTCGACGCACTCCCCCTCACCGCCTCGGGCAAGGTCGACCGGGCCGCGCTCACCGAGCTCGCGGAGGTCGCCGAGGTCGCCGGGCCCGCCGAACCGGTCCCCGACGCCGCGCCGCGCGCCGCGATGCCGGGCGCCCTGGTCGACCAGCTGGTCGCCCAGTACGCGCTCGTCCTGGGGCAGCCCACCGCGGGTCCCCGGGACACCTTCGTGGGCCTGGGCGGGGACTCCCTCTCCTTCGTCGAGCTGGCCACCCGCCTCGAGCGGCTGCTCGCCTGCGACCTGCCGCCGGGCTGGCACGTCCGCCCCGTCGCCGAGCTCGCCGGGCTCGCCGGGCTCGCCCGGCCGACCGACCCCGCGGAAGGCGCAGGCCCCGCCGGGCGACCGGGCTCCGTCGACCCGTCGGGGAGCACCGGTGCCGGGCCCGCACGAGCGGGCCGGCAGCGCCTGGACGTCACCGTCGCCCTGCGCGCGCTGGCCATCGTCCTCATCGTCGCCAGCCACGTCGACCTGGTCGGCCTCGAGGGCGGGGCCCACCTGCTGCTCGTGCTGGCGGGGTTCAACTTCGCGCGCTTCCAGCTCGGCTCCCCAGACCGGCGGGAGCGGCTGCGCAACGGCCTGGCCAGCCTCGTCCAGCTCGTCGTGCCCAGCGTGCTGTGGATCGGCGGCGTCGGGCTCCTCCTCGGCGCCTACCACCCGGCCACCGCCCTCCTGCTCAATCAGGTGCTGGGCAGCCGGGAGTGGACCGACCAGTGGCAGTTCTGGTTCCTCGAGGCCTTGGCGTGGCTGTGGCTGGGCTCCCTCGCGCTCCTCGCCGTCCCTGCCGTCCACCGCGTCGAGCGGCGGCACCCCCTCGCGCTGCCCGTGGCGCTGGTGCTGGTCACCGCGACCGTCCGGTTCTCGCTCGTCGGCCTGCAGGCGGGGCCCACGGAGCGCTACACCACGTGGGTGGTCGCATCGTTCTTCGCCCTCGGCTGGGCCGCCTCGCGCGCCACCACGGGCAGCGAGCGGCTCCTGGTGGCGGCCCTCGGCCTGGCGACCGTCCCCGGGTTCTTCGGCGACGCCGGACGGGAGGCGATCGTGCTCGCCGGCCTGGTCGTGCTCCTGTGGCCGCCCCGGCTCTCGTGCCCGGCCCCGGTCGCCCGCGCCGCCGAGACCCTCGCGGGCGCCTCGCTCTTCGTCTACCTGACCCAGTGGCAGGTCTACCCGCCGCTGGAGGACGCCGGCCACCCGGTGGCCGCCCTGCTCGCGGCGCTGGCGGTCGGGATCGCCTACGCCCGGCTGATGCGCCCGCTGCAGCGACGCCTCGCCCGCGCCTGCCACCGCCGGAGGCCGGCGCCCGCGCGCACCCACCTGTCCGTGGGCGGGACCCGGACGTCGGCGCTCCCCGCCGCGAGGTAATCTGCGCGGGTTGCACCCTGCTCGATCCCGCTCGACGAAACCACAGCCCCAGGAGTCCTCGCGTGAGCTTGAAGAAGGTCCTCATCGCCAACCGCGGCGAGATCGCCGTCCGTGTGATCCGCGCCTGCAAGGACGCCGGGATCGGCAGCGTGGCGGTCTACGCCGAGCCCGACCGCGACGCCCTCTTCGTGCGCCTGGCCGACGAGGCCCACTCGCTCGACGGCGCGACGCCCGCCGACTCCTACCTCGACATCGACAAGATCATCGCGGTGGCAAAGAAGTCGGGGGCCGACTCGGTCCACCCGGGCTACGGCTTCCTCGCCGAGAACGCCCAGTTCGCGCAGGCGGTCCTCGACGCCGGGCTGATCTGGATCGGCCCCTCGCCCGAGGCGATCGACGCCCTCGGCGACAAGGCCAAGGCCAAGCACATCGCCCAGAAGGCGAACGCCCCGCTGGCCCCCGGCACCAAGGACCCCGTCAAGGACGCCGACGAGGTCGTCGCCCTGGCGAAGGAGTACGGCCTCCCGGTCGCCATCAAGGCGGTCTACGGCGGCGGCGGGCGCGGCCTCAAGGTCGCCCGCACGCTCGAGGAGATCCCCGAGCTCTTCGAGTCCGCCGTCCGCGAGGCCGTGGGCGCGTTCGGCCGCGGCGAGTGCCTGGTCGAGAAGTTCCTCGACCGCCCCCGCCACGTCGAGACCCAGTGCCTCGCCGACCAGCACGGCAACGTCGTGGTCGTCTCGACCCGCGACTGCTCGCTGCAGCGCCGCCACCAGAAGGTCGTGGAGGAGGCCCCCGCCCCGTTCCTCAGCGAGGACCAGCTGAATCGGCTCTACGAGTCCTCCAAGGCGATCCTCAAGGAGGCCGGCTACGTCGGCGCCGGCACCTGCGAGTTCCTCGTGGCCGCCGACGGCACGATCTCCTTCCTCGAGGTCAACACCCGGCTCCAGGTCGAGCACTGCGTCTCCGAGGAGGTCACCGGCATCGACCTCGTGCAGGAGATGTTCCGGATCGCGGCCGGCGAGGAGCTCGGCTACGGCGACCCCGAGATCAAGGGCCACTCGATCGAGTTCCGGATCAACGCCGAGGACGCGGGCCGCAACTTCATGCCCGCCCCCGGCACGCTGACCGAGTGGGCCCCGCCCAGCGGCCCCGGCATCCGGCTCGACTCCGGCTACGAGAAGGGCGAGACCATCCCGGGCGCCTTCGACTCGCTCGTCGCCAAGCTGATCGTCACCGGCCGCGACCGCGCCCAGGCGATCGCCCGCTCCAAGCGGGCGCTGAGCGAGTTCCGCGTCGACGGCATGCCGACGATCATCCCGTTCTTCGAGAAGGTGCTCGACGACCCGGCCTACGTGGGTGCCTCCAACGCCTCGGGCGAGGGCTCCTTCGACGTCTACACGACCTGGATCGAGAGCGAGTTCGTCAACGACATCGAGCCCTACGCCGGCGAGGCCGGCGAGGCCGAGGAGGCGGGCGAGCGGCAGAAGGTCACCGTCGAGGTCGGTGGCCGCCGACTCGAGGTCGTCCTGCCCGCGGGCCTGGCCGGGATCGGCGGCGGCGCCGCTGCCTCGGGCGCGAAGAAGCCCAAGCGCAGCGGGGGCAAGAAGGCCTCCGCCGCGGCGTCCGGCGACTCGGTGGCCAGCCCCATGCAGGGCACCATCGTCAAGATCGCCGTCGAGGAGGGCCAGGAGGTCGCCGAGGGCGACGTCGTCGTGGTCATCGAGGCGATGAAGATGGAGCAGCCGCTCAAGGCGCACAAGGCCGGCACCGTCACGGGCCTGTCGGCCGAGGTGGGCGCCACGGTCACCAGCGGCGCGGTCATCTGCGAGCTCAAGGACTGATCCGCTCCCCCGCCCCGGGGGACCACGCACAGCGCACGACGCCCGCGGCCGCCGAGAGGCGCCGCGGGCGTCGTGCGTGGTGACGACCTACCAGGGGCCGCGCGCGGTCCGCGTGGTGACCTGGAGGGTGAACCAGCTGGACCGCAGGCCCAGCGCCCGGCGCAGGTCGTCGCCGCTGACGGTGACCGACCCGGTGCTGCCGGTCAGCACCATCCGCTGCACCCGGCCGCCCCACTCCCCGTTGCCGTCGCGCTCGGTGACGTCGATGCGCTGCAGGTCGCCGATCACGGGCCAGGCGGCCTCGAGCCGCTCGTCGCCCACGGTCGTCTCCCAGACGTGGTTCGGGTTGCCCGACCACCCGTCGTACGGGTCGGGCTGCGCCGCCAGGTAGGGCCGCGAGCCGGCCGCGCTCCATCCGCCGTTGCTGGAGGAGAACTGGGTGAACGCCGGCTCGCCGTCGACGGTGAGGACCTGCCCCGCCGTCGCCTCGACCGCCGCGGTGGCGAGGGGGTGCTCGGCCGACTTGCCGCCGTACACCTGACAGGCCGTGGTGTCGCAGATCTGGTAGTGCGCGGCCAGCGGCTCGGACCGCTCGAACGCCGCGTAGGTGCGGGCCGCGACCGCCTGGGTCCGCACCGCCTCCTGGCTCCAGGCGGCGGGGATCTCGAGCGGCACCACGCCCTTGAGGTAGTTCTCGAGGGAGAGCACGTTGACGGTGTCCCGGGCCCGGCTGCCCGGGGAGGGCGAGGCCGCGCGCAGCTTGCCGCGGTAGGTCGTGGAGCCCGACGGGGTGACCAGGGTCAGGCCGCCGGGGGCGGCCAGCTCACCGTCGCCGACGAGCACCTTCCAGCGTCGCCAGGCCCCCTTGGCCCGCCACTGGACCAGGGTCCTGCCGTTGGCGGCGTTGGTCGTCAGGCGCCACTGCCGCGCGCTGTTCTGCGGCAGCCGCCAGCGCCGCTGCGTGCCGAGGTCGCGCACGGTGGCGCCCGGCTTGGCCAGGACGACCACGTCGTCGGTGGTGTCGGCGGTGAGGTGCACCGCGACCTTGCCCGACGCCGTCCCCCACTGGGTGCCCGGGTAGTAGAACTCGGCGATCTGCTGGTGGGTGAGACCGGCGCGGGCGGCGCCCTCGGCGCCGTACTGCGACAGCCCGTGCCCGTGGCCGAAGCCGCGACCGGTGATCGTCACCGACGACGAGCCCAGGACGCTCCAGGTCTCGGCGCTCGGCACCGCCCCGGCCGGTCCGGCGGGCAGGGCGAGGAGGGCGGCGACCAGGCCGGTCGACAGCCCGGCGAGGAGGGGACGCGGACGCATGGAGCAGCACCTCTCGGGACCGCGAGGGTCCCCTGTGACAGCAGTGACACCGGCAGGGAAGCACACGCGGCGGCGCCGGACAAACGGAACGGGGGAACTACGCCGCTGTTCTTCGACTACCGTCGTCCCATGCCCACGAAGGTCCTGGTCGCCGGAGGGAGCGGGTCCCCGCTCCGCACCGTGACGGCCGCCCCGCAGCGACGGCGGCGCCCCGTCGCCCCCGGCGACCGCAGCGGCGCCCTCGTGCGCCCCGGCGAGAAGGCCGAGCCCGGCACGCCCGGCCACGTCGCCGCGCCCTTCCGCGGCGCGCTCACCCTGCTCGTCGCCGCGGGCGACCCGGTGGCCGCCGGCGACCCGGTCGCGGTCATCGAGGCGATGAAGATGGAGGCGGCGGTCACCGCGCCCTCCGCCGGCCGGGTCCTCCGCGTCCTCCCCGAGCGGACCCGCCAGGTGCAGGGCGGCGACCTGCTGCTCGTCCTGGGCTGACCGGGGGCCGCCCGCGACCTCCCCCTGCGGTCAGCGGGTGGTGCAGACGACGCCCACGCACTGCGGACGCGCGCCGTTGCCGCGCGCGACGTTGCCGCCCCCGTCGGTGGCCGCACCGTGGGCCTCGAGGCCGTGCCCGGCGTTGCCGACCGCCAGGTTGGCCGCCACCTCGCCGGCGTCCACCCACGCCCCGGAGGTGAGGGGGCGTCCCGAGGCGTCGGTGTGCGCGCCGGGGGCGGAGCCGTTGGCCCGGAAGGTGTTGCCCCGGACCACGAGGCCGGGACTGGTGTGCGCCGCGTCGGACTCCACCACCAGCCCGCTGGCGCCGTTGCCCTGGAAGAGGTTGCCGCTGATGTCGCGCGGCCCCTCGAACGCCTGGCGCACGCGCACCCCGAGCCCCGCGCCCGCGAAGGTGTTGCCCCGCAGCTCGAGGCCGAAGCCGAGCGGCTCGAAGGTGGCGGCGACCTGGCCCCCGCGGAAGGTGCTCTGCTCGAGGACGACGCCGCACAGCGACGTGGTCATGCCCTGCAGGTTCTGCGTGAAGGCGCTCCCCCGGACGTCGAGCTCGGCGTTGTAGCACTGGATCCCGCGCTCGTTGCCCCGGAAGGCAGAGCCGGTGACGTCCATCGTGCCGACGCCGCCCATCCCGGTCTGGTTGTCGCGGAAGGTCGAGCCGACCACCTCCAGTCGACCCCCGCGGGCCACGGCGCCGTAGCCGTTGCCCGTGAAGGTGACCCCCTCGACCCGCGTGCCGCCGAGGTTGTCGAGACCGGAGCCGAACCCGGCGACCCGGCCGCCGCGGACCGTGACCCCGTCGTGGCCCCCGGTGAGGTCGATGCCGGTGCCGCCGCCCGAGCCCGAGAGCCGGTGACCGGCCAGGTCGACGGTGATCCCCGGGGCCGCGACGACGAGGCCGTCGCCGGCGCAGGTGAGGTTCCTGGTGAGCCGCACGTCGGTGGTGACCGTGTCGCCGCAGCCGACCGCGGCGGCACCGGCCGGCGCCTGAGCCAGGGCGAGGCCGGCGAGGGCGCCGGCCAACGAGAGTGCGAGAGCGTTGCTGTGCCGCATGGGGTCCCCCGAGGGTGTGGTCCGGGACGTCACCGGAGGACGGCCGACAGCGTCGGGAACGGGAGGGTCCTCCGGATGGCGTCGCTGATGTCCCTCGACGCTACGTCCGGGACCCCACGGGTGGAATCGACAATTTTGGGGGCCCGGACCGGGGTTCGCACCGCCGACGCACCGCCGACCACCGCCGACGCGCCGGGTTCAGTCTCAGGAGGTGCGACGGTTCTTCTTGGCGTCGCTGCGGCGCTTCTTGGCACTCAGCCGGCGCTCCACCGACCCCCGGGTCGGACGGGTGGGGCGCCGCTTCTTCTCCGGCTCCACGGCCCGGGCGACCAGCTCCTCCAGACGCGCCTTCGCCGCCTCCCGGTTGCGGTGCTGGGAGCGGTACGACGAGGAGGTCACCGTGAGCGTGCCGTCGACCAGGCGGCCGCGCAGCCGGCGGGCGGCCAGCTCCTTCTGCGCGGGGCTCAGCGCCCTCGTCGAGACGAGCGACCAGATCAGCTCCACCCGGGTGTCGCTGGTGTTGACGTGCTGGCCACCGGGGCCCGAGGAGCGAGAGAAGCGCCAGGACAGCTCGCTCTCGTCGATGGTGACTCGTCCGGCGTGGCCCATGGTCTCCCCAGTATGCGTCCGCGGGTGGGGCACCCGTCCGGCGGAGGGGTCGGGGTTGCATAGTGTGGCGCCATGAAGGCCTTGCTCCTGGAGAACATCCACCCCCGCGCCGTCGAGGTGCTCGAGCAGCGCGGCATCGAGGTCGACCTGCGGCCCGGGTCCCTCTCCGAGGTCGAGCTGGTGCAGGCGCTCGAGGGCGTCTCGCTGCTCGGCATCCGGTCCAACACCAAGGTGACCCGTGCGGTCCTCGACGCGGCCGACGACCTCGTCGCCATCGGCTGCTTCTGCATCGGCACCAACCAGGTCGACCTCGTGGCCGCGAGCGAGAAGGGCGTGGGCGTCTTCAACGCCCCCTACTCCAACACCCGCAGCGTGGTCGAGCTGGTGATCGGCGAGATCATCGCGCTGGCCCGTCGCCTCCCCGAGAAGATCCAGCGGATGCACGACGGCATCTGGGACAAGTCGGCCCGCGGCAGCCACGAGGTGCGGGGCCGGGTGCTCGGCATCGTCGGCTACGGCAACATCGGCACCCAGCTATCCAACCTCGCCGAAGCCATGGGCCTGCGCGTCGTCTTCTACGACACCGCCGACCGGCCGGCCCACGGCAACGCCCAGCGGATGGACTCGCTCGACGACCTGCTCGCCGTCGCCGACGTCGTCAGCCTCCACATCGACGGCCGGCCCGGCAACGTCGGCCTCTTCGGGGCCGAGCAGTTCTCGAAGATGAAGCCCCGCTCCCTCTTCGTCAACGCCTCGCGCGGCATGGTCGTCGACGACGTCGCGCTCCGGGACCACCTGCTCTCGGGCCACATCGCCGGGGCGGCGCTCGACGTCTTCCCGGTCGAGCCGAAGGCGCAGGGCGACGAGTTCGAGTCGGTGCTGCGCGGGCTGGACAACGTGATCCTCACGCCCCACGTGGGCGGCTCCACCCAGGAGGCCCAGGAGGAGATCGGCTGGTTCGTGGCGGGCAAGCTGGTCGGCTTCGTCTCGGAGGGCAGCACGACCCTGTCGGTCAACCTGCCCCAGGTGCAGCCCCCGCCCCACGACGGGCCGCGGATCGGGATCCTGCACCACAACGTCCCGGGCGTGCTGGCCGGCTTCAACACGCTGCTGGCGGCCGAGGGCGACAACATCACGCGCCAGCAGCTGGCCACCGCCGGCGCCCTGGGCTACGTCGTCACCGACGCGACCAACGACCTGTCCGCCGAGTCGCTCGAGCAGCTGCGGGCCTCCGAGCACACCCTCTGGGTCCGCACCTGGTGAAGCGCGGCTGAGGCCGTCTGTCAGACGCGGTGCAGACGACGGGCGGCCTCGGCCAGCGACCCGCTCATCGACGGGTAGACGGTGAACGCCTGGGCCAGCTGGTCAGCGGTGAGCGACTCGGCCACCGCCAGCGAGACCGGGTGGATCAGCTCGCTGGCGCGGGGGCCCACCACGACGCCCCCGACGACGATGCCGGTGCCGGGGCGGCAGAAGAGCTTGACGAAGCCGTCCTTGACGCCCTGCATCTTGGCGCGGGCGTTGCCAGCCAGCGGGAGCATCACCACCTCGGCATCGATCGCGCCGTTGTCGACGGCCTGCTGGGACCAGCCGACGGTCGCGATCTCGGGGGCGGTGAAGACGTTGGAGGAGACCTTCTTGAGGTCCAGCGGCGCCACCGCGTCGCCCAGGAAGTGCCACATCGCGATCCGGCCCTGCATGGCCGCCACCGAGGCGAGCATCAGCACGCCGGTGCAGTCGCCCGCCGCGTAGACGCCGCGGGCCGCCGTCCGGCTGACCCGGTCGACCCGGATGAAGCCGCCCTCGTCGAGCCGCACGCCGGCCTCCTCGAGCCCGAGGTCGGCGGTCTTGGGCACCGAGCCGAGCGCCAGCACGCAGTGGGACGCCTCGACGGTGCGGCCGTCGGTGAGGGTGACGGTCACCTTGTCGCCGTCGCGGGTGACCGACTCCATCCGCGACTTCGAGAGCACGTTCATGCCGCGGCGCACGGCGACCTCCTCCAGCACGGCGGAGGCGTCGGCGTCCTCTCCGGGCAGCACCCGGTCGCGGGAGGAGACGAGCGTGACGGGGATGCCCAGGGCGAGGTACGCCGAGGCGAACTCCGCGCCGGTCACCCCGGACCCCACCACGACCAGGCTCTCGGGCACTTCGGTGAGGTCGTAGACCTGCTCCCAGGTGAGGATCCGCTCCCCGTCGGGCTGGGCGGTCGGGAGGGTGCGCGGTGCGGCCCCGGTGGCGACGAGGATCGCGTCGCCCTCGACCGTCTCGGTCCCGCCGTCGGCCAGGTCGACGTGCACCCGGCCGGGCCCGTCGAGCCGCCCACGGCCACGCACGACGCGGACGCCGTCGCGCTCGAGCCGGCGCTGGATGTCGGCGGACTGCTGGGCCGCCAGGGCCTTGACCCGGGCGTTGACCCGGCCCAGGTCGACGACCACCCGGGCGGCGGAGTCGCCCTCGGGGTCGACGAAGCTGACCCCGAGCTCGGCGGCCGTGGTCAGCTCGGTCATCACCTCGGCCGTGGCGATCAGCGTCTTGGAGGGGACGCAGTCGGTGATCACGGCCGAGCCGCCGATGCCGTCGGAGTCGACGACCGTGACGGTCGCCCCCAGCTGGGCGGCGACGTGCGCGGCCTCGTAGCCGCCGGGGCCTCCCCCGATGATGACGACCCGGTCGGTGGACGGGTTGCGGGTGGCCATGGCGTCAGAAGTTGATCATGTGGCCGGCGATGCCGTGGACGGCTTCCTTGACGGCCTCCGACAGCGTCGGGTGGGCGAAGACGTTGCGCGAGACCTCGTCGGCGGTGAGGTCCCACTGCTGCGCCAGCGTCAGCACCGGCAGCTGCTCGGTCACGTCGGGCCCGATCATGTGGGCGCCGAGGATCTCGTTGTACTTCGCGTCGGCGACCACCTTGACGAACCCGACCGTCTCGCCGAGCCCGGCGGCCTTGCCGTTGGCGCTGAACGGGAAGGTGGCCGTCTTGACGTCGTACCCCTTGTCCTTGGCCTGCTGCTCGGAGTATCCGAAGGAGCCGATCTGGGGCTGGCAGTAGGTGGCCCGCGGGATCATGTCGAAGTCGATCTCCATCGTCTCCGCGCCGGCGATCGTCTCGGCGGCCACGATGCCCATCGCCTCCGCGACGTGGGCGAGCATGAGCTTGCCGGTGACGTCGCCGATCGCGTAGACGTGCTCCACGTTGGTGCGGCCGCGCGCGTCGATGGCGATGGCGCCGCGCTCGGTGGTCTCGACGCCGGTGTTCTCCAGGCCGTAGCCCTCGAGGCGGGGCGCGAAGCCGAAGGCGGCCAGCATCTTGTCGGCCTCGAGCACCTGGGAGTCGCCGCCGTCGGCGGGGCTCACGGTGACCCGGACGCCGGAGCCGGTGTCCTCGACGTTCTCCACCTTGGTGGAGAGCATGACCTTGACCCCGAGCTTCTTGTACTGCTTGAGCAGCTCCTTGGAGACGTCGGAGTCCTCGGTGGGCACCATCCGGTCGAGGAACTCGACGATCGTGACGTCGACGCCGAAGTTCTTCATCACGTAGGCGAACTCGACGCCGATCGCGCCCGAGCCGCCGATGATGATCGAGCCGGGCAGCTCCTCGTCGAGGATCTGCTCCTCGTAGGTGACGACGTTCTTGCTGACCTCCATGCCCGGCAGCATCCGCACCTGGGCGCCCGTGGCGATGATCAGGTCGTCGAACGTGAGCGACTGGCTGGACCCGTCGTTGAGCGCGACGTCCATCGAGGTCGGCGACGTCAGGGTGCCCCAGCCGTCGACCTCGGTGATCTTGTTCTTCTTCATGAGGAAGTGGACGCCCTTGACGATCCCGGCGCTGACCTGGCGGGAGCGCTTGTGGGTCGGGCCGAAGGACATCGTGACGTCGCCCTCGATGCCGAACTTCGCCTTGTCGTGGGTCAGCGTGTGGGCGAGCTCGGCGTTCTTCAGCAGCGCCTTGGAGGGGATGCAGCCCACGTTGAGGCACACCCCGCCCCAGTACTGCTTCTCCACGACCGCCACGGACTTGCCGAGCTGGGAGGCGCGGATGGCGGCGACGTACCCACCGGGGCCGGCACCGAGGACAACGACGTCGAAGTGTGCGGAGTCAGTCACGTCCCCCACCCTAGGCTGCCCCCGGTGGCGGGCGTAACCCGGCTCGGTGGCGCGATAGCCTGCCTCCCGTGACGCTGTACGCCGCCTACGGCACCAACCTCGACCCCGGCCGGATGGGCGAGCGCTGTCCCCACTCCCCGCTGCGCGGTACGGGCTGGCTGACGGGCTGGCGGCTCACCTTCGGCGGCGAGGAGCACGGCTGGGACGGCGCGCTGCTCACCATCGTGCAGGACCCGACCGAGCAGGTCTTCGTGGCGGTCTACGACATCGGCGGCGAGGACGAGTCGGCGCTCGACGGCTGGGAGTCGGCCGACACCGGCCTCTACCGCAAGACCCGGGTCCGGGTCTCGCTGCTCACCGGCGAGGTGACCGCCTGGGCCTACGTCCTCGACGCCTACGAGGGCGGCCTGCCGAGCGCCTCCTACCTCGGGGTGCTGGCCGACGCCGCGGAGGCGGCCGCCGCGCCTGACGACTACGTCCTCGCGCTGCGCCAGCGGGCCTGCCGCTCCTCCGGCCTCTGACGCCTCCTAGAAGTTCAGCCGGACGTCGAGCTCGTCCCGGGTCATCCCGCTGGCGAAGAGCACGTCGGCGGCGAGCGAGCGCACCTGCGAGGCGACCGCGGCGGTGTTGAGGGTCATCCGGTCTGTCAGCGAGGCGACCGCGAGCCGCACCGACTCCACGAGCTCCTCGCGGGCCTCGTGCACCTCCGGCGACGCCTCGCCCCCGGTCAGGCCCGACTCGAAGATCCGCACCCCCAGGGCCAGGGCCTCGACCGAGGCGGCCATCTGGGCCGAGCACGGCTCCCCCATCCGCAGCATGGTGGCCACCCGCCGGGCCAGCACCCGGGCGTCCCGGATGGCGTTGTCGACGTCGACCAGCACCGAGGCGTAGCGGGCCACCTCCCCACGCTGCCGCCAGCGCACCGGGGACATGCTCGCCACCTCCGCCACGTTGGCCGCCGTCGTCGTGGCGGTGTCCACCCGGCCCTGCATGCTCCGGGCGTCGGACAGCGCCTGCTCCGCGAGCGCGGCGTCGCCGGAGCGCATCGCCCGCGAGAGCCGGGTGAGGATCTCCTCGAGCTCGGCCAGCAGCGGGCGCACCTCGCGGGTCAGGTCGCGCACCGCGTTGCGGGGCAGCAGCAGCACCATCGCGAAGCCGCAGAGCCCGCCGACCAGGGCGTCGAGGAACCGGGTCACCGCCGGGTCGGCCGCGCCGGCCACCGGGACGACGGCGGCCAGCAGCACCCCGGAGTTCGCCGCCTGGGTGAGCGCCACCCCCTTCATCCCGGCGAAGACGGCGAGGGCGAAGGTGATGACGACGACGAGGCCCAGCTGCCAGGCGCCGCGGCCGATGCCGAGGATCAGCAGCTCGCCCACCAGCACGCCCAGGGCCACCCCGAGCACGAG
Source organism: Nocardioides solisilvae (assembly GCF_003194625.1). Classification (GTDB taxonomy): domain Bacteria; phylum Actinomycetota; class Actinomycetes; order Propionibacteriales; family Nocardioidaceae; genus Nocardioides; species Nocardioides solisilvae. The sequence continues at coordinate 397,985 of NZ_QHKX01000003.1, forward strand.
CTCGAGCACCATCGGCCGGCGCAGGCCCACGCCGGCGACCAGGACGATCACCGCCGCGACGGGGGCGAAGAACGCCTGCTCGTGGCCGAGCAGGTGGGTGGAGACGGCGTAGGCCGCCGTGGTCGCGGCGGCGAGCCGGACCAGCTGCCGCCAGCGGCGGCGTACCGCTCGGAGGCGCTCGGGCAGCGTCATCCGCGGCAGCGTGGAGGCCACCTCGAGCACGCGTCGTCCGGTCGGCACCCCTCGATCATGCCCTGCCGCGCCCCCCGCGCCGGGGCGTCTAGAGTCTCAGGGTGCCCGAGACGACTGCTGACACCGCCCCGAAGACCCTCGCCGCCGAGGCGGCCGACGCGCTGCGCCGGCTGACCGGGGTCGAGACCCACGACGTCGCCCTGGTCCTGGGCTCCGGCTGGCTGCCCGCCGTCGACGCCCTCGGCGAGCCGACCGCCGAGATCGCCACCACCGACCTGCCCGGCTTCCACGCCGCCGGGGTGGCCGGCCACGCGGGGCGGATCCGCAGCATCGAGGTGGCCGGGCGCCACGTGCTGGTCTTCCTCTCGCGGACCCACTTCTACGAGGGCAAGGGCGTGCGCGCCGTCGTCCACCCGGTGCGGACGGCCGCGGCCGCCGGCTGCCGCACCATCGTGCTGACCAACGGCTGCGGCGGGCTGCGCGAGACGTGGGCGCCCGGCACCCCGGTGCTGATCAGCGACCACGTCAACCTCACGGCGACCTCCCCGATCGAGGGGGCCAACTTCGTCGACCTCACCGACCTCTACTCCAGCCGGCTGCGGGCGCTGTGCAAGGAGGTCGACCCCACGCTCGACGAGGGCGTCTACGTCCAGTTCCCCGGGCCCCACTACGAGACGCCCGCCGAGATCCGGATGGTCCGCGCGATCGGCGGCGACCTGGTCGGGATGAGCACCACCCTCGAGGCGATCGCGGCCCGCGAGGCCGGCATGGAGGTGCTGGGGATCAGCCTGGTCACCAACGCCGCCGCCGGGATCAGCGGCGAGCCCCTCAACCACGAGGAGGTCCTCGAGGCCGGCCGCTCGGCGGCCAGCCGGATGGGCGCCCTGCTCGGCGACCTGGTCCCCCGGATCTGATGCGCGTCCTGGTCACCGGCGCCGCCGGCTCGATCGGTCAGGTGCTCCTGCCCGGCCTCGCGGCGGCCGGCCACGAGGTCGTCGGCCTCGACCTGGTCCCGGCCCCCGAGGGCGTCGACGTCGCCTGGCACACCGGGGACTGCACCGACCCCGACGCGGTCGACGCCGTCTTCGCCGCGCAGCCGCTCGACGCCGTCGTCCACCTAGCCGGCCACCCCGACGAGCTCGACCTGCCGGGGTCGCTGACCTCCCACGTGGTCACCACCGCCGCGCTGCTCGACTCGTGCGTCGCGCACCGGGTCGGGCGCTTCGTCTACGCCTCGAGCAACCACGCCGTCGGCCGCACCCCGCGCACCGACTGCGTGGGGGTGGACGCCCGCCCGCGGCCCGACACCTTCTACGGCGTCGGCAAGGTGGCCGCCGAGGCGGTGATGAGCCTGTACGCCGACCGCTACGGCCTCGACGCCGTCGCCTGCCGGATCGGCTCGTTCCTGCCCCGCCCGACGACCGCCCGGCACCTGTCGACGTGGCTCTCCCACGACGACTGCGTGCGGATGGTCGAGGCCGCGCTCACCACCCGGGCCCCCGGCTTCGCCGTGCTGTACGGCATCTCGGCCAACACCGACGCCTGGTGGGACCTCGAGCCCGGCCGGGTGCTCGGCTACGAGCCGCAGGACGACGCGGCGTCGTACGCCGACTCCATCCACCCGCGCCCCGAGGACCCCGCCGAGGCCGCCCACGTCGGCGGTCCCTTCGCCGGCGAGGAGTTCTGGCGCCCCGCCCTCCCTCGCCCCTGACGGGCGTCTTCCGTGGATCCCCGCTCAGGCGGGGATCGCTGAACTTCGTGGGGCGTGCAAACCCCACGAAGCTCATGGATCCCCACCTGAGCGGGGATTCTTGTGACGGGTGGGATCAGCGCCTCACGCGGAACTCCACGACCTCACACGCCCTCGGCGCCTTCGGACGTCGACCCGCGCCGCTGAGACGCGGCGGCGGGGCGGTTGCCGCGGCGGTGTAGGAATGTGGCCATGGCTACCACTGCACTCAAGGGCAACCCCGTCCACACCGTCGGCGAGCTGCCGGCCGTCGGCACCAAGGCCCCAGGCTGGGACCTGGTCGGCGAGGGCCTCTCCCAGCTGACCCAGGCCGACTCGGAGGGCACCCGCGTGGTGCTCAACATCTTCCCGAGCGTCGACACCGGCATCTGCGCCAACAGCGTCCGGGAGTTCAACTCCCGCGCCGCCGACCTGGAGAACACCACCGTCGTCAACGTCTCCAAGGACCTCCCCTTCGCCCAGGCGCGCTTCTGCGGCGCCGAGGGCATCGACAAGGTCAAGGTCGGCTCCGCCTTCCGCTCCTCCTTCGGCGAGGACTTCGGCGTGACCCTCACCGACGGCCCGATGGCCGGCCTCCTGGGCCGCGCCGTCGTGGTGCTCGACGCCGACGGCACCGTGATCCACACCCAGCTGGTCGACGAGATCACCACCGAGCCCGACTACGACGCGGCCATCGCCGCCCTGGGCTGACCCGGTCCGGCTTCGCCCAGGCGGTCCACCAGGCCCCGGGCGAAGCCGGCCATCATCCGCCGGTGGTTCCAGCGCAGCAGCGGTCCCGCCGGACCCGCCACCACCGCCAGCGACCGGTGGGCCAGCACGACCTCCTGGCTGAGCCGCACCTCGGTGCCCGCGCCCGCCGGCACCAGCTCGAAGGCCACCGTCCCCGCGAGGTCGCCGTCCACCCCGACCCTCAGCACGGGCGGCTCCCGCCGCTCGGCCCGCAGCACCAGGTCGAGGGTGTAGGGCAGGATCGAGCGGCACAGCACCCGGGCGGTGTCGTCGTCGAGCCGCGCCACCGCGCGCACCTCCGGCCACCACCGCGGGTAGTGCTCGAGGTCGACCAGCACGCCGGCCACCTCCGCGACGGTCGCCGGCACCCGCCAGCGGCCCGAGAAGACGAAGGTGGGAGCCATGCACCCCATCCTGCCGCGCTACCGTCTGGCCATGACCGCTGACGCCGCCACCGCCGACCTGCTCGACCGCGCCCGCGCCTGGGCCGCCGAGGACCCGGACGAGGCCACCCGGGCCGAGCTGGAGGCCGTCGTGGCCGAGGTCGAGGCGGGCAGCGACCCCGCCGACCTCGCCGACCGCTTCCGCGGCACCCTCGAGTTCGGCACGGCCGGGCTCCGCGGCGCGCTGGGAGCCGGGCCCAACCGGATGAACCGCGTCGTCGTCGTCCGCGCCGCCGCCGGCCTGGCGGCGTACCTGCGCGACCAGGGCGTCACCGGAGAGGCCTCCGTGGTCATCGGCTACGACGCCCGGCACAACAGCGACGTCTTCGCCCGCGACACCGCCGAGGTGATGACCGGCGCCGGCTTCAAGGCGCTCGTCATGCCCCGTCCCCTGCCCACCCCACTGCTGGCCTACGCGATCCGCGAGCTCGGCTGCGTCGCGGGCGTGATGGTCACCGCCAGCCACAACCCGCCCCAGGACAACGGCTACAAGGTCTACCTGGGCGACGGCAGCCAGATCGTGCCGCCCGCCGACGCCCTCATCGCCGAGCGGATCGCCGCCGTGGGCCCGCTGGCCTCCGTGCCGCGCGGTCACGCCGGCACGGCGGTCGGCGAGGAGCTGGTCGACCGCTACCTCGACACCACCGCCGGCCTGGTCGAGGACGGCCCGCGCGACCTCGACGTCGTCTACACCCCCCTGCACGGCGTCGGCGGCACCTCGGTCGCCCAGGTCCTGGAGACCGCCGGCTTCTCCTCCGTCCGGGTGGTGGAGCAGCAGGAGCAGCCCGACGCCGACTTCCCCACCGTGGCGTTCCCCAACCCCGAGGAGCCGGGCGCGATGGACCTCGCGCTGGCGCTCGCCGCCGAGACCGGTGCCGACCTCGTGGTGGCCAACGACCCCGACGCCGACCGCTGCGCCGCCGCGGTCCCCGGCCCCCACGGCTGGCGGATGCTGCGCGGCGACGAGGTGGGCGCACTGCTCGCCGCCCACCTCCTGGAGCGCGGTCGGACCGGTGTCTGGGCGACCTCGATCGTCTCCTCCTCGCTGCTCGGCAAGATGGCCCGGGCCGCCGGGCAGGAGTACGCCGAGACCCTCACCGGCTTCAAGTGGATCGGCCGGCTCGACGGCCTGGCCTTCGGCTACGAGGAGGCGCTGGGCTACTGCGTCGACCCCGAGCACGTGCGGGACAAGGACGGCGTCTCCGCGCTGCTCCTGCTCTGCGAGGTCGCGGCCCGGGCCAAGGCCGAGGGGCGCGGGCTCACCGACCTGCTCGACGACCTCGCCCTGCGCCACGGGCTGCACGCGACCGACCAGCTCTCGGTGCGGTTCGCCGACCTCGCGGGCATCGACGCGGCGATGGAGCGGCTGCGCAGCACGCCCCCCGAGCTGCTCGGCGGCCTGCCGGTGATCCGGGTCGAGGACCTCGCCGAGGGCTCCGAGGCGCTGCCCCCCACCGACGGCCTGCGCTACACCCTCGCGGAGGGCGCCCGGGTGATCGTCCGCCCGTCCGGGACCGAGCCCAAGGTGAAGTGCTACCTCGAGGTCGTCGTCCCGGTCTCGGAGGAGGACGGCGTCGACGCCGCCCGGATCTCCGCGGCCGGCCGCCTCGACGCCCTCAAGAACGACGTGAAGGCCGCGGCGGGCCTCTGAGCGGCGGCGCCGGGGCGTCGTACCGGCGTCCGCGGCGACGCCCCGGCGGCGTCGTCGTCGGTTGCCGTCCGGCGGCGCGCCCCGCCTATGCTGTCGGAGTGACAGCCACCTCTGCCTCGACGACGAGTGCAGGCCCGGCCGGGGTCGACGTCGCGCAGTTCGCCGACGTGACCGCCTCCGACGCCTCCCTGCGCCGCTTCCTCCACGGGCTGCCCGGGGTCGACCAGGTCGGCTGCGAGGCCCGCGCCGCCGGCCTCGGCACCCGGTCGATCAAGACCACCGCCAAGGCCCAGGCCCTCGACCTGGCGATCCGGATGGTCGACCTGACCACCCTCGAGGGCATGGACACCCCCGGCAAGGTGCGGGCGCTGGCCTCCAAGGCGATGCGCCCCGACCCCGCCGACCCGACCTGTCCCGCGGCCGCGGCCGTCTGCGTCTACCCCGACATGGTGGCGACGGCGAAGGACGCGCTGGGCGACTCCGGCGTCCACGTCGCCGCGGTGGCGACGGCGTTCCCCAGCGGTCGTGCGGCGCTGGACATCAAGCTCGCCGACACCCGCGACGCCGTCGAGGCCGGCGCCGACGAGATCGACATGGTCATCGACCGCGGCGCCTTCCTCACGGGGCGCTACCTGCAGGTCTTCGAGGAGATCGTCGCCGTGCGCGAGGCCTGCGCCCGCCCCGACGGCACCGCCGCCCACCTCAAGGTGATCTTCGAGACCGGCGAGCTGCAGACCTACGACAACGTCCGCCGCGCCAGCTGGCTGGCGATGATGGCCGGCGGCGACTTCATCAAGACCTCCACCGGCAAGGTGCAGCCGGCCGCCACCCTCCCCGTCACCCTGGTGATGCTCGAGGCGGTCCGCGACTTCCGCGCGCAGACCGGCCGGATGGTCGGCGTCAAGCCCGCCGGCGGGATCCGCACCGCCAAGGACGCGATCAAGTACCTCGTGATGGTCAACGAGGTCGTGGGGCAGGACTGGCTCGACCCCGACTGGTTCCGCTTCGGCGCCTCCACGCTGCTCAACGACCTGCTGATGCAGCGCACCAAGATGACCACGGGCCGCTACTCCGGCCCCGACTACTTCACCCTGGACTGAGGAAGCACAGCATGGTCAAGGTTCCCGAGACGGCAGCATCCGCGCCGCTCTTCGACTACGCGCCGGCCCCCGAGTCGCGCGCGATCGTCGACATCCGCTCCTCCTACGGGCTCTTCGTCGACGGCGAGTTCGTCGACGGGCAGGGTTCCTCCTTCAAGACGGTCAACCCGGCCACCGAGGAGGTGCTCTCCGAGGTCGCGGAGGCCTCCGACGCCGACGTCGACGCCGCCGTCAAGGCCGCCCGCCGCGCCCACAGCCGCGTCTGGGGGCGGATGAGCGGGCGCGAGCGCGCCAAGTACCTCTACCGGATCGCGCGGATCATCCAGGAGCGCGCCCGCGAGATCGCCGTCCTGGAGACGCTCGACAACGGCAAGCCGATCAAGGAGAGCCGGGACGTCGACGTCCCGACCGCCGCGGCGCACTTCTTCTACTACGCGGGCTGGGCCGACAAGCTCGAGTACGCCGTCCCCGGCAACGGCGCCCCGCAGTCGCTCGGCGTCGCCGGCCAGGTCATCCCGTGGAACTTCCCGCTGCTCATGCTCGCGTGGAAGATCGCCCCGGCCCTGGCCGCCGGCAACACGGTGGTCCTCAAGCCCGCCGAGACGACCCCCCTGACCGCGCTGCTCTTCGCCGAGATCTGCCAGCAGGCCGACCTGCCGCCCGGCGTCGTCAACATCGTCACCGGCGCCGGCGCGACCGGACAGGCACTCGTCGCCCACCCCGACGTGGACAAGGTCGCGTTCACCGGCTCCACCGAGGTCGGCCGCCGGATCGCCCGCACCGTCGCCGGCACCGACAAGAAGGTCACCCTCGAGCTCGGCGGCAAGGCCGCCAACATCGTCTTCGAGGACGCGCCGGTCGACCAGGCCGTCGAGGGCATCGTCACCGGCATCTTCTTCAACCAGGGCCACGTCTGCTGCGCCGGGTCGCGGCTGCTGGTCCAGGAGAGCGTCGCCGAGGAGGTGCTCGACCGGCTCAAGCGCCGCATGGCCACCCTGCGCGTCGGCGACCCGCTGGACAAGAACACCGACGTCGGCGCCATCAACTCCGCCGAGCAGCTCGCCCGGATCACCGAGCTCGCCCGCGTCGGCGAGGACGAGGTCGGCACCACCGGCGGCGCCGGCCGCTGGTCGCCGCCTTGCGACCTGCCCGAGCGCGGCTTCTGGTTCCCGCCGACCGTCTTCACCGGCGTCTCCCAGGCCCACCGGATCGCCCGCGAGGAGATCTTCGGCCCGGTGCTCTCGGTGCTGACCTTCCGCACCGCCACCGAGGCGGTCGAGAAGGCCAACAACACCCCCTTCGGCCTCTCCGCCGGGGTCTGGACCGAGAAGGGCTCCCGGATCCTCTGGATGGCCAACCAGCTGCGCGCCGGCGTGGTCTGGGCCAACACGTTCAACAAGTTCGACCCCACGTCGCCGTTCGGTGGCTACAAGGAGTCGGGCTACGGCCGCGAGGGCGGCCGCCACGGACTGGAGGGATACCTCAAGTGAGCCCCACGACCCCCGCGCGCGCCAGCGTGCGCAAGACCTGGAAGCTCTACATCGGCGGCGCCTTCCCGCGCTCGGAGTCGGGCTACTCCTACGTCGTCAACGACGCGAAGGGACAGTTCGTGGCCAACGCCGCCATGGCGTCGCGCAAGGACGCCCGCGACGCCGTCCAGGCCGCCCGCAAGGCGTTCGGCGGCTGGTCGTCGAAGACGGCGTACAACCGCGCCCAGATCCTCTACCGCGTCGCCGAGGTGATGGAGGACCGCCGCCCGCAGTTCCTCGACGCGGTGCGACAGTCCGAGGGCCTGGGGTCCCGGCAGGCGACGCAGGTCGTCGACGACGCCGTCGACCGCCTCGTCTGGTACGCCGGGTGGGCCGACAAGATCACTCAGGTCGTCGGCTCCGCCAACCCGGTCGCCGGCCCCTACTTCAACCTCTCCTCGCCCGAGCCCACCGGCGTCGTCGCCGTGGTCGCCCCGCAGCGCTCGTCGCTGCTCGGGCTGGTCTCGGTCGTCGCCCCCGCGATCGTCACCGGCAACACGACCGTGGTGCTGGCCTCGGAGGAGCGGCCCCTCCCGGCGATCACCTTCGCCGAGGTGCTGGCCACCTCCGACGTCCCGGGCGGGGTCGTCAACGTCCTCACCGGTCCCCCGGCGGCCACCGCCCCGTGGCTGGCCGAGCACATGGACGTCAACGCCCTCGACCTCACCGGGCTCGCCGGGGACGACGAGGCAGCGGCCGCCCTCGAGGCCTCGGCCGCGGAGAACCTCAAGCGCGTCCTGCGTGCCCCCGCCGCCGAGCCCGACTGGGAGGCCGACCCCGGCATCGACCGGATGACCGCGTTCCTCGAGACCAAGACCGTCTGGCACCCGATCGGCCTCTGACCCGTCGTCCCACGCGCCCCGAGAACCCCCGCTCAGGCGGGGGTTCTGCGGGTTGGCGGGGCGTGCAAGCCGCGACAACCTCACCGAACCCCGCTCAGGCGGGGATTCATGGGCCCCGGGTACGGCGGGGGGCCCGAGCTTGGTGCGACCCGGCGGCCCGGCGTCAGCGGGAGAGGAGGGCCTGCGCGAAGACGTCGAGCATGTCGCGCGGGTCCTTGGCGAGGAACGCCTGGCCGCCGGTGGCCTCGGAGATCCGGCGCAGCGACGGCATGTCGGCGTCCTCGCTGATGCCGACCGAGATGATCCGGACCGGCCGGGCCGGGTCGGCGGACTCCTTGAGCTTGTCGAGCAGGTCGGGCAGCGACAGCGAGCCCGGGTCGTCGTTGGCCCCGTCGCTGATCAGGATGACGGCGTTGAAGTAGTTCTTGTCGTAGCTGCGCAGCCCTTGGCGGTACGCCGCCAACGTGGTGTCGTAGAGACCCGTGCCGCCCTGGGTGATCGAGAGGAGCTTGGTCAGCTGCTGGCGGAGGTAGCGCTCGTGGTCGATCCCGGCGGTGCGCTCGTTGAGCCGCTTGATCGGGGCGAGCTGGCGCCAGTCCTGGCCGGGCCCGCCCTGGTCGATCGAGAAGGCCCAGGTGCCGACCTTGGCGTGCCGGGGGAAGAGGCTCAGTGCCTGGCCGGCCGCGTCGGCGGCGAGCTCCATGCGGGTGGAGCCGGCGCCGGCCGGGAAGTCCATCGACCCCGACGCGTCGAAGACCGCGAGGATGCTCGACGGGACGCTGAGCACCTGCCAGCCGCCCAGCGTCCGGAGCACGAGGTCGTCGGAGGGGGTCTCGAGCGCCTCGACCTGGCCCATCCCGCCGCCGCTGGACAGCGGCTCGACGGTGCTGCGCCGCAGCCCCGCGGCGTCGAGGGCACGGGCGCCCTCGTCGGTCCGGAACCAGCTGCCCAGCTCCTGGCCGTACTCGCGCAGGGTGTTGTCGCTGTCCCACGCCGCGGCGAGCGGGAAGTCGAGCACCGGCGACCCGGTCGCGGGCTTCACGAGCGTGAGCGCGGCGTTGGCCGCACGGGCCTTGAGGAAGTCGTGCTCGGAGATCGGCAGCAGCTGCGTCGAGCCGTTGCCGATGGAGCCCAGGTCGATCGGCTCGGCGGGACCGTCGACGGTCCGCTCCCCGAACTTCTGCGCGAGGGGGATCATCGAGAGCTGGGCCTCGACGGGGTCGGTCCCGCCGCTGAGCGCCTCGCCCATCGAGGCGGTGAGGGCCAGGGCCGAGGCGGCGTCGGACGCCGGGTCGTTGAGGACCGTGCGGCCCGAGACGAGAGCCTCCCGCCAGGAGCCGACGCCGGCCCCGGTCGGCCCGGTCACCAGGCCGACGGGCGAGGCGGCGAGCGTCTCCTCGAGCAGGGCCGTGCTGACGCCCGAGCTGGCGAGCCGCTGCATCCGCAACGACGAGTCGGCGACCCACAGGTCGGGGCTCTCGTTGCGGGCGAAGGCGGCGGAGGTCTGGTCGGGGGTCTCCTCGACGACCTCGACGGCGGCGCACCGGTTGCGCTGGGCCGTGGCGGTCACGGCTTGCTCGACCAGGGGGCGCATGGCCGGGACGGTGGCGAGCCGGACCTCGAAGGGGTCCTGGCAGGTGTCGGCGACCGCGGCGTCCTCCTCGAGGGCGCCGCCCATGGTGAGCCAGCCGACCCCACCGATCACCGCGACGAGAGCCAGGACCAGCAGGAGGGGCGAGAGCCCCTTGCCGTCCTTGTCCAGCGCATGGCGTCCCATGTCTCCCCCTCCCCAGGGTCGGTGTTTCCTCGGTCCTGTCCGACCGGGCGACGATACGTCCGACCTCCCCCGGGCGGGACGCGAATGCGGCAATTGTGACCCAGACGGCAGACGTCCGCTGGGCATCATGCCGTGCGTGGACGTCGGGCACAACGAGTACGTCGGGCACAATGGACGGGTGCGCGCGCGAGTCCTCGTCCTCGCCGGCCCCTCGGGGGCCGGCAAGTCCCGGCTCGCCGAACGGCTCGGCCTCCCCGTCCTGCGGCTGGACGACTTCTACCGAGACGCCTCCGAACCCGACCTCCCGCGGATCACCGAGGGCGCGAACGCGGGCCTGGTCGACTGGGACCACCCGGGCAGCTGGCACCACGACGCGGCGCTCGCCGCACTGCACGAGCTGTGCACCGAGGGCAGCGCGGACGTCCCCGTCTACTCCATCCCCCACAGCGCCGTGGAGGGCCACCGCCCCCTCGACCTCGGGGAGCACCGCTTCTTCGTCGCCGAGGGGATCTTCGCCGCCGACGTCGTGCCCGCCTGCGCCGAGGCGGGCCTGCTGGCCGGTGCCTACTGCGTGCGCCAGCACCGGGTGCTCACCTTCTGGCGCCGTCTGGTGCGCGACCTGCGCGAGCGGCGCAAGCCCCCGCTGGTGCTGGTGCGCCGCGGCCTCTCGCTCATGCGGGCGCAGCGACGGGTGGTGGCGCACGCCGTCGCCCTGGGCTGCCGCCCGGTCACCGGCGACGAGGCCCACCGCGAGATCCGGGCGCTGATGGCCGCCCCCGAGCCGGCCGGTCGCTGATGGTCGCGCCGGGCGCCTGGGGGCGGGAGCTGCTCGCGCTGCGGCTCGCCCAGCCGGACCGGCGCTCCTGCGGAGCCGCGGTGCTGGTGGTCGCCGAGGCCCTGGCCAACCCCCGCTACGCCCGGTGGCTGATCGTCGGCGGCGCCGAGCGGGTCGCCGGCGAGACCCTGGCGATGCATCGGCGGGTGACCGGCCCCGTCGACGTCGCGGGCCGCCTGCAGCCTCCGTGGCCGCGGTCGCTCGGGACGCCGCCGTGGGCGGTCGCCCGCCAGCTCACCGCCCGCACGGGGGTGCGGCACACCGTGCGCTGGGCGCGGGGTCGCCGCGGCCGGCGCCGCGCCTGGGAGGGCCTGGTGGCCGCCCTCGAGGAGGGGCGCCCCGTCCCGGTGTACGTCGGCAGCCGGGCGCTCCCCCGGCACGTCCTGCTCGCGCTGGTCCCGGCCCGCGCCCCCCGGGACGGCACCGCCGACGGACCGCTCGCTCCTCGGCCCAGGGCCACCGCGGACTCCGTCCGGGTGCACGACCCGGCGACCGGCGGCCAGCGGGCGTTCCCGGCCGACCGGTTCCGCGACGGCGCGCTCGGCACGGGGTGGCCCCGGCCGTGGTTCGTCGTGCTGCCGGCGACCGCACGGGCGCCGGGCGCGGGCTCAGGCCTCCGCTGACCCTGCCGCCTCGGCCGCGAGGGCGGCGTACCCCGGCTTGACGACGTCGTCGATGATCGCGAGCCGCTCGTCGAAGGGCAGGAACGCCGACTTCATCGCGTTGATCGTGAACCAGCGCAGGTCGTCGAGCCCGTAGCCGAAGGCTTCGACGAGCTTCATCATCTCCTCGGTCATGGAGGTGCCGCTCATCAGCCGGTTGTCGGTGTTGACGGTGACCCGGAACCGCAGCCGGGTCAGCAGGCCGATCGGGTGCTCGGCGATCGAGGCGGCGGCGCCCGTCTGCACGTTGGAGCTCGGGCACATCTCCAGCGGGATCCGGCTGTCGCGCACGTAGGCGGCGAGCCGCCCCAGGTGGACGGAGCCGTCGGCCCCGACCTCGATGTCGTCGACGATCCGCACCCCGTGGCCGAGCCGGTCGGCGCCGCACCACTGGATCGCCTGCCAGATGGAGGGCAGGCCGAACGCCTCGCCCGCGTGGATGGTGAAGTGGCTGTTCTCGCGCTGGAGGTACTCGAAGGCGTCGAGGTGCCGGGTGGGCGGGTAGCCGGCCTCGGCGCCCGCGATGTCGAAACCGGCGACGCCCCGGTCGCGCCAGGCGACCGCCAGCTCGGCGATCTCGCGGGAGCGGGCCTGGTGGCGCATCGCGGTGAGGAGCTGGCGGACGACGACCCGGTCACCCGAGGCGGCCACCGCCGCGTCGAACCCCTCCTGCACGGCCGCCACGACCTCGTCGAGCGAGAGGCCGCCGCGCACGTGCTGCTCGGGCGCGTAGCGGACCTCGGCGTAGACGACGCCGTCGGCGACGAGGTCCTCGACGAACTCCGCCGCGACGCGGCGCAGGGCGGGAGCGGTCTGCATGACGGCGACGGTGTGGTCGAAGGTCTCGAGGTAGCGCTCGAGGCTCCCGGAGTCGGCGGAGGCGCGGAACCACTCCCCCAGGGCGGCGGCGTCGTCGGCGGGCAGCTCGTGCCCGATCTCCCCGGCCAGCTCCAGCACCGTACTTGGGCGCAGACCACCGTCGAGGTGGTCGTGGAGCACGACCTTGGGGGCGCGGTGGACCTGGTCTCTCGTCGGCGTCGTCACGCTCCCTATCCTGTCATCCATGCGCACCTTCACCACGCTCGAGGAAGTCGCCGCCGCCACCGGGGAGCAGCTCGGGACCAGCGACTGGTTCACCGTCGACCAGGAGCGGGTCGACCAGTTCGCCGACGCCACCGGGGACCACCAGTGGATCCACGTCGACGTCGACCGTGCGGCCGACAGCCCCTTCGGCGGCACGATCGCCCACGGCTACCTCACCCTGTCCCTGCTGCCGGTGCTCGGCGCCGGCATCTTCAGTCTCGAGACCCCCGGCGCCAAGCTCAACTACGGCGTCAACAAGGTCCGCTTCCCCACCCCGCTGCGGGTCGGCAAGCGGATCCGCTCGCACATCACGGTGGGCGAGTGCACCGAGCTGCCCGCCGGGCTGCAGATGACGCTCCAGCACACGGTCGAGATCGAGGACGAGCCGAAGCCCGCCTGCGTGGCCGAGACCGTCGTCCTGCTGCTGCCCTGAGCTCGCGGGGCCGGCCGACCCGGCCGGCCCTCGCGACCGCCCTCCCGACCGGGCCGCCCGGGAGACTCAGCCGATCCGGTCGATGACCAGGTCGCGGGGGGTGTACGCCGTCTCCTCGACGTCGTAGCCCCCCTCGAGGGAGGCCAGCGCCCGCTCGAACCGCTCGGGCTCGTCGGTGTGCAGCGTGAGCAGCGGCGCGCCCTCGGCGACCCGGTCCCCCGGCCGCGCGTGCCACACCACGCCCGCCCCGGCCTGCACCGGGTCCTCCTTGCGCGCCCGGCCGGCGCCGAGGCGCCAGGCCGCGAGCCCGACGGCCATCGCGTCCAGCCGGGTCAGCACCCCGCTGGAGGGGGCGGTGACCACGTGGGTCTCCCGGGCGGTCGGCAGCGCCGCGTCGGGGTCGCCGTCCTGGGCGCGGACCATCTCGCGCCACACGTCCATGGCGGAGCCGTCGGCCAGCCTGTCGGCGGGGTCGACGTCGTCCACCCCGGCGCCCAGCAGCATCTCCCGCGCGAGCGCGAGGGTCAGCTCGACGACGTCGGCGGGGCCGCCGCCGGCGAGCACCTCCACCGACTCCGCGACCTCCAGCGCGTTGCCGGCGGTCAGGCCGAGCGGCGTGGACATGTCGGTGAGCAGGGCGACCGTGTGGACCCCGGCGTCCTTGCCCAGCGCCACCATGGTGTCGGCGAGCTCGCGGGCCCGGGCCACGTCCTTCATGAAGGCGCCGGTGCCGACCTTCACGTCGAGGACCAGCGCGCCGGTCCCCTCCGCGATCTTCTTGCTCATGATCGAGGAGGCGATCAGCGGGATCGCCTCGACGGTGCCGGTGACGTCGCGCAGCGCGTAGAGCTTCTTGTCGGCCGGGGCCAGGCCGTCGCCCGCGGCGCAGATGACCGCGCCGACCGACTCCAGCTGCGCCATCATCTCGTCGTTGCTCAGCGCGGCCCGCCAGCCCGGGATCGACTCGAGCTTGTCGAGCGTCCCGCCGGTGTGGCCCAGGCCCCGGCCCGAGAGCTGCGGCACGGCGACGCCGCAGGCGGCCACCAGCGGGGCCAGCGGGAGGGTGATCTTGTCCCCCACCCCGCCGGTCGAGTGCTTGTCGGCGGTCGGGCGGGAGAGGCCGGAGAAGTCCATCCGCTCGCCGGAGGCGATCATCGCGCTGGTCCAGCGCGAGATCTCGCGCCGCTCCATCCCGTTGAGCAGGATGGCCATGGCGAGCGCCGACATCTGCTCGTCGGCCACGTCGCCGCGGGTGTAGGCGTCGATCACCCAGTCGATCTGGCTGTCGGAGAGCTCCTGGCGCTCGCGCTTGGCCGTGATCACCTCGACGGCGTCGTGCCGGGCCTGCTGGGCGGACAACCTCACCACATCCTTGTCTTCGCGCTCGTCTGCGCGCTCGTCCTCATGCGTGCTCGAGGTCCTCGGGCCCGAAGGCGTCGGGCAGCACCTCGTCCATCCGGCGGACGCCGGAGACGGTCAGGAGCAGCAGCTCCCTGCCGCCGTGCTCGTGCAGCAGCTGACGGCAGCGGCCGCACGGCATGATCACCTCGCCGGCCCCGTTGACGCAGACGAAGTGGGTCAGCCTCCCCCCGCCGGTGGCGTGCAGCTGGGAGACCAGGCCGCACTCGGCGCAGAGCGTCACGCCGTACCCGGCGTTCTCGACGTTGCACCCCACCAGCACCCGGCTGGCGCCGTCGTCGCCGACCGCCCTGGCGGCCGCGCCGACGCGGTAGCGGCTGTACGGCGCGTACGCGCGGCCGGCGACCTCGGTCGCGGCCGCCCGGAGCGCGTCCCAGTCCGACTGGCCCCAGACCTGCTCGTCGGCCACGTCAGCTCTTCACGTACGGCTCGCCGTCGGCGGCGGGCGCCCGGACCCGGCCGACGAACCCGGCGACCGCGATGACGGTCGCCAGGTAGGGCGAGGCACGCAGCAGCTCCCCGGGGATCTTGTCCAGGAAGGCGAGCTGCGCCTGCAGCGTCCACATGAAGCCGAAGAAGAGCGCGGCCAGGGAGGCGAAGACGGGGTGCCAGCGCCCCATGATGACCGCGGCGAGGGCGATGAAGCCGTTGCCGGCCGAGGCGCCGTTGTCGAAGGAGCCCGTGGAGCCGACCGTGAAGTAGGCGCCACCGAGGCCGGCGAGCGCGCCGCCGAGCAGCACGGCCTGCCAGCGGATCCGGTTGACCTTGATCCCGACGGTGTCGGCGGCCTTGGGGTGCTCCCCCACCGACCGGACCCGCAGGCCCCACCTGGTCTGGAAGAGCAGCCAGCTCACCAGCACCACGCAGAGGTACATGAGGTAGACCAGCAGCGTCTGGTTGAACAGCGTCGGCCCGAGCACGGGGATGTCGCTGAGCACCGGCACCTCGATCCGCGGCAGGATCAGGGGCTCGTTGAGGTACTGCTTGACGTCGGGGTCGTTGGGGATCTGGCTCAGCAGGAAGCTGGACAGGCCCGTGGCCAGGGCGATCAGCACGACGCCCAGGACCACCTGGTTGACCAGGTAGCGCATCGCGAAGACGCCGAGCAGGGCGCCCATCCCGATACCGGCGAGGACGCCGCCGACCAGGCCCATCTCGGCGCTGTAGGCGAGCGAGGAGGCGACCGCGGCGAAGAACGCGCCCATGAGGAACTGACCCTCGATGGCGATGTTGATGACGCCGGCCCGCTCGCACAGCACGCCCGCGAGCGCACCGAAGATGAGCGGGGTGGCCAGCCGGATCGTGCCGGGCAGCGGGTTGGTCATGACGATGGCCCCCGCGTTCGCCTGGTCGGCGTAGACCCAGACGAGGAAGCCGGCGAAGAAGGCCACGCCCACGAGGCCGTGCACGACCACGCCCACCCAGCTGCGCGGCACCCGGTTGAGGGCGGCGAGCGCCACCGCGACCGCGGCGACCGCGACGGCGGGCCACAGCACCAGGGCGCCGTTCGCCTCGACCGGCGGGCTCTCCTTGCGGTTGACCCGCTCCTCGAGGGTGTACCAGACCGTCGAGTCGGAGGTGGTGAGCGCGAACGCCAGGAGGGTCACCAGCACCAGCCCGTAGACCACCGCCAGCTTGACCTGGCGTTGCACGTCGGCGCGGTCGCGCACCGCCACCGCGCCGGTGCTGCTCACTGCTGTCGCGGCGCTCATCCGCCCCATCCCTTCGCCTGCACGGTGGACCCCGACGCGCTGCTCCGCATCCGGGTCAGGCCGCGGACCAGCGCCGGTGCCGCGACGAACAACACGATCAGTGCCTGCAGCACCTGGGCCAGCTCCTTGGGGGTGCCGGCGGAGGCCTGCATCGCCACGCCGCCCACGCTGAGCGCCCCGAAGAGCAGGCCCGCCAGGACCGTCCCGAGCGGCGTGGCCCGGCCCAGCAGCGCCACCGTGATGGCGTCGAAGCCGATGTTGCCGGCCAGCGTCGGGCTCAGCGAGGACTGGTCGCCGAGGACCTGCATGGTGGAGGCGAGGCCCGCGAGGGCCCCGGCCAGCAGCATCCCGACGGTGAAGACCTTGGAGACGTTCATGCCCGCGGTCCGCGAGGCGTCCGGGTTGGAGCCCACCGCGCGCAGCTCGAAGCCGAGCGTGCTGCGCTCCAGCAGCCACCAGACGCCGCCCGCCGCGAGGAAGGCCAGGACGACGCCGAGGTGCACGTCGGCGACCGACCCGAAGGTCGCGGAGTCGGCGACCGGGGGCGACTGGGTGTTGTCGCTGCCGGGCCGCTGGAAGGCGTCCTTGCTCAGCGCGTAGAGCAGGATCGACGCGGCCAGGTAGTTGAACATGATGGTCGTGATGACCTCGTGCGCGCCGGTGCGGGCCTTGAGCAGGCCGACCAGCCCGCCGTACAGCGCGCCGGCGACCACGCCGGCGACCAGGGCGACCAGCATGTGCAGGACCGGCGGCAGGTCCCAGGTGAAGCCGACGTAGCCGGCGGCGAGGAAGCCGAAGACCATCTGGCCGGTGGCGCCGATGTTGAAGAGGCCGGCGCGGAAGGCCAGGGAGACGCCGAGCCCGGCGCAGATGAGCGGGGCGGCGCGCTCGAGCGTCGTGGCGAGCCGGTCGCCGCTGCCGACGGAGCCGCGGACGAGCGCGGAGTACGACGACCAGATGGCGTCCCAGGCCGCGTTGAAGAAGTCGGCCGGGTAGGTGAACAGATAGGCCAGCGCCTCGAGGGCGTCCTGGTCGCTCAGGACCACCAGCAGCGCGCCGATGACCAGGGCCACCGCGATCGCGACCGCGGTCTCGACCAGGGTGGGCAACCAGCTCACGGGGTTGCGCGGGTCGGCCCGCTCGACCTGGGCCTCCTCGGGCTTGGGGTCGGTGCCGGTGGCCTGCTCCTCGGGAGCGGGGGCCTGCTCGGGGGTCTCGGGACTCATGCCTCCACCTCGGTGTCCGTGCCGGTCGCGGCGGTCGTGCCGGCGCCCGCGCCGGCCATCAGCAGGCCGATCTCCTCCCGGGGCGTCTCGGGGCCCACGACCCCGACGACCCGGCCGTCGTACATGACCGCGATCCGGTCGGCGAGCGCGTAGATCTCGTCCAGCTCGGTGGAGACGATGACGACCGCAGTGCCGCGGTCCCGCTCCGCGACGATCCGCTTGTGGATGAACTCGATCGAGCCCACGTCCACCCCGCGGGTGGGCTGGGCGGCGACGAGCACCTTCAGCGGCCGGGAGAACTCGCGGGCCACCACGACCTTCTGCTGGTTGCCGCCGGAGAGGGAGCGCACCGGCGTCTCCGGGCTCTCCGTGCGGATGTCGAACTCCTTGATCCGGGCGTCGGCGTTCTGCTCGATCGCGTCGAGCCGCAGGGCGAGGCCGCGGGAGAACCCGTCGGTGCGGTAGAGGTCGAGGATGAGGTTCTCCCGGACGCTGAAGTCGCCGACGTACCCGTCGTGCGAACGGTCCTCCGGGACGTAGCCGATCCCGGCGTCGAGGCTCTCCCGGGGGCCGTGCCGGGTGATGTCCTCCCCGTCGAGGCGGATCGTGCCGGCGTCGGGTCGGACCAGCCCGAGCAGCGCCTTGACGAGCTCGGTCTGGCCGTTGCCCTGGACGCCGGCGATGCCGAGGACCTCGCCGCCGCGGGCGGCCAGGGTGACGTCCTTGAGGACCTGGTGGCCGCGGGGGTCGACGACGGTGAGGTTCTCGACCGAGAGCACCTCCTCGCCGACGTTCGCGGGCTCCTTGTCGACGACGAGCTGGACGGCGCGGCCGACCATCATCTCGGCGAGCTCGGTCTCCGACGCGGTCGGCGGGGCGGTGCCGACGACCTTGCCCCGGCGGATCACGCTGATCTTGTCGCCGACCGCCTTGACCTCGCGGAGCTTGTGGGTGATGAAGATGATCGAGGTGCCCTGGCGCTTGAGCTCGCGCATGATCTCCATGAGCTCGTCGATCTCCTGCGGCGTGAGCACCGCCGTGGGCTCGTCGAGGATGAGCACCTTCGCGTCGTGGGAGAGCGCCTTGATGATCTCGACCCGCTGCTGCACGCCGACGGGGAGGTCCTCGATCAGGGCGTCGGGGTCGACGGCCAGGTTGTAGCGGCTGGAGAGCTCGCGGACGGTCTCGGCCGCCTTCCGTCGGTTGAGGACGCCGAGCCCGCGGGTGTGCTCGCGGCCGAGCATCACGTTCTCGGCGACGCTGAAGACCGGGACGAGCATGAAGTGCTGGTGGACCATGCCGATGCCGGCGGCGATCGCGTCCCTCGGCGAGGCGAAGGTGACCGGCTCGCCGTCCACGACGATCTGGCCCTCCGTGGGGTCCAGCAGCCCGTAGAGCATGTTCATGAGCGTCGACTTGCCCGCGCCGTTCTCGCCGAGCAGGCAGTGGATCTCACCGGGCTCGATGGTCAGGTCGATGCTGTCGTTGGCCGTGAAGGAGCCGAACCGCTTGGTCAGCCCCTTGATCTCGAGCCTCACTGGAATCCTCTCGACGACGTGGTCGATCGTGCCGGCCGGGCCCCGCCGAAGGGGCCACGGACCGACCGTCTCACGCCCACGTCCGGGGCGGGGACTGGGCCCCGCCCCGGACGTCGGTGGTTGGTGCTGGTCGTAACCGCTGGGTCAGCGGGTCACTTGACCTCGAGCTCGCCCGAGATGATCTGCTCCTTGAGCTCCTCGATCTTGTCCGCGACCTCGGAGTCGACGTCGTCGGAGAGGTCGGCCAGGCTGACGCCGCCGTTCTCCAGGGTGCCGACGTAGACCTCGTTGCTGAACTCGTCGTTGAGCGAGGCCGCGATGGCCTCCTCGACGGCCACGTCCATGGCCTTGACCACGGAGGTCAGGAGCACGTCGCAGTACTCGGCGGCCGAGACGCAGCCGTCGGTGTCGACCCAGATCGCGTCGACGTCGGCGTCCTTGGCGGCCTGCAGGGCGCCGAGACCGGCGGGACCGGCGACGGGGAAGACGACGTCCGCACCCTGGCCGATCATCTGCTCGGCGATCGCCTGGCCCTTGGTCTTGTCCTCGAAGTCGTCGGTGAAGGAGCCGGACTTGCCGTCCCAGCCGAGGAGCTGGACGTCGGCGCCCTCGTCCTCGTTGTACTTCTCGACGCCCTGGCGGAAGCCCTCCATGAAGATGGTCACGGTCGGGATGTTCATGCCGCCCAGCGTGCCGACGGTGCCGGACTCGGAGGTCGCGGCGGCCAGGTAGCCGGCAAGGAAGGAGTTCTCGTTGGTGTTGAAGGTGAGGCCCTTGACGTTCTTGGGCGCCTTCTCGTAGGCGAAGTCGACGATGGAGAAGTCGACGTCCTTGTGCTTCTTGGCCGCGGCCAGGGTCGCGTCACCGAGCAGGAAGCCGACCGTGGTGATGGAGTTGCAGCCCTGCGAGACGAGCGCCTCGATGTTGTCGCCGTACTCGCTGTCTGACTGGGACTCGACCTCGCCGGTCTGGACGCCCAGGTTGGTGGCGGCGTTCTCCATGCCGTCGTGCGAGGTCTGGTTGAAGGACTTGTCGTCGAAGCCGCCCGAGTCGGAGACCATGCACGCCTTGAAGTCGACCTGCTCGGCCGGGGCGGGCGCGCTCGAGGAGGCAGACGGGGTGCTGCTGGCGTCGTCCGCCTCGTCGTTGGAACGCTCGCCACACGCGGCGAGGGTGAGTGCAGCGATGCTGACCACTGCGGCGATACGGGCCGTCTTCTTCACGGCGCCTCCTGATCTGTGGTTCCTGGCGCTCGGGGCGCATTTCGGAGTCACAGTAATACCGGCCGGCCCCGCCGGAAGCCCTCCGACGCCGTTCGTTACCGGAGGGTGACCTAGCGCGGCCGCTCCCCCGCGCCGTCCTGCGCCAGCGCCTCGACGGCCGCCTGGGCGAGCACCCGCGCCGCGATCGGCACGGCTCCGTCGTCGACCCGCAGGTTGCCCTGGTGCAGGTCGTACGTCGGCCCACCGGGCGCGCGGGTGCCGAGCCGGCCCATCGCGCCGGGCACCCGGTCGAGGTACCAGCCGAAGTCCTCGCCCCCGAGGCTCTGGCTGGTCGGCACGTGGCCGTGGCTGCCGAGCACCGACTCGACCGCGGTGCCCAGCACCCGGGTCGAGTCGGCGCCGTTGACCACGGGCGGCACGCCGCGCTGGTAGGAGACCTCGGCGGTGACGCCGTACGGCGCCACGATCTGGCTCACCAGCGTGCGCACCAGGTGCTCGGCGTCGGCCCAGGCGACGGCGTCGAGCATCCGGACCGTGCCGGCGACCTCGCCGACGCCGGGGATGACGTTGTGGGCCGACCCGGCGTGCACCCGGCCCCAGACCACGCTCGCGCCGGCCCGGGGGTCCAGGCGTCGGGAGAGGATCGCCGGCAGCTCGGTGAGCAGCTTGCCGAGGGCGAAGGTGAGGTCCTCGGTGAGGTGGGGCCGGGAGGTGTGCCCGCCCTTGCCCGCGAGCCGGACGCTGAGCGCGTCGGCGGCGCCGGTGAGCGGCCCGACCCGCAGCCCCACCCGGCCCACGTCGAGGCTCGGGTCGCAGTGCAGGCCGAAGATCTCGTCGACCTCGTCCAGCGCGCCGGTCTCGAGGAGGTGGAGCGCGCCGCCCGGCATCACCTCCTCGGCCGGCTGGAAGACCAGCCGCACCGCGCCGGGCAGCAGCCCGCGGGCGTGCACCTCGTCGAGCGCGAGCGCGGCCCCGACCAGGCCCGCGACGTGCACGTCGTGGCCGCACGCGTGGGCGACGCCCGGGACGGTGCTGCTCCACGGGTCCTTCGTGAGGTCCTCGACCGGGAGGGCGTCCAGGTCGGCGCGCAGCGCCACCCGGCGCGCCCCCTCGCCCCGCGCCCGGTCGCCCCGCGCCCCGATGTCGGCGACGACGCCGCCGCCGGCCACCCGACGGACCTGCCAGCCGGTGCCGTCGAGCAGGCCGACGACCAGGTCGGTGGTCCGCGTCTCCGCCCAGGAGAGCTCGGGGTGGGCGTGCAGGTCCCGACGCAGCTCGACGAGCTGGTCGTGGAACTTCGCCACCACCTCGGTGACGACGGAGGCGGCGGGCCGGGCGGGTGCGGGAGGCTCGGAGGAGTCGGGAGACATGGTCCCCCCAGAGTAGTTGCCCGCGGGCTCAGGCCCCGTCGTAGGCCGCGAGGACGCGGTCGGCCGCCTCGGGCGCGGCCATCCGGCCGGCGAGCACCTCGGCCCGCACCTCCTCGCGCACCGCCGCGACCGCGGGCGAGCGGCGCAGCCGGTGCTCGAGCTCCTCGAGCACCAGGGCCCACGTGAACTCCAGCTGCTGGCCGGCCCGCTTGGCGGCCAGCCCCTCCGCGGCGAGGTGCTCGCGGTGGCCCAGCACCCGCTCCCAGACGTCGGCGACCCCGGTGCCGGTGAGCCCCGAGCAGGTCACCACCGGAGGGGCCCACTCCTTGTGGCCGCGGACGAGGCGAAGCGCCCCGGCCAGCTCGCGGGCGGCGACGCGAGCCTCGCCCTCGTGGTCCTCGTCGGCCTTGTTGACCGCGACGACGTCGGCGATCTCGAGGATGCCCTTCTTGATCCCCTGCAGCTGGTCGCCGGTGCGGGCGATCGTGAGGAAGAGGAAGGTGTCGACCATCCGGGCGACGGTGATCTCCGACTGTCCCACCCCGACGGTCTCGACGAGGACGACGTCGTGGCCGGCGGCCTCCAGCACCGTCATCGCCTGGCTGGTCGCCCGGGCGACGCCGCCCAGGGTGCCCGCCGACGGCGAGGGCCGGATGTAGGCCCGGGGGTCGACCGCGAGCCGCGCCATCCGGGTCTTGTCGCCCAGCACCGAGCCGCCGGTCCGGACGCTGGAGGGGTCGACGGCGAGCACGCCGACGCGCTTCCCCTGCCCCGTGAGGTGGGTGCCCAGCGCCTCGATGAAGGTGGACTTGCCTACCCCCGGCACCCCTGAGATGCCGACCCGGACCGCGGGCGAGCCCGTGCCGGCCTCCGGCGTGAGCTCGGCCAGCAGCTCGCGCGCGGCGGTGCGGTGGTCGGGCCGCGACGACTCGACCAGGGTGATGGCGCGCGAGACCGCGGCGCGGCGTCCTTCGCGGACGCCGGCCACGAGCCCGGCGACGTCGACCGGCCGGGCCGGGCTCACTGCTGCTCGCGGAGCCTGGCCAGCAGGCCCAGCGCGCTCTCGGCGATGACGGTGCCGGGCAGGAAGACCTCGGCCGCCCCCATCTCCTTGAGCGTGGGCACGTCGTCGGGCGGGATGACCCCGCCGATCACCACCATGACGTCGGGACGGCCCAGGTCGGCCAGCGCCTGCTTGAGCGCCGGCAGCAGCGTGAGGTGGCCCGCCGCCAGCGACGAGACGCCGACGATGTGGACGTCGGCGTCGACCGCCTGCTGGGCGACCTCCTCCGGCGTGGAGAAGAGGGGCCCCACGTCGACGTCGAAGCCGAGGTCGGCGAAGGCCGTGACCACGACCTTCTGCCCGCGGTCGTGCCCGTCCTGGCCCATCTTGGCCACGAGGATGCGCGGACGGCGCCCCTCCTCCTCCTCGAACTCGGCGGTCGCGGCGAGCACCTGCTCGACCCGGGAGTCCTCGCCGGTGGCTGCCTCTTCGCGGTACACGCCGCTGATCGTACGGATCACGGCCTGGTGGCGGCCGTAGACCTTCTCCAGGGCGTCGGAGATCTCGCCGACGGTGGCCTTCGCCCGGGCCGCGTCCACGGCGAGGGCGAGCAGGTTGCCGTCGAGCGAGCCGCCGCCTCCTCCTGTCGACTCAGTGCCGCGCTCGGCCGACGCGGTGAGCGCGTCGAGCGTCCGGCGGACCTCGGCGTCGTCGCGCTCCGCCCGGAGCCGCTCCAGCTTGGCGACCTGCTGCTTGTAGACCTCGTCGTTGTCGACCTTGAGGACGTCCAGCGGGTCCTCGTCGGCGAGGCGGAAGGTGTTGACGCCGATCACCTTCTGGGCGCCGGAGTCGATCCGCGCCTGGGTGCGGGCGGCCGCCTCCTCGATCCGCATCTTGGGGATGCCCTGCTCGATCGCCTTCGCCATCCCGCCGGCGGCCTCGGCCTCCTGGATGTGGGCCCAGGCCCGCTCGGCGAGGTCGTGGGTGAGCCGCTCCACGTAGTAGGAGCCGCCCCACGGGTCGATCACCTCGGTCGTGCGCGACTCCTGCTGCAGGAGCAGCTGGGTGTTGCGCGCGATCCGCGCCGAGAAGTCGGTCGGCAGGGCGATCGCCTCGTCGAGGGCGTTGGTGTGCAGCGACTGCGTGTGGCCCTGGGTGGCGGCCATCGCCTCGATCGCGGTCCGCTGGACGTTGTTGAAGACGTCCTGGGCGGTGAGCGACCAGCCACTGGTCTGGCTGTGGGTGCGCAGCGAGAGCGACTTGGGGTTCTTCGGGTCGAACTGGCGCACCAGCCGGGCCCACAGGGCCCGGGCCGCGCGCATCTTGGCGACCTCCATGAAGAAGTTCATCCCGATCGCCCAGAAGAACGAGAGCCGGGGGGCGAAGTGGTCGATGTCCAGCCCCGCCTCCAGCCCGGCGCGGATGTACTCCACGCCGTCGGCGAGGGTGTAGGCCAGCTCGAGGTCGGCCGTCGCCCCGGCCTCCTGCATGTGGTATCCCGAGATCGAGATCGAGTTGAACCGCGGCATCCGCTGGCTGGTGAAGGCGAAGATGTCGCTGATGATCCGCATGCTCGGCTGCGGCGGGTAGATGTAGGTGTTGCGGACCATGAACTCCTTGAGGATGTCGTTCTGGATGGTCCCCGTGAGCTGCTCCGGCTTCACCCCCTGCTCCTCGGCCGCCACGATGTAGAGCGCGAGGACGGGCAGCACCGCGCCGTTCATCGTCATCGACACCGACATCTGGTCGAGCGGGATGCCGTCGAAGAGGGTCCGCGTGTCGTAGATCGAGTCGATCGCGACGCCCGCCATGCCGACGTCGCCGCGCACCCGCGGGTGGTCGGAGTCGTAGCCGCGGTGGGTGGCGAGGTCGAAGGCGACGCTGAGGCCCTTCTGCCCGGCCGCCAGGTTGCGGCGGTAGAAGGCGTTGGACTCCTCGGCGGTCGAGAACCCGGCGTACTGGCGCACGGTCCACGGCTGGGTGGTGTACATCGTCGGGTAGGGGCCGCGCAGGAACGGGCTCAGCCCGGGCCAGGTGTCGAGCGCGTCGAGGCCCTCGAGGTGCTCGGGACCGTAGACGGGCAGGACCGGCACGCCCTCGGGGCTGAGCCAGCCGTCGCCGTCGGTGCGCGGCGTCTCGGACCGCTCGCCCGTGGCTGCGAGGCCGACCTCGGCGAAGTTGCTGGGAACGGTCATGCCAGTGCCTCCCGGATCCGGGTGAGGAACCCGAGCGCATCCACGCCCATCGCGGCGGAGTCGTCCACCGAGTCCTCGGAGATGTTGGTGCGCTCGCCGGGCTTGCCGGCGAGGACGACGTACGACGCCCCGGCGTCGCGCAGGGCGGCCACCAGGTCGGCGCCCCACTCGGCGTACGCCGCGTCGGTGCCGGCGAGGCAGACGACCGGCTGGCCGGCGTAGGCGGCGAGGACCTGCTCGACCCCGTCGGTCGGGCCGGCGGCCTCGACCGCGACCCCGCCCGCGGCGAGCAGGTTGGCCGCGAAGGTGGCGCGCGCGGTGTGCGCCGCGATCGGGCCCATGGTGGCGAGGAAGACGGGCGTGGCGGCCGGCTCCTCGCGCAGCGCCTCGAAGGCCCAGCCGTAGGAGCGCACGCGGGGCCGCCGGGAGGGCTCCCGCACCGGCAGCGTCTCGGCCAGGTGGGGGAACTCCGAGAGACCGGTGATCGGCCGGGAGCGGTCGGCGACCTGCGCGTCCCGCTCGGCGGCCGTGGCGACGACGCGGTCGGCGACGCCCTGCCGGGCCTCCTGCGCGGCCGCCCCGCCCGCGGACTCGATCCGGCCCAGCTCGGCCCAGCCGGCGACCGCGAGGTCGTCGGTGAGCCGCTCCACGGCGTAGGAGCCGCCGGCCGGGTCGGCGACGACCGCGAGGTGGGACTCCTCGATCAGGAGCGACGAGGTGTTGCGGGCGATCCGCCGACCGAAGCCGTCGGGGGTGCCGAGGGGTTCGTCGAACGGCACCACGGTGACCACGTCGGCGCCGCCGACCCCCGCGGCGAACGCCGCCACGGTGGTGCGCAGCATGTTCACCCAGGGGTCGAACCGGGTCATCATCGGCCGGCTGGTGACGACGTGCTGGCGCTGCGGGACACCCGCAGAGCCCGACGCCTCGAGGACGCGGGCCCAGAGCCGGCGCGCGGCTCGCAGCTTGGCGATGGTCGGGAACTGCTCGTCGGTCGCGGCGTAGCGGAACTCGATGACCTTGGCCGCCTCGTCGACCGGCATCCCGGCCTCGGTGAGCAGGCGGAGGTAGTGGACGCCGACCGCGATCGTCCACCCGAGCTCCTGGGCGTCGCTCGCCCCCTTGTCGTGCAGGGCGGTGCCGTCGACCACGAGGCCGAGCACGCCGAGCTGCCAGGCGCGCCGGGCCAGCGGGACCAGCTCGGACCACGGGTCGCCCGTGTCGTCGGCGTCCGCCCCGAAGACCTCGAGGGTCTGCGGGTCGAAGGAGAGGTTGGCACCGGCGGCGACGGGGCCGTCGTACGCCTCGAGCACGTCGGCCAGCGCGGCGGCCTGCGCGGCGGTGGGCCGCTCGAGCGCGACCGGGGCCAGGTCGAGCAGGACCCCGCGGAGCACGGCCTCGAGGTCGACCGGCGTGCCGCCCTCGCCCGGCTCGAGCTGGAGCAGCAGCGAGGTGGCGCCGTTCTCGAGGTCGACCAGGGCGGCCTCGTTGAGCGCCGCCGCGTCGGCGCCGGCCAGCGGGGTGCGCACGTCCCAGGCGCCGGCGCGGGCCGGACGGCCCGCGGTGGTGAGGCCCTCGAGGGAGGCAGGGGTGCCGATGGGGGCGACCGCGATGCCGTCGAGCGTGGTCCGGGCGAGCCTCTGCCAGACCAGGTCGTCGGGGTCGTCGTCGCGCAGCCGCCGGGACTTGCGGAGCACGGCGGCGGTCGCGCGCTCCCAGTCCGCGGCCGTGGCGGCGTCCTCCTCCGAGGCCAGCGCCAGCCGGTCGTCAGGTGCAGTCATGCTGCGCAGGATAGGCGGAGCCCCCGACACCACCGACGCGTGGCCGCATGCCAGACCCGCTCGCCGGTCCGGTCCCCCGGACTCTCGGGGGCCCCTCCCGGGCGCCACCCGGACGTCACCCGCGTGTCACGTCGGGGTGACCCGCCGGTAACCGGACCTTTCTCACATCCGCACCGCGTACCCGCGGTCCTCAGGCGGCTCACGGCGCGGTACCTTGTCGTCTTGTGGCAACCCATACTCCTACGCGGACCCTGGTCAAGGGATCACGCTCCACGCGCTCGACGGTCGCCCTGAAGATCACGATGGCCGTGAGCGGCCTCGTCTTCCTCGGCTACCTGGTCCTCCACATGTACGGCAACCTCAAGGTGTTCGCCGGGCACGACTCGTTCAACGAGTACGCCCACCACCTGCGGGTCTTCGGGGAGCCGATGCTCCCCGAGAACGGGCTGCTGTGGATCGTGCGCGTCCTGCTGATCGTCGCCCTGGTCACGCACGTCTACGCGGCCGTCGTGCTCACGGCGCGGGCCCGCAACGCCCGCACCAGCAAGTACGTCGTGAAGAAGAACCTCGCCTCCTCGCTCTCCTCGCGGACGATGCGCTGGGGCGGCCTCACGATCCTGGTCTTCGCGATCTGGCACCTGCTCCACTTCACCGTGGGCAAGGTCAACCCGAACCCCGACGGCACCGGCACCGCCGACCCGTACAACCTGCTGGTCGAGTCGTTCGAGCTCTGGTGGATGTCGATCATCTACCTGCTCGCGATGTTCGCCCTCGGGATGCACCTGCACCACGGCACGTGGAGCGCCATGCAGACCCTCGGCCTCACCGGCACGGCCCGCGCCCGGGCCCGCGCCAAGACGGCCGGCTGGGTCGTGGCGATCGTCATCGCCGGCGGCTTCGCGCTCGTCCCGCTCTCCGTGCTCACCGGCATCGTCTCGAAGTAAGGACCACTCACCCCATGGCTTTCCTGGACGGAACCACCCAAGTCACCAAGCCTCCGGTGCAGGTCTCCGACGACGCCCGCGGCTACTACACGCTCGGCGAGCCGCTCGTCGACCCGGTCGCCCCCACCGGCCCGATCAAGGACCGCTGGACCAACCGCAAGTTCGAGAACCGCCTGGTCAACCCGGCCAACCGGCGCAAGATGAGCATCATCATCGTCGGCACCGGCCTGGCCGGCGGCGCGGCCGCCGCCACCCTGGGCGAGGCCGGGTACCACGTGAAGTCCTTCTGCTACCAGGACTCCCCGCGCCGGGCCCACTCGATCGCGGCGCAGGGCGGCATCAACGCGGCGAAGAACTACAAGGAGGACGGCGACTCCACGCACCGCCTCTTCTACGACACGGTCAAGGGCGGCGACTACCGCGCGCGGGAGTCCAACGTCTACCGGCTGGCCGAGGTCAGCGCCAACATCATCGACCAGTGCGTCGCACAGGGCGTCCCCTTCGCCCGCGAGTACGGCGGCCTGCTCGACAACCGCTCCTTCGGCGGCGTGCAGGTCTCCCGCACGTTCTACGCCCGCGGCCAGACCGGCCAGCAGCTGCTGATCGGCGCCTACCAGGCGATGGAGCGGCAGGTCGCGGCCGGCACGGTGGAGCAGTTCACCCGCCACGAGATGCTGGAGCTCGTCCTCGTCGACGGCAAGGCCCGCGGCATCGTGGCGCGCGACCTGGTCACCGGCAAGGTCGAGACGCACCTCGCCGACGCCGTCGTCCTCGCCTCCGGCGGCTACGGCAACGTCTTCTTCCTCTCCACCAACGCGATGGGGTCCAACGTCACGGCGACGTGGCGCGCGCACCGCAAGGGCGCCTACATGGCCAACCCCTGCTACACGCAGATCCACCCCACCTGCATCCCGGTCTCCGGCGACCACCAGTCGAAGCTGACCCTGATGTCGGAGTCGCTGCGCAACGACGGCCGGATCTGGGTGCCCAAGAAGGTCGAGGACTGCGACAAGGACCCGCGGGACATCCCCGAGGAGGACCGCGACTACTACCTGGAGCGGATCTACCCGGCGTTCGGCAACCTGGTCCCCCGCGACATCGCCTCCCGGGCCGCGAAGTACATGTGCGACGAGGGCCGCGGCGTCGGCCCCGCCGTCAAGGAGGTCGACAAGGACGGCAACGAGGTCATGGTGCGCCGCGGCGTCTACCTCGACTTCGCCGACGCGATCGGCCGCCTGGGCGAGGACGCCGTCCGGGAGAAGTACGACAACCTCTTCGACATGTACGAGCGGATCACGGGCGAGAACCCCTACCAGGTGCCGATGCGCATCTACCCGGCCGTGCACTACGTGATGGGCGGCCTGTGGGTGGACTACCACCTGCAGTCCAACATCCCGGGTCTCTTCGTGGCCGGCGAGGCGAACTTCTCCGACCACGGCGCCAACCGCCTCGGCGCCTCGGCGCTGATGCAGGGCCTCGCGGACGGCTACTTCGTCCTGCCCAACACCATCCGCGACTACCTCGCGGACGCGCCCTTCGAGAAGATCGACGACTCCCACCCCGAGGTCCAGGCCGCCCGCCAGGACGTCGAGGGCCGGATCGCGAAGTTCCTCTCGATCAACGGCACCCGCAGCGCCGACAGCTACCACAAGGCCCTCGGCAACATCATGTGGGAGTACTGCGGCATGGAGCGGACCGAGGCCGGCCTGCGCAAGGCGATCGACATGATCCGCGAGCTCAAGGCCGACTTCTGGACCAACCTCAAGGTCCTCGGCACGGCCGACAGCCTCAACCAGAGCCTCGAGAAGGCCGGTCGGGTGGCCGACTTCATCGAGCTCGGCGAGCTGATGTGCATCGACGCCCTCAACCGGCGCGAGTCCTGCGGCGGCCACTTCCGCGCGGAGTCCCAGACCGAGGACGGCGAGGCGCTCCGCCAGGACGAGGAGTTCGCCTACGTCGCGGCCTGGGAGTGGGGCGGCGAGGGCGGTCAGCCGGTCCTGCACAAGGAAGACCTGATCTACACGGCCATCGAGATGAAGCAGCGGAGCTACAAGTGAGCATGAACCTGACCCTGAAGATCTGGCGCCAGCCGGACACCTCCGCGCCGGGTGCCATGCACACCTACCAGGTCGAGGGCATCTCCCCCGACATGAGCTTCCTCGAGATGCTCGACACCCTCAACGAGCAGCTGAACGAGAAGGGCGAGGAGCCCGTCGCGTTCGACTCCGACTGCCGCGAGGGCATCTGCGGGATGTGCGGGATGATGATCAACGGCCAGGCCCACGGCCCCGAGGTCACCACCACCTGCCAGCTGCACATGCGCTCCTTCAAGGACGGCGACACGATCACGGTCGAGCCGTGGCGGGCCGACGCCTTCCCGGTGGTCAAGGACCTCGTCGTCGACCGCGGCGCCTTCGACCGGATCATCCAGTCCGGCGGCTTCATCTCCGCCAACACCGGCTCGGCCCCCGAGGCCAACTCGGTGCCGGCCCCCCGCGACAAGGCGATGCGCGCGTTCAACGTGGCCACGTGCATCGGCTGCGGTGCCTGCGTGGCGGCCTGCCCCAACGGCTCCGCGTCGCTCTTCGTGGGCGCCAAGATCACCCACCTCGGCGAGCTCCCCCAGGGCCAGCCGGAGCGGGACAGCCGGGTCGTCGGCATGGTCGGCCAGCACGACCACGAGGGCTTCGGGGGGTGCACCAACATCGGCGAGTGCACCGCGGCCTGCCCGAAGGAGATCCCGCTCGACGTGATCTCCCAGCTCAACAAGGACCTGCGCACGGCCATGAAGCACGGCCACTGACGCACTCCGCCACTCGTCGCGGAACCCCGGTCGCCTCGCGGCCGGGGTTCCGTGCGTCAGGGCTGGAGCGGGAACGCCCGCGTGGGGACCCAGCCGTCCGCCTCGGAGTGGCGGTACAGGTGGAACTCCGCGGCGCTGAAGCGGCACTCGAAGTCGGCCAGCTCGTCGAAGGCTCGGTCCAGCCGGTCGTCCGCCAGGTCGTGGGCCACGGTGACGTGCGGGTGGTAGGGGAAGGTCAGGTCCACCGCGAGCGGGCCGGTACGGACGTCCTCGGCCAGCCGCTCGCACTGGGAGATCCCGACCGCGACGGTCACGAAGACCACGGGCGAGACGGGTCGGAACGTGCCGGTCCCGCGCAGGTGGATCTCGAAGCCGGCGTGCCGCTGCGCCACCTCGCCGAGGTGCTGCTCGACCCGCTCGAGGTCCCCCTCCCCCGCCAGCGTCGTCGGCGGGACGAGGGTGATGTGGGTGGGGATGAGCGCGGCGGAGTCGTCGCCGAGCGCCGTCCGGTAGTCCTGCAGGCGGGTGCCCCAGGGCTCCGGTATGGCGATCGCGACCCCGATGGTCTGCACGGCGTCCCGACCTACCGCGCGGCCGGCGGGACGAAGCCCACCCGCTCGTAGACGTCGCGCAGCGTCGCCTCGGCGACGGCCGCGGCCTTCTCGGCGCCGGCGGTCAGCACCCGGTCGAGATGGGTCCGGTCCTCCAGCAGCGCCAGCGTCCGGTCGCGGAACGGCGTCACGAACTCCACCACCACCTCGGCCACCTCCTTCTTGAGGTCACCGTAGCCCCGCCCGGCGAAGCGCTCCTCCAGCTCGGCGACCGAGGTCCCCGAGAGCGCCGAGTGGATGGTGAGCAGGTTGCTCACGCCGGGCTTCTCCTCGGCGTCGAAGCGGATCTCGGAGCCGGAGTCGGTGACGGCCGAGCGGATCTTCTTCGCGCTCACCTTCGGCTCGTCCAGCATCTCGATGATCCCGCTCGGCGAGGAGGCCGACTTCGACATCTTCGACGTCGGGTCCTGGAGGTCCGCGATCCGGGCCGTCTCCTTGAGGATGAACGGCTCCGGCAACCGGAAGGTCTTCTTGTAGCGGTGGTTGAACCGCTGCGCGAGGTCGCGGGTCAGCTCGAGGTGCTGGCGCTGGTCCTCGCCCACCGGGACGTACTGCGGGCGGTAGAGGAGGATGTCGGCGGCCATCAGCGTGGGGTAGGTGAAGAGGCCGACGCTCGCGGCCCCCTCCCCGTGCTTGGCGGACTTGTCCTTGAACTGCGTCATCCGCCGGGCCTCGCCGAAGCCGGTCAGGCACTGCAGGACCCAGCCGAGCTGGGCGTGGGCCGGGACGTGGCTCTGCACGAAGATCGCGGACCGCTCCGGGTCGATGCCGGCGGCGATCAGCTGGGCGCCGGCGCGCAGGGTGCGCTCCCGCAGCACCTTGGGCTCCTGCTCGACCGTGATCGCGTGCTGGTCGGCGATGAAGAAGAAGGGCTCGTAGTCGTCCTGCAGGTCCACCCACTGCCGCAGCGCACCGAGGTAGTTGCCGAAGTGGAACGAGTCGGCGGTCGGCTGGATGCCGGAGAGCACACGGGGGCGGGCGGTGGGTGCGGACATGGCTCCCATTGTCACAGGCGACCGGCCCGCCGACCGAACCGGCTCGACCCCCGGCCCACGCCCGGCCCACGCGGGCACCGCGCCGACGCCGTCCCCCTATGCTGCCCGCGTGGGACGACGCGCTGCCTTCACCTCCTCCGCCTCCTGGACCGTAGCCGTCCTGGTCGTGGTCGACGTCGCCGTGGTGTTCGTGCTGCTCTCCGCCGGGGGCGCCACCGACCGCGCCGCGACGGCCCTGCGCGACGTCCCCTACGCCTGCGCCAACGAGGCGGCGGACTCCCTCCCCGAGGCGGCGCGGGTGCGGTGGCCGGTGGGCGAACCGGTCCACGTCGCTCCCGGCACCTTCGACGTCGACGCGACGCTCGAGGACGGCGAGTCGCTGCGCGTGCGCTGTCGGGTCCGCGACCGCTCCACCGACACCGAGGCCCGGTTCGACCTCGTCGAGGCCCGGGTGCTGCGGTGAGCGCGTCGGCACGGCGGGCTCCCGTGCACCTGGACGCGCCGACCGCCCGCAGCCCGTGGGTCGGCGTCGCGATCCTCGCTGTCACCAACCTGCTGCCGCTCGTGCTGGTCCTCCAGGGTTCGCTGGACCTGGCCCTCCTGGTGGTCTGCTACCTGGTGGAGGCGGTGCTCGTCACCCTGCGCCCGGCGCAGGGACCGGGTCGGCGGGGGCGGACCGAAGAACCCGGCCGCGGCCAGCTGTTCGTGGGCCAGCTCGTCTTCGCGCTGGTCCTGGTCATCTTCGGGGCCACGGCGATCGGAGCCGTCCGGTGGGACGCGAGCGCGTTGCTGGTCCTCGGCGTCACCGTGCTGCTCTTCCTCGTCGGGGTGCGAGCCGCCCGACGGACCGGAGATCTCGACGGCAAGCGCTGGCTCCTCACCTGGGCGTGGCAGCTAGCGGTGGTCTTCGTGGGCTCCCTGGTCGCCGTCCCCTACATGCAGGACCTGGTCCTGCTGCGCGCCGTCGGCTGGGAGCCGTCGTCGCTCGGCGACTACCTCCTCGACGGCGCCGGCCTGCGGGTCAACACCTGGGTGCTGGGCAACAGCCTCGAGCCCGAGGTGCTCGGCACCGCGATCTTCGTCCTCTTCAAGACCTTCAACGAGGTCGCGATGGCGGCTCGCCGAGCGGCGCTGCAGGGCGCTCGTCGCGCTCGCTGAGGTGCAGGCGCGCCGACAGCACCAGGACCGAGAGGCCGAGCACGGAGAGGCCGAAGCCGACCAGGCCCGGCGCGCGGTAGCCCCAGCCGGCCGCCACGACGAGACCGCCCAGCCAGGCGCCGAGCGCGTTGGCGATGTTGAGCGCGACGTGGTTCATCGTGGCGCCGATGGTCTGGGCGTCTCCGGCGACCTCCATGAGGCGCAGCTGCAGGTTCACCACGAGGATCGACCCCGTGGCCGTGATCCCGAAGACGACCGGCAGCGTCCACCACCCGGTGGGGGCGAGGAGGGAGAAGGCGAGCAGCAGCAGCCCCTGGCCGCCGCCGCCGATGAAGAGGGACCGGAAGACCGACCAGGCGGCGAGCTCCCCGGCCAGCCAGGTGCCGACGACCATGCCGAGGCCGAAGGCCAGGAGGAAGACCGGCGCCGCGGACTCCGGCAGCCCACCGACCTCGGTGAGGGTGGGCACGATGTAGGTGTAGACCGCGAACATGCCGCCGAAGCCCACGGCACCCGTCAGTACCGTCAGCAGGACCTGGGGCTTTGCCAGCGCACCGAGCTCGCGGCGCCAGTGGGCGTCGCTGTCGCCGGGCAGCGACGGCACGAAGGCGAGCACCAGGGCCAGCGTGACCAGGCCCAGGGCCCCCACCAGCCAGTACGCCGCGCGGTAGCCGAGCTCCTGGCCCAGCCAGGTCGCGGCCGGCACGCCGAGCACGTTGGCCACCGACAGCCCCAGCATCACCATGGCGACCGCACGGCCCTGGCGCCCCGGGCGAGCCAGCCCCGCGGCGACGAGCGAGGCGACGCCGAAGAACGCCCCGTGCGGCAGCCCGGAGACGAACCGCGCGACCAGCAGGGCGTCGTACGACGAGACCAGCGCGGTGGCGACGTTGCCCACGGCGAAGAGCGCCATCAGGCCCACCAGCAGCGCGCGCCGCGGCCACCCCGAGCCGAGGAAGGCGACCAGCGGGGCGCCGACCACCACGCCCAGGGCGTAGGCGGAGATGGCGTGGCCCGTCGCCGGGATCGTCGCGCCGACCCCGCGTGCCATCTGCGGGAGCAGCCCCATCGAGACGAACTCGGTCGTGCCGATCGCGAAGCCGCCCATCGCCAGGGCGCCGACCGCCAGGGCGGTGTGCGGGCGGTGCGGCGCGGCAGCGGGGTCGGGCACGGTCGTCGTCTCGCTCACGGGAGTGCAGCGTCGGGACGCGCCACGCTATTCCGCCGCCCCGGCCACCGGACCGGGCGACGGCGGCGCCTCGCGGGCACGCCGCCGCTCGCGCAGGTGGAACCAGAGGTCGACGACGGTCTTGAGCCCGCACAGCAGGGCCACGGGCAGCAGCGGCGCGGCCGCGGAGGGGTCGGGGAAGGCCGACCCGGCCTGGTCCTTCAGCACCAGGCCGAAGCCCCCGAGGATGGCGACGTGCAGCACCAGCATCCGCGGGTACGGCTGCCACATCGCCCGGCTCGCGGGCACCTCGGAGCGCTCGTCCTCGCCGAACCAGTTGACCGCGAGCGAGACCAGGTGGCTGACCACGAACGCGAGCCCGGTGAGGAACCAGTAGCGCGCGTGCAGCTCGCCGTCGGCGACGAACGCCATCACGAAGGCGAAGGCACCGTGGACCAGCGTGAAGATGCCGTAGTGCAGGGCGAAGAAGCCCGCGAGCGCCGCCCGCGGCACGAGGTGCGCCGGCCTGCCGTTGAGCGTGAGGCTCGAGTCCGTCGGCTCCGGCGCCCGGGAGGTCGCCACCTTGACGACGGTGACCAGCCAGACCGCGACGTTCTCCATCCAGTAGACGACGAAGACGTCGCCCAGGGAGAGCCAGCCCGCCGCGACCCCGGCCAGCGGCAGCAGGTTGACCACCACCAAGGGCGAAGGAGGACAGCAGCGGCGCCGCCGACCCGGGGTCGACGGCGCCGCGGCGGTCCGGGCGGAGGCTCACTCAGCCCAGCGAGGCGAGCGCCTCGTTGAAGGTCTGCGAGGGCCGCATGACGGCCTCCGCCTTGGCCGGGTCGGGGCGGAAGTAGCCCCCGATGTCGGCGGGCTGCCCCTGCACCGCGCCGAGCTCCTCGACGATGGTCGACTCCTGCTCGCGCAGGGTCGCGGCGAGGGCGGAGAAGGCCTGGGCCAGCTCGGCGTCCTCGCTCTGCTTCGCCAGCTCCTCGGCCCAGTAGAGCGCGAGGTAGAAGTGCGAGCCGCGGTTGTCGATCGTGCCGAGCTTGCGGCCCGGCGACCGGTCCTCGTCGAGGAACGTGCCGGTGGCGCGGTCGAGGGTGTCGGCCAGCACCTGGGCGCGGGCGTTGTCGGTGCGCTGGGCGAGGTGCTCCAGGCTCGCGGCCAGGGCGAAGAACTCGCCCAGGCTGTCCCAGCGCAGGTAGTTCTCCTTGACCAGCTGCTGCACGTGCTTGGGCGCCGAGCCGCCGGCACCGGTCTCGAAGAGGCCGCCGCCGTTCATCAGCGGGACCACGGAGAGCATCTTCGCGCTGGTGCCGAGCTCCAGGATCGGGAAGAGGTCGGTGTTGTAGTCGCGCAGCACGTTGCCGGTCACCGAGATGGTGTCCTCGCCGCGGCGGATCCGCTCCAGGGAGTACGCCGTCGCCTCGGCGGGCGACATGATCTCCAGCGTCAGCCCCTCGGTGTCGTGCTCGGCGAGGTACTCCTCCACCTTGGCGATGAGGTTGGCGTCGTGGGCGCGCTCGCGGTCCAGCCAGAAGACGGCCGGCGAACCAGTGGCCCGGGCGCGGGTGACCGCCAGCTTGACCCAGTCGCGGATGGGGGCGTCCTTGGTCTGGCAGGCCCGCCAGACGTCGCCCGCCGAGACCTGGTGCTCGATCAGCACCTCGCCCGCGCCGTTCACGACCTGCACGGTGCCGTCGGCGGGCACCTCGAAGGTCTTGTCGTGGGAGCCGTACTCCTCGGCCGCCTTGGCCATGAGGCCCACGTTGGGCACCGAGCCCATGGTGGCGGGGTCGAAGGCGCCGTGCGCGCGGCAGTCGTCGATCACCGTCTGGTAGACGCCGGCGTAGGAGGAGTCCGGGATCACCGCGAGGGTGTCCTGCTCCTCGCCCGCGGCGTTCCACATGTGGCCCGAGGTGCGGATCATCGCCGGCATGGAGGCGTCGATGATGACGTCGGAGGGCACGTGCAGGTTGGTGATGCCGCGGTCGGAGTCGACCATGGCCAGGGCCGGACCCTGCTGCAGGGCCGCCTCGAACGCGGCCTTGATCTCGGCCCCGCCCTCGACCTGGTCGAGGCCCGAGAGGATCCCGCCGAGCCCGTCGTTGGCCGAGAGGCCCGCGGCGGCGAGCTGCTCGCCGTACTTGTCGAAGACGTCGGCGAAGAAGACCTCCACCACGTGGCCGAAGATGATCGGGTCGGAGACCTTCATCATCGTGGCCTTGAGGTGGGCGGAGAAGAGGACGCCCTCCTTCTCGGCCCGCTCCACCTGGGCGGCCAGGAAGGTGCGCAGCGCCGAGACGCTCATGAAGGTGCCGTCGACGACCTCGCCGGCCAGGACCGGCACCGACTCCTTGAGCACGGTGGTCGAGCCGTCGGCGGCGACCAGCTGGATCTTCAGGGTGTCGTCGGCGGGGAGGACGACGGACTTCTCGTTGTCGCGGAAGTCGTCCTTGCCCATGGTCGCGACGTTGGTCCGCGAGTCGCTGCTCCAGGCGCCCATCCGGTGCGGGTGGGTCTTGGCGTAGTTCTTCACCGAGGCGGGGGCGCGGCGGTCGGAGTTGCCTTCGCGCAGCACGGGGTTGACCGCGGAGCCCTTGACCTTGTCGTACTTGGCGCGGACCTCCCGCTCCTCGTCGGTCTGCGGGTTCTCCGGGTAGTCGGGGAGGTCGTAGCCCTGCTCGCGCAGCTCCTTGACCGCGGCCTTGAGCTGCGGGATGGAGGCGGAGATGTTGGGCAGCTTGATGATGTTGGCCTCGGGCTTCGTGGCCAGCTCGCCGAGCTCGGCGAGGGCGTCGTCGAGGCGCTGCTCCTCGGTGAGGCGCTCCGGGAACTGGGAGATGATCCGCCCGGCGAGCGAGATGTCGCGGGTCTCCACCTCGACGCCGGCCGTCCTGGCGTACGCCGAGATGACCGGGAGGAACGAGTACGTCGCGAGCAGCGGCGCCTCGTCGGTGTGGGTGTAGATGATCTTCGCCATGGGGCAGCGACTCCTTGTCGGAAAGGGTCCGGATGGATTGCTTGACGTCAAGATACCCGACGGGCGGGGCGCTCCTAGCCTCGCACCCGACGGCATGGGAGGCTAGGGCCCATGACTGGGGGAACCGCAGCAGAGACGACCCGCACGCCCGACGAGACGGCCGACGCGCCGACCACCGCCCAGAAGATCGCGGCCGAGGTGCTGGGCACCTTCGTGCTCGTGCTCTTCGGCTGCGGCGCAGCCGTGATGAGCGGTGACTACGTCACCACCGGGCTCTCCTTCGGCCTCGCCGTGCTCGTCATGGTGGCCGCCTTCGGGCGCATCTCGGGGGGCCACTTCAACCCGGCCGTCACCCTGGGCGCCGCCCTGGGCGGGCGGCTGGCCTGGCGGGACACACCCGTCTACATGGGTGCCCAGCTGCTCGGCGCGATCCTGGCCGGCGCCTGCCTGCTCGGCCTGATGCTCGGCTTCTCCGACTTCTCCGCGGGCGACAACCTCGGTCAGAACGCCTTCGGCGACCAGACCCTGCGCGACTACGCGTGGTGGGCCGCCCTGCTGCTCGAGCTGCTCATGACGATGCTCTTCGTCCTCGTCGTGCTCGGCGTCACCGACGCCCGCAACTCCACGCTCGCGGCGCTCGCCCCGATCGCCATCGGCCTCGCGCTGGCCGGCATCCACTTCGCGTCGATGAGCGCCACCGGCACGTCGGTGAACCCGGCCCGCTCCATCGGCGTGGCCCTCTTCGTCGACACCGACGCGATGGCCCAGCTGTGGCTCTTCGTGCTGGCTCCGCTGCTCGGCGCCGCGATCGCCGGCACGACGTACCCCCTCCTCTTCGGCCAGGGCGCGGCCGCCGTCCCCGGCTCGGGCCTCTCCTTCTCCTCGCGCCCCAAGGCGCCGAAGGCGCAGCAGCTCCCCGGCTACGGGCAGCCCGCGCCGGGTGCCGCCTGGGCGGGCGTCGCCGGCCAGCCCCATCCCGGCCAGCCGCAGCCCGGCCAGTGGGGAGCACCCCCGCAGGCCCCGGCCCCGACCGGCCAGTGGGGTGCCCCCGACCCGCAGTGGGGCCAGGCCGCGCCCACCCAGACGCGCCAGCCCTACCAGGAGCAGGGCTACCCGCCGCCCCCGCAGCAGCCGCCGGCCCAGCAGCCCGGCCAGTGGGGCGCGCCCCCGCAGCAGCCCCAGCAGGGCTGGGGTGCGCCCCCGCCCCCCGACGAGGAGGACGGTCGCACCCAGATCCGCCCCGGCGGCTGAGCGACTCCGGCAGGCGCTGACGCCGGGGGGTCACTCCCCCGACTGGTGCTCCACGAGCTCGACCCGGCCCTCAGGCCCCTGGCGGAGCACCTCGCCGACGCCGCTCGCCGACCAGACCGTCCACTCCTCGTCGGCGCCGTCGGACCTCTCCGACCACGTGGTCTCCAGCAGGTCGGTGAACCGGCCGGCCGGCAGCGTCGCGGAGGCTTCGCGCTCGCCCACCAGGACCACCGCCCGGACCTCCTGCTCCTGCGCCCAGCGGGCGAAGCCGTCGCCGCGGCGCGGGTCGGCCGGCATCGCCAGGCCCGCCTCCGCACCGTCCTCCCCCGCCTCCCAGACCCCCTGCTCGCCGAGCAGCCAGACGTTGCCGCCGCGGTCCTGGGCGAACCACTCGACGCGGAGGTCGGCCGGGCCCGCCCCGCCGGCCCGCGCGGTGCGCACCTCGGTCGCCGTCACCCCTGCCACGCTGCGGGTGCCGGTCACCCGCGCCTCCTCCGTGCGGACCCCGTCGGCCGACGTCACCCGGCGCGTCCACACCGACCCCGCGGTGAGGGGCAGCCACGGGTTGTCCACCTCGTCGACGAAGTCGGCGGGGTCCGGGGAGGGGGTCGGGACCACCAGCTCGTCCACCCCCGAGGGCGGGCTCGGCGGCGGGGCGGAGCCGCAGCCCGCCGCGAGCGCGAGGACGACGGCGGCGGCCGCCGGGGCGGCGTACCGGGCGGGGACGCGCGTCCTGGAGGCCGTCATGGCAGGCCATGATGCCAGCGTGCGACCCCGCGCCGGCCCGGCGCCCGCACAGGACTAGAGTCGAACCGCTCATCCTTTTCGTCGAGTCACCATTCCAGGAGTCCTCGTGTCAACCAGCGCCCCGCTCAAGGTGGCCGTGACCGGTGCCGCCGGTCAGATCGGCTACAGCCTGCTCTTCCGTCTCGCCAGCGGCTCGCTCCTCGGGCCCGACCGCCCGATCCAGCTGCAGCTCCTCGAGATCGAGCCCGCGCTCAAGGCCCTCGAGGGCGTCGTCATGGAGCTCGACGACTGCGCGTTCCCGACGCTGGCCGGCGTCGAGATCGGCGCCGACCCGGAGAAGATCTTCGACGGCGTCAACCTGGCCCTGCTCGTCGGCGCCCGCCCCCGCGGCCCCGGCATGGAGCGCGGCGACCTGCTCTCGGCCAACGGCGCGATCTTCACCGCGCAGGGCAAGGCCCTCAACGCCGTCGCCGCCGACGACGTCCGGATCGGCGTGACCGGCAACCCGGCCAACACCAACGCGCTGATCGCGATGACCAACGCGCCCGACATCCCCCGCGACCGCTTCTCGGCCCTCACCCGCCTGGACCACAACCGCGCGATCTCGCAGCTCGCGGCCAGGACCGGCGCGGCCGTCACCGACATCAAGAAGATGACGATCTGGGGCAACCACTCGGCCACCCAGTACCCCGACCTCTTCAACGCCGAGGTCAACGGTCAGAACGCCGCCGCCGCGGTGGACGACCAGGACTGGCTGGAGAACACCTTCATCCCGACCGTCGCCAAGCGCGGCGCGGCCATCATCGAGGCGCGCGGCTCCTCGTCGGCCGCCTCCGCCGCGTCGGCCACCATCGACGCCGCCCGCGACTGGCTGCTCGGCAGCGCCGAGGGCGACTGGGTCTCGATGGCGGTCGCCTCCGACGGCTCGTACGGCGTGCCCGAGGGCCTCATCTCCTCCTTCCCCGTCACCACCAAGGACGGCAACTGGGAAATCGTCCAGGGCCTCGAGGTCAACGACTTCTCCCGCGGCAGGATCGACGCCTCGGTCGCCGAGCTGGAGGACGAGCGCAAGGCAGTCACCGAGCTCGGCCTCATCTGAGCCCCACCAGCACAGCGCGCGGCGCCGGTCCCCTCGGGGGCCGGCGCCGTCGTCGTACCCCCCCGCCCCACGTCCACAGCGGGGGCGGCGGGGGTCGTCGTCCACAGGGATGCCGTACGACGCCGCGCGGGGGCGGCGAGCCCGCGACAGGCTCCGTGGCATGGACCACCAGCTGCAGGCCCTGCTCCGCCGCGGTGAAAGAGCTCGTCACCCGCGAACAGATCGCGCTCGCCGGCGTCTCCCCCGACGAGCTCGCCCATCTCGGCGACGTCCCGCTCCTGGGGTGGCCCGCACGGCGGTCGACCTGGCTCGCGAGCACGGAGCCCTCGTGGGGACGAGCGCGTGCGGCTGCTCGTGGCCTCGCTCGGGCACGGCGCGCCGCAGACCCAGTTCCCCGTGCGCCTCCGCCACGGCGTCGCGTGGTGCGACCTGCGACTGCACACGCACTTCTTCGAGATCGACGGGCGCATCAAGTTCCGGCTCCGGGAGCACGGAGGCACGGCCACGGACCTGGAGGAGGTCGTCTGGCCCGAGCGCCAGCGCGAGCGGGAGGTGGAGCAGACTTCCGCCGCTTCGGGATCAACCTTCCCGAGCACATGGTCCGGTTCGCCGCTTCCATGGAGCCCGCCCGGCAAGCACGTCTCCGGACCCGCTGACCGCGCCCTCCCCCGACCTGGCCCCCGTCCCGGTGCGCCAGGCGGGGGCGGGGTCAGTCGGGCTGGTCGGGGATGGAGCTGGCGAGCACGACGAGGGCGGTGCCGACGGAGGCGAGGAGCCCGGCATCGACGGCCTTGCTGCGGACGGCGAGCATCCCGGCGTCCCGGGGGCCGAGGACCAGCCGCACGGCGGCGGCCACGACGAGCACCCCGCCGAAGACGCGGATCCCGGTCCGCCACGAGCCCAGGACCACGACGACGAGGGCCACCACCACGACCGCGAGGAAGAGCAGGTAGAACGCGCCCCCGATGGTCGAGGGGTAGCTCCGCTCCTCGACCGCCTCGCCGTCGCGCAGCTCGCCGTCGACGAGCGACTCCGCCGAGACCGGCGGGACGTCCTCGGGGGGTCGGATCTCGCCGTCGGTCACGCGCGCTGCGCCTGCTTCTCGGCCAGGGTCACGATGTTGGAGAGCAGCATGGCGCGGGTCATCGGGCCGACGCCGCCGGGGTTGGGCGAGACCCAGGCGGCCTTCTCCCAGACGTCCTCGGCGACGTCACCGGCGATCTTGCCGTCGACACGGGAGACCCCGACGTCGAGGACGGCCGCGCCGGGCTTCACCATGTCGCCGGTGATGATGCCGGGCACCCCCGCGGCGGCCACCACGATGTCGGCCTCGCGGACGTGGGCGGCCAGGTCGACGGTGCCGGTGTGGCAGAGCGTCACGGTCGCGTTCTCCGAGCGCCGGGTCAGCAGCAGGCCCAGGGGCCGGCCGACGGTCACCCCGCGCCCCACCACGACGACCTCGGCCCCGTTGATCGGCACGTCGTGGCGGCGCAGCAGCTCGACGATGCCGAACGGCGTGCACGGCAGCGGCGCCTCCTTGCCGAGCACGAGCCACCCGAGGTTGGTCGGGTGCAGCCCGTCGGCGTCCTTGGCGGGGTCGATCATCCCGAGGACCCGGTTCTCGTCGCGGCCCCGCGGCAGCGGGAGCTGGACGATGTAGCCGGTGCACGCGGGGTCGGCGTTGAGGCCCGCCACCGCCTCCTCGATCTCCTCCTGCGAGGCGGTCTCGGGGAGGTCGACGCGGATCGACTCGATCCCGACCTCGGCGCAGTCCTTGTGCTTGCCGTTGACGTACCAGCGGGAGCCGGGGTCGTCACCGACGAGGACCGTGCCGAGGCCCGGGTGCAGGCCGCGCTCCTTGAGCGCGGCGACCCGCGCCGTGAGCTCCTGCTTGATCGCCGCCGCGGTGGCGGTGCCGTCGAGGCGCTGTGCTGTCACGTCTGCATCCTAGGGATCTCGTCGTCCGGGCCCGTGGCCGGCCGAGGCGGTCAGTGGAAGAAGTGCCGGGTGCCGGTGAAGTACGTCGTCACGCCGGCCGCCGCGAGCGCCTCCACGACCTCGGCGTCGCGCACCGAGCCGCCGGGGGCGACGATCGCGCGCACCCCGGCGTCGACGAGGATCTGCGGGCCGTCGGCGAAGGGGAAGAAGGCGTCGGAGGCGGCCACCGACCCCGCGGCCCGCTCCCCCGCCCGCTCCACCGCGAGCCGGCAGGAGTCGACCCGGTTGACCTGGCCCATGCCGACGCCCACCGAGGCGCGGTCGGCGGCCAACAGGATGGCGTTGGACTTCACCGACCGGCAGGCCCGCCAGGCGAAGGCGAGGTCGGCGAGCACCTCGTCGGTCGCGGGCTCGCCGGCGACGAGCCGCCACGCCGACGGGTCGTCCCCGCCGCCGTCGACGACGGCGTCCACAGCGTCGCGCCGCTGGAGCAGCAGGCCGCCGGAGACGGGCCGCATCTCGACCGCCGCACCGCCGCCGGGGGCGCACTCGAGCAGCCGGATGTTCTTCTTGGCGGTCAGCACCTCGACGGCGCCCTCCTCGTAGCCGGGCGCGACGACGACCTCGGTGAAGACGTCGGCGACCTGGCGGGCCATCTCGACCGAGACGGGCACGTTGGTGGCGATCACGCCGCCGAAGGCCGACACGGGGTCACAGGCGTGCGCCTTGCGGTGGGCCTCGGCGACGTCGGCACCCACGGCGAGGCCGCACGGGTTGGCGTGCTTGATGATCGCGACCGCGGGCTCGGCGAAGTCGTACGCCGCCCGGCGCGCGGCGTCGGCGTCGACGTAGTTGTTGTAGGACATCTCCTTGCCGTGGAGCTGGACGGCCTGCGCCAGCCCGGGCTCCGGCACGTGGCCGGCGGTGTAGAGGGCGGCCGCCTGGTGCGGGTTCTCGCCGTAGCGCAGCACGGCCTGCTTCTCCCAGGTGGCGCCCATCCACGCCGGGAAGCCGCTGCCCTCGCCGGTGTCGACCAGCACGTTGCCCATCCACGAGGCGACGGCCACGTCGTACGACGCCGTGTGGACGAACGCCTCCGCCGCCAGGGACTGCCGCTCGGCCAGGGTGAACCCCTCGCCGGCCGCGGCGGCCAGGACGGCGGCGTACCGGGCGGGCGACGTGACGACCGCGACGGACGGGTGGTTCTTCGCCGCGGCGCGGACCATCGAGGGGCCGCCGATGTCGATCTGCTCGACGCACTCGTCGGGCGCCGCGCCGGAGGCGACCGTCTGGGTGAACGGGTAGAGGTTGCACACGACCAGGTCGAAG
Organism: Nocardioides solisilvae; assembly: GCF_003194625.1. Lineage (GTDB taxonomy): Bacteria > Actinomycetota > Actinomycetes > Propionibacteriales > Nocardioidaceae > Nocardioides > Nocardioides solisilvae. The sequence goes on from NZ_QHKX01000003.1 coordinate 441,510, forward strand.
GGCTCGACCTCGAGCTCCTCGAGCTGGGCGACGTGGCTCTCCAACCGGCGGTCGGCGAGGATCCCGGCGTGCACCCGCGGGTGCAGGGTCTTCACCCGGCCGTCGAGGCACTCGGGGAAGCCGGTGAGCTCCTCCACCCGGGTCACCGGGAGGCCGAGGCCCTCGATCAGGGCGGCCGAGCCGCCGGTCGAGACGAGGGCGACGCCGGCCTCGTGCAGGCCGCGGACGAGCTCCTCGAGCCCGGTCTTGTCGTAGACCGACACCAGGGCCCGGCGGATCCGGATCCGGTCGGGCTGGTGGGCGGGAGCGGAGTGGGCGGGCTCGGACACGGGCGTCTCCTCGGCAGGGCGTCGGCGGGGGCTGCCGACATCGCGGACGTGAGGGCACCCAGGCGTTCGATGCCGCTCGACTTCACTCCCCGGTGGTGGCCCACCTGCGCCAGTCGTGTGCTCGCAAGCCTACGTCGTGGGGGCGCCGAAGCGCACCTTGCGCCCCTCGACGGACAGGCCCTCGCGGGCGATCCGGCCCACCGCGTCGACCAGCATGGCGCGCTCCGCCGCCTTGATCCGCTCGTGCAGCGAGTCGACGTCGTCGTCGTCGGCCACCGGCACCGCGACCTGCGCCACGATGGGCCCGGTGTCGACCCCGCCGTCGACCACGAAGAGGGTCGCGCCGGTGACCTTGACCCCGTGCTCGAGGGCGTCGGCGGGCCCGCGGGTGCCGGGGAAGGACGGCGAGAGCGCGGGGTGGGTGTTGACCACCCGGCCCGGGAACTCAGCGAGGAACTCCTCGCTCACCAGCTTCATGAAGCCGGCCAGCACCACGAGGTCGGGCTCGAAGCCGGCGACGGCCCGGCGCATCGCGAGGTCCCAGTGGTCGCGCGTGTCGAACTGCCCCAGCTGCTTGACGAAGGTGGGGACCCCGTGGCGCTCGGCCCGGGCCAGCCCCTCCACGCCCGGGCGGTCGGAGCCGACGCCGACGACGCGGGCCCCGTAGGCGGGGTCCTCGCAGGCGTCGAGCAGGGCCTGCAGGTTGGTCCCCGCACCGGAGACGAGCACGACCAGACGGGCGGGGGTGGGGGGCGTCGACACGCCGGGAAGTCTAGTGACCGTCGGGGGTGGGGCCGTCGCCGTCCACCGGCGCGGCCGGCTCGGCCGGCTCGTCGACCGGCTCGTCGGCCGGCTCGGAGGTGTGCCGCTGCCACCAGGTGACGGCCAGGCCGCCGAGCAGGCCGCCGATCCCCATGGCGGTGACCAGGTGGACGAGCACGTCGCCGGTCAGCGGCCCCACGAAGCGCATCCGGCCGGGCCCGGCCGCGCCCCCGGCGAGCGCGGTCAGGGCGGTGAGCACGAGCCCCGCACCCACTCCCCCGACGCAGCCCCGCAGCGCCCCGTGGTCCCAGCGCAGGGTCGGGCGGCGGCGCTGGGTGCGGACGGCGGCGACGGCCGCGACGGTGCCGGGCACCAGCATGACCAGCCACGGCCACGCCAGGGGCGCGCCCTCGTCGGGCAGGGCGGCCAGCAGGGGCAGCACCGGGAGCGGGCCGAGCACCACCGAGCCCGGCGAGACCAGCGTCGCGCCGCCGACCGCGAAGCCCGGGCCCGCCAGGAAGGCGCCGGCGCAGAGCACGGCGTTGGGCAGGAGGGCGAGCGAGACCAGGACGAGCAGCACCGTCTCGCCCGGCGAGGTGTGCAGCCGCTCGACGAGGTTGGCCGCCTCGTCGAGGTCGAGCAGCAGGGCGCCGAGCAGCAGCACGGTCGCGAGCAGCAGGTGGAGCAGCACGGCGTGCCGGGCCGTGCTCGCGGCGTGCCGCGCCCAGGGCGGCAGCCCGGTCGCCCACACCGACGCGCGGCCCGAGCCGGTCGCGACGGCGGGCCCGGCGACGAGCAGCGTGAGCGCCAGGACGCGCAGCAGGACCGACCCGCCGGCGGAGGGGAACGTCTCTCCGAGGGCCGAGCCGAGCGCCAGCGCCACCGCGGCGTACCCCGCCCCGAAGCCGGCGACGCCGACGGGGACCGTCCAGTCACGAGCACCGTCGGCCAGGTCGTGGGCGTCGGGCCCGTGGGCCCAGAGCCGCTCCCCCAGCCCGCGGGCCACCCGCCAGGTGCACCAGGCCGCGAGCAGGGTGAGCCCGAGGGGCACGAGCGTGACGGGGGCGCCGCGCACGACGATCCCCGACCCGTGGCCCACGAGCCACCCACCGGCCCCGGCGGCGAGCGCCGAGCGGGGCTCCCCGTGCACCCCGAGGTCGCTGAGGAACCAGCCGAGCAATGCCAGCAGGACGCAGACCAGCAGCGACAGCCCGGCCGCCAGGACGCCGGCGGACGAGGCCAGCAGCAGCACCGGGCGACGCCTCGGCCCGGCCGTGGGCTCGTCGGGGGTCGCCCGTCCCGCGGACGCGGTCGAGGGCAGCAGCGAGGTCATGACCTCGTCATCATCACCCCGTCGCGGAGCCTCCCGGCGCAGGCACGCCGACCCCGTCGGGGCGCCGCCCGGGAATCCCGGACTCCGCTGCGGGCGCGAGGGGCGCTCCCGTACCGTGGACGTGCCATGACGCACGCGGACGACTTCGACGACCTCTACAAGGCCGTGCGCGACCCCCTCCTGGCCGAGGCGTACGCCCTCACGGGCGACCTGCACGTCTCCCGGACGGCGGTCCGCGACGCCCTCGCCGTCGCCTGGCACCACTGGCACAAGGTGCGGCACCGCCGGGACCAGGTCGGGTGGCTGCGCCCGCTCGTCTGGAGCCGCGCCCGGCACCGCCACACGGCCCGCCCGTGGCACAAGGAGAAGGACGTGCCGGCGGGCGTGGCGGCGACGCTCGACGCTCTCGCCGGGCTGTCGGGCAACCAGCGCAAGGCGCTCGTCCTCACCCACCTGCCGGCCCTGCCCACGCCGGGCATCGCCCGCGAGGTGGGCGTCCCCGAGACCACCGCCCGCGAGCTGGTCCGTGCCGGCACGGCGGCGCTCGCCGCCGCCCGCGAGGTCCCCGAGGCCGAGGTGGGGGCGCTCTTCGAGGAGCTCCGGGCCACCACCGCCGGGGGTCGCTGGCCGCGCAGCACGATCCTGCGCCGCGCCGGCACCGCCCGGCGGCGTACCCACACGCTGCTCGGCGTCGTCGGCACTGCCGCGGCGGTCGTGCTCAGCGGCATGGTCGTGGCCCAGGGCGAGACCGTCGACGCGAGCCTCGGCGAGCAGGGCTTCGAGCGCCGGGCCACCCAGGTCGAGCCCGAGGAGGTCGTGCCCACCCTCAGCGAGGACTCGCTGCTGCAGGCCACGCAGGCCCGTCGCCTGGGCCGCGGCCTGGAGTGGGCCGAGGCCGACACCCACGACAACGCCGGCGGCGACGGCCTGGTGCTGCCCTGCCAGGCGACCCGGTACGCCGACCCGGAGGGCCTCGGCACGCTCGTCCGCTTCTTCGAGGGCAGCACCCGGCCCGAGACCGCCCCGTCCGGCGGCCGCGGCGACGGCGACGGCGGCAAGCAGCGGCGCGCCCGCCGAGCGGCCCCGCCCGAGGTGCGCGCGGACGCGATCCAGCTCACCGAGCTCTCCGCCTCCCCCGAGGCCGCGGCGACGGCGTTCCGCACGGTCCAGGACTGGGTCGCCGACTGCACCGCCCCCCGGCTGCAGCTGCTGGCCGCGCACGAGCTGCGCGGGGTGGGCGACGAGGCGCGCCTCTACACGCTCCGCAGCTGGCAGGGACCCACCCGGACCGTCCACCTCGGCGTCGCCCGTTCCGGCCAGCACGTGACCGTCACGTCCAGCCGGGTCCCCGGTCTGCGTCCCGCGCCCAAGCCGGCCGGACAGCTCCTCGCGGCGGCGGTCAACGCGTCCTGCGGCACCCCCGGCGCCGGCTCCTGCGCCACGCCTCCGCGCCCCCGTCCCGTCGCCGTCCCGGTCGCCGAGGCCGCCCCCGGCATGCTGACCGAGCTCGACCTGCCGCCGGTGGCCGGCGCGATCGGCCCCTGGGTCGGCACCGCCCCCAAGCCGGCGCGCACCAACACCGCGCAGACCCGCTGCGACCGGACCACCTTCCAGGCCAAGGGGCTGCGGGACAGCCGGACCCGCACGTTCCTCTTCCTCCAGGGCAAGCGGGCCGACGAGTTCGGGCTCACCCAGTCCGCCGCCGTCGCGCGGACGCCGAAGGTCGGCCGTGGGTTCGTCGAGCAGGTCCGCTCCCGGCTGGCCCAGTGCGCGCAGGAGGGCTTCGGCACCGAGGTCTCGCGGCTCTTCCACCGGACCGAGAAGAAGGTCGACCTCTCGGTCTGGCGCCTCGAGCTGGCGCTGCCCGACGAGAGCTCCCTGGAGTTCCTCATGGCGATCATGCGCCACGGCGACAAGGTCGCGCAGGCGACCTTCACCCCGACCCAGGGACGCACGATGGGGCGCGACGACTTCGTGTGGCTCTCCCGCCGCGCGGTGGAGCGCCTGCCCCGCTTCGCCCCCTGATCCGGAGGGCGGGCACGGGGACGGGCACGGCAAGCGGCACGGACGACGAACGCCCCGACCACCTGGCGGCGGTCGGGGCGTCCGGTGAGCCTGGGCTCAGAGCTTCTCGAGGATCTCCCGCATCAGGGCGGCGGTCTCGGACGGCGTCTTGCCGACCTTGACACCGGCAGCCTCGAGGGCCTCCTTCTTCGCCTGGGCGGTGCCCGAGGAGCCCGAGACGATGGCGCCGGCGTGGCCCATGGTCTTGCCCTCGGGAGCCGTGAAGCCCGCCACGTAGCCGACGACCGGCTTGGTGACGTGCTCCTTGATGTAGGCCGCGGCCCGCTCCTCGGCGTCGCCGCCGATCTCGCCGATCATCACGATCGCCTTGGTCTCCGGGTCGTTCTCGAAGGCCTCGAGGGCGTCGATGTGCGTGGTGCCGATGATCGGGTCGCCGCCGATACCGATGGCGGTGGTGAAGCCGTAGTCCTTCAGCTCGTACATCATCTGGTAGGTCAGCGTGCCGGACTTGGAGACCAGGCCGACCGGGCCCTTGCCCGCGATGGTGTGCGGCGTGATGCCGGCCAGCGACTCCTCGGGCGTGATGATGCCCGGGCAGTTGGGACCGATCATCCGGGTGGACTTGCCGTCGAGGTAGGCGAAGACCTCCGCGGTGTCCTGGACCGGGACGCCCTCGGTGATGACGACGAGCAGGCCGATGCCGGCGTCGATCGCCTCGATGCAGGCGTCCTTGGTGAAGGCCGGCGGGACGAAGACGACAGAGACGTCGGCCCCGGTCTCCTTCATGGCCTCGGCGACGCTGCCGAAGACCGGCAGCTCCTTGCCGCCGAGTTCGACCGACGTACCGGCCTTGCGGGCGTTGACGCCGCCCACGATGTTGGACCCCGCCTCGACCATGAGGGTGGTGTGCTTGGAGCCCATCCCACCCGTCATGCCCTGGACGATGATCTTCGAGTCCTTGTTCAGGTAGATGCTCATGCTTGTCGCTGCTCCGTCTCAGGCGTTCGCCAGCTCGGCGGCCTTGTCGGCCGCTCCGTCCATGGTGTCCACGAGGGTGACCAGCGGGTGGTTCGCCTCGGTGAGGATGCGGCGGCCCTCCTCGACGTTGTTGCCGTCGAGGCGGACGACCAGCGGCTTGGTGGCCTCGTCGCCGAGGATGCCGAGCGCGCCCACGATGCCGTTGGCGACCTCGTCGCAGGCGGTGATGCCGCCGAAGACGTTGACGAAGACGCTCTTGACCTGCGGGTCGTGGAGGATGACGTCGAGGCCGTCCGCCATGACCTGCGCGTTGGCGCCGCCACCGATGTCGAGGAAGTTGGCGGGGGTCACCCCACCGTGCGCCTCGCCGGCGTAGGCGACGACGTCCAGGGTCGACATGACCAGGCCCGCGCCGTTGCCGATGATGCCGACCTGGCCGTCGAGCTTGACGTAGTTGAGGCCCTTGTCCTTGGCCTTGGCCTCCAGCGGGTCCTCCTCGTCACGGATGACGAAGTCGGCGTGGTGGGCCTGGCGGAACTCGGCGTTCTCGTCGAGCGAGACCTTGCCGTCGAGCGCCTCGAGCTTGTCGCCCTCGAGGCGGGCCAGCGGGTTCACCTCGACGAGGGTCGCGTCCTCCTCGGTGTAGACCTTCCACAGCGCCTGGACCATCTCGATGGCCTGGTCGCGCAGCTCGGCGGGGAACTTCGCCTCGTCGACGATCGCGGCGGCCTTCTCGGGCGTCACGCCCTCGAGGGCGTCGACGTTGATCTTGCGGACGGCCTCGGGGTTGGTCTTGGCGACCTCCTCGATCTCCACACCACCCTCGACCGAGGCGATGCACAGGTGCGAGCGGTTCGCGCGGTCCAGCAGGAAGGAGAAGTAGTACTCCTCCACCGGAGGCGTCGCCGGGGTCACGAGGACCCGGTTGACGCGCAGCCCCTTGATCTCCATGCCGAGGATGTTGGAGGCGTGCTCGAAGGCCTCGTCCGCGGTCTTCGCGAGCTTCACGCCGCCAGCCTTGCCACGGCCGCCGGCCTTGACCTGGGCCTTGACGACGGTGACGCCGCCCATCTCCTCCGCAGCGGCGCGCGCCTCCTCGGCGGTCTCCACGACCTTGCCGAGGGTCGTCGTGACGCCGTGCTTGGCGAAGAGCTCCTTCGCCTGGTACTCCATCAGGTCTGACATCCACCCAGTCCTTTTTTTCTCATTGACAGTCCGGGGATTCCTCAGGGCACCCTAGACCCGGCCCCCGACGGTTCCCGAGTCCGGGGTCCGCGGTGGACGCGGCCCCGATTCCCGACCGGTGAGTAGCGTGGCGGGATGACCGCCGTGACGTGGTTCCGCCGGGACCTGCGGACCCGCGACCACCCGGCGCTGCTGGCCGCCCTGGAGCAGGGACCGTCGCTCGCGCTCTTCGTCCTGGACCCGCGCCTGCTGGCCCGGGCCTCCCCGGTGCGCCGCTCGTGGCTGGCGCTCACCCTGCGCGCCCTCGACGAGCGCCTGGGGGGCCGGCTCGTGGTGCGGGCGGGCGACCCGGTCGAGGTGGTGCCCCGCGTGGTCGCCGAGGTGGGCGCCGGCTCCGTGCACGTCTCGGCGGAGACCACGCCGTACGGCGCCGGGCGCGACCGCGCCGTGCAGGCGGCGCTGACGGAGCAGGGCCTGGCCGGCTGGGTGGCGACGGGATCGCCGTACGCCGTCGGGCCGGGCCGGGTGCGCAACGGCTCCGGGCAGCCCTACCGCGTGTTCACCCCCTGGGCGCGCGCGTGGCGCGAGGAGGGGTGGCCCGCCCCGGCCCGCACCCCCCGCTCCCCCGACCTGCTGGCAGGCGGCTCGGACCCCGACGCCGTCGCGCTCCTCGACGAGGCCCGCGCGGCCGCTCCCGCCTCCCTGCCGGGCGCGGGAGAGGAAGCCGCGTGGCGCCGGTGGCGCCACTTCCGCGACGACCTGCTCGACGGCTACGACGAGGGCCGCGACCGACCCGACCGGGACGGCACCTCCCGGCTCTCGCCCTGGCTCAGCCTCGGGGTGCTGCACCCCCGCTCGCTCCTGGCCGACCTGGCCGGGCGGCGCGGAGCGGGTGTCGACCGGTTCGTCACCGAGCTCGGCTGGCGGGAGTTCTACGCCGACGTGCTCCACCACCGTCCCGACTCCGCCTGGGCCGACCTGCGACCCGCGCTCGACGGACTCGACTACTCCCACGACCCCGAGGCGGTCGCCGCGTGGCAGGAGGGCCGCACGGGCTTCCCCTACGTCGACGCCGGGATGCGCCAGATGCTGGCGGAGGGCTGGATGCACAACCGGCTGCGGATGGTCACCGCCAGCTTCCTCACCAAGGACCTGCACGTGTGGTGGCCGCTGGGCGCGCGGTGGTTCCTGGACCACCTCGTCGACGCCGACCTGGCCTCCAACAACCACGGCTGGCAGTGGGTGGCAGGGACGGGGACGGACGCCTCCCCCTACTTCCGCGTCTTCAACCCGGTCGGGCAGGGCCTGCGGTTCGACCCCGACGGCGACTACGTCCGACGGTGGGTGCCGGAGCTCGCGCACCTCCCCGGGGCGGCTGCCCACGAGCCCTGGCGACACCCCCAGGGCTACGCGCACGGCTACCCGGAGCGGGTCGTCGACCACGCGGAGGAACGGCGCGAGGCACTGCGCCGCTACGAGCAGGTGCGCTGACCCGTCCGTGTGATCCTGCCCACTCGGCCCGCGTGTCTGGACCGGGAGCACGGGCCCGTCCTGCGGTTTTGCCACGCGGGGTCGCCCGTTGTTCCACACTGGGAAGACGGGCATTCCGGAGGCGCGAGCGCATCCGGTACAGTCGCCCGAGTTGTCCGGCCTGCTGGCCCGTCGTACCCCCGACACTTGCGAGGTAAACCTCTATGGGAAACCACCGAGCTGAGCGCGGCTCCCGCCGCGCAACCTCGGAGGTTCGCGCTGCGCGCAAGCCCCTGGTCACCCGGCGATCCGCCACCGCCCCCGTGGAGGGTGCCGCCGTCCCCGCGGCCGTCCGCCCCGACGCCGTCGTCCGCGAGGTCGCCCCCTCCCTCCCGGCGAGCCAGCCGGCCGCCGCGGCCCACGCGGCCCCGGCCAACCGCCCGGGCAAGCGCGCCGCCCGCCCGGAGCCCAAGCGCGCTGCGCGCCCCGCCCGGTCCCTCTCCGCGCCGAAGGCCCGCCCCGCCCGCGTCTCCCGCGTCGAGGTCGAGCGCACCCCCGCTCCCGCGACGTCGCACCCCGGCCCCCTCCGCGTCTCCTCGCCCTCGGCGACCACCGAGATCCTCACCCCGGCCACCGGTCGCCGTCGCGCCGCACGGACGCCGTCGGCCGACCGCGGCGCCTTCCTCAAGGCGCTCCCCTCCGGCCCGATCCTCGCGGGTGTCGCCGCGCTGGCCGTCTCCGCCGGGGGCGCGCTCACGGTCGCCGGCCCCACCGCCGCCGACACCTCGCACTCCGCGACCTCGGGCATCACCGCCGCCGCGGCGGTCTCCGACACCGGCGCCGCCGAGCAGATCCTCGAGGAACGCACCGGGGTCGTGAGCCGCGACTCGAGCCGCCTCGCGGCCGAGGAGCGCGTCGAGGCCAAGCTCGTCGCCAAGGCCGAGAAGGCCGCGGCCCAGCGTTCGAGGACGCTCGAGACGCTCACCGTCCAGGCCGACAAGCAGGCCGCCAAGATCGAGGCCAACCAGTGGGTGATGCCGGTCGAGGGCTACCGCCTCTCGGCCACCTTCGGCATGTCGAGCAGCCTCTGGTCCACCGTGCACACCGGGCTCGACTTCGCCGCGCCGTCCGGCACCCCGCTCCGCGCGGTCGCCAACGGGACCATCACCGAGGTCGGCTACGACGGCTCCTACGGCAACAAGACCGTGCTGACCCTCGAGGACGGCACCGAGCTCTGGTACTGCCACCAGGCGAGCATGCACGTGAGCGTCGGCGACCAGGTCGCCGGCGGCGACGTCATCGGCACGGTCGGCAGCACCGGCAACTCCACCGGTCCGCACCTCCACCTCGAGATCCGCCCCGGTGGCGGCGGCCCGGTGGATCCCTACGCGAGCCTCATGGAGCACGGCCTCACCCCCTGAGCCTCACCCGCTGAGCCTCACCCGCCGGGCCCTGCCGCTGCGCCCTGCCCGGCCTCGCAGGCCTACAGCTTCTCGACGGGGGCGTAGCGCAGCAGCAGCCGCTTGACACCCTCGGAGCCGAAGTCGATGGACGCCACCGACTTCTCGGCCTCGCCCTCGAGGGTCACGACCGTGCCCAGGCCGAAGGAGTCGTGGACCACCCGGTCGCCCGGCGACAGCGAGGGGATCGGCCGCGACGGCCGGGCCTTGGCGGCGGCGTCGGCGCGGAGGGCGGCGGAGGAGAAGTTCCGTCGCCCGGCCGCGGTCGGGGAGCCGAGACCCGCCCGGGAGCCCGCCGACAGGTCGGGGCGCGACCACCGGGTCTGCGCGGCCTCGGTGCGACGCCAGTCGACGAGGTCGACCGGGAGCTCGTCGAGGAAGCGTGAGGCCGGGTTGTGCGAGGGGGCTCCCCAGGCGGAGCGGACCACCGCGCGGGAGATGTAGAGCCGCTCCCGGGCCCGGGTGATGCCGACGTAGGCGAGGCGCCGCTCCTCCTCGAGCTCGGTCTGGTCGCCCAGCGAGCGCATGTGGGGGAAGACGCCGTCCTCGAGCCCGGTGAGGAAGACGACCGGGAACTCCAGCCCCTTGGCAGTGTGCAGGGTCATCAGCGTGACGACGCCCTGGTCCTGCTCCTCGGGGCTGTCGGGGATCTGGTCGCTGTCAGCGACGAGCGCGACCCGCTCGAGGAAGTCGGCCAGCCCCGGCGCCACGGTCCCGGCGTCGACGTCGGCCGGGTCGGCCGACGGGGCGGCGACCGGGTCCTCGGAGAACTCGCGGGCCACGGCCACCAGCTCGGCCAGGTTCTCCACCCGGGTGCCGTCCTGCGGGTCGTCGGAGGCCTCGAGCTCCGCGAGGTAGCCCGAGCGCTCCAGCACCGACTCGAGGACGACGTCGGCGCGCTCGCTTGCGGCCACCATCGACATCAGCTCCTGCACCACGGCCACGAAGGAGGCGATGCTGCGCAGCGACCGGGTCGCCAGCCCGGGGGCCTCCTCGGCCCGGACGAGCGCGTCCCAGAAGGTGGTGCCGTCGCGCTGGGCGAGCGCCGCGACGCACGCCTCGGCGCGCTCCCCGATCCCGCGCTTGGGCGTGTTGAGGATCCGGCGCAGCGAGATCTCGTCGTCGGGGTTGACCAGGACCCGGAGGTAGGCGAGGGCGTCGCGCACCTCCTTGCGCTCGTAGAACCGGACCCCGCCGACGACCTTGTAGGGCTGGCCGGTCCGGATGAAGACCTCCTCGAAGACCCGCGACTGCGCGTTGGTGCGGTAGAAGACCGCCACGTCGGCCGCGCGCAGCCCGGTGTCGACGAGCTTGTCGATCTCGTCGGAGACGAAGCGCGCCTCGTCGTGCTCGTCGTCGGCGACGTACCCGACGATCCGCTCCCCCTCGCCGGCGTCGGTCCACAGCCGCTTCGGCTTGCGGCCCTTGTTGTTGCCGATGACCGCGTTGGCGGTGGTGAGGATCGTCTGGGTCGAGCGGTAGTTCTGCTCGAGCAGGATCGAGGTGGCGTCGGGGAAGTCCTGCTCGAAGTCGAGGATGTTGCGGATGTTGGCGCCGCGGAAGGCGTAGATCGACTGGTCGGCGTCGCCGACGACCATCAGCTCGGCAGGGTCGACCCGCTCCCCGGCCGGGGCGCTGCCGATCTCCTCGGGGTCGTGGGCGCAGAGCTGGTGGACCAGCGCGTACTGCGCGTGGTTGGTGTCCTGGTACTCGTCGACCAGGACGTGCCGGAAGCGGCGCCGGTAGGCCTCGCGGACCTCGGGGAAGGCTTGGAAGAGGTGGACCGTGTGCATGATGATGTCGTCGAAGTCCAGCGCGCTGGCCTCGCGCAGGCGCTGCTGGTACACCGAGTAGACCTTGGCGTAGGCCTCCTCGAACCCGTTGCGGGTGTCCTTCGCGGCGTCGTCGGGGTCGCGCAGCTCGTTCTTCTGGTCGGAGATCCAGTTGAGGACCGCGCCGGGCTGGTAGCGCTTGGGGTCGAGCTCGAGGTCGCGCAGCACCAGCGTCACGAGCCGCTTGGAGTCGGCCGCGTCGTAGATGGAGAAGCCGGACTTGTAGCCCAGCCGGTCGATCTCCTTGCGCAGGATCCGCACGCAGGCGGAGTGGAAGGTGGAGACCCACATCAGGCGGGCCCGCTTGCCGACCAGCTGCTCGACGCGCTCCTTCATCTCGGCCGCGGCCTTGTTGGTGAAGGTGATGGCCAGGATGGAGCCGGGGTGGGCCTGCCGCTGGGCGACCAGCCACGCGATGCGCCGGGTCAGCACCCGGGTCTTGCCCGAGCCGGCGCCCGCGACCACCAGGAGGGGCGCACCCTCGTGGACGACGGCCTGGCGCTGGGGCTCGTTGAGGCCCTCGAGCAGCTGCTCGGGGGTCGGTCCGCGACCGGTTCCGCGACCGGGGGCGCCGCCTGGGGCGGAGGGCTGCTGGGGGGCCTGGAGGTGCTCGAGACCGGGGAGGGTGAAGGGGCTGCTCATCGCAGGCTCCACCCTACGCGGCGGCACCGACGGCTCATGCCGCGTGCGCGGGGCTCCAGAAGACGGCGACCGCGATGTTGACGACGGTGAGCGCGAGCAGGCCGTAGTAGAGGCCGTCGGGGATGCGCGGCTTGCGCAGGTTGGCCATCACCAGGACGAGGATGACGAGCCCGATCGCGAACTTCACGCCGATCTTGGCGTGGTCCGGGTCGCCCACCGACTCCAGGACGCCGACCAGCAGCAGGCCCGCGAGGAACGCGGTGCCGGCCCCGTCGCGCATCAGCGAGTTGACGCTCCGCTCGGAGGCGGAGAGCTGCACGAGCAGGCCACCGAGGAGGGCGGCGAAGCCGAGGACGTGGATGAAGAGCAGGACGAGCCGCAGGAGATCCATGGCCGAAGGGTAGCCGTCGGCCTCGGGCCCGCCGCCCTCAGCCCTGCCTCGCTCGGCCCTTCTCCGCTCGACCTTCTCGGCTCAGCCCTTCTTCGAGGGACGCCGCGACCGCGGCGCCGGCCGGACTACCAGGACGGGGCAGGGCGCGTACTGCTGGACCCGCTGCGCCGTGCTGCCCAGCAGCACCGTGTCGCTGATCCCCCGGCTGCCGCTCGCCACCACGACCAGACCGGCCTCGACCTGCTTGGCCAGCTTGAGGATCTCGTTGGCCGGCGACCCGCTCCGGATCCGCCGTTGCACCTTGGGGCCCCAGCCCTCGAACGCCTCGGCGACCTTGGCGACTGCGCTCTCGGCGGCGGAGCGGAAGGAGGCGGTGTCCGAGGCCTTCGCTCCCCCTGACGGGAGGTCGTCGGCGAAGGGCACCGCGGCGAGAGGACGCACCACCGCCACCACGGTGACGGTGGTGACCTTCGCCGGGTCGGCGAAGGCCTTCAGGTGACGGGCTGCGGCCAACGACTGCTTCGACCCGTCGGTCGCGACGACGACGTGCATCTCAGGCTGCCTTTCTCCGACTGACCACATACTGCACCACGTAGAGGACGAGGCCCACCGCCACGAGGGCCGCGCACCACAGCAGGGACGACGGGTCGTCCCACACGACGTACCCCAGCAGCACCAGGTTGCCCACCAGTCCGACGCCGAGCAGGGGGCGGCTGGCCCGGAAGGTGTGCTCGTGCGCGTCCTGGTCGCCCAGCTTGAGCGCGGCCGTGATGACCAGCGCGTAGATGAAGAGCAGGAAGACGACCGTGACCGTGGCGAGGCGGGCGACCAGGTCCAGGCTGCCGTCGGTGGCCTCGGTGACCCAGGTGCCGATCACCAGCAGCAGGAGGAGGACCAGCGCCGAGAAGAGGAGGCCCACCCACGGGCTGCGCCGACCGGGGTGGATGCGGCCGAAGACCCGCGGGACGACGTCCTCCCGGGCCATGCCGTAGAGGATCCGGGGCTGGGTGACCACGGCGACCAGGGTGGTGTTGGTGATCGCCACGCAGGCGATGACCGTGAAGAGGATGGTGAGGAAGCCGAGCGGGACCGGGACGAGGTCGGCCTTGACCACCTCGAGCAGGGCCACCTCGGACTCCTTGAGGGTGTCCACCCCGACGGTGAGGGCGGCGGTCACCGAGACCAGCACGTAGATGATGCCGGCGACCACCATGCCGCCGATCAGCGCGCGGGGGAACGCCTTCTCCGGCTCCTTGGTCTCCTCGGCGACGTTGACGGCGTTCTCGAAGCCGGTCATGGAGAAGAACGCCAGCGCCACGCCGGCGATGATCGCGAAGATCGCGTTCTCGCCCTCCGCGGTCTCGAACTCGGTCAGCACCCCGAAGTCGACCCCGCCCTGGGCGACGTGCCAGATGCCGATGGCGACGATGATGACCAGACCCGCCACCTCCACCCAGGTCATCACCAGGTTGGCGACCACCGACTCGGTGATCCCGAGGAAGTTGACGAGCGTGAGCACCAGCAGGAAGACGATCGCGATCACCAGCGCGGGCGAGTCGAAGAGCTCGAGCTCGCCGAAGTAGCGCGCGAACCCCGTCGCCAGCGATCCGGCGGCGGCAAAGCTGGCGGCCAGGAAGCTGACGGTCACCAGGAAGGTGAGCGCGCGGTTGCCGAACGCCTGGTTGACGTAGAGCGCCGCCCCCGCGGCCCGGGGGTACTTCGTCGCCAGCTCGGCGTAGGCCAGGCCGGTGATCGCGGCCACCGAGACACCGACGCCGAAGGCGATCCAGAACGCCCCGCCGACCACGCCGGCCACCGCACCGATGAGGACGTAGATCCCGGAGCCGAGGACGTCGCCGAGGACGTAGAAGAAGAGGAGGCGGCCGCTGATGGATCGCTTGAGCTCGGAGTCGTCGGTCTCCTGCCCGGCAGGAGCCGTGCTCGCCGTCGCGGAGTCGTTCACCCCGCTGCGGTTCCCCCTCCCCCCGGGCGTGAAACGTCACCCTCGCGGCGACGGGTCAGAGCAGGCGACGCTCCGAGGCCCACCGGGCCAGCTCGTGGCGGGAGGAGAGCTGGAGCTTGCGGAGCACCGACGACATGTGGGTCTCCACGGTCTTGATCGAGATGAAGAGCTCGCGGGCGACCTCCTTGTAGGCGTAGCCGCGGGCGATGAGGCGCATCACCTCGCGCTCCCGCTCGGTCAGCCGGTCGAGGTCCTCGTCGACCGCGGAGACCTCGATGGTCCCCGCGAAGGCGTCGAGCACGAAGCCGGCCAGCCGCGGCGAGAAGACGGCGTCCCCGTCGGCGACGCGGCGGACGGCGTCGACCAGCTCGGCCCCGGTGATCGTCTTCGTCACGTACCCGCGGGCGCCGCCGCGGATCGTCCCGATCACGTCCTCGGCGGCGTCGCTGACGCTGAGCGCGAGGAAGCGCGGCGGTTCCGCGCCACCGGTCGGCCGCGCGGCCACCCGGCGCATCACCTCGACACCGCCGCCCCCGGGCAGGTGGACGTCGAGGAGCACCACGTCGGGCCGGTGCTCGGCGACGGCGCGGACCGCCTCGTCGACGTCCCCGGCCTCGGCCACCACCTCCACGACCCCGGCGCCGGCGGTCGCCAGCTCCGCGCGCACCCCGGCCCGGAACATCGCGTGGTCGTCGACCACCAGCACCCTGGTCACCTGCACGTCATCCCCGTCTCTCCTCACGCCTCGTCCAGCGGCATCCGCAGCCGCACCTCTGTCCCCGAGCCCGGAGCGGTGCGCACCTCGGCCGTGCCGCCGTGCCGCTCCATCCGGTCCATGATGCTCCCCCGCACCCCCATCCTGTCGTCGGGGACGGTCGCGAGGTCGAAGCCGGCGCCGCGGTCCCGGACGAAGACCTCGACCGCCGTCGGCCCCGCCTCGGCGTAGACGTCGACGCGGCCGGTGCCGGCGTGCCGGGCCGCGTTCAGCACCGCCTCCCGTGCCGCGAGGACGAGGGGGCGCAACCGCGGGGCGAGCTCGGCGTCCCCCACGCTCACCACGTCGACGGTGACCCCGTGCTCGTCCTCGACCCGGGCAGCCGCCTCGCGCAGCGCCGCGGCCACGGTCCCGCCGCCCTGCTCCTCCCCCGCGTACAGCCAGGCCCGCAGGTCGCGCTCCTGCGCCCGCGCCAGCCGGGCCACGGTCGGACCGTCGTCGGCGTTGCGCTGGATGAGGGCCAGGGTCTGCAGCACCGAGTCGTGCAGGTGTGCGGCCACGTCGGCCCGCTCCTGGCTGCGGATCCGCTCGGCGCGCTCGGCGCCCAGGTCGGCGGCGAGGCGCAGCACCCACGGGCCGAGCACGACACCGAGCCCGAGCACCCCCAGCAGGGCGGCCACGCCGACGTCGCGGGCGACGGCCAGTCCCTCGTCGCGCACGGCGAAGAGGGTGATGGCGGTGGCGACCAGCAACGCCCCCGCCACGACCCGCAGCCAGGACGCCCAGGTGCCGGTGCCGAAGCCCGCGCGCACCGGGCCCAGCCGGCCCGTCGTGTCGCGCCACCGCTCCCGCTGCGCCTCGTCGGCCTGCCGCCACAGCAGCGCCACCCCGACCCCGGCCAGGACCAGCGGCCACAGGAAGCCACCCGCGCCGACGAACGCCTGGAGCACCAGCAGCAGGCCGAACCCCAGCGCACCGAGCGCGATCGCGGGGCCGACGTCGGAGATGCGGCGGACGGGTCCGGGGCGCTTCCCTGTGCGGGTCGCCCCCTCGAGCCCGGGGGCGGCGACCTCGAAGCGCGCGTCGGAGGGCAGGAAGAGCCACCAGGCGGCGTACAGGACGACGCCCAGACCGCCGACCGCCGTGGCGACCACGAAGGCCGCCCGGACCCAGAGCACGGGCAGGCCGAGGTGGCGTGCCAGGCCCGCGGCGACGCCCCCCAGGACGAGGTTCTCGGAGTCCCGGGTGGCGCGGCGGGGGGTCCAGCCGTCGAGGACGGGCGGGTGCAGGTCGGTGCTCATGACCCGCCAATCGTCGCAGGTGGCGACCCCCGGGGCCACGGGGTCGGACCCCGGTGCGACCCCGGGACAGGACCGGGGTCTCCCCCGATGGCGCGGGCGCTCGCAGGGCAGCAGGCTGGAGGCATGAACGACACGACCGACCTCCCCGGTGCCCCCGGCGGCCCCGGCTCCCCCGGCGGCCCCGGCACCCCCGGCGCCGCCCCGTCGCCCGGCCCCCGGGTGGGGCGCGACGAGCTGCGCGACGTGGGGCGCCTGCGCCGGCCGCACGACCGCCAGGTGGCCGGCGTCGCCGCCGGCCTCGCCCGCCACCTCGACGTCGACCCCCTGGTGCTCCGGATCGCCTTCGTGGTCCTGGCCTTCTTCGGCGGCGCCGGGCTCGTGCTGTACGGCGCGCTGTGGCTGCTGCTGCCCGAGGACGGCGCCGACCGGGCGCCGCTCCACCTCGACGAGCGCAGCCGTGGGCTCGCGGTGGTCGGGGCGGGCGTGCTGGCCGCCCTCCTGCTGCTGGGCGACTCCTGGAACCTCTACTGGTTCCCGTGGCCGCTCGCGCTGCTCGCCCTGGCGGTCTGGTTCTTCTTCTTCCGCGACGGCGCCGGCAACGCCCCGGTCCCGCCCGCGCCCCCGACGTACGCCGGCTCCACGTCCGTCGACCCCGTCGACCCCGCCGGCCGCGCGGAGGCCGCTCCGGTCGCGCCCCCCGGCTCGTACGCCGCGACCTACGTCCGCACCCCGCTGCCGCCCCGCCCGCCGCTCACCCGCCCCCGGGACCCGCGCAGGCGCGGCCCCCGCCTCTTCTGGTTCACCTGCGCACTGGTGGTGCTGGCCCTCGGCGTGCTCGGGACGGTGGACCTGGCGGGAGCGCCCGTCACGGACAGCGCCTACCCCGCACTCGCCCTCGGGATCGTCGCCGTGCTGCTGGTCGTCGGGGCCTTCTGGGGTCGCGCCGGGGGCCTGGTCGCCCTCGGCCTGCTGGCCTCCGCGGTGATGGCGGGGAGCCTCGCGACCGAGGAGTTCCGCGGCGAGCACCTCGCCGTGGTGCCCGACACCGCGGCGCAGGTGCAGGCCGACTACGAGATGGGGGCCGGGGAGCTGGTGCTCGACCTGCGCGAGGTGGCCGACCTCGACGCGCTCGACGGCCGGCGGGTCCACGTCTCGGGCGGGGTCGGCCGGATCGAGGTCCTCCTCCCCGAGGAGCTCGGGGCCGTCGTCCGGGCGGACGTCGGGGGCCCCGGGCGGGTCACCCTCTTCGACTCCGTCGACCGCGGCGGCGTCGCGACCGGCGCCGAGGCGTCCGTCCGCGACGACGGCGACCTGCCCGTCCTCGACCTCGACCTCGAGCTCGGGGTCGGCGAGGTCCTCGTGACCACCCCCGGAGGAGACGACCGATGAACCAGCACGAGCACACCCACGACTCCGGGCTCCGCTCCGGACGTCACCCTCTCGAGGTCACCCACCTCGTGATGGGCATCGCCTTCCTCGGCTTCGTCGCCGTCTGGGCGGCGGTCACCAGCGACCTGGTCCACGTCGACGACCTGCGGTGGCTGCTGCCGGTGCCGTGGGTGCTGGCCGGCCTGGGCGGCCTGCTGGCCCTCACCTTCCGGGGCCGTCGGTCCCGCGAGGAGTGAGGCGGGGCGACCCGTCAGACGGTCGCCCGCACCAGGGGCAGGACGAGCTCGGGGTGGTCGGTGATCAGCCCGTCGACCCCGGCGTCGAGGAACGCCTGCGCCTCGCGTCCGAGGTCGCCGTGGGCGGCGGGCCCCCCGGGGCCCGCCAGGTCGGCGGGCAGGTGGTGGTTCTCGGCCCGCAGCGTCCACACGTGGACGGTGAGCAGCTCCCGGTGGGCGGCCGCGACGAGGCCGGACGGCGACCCGAGCCGTCCGCCCGGACCCGGCGGCAGCACGAGCTCCTTCGCCACGCCCAGGCCGTCGGCGTACTCCCCGACCTCGGCGAGCCCCTCGGGGGTGAGCAGGTCCCGCCACGTCCGCGGGTCGCCGGCGACGGCGTGGTCGGGCGGTCCTCCGGCCCCGCGGTCGACCAGCTGGACGACCTGCGCGCGGCTGCGCGCCGCGAGCTCGCGCAGGACCCCGGTCTCGAACGACATCAGGGTCACCCGGGAGCGGGGGTGGTCCAGCCCGTGCCGGGCGAGGTCGGCCAGGAGCGGCTCGACGACCGGGAGGCCACGCGCGGCGAGGTGCGCGGCGTGCTTGAGCTCGAGCATCACGCCGACCGTGCTGCCCCGGCGCACCGACTCGGCCTGCACCATGGCGAGCACCTCGGTCAGGGCCGGGACGCCGTCGCAGCCGTCGTGGACGGCGCTCCCGGGGCGCAGGTGCGGAGACCGCTCCCGGGCGGCCAGCCGCTTGACCTGGGCCAGCGTGAGGTCCTCGGCGAACCAGCCGGAGAGGCGCCGGCCGTCGACCACCCGGGTGGTCCGCAGGTGCGCGAGCCCGGGGTGGTCGGCCACGTCGGTGGTGAGGGAGAGCTCGTTCTCGTGACGGGCGACCAGGGCGCCGTCGCGGGTGAGCACCAGGTCGAGCTCGATGTCGTCGACCCCCGCCCGGATCGCCGCGCGGTAGGCGGAGAGGGTGTGCTCGGGCCGGTGTCCGCTGGCGCCGCGGTGGGCCACCACCGCCGGGGTCACCACGAGGCTGCGCATGCTCCGAGGCTGCTGGGCGACGACGACGCCGCGGGGGTCGCGCCGCGTCGGCGCGGTGACGGTCAGGTGAACCGTGGGTGGCGCGGCCCCGCCTGGCCTACCGTCTGTCCATGCAGCACGAGCCGGGGCACGAGTACCGCGACGAGACGCCGGGCGAGCGAGTCGACCGACAGTGGGGCGAGCTCCTCCAGGAGCTGAGGGTGATGCAGACCGGCGCCCAGCTCACCGCCGGCTTCCTGCTCACCCTGCCCTTCACCCCGGCCTTCGGCGACCTCGACCGGTGGCAGCGGGGCGTCTACCTCTGCCTGGTGCTGCTGGCCGGCCTCATCACGGTGCTCGTCCTCACCCCCGTCGCCACCCACCGGCGGCTCTCCGGGGAGCACGTCAAGGAGCGGCTCGTCCTGGCCGCGCACCGCGTGGTCTCCGTGGTCCTGGGGCTGCTGTCGGCCCTCGTCGTCGGGATGGTGGTGCTCATCATCGACATCGCGGTGGGTCGCACGCCCGCGGTGGTCGCCGGCGCCGGGATCGTGGCGCTGGTGCTCGTGCTGATGGTGCTCGTCCCCTCCCGGCTCGCGCGGGACGCGACCTCTCCGGCAGAGGGCGCGCCCGACAGGAAATGATTCGTCGGCGGGGCGGCCGAGTCGTAAAGTTGCCCCAGTGCGCAACCTCCCCCTGACCGACCCCGGGACCCCGGACCACTCCTCCCCCGGTCGGTTCCTCTGGTGGATGGCGAGGGGGCAGGCGCGGACGCTCGCGGGCGGGATGGCCTTCGGCATCGTCTGGATGGGCGCGCAGGCCGTGATGCCCGCCGTGCTCGGCCGGGCGATCGACCGCGGCGTGGCCGCCCGCGACGGCGACCAGCTGCTGCTGTGGGCCGCGGTGATGCTCGGCCTCGGGCTGGTGCAGGCCGGTAGCGGGATCATGCGGCACCGGTTCGCGGTGACCAACTGGCTCGTCGCCGCCTACCGGACCGTGCAGCTCGTGGGGCGGCAGGCCGTCCACCTCGGCGGCACCCTGCCCCGCAAGGTCTCGACCGGCGAGGTGGTCGCCATCGGCACCAGCGACCTCTCCCACCTGGGCCAGGTGATGGACGTGAGCGCCCGGTTCAGCGGCGCGGTCGTCTCCTTCTTCCTGGTCTCGGTCATCCTGCTCTCGACCTCGGTCCCGCTCGGCCTCGTGGTCCTCGTCGGCGTCCCGCTGATGATGCTGCTGATCGGCCCGCTGCTGCGTCCCCTCAACCGGCGCAGCGCCCACCAGCGGCAGCTGATGGGCGACCTCGCCAACTCGGCGACCGACATCGTCAGCGGCCTGCGGGTGCTGCGCGGGATCGGCGGCGAGCAGGTCTTCCTCGACCGCTACCGACGGCAGTCCCAGACCACCCGGCAGGCCGGGGTCCGGGTGGCCCGGGTGCAGTCGGTGCTCGACGCCCTGCAGGTCTTCCTGCCCGGCTTCTTCGTGGTGCTCGTCGTCTGGCTGGGCGCCCGGGCGGCGGCCGCGGGGAGCCTCACGGCCGGCGAGCTGGTCGCGTTCTACGGGTACGCCGCCTTCCTGGTGATCCCGCTGCGCACCGTCACCGAGTTCGCCAACAAGTTCATCCGCGCGCGGGTCTCGGCCCGCCGCGTCTGCACCGTCCTGGCCCTGCGCCCCGACCACACCGACCCGGCGGCCCCGGCCCCGTCGCCGCCGCCGGGGGCCGAGCTGCGCGACGCCCGCTCGGGGCTGCGGGTCCGGCCGGGCCGGCTCGTCGCCGTGGCCTGCGACCGCCCCGACGAGTCCGCCCTGCTCGCCGACCGGCTGGGGATGGCCGCGGCCGAGCTGGACGACGAGGTCACGCTGGGCGGCGTCCCGCTGACGGCGCTGCGCCGCGCCGAGGTACGGCGTCGCGTCGTCGTCTCCGACACGGGCTCCGCCCTCTTCTCCGGCCGGCTGGGCGACGGGCTCGACCTCTCCGGCCGGGGCGAGCAGGCCGTCCGGGAGGCGCTGGCCACCGCCAGCGCCGAGGACGTCCTCGAGGCGCTGCCCGAGGGCCTCGACACCGAGGTCGCCGAGCGCGGCCGCAGCTTCTCGGGCGGGCAGCGGCAGCGCCTCGTCCTGGCGCGGGTGCTGGCCGCCGACCCCGAGGTGCTGGTCCTGGTGGAGCCCACGTCGGCCATCGACGCGCACACCGAGGCCCGGATCGCCGCCCGCTTCCGCCGGCACCGGGTCGCGCGTCCCGACCGGAGCACGGTGGTCGTGACCACCAGCCCGCTGCTGCTCGACGCCGCCGACGAGGTGGTCCTGCTCGACGGGGGCGAGGTCTGCGCCAGCGGCACGCACGCGGAGCTGCTCGAGACGTGCCCGGCGTACCGGGCCGTCGTGACCCGCGAGGTCGCGGAGGCCGTCGGATGAGCGCGCCCACGACCCTCCCGGTGGCCCGCGGCCGTGCGGTGGGCCGGTACGCCGTCGCCGTCGCGCGCCGGCACCCCCGGCTGCTGGTCGGCGTCCTCGTGCTGCACGCGCTGGCCGCGGTCGCTGCCCTCGCCGCCCCGCGCCTGCTGGGCGAGCTGGTCGAGGCGGTGGAGGGCGGCACGACGGCGGGCCACGTGGACCGCGTCGTGCTGCTGCTGGCCGGCTTCCTCCTGCTGCAGACCGTGCTCACGCGCTACGCCCGGCTGGTCGGGCAGGTGCTGGGCGAGGAGGTCCTCGCCGAGCTCCGCGAGGACTTCGTCGACCACGCGCTCGCCCTGCCGATCGGCACCGTCGAGGCCGCCGGGTCGGGCGACCTGCTGACCCGCACCAGCCGCGACGTGGAGCAGCTGGGCTGGTCGGTCCGGTGGGCGCTGCCCGAGTGGACCACCGCGGTGATCACCGCGACGCTCACGCTCGGCGCGGCGATCAGCGTCGGCTGGTGGGTGGCGCTCCCCTGCCTGCTGGCCCTGCCGCCGCTCGTCGTCGGGCTGCGCTGGTACCTCGCCCGCGCCAAGGACGGCTACCTGCGCGAGTCGGCGACGTACTCCCGGATCAACGCCACGCTCACCGAGACCGTCGAGGGCGCCCGCACCGTCGAGGCGCTCGGCCTCGCCGACGAGCGGGTGCGCCGGATCGACGACGACTGCCGCGACTCCTTCGAGGCGGAGCGCTACACGCTCTCGCTGCGGACCCGGTTCTTCCCCAGCATGGAGATCTCCTACCTGCTGCCGACGGTCGCCACGCTGCTGCTCGGCGGGTGGCTGTACGCCGAGGGGCGGGTCGGGCTCGGAGAGGTCACGGCGGCGACGCTCTACGTGCAGATGCTCATCGACCCGGTCGACCGGATGGTGGCGATCCTCGACGAGCTGCAGATGGGGGCCGCCTCCCTGGCCCGGCTGCTCGGCGTCGCCCAGGTGCCGGAGGACCGGGTGGCGGGCGACGCCCGGCCGGCCGACGAGCGGCTCGAGGCCGACACCGTGCGGTTCTCCTACGTGCCGGACCGGCCGGTGCTGCACGACGTCTCGCTCGACGTCGGGGTCGGGGAGCGGATCGCGATGGTGGGGCCCTCGGGGGCGGGCAAGTCGACGCTCGGCCGGCTGCTGGCCGGGATCCACCCGCCGGACTCCGGCTCGGTGACGGTGGGCGGGGTCCCGCTGACCGCGCTGCCCCTCGACGACCTGCGCGGCCACGTCGCGCTGGTGACCCAGGAGCACCACGTCTTCGTCGGCACCCTGCGCGAGAACCTCGCGCTGGCGGTGCCGACCGGCCGGGTGGCCACCGATGCCGACGTCCTGGCCGCCCTGGACGCCGTCGACGCGCTGGAGTGGGCGCTCGCGCTCCCCGCCGGGCTGGACACCGAGGTCGGCTCGGGCGGCGTGGCGCTCACCCCGCCGCAGGCGCAGCAGCTCGCGCTGGCGCGGCTGGTCCTGGCCGACCCGCACACGCTGGTGCTGGACGAGGCCACCTCGCTCATCGACCCCCGGGCGGCCCGCCACCTCGAGCGGTCGCTCGCCGCGGTGCTCGAGGGCCGCACGGTGGTGGCCATCGCCCACCGCCTCTTCAGCGCCCACGACGCCGACCGGGTGGCCGTGGTGGAGGAGGGGCGGATCACCGAGCTGGGCTCCCACGACGAGCTGGTCGCGGCGGGCGGCTCCTACGCCGCGCTCTGGGACTCCTGGCACGGGCGCGACTGAGGCGTCCGGGGCGACCGGCGTCGGCTCAGGCGTCGATCGTGCCCATGTCCCCGTAGCGGTCGCCGACGACCGCGTCGACCGGGACGGCCTCCGCCAGGGCGGCGAGCTCGGCGTCGCCCAGCGTCACCTCCAGGGCGGCGACGTTCTCCTCGAGGTAGCGGACCCGCTTCGTCCCGGGGATCGGCACGAGGGCGGTCCCGGGGCCAGCACCGCGAGCCGGTGCCGGCGCAGCAGCTCGAGGCGCTCCGCCTCGTTGCCGGAGCCGGACCGCACGAGGGCGGCGTACCGTCGCACGTCGCGGACCGGCATGCCGGGAGCGCACTCCAGGGCAAGGGTGGTGTCAAGGGGGTGGTGACCAGGTCAGCGGCCCCGGTAGGGGTATCCGGCGAGGACCTGGTCGACGTGGGCCCGGGTGCGCGCGCCCCACGCGGGGTCCAGGCCCGCCATCAGCTCGACCCAGCGGGGGAACCACCTGCGCCGGGAGTCCCGCCGCGACCAGAGCCGGCGCCGCGCCAGCTCCTCGCGCTGGGCGACCTGCTTGGTGACCTTCTCGAAGCAGAGGTACAGGAGCTCGTCGAGCTCGGTGGCCTCCTGGCGGAAGCACTCCCGCCCCCGCTCGTGCGCGAGCAGCAGCAGCTTCTCGCCCTCGATCCGGAGGAACGGGTACCCGGCGTCCCGGTTCACGAAGTCGGGCAGGTCGGTGGGGCGCACGCCCGGCAGGCGCGCCGCCACCTCGGCGACCGCGCGCTCCACCTGCTCGCGCGTGAAGGTCGCCCGCGAGCCGTCCGCGCCGTCGCTCACCCGAGGACCGGGATCCGCAGCCGCCAGCCCACCTTGATCTTGTCGGGGTCGGTGATCCTCGGGTTGGCCGCGACGACCTGCTTGACCGTCGCCCTCGTGAGCGCCCGGTGCGTGCGCAGGATCGAGGTGAGCGTGTCGCCGCGCTCGACGCGGTGGAGCAGGAAGCCGGCCATCGAGCCGAAGACGATCACCTCGACCTCGCGCAGGTCGAACCCGGGGTCGGGGCCCTCCCCCGGCAGGCCCGGGTTGTCCCCGAAGACCTGCACGGTCACCCGCGTCCCGGGCCGTGGCACCTGGTCGAGCCGGACGGTGGTGGCGAAGTCGCCGACCCCCGCCATCCCGCCGCTGGACTGGGCCGAGCCGGTGCCGAGCACCCGGCCGTTGCCGCCCAGCACGCGGATGCCGATCGTCCCCTCGAAGCCGTGGCCGATCCCGGCCACCACGAAGCCGTCCGCCACCAGGTCGTCGGCCTTCGGCTGCCGCACCCGCACGTCCGTCACCAGCGCCATCGTGCTCCCCTCACCGGTGCACGACCCCGTGTGCACCACCCCGGCGGCCCCGAGCCGCGCGACTCGTCCGAGCATAGGGCTTCACCGGCCCGTCGTACTGTGACAGTGTTCCTGTCACAATCACCACGGACTACCCCATCGGCCCGCACGCGCCCACCCCGGGCCGCCGCCGGGACCACGACAGAGAAGGAACGGCGATGAAGCTCGCGACCCAGCTGATGTACGACGGCAACCCCCGTGCCACGGCCGACACGGTGGCCGGCTGGGAGAAGGCCGGCCTCGACGTCGTGTGGGTGGCCGAGGCCTACGGCTTCGACTCCCCCACCCTCATGGGGTACCTCGCCGCCAAGACC
The DNA here is from genome assembly GCF_003194625.1 of Nocardioides solisilvae. Taxonomy (GTDB): domain Bacteria; phylum Actinomycetota; class Actinomycetes; order Propionibacteriales; family Nocardioidaceae; genus Nocardioides; species Nocardioides solisilvae. Next base: position 466,357 of record NZ_QHKX01000003.1, read on the forward strand.
GAGACGGTGCAGATCGGCTCGGCCATCCTCAACATCTACTCGCGCACCCCGGGGGCCCTGCTGCAGACCGCGGCCGGCCTCGACAACGTCTCGGGCGGGCGCGCCATCCTCGGCCTCGGCGCCTCGGGCCCGCAGGTCATCGAGGGCTTCCACGGCGTCCCCTACAGCAAGCCGCTGGGTCGCACCGGCGAGATCATCGACCTCGTGCGCCGGGGCCTCAAGCGCGAGCCGCTCACCCACGACGGCATCTTCCACCTCCCCCTCGACAAGGAGCACGGCGCCGTCACGGGGCTGGGCAAGCCGCTGAAGATCCTCACCCACCCGCAGCGCGACACCATCCCGATCTGGATCGCCGCCCTCGGCGCCAAGAGCGTCGAGCAGACCGCCGAGATCGCCGACGGCTGGATCCCCCACCTCTTCCACCCCGAGAAGGCCCACCTGGTCTGGGGCGACGCGCTCGAGGCCGGCAAGGCCAAGCGGCTGCCGGGCCTCGACCCGCTGCAGATCACCGCCGGCGGCATGGTCGCGATCGGCGAGGGCCCCGACACCAAGGCGCTCCTCGACTTCGCCCGCCCCCTCTTCGCCCTCTACGTCGGCGGCATGGGCGCCAAGGGGAAGAACTTCTACAACGACGTCGCCAAGTCCTACGGCTACGAGAAGGAGGCCGAGGAGATCCAGGACCTCTACCTCTCGGGCAAGAAGAAGGAGGCGGAGGCGCTGATCCCCACCGACTGGCTCGAGGCGGCCAACCTCGTGGGCCCCGCGTCGTACGTCAAGGAGCGGATCGCGGCCTTCGAGGAGGCCGGCGTCACCCACCTCAACATCACCCCTGTCAGCGACGACCCCACCGCCACCATGGCGCAGGTGAAGGAAATGATCTCCTGATGGCCACGACCAGCACGGTCTTCGAGGCCGAGCACGAGGACTTCCGGCAGACCGCCCGGGCCTTCATGGAGAAGGAGGTCGTCCCCCACCACGCCGAGTGGGACGCTGCCGGGATCGTGCCGCGCGAGCTGTGGCGCAAGGCCGGCGACGCCGGGCTGCTCTGCTTCGACGTGCCCGAGGAGTACGGCGGCCCCGGGATCGACGACTTCCGGTTCAACGTGATCGTCTCCGAGGAGGCCACCAGGGTCGGCGCGAGCGGCCCCGGCTTCTCGGTGCACACCGACATCATCGTCCCCTACCTCGTCGCCCTCGGGACCGAGGAGCAGAAGCAGCGCTGGCTGCCCGGGTGCGTCTCCGGCGAGATCATCACCGCCATCGCGATGACCGAGCCGGGCGCCGGCTCCGACCTCCAGGGGATCCGCAGCACCGCGGTCGACGCGGGCGACCACTACGTGCTCAACGGCTCCAAGACCTTCATCTCCAACGGCATCAACGCCGACCTGGTGATCGTCGTCGCCCGCACCGACCCCGACGCCGGCCACCAGGGGATCAGCCTGCTCGTCGTCGAGCGCGGGATGGAGGGCTTCGAGCGCGGCCGCAACCTGGAGAAGATCGGGCTGCACGCGCAGGACACCGCCGAGCTCTCCTTCACCGACGTCCGGGTGCCCAAGGAGAACCTGCTCGGCGAGGCCGGCCAGGGCTTCGTCTACCTGATGATGAACCTCCCCCAGGAGCGTCTGATCATCGGCGCCCAGGCGGTGGCGGCGGCGGAGTACGTCGTGGGCCTCTGCCTCGACTACGCCAAGGAGCGGGAGGCCTTCGGCCGGCCGATCGGGAAGTTCCAGCACAACCGGTTCCTGCTGGCCGAGATGGCCACCGAGGCACGGGTGGCGCGGGCCTTCCTCGACGACTGCCTGCGCAAGCACCTGGCCAAGGAGCTCACCACCGTCGACGCCGCGATGATCAAGTGGTGGGCGACCGAGCTGCAGAACAAGCTGGTCAACCAGGGCGTGCAGCTCCACGGCGGCTACGGCTACATGATGGAGTACCCGATCGCCCGGGCGTACCTGGACAGCCGGATCTCCACGATCTACGGCGGCACGACCGAGATCCAGAAGGAGATCATCGGCCGGAGCCTCGGCATCTGAGTCCGCCGCCCGCCCGACGCGGGACGGACTCGGGCGGCGGGCGCCGGGGGCGAGACGCGCCGGAGGGCGCGAGTGCGGACCCCTAGCCTCGTCCGAGCCGGCGCGCAGGGGGCGCGCCCGTCCGGGGGGAACCGTGTCCACTCGCCTGCCCAGCCGTCCGTCCAGCTGTTCGACTCGCCTTCCGAGTCGGCGTACGCCACGCCGCCCGTCCCGATTCGTGCCGTTCGCCCGGGACGCCGTCCTCACCGCGACCGCGGCGGCCGCGCTCTCGTCGTGCGGCTTCGCGCTCGACGCCCTGGCAGGCCCACCGGGCTCCGGTCTGACCTGCGAGGACCTCGAGCAGGAGGCGCTCGCCATGTCGGCAGAGGAGAAGGAGTCCACCGAGGGTTCCTGGAAGGCCGAGCTGCGCGAGGTCGAGGACCTCGAGATGACCACCGACCACCGCGACGAGGTGGAGGTCCCGGACGAGGGCGACGACCGAGCGGTGATCCTCGTCTGCGAGGGCAAGGCGAAGTGGGACCTCGGCTTCCTGGACGGGCCCATCGAGATCACCGCGACCTTGGACTCCGACGAGGAGGTCTGGATCGGCTACCAGGGCGAGTAGCCCGTCCCACCCCGAGCAACGCGCTGGGGGGCGGCGGGGGCGGCGAGGGGACGGCGGGGGGTCAGGGCCGCGGTTCGGTCCCGGGGGCGTCCTCGCCGAGGGTCTGGGTCGACTCCGCGCGCGTCCCGGAGGGGTCGTCGGTCCGCTCGGCGGACTCCTCGAGGATCACCCGGGCCTGGGCCTCGGGGTCCTCGCTGCCCACCGCCTGCTCCTCGGGCAGGAGCTCGGCGCGCTGGTCCACGTCGCGCTGGTCCACGTCGTGCGGGTCCACGTCGTGCGGGTCCACGTCGGGCCGGGCCGAGCCGGCCTGCTCGGAGTCGTGCCGGGCGTCGTCTGACGGGGTCTGCTCGCTCATGGCAGCCCCGTACCTTGCGCGGAGCGCCCACAAACCCTTGTCGGGTACGCCGAAGCGCTTGCGGACATACCCGGGGCAGGTGAGACTCACGTCACACCCGATCCCCCGGAGGAGCAACATGACCGACGTCCTGGCCGAGCGCGACCGCATCGAGAAGCAGGTAGCGGGCCGCACCCTCATCGACTCACTGGCCGACACGGTCGAGCGCTTCGGCGACGAGCCGGCGTACTCGGACCGCAACCGCGTCGAGGAGGGCTGGCGCACGCTGACCTGGCGGGAGACCCGCGAGCTCGCCCTCGACGTCGCCGAGGGACTTGCCGCGATGGGCGTCCAGCCGGGCGACCCGGTCGCCGTGATGGCGAGCAACCGGATCGAGCACGCCGTCGCCGACATGGGCGCGGTCCACGCCGCGGCCGTCCCGATGTCGATCTACCAGACCCTCTCCCCCGAGCAGGTCTCCTTCGTCGCCCAGCACTCGGGCACCAAGGTCGCGATCCTCGAGACCGACGACCACCTCGGCCGGTGGAAGTCCGCCCTCGACGCCGACGCCGACATCCGGGTCGTGCTGATCGACGCCCCCTCCCCCGGTGGCGACCGCTTCTCGACCTGGGACGAGCTGGTCGCGGCCGGCCGCGCCCGCCGCGCCGAGAACCCCGGCGAGCTCGAGGAGCGCCACCAGGCCCTCACCCCCGAGAGCCCGGCCACGATCCTCTACACCTCCGGCACCACCGGCAACCCCAAGGGCGTCGTCCTCACCCACCACAACGTGCAGTTCGAGGCGGTGAGCACGCTGGAGGCCGCGGGGCTGCTCGAGGAGCGCCAGAAGCAGATCAGCTACCTGCCGCTGGCCCACATCGCCGAGCGGATCCTCGGCGTCTACGGCCCGCAGATGCAGGGCAGCCACCAGTACTGCATCGCCGACCCCTCGCTGCTGCTGGCGACGCTGGGCGAGGTGCACCCGACGGCCTTCTTCGGCGTCCCGCGGGTCTGGGAGAAGATCCAGACCGGCATCTCGGCCAAGCTCGCGGCCGACCCGAACCCCGACAACGTCAAGATGGTCCAGGAGTCGATGGCCGCCGGACTGGCCTGGGTGGAGGCCCAGGAGGTCGGCGGCACGATGACCCCCGAGATCGAGGAGGCCTACCGCAAGGCCGACGAGGCGATCCTGGGCTTCCTCAAGCTGCTGCTGGGCCTCGACCAGGTCCGCTGGGCCGGCTCGGCGTCGGCCCCCATGCCGGTGGAGACGACCCGCTTCATGGCAGGCCTGGGGCTCAAGGTGTACGACGTCTACGGGATGACCGAGACCTGCGGCGCGGTCACCGCCAACGGGCCGGGCGGCTTCCGGATGGGCACGGTGGGTCGCGCCACCCCCGGCATGGAGGTGACGCTCGGCGACGACGGCGAGGTGCTGGTGCGCGGACCGGTCAACACGCCGGGCTACCACAAGCAGGACGACGCGACCCGTGCGCTGATCGACGAGGACGGCTGGCTGCACACGGGCGACATCGGGACCATCGACGAGGACGGCTTCGTCTCGATCGTGGACCGCAAGAAGGAGCTGATCATCACCTCGCAGGGCAAGAACATCGCGCCCTCCAACATCGAGAACTACCTCAAGGAGTCCCCGATCATCGGCCACGCGATGGCCATCGGCGACGGTCGGCCCTACGTCGTGGCGGTGCTGACCCTGGACGGCGAGGTCGCCCCCGTGGTGGCCCAGCAGATGGGCCTGGAGTTCACCGACCTCGCCGACCTCGCGTCGAGGCCGGAGATCCGGGCGATGGCCCAGCAGGCCGTCGACAAGGCCAACGAGCGGCTCTCGCGCCCCGAGCAGGTCAAGGCGTTCGAGCTCCTGGGCACCGAGTGGACCGCGGAGTCCGAGGAGCTCACCCCGACGCTCAAGCTCAAGCGGCGCGTGGTGAACCGCAAGTACTCCGACCTGGTCGACCGCCTCTACGCCTGACCCACCCCAGCACCGGACCAGAGTAATCCGAGCGATCTACTCTGGTCCGGTGCTTGTGCGTCTCGGGGGCGCGCACCGCACGGACGACCCAGGAACAGGAGGAGCAGCGTGGAGCAGGACCCCGGGGCAGCCCCCGCCCCGCGCAGGAGCGGCGCTCCCGTCGCCGTGGAGGTAAATCGTCCGGGCGGCCGAGCGTGGGCGTTCGGGGCTCGGGGTAAACCCTGATGCGCTCTCGTCAACACGGTGCTCCACTGGCGGGATGCACCGACAGCTCGCCGGCCGGCTCACCGGCCCCGTGACGAAGTGGCTCGTGGTCGCCCTCTAGCTGGGGCTCACCGTCGGCTCCTCGGCCTTCGCCGCCAAGCTGGTGGACGAGCAGGACAACCAGGCCAGCTCGTGGCTCCCGGAGAGCGCGGAGTCGACCCGCGCGCTCGAGGAGCTCACCGCCTTCCAGGATCCCGACGCCATCCCGACGGTGCTGGTCTACGAGCGGGCCGAGGGCCTCACCGGGGCGGACGTGGCCGCGGCGACGGCGCAGGTCGAGGAGATCGCCCGGCTGGCCGCGGTCGAGGGCGAGGTGGTCGGCCCGATCCCCTCGGAGGACGGCGCGGCGATGCAGACGGTCCTCACCGTCAACGTCGGCCCCGAGGGGTGGAACCTCATGCCCGACGTCGCCAACGACCTGCGCGAGATCGCGGCGATCGACGGGGTGGACGTCCACGTCGCCGGACCCGGCGGCCAGGCCGCGGACTCGGCCGAGGCGTTCGGCGGCATCGACACCACCCTGCTCCTGGCCACCCTCTCGGTGGTCGTCGTGATCCTGCTGCTCACCTACCGCAGCCCCGTCCTGTGGGTGCTGCCGATCGTCTGCGCCGGGGTGGCGCTCTTCGGCGCGCAGGCCCTCATCTACTTCCTGGCGCGCTACGCCGACCTCACCGTCAACGGGCAGAGCTACGCGATCCTCACCATCCTCGTGATCGGCGCGGGGACCGACTACGCCCTGCTCCTCGTCGCGCGCTACCGGGAGGAGCTGCGCCGGCACGCCGACCGGCACGAGGCGATGGCGTTCGCGCTGCACCGGGCCGCCCCCGCGATCCTCGCCAGCGCCGGGACGGTCACCCTCGAGATCTGCCTCGTGGTGGCCGAGATGAACTCGACCGCCGGGCTGGGACCCGTGGCCGCGATCGGCATCGCCGTCACCTTCCTGGTCCAGGTCACGCTGCTCCCCGCCCTGCTGGTGGTCTGCGGGCGCTGGGTCTTCTGGCCGAAGGTCCCCACTTTCGGCTCGCCCGAGCCGACGAGGACCGGGATCTGGGCGCGGGTCGGCCGGGCGATCCAGCCGCGGCCGCGCCGGGTCTGGGCCGTCACGACCCTGCTGCTGGGCGTGGCCTGCCTCGGGCTCTTCCGGCTCGACACCTCCGGCCTGTCCACCGAGGACTCCTACACCGAGGAGTTCAGCTCGATCACCGGCCAGCGGGCTCGAGGAGCCCGCGGAGCCCGTGGTGCGCGACGGCGTCGCGTTCGTCGAGGCGGTCGTCACCCACGACGTCTCCTCCCCCGAGGCGTTCGCCGTCGTGGAGGACGTGCGGGCGGCGACGCACGCCGTGCCGGGGGCCGACGCCCTGGTCGGCGGGGGCTCGGCGTTCTACCTCGACACCAAGGAGGCGTCGGCCCGGGACAACCGCGTGATCATCCCGACCATCCTGGCGGTGGTCTTCGTGATCCTCGGCTGCTGCTCCGGGCGCTGCTCTCGCCGCTGGTCCTGGTCGCGACGGTGGTGCTCTCCTTCGGGGCGGCCATGGGGATCTCGGCCGTGGTCTTCGAGCAGGTCTTCGGCTTCGCCGGCTCCGACCCCTCGTTCCCGCTCTTCGCCTTCGTCTTCCTGGTCGCGCTCGGCATCGACTACAACATCTTCCTGATGACCCGGGTCCGCGAGGAGACGCTCGCCTCCGACACCCGCACGGGCTCCCTGGTCGCGCTCACCTCGACCGGCGGCGTCATCACCTCGGCCGGCCTCGTGCTGGCGGCGACGTTCCTGGTCCTCGGCACGATCCCGGTCGTCTTCCTCGCTGAGCTCGGCTTCGCGGTGGCGCTCGGGGTCGTCCTCGACACGATGGTCGTGCGCTCGGTGCTGGTCACGGCGATCAACCTCGACCTCGGCGCACGCATCTGGTGGCCCAGCCGGCTCGACCGGTCGCGGGAGCCGCAGGACCCGGCGGACGGACGCCGTACGCCGCCGGCTCAGCGCAGCGCGAGCGCCTCGCAGGGCGCCGTGAGCTCGGCGGGGCAGACCTCGTCGAGCCCGTAGACGCCGTCATGGACGACGGTGCGCGCGAGCGTCGCGCCCGTCACCGGGACCGGCTGGAGCAGGAACGCGGGGACTCCCTCGTAGTCGACCGCACCGGAGACCTCGGCGCCCGACATCAGGTCCACCGCGACCTCGGCCGCCCGGCGGGCCAGGTCGGGCAGGGGCTTGTAGACCGTCATCCCCTGCTCGCCAGCCACGATCCGGTGGACGGCGTCGAGCTGCGCGTCCTGGCCGGTGAGGAACGGCGCGTCCCGCCCGAGGCCGAGCGACGCGAAGGCCGCGGCCACGCCCCCGGCCTGCGTGTCGTTGGCGGCCACGACCGCGTCCACGTCCCGGAGCCCGCGCCGGCCCAGGCCCTCCACGAACTCCCGCGCCTCCTGCTCGCCCCACGTGTCGGGGGCGAGGTCGTCCACCACCCGCACGTCGGCCGCCGACAGCACCTCGTCGAGCGCCGAGCGGATCGCCCCGGCGTTGGCGTCGCCCCGCGCGCCGTCGACCACCACGACCCGGGCCCGACGCCCGACCGCGTCGACCACCGACTCGCCCATCTGCCGACCGATCTCGCCCGGGTCGACGGAGACGAACCAGTCCGCCCCGGCGACGTACCGGTCGTAGGCGACCACCGGGACGTCCCCGGTGGCCAGCACCATCCGCTCGCCCGCCTCGGAGTCCACGGCGTTGAGCACCACGACGTCGGCCCCGGCCTCGAGCGCCTCCTCCAGCTGCGCCTCCTGGCGGGCCGCGTCCTGCTCGGCGTTGAAGGTGAGGTAGTCGCAGCCCCGGCACGTCTCCTCGACGTGCTCGCGGAAGACGGGCTCGTCCACCAGCTCCCAGCGGTCCGCCTGGGTCGAGGCGAGCAGGAAGGCGACCACCGCGCGGTCCGGCTTCACGCACGCCGAGAGCGCGGCGCACAGGGCGAGGCACAACCCCAGCGCGAGCAGCCTCCTGGGCGTGGGCACGGCGGGGCTCCTCTCGGCGCGGGCGGACGGGTCGCCCGGGACGCTAGCGCAGCCCGCGCCGCCGCGCACCCGGCGGTGTCACTCGAACGGGAGGAACCCGTCGCCCTCGGGACAGGTCCCCCCGACCTGGAGGTCGCGGCTCGAGGCGAACGCTCCCCACCGCCCGATCTCGAGACCGGCGAGCGGACCCTCGTCGCGGGGGAAGACCGCCGTGACCCGGTCGCCGTCGACCTCGGCCTCGAGGTCCAGCTGCACCTGGGCGTAGTCCTCGAACACGGTGACCAGCTGGCCCACCTGCTCGCCGTCGCGGAAGACCAGGTTGAGCTGCGCCTGCGCCACCCCCTCGTCGTCGGCGACCTGGACGCCGAAGTCGAACTGGTCGGACGCCGGGACCTCGTGGCCCTCCCACGTCACCGTGAGGTCGTCCTCGGTCGCCACCACCGTCGCCGTGCCTGGTCCAGACCCCTCGAGCTGGCAGGAGACCTCGACGGTCCCCGCGTCGCCCGCCTCCGTCGCGTCCCCCGACCCGCTGCACCCGACCAGCCCGGCCGACAGCACGACCGCCGCCGCGGCGGCACGACAGCGCCGGATCCCCCGCAGGCCCCGCACCGTGGTCCTCACTCCCACTCGATCGTGCCCGGGGGCTTCGAGGTGATGTCGACGGTGACCCTGTTGACCTCGGCCACCTCGTTGGTGATCCGGGTGGAGATCCGCTCCATCACCTCGTAGGGCAGGCGGGCCCAGTCGGCGGTCATGGCGTCCTCGGAGGTGACCGGGCGCAGCACGACCGGGTGGCCGTAGGTGCGGCCGTCGCCCTGGACGCCGACCGAGCGGACGTCGGCGAGCAGCACCACCGGCATCTGCCAGATGTCGCGGTCCAGGCCGGCCCGGGTCAGCTCCTCGCGGGCGATGGCGTCGGCCTCGCGGAGCAGGTCGAGCCGCTCGCGGGTCACCTCGCCGATGATCCGGATCCCGAGGCCCGGGCCCGGGAAGGGCTGGCGCCAGACGATCTCCGACGGCAGGCCGAGCTGCTCCCCGACCTGGCGGACCTCGTCCTTGAAGAGGGTGCGCAGCGGCTCGACGAGCTCGAACTCGAGGTCGTCGGGGAGCCCGCCCACGTTGTGGTGGGACTTGATGTTGGAGGTGCCGGCACCGCCGCCGGACTCCACGACGTCGGGGTAAAGCGTGCCCTGGACCAGGAAGGCGACCTTGGCGCCCTCCTCGGCGGCGTTCTTCGCCAGCACGTCGGCCTCGGCCGCCTCGAAGACCCGGATGAACTCGCGGCCGATGACCTTGCGCTTCTCCTCGGGGTCGGTGACCCCGGCGAGGGCCGACATGAACCGCTCCTCGGCGTCGACGACGTGCAGGTTGACGCCGGTGGCGGCCACGAAGTCGCGCTCGACCTGCTCGGCCTCGCCCTTGCGGAGCAGGCCGTGGTCGACGAAGACGCAGTCGAGGCGGTCCCCGATCGCGCGCTGCACGAGCGCGGCGGCGACGGCGGAGTCGACACCGCCCGACAACCCGCAGATCGCGCGGCCGGTGTCACCGACCTGCTCGCGGATCCGCTCGATCTGCTCCTCCACGATGTTGACCATCGTCCAGGTCGGCCGGCAGCCCGCGATCTCGTGCAGGAAGTGCTCGAGCACCCGCTGGCCGTGCTCGGAGTGGAGCACCTCGGGGTGCCACTGCACGCCCGCGAGGCGGCGCGAGGTGTCCTCGAAGGCCGCGACGGGGGTGACGTCGGTGGCGGCGAGCACGGTGAAGCCCTCGGGCGCCGACTGCACCGAGTCGCCGTGCGACATCCACACCTTGTGCTCCTCGGGGAGCTCGGCCAGCAGCGTGCCCGGCTCGACGACCCGGACCGGGGTCCGGCCGTACTCCCGGGCGCCGGTGTGGGCGACCTCGCCGCCGAGGCCCTGGGCCATCAGCTGGAAGCCGTAGCACATGCCGAAGGTCGGGACCCCGGCGTCGAAGAGGGAGGTGTCCAGCGAGGGCGCGCCCTCGGCGTACACGCTGGACGGGCCGCCGGAGAGGATGATCGCGGCCGGCTTGCGGGCGAGCATCTCGGCGACCGGCATGGTGTGCGGCACGATCTCGGAGTAGACCCGGGCCTCGCGGACGCGGCGGGCGATCAGCTGCGCGTACTGCGCCCCGAAGTCGACCACCAGGACCAGGTCGTGCTCAGCGGCAGCAGGCGCAGTCATGGTCGCACTCTAGCGAGCCTCCCGCACCCGGAAATGCACCAGGGCCCGACCGGGGAGGGAGGTTGGTCGAGCCCTGATCGTCCACGCCGCTCGGGACGCCCTGGACGAAGACCCGGCAGCTATGGGAGGGAGTGCCGGGCCTGCACTGGTGACAACGATGCACCACCGCGCAAAGTTACGCCGGGATTCGACTATTTCTGCGCGAGCCTCTCGCTGCCCTGCGCCGCGCCCTGCCCCGCGCGCTGCCCCGCCGCGAGGGGCCGACCTCCCGACGTGACGGCGACCACGGGCAGCCGCAGCGCCGCGGGCGCGTGCTCGGGCACCGCCGGCCGGAGCGGCCGCACGGGCTCCACGGGTCGGTACCCCTCACCCAGGGCCGGCCGGGGGTCGACCTCGCCCTTGTTGGGCCACAGCGCCATGGCGCGCTCGGCCTGCGCCGTGATGGTCAGCGACGGGTTCACCCCGAGGTTCGCCGAGATCGCCGACCCGTCGACGACGTGCACGCCCTCGTGGCCGTAGAGCCGCTGGTAGGGGTCGATGACGCCGGTCTCGGGCGAGTCGCCGATCGTGCAGCCGCCGATGAAGTGGGCGGTCAGCGGGCGCTCGAAGGGCTCGCCGATGTTGCCGCCGGGAGTCCCGCCGATGGCCTTGGCCATCAGCCGGGCCGCCTCGTAGGCCTGCGGGATGTAGGTCGGGTTGGGCTCGCCGTGGCCCTGCCTGCTCGACATCCGCCAGCCGAGGGGCGTCCGCACCCGGATGGTGGTGATGGAGTTGTCGAGCGTCTGCATGACCAGCGCGATCACCGAGCGCTCCGACCAGTGCTTGAGGTCGTAGAGGTCGAGCGCGTTGGCCCGCTCCCGCCACATCTCCCGCAGCCAGGTCCGGACCCGCGACTCCCCCGGCACCGGGTCGGCGAGCACGGTCTGCATGAGGGCCATCACGTTGCTGCCCCGGCCGTAGCGCACCGGCTCCACGTGGGTGTGATCGTCGGGGTGGAACGAGGAGGTGATCGCCACGCCGCGGCTGTAGTCGGTGGAGAGGTCGGGCGCCAGCGCTCCGAGGATCGCCTCGGAGTTGGTCCGCGCCAGCACGCCGAGCCGGTCTGAGACGTGCGGGAGGTCGCCGGTGGCCTTGAGCTGGTGCAGCAGCTTCTGGGTGCCGAGCGCGGCGGCGGAGAAGACCACCTGGTCGCAGGTGAACTCCTTGACGGCGCTGCGCCGCGAGAGCTTCGCCTTGGTCCAGCGCGCCTGGACCGTGTAGCCCCCGCCCGGCCGCGGGCGGACCCGGGTGACGGTAGTGAGCGGGTGGACGACGGCGCCCAGCTGCTCGGCGAGGTGCAGGTAGTTCTTCACCAGCGTGTTCTTGGCGTTGTGCCGGCACCCGGTCATGCACTCGCCGCAGCCGAGGCAGGCGTTCCGCGCCGGACCGGCCCCGCCGAAGTAGGGATCGGCGGACTCCTCCCCCGGTTCCTGCCCGGGCCCGCCGAAGAAGACCCCGACCGGGGTCGGGTGGAAGGTGTCGCCCACCCCCATCTCCTCGGCGACCCGCTGCATCACGTCGTCCGACGGGGTGCGCAGCGGGTTCTCGACCACGCCGAGCATCCGCTTGGCCTGGTCGTAGTACGGCGCCAGCTCGGCCTTCCAGTCGGTGATGTGCGACCACGACGGGTCGCGGTAGAAGGCGTCGAGCGGCTCGTAGAGCGTGTTGGCGTAGACCAGGGAGCCGCCGCCCACCCCCGCGCCGGCCAGGATCAGGCAGTTGCGCAGCACGTCGATCCGCTGGATGCCGTAGAGGCCGGCGGCCGGCATGTAGAGGTAGCGCTTGAGGTCGAACGACGTGGAGGCGAAGTCGGCGTCGGTGAACCGGGCCCCGGCCTCGAGCACGCCGACCCGGTAGCCCTTCTCCGAGAGCCGCAGCGCGCTCACCGAGCCGCCGAAGCCCGACCCGATGACCAGGACGTCGTAGTGCATCGGGGTGCGGGCACCGGGACGGGCCATCAGGCGCGACCCAGCTTGTTGAGCAGGCGGAGGCTGACCGTCATCATCTTGGCGTAGGCCTCCTCCGACATCCCGGCGGGCGGCCGGATCGGCAGGCCCCGCTGGGTGCCGACCGACTGGGTCTCGGTGTAGCGCAGGATCCCCTCCTGGCCCTGCCGGCGGCCGAGCCCGGACTCGCGCATCCCGCCCATCGGGGCCGCGAGCGTGCCGAACGCGGCGCCGTACGGCTCGTTGACGTTGACGGTGCCGGCCTTCAGCTGGCGGGCCAGCTCGCGGCCGCGGGTGCCGTCGGAGGTGTAGACCGACGCGTTGAGGCCGTAGCTGCCCTGGTTGGCCCGCGCGACGGCGTCGGCCTCGTCGTGGAACCGGTAGAGCGAGACCACCGGGCCGAAGGTCTCGGTGCCGAAGCAGGCCATGTCGGGCGTGACGCCCTCGAGCACCGTCGGCTCGTAGTAGTAGGGGCCGAGGTCGGGCCGGGCCTTGCCGCCGGTGAGCACCCGCGCGCCCTTGGCGACGGCGTCCTCGACGTGGGCGGTCACGGCCTCGAGCTGGCGGGCGCTGATCAGGGTGCCCATGTCGACCTCCCAGTCGGTGCTGGCGCCGAGCGCCAGGGCCTGGGTGCGCGCCACGAAGCGGTCGACGAAGCGGTCGTAGACCTGGTCGGCGACGTACATCCGCTCCATCGAGATGCAGAGCTGGCCGGAGTTGGAGAAGGCGCCGCGGACCGCCCCCTCGGCGGCCCGCTCGACCGGGGCGTCGCGCAGCACGAGCATGGGGTTCTTGCCGCCCAGCTCCAGCGAGCAGCCGATCAGCCGCTCGGCGCACTGCTGCGCGATCACCTTGCCGGTGGCGGTGGAGCCGGTGAAGCAGAGGTAGTCGATCCCCGCGATCAGCGGGGTGCCGACCTCCGCGCCCTGGCCCGCCACGACCTGCCACAGGTCGGCCGGGAAGCCGGCCTCCTCGAGCAGCTGGGCGCCCAGGAGCGCCGTCAGCGTGGTCTGGGAGTCGGGCTTCGCCACCACGGCGTTGCCGGCCATCAGGGCCGGCAGGCCGTCGCAGAGCGCCAGGGTGAAGGGGTAGTTCCAGGGCGAGATGATCCCGACCACGCCCTTGGGGATCCGGTTGACGTCGACCCGGGTGAGCCCGGGGAACATCCCGGGGACGCGACGGGTGGCCAGGTGGGAGGCGCTGGTGCGGGCGTAGTACCGCGCCGTCATCGCCACGTGGGCGACCTCGAGGAAGGCGTCCTTGCGGGCCTTGCCCGACTCCAGGCAGACCAGCTCGGTGATCTCGTCCTGCCGGTCGAGGACGAGGTCGTGGAAGCGCAGCATCATCCGGGAGCGCTCGGCCACCGACGTCCGGGACCACGCCTCCTGGACCCGGCGGGCCCGGGCCAGGGCCCGCTCCACGTCCTGGGGAGTGCTCTGCGGCACGTGCGCCAGGGGCGCCTCGTCGAGAGGTGAGCGGACCTCGTGGGTGGGCTGGGCCCCCGGCGTGGCCACGACTCGGCCCGTCAGGCGTCCCACGTAGTCGGGCTCCAGCGCCCAGCTGGCGCGCGGGTCGTGCTCGGGGTCGCGCGGGCCGTCGGTCAGGGGGCCTCGGGGCGAGCTCGCAGTCATGTACTGAGGGTATGTGACCCACGTCTCCGGCGGCTACCCCTCGGTAACGCTCCGGCAGGCGGATCGGGTGGTGGATCCACCCGGGCCCCGGGCGGGGTTGGACGGACCCACCGGCTCAGGCGGAGCCCCCGCTGACGATCTCGGGGGCCTGGACCCGTGCCTCGTCGGCCTCCTGGTCCGTCGCCTTCAGCTGGCTCTGACGCTCGGCCTCGACCCGGCGCAGGTAGTGGTCGACCTCGTTGGCGACCGTCGCCTCGTCCCAGCCGAGCTCGCCGGCCATCAGCTCGGCCACCTGCCGAGCGGCGCGCGTGCCGCGGTCGAAGGTCTCGATCGAGATCCGGGTACGCCGGGTGAGGACGTCGTCGAGGTGTCGGGCGCCCTCGTGGGTGACGGCGTAGACGACCTCCGCGGCCAGGTAGCCGGGGGCGTGGCGCAGGGGCTCACCGAGCTCGGGTCGCGACTCCACCAGGGCGAGCACCTCGTCGACCAGGCCGCCGTACCGACCGAGCAGGTGGTCGACGCGGCCGACGTCGAGGCCGGAGGCACGCGCCAGCGCGACCCGCTGGTTGGTCCGGGTCTCGTAGCCGTAGGCGCCCATCAGGGGAACCCGGTCGGTGATGCTGGGCATCACGCCCTCGACGCCGTCGAAGGCGACGTCGACGGCGTCGCGAGCCATCACCCGGTACGTCGTGAGCTTGCCGCCGGCGATCAGCACGAGGCCGGGCACGGGGCTGATCGTGGTGTGCTCGCGCGAGAGCTTGGTCGTCTCGGCCTCCGCCCCCGCCTTCCGCATCGGCTTGAGCAGCGGCCGCAGCCCGGCGTAGACGCCGACCACGTCCTGCAGGTCGAGCGGCACCTTGAGCAGCCCGTTGAGCTGGTCGAGCAAGTAGGTGATGTCGGTGCGGCTGGCTGCGGGGTGGGCCAGGTCGAGGTCCCACGGGGTGTCGGTCGTGCCGATGATCCAGAAGGCTCCCCACGGGATCACGAAGAGCACCGACTTCTCGGTCTTGGTGATGAACCCGCACTCCGAGCGGATCCGGTCGCGGGGCACCACCACGTGGATCCCCTTGGACGCGTCGACGTCGAGCGACCCCTCGCCGCCCATCATCTCCTGGATCTGGTCGGTCCAGACGCCGGCGGCGTTGATCACCCGGCGCGCCCGGATCTCGAGGTCGACGCCGTTCTCCAGGTCCCGCGCGGTGACGCCGACGACCCGGCCCGGCCCCTGTCCTGGTCCGGTGGCCGGCTCGCGGAGGAAGCCGGTCACCTTGGTGCGGGTCGCGACGTGGGCCCCGTTGTTGGCCGCGGTGCGGGCGACCGTCATCACGAGCCGGGCGTCGTCGACCTGGCAGTCGTAGTAGCGGATCGCCCCGTGCAGGTCGTCGGTGCGCAGGTCCGGCGCCATCCGGGCGAGCTGCCTGCGGAAGAGGTGCTTGTGCTTCGGCACCCCCATGTCGTACTTCCCGGCCATCGCCATCGAGTCGTAGAGCGCGACACCGGCCCCGACGTAGGGGCGCTCCCAGGCGTGCTCGAGGGGGTAGAGGAACGGGACCGGTCGGACCAGGTGCGGGGCCAGGCGGGTGAGCAGCAGCCCGCGCTCCTCCAGCGCCTCCTTGACCAGCGCGAAGTCCAGCATCTCGAGGTAGCGCAGGCCGCCGTGGACCAGCTTGGAGCTGCGGCTGCTGGTGCCGCTGGCCAGGTCGCGCTGCTCCACGAGCCCGGTGCTGAGGCCCCGGGTCACGGCGTCGAGGGCAGCCCCCACCCCCACGATGCCGCCGCCGACCACCAGGACGTCGAGCTCTCCCTCGATCATCGCCGAGAGGGCGGCCGCGCGGGAGTCCGGATTCAGGGCGATGGGGGTGCTCACCCCTCCAGTGTCCCAGTCGCTGGTCGCCGCGGACGAACCGCGGCCGTCGGGGTCCTCAGGCTCCGGGCAGCGCCTCCGCCTCGTCGAGCCGGCGCTGCCAGAAGGCCCGCTCGTCGGGCCCGCCCTCGGCCCGGGCCACCTGCGCGGCGAGGTGCTCGACGGCCGACGTCCGGTCCCGCGCTTCCAGCGCCAGCAGCCCCACGACGGCGCGCCGCGCCGGACCGCCCGGGGCGCCACGCTGCCGGGCGCCCGGCGGGGTCCCGGCTCCGGTGAGCAGGTGGTCCTGGGCCAGGGCGTGCACGGCGAACGTGTCCAGGAAGGGCAGCACGCGGCGGCGGAGGTGGTCGGCGCACCGGTCCAGGTCGTCGGGCGCCGCCGTCCAGCGTTCGTCGAGGCTGACGTCCAGGTGGTGGGCGAGGATGCGGGAGCGGTCCACGCCCCGCGGGCGGTCCGACGGGTGCGCGGCGTCGAACCGGACCCCGTAGACCAGGCTGAGGGCGTCCCGCGACGAGCCCAGGTGCACCAGGTCGACCCGGTCGTCGTGGGGTCGTCGCCAGGTCCGGCCGCCGCCCTCGAAGCCGGCCGCTCGCAGCGTCGGCAGCAGGTGGCTGCGGAGCAACGCATCCACCGCGGCCCGCGCACGCGCGGGCGCGGGGTCCGCCCTCCGTCGCACCTGCGCCGCCTTCGACCGCCGCAGCTCGTCGTCCCGACATCCCACGGCGGCCGGAGTCACCTCGGCCTCCCGGCGGGCCGCGAGCGCAGCGCCGACCTTGCGGACGAGGTCGCGCCGGGTGAGGTCCTGGAAGAGCTCCGTCAGCACTGCCACCTCCCCCGCACCGCCGCGCACGACGAGGGTGTCGACCGCCGCCCCGGCCACCTTGAGCGCCAGGGCCGTCGTGGCACCGGGGCCGCTCGGCGCGGCTCCGCGCCGGGCCAGGAAGCCGAGCACCCGAGGGACCCACTCCTCCTCGTCCGGAAGGGTGCGCGTCGCCAGGACCGCGGCACGCACCACGTCCTCGTTGCCGGGGGCGAGGAGCCGCTGCGTCTCCCCGTCGTCGCGGTCGGTCGCCCTTCCGGGCTCGGTCACGGCCGCCTCCTCGAGCCACGCCCGCAGCAGGCCTCGCGCCTCGGCGACAGCCAGGGCGGCCCCGACCTCGCGCAGCCAGCGCTGCGACGGGGAGCGATGGCCGAGCCCGCCCAGCGCCCGCACGAGCGGCCCGACCGCCTCCACCGGGGCGACGCGCGCGGCCTCGCGCGCCAAGGGGCCCCACCCGTCCCCGGGCTGGACCAGCGAGAGGTCCAGCAGGTCGGGCGGGGTGGTGGCAGAGAGGGCCCGGGCGGCGGCCCGGCGGGCAGCGTGCAGCCCGTGGCGGTGGGGCACGGCGTGCAGCCACGCGTCGAAGCGTCGGAGCGCGTCGACCATCGCGGCGTCGGCGCCACCGGCGGCACCCACCTCCTGCGCGGCCGCCAGCACGACGCCGGCCCCACGATCGTCGAACGTCCGCCGTGAGACCGCGGCCAGCCCGAGGCGGACAGTCGCGGCGTCCCACGGGAGCGCGCCGCGGCGCAACCGGTCGATCACCCCGTCGGCGGCGGTCCCCAGGACCTGGTTGACGTCGTCACCGACGTCGGGCCGGTGCACGACGTGCTCGGGCACGGAGAGCAGGAGGAGCAGCGCGGCCAGCCGGTCGCGGGACGTCCAGCCCGCCGTGGCGGCCACCTCCGGCCAGGCGTCCCACCCGTGACCGGAGGCCGCCAGCGCCTGGTCGACGACGTCGCGCGCGGCATCCAGGTCCCTCACCCGGACGAGTATCTCCGAGCGTCGGGCCGCCCGCCGCGGGTTTGGAGCAGGTCAGCCGACGACGACCTCGACGCGCTGGAACTCCTTGAGCTCGGTGTAGCCGGTGGTGGCCATGGAGCGCTTCAGGGCGCCGATCAGGTTCATCGTGCCGTCGGCGACGTGGGAGGGACCGAAGAGGATCTCCTCCAGGGAGCCCACGGGCTCGAACTCGACGCGCTGGCCGCGCGGCAGGTCGGCGTGGTGGGCCTCGGTACCCCAGTGGAAGCCACGACCCGGCGCCTCCTTGGCGCGCGCGAGCGGCGAGCCGACCATCACCGCGTCGGCGCCGCAGGCGATGGCCTTCGCCACGTCGCCCGACCTGCCGATCGAGCCGTCGGCGATGACGTGGACGTAGCGGCCGCCCGACTCGTCGAGGTAGTCGCGGCGGGCGGCGGCGACGTCGGCCACCGCGCTCGCCATCGGGACGGCGACGCCCAGGACGGTGCGGGTCGTGTGCGCCGCTCCCCCGCCGAAGCCGACCAGCACGCCGGCCGCGCCGGTCCGCATCAGGTGGAGCGCGGCCTGGTAGGTCGCGCAGCCGCCGACGACCACCGGCACGTCGAGCTCGTAGATGAACTCCTTGAGGTTGAGCGGCTCGGCCTGGCTGGAGACGTGCTCGGCCGAGACCGTCGTCCCGCGGATCACGAACATGTCGACGCCCGCGTCGACGACCGTCTTGGCGAACTCCTTGGTCCGCTGCGGCGAGAGCGAGCCCGCGACGGTGACCCCGGAGTCACGCATGTGGCGCAGCCGCTCGGTGATCAGCTCGGCCTTCACCGGCTCGGTGTAGATCTCCTGCATCCGCGCGGTGGCGTCGACCCCGCGCAGCGAGGCGACCTCCTCCAGCAGCGAGGTCGGGTCCTCGTAGCGGGTCCACAGGCCCTCGAGGTTGAGCACGCCCAGGCCGCCGAGGCGGCCGAGCTGGATCGCGGTCTCGGGCGACATCACCGAGTCCATCGGCGCGGCCAGCACGGGGAGGTCGAACCGGTAGGCGTCGATCTGCCACGCCACGCTCACCTCCTCGGGGTCGCGGGTGCGCCGGGAGGGCACGATCGCCACGTCGTCGAAGGCGTAGGCGCGACGCGCGCGCTTGTTCTTGCCGATCTCGATCTCGGTCACTGGTGGACCCTCTCAGATGCCGGTGTAGTTGGGGGCCTCGACGGTCATCTGCACGCCGTGGGGGTGGCTCTCCTTGAGCGAGGCGGACGTGATCCGCACGAAGCGACCCTTCTCCTGCAGCTCGGGCACGGTGCGGGCGCCGACGTAGAACATCGACTGGTTGAGCCCGCCGATGAGCTGGTGGGCGACCGCGCCCAGCGGGCCGCGGTAGGCGACCTGACCCTCGATGCCCTCGGGGACGATCTTGTCGTCGCTGGCGACCTCGGCCTGGAAGTAGCGGTCCTTGGAGTAGGACTTCTTGCCGCGGCTCGACATCGCGCCGAGCGAGCCCATGCCGCGGTAGGCCTTGAACTGCTTGCCGTTGACGAAGACCAGGTCTCCGGGCGACTCCTCGCAGCCCGCCAGCAACGAGCCGAGCATCACGGAGTCGGCCCCGGCGACCAGGGCCTTGGCGATCTCGCCCGAGTGCTTCATGCCGCCGTCGGCGATCACCGGGACGCCGGCGGGCCGCGCCGCCAGCGAGGCCTCGTAGATGGCGGTCACCTGCGGCACGCCCACGCCGGTGACCACGCGGGTGGTGCAGATCGAGCCGGGGCCCACCCCCACCTTGACCGCGTCGGCACCCGCGTCGACGAACGCCTGGGCGCCGGCCCGGGTCGCGACGTTGCCACCGATCACCTGGACGTGGCGGGTCGCGGGGTCGGCCTTGAGGCGCCGCACCATGTCGAGCAGCAGGTGGACGTGGCCGTGCGCCGTGTCGGCGACCAGCACGTCGACGCCCGCCTCGACCAGGGTGGTCGCCCGGACCCACGCGTCGCCGAAGTAGCCGATCGCCGCGCCGACCAGCAGCCGGCCGTCGGCGTCGTGCGAGGCGTGCGGGAACTGCTCGCCCTTGACGAAGTCCTTGACGGTGATGAGGCCGGTGAGCCGGCCGTCGTCGTCGACCAGCGGCAGCCGCTCGCGCTTGTGCGCCCGCAGCAGGGCGGTGGCCTCCTCGCGGCTGATCCCGGCGTGGCCGGTGATCAGCGGCATCGGGGTCATCACCTCGTCGACCTTGGTGGTCGCCCACTCGGCGACCGGGGTGAACCGCAGGTCGCGGTTGGTGATGATGCCGATCAGCTCGTGGCCCTCGTCGACCACCGGGAGCCCGGAGACGCGGTACTCGCCGCAGATCCGGTCGAGGTCCTCCAGCGTCGCGTCGGGGCCGATGGTGACGGGGTTGGAGATGATCCCGGTCTGGGTCCGCTTCACCAGGTCGACCTGGTAGGCCTGGTCCTCGATGGAGAGGTTGCGGTGCAGGACGCCCATCCCGCCCTCGCGGGCCATTGCGATCGCCATCCGCGACTCGGTCACGGTGTCCATCGCCGCGCTGACCAGCGGCACCTTCAGGGAGATCTCCCGGGTCAGGCGAGTCGTGGTGTCGATCTCGGAGGGAGCCAGGTCGGACTCCCCCGGGAGCAGCAGCACGTCGTCGTAGGTGAGGCCGAGGCTGGCGAACTTCTCAGGGATCTCCACCCCTGCATCCTACTTTGACCGGCCGACCGCCCGACCACCATGCTGACCCCCGGTCGCACACGCTTCGGGGGGACGATGCAGGTACCGCAGCACCACCGCTGGGTGGTCGGCGCCTGCGCACTCGCCGTGGTCCTGCTCCGGCTGCTCGGCCTCGGCCAGTCGCCAGGCGCCGACGAGGCGGGCTTCATGCTGGTCGCCCAGAGCTGGGACCCCGCGCCGGACTCCGTCTACGGCCACTACTTCGTGGACCGTCCGCCGTTCCTGCTGCTCGTGCTCAAGGTGCTGGGCGCGGTCGACGGCACCACCGCGGTGCGGCTCGCCGGCGCGCTGGGCTGCGCGCTGACCGTGCTGCTGGCGGCCGGGGCCGCGCGGACCGTGGCGGGCGGGCGGGCGCCCCGCTGGGTCGCCCTGTGCACGGCCGCCATCCTGGCCAACCCCCTGATCGACCCCGTGGACGTCAAGGGCGAGGTGCTCGGTCTCCCCCTGCTGATGGGCAGCTGCTGGCTCTCGCTGCTCGCGCTGCGCCGCGAGACCGGCCGCCGGGCGTGGCTGCTGGCGCTGCTCGCCGGGGTGACGGGCTCGCTGGCCGCCGGCCTCAAGCAGAGCATGGTCGGGGCCCTGGTCTTCGCCGGGGTGCTGCTGGTCGCCTCGCTGGCCACCGGGCGTCTCGGGTGGTCCTCGTTCGCCCGGCTGGCGACGGCCGGGCTGGTCGGCGCGGTGCTGCACCCGCTGGCGACCGTCGGGTGGGCGCTGTGGGCGGGCGTCGAGCTCGACACCCTCTCGTACGCCGTCCTGGGGTTCCGCGCCGACGCCAACGCCGTGCTCGAGGCCAGGCCCTCGTCGGCCAACGAGTGGCGGGCGCTGGTCCTGGCCCTCGTGGCGGTCTTCTCCGGCGTCGCGGTCGTCCTCGCCTGCTTCGTCGCCGTGCTCCCCCGGCTCTGGCGGTCCAACCCGGCCCTCACGGCCGCCATCGCGGGCATGGTCGCCTGGGAGCTGTGGGTGATCACCGCCAGCGGCAGCTTCTGGCGGGACTACCTCTTCGCGCTGGTGCCGGCGACCGCGCTGGCGGTGGCCGGGGCCTGCGGGGCGCTGGAGCGGGGAGCCCTGCTCGTGCCGGTGCCGATCCTGGCCATCACCGCCTCCAGCCTGGTCTGCGCCACGATCTGGGTGGCCGCCGACCCGGGCTGGATGGGCAGCGCCAAGGAGGACGACACCGGGCAGGCGATCGCCGAGGTGGCCGAGCCCGGCGACACCCTCACGGTCTTCGGAGGGCGCGCGGACGTCCAGGCGACCAGCGGCCTGCCGTCGCCGTACCGGCACCTGTGGAGCCTGCCGATGCGCACCCTCGACCCCGACCTCGAGGAGCTCCTCGCCCTGGTCGAGGGCCCCGACGCGCCGACCTGGCTGGTGGAGGTGGCGCACTTCGAGGTCTGGAACAGGCCCGCCGGCGCCCGCCTGCGGGACGCCGTCGAGGCGCGGTACGACGTGACCGTGCCGGGGTGCGGGATGGCGCAGCGGATCTGGCACCTCTCCACCGCCGACCGGGCCGAGCCGCGGCCGCGCTGCTGACGGGCTGCTGACGGGCTGCTGACGGGCTGCAGACGGGCTGCCGACCGGCTCAGCTGCGGCCGTCCTCCTCCTGGGCCCGGCGCAGCGCGACCGCGTCGTCGCGGTCCTCGGGCATCCAGGTCGCGGGCAGCACGTCGAAACCCGCCGCGCGGGAGGCGGCCACCACCTCGGGGTCGTCGTCGACGTGGACGACGACCTCGGCGTCCCGGGCGATCCGCCGCAGCTCGGCCACCTTGAGCACCCGGGCCGGCCGGCGGTCCCGGGCGGGCCGCAGCCGCAGCTCGCCCTCGGGCAGGCCGTGGCGGCGGAACCACTCCTCGGTGTCGCGCCGGCACTGCTCCGGCCGGCCCGACAGGTAGACGATCCCGTAGACCTCGGCCAGCCGCCGGACCACCTCCAGGCCCTCGGCCAGCGGCGGGTCGTGCCGGGCGGCCGCGAAGAAGGCGCCCCAGTCCTTGGGCGACTCCCGGACGTGGTGCAGCCGGTGCCGGACGTCGGCGAGGACGCCGTCGATGTCGACGACGGCGACCTGGCGGCCGGGGGCGGGCTGCTGGCGGGGGGCGGGCACGCGCCCACCGTACGGCGCAGCGGCCCGCCACCCCGGTCGGGGTGACGGGCCGCTGCGGTGCTGCGGTGTTGCTGGGTGCTGCTGGGTCGTGCGGGCGCTCAGTGACCGTGACCGTGGCCGTGGCCGGCCGCGGGGGCGTCGTCCTCGTCGGCGGGCTTGTCCACCACGAGGGTCTCGGTGGTGAGCAGCATGCCGGCGATCGAGGTCGCGTTGACCAGCGCCGAGCGGGTCACCTTGACCGGGTCGAGCACGCCCTGGGCGACCAGGTCGCCGTACTCCTCGGTCGCGGCGTTGTAGCCGTTGCCGACGCCGAGCTCGCGGACCTTGGTGGTCACGACGTAGCCGTTGACGCCGCCGTTCTCGGCGATCCAGCGCAGCGGCTCGTCGGCCGACTTGCGGACGATCCGGACGCCGACCGCCTCGTCGCCGGTGAGGCCGAGGCCGTCCTCCAGCACGGAGACGGCGTGCACCAGGGCGGAGCCGCCGCCGGGGACGATGCCCTCCTCGATCGCGGCGCGCGTCGCGGAGACGGCGTCCTCGATCCGGTGCTTCTTCTCCTTCAGCTCCACCTCGGTGGCGGCGCCGACCTTGATCACGCAGACGCCACCGGCCAGCTTGGCCAGGCGCTCCTGCAGCTTCTCGCGGTCCCAGTCGGAGTCGGTGTTCTCGATCTCGGCCTTGATCTGGTTGACCCGGGCCTCGACCTCGGACGCCTCGCCGGCGCCGTCGACGATGGTGGTGTTGTCCTTGGTGATCACCACGCGCCGGGCCTGACCCAGCACCTCGAGCCCGACCTGGTCGAGCTTGAGGCCGACCTCGGGGGCCACGACCTGGCCGCCGGTCAGGGTCGCGATGTCCTGCATCATCGCCTTGCGGCGGTCGCCGAACGCCGGGCTCTTGACCGCGACCGCGTTGAAGGTGCCGCGGATCTTGTTGACCACCAGGGTCGAGAGCGCCTCGCCCTCGACGTCCTCGGCGAGGATGAAGAGCGGCTTGCCGGCGGCGATGACCTTCTCCAGCAGGGGGAGCATCTCGGAGACCGAGGAGATCTTGCCCTGGTGCAGGAGGATGTAGGGGTCGTCGAGGACGGCCTCCATCCGCTCGGGGTCGGAGACGAAGTAGGCCGAGATGTAGCCCTTGTCGAACTGCATGCCCTCGGTGAACTCCAGCTCGGTGCCCATGGTGTTGGACTCCTCGACGGTGATCACGCCGTCCTTGCCGACCTTGTCGAACGCCTCGGCGAGCAGCTCGCCGATGTGGGCGTCGCGGCTGGAGATGGTGGCGACCGACGCCATGTCCTCCTTGGACTCCACCTCGCGGGCCGCCTCGCGCAGCGCGTCGCCGACGGCCTCGGCCGCGGCGTCCATGCCCCGCTTGAGGCCCATCGGGTTGGCCCCGGCCGCGACGGCGCGCAGGCCCTCGTGGACCATCGCCTGGGCCAGGACCGTGGCGGTCGTGGTGCCGTCACCGGCGACGTCGTTCGTCTTGGTGGCGACCTCCTTGGTGAGCTGGGCGCCGAGGTTCTCGAACGGGTCGTCGAGCTCGACCTCGCGGGCGACGGTCACGCCGTCGTTGGTGATGGTGGGGGCGCCCCACTTCTTGTCGAGGACGACGTAGCGGCCCTTGGGGCCGAGGGTCACCTTGACGGTGTTGGCGAGCGCGTCGACTCCGCGCTCGAGGGCACGACGGGCGTTTTCGTCGAACTCCAGGATCTTGGGCATGTGGACTCCTATGCGGTGGCCGGGAAAGGGTTCCGCCCGGGCGTCATCGGAGCAGGTCGCCGGGGCGACCGCTCGTCATGACGACCGGGCGGAAGGAGGTTCAGGAGACGATGGCCAGCACGTCGCGGCTGGAGAGGATGAGGTACTCCCCGCCCGAGTACTTGACCTCGGTGCCGCCGTACTTGCTGTAGATCACCTTGTCGCCCACGGAGATGTCCATGGGGATGCGCTCGCTGCCGGCGTCGCCGAAGCGGCCGGGGCCCACGGCCACGACCTCGCCCTCCTGGGGCTTCTCCTTGGCGGTGTCCGGGATGACCAGGCCGGAAGCCGTGGTCTGCTCGGCGTCGAGGGGCTTGACGACGATGCGGTCCTCGAGGGGCTTGATGTTGACCGACACGATGTCGACCTCCACTTTCTCCACGTAGCGGGCGCCCGCAGGGGGCGCGGACTGTCTGGGACCTCGCTGCCGACCAACGCCGTCGCGGGGGTCGCGGGCCGATCACGAGTGTTGGCACCCTCGGGTCGAGAGTGCCAGTGGAAACGTTAGCACTCCCCCTGATCGAGTGCCAGCGCCCTCCTCCCCTGCCACACTGGCGCCCGTGGACCTGGAGACCTTTCGCTGGCTGCTGACCGACGACGGCCAGCGGCTTCTCGACCGGGCCACCCACGCGTACGCCGACGCCGAGGGCGACCCGCTGCGCGCCACCGCCGCCGTGCGGCGCACCGAGCCCGACGCCGACCGCGCTGCCGCCGCGCTGACCACCGTGCAGCTGCGGGTGCGCGCGGTGCCCAAGATGGGCGAGGACGCGGTGCGGATGTACTTCACCCCCGACGCGCTCGAGCAGGCCACCCGACGCCGGGTGGCCGACCACCGGGCGGCCCGGCTCGCCGCCGCCCGCCCCGCCTCCGTGGTCGACCTCGGCTGCGGCATCGGCGGCGACCTCGCGGCGTTCTCGCGCGCCGGGCTGGTCAGCGCGGGCGTCGACCTCGACCCGGTCCGCGCCGCCATGGCGGAGGCCAACCTCGCCGCCCTGGGGCTGGCCGGCGCCGTGATGTCCACCGACGCCACCGAGCTCGACCTCGGCGCCTTCGGCGCGGTCTTCGCCGACCCCGCGCGCCGGGGGGCCCGGGGCCGGGTCTTCGACCAGGACGGGTGGACCCCGCCGTGGTCGTTCGTCGAGGAGCTGCTGACGGGTGGCCGCGCCGCCGCCGCCGTGGTCAAGGTGGCGCCGGGCATCCCCCACGACCTGGTCCCCGAGGGCGTCGAGGCGGAGTGGGTGAGCGACGACGGGGAGGTCAAGGAGGCGGCCCTGTGGTCGTCGTCCCTGGCCACGACCCAGCGGCGGGCCACCGTGATCTCCGGCGGCGGGCTCGCCTCGCTCACCGCCGAGGACGACCCGTACGACGGCCTCGAGCGGCCCGTCCGGCCGCTCGGCCAGCACCTCTACGAGCCCGACGGTGCGGTGATCCGAGCCGGCCTGGTGACGGCGGTGGCCGCCGGGGTGGAGGGCGGGCTGCTCGACCCGCACATCGCCTACGTCACCTCCGACAAGTCCTTCCGCAGCCCCTTCATGCGTGCCTACTACGTCGTCGACGAGCTCCCCTTCCGCGAGAAGCAGCTGCGAGCGGCGCTCGTCGAGCGCAACGTCGGGCCGATCACCATCAAGAAGCGAGGCGTCGACGTCGTCCCCGAGCAGCTGCGCAAGCGGCTGGCCCTGACCGGCGACGAGGAGGCGACCGTGGTGCTCACCCGGGTCGACGGCGTCGGCCGGGCACTGCTGGTCCGTCCCTTCTGAGGGCCGGGCGGGAGCCGGCCGCTCAGCAGCCGCGCCGGGCCACGCCCGGCACGCGCACCGGGAGCCGGCCGGGCGCCCGGTCGCGACCGACCAGCACCCGGACCACCGCCCGCATCGCAAGCGGGGTGTCGCCGTACGCCGCGAGCTCGACGCGCGAGCGCGAGCGGGCGAGCACCCAGGGCGCCTCGACGGCGACCGTCACGGCGGCCGGCACGGCGCGGCCGCCGGGGCGGAGGAAGGCCACCCGGGTGCCGCCGCGGCCCACCCGCAGGCCCGCCGCGCGCGCCGCCGGCACGAAGGCGCGGACCGCCCGGGCGTCCCCGGCCGGGGTCACCCGACGCCCGACGAGGCGGCCGCTGCACGGTCCGGTCGCCACGGTGACCGCCGCCCGCGACCACGCGGCGGCCGCGCGCCGCGCCGTCCCCGGCGGGGCACCCCGCGCCGCGCGGTGGTGCAGCAGCAGGGCGACCTGGCGGGCGGCGGCCTGCTCGAGCCGCCGGCGCGGCAGCACCCCGGCGCGGACCGCGCGCACCACCCCGGCGTGGGCGCGCGACACGTCCTCGGGCATGAGCAGGACGTCGGCGCCCGCGCGCAGCGCCCGCACCGCCACCCGGTCGGCGGGCTGGCGGGCGACCGCGCCCATGGCGAGCGAGTCGGTGACCACGAGGCCCTGGAAGCCGAGGTCGCGGCGCAGGAGTCCGTCGACCACGCGGCGCGACAACGACGAGGGCACGCCGGGGTCGACGGCGCGGACGTCGAGGTGGCCCAGCATCACCGCGGAGGCGCCGCCGGCGACCGCCTCGGAGAAGGGGCGCAGGTCCCGTTCCCGCAGACGTGGCAGCGGGACCGTCTGCCGGGGCAGGGTGTGGTGGCTGTCGGCACGCACGGAGCCGTGGCCCGGGAAGTGCTTGAGCGGGGAGACCAGGCCGGCGTCCGCGAGGCCGCGCGACGCGGCCAGCGCCTGGACGGCCGCCTGCGCCGGTGAGGAGGACGCCGAGCGGGCCCCGATCGTGGGGTCGGCGGGCCCGATCGTGACGTCGGCGACCGGGGCGAAGACGGCGGTGAACCCCAGGGCCCTCAGCTCGCGGCCGCTCGCCCGCGCGACGTCCCGGGTGAGCCGTGGGGTGCGCGCGGCCCCGGAGGTCATGAAGCTCGGCAGGCGGGTGACCCCGCGGTCGAGCCGGGCGACGGCACCGCCCTCCTGGTCCACGCCGACCAGGAGCGGCCAGCCCCGGTCGGCCGTCGCCCGGCGCAGCGCCCGGTTGGTGCGCCGCACCTGGGCGGGCGAGACGACGTTGTCGCCGAACCAGATGACGCCCCCGAGGTGGTGGCGGCCGACCAGCCCGGTCGGCGCCCGGGTGCCCGACCACGGGGCGACGATGACCTGGCCGGCCAGCTCGCGCAGCGTGAGCCCGGCCACGAGGGTGGCCGCCGCGTCGAGCTCCCCCGCCGAGGGGCCCCACCCCTCGACCAGGCCCAGGGCGGAGGCGGGGTCGGCAGGATCAGCGGCGGTCGGGTCGGAGGGAGCGAGGGCGGACGGCGGTGCGGTCGGGCCGGCGTCCGTCGCGCCGTCGGGCGCGGCTCCGCTGCACGCGGCCAGCGCGGCGGCCACGGCGTACGTCGCGAGGACCCGGAGCGCGCGCATGGGGAGCGAGTCTAGGGGCGTCCGGGAGGGGCGCCGAACGGCGTCCGCACGCGCAGATCGGCCCGCCCCCTGAGGGGCGGGCCGACCTTTCCGGACCACTCAGGCCTCCGCGCGGGCGACCTTGCGCGAGTGGGCGAGACCGAGCAGGCCCAGGACCAGGAACAGTGCGGCTCCAACGAAGGCGGCGATCGCGGCGTAGCCGGCGATGGTGCCGATCGTGGCGAAGGCGTATCCGTAGAGGAGCAGGCCACGCAGGGTGTTGCCCATGAAGAGCGACTCGCGCAGGTCCATCCAGGCCTGGGCGTCGGCGGTCTCCTCCTCGGTGGCGTCGGGGTTCTCCGCGACGGCGGCCATCTTCTCGCGGCCGATGCTGGAGGCCTGCTCGTAGGTGACGGGGTCGCCGTCGTTGAGCGCGGCGCCCTGGCCGTTCATGTGCGCGAGGATGTAGTGGTCGGAGTACGCCTTGGCGGCGGGACCGTTGTCGAGGGTCTCCCCCGCGAACTCCTCCAGCGCCTTGCCGTCCGCCTCGCTGATGGCGCCGCCGGCGACCTGGCCGTCGATCGCCTCCTGGGTCGGCATGGTGATGTCCTGCGCGGAAAACTGCTCCTCCACCTGGTCGCCGATGAACATGTTGGCCCAGGTCAGCAGTCCGCCGGCCACGAGCAGTACCAGGGCCAGCAGGAGGCCGATCCCGGAGAGGACCTTGTCGAGAGTGGCACGCATCGTCTTGCTCCTTCTTGTTCGGATGTCCGGCCCACTCCGGATCATCAACTACTACGGAGAGTAGTAGATAACTACTACGTCAAGTAGTAGACCGCGGCGATCCCCCGGGAGACGCCGCTCACACTCTCCGCCCACCCACCCTTCGCGGACGGATATGTGGTTGACAATAGTGTGTGTGACACACCATTGTGTGATGCATGGACGACGACCTCCTGGGCGGCCACCTGCAGGAGCTGCGACGCGGCACGGTGGTGGTCGCCGCCCTGGCCACGCTGCGTCGCCCCACCTACGGCTACGCCCTGCTCGAGCGGCTCGCGGAGGCGGGGTTCCCCGTCGACGCCAACACGCTCTACCCGCTGCTCCGGCGCCTCGAGAAGCAGGGGGTGCTCACCAGCGAGTGGAACACCGAGGAGGCGCGACCGCGCAAGTTCTACTCCGTCACTGCCGACGGCGCCGCCCTGCTCGAGGCCCTGCTCGACGAGTGGCAGACCCTCCACACGTCCATCGGAAAGCTCAGGTGATCGCATGCACTCCTTGACCGACCGCTACGTCCATGCGGCCACCCGCACCCTCCCCGAGGAGCAGCGCGCCGACGTGGCGCGCGAGCTGGAGGCCGGCATCGCCGACCGGGTCGACGCAGTCCTGGCCGAGCGGCCCGACCTCGGACCGACCGAGGCGGAGCGCCGTGCGCTGGTGGAGCTCGGCGACCCCGACCGGCTCGCCGCCGGGTACGCCGGCTCCCCGCTGCACCTGGTCGGACCCGCGCTCTACCCGGCCTACGTCCGCACCCTCAAGGGCGTCACCGTGGTCGCGGTGCCCACCGCCACCGCGGCTCTCGCGGTGATCGAGGCGCTGGACGGCGCCGGCTGGGGCGGAGTCCTGGGGCGTGCCGCCTGGATGGCGTTCACCCTCACGGTGCAGATCGCCTTCTGGGTCACCCTCGCCTTCGCCGTCGTCGAGCGCAGCGACGCACCCGCCCGGCAGGCCGAGGGCCTCGGCGTCGGGGAGTGGGACCCCGACAGCCTCCCCGCAGTGCCGGCGGACCGGGCCTCCCTGGGCGAGGCCGTCTTCAACGTCGTGTGGCTCGGCCTGCTCGCCGCCGCGATCGGCTGGCAGCACCTCTCCTCCCCGCTGTGGCGCGACGGCGAGCGGGTCCCGGTGCTCGACCCCGACCTGTGGAGCTTCTGGCTCCCGCTGGTGCTGGTGCTGCTCGTCGTCGAGGCGGCCTTCGAGGTGGTCAAGCACGCCGCGGGTCGCGGCTGGACCCGCGGTTTCGCCGCGGCCAACACGGCCCTGGGGGCGCTCTTCGCCGCTCCGGTCGTGCTCCTCGCGGCCGAGGGGCGGCTGCTGAACCCGACCGCCGTCGCTGAGATCCAGGAGGGCTGGTCCGGCTTCGACCCCGGCACCGTCCACACCGTGGTGCTCCTCGCCGCGGTGGGGATCTGGGTGTGGGACTCGGTCGAGGGATGGCGCCGGGCGCGCTCGGCCTGAGACGACCGTCGGTGCGCGGTGCGTGCGGTGCGCGGTGCGTGCTCGGAGGCCGTGGCCGCGGGTCGCGGCCCCGGCCCCGCGGCCTACGACCTCAGCGCCACTCGAAGGTGGGCAGTACCGAGGCCATCAGCTCCTCGCGCTCCCGCGGCGCCGCGTCCTTGGCGAAGTCGAACCGGATCGTCACGTCCATCCCCTCGTGGCTGACCCCGAGCTGCTCGCGCCAGTTGGCGCCGTTGGGTCCGGAGATGTGGTAGAACTCCACGCCGTCGAGCACGACGTTGTCGAGGGCCTTCACCTTCCCGGGCTCCGGGCGCACGCTGATCGCGTTCTGGGCGAGCTCGTCGGGCGTCATCGGCCCGTTCAGCTGACCGTAGGTGTCGACCCGGGTGGCCAGCGAGACGGACGTCGGCTGCCGCCGGTGCGCGGCGAGCTGCAGGAAGTCCAGCTCGGTGTCGTAGCGCCACCCCTTCGGCCCCCGGAGCCGGGCCAGCTCGGTGGTCAGGTACTTGCCAGAGGCCGGCTCCACGCCGAGGTCCGCACCCGGCAGCCCCGCGTCGGTCCCCGACCCGTCCTCCGCGTCGTCCTCCTGGCCCGACCCGTCCGACGGCGACTCGCTCGCCCCGTCCGACGCGCTCACCGTGGGCTCGTCGGCCGAGCCGCCCCCGTCCGCGTCGTCCCCGCACCCGACCAGCACCAGGGAGGCCAGCACCGCCCCCACCAGCGCAGCCAGCGCCTTCCGCCCGAGCCTCGACCGCACGTTCTCCGCCTCCCGCCGCCTCGCCGGGCGCGAGCGCGCCCGTCGGCGTCGACGCCGGTGCGTCGACGCGGACGACGATAGCGACTCCGGCCGAACCGTCCCGACGCGCGGCGCTGGCCGTCCCGCCGACGTGCACGGGGTGACGCGCCGCGGGTAACGTCGCGGCGTACCGGATTTTTTCGACTTCCTGCGGCCAGGAGGTGTAGATCCCCACGAAGCGGGGAATGACGGCCCGCAGGAGTCGTCTCGTGGGGGAAAGGTAGGACATGACGCAGGAACAGGTGCTCGCACAGACCGTGGCTGCGAGCGTGGGGCTGGGTCCCGTCGGAGTGGCCATCGGCGCGGCCGCCGGGCTGGCCCAGGCCGTGGCGACGGTCGACGCCGTGATGGCCGAGCTCGAGCGGGCCTCCGACGACCTCAAGGCGGCCGGGATGGCCGAGGTCGGGGTCAACGACTTCGGTGCGTCGTGGGCCGGCACGAACCTCGGCACGCACGCGCAGAAGGCGCAGCAGAACGTCATCCAGCAGCTCGACCAGCTCTCCGCGGGCCTCGCCCAGTACAAGGAGGACCTGATCGCGAGCGCGAAGGACTGGCAGGACACCGACGACACCGTCGCCCAGCCGTTCGTCGCCATCAACTCGATGACGTCGTGCGTCGCGGAGGACTTCACCTCCGACTCCGGCCGCAACCTCGACAACCAGTGCCTGCCCGGGGAGGACCGCTGATGTCCCGCTACCAGCGTTCGCGGCTCGAGACCGCCGTCCAGGGGGCCAAGCGGGGCAAGCTCAGCGCCGCTGCGACGGACTGGGGGAAGAAGGCCCAGGTGATGGCCGAGGTGGCGGAGTCCCTCGCCAAGTTCGGCCCCCAGATGGAGGCCCTGCCGATGGTCAAGACGGGTGCGGCCGTGAAGACCGCCTTCCTCGAGACGTCGCAGGACATGACCAGCCGTGCCGAGATCCTCCAGCAGGGCAAGGAGGCCCTCGAGGCCGCCCGGGAAGCGCTCTGGAAGGCCGAGAGCAAGCACAGCTCCCTGGCCGGGAACGCCCCGACGGCGCCCGGCGACTTCGTCGCCAACCCGGAGTGGGACGACGAGACGCGGATCGCGAAGGAGGGCGACCACAACAAGGCGGTCTCCGACTTCCAGGCCGCCGAGGCGGCCCAGGAGGAGGCAGCCCGCGAGGCCGTGGAGGCGCTCACCACCGAGCTCAACGCGTCCGCCCAAGTGATGAAGAGCATCCACGGCGAGCCCGACCCCACGCCCGAGGGTCCCTCCGCTCCCAGCCAGCCGACGACGCCCTACGTGCCGACCGGACCGGGCGGCAGCGGCGGCGGCAACGGTGGCGGCGGCGGCGGCGAGAACAACAACCCCGGCAACAACAACAACGGCGGGGGCAACAACAACAACAACGGCGGCGGGGGCGAGAACAACAACGGCGGCGGCGGGGGCGAGAACAACAACGGCGGCGGCGGGGAGAACAACAACGGCGGCGGGGGCGAGAACAACAACGGCGGCGGCGGCAACAACAACGGCGGCGGGTGGACCACCCCCACCCCCACCCCCGGCGGACCGGGCGTGGGCGGCGGAGAGGCGGGTCCCGGAGGACCGATCACCGCGGGCCCCGGGTTCGGCGGCGGCGCGGTGCCCTCGCCCGGTGCCGGTGCGCCCGCCGGCGGCGCGGGCATGGCCCCGCTCGTCGGACCCATGGGCGGCGGAGCCGGCGGCGCAGGTGGGGCTGCCGGCGCCGGAGCGCGGGGCGGCGCGGCCGGCAACGTGCGGCCGATCGGATCCACCACGCGGGCTGCGGCCGGCGGCACGCTCGGACGGGCCGGCTCGGTCGGCTCCACGTCGGCCCGTGGGGGCGCCGCAGGTGCCCCTCGGGGCGCTGCGGCGGGTGCCGCCTCGACCGCGCGCGGCGGAGCGGCCGGCGGCGCACGCGGTGCGGCGGCCGGCGCCAGCGGTCGGGCGGGTGCTGCCGGCGCCAGCGGACGGGCGGGTGCTGCCGGCGCCTCCCGGGCCGGGGCCGGAGGGCGCGCAGGTGCCACGGGCGCCGGCGGGCGCGCAGGTGCGACGGGCGCCGGCGGGCGCGCGGGTGCGACGGGCGCCGGCGGGCGCGCAGGTGCGACGGGCGCCGGCGGGCGCGCAGGTGCGACGGGCGCCGGCGGGCGCGCGGGTGCGACGGGCGCCGGCGGGCGCGCAGGTGCGACGGGCGCCGGCGGGCGCGCAGGTGCGACGGGCGCAGCGGGACGGGCAGGAGCCGCGGGTGCCGCAGGGCGCGCGGGCGGGTCGGCCGGACGTCCCGGCGCCGCCGGTGCCACCGGCGCGGCCGGGCGCCAGGGCGCTGCAGGTGGCGCGGCCGGGAGCGGTGGCAGCCAGCGCGGCGGCAAGAAGGACGCCGCGGAGCGCGACCACCTGCTCACCGAGCAGGACTGGCTCGACGACGAGGGCGTGGCGCCCAGCGTCCTGGACTGACGCAGCGTCCTGGACTGACCCAGCGTCCTCGACCGACGCGGCCTCGCTCACCGACGAGAGCAGCACGACGCCCCGGGCCCCGACGGGCCCGGGGCGTCGTGCGTCGCGGCGCGGACGCGGGCGTCGGTCAGGCCACGACGGTGGTGATCGGCTGGCTCGAGTCGGCGGGCAGGTCCAGCGCCGACGGTGTGCGCCCCCGGGCCACCAGCTCGGCCCCGAGCGCCGCCACCATGGCCCCGTTGTCTGTGCACAGCCCGGGTCGCGGCACCCGCACCCGGATCCCCTTCGCGGCGGCCCGCTCCTCGGCCATGGCTCGCAGGCGCGAGTTGGCCGCGACGCCACCGCCGATCAGGATGTCGTCGATCCCCTGGGTCACGGCGGCGTCGATCGCCTTGCGGGTGAGGACGTCGCAGACCGCCTCCTGGAAGGAGGCCGCCACGTCGGAGACGTCGACCGTCTCACCCGCGCGCTCGCGGGCCTCCACCCAACGGGCCACGGCGGTCTTGAGCCCCGAGAAGGAGAAGTCGAACCGGTGCCGCTCGAGGTCGCGGCGCGCGGTGAGGCCCCGGGGGAAGTCGATGGCCACGCTGTTGCCGCTCCGGGCGGCGCGGTCGATGTGCGGGCCGCCGGGGAACGGCAGGCCGAGCAGGCGGGCGACCTTGTCGAACGCCTCCCCCGCCGCGTCGTCGATCGTGGCGCCCAGCGGCTCCACGCCCGTGGTCACGTCCTCGACGCGCAGCAGGCTCGAGTGGCCTCCGGAGACCAGCATGGCCAGGCAGGGCTCGGGCAGCGGCCCGTGCTCGAGCTGGTCGACGGCGACGTGCGCGGCGAGGTGGTTGACGCCGTACAGCGGCTTGCCCAGGCCCAGCGCGAGCGCCTTCGCGGCCGCGACCCCCACGAGGAGCGCACCGGCCAGCCCGGGGCCGCTGGTGACCGCCACCGCGTCGACGTCGGAGAGCCGGACGCCGGCCTTCTCGCAGGCGCGCTCCAGCGTCGGCACCATCGCCTCGAGGTGGGCGCGGCTGGCCACCTCGGGCACCACGCCGCCGAAGCGGGCGTGCTCCTCGACGCTGCTCGCCACCTCGTCGACGAGCAGGGTGTGGCCGCGGACGATCCCGATCCCCGTCTCGTCGCAGGAGGTCTCGATGCCCAGCACCAGGGGTCCGTCGCTCATGGGTCCATCCTCCTTCATCGGTCCTCCCCGGCCAGGTGCCGCTGCAGCACCCAGGCGTCCGACCCGTCGCGGTAGTAGCGGGGGCGCACGTCGATCCGCTCGAAGCCGTGGCGGGCGTAGAAGACCACCGCCGGCGCGTTGACCGCGCTCACCTCGAGCAGCACCCGCTCGGCACCGTCGGCGCGGACGTCGGCGAGCGCGGAGGACAGCAGCAGGGAGGCGACCCCGCGCCGCTGGTGGTCGGGCCGGACGCCGAGGCGCAGGAGCTCGGCGAAGTCGCCCATTCCGCCGGTCAGCGCGTGCCCCACGACGTCGCCGTCGAGGACCGCCACGCTCGCGCGACGGCCGGGCCCGTCCACGAGGGCGGTCCACGCCTCGGCTCCCCACGCCTCGGCACCGAAGAGCGCCGCCTCGAGGGCGACGACCTGCTCGAGGTCGCCGAGGGCCCAGGGGCGCGTCGTGGGCGCGCCAGTCACGAGACGGGCTTGGGGGCGTGCTGGGCGACCGCGTCGGGCCGCCGGAGGTAGAGCGGCTCGGGGTCGAGCAGCTCGGCCCGCTCCTCGACCACCACCCGGGCCAGCCACCCGGCGCTCGGCCGCGTCGGGCCCCCGGGACGCGGGAACGCCTCGGGGTAGAGCGCGGGCCCCTCCCCCACGACCGGCAGGTCGCTGGCGACCTCGGCGGGCTTGGTCACGACGGGTCCCTCGACCCGCACCCCGTCGTCGTACGAGGCGAGGTAGACCTCCTTGCGGCGGGCGTCGGTGGCCACCAGGAAGCGGCCGGCGACCGCGCCGGTCTCCACCGCCTCGACTGCCAGCACGTCGAGGGTGCAGACGGCGTAGACCGGCACCTCCAGGACGAGCCCCAGCGTACGGGCGGTGACGAGGCCGACCCGCAGGCCCGTGAACGGCCCCGGCCCGGCGCCCACGGCCACGGCGGTGACGTCCTGGCGGACGGCGCCCGCGTCGGCCAGCACCGCCTCGACCAGCGGGGCGAGCTGCTCGCCGTGCTTCATCGGACGCTCGGAGAGGCGCTCGGCGACGACGCGCTCGCCGTCGTGCAGGGCCACGGTGACCAGAGGGGTCGCGGTGTCGAAGGCGAGCAGCACGCCCCCGAGGCTACCCGTGGCCACCGGTACCCCTCAGGAGCGGACCCAGCGCAGCTCGACGACGCGCGGGTCCGGCTCGTCGGGGCCCGGGGCCTCGTCGGCCTCCGCCCGCTTGATCCGCACCTCGAGCCGGCGCTCGGCCAGCACCTCCGCCAGCCCCTCGCCCCACTCGACCACGGTGACCGCCCGGTCGAGGGACGCGTCGAGGTCGAGGTCGTCCAGCTCGGCCCCGTCGTGGAGGCGGTAGGCGTCGACGTGCACGAGGTCGGGGCCGTCGGCCAGGGAGGGGTGCACCCGGGCGATCACGAACGTCGGGGACGTGACGCCGCCGCGCACCCCGAGCCCCTCGGCCAGCCCCTGGGTGAAGGTGGTCTTGCCCGCACCGAGCCCGCCGGTCAGCACCAGCACGTCGCCGGCCTCGAGGAGCGACCCCACCGCGCGGCCGAGCCCCTGCATGGCCTCGCCGTCGGGCACGGTGTGGCGGGCGGGCAGGTCGGCCCGCAGCTCGAGGTACGGCGGGTGCTCGGCGTGCACGGCCAGGCCGTGGGCCTGCCAGAAGGCGACCGTCCCGGGCAGCTCGGCGCGCGCCAGCACGGCGAGCTGCTGCTGGGCCGCGCCCGCCGCGCGGGCCTCCCGCAGCAGCGCCGCGGCCACGCCGCGCCCCTGGGCCCCGGGCACGACCCCGAACCGGCGCAGGTAGAGCACCTCGTCGCGGGGCTCGAGGACCAGCGCGCCCACGGGACGGCCGTCGAGGCGGGCGAGCACGCCGCGCCGCCGTCCGAGCCGCGCGGCCAGCGCGTCCCTGTCCTCCAGCAGGGCGTCGGCAGGAGGATCGAGCGCGGGACGCGCCGCGAACGCGGCCCGCACCACGTCGAGCACCTCGTCGACGGCCTCGGCACCCACGCGCTCGACGACGGGGCCCGGCTCCGCACGGGTCACGACCCCGGCTCCTGCTGCTCGCGCTCCTGGGCCAGCTGCGCGGCCCGGCTGAAGAGCTGGTCCAGCTCCTTGTTGACGTCGTCGTGGCGCTCGAGAATCACCATGTGACCGGCCCCGACCGCCTCGAAGAGGTCGGAGCCGTGGATCCGGGAGTGGAGCTTGCGGCTGTGG
Source organism: Nocardioides solisilvae (assembly GCF_003194625.1). Taxonomy (GTDB): domain Bacteria; phylum Actinomycetota; class Actinomycetes; order Propionibacteriales; family Nocardioidaceae; genus Nocardioides; species Nocardioides solisilvae. Next base: position 502,872 of record NZ_QHKX01000003.1, read on the forward strand.
CCGAGCCGGGTCATCTTGTCCTCAGTGCCGCAGATGATCGAGCACGGCGCGCGGGTCAGCGCCTCGAGGTGGTCGAAGTGGTCGAGGGTCGCGAAGGCGGGGTAGAAGTCGGCGACCACCTCGAAGGGCGTGCTGTCGATCATCCGGTAGACGAAGTCGACGTAGCTGCGCGGGACGTCCTCGCCGAAGGAGTAGGCGTCGGCGACCACCTGGGCGACGCGGTGGCCCGCGCTGCGGAGCCGGTCGACGACGAGGTGGCCCCGGTCCAGGACCCGCACGGCACGGCTGACGGCCCGGCCGCCGAGCCCGAGCGGGACCATCGGGAAGAGGATCCGCCCCGGGTCCAGTCCGCCGGCCGTCGTGGCGATCAGGGCGCTGCCCACCACCTTGTCGCCGAAGAGCTCGGGGAACTGCTGGGCGAAGGAGATGAGGCTCATCCCGCCCATCGAGTGGCCGACGACCACCACCGGCCCCGGCGCGGTGGTCTCCACCACGCGACGCAGGTCCCGGCCCAGCTGCTCGAGGGTGCAGTTCTCCCCCGCCGACCGGCCCGAGCGGCCGTGCGAGCGCTGGTCGTAGAAGACCGTGCGGACCAGGCCACGGTAGGCGGCCCGCTGGAAGTGCCACGAGTCGAGGTTGAGGGTGTAGCCGTGCGCGAAGACGACCGTGAGGTCGGGCTCGACGTGGCTGGCCGGCTCGTCGACCTCGACGTGCAGGTCGACGCCGTCGTCGGCGACGACGCGCAGCCCCGGCGAGCGCAGCGACCCCAGGGGCACCTCGTCGCCGGCCCCGCGGCGCGCGATCATCCGCTGCTGCTGCACCATCCGCGCCGCCCCGCCGGCGGCGGCCATGCCGAGGGCGCCCGCGGCGATCCCCCACGCCTTGCGTCCGAGACTCATCGTGCACCCGCCCCGTCGACGGAGCCGCCCACGTGGCGGCGGACGAGCCGCCCGCCCACCCGGGTCACCACCTCGTAGCTGATGGTGCCGACGGCCTCGGCCCACTCCTGGGCGGTCGGCTCGCCGGAGCTGCCGGGCCCCAGCAGCACGAAGGGCTCCCCCGCGGCGGGCCGGTCCCCGTCGAGGTCCACCATCAGCTGGTCCATGCAGATCCGGCCGCGCAGCGGGCGGCGTCGTCCGGCGACCCAGACCTCGGCGCCCGGGCTGGCCGCCCGCGGCACGCCCTCGGCGTACCCCACCGGGACCAGCCCGAGGGTGGTGTCGCGGTCGGCCACCCACGCGTGGCCGTAGGAGACGCTGGAGCCGGCCGCCACCTCCTTGACCATCGCGAGGCGCCCCTGGACGGTCATGGCCGGCACGAGGCCGAGGTCGGGGAGCAGCCGGGCGGTGTGGCCGGGCGCGGGGTCGAGACCGTAGACGGCGAGGCCGCAGCGGACCAGGTCGTGCCGGGCGGCGGGCCGGAGCAGGGCCGCCGCGGAGTTGGCCAGATGACGCACCTCGGGCTCGAGCCCCGCCTCCTCGGCGACGGCCAGCGCCTCGGCGAAGACCGCCTCCTGCGCGGCGTTGGCGGGGTGGTCGGGGTCGTCGCTGGCCACGAGGTGCGACCAGAGGCCGGTCACCCGGACGCGCCCGGCGCGCTCGTGCCCGCGGGCGGCGGCGACCAGCCCGCTCCAGTCGGCGGGGGTCGCCCCGCCCCGGGCGAGCCCGGTGTCGATCTTGAGCTGGACCCGCGCGGCACGCCCGACCCGGTCGCCGGCGGCGGCGACCTCCTCCAGCTGGGCCACGGAGTAGGCGGAGACGTCGACGTCGGCGGCCACGAGGTCGTCGTACCGCTCGCCGGGGACCGCCAGCCAGCACAGCAGCCGGCCCCGGTCGCCGGCGGTCCGCAGCGCCCGGGCCTCGTCGAGGGTCGCGACGCCCAGCCAGTCGGCCCCGGCCTCGCGCGCCGCCCGGGCGACCTCGACCATGCCGTGGCCGTAGCCGTCGGCCTTCACCACGGCCATGAACGCCGCGGGGGCGACGTGGCGGCGCAGCAGCGCGACGTTGTGGCGCACGGCGTCCAGGTCGACGACTATCTCGGCGCGCGCCGGGGCCGTCGGCTCAGTCATGCGTCGATCCTCCCACCTCGGACCGGAGGTCCCGCACGACGCTCGGCAGGGCGTGAGCCACGTCACCTGCCACCAGCGGCCCGCCCGCGGAGGCGGTGCCGGCCGCGGCGCCGTGCAGCCAGGCCCCGACCGCGGCGGCGTCGAAGGGCTCCAGCCGGGCGGCCAGCAGCGCGGCGACGAGCCCGGTGAGGACGTCGCCGGCCCCCGCCGTGGCCAGCCACGGCGTGCCCGTCGGGTTGCTGCGGACCCGACCCCCGGGGTCCGCCACGAGGGTGCGTCGGCCCTTGAGCAGCACGACGGCGTCGAGGCGGCGGGCGGCCTCCCGCACGTGCCGCAGGGGCGCCGACTCCACGGCCTGGCGGTCGGTGCCGAGCAGCCGGGCCAGCTCGCCCGCGTGGGGCGTGAGCACGAGCCGACCCGCCAGCGCGGCCAGGTGACCGGGATCCTGGTCGGCGAGGTGGGCGAGGGCGTCCGCGTCGACCACCACCGGGACCGGGTCCCCGGCTCCGGCGTCGGGGTCGGCGTCGGCGTCGGCGTCGGCGTCGGCGACCGCGTCGGCGACCGCGTCGGCCAGGGTGGCGGCGAGCGCGTCGCGCGCCCCCTCGCCGCCGCCGGCACCCACGCACCAGGCCTGCACCCGCCCGGCCCCCACGACCTCGGGGAACGCGGTCCGCACGCGGTCGGCGACCGCGTCTGGCCCGACGTACCGGACCATGCCGGCCAGCCCCGAGGCCGCGCCGGCGACGCAGAGCAGGGCGGCCCCGGGGTACTGCGGCGACCCGGCGCGGACGCCGACCACGCCGCGCGTGTACTTGTGGGCGTCCGGGGCCGGGACCGGGAGCAGCGCCGCGACGTCGGCCGCGCAGTACGACGTGAGGGCCGGCTCCGGCAGCGCCAGGCCCAGGTCGACCAGGTGGACGGCGCCGCAGGCCGCCGCGGCCGGGTCGACGAGGTGCGCGGGCTTGTGGGTGCCGAACGTGACCGTCAGGTCGGCCCGCACGTGGGGCCCGGGGGTCTCCCCGGTGTCGACGTCGACCCCCGAGGGCACGTCCACCGCGACCACCGGGACGCCCTCCAGCAGGGCCAGCAGCCGGACCACCCCGGGGTCGAGGCCGGGCCGCCCGCCGATGCCGACGACCCCGTCGACCACCACGTCGAGCGACAGGCCGCGGTCGCGGAGCCCCGTCAGCGCGGCCCCAACGTCGTCGGGCTCCACCACGCGCCCGCCGGCCCGGCGCAGCGCAGCCAGCCCGGCCGGGTGCAGCCGCCCGGCCGCCGGGACCGCCCACACCGCGGCCCCGCGGCGGGCCAGGCTCGCCCCGGCCCACAGCGCGTCGCCGCCGTTGTCGCCCGGTCCGACCAGGAGCAGGACCCGCCGTCCGCGGGCACCGCCCAGGAAGCCCACGACGGCGGCGGCCAGCCCCGCGGCCGCACGCGCCATCAGGGCACCCTCGGGCAGCCGCGCCAGCAGCACGGCCTCGGCGGCCCGGACCTCGGCGACCGGGTGCGCCCCGCGCACGTCAGCCCTCCAGGACGACGACCGCGGAGGCGATCCCGGCGTCGTGGGAGAGCGAGACGTGGACGCGGTCGACCCCCAGCTCGGCCGCGCGGGCCGCGACCGTGCCGCGCAGGTCGAACCGCGGGCGGCCGGTCTCCTCCGAGACGATCTCGGCGTCGTGCCAGGCCATCCCGACGGGGGCGCCGAGGGCCTTGGCCAGCGCCTCCTTGGCGGCGAAGCGAGCCGCCAGGGAGGCCGGGGGCCGGGATGCCTCGGCGGGAGTGAAGAGCCTCTCCCGCAGCCCGGGGGTGCGCGACAGCGAGGTCTCGAACCGCGCGACGTCGGCGACGTCGATCCCCACCCCGATCACCGCCACGCGCCGCCTCCTACTCGACCGTGACGGACTTGGCGAGGTTGCGCGGCTGGTCGACGTCGTGACCCATCGCGGTGGCCAGCTCGCAGGCGAAGAGCTGCAGCGGGACCACGGCGACCAGCGGCTGCAGCAGCACCGGGACCCGGGGCAGCCGGATCAGCTCGTCGGCGTAGGGCTCGATCGAGTCGTCGCCCTCCTCGGCCAGGCAGATGGTGCGCGCCCCGCGGGCCCGCACCTCCTGGATGCCGCTGAGCATCTTGTCGTGGAGCTGGTCGCGGCCCCGGGGCGGCACGATGCACAGCACCGGGAGCCCCTCCTCGATCAGCGCGATCGGCCCGTGCTTGAGCTCGCCGGCCGCGAACCCCTCGGCGTGGATGTAGGCCAGCTCCTTGAGCTTGAGCGCACCCTCCAGGGCGACCGGGTAGCCCGCGTGCCGGCCCAGGAAGAGGACCGACCGGGTGCCGAGGTGCTGGCGGGCCAGCGCGTGGACCTGCTCGCGGGCGTCCAGCACGGTCTGGATGTGGGCGGGCATCTCGTCGAGCTGGTCCAGCACCTCGCCGATCTCGTCGCCGAAGCGGGTGCCCTTGACCTGCGCCAGGTAGAGCGCCAACAGGTAGCAGGCCACCAGCTGGGTGAGGTACCCCTTCGTCGAGGCGACCCCGATCTCGGGGCCGGCGTGGGTGTAGATGACGCCGTCGGACTCGCGCGGGATCGTCGACCCGTTGGTGTTGCAGATCGCCAGGACCTTGGAGCGCTGCACCCGGGCGTGCCGGATCGCCTGCAGGGTGTCGGCCGTCTCCCCCGACTGGCTGATCGCCACGACGAGGGTGGAGTGGGTGAGGATCGGGTCGCGGTAGCGGAACTCGCTGGCCAGCTCGACCTCGACCGGCACCCGGGTCCAGTGCTCGATGGCGTACTTGGCGACCATGCCGGCGTAGAAGGAGGTGCCGGCCGCGATGATGATGATCTTGTCGATCTCGCGCAGCTCGCCGTCGGAGAGCCGCATCTCGTCGAGCTGGAGGAGCCCGGAGGCGTCGCGGCGCCCGAGCAGCGAGTCGGCCACCGCCCGCGGCTGCTCGAGGATCTCCTTGCGCATGAACCAGTCGTGGCCGTCCTTCTCGGCGGCGGTGAGGTCCCAGTCGACGTGGTAGCGGACACCCTCGGCCGGGGTGCCGTCGAAGCCGGTCACCTCGACGCCCTCGCGGGTGATCGTCACGACCTGGTCCTGGCCCAGCTCGAGGGCCTCGCGGGTGTGCTCGATGAAGGCGGCCACGTCGGAGCCGAGGAAGTTCTCCCCCTCCCCCAGGCCGACGACCAGCGGGGAGTTGCGGCGGGCCGCCACCACCCGCTCGGGGTCCTGGCCGTCGAGGGCGACCAGGGTGAAGGCGCCCTCGAGCCGCCGGCAGACGCGCTGCATCGCGGTGGTGAGGTCGGTGCCCGCGGCGACCTCCTGCTCGAGCAGGTGGGCGGCGACCTCGGTGTCGGTCTCCGAGAGCAGCTCGTGGCCGGCGGCCTCCAGCTCGGCGCGCAGCTGGGCGAAGTTCTCGATGATGCCGTTGTGCACCACGGCGAGGCGTCCGGCGCGACCGAGGTGGGGGTGGGCGTTGACGTCGTTGGGCGCCCCGTGGGTCGCCCACCGGGTGTGGCCGATGCCGGTGGTCGACTCCGGCAGCGGGGTCTCCTCGACCGCCTTCTCGAGGTTGGCGAGCTTGCCGGCGCGCTTGTTCCAGGCGACCGTGCCGTCGTGCGCCAGGGCCACGCCCGCCGAGTCGTAGCCGCGGTACTCCAGCCGTCGCAGGCCCTCCACCACGACGCCCTGCGCCTGCTTGCTCCCGACGTAGCCCACGATTCCGCACATGGGCGATGAGTCTAGTCGCGCCCCGCTTTGCAAGAATGCCCGACATGTCTGTTGCCGGCGACGAGTCCTCGCCGTACGTCGAGCTCGACCGCGACGCGTGGGCCTCCCTGGCCCCGGCGACCGACAACCCGCTCTCCGCCGACGAGATCGACCGGCTCCGAGGCCTGGGCGACTCCCTGGACCTGGGCGAGGTCGAGCAGGTCTACCTGCCGCTCTCCCGCCTGCTCTCGATGTACGTCGAGAGCGCCGGCCGGCTGCACCGCAAGCAGGAGGCCTTCCTGCACCGCCGCCACCCCCCGCGCACCCCGTTCGTCATCGGCATCGCCGGCTCGGTCGCGGTGGGCAAGTCGACCACCGCCCGGGTGCTGCAGCAGATGCTGGCGCACTGGCCCGAGCACCCGCACGTCGAGCTCGTCACCACCGACGGCTTCCTGCTGCCCAACGCCGAGCTGGAGCGCCGCGGCCTGCTGCAGCGCAAGGGCTTCCCCGAGTCCTACGACCGGCGGGCGCTGCTCAAGTTCGTCGTCGACATCAAGTCGGGTCGCGACGAGGTCGAGGCGCCGACCTACTCCCACCTGGTCTACGACGTGGTCCGGGACGAGAAGGTGGTGGTCCGGCGCCCCGACATCGTGATCGTCGAGGGGCTCAACGTGCTCCAGCCGGCCCGGGCGCTCGACGACGGCCGGCCCGGTCTGGCGGTCAGCGACTTCTTCGACTTCAGCGTCTACGTCGACGCCGCGACCTCCGACATCCGGCGCTGGTACGTCGAGCGGTTCCTGCGGCTGCGCGAGACGGCGTTCCGCGACCCCGGCTCCTACTTCAGCAAGTACGCCGGGCTCTCCCACGACGAGGCCGTCGAGGAGGCCGGCCGGATCTGGGACACCATCAACGGGCCCAACCTGCAGCAGAACGTGCTCCCCACCCGCAGCCGCGCGACCCTGGTGATGCGCAAGGACGTCGACCACTCGGTGCGCTACGTGCGGCTCCGCAAGCTCTGAACCAGCGGCCACACCAGGACGACCACCGTCGGCACCGCCGCCAGGGCGAACGCGACTCCCCCGTCGATGCCGCTCGCCGCGTTGACCCCGGCGACGCCGACGACGGCGAGCGCGGTCAGCGCGGTCATCGCGCCCCCGGCGTGCACCAGCACCCGACGGGCCGTGCCGTCCGGGGCCAGGGAGGCGGCCACCGCGAGCACGACCACCACGGCCAGCACCGGCAGGCCGACGAACCAGGCGAGCATGAAGGCGCCGAAGGCGTAGCCGAAGGTCTCGGTGGTGTCCTCCAGCAACCACGCGTCGACCACCCAGCCGGCGAGCACGAAGAACCCCGCCCCCGCGCCGGCGCAGAGCACCGGGAACCAGCCCTCGGCCCGGCCGGTGCCCCCCGGGGCGCCCCGCCGGGTGGGGTCGTGGACCCCGGGTGCGGCGGAGTCGGTGGGCGCGGCCGGCGTGCCGGGAGTGGCGGGCGTGGCCGGCGTGCCGGGCGTGCCGGGAGGGGGCTCGGGCTGGCTCATGCGCCCCAGCCTCGCGGCCGTCGGGCCGCCGCCGCATCCGCCGCCGTACTCACTCCCCCATCGCCCCGGACGTCATCACGCCGGGCCGCCTGGGCGACCGGCCCCGATGACGTTCCGCCGGGGCCAGGGCGGTGCCATACTGCGGCTCCGTTCCGCTGCGCGACGAGGAGACCCCGTGGACGTTCCCAGGCTGATCGCGTTCGTCCTCGTCCTGCTGGCGCTGGCCGCCTTCGGGTTCTACGTCGTCGCCCTGGAGCGCCGGTCCCCGTCCAAGGGGCGCGGGGGCAACGCCACGGGGGTCGACCACGCCACCAGCGCCCAGGACTTCCTCGACTGAGACCCGTTCGGGACGTCGTCACGCGGGGTCGCCCGGGCGACCGGCCCTGATGACGTCCCGCGAGCGAGCGAGCGGGCGAGCGGGCAAGCCGGGTGGGCGGGATGCGTCAGAGCGCGAGGCGCTGGCGCACGACCTCGGCGAGGCGGTGGGCGACCGCGTCGGCCTCGTCGCTCGTCGGGGCCTCCACCATCACCCGGACCAGCGGCTCGGTGCCGGAGGGGCGCAGCAGGATCCGGCCCCGGTCGCCCAGCGCCGCCTCCTCCTCGGCCACCGCGGCAGCGAGGACGGCGTCGTCGTCGGCGCGGGCCTTGTCGACGTCGGGGACGTTGACGAGCACCTGCGGCAGCCGCACCATCACCGAGGCGAGGTCGGCGAGCGAGCGGCCGGTCGCGGCCATCCGCTCCATCACGTGCAGCGCGGTGAGGACGCCGTCGCCGGTGGTGGCGTGGTCGCTGAGGATCACGTGGCCCGACTGCTCGCCGCCCAGCGTGTAGCCGGAGACCTTCATCGCCTCCAGCACGTAGCGGTCGCCGACCTTGGTCTGGCGCACCCCCACGCCGTGCTCGCGCATCGCCTGGACGAAGCCCAGGTTGCTCATCACGGTGGCGACGACGGTGTCGCGGGCCAGCCGGCCGGACTCCTTCATCCCCAGGGCCAGGATCGCGAGGATCTGGTCGCCGTCGACGACGTTGCCCTCGTGGTCGACCGCCAGGCACCGGTCGGAGTCGCCGTCGAGGCCGAAGCCGGCGTCGGCCCGGTGCTGGAGCACGGCCGCCTGCAGCGACTCGAGGTGGGTCGAGCCGCAGCGGTCGTTGATGTTGGTGCCGTCGGGCTCGGCGTGGATCGCCACGACCTTGGCGCCGGCGGCCTCCAGGGCCCGGGGGCCGGCCTCGTACGCCGCGCCCGCGGCGCAGTCGAGCACGACCGTGAGGCCGTCGAGCGGGGTGGCGATCGTGGCGACCAGGTGGGCGGCGTACTCCTCCACGGCGGTCGGGTGGACGGAGACCCGGCCGACCCCCGCGCCGGTGGGACGCGTCCAGGCCTCGCCCATCCGCTCCTCGATGGCGACCTCGATCGCGTCGTCGAGCTTGTGCCCGCCGCGCGCGAGGAACTTGATCCCGTTGTCGGGCATCGGGTTGTGCGAGGCCGACAGCATCACGCCGAGGTCGGCGCCGAGGGCGTCGGTGAGGTGCGCGACGCCAGGGGTCGGCAGCACGCCGAGGAGCAGCACGTCGACCCCGGCGGAGGCGAGGCCGGCTACGACGGCCGCCTCGAGGAACTGACCCGAGATGCGCGTGTCGCGACCCACGACGGCCAGCGGGCGCGTCGAGTCGTCGCCCTCGAACTGCTTCAGCTCGACGAGGACGTGGGCCGCGGACACCGAGAGGTCCAGGGCCAGCTCAGCGGTCAGATGACCGTTGGCCAGGCCCCGGACCCCGTCGGTGCCGAAGAGTCGCTTGGAGGACTCCACGGTGCAGGATCAGCGCTTGCTGAACTGCGGCGCCTTGCGCGCCTTCTTGAGACCGGCCTTCTTGCGCTCGATGACGCGGGCGTCGCGGGTCAGCAGCCCGGCCTTCTTGAGCGACGGGCGGTTGGCCTCGACGTCGACGGCGTTGAGGCAGCGGGCCACGCCGAGGCGCAGCGCGCCGGCCTGCCCGGTGATGCCGCCGCCGTGGATGCGGGCGATGACGTCGAAGCGGCCCTCGAGCTGCAGGTTGGCGAACGGCTCGTTCACGACCTGCTGGTGCAGCTTGTTGGGGAAGTACGAGTCCAGCGTGCGGCCGTTGACGGTCCACTGGCCGGTGCCGGGCACGATGCGGACGCGGGCCACGGCCTCCTTGCGGCGGCCGGTGGCCGCGGCGGGGGCGATGGTCGCCGGGCGCAGCGGCGCGTCGGCCGACGGGGCGGACTCGGAGCTGTAGGCGACGCCCTGCTCGTTGGTCTCGTAGGTCTCCTCGACCTCGGTCTGGGTGTTCTCGGTGGTCTCAGCCACGGTAATTCCTCACTCGTCCTTGAAAATTACTGGGAGACCTGGGAGATCTCGAACGGCTTGGCCTTCTGGGCCACGTGCGGGTGGTCGGGACCCGCGTAGACCTTCAGCTTCTTCAGCATCTGACGGCCGAGCCGGTTCTTGGGGAGCATGCCCCAGACGGCCTTCTCGATCGCCTTGCGGGCGTCCTTCTCCAGCAGCTCGCCGAACGGCGTGGCGGAGAGACCGCCCGGGTAGCCGGAGTGGCGGTAGGCCATCTTGGTGACCTTCTTGTTGCCGGACAGGGCAACCTTGTCCGCGTTGACGATGATGACGAAGTCACCCATGTCCATGTGCGGCGCGAAGGTGGGCTTGTGCTTGCCCCGCAGGAGGTTGGCGGTCTGGACGGCGAGGCGTCCGAGGACCACGTCAGCGGCATCGATCACGAGCCACTCGCGCTGGATGTCAGCGGGCTTCGGGCTGTACGTACGCACGGCGAGAACCTTCTCGTTCGTAGGGCCGGGCAGGAGGTGTCCTGACCGGTGGTGGAACCACGACCTCTGACGAACACTGCCCGGCTCGCCGCCGGGTGGAGCATCGGCGGGGCGTCCGGGTCTGCATCCCGACCCGAGGGTCCGGACGCGGCAGGAGTCGCGACGAGCCAGTCTACGCAGCCCGCGGACCCGCGACCAAATCCTCCGCCGGACCGGCCCACCCAGGCTACCGACGGGTAGCAACACCCGTACACCGCCCGGGCGCCCAGCGGGCGGACCCCCGGCTTACCGGCGCGTGGTCCCCCGGACTAGGTTGGACAGGACCTACGACGTGAACAAGACGTGCTAAGGAGCCGACGTGACCGACGCACCGGCCACCGATGCCCCGGCCACCGCCGGCGCATCCAACGAGTCCCTCACCGTGCGTGACAACCGCACCGGTGCGGAGTACGAACTCGCGATCACCGACAACACCATCCGCGCCGCCGACCTGGGGCAGATCCGGGCGGGCGACGACCAGCCGGGGCTCGCGACCTACGACCCCGGCTTCGTCAACACCGCCTCGACCCGCAGCGCGGTGACCTTCATCGACGGCGAGAAGGGGATCCTGGAGTACCGGGGCTACCCGATCGAGCAGCTGGCCGAGAAGTCCAGCTTCCTCGAGGTCGCCTACCTGCTCATCCACGGCGAGCTGCCGACCAGGGACCAGCACGACAGCTGGGTGCACGACATCACGTACCACACGTTCGTGCACGAGAACGTCAAGACCTTCATGGAGGGCTTCCGCTACGACGCCCACCCGATGGGCATGCTGATGGCCTCCGTGGGGGCGCTCTCCACGTTCTACCCCGACGCGCGCAACATCACCGACGCCGACAACCGGCACATGCAGATCGTCCGGATGATCGCGAAGATGCCGACGCTCGGCGCCTGGTCCTTCCGGCACGCGCAGGGCAAGCCGTTCATCTACCCCGACAACGAGCTCAGCTACACGGCCAACTTCCTCTCGATGCTCTTCAAGATGAGCGAGAAGAGCTTCGCGGCCGACGAGCGCCTGGTGAAGGCCCTCGACACGCTCTTCATCCTGCACGCCGACCACGAGCAGAACGCCTCGACCAACGCGGTCCGCTCGGTGGGCTCCACCCAGGTCGACCCCTACTCCGCGGTCTCCGCGGGCGTGGGCGCCCTCTTCGGCCCGCTGCACGGCGGCGCCAACGAGGCGGTGCTGCGGATGCTGCGCCGGATCGGCAAGAAGGAGAACATCGCCGACTTCATCGCGGGCGTGAAGAACGGCGACGAGAAGCTGATGGGCTTCGGCCACCGGGTCTACAAGAACTACGACCCCCGCGCCAAGATCATCAAGAAGTCCGCCGAGGACGTCTTCGAGGTCACGGGCACCAACCCGCTGCTCGACATCGCGCTCGAGCTGGAGAAGATCGCGCTGGAGGACGAGTACTTCGTCAAGCGCAAGCTCTACCCCAACGTGGACTTCTACTCCGGCCTGATCTACGAGGCCTTCCAGTTCCCGCCGGAGATGTTCACCGTCCTCTTCGCGATCGGCCGGACGCCGGGCTGGCTGGCCCAGTGGCTCGAGCTGGTCCAGGACAAGGAGCAGAAGATCGCGCGCCCCAAGCAGATCTACACGGGCGACCGCGGCCTGACCTACGTGCCGACCTCCGAGCGCTGGGCCTGAGCCCAGCCGCCCGCACGGCCGCCTGACGAGGCCGGACGGGGCGTGACGAGGGGTCCCCTCGTCCGCCCGGTCCGGTCTCAGCGGCATTTCAGGACGGCTTGGCCGACGTCTCAGGGTGGCTTGGCAGAGTGGGACGCATGAGCGACACACCGCCTCCCCACTTCTACGGCTCCGCCGGCCCAGACCCGGACCGGCCCGAGGAGCACCCGAAGGCGCAGCCGCAGCCGGCGCACTCTCCCTACGGCGCGGCCGAGCCGCCCCGTCCCCACGACACCCGCCCGCTCCCCCCGATGTACGGCGCGGGGCCGGGTGCCGGTCCGGCCGCCGGGCCCGGGCCCCACGGCGCGCCCCCGCCCCGCGAACCCGGCAGGACGCGGCGCACCGCCCCGCTGGTCGCGGGCGTCCTGGCCGGGTCGCTGCTGCTGGGCGGGCTGGCCGGCCTCGGGGGCGCCGCCGCCCACGAGGAGTGGTTCTCCGACGACGAGGCGGCGACCACGCGCAACGGGGCCGTGACGGCCCCGGTGATCGACCAGGGGAGCCCCGAGGCCGGCAGCGGCTCCGTCGAGGCCGTGGCCGCGCAGGTGCTGCCCGCCGTCGTGCGCATCGACGTGGCCGGCGGCGGCGAGGCCGGCTCGGGCAGCGGCATCGTGCTGACCGAGGACGGGCAGATCCTCACCAACGAGCACGTCGTCTCCGCGGCGACCGACGGCGGCAGCATCACCGTCTCGTTCGCCGACGGCACCCGCACCGAGGCCGAGGTGCTCGGCGCCGACCCGCTCACCGACACCGCGGTGATCCAGGCCCAGGACGTCTCCGACCGGCCCACCGCCACGATCGGGCAGTCCGACAACCTGCGGGTCGGGCAGTCGGTGGTCGCGATCGGCTCCCCGTTCGGGCTGGACGCCACCGTCACCAGCGGGATCGTGAGCGCGCTCGACCGTCCCGTCAACGTGCGCTCCGACCAGGCCGGCAACTCCACCACCTACCCGGCGATCCAGACCGACGCGGCGATCAACCCCGGCAACAGCGGCGGCCCCCTGGTCGACCTGACCGGCAGCGTGGTGGGGATCAACTCCTCCATCCGCAGCTCCTCGTCGGGGCTCGGCGGCCAGGCCGGCTCGATCGGCCTCGGCTTCGCGATCCCGATCGACGAGATCATGCCGATCGTGGAGCAGATGGCCGCCGGCGAGACGCCGACCCACGCCCGGATGGGGGTCTCGGTCGGCGACGCCACCGACGGCCAGGGCCCCGCGTCCATGGGCGCGCTGGTCAGCGAGGTGGTCCCCCGGTCCAGCGCCGACGTGGCCGGGCTGGAGGAGGGCGACGTGATCACCCGCGTCGACGACGAGATGATCGACGGCAGCGACGACCTGGTCGCGACCGTGCGCACCTACCGCCCCGGCGACGAGGTCGAGGTCACCTACGTGCGCGACGGCGAGGAGCAGACCGCCACGCTGGTGCTCGACTCCGACCAGGACTGACCGCCGGCTGCCAGCCGACTGACCGCCGACTGACCGCCGACTGACCGGTTGGGGTGGCCCGCGCTCAGCGCGCGCGGGCCACCCGGCCCTCGTCCCAGACCGGCTCGGGCGACTCGTAGACCTCCCCGTCGGCGCCGAAGACCAGGAACCGGTCGAACCCGCGGGCGAACCAGCGGTCGTGGGTGACGGCGAGCACGGTGCCGTCGAAGGCCTCCAGCCCGGTCTCGAGCGCCTCGGCCGACTGCACGTCGAGGTTGTCGGTGGGCTCGTCGAGCAGGAGCAGGGTCGCCCCCGAGAGCTCGAGCAGCAGGATCTGGAAGCGGGCCTGCTGGCCGCCGCTGAGCTGCTCGAAGCGCTGCTCGGCGGCGCCGGCCAGCTCGTAGCGGTCGAGCACCCGGCTGGCCTGCTCCCGGCCCATCCCCTGGCGGCCGGTGCCGTCGGGCCCGACCTCGCCGCGGTGCAGCACCTCCAGCAGGGTCCGGCCCACGAGCTCGGGGTGGTCGTGGGTCTGGACGAACCATCCCGGCCGCACCCGCGCGCCGAGCCGGGCCCGCCCGGTGTGCGCCACGGGCGCGGGGCGCACCTCCCCCACCGGCTGGTGGCCGACGTCGGGGTCCGAGCCGCCCGCGGCGAGCAGACGCAGGAAGTGCGACTTGCCCGAGCCGTTGCTGCCGAGCACGGCGACCCGCTCGCCGTACCAGACCTCGAGGTCGAAGGGGTCCATCAGGCCGGTCAGGCCGAGCTGCTCGCAGACCACGGAGCGCTTGCCCGTGCGGCCGCCGCGCAGCCGCATGACGACCTGCTGCTCGCGCGGCTGCTCGGTCGGCGGACCGGCGTCCTCGAACCGGCGCAGCCGGGTCTGGGCGGCCTGGTAGCGGCTCGCCATGTCGGAGTTGTACGCCGCCTTCTGCTTGTACATGAGCATCTGCGCGCGCAGCTTGGCGTGCTCCTCGTCCCAGCGCTTGCGCAGCTCCTCGAACCGCTCGAAGCGCTCCTCGCGCGCCCGGTGGTAGGTCGCGAAGCCGCCCGGGTGGGTCCACACGAGGTTGCCTGCGCCGCCGAGCTCGACGGTGACCACCCGGGTGGCGGTGTTGGCGAGCAGCTCACGGTCGTGGCTGACGTAGAGGATCGTCTTGGGCGAGGTGCGGATCCGCTCCTCCAGCCAGGTCTTGCCCGGCACGTCGAGGTAGTTGTCGGGCTCGTCGAGGAGCAGCACCTGGTCGGGGCCGGCCAGCAGGTACTCCAGCACCAGCCGCTTCTGCTCCCCGCCCGAGAGGGTGCTGAGCCGCCGGTGCCGGGCGCGGTCGAAGGGCAGCCCCAGCGCCCGGACGGTGCAGACGTCCCAGACGACCTCCTGGTCGTAGCCGCCGACGTCGGCGTACTCGGCCAGCGCCGTGGCGTAGCGCATCTGCGTCGCCTCGTCGTCGACGTCCATCAGCCGCAGCTCGCAGGCGTCGACGGCGGCCGCGGCGCGGCGTACCGGCTCGGGCGCGACGGAGAGCAGGAGGTCGGCGACCGTCTCGTCCGCTCCCCCGTGGCCGACGAACTGCCGCATCACGCCCAGCCCGCCGCTGCGGGTCACGCTGCCGGCGTGCGGGGCCAGCTCGCCGGTGACGATCCGCAGCAGCGTCGTCTTGCCGGCGCCGTTGGCGCCGACCAGCGCCACCTTGGCGCCGTCGCCCACCCGGAACGAGACGTCGTCGAGCAGCACCCGGCCGTCGGGGAGCTCGTAGCGGACGCCGGCGACGTCGACATGACCCATGCGGGTGATCATCCCTCCACGCCGCCCCCGCGAGCCACCGGGTTTCCGCCCCGGGACCCGGCCGGGACCCCGTCGGGAGCCTCGGGGACGAGCCCGGGTGTCCACCAGGGGACCACCCGAGGCGCCGGGGGCGCGAGATGCGCTGGACTTGCGCCCATGACCGTCCTGCCGTCGATGCGCTCCCGGGTCCGTCGCACCGCGGTCCGCCTCGTGGCGCGGCGCTCGGGCGGCCTGGACATGTCGTCGCTGCGGCGCGTGCCCGCGGCCTGGCGGTTCCCCCTGCTCCGCGAGGGGCTGGACCCCGTGCCGGCGCTCATCGCCGCCCGGGACCAGGGGCCGGTCACCCGGCTGACCCGGCTGCTCGGCACCGACGTCTGGCTGGTCACCGGCCACGAGGCGGCCCGGACCGTCCTCGCCGACGCCCACTCGTTCGGCAACGACGTGCGCCACCTCTTCGGCCGCCAGGGCAAGGGGCCGGCCGAGCAGATCGGCGGGCTCGGGATGACCGACGCCCCCGAGCACACGAGGCTGCGCAAGGTGCTCACCCCCGAGTTCACGCGGCGCCGGCTGGCCCGCCTCGACGAGGCGGTCAGCCGGGTGGTCGAGGACTGCCTCGACGACCTGGCCGCCCACGGCCCCGAGGTCGACCTCGTCTCCCGGTTCGGCTTCGCCGTCCCCTTCCGGGTGATCTGCGAGCTGCTCGGGCTGCCCGAGGTCGACCGCGCCGAGTTCCGGCGCCGCGGCAGCGCCCGCTTCGACCTCGCCGGCGGGGGCGCCGGCTCCTTCGACGCGGCCGCCGGCACCCGGCAGTTCCTCATCGACACCGTCGCGCGGCAGCGGCGCGAGCCGTTCCTGCCCGACGGCCTGCTGGCCTCGATCGTCGCCGAGCACGGCGACGAGCTGGACGACGTCGAGATCGGCGGGCTGGCCGACGGCGTCTTCATCGGCGGCTACGAGACCAGCGCCAGCATGCTCTCGCTCGGCGCCTACGTGCTGGCCCGCGACCCGGTCGCCCACGAGCTGGTCCGCACCGGGACGCCCGCCCAGGTCGACGCCGTCGTCGAGGAGCTGCTGCGCTACATCTGCCCGGTGCAGCTGGCCTTCCCCCGCTTCGTGCGGCGGCCAGTGACCGTCGGCGGGGTGCGGATGGCCGAGGGCGACCTCGTGGTCGTCTCGCTCTCCGGCGCCGGCCGCGACCCGGCGTTCCGCCCGGGCGCCGAGCACTTCGACCCGCTGGCCCCGCCCGGCGGCCAGCTGGCGTTCGGCCACGGCCTGCACCGCTGCGTCGGCGCCGAGCTGGCGCGGATGGAGATGCGCACCGGGCTGGTCGCGCTGACCCGTCGCTTCCCGCGGATGCGGGTGACGGCCGGGCCCGACGAGCTGCGGTTCTCCGAGCTCTCGATCGTGTACGGCGTCGAGCGGCTGCCGGTCCACCTCGGCTGACCGCAGCGGTGATTGGGCGCCCTGCCCATGGTCGTGTGTGGGGTGCCCAGTCATGATGAGACTCCACGACACGAGAGGGGTTCGCGCATGCGGCTCGAGCTGTCCGCGGAGGACCAGGCCTTCCGCGAGGAGATGGCTGCGTCCTTCACCAGGGTGGTGCCGGAGGAGATCCGGACCGCCGTGCTGGAGGGCCAGGAGGTGACGGCGGAGATGATCCGCACGAGCCAGAAGGCGCTCAACGCCGAGGGGCTGGCCGTGCCGCACTGGCCGGTCGAGTGGGGCGGGCGCGGCTGGACCGAGCTGCAGCGCCACCTGTGGCACGAGGAGATGGTCCGCGCCGGCGTCCCCTCCCCGCTGCCGTTCAACACCTCGATGATCGGGCCGGTGCTCGCGCAGTTCGCCTCGCAGGAGATGAAGGAGCGCTTCCTGCCGGCCACCGCCAACCTCGACATCTGGTGGTCGCAGGGCTTCTCCGAGCCCGACGCCGGCTCCGACCTCGCCGGGCTGCGCACCACCGCGGTGCGCGACGGCGAGGACTGGGTGGTCAACGGGCAGAAGACGTGGACGACCCTGGGCCAGTACGGCGACTGGATCTTCACGCTGGTCCGCACCGACCCCGAGGCCAAGAAGCAGCTCGGCATCTCGATGCTGCTCATCGACATGACCACCCCCGGCGTCGAGGTCCGGCCGATCGAGCTCATCGACGGCGGCCACGAGGTCAACGAGGTCTGGTTCACCGACGTCCGGGTGCCGGGCGAGAACCTCGTCGGCGAGGTCAACCAGGGGTGGACCATGGCGAAGTTCCTGCTCGGCAACGAGCGGGTCGGCGTCGCCCCGGTCGCCCTGGTCAAGCGGATGCTGGCCAGCGCCAAGGAGCGCGCGGGCGACCGGCTCGACGACCCGCTGACCCGCGCCCGGATCGCCGAGCTGGAGAACCAGCTGCTGGCGCTGGAGCTGACCGCGCTGCGCGTGGTCGCCCACTCCGCCGACGGCGAGCCGCACCCGGCCAGCTCGGTGCTCAAGCTCCGCGGCACCGAGCTGCAGCAGGCCGTGAGCGAGCTCGCGGTCGACCTGGCCGGCCCCGCCGCCCTGGTGCCCGGCTCGCTGGAGCAGGCCGACGCACCCGACTGGGCGCGGCGCTCCGCGCCCGTCTACCTCAACTACCGCAAGGCGTCGATCTACGGCGGGTCCAACGAGATCCAGCGCCAGATCATCGCCCGCACGATCCTGGGACTGTAGGGAGCACCTGATGGACTTCACCCACGACGAGGAGCAGGTCGCGCTGCGGGACGCGGTGCGGGGACTGCTCGGCAGGAAGTACGCCGACTTCGAGGAGCGCCGCCGCACGGCGCGCGGCGAGCTCGGCTTCGACGAGACGGTCTGGAAGCAGCTGGCCGAGATGGGGGTCCTCGGGCTCCCCTTCGACGAGGAGCACGGCGGCATGGGCGCCGGGCCGGTCGAGGTCGGGCTGGTGGCGAGCGAGGTGGGCCGGGTCCTGGCCCCCGAGCCGTTCCTGGCCGCGGTGGTGCTCGGCGGCGGCGCGGTCGCCGCGGCGGGCACCGACGAGCAGAAGGCCGAGCTGCTGGGGGCCCTGGCCGCCGGCGAGCGGCGGCTGGCGCTGGCCCACACCGACGGGGCCACCCCGGTCACCGCCGCGGAGGCCGACGGCGGCTGGATGCTGACCGGCGCCAAGGAGCCGGTGCTGGGCGGCGACGCCGAGACGCTGGTCGTGAGCGCCGCGCTGCCTGGCGGCGGCACGGGCCTCTTCGTCGTCGACGGCGAGGCGTGCGAGCGCGCCACGGGGCCGGCGTTCGACGGCTCCCGGGTCAGCCGGGTGGTGCTCTCGGGCACGGCGGCCACCCCGCTGGGCGAGCCGGGCGCCGACGCGTCCGCCGCCCTGGCGCGGGTGCTCGACCTGGGCCGGCTCGCCGCCTGCCACGAGGCGCTCGGCGGGATGGAGGTGGCCCTGCAGGCCACCACCGCCTACCTCAAGAGCCGCAAGCAGTTCGGCGTGCCGCTCAACACCTTCCAGGCGCTCAACTTCCGGGCGGCGGACATGTACGTCTCCCTCGAGCTGACCCGCAGCATCGTGGCCTGGGCGACGATGATGGTCGCCGAGAGCGACGCCGGGCTGGCCCACGAGGCCGTGCTGCGCGCCGCGCTCCAGGTGAGCCGGGCGGGCCGGCACGTCGGCCAGGAGGCGATCCAGCTGCACGGCGGGATCGCGATGACGGCGGAGTACCTGGTCGGCAACATCACCAGCCACCTCACGGCGCTGGACCACCTGCTCGGCGACGGGCAGCAGCACCTGGCCGAGCTGGCCGGGGCCGTCGACGGCTACCCCGGGCTGGACCCGCTGGCCCCGACCATGCGCAGCGCCAGCACGCAGTAGTGGTCCGCGACCTGGTCGGGGCTCAGCCCGGCGTCGGCGCGGAACCACCGCGCCACGTCGATGCCGAGCGAGAGCAGGGCGGCGCCGGTCACCACCGGCTCGTCGGTGTGGAAGACGCCGGCCGCCACCCCGCGCCCGACCAGGTCGCGCACCAGCTGGTCCATCGCGTGCCGGTACCCGTCGATCTCGGCGCGGTGCGCGGGCGCGAGGGCGGCCAGCTCGTGGTTCACGATCCGCCCCACCGTGTGGTTGACCGCGTGGTGGCGGACGAAGTCGCGCACCAGCTGCTCCAGCTGGGCGCGCGGGTCGTCGTCGACCCCCATGGCCTCCTCGCAGATCCGCAGCGCGGTGCGGTGGCCGGCCAGCGAGATCTCGTGGAGCAGCTCCTCCTTGGAGCGGTGGTGCACGTAGAGCGCGGCCGGGCTCATCCCCGCCGCGGTGGCGATGTCGCGGGTCGTCGTGCCGTGGAACCCCTTGGCCGCGAACGCCTGGACGGCAGCCTCGAGCAGCCGGGTCCGGGCGTCCTTGACCCGCTCCCCCGCGGGATCGCCCGCAGGATCGGGGCCCGGGCTGTTGACGTCGTCTGCCATGCGAGAGAGAGTAAGCAAGCGCTTAGTCAGGTGGCAATCGCCTGACCCGAAACGAGCAGGAGAATGACGTGCACGGACTGGACGGCAAGGTCGCCATCGTCACCGGGGCGAGCCGGGGCATCGGGCTGGGAGTCGCCGAGCGGCTCGTCGCCGAGGGCGCCCGGGTCTGCGTGACCGCCCGCAAGCCCGAGGCCCTCGAGGAGGCCGTCGCGGCCCTCGGCGGGCCCGACAAGGCGATCGCCGTGGCGGGCAACGCCGCCGACCCGGCCCACCGGGCCGAGGCCGTGGCGCGGACCGTCGAGACCTTCGGCAGCCTCGACCTGCTGGTCAACAACACCGGCATCAACCCGGCGTACGGGCCGCTCGTCGAGCTCGACCTCGACGTCGCCCGCAAGATCCTCGACACCAACGTCGTCTCCGCGCTCGGCTGGGTGCAGGAGGCCCACCGGGCCTGGATGGGCGAGCACGGCGGCGCGGTCGTCAACATCGCCTCGGTCGCCGGCACCAAGCCGGCCCCCGGCATCTCGATGTACGGCGCCAGCAAGGCCACGCTGATCAGCCTCACCGAGTCGCTGGCCGTCGAGCTGGGCCCCGCGATCCGCGTCAACGCGGTCGCCCCGGCGGTCGTCAAGACCCGCTTCGCCAGCGCCCTCTACGAGGGCCGCGAGGAGGAGGTCGCCGCCGCCTACCCGCTCAAGCGGCTCGGCGTCCCCGACGACATCGGCAGCGTCGTCGCCTTCCTGCTCGCCGACGAGGCCGGCTGGCTGACCGGCCAGACCGTCGTCGTCGACGGCGGCCTGACCCTGACCGGCGGCGTCTGATGGGCGCCGAGGCGCTGCGCGACGCCGGCGTCGTCGTCACCGGGGCCGGCCACGGCATCGGCCGGGCGCTGGCCCGGCGGCTCGCCGCCGAGGGCGCCCGCGTGGTGGTCAACGACCTCGACGCCGACGCCGCCCAGGGGGTGGCCGACGAGATCGGCGGCACGGCGGTGCCGGGCGACTGCGCCTCGGTCGAGGGCGTCGAGCACCTGGTCCGCCGCTCGCTGGAGGCGCTGGGACGGATCGACGTCTTCATGGCCAACGCCGGCATCGACTCCTCCGCCGAGACCGGCCTCGACAGCCTGCAGGCCGACGAGGCGATCTGGGAGCGGATGATCCAGGTCAACACGATGGCCCACGTGCGGGCCGCCCGCGCGCTGGTGCCCGGCTGGCTGGCCGACGGTCGCGGCGGCCGGTTCGTCGTCACCGCCTCGGCGGCGGGCCTGCTCACCATGCTCGGCAGCGCGCCGTACTCGGTCACCAAGCACGCCGCGGTCGGCTTCGCCGAGTGGCTCTCGGCGACCTACGGCCACCGCGGCGTCACGGTCCAGGCGATCTGCCCCCAGGGCGTCCAGACCCGGATGCTGGAGGAGTCGGGCCCGCTCAAGGACCTGCTCTCCGCCGACCAGGCGCTCACCCCCGACCAGGTCGCCGGCGCGTGGGTGGCCTCCCTCGAGGACGACCGCTTCCTGGTCCTCCCCCACCCCGAGGTGGCCGGCTACTACGCCGCCCGGGCCACCCAGAACGAGCGCTGGCTGCGCGGCATGCGCCGCCTGCAGGCGGGCCTCGACGAGGCAACCGCAGCGACGGGGGCGACGGGGGCGACGTCGTGAGCGGGGGCGAGGAGCTGCGCCGCGACGAGATCCCCGGGCTCGACCTGGCGTCGTTCGGCGCCTGGTTCGCCGCCCAGCGCCCCGACCAGCTGGCGGGCGACCGCGTCGGCGAGCTGACCGGCCGGCTCATCGCGGGCGGCAAGTCCAACCTCACCTACGAGGTCACCGACGGCGAGGCGTGGTGGATCGTGCGCCGCCCGCCGCTGGGCCACGTCCAGGCCACCGCCCACGACATGGGCCGCGAGCACACGGTGATGACGGCGCTGGCCGAGACCGACGTGCCGGTGCCGGCGACCTACGCGCTCTGCTCCGACGACGCCGTGCTGGGCGCGCAGTTCTACGTGATGGAGCGCGTCGCCGGGACGCCGTACCGCACCGCCGCGCAGCTGCGCGAGCTCGGCGAGGAGCGCACCGCCCACCTGGCCCGGTCGATGATCGAGGTGCTGGCCGCGCTGCACGCCGTCGACCCGGCCGAGGTCGGGCTGGCCGACTTCGGGCGGCCGCAGGGCTTCCTCGAGCGGCAGGTCCGCCGCTGGGGCAAGCAGCTCGAGGGGTCGCGCACCCGCGACCTGCCCGACGCCGACCGGTTGCTGGCCCACCTGGCCGCGCACGTCCCCGAGGAGGGTGCGGCGGGGATCGTGCACGGCGACTACCGGCTCGACAACCTGCTCGCGGTCGCCGAGGACGCCCAGCCCGTCAAGGCGGTCGTCGACTGGGAGATGGCGACCCTGGGCGACCCGCTCACCGACCTCGCGCTGCTGCTGGTCTACGACAACCTCCCGCGGCTGATCGGCGGCGTGCCGGTGGCCGACGCGAGCACCGCGCCCGGCTACCCGAGCGCCGAGGAGCAGCTCACGGCGTACGTCGCCGCGGGTGGCCGCGAGGCCGCCGGGCCCGGCGGCGACATGGGCTTCCACCTGGGGCTCGCCCACCTCAAGCTCGCGGTGATCCTCGAGGGGATCCACCACCGCTTCCAGGCCGGCCAGACGGTCGGCGGCGGCTTCGACACCATCGGCGACGCCGTCGAGCCCCTGCTGGCCGCCGGCCTCGCCGCCGCGACCGGCCGCGCCGGCACCCCCACCTGAGCGACTCCCGAGACCTCCGAGAGAGAAGGAACCCCGTGGACTTCACCTTCGACGACCGCACCAAGGAGCTCCAGGCCGAGCTGCTGACCTTCATGGACTCCCACGTCCACCCCGCCGAGCACCGCTTCGAGGCCGAGCTGGCCGAGCTCGACGACCCCTTCGCCTGGAGCCGCGTGCCGGTGCTGGCCGAGCTGCGGGAGGAGGCGCGGCGCCGCGGGCTGTGGAACCTCTTCCTGCCGGTCTCCGCCGACGACCCTTCGACAGGCTCAGGACGGCGCCACGGCCGCGGCGGCGGGCTGACCAACCTGCAGTACGCCCCGCTCGCCGAGATCAGCGGCCGCAGCGGCCACCTCGCCCCCGCGGCGATGAACTGCGCGGCGCCCGACACCGGCAACATGGAGGTGCTGCACATGTTCGGCACCCCGGCCCAGCAGGAGCGCTGGCTGGAGCCGCTGCTCGACGGCCGGATCCGCTCGGCGTTCGCGATGACCGAGCCCGACGTCGCCTCCTCCGACGCCACCAACATCGAGTGCTCGATCGTGCGCGACGGCGACGAGTACGTGATCAACGGCCGCAAGTGGTGGATCACCGGCGCGATGAACCCCGACTGCGAGGTCTTCATCGTGATGGGCAAGACCGACCCCGGCGCGTCGCGGCACCGGCAGCAGTCGATGGTGCTGGTCCCCCGCGACACCCCCGGGCTCGAGGTGGTCCGGCCGATGCACGTGCTGGGGTACGACGACCACCAGCACGGCGGCCACGCCGAGCTGCGCTTCACCGACGTCCGCGTCCCCGCGGAACACCTGGTCGGCGAGGAGGGCGCGGGCTTCGCCATCGCCCAGGCGCGGCTGGGCCCGGGCCGGATCCACCACTGCATGCGCTCGATCGGCGTGGCCGAGCGGGCGATCGAGCTGATGTGCCAGCGCGCGGAGTCGCGGACCGCCTTCGGCCGCCCGCTCTCCCAGCAGGGCGTGATCCGGGAGTGGATCGCCGAGTCGCGGGTGGCGGTGGAGCAGCTGCGGCTGCTGGTGCTCAAGACCGCGTGGCTAATGGACACCGTCGGCAACCGCGGCGCCCACACCGAGATCCAGGCGATCAAGATCGCCACCCCCAAGGTGGTCCAGGAGATCCTCGACCGGGCGATGCAGGTGCACGGCGCCGGCGGCCTCTCGCAGGACTTCCCGCTCGCCGCGTCGTTCGCCGGGATCCGCACGCTGCGGTTCGCCGACGGGCCCGACGAGGTGCACAAGAACTCGCTGGCCAAGGCCGAGATGGCGCGGGTGGCCGCGCTCGGCGGCCGGTGACGTCGCGCTGACGCCGTACCGATGAGGAGAGGGTGAGACCGTGGACCTGTCGCTGAGCGAGGAGCACGAGGGCTTCCGGGCCCTGGCCCGGGAGTTCCTGGACCGCGAGGCGGTGCCGCACCGCGTCCAGTGGGACCGGGACGAGTCGGTCGACACCGCGATCATCGGCAAGATGGGCGAGCTCGGCTTCTTCGGGCTGACCATCCCCGAGGAGTACGGCGGCCTCGGCGGCGACTACCTCACCTACGTGCTGATGATGGAGGAGCTGGGCCGGGCCGACTCGGCGCTGCGCGGCATCGTCTCGGTCTCCAACGGGCTGGTGGGCAAGTCGATCCTCGGCTTCGGCAGCGAGGAGCAGAAGCAGCGGTGGCTGCCCGGGATCGCCCGCGGCGAGCTGCTCGGCTGCTTCGGGCTGACCGAGCCCGACACGGGGTCGGACGCCGGCAACCTCACCTCCCGCGCCCGCCGCGACGGCGACGAGTGGGTGATCGACGGGCAGAAGCTCTTCATCACCAACGGCACCTGGGCCGACGTCGCGCTGGTCTTCGCCCGCACTGGCGGGCCCGGCCCCAAGGGCGTCAGCGCCTTCCTCGTGCCGACCGACACCCCCGGCTTCGAGGCCCGCGAGGTGAAGGGAAAGCTCGGGCTGCGCGGCCAGGCGACCGCCGAGCTCTTCCTCTCCGAGGTGCGGGTGCCGGCCGACGCGCTGCTCGGCGAGGAGGGGCAGGGCTTCACGATCGCCATGACCACGCTCGACAAGGGGCGGGTCTCGGTCGCGGCGGGCTGCGTCGGGATCGTCCAGGGCTGCCTGGAGTCGGCGGTCGACTACGCCACCTCGCGCACCCAGTTCGGGAAGCCGATCGCGGCCTTCCAGCTGGTGCAGGACATGATCGCCGACATCTCGGTGGAGGCCGACGCCGCGCGGCTGCTGGTGTGGCGCTGCGCCGATCTGATCGACCGCGGCGAGCCCTTCTCGGTGGCGGCGTCGAAGGCCAAGCTCTACGCCTCCGAGGCGGCCGTGAGGGCCGCCAACCACGCGCTGCAGGTGCACGGCGGGGCGGGGTACGTCGACGAGTTCCCGCCCGCGAAGTACCTGCGCGACGCGCGCGTGATGACCCTCTACGAGGGGACCAGCCAGATCCAGAAGCTGCTCATCGGCCGGGCCGAGACCGGCATCAACGCCTTCACCTGAGGAGAGACCGTGACCGACTCCACCGCTCCTGAGCGCCACCCCGACCTCGACCCGCAGCTCGCGGGGCTGCTCGCCCTGATGGACGCTGGCGGCACCAAGATGCACCAGGTCTCCCCCGAGGAGGCGCGCCGGATGTTCCGCGTCCTCACCGTCGACCTGCGCGACCCGGCCAGCGTGCCCGCGGTCGAGCAGGTCGAGGAGATCACCGTGCCCGGCGGGGCGGGCGACCTGGCCGCCCGCCTCTACCGTCCGCGCGCCGGCGAGCTGCCGACCGTCGTTTTCTTCCACGGCGGCGGCTGGGTGATCGGCGACCTGGACACCCACGACCTCACCTGCCGCACGATCGCCACCCTCTGCGACGCCGTCGTGGTCTCGGTCGACTACCGGCTCGCGCCGGAGCACCCCTTCCCCGCCGCCGTGGACGACGCGCTGGCTTCTGCGCGCTGGGCCTCCGACCACCTGGCCGACCTGGGCGGCAACGATGTGCTCGCCGTGGCCGGCGACTCGGCCGGCGGCAACCTGTCGGCCGTGGTCGCGCAGGCCTTCCGCGACGAGGGCCGCGAGCTGGGTGGGCAGCTGCTCGTCTACCCCGGGGTCGACATGCTCGCGGACCTGCCGTCGCGCACCGAGAACGCCGAGGGCTACTTCCTCGACATGCCGACCATGACCTGGTTCGCCCAGCACTACCTCGGCGACTTCCCCGACCCCGCCGACCCGCGCCTCTCCCCGCTGCGCGGCGACGTCGCCGGGGTAGCCCCAGCCGTCGTCGTGGTCGCCCAGTTCGACCCCCTGCGCGACGAGGGCACCGCGTACGCCGACGCGCTCGCCGCCGCCGGCGTCCCCGTGCAGGTCGAGACCTTCTCCGGGATGATCCACGGGTTCGTCGACATGGGCCGCCACTCCCCTGCCGCGCAGGCGGCCGTGGAGCAGACGTGCGCGATGTTCAGGAGCGTGTTGCACGGAGGGTGAATGCCTGACCACTCATCGGGCGCGGCATACCGCCGCGAGCCGGATGCGCGCATCCGCCGATGAGCGAGTCTCCACCACGCGGCGTCAGCCGGGCCCGAAGCGCTGTACGGTCCTATCAGCCCGGATCAGGATGCTGGTGTAGTAGTCGTTCCGGCAGCGTTCGCCGGAATCGCCAACTGCTGTCCTCGGGGCAGACCCCCTGAACCAAGGTCGCCGCCCTGTCGGGGAGCGGCTGCGGATCGACCTCGCGTCCTTGGGCGGCGTCACGGTGTCTCGAGCAGCACGCACTCCAGCAGTGCCGGGCTGCAGCGCACCATCCGCTGCTGCTGCCCGTCGGTCACCCGGGCGACGAGGAACTGGGTGTCCTCGAAGGTGAACTGCGTGTTCGAGAAACGCCATCCCGCCGGCGGCAAGAGCACGTCCTCGGCCTGGCCGTCGAGGCGACGGACCCGGATCTCGTCGTACTCCCGCACGTCACCCGCGATCTGCTCTGCAGGCACCCACGCCACCCACTCCCCGGAGACGTCGGCGATCCCGAAGTGGGGCAGGTCCGCGATGGGGACCCTCTCGCCCTCGGGTGTCAGGTCGGCGAGGTAGACCCGGCCGTCGCCCTCGTCTCGGTTGTCGCCGCTCGGGTCTCGGGCGTCGCCGCTGCCGTCGACGACCACCAGGCCCGCCCGCGTCGCCTGCCACACCAGCTGGCCGGGGGCTGTCCGGGTCAGGTCGACCGGGTCGGCACCGTCGAAGGGGCGCCACAGGACTCCGATCCCTCTGCCACTGGCGATCACCCAGCCGTCGTCGGTGACTGCTCCGATGCGGGTGCCCACGCCGTCCTCGTCGCGCACCGGGACCTTGACGGGCAGTCCCATCCCTTCACCGTCCGGAGCCGTCTCGAACCCGTTCATCTCGCCCTCGGTCGAGATGTAGGCGAGGTACTCGCCGTTGGACGACACGACGGGCGGTTGCTCGACGGCGACGTCGAGTCGATCGGGCGCTCCGCCGTTGCTCCAGTCCCACACGAAGGGGGGCTTCATCCCGACCCAGCCTCGCGGTCCACCGTCCACCCAGTCATAGCCGGGGAACGACTTCTCGCCCACGTGCACGACCCGGTCGAGGAGGTAGGGCACCGTCGGCGGCTCCCTTGGCACGTCCCGCGGCACCGACTCCGTCGCGTCATCGGTGATCCCCTGGGTCGGCTGCGGGCCGGGTTGGGGCGAGCCGGTCCGGTCGCGCAGGAGGCCCCGCGGCGTGACGAGCACGATCAGCACCACCGCGCGAGGAGGGGCAACGGTGGGACCTCCAAGCCGTCGGCGACCTGGCGCAGCTCGCGCGTCAGGGTGCTCTCGACGTCCTCGTACATGTCAGGCCTCCTTCCCGTCGGGCGTCGCCCTGGTCTGGGCCTCGGTCGCTTCGAGTGCGGCCTTCAGGCTCTTGAGGGCCCGGTGAGCCGTGGACTTCACGGTGCCGCGCGCTGCTGCGGCGGCAGCTGCCGGACGTGCGGCCACAGCGCCATCCGCTCGTCGGACGCCCCCGGCTCTCCTGCCGCGCTCCCGGTCGTCCCGGGCGCACGCCCCCACTCCGGGACGTCGTCGGTCAGCAGCTCGAGCCGGCGCCCTCGGGGCCGCCTGGAGGAGAGGAAGGTGTTGGTGAGGATCCTCCGGACGTAGGCGTGCGCCGAGTCCGAGGCGCTCACCTTCGACCAGGCGCCGTGCACCTTGATCAAGGTCTGCTGGGCCAGGTCCTCGGCGTCCGCGTGGTTGCCTGCCAGCAGGTAGGCGGTCCGGTAGAGCATCGACCAGGACGCGACGACGTACTCCTCGAACGAGGGTGACTGCGTGGCGGTCGCCGAGAACATGCCCACCTCCTCACCCTGCACCCCTGCGGTGCTGTCTCACCCCTCCAGACTCCGGGTGTCGGCAGAAGGTTGCGTGTCGCGAGGGGTTGGTTCTGGTGCGGCGCAGGACGCGTCGACCTGCGGTCGAGCGGCGCCCGCCTGCGACACTCCCTGTCGTGACCACCGCGGCAGCTGCCCTCGCCACCCTCGTCCTGGCGGCGATCGCCGTCGTGCAGGTCGCCGCAGCGGCAGGGCGGCCCGTGGGCCGCTTCGTGTGGGGCGGACAGCACGAGGTGCTCCCCCGCGGGCTGCGTCTCGGCAGCGCGGTCTCCGTCGCGCTCTACGCCGCCATGGCGTTCGTGCTCGTCGCACGGGCCACCGGCCGGGAGGGTGCGCTCACCATCCTGACGTGGGTGCTCGTCGGCTACTTCGCGCTCGGGATCGTCATGAACGCGGTGTCGCGGAGCCGGTCCGAGCGCGCCGTCATGACGCCCGCCTGCGCCGTGCTGGCAGGGTGCTCGCTGCTCGTGGCTCTGGGGTCCTGACACGCCTCGGAGCACGAGGCCCGCTCACCAGCCGCGCGTCCCCGGAGCTCCCTTGAACGGCCCGGTCACCCGGCTCGTGATCCACCCGCCGTAGAAATCGCCCTCCTGGGCGACAACGGTCTCGCCGTCGACGCTGCACCGGTCCATGCGCCCCGCATAGAGGGCGACATGCCCCGCGAGCGCCTCGAAACCGGCGGTGGGTTGGGGGTAGTGCCAAGCCGCCCGCGGCAGCACCCGGCCGCTCGGGCCGACCACGTCGAAGTACGACGCGCTCCCCTTGAACTCGCACCACGTCGTGCCGGCCACCGGTCGCAGCAGGCCGTCGGCGACGTCGTCCGCCGGCACGTAGTAGACCGGCGGGTGGCTGGTCTCCAGGACGCGCAGCGAGCGCCGCGTGTCCACGACGACCTCCCCGTCGAGCTCGACCATCACGTGCTCCTCGGACGGCACGACGAGCGGAGGGCGGGGGTAGTCCCAGACCGACTCGGTCTCACGCTGCACGGGGTCGTCGCTCATCGCTCCATCATGGCGCGGCCACGCAACGCCGACCCCGGGCGCCTACCTCTCCACCTTCCCGCACTTCGTGCACTCGCGCCCGTCCTTCACGGTCACGGTCCCCCCTCCTTCCGTGCGGGCCAGAACGAGCCGGTCCTGCCAGACGTGGTCACAGTTCTCGTCAGTCATGACTCACGGTCCCGCGCCACGTGGACGCGTTCAAGACCCAGAGTGGGGTGACTCGATCCCCCATCGGGAGCCTTCCCTGCGACGGACCGCGGTGCCATCCTGTCGTCGTCTCTGACAGCCGGCGCCCGACGCCGCACGACCGTCCGAACGCCTGCGTGCCCGATCTCGACCCATCCCGGCGAGGGCGACCCGCCCGGAGGAGACCCTGTACGGAGACGACGGGCCTCCGTAGGCTGCGTCGCACCGGAGCTGATGGGGCTCGGGCTAGTGGGGGACAGCGAACTGACCAGAGGATCCGAGGGCCAGCATGGAGTCACGCCCCGACGGCACGGCCGGGAGCGGCCGGGGCCGACGTACCGGCCGCAGGCCGTTCGTGCACCTCGCAGGACGGTTGGCGATCGCCGCGGTTGCCGTGATCGCCGCGGTCGCGATCCCACTGGCGGTCCACGCGGGGTCCGAGGACGACGTCGAACCGACCTCCGCCGCTGCCGCTGAGAACACGCCGGCCGCCGAGGCGTCCTCCCCGACGGAGGAGCCGCCGGCAACCGGGGTGACGGACGGCGGTGACGCCATCCGGTTCGAACGGTTCCCACTCGACCAGGGGTGGGCGGAGACCTACGGCAGGAGCTTCATCGACGGACCGAGCTCCGGGGCTGGTGGCATCTCCATGCCGGAGGGGCACTGCCACGAGGACTTGCTCTTCGCGTCCGGGTACGAGGACAAGCTGTCCACCCACGTCAGCACCAACAGGGCCAGTCGCACGCGCGAGATCTTGGGCTACGCGAGCGTCGACGCCGCGCGATCCACCTTCCGAGAGCTGCGTGACGCGGTGGCGAGCTGCGCCGTCTTCGACGATGCGTACTCGGACGCGGTGGCCTACTCCGCAGAGGTGTACGGGGCGATCGACGAGGCGAACTCCCAGGCCGGGGCGACGACGTTCACCTTCGGCTACACCGCGAGCAAGGAATCACACCCGTTTGGTGTGCTGTACCAGTTCGCGCTGGCCGACGGCGTCTTGTTCGGGAGCAACGTCTACGGCGACTGGACGGCACGAACGGCGAGCGAGGGGGTCGCTGCCTTGAGCGAGGAGAACGCGGCGCTGATCCCGCTGTTGTCCCGCATCGAGCGGTAGCACCCGAATCCCAGGACCGGTCTCGACTGCTAGGTCCGGAACCCGGGCAGCCCGGGGATGCGCACGCCGTCCGGCGCCCGGTCGGCCTCGGGTACGACGACGGGGTCGCGTCGCCGCAGCAGCATCCGCCGCTGGGCGTCGGCACAGACCGGATCGTCGTCGGTGACGTCGTTCCCGTCCCTCCCGACGAGCCAGACCAGCCCACGCCTGGGGGGCGTCCCGGGCGCCTCGTACGTCCTCGGCTCGTCGCGCACCAGCGCCACGGCGTACGTGAGGTCCTCACCCGCGACCCGCTGCGCCCAGTCGACCACCTGCAGCACGTCGGCGCCCGTCACGTCGTAGGTGGCTGTGGACCCGAAGGTGGCGTCCTCCCCGCTGCTGTGCAGGTAGACCCGGAACCGGGGGCCGTCGTCCTCCCAGGCGCTGTCCCGCTCGTCGACCTCCACCACGCGCATGGACGCCATCCTGGCCCATGCGCGACGTCCGGACGCGCCCGACGGTCCGGTCAGGCGGGGTCGGCCGGCCCGGCGAGCAACGCCAGGTCGCGGCGGACGTAGCGCAGGTGCGCCCACTCCTCCTCGAGGATCACCCGCACGCAGTCGCCCACGGTCGGGTGCCAGTCGGACCCGGAGTCCCAGGGGTCGTCCCGCTCCTCGGCGAGCACCTCCGCAGTGGCAGTGGCCAGGAAGTCGGTCACCTTCTGCTGGCGGTCGGCGCGCGCGGCGAGGCCTCGTCGTACGGCGGCTCGTCCTTGCGGAAGGGGGAGGTGTCGACGCCCATCCGCTCGGCGCCGGTGAAGAGCAGGCCGACCTCGTGGAAGGGCTGTTCCTCCCGCAGGATGCAGCTGCCCAGCCACGCGTCGGTGGCCAGCACGAGGTGGCGCAGCGTCTGCACCAGGGACCACTCGTCCTCGACGTGGGCGTCGACCAGCTCGGGCGGCGTACCAGCGACCGTCTCGGCCCACGCCACCTGCACCGCCACCCACCCCTCGCGCAGCCCCTCGGGCGTCTGGGAGCGCTGCAGCTCCCGGCCCGGGAACCGACGGTCGAGCTCGGCCTCGACGAGCGGCACCACGTCGACCCCGTTGACCACCAGGGTGCCGAAGGCCAGGTCGTGGCTGTCGATGTCGAGGCCGCCGCAGTCGACGCCGCGCATCGTCACGCCGCTGACGTCGGAGAAGCGGAAGGTCGCGCCCTTGAGGCTCGCCCGCACGAAGGTGGCGCCCTCGAGGTCGTCGCCGGAGTCGGTCGTCATCGACCCATCATGGCGTCGCGCGGGCCGCCGCGACACCCCCTACCGGCGAGGCTCAGCGGCCCCCCACCCGGGCCAGAGCGACGACGGCCTCGTCACCGAGGAGCACGAGCGGAAGGACGTCGAGGTGGTCGGGACGCATGGTCCGGCCACGCAGCGTCAGCACCACGGCCTGCCCGCGGACGCGGGCGCGGGCGTAGCCGCGCCACGGGAGGGTCAGCGTCCCGAGCGGCATCCCGACCAGCAGCGCGTCGCCCGTGACGGCCGCCTCCACGACCGCCCCGACGGGGTACGCCGCCCGCACGGCCGCGCGCGAACGCCGGACCGCGAGGAGGCTGGGACCCAGCAGCAGCGCGGTCAGCGCGAGTCCGACGACCACCGCGGTGCCGGGGGTCGCGAACCACACCGCGAGCAGCACCGGGAACGGCGCCAGCAGCCAGGTGACCAGGAAGTCGGCGGAGGCCACGATCGCGTGGGTGGTCGCCGCGACCAGCCCCTGCTGGACCTCGGGGGTCACGACGCTCTCGCGCGCCAGCCGGGGCCCCTCCGCTCCCCCTCCCCCGTGGCCGGGTCGCAGGTGCCGGCCCTCCAGGGCCGCAATCTCGTCGGCGGTCAGCAGCTCGACGGGCAGCATGAAGGTCGCCCCGTGGGCCACGAAGACCGTGAGCAGGCTGCGGAAGCGCGCGACCTGGGCCGACCCGGGCCCCAGCAGGAGCGGCTCGTCGACCTCGTCGGTGAGCAGCACCCCGCCGTCGGGACCGGGAGCGACCTCGACCGACTGGCCGACGTCGAGCCCCCGGCGCAGCGAGACGGTCATGACATGCCGCCACCACAGCACCTGCGCGAGCAGCGCGGCCACCAGCAGGACGGCGGCGAGCAGCCACCCCTCGAGCACGATCCCGACGAGCCCCGCCGCCAGCCCGACGAGCAGGAGGCGGCGACGGCCGGGCTGCCCCGCGAGCACCTGCAGCACCGCGTCGCGCCGGAGCCGCCGGTGGCGGTCGCGGGTGATCGTCAGGGTGCGGCCCGCCCCCGTGGTCGTGCTCGTCATCGGCCCTCCCCCGGTCGTGCGGCCACCCCGCGCGGCACTACCCCGCGGCTGTGATGTGGACGCAGTTTGCCCGACTCGTCACGGAGCAGTCAGGCAAAACCGGACGTCCGCAGGCTCGTGGCCGCTAGAGACCGACGGCGTTCACCCCGTGCTCGGCCTGCGCCTGCGTGTAACCCTCGAACTTGAGCTGGTCGATCAGGCCCTGACGGGAGAACCCGCTCATGTCCAAGTAGTTCTCTGCCGAGGCTGCCGCCTGCTTGTTCCAGTCAGCCTTCTGCGCATCCACCCCGTACTCCGCGTCCTTCTGGGAGAAGCCCTCGAACTTCAGCTGGTCGACCAACCCCTGGCGGGAGAACGGCGCTGTGTCCAGGTAGTTCTCTGCAGAGCGCCGAGCGCTCTCCTGGGCCACGTTCTCCTGAGGCCCCTGAGGCTTCTTCGACTTCTTCTCCGGCTTCTGCCCCTTGGCCGTCTGCCCAGCGGACTTGTTGTTCACCTCCGCGCGGTCGGCGGCGGTGGAGCCGTCCTCCTCGATCTCGCACCCCGTCAGAGCAACGACGACGAGTGAAGCGGCGGCCAATGCGTGAGCGATCTTCTTCATGCTTTCCCCCGAAGAGTGGATGGTGCCTTCCCCTCGATGGTGACGGGCAGGACCTGTCCTGTTCACCGAACGAGGGACCTTCCCCCATTTGTGCTCGACCGACCTCAGGCGCGCCTGCTCGATCGAGGTGTG
The DNA here is from genome assembly GCF_003194625.1 of Nocardioides solisilvae. Classification (GTDB taxonomy): domain Bacteria; phylum Actinomycetota; class Actinomycetes; order Propionibacteriales; family Nocardioidaceae; genus Nocardioides; species Nocardioides solisilvae. Next base: position 535,774 of record NZ_QHKX01000003.1, read on the forward strand.
CCGACGGAAAGAGGGGGCGAACGGGCCACACGCCCGTTCGCCCCCTCCGGCCGGACGACTACCTCAGGTGGACGACCTTGCCGTTGGGCTTGCCCTTCTCGGGCGGCAGCACGTCGGTGGTGAGGTGGAGGCCGCGGCGCGACCACTCGACGTCCCCGGTCATCTTGGCCGAGAACCACGGCTTGGCGACCGAGGAGCCCTTCTTGATCCGCGACACCTGGCCGGGGAAGAGCTGGGAGACGTAGAGGTCCCCGTTGCGGGCGACGGCGAGGCCGACGGCGCTCATCAGGCCCTCGGCGACGAGCTTGGTCGCCCCCGTCTTCCGGTTGATCCGGTAGACCTTCGACTGCGCGCCGGTGCTGCCGTCCTCCGGACCACCGGTGAGGGTGGAGACGTAGAGCTTGCCGTCGGGGCCGAGCTCGACGTCGGTCGGCACCGACTCGAAGTTGTAGGTCTTGCCGACCACGCAGGCGGGCATCTGGGATCCCGCCGCGATCTCGGCGGTGACCACGACCGGGACGGCGGGGAGCACCGCGAGCGCCTTGACCTTGCCCTTCGGCGTGACCTCGACGATGTCGTTGCCGGCCGCGTCGGCGACGTACGTCGTCCCGCGGCGCATCGCCGTGGCGTAGGGGTGGGACTCCACGATGCCGGTGTAGGCCGCCGGGATCTCCTCGGGGATCTGCGCCGCGCACGCGGGGTCGAGGCCCTGGAAGCCGTAGGCCACGTCGGCGTCGGGGTTCTTCTTCTTCTCGAAGGCGCCCAGGTCGGCCAGCTTCACGGCCTTGCCGCTGCCCCCGACGCCCCACAGGAGTGCCTTGCGGCCCTTGGTCGTGGCGAAGCGGAGGGAGCCGCGGTGCTCGGAGACGGCGCCGACCTCGGTGCCCTTCTTCTTCGCCTGGTAGACCGGCACGGACTTGCCGCCCGACGCGATCTTCATGAGCATGCCGGCGAAGTTCTGCGCGGCGTAGACGGTGCCGTCCTCGGAGACCGCCAGGCTCAGCGGGCTCAGCAGCCCCTTCGCCAGGGTGGTCGCCTTGGGCGCGGCCGCGCGGTCCCCGTCGTCCGCCTGCGCGGGCGCGACGGTGAGGCCCGCGGCCAGCAGAGCGAGTGCGAACGATGAGGCGATGGCTCCATGTCGGGACATGGCTCCCCCTTCAGGTCGTGCCGGCTCCCCGCGAGACCGGCCTTCCGGGGCACGATCCTCGCCGTCGGGTCGTCCGTCCATCGCCCAAAAGGGGGATGGGCCGGGGGTCCGAGGGTTCGCCAGCCCGCAGCGACTGTCCCCGTGGCTCCTCTTCCTCGAAGCGCCGACCTCGTCCCGGATCCTTCACTACCGTGGCCGCCATGCCGCCACTTCTCACTTCCCATGGCTACGAGCTGGACTTCGACGAGGTCTACTTCCTGATGTGGCATGCGGCATCCGGGGACGAAGACGGGACCCGCCTCTACGTGTCGAGCGGCGAGGAGGCACTGAAGTGGCTCATCGCCGAACTCGCAGGCACGCCGGCAGAGTCCGGGGTCACGCTTCCGGCGAATGACGCGTTGCGCAGCCAAGTGCACGAGCTTCTCGAGGCCGAGGGCTGGGCGGAGCGGCTCGGGACGCGAACCTTCCGGTTGTTGCGTGAGCCCAACATCAAGGAGGACGAGGTAGCCACGAAGCACGTCCTCCTCACCTGGAACCCGGGGCGGGACAACGACGCCCAGTACACGCCCCGTCAGTGGGACGACTTCGTCGCAGACGTGTCGCGCAGACCGGTGGAGGGCCGCTGGTCCGTGGGCCGTCGACGCCACGGAATCCGCGAGGGGGATGTCGCCTACCTGCTGCGACAAGGCACGCACGGCACGGGAGTCCTCGCATCCGGAACGATCCTGGGTTCACCAGTCCCCGGGGAGCACTGGAGGGATCCGGGCGCCGTCGCGCAATACGTGGACGTGGCGTGGGACCGGGCTGTCCGGATGGACGACATGCTCACGACCGACGTGCTGGAGCAGGAAGTGCCAGAGTTCCCGTGGAAGCAGGTCTACTTCTCAGGCCGCGAGGTCACCGGTGCTTCAGGTGACCTGCTGCAGCAGGTCTGGAACAGGCACAGCGCTCGACACGAACAGGGCGAAGACCCGACACCTGAGACCGGCCGATCGGCTTCGTCGATCGACGAGGCGGAGGTGACCATCACCCTTGACAACCGGGGACGACCCGTGGGGGCGGGGTTCGGATCCGCCGAGCAGAACAAGCGTGTGGAGACCGCAGCCGTGCGCCACGTCGAGGAGGCGTACGAGCGCGAGGGGTGGGACGTCGAGGACGTCTCCACCCAGAAGATCGGCTGGGACCTGACCGCAACCCGTGGCTCCGAGATCCACCACCTCGAGGTGAAGGGGGTCTCAGGCACCCTGACTCAGTGCTTCGTCACGGCCAACGAGCTGCGGGCCGCGGAAGAGGATCCCGCCTGGCGACTGGTGATCGTGACCAGCGCTCTCGACGCGCCAACCTTGCACGACGTCGATCCAAGTGTCGCGATCCACTACGCCACGCCCACGATCTTCCGAGTGAACATCCCGGCAGAGGAGTTCGACTAGATCGTCAGAAGGAGCTCGGTCCACCTGCCCACCGACCACCCCCCGTGCCGAGCGCCGACGTCTGTAGGGTCAGGCCACCTGCGGGCGGTCAACCGCAGGCTCGCGACGGGGGATCAGATGAACGCGCAGCCCGCCGGGTGGTACCCGGATCCGCACGACGGCTCGAAGCAGCGCTACTGGGACGGTCAGGCGTGGGGCGCCCAGGCACCGGCGCCACCGTCGTACGGCGCGCCGCCACCGCCGTCGTACCGTCCGCCGCCTCCACCCGTCGAGTCGCCGGCCTCGGGCTCAGGTCGGTGGTACATCCTCGTGCCGCTCCTGACGATGGGCCTGTTCGCGGCCGTCCCCTTCTTCCACGCGGCCTCCCGGCTCGGGCGGCCCGACCTGCGCCGGATCGGCGCCGGGGTCGCGGCCACGAGCCTGCTCGGCGCAGCCCTGATCATCCTCTCCCCCGAGGACGCCACCGGCTCCCCGACCGGCTTCCTCTCCGACGTGGGCGGAGTCCTGCTGCTCGGCGTCATGGTCGTCTCGACCGTCCTGCTCGTGGGGCTCCGGCGCGCGGTGTACCGGCCCGGCGGGGTGCAACCGACCCTGAGCCCGAACGTGCAGGCCAAGGGCACCGTGCTGGAGGCGCGGCGCAAGCGCGCCGAGGCACGTCGGCTCGCCGAGCGCGACCCGCTGATGGCCCGCGAGCTCGGGATCGGCCAGCCGCAGTCGAGGCACGTCTACGACGACGGCGGCCTGCTCGACCTCAACACGGCGACGCAGGAGCAGCTGCAGAGCATCTGCGACCTTCCCGCCGACGTCGCGGCAGGTGTGGTGCTGGCCCGGGAGACCCTGGGCCGGTTCACGCAGGTCGAGGACGCGGTCCTCTACGGTCCAGTGCCCGAGGTGCACGCGACGCTGCTCCGTGAGCGCGGCCTCGTGATCGCCGACCGCTGAGTCAGGCGATCCGCGGGAGCTCGAGAGTGTCCCCCAGCTCGACGCGCGGCGCCGGCACCGAGACCAGCGCGGGGGCGAGCGCGGCGGCCAGCGGCAACGGCTCGGGGCACGCCGCCGACCGGCGCGAGGCGACGAAGCACCACACGGCGAGCGCCGCGCCCACGGGCAGGGTGACCAAGCCGGGCGCGGCGACGACGAGGTCGCCGACCCAGACGCCGTACACGAACCACGCGAGCGAGGCGAGGAAGCCGAGGGTCCAGCCCGAGGTGGAGCCACCGGGGCGGCCGGCGCGGACCGCGTGGACGAGGTGCGGGAGGAGGGTGACGGTGGAGAGGAGGGTGGCGACAGCTCCGAGGAGCACGAGCGGGGACACGGGCGGGGCCTTCTGGGCAGGTGCGGGCGGAACGATCGAGCGGGCGTCGCAACGGTGCGACAAGCCTCCATCGGTCCCGCGGGCCCCGGGTTGAGGCTTCCGCGCGGTGACGTGCGCCACCCCTCCGCCTAGGCTGGGGACAACCGCGCGAGAAGGAGCCCCGATGGGTCACCAGGCACTGGCCGAGCGGGTCCTGCGGCAGCGGGAGCTGCTGCCCGACCTGTACGCCGCCGTCCACCCCGAGCACCTCCCCGAGCGGCTCGCGCTCACGATGGACGACCCCAGCGACCTCGACGACGTCAAGGGGGCCGACCGCGCCGAGCTGCTCGCCGACACCGCGCTGGTCGACCTCATGGTGACGGCGACGCGGCTGGGCGACGTGGTGGCCGACTCCTACGCGATGCGGGTCCGCGACCTCGGGATGACCCAGGTCGTGGCGATGCTCCGCGCCGCCTGCCGGAGGGGGATCGACGCCGTCCCCGACGCGCCCGCGGAGCTGCGCGCCTTCCTCGCCTCGTTGGAGGAGACGCCCGACTGGGTCGACCTCGCGCTCGTCGAGGAGGGCGCCCGCTGGGAGCGGATCGACGCCGCGCTGCTCACGCCGTTCGTCATCCGCGGCGCGTTCCTCGCGACGTTCCTCAACGCCTACGCCGCCCTCCCGATGGCGCTCACCGGGGCGCTGACCGGCGAGACGTCGGCGCGCCGGGTGAAGGAGACCGCGTCGTTCTTCGCCGCCACCGTGCTGCCCGGCGGGACGCGACGCCACGGCCCCGGCTTCGAGGCCGCCGCGATGGTGCGGCTCATGCACTCGGCGGTGCGGGTGCACGCCGTCCGCTCCGGCAGGTGGAACCACGACACCCACGGCCCGCCGATCCCCCAGGTCGACCAGATGCCGGCCGGGCTGATCAACAGCTTCCTCATCTCGGTCGCCGCGATCCGCGACGGCCGCGACGAGTTCGACGAGCGCGAGCGGGCGATGATCGAGCTGGCCCGCTACCGCTGCTTCCTGCTGGGTCTCCCGCCCGAGCTGCTGCCGCAGGACCCGCACGGCGTCGTCCGCGTCTTCAAGGCACGTGCCGCCACCCTGCGCAGCGCCTTCGACGACGAGACCTGCGGCGCCCTGGTCCGCTCGACGCTTGCTGCCCGGCTGCACCCCGACGCCGGCCGCTGGGGCCGGACGGTGGAGCGCTTCGAGCGCTCCTTCTCCACCATCACCTTCGTCCGCGCGTTCCTGCAGGGTGACGAGGCGCGCGCCGCCCGGATGGGCGTCCGGATCACGCGAGCCGACCGGCTGCGCGCCACCCCGATGCTGCCCCTCCTGCTGGGCCGGGTGCTGCTGGTGCGCCGCCTCTCGAAGGTGCGGGCCCTGGCGCCCGTCGTCGACCGCTACGTCGTCGCGACGCTGCGCCGCCGGCTGCGCGGCTACGGCCACCCGGAGTACGTCGCCCGCGAGGTCGCCTGATGGGGACGCTGCTGATGCGCCCCGAGGGCGAGCCCCGGGCCGTCGTCCTCTTCGCGGTCGGCGCCGCGGGAGACCCGGGACGGCACGCGCCCACCCTGGAGCGGCTGGCGGCCGCCGGCCTGCTCGTCGTGGCACCGCCGTCGGAGCGGCTCGCCTCCTCCTTCCCCACCGCCGACGAGCTCTCGGCGCGGGCCCGGCGGCTGGCCGACGCCCTGACGGGCACGCTCGCCGAGGCGGGGCGCGAGGACCTTCCCGTCGTCGGCGTCGGCCACTCGATCGGCGCCACCACCCTGCTCGCCCTCGCCGGTGGGGAGCTCTGGCTGGGTCAGAAGGACCGGGTGAAGGTCGCCTTGCTGCCCGCGCTCGACCACCTGGTGCTGCTGACTCCGGCCACCGGCTTCTTCCGGGCCCCGGGCGCGCTCGACCGCGTCAGCGTGCCCGCGCTCGTGTGGGCCGCCGCCGAGGACGACGTCACCCCGGCCGACGGGGTCACCCGGCTCGCCGAGGCGTTGCGGGCACACGTGCCCGTGGAGCTGAGGGTCGCCGACGGCGCGGGCCACTTCGCCTTCATGGACGACCCGCCGCCGGGCGTGACCGACCGGACCCCCGACCGGCAGCCGGTCCTCGACGAGCTCGTCGAGGTCGTCGTCGAGATCGCGGACGGGACCGCCCGACGCGCGTGAGGCGGGTTCGGTCACGGCTGTCGTCGTGGCTGTGACCGAGCAGACGCCCTCTCCTGCCCTTGGACCCTTGCGGTCCCGGCCCAGCGGAGGAGCATGGGAGGTGAGGGGAGACGACCTCCACGGCCTGCCGTGCACGCACGGCCATGCGACAGCCGGGCCGGCCCTCGCCGGGTCCGGTCCGGGAACGTCGCCGAGCGCCCGGTCCTCCCCCCGACACCCACCCCTGACCCGTCGCCGACGGGTCGCGGGCCCAGTCGGTCAGGAGAAAGGACATGAACACCCCCACGACGGCACCGACCGTCTACCCCGTCCACGTCGAGGCGGAGCTCGACCCAGGCCTGAGTCGTGGCCTCTGGCTCGTCAAGTGGTTGCTCGCGATCCCCCACTACCTGGTGCTGGCCTTCCTGTGGCCCGCCTTCGCGGTCGCGAGCCTCCTCGCGTTCTTCAGCATCCTGTTCACCGGTCGCTACCCGCGCGCGCTCTTCGACTTCAACGTCGGGGTGCTGCGCTGGACCTGGCGCGTCGCCTACTACGCGTACGGCGCGCTCGGCACCGACCGCTACCCGCCCTTCACGCTCGCCGAGGTGCCCGACTACCCCGCCCACCTGAGCGTCGACCGCCCCGAGCGGCTCTCCCGCGGCCTGGTGCTGGTCAAGTGGTGGCTGCTGGCGATCCCCCACTACCTCGTGCTGGCGCTCCTCGTCGGGGGCGTCGGGTACGGCGTCGAGGGGGCCGACGACGACCCCCGGCTGACCTTCAGCCTGATCGGGATCCTGGTCCTGGTGGCGGGCGTGACGCTCCTCTTCACCGGGCGCTACCCGCAGCGGCTCTTCGACCTCGTCCTGGGGCTGAACCGCTGGGTCCTCCGGGTCGCGGGCTACGTCGCCCTGATGACCGACCGCTACCCGCCGTTCAGCCTCGACCAGGGCGGGCACGAGGGTGCCGTCCGCACCGGGCCGCCGAGCGGCACGGGACCGGCCGCTCCGCCGGACGCCGCCTCCGTCGCGCCGCCGGTCACGGCACCGGTCACGGGACCGGGCACCGCACCGGCCGCCCCCCTCGGCGCGCCACGCTCCGGGTGGACAGCCGGCCGGGTGGTCTCGCTCGTCCTCGGCTCGCTGCTGGTCCTCGGTGCCCTCGGGACCGCGGGCACCGGCGCCGCCCTGGCCGTGGCCGACCAGATCGCGCGGGACTCCGACGGCTTCCTCATGAGCCCCGCGCAGGAGCTCACCACGGGCGCCTTCGCGATCGCCTCGGAGGACCTGGAGGTCCACAGCGACGGCTTCGACGGGCCGGCGGCGTTCCTGCCGGACCGGCTGGTCGGTGACGTCCGGCTGACCGTCGACAGCCTCGACGGCGAGCCGCTCTTCGTCGGGGTCGCCCCGGCCGCCGACGCGGCGCGCTTCCTCGACGGCGTACGCCACGACACCCTGCTGGAGCTGCGCGACGGCGACCCCGTCTACCGCAGCACCGAGGGCGGCGCCCCCGCCGCGCCCGCCGGGCGCGGGTTCTGGGTCGCCCAGGGATCGGGCGTCGACGACGTCCGGGTGACCTGGCCGCTCGAGGACGGCGACTGGACCGTCGTCGTGATGGACGCCGACGGCTCCGCCGGCGTGGCCGCCGACGTGGCGGTCGGCGCCGAGCTGCCGGGGATCGCCACCGTGGTGGCGGTCCTGCTCGTCACGGCCGCGCTGATGCTCCTGGTCGGCGGGCTGCTCGTGGCGGTGCCCGTCCGGGCCGCCTCCCGGGAGAACGCGCAGGAAGGAGAGCTGTCATGAGCACGCTGGTGGTCCACGAGTCGATGTGGTGCAACACCCGCGCGGTCGCCGAGGCGGTCGCCGAGGGACTGCGGGAGCGGGTGGGCGACGTCGAGGTGCTCGACGTCGCCCGGGCCCCCAGCCCGCTCCCCCACGGGGTCGACCTGCTGGTGGCGGGCGGCCCGACGCACGCCTTCTCGATGTCGCGGGCCTCGACCCGCCGGGACGCCGTCACCAAGGGCGCCGAGCCGGGCCACGAGGCGCGCGGCCTGCGGGAGTGGCTCGACGCGCTGCCGAGCCACGACCGCCTCGCGGTCGCCACCTTCGACACCCGGGTGGCCAAGGTACGGCGGTTCCCCGGGTCGGCGGCCAAGGCCGCCGCCAAGGAGGTACGGCGCCACCACCTCGGCCGGCTCGTCGACGTCGAGAGCTTCTGGGTCGACGACATGGCCGGCCCGCTGCTCGAGGGCGAGCTCGACCGGGCCCGCGCCTGGGGCGCCTCGCTGGCCGAGCACCTCGCTCCGCACTGAGCGCGGGCGACGAGGGACGGACGGGCCCGCGGTCCCGCCGGGAGGCGGGGCCACGGGCCCGTCGTCGTGCTGTGCCCTCAGGCGTGGGTCACGACACCGAGAGCGGCGTCGCGAACCGGCCGGCGCCGGCCAGCGGCGGCAGGCCGACCGCTGCGGTGGTGGTCGCCTTCAGACGCCACCCGTGCATGGTCCCGCTCGCGGGACCGCAGGTGGGGTTGTCGATCGACCCGACGCCGAACGACGTCGGGTCCGCCGAGACCGCCCCGGCGGCCACGTCCGGGACCGCCAGCGTGTTGGGCGTCCCGAGGTAGACGACCAGCTTGGCGTAGATCGCGCCGCCGTCGGGTCCGCCTGCGTTCAGCAACGGCGTACCCGTGCAGCTGGCACCCGAGTACCAGGTCTGCGACGGGTAGAGCGACCCGTCCCAGCCCACGTCGATCAGGTGCCCGGTCGACGTCATGACCGTGGCGCCGTACTGGCCGAGGGAGACCGTGCTGCCCAGCGCCCGACCCTGCCCGTCGCGGACCGTGTAGCTCCCCGCGCCCGCAGGACCCATCGGGCCGATCGGGCCGGTCTGGCCGGTCTGACCGGTGGCGCCGGCGGGACCGGTCTCCCCCTGGGGACCCGCGGGACCCGTCTCGCCGCGCGGTCCCTGCGGACCCTGGGGACCTGCGGGCCCCGCGGGACCCTGGGCGCCGTCCTGACCGTTGGTGCCGTCGATGCCGTCGATGCCGTCGATGCCGTCGATGCCGTTCAGCCCGTTGGTGCCGTTGGTGCCGTTGATCCCGTCGACGCCGTCCTGGCCGTCCGCGCCCTTGAGCGAGGCGAGCCAGAGCGCCTCGGTGCCGACGAAGCCCTGGGTGACGGCGATGTCGTAGGCACTCAGGCCGTCCCGGCCGTCGGCGCCAGGGGCGCCCACGAGCGAGTCGAGCCACGCCGCCTCGTCGCCCGGGAAGCCGTAGGAGACCGCGATCTCGTACGCCGTCGCCCCGGCCGCGCCCGTGGCACCGGTGAGGCCCGTCGCGCCCGTGGCGCCCGTGGCGCCGTCCTGGCCGTCGACGCCGTCGCGCCCGTCCACGCCGTCCCGACCGTCGACGCCGTCCCGGCCGTCGACGCCGTCGCGCCCGTCCACACCGTTCTGACCGTCGACGCCGTTCTGGCCGTCGACACCGTCCCGGCCGGCCGCGCCGTCACGACCGACTGCACCGTCCTTGCCGGTGGCGCCGTCCTTGCCGGTGGCGCCGTCCTTGCCGGTGGCGCCGTCCTTGCCAGCGGGTCCCTGGGCGCCGGTGGCGCCGTCCTGACCGCGCAGCGAGGCCAGCCACTGCTCCTGGGTGCCGCCGAAGCCACGCTCGACGGCCAGCTCGTAGGCGCTGGAGCCGTCGTCGCCCCGCTTGCCGGGGTTGCCCTTCTTCCCGGTCGTCTGCCAGGTGAGCAGCTGCTCGCCCTTGCCGCACTTCGTCGTGCCGTTGGGCACGAGACGGAGGTGGTTGAGCTGGGAGCCGACGCAGACGGTGATCGTCTGCCGGGTGGGCTTGCGGTCGAGCTGGGTGGCGGCGGTGGCAGTGCCGGCGACCGTCGCGGCGAGCGCGACGGCGACGAGGCCCGTCCGCACGGCCTTGGACTTGAGCGTTCTCACGGGGTTGACGATCCTTTTCGTCGGAGGGCAGGCGCGTGCCCTCCGTCGGGCAGCCGCCTGCGCCGTCGGGGGTGGGGCGAGTCCCGACCTCCCCCTGGAAACGGTCACTCGTGCGACGGTGCCACGCATGCTAATGAGCCACGGGGGCCTCCCGCGGCGTTTTCGCCAGATCGGGGACGGCTACACCTTGCCGCGGAGGATCCTCCGGAAGTAGGTCTGCGGCAGGGCGTGGCGGTCGACCCACCACGACGTGCGTCGAGGGCGGACGAGGTCGGGGAACCGCACCGTCGGCTCCCGACGACCGGCGCGGTCGACCTCGACGAACATGAGCCGTCGCCGCCCGGTGGTCACCGGCATCACCGTGTAGCCGTCGTACCGCTCGAGCGCACCACCGCGACTCACCGCCCGGATGTTGGGGGCCAGGACGGCGACCTGCTTGCGCAGCGCCCCGCCCGAGGGCCGGATGCCGAGGTCGGCCGCGTCGCCGAGGGCCCAGACCTGCGGGTACCGCGGGTGGCGCAGGGTGCTGGGGTCGACCTCGACCCGTCCGGCGGGGTCCTTGCCCGACAGTCCCGCCTCGGCGACCCAGGCCGCGGCCCGGTAGTGCGGGACGACGTGGGCGAACGCGACGTCGTCGACGACCTGCTCCCCGGCGGCGGTCGCCACCCGCACCGCGCGCCCCTCGAGCCCGGTGACCCGGGCCTCGCGCAGCACCCGCACGCCGTAGGAGTCGAGCACCCGGTCGAGCTCGGCGTCGGCCTCGGCCAGCACCAGCGGCGAGGAGCCGGGCAGGACCAGGACGACGTCGAGGTCGCCGAGCACGCCGGCCCGCTGCCAGTGGTCGCACGCCATGAGCAGCGGCTTGAGCGCCGTGGCCCCGCAGGGCGCGGGCTCGGGCGGGACGGTGAAGAGGACGCGGCCGGAGGTGAGGTCGCGCAGCGCCGGCCAGACCCGCGGCGCGGTCTCGACGACGAACGAGGAGCCCGCCCACCCGGCGGCGTAGGCCTCCCGCAGTCCGGGGGTGGCCTCCCAGTCCTCCTCCAGACCGGGGCAGAGCACGAGGGTGGTGCAGGAGATCCGGCGCCCGGAGGCGGTGGTGAGGACCGGACCGTCGGCCCCCTCGGGGTCGACCGCGGCCACCCGCTCCGGGATCCAGGTGACGCCGCCAGGCATCACGTCGGCGGCGGGCCGCTCCAGGTCGGCCATGGTCGCCTCGCCCGCGGCCACATAGCTGAGCAGCGGGCGGTAGCGGTGCACCGCCTCAGACTCGACCACCGCGACGTCGCCGGCGCCGTCGCGCAGCAGCCGCGCCGCGAGCGAGATCCCGGCGTTGCCGCCGCCCACGACCAGCACGTCGTGGTGGTCGCCGGGCCGATCCGTGGGGTGCTCCCTGGGGTGCTCCTGAGGGTGCTGCATGCGCGTTCCTCCCGCCCGGGGCCCGCCGAGCCGGGCCTGTCCGTCGAACGTAGCCCGGCCGTGGGCGGGGCCGCCGCTGACGGGGGGCCTCCTCGGAGCAGCGCCCCGGAGGCTTCAGGAGCGCGAGCGCGGGGGCGCGTCGACGGCGTCGGGGCCGTGCCCGCGACGGGCCACCTCGGCGCGGGCCCGGTCGATGCCGCCGTGCTCGAGGGCGGCGACCTCGGAGCGGCCCTCCCAGACCAGCCGCCCCCGCTCGCGGACGGAGACGGTCATCGAGGCACCGAGGTGCTCGATCGCGCCGGGCACGTTGCGTCGCTCGAAGGGCAGCGGGACCGGCAGCACGTGGGCGTGCTGGAGGTCGCCGGTGCCCTCGACGTCGACCTGCCAGCGGAGGCTGCGGCCACGCAGCACCCACCGCTCGTCGCCGACCTCGGCGTGCACCGGCGTGACCAGGGGGTCGCCGAGGCGCAGCACCCGGCCGTCGGGCAGGAGCACGACCAGGGCGGTCACCGTGGTGCGCAACGGGCCGGCGTACACCTCGCCCCCGGCGAAGGCGACGCACGCCGCCGGCTCCGCGAACCCCTGCGCCTGCCCCCACCACCAGGAGTCGGGGAAGCCGCCCTTGCCCCAGTTCTTCTCCGTGTAGACCGACCAGCCGTCGAGCTCCCACGTCTCGTCGCCGACGGTGGCGCGGCCGTGCGCGGCGCCGCCCAGCAGCCACGGGTGCCAGTACTGGTTGAGCCCCGGCACCGCCTGGAAGACGCTCGACCCGCCGAAGCTGCGGCGCGGCCACGGCACGGGCTGCCGCACCTCGACGTCGAGGCGGGCGTCGGGGCCGAGGTCGACCCGCAGGGTGTCGGCGGTCCCGCGGAACGCCGTCCCCGACGTGACGCCGAGCCGGTCGGGGTCGGCGTGGCCGACCGGGTGCTCGACGGTGCGGAGGAAGCCGTGGGGGTGCGCGGCCAGGCCGAGGGTCGACCACGTCCCGCCCTCGCCGTGGTGCTCGCGGTTGATCCCGTCGAGCGCGATCACCACCCGGCCCGTCGCGGGGTCGGTGAAGCGCCAGAAGTAGCCCTCCATCGCCACCCCGTGCGCGGGCAGCGGGTCGCCGAAGGGGCGGTCGGCCCCGCTGGCGCGGTAGGCGCGGCGCACGGGGTCGACGGCGTGGGCGAGGGCCGCCGACGCGCGGGCGAACGGGCCGGTCACGACCGCTCCCCCTTCGGCGGACGGGCCAGCGCCCGCTCGACGGCGGGCCGCACCCAGGCGTCGAGGGCGGCGGCGTCGGGGAGGTCCTCGGCGGCGACGAGCACCACCCCGCCCATGGTCCGCTCCCCCATCGTCGCGGGGCGCGCACCCTGCTCGAGCGCGGCGGCGACGCCGTCGGTACCGACGTGGACCATGAGGTCCTGCCCCCCGGCGCCGACCGCCATGTGGGTGTTCACGGTCCAGCAGAGCCCGCCGAACATCTTGATCTCGCGGCCCTCGACCCCGCCGGTGGCGGAAGCCGCGGCGGCCTCGGTCGCCCGCTCCACGGCCTCGCGGATCCGCGCCGCGAGCCCCTCGTCGTACGCCATGGTGGCCCCCTGGTCGTGTGCCCGGCGCCGGTGGACGCCGACCCGATCATGGCGGCCTCAGGCGCGCTCTGTCAGCACCCGCTCCAGGAACTGCCGCGTCCGCGCCTCCCGCGGGTGACTGAAGATCTCCTCGGGCGGGCCCTGCTCGAGGATCCGGCCGCCGTCGAGGAAGCAGACGTTCGTGGCCACGTCGCGGGCGAACGACATCTCGTGGGTCGCCAGCACCAGCGTCGTCCCCTCCTCGGCGAGGCTGCGCACGGCGCCCAGGACGTCGCCGACGAGCTCGGGGTCGAGCGCCGCCGTGATCTCGTCGAGGAGCAGCAGCGCCGGCCTCGGCGCCAGCGCGCGGACCAGCGCGACCCGCTGCTGTTGGCCGCCCGAGAGCCGGTCGGGGTGGGCGTCGGCCTTGTCGGCCAGCCCGAAGCGGTCGAGCAGCTCGCGGGCGCGGGCCTCGGCCTCCCCGCGACCGACGCCGTGCACCTTGCGCGGAGCCAGGGTGACGTTGTCGACCACGCTCAGGTGCGGGAAGAGGTTGTAGGCCTGGAAGACCATCCCCATCCGGGCGCGCACCGCGCGGCGGTCGGTGCGCGGGTCGGAGATGTCGACGCCGTCGAGCTCGACCAGCCCGTCGTCGACCTCCTCGAGCAGGTTGAGGCAGCGCAGGAGCGTCGACTTGCCCGACCCCGAGGAGCCGATCAGGCAGACCACGTCGCCGGCCGCCACGTCGAGGTCGATGTCGTGCAGCACGACGCGGTCGCCGTAGGCCTTGCGCAGGCCGCGGACCCGCAGCAGCGCGCTCGCTCCCCCGGTTGTCTCGCCGGTCATCGCGCTCCCGCCCGCTCCCGCTCGGCGACCCGCTTCTGCAGGTGGTCGGTGAGCCGCGCCAGCGGGATCGTGATGGCCACGAAGAAGAGCGCCACCACGACCAGCGGGGTGTCGTTGAAGTTGTAGCTGCCGTAGTCGCGGGCGGCGAAGACGGCGTCGAAGATGCCGACGGTCGAGACCAGGGCGGTGTCCTTCTGCAGGGAGACGAAGTCGTTGAGCAGGGGCGGTACGACGCGACGCACCGCCTGCGGCACCACGACGTGGCGCATGGTCTGGGCCCGGGTCAGCCCGAGCGTCTCGGCGCTGGCCAGCTGGGAGGGGTGGACCGACTCGATGCCCGCCCGGAAGACCTCCGCGACGTAGGCGCCGTACGAGAGCACGAGCGCCACCAGCGCCCAGAAGAACCGGTCGTTGGTCACGCCCTGCAGCTGCAGCGCGGGCACGCCGAAGGCGAGCAGCACCACGAGCAGGATCGTGGGGATGCCCCGGAAGAGGTCGGTGTAGAGCACGGCGAGCAGCCGCAGCGGGGTGAGCCACGCGGCGCGCGCCTGCCGGGCCAGCGCGAGGGCCAGGCCGAGCACGAGGATCAGCGGCTCGGCGATGAGGAACATCTTGACGTTGAGCCAGAAGCCGGCCCAGATCGCGGGGAACGAGTCGCGCGCGTGGTCGGGGTCGAAGAAGTACTCCTGGAACGTCTCCCAGCCCGGCGAGGAGACCAGGCCGGCCCCGAGCACGCCGAAGACGACGACGGTCGTCAGCGTCGCGACGGCCAGGGAGCGGCGGTGCATCGCCCGGCGGACCCGGCGCCGCTCGAGCTCGCGCTCGCTGGGCTGCCAGGCCTCCGGCAGGCCGCCGGCGTCACCGCCGGCGGCACCGCCCGGTGTCAGGGAAGCGGTCGGGCTCACCGGAGCTCGGGGACGCCGACCGTGTCGGAGAGCCACTCCTGCTCGAGGTCGGCGAGGGTGCCGTCCTCGGTCATCTCCGCCAGCGCCGCGTCGACGCAGGCGACGAGCGGGGAGCCCTTCTCGAAGAGCATCCCGAACTCCTCCTGGTCACCGGTCTCGGGCTGGAACTGCCCGATGATCGAGGCCTTCGGGATCTCCACGGCGGTGATGTAGAAGGCGGTCGGGAGGTCGGCCAGGAGGGCGTCGATCTGGTCGTTCATCATCGCCTGCTTGGCGGCGTTGGTGTCCTCGAAGACGGCCGTCTCGCCGTCGGGCTGGATCACGTCGCGGATCGCGGTGAGCGAGGTGGTGCCGGTCTGGGCGCCCAGCCGCAGGCCCTTGAGGTCCTCGATGCTGGTGGCCTCGGCGGCCGGGTTGCCGTCGAGCGCGATGACGGCCTGGGCGGCGGAGTAGTAGCCGGAGGAGAAGTCGACCCGCTCGGCCCGCTCGGGGGTGATCGAGATCTGGTTGATGTCGAAGTCGAACTCCTTGGGCCCCGGCTTGTAGGAGGTGTTGAAGGGGACCTTCACCCAGCTGACGGCGTCCTCGGCGAAGCCGAGACGGTCGGCCACCTCGTAGGCCAGCGCGGACTCGAAGCCCTCACCCGTGGTGGGGTCGTTGTCGGTGAACCACGGCTCGTAGGCCGGGGAGTCGGTGCCGATCGTCAGGGTGCCGGGCTCCATCACCGCGTCCGCGGCGCAGGCGGCCGGGTCGGCGGCGGCGTCGGCCGACGCGCTCGGGTCGGCCTCGGTGGCGGTGTCGTCGGCGTCCTCGGTGGGGGCGCAGGCGGCGCCCACGAGGAGCAGTGGGACGGCGACGGCCGCGCCGAGGCGGCGTACGGCGGGACGGGTGACGGGGCGCAGGGCGAGGCGGGGACGCATGGGCGAATCGTAAGCCGTGGCATCCCGCCGATTACCGCCTGGTTCACATCTCAACCATCCGGCGGGACGAGGGGCGGTGAGCGACCTACCAGGGCGTGGTGCGCGCCATGGCAAGGGCCCGGTCCATGACGAACGGGTCGTTCTGCATGTTGAGCCACGGCCGCCCGAACCACAGGTAGGCGTCGACGTGCTCGGCGGCCGCCGCGGTGAGCTCCGGGCCCAGCCCCCACCGGGGGTTGGCGACGTCGGTCGTCGGCGGGATGCCGAGGGTCACGCAGACGCGCTCCTCGGGGGTCCGGCAGACGTTCGCGTTGTCGGGGTGGTTGCCCCGGCCGAGGTTGAACTCGAAGCCACGCCCGTTGGAGGAGGTGTTGACTACGAAGTGCTTGCCCGGGATCCCGCGGCGCGCCAGCTCGGCGACGACCTGCGTCCCGAAGGCGACGTCGTCGGCCAGCGCGACGTAGTGGGTGGAGTTCAGGGCGAAGCCGCGGACCCGGTCCACCCCGGCGCGCACGAGGATCTCGGCCGCCTGGGCCGGGTCGTCCTTGGGCCAGTCGGCGGCGCCGGCATCGATGTAGACGCTCGTGTTCGGCAGCGCCGCGAACCGCGTGGCGGCGTACTTGATGAGCTCGGACGGCAGCCGGGACCCGCCCGGCGCGCAGAGGGCGAACGGGCCGTCGGGCTGAAGGACGATCGCCGCGTGCGCGCTGCCGACCCCGGCGGCGAACTCGTCGATCCAGAACTTGTAGCTTGCCTGCTCCGCGGGCGTCGGCAGCCGTCGGCACGCCTCGTGCTCCCACGGCACCATCCGGAAGACCGCCATCTGCACCAGCACGTCGGGGTCGCCGCCGGTGCTGTTGGCCACGTAGTCCTGGACCGTACTGCGGATCCGGCCGTCGGGGATCCACGCCCCGAACCACTTCGCCTTGGGGCGCAGCGCGATCTTGGCGAGCAGCTCGCGGGTCTCCCCCGACGACCGCTCGTACGGCGGCCACGCCTGGTCGCCGGGCCCCTTGTAGACGCCCATCGGGTGACCGGCCAGCGGGTTCGCGGCCGCGGCGGTCGCCAGAGCGGCCTTCCGCTTCTTCCTCTTCGCCGCCTGCTTCCTGGCCTTCTCGGCCGCGGCCCTCTTGGCGGCCTTCTTCGCCGCCTTGCGGGCAGCCTTGCGGACCACCCGCGCGAGGATGTCGCCCCCGACCCCGCCGGACACCGACGCGGACGCGGAGCCTCCGGAGCCACCCGCGCGGCTGGCAGGAGCCTGCGACGCGAGCGAGTCGGTCGCGTGGACGAGCGCCGGCGAGAGTCCCGGCGCCGGGGCGCTCGCCGCAGCCGTCACCACCGACAGCGCCAGCGCGGCGAGGCGGCGACGCAGCTTGCGGTCACGGGTCAGCGGGCGAAAAGGCACCACGGCAGCGTAGCCATGGCGCAGGCCGCTGTCCCCCCGACGTACGAACGGCGACGCAGGGCGGCCCACGCAGAAAGGGCCCCGACCGCCGCAGCGGTCGAGGCCCTTCCGTGAGAAGCGTGCGTCAGATGGCGCGGACGTTCTCGGCCTGGGGACCCTTGGGGCCCTGGGCGAGGTCGAACTCGACCTTCTGGTTGTCGTCGAGGGACTTGTAGCCCTGCGTCTGGATCGCGGAGAAGTGGACGAACACGTCCTCGCCGCCGCCGTCCTGCGCGATGAAGCCGAAGCCCTTGTCAGCGTTGAACCACTTGACGGTGCCCTGAGCCATGATCTGTTCCTTTGTTCGGTGCGAGGGGCACTGTGCCCTCCGCGGCGCTGAAGACATCCACATCCGTGCTGATGTCCAGCGAACCGAAAACCAGGAGTACGAGATACAAGCCGCGCGTCGTGTGCGGCAAGGAGTGCCTGACTGCAGCTCTCCCTTCAACTTCGTCCACCGTAGCCCATGCCGCGTGGAAGTCGTGCTTCGCCGCCCCGCCGGCGTTCGCGGAACCCGGCGACCCCGCGCGACGTCGTACCCGCGTGCCCTCCTTCAGCGCGCGGTCTCCGTGGCTCCTCCTCCCCGTCGCCGCCGGCGCCCTCCTCCTGCTGGGCCTCGCCTCGTGGCCGCGGGTCGACGCCGAGGTCGCGCACGACAGGGCCCTCGAGCGGTGGGAGAGCCGGCAACCGGCCGCCTACTCGTTCGACCACCTGCGGGGAGGGCGTGAGCGCCTGGGCTGGGGGCTCGACGTCGCGCGCTTCGACCCTCGGGGGTAGCCGCCGGGCAGGAGTCGACCGATACTGCCTCGGTGGGTGGCGCGGAGCACGAGGTCGAGGGACCGGTCGTCGAGTGGCGCGGACCGGCGCCCTACTACTTCCTCGCGGTCGGGGAGGACGAGAGCGACGACATCAAGGTCGCGGCCAAGGGGCTGGAGTACTGGGGGCAGGTGCCGGTGGTGGTCCGGATCGGCGACACGGAGTTCACCACCGGGCTGTTCCCGAAGGACGGGCGCTACCTGCTGCCGCTGAAGGACGCCGTACGCCGGGCGGAGGCGATCGCGCTCGGCGACGTGCTCACCGCGACGCTCCGGGTGGGCCGACGATGAGCCGACGGTGACGCGTCCCGCGTCGCTCAGCCGACGGTGACGCGACCCGCCTCGACGTGCCACCGCTGGTCGAGCCGGACGTTCTCCAGCAGCCGCCGGTCGTGGGAGACGAGCAGCAGGGTGCCGTCGTAGGAGTCCAGCGCCTGCTCGAGCTGCTCGATCGCGGGCAGGTCGAGGTGGTTGGTCGGCTCGTCGAGCACGAGCAGGTTGACCCCCCGCGCCTGGAGCAGGGCCAAGGCCGCGCGGGTCCGCTCCCCCGGCGACAGGCGCCCCACCAGGCTGCCGACCTGGTCGGCCTTGAGCCCGAACTTCGCCAGCAGCGTGCGCACCTCTGCCGAGGTCATCGCGGGCACGAGCGCCTCGAAGGCGTCGCCCAGCGGCAGCGCCTCGTCCAGCCCGGAGCGCGCCTGGTCGATCTCGCCGACGGCGACGCTGGCGCCGAGCGAGGCCCGCCCCTCGTCGGGCTCGCGATGCCCCAGCAGCAGCCGCAGCAGCGTGGTCTTGCCCGCCCCGTTGGGACCGGTGATGCCGACCCGGTCGCCGGCGCTGACCTGCAACGAGACCGGACCGAGCACGAAGGGCTCCGCGGGCGGGTCACCCGTGTGACGCACCACCGCGCCGTCGAGCGTGGCCACGACCGTCGATCCCCGGGGCGCGGCGGCGATCTCGAACTGGAGCACCCACTCCTTGCGGGGCTCCTCGACCTCCTCGAGCCGCGCGATCCGCGACTCCATCTGCCGGACCTTCTGCGCCTGCTTCTCGCTCGACTCGGACTGTGCACGACGGCGGATCTTGTCGTTGTCGGGCGACTTCCTCATCGCATTGCGCACGCCCTGGCTGCTCCACTCGCGCTGCGTCCGCGCGCGGGCGACGAGGTCGGCCTTCTTGTCGGCGAACTCCTCGTAGGCCTCGCGCGCGTGCCGCCGCGCGACGGCGCGCTCCTCGAGGTAGGCGTCGTACCCGCCGTCGTAGACCGCCACCTGGTGCTGGGCGAGGTCGAGCTCGACGACCCGGGTGACGCAGCGGGCCAGGAACTCACGGTCGTGGGAGACCAGCACGACACCGGCCCGCAGCCCGCGGACGAACGCCTCCAGCCGGGCCAGGCCGTCGAGGTCGAGGTCGTTGGTCGGCTCGTCGAGCAGCACGACGTCGAACCAGCTCAGCAGCAGCGCGGCCAGCGCGACCCGGGCCGCCTGCCCGCCCGACAGCGCGGTCATCAGGGCGTCGGGCCCGACGTCGAGCCCGAGCTCGGCGAGGGTCGCCGGGAGCCGGTCCTCGAGGTCGGCGGCGCCACAGGCCAGCCAGTGGTCGAGCGCGACGGCGTACGCGTCGTCCGCGCCGGGCGTGTCGCTGCCGAGCAGGGCGGCGGTCTCCTCCATCGCGGCGGTCGCGGCGGCGGCGCCGGTACGCCGGGCGACGTACGCCGCGATCGTCTCGCCCGGCACCCGCTCGTGCTCCTGCGGGAGCCAGCCGACGAACGCGTCCGACGGCGCGATGCTGACTATGCCGGCCACCGGCGTCAGTCGGCCGGCGAGGAGCTGGAGGAGCGTCGACTTGCCCGCCCCGTTGGCCCCCACGACCCCGACGACGTCGCCCGGGGCGACCGTGAGGTCGAGCTCCTCGAAGAGCACGCGGTGGCCGTGCCCACCGGAGAGGCCCTTGGCGACCAGGGTGCCGCTCATCGGACCGGCTCGGGTGCTCGGTCGTCGTCGCCGTCGCGGCGTCGCTGGCTGCGGCGGGCCCAGGCGAGCCCGACCGCGCCCACGGCGGCACCCAGGAGGGCGCCGATCGTGTTGGACAGCCAGTCGTTGGTCGAGCACGAGCGCCCCAGCGCCGGGACCAGCGCCTGCAGCAGCTCGATCGTCGCCGAGAGCCCGCTGCCCGCCAGCACCACGACCCACGGACGTCGCGTCGCCGCGACCGCCAGCACGGCGGGGGCGGCGAGGAGGATGACGTTGGCGGCCAGCTCGACCCGGCCCGGCGTCGGCAGCGTCCAGGCGACCTCGCAGCGCTCGAAGAGCTCGCGGTCCACCGGGACGAGGGTGAGGGCCGCGACCGGCAGCAGCGAGACGGCGGTGGCCACGCGAGCCAGCGTCGGACGAGTCGCGAGCCAGCGGACGACCGGCGGGCCGAGCAGGACGAGGGCGACGAGCGCCGCCGGGGACATCCAGGGGTGCTCCACCAGGATCGTGGTGATCACCGGGCGGCCACGCAGGTCGTCATGGGCGCAAGGCTAGGCGAGGCGGGGAACCGCGACCCATCCAACCTGCTCTCCTCGACTTTTTTCGAACATCCGTCCAAAGGCTGGACTCGGGCCGTTCCTGGCGCCCGTCTTGTCGGTGGCCGCTGGTTGAGTGGGGGTGTCGGCAGGTTCATCGGGGGTCTGCCACGGGCGTCGGTACGGCGTCGGGGACGGGGGTCTCGGATGTGGGAGCAGGCGGGTGGTGAGCACCCGATCACCCGCGCGGTGGCGATGATCGACGCCGCGCTCGACTTCGCGGCGTCTGCGGATCCGATGTACCTGTCCGCCCAGGCGCAGCGGGAGGCGCTCCTGAATCTGACCCGGGCCGTCGACGGGGTCGAGTCGCTGCGGATGCGAGTCATGGGTGCCGTGGGCGCGCCGGGTGGGGTCGCCGAGACCGACGGAGCCCGGAGCGTCGCGGGGTGGCTCGACGCCAGGGCGCGGACCGGGTACGCCGCCGGCCGCGCCGCGGAGAAGCTCGGCGAAGCGCTCGCCTCCCGCTGGCACCTGGTCGCCGAAGGGCTCGTGTCGGGGGCGGTGAACCTGCCGCAGGCGCGGGTGATCGTGAAGGCCCTGGACAACCTCGTGGTCGACCCGCTGCCCGGGGAGGAAGTGCCCGCCGAGGTGCTCGCCCGAGCGGAGGCGCACCTGGTGGCGGAGTGTGCGAAGTTCAACCCCCACCAGCTGGAGACCCTCGGGGCCAAGATCCTCCAGACCGTCGCCCCGGACACCTGCGAGGAGCACGAGCGCAAGCTCCTCGAACGCGCCGAGCGACGGGCGAACGCCGCCACGAGGCTGACGATTCGCAAGCGCGGCGACGGGTCCACCGACATCCACGGCCGGGTCCCCGACCACGCCGCGGCCCGACTCAAGACCATCCTCGAGGCGTGGACCTCACCCAAGCAGGACGACGGCAAGGCCGCCGGTGCCGCCACCTCGCTCGGGTCGTTCAATCACATTGATCCCGCCACCGGGGAACGGCTCCCCCAGGAGCGGTTGCAGGGGTTGGCGTTCTGCGCGTTCCTCGAGGCCGCCGACCCCGCCCGGATCCCGGCGCACGGGGGTGCTGCCACGAAGATCCTGGTCACCATCGACTACGAGAAGCTGCGCGACCAGCTCGGCACGGGGTGGATCCTCACCAACGGCGAGGACCTCACCGAGGTCACCGCCCACACCGTGCGGCGGATGGCCTGCCAGGCCGAGATCATCCCCGTCGTCCTCGACAGCGACGGGGTGCCGTTGGCGATGGGCCGCACGAGCCGGTTCTTCAAGATCTGGCAACGCGACGCCCACATGCTCACCCACCAGACCTGCCAGACCGTCGGCTGCTCGGTCCCGGCCCAGTGGTGCGAAGCCCACCACGGGGGTGAGAACCCCTGGGTCGGCGGCGGCAACACCGACCTCGACGAGCTGGTCCTCCTGTGCCCCTTCCACCACCACAAGGCCCACGACCCCGGCTACACCACCCACAAGCACGCGAACGGCGACGTCAGGTTCCACCGCAGGACGTAGACCGACGGCGCGTGCGCAGATGGGACCGCCGGGCGGCGCGGCTCTGCCGGGCGGCGCTGCTCTGCCGGGCGGCGTGGCGGCGCTGGGCGGCGCGGGTCTGTCGGGCGGCGCGATCCTGCGCGAGTCGATCAGGCGCGCCCCCGCGCCATGAGCGCGAGCCCGAGGAGCATCTTGTCGCGGGGGTCGGTGAGGGTGCGGCCGGTCAGCTGCTCGATCTGCTTCATCCGGTAGATGACGGTGTTGCGGTGGCAGTAGAGGTCCGCGGCGGCATGGGTGGGCGAACCGTCGTGCTTGAGCAGGGCCGCGAGCGTGTCGAGCAGGGTCTGGGCCTGCACCCGCGGCTGGGCCAGGATCGGGCCGAGGGTCTCGGCGAGCAGCCGCGGGGCCACCTGGGGGCTCCCCGCCAGGAGCACCTCTGGGAGCCGGTCGGAGACCGAGACGACCCGGCGCGCGTCCCGGGGCACCGTCTCAGCGGCCCGGTGAGCCAGCTGGAACGCGGTCGCGAAGCCGGCGATCCCGTCGGTGCTCACCGCCACCCCCATCCGTCCGGGGGCGTGCGGCTCGAAGAGCTCGACCAGGCCGGCCTCGCCGGGGAGCCGACCCGACAGCAGGCCGTAGTAGACCCCCGAGCGCACGTGCCAGCGAGCCGTGATCCCGAGCCGGTCGAGCCGGTCCTCGGCCGGGCCGAGGGTGTCGCTGGCGTCGCCACCGTCGTGGATCGCGACGACGCAGGCGACCTCGTCGTCGGGCTCGATCTCCAGCGCGGTCCTGGCCTCGTCGGCGAAGAGCGGGTCGGCGCCGCGCCCCTCGATCAGCCCGTCGAGCAGGCTCTGCTCGCGCTGCAGGTCCTGCCGCTGGATCCGCGAGCTCTCCCGTCGGTAGGCGTCGATGAGGACCGAGTTCTGCACGTCGAGGTTGGTCCAGACCGTCCGGGCCGCCATCAGCAGCACCTGGTCGTCGACCTCGATCGACGGGTCGGCCGAGACGCGGCTGACCAGCGCCTCCCAGAGGATGCGCGCCCCCAGCGTGTAGGCGTTGAGCACCAGTTCCAGGGGCACCCCCTGCCGGGCGCGGCGCCGGCCGGTGTCGCGCCAGAGCTCGACGGCGTTCTCCTGGTGGCCCGGCTGGTCGTGGTCGGGGTCGTGGGAGGCGGACAGGATCCGCAGCCCACGGCGGATGTGCTGTCGGGTGCTGGAGCGCACGTCGGCCCGGAACTCCGGGCCAATCCGCTCCCACAGCTCCTGGTCCCGCTCGAAGAGGGTGAGCGTGATGCTGTCCGCGATGGCGTCGGACTGATCGAGCAGGAGCGCCCAGGCGTCGTGGAGCGCCTCTTGGGCCGGGGTGACGGCGGTGGCACGCATGCCAGCACCGTCGCACTCCCTGCACAATCCTGACCAGCCCCTCAGGCGAATTGGGGCCGCTCGTCCAACGAGTTTTGGGCAACTAGCCCAATGACCTCGATGTGCGTGCCTACCAAGGTGGTGCAGGTCACACTGCCCAACCGGCGGTGGCAGCACTCACAGGAGGCTCAGTGAGCACCGACCTCGACCGGTCCGCGGTCCGCCCCGAGCAGGGGGCGCCGGACCTCGAGCTGTCCCACGTCACGGTCCGCTTCGGCGGGCTCGTGGCGCTCTCCGACGCGTCGCTCTCGGTCCGTCCGCGGACTGTGCACGGCGTGATCGGGCCCAACGGCGCGGGCAAGACCACGCTCTTCAACGTGGCCTGCGGCTTCGTCGTCCCCGACGAGGGCACCCTCCGCCGGCGCGGCGAGGAGCTCGGACGGCTCCGTCCGCACCAGCTGGCCGGCCACGGCATCGCCCGCACCCTCCAGGGGCTCGGGCTCTTCGACCGGGTCACGGTCCTGGAGAACGTCGTCACCGGCGCCGACCGGCACGCCCGCACAGGGTTCCTGGGCGCGATGCTCGCGCTGCCGGGCTCGTGGCGCGAGGAGCGGGCGCTGCGCGAGCGGGCGATGGCCGCCCTGGACTCCCTCGGCATCGCCCACGTCGCGGGGCTCTACCCGGCGAGCCTCCCCTACCCCGTCCGCAAGCGCGTCGCCCTGGCCCGGGCGCTGGTCGCCGAGCCGGAGCTGCTGCTGCTCGACGAGCCCGCCAGCGGCCTGTCGGCCGACGAGATGGAGGAGCTCGGCGACCTGGTCGCGGGGCTCACCGACCGGATGTCAGTCCTCCTGGTCGAGCACCACATGGACCTCGTGATGCGGATCTGCGACGAGATCACGGTCCTCGACTTCGGTCGCGTCATCGCCCACGGCTCCCCCGACGAGGTCCGCCACGACCCCGCCGTCCTGGCCGCCTACCTGGGCGAGGAGGTCTGATGCTCACCGTCGACCGGCTGACCGTCTCCTACGGCCCCATCACCGCGCTGCACGGGGTCTCGTTCACCGCGGCGCGCGGTGAGATCACCGCTGTGCTCGGCGCCAACGGCGCCGGCAAGACCACCCTGCTGCGCACGCTCTCCGGGCTGCACCGCGCCGACAGCGGCACCATCACGCTGGGCGACGAGCCGATCGGCTCGGTCGCCGCGGAGCGGATGCCTGCGCTCGGCATGGCCCACGTCCCCGAGGGGCGCGGCGTCATCACCGAGCTCAGCGTCGAGGAGAACCTCCGCCTCGGCGGCCTCGGCCGCCCCCAGGGCGGCAAGGTCACCGACGCCGACCTGCAGGTCGCCTACGACCTCTTCCCGGTGCTGGCCGACCGACGGGCGCAGCAGGCCGGGACGCTCTCGGGCGGCGAGCGCCAGATGCTCGTGATCGGTCGCGCGCTGATGGCCCGGCCCCAGCTGCTGCTCCTCGACGAGCCGTCGCTCGGGCTGGCCCCGCGGATCGTCGCGCAGATCTTCGCCCTGCTCCGCGACCTCGTCGCCGACCGGGGCCTCTCGGTGCTGCTCGTCGAGCAGAACGCCCGCAGCGCCCTCTCGGTGGCCGACCACGGCGTCGTCCTCGACCTCGGCCGCGTGGTCGCCGACTCCGACGCCTCCGCGCTGGCCGCCGACGACCAGCTCCGCCACGCCTACCTCGGGTTCTGACCCGGACCCGGAAGGAGAGGAACCCACCCGTGCAACAGCTCCTCAACACCGCACTCGGCGGCCTGACGCTGGGGGCGGTCTACGCGGCCTTCGCCCTCGCCCTGGTGCTGATCTGGCGCTCGACCCGCGTGGTCAACTTCGCCCAGGCCCCGATGGCGATGGTGACCACGTTCATCGCGCTGGTGGTGATCGACGCCGGCTACTCCTACTGGCTGGGCTTCGCCGCCGCGCTCGTCTCGGGCCTGCTCCTCGGCGCCCTGCTCGAGCGGCTGGTCGTGCGCCACGTCGACGGCAAGGCCGAGATCAACGCCGTCATCCTCACCCTGGGCCTCTTCATCGTGCTGCACTCGCTGGCGGCCGTGGTCTTCGGCAACGAGTACCGCTCCTTCCCCGCCCCGTTCGGCATCCGCGGCTTCGAGGTCGGCGACCGCACCATCGCGCTGACCGGCTTCGGCGTCTTCACCCTCGTCGCGGTGCTGGTCGTGATGGGCCTCCTGGTCCTCCTCTTCCGCTTCACCGACCTCGGCCTCAAGATGCGCGCCTCCGCCTTCAACGCCGAGGTGGCCCGCCTGCTGGGCGTCCAGGTCGGCCGGATGAAGACGCTCGGCTGGGCGCTCGCCTCCCTGGTCGGCTCGCTCGCCGGCCTGCTGATCGCCGGGGGCAGCCTGGTCCACCCCGGCTACATGGACTCGATCGTGGTCTACGGCTTCGTCGCCGCCGTCCTCGGCGGGCTCGACAGCCCCGCCGGCGCGGTGGTGGGCGGCCTGGTCCTGGGCCTCTCGCTGAGCTTCGTCAGCGGGTACGTCGGGTCCCAGCTGGTCGCGCTCGCCGCGCTGCTGATCCTCATGCTGGTGCTGATGCTCAAGCCCGGCGGCCTCTTCTCCTCCACCACCGCCAGGAGGGTCTGATGGCTGCCGCCGCCGCCCGCACCGCGCGCCTGCGCACCGCGCTCTCCGAGGTCACCCTGCTCCGCCACCTGGTCGGTGCCGCCCTGGGGCTGCTCCTCGTCGTGCTGGTCCTCAGCGCCGTGGACGACTTCCGGCGGGTCCAGCTCGCCGAGATGGCCTACCTCGGCATCGCCGCCGGTGGGCTGACCGTCCTCACCGGGCTCAACGGCCAGCTCTCGCTGGGCCACGGCGCCCTCATGGCCTTCGGCGCCTACACGACCGCCCTCCTGCTGCCCGACCGTGACGGCGTCCCGCTCGTCGTCGTGCTGCTGGCCGCGGTCGCGGTGACCGTGGTCGTCGGCGCCCTCGTGGGAGTGGCCGCCGCCCGGCTGCACGGCCCCTACCTGGCCGGCGCCACCCTCGCCCTCGCCGTCGCCGTCCCGGGCATCGCGCTCTACTTCAAGGAGACGCTCGGCGGCGAGCAGGGGCTGCGGATCATCGTGCCCGAGGCCCCGACCTGGGCCGACGACGCGACGTTCTTCGTCACCGGCCAGGACCTCACCCCGCGCGGCTGGATCGCGTTCGTCGCCTGGCTGACCCTCGTCGTCACCTACTTCCTGCTCGCCAACCTCTCCCGCAGCCGGGTGGGGCGGCGCTGGCGCGCCGTCCGCGACGACGAGGTCGCCGCGCAGCTCGCCGGGATCGACCTCGCCCGGTCCCGGGTGTCGGCGTTCATGGTGAGCGCCGCGGCGGCGGGCGCGGCCGGAGCGGTGCTGGCCATCGCTGTCCGCCTGGCCGCCCCCAGCTCGTTCACGCTCAACCTCAGCCTCACGCTGCTGGCGGCCGTGGTGCTGGGCGGGCTCGGCAGCCTGACCGGGGCCCTGACGGGCGCGGCGCTCCTGACCTTCCTCCCGCAGGTCGTCACCGACCTGGGGCGCGAGGCCGGCCTCGACGACATCGCCGCCGCAGAGCTCGCGCCGCTGGTCTACGGCGTCGTCATGGTGCTGGTGATCCTCCTGGCCCCCGCGGGCCTCTTCGGGACCGCCCACCGCGCCGTCGTGACCCGGCGTACCCGCCGCGCCCTGGCCGCCCGCGCCGCGGACGGACGCGCCTCCACCGGCGCCCCCACCGACGGCAGCGCCGGCCCCACCGACTCGGACCCAGCCACCCGGGACAGCACCACCACCACCAGAGAGGGAGCACAGCCATGACACGCAGGAACACGAGGTCGCCGCGCTCGGCCGGCCTGACCGGGCTCGCCGGCCTGGTCGCGACCACCCTGGTCCTCACCGCCTGCGGTGCGGGCGGGCGGGACGACGACGGGGACGGCGACGGGAACGGCGGCGGCGCCTCCGACGTCGGGGTCACCGAGGACTCGGTCACCATCGGCGGCCACTTCCCGCTCACGGGCGTCGCGGCGCCGGGATACAGCGAGATCCCGACCGGCGCGAAGGCCTACTTCGACTACGTCAACGCCAACGGCGGGATCCACGGGCGGAAGATCGAGTACATCGTCAAGGACGACGGCTACAACCCCACCAACACGAGCAAGGTCACCGACGAGCTGCTGCTCCAGGACGAGATCTTCGCGATGGTCGGCGGGCTCGGCACCCCCACCCACAGCGCGGTCGTGGACCAGCTCAACGCCGAGGGCGTTCCCGACCTCTTCGTCTCCTCCGGCTCCCTCATGTGGGGCGACGACGTCGAGGCGCGGCCGATGACCTTCGGCTGGCAGCCCGACTACGAGTCGGAGGGCAAGATCATCGGCCAGTACGTCGCCGAGAACATGCCCGACGCCAAGGTCGGCCTCTTCCTCCAGGACGACGACCTCGGCGAGGACGCCGAGAAGGGCGTGCGCCAGTTCCTCGACGAGGAAATCGTCGCGGTGGAGCGCTACACCTCCGGCAACACCGACGTCGGGCCGCAGATCGCGGGCCTGCAGGGCGCCGGCGCCGACCTGGTGCTCTCCTTCAACACCCCGTCCTACACGGCCCTGGCCCAGCTGGTCTCGATGAAGCTCGGCTACAAGCCGAAGTGGTTCGTCGCGAGCATCGGCTCCGACCCCAACCTCGTCGGGTCGCTGCTCTCGCAGTTCTCGGAGGGTGCGATCAAGGACGGTGCCAGCGCGCTCGAGGGCGTGATGACCTCGGAGTACATCCCCGGCACCGACCAGACCGACGACCCGTGGGTCCAGCTGTGGCAGAAGGTCTGGGACGAGCACGGCGCCAAGGGCGAGCTGACCAACTACCGGATCTACGGCATGTCCCACGCCTACGCGTTCGTCCAGGCGCTCCAGGGCGTCGGCGAGGACCTCACCCGCGAGGGCCTGGTCGAGTGGCTCGAGGAGAACGGCGAGGGGCTCGAGGGTCCGCAGCTGGCGCCGTTCCGCTACAGCGCCGACAGCCACATGGGGATCGCCGGCATGCGTCTGGCCGAGATCAAGGGCGACACCACCGAGCCGCTCACCCCGGTGCTCGTCACCGACATCGGCGACGCCGAGATCACCGAGGACAGCTCCGGGCAGGCCGACGACGCCCCGCCGGAGAGCGGGATCCCCGAGTGACGACCCGCTGAGCGGGAGATCGCTGGGCGTCGCCGACCGTGTCGGTCACATCCGTTCTGCCGTGCGGCGCGCGGCGACGCCCAGCACCTCCCAGGTCGTGCTGAAGGGCGGCGAGTAGGACAGGTCCATCCAGGCCAGGTCGTCCACCGTCCCCTCCATCCAGAGCACCGCGGCCGCGGTGTCGATCCGCTTCCCGGCACCGCGGCCCCCGACCACCTGCACACCCAGCAGACGGCGCGAGGACCGGTCGGCCATCACCCAGATGGCCACCGGGTCCGCCTCGTCCATGTAGCCGCTCGCGGTGGACCCCTCGGTGACCACCGCGACCGGGTCGTAGCCGGCCGCCACCGCGTCCTCGCGGGAGAGCCCGGTCCGCGCCACCTCCACGTGCTGCCCCCCAGCGGCGAACCGGGTGATCGCGGTCTCCAGCACCCCCTCGAAGGCCAGGCTCCCGCCGGCGAGCGAGTCGCCCAGGGCGCGGCCCATCTTGTTGGCGTGGGTGCCGAGCGGCCGGAAGACCGAGTCGGCGGCCAGCCGCCGGTAGACCGCGCAGCAGTCCCCCGCCGCCCAGACGCCCTCCGCGACCCGGCCGTGCGGGTCGGGCCGCAGCGCCCCTTTCTCGCCCCGGGAGAGCTCGCAGCCGTCCAGGAACTCGGTGGCCGGCACCACCCCCAGCGCCAGCACGAGCAGGTCGCAGTCGCGCGCCCCGCCGTCCCAGCGGACGCCGGTCACGGCGCCGTCCGGGCCGACCACGAGGCCGGTCACGTCGGCGTCCAGGACCACCTCGACGCCGGCGTCGCAGAGCGCGAGCGCCACCCGCTCCGACAGCTCGGGCTCCAGCGAGCTCATCACCCGCGAGCGGGTGACCAGCGTGACGCCGTGCCCGCGGCGCAGCGCCGCCTCCGCGACCTCGAGGCCGATGTAGCCGCCACCGACCACTACCACGTGGGCGCCGGGGCCGGCCTCGGCGAACCGGTCGATCCACCACTGCCCGTCGTCCAGCGTCTTGACGGGGCGCACGCCGGCCGGCAGCTCGCCGTCCGCGCCCAGGGCCCAGCCCGGCACGATCGGGTGCGCGCCGGTGGCCACCACGAGCTGGTCGAAACCGACCCGCTCCCCGCCCTCGAGGGCGACCTCGCGGGCGGTCAGGTCGACGCCGGCCACCCGGGCGCCGAAGCGCAGGTCGATGCCGGCGTCGCGGTGCTGCTCGGCGGTGCGGGCGACGAGCTCGTCGGCCGAGTCGACGTCGCCGGCCATCCAGTAGGGGATGCCGCAGGCCGAGTACGACGTGTGGATGCCCTGCTCGAGCACCGTCACCGCCAGCTCCCGGCCCGTCCGCCCCGCGGTGCGGAGCATCTGGTGGGCGGCGGACATCCCCGCCGCGTCGGCCCCGACGACAACCACGTGCTCGCTCATGCAGGCCAGCCTCGCACGCCCGCCGAACCGGCCCTGCCCCTTGGGTGGGCGGGCCTACCGTGGAGGGATGCGGACCTGGTTGGCCGTCGGCACGGCGGCGCTGCTGCTCGGCGCGTG
Source organism: Nocardioides solisilvae (assembly GCF_003194625.1). GTDB lineage: Bacteria > Actinomycetota > Actinomycetes > Propionibacteriales > Nocardioidaceae > Nocardioides > Nocardioides solisilvae. The sequence goes on from NZ_QHKX01000003.1 coordinate 565,709, forward strand.
CGGCGCCGAGCGCCCGCCCGACCCCAGGGCGGCGGACCGGCAGTCCGGGGCGCCCAGCCAGGCCCCGCAGGCCCCGACCCAGCCGACCCAGCCGACCCAGCCGACCACAGAGCCCGCCGACCCGGCACCGACGGAGGCACCGACGGAGGCACAGGCTGCTCCGGAGCCCCGCCGCAGCTTCGTGACGGTCCCGGCGATCGGCCTGCGCGACTTCCCCGTCGTCCGCTACCGCGGCTCCCCCGACGACGGACCCGGCACCCGGCTCCAGGACGCCGGCGAGATGGCCTCGCCGCGCGGGCCGCGAGGTGGCGTGGGACCGGGCGAGGTCGGCAACTTCCTCGTCACGGGCCACCGGCTGACCGGGGCCGCACCGCTGCGGCGCTCCCCCGAGCTGCGCCGGGGCGACCGGATCCTGGTGCGGAGCGGGGGCACGGTCCACACCTACGAGGTGCGCCGGACGCGGTGGACGTCCTTCCGACGCCCCGCCTCCCTGGCCGCGCAGCGGGCCCCGGTGCCCGGACGCCCGGGGCGCGTGGCGACGCGCCCGATGCTCACCCTCTCGACCTGCGCGACGCCCGAGGACCACGCGGCCGGCAACTACTGGGCCGACGAGTTCGACAACCCCGAGCACCGGATCGACAAGATCGCCGTGCTGGTGTCGAGCCGTCCCGCCTGAGCCGCCCCTCCCGGACGGCGGGGCGTCGGGCGCGGTCTTCGGGCGGGGGTCTCAGGCGGGGCTTCAGGCGCGGCGCGTCTCCAGGACCCGGAACCCCTTGGCGCTGGCCAGCCGGGTCGTCGGCCACCCCTGCTCCCCCAGCCAGCGCTGGAGTGAGTCGGCGCCGAGGTTCTTGCCGACGACGCTGACCATCCGGCCGCCCGGGGCGAGCCGCGGGAGCCAGGTGAGCAGCAGCTCGTGCAGGGCCGCCTTCCCGATCCGGATCGGCGGGTTGGACCAGATCTCGTCGAAGGCGTAGCCGCTCGGCACCTGGTCGGGACGGCACGCGACGAAGGTGCCCGCCACGCCCAGCGCCTCCGCGTTCTCGTTGGCGAGCGCGATCGCCCGCTCGTTGACGTCGACGCCGATCACCCGGGCGAGCGGGACGGCCTTGGCGATCGCCAGGCCGATCGCGCCGTAGCCGCACCCGAGGTCGAGGAACTGGCCCTGCGCCGGCGGCTCGGTCTCGCGCAGCAGCACCGCCGTGGCGTGGTCGAGGTGGCCGCGGCTGAAGACGCCGGCCCCACTGACCAGCTCCAGCTCGTGGCCCCACACCTCGCAGGTGAAGCGCTCCCGCGTGAACGGGACGTCGGGGTCGGCGCTGAAGTAGTGCTCCTGCGGCTGCTCCTGGGCCTGCTGGGCCTGCTCGGGCTGCTGGGGCTGCTCGGTCATGCGGGGTCCCTCCTGGCTCGGGCACGGGTGGCCTGCGCCTCCAGCTGGTCGTCGGCCGGGTAGCCGACCTCCTCCAGGGTGAGGCCGTGCGCGTGCACGACGGTCAGCGCGGGGTTGCGCTCCCGCGCGGTCATCAGCTCGACGGCCCAGCCGGGGGGCCGACGTCCCTCGCCGACGGCGAGGAGGCAGCCCACCAGGGCGCGGACCATGCTGTGGCAGAAGGCGTCGGCGACCACCCGGGCCACCGCCACCCCGGCGGGGTCGCGTCGCCACTCGAGCTCGAGCAGGGTGCGGACGGTCGTGGCGCCCTCGCGGCGCTTGCAGAACGCCGCGAAGTCGCGCAGCCCCAGGAGGCCCGAGGCCGCCTCGTTCATCGCGTCCAGGTCGAGCGGGCGCGACCACGCGAGGACGTGGTGGCGGTGCAGCGGGTCGACGAGGTCGGGGTGGTCGGCCACCCGGTAGGCGTACCGCCGCCACGTCGCGGAGAAGCGGGCGTCGAAGCCGGGCGGGGCCTCGCGCACGCGGCGTACCCGCAGGTCGGCGGGGAGGATCCCGTTGAGCCGGCGGACGAGCGCGTCGACGGGCGGCTCCGTCGACCGCCCGGCCGAGGCGACCAGCACCTCGGGCTCCACGTCGACGTGGGCCACCTGGCCGCGGGCGTGCACGCCGGCGTCGGTGCGACCGGCCACGACGACCCGGACGTCGGGTACCCGCAGCGCGGTCGCCAGGGCCGCCTCGAGGGTGCCCTGCACCGTGCGGAGCCCGGGTTGTGCGGCCCACCCGGAGAAGTCGGTGCCGTCGTAGGCGAGGTCGATCCGGAGGCGCACCGGCCCATCCTCCCAGACGCCTCGGGCCACCGTAATCAACCGAATGGTTGACAAATGACGGGCTGCGTTCCTACGGTCGTGGTCAACCTGGAAGTTGCAGAAGGAGGTCCCGTGAGCGACCCGCTCTCCCGCGTCTTCGCGGCGCTGGCCGACCCGACCCGGCGCGACATGGTCGCCCGCCTCACGGTCGCCGACGCCACGGTCGGCGAGCTCGCGGAGCCGTACGACGTGAGCGTGCAGGCCGTCTCGAAGCACGTGAAGGTGCTCGAGGAGGCCGGACTGGTCAGCCGCAGCCGGGAGGCGCAGCGTCGGCCGGTCCACCTCGAGGCCGAGGTGTTCGACCTCATGACGAAGTGGATCGAGCGCTACCGCCGGCAGGCCGACGAGCGCTACCAGCGCCTGGACGCCGTCCTGGCGCGCATGCAGGAAGACGAGCCGGGGGCCGCGGGCTCCCGGGAAGGAGCAGCATCATGACCACGACCAACTCCACCGACCGGGCCGCCGCCTCGCGCTACGACCAGGCCGCCATCGAGGCCGACCCGACCGTGCCGGCCATCCACATCTGGCGCGACTTCGACGCCACCCCCGACCGGGTGATGCGCGCGCACACCGACCCCGAGCTCTTCGCGCAGTGGGTCGGGCCAGACTCCCTCACCACCCGGATCGACCACTGGGACTGCCGCACGCTCGGCGCCTACCGGTTCGTCAACGTCCCAGTGGACGGGGGCGACGAGGAGTACGCCTTCCGCGGCACCTTCGCCGAGGTGGGCGAGCACCGGATCGTCCAGACCTTCTGCTACGAGGGGATGCCCGAGGCGATCGCCCTGGAGACGCTGACCCTCACCGACCTCGGCGACGGCCGCACGCGGCTCCACGCCTTCTCGCTCTGCGACTCCTTCGAGGGCCGTGACGGCATGCTCGCCTCCGGCATGGAGGTGGGAGTGAACGACGGCTACGCCAAGCTCGAGCGCCTCCTCGCGGCGGGAGTGGCCTGAGGTGGCCCTGCCCACCGACCCGGCCGCGAGGCACCGCGTCGTGGCCGACCGCTTCACCGGACTGGTGCGCGGGACCACCGACTGGTCGGCCCCCGCACCGGTCGAGGGGTGGACGGCGCTGGACGTCGTCGACCACCTCGTCACCTGGCTGCCCGGCTTCCTCGCCGGGGGCACCGACCGCGGCTGGCAGGCGGGTCCGCCCGTGGCCGAGGACCCGGTGGCTGCGTGGGAGGCGCACGTCGCCGGCGTCCAGGGGCTGCTGGACGACCCGGAGGCGGCCGCCTCGCCCTTCCGGCACCCCCACGTGCCGCCCCAGGACCTGGCCTCGGCGCTCACGCGCTTCTGGACCGCCGACGTCTTCATGCACTCCTGGGACCTCGCCCGCGCCACCGGGCAGGACGACACCCTGGACGCCGAGGAGTGCGCGGCGACGCTGGCCGGGATGGAGGCGATGGAGGACGTCATCCGCTCCTCCGGCCAGTTCGGCGAGCGCCAGCCCGTCGCCGACGACGCCGGACCGCAGGACCGGCTGGTCGCCTTCATCGGACGTGATCCCGGCTGGCGCCCACCGGGCGACTGAGCCGGTACGCCGCCGCCCGCTGTGGACGGACGGCCGCCGGCGGGTCTGCCGCGACACCCTGGGGAGCGGCGGCCGACGCTGTCGGCGGGCGCTGGCAGGGTGGGCCGTGCCCGCTCGCGGGCGTCCCGCCCACCAGCGGGTCCCAGCAGTCCGCCCACCGCCCAGCAGCAGCCCACCAGCAGCCCACCGGAGTCGCCGTGCCCACCGCCCCCTCGCAGGACCGCTCCACCCAGATGCTCGCGAAGGTCCGCAAGCTCCTGGCCAAGGCCGAGGACCCGGCGGCGAGTCCCGAGGAGTCGGAGACCTACACGGCCAAGGCCGCCCAGCTGATCGCCGAGCACGGGATCGACGCGGCCCTGCTCTCGGCCGACGACCCGGGCAGCGACCGGGTGGCCGACCGGGTCGTCGACCTCGACGCGCCCTGGGCCCGCGACAAGGCCCACCTTCTCTGCGACGTGGCCGTCCAGCTGCGCTGCCGTGCGGTGCTCCGCACCCGTCCGGCAGCGGGCGGGCCGACCGAGCACTCGGTGCACCTCTTCGGCCACGAGTCCGACCTGGCCCGCGCCGAGCTCCTCTTCACGAGCCTGCTCATGCAGGCGGGGCAGCGGCTGGCCCGGACCCCCGTCCCGCCCCGGGAGCACAAGGCGGCGTTCCGCCGCTCGTGGCAGGCGGGGTTCCGGATGTCCGTGGCCCGGCGGCTCGCCGAGGCGGAGGCCCGGGCCGAGACCGCGGCGGCGGAGCGCACCTCGACCAGCGGGCGCTCGACCGGCCTGGTGCTGGCCGACCGCGCGCACGAGGTCGACCGGGCCCTGCGCGACGCCTACCCGATGACCCGTCAAGCCCGGCCCCGGTCGCTGTCGGGGTCGGGACTGCGCGACGGCTACCTCGCCGGCGAGCAGGTCGACCTGGGCACGACCCGCCTCCGCGGAGGGGCGCCGGCGCTCGGCCGGTAGGTCGCTGCGGCAAGGGGGCGGGCGAGCTCGGTCAGGCTGCGACGGGAGACCTCACAGTCGGGCGAGGTCGGCCAGGCGGGGCGGGTCGGCTCCGGCGCGGCCGACCGTGACGGCGGCGGCCGCGGCAGCCCATTCCAGCGCCTCCCGCACTGCTGCGTCGGTGAGGTCCCAGCGGTCCCCCGGCGCTCCGGGTCGTCTGCCCGACAGGGCGCCGCCGGCGAGCAACCACCTCGTGAGCGCGGCCCCGAAGGTGTCCCCTGCGCCGATGGTGTCCACCACCCGCGCCGGCCGCCCCGGGACGTCGACGACCCGCTCGTGGTCCACCCACGTCGCCCCCTCGGAGCCACGGGTGACGACGACGGCCCCGGCTCCCTCGCCCAGCAGCCGTTGCGCCGCCGCCACCGGGTCCTCCCCCGGCGCCAGCACGTCGAGGTCCTCGTCGGAGGCCTTGACCAGGTCGGACAGCGCCGCCGTCGACCGGGCGGCCGCCACGAGGCCGGGGCCGCCGCCCGTCACCGCCGGCCGGGCGTTGACGTCGTAGACGACCGCGGCCCGTCGCCCGAGAGCCGCGACCAGGGCCAGGACCTGCGCGGCGCCCGGCGCCAGGACGGGTGCCAGCGAGCTGACGACCAGGGCGGCCGGGGAGGGCTCGCCGAGGCCGGACGGCCGGTCCGACAGACGCCACGAGATGTCGAAGTCGTAGGCGGCCGACCCGTCCTCGCGCAGGGTCGCCCGGGCGGTGCCGGTCCGCGCCAGCACCCGGGGGTCGGCGGCCCAGCCCACCCCCTCCGCCTCGAGGTGGGCGACGAGCAGGTCCCCCCGCGCGTCGGGTCCGAGCGCGGTGAGCAGGCGGACGGGGACGCCCAGCCGGGCCAGCGCCACCGCCGCGTTGGCGGCGCTCCCGCCCGGGAGCTCACGCTCGGGTCCCTGCGGCGTCCGCACCACGTCGACCAGCGCCTCCCCCACGACCAGCACCTCGTCGTCCGGCACCTCGTCGACCGGCACCTCGTCGACCGGCACCTCGTCGACCGGCACCTCGTCCTGCTCTCCGTCCATGGGGCCAGCGTCGCCGGTCGGGCCCGCCTCGTCCAGCAGGCGGCATACTGCGGCCATGAACGAGCACCCGGTCCTCCGTGTCGACCGCGAGGCCCCGGAGCCGCCCTTCGAGCAGGTGCGGACCCAGCTCGCCGCGGGGATCGCCGCGGGCGACCTGGCCGCCGGGACCCGGCTGCCCCCCGTCCGCGCGCTGGCCGAGGAGCTCGGTCTCGCCGTCAACACCGTGGCCCGGGTCTACAAGGAGCTCGAGGCCGACGGGCTCGTCGAGACCCGCGGCCGGAACGGGACGGTCGTCCGCAGCACGGACGGGCACGACGGTCCCGACACGTCCGCGGCGGCCCGGAGGGCGACGGAGGAGTTCGTCGTGGCCTGCCGCCGACTCGGGCTGGGCCGCGCCGAGGCCGTCCGGCTCCTCGAGGAGCACTGGGGACGCTGACCGCGACCCCTGCTCGGATGCATGAGTCCCGCCCCGGTGACGGAGCGCGACCCGCGCACGGACGCAGGAGGCCCGCCCCCCGGTCACTGGGGGGCGGGCCTCTGCGCTGCCGGGAGTGGATCACTCCGCGGCGGGGGTCACTCCTTGACGTCGGCCTCGTCGGTCGACTGGGCCTCGGCGCTCTCGGCGTCGGGCTGCACGGCGACGACCTCGTCCTCGCCGTCGACACCCTCGGCGACGACCTCGGCGGGGGCGCCCTCGGCGCTCTCGGCCGCGGCATCCTCGTCGGCGGCGGTCTCGTCCGTGGTCTCCTCGGCGGGAGCCTCGACCGGGGCGGCGGCCGCCCGGGTCTTCTTGGACGACGGAGCCTTCGGCGAGTAGGCCTCGGTGACGAGCTCGATCACGGCCATGGGCGCGTTGTCACCCTTGCGGGGACCGATCTTGGTGATCCGGGTGTAGCCGCCCGGGCGCTCCGAGAACGTCGGCGCGATCTCGGTGAAGAGGGTGTGCACGACCGACTTGTCGCGGACGACCTTCAGCACCTCGCGACGGTTGTGCAGGTCGCCTTTCTTGGCCTTGGTGATCAGCTTCTCCGCGTAGGGACGCAGCAGCCGGGCCTTGGCCTCGGTGGTGGTGATCCGGCCGTGCTCGAACAGGCTGGTGGCCAGGTTCGAGAGGATCAGGCGCTGGTGGGCGGGGCTGCCGCCGAGCCGGCGACCCTTCTTGGGGGTGGGCATCGCTTCTTCTCATTCCTCCCCGGCCGTACCAGGTACCGGGGTAGTCGGTCCCGGCCGGTCGGCCGGGATCATCGGGGGTGCTGCGAGCGTCCGGGGCCGGGCCCCGAACGGCTCAGTACTGCTCGTCCTCGACGCTGTGTCAGTACTGCTCGTCCTCGACGCTGTGTCAGTACTGCTCGTCTTCGACGAAGGCGTCGTCGTCGTCGTCGCTGTAGGCGGCGAGGGCGGCGTGCGGGTCGAAGCCGGGGGCGCTGTCCTTGAGGGAGAGACCCATCTCGACCAGCTTGGCCTTGACCTCGTCGATCGACTTGGCGCCGAAGTTGCGGATGTCGAGGAGGTCCTGCTCGGAGCGGGAGATGAGCTCACCCACGGTGTGGATGCCCTCGCGCTTGAGGCAGTTGTAGGACCGGACCGTCAGCTGCAGGTCCTCGACGGGCAGGGCGAGGTCGGCGGCGAGTTGCTCGTCGACGGGCGACGGGCCGATGTCGATGCCCTCGGCCTCGACGTTGAGCTCACGGGCCAGGCCGAAGAGCTCCACCAGCGTCTTGCCGGCCGAGGCGATGGCGTCGCGGGGACGGATCGACGGCTTGGTCTCGACGTCGATGACCAGCTTGTCGAAGTCGGTGCGCTGCTCGACACGGGTGGCCTCGACCTTGTAGGTCACCTTCAGCACGGGGCTGTAGATCGAGTCGACGGGCATCCGGCCGATCTCGTTGTCGGCGCCCTTGTTCTGCACGGCGGAGACGTAGCCGCGGCCGCGCTCGACGACGAGCTCCATCTCCAGCTTGCCGCTGTCGGAGAGGGTCGCGATCTTGAGGTCGGGGTTGTGCACCTCGACGCCGGCCGGCGGGGTGATGTCCGCGGCGGTGACGTCACCGGCACCCGACTTGCGCAGGTACATGGTGACCGGCTCGTCGTGCTCGGAGGAGACGACCAGGCCCTTGAGGTTCAGGATGATCTCGGTGACGTCCTCGGTGACGCCCTCGATCGTCGAGAACTCGTGCAGGACGGAGTCGATCTTGATGCTGGTGACCGCGGCTCCCGGGATGGAGGAGAGCAGGGTGCGGCGCAGCGAGTTGCCGAGCGTGTAACCGAAGCCGGGCTCGAGCGGCTCGATCACGAACCGGGAGCGGAACTCGTCAACGGTCTCTTCCGACAGGGTCGGGCGCTGAGCGATAAGCACTGAATTCTTTCCTTTCCGGACCCACCCACCATATGACGGGCCCGAACTTCGGCGACGAGGATGAAGTTGAGGGGTGTTCCCCCGTCCGGGCCGCGACGGCGGCCCGGACGGAGGGGGACGGGGGCGGGGCCCCCGTGGTGACTACTTCTTCGAGTAGAACTCGACGATGAGCTGCTCCTGCACGGGCAGGTCGATCTGCGCGCGGGTCGGCAGCTGGTGCACGAGGATCCGCATCCGCGACGGGATGGCCTCGAGCCACGCCGGGACGACGCGCTCGCCGTGGGTCTCGCGAGCCACGATGAACGGCGTCATCTCCAGGGACTTCTCCCGCACGTCGATGACGTCGTGGGCGCTGACCTGGAACGACGGGATGTCGACCTTCTTGCCGTTCACCTTGAAGTGGCCGTGCACCACGAGCTGGCGGGCGTGGCGGCGGGTCCGGGCGAAGCCGGCGCGGTAGACGACGTTGTCGAGGCGGCACTCGAGCAGCTGCAGCAGGTTGTCGCCGGTCTTGCCCTGGCGGCGCGAGGCCTCCACGTAGTACCGGTAGAACTGCTTCTCGAGGATGCCGTAGGAGAAGCGCGCCTTCTGCTTCTCGCGCAGCTGGAGCAGGTACTCGCTCTCCTTGATGCGCCCCTTGCCGTGCTGGCCGGGCGGGTAGGGACGACGCTCGAAAGCAGCGTCACCACCGACGAGGTCGACGCCGAGACGGCGCGACTTCTTGGTCATGGGGCCGGTGTAACGGGCCATGGTTCACAGTCTCCTTGAAGTCTCTGGGGCTCAGACGCGCCGGCGCTTGGGCGGGCGGCAGCCGTTGTGCGGGGCGGGCGTGACGTCCTGGATGGTGCCGACCTCGAGGCCGATGGCACCCAGGGAACGGATCGCGGTCTCGCGGCCCGAGCCCGGGCCCTTCACGAAGACGTCGATCTTCTTCATGCCGTGCTCCATCGCACGACGCCCGGCGGCCTCGGCGGCCATCTGGGCGGCGAACGGCGTGGACTTGCGGGAGCCCTTGAAGCCGACGGTGCCGGCGGAGGCCCACGAGATCACCGCACCGGTCGGGTCGGTGATCGTGACGATGGTGTTGTTGAACGTGCTCTTGATGTGGGCTTCGCCCTGCGCGACGTTCTTCTTCTCCTTGCGGCGCACCTTGGTGGTGCGGCTCTTGGGAGGCATTCAGTATCTCCTGAGGTTGCTGGTAAGCGTGGAAGTTCGAGGAATCGGCGAGTGACCCGGCGTCAGCCGAGGGTCACTTGGCCTTCTTCTTGCCGGCGACGGTGCGCTTCGGGCCCTTGCGGGTCCGGGCGTTGGTCTTGGTGCGCTGACCGCGGACCGGGAGGCCCATGCGGTGGCGGCGACCCTGGTAGCTGCCGATCTCGATCTTGCGACGGATGTCGGCCTGGACCTCGCGACGGAGGTCACCCTCGATCTTGAAGTTCGCTTCGATCTCGTCGCGGAGCTTGACCAGCTCCTCGTCCCCCAGCGTGTGCACGCGAGCGTTCGGGTCGACCCCGGTCGTCGCGAGGAGCTGCTGGGCGCGGGTACGGCCGATGCCGTAGATGTAGGTGAGTGCGATCTCGATGCGCTTGTCGCGCGGGAGGTCGACACCAACGAGGCGAGCCATGTGTCTGGCGTTCCCTTCGGGTAGTTCGCGGCGGTTTCGTCCGTGTCGCGCCCCGGCGCCTCGCACAGGTCCTGGGACCTGTGCCACCGGGCTCCGGCCGCTGCTCCGGAGGTGTGTTCGCCGGTCACCCCGGCCCCTGGGGACCGTCTGCGGGTGGCCCGGCTAGCGAGCACGTTGAGTGGTGTTCTTCAGTTGTCGAGAGCCGGCGGCGGACCGCCGGGCCATCAGCCCTGACGCTGCTTGTGGCGCGGGTTCTCGCAGATGACCATGACGCGGCCGTGGCGACGGATGACCTTGCACTTGTCGCAGATCGGCTTGACGCTCGGGTTGACCTTCACTTCGGAGGGCCTTTCTCAGATCGGCTGGTTACTTGTAGCGGTAGACGATGCGTCCACGGGTCAGGTCGTACGGCGAGAGCTCCACCACCACGCGGTCCTCGGGGAGGATCCGGATGTAGTGCTGGCGCATCTTGCCGCTGATGTGGGCGAGCACCTTGTGTCCGTTGCTCAGCTCGACCCGGAACATCGCGTTGGGCAGGGCCTCCGTGATGGTGCCCTCGAGCTCGATCACGCCTTCTTTCTTCGGCATGTCCTCCACAATCTGTTGCTGAACCGTCTGGAACCGTCTTGCCTACCGTGTTCCGCACCGGACGGCGGGTGCCGCCCGGGTGGCCCGGGAACCTCCCGCCGGAGCGGGTGGACCTCGTGCAGCAGCCGTTGGAGCCTCATTCCCGTGCACGGTCCGGTCGCTCCAGAGGAGGTCCCGGACGATGTGTCACGGCAGCCGCGAGGCGCCAGCGAGCATGCCCACGTTGGGCCGACGCATCAGTCTATCGGCAGCGCCCACCAAATCCCTAATCAGCCGGGACCGTGGACGTCCGGCGCCCGAGGCTGCCCCGGAGCCCTCGGGGGGCCCGCGAGCCGCCGCGCGGCGACCCGGCGCCCTGCCGGCCGCGACGGGGCCGCGACGAGGAGCGGAAGCTCGCCAGGCTGAGCGCCGCCCGCAGCCGCTGCCAACGGGTGAGACCCGCCAGCATCGTGCGCCGCTCCTCCTCGACGGCACGCCAGTAGCTCTCCGCCTCCTCGGGGGCGGGGGGACGCGGTCCGAAGACGTGGCTGTCGGCACGCCGGGCCAGGCCGAGCGAGCCCACCGAGCTGATCCGGGCGGACTGCTGCCGCCGGGTCACGGTCGGGCCCGCCGGCACGGGCTGGCCCAGGTCCCGCGCGTGGTCGACCAGCTCGCGCCAGCCGCCCACGAACCGGGCCGAGACGCTGGCCGCGGTCCGGCGACGCCGGCGGCGGTAGGCCTTGGCGCCGACGACGGCCCCGGCCAGGAGGGCCACCAGCAGCAGCGGGACGCCGACGACCTTGGCGGCCGTGCCGACCCAGGCGGGCAGGCCGCCCGCGGCCTCCTCCTCGTCCTCCTCCTCGGCCTCCTCCTGCTGCATCCGGGTGCGCAGCTCGGAGTCGGAGGACTCCCCCAGCTCGGACGGCGGCGGGATCGGCGCCGGCGGCGGGACGACGGTGCCCGTCATCGGCTCCTGCGTCTCGGGCTGCCGCTCCGCAGGCGGCTTGCGCGACATGAAGCGGTCGGTGGGCAGGGTGCGCCACGTGCCGTCCTCGACCCGCAGCTCGACCCAGGCCTCGACGTGCTCGCCGCGGACCACGCCGTCCTCCGGGACCACGGCGCCCAGCACGACGCGCGCCGGCACCCCCAGCTTGTTGGCCATCAGCGCCATGACGGCGGCGTACTGCTCGTCGTTGCCGACCATCGGCTCGGCGTTCACGAACTCGTCGGAGAGCCGCTTGTGGCCGTGGCCCGGGTGGTAGCCCCGCTCGGCCCGCCGCACGCCGTCGGAGTAGCGACCCTTCTGCTTGAGGTGGTCGGCCGCGGCGAAGACCCGCTCCATGGGCGTGCTCGCGTTCTCGGTCCACTTGTCCCGGGCCTGGTCCAGGAAGCCGGTGTCGGCGTTGAGCGCGCCCGGCAGGGGCGAGGCGCCGACCTCGGGGGAGAGCGAGTCGTCGGGGACGACGGCCTCGAACGAGTAGACGTCGCCCGGGTGCAGGCCGCTCGGCACGACCGCGGTCGAGGTGGCCAGGTTGTAGCGGAAGCTCTCCGCCTTGGTCCGGGGGTCGCCGGACTCGAACTCCATCCCCTGCAGCGCCCCCACCGTCGGGAGCCAGACCCCCGAGTAGCCGCTGGAGACCCGGACCCGGACCTCCACCTCGCGGCCGTCGACGGGGTTGTCGATCACCGAGGAGACCCGCTGGAAGGCGTCGCCCGTCTCCTGGCTCAGGGGGTCGTTGGTGGCGCCGTAGACCATCCCGTCCCAGTGGTCGAGGGTGGCCAGCCGCAGCCGGGTGCCGGCGGGGGCACCCGAGACCACGAACATCTCCTCGGCGTAGACGTTGCCGCCCCGGGCGTCGCCCTGGGCGCGCTTCCCGAGGTCGACGTAGTTGCGGAAGGCCGCCAGCGGGGACGGGTACTGCCCGATGTCGAACGGCGGCTCGACGTGCTCGCGCAGGACCAGGCGGTCGGGGTCGTCGTCCATCACCGCCAGGGCCACGGGCACCGCGACGCCCGCGGCGACCGCCAGCAGGCCCGCCCCCGCGGCCACCCGCACCGGGCCGGGGCGGCCCACGCGCACGCCGGCCGTCGCCCGGCGTCCGCGCACGGCGAGCCAGCCGAGCGCCAGCCCGGTGAAGACGCCGCCCTGGACCAGGAGGGAGTGCGGGTGCGAGACGCCGATCAGGATCGTCGCGGCCAGCACCGTCGCGGCCACCAGGACGGGCAGCAGCGCCGCCAGCCAGGCACGCCGGCCGTCGCGCAGCACCGCGGCCGCCCCGAGCAGGCCCGCGACCAGGCCGAGGACCCAGGGCAGCACCAGCAGGGGTCCGTCGCCCTCGACGGGAGGCAGGGTGGTGAGCAGGTCCTTCCACCCGTGCAACAGCTGGTCGACCAGGGTGGAGAGCGTGCCCGGTCCGGGCAGCAGCGCCGCGTTGCCCTCGGACCGCAGCGTGAGCGGGCCGCCGAGCAGGACGAAGGCGACCATCGCCAGGAGCACCGCCGTGACGGCCGGCAGGTGGAGGGCGCGGCAGAGCACCACGGCACCGACCCCGAGCAGGGTGCCGACGACGCCGACGACGAGGAACTGCCAGCCGGTGAACGACGCCGCGAGCCCCGAGAGGGCGACGCCGACCAGGACGACGAGCACGCCGAGGTCGACCCACTGCTCGGGCCGCGGCCAGCGACGTCCGGACCGGGTCCGGGTCCTCGTGCCGGTCGCCGCGTTCGCGGGCGCGGGCCCGGACCCGGTGGTGGCGGTGCGGGGCGCGCTCATCCCACGCTCCAGCGCAGCAGGGACCCGAGGTCCTCCTTGGCGACGAGGTGCATGACCGGGAGGCCGGCGGCGTCCGAGACCCGGCTGTTCCCCGAGGGCTCGACCAGGATCGCGAAGCCGCGCACCTCGGTGGGGAACGCGGCGGAGGCCCGCTGCACGTCGGAGAAGGCGGCCCGCGAGCCGGTCACGAAGAAGGCGATGCTGGTCTCGGGGGCGACGTTCACTGCGCGCCGCGCGGTCTCCACCAGCCCGGTCGAGCCGAGCTCGGCGCGGCAGACGGCGTCGAGCGCCTGGTGGCCGTCGCTGCCGGTGGAGGCGTGCTCGCCGCAGACGAAGGAGACGTCGAACTCGTCGGTGACCGCCCGGACCGCGATCGAGGCGGCCACGGTCATGGCGGTCTCGAAGGCGTCCTCGTCGTGCCACGATCGCGCCCGGTCGTCCACGACGATGGTGGCGTGGCTGCGCCGGGTGTCGAGGTACTGGCGCACCAGCAGGGCGTTCTCCCCCGTCGACGCCATCACCTTGGCCGAGGAGCGCCAGTGGACGTGGCGCAGGTCGTCGCCGGGGACGTACTCGCGCAGGGCGTGGAAGGCGAGGTCGCTCTGGCTCACCGCGTCTGTGGAGACGCCCTCGAGGTCGCGCAGCAGGCCCGCGCCCAGGGACTCCAGCGGCAGCACCGGCGGCCGCACGAGGACCTCGCGCAGCGGCGTCCAGACCATGTCGCGGCTCACCAGGCCCAGCGGGTCGCCGCGCAGCGTGGTCGCGGGTCCCACGGGGATCACGCCGCGCCGCTCGGTCCGGATCGTGAAGGACTCCTCGTCGCTGGCGTCGGCCGCGAGCGCCCCGACGGCGTAGCGGTGCACCGTCGCCCCGACGGGCACCTCGAGGGTGAGCGGCATCATCCGGCGCCCCGACGTGTTGGTCACCACCACGCCGGCCGCGACGGACTCCCCCGCCACGACGCGCTCGGGCTCCAGCCGCAGGTCGACACGGACGTTGGTCCGTCCCGCGAGGAACGGGGTCGCCAGGAGCAGCAGCAGCAGGCACGCCGCCGCCAGCACCCCGAGCTCGAGCCACCCGGTGAGCCGGGCGAGCACGAGCGAGGCGACACCGAGCGCGAGGACGACCCAGCCGATCGGCTTGACGACCTCGGCGACCTGGCGGGCCCCGCGCAGCACGACCTCCATCGACGCCTCAGGCCACCCGGTCGGTCGGGGTCGCGACGGAGTCGAGGAGGCGACCGATCACCGTCTCCACCGAGACGCCGCTGAACTGCGCCTCGGCGTCGAGGAGCAGCCGGTGGCTCAGGACCGGCTCCGCCAGCTCGCGGATGTCGTCGGGCACGACGTGGTCGCGGCCGTCGGCGGCCGCCCACGTCTTGGCCACCCGCACGTAGGCCAGGCAGCCGCGCGGGGAGAGCCCGAGGCGCACGTGCGGCTGGCGCCGCGACTCCTCGGCCAGCTCCGCGACGTACCCCACCACCGCCGGGTCGACGTACACCTCGTCGGCGAGCTCGCTCATCTGCGCGATCGTCTGGGCGGTGATGACCGGCTGGACCAGGCCGGCGCGGTCGCGCACCTTGGCGTTGACCAAGAGCTCGACGGTCGCCTGGCGGTCGGGGTAGCCGACCGACGTCTTCATGAGGAAGCGGTCGAGCTGCGCCTCCGGGAGGCGGTAGGTGCCGGCCTGCTCGATCGGGTTCTGGGTGGCGATGACCAGGAACGGCCGCCCGACCGGGTGCGCCACGCCGTCGACGGTGACCTGGCCCTCCTCCATCACCTCGAGCAGGGCGGACTGGGTCTTGGGCGACGCGCGGTTGATCTCGTCGGCCAGCACGATCGTGTGGAAGATCGGGCCGGCGTGGAACTCGAAGGAGCCCTTGTGCTGGTCGTAGACCGTGACGCCGGTGACGTCGGAGGGCAGCAGGTCGGGGGTGAACTGGATCCGCGCGTGGCTGCCCTGCACGGTGTTGGCCAGCGCCCGGGCGAGCATCGTCTTGCCGGTGCCGGGGACGTCCTCGAGGAGGATGTGCCCCTCCGAGAGCAGGCAGGTCAGGGCGAGCCGGACGACGTGCCGCTTGCCGAGCACGGCCTTCTCGATGTTGTCCGTCAGCTGGTCGAAGGTCTTGCGGAACCACTCGGCCTGCTCGTGGGAGATCGTCATGCGTTGTCTTCCGTTCGTCCGGCTCCCCCGCGCGGGGGACAGAGGGATGGAGGGTGGGTGGAGACGAGGGGCGGCGCGCTCACCACCCCTTGACGGCGCTCGCGTTCTGCCGTTTCTTGTCGCCCTGGTCCGCGGTGGTGCAGTCGATGCTGAGCGTCCCGTTCCAGTAGTAGTTGGGCAGCGTCACGGCGACGTCCCCGTTGGCGTCCTGGAACGAGTGGATGGTCTCCGAGGTGATGCCGGTCCGCACCACGCTGCACCCGTAGGCGGAGAGGAACCCGGTCACCCGGAACGACACGAAGCCGCAGCTGGAGCTGTAGCAGCGGTCCCCCGGGTCGGTCTCCGGCGGGCTGCAGGGGTTGTTGGCGTTGCCGCCGTCGTTGCACGGGACCTTCGTGAGGGTCGCCACCGGGGCCGGCGGGTCGCCGGTGCCGGCCTCCGCGGCCGCGTTGCCGGCACCCCGGTTGCCCGGCGCGTCGTCGTAGAGCGTGACCTCCACGCGGGTGGTGGAGCGCCAGCCCAGCTCGACGGGCTGCATCGGGTAGGTGAAGGTGCCGGGCCCGTAGCCCCCGAGGTCGACCGTCTGCTCGCCGAGCAGCACGGGCGCGCCCCGCTGGCTGACGTCGAGGGTGCGGACGAGCAGCTTGCCCGGGTTGCCGTTGTTGTTGCCCTCGACCACCCACGTCACCCTGGACCCGGCCACCTCGGCGCGCGCCCGCACCATCTGGTCGTTGAGCGGGCCGTAGCTCTGCGCGTCCTGCACCGAGCTCTCGCTGCACTTGCTCTGCTCGTTGCAGACCCGCAGGCGCACCGAGTGTGGCTGAAGGTTGTTGGGCAGCCCGACGACCTGCGCCTGCTGACCGGTCTGGCTGGCGGTCCGTCCGGGGACCCCGTTGACCAGCACCGTGACGTTGCTCTGGGCGCCCCGGGAGGGCGGCACCTGGTAGTTGACCCGCACCTGGTTGTCCTGGCCGGTCGCGTCCCAGCTCCAGCCGCCCCACGGCTCCGGCGTGCCGACCGCGGCGAAGGTCTGCGGCGTGCTGGCCGGGGACGTGTTCCGCTCGTTGTGGGCCTGCACCGTGTAGGTCCAGACGCGGCCGTCGTAGGGGACGCCCTCGTGCCGGCAGGTCGTCGCGGTGATCCGTCGGCAGCCCGGCAGGGTCTCTCCCCTGCCGTTGACCGTCGCCCGCACCGAGTAGAGCGTGGGGGCCGGGCCCTCGGGGAGGGTCCCCGCCCAGTCCAGCCGCACCGTCGTCGACCCGGCCCCCGACTGCAGGTCCTGCATGGTCAGCCCCTTGGGGCTGGCCGGCGTCCCGATCGTCTGGAAGGGGTCGGAGACCCGGGGCTCGGAGGTTCCGGTCGCGTTCCGCGCGCGGACCGAGAACGTGTACTGCTGGTTGTTGTCCAGCCCGGGGATCTGGGTGCTGCGCTTGGTGCCGACCACCTCCTGGGCCCCGTCGCGCCAGGAGATGTAGTACATCTGGATGTCGGAGGCCCGCGTCGGCGCCTTGCCCCAGCGGAGCGTGAGGGTGCCGTCGCCGATCTCGTCGGCCCGGATCCACGGCACGACGCCCGGCTGGCGGTCGATCACGGCCGAGCGCGAGCGGCCGCTCCACTCGGAGAAGCCGACCTTGTTGTGGGCGCGGACCTTGAACGCGTAGCGCTTGCCGTTGTCGGGGACGCGGAAGGTGCCGCGGTTGCTGCGGAACCGCTGGCTGCGCGAGCCGTCGACGAGGGCGACCTCGTAGAAGTCGATGCGGGAGCCGCGCGGGTCCGAGGGCGCCCAGCTGAGGTCGACCGACCGGTCCCGGATCTCGTTGGAGAAGGGGGCGCCGGGTGCCGTCGGCACGTCCTGCACCTCGACGGAGATCCGGCCGCTCACCCGCCGTTCGGGACCCGGGTCGTCGCTCGAGACGTCGGACATCTCCACCTGCAGCTCGGTCCGTCCGCCGGCGCCGCGCGGCGCCTGGAGCCGCAGCGTCGAGCCCGACGAGGACGGGTTCACCGAGTTCCCCGAGACCCGCCGCACGGAGAGGATGGTGGGCCGGGGGTCGCGGACGCCCGCGCGCAGGTAGCGGGCGAGGTCGATCTCCTTGCTGGCGCCCGGCTTCATGTCGGGCACCGAGATCGAGAGCAGCGACGGCGAGGGGGCGCGGGTGACCCGGACCCGGATGGTGTCGGGGTCGCTGTCGCCGGCCCGGACCGTCAGCTCGGCGACCGAGCCGGCACGGGTGCCGCCGTCGACCGACACGTTGAGCAGCGGCCCCCCGTCGGCGGCGAGCTCCACGCCCGGCACCTCCTGGCTCCAGGCGGCCGAGTAGCCGAGCGCGTACTCCTGGCCCGGCTCGAGCGTCGGGCCCACGACGGTGCACACGCTCGGCACGTCGATCACCACGGCGTCGGACGCGGCCACGTCGATGGGGGTGTCGGTGCAGTCGATCTCGGGGCGGTCGTCGCCGACCTGGACGGGGATCGAGATCACCGTCGGCGCGGAGCCGCTCCCGCCGTCCTCGCCACCGGTCCCGCCGACCACCTCGACCATCACCGCGGCCGGGCCCCGGAAGTCGTCGCGGGCGGAGAGCTCGACCTCCGTGTCGGAGGTGCCCCGGGCGCTGACGGCGCTGCGGGGCGACCCCCAGACCTGCTGCGAGCCGGTCAGGGTGAGGCTCCCGCCGCCCGGGTTGGCGACGTACTTGTCCAGCTTGAACCGCTTGGAGGCTCCTGAACCCACCTCGATCAGGGAGCCGGCCTTCAGGTAGGGGCGTCCACCCGCGGCGGGCGGGACGTAGAGCGACGCGCTGGCCGCGCCGCCCTGGGCGTCCTCGACGCGGAACGGCACCACGCGCGGCGCCTCGCCGCGGGTCACGGTGACGGTGTTGCCGACCAGCTCGTAGGTCCCCTCCTCCGCGTAGACCTGCGTGACGCGCAGGTCGTCCACGCTGCCGTCGGGGTCGTACGCCGCCGGTCGGTCCTCGTCCGCCGCCAGCAGGTCGACCTTGACGGCGTCACCGGCGTCGGCCGCCCCGAAGGCGTCCTGGACCACCGGAGGGTTGTTGAACCCCTCGGCCGTCTCCACGCGCAGCGTGGCCAGCGAGCTCTGCAGGCCGTTGTCGAGCGAGTAGACCACCTCGACGGTCTCGGCGTCGGGGTCGGCCGGTGCGTCCACCAGGACCGGGCCGATCTCGGAGTCCAGGCGCACGCCGCGCGGCGGGTCCACCAGGTCGAGCGTGACCCGCTTGGCGGAGCCGATCTCGTCGTTGGCCAGCACGTCGACGCGCGCGGTGGCACCGGGGGCGACGGTGATCTCGTCGGCGACCGCGACCGGGGCCTGCGGGAGCCCCGCCGGCACCACGGCGACCCGGGCCACCCCGGTCGCCTCGGCGCCCCGGGCGTCGGTGATCGTGTAGGTGAACTCGTCGGTGCCCGAGACGCCTGGGTAGGACTGGTACTGCAGGTAGTTGGCGCCGTGCTCGAGCAGGCGGCCCAGGCGGGGTGCCGACGCGATCCCCGTGACCACCACGGGGTCGCCGTCGGGGTCGACCTCGCTGCCGGGGAGCTTCAGCCTGAGCGGCTCCCCCGCGACGACCCGGCCCTCGAGGGCGGGCGGCTCGGGGGCGGTGTTGGGCCCGTCGTCGGGCACCACCACGACCGCGAGCTCGCCCGGGGCGGTCTCGCCGGTCGTGTTGCGCGCGACGTAGGGCACCCGGAACGTCTCGCGCTCCTCGAGGTCCACGGGCGCGACGTAGCGGACCAGCCGGCCCGAGACGTAGGCGGTGCCGGCCTCGCCGACGTAGTCCTGCCGCGCCACGACCTCCAGCTCGCCGGAGCGCTCGGTGGCGCTGTCGGGCGCGAGGTCGAGCCGGTCGCCCGACGGGCTGAAGTCGTTGTCGAGGACGGGGTGGGCGACCACCTGGCCGGCGCGCACGACGACCCGGTCGGGCCCGGTCACCGGCGTGTTGTCCTCGGGCACCGGCCGCTGGGTGACGAGCACCTCGCCGCTGACGCCGGAGACCGAGCCGTTGCTGATCGTGTAGCGGACCACCTGGGCCGACGGGTTGAGCACGCCCTGGCGCGCGGAGATCCGCAGCCAGCGGCCCTCGACGACCGCGACGTCGACCTGCCCCTCGCGGTCGGGCCGGGCGTCCTGGACGACGAGGATGCCGCCCGCGGGGTCGACGTCGTTGGCCAGCACGTCGACCGTGGCGGCCGACTGGCCGTAGAGGGTGAGCGTGTCGGGGCTGGCGACGGGGTCCTGCGGATTCTTCGGCGGCGGACGCACGTCGACCCGGATCTTGCCGCGGGCGAGCCGCGCGTTGCCGTACGCCGTCTGGTAGTCGAGCAGGTAGGTGCCGGCCTTGACCGCGTCCACCCGGACGACGCCGGAGTTGACGTCGGTGCGCACCTTGGCGCCGGCCTGGTCGGGGATCCGGCCGCCCAGCTCCAGCTGGGCGTTGGGGGTCCCCGGGTCGGAGCCGGGCAGGTCGTTGGCGAGCGGGCGGACGATGATCGGCTTGCCCACCTCGCCGCTGACCACGTCGGGCTCCGCGACGGCCGGGTAGGTCGTCTGCTCGAACTTCTCCTGGACGGTCACGTTGAGGACCTGCCGCACCGGCTCGGAGAGGCCGTCGGAGACGGCGTACTCGAGCTGGACCTCGCCGCCGGTGGCCGGCGCCTTCACCCGCAGCCGGCCGCTCGTCGTGGTCCGGGTGACCACGTCCTGCAGGCCGCCGACGACGCGGGAGGACTCGAGCATCAGCGGGTCGCTGTCGGTGGGGTCGCGCCAGTCGGGGAGCACCGGCAGCTCGAGCGTGCCGCCGGCGGGCATCCGCCACTGGCGCGGCTCGTAGTTGTCGCGCAGCCGCGGCGCGGCGTTCTCCTGCCCGCCGCGCACCGCGACGGTGACCGTCGCCTGGTCCTTGAGGTTGCGGCCGTCGTCGATGTAGTAGTCGAAGCTCGCCTGGCCGCGGGCGTTCTGGGGAAGCGTCAGCTGGAGGGTCTGGCGGTCGGGGCTGATGGCGACGCGGGCACCCGGGATGTTGGGCTGGTCGACGCCCTGGATGGCCAGCAGCCGGCCCTCGGGGGCGGCGTCGTTGTCCAGCGGGTAGAGCACGCTGGTCCGGCCGGCGCGGGCGCCGAAGTCGTCGGGCTCGGCCTGCGGCGGACGACGGTCGCCGGTCGTCTGCTGCTCGTCCTCGGGCTGCTCCTTCTCGACCTTCTTGGTGTCGGTGAAGGCCTCCCAGTTGTCGATCTTGAGGGGGCGGTCGGTGTCGACCTCCCAGACCGTGCCGCTGTCGGCGTCGTTGAGGACGATGTCGCCGCGGTTGACCCGGAAGACGAGGTCGGAGGCCGTGCCCCGCGCGCCGAGCGACTGCACCTGCGGGGCCTCGTCGCCGCAGGCTGTGGCCAGCGTCCCCTCGCCGCCCGACCAGGCGGCGAAGACGCAGGGGCCGAGCCGCACCGGGGCGGTCGGGGTGCCGGAGACGTCGCCGACCAGGGTCGAGACGCGGCCGGAGCCGAGGTCGACCTCCGAGAGGCCCGCCCCGTGCGCGACGAGGACGGTGTCGGCCGCCGGGCCGGGCTGCTGCAGCAGCGCCCCGGGCTCCACCGTGGCGGCCCCGCCGGCGGTGGTCCACAGCGTCCCGCCCTCCCGGTCGAGCGTGACCGCGACCTCGCCGACGGAGGTCATCGCGTCGGGGCTGCCCGCTGCCTCGGGGAGCTCCTCGGTCGTGGGCTCCTGCAGGTCGGGCTGCGCCGGGTCGGGCTGCCACGTGGCGACGCGCTCCTTGCCGGCGGAGACGACGACCACGGCACCGCCCCGGGTGACCGTCATCGCGGCACCGGCCCCGACCTTGGCCAGCGGCTCGGCCTGCTGGTCGAGCGCGGCGACCAGCGGGGCGCCGGTCTGCTCGTCGTACCGGACCGCCCAGGTGCTGCCCGTCTCCGGGTCCACCGCGGCGAGCGTCCCGCCGACCATCGCCACGGTGCCGCCCGGGGCCAGGGAGGCACTGGCGCCGTCGTTGGCGCGCAGGGTGGCGGGGTCGAGGGGCACGAGCCGGCCGGCACGGCCGTTGACCCCGACGACGGAGGCGCCGTCCTGGTGGACGTCGAGGTCGGCGTCCTGCTCCAGGGGGACGGCGCCGTCGAGCCGGTTGATCGGCTTGTTGAGCCGGCCGAAGTAGCCCTTGTCGCTCTTGGTGACCCAGATGCCGCCGTCGTTGAGCTCGGTGCGGTGCGACTGGTAGCCGTCGGCGGAGATCGCGTACGCCAGCACGGCACCCGCCGCCACGACGAGCGCCGTGTGCGAGGCGATGGCCGCCCTGTGCCGACGCAGGAACCCGCGCATCTCGAACTCTTCCCCCTGGTTCTGGTGCCGCCACGCACTTCGAGGGGTGAGACTACGTGATGGGTCGAGGGCCGGTGCGATGATGGACGCACAGCGGGCCGCCCTCGGGCGGTCCGTCACAATGACGGCCGGACATCGGGAGGGGGGACGTGTGGTCGCGGAGACCAGGTACGCCGCGGGGAGCGGCCTGTTGATGGGCTTCGGCGACCACTGGCTCCTGCTGACCGACCCCCACGACGACGCGGTGGTGGACGACCTCTGGGAGGCCCTCTCCTCCCGCGACCCCCTCGCCCAGGTGCTCGCCGTGGCCGAGCGCGCCTTCTCCGGCGAGGTGCCGGGGCTCGCGCTGGTCGACGTGGGCCCGGGCGCCGGTCCCGGTGGCCCGCGCGAGCTGTCCCGGGGCACGGGCACCGTCGAGGCCCACGACGGCGGCTGGGCCCTCGGCCTCGGCGGCAGGCCCGCGCCCGACGCCGGACGGCTCCTGCTCGGCGGCGTGGTGGCGGCCGACGCGGCCGTGGTGCGGCCGGCCGGCCGCGCGGCCGCGGCCGCGCCCGCGAGCGGCGGGCTGATCGACGGGATCCCCACCGACATCCTGCTGGCCCGGGGGCCGGAGGGCCCGCCGCCGCGACGCCCCGTGGTGCGGCGGCACGACCCGGCCGACTCCACCTCGCGGGAGACCACCGAGCCCGACCCCTCCCTCGTGGAGCTGCACGCGGGGGCCATCACGGCCGTCCCTTCAGTCATCGCGCCCGCGGCGCCACCGGAGTCCGCAGCGCTTGCGGAGCCCGCAGCGCCCGCGCGCGTCGACGAGCCCGTGGCCGGGCCCGCTCCCGAGGCCGCTGCCCAGGTCGGCGCGGCCTCCCCCGACGAGCCCTCCCCCACCGGGACGTCCCCCGCCCCGGAGCCGGCGCCCGCGGGTGCGGCCGACCACGACGGGAGCACCGTCTTCCGCCCCGACCACCTCGTGGCGACCGGGATGGTCGAGTCGGTGGACGCCGTGTGGTGCCCCGCCGGCCACCTCACGCCGCCGCACCAGCCCCTGTGCCGGATCTGCCGTGCCCAGGTCGCGCCGCAGCACCCGCAGCGGGTGCCCCGCCCGGTGCTGGGCGGCCTGCGCCTGGCGACCGGCGAGGTCGTCCCGCTCGACCGCGCCGTGGTGCTCGGCCGCCGCCCGCAGCCCCTGCCCGCGCCGGGCGAGTGGCCCCACCTGGTGACCGTCCCGTCGGATCACGGCTTCGTCTCCCGGATGCACCTCCACCTCACCGTCGAGGGTTGGCAGGTCGTCGCCCGCGACCTCGGGTCCCGCGGGGGGACGACGCTCAAGGTGCCCGGCCAGGAGCCCGTGAGGATGGTCCCCGAGCGTCCCTACGCGCTCGAGCCCGGTCACGTGCTGGACCTCGCCGACACCTACGAGGTCCGCTACGAGGTCGGGCCCGACGCCGGTGCGAGCGGCGCGTCCGGCGACGGGGGTGGCCCAGCGTCGTGAGCGCTCCCCACCTCCCCGGGTTCACCTTCGTCGAGCACCTCGGATCCGGCGGCTTCGCCGACGTCTTCCTCTACGAGCAGGAGTGGCCGCGCCAGCGCGTCGCCGTGAAGGTCGTGCGCCCCGACGTCCCGCTGACCGACCGGGAGAAGTCGCTCTTCGCCGCGGAGGCCAACGCGATGGCGCGGCTGGCCGACCACCCCTACATCGTCTCGGTGATCACGGCCGGCATCACCGAGGAGGGCGGCCGCCCGTTCCTGGTGATGCGCTACTGCCCGCCGCCCGACCTCGGGGTGCGGGTGCGAGCCAACCCGATGGCGCCCGCCGAGGCGATCGCCACCGGCATCAAGCTGGCGAGCGCCATCGAGACGGCGCACCGCTCCGGGATCCTGCACCGGGACATCAAGCCGAGCAACGTGCTGGTGACGACCTACCACGAGCCCGCCCTCACCGACTTCGGCATCGCCGGCCACATCCAGGACGTCGAGGGGGACAACGACGTCCGGATCTCCTACCCCTGGTCGCCGCCCGAGATGCTCGACGGCCGGTCCAACGGCTCCGTCGCCTCCGACGTCTACTCCCTCGGCGCCACCATCTGGCACCTCCTGGTCGGCCGGTCGCCGTTCTCGGTGCCCAACGGAGACAACTCCACCCGCGCCCTGAGCGCCCGGATCCTGCACGCGGCGCCCCCCGCGACGCAGCGTCCCGACGTGCCGCCCGCCCTGGACCGCCTGCTCCAGCAGTGCCTCGCGAAGAACCCCGACCACCGCCCCCGCACCGCCCTCGACCTGGCCCGGGCGCTCCAGCGGATCGAGGCCGACGCGGGCTTCAGCCGGACCCCGGTCGCCGTCGAGGGCGACCGGTCCGACGAGGCGGTCTCGCTCCCCCGGCCCGCCCCGGTGGCGCCCGACCTGCCCGGGTCCACCCCCCCGCCGGCGGGGGCGGCGGACGAGGACCACACGGTGATGAAGCCTGTCACGGTGCTGACCGCCGGCCCCCGGCCCAGCGAGCCGCGGCGCGCCACCACTCCGCACGACGAGCCGGACGCCGACGAGGAGCAGCAGGAACGCCGCGGTCCGGCGGCGACGGTGGGGGCGGTGGTCGCCGTGCTGCTGCTCGTCGGGGTGGTCGCCGGCCTCCTGCTGCGCGACGAGCCGGAGCGGGACGACCCGCTGCCCCCGCCGCCGCCCCCGACGCTGCTGGTCGGGCTCGACCAGCCGACGGTGCGCGCGGAGCGTGGCCCCGAGGGCGTCACGTTCTCCTGGAGCGTCCCCGGCGGGCCGAGCCGTGGGGACCGCTGGCGGCTCTACCTGGTCGAGCGCGACGAGTACCGCACGATGCGCAAGACGAGCCTGCTGCTCCGCACGCCGGAGCGGTCCTGCCTCACCGTGACGCTGGAGCGCGGCGACCAGGCCTCGCCGCCCGGCCGCGAGTGCGGCTGACCGCTGGGCCGCCGCGGGTCGGGCTCAGTCGGCTCGTCCGCCGAAGGGGACGCCCAGCTCGCCCAGCCGCTGCTCCCCGCCGTCGAGGTCGGTCAGCACCCAGGCCCCCTCGGGCGTGAGCGTGAAGGTGTGCTCGAAGTGCGCGGACCAGGACCCGTCGGCGGTCACGACCGTCCACTCGTCGTCCTCGAGCTCGGTCTCCTTCGTCCCGAGGGTGACCATCGGCTCGACCGCGAGCGCGAGCCCCCGGACGAGCTTGGGTCCACGCCCGGGACGGCCGTAGTTGGGGACGTTGGGCGGCTGGTGCATCTGGGTGCCGATGCCGTGGCCCGTGTAGTCCTCGAGGATCCCGTAGTCGCCGCACGAGCGCACGTGGGACTCGATCGCGTGGGAGATGTCGGTGACCCGACCGCCCAGGCGCGCAGCCGCGATCCCCCGCCACAGGCTCTCCTCGGTGACCTCGAGGAGCCGGGCCACCTCGTCGGGGACGGCGCCCACCGCGATCGTGACGGCCGCGTCGCCGTGCCAGCCGTCGACGATGGCGCCGCAGTCGATGGAGACGACGTCGCCCTCGGCCAGGACCCGCCCGCCGGGGATCCCGTGGACCACCTGCTCGTTGACGGAGGCACAGATCGTCGCCGGGAACGGCGGGTGGCTGTAGCCCTTGAACGACGGGATGCCGCCGTGGGAGCGGATGTGGTCCTCCGCGACGGCGTCGAGCTCGGCGGTGCTGACGCCGGGCCGCACCGACGCGCGCAGCAGCTCCAGCGTCCGGCCCACCAGGAGCCCCGCGACGCGCATGCGCTCGATCTGCTCGGGGGTCTTGATCTCCACCCCGCGGTCGCGGAAGCCCACGTCGACCTGCGTCAGGCCCCGGGCAGGGCGTCGAGCGCGGCGAAGACCCGCGAGGTGACCTCCGCGACCTCGCCCATGCCGTCCACCTCGAGGAGCAGCCCGCGCTCGCGGTAGACGTCGATCAGCGGGGCGGTCTCCTTGGCGTAGACCTCCTGCCGACGCCGGATCACGTCCTCGGTGTCGTCGGCGCGCCCCTCGACGACGGCGCGCTGCAGCAGCCGCTGGACGATCTCCTCGCCGTCGACGGTGAGGACGACGACGGCCTGGAGCTCGCAGCCCCGCTCCGTCAGCATGCCGTCCAGCTCCTGGACCTGCGCCACCGTGCGGGGGTAGCCGTCGAGCAGGAAGCCCGGCTCGCAGTCGGCTTCCGCGAGGCGGTCGCGCACCATGGCGTTGGTGACGGTGTCAGGGACGTACTCCCCCGCGTCCATGAACCGCTTGGCCTCCACCCCGAGCGGGGTGCCCTCCGAGACGTTGGCCCGGAAGATGTCGCCGGTCGAGATCGCGGGGATGCCGTAGTGCTCGGCGATGAACCTGGCCTGGGTGCCCTTGCCGGCCCCGGGCGGTCCCATGATGATCAGACGCATCAGCTGAGGAACCCTTCGTAGTTGCGCTGCTGGAGCTGGCTCTCGATCTGCTTCACCGTGTCCAGGGCGACGCCCACCATGATCAGGATGGAGGTGCCGCCGAAGGGGAAGTTCTGGTTGGCGCCGATCAGCGCCAGCGCGACCAACGGGATCAGCGAGATGAGGCCCAGGTAGAGGGCGCCCGGGAAGGTGATCCGGGACAGGACGTACGACAGGTACGACTCGGTCGGCTTGCCAGCCCGGATCCCGGGGATGAAGCCGCCGTACTTCTTCATGTTGTCGGCCACTTCCTGCGGGTTGAACGTGATCGACACGTAGAAGTACGTGAAGAAGATGATCAGCAGGAAGTAGGTGGCCATGTAGAGCGGGTGGTCGCCGGAGACGAAGTAGCGGTTGACGAACCGCAGCACCGGGTTGCTCGTGCTGTCGTTGAACTGCACCGCCATGGCGGGCAGGTAGAGCAGCGACGACGCGAAGATGACCGGGATGATGCCGGCCTGGTTGACCTTGAGCGGGATGTACGTCGAGGAGCCGCCGAACATCTTGCGACCCACCATCCGCCGGGCGTACTGCACCGGGATCCGGCGCTGCGCCTGCTCGATGAAGATGACGCCCGCGACGATGACCAGACCGATCACCATGACGATCCCGAAGGTCACCCAGCCCTTGGTGACCTGCACCTGCCACATGGAGCTGGGGAAGGTCGCGACCACCTGGGCGAAGATCAGCAGCGACATGCCGTTGCCGACGCCGCGGTCGGTGATCAGCTCGCCGAGCCACATGATGACCGCGGTGCCCGCGGTCATGGTGATCACCATGATGAGGAACGTGCTGGTGCCGTCGCTGTGCAGGAGCGGCTCGGTGCAGCCCTGGATCAGGTTGCCCGAGCGAGCGAGCGCGACGATGCCGGTGGCCTGCAGCAGCGCCAGGCCCAGGGTGAGGTACCGGGTGTACTGGGTGATCTTGGTCTGCCCCGCCTGGCCTTCCTTCTTCAGCGCCTCGAGCCGTGGGATCACCACGACGAGCAGCTGCAGGATGATGCTGGCGGTGATGTACGGCATGATCCCCAACGCGAAGATCGTCAGCTGGAGCAGCGCGCCACCGGAGAACATGTTGATCAGGTTGTAGATCCCCTGGTCCTCCACGGCGGCCAGGCACGACTGCACGTTGGCGACGTTGACCCCGGGGGCCGGGACCTGGGAGCCGAGCCGGAAGAGCGTCAGGATCAGCAGGACGAACAGCAGCTTGCGCCGCAGGTCCGGCGTCCGGAAAGCGTTGGCGAACGCGCCTAGCACTGGTTCCTCTTTCTCAGCTGGGTCTGGGTGCGGGACTGGCCCGGCACCCGGGACGTGGGCCAGGCGAGCGGCGTCCGAGCAGAGCTCGAGGCACGCGTCACGAGGACCCGGGAGAGCCTAACAGGAGCGGCAGGTCCTCCTGCACGAAGCACGGGGCCCGTCACCGCCGTCCGTGGACGGCCGGGACGAGCCCCGTGCTGGGTCGTGCGCAGGTCAGGCGACCGTGGTGCTGCCGCCGGCAGCCTCGATCTTCTCCTTGGCCGAGCCGGAGAACGCGTTCGCGGTCACCTGGACCTTGACCGAGATCTCGCCCTGGCCCAGGACCTTGACCGGGTGGCCCTTGCGGACCGCACCCTTGGCGACCAGGTCCTCGACCGTCACGGCGCCCCCCTCGGGGAACAGCTCGCCGAGCTTGTCGAGGTTGACGACCTGGAACTCCACCTTGAAGGGGTTCTTGAACCCCTTCAGCTTGGGGAGCCGCATGTGGATCGGCATCTGGCCACCCTCGAAGGCGACCGGGACCTGGTAGCGGGCCTTGGTTCCCTTGGTACCGCGACCCGCGGTCTTGCCCTTCGAGGCCTCACCGCGACCCACGCGGGTCTTGGCCGTCTTGGCGCCGGGAGCCGGACGCAGGTGGTGCAGCTTGAGCGTCATCTCACTCCACCTCCTCAACCGTCACCAGGTGACGGACAGTGTTGACCATGCCCCGGATCTCGGGACGGTCCTCCTTGACCACGACGTCGCCGATCCGCTTGAGACCGAGCGTGCGCAGGGTCTCGCGCTGGTTGGCCTTGAGGCCGACGAGGCCGCGCTTCTGCTGGACCTTGAGCTGAGCCATCAGGAGGCCACCTCCGCCCGTGCCTTCAGGATCGCGGCGGGCGTGACCTGCTCGACGGTGAGGCCACGACGTGCGGCCACGGCCTCGGGCTCCTCGAGCATCCGCAGCGCCTCGACGGTCGCGTGCACGATGTTGATCTGGTTCGACGACCCCAGCGACTTGCTGAGGACGTCGTGGATCCCGGCGCACTCGAGCACCGCACGCACCGGACCACCGGCGATGACACCGGTACCGGGGGCCGCCGGACGCAGCAGCACGACACCGGCCGCCTTCTCGCCCTGGACCGGGTGCGGGATCGTGCCCTGGATGCGGGGGACCTTGAAGAAGTGCTTCTTGGCCTCCTCGACACCCTTGGCGATGGCCGCGGGAACTTCCTTCGCCTTGCCGTAGCCGACGCCGACCAGACCCTCACCGTCGCCGACGATCACGAGGGCGGTGAAGCTGAAGCGACGACCACCCTTCACGACCTTGGCGACACGGTTGATCGCAACGACGCGCTCGATGTAGGCGGTCTTGTCAGCGCTCTGGTCGCGGCGGCCGTCACGATTGCGGCCTCCGGACTGGCGCTCGCCACCGCGCTGTCCGCGCTGGGCTCCGCTCATGAGACTTTCCTCTTCTCTCTCTTGCTTGTCCGTGCGATCAGAAGGCCAGGCCGCCCTCACGGGCGGCGTCCGCCAGGGCCGCGACGCGGCCGTGGTACTTGTTGCCGGCGCGGTCGAAGACCACGCCCTCGACACCGGCGGCCTTGGCGCGCTGGGCCACCAGCTCGCCGACCTTCTTCGCCTTCGCGGTCTTGTCGCCCTGCACGGAGCGCACGTCGGCCTCCATGGTCGAGGCGTACGCGAGGGTGCGGCCCACGAGGTCGTCGACCACCTGCACGCTGATGTGCTTGGCGGACCGGGTCACGACCAGGCGGGGACGCTCAGGCGTGCCCGAGATGCGCTTGCGACCACGCATCTGGCGACGCAGGCGCGAGCGGACCCGACCGGCGGTGTGCTTGTTGTTCGACAGCGAGATAGCCATGACTCACTTACCAGCCTTTCCGACCTTGCGGCGGATCTGCTCGCCGGCGTAGCGCACGCCCTTGCCCTTGTAGGGCTCGGGCTTGCGGATCTTGCGGATGTTGGCAGCGGTCTCGCCGACCAGCTGCTTGTCGATGCCCACCACGCCGAACTTGGTGGGCCCCTCGACGGTGAAGGTGATGCCCTCGGGGGCGTCCACGACCACCGGGTGGGAGAAACCGAGCTGGAACTCGAGCTGCGTCGGGCCCTTGGGCAGGACCCGGTAGCCGACGCCCACGATCTCGAGCTTCTTCTCGTAGCCCTCGGTGACACCGACGACCATGTTGTTGATCAGGGTGCGGGTCAGGCCGTGCAGCGAACGGCTGTCGCGGTGGTCGTCGGGGCGCTTGACCTCGAGCACACCGTCCTCGCCCTTGTCGACCGTGATCGGCCGGGCGACGTGGTGGGTCAGGGTGCCCTTGGGGCCCTTGACGGTCACCAGGGTGTCATCGATCTGCA
This sequence comes from Nocardioides solisilvae, assembly GCF_003194625.1. GTDB lineage: Bacteria > Actinomycetota > Actinomycetes > Propionibacteriales > Nocardioidaceae > Nocardioides > Nocardioides solisilvae. The sequence goes on from NZ_QHKX01000003.1 coordinate 595,353, forward strand.
CGTCCACGCCGGACGGGACCGTGATCGGGAGCTTGCCAATGCGTGACATTGTTTTCGTCCTCCTTCGGTCTCGTCGTCACCAGACGTAGGCGAGGACTTCCCCACCCACGCCCTTCTGGTTGGCCTGTCGGTCGGTCAGCAGGCCTTGGCTCGTGGAGATGATCGCGACACCCAGCCCGCCGAGCACCTTCGGGAGACCCGTGGACTTGGCGTAGACCCGGAGACCGGGCTTGCTGATGCGCCGGACGCCCGCGATGGAGCGCTCACGGTTGCGGCCGTACTTGAGGGTGATGTGGAGCGTCTTGCCCACCTCGCCCTCGGTCGGCTCCTTCACGTCGAACGAGGTGATGTAGCCCTCCTGCTGGAGGATCTCCGCGACGCCGGCCTTCAGCTTGCTGTAAGGCATCGACACCGCGTCGTGGTACGCCTGGTTGGCGTTGCGCAGACGCGTGAGCATGTCTGCGATCGGGTCAGTCATCGTCATGGCCGGTCAGGCCCTTTCTCTCTGTGGTTTCGGCCCGGTTCCCGTGCAGGGGGGCCGACCTTCAGCGGTTGGTTGTTGGCAGTGGAGGTCGTCGTCACCAGGAGGACTTGGTCACACCGGGCAGCTCGCCGCGGTGCGCCATCTCCCGCAGGCAGATCCGGCACAGGCCGAACTTGCGGTAGACGGCCTTGGGACGGCCGCAGCGCTGGCAGCGGGTGTAGCCACGGACGGCGAACTTCGGCTTGCGGGCCGCCTTCACCTTCAGAGCAGTCTTCGCCATGTCAGTTCTCCTTGAACGGGAAGCCGAGGTGCTTGAGCAGCGCCCGACCCTCGTCGTCGTTGGTGGCCGTGGTCACCACGGTGATGTCCATCCCGCGAGACCGGTCGATCTTGTCCTGGTCGATCTCGTGGAACATCACCTGCTCGGTGAGACCGAACGTGTAGTTGCCACGACCGTCGAACTGCTGGGGCGAGAGGCCGCGGAAGTCGCGGATGCGGGGCAGCGCCAGGGACAGCAGGCGGTCCAGGAACTCCCACATCCGGTCGCCGCGGAGCGTCACGTGGGCGCCGATCGGCATGCCCTCGCGCAGCTTGAACTGGGCGATGGACTTGCGGGCCTTCGTCACCATCGGCTTCTGGCCGGTGATGGCGGTGAGGTCCTTGATGGCACCCTCGATCAGCTTCGAGTCGCGAGCCGCCTCGCCGACGCCCATGTTGACCACGATCTTGGTCAGGCCGGGCACCTGCATGACGTTCTTGATGTCGAACTCGGACTGCAGCGCGGGGAGGATCTCCTCGCGGTAGCGCGTCTTGAAGCGCGGGGCGGCGCTCTCAGGGGCGGTCTGGGTCATGTCAGATCTCCTTCCCGGACTTGCGGGACACGCGGACGCTGCGCTCGGCCGTGTAGGTCGAGCCGTCGGCGCGACGCTTGGTGACCTCGTCGCGGCGGAAGCCGACGCGGGTGACGCCGTCACCCTCGACCAGCATCACGTTGGAGACGTGGATCGGCGCCTCGGCGGTGATGATGCCGCCGGTGTTGCCGGAGCCGGAGTTGACGACCTTGGTGTGCCGCTTGATGCGGTTGACGCCCTCGACGATGACCCGACGCTCCTCGCGGAGCACGCGGATGACCTTGCCCTGGGCACCCTTGTCCTTGCCGGCGATGACCTTGACGGTGTCGCCCTTCTTGATGTTCACGCTCGGCGACTTCTTGGCCATCACAGCACCTCCGGGGCGAGCGAGATGATCTTCATGAACTTCTTCTCGCGCAGCTCGCGGCCCACGGGGCCGAAGATGCGGGTGCCGCGCGGCTCACCGTCGTTCTTGAGGATGACGGCCGCGTTCTCGTCGAAGCGGATGTACGAGCCGTCGGCGCGACGGCGCTCCTTGACGGTGCGCACGACGACGGCCTTCACGACGTCACCCTTCTTCACGTTGCCACCGGGGATCGCGTCCTTGACGGTGGCGACGATGGTGTCGCCGATGCCGGCGTAGCGACGACCCGAGCCGCCGAGAACACGGATGCAGAGGATCTCCTTCGCACCGGTGTTGTCGGCGACCTTGAGCCGCGACTCCTGCTGGATCATTGGTTTCTCCTGGTTGTCGAGCTGGTTCTCGTCCCCCTGGGGCGACGAGCCTGGCCGAACTGTTGGTTGGAAATCGTGGTTCGCCGGAGGCGAAAGGTCACTTGGCCTTCTCGACGACCTGGATCACGCGCCAGCGCTTGGTCGCCGACAGCGGACGGGTCTCCATGATGAGGACCCGGTCGCCGATGCCGCACTCGTTGGCCTCGTCGTGCGCCTTGAGCTTCGAGGTCTTGCGCATGACCTTGCCGTAGAGGGCGTGCTTGACGCGGTCCTCGACGGAGACGACGACGGTCTTCTCCATCTTGTCGCTCACGACCAGGCCCTCACGGACCTTGCGGGCGTTGCGTGCAGCCTCGACCGCGGTGTCCTTCTGGCTCATGCGCCTGCCTCTTCCTTGCTCTCGGCGCCCGGCGCGGTCCGGATGCCGAGCTCGCGCTCACGCACCACGGTGTAGATCCGGGCGATGTCCTTCTTGACCGTGCGCAGACGGCCGTGGCTCTCCAGCTGCCCGGTGGCAGCCTGGAAGCGGAGGTTGAACAGCTCCTCCTTGGCCTCCCGCAGCCGACCCTCGAGGTCGGACGCGCTCAGGTCGTCGAGCGCGGTGGCGCTCAGCTTGTTGCTCATCAGAATTCACCAGCCTCGCGGGAGATGAACCGGCACTTCATCGGGAGCTTGTGCATCGCGCGGCGCATGGCCTCGCGGGCGACGTCCTCGGTGACACCGGACAGTTCGAACATGACGCGGCCGGGCTTGACGTTCGCCACCCACCACTCGGGGGAGCCCTTGCCGGAACCCATGCGGGTCTCAGCAGGCTTCTTGGTCAGCGGGCGGTCCGGGTAGATGTTGATCCAGACCTTTCCGCCACGCTTGATGTGACGGGTCATGGCGATACGAGCGGACTCGATCTGACGGTTCGTCACGTAGTGGCCCTCGACCGCCTGGATGCCGAAGTCGCCGAAGGCGAGCTTCGTGCCACCCTTCGCCGCACCGGTCCTCTTGGGGTGGTGCTGCTTGCGGTGCTTGACACGACGGGGCATCAACATGATGCTCAGCCCTCCTGTCCGGTAGCTGCGACCTCGGCCGCCGGCGCCTCGGCGGCTGCCGGAGCAGCGGCCTCGGTCGCGGGCGCGTCGGTGCGGGGGGCGCGGTCGCCGCGCGAGCCACGGCTCGGGCGGTCGCCGCCACGGGCGGGACGGCCACCGCGACCGGGGGCACCGGCGCGGGCGGCCTGCTGGGCCTGGCGCTCGGCACGACTGCCGGAGACCTCGCCCTTGTAGATCCAGACCTTCACGCCGATCCGGCCGAAGGTCGTGCGGGCCTCGTAGAAGCCGTAGTCGATGTCGGCGCGCAGGGTGTGCAGCGGCACGCGGCCCTCGCGGTAGAACTCGGTGCGCGACATCTCGGCGCCGTTGAGGCGGCCGGAGCACTGGATCCGGATGCCCTTGGCACCGGAGCGCATCGAGGTCTGCATCGCCTTGCGCATGGCGCGACGGAACTGCACGCGGCCCGAGAGCTGCTCGGCGACGCCCTGGGCGACCAGCTGCGCGTCGACCTCGGGGCTCTTCACCTCGAGGATGTTCAGCTGGACCTGCTTGCCGGTGAGCTTCTCGAGCTCGCCGCGGATGCGGTCGGCCTCGGCGCCGCGGCGGCCGATGACGATGCCCGGGCGGGCCGTGTGGATGTCCACCCGGACCCGGTCACGGGTGCGCTCGATCTCGACCTTGGAGATCCCGGCCCGCTCCATGCCCTTGGAGAGCAGCTTGCGGATCGCGACGTCCTCGCCGACGTAGGACTTGTACAGCTTGTCGGCGTACCAGCGGGACTTGTGGTCCGTGGAGATGCCGAGGCGGAAGCCGTTGGGGTTGATCTTCTGGCCCATTACTTGGAACCGCCCTTCCGTGCCTTGGAGGCGTCGACGACATCGACCGGCTGGACGGCCAGGGTGATGTGGCTGGTGCGCTTGTTGATCCGGGTCGCACGACCCTGCGCACGCGGGCGCCAGCGCTTCATGGTGGGACCCTCGTCGACCATGGCCACGGAGACGACCAGGTCGCCGGTGGCGAGGCCCTCGGCGCCCGCGTTGGCGATGGCGCTCTCCAGCACCTTGTAGACGGTCTCCGAGGCGGCCTGCGGCGCGAACTGCAGGAGCGCCAGGGCCTCGTCGACGGGAAGGCCGCGGACCATGTCGACGACACGGCGAGCCTTCATGGGGGTGATTCGTACGTAACGCGCGCTCGCGAAGGCGCCCGGCTGGTCGCCGAGCAGCGACTCGCGACGGGCGCTCGTGCGCCTGCGCTCAGTAACGCTCATGGCTGCTTATCTCCTATGGCTCGCCCCGCGTCAGCGGCGGCGACCCTTCCGGTCTTCCTTCACGTGCCCGCGGTAGGTGCGGGTGGGGGCAAACTCACCGAGCTTGTGGCCGACCATCGAGTCGGTCACGAAGACGGGAACGTGCTTGCGACCGTCGTGCACGGCGATCGTGTGGCCGATCATCGCGGGGACGATCATGGAGCGCCGGGACCAGGTCTTGATGACGTTGTGGCTGCCCTTGTCGTTCTCGGCGTCCACCTTCTTCATCAGGTGGTCGTCGACGAAGGGGCCCTTCTTCAGGCTGCGAGGCATCTGTCTCTCGTCCTATCCTCAGCGCTTGTTCTTGCCGGACTTGCGGCGGCGGATGATCTGGGAGTCCGACGCCTTGCGCTTGCGCGTGCGGCCCTCGGGCTTGCCCCAGGGGGACACCGGGTGACGACCACCCGAGGTCTTGCCCTCTCCACCACCGTGCGGGTGGTCGACCGGGTTCATGACGACACCGCGGACGGTGGGACGACGGCCCTTCCAGCGCATCCGGCCGGCCTTGCCCCAGTTGATGTTCGACTGCTCGGCGTTGCCGACCTCACCGATCGTGGCGCGGCAGCGCACGTCGACGAACCGCATCTCGCCCGAGGGCATCCGCAGCGTGGCGCGGGAGCCCTCCTTGGCGACCAGCTGGGCGGAGATGCCGGCGGACCGGGCGATCTTCGCGCCGCCGCCGGGGCGCAGCTCCACGCAGTGGATGGTCGTGCCGACCGGGATGTTGCGCAGCGGCAGGTTGTTGCCGGGCTTGATGTCGGCGTTGACGCCGCTCTCGACCGGGGTGCCCTGCGCCAGGTCCTTCGGCGCGATGATGTAGCGCTTCTCGCCGTCGGCGTAGTGCAGCAGCGCGATGCGCGCGGTGCGGTTGGGGTCGTACTCGATGTGAGCGACCTTGGCCGGCACGCCGTCCTTGTCGTAGCGACGGAAGTCGATGATCCGGTAGGCCCGCTTGTGGCCGCCACCCTGGTGACGCGTGGTGATGCGTCCCTGGTTGTTGCGGCCGCCCTTCTTGGGCAGCGGACGGGTCAGCGACTTCTCCGGCGTGGTCCGGGTGATCTCGACGAAGTCGGCCACCGAGGAGCCACGACGGCCCGGGGTGGTCGGCTTGTACTTGCGGATAGCCATTCTCAGTCCTAATTCTTCGCCTTCGTGTGCCCGGTCAGCCGACCGGACCCCCGAAGATGTCGATGCGGTGACCCTCGGCGAGGCTGACGATGGCGCGCTTGGTGTCCTTGCGCTTGCCCAGACCGTTGCGGGTGCGACGGGTCTTGCCCTGGCGGTTGAGGGTGTTGACCGACGTCACCTTGACGCCGAACACCTTCTCGACCGCGATCTTGATCTCGGTCTTGTTCGCGTCCGGGTGGACGAGGAAGGTGTACTTGTTGGCGTCGAGCAGGCCGTAGCTCTTCTCGGAGACGACCGGCGCGAGCAGGATGTCGCGGTGGTCCTTGTGCAGGGTGCTCACTTCTGGTCCTCCCCGGCCTTCGTGGACGTGGCCCGGGCGGCGACGAACGCGTCGTACGCACCCTTGGTGAAGACCACGTCGTCCGAGGCCAGCACGTCGTAGGTGTTGAGCTGGTCGACCGCCACGATGTGCACCTGCGGCGCGTTGCGCAGCGAGAGCCAGGTCAGGGCGTCGCTGCGCTCCAGGACCAGCAGGTAGCGGGCCCGGTCGGTGAGACCGGAGAGCGCGGCCAGGGCAGCCTTGGTGGAGGGCTTCTCGCCCTCCACGAGGCCGTCGACCACGTGGACGCGACCGTTGCGGGCCCGGTCGGAGAGGGCACCGCGCAGGGCGGCGGCCTTCATCTTCTTGGGGGTGCGCTGGTCGTAGCTGCGCGGCTGCGGGCCGTGCACGGTGCCACCGCCGGCGAACTGCGGCGCGCGGGTCGAGCCCTGACGGGCGCGGCCGGTGCCCTTCTGCTTGTAGGGCTTGCGGCCACCGCCGCGGACCTCGCCGCGGGTCTTGGTGGCGTGCGTGCCCTGGCGGGCAGCGGCCTGCTGGGCCACGACCACCTGGTGGATCAGGGGGACGTTGACCTCGACGTCGAAGATCTCGGCGGGGAGATCGACCTTGACGGTCTTGGTAGCCATGTGGATCAGGCCTCCTTGCCAGCAGTGGCGACGCTCTTGGCGGCCGAGCGCAGCACCACGAGACCGCCCTTGGGGCCGGGGACGGCACCCTTGAGCAGGATCAGGCCCTTCGCGGCGTCCACGGCGTGCACGGTGACGTTCTGGGTGGTGACGGTGTCGTTGCCCATCCGGCCCGACATCCGGGTGCCCTTGAAGACGCGGCCCGGGGTGGCGCAGGCGCCGATCGAGCCGGGCTTGCGGTGGTTGCGGTGGGCACCGTGCGAGGCGGAGACGCCGGCGAAGCCGTGACGCTTCATCGTGCCGGCGAAGCCCTTGCCCTTGCTGGTGCCGGTGACGTCGACCTGCTCGCCGGCGGAGAACAGCTCGGGGCTGAGCTCCTGGCCGACGGTGTAGCTGGCGGCGTCCGCGGTCCGGATCTCGACCAGGTGGCGACGGGGGGTGGTCCCCGCCTTGGCAAAGTGACCCGCCTCGGGCTTGTTGACCTTGCGCGCCTCGATCTCGCCGAAGCCGACCTGGACGGCGTTGTAGCCGTCGGTCTCGGGCTGGCGGACCTGGGTCACGACGTTGGTCGCGGCCGCGATCACGGTCACGGGGACGACGCGGTTGTTCTCGTCCCACAGCTGGGTCATGCCGAGCTTGGTGCCCAGCAGCCCCTTCACGTTTCGTTCGAAAGTCATCTCGTCAGACCTCAGAGCTTGATCTCGATGTCGACACCGGCAGGCAGATCGAGGCGCATCAGCGAGTCGACCGTCTTCGGAGTCGGGTCGATGATGTCGATGAGGCGCTTGTGCGTGCGCATCTCGAAGTGCTCGCGGGAGTCCTTGTACTTGTGGGGCGAGCGAATGACGCAGTACACGTTCTTCTCGGTCGGCAGCGGCACGGGGCCGGCGACCTTGGCACCCGTGCGGGTGACGGTGTCCACGATCTTGCGCGCCGAGGTGTCGATCACCTCGTGGTCATAGGCCTTGAGCCTGATGCGGATCTTCTGTCCCGCCATAGGTCTCTCTCGTCCTTCTCTCGCACCCCGGGAGGTGCCGCGTCACGGTCTTGTTCTCTCGACACGGCCCCCGGGTGGAGCCGCACCGCCTGTCCTCACCTTCACCGCCGACCCCCGCGGTCGGGCGTGTCGCCATTTTTCCTTGCGACGCGACCTGACCACAGCACCGGAGTCCTGCGGTGTCGTTCCTTGGTGCCCGGCGGTTCGCCGGGCCGATCGGGTCTCGGCCTGAAGACTCTTCAGATGGTGCTTCCCACGCAGGGACCACCGAGCCAGGGCACACGGTGGCCGGAGCCACCGGGAGACGCGATTCAGTAGTCAAGGTGAGACGCACCCCGGCGACCCGCCGGAGCAACCGGACTATCTTGGCAGACCGCCACGGCATCGACCAAATCGAGGTGTCCGGAAGGCGCACGGGCCTGCCGGTGAGGGTGTTCAGTCCGTCGCCGCTGCCCGGCGGTAGGTCAGGTCGGTGATCTCCCGGCCCTTGTCCAGCCCCTTGCGCTCGAACTTGGTGACGGGCCGCTCCGCCCAGCGCGGCACCGCTCCCCCGGTCAGCAGCGGCTCGGCGTCGAGCACCTCGACCATCTGCTCGGCGTAGTCGGCCCAGTCGGTCGCCAGCCGCCAGAGTGCGCCGGGCGCGAGCCGCGAGGCGGCGACCGAGGCGAACGCCGGGGAGACCAGGCGCCGCTTGTTGTGCTTCTTCTTGTGCCACGGGTCCGGGAAGAAGGTCCAGAGCTCGGTGACGGAGCCGGGCGCCAGGACGTGCTCGAGGAACCAGGCGGCGTCGACCGAGCAGAACCGGACGTTGTCCGCGCCGGCCTCCGCCGCACGCCACAGGCCGTCGGCCACGCCGGGCCGCCAGACCTCCAGCGCCAGCACGTTGCACTCCGGCCGGGCCGCCGCCAGGACGGCGGTGGCCTCCCCCACCCCGGACCCGATCTCCACGACCAGCGGGGCGCTGCGGCCGAACCGGGCGTCCAGGTCGAAGCCCGGCCGGTCCACCGCCTCGTCGGGGATCACCCAGTCGGCCTGGTGCGCCGCCCACCCCTCCGCCTGGCGCGGGGTGAACCGGCTCCCCCGGCGCGAGTAGGAGAGCACCTCGCGCATCCGGCGGCCGTCCTCGGTCAGCTTGAGGTGCGGGCGCGCGGGTCGGACGGTCTCGGGGGCGTGGGGCTGCTCGGTCACCGGTCCATTCTCCCCGGCCGCCCTAGGATCGCGTGCATGGCCTCCGCCCCGCGTCGCGTGCCCGGCGACGTGCTCGTCCACCTGCGGCGCGCCCGGGACCACATGGACCGGCACTTCGCCGAGGAGCTCGACCTCGACCGGGTGGCGGCGGTGGCGGGGCTGAGCAAGTACCACTTCCTGCGGCTCTTCGCGGCGACGTACCGGATCACCCCGGCGGCCTACCTGGCCGAGCGCCGGATCGAGCGGGCGCAGGACCTGCTGCGCGCGACGAACCTCACCGTGACCGAGGTCTGCCACGCGGTCGGCTACAGCAGCCTCGGCTCCTTCTCCAGCCGCTTCACCGAGGTCACCGGCGAGACGCCGAGCGCCTTCGCCCGGCGGTACGCCGTCACCGGCGCGCCGCGGATCCCCGGCTGCCACCTCTTCATGGCCGGCCTGCTGGAGCGCAGGAGCGCAACTGCGGAGAAGCCGGACGGGCCCGGGTCTCCCTAGGGTCGGGGCATGACCACGCAGATCACCAACGTCTCCCTCGTCTCCGTCTGGGTGAAGGACATCGACGAGTCCAAGGCCTTCTACACCGACGTCCTGGGGTTCGAGGTCGGCGACGACCTCACCCTCGGTCCCGACTTCCGCTGGTGCACCGTCTTCCACCCGCGCCAGCCCGAGCTGCACCTGCACCTCACCACCCCCAGCGGCCCGCTGCCCGACTACCTGATCGAGGCCATGCAGCGCGCCCAGGCCGAGGGCGGGCTGCCCGGCGTCGGGCTGCACGTCGAGGACTGCCGCCGGGTCTTCGAGGAGCTCAGCGCCAAGGGCGTGGAGTTCCTGCAGGAGCCCGAGGACCGCCCGTACGGCGTGGAGGCGCTCATGCGGGACAACTCCGGCAACTGGATGGTGCTGGTCCAGCCGCGCGAGTTCACGCCCGAGGACTTCGAGGGCGTCGACATGTCCTGAGCCGCGGTCGCGGCGCCCTGGGCGCCGGGCCGCTCACATGAGGAAGGTGAAGAGCGGCGAGCCCGGGGAGACCTGCTCGATGGTGAGCGGGCTGCGGTGCATTCGGCCGAGCAGGGCGCCGAGGTCGTCGGCCCGCTCCAGCTCGATCCCGACGAGCGCCGGCCCGGTCTCGCGGTTGTTCTTCTTCACGTAGTCGAAGACCACGATGTCGTCGCCCTCCCCCAGCACGTCCTCGAGGAAGTGCCGCAGGGCCCCCGGCTCCTGGGGGAAGGAGACGAGGAAGTAGTGGCGCAGGCCCTGGTGGATGAGCGACCGCTCCAGGATCTCGCCGTACCGGCTGACGTCGTTGTTGCCGCCGGAGACGAGGCAGACCACCGCCTGGTCGGCCGGCACCCGCCCGGCGAGCTCCCGCGCCGCGGTGCTGGCCAGCGCGCCGGCAGGCTCCGCGATGATCCCGTCGACCTGGTAGAGCTCGAGCATCTCGGTGCAGACCGCGCCGGCGTCCACGCGGACCACCTCGTCGACGAGGTCCCGCACCACCGGGTAGGTCAGTTCCCCGACCCGGCCCACGGCCGCGCCGTCGACGAACGTGTCCACGTGGTCGAGGGCGACGGGGCCTCCTGCGGCGAGCGCCGCGGTCATGCTGGCGGCACCGCTCGGCTCGACCCCCACGATCCGGACCCGGGGGTGACGCTCGCGCAGCCACAGGGCCATCCCGGCCACGAGGCCCCCGCCGCCCACGGGGGCGAGCAGGGTGTGCAGCGGGCGGTCGAGCTGGGACACGACCTCGGGGGCGACGGTCCCCTGGCCCAGGATCGTCCGCGCGTCGTCGAAGGGGTGGACGAAGACCGCCCCGGTCCGCTCGGCGTCCTCGCGCGCCGCGGCGCCCGCGACGTCGTACGTGCTCCCGGCCACCACCAGCTCGACGCGCCCCTCCCCCAGCGCCACGATCCGCTGCCGCTTCTGTCGCGGGGTGTTGCCGGGGACGTAGACGCGCCCCTCGATGCCGAGCCGCGCGCAGCTCCACGCCACCCCCTGGCCGTGGTTGCCGGCGCTCGCGCAGACCACGCCGCGACGCCGCTCGGCCTGCGTCAGCCCGTCGATGAGGTGGAAGGCTCCGCGGACCTTGTAGGACCGGGTGATCTGGCGGTTCTCCCGCTTGAGGTGCACCTGGGCGCCGACGACGTCGGAGAGCCGGGGGCTCAGCTCGAGCTCGGTCCGGCGTACGACGGGCGCCAGCAGGGCGGCGGCCGCCTCCACCCCGGCGGCGTCAAGGTCAGGTCGGGTCACCCGGGCAGCCTACGGGGACGCAGAACGGCCCCGGACCGTGAGGTCCGGGGCCGTCCTGGTGGATCAGCTGGTCTGGCGACCAGCGGCGATCACTTGGTGATCTTGGTGACCCGGCCGGCGCCGACGGTGCGGCCACCCTCGCGGATCGCGAACTTCAGGCCCTCGTCCATGGCGATGGGCTGGATGAGCTCGACCGACATCTCGGTGTTGTCACCCGGCATCACCATCTCGGTGCCCTCGGGGAGGGTCACGACGCCAGTCACGTCCGTGGTGCGGAAGTAGAACTGGGGACGGTAGTTGTTGAAGAACGGCGTGTGACGGCCGCCCTCCTCCTTCGAGAGGATGTAGACCGAGGCCTCGAAGTTGGTGTGCGGGGTCGTGGTGCCCGGCTTGATGACGACCATGCCGCGCTCGACGTCCTCGCGCTTGGTGCCACGGAGGAGCAGACCGACGTTCTCACCGGCCTGGCCCTCGTCGAGCAGCTTGCGGAACATCTCGACACCGGTGACGGTGGTCTTCTGCGAGCCCTCGCGGATGCCGACGATCTCGACCTCCTCGTTGACCTTCACGATGCCCCGCTCGATGCGGCCGGTGATGACCGTGCCGCGACCGGTGATGGTGAAGACGTCCTCGACGGGCATGAGGAACGGCTTGTCGACCTCACGCTCGGGGGTCGGGATGTAGTCGTCGACCGCCTGCATGAGCTCGGCGATCGAGTCGCCCCACTTGGCGTCGCCCTGCAGCGCCGGGAAGGCCGCCACGCGGACCACGGGGATGTCGTCGCCCGGGTACTCGTACTCGGAGAGGAGCTCGCGCACCTCCATCTCGACGAGCTCGATGAGCTCCTCGTCGTCGACCATGTCGCACTTGTTGAGCGCCACGACCAGGGCGGGCACGCCGACCTGGCGGGCGAGCAGCACGTGCTCGCGGGTCTGCGGCATCGGGCCGTCGGTGGCGGCCACGACCAGGATCGCGCCGTCCATCTGCGCGGCACCGGTGATCATGTTCTTGATGTAGTCCGCGTGACCGGGGCAGTCGACGTGCGCGTAGTGGCGGCCCTCGGTCTGGTACTCGACGTGCGCGATCGAGATCGTGATGCCGCGCTGCCGCTCCTCGGGAGCCTTGTCGATCTGGTCGAAGGCCGAGGCCTCGTTCAGGTCCGGGTGCTTGTCGTGCAGGACCTTGGTGATCGCCGCGGTCAGAGTGGTCTTCCCGTGGTCGATGTGACCGATCGTACCGATGTTGACGTGCGGCTTGGTCCGCTCGAACTTCGCCTTAGCCACTGTGGGCTCCTCCTGTTGGTTGTTTCTTGACTCGTGAGTGGTGTGGTGCAGCCGAGGATCCGGGCGAGGTCACTCGCCGCGGACCTTCTTGGTGATCTCGTCGGCGATGTTCGAAGGAACCTCGGCGTACGAGTCGAACTCCATCGAGTACGACGCCTGCCCGGAGGTCTTGGACCTCAGGTCGCCAACGTACCCGAACATCTCTGACAGCGGCACGAGGGCGGAGACGACCAGGTCGCCGTGCCGCTCCTCCTGCGCGCGGATCTGCCCACGGCGGCTGTTGATGTCGCCGATCACCGTGCCGAGGAACGACTCGGGGGTCGTGACCTCGACCGCGAACATGGGCTCGAGCAGGACGGCCTGAGCCCGCTGCGCGGCCTCCTTGAAGCCCTGCAGACCGGCGATCTTGAACGCCAGCTCGGACGAGTCGACGTCGTGGTAGGCGCCGTCCTCGAGCGAGACCTTCACGTCGACCATGGGGAAGCCGGCCTTGACGCCGAACTGCATGGCCTCCTGGGCGCCCTGGTCCACCGAGGGGATGTACTCCTTCGGCACACGGCCACCGGAGACGTTGTTGACGAACTCGTAGCCGGCACCCAGGCCGGTCTCGGGGTCGATGTTCGGCTCGATCGACATGACGATCTTGGCGAACTGGCCCGAGCCACCGGTCTGCTTCTTGTGGGTGTAGCTGTGGTTCTCCACCTTGCGGCGGATGGTCTCGCGGTAGGCGACCTGCGGCTTGCCGACGGTGGCCTCGACGCGGAACTCGCGCTTCATCCGGTCGACCAGGATCTCCAGGTGGAGCTCGCCCATGCCGGCGATGATGGTCTGGCCCGTCTCCTCGTCGGTCTTGACGGTGAAGGTCGGGTCCTCCTCGGAGAGGCGCTGGATCGCGGTGCCCAGCTTCTCCTGGTCGGACTTCGTCTTCGGCTCGATGGCGACCTCGATCACCGGGGCCGGGAACGTCATCGACTCGAGGACGACCTGGTTGGACGGGTCGGAGAGCGTGTGACCGGTCTTCGTGTCCTTGAGGCCCATGACGGCCACGATCTGGCCGGCGCCGACCGACGCGATCTCCTCACGCTTGTTGGCGTGCATCTGGTAGACCTTGCCGATCCGCTCCTTGCGGCCGTTGGTCGAGTTGACCACGGTGCCGCCGGCCTCGAGCTTGCCCGAGTAGACGCGGACGAAGGTGAGGCGGCCCAGGTGCGGGTCGGCGGCGATCTTGAACGCCAGCGCGGAGAGCGGCTCGTCGTCGGCCGGCTTGCGCAGGACCTCCTCGTCCTCCTTGTTGGGCTTGTGGCCCACGATCGCCTCGACGTCGAGCGGCGAGGGGAGGTAGTCGACGATCGCGTCGAGCAGGGGCTGGACGCCCTTGTTCTTGAACGCGGTGCCGGTGAGGACGGGGTTGACCTTGTCGCCCAGGGTCGCGCGACGGATGGCGGCCTTGAGGGTGGGCACGTCGAAGACGTCACCGTCCTCGAGGTAGACCTCCATGATCTCGTCGTCGGCCTCGGCGAGGGTCTCGACGAGCTTCTCGCGGTACTCGGCGGCCTTGTCGGCGAGGTCGGCGGGAATCTCCTCGACGACGTAGTCCTCGCCCTGCTGGGTCTCGCCGCGCCAGAGCTTGGCGTTCATCTCGACCAGGTCGACGACGCCGACGAAGTCGGACTCGGCACCGATCGGGATCTGGAGGACCAGCGGGGTCGCGTTGAGCTTCGAAACGATGGTGTCGACGACGCGGTAGAAGTCGGCACCGGTGCGGTCGAGCTTGTTGACGAAGCACATGCGCGGCACGGCGTACTTGTTGGCCTGGCGCCACACGGTCATCGACTGGGGCTCGACGCCCGCGACACCGTCGAAGACGGCGACGGCGCCGTCGAGGACGCGCAGCGAGCGCTCGACCTCGACCGTGAAGTCGACGTGGCCCGGGGTGTCGATGATGTTGATCTGGTGCTGCTTCCACCAGCAGGTGGTGGCGGCGGAGGTGATGGTGATCCCCCGCTCCTGCTCCTGCTCCATCCAGTCCATCGTGGCGCCACCGTCGTGGACCTCACCGATCTTGTAGGTGATGCCGGTGTAGAAGAGGATGCGCTCGGTCGTGGTGGTCTTGCCGGCGTCGATGTGCGCCATGATGCCGATGTTGCGGACCTTGTTGAGGTCCGTGGTGATGTCAACGGCCACTGAAAGTCACAGTTCCTTACGAGATCGAGGGTGCGGGTGGTGTCGGGCGTACGCCGCGCGGGCGGCGTACGCCCGACGAGGTCACCAGCGGTAGTGGGCGAAGGCCTTGTTGGACTCGGCCATCTTGTGGGTGTCCTCGCGCTTCTTCACAGCGGCGCCGAGGCCGTTGCTCGCGTCGAGGATCTCGTTCATCAGCCGCTCGGACATCGTCTTCTCGCGACGGTCCTGGGCGTAGCCGACGAGCCAGCGCAGCGCCAGCGTGGTGCTGCGGTTGGGCTTGACCTCGATCGGGACCTGGTAGGTCGCACCGCCGACGCGGCGGGACTTGACCTCGATCGCGGGCTTCACGTTGTCCAGCGCGCGCTTGAGCGTGAGGACCGGGTCGGTGCCGGTCTTCTCGCGGCAGCCCTCGAGGGCCGAGTAGACGATCCTCTGGGCAACCTGCTTCTTGCCGTCCTGGAGGACCTTGCTCACCAGCTGGGTGACGATCTGCGACCCGTAGACGGGGTCGACGTCGAGCGGACGCTTCGGTGCGGGACCCTTGCGCGGCATGTCAGCTCTTCTCCTTCTTCGCGCCGTAGCGGCTGCGGGCCTGCTTACGGTTCTTCACGCCCTGGGTGTCGAGCGTGCCGCGGATGATCTTGTAGCGGACACCGGGAAGGTCCTTCACACGGCCGCCGCGGACGAGCACGATCGAGTGCTCCTGCAGGTTGTGGCCCACGCCCGGGATGTACGCCGTGACCTCGACGCCGCTGGACAGGCGCACGCGGGCGACCTTCCGGAGGGCGGAGTTCGGCTTCTTGGGGGTGGTGGTGTAGACGCGGGTGCAGACGCCCCGGCGCTGGGGCGAGCCCTTGAGCGCAGGCGTCTTGTTCTTGGACACCTTGTCCTGGCGGCCCTTGCGGACCAACTGCTGAATGGTGGGCACCGGGTGGTTCCCCTTCTTGTTTGCTCGTCACGGCCCGGCGACCTGCCGGACTCGGGGTGTTGCTCGTTGCTGTGTGCCTGTCGATCAGCGCGGGAGGGGCGGCCTTGGAGGCGTCCGGGCACGCGCATGGGTCTGGGACGTTCCAGACACGAGGGATCAGGCTACTTGCCCGCGTGGGCGAGGGTCAAAACGGGAGCGGCGACGGTCCCGCGGCGGGTCGCGGCGAGGAAGAGGGCGGCGGCCAGCGCCACCCCGGCGACGGTCGCCCCGCCTCCCAGGACCAGGGTCCAGCGGGCCCCGAGGGCCTCCCCGATCCAGCCCACGACGGGGGCCCCGAGCGGGGTGCCGCCCATGAAGACCATGAGGTAGAGCGCCATCACCCGCCCGCGCATCCCGGCCGTCGTGCTCATCTGCATGTAGGTGTTGGCCGCGGTGATCATCGTCAGCGAGGTGAGCCCCAGCACGGGGGCGAGGAGCGCGAAGACCAGGTAGGACGGAGCCAGGCCCGCCACCACCTCGACGGCGCCGAAGAGCAGCGCCGCCCCCACGACGAGACGGTGCCGCACCCGCTCCCGGCGGGCCGCCAGGAGGGCGCCCGCCAGCGAGCCGACGGCCAGGAAGGTGCCGAGGGCGCCGTACTCGGTGGCGCCCTTGCCGAAGACCTCGGTGGCCATGAGGGCGGAGGTCAGCTGGAAGTTGAGACCGAACGTGCCGGCGACGAAGACGATGGCCAGGATGAGCAGCAGGTCGGGGCGTCCCCTGACGTAGCGGACCCCCTCGAGGACCGCGCCCGGACGACGTCCGGTCGGCTCGGGCGTGTCCAGCCGGCTGGGGTCGAGGCGGCGCAGCGCGGCGATCGGGGCGGCGTACGAGAGCGCGTTGGCGAGGATCACCCAGCCGGTGGCGACCACTCCCCCGCCCAGCGCGGCGATCAGCACGCCGGCGAGGCCGGGCCCGACCAGGCGGGCGGCGTTGAACGAGGCCGAGTTGAGCCCGACCGCGTTGCTCAGGTCGGCCGGGTCGACCATCTCGGAGACGAACGACTGGCGGGCGGGGGCGTCGAAGGCGGAGCTGACGCCCAGCACGGTGGCCAGCACGTAGACGTGCCAGATCTCGGCCGTGCCGGTGACGGCGAGCAGGCCGAGCACGAGCGCCGGGGCCGCCATCCCGAGGTTGGTGGCCTGCAGCAGGCGTTGCTTGGGGACCCGGTCGGCGACCAGGCCGGCGAACGGGGCCAGCAGGAGGGTGGGCAGGAACTGCAGGCCCGTGGTGATGCCGAGCGCGACGCCGCTGCTGCCGCTGAGCAGCAGGACCAGCCAGTCCTGGGCGACGCGCTGCATCCAGGTGCCGGTGTTGGAGACCACCCCGCCGGCGGCGTACAGGCGGTAGTTGGCGTTGTGCAGCGAGCGGAACGTGGGGCTCAAGGTGTGGCGATCAGTCTTCCTGTGCGAGCTGGTGGAGGAGCACGGCGGCGCGACGCAGCACCGCGCGGTCTCCGTCGGAGAGGCCGGTGAGACGCCGGGCGAGCCAGGCGTCACGGCGGTCGCGGTCGGCGCGGACGGCGTCGCGGCCCTGCTCGGTGAGCTGGACGACGACCGCGCGGCCGTCGCTCTCGTGCGGGCGGCGGACGACGTACCCCGCCTGCTCGAGGGCCGTCACGGTCCGCGTCATCGACGGGGGCTGGACACCCTCGAAGACGGCCAGCTCGCCGACGGTGCGGTCGCCGCCGCGGAAGAGGCAGCCGAGCACCGACATGGAGCCGAGGCTGAGCGGGTTGTCGGGGTGCCGCTCCAGGGCCAGCCGGCGCCGGAGCCGCATCACGCCGAACCGGAGCTCGGAGGCGAGCCCTGCGTCGCTGCGGGTGACCTTCTCGACGGTGGGCATGATCCTTAGTCTAGGTCATTACCTTCGCTAATCACATGCCCGACGGCTCCTCCGCCCGTGACCTCCCCACCCCGGAGATCGAAAGTCCCCCGCGTCCTGACCACGACACGCCGGGGCGGGGTGGTCAAAACGCGGGGGACTATCAGGAGGAACGGGCGGAGCCGGGTCGGTCAGGTGAGCCAGTTGGTGATGGGGCTGATGGCGAAGTAGACGACGAAGAGCGCCGCGACCAGCCACATGAGCGGGTGCACCTCGCGCACCTTGCCCACCACGAGCTTGATCAGCACGTAGACCACGAAGCCCGCGCCGATGCCGACGGAGATCGAGTAGGCGAACGGCATCAGGACGATCGTGAGGAAGGCGGGGATCGCGAGCTCGGGGTCGCGCCAGTCGACCTCGGTCACCTGCTGCATCATCAGGAAGCCCACGAGGACGAGCGCCGGGACGGCCGCCTCCGACGGGATCGCCGCGACCAGGGGCGTGAAGAAGGTCGCGAGGAGGAAGAGCACGCCGGTGGCGATCGAGGCCAGGCCCGTGCGGGCGCCCTCGCCCACGCCGGAGGCGGACTCGATGTAGGAGGTGTTGGACGAGACGCCGCCCGCGCCGCCGGCGATGGCGGCGATCGAGTCGACGACGAGGATCCGCTGGCTGTGCGGCGGCACGCCCTCGGCGTCGTTGAGGCCGGCCTCGGCGCCGATCGCCGTCATCGTGCCCATGGTGTCGAAGAAGTCGGCCAGCATGAGCGAGAAGACCAGCAGCACCGCGGCGAGGACGCCGCCCTCGACGCTGCTGAAGGCGCCGAAGAGGTCGAACTGGAACAGCGTGTCGAACTCGGGCAGCCCGACCACGTCGCCGCTGACGGTCGGGATGCTCAGTGCCCAGCCGTCGGGGTTCTCCGCGCTCGCGGGGCCGAGGTCGCCGATCGCCTCCACGACGACGGCGAGCACGGTGGTGACCGCGATCGCGATGAGGATCGCCCCACGCACCTTCCGCACCCACAGGGCGATCATCAGCAGGAGGCCGAGGCAGAAGACCAGGACCGGCCAGCCGGTCAGCTGGCCGCCGACGCCCAGCTGGACCGGAACGGTGGTCTGGAAGTCGTCGGGGATCCGGGTGACGACGCGGGCGTCGACGAAGCCGATCAGCGCGATGAAGAGGCCGATCCCGACGGAGATCGCGACCTTCAGCTGCTGCGGGACGGCGTGGAAGACGGCCTTGCGGAAGCCGGTGAGGACGAGCAGGAGGATCACGATGCCCTCGAGGACGACCAGGCCCATCGCGTCGGACCAGGTCGACTGGCGCGCGATCGAGTTGGCGACGAAGGCGTTGAGGCCCAGGCCGGCGGCGAGGGCGAGCGGGAAGTTGGCCGCCGCGCCCATCGCGATCGTCAGGAGGCCCGCGATCAGCGCCGTGGCGGCGGCGATCGCGGGGATGCCGCTCCCGGGCTCGGTGCCGCCGCCCAGGTACATCCCCTCGGAGTCGGGCACGAAGCCGAGGATCAGGGGGTTGAGGACGATGATGTAGGCCATCGTCAGGAAGGTCACGAGACCGCCGCGGAGCTCCTGCCCCACGGACGAGCCGCGCTCGCTGATCCGGAAGAAACCGTCCAGTCCGCCGGCGTTGCCGGAGGGCTTCTCGTCCGCGTCGCGGTCCACACGCTGATTGCTCACGGGCGGCATCTTGGCAGACCTCCGACGGCACCCCGCACGGGGCTGCGTGCGGCGGACGGCGGTAGTAGGTTGGCCGCCGTGGAACCCCGTGACGACGAGCAGCCCCGCAGCCACACGATCGGCCGCCGGACCTACCTGGTCGCCGACGTCCCGCCCCTCGACGTCGACGGCGTGCGCACCGTCGAGGTCGGCACGGCCCTGTGGCTGGTGGGCTTCCTCGCCCTGCTGCCGTTCTACTCGCCCCTCGCCGAGGCGGGCCGGCTGTGGTGGCTGTGGACCTGCACCGCCGGGCTGGGGCTCGGCCTCTTCGGGATCGAGTACTGCCGCCGTCGCCGCGACTCCCGCGGCGGCCCCGCCCCCGAGGCGTCCCCGGGCGGCCGACGCCGCCGCTGAGCGGCGGCCCGCCGGCGACCGGTGACGCCGCCAGTCGGTCGGTCAGCCGGCCAGCCGGCCAGTCGGTCAGTCGGTCAGAAGGTCTCGAGGTCCTGCTCGAGGGTGTCGTGCGCGTGCTCGGGCACGGGCTGCGGCTGCTGCTTGCGCGCCAGCTTGACCTCGGAGTGGGCTCCGCAGCCGTGGTCGAAGGTCACGACCCGACCGTCGTCGTTGGCGTTGCCGTTGGCGCAGACGCCGAACATCTCGGAGAGGGGGCCCGCGAGGCGGACGACGAAGCCGCAGGTCGCGCACGGCTGGGGCGCCGACTTCGCCAGCGGGGAGTCGGGACCGCCGTCGCCGTCGTGCCACCGCTGGGCGGCCATGTCGCGTCCCTCGACCGACAGGGTGCGGACCCGGCCGGCGTAGAGCTCCTCGACGACGCGGCGGGCCTGGCCACGCTCGTCGCCCTCGAGCGGGTCGTCGCCGGCGAGGTACGTCGGGACGAGGCGCGGGTCCTCGTCCTCCACGGGGAGCAGGTCGCCGGGCGAGAGGTCGCCGGGCTGCAGGCGCTCCTTGTAGGGCACCCAGCCCGGGGCGACGATGGCCTCGTCACCGGGGAGCAGCACCACCTCGTCGACGGTCACCCGCTCCTGCTCCGGCGCGCGCGAGACGGTCACGGACCAGAACCAGCCGGCGTACCCGGGGTGGCTGCAGGCGAAGAGGTGGCTGACGGTGTGCTCGTCCTCGGCGCGGGCGTGCAGGTGCTCGCCGACCTGGTCCGCGGGCGCCTCCTCCAGGAGGGCGGCCCGGGCCGTCGCGACGGCGTCCACCAGGACGGGATCGGGCGAGGCGGGAGCGACGGCGTTCACGCGGGCGATCATCGCACGCGGCGTCGGGCGACCCCAAGGCGAGCCGGCCGGACCCCGCGCCCGGCCACCGCGGGGACGCGGCAGGATGGATCCGTGACCACGACGCCTCCCGAGCCGCCGGACCCCGAGGAGCCCGGGTACGAGGAGCCGGCCCGCGAGGACCCGCCCCGCGAGGCGGGACCCGGGCACGCGGGACCCGGGGCCACCCGACCGGGGGTCGCCTCCCGCGTGGCGGGCGCCGTGGCGGTCGCGGCCCGGGCCTCGGGCCGCGGCGCCGCCGCCGCGGCGCGCGCGACCGGCCGCGCCGGCCGCTACACCGCGTGGCAGGCCCGGCGCGCCAGTCGGGCCGAGGGCGCCGGCGACTCCGGCCTCTCCCGGCTCATCGAGCTGCACGCCTTCAACGCCGCCGGCGACGCGGCCGTGGCGATCTCGCTGGCCGGCACCCTCTTCTTCCAGGTCCCGACGGGCGAGGCCCGCGGCCAGGTCGCCCTCTTCCTCGGGCTCACGATGCTCCCCTTCGCGATCGTCGCGCCCCTGATCGGCCCGTTCCTGGACCGCTTCAGCCACGGCCGCCGGTGGGCGATCGGGACGACGATGGCGGTGCGCGGCTTCCTCTGCTGGGTGCTGGCCACCGCGGTGGTCACCGAGTCGCGCTGGATGTTCCCGGCCGCGCTCGGCGTGCTGGTGGCGTCCAAGGCGTACGGCGTGACGCGCGCCGCCTCCGTCCCCCGCCTCCTCCCCCGCGACCTGACCCTGGTCCGGGCCAACGGCCGGATCTCGCTCGCCGGCGTCGTCGGCGCCGGGGTCTCCGCGCCGCTGGCCGGGCTCGCCTCGTGGGCGGGGCCTGAGTGGTCGCTGCGCTACGGGTTCCTCGTCTTCGTCGCGGCCACCGTCTGGGCGATCCTCCTGCCGGCCCGGGTCGACTCCAGCGTCGGCGAGGGCACGCTCGTGCTCCTCTCCGACGGCGACGCCGTGGACGACCACGTGGTGACCCCCGCGGGACGACGCCCGCGGCTGCGGATCCCGCCCGCCGTGGCCTTCGCCCTGCGGGCCAACTGCGGCCCCCGGTGGCTGTCGGGGTTCCTCACGATGTTCATGGCGTTCCTGCTGCGGGAGAACCCGATCGACGGCTGGCGACCCGAGGTGCTGCTGGGCCTGGTGATCGGCGCCGCCGGCCTCGGCAACACCCTCGGCATCGCGGTGGCGTCGCTGACCCGCCGGATCGACCCGCGGACCACCGTGGTGGTGGCGCTGCTCGCCGACTGCGTGCTCGCCGCGCTGACGGCCGCCTTCTACGGCGTGGTCACCCTCGCGCTGCTCGGCCTCACGGCGGGGCTGGCCCAGTCGCTGGCCAAGCTCTCGCTCGACTCCACGATCCAGCGCGACGTCCCCGAGCGGATGCAGAGCAGCGCCTTCGCCCGCAGCGACACCTCGCTCCAGCTCGCCTGGGTGATCGGCGGCTTCGTCGGCATCGCCCTGCCCCTGATGCCCCGCCTGGGCCTCGGGGTCGCGGCGGCGGTGCTGGCGGCCTGGGCCCTCTTCGTGCTGGTCAGCCGGTCGGGCGCGGGACGACCCCGCGCCACCGTCCGGGCCTGACCGGGCCCGCGGACGTCATCAGGGATGGTCGCGCGGACGACCGGAGGTGATGACGTCCCGGGGGTGGATCCAGTGGGCTCGGCTCAGAGCTCGAGCTCGTCGGCGAGCGCCCGCAGCAGCTTGGCGGTGGGCCGGGCCGTGCGCGGGTCGGGGTGCCGGCCGTGCCGGTACCCCTCCCCCAGGTCGTCGAGGAGCCGGATCAGGTCCTCGACGATGGTCACCATCTCCTCGGGCCGCTTGCGCTGCGCCTGCCGCTGGTTGCGGCGCACCGAGGTCGGCGCGTCGAGCAGCCGCACCTGCAGCGCCTGCTCACCCCGTCGGCCCTGGGCGATGCCGAACTCCACCCGGGCGCCGTTGCGCAGCGAGGTGACCCCCTCGGGCAGGGCGTCGGCGTGCACGTAGACGTCCGGCCCGTCCTCGCGGGACAGGAAGCCGAACCCCTTCTCGGTGTCGAACCACTTGACCTTGCCAGTCGGCACAGCGCTCACGTCTCCTCGGCACGCGCGCGGCCCTCGCCGCGGCGCTGTGAAGGATAGGCGGCCGACACGGAGGCCCGCCACCCGGCCGTGCGCTCGTTCATCGAGCCCGAGCGGAAGCCGCGCGGGTCGATCGCGGCCGCCGGGAAGCCGGCCTCGCGGACGACCGCGAGCACCCGCTCGGCCAGCGGCGTGCCGTCGGCGAGCGGGCCCGTGAGCAGGGCGGCGTCCACCTCGACGCTCGCCTCCTCGCCGAGGTCGCGAACCCGCAGGTCGCGCAGCGGGACCTCGGCGTGCGCGCAGGCCTCCCGCACCGCGGCCTCGGCGCGCTCCACCCGGGCGAGCCGGTGCGGAGAGATCTCGATGCCGTGGGCGACCCGGCTGGAGAGGCAGGCGGCGGCGGGCTTGTCCCAGGTCGGCAGCCCCCAGCGCCGGGACGCGGCCCGGACCTGGGCCTTGCTCAGCCCCGCGTCGAGCAGCGGGGTGATCGCCCCGCGCTCGGCGGCGGCCCGGATGCCGGGCCGGAAGCCGGCGACGGCGTCGTCGGCGTTGGTCCCGGTCGCGACGTGGGCGAGACCGTGCGTGGCGGCGAGCTCCTGCAGCACCTCGACCAGCTCGGCCTTGCAGAAGTAGCAGCGCTGCCCGGAGTTGGTCCGGTAGCCCTCGCGCTCCAGCTCGTGGGTGGTGGGGGTGAGCAGCCGCACGCCGAGCTCCTCGGCGAACCGGCGGGCCGGGTCGCGCTCGACCTGCGGGAGGGAGTGGGAGTAGCCGGTCGCCGCGGCGACCCGTTCCGGCCCGAGCGCCCGGACGGCGGCGGCGAGCAGCAGGGCGCTGTCCGCGCCGCCGCTGTAGGCGACCAGGACCGATCCCCGCGCCTCGAGGTCGGCACGCAGCGCCTCGAGCCGCAGGTCCAGGACGTGCTCGTCGAGCCAGCCGGGGAACGCGGTGAGGTCCTCGAGGACGACGTCGGTGCCGGCGGCCTCCAGCTCCTCGCGGGTGCAGCCGCCGGTGAGGACCGAGACGCTGAGCGCCCCGCCGGCGCGCGCGCCCTCGACGTCGTGGACGTGGTCGCCCACGTAGACCCCGACCCCGTGCTCGCGCAGGGCGGCCCCCTTGCCCGCGCCCCACACGTCGCCCGCGAGGTGGTCGACGTCGAGGGCCAGGTGGTCGAGGTGCAGCCGCGCGTTGGCGGCGTACTTCCCGGTGACGACGACCAGGCGTCCGCCGTGCGACCGGACGGCGGCGAGCGCCTCCACGGCCCCGGCCAGGGTGGGCACGGGGCCGATCGCCAGGTCGGGGTAGAGCGCACGGAAGCGGTCGACGGCCGCCTCAAGGGCGTCGTCGGGCAGGTGGCCCTCGAGCAGCTGCACCAGCGGCGGTCCGAGCCGGGAGCCGATCTCCCGGGCGTCGAGGACGACGTCGTGCTCCTCGGCCAGCGCCGCGAGCGTGGCGGTGAAGCCGGGGAGCGTGTCGATCAGGGTCATGTCGAGGTCGAAGCCGACCACCAGAGGGGGGACGCGCGGCTCCGACATGCCCGCCAGCCTAGGTCGGGCCCGGTCGGCCCGCCGAGCCCGGCTCAGGCCTCGCGCTCCACCGACATCTCGCGGTCCCCGAAGCGCACCCGGTCGCCCGGCAGCAGCGTCGTGGGCTTCCCGGCGTGCAGCTCGCGCGCCACGCCCTGGCGCAGCACGAGCGAACCGTTGGTCGAGCCGCGGTCCATCACGACCAGGCTGCCGTCGGGCGCCGGGCCGAACTGCGCGTGGGTCTTGGAGAGCGACATGTCGGTCGAGGTGAGCGGCACGAGGTGCCGGACCTGCTCGCCGGCCCGCGGCTCGGGCCGGCGGCCGACCAGGGCCAGCCCCTCGACCACGAACGCCTCCCCCGTGTCGAAGGCGACCCGCCACCGCGGGCCGGTGGGCGCGGCCGGCGTCGCCGGGCGGCGCGCCACCGTGCGCCCCGGGTCGGCGGCGGGGGGCGTGGAGGACGGCGCCCGACCGGGGGTCGGGGTCGGCGACGCCGCGGGCGGGCCGGGTGTGGCGGGCGGCGCCGGGGTGGACGCAGCCGCGGGGGCGGGCTGGCGGGGCGCGCCGCCGGGCGGGGCCCACGAGGGAGCGGCCGGCGGGGCGGCGGGGGACGGGGCGACCGGCGCCGGGCCCGCGGGAGGGGCGTACGACCCGACGCCCGGGGGCGGACCTGCCGGAGGGGCGTACGACCCGACGCCCGGGGGCGGGCCCGCGGCATTCGCGTACGACGGGGCGGCGGGCGCGCCTCCGACGCCCGGCTGGGCGGCGGGCCGGGCGGGGCGCTCGACGACGGGCGGGGGCTGCGCCGCCGCCGGCACGAGGCGCATCGCGGTGAGGTTGACGACGTGCCGGGGGCCCTGGTCGGCCTCCTCGACGCCGGCGTCCTCGGGTCGCAGGTCGACCACCACGGAGCCCGCCAGCTGGTCGTGCCAGCCACGTCGCTGGCCCCGCGGGTCGGCCAGCGCGGTCCAGGCGAGCGCGGCGAGGCCGAAGCCGAAGGTCGGCAGGGCCGAGAGCCCCAGCACGAGGGAGCGCAGGATCCCGGGGCCGGCGCCGATCGGCAGGCCCGTGCCGTGGTGCACGACGCGCAGGCTGGTGGCCCGCTTCCCCGGCGTCGCCCCGCTGGTCCCGGTGACGACCCCGTTGACCAGGACCACGAGGAGGGCGAGGCCCAGGACCAGCCCCAGGGTCAGCCACAGGCCGTCGCGGCCCCACACGAGCCAGCCCACGACGCCGACGACGGCGTACAGCGTCCAGCTGGTCGCCCGGTCGAGCGCGAGCGCCATGAACCGTCGCTCGAGGTCCGCCACCGGGAAGGTGGGCGGGTCCGCGGGGGCGTGCGGCGCGAGGCCGGGCGCCGGTCCGGCCGGCCGGGAGGGCTGCTGCGTCACGGCTGGGTGACCTGGATGGTGACTCCGTCCCCGAGGTCGATGATGGCACCGGGGATCAGCTGGACGGCGATGCCCGGCTGGAGGTCCTCGGGCGGCAGGCCCGGCTGGACCAGCAGCGTGCCGTTGGTGGAGCCCAGGTCGGTGGCGACCGCCGTGCCGTGGTCCACCCCCGAGCCGGGACGGATCTCCAGGTGGGTCGAGGAGACCTCCTGGTGCGGGCTGGGGACGGTGACGAGCTGGGGCTGGTCGCCCGGGGCGAACCGGCGGGCCTCCGGCGCCCGCCCGATGAGGACGGCGCGGTCGACGTCGGTCGTGGTGCCGTGCGAGAAGACGAGGCGAGCCACGGGGCGTGCGGTGACCTTCGGGGCCTGCGGCTGGCCCGGGATGCCGGACGGCGGCTGCTCGACGGGCTGGCCGAGCTGGGTCAGGCCGTCGTGCTCGGGGCCGCGACCGACCGCGGGCTGCGCCCCGGTCGGCGGCGCCTGGTCGCCCACCCGGGGCACGGAGACGGGCGGCACCGTGGGCAGCGGGGGCACCGTGGGCATCCCCGGCACCGGGGTCGGGACGACGCCCGCGACGCCAGGGGCTCCCGGGGCCCCGGCGGACGCGGGCTGGTCGGGGGCGGGCTGGTGGGGGGTGGGCAGGTCGGGCCCGGCGCGCTCGGGGTCGGGCTGTGCCGGACCGTCCAGGGTCGGGTCGAGGGTGGGCTCGTGGTCGTCGAACGGCTCGGGCTCGGGGTCCGGCTCGACGACCGGCTCGGGCTCCGGCTCGGGCTCCGGCTCGACGACCGGCTCGGGCTCCGGCTCGGGCTCCGGCTCGGACACCGGGACGGCCGCCTCCCCGGCTGCGGCGTCGGCGGCGGAGTCGGCCGTGGAGTCGGCTGCGACGTCGGCCGCGGAGTCGGCCGCGACGTCGGCTGCGACGTCGTCGGCACCCCAGACCAGCGACCCCACGCGCAACAGACCGGGGCCCACGGGCGCCGGCAGGCCCCGCTCGCCGGCGTCCGGCAGCGTGGCCACGAGGGACTCGACGCCGCTGAAGGTGCGCTCCGTCCAGACCCGGTCGCCGGCCACGACCTCGTTCGCGCCGTCCTCGGAGCGGACCGAGAGGGCCGCCGACCCGCGGACCAGCACCCGGGCGGAGCGTCCGGCCGCGGCTACCAGCACGAAGTCGGGCACGGCCTGCAGACCGTCGGCGAGGAGCTGGTCGAGGACCACCTCGAAGCGCGCCCCGTCGTCCACGGTGGCCCACAGCGCGGCGGCGCGAGCCTTCTCGCGGCCGGGCAGCAGGACGGTCAGCTCGGGTCCGAGCACCGCCAGCCACGTGCCGGTCGAGCTCGAGCGGTTCTTCACGTCGTTCACGGCAAGGCCCCCAGTTTCGTCTCGAGGCTCAGCTTCTGCTGCTGGGCGTCGTAGGCGTGCTCCTTCGCCAATCCCACCACATCCACCACCACGGCCGTCGCGTTGTCGCGTCCACCGGCCGCCAGGGCGGCCGCGACCAGCTGCTCGGCGGCGTCCCGCGGGTCCTCGTGACGGGTGAGCAGCGCCTCGATCGTGGCGTCGTCGATCATCCCGCTGACCCCGTCGGTGCACAGCAGCAGGCGCTCGGCGGCGGCGAGCGGCAGGGAGAAGAAGTCGGGCTCCGGCGCCTCGGCCGCGCTCAGGGCCCGGGTGATCACGTGGCGCTCGGGGTGCTCGGCCGCCTCCTCGGCGGTGATCCGGCCGGCGTCGAGCAGCTCCTGGACCACCGAGTGGTCGGTGCTCACCTGGTCGAGCCCGGCGTCGGTGAGCCGGTAGATCCGCGAGTCGCCCACGTTGGCCAGCAGCCACCGCGGGTCCTCGTCGTGGACCAGCATCGCGACCGCGGCGGTGGTGCCGCTGTGGGGCGCGGGACCGCCGCTCCCGGCCTGCCCCTCGGCGTACGCCCGCAGCCGCACCTGGCAGCGGACCAGCGACTCCAGCACCGCCTCGACGCCGGCGCGCGAGCCGAGCCGGCGACCGGTCAGGCGGCCCAGCTCCTGCACCGCGTAGGCGCTGGCCACCTCGCCGCCGGCGTGGCCGCCCATCCCGTCGGCCACGGCGAAGACGTCGGGGGCGACCAGGAAGGCGTCCTCGTTGGCCTCGCGGACGTGTCCCACGTCCGTCGCCGCGCCGTGGTGCAGGTCGACCGCCGCCATCCGCGTCCTCCTGGTTCGGGCCCACGCCGGGGCGGCCGGTCGCCGCCCCCGGACGCCGGGGCTGGCGAGTAGCGTAGGAGGGATGTCACGACCGGTGCAGGGGGAGCCCCCCAGGACGCTCGCCGACCAGCTGCGGGGCTGGCCGGACGAGCGCCTCGCCCGGCTGCTCGCCGCCCGGCCCGACCTGGCCTCCCCGGCCCCCAGCGACTCCGCCCAGGTCGCGTCGCGGGCGGCGACCCGCTCCTCGGTCCTGCGCGCCCTGGACGGCCTGACCCGCCTGGAGCTGCTGGTCCTCGACGCGCTCGTCATCCTGGGCGGCGGCCGACCCGAGGACGTGGTCGCGGTGGTCCACGCCGACCCCGCGGCCGTCCGCACCGCCCTGGAGGTGCTCGTCGACCGCGCCCTGGTCTGGGAGGCCGGCGACGGCCTGCGGCCCCTCACGGGGGTGGCGGACGCGCTGCGCGGCGACGTCCACTCCCGGACCAGCGGCCTGCGCCCCGTCACCCCCCACGGGCTCCCGCCCGCGCAGGCGGTCGAGCGGGTGGCCCGCCTCTCCCCCGCCGCCCGCGCGCTCCTGGAGCACCTGGCCGACCACGGCGGCGAGGGGACCAGCGAGCGGGTGCGCGTCCCGGCCTCCCCGGAGGAGGCCACCAGCCCGGTCGAGGAGGCGCTGGCGCACGGGCTGCTGGTCCCGCAGCCGGTCGACGGCCGGGCCGGCGCCGTGCTGCTGCTGCCGGGGCAGGTCGGGATCGCCGTCCGCGGCGGCCGGACCACGGCCGCCCCGGTCGACGACGTGCCCGAGCTGGTCACCAGCCCGCGCGACCGGGTGCTGGTCGACCGCACCGCCGCGGGCGCGGCGTTCGAGGCGGTACGCCGGGTGGAGCTGCTGCTGGACCAGTGGGGCACCCACCCACCCGGCGTGCTGCGCAGCGGGGGGCTCGGCGTCCGCGACCTGAAGGCGGCCGCCACCGAGCTGCACGTCACCGAGCCGGTCGCCGCGCTGCTCGTCGAGGTCGCCGCGGCGGCGGGGCTGCTCGCCGAGGGGCCGGACGCCGACGGCGTGGCGGCCTGGCTGCCGACCCACGCCTTCGACACGTGGACGGCCGCCCCCGCGGCGCACCGGTGGCTGGACCTGGTCCGGGCGTGGCTCGCCTCCCCGCGGCTGAGCGGCCTCGTCGGCACCCGCGACAGCGCCGGCAAGACCCGCAACGCGCTGGCCCCCGACCTCTCCAGTGCCTTCGCCGTGGAGGCCCGGACCACCGCGCTGGAGCTCCTCGCCACCCTCCCCGAGGACGAGGTGCTCGCCACCGGGACGGGGGTCCCCTCCCTGGTGGCGCGTGCCGAGTGGCTGCGGCCCCGGCGCCCCGCTGCCCGGGCCGACATGGTGGCGTGGGCGGTCGAGGAGGCGGGCGTGCTGGGGCTGACCGGCCTCGGGGGGCTGGCCGGCCACGGTCGGGCTCTGCTGGCCCCTGACGCGGGGGCCGGCGACCGGGCCGCCGAGCTCCTGGCGCCGCTGCTGCCGGCGCCGGTGGACCACGTGCTCGTCCAGGCCGATCTGACCGCCGTCGCCCCGGGACCGCTGGAGCCGGCGCTGGCCCGCGACCTGCACCTGCTCGCCGACGTGGAGTCGCGCGGTGGCGCCACGGTCTACCGGTTCACCGCCGGCTCGCTGCGCCGGGCGCTGGACGCCGGGTGGTCCGGCGCGGAGGTCCACGACTTCCTCGCCCGCACCTCCCGCACCCCCGTCCCGCAGCCGCTCACCTATCTCGTCAACGACGTCGTGCGGACCTTCGGCACCCTGCGGGTCGGCACCGCGGGCGCGTTCCTGCGGGCCGACGACGAGGCGGCGCTCAGCGCCCTCCTGGCCGACCCGCGGGCCGCGTCGCTGGAGCTGCGCCGGCTCGCCCCCACCGTGCTGGTCTCCGCCCTCCCGGTCGACCTCCTGCTGCCGCGGCTGCGCGAGCTGGGCGCCGCGCCGGTGGTCGAGGCCCCCGACGGGACGGTGCGGGTGGCCCGCCCCGACCTGCAGCGCGCCCGCAGCCCACGCCCGCGGCCGGCCGACGGGGTGGCCCGGGCCCGCGAGGCCGCCCGGCTGCAGGCGGCCGTGACCGCCGTGCGCGCGGGCGACCGGGCGGTCGCGGCGGCGCCCGCCCGGCCGCAGGTGGCCACCACCCCGACAACGGCGCTGGCGGCCCTCCGCGAGGCGATCGAGGCGGGCAGCAGCGTCGTGATCGGCTACGTCGACAACCACGGGGCGAGCACCGAGCGGCTGGTCGACCCGCTCCGCCTGGAGGGCGGCCAGCTCACCGCCCACGACCACCGCAGCGACGACGTCCGCACCTTCTCGGTCCACCGGATCACGTCGGTCGGCGGGCCCGCGGCCGGTCCGTAGACTCGGCGCCGTGGACTTCCTCCGGTACGCCGACCAGGCCGCGGCGCTGGTCAACGCCGAGCCCGCGGACCCCGAGGCCCTGATCGCCCACCTGGCCGACCGGGAGTGGCTCCACGAGCAGGTGACCCCGCGCGACGTCCGGGCCCTGCGGGCCTTCTGCGGCCGGCTGCGGGCGGTCTTCGAGGCGTCGGAGGAGCGTCGGGTCGCCGACGTCGTGGCCGGCCTCAACGAGCTGCTCGTGGAGCACCCGGTCACCCCGGTGATCAGCGACCACGACGGCGTCCTCCACCTGCACGTCGCGGACCGCTCGGCGTCGGTGGCCGACCTCCTCGTCGGGGAGGCCCTCATGGGTCTGGCGACGCTGGTCTGCGACCTGGGGCCCACGCGCCTGGGGGTCTGCAGCGCCGCCCCCTGCCGACGGGTCTACGTCGACACCTCGCCCAACGCCTCGCGCCGCTACTGCTCCGAGCGCTGCTCCTCCCGGGCCAACGTGGCGGCGTTCCGCGCCCGGCGCCGGGCGGCCGTCGGGGGCCCCGCGTGAACGACGGCCCGCTCATCGTCCAGTCCGACAAGACGCTGCTCCTGGAGGTCGACCACGAGCGCGCCCAGGAGTGCCGGCGCGCGATCGCGCCCTTCGCCGAGCTCGAGCGCTCCCCCGAGCACGTCCACACCTACCGGCTGACCCCGCTGGGCCTGTGGAACGCGCGCGCCGCCGGGCACGACGCCGAGCAGGTGGTCGACACGCTGCTCACCTTCAGCCGGTACGCCGTCCCGCACGCGCTGCTCGTCGACGTCGCCGAGACGATGGCCCGCTACGGGCGGCTGCGCCTGGAGAAGCACCCCGTCCACGGCCTGGTGCTGGTCAGCACCGACCGGCCGGTGCTGGAGGAGGTGCTCCGGGCGAAGCGGATCAAGGGGATGCTGGGCGAACGGGTCGGCGGCCCCGACGGCGACACCGTGCTGGTCCACCCCAGCGAGCGCGGCAACCTCAAGCAGGCCCTGCTCAAGCTCGGCTGGCCGGCCGAGGACCACGCCGGCTACGTCGACGGCGAGGCCCACCCGATCGAGCTGGTCGAGGAGGGCTGGGCGCTGCGCGACTACCAGCGCGACGCCGCGGAGTCGTTCTGGCACGGCGGCTCGGGCGTGGTGGTCCTGCCGTGCGGGGCGGGCAAGACGATCGTCGGGGCCAGCGCGATGGCGCACGCCCGGGCGACCACGCTGATCCTGGTCACCAACACCGTCTCGGCCCGGCAGTGGAAGGACGAGCTGCTGCGCCGCACCACGCTGACCGAGGACGAGATCGGGGAGTACAGCGGCTCCGTCAAGGAGGTCCGTCCCGTCACCATCGCGACCTACCAGGTGATGACGACCCGGCGGAAGGGCGTCTACCCCCACCTCGAGCTGCTCGACGCGCGCGACTGGGGCCTGATCGTCTACGACGAGGTCCACCTGCTGCCCGCCCCGATCTTCCGGATGACCGCCGACCTGCAGGCGCGCCGGCGGATCGGCCTGACCGCCACCCTGGTCCGCGAGGACGGCCGCGAGGGCGACGTCTTCTCCCTCATCGGCCCCAAGCGCTACGACGCCCCGTGGAAGGACATCGAGGCGCAGGGCTGGATCGCGCCGGCCGACTGCGTGGAGGTGCGGGTCACCCTCACCGACGCCGAGCGGCTCGCCTACGCCACCGCCGAGCCCGAGGAGCGCTACCGGCTGGCGGCCTGCACCCCGGGCAAGACCGACGTCGTCCGCCGCCTGGTGGCGCAGCACGCCGGGCAGCCGACGCTGGTCATCGGGCAGTACCTCGACCAGCTCGACGAGCTCGCCGAGACCCTGGGCGCCCCGGTGATCAAGGGCGACACCCCGGTGCGCGAGCGGCAGCGCCTCTTCGACGCCTTCCGTGCCGGCGAGCTGGGGCTGCTGGTGGTCAGCAAGGTGGCGAACTTCTCCATCGACCTGCCCTCGGCCGAGGTGGCCGTCCAGGTCTCCGGCTCCTTCGGCTCGCGCCAGGAGGAGGCGCAGCGGCTCGGGCGGCTGCTCCGCCCGAAGGGGGACGGCCGCAGCGCGCACTTCTACACCCTGGTCTCCCGCGACACCGTCGACGCCGACTTCGCGCAGAACCGGCAGCGGTTCCTCGCCGAGCAGGGCTACGCCTACCGGATCGTCGACTCCCACGACGTGGGGGCCTGAGGCCTCGTCGGGCTCAGGCGGTCGCCTCGCCCAGCTGCACGTGCAGGGTGAACCGGTCGCTGCGGTAGGTCGACCGGGAGACCTGGACGACCCGGTCACCGCACAGCGCGCGGCGGGCGAGCCGGAGCACGGGCTGGCCCGGCTCGAGGCCGAGCAGGTCGGCCTCCTCGACGCTGGCCACGTCGGCCTGGATCGCGTCCTCCGCCCAGGTCGGGCGGAGCCGCCGGCCCTGCAGCGCGTCGTACAGGCTGGAGGGCAGGCCGGACGCCAGGAAGCCCGGCAGCAGCGCCTCGTTGAGGTAGGCGTCCTCGAGGCACATCGTCGCCCCGCCCGCGCGGCGCAGCCGCTTCCAGTGCACCACCGGCGAGTTGGGCTCGACCTCGAGCGCCCGGGCGACGCCCGGGCCGGCCTTCTCGATCCGGGCGAGCAGGGTCCTGGAGTCGGCGGTGAGCCCGCGCCGGCGCATGTCCTCGGTGAAGCTGGTCAGCTGGGCGGGACGACGACGGGGCCGGGCCACGAAGGTGCCGCGACCGGGCATCCGCTCCAGCAGCCCCTCGGCGACGAGCGCGTCGAGCGCCTGGCGGACCGTCATCCGGGCGACCTTGAACTGGGAGACCAGCTCCCGCTCCGACGGCGCGGGGGTGCCGGGCTCGGCGCCGTCGAGCAGGCTGCGCACGTGCTCGCGCACGACCACGTGCTTAAGCTCGCGCTGCACCATCTCGACGGCCTGTTCCACGAGCGGAACGATAGGTGGAGCCGACCCGCTGCGTCCGGCGAATGCAGGAAGCCGGGACCCCCCGGCCCGGGGGTCGCGTCCCGTCGGCGTCAGTCGGTCGCGATGGCCTTGAGCACGTCGAGTCCCGCCGCGCGCCGGGCCGGCAGGACGGCCGCCAGCACGCCGACCACGACCGCGACGACGAGGAAGACCAGCAGCTGGTCCCACGGGATCGAGAGCACCTCCAGCCCCTCGTCCCGCAGCGTGCGCATCAGCGCCGCCCCGAAGCCCACGCCGAGGACCACCCCCAGGAGGGACCCCAGCGCGGCGATCACGACCGACTCCAGCGTGATCATCCGGCGCAGCTGCGGCCGGCCGAGGCCGATCGCGCGCAGCAGGCCCACCTCCCGGGTGCGCTCGATGACGGAGAGGGCGAGCGTGTTGACGATTCCGAGGACGGCGATGAGGAGAGCCAGCCCGAGCAGCGCG
This sequence comes from Nocardioides solisilvae, assembly GCF_003194625.1. Lineage (GTDB taxonomy): Bacteria > Actinomycetota > Actinomycetes > Propionibacteriales > Nocardioidaceae > Nocardioides > Nocardioides solisilvae. The sequence continues at coordinate 628,430 of NZ_QHKX01000003.1, forward strand.
AAGATCATGAGGACCAGCTGGTCGATGGGCCGGCGCTGCTCCTCGGCGAACGCCGCCTGGTCCTTGACGGTGACGGTGACCAGGTCCTCGACCACCTCCTCGATCCGGGTCCGGGCGACGGCGCTGCCCTCCCGCACGTCGATCACCAGGAAGTTGTCGCGGTCCGGGTAGCCGGCCCCGAGCAGGGTCTGCTTGGTGGTGACCAGCGACGCCCCCAGGACCGGGTTGTCGGTGAAGACCCCCACCACGCGCAGCGGCCGGTCGGTGCCGTTCATCGTCACGACCACCTCGTCGCCGACCCCGACCCCGCGGTCGTCGGCGAAGCCGCGGTCCACCACGACGGCGCCCCGGCCCAGGTCGGCGAGCCGGCCCTGCTCCACCCGCATCCCGAGCGGGCCGGCGAGCGCGTCGGCGTCGGCGGCGGCGAGGCCCCGGGTCTCGCCGTCGACCTCGGCCCTCACGAAGCGCTGCGCGACGACCCGCTCGACGCCCTCGACCCGCTTCATGCGGCGGGCGATCGCCGGGGAGAAGGGCTGGCCCGCCATGTTGCTGACGATGTAGTCGCCGCGGAAGTTCTCCTCGATGCTGCGGTCCACGCTGGCCTTCGCGGAGTCGCCCAGGATCGACATCGTGCCCGCCAGGGCCAGGCCGATCATCAGCGCCGAGGCGGTGGCGGTGGTCCGGCGCGGGTTGCGCAGCGAGTTCTGGCCCGCGAGGTTGCCGACGGTGCCGAAGACCGCGGCGAGCAGCGCGCGTGCGCCCGCGAGGAACGGGTGGCTGATCACCGGGCTCGCGGAGACCACGCCGAAGAGGATGCCCAGCACCCCCGCCCCGACGTACCAGCCGTCCTGCTCGACGTCGACGGCGAAGAGGCCGATCGCCAGGGAGGTCCCGCCGACCACCAGCAGCGCCATCCCCAGGCCGAAGCGCTTGCGCAGCGACCCCTCCGGCATGGCCACGTCGTCGCGCAGCGCCTGCACGGGGGCGATCCGGGCGGTCCGCCGGGCCGGCAGCCACGCCGCGGCCATGGTCACGACGACCCCGACGACGTACGCCGCCACGAAGGTCCGCGGGCGGAAGACGAGGGGCTGCCCCGACAGGTCGAGGCCCACGCCGGCGAAGAGCGTGCGGATCGCCATGGCCATGAGGACCCCCAGGCCGATGCCCAGGGTGGCCCCGAGCGCACCGAGCACCGCAGCCTCGGCCAGCACCGACCCGGTGACCTGCCGCTTCGAAGCGCCGAGCGCGCGGAAGAGCGCCAGCTCGCGGCTGCGCTGGGCGACGAGGATCGAGAAGGTGTTGACGATGAGGAACGCCCCCACCACGAGGGCGATGCCGGCGAAGATCAGCAGGAAGGTGGTGAGGAAGCTGACCGCCTTGAGCAGCTCGCTGGCGCTGGCGTCGGCGACCTCGTCGCCCGTGCGGGCCTGGAGGCGGCCGGGCAGCACCTCGGCCACCCGGTCCCGCAGCTGTGCCTGGGAGACGCCCGGCTCGGCCGTCACCCAGACGTCGTGGAACTTGCGCCGACCGTCGAGGAAGAGCCGCTGGGCGACCCGGGTCTCGAAGCCGACCCAGGAGGCGCCGTTGAGCGACCCCCCGTCGGGGAAGTCGACGATCCCCACGAGGGTCGGCGTGAGCAGGCCCTTCTCCAGGCTCGTGACGAGCTGGATCTCCTGGCCCACGAAGAGCTGCGCCCGGCGGGCCGAGGCGGCGTCGAGCACCACCTCGCCGGGGCCCTCCGGCGCCCGGCCCTGCACGACGGTGAGGCCCGCGAGCCCCTGGCCGGCCGGGGCACCGGTGAAGTTGCCCGCCAGCCCCGGCGCCCCGAGCCCGCCGAGCGCCTTGCCGTTCTTGTCCAGCACCATCACCGAGGCGTCGTTGACGTTGCCGTCGGCCCGCGCCGCGCCCTCCACCCGCTCGAGCTTGCGCACGAGGCTGGCCGGGACGGTGCGGGTGGAGCCGCCGGCCCCGCCCTCACCCGCCGGACCGACCACGACGTCCCCGACCGTGGAGGCGAAGAGGGCGGTGAAGCTGCGGTTGAGCGTGTCGGTGAAGATCAGGGTCCCGGCGACGAAGGCCACGCCGAGCACGATCGCGAACGTGCTCATGAGCAGGCGCACCTTGCGCCCCAGCAGGCTCTTGATCGCAGCGCGGAGCACGGGTGGTCCGTCGGGTCAGCGCGGACCGGCGCCGGGCGCCGTCATCCGGGTCATCACCGAGAGCACCTGCTCGCGGTCGGGGTCGTGGAGCTCGCTGACCAGCCGGCCGTCGGCCAGGAAGAGCACCCGGTCGGTGTAGGCCGCGGCCACGGCGTCGTGGGTGACCATCACGATGGTCTGCCCGTAGTCGTCGACGCTGCGGCGCAGCAGCTCCAGGACCTCGGCCCCCGAGTGCGAGTCGAGGTTGCCGGTCGGCTCGTCGGCGAAGACGATGCGCGGCCGGCTGGCCAGGGCCCGCGCGACGGCCACCCGCTGCTGCTGGCCACCGGAGAGCTCGCTGGGCTTGTGGTCCAGCCGCTTGCGCAGGCCGACGGTGTTGATCACCACGTCGTACCACCGACGGTCGGGCTTGCGTCCGGCGATCGAGAGCGGGAGGAGGATGTTCTCCTCGGCGGTGAGCGTCGGGACCAGGTTGAAGGACTGGAAGACGAAGCCGATCTCGTCGCGGCGCAGCGCGGTGAGCTGGGCGTCGGAGAGCTTGCTCAGCTCCTTGTCGCCGATCCACACCTCGCCCGAGGTGCCCGTGTCCAGGGCGGCGCAGCAGTGCATGAGGGTGGACTTGCCGGAGCCGCTGGGGCCCATCACCGCGGTGAACTGCCCGGCGACGAGGTCCAGGTCGACGCCCGCGAGGGCCTGTACCTGCGCCTGCCCGGTGCCGTAGGTCTTGCGCAGGTTGCGCACCCGCGCCGCCGGCACGCCGCCGTCGCCCAGACGGGTGGCGGAGCCCTCGGCGAGTGCGGTCATGGGCCTAGCCTCCCGTGCCGGTCAAGCCGGGCGCCACCGGTATCGGAGAATTGGACGTGGCGCGTCGAACACCCGTTCGATAGCATCGGGCGGCATGGAGCTGCAGTCGACCCTCTTCGCCACGACCGACCCCGGCCCGGGCGAGCTGCACCCGGAGCGTCGCCAGCTCGGCCGCGGTGCCTGGGTGGACGTCCAGTCCGCCTGGCTCGGCGACGCCGACGACGTCTTCGCGACGATGGTCGCCGAGGTGCCGTGGCGGGCGGAGCGGCGGGAGATGTACGAGCAGGTGGTCGACGTCCCCCGCCTGCTCCACCACTACGGCGCGGGCGCGGCGCTCCCCCACCCGGCCCTGGTCGCCGCCCGAGAGGCGCTCAGCGCACACTACCTGCCCGAGCTCGGGGAGCCGTTCGTCACCGCAGGCTGCTGCTACTACCGCGACGGGCGCGACTCGGTGGCCTGGCACGGCGACCGCATCGGGCGCAGCCGCACCCGGGACACGATGGTCGCCATCGTCTCGCTGGGCGACACGCGGCGCCTCGCGCTGCGGCCCCGGGGCGGCGGGCCCTCGCTCTCGGTCACGCTCGGCCACGGCGACCTCGTCGTGATGGGAGGCTCCTGCCAGCGCACCTGGGACCACGCGGTCCCCAAGCAGGCGCAGGCCGGGCCGCGGCTCTCGGTGCAGTTCCGGCCCCGCGGGGTGCTCTGAGTCCCGGGTCGCCAGCCGGCGACCCGGGACTGGGCTCAGCGGTTGGCGGGCTCGTCCCAGCCCTGCCGCGGCCGGTGGCTGCTCAGGGTGGTTTCGCGCGACCGGTAGACGATGTAGGGCCGGGTCAGGTAGCCCACCGGGGCGGAGAAGACGTGCACCAGCCGGGTGAACGGCCAGAGCGCGAAGAGGGCGAACGCCGTCAGCGCGTGCAGCTGGAAGCCGATCGGCGCGTCGGCCATGAGCGAGGCGTCGGGCTGGAAGGCCAGGAACGAGCGGTACCAGACCGAGACGCCCTCCCGGTAGTTGTACTCCCCGCCGAGGGTGAAGATCGACCCGGCGATCGTGTTCCACATGCCGAGGAAGATGACCACGGCGAGGAAGAGGTACATCACCTTGTCCATCGCCGTGGTGGCGGAGAAGACGGGTCCGACGGTGCGGCGGCGGTAGATGAGGATGACCATCCCGGCCACCGCCGCGACCCCGGCGGCGAGCCCGCCGCCGACGGCGACGTAGTGGTACAGGTGGTCGTCGATGCCGATGGCGTCGGTCCACGACCGCGGGACCAGCAGCCCGATCACGTGGCCGCCGACGACGCCGAGCATCCCGAAGTGGAAGAGCGGCGAGCCCAGCCGCAGGAGCTTGTCCTCGTAGAGCTGCGAGGAGCGGGTGGTCCAGCCGAACTTGTCGTAGCGGTAGCGCCAGAAGTGGCCCACCACGAAGGTCGCCAGGCAGAGGTAGGGCACGACGACCCACAGGAACTGGTCCACGTCAGGCTCCTTGTCCTTCGAGGTGGGAGGGGCTGTGCCGGCCGGGGAAGGTCGGCAGACCGAGGTCGACGGAGCCGGACGCTCCGGGTCGCCGGTACGTCGGGTCGGTGAGCGCGGCGTCGAAGCCGGGCGTGCCGTAGGGCGTCATCCCGACCTCCTCGTCGGGCGGCCCCTGCTCGGCGATCCGGCGGACCAGCTCCATCCCCTCGCCGTCCAGCGGCGGGAGCGTGGCGCAGACGGGGACGACGACGTCGGCCCAGGGCGAGCCGAGGTCGGTGAGCGAGAGCCGCAGCAGCTCCAGGCCCGCCCGGTGGTCGAGCAGCAGCCGACGCGCGGCGTCGAGGTCGGCGCTGGCGCCGAACTCGAGCACGACGGCGAGGTGGTCCGGGAGCTCCCGGTCCCCGAGCTCGAGCCCCGCCGCCATGTAGGTCTGCTTGAAGCGCAGCAGGGCCATCCCCCGCTTGCGGGTGTCGCCGTGCAGGAAGTAGGTGAGGAAGAGCGCGCACCGGCGCCGGGTGTCGAAGGTCTCGACGTACTCGGCCTGGAGCTCGCCCAGCGGGGCCGTCCTCCGGTGCGCCACGAAGCGGGCCAGCGGCTCGCGCAGCTCGTCGGGCAGCCCGGGCAGCACCGCCTCGACCAGGTCGAGCCGCTGGTCCTCGTCGGGGTAGTCGATGAGCAGCGAGGCGACCTGCCAGGTCGCCCGGACGGCGTCGTCGTCGAGCCGCGCAGCGGGGCGCGGGCGCGGGCGCGGGCGCGACCGGAGCAACGGGCTCATGCGCCGCTCCCCCGTCCTCCGGTGCCGCCGGTCAGCCCCGCGTCCGGACGGTCGGGGGTGGCGTCGGGCCGCGGCGGGAAGAGCCCGCTGGGCACGCCCTTGCCGTCCCAGTTGAGGAGGTTGACCCGGGTGGCCTTGTCGTCGGGCGCGGCCAGCGTGTCGGAGGTCTGGCGGTCCTTGAGCATCTGGAAGTTCTCGACCGCGACCGGGACCGGGCGGCCGGAGCCCTCGCCGAACGGACCGGAGTCGTACATCCCCGGGCCGCCGTCGAACTCGAGGGAGCACTCCGTCGCGAGCTCCTCCAGCGCGTGCGCCTGCTCGGCGTGGGCCGACGGGATGACGTAGCGGTCCTCGTACTTGGCGATGGCCAGCAGCCGGAACATGTCGTACATCGTCTCGCCGTCCATCCCGACCGCGGCCGGGATCGACTCGTCGGGGTCGCGCCCGAGGTTGATGTCGCGCATGTAGGAGCGCATCGCCGCGAGCTTGCGCAGCACGCCCTCCACCGTCGGGACGTCGCCGGCCGTGAAGAGGTTGGCGAGGTACTCGACCGGGATCCGCAGCGCCTCGATGGCGGCGAAGAGGTTGCCCCGGTCCTCGGCGTCGAAGCCCGTGTCCTTGATGACGTCGACCACCGGGGAGAGCGGCGGGATGTACCAGACCATCGGCATCGTGCGGTACTCCGGGTGGAGCGGGAGCGCCACCTCGTAGCGGTTGATCAGGGCCCAGACGGGCGAGCGGCGCGCCGCCTCCATCCAGTCGGCCGGGATCCCCGCGGCCTCGGCGGCCCGCTGGACCTCCGGGTCGTCGGGGTCGAGGAAGCAGGCCCGCTGGGCGGCGTACAGCGCCTTCTCGTCCTCGATCGAGGCCTGCTCGAGCACCTTGTCGGCGTCGTAGAGCACCAGCCCGATGTAGCGCAGCCGGCCCACGCAGGTCTCGGAGCACACGGTCGGCAGGCCGACCTCGAGGCGCGGGTAGCAGAACGTGCACTTCTCGGCCTTGCCGGTGCGGTGGTTGAAGTAGACCTTCTTGTAGGGGCAGCCCGACACGCACATCCGCCAGCCGCGGCAGCGGTCCTGGTCGACGAGGACGATGCCGTCCTCGGCCCGCTTGTAGATGGCGCCGCTGGGGCAGGAGGCCGCGCACGAGGGGTTGAGGCAGTGCTCGCAGATGCGCGGGAGGTAGAACATGAAGGTCTCCTCGAACTCCATCTTCACCTTCTCCTCGATGCCCTTGAGCATGAGGTCGCGGCTGGCGTGCTCGCGGGAGCCACCGAGGTTGTCGTCCCAGTTGGCCGACCACTTGATGGTCATGTTCTTGCCGGTGAGCAGAGACTTGGGCCGCGCCACCGGGAAGTTGTCGGTGGCCGGCGAGCTGGTCAGCGTCTCGTAGTCGTAGGTCCAGGGCTCGTAGTAGTCCTGGATCGACGGCATCTTGGGGTTGGAGAAGATCGTGGCCAGCTTGCGCAGCCGCCCGCCCCCCTTGAGCGCCAGGCGGCCGCGCTTGTTCAGCGTCCAACCGCCCTTCCACTCCTCCTGGTCCTCGTAGCGGCGCGGGTAGCCGAGACCCGGGCGGGTCTCGACGTTGTTGAACCACACGTACTCGGTGCCGGCGCGGTTGGTCCACGCCTGCTTGCAGGTCACCGAGCAGGTGTGGCACCCGATGCACTTGTCGAGGTTCATGACCATGGCCATCTGTGCCATGACTCGCATGTCGACGTCCTCTCCTGGTCCGGGTCTCAGTACTCGACCGGAGCCGTGCGCTTGCGGATGGTGGTGACCTCGTCGCGGTTGTTGCCGATGGGTCCGATGTAGTTGAAGAAGTAGGCCAGCTGGGCGTACCCGCCGACGATGTGGTTGGGCTTCATGAGGATCCGGGTCAGCGAGTTGTGGATCCCGCCGCGCTTGCCGTCCCGCTCGGTGAGCGGCACGTCGATCAGCCGGTCCTGGGCGTGGTGCATGTAGACCGTGCCCTCGGGCATCCGGTGGCTCACGATCGCCCGGGCCGCCACGACGCCGTTGCGGTTGACCATCTCGATCCAGTCGTTGTCCTTGATCCCGACCTTGACGGCGTCGCGGTCGGAGATCCACACCGACTGGCCGCCGCGCGAGAGCGAGAGCATGAAGAGGTTGTCCTGGTACTCGGAGTGGATCGACCACTTGTTGTGGGGCGTCAGGTAGCGCACGGCCACGCCGAGCTCGCCGGTGGAGCCGAGCTCGGGCTCGCCGAAGAGCCGGCTCATGTTCAGCGGCGGGCGGTAGACCGGCAGCATCTCCCCCATCCCGAGGAACCAGTCGTGGTCCACGTAGAACTGCTGGCGGCCGGTGAGGGTGTGAAAGGGCTTGAGCCGCTCGATGTTGATGGTGAACGGCGAGTAGCGGCGGCCGCCGGACTCCGAGCCCGACCACTCGGGCGAGGTGATCACCGGCACCGGCGCGACCTGCGTGTCGGCGAAGGTGATCTGCTTGCCCTCGTGCTCGGCCGAGAGATCGGCCAGCTCGGTCCCGGTGCGGCGCTCGAGGAACCGGAACCCCTGGGTGGCGAGGTGTCCGTTGGAGACGCCAGCCAGGTGGAGGATCGCGTCGGCCATCTGCACGTCGGTCTCGACCTTGGGCTGGCCGTCCCCGGCCCCGCCGCGGGTGACGCCGTTGCGCTTGCGCAGGATGTCGATCTCGCGCTTCACGTCGTAGGCGACGCCCTTGGTCAGCATGCCGACCTTCTCCATCAGCGGGCCGATGGACGTCATCTTGTCGTGGATCGCGGTGTAGTCGCGCTCCGCGACCGCGATCACCGGCATGGTCTTGCCGGGGACCGGGTCGCACTCGCCCAGCCGCCAGTCCTTGACCACGCCGTGCTCGGTGGCCAGCGCCTCGGGGGTGTCGTGCCACAGCGGCTTGGCCACGACGTCGCGCCGGGTGCCGAGGTGGTCGACGGCGAGCTCGCTGAACTTCTTGGCGATCGTCTTCCACGCGTCCCAGTCCGACTTCGTCTGCCACGGCGGGGAGATCGCCGGGTTGAAGGAGTGGACGAAGGGGTGCATGTCGGTGGTCGACAGGTCGTGCTTCTCGTACCAGGTCGCCGCCGGGAGCACCACGTCGCTGAGGATCGTCGAGCTGGTCATCCGGAAGTCGATGGTCATCAGCAGGTCGAGCTTGCCCTCGCCCGCCTTCTCGGGCCACGCGACCCCGGAGGGACGCTGGTGCTCCGGGGCCTCGACGGCCGTCGCCGCGCTGTCGGTGCCGAGCAGGTGCCGCAGGAAGTACTCGTTGCCCTTGGCCGAGGAGCCCAGCAGGTTGGAGCGCCACAGCGAGAGCACGCGCGGGTGGTTCTCCTCCGCCTCGGGGTCCTCGACGGCGAACTTGAGCCGGCCCTCCTTCAGCTCGCGGGCGACGAAGTCGGGCACCTCCATGCCGGCCTCGGCCGCGTCGTCGGCCAGGGCGAGCGAGCTGCGGTCGAACGTCGGGTAGCTGGGGCTCCAGCCGAGCCGGGCCGACTGGGCGAGCAGGTCCATCACCGACCTGCCGGCGAAGATCCCGGTGCCGGCGTCGAGGTCGTCGGCGGAGAACGTGTCGTAGCGGTACTGGCTGGTGTTCACGTACCAGTACGCCGTCTGGTTCATGTGCCGCGGCGGGCGGTGCCAGTCCAGGGCGAACGCCATGTGCTGGAAGCCCATGATCGGGCGCACCTTCTCCTGGCCCACGTAGTGCGCCCAGCCGCCGCCGTTGCGGCCCTGGGTGCCGGTGATGGTGGTGAGCAGCAGGATCGCGCGGTAGATCTGGTCGGAGTGGAACCAGTGGTTCACGCCGGCGCCGAGCAGGATCATCCCGCGGCCCTGCGTGTCGATCGCGTTCTGCGCCCACTCGCGCGCCAGCCGGGTGACCTGGGCGGCCGGCACGCCGGTGTGCTGCTCCTGCCACGCCGGGGTGGCGGGCACCGAGGCGTCCTCGTACGACGCGGGCCACGCGCCCGGGAGACCCTCGCGCGCCACGCCGTACTGGGCGAGCAGCAGGTCGAGCACCGTGGTGACCAGGCGGTCGCCGACCTTCGCGACCGGGACGCCGCGGCGCTCGTGGCCGACCTTGCCGTCGGTGCCGTCGAAGCGCGGGAGCTCGACCTCGACCGCCTCGCGCACCCCGTCGTACATCGTGAGGGCGGGGTCGATGTCGCCGAGGTCGAGGTTCCACTGGCCCATGCCCTCGTCGCCGTAGCGGTGGCCGACCGAACCCCTCGGGATCCGCACCTCCCCCGTGGCGGCGTCGATCACCGCGGGCTTCCACATGGTGTGCTCGCTGCCCCCCTCGGGGTGTCCGATGTCGCCGGCCACGAGGTACTTGCCGGGGCGCCAGACGCCGTCGGTCCCCGACGGCTCCAGGGTGATCAGGTAGGGCAGGTCGGTGTAGCGCTTGTTGTAGTCGGTGAAGAAGGGCACCTGCCGGTCGGCGAAGTACTCCTTGAGGATGACGTGGCCCAGCCCCATCGCGAGGGCGCCGTCGGTGCCCGGCTGGGTGGTGACCCACTCGTCGGCGAACTTCACGTTGTCGGCGTAGTCGGGCGCGACCGCGAGGACCTTCTGGCCGCGGTAGCGCGCCTCCACCATCCAGTGTGCGTCGGGGGTGCGGGTGACCGGGACGTTGGAGCCCCACATGATGAGGTAGCCGGCGTCCCACCAGTCGCCGGACTCCGGCACGTCGGTCTGGTCGCCGAACATCTGGGGCGAGGCGTTCGGCAGGTCGGCGTACCAGTCGTAGAAGGAGAGCATCGGGGCGCCGACCAGCTCGAGGAAGCGGGCGCCGGAGGTGTAGGAGACCGGGGACATCGCCGGGATCGGCGAGAAGCCCGCGATCCGGTCGGGGCCCCAGCGCTTGACGGTGTAGACGTGCGCCGCCGCCACGATCTCGGTCACCTCGTCCCAGGTGGCGCGGACCAGCCCACCCTTGCCGCGGGCGGACTTGTAGCGGCGCGCCTGCTCGGGGTCCTGCACGATCGAGGCCCACGCGACCACGGGGTCGCCGTACTGCGCCTTGGCGGCGCGGAACATCTCCAGCAGCACCCCGCGCACGTAGGGGTAGCGCACCCGGGTCGGGCTGTAGGTGTACCAGGAGAAGGCGGCACCGCGCGGGCAGCCGCGGGGCTCGTACTCCGGCCGGTCGGCGCCGGCGCTCGGGTAGTCGGTCTGCTGGGTCTCCCAGGTGATGATCCCGTCCTTGACGTAGACCTTCCACGAGCACGACCCGGTGCAGTTGACGCCGTGGGTGGAGCGGACCACCTTGTCGTGGCTCCACCGGTCCCGGTAGAACGCGTCGGCCTCGCGACCGCCCTTCTTGTGCAACGACCTCTTGTCGTCGCTCACCTCGGCCTTCGTGAAGAAGCGGCGGGTGGAGACGAGCGCCTCGGTCAGCGATCCGTCGAGTCCTGGGCGGGTGTCGGTCACGGGTGCTCCTCGTCGGCGCGGGCTGCGGATGGGCTGGCTGCTGGGCTGGCTGATGGGCTGGCCGTTGGGCTGGCTGCTGGGCTTGGTGGAGTGGCTGGGTCGCCTGGCGGGCTCGCGGCAGCATGGCCGCGGCGCAGGTGGGCGACGCAGGTGCGCGGACCGACCAGCGGCATCAGCCGCACCTCGGCCCCCTGCTCGCCGGTGCTCTCCACCGCACCCTCGATGAGCCCCTGGTGGACGCCGCAGACGACGTCGGCGCGGGTGGCGGCGAGCGCGAGGAAGGGGCAGTCGACGAGCGTCATCTCGACGACCTCGCCCCCCTCGGAGGTGCGCAGATCGGGGCTGTAGCCCCAGTTCTCGAGCAGGTCGATGACCCGGCCGACCCGACCGAACCAGACGGCGGCGCTGTCGTGGGGGCCGGCCGGGTCCGGCGCGGGCTCGGCGTGCCGCAGCATCCAGCGCCGGCCCGCCTCGCGCGGGCTCGGGGCCGGCTGGCCCGGGGCCGGCCAGGACTCCGCGAGGATCTCGGTGAGGGCCGCGTGCGCGTCGCCCGCGGGCTCGCCCAGCAGCCCGCCCGGGCGGACCCGGTAGACCTTCCGCGGTCGCCCGACCCGTCCGCCCCGCTGCTCCGTCTCGAGGATCCCCGCCTCGACCAGCTGGTCGAGGTGGAAGCGGACGGTCGTGACGTGCAGTCCGAGGCGCGCGGCCAGCTCCTGCGCCGTGAGGCCCGGGGCCGCACCGTCGACCGGTGCCGGGAGGGCGGCGAGCTGGTCCACGATGGTGCGCCGCACCGGCGAGCCCAGCAGCGGCCGTCGCTCCCCGGTCGAGCGGCGCGTGGGCGCCGACCGGCCGAGGGGGTCCTCGCTCGTCTGCATTGGGCGGATACCAGTCCTCTTATGTGGGGGGCGTGAGGGGTGACCACAATTGGGTACCCCTGACGGGAGTAACCGCACCCTACCGCCGTCCCGCCAGCGTGAGAAGGGCGCCACGCGACACGCCGACGTGACGCAGGTCATGGGTGGACCTGACCTCGTCGGGCTGCTAGACACGGAGTGCGGGTGTAGCGTCGACCCTGTTTTAGAGGACAACATTCCTTTTAATGGAGGCCGCAGCATGGCGTCGTCGAGCATCTCCGACCCACCACTCCCCCCGGCGCCCCCGGCGTCGCCCACCGCGCAGGACGACCGGGGCCGAACCCGGGTCCTGGGGCTCTCGACGACGGCGTTCACGCTGATGTTCGCCGTGTGGCTGATGTTCGGGATCCTCGGCAAGCCGATCAGCGAGGAGTTCGGGCTCTCCGAGGTGCAGCTCTCCTGGTTGGTCGCGGCCGCGGCCCTCAACGGCTCCCTGTGGCGCCTCCCGGCGGGGATGGTCACCGACCGCATCGGCGGCCGGAAGGTGATGACGTTCCTGCTGCTGCTCAGCGCCGTGCCCACCTACCTCGTCTCCCAGGCGAGCTCCTACGCCGTGCTCGTGGTGCTCGCCTTCCTCGTCGGCTTCGCCGGCAACGCCTTCTCCTCCGGCATCGCCTGGAACTCCGCCTGGCAGCCGCGCGAGCACCAGGGGTTCGCCCTCGGCCTCTTCGGCGCCGGCAACGTCGGGGCCTCGGTCACCAAGTTCATCGGCCCCCCGATCATCGCCGGCACGGCGGGCGCGACCTACTTCGGCTTCGTCGACGGCGGCTGGCGGCTCGTCCCCGTGGTCTACGCCGTGCTGCTCGTCCTCATGGCGGCGGCGACCTGGTTCGGCACCCCGAGCCAGGATCGCAAGCCCGGCACGGGCAAGCCGCTGCGCGAGCAGCTGCAGCCCCTGCGCCAGCTGCGGGTGTGGCGGTTCAGCCTCTACTACGTCGCCGTCTTCGGCGCGTACGTCGCCCTGGCCGCCTGGCTGCCGACGTACTACATGGACAACTTCGACGTCAGCCTGCAGACCGCCGCCCTGCTCACCGCCACCTACATCTTCCCGGCCTCCCTGCTGCGGCCCGTCGGCGGCACCTTCTCCGACCGCTTCGGTGCCCGGCGCGTCATGTACTGGACGTTCGGCGCGATGCTCCTGGTCACCGGCGTGCTGATGATGCCCAACGGCCACATCGTGATCGCGCACGCCGACGGCAGCACCAGCGAGCACCTCGGCTACAGCCTGGGCCTGGTCCCGTTCGCGGTCCTCGTCTTCCTGCTCGGCTGCGCGATGGGCGTGGGCAAGGCCGCGGTCTTCAAGCACATCCCGGAGTACTTCCCCGACAACGTCGGCTCGGTGGGCGGGCTGGTCGGGATGCTGGGCGGCCTCGGCGGCTTCTTCCTGCCGCCGCTGTTCGCCTACACCAAGGCCTGGTCGGGCTTCCCCACCAGCACCTTCTTCGTCCTCTTCCTGCTCACCGCGGCCTGCGCGGTCTGGATGCACTGGACGGTCGTCCACATGCTGCACCACGAGTCCCCCGAACTGGCTCGCCACCTGGAGAGCCCGACTGATGCCCGCGAGCCCGAGGAGGCACTGGCATGACCAAGACTGGAGCCGAGGAACGCCGCGGAGGTGAGTGGCTGGACTCCTGGGACCCCGAGAACGCGGAGACCTGGGACTCCCGCCTCGCCTGGAAGACCCTCTGGATCACGACGTTTGCCCTGTTCCTGGCGTTCGTGGCCTGGTTCCTCCCCAGCGCGATCATCCCCAAGCTGAACGCGCTGGGCTACACCTTCACCACCGACCAGCTCTACTGGATGGCCGCCATGCCGGGCCTCGCGGCCGGCCTGCTGCGCCTCGTGTGGATGGTCCTCCCGCCGATCCTCGGCACCCGCAAGATGGTCGCGCTGACCAGCCTGCTGCTCATCGCCTCCACGCTCGGCTGGGGGGTGCGGGTGCAGAACCCCACCGCCCCCTACTGGGAGCTGATGGTCCTGGCCTTCCTCGCCGGCATCGGCGGCGGCGCCTTCTCGGGCTTCATGCCCAGCACGTCGTACTTCTTCCCCAAGGCCAAGCAGGGCACCGCGCTGGGGCTCCAGGCCGGGCTCGGCAACTTCGGCGTCTCGGCGGTGCAGCTGCTCACGCCGTACTTCATCGCGTTCGGCTTCCTCGGGATCCTCGGCGGCAGCCAGACCATGACCGTGGCGGGGAAGGAGGCCCAGGAGGTCTGGTACCAGAACGCCGCGTTCTTCTGGATCCCGCTCATGCTGATCGCCGCCGCGTTCGCCTGGACGATGCTCAAGTCCGTGCCGATCAAGGCCAACGTCAAGCAGCAGTTCGACATCTTCGGCAACGTCGACACCTGGCTGATGACGCTGCTCTACATCATGACCTTCGGCACCTTCTCGGGCCTCGCCGCCCAGTTCGGCCTGTTGATGGCCGACCTCTACGGCGTCAACAACCCCGACGTGGTCCAGGGCGCCGGCGCCACCGCCACCCTGCTGATCGACGGCTACTCCGTGCCCGACCCGGTGAAGTTCGTCTTCCTCGGGCCCCTCGTGGGCGCCGCGGCTCGCGTCATCTTCGCCCCGCTCACCGACCGGATGGGCGGAGCCATCTGGACGCTGGTCTCGGGGATCGGCCTGATCGGCGCGATCCTGTTCACCATCCCGGCGCTCACCCCCGACACCAGCTCGGCGGCCGCGCTGGACGCCGACTTCGACCAGTTCCTCTGGGGCATGCTGGCGATCTTCCTCTTCTCCGGCATCGGCAACGCCTCGACCTTCAAGCAGATGCCGATGATCTTCGAGAAGCGGCAGGCCGGCGGCGTGATCGGCTGGACGGCCGCCATCGCGGCCTTCGGACCCTTCTTCTTCGGCGTCGGCGTGACCACGCTGGGCCCGACGGTCTTCTACGCGATCGGCGTCGCCTGGGCCGTCATGTGCGTCGGCATCACCTGGTGGCGCTACGCGCGGAGGGGTGCGCCGCGACCCAGCTGACCGCGGCGCGACGCGAGAAGGCCCCCTCCCGACCGGGAGGGGGCCTTCGTCGTCCGGTGCGCGCGTCGTGCGGTCAGGCGTCGCGTCGGGCCAGGCGGAGCCGCCAGACGTCCGGCCCCTCCTCGACCCAGCTGGCCACGAACGCGCCCGGGGCCCGCTGCTCGAGCTGGGCCAGCAGCGGCACCGGCGCGTGGTCGGCGACCAGCACGAGGGCGCCTCCCGGCAGCACGGCGTCCAGCGCCCCGAAGATCGTCGCGTGCCGGATGCTGTGCGGCACCACGCGCACGTCGAGCTCGGGCTCGCCCTCGTCGTGGCCGCCGCAGGCGCAGCCGCCGGCCGCCGGCTCCGCCGCCCCCTCGCGCGGGTGCTCGTCGGACCCACCCAGCAGCTCGTGCATGCCGCCGAGCAGCGCCGCGACCGAGACGCCGGGGGTGCCGAGCAGGAGCGGCAGCACCTGCTCGTTCTCCTTGGCCAGGTGCACCTCGAAGAGGGTGCGCAGCGACGCGGCGGCGACCGCCGCCCCGACCGGGTCGTCCGCGGCGGCCAGCCGGTCGACGAGGGCCACGATCGCCTGGTGCTCGGCGAGCATCGCCTCCACGAGGAGCCGGCCGTCGGACCGCTGGCCCGCCACCCGGTAGAGCGTCCCCTCCTCGGCCAGCGCGTGCGGCACCAGCTCGTCGGTCGCCCAGGCGACCAGGCGGTCCCGGGCCGGCTCGAACGCCGAGCCTGCGCGCGCCGCGGCCGCGACGTCGTCCGCGAGCCGCAGCAGCGTCCCGGCCATCACCGCGTGGTGCTGCTCGACCGCCTCGGCGGCCTCGGCGTCGGCCCGGCTGGCCGCGATCGTCATCGTCTCCACTGGTCTCTCCTCGCTGCGAGTCGTCCGGCCGTCGACTGGCGGCCACGACCCTGTATTACTACACTTTGCTCCGTGGAAAATAATGGTCCCGAGACCTCATCCCGCCTCGGCCCGCGGGCCGGACGCAGGCCACCGCCCCTCTCCCCCGCCCGCCAGCGCGTGCTCGACCGGCTCCGCGACCAGCCCGAGCCCCTGAGCCTCGCAGCCCTGGTCCGCGCCACCGGACAGCACGAGAACACCCTGCGCGAGCACCTCGACGGGCTGCTCCGGGTCGGGCTGGTCCGGCGCGAGCGCGCCCCCTCGTCGGGGCGCGGCCGGCCGGCCTGGCTCTACGAGGCCGTCGGCGACCGGAGCGCCTCCGAGTACGCCGGGCTCGCCGCCGCGCTCGCCCTCGCCGTCTCCGAGTCCAGCGCCGACCCGGCGGAGGTGGGCCGCCGCGCGGGCGTGGCCTGGGGACGACAGCTCGCCCAGGGCCGCGGCGCCGCCGCGGCCCCGCCGGAGGATGCCCGCGCCCGGGTGGTCGAGCTGCTGGACGACCTCGGCTTCGCGCCCGAGCAGGAGGCCGGGCGACCGGCCGACGTCCACCTGACGCGATGCCCCCTCCTCGAGGCCGCCCACCGCCACCCCGAGGTGGTCTGCGCGGTCCACCTGGGCCTCGTCGAGGGCGCGTTGGCCGAGCACGGGGCGAGCGCCGAGGGGAGCCGCCTCGAGCCGTTCGCGCGGCCGGGCAGCTGCCTGCTCACCGTCCCGCCGGTGCCGGGAGACGCGTCTCACTGACGCCGGGGCGTGAGCGGGTGGCGCGACGACCGAGTATTTATTTACACTCTTTTCCGTGGAAAAGAACCGGCGTCCGCGCCCCCGCCTCCTGCTCGCCCTGCCGGCCGCCGTGGCCCTCCTCCTCGGCCTCGACGCCGGCCTCGACCTCCTCGGGACGTGGGCCCCGATCACCGCGGGCCGGCTCGCCGACTCCCACGGGATCCTCATGGTGCTCGGCTTCGTCGGCGCCCTCGTCGCCCTCGAGCGGGCCGTCGCCCTGGCCAACGCCGGCCCACGGCTGGGCTACGCCGCCCCCGCCCTGCTGTCCGCGGGCGCGCTCGGCCAGCTGCACCCGGCCGCGGCCCCTGCGGCGAGGGTCGCCCTGGTCCTGGGAGCCCTCGCCCTCGTGGCCACCTACGTGCCGCTGTGGCGCCGACAGCGCGACGACGCCGTCCTCGTCCAGGCGCTGGGCGCGGTCCTGGCGCTCGGCGCCACCCTGCTGGGGGCCGGGGGCGTGCCGGTGCCTGCGCTGCTCCCGTGGCTCGCCGGCTTCCTCGTGCTCACCATCGTGGGCGAGCGGCTCGAGCTGGCGCGGCTCCAGGTCCCCGCGGCAGGCGCCACGCTCCTGGTCCGCCTGGTCCTCGCCTTCTGCGCCGGGGTGCCGGCCAGCCTGCTCTGGCCCCGGGTGGGCGCCGCCCTCCTCGGGCTGACGCTCGCCGCGCTCGCCGGCTGGCTGCTCCGCCACGACGTGGCCCGGCACACCGCCGCGCGCGGCACCGGCCTCGCCCGCTTCATGGGCCTGAGCATGCTCGCCGGCCAGGCGTGGCTCGCCGTCGCCGCCGCGCTGTGGCTCGTCGGGGGGCCGACCACGAGCGGGCCGGCGTACGACGCCCTGGTCCACGCGGTCTTCCTCGGCTTCACGATGTCGATGGTCGTCGCCCACGCCCCGGTGATCCTGCCGGCCGTCTCCGGCGTGCCCGTCCCCTTCCACCCGGTGATGTACGTGCCGGTGGCCGCCCTGCAGCTCTCCCTCGTCGTCCGGCTCTGGCTCGGCGACGCCCTCGGGCTCGAGGTCGCCCGCCAGGCCGGCGGCGTGGTCAACGTGCTGGCCGTGCTCGGCTTCCTCGGCTGCGTGGCGTGGTCGGCGTCGCGACGCCCGGCGGAGCCGCCTCCGGCGCACCGCCCCGCGGCCCCGGTGCCCGCGCTGGCCGGGAGCCCCGCGTGAGCGCGGCGACCCGCGGCTTCTGGCCGATGCGCGACCTGCCCACGGTCGCCTGGCTGCTGGCGACCGTCGCCGCCACGGTCCTGCACCCGTGGGTCAGCGCCCCTCGCTGGCTGATGGTCCACCTCCTGGTGCTCGGCGCCGTCGGCCACGCGATCCTCGTCTGGAGCCGCTACTTCGCCGACACCCTGCTGCGCTGCGAGCCGACGCCCCGCCGCCCCCAGGACCTGCGCCTCGGCCTCTTCAACGCGGGCGTGGTGGCGGTCGTCGCGGGCGTCCTCTCCAGCACCTGGGCCGCGACGGCCGCAGGCGCCGCCGCCGTCGTGCTCGCGGTCGGCTGGCACGGCGTGGTCCTGGCCCGGCAGCTGCGCCGGGCCCTCGCGGCGCGGTTCGCGCCGACGGTGCGCTACTACGTCGCCGCCGCCTGCCTGCTCCCCTTCGGTGCCGGCCTGGGCGCCTGGCTGGCCCGGGACCTGCCGACCCCCCTGCACGAGCAGGCCCGCGCCGCCCACGTCGCCCTCAACGTCTTCGGGTGGATCGGGCTCACCGTGCTCGGCACCCTGGTCACGCTCTGGCCGACGATGCTGCGCACCCGGATCGCCGACGGCGCCGAGCGCGCCGCGCGCCGGGCCCTCCCCCTGCTGGTGGGCGGCCTGCTCCTCATGGTCGCGACCGCGCTGGCCGACCTCCGGCCGGGCTACGTGGCCGGGCTCGCGGTCTACGCCGGCGGCGTCGCGGTGCTGGCCGTCCCGGCGGTGGCGACCGTGCGCGCCAAGGCGCCCGCCCACTTCGCCCCGTGGTCGGTGCTCGCCGCCCTCGGCTGGCTGGTGGCCTGCCTGGCCTGGCTGGTGCTCCGGGCCGGGACGGCGTCGGACTGGCTCGAGGTCGACGCCGCCCTCGGCCAGGTCACCCCCCTGCTGGCCGCCGGCTTCGCCGCGCAGGTGCTGCTCGGGGCCACCTCCTACCTGGTCCCCGTCGTCCTCGGCGGCGGACCCGGACCCGTGCGCGCGGCCAACCGGGTGCTGGACTCCGGGGCCGGCTGGCGGCTGGTGGTGGCCAACGCCGGCCTCATGCTCTGCGCCCTCCCGGTGCCGGGACCGGTCCGGGTGCTGGTCTCCGTGCTGGTCGTGGCCGCCCTCGCGTCCTTCGTCCCGCTCCTCTTCGCGGCCATGCGGGCCTCCCGCCGGGCGCGAGCCACGGGGGACGCCGCGAGGGACGCCGTGGGCGACGCCGTACGCCGCGGGGCACCGGACGACGCCCGTCCGCAGGGCCAGCGGACGGGCCTGGTCGCCGCCGGCGTCGCCACGCTGCTGGTCGCCGTCGCGGCGGGCGTCGCGCTCGACCCCACCGCCCTGGACGCGCCCCGGGCCTCCGCGGCCGCAGGGGTGACCGCGACCGGGGCGACCACGGAGGTCGAGGTCGTCGCGAAGGACATGCGGTTCCACCCCGACACCCTCGAGGTCCCCGCCGGGAACCGCCTCGTCATCACGCTGCGCAACGCCGACGACGGCGACCTGCACGACCTGGTCCTGGAGACCGGCGCCCGGACGGCCCGCCTCGCGCCGGGCGAGAGCGAGGTGCTCGACGTCGGCGTGGTGGGTCGCGACCTGGGCGGCTGGTGCTCCGTCGTCGGTCACCACCAGCGCGGCATGGCGCTCACCGTCGAGGTGACCGGGACCCCCGGCGACCACGCGACGACCCCGGGGGCCCCCGCGGCGGGCCATGCCGACGGCCACGCCTCCCACGAGCCGACGAGCACCTACGCCGACGGCAGCGCCGCCGACCTGGGCCGGACCCCGGCCGCCGACTTCGAGGCCGCGCCCGCGGCCCTGCCGCCGCTGCCTCCCCGCGGGCCCGGGGCCCGGCCCCGGGTGCACCGGCGGACGCTGACCGTCACCGACTCGGTGCGCGAAGTGGCCCCCGGCGTGACCCAGACGCTGTGGACCTACGGCGGCACGGCCCCCGGCCCGACGCTGCACGGCCGGGTGGGCGACGTCTTCGTCATCACGCTCGTCAACGACGGGAGCATCGGCCACTCGATCGACTTCCACGCCGGCGCCCTGGCCCCCGACCGGCCGATGCGGACCATCGCCCCCGGGGAGTCGCTGACCTACCGGTTCACCGCCACCCGGGCGGGCGTGTGGATGTACCACTGCTCCACGATGCCGATGTCGGCCCACATCGCCAACGGCATGTTCGGCGCCGTGGTGATCGAGCCGCCCGGCCTGCCCGAGGTCGAACGGTCCTACGTGGTCGTCCAGTCCGAGCTCTACCTCGGCGCCCCGGGCGGGGAGGTGGACGCCGACGCGCTGGCCGCGGAGCGCCCCGACGCGGTGGTCTTCAACGGCTACGCCGACCAGTACGTCCACCGGCCGCTGCCGGCGCGGGTCGGCGAGCGCGTGCGGGTGTGGGTGCTCTCCGCCGGCCCCAACCGGGACCTGGCCTTCCACGTGGTCGGCGGGCAGTTCGACCGGGTCTGGAGCGAGGGCGACTGGCGCCTCGGCGACGCCCGCGCACCCGCGCGGCACACCGGGTCCCAGACGCTCGGCCTGATGGCCTCCCAGGGCGGCTTCGTCGAGCTCGCCTTCCCCGAGCCGGGCCACTACCCCTTCGTCAACCACGTGATGGTCGACGCCGAGCGGGGGGCGCGCGGCCTCTTCGAGGTGCGCTGAGGCGGGCGCCGGCGCGCGACGGGGTTCAGCCCCGCAGGTGGCGCCTGAGGAACCGCACGGTCGTCTCCATCGAGGCGGTCCACTGCGGACCGAAGGCGTGCTGCTCGCCCTCGTAGACCTCGAGCCGGCTCCGCACGCCGGCCTCCCGCATCAGCCGGTGCGTGGTGCGCGCCCAGGGCAGCGGGCAGGAGTCATCGAGGGTGCCGTGGTGGGACAGCACGGGGACGTCGATCCGGTCGAAGAACGTCCGCGGCGAGAGCCCGGCCCAGAAGCCGGGCCGACGCTCCGGCGTCCCGAACCGGCCGAAGAGCCGCTCGGCGTTCTCGGGCCGCTCCGGGATGGTCCAGCGGCGCAGGTTGTCGAGGTAGGCCGAGCTCACCGAGGCGTAGAGCACCGCCGCGTCCACCAGGTCGGGCTGGGCGACGAGCGCGTTCATGGTGACCCCGCCGCCCATCGAACGCCCCAGCATCGCCATCCGGTCGCCGTCGACCTTCGGCTCCGCCGCCAGCGCGTGGACGGCGTTGACCGCGTCGCGCGTGTAGCCCAGCCGGGTCTCGCGGTCCAGGTCGCTCGCCGGGTCGGAGCCCGCGTGGCCGCGGTAGTCGGTGTGCAGGACGGCGAAACCCTGCCGGGCCAGGAAGTCCTGCTCGCGGCTCAGGCCCTGACCGGTGACGTAGACCGACGGCTCGATGTAGCCGTGGTTGAGCACCACCCCGGGGAACGGCCCCTTCCCCTTCGGCAGGAGCAGCACCCCGGAGACCCGCAGGTCGCCGCTGCGGTAGCGGACCTCCCACTCGGTGTAGGCCTCGTCGTCCACCGAGACCCGCAGCCGCCGGGGTCTTTCGCTGCTGAACTCCTCGGCCATCAACGCGGGCAGGGAGTACGGCGACCGCACGGACGGCAGCCCGGCCGCCGGCGCTCCCCCTCCCGAGGGGGTGGCCGACGGCGCACCCTCCCCCGAGGGGGCGCCGGACGCCGACGACGTGGCGGACGCCGACGGCGTGCCGGGCGTGGTCTCCGACGGGGTGCGCCGCATCTTCGCGGCGTCGTCGGTGCAGCCGCCCAGGACGAGCGCGCAGCAGACCGCGAGCGCGGCGACGGCGCGGGCCGGGGTCATCCCCCCACGGTAGCCAGCCGGCGGGCGCCCGTCAGCCGCCTGCCGTCGGGCTCCGGCGTCAGCTGCGCAGGGGGTCGAAGGGCCGCAGCGGCTCGGGCAGCACCCCGGTGACGATCCGCTCGGCCAGCAGCCGGCCCGTGACCGGTCCGAGGGTGATGCCCCACATCCCGTGACCGCCGGCGACGAAGACCCGGTCCGACCGCGTCGCGCCGACGAGCGGCAGGCCGTCGGGGGTGCACGGCCGGGCCCCCACCCACTCGTCGCGCCGGGAGCCCAGCTCGGCCCCGCGCAGCAGCGGCCGCGCGGCGTCGACGATGGCCTCGATCCGGCGGGTGTCGAGCCCGGCGTCGGCGGGCCGGAACTCCATCATCCCCGCGATCCGGAGCCGGTCCCCGTCGGGCGTGCAGGCGACCCGCTGCGCGGGGAAGTAGACCGGGCCGGCCGGCACCGGGTCGATCGGGACCGTGAACGAGTAGCCGCGCCCGGCCTGCACAGGCAGGCTCACGCCGAAGGGCTTGGCCAGCTGGTTGAGCCAGGCCCCCGAGGCGATCACGACGGCGTCGTAGGCCTCCCCCGCCACCTGCACCTGGTCGCCGCGCTGCTTGACGGTGTCGACCTGGACCCCGCTGACGATCCGGGCACCGCGGTGCCGGACCTGCTCGGCCAGCGCGGCGACGTACGTGCTGGGCGTGAGGTAGCGCTGCCCGTCGAGGCGGATGGCGGCCCCGATCGCCGGTGAGAGCGCCGGCTCCAGGGCCCTGGCCTCGTCGCCGGTGAGGACGTCGTACTCGAGCGGCTGCCCGCTGGCGCGGATGTGCTCGATCTCCTCGAGCAGGGTGGCCCGCTCCGCGGGCGTGCGGTACGCCGCGAGGAACGGCCTGGCCTCGGGCGTCGGCGCCTCGACGCCCCCCTCGCGCAACCGGTCGAAGTCGTCGAGCGCGAGCGAGTTGACGGGCACCAGCGCCCGCATCGCCTCCCGCCACCGGGGCATCGTGGAGTTGCGGGCGAAGCGGACGAGGAACGACAGCAGCCGGCGGTCGGTGGAGAGGGGGACGTAGACCGGGGACTTCGGGCTGACCACCGCGCGGATCCCGTACTTGAGCACGGCCGGCTCGGGCAGCGGCGTGGCGAGGCCCGGGGTCAGCCAGCCCGCGTTGCCCCACGAGGAGCCGGCCGCGACCCCCGTCCGGTCCAGCACCGTGACCCGCACGCCCTGCTCCTGGAGGAACCAGGCCGTCGCCAGCCCGACCATGCCCGCCCCGACGACCGCCACGTGCTCAGGCCTCTGCGCTCCCATGGGGGCAGCATGCCCCTTTTCTGTGACACACGCCACTCGAATCGGCGGGTTCCTGTCACAGGCCCTCGGGGAGTCCGGGCACGACAACAGGGCCCCCGCCGAAGCGAGGGCCCTGCTGGTGGTGCGTGGAACTCAGAAGTCTGTCCCGATGGGACTTCCTCCCTACGCAGGGACGGTCACGGTCAGCGCTCGGCGACCGGACCGCCCCCTGCTCCGGTCAGAAGTCCATGCCACCCATGCCACCGGTCGGGTCGCCCATCGGGGCGGCCTTCTCCGGCTTGTCGGCCACGACGGCCTCGGTGGTGAGGAACAGCGCCGCGATGGAGGCGGCGTTCTGCAGGGCGGAGCGGGTGACCTTGGCCGGGTCGATGATGCCCTCGGCGATCATGTCGACGTAGTCACCGGTGGCCGCGTTCAGGCCGTGGCCCGACTCGAGGTTGCGCACCTTCTCCGCGATGACGCCGCCCTCGAGGCCGGCGTTGATCGCGATCTGCTTGAGCGGGGCCTCGGTCGCCTTGCGGACGATCTCGGCACCGGTCGCCTCGTCGCCGGAGAGGTCCAGCTTCTCGA
Organism: Nocardioides solisilvae; assembly: GCF_003194625.1. GTDB lineage: Bacteria > Actinomycetota > Actinomycetes > Propionibacteriales > Nocardioidaceae > Nocardioides > Nocardioides solisilvae. The sequence continues at coordinate 651,458 of NZ_QHKX01000003.1, forward strand.
AGGCGGTCTTGGAGGCCTGCACCAGGGCGACGCCACCACCGGCGACGATGCCCTCCTCGACGGCAGCCTTCGCGTTGCGGACGGCGTCCTCGATGCGGTGCTTGCGCTCCTTGAGCTCGACCTCGGTGGCCGCGCCGACCTTGATCACCGCGACACCGCCGGCCAGCTTGGCCAGGCGCTCCTGCAGCTTCTCGCGGTCGTAGTCGGAGTCCGACTTCTCGATCTCGGCACGGATCTGGTTGACCCGGCCCTCGATCTGGCCGCCGTCGCCGGAGCCCTCGACGATCGTGGTCTCGTCCTTGGTGATGACGACCTTGCGGGCCTGGCCGAGCAGCTCGATCCCGGCGTTCTCCAGCTTGAGGCCGACCTCCTCGGAGATGACCTGGCCGCCGGTGAGGATCGCGATGTCCTGCAGCATGGCCTTGCGGCGGTCGCCGAAGCCGGGGGCCTTGACGGCGACCGACTTGAAGGTGCCCTTGATCTTGTTGACGACCAGGGTGGAGAGCGCCTCGCCGTCGACGTCCTCGGCGATGATGACCAGCGGCTTGCCGGACTGCATGACCTTCTCCAGCAGCGGGAGGAGGTCCTTGACCGACGAGACCTTGGAGTTGGCGATGAGGATGTAGGGGTCCTCGAGGACCGTCTCCATGCGCTCGGGGTCGGTGACGAAGTAGGCCGAGATGTAGCCCTTGTCGAACCGCATGCCCTCGGTCAGCTCGAGGTCGATGCCGAAGGTGTTCGACTCCTCGACGGTGATGACGCCTTCCTTGCCGACCTTGTCCATCGCCTCGGCGATGGCGTCGCCGACGGTGGTGTCGCCGCCCGCGGAGATGGTCGCGGTGGACGCGATCTGCTCCTTGGTCTCGACGTCCTTGGCCATGCCGAGCAGCTGCTCGGAGACGGCCTCGACGGCCGCCTCGATGCCGCGCTTCAGGCCCATCGGGTTCGCGCCCGCGGCCACGTTGCGCAGGCCCTCGCGGACCATCGCCTGGGCGAGCACGGTCGCCGTGGTCGTGCCGTCACCGGCGACGTCGTCGGTCTTCTTGGCAACTTCCTTGACGAGCTCGGCACCGATCTTCTCGTACGGGTCCTCGAGCTCGATCTCCTTGGCGATCGACACACCATCGTTGGTGATGGTGGGCGCGCCCCACTTCTTCTCGAGGACGACGTTGCGGCCCTTGGGGCCCAGCGTCACCTTGACCGCGTCGGCGAGCGTGTTCATGCCACGCTCGAGACCACGACGGGCCTCCTCGTTGAAAGCAATCAGCTTCGGCATAGCTCCTGTGATTCCTTTTCGGGAGTATGGGAACGGCCCTGATGGGTTGCCCGCGACGGACGATCCGGCTGCCCGGCGGACCCTTCCCGCCGGCGCTTCGGACCTCAACGTCACCAGTCCGCGTCTGTCACTCTCGTAGTGAGAGTGCCAACGTCATGTTTAGCACTCGCCCCCCGAGAGTGCAAACGCCGCCCCCCGGGGGTCCGGGGGACGGCGTCGGCGGGCGGGCGCGTGCTTCAGATGGGCAGTCGGAGCAGTCGGATCCCGCTCGAGACCTGGGCGATCGCGGTCTTGAAGATGGGTCCCAGCTCGGATCCCGCCGCGGCACAGAAGAAGAAGTCGCCGTCGGCGTTCTCAAGCCCGCGCTGGGTCGGGTCGGAGCAGTCGCTCGCGGTGCTCGGCTGCTTCGTCTCGGGGTGGGGCGAGGCGGCCGCGGCCAGGTAGTCGCGGACCTTTTCCCCACCGGTCTGCCACGGGATCGCGGGGTCGTTCCTGTTGTGCTTGCGGGTCACGGTGCACCCGGCCGTCCCGGCCTGCCCGAAACCGACCGTGATGACGGTGATGTTCAGGGCCTTCGCCTCGGCGGCGATCCTCTCCAGGTTCTTGCACCCGTCGAGCCCTGCCGACGTCGCGACGTAGTTCTTGCACCAGTAGCGCAGGCTGACGTCGGAGTAGTTGGAGGGGTAGTAGTCGTCGCCGTAGCTGTTGGCGCAGTAGCCGTTGCCACCCGCGCCGAAGTCGGTGTCGTTCCCCAGTCCGGTGTAGGACCCGCCCATGGTCTCGTCCGGCTGCCCGTCGGTCTCGAAGATCAGCACCTTCTTGGGGGTCCCGCCCCGGGTGGCGTTGGTGAGGAGGTACCGGGCCGCTCCCTTGAGCGCCGCCGCCAGGTGGGTGCCGTGCTTCGGGGACTCGGGCAGGCAGTCGACCCCCTTCACCAGGGCACTGTTGGTGTTGAGCGTCGGCGTGGCCGCTGACGTCAGGTAGTCGGTGGAAAAGCCGATCGGCACCCACTTGCCGTCCGCGGCGCTCGAAGCCTCGGAAGCGTTCGTCTGGCACTGCCACGAGTAGAGGCTGTTGGCCGTGGCGTGCAGGGTCCCGAAGGCCACGTGGTGCAGCGAGGGCGTCATCGTCTTGAGCGAATCGAGGATCGCGTCCTTCATGAGCTCCCGGTCGGCCGGCTGCATGGATCGCGTCCGGTCGGCCATGAAGACGACGTCCATGGGGTTCGGCACCTCGGACCCGCACGACCCCGTGCACGCGGTGGCCACCTGGTTGCCCGTGCTGCCCTCCTGGTAGCCGATCGCCGGGGCGAACGCGTAGGGCACCACGTCGGAGTCGGCCACCCGGATGGTGTTGCACTTGGGGGCCGAGTCGGGGCACGGGATGGCGCAGATGGCGGCGTCGCACTTCAGCCCGGGGTACTTCGCGGCGGTGTACGGAGCGCCGGCCCCGGGGTCGCAGGTTCCGGGGATGTGAGAGGCGTTCACCTCGAAAGAGGCACCCACGGGCTTGGAGCCCACGACGCACCAGAGATCGATCGTCGGGTTGGCCGCGCCGTCGACCTGGCGGGCCGCCGCCAGGGCGTCCTTGCGGGCCGCCACTGCGTCCGGCAGTGCCGAGGCGCCCGCCTGGGCCGACTGGTCGAGCGTGTCGCGGAGCACCTGCTTGGCGGCGACGTTGCTGGCGATGTCGACGCCGATGGCCGCCAGCGCCACGAGGAGGATCACGAGCATGGACATCAGCACGGCGTAGGCGCCCCGCTCGTCGCGTGGGCGGCGCAGCAGGGACAGGCGGGGGCGAGGACGCCCGCCGGAGGCGCGGGGGCTCATTCGAACCTCATCTCTGCGGTGCGCGTCAGGTCGATGCCGCCGGGGAAGAAGATGCCGACCGGGGTCAGCATCTTGTGCTGGTACTTGATGGTCACGACCGCGGCCCCACCGGGAGCCCTGTCGGCGTCGTAGCTGCCGCAGGCGGCGCCCACCCCACCTGGGGAGGGCGGGGGCTTGCGGCACGTGACGGTGATGAACACGTTGGAGGCGTCCCCGACGGACGCGGTCCCAGTGCGCGCCACGGTCTCGACCTGTGCCTTGGTGAGGTTGAAGCTCGCCTCGCGGGCGGCGTCCCGCGCAGCGTTGTTGATCATCGACCCGCGGTTGATCGCGTAGCCGAAGTCGATGATGCCGAAGAGCAGGAGCAGGAAGATCGGCAGGATGAGCGCGAACTCGACCGCGGAAGCTCCCCGCTCACCGCGGTGCCTACGACGTACCGACATGGGTCTCCTCAAGCGCCTCGCGCCGGCCAGGCTCCACGGCGGGACTACCAGTGGGTAGGGCACAGCGAGTCGACTGTACGAACGCCCCCGGAGCGCTGCGAGAGGTTCGGCCCAAAATGGCCCGAACGGTCTAGTCCGACCGACCGGCCGGAGGAGACTGGTCGTCGGCGGTGCCCCCGCCGTAGCGCTCGGCGAGCACCGTCCACTTGTTGGTGCCCTCGCGGTTGTCGCCCTTCTCGACGATCACCAGGTTGTGGAAGCAGTGCACGGCCTTCACCCACCGGTCGGTGTACGACGGCTCGTGCGGCACGACGTACTCCTCGTGGTTGAGCCCGTCGACGAGGTCCTTGACCAAGTCCATCGTGGTGCCGCGCGCGTGCCGGTCCTCGGCTCCTCCCCACTCGGGCCAGTACGACGTCTGGGTGTCCTCGATGGCGTAGACGGCCCCGTCGGGCAGCAGCGGGAAGAGGATCTCGAAGGTCCGCCGGACGTGGGCCGGCACGTGCGAGCCGTCGTCGACAACGACCAGCGGGACGCCCTGCTCCTCGACGATACGGCGCAGCACCGCCTCGTCGGTCTGGTCCCCGCGGTAGGTGGTGATCCGGTTGCGGTCGACGAACGACTTGTCCTCGATGTCGAGCCCCACGACGTTGGCCCGGGGGAAGAACCACTTCCACGCCTTCAGCGACGCCCCGCCCTGCCGGTTGCGGGCATAGCCGCCGACCCCGATCTCGAGGAGGGTGAACTCCTCGTCGCGCAGGTGCTCGAGGAATCGCTGGTAGTGCGGGGTGTAGCGGTGCACACCCCACTTGTCGGTGCCGAAGTGCTCGGCGAGCGCGGTGAGGTCGCGCTCCTTCAGCGGGGGCTGGGGCGAGGCGTCGTCCGGCACGCCGGCCACCCTAGTGGGGTCGGGATGAGTAGGACGCGTCATGGCGCGGGGGGTCGTCCTCGGAGGACGATGGAGGCATGGAGACGACCACCCCACCCCCGGGCACGGAGCCGCACGACGTCCCGGCCACCCCCGGCCAGCTCGCCTGGCTGCGGGAGCAGCTCGTCGACTGGCGCCTGGAGGGCCTCGTCGACGACCCCACCGCCCACGCGATCCTCGGGCGCTACCACGAGTCCCGCCGCTTCTCCCTGGCCCGCCTGCTCCTCGGCCTCGGCGCCTGCTTCGTCGGCGTCGGGACGATCTGGCTGGTCGCGGCCAACCTCGACCAGCTCTCCCCGCTCGTCCGCTTCGTCGCGGTGGTCGTCCTGTGGCTCGCCGCGCTCGTGGGCGCCGAGGTCCTGGAGGGGCGGCGCTCGTCGCCGCTGCTGGTCGGGGCGGTGCGGACGCTGGCGGCCCTCGGGACCGGGGCCGTCGTCTTCCAGGCCGCGCAGAGCCTCCAGGTGCCGGCGTACGAGCCCCGGCTCGTCGGGGTCTGGGGTCTCGGCGCCCTGCTGCACGCCTACGTCACCGGCGCCCGTGGGCCGCTCGTCGTGGGCGTCGCCGGGGCCGTCGGCTGGACCCTGTGGGAGGGGCTCGTCCCGGACCCGACGTTCACCGCCGGGGTGCTGCTGGTGACCGGCACCGGGGCCGCCGCGCTCGCCGCGGCCGCGCTGCACGAGCGCTGGCGGCCGGCGTTCGCCGACACGTGGCGCCACGTCGGTGCCGCGCTGCTCCTGGTCGGCCTCTTCGTCGCCGGCCTCCCCGTGCCCGAGGAGTGGTTGCTCGACGACTGGCTCCCGGTCGCCGTGGTGGCTCTGGCCGTCGTCGCCAGCGTCGCGGCCGTGCTCCTCGGGCGGACCCGGGCGCGCTGGGAGGTGCTCGGCGGGGTCGCGGTGCTCGGCGTCGCCGCGCTGCTCGCCGCCTGGACCCCGGGCGGCGACCCCGACGCCCTGAGCGCCGCCGACGTGTGGCGCGCACTGGTGGGGGTCGTGGCCTACGTGGTCCTCGCGGTCGGGGTGGCCGCGGTCGGCACCCTGCGCGACGCCACCCTGCTCACCCTGATGGCCACCCTGGGGCTCGTGGTCTTCACGACCTTCCAGAGCTTCGCGGTCTTCGCGCCGATCGTCCAGGGCGCCTGGCTGTTCCTGCTGCTGGGCCTCGTCCTCGCGGCCACCGGCATCGGCTTCGACCGGACCCGCCGGCGGCTCGCCGCCAGCCTCGACCAGGAGGAGGAGCTCCGATGAACAGGTACGTCGTGGTGGCGGGCGTCGCGGCCGCCCAGCTGGCCCTGACGGCGGTCGCCGTCGTCCCGCAGCTCTCGGCCCGGCTCGGCGGGGACACCTACCTGGTGCGGGTGGCCCCCGTGGACCCGATCGACCCCTTCCGCGGCGCCTACGTCAGCCTCGACTACCCGGACCTGTGGCCGGCCGACAGTCCCCGGGACGACGGGTGGGAGTCCGGCACCGACGCCGTGCCGGGCGACGGCAACACCATCTACGTCGTGCTCGAGCAGGACGGCGCCCTGACCGTGGCCTCCGACTGGACGCGCACCCGTCCCGCCAGCAGCCCCTACCTCGCCTGCCGGGACCAGGGCTTCTCGATCCGCTGCGGGATCGAGAGCTGGTTCGCGCCCCAGGACGAGGCGCGGCGCCTGGAGGAGACGCTCCGCGAGGACGGCGCGGTCGCCGAGCTGCGGGTCGACGACCGCGGCAACGCCGCCATCGTGGACCTGCGGGCGGCACCCTGACGTCGTGCACGTGCACCCATATTGCTGCGTCCCCCGCTGGTCCAGCAGCCGAACGGGTGCACGTGCGCGCGGTCAGGGACCGGCGACCAACGTGGTCGGCTCGTGCTCGACCGGGAACGCGACCGAGGCAGCGATGAAGCAGGCCTGCCCGGCCTCGTGGTGCAGCCGCGGCACCAGGTCGACGTGCGCGGCCTCGGCCACGGTGACGGTCGGACGCAGCAGCACCCGCGTGAACCGTCCCCCGATCCCCTCCTGCTCCATCGTCCCCAGCGGCGCGTCCTCGTACGCCGTCACCGTGACCCCGTGGGTCACCGCCACGTGCAGGAACGACAGCAGGTGGCACTCGCTGAGCGCCGCGACCAGCAGCTCCTCGGGGTTCCAGCGGTCGGGGTCGCCCCGGAACGGCTTGTCGGCGGAGAGCAGCAGCGCGGGCTTCTCCCCCGCGTGGGAGCGGGCCTCCACGTCGCGGCCGTAGTCCCGGTAGCCCGAGGTCCCCGGCCCGCGGTTGCCGGTCCAGCGCAGCGAGAGCTCGTAGGTGTGCGTGCCCATGTCCGGGAGTCTGCCAGCCGGAGGGCCCCAGGGGTGGGTACGTCGCCCGCCCGGGCTGGGCGCGGGCTCAGGGCGCGGCAGGCCGGGAGCGCAGGAGCTGGTCCACCGCCGAGCCGGCCACCTCGGCCACCCCCGCGCCCAGCTGCGTCCCGAGGAGCCGGGCCACTTCCTGCTGCGCGGGCCGCAGCGGCGCCTGGTCGCCGCCCGCGTGCTGGTCGCGGGCGAGCCGTGCGAGCACGCGCTTGGTCACTCGCCGGGTCACGCGCTGGGCCACGCGCTTGGCCACCGCCCTGGCGATCCGTCGTACCTCCGCCGGGCCGGCGCCCCGGCGCTCGGCCCTCGCCGCCGCCTTCGCGGCGGCCTTCGTGGCCGCCTTGCGGGCGGCCTTCCTGGCCGCCTTCCTGGCTGCCTTGCGCGCGTCCTTCGGCGTCGTCTTCTGAGTCGTCTTCTGAGCCGTCTCCTGAGCCGTCTCCTGGGCCGTCTCCTGGGCTGCGTGCTGCGTCGACGGCTGCTCGGCCGCCTGTCCGCCGCCCGTGGTCGCCGGGTCGGTGGACGGCTCGGGGGCCGACGGACCGGTGGGGCCCGCAGGCGTCGGAGCCGGCTGGGGCGGGGCGGACGGGAGCAGAACCGGCTCGTCCGAGGGACCCCCCGTGGGGAACGGCACCAGCGGCACGACCGGGGGCTCCCCCTCCCCCGGGTCCGGTGTCGGCTGGGACGTCGGCTCGACGGTCGGCTCGGCAGTCGGCTCCTGCTGCTGGGTCTCCGGCTCGACGGAGTCGTCCAGCGGGGGCAGCACGGGCGGCGTCGCCCCGTCGGTGGGGAACGGCAGCTCCGGGTTCGGCTCCTCGGTCGACTCGGTCTCCGGCGTGGGCTCGAGGCTGGGCTCGAGACTGGGCTCGGGGGTGGGCTCGGGGGTGGGCTCGGGGCTCGGCTCCGGGGTGGGCTCGGGCTCGGCGCCGCGGGGCGTCAGCACGAGGGTCTGCATGTCCCCGTGGTCGGTCACGGCGATCCGCCCGTTCCGCACGTCGATGCCCCGGAACGAGTGGGTGTTGCGGGCCGGCGCGTCGGCCGCCAGGGGCAGCTCGTCCCAGCCGTCGTAGAGCACCGCCGGCACGACCTCGCCCGCGGCCCAGGCGGCCAGGTCGATGCTGCCGATCCGCGCCTCGGAGTCGTGGTCCTCGTCCGACAGGGTGAACCACAGGGTCCGCCCCTCGACGGCGATGCTGTGGGTCTGCAGGTCCCGTCCGACGGGGATCGCGACGACGGACCAGTCCTGGCGGACCTTGTCGAAGCGCAGGACGCGGTTGCCGCCGTACTCGTTGAAGTAGACGGCGTCGGCGTCGACGGCGATCTGCCACGCCACCGCCACGAAGCTCCCCAACGCCGACGGCGGCGGGGTGTGGGTGGCCACGAGGCGGTTGCCCTCGGGGTCGTACCGGCTCAGCCGGGACGACGCCCAGTTGGTGAACCACAGCGTGTCGAGGTCCGCGTCGTAGGCGAGGTGGGTCGCGCCGGGCGGGAGGTCGCTGCTGCCGTGGTGGACGCAGTCGGCGAGCTCGTCCCCCTCCTGCTCCGGGGTGCAGGCCAGGGCGTCCACCTCCGCCTGGGCCTCGGCCCTCCGCGCGAGGTCCTCCTCCGCGGACAGGCGGGGGTCGCCGCCGAAGTCGAGCGTGTTCTGGCAGCGATCCCCCAGGCCCGACGCCTTGACCCACCCGATGGTCGAGTACTTGCCGTCGCGGGTGTGGTCGCCCTCGGAGGCCGCGAACCAGACCCGGTCCCGGCGGCTGTCGTAGGTCAGGCCGATCACCTGGTTGTTGTCCCCGGGCAGCGGGACCGCGCACGCCCGCACCGGGGTGCTCACCGAGTAGCGGACCAGCATGGAGTGGTTGAAGCGGCCACCGCCCTGCTGGCCCCCGAGGCTGACCCAGACGCCGTCGGGGGTGTCGACCGCCGCCTCGCCCAGCTCGCTGGCCGGCACGTGCCCGCCCCAGGAGGAGCCGAAGGGCTCGGTCCAGCCGAGCAGCCGCCCGTCCTCCCGGTAGGTCTTGAGCGGCACGGCGTGCCGCCGCACCTCGCCCCGGGCGTAGCGACCGACCTGCATGGTGAACTCGCCCAGGGTCCAGACCGCCCCCGTCCGGTCGAAGGTGGTGTCCAGCGGGTGGCCCACCAGGTCCATCCTGTGGTCGAACCGCGCGTGCTCCACGCGGAACGCGTCGCGGTGGTCGACCGTGGACCACGCGACGTCAGCGAGGTGGCTCGTGCCGGTCGTCGCGGTGGCGACGCCCGGGCCGGCCGTCACGACCACCGTGGAGGCAGCCAGCAGCGCGGCTGCGACGACGGACCCGAGAACGCGCACGGGTGGACCTCTCCACGACCTCGGGCCCCCTGGTCGTGCCCGTCCTCCTCATGGTCCGTGAACGAGGACGAGAAATCTCCCTTTCCCCAATATTGGGGGTTGCTTTGGGAGGTGATCTCTACTACAGGGTCAGCAACCCCCGGCGACGGCGGGGATGACGGAGACCTGGGTGCCGTCGGGGGTGGGCGTCTGCAGGTGGTCGAGGAACCGCACGTCGTCGTTGTCGACGTAGACGTTGACGAAGCGCCGCAGCTGGCCGGCCTCGTCCAGGATCCGCCCCTTGATCCCGGCGTAGCGGGCGTCCAGGTCGTCGAGCACGGCGGCCAGGTCGGCGCCCTCCGCGGTGACCTCGGAGTCGCCGCCGGTGTAGGTGCGCAGGATGGTGGGGATGCGGACGGAGACGCTCATGGTGTCGGCTTTCTCGAGGAGGGCGGGTCGTCAGTCGGTCAGGCCGGTGGCCGCGAAGGCTGAGTACGTCGGAGGGATCGTCGCCGCGGGACCCACCTCGTCGGCCACGGCGTCGAGGGTCTTGAGCCCCATGCCGGTGTTGATCACGACGGTCTCCAGCGTGGTGTCGAGCTGACCCGTCTCGACGAGCTTCTTCAGGACGCCGACGGTCGTGCCGCCCGCGGTCTCGGTGAAGATGCCCTCGGTCCGGGCGAGCAGCAGGATGCCCTCGCGGACCTGCTCGTCGGTGATGTCCTCGACGGCCCCGCCCGTGCGGCGGCAGATGTCGAGCACGTAGATCCCGTCGGCCGGGTTGCCGATCGCGAGGCTCTTGGCGATCGTGTCGGGCCGCACGGGCCGGATCGCGTCGGTGCCGGCCTTGTAGGCCACGCTGACCGGCGAGCAGCCGGTGGCCTGGGCGCCGTACACCTTGTAGGGCTTCTCCTCCACGAGACCGAGCCGGATCAGCTCCTGGAACGCCTTGTCGACCTTGGTCAGCTGCGACCCGGAGGCCACGGGGATGACGACCTGGTCGGGCAGCCGCCAGCCCAGCTGCTCGGCGATCTCGTAGCCGAGCGTCTTGGAGCCCTCGGCGTAGTAGGGGCGGACGTTGACGTTGACGAACGCCCAGCCCTCCTCCTCGCCGGCGATCTCGGAGGCGAGCTTGTTGACGTCGTCGTAGTTGCCCTCGACCGCGACCAGCGAGTCGGTGTAGACCGCCGAGTTGACCTGCTTGGGCTTCTCGAGGTTGCTCGGGATGAAGACGACCGTCTTGATCCCGGCGCGGGCACCCGCGGCGGCGACGGCGTTGGCCAGGTTGCCGGTGGAGGGGCAGGCGAAGACCTTGCTGCCGAACTCGCGCGCGGCGCTGAGCGCGCAGGCGACCACGCGGTCCTTGAAGGAGTTGGTCGGGTTGGTCGAGTCGTCCTTGACCCAGAGCTTCTGCAGCCCCAGCTCGCGGGCCAGGTTGCCGGCCTCGAGGAGCCGGGTGAAGCCGGGCTCCATGTTGGGGCTCTGCTCGATGTCGGAGGGCACGGGCAGGAGCGCCTTGTAGCGCCAGATGTTGGACGGGCCGGCCTCGATCTCCTCGCGGGTGACCTGCGGGAAGTCGTAGGCGATCTCCAGGGGGCCGAAGCACTCCGGACACGCGTAGTGGGGGCCGAGGTCGATGGCGTGGCCGCACTCGCGACAGGAGAGGCCGGTGGCGTGGCCGAAGGCTCCCGGGCGCAGCTGTCCGGGCGTGCGGACGTCGGTGGTCTCGAGGGTGGTGACGGCGCTCATGAAGGTCTCCTTCTCTCATCTGCCCCGCGGCGTACCTCGTCGCGGGCCGGAATTAGCACCTTTTCCGCGACTGTCGACGTCGTCGACAGGAGGCACGCGGCGGTTGCCGGGACTTCGTAGGGCCGTTCCCTCAGTCCCTCTGGATGAGCGCGGCAAGCCTACGACGGCTGTCTCAAGATGTGCACACGCGTCCCACATGTTGGCGTCGCACGCTCAGCGGAGGCCGTTCCTGGACGCAGGAGGGCGGTTCAGGCGAGGGTCGAGGGCCCGGCCTTGATGTCCTCGACGAGGCCGCGCAACAGGCCCAGGACCCCGTCGGGGCCCTCCACGACGAGGTCGGCGAGCTCGGTCAGCACCTCTGGACCGTCGCCGCCGTCGGAGCAGACCACCAGCGTCGGGGTCCCCTCCTCCCGCATGGCGTGCAGCTCGTTGAAGGCCTCGACGTCGCCCAGGTCGTCACCGGCGAAGAGGAAGGCACCCGCGTCGAGCCGCTCGGCGAGGCCCCGGACCGCCAGCCCCTTGTGCATGCCGGGCGCCCGGACCTCGACCACCAGGCGGCCGGGCTCCACCGACAGGCCGTGCCGCTGCGCGGCGTCCTCGAGCAGCGGGAGCATCCGGGCGAACGAGCCCCGGGGGTCCTCCAGCCGTCGCGTGTGCAGCGCGACCGCGAGCCCCTTGAGCTCGACGTAGGCGTCGGCGGCCCCGGCGCGGCGCAGCAGGGTGGGCACCTCGCGGACGAAGGAGGCGAGCCCGTGCGGCGGGCGCGGCGAGACGACCCGGCGTTCGGTGGAGGTCCAGCGCTCGTTGCCGTACTGGCCGAGCACCGTCAGCTCCCTGCCGAGCTCGGCCACCTGCGCGCCCAGGACGTCCAGGTCGCCCAGGGCGAGCGCCTGTCGGGCCGGCCGCCCGGTCACCACGGCGATCCCCCGGACGAGCGGCGCCAGCTCGAGCAGCAGCTCGGGGGCGTCGGGGTGGATGTGAGCCTGCGTGGGGTCCTCGACGATCGGCGCGAGGGTGCCGTCGAAGTCGAGGCCGACCACGAGGTCGGGCGCGGCGGCGACGAGGTCGGCGTACTGGGCGGCCACCTCGGGGGTGGGGAACTCCATGGGGCCCACTCTGTCAGACCCTGCGACGGCGTCCGCCGGGGTGTCGGCTGGTGAGGACGCTGCGCGGGAACCTCAGCCGGTGAGGATGAGGGTGAGGCGGTCCTGCTTCATCGGCGCGACGGCGGGCTGGACGCGCTGGATGCCCAGGTCGAGGGCGAGCAGCTCGGCCGCCGGCTTGAGCCGGGCCGGGAAGTAGACCGTGGGCGCGGGGATGGTGCCGACCCAGTTGTCGGTCCCGACGACCTGCCAGCCGGCGCCGCTGACCTTCTCGGCCGTCTCGGCGGCGAGCCCCCGGATGCCGGTGTTGTTGTAGACCTCGACGTAGACCTGGCCGCGCTCGACCGCCGGCTTCTCGGGGGTGGGGGGCGCGGTCTCGGGGGCCGGTTCGGGCTCGGGCGCGGGGGCGGGGGTCTCCTCGGCGGTGGAGGAGACCGTCTCGACGCGCCGCTCCTGCTCCGGCTGGTCCTTGGTCGCGAAGAAGGCGATGCCCGCCATCGCGATCGCGATGACGCTGAGCATGACCAGCGGGGAGGGGTAGGCCACCCCGCGCTCGTCGCGGCCGTGCCGCACCCGGTCGCTCACGTCAGACCTCGAACCCGAGCCGCCGGGCCGAGCGCTGGCGCTGGCGCTGCGAGCGCAGGCGACGCAGCCGACGGACCAGCAGCGGGTCCTCCTCGAGCGCCTCCTGGCGGTCGATGAGGGCGTTGAGGACCTGGTAGTAGCGGGTGGAGCTCATGTCGAACTTCTCCCGCACCGCCTGCTCCTTGGCACCGGCGTACTTCCACCAGTGGCGCTCGAACTCGAGGATCTCGCGGTCGCGGTCGCTCAGACTCCCGCCGGGCGCGGGCTCCTGGCCCGGGAGGGCGTTCGCGGCGTCCATGTGTGTCTCCCCTGCAGGTAGCGGTGCTGGCGTCCACTGTAGGTGACGAACCACAACGATGTCATTCACTCGCGCGAGTCGTCGCCCGCGGGCCCACTAGGGTGGGCGGCGTGACCACTCCAGGCTCGGCAGAACTCGTGATCGTGGCCAACCGGCTGCCGGTGGACCGGCACACCCTCCCTGACGGCACGCTCGGCTGGCGTCGCTCGCCCGGAGGCCTGGTGAGCGCCCTGGAGCCCGTCCTGCGGGCCAACGAGGGCGCGTGGATCGGCTGGCCGGGCGGCACCGACGAGGAGCTGGAGCCGTTCGTCGAGGACGGCCTCGACCTGGTGCCGGTCCACCTCAGCGCGCAGGAGGTCGAGGAGTTCTACGAGGGCTTCTCCAACGCCACCCTCTGGCCGCTCTACCACGACGTGGTGGCCAAGCCGGAGTTCCACCGCGAGTGGTGGGACTCCTACGTCACCGTCAACCGGCGCTTCGCCGAGAAGGCGGCCGAGGTCGCCGCCGACGGCGCGACCGTGTGGGTGCACGACTACCAGCTGCAGCTGGTGCCCCAGATGCTGCGCGAGCTCCGGCCCGACCTGCGCATCGGCTTCTACCTGCACATCCCCTTCCCGCCCACGGAGCTCTTCCAGCAGCTGCCGTGGCGGCGCCAGGTCCTCGAGGGCCTGCTGGGGGCCGACCTCATCGGCTTCCAGCTGCCCGGCGGCGCGCAGAACTTCATCCGCCTCGTCCGGCAGCGGGTCGGCCACAAGACGCACCGCGACCTCGTCTACCTGCCCGACGGTCGCACCGTGCGGGCGGCGGCCTTCCCCATCTCCATCGACGCCGCCGACTTCGAGGAGCTCGCCCGCTCGGAGCCGGTCCGGGCGCGCGCTGCCGAGATCAGGGAGGCGCTGGGCAACCCGCGCAAGGTCTTCCTGGGCATCGACCGCCTCGACTACACCAAGGGCATCTACGCCCGGCTGCGCGCCTACAGCGAGCTGCTCGAGGACGGCCACTTCGACGTCGAGGACGCCGTCTTCGTCCAGGTCGCCACCCCCTCGCGGGAGCGCGTCGAGCAGTACCGGATCCTGCGCGACGAGATCGACCGGCTGGTCGGCCGGATCAACGGCGACCTCGGCAAGATCGGCCGTCCGGCGATCTCCTACATGCACTCCTCCTTCCCGCGCGAGGAGATGGCCGCGCTCTACCGCGCGGCCGACATCATGGTGGTGACGCCGCTGCGCGACGGGATGAACCTCGTCGCCAAGGAGTACGTCGCGTGCCGCTACGACGCCGACGGCGCCCTGGTCCTCTCCGAGTTCGCGGGGGCCGCCGCCGAGCTGCGCCAGGCGTGGCTGATCAACCCCTACGACATCAACGGGATGAAGAGCGCGCTGCTGGAGGCCTACCGGGCCAGCGACAAGGAGCGCACCCGGCGGATGAAGGCGATGCGCCGCACGGTGGTCGACCACGACGTGACGACCTGGGCGGCCGAGTTCCTCGACGAGCTCGGCCAGGTCCGCGCCGACCACGGCAAGACCGTGCGGCCGGCCCACCCGTCCTGACGCCCCGGCGTACGGCGGGTCCCCGCCCCCGCACCCGCCCGCCGGGTCAGGCGGTGTCGCCGTTGACCCGGGCGTGCATCTCCTCCAGCAGCGGGCCGGCGAGCTCCGGGGGGAGGTGCGCCCAGCCGGCCTCGTAGCCGTAGAGCTCGCGCAGCGGGACCGCGCTGCGCTGCCCGTCGAGGATGTCGATGTCGTCGGGGGTGAGGAAGGCGGGGTGGGGCACCCCGACCGCCTCCGCGACCTTGAGCAGGTCGCGGCGCAGCGACACGACGTAGTTGGCCGCCCGCTCCTGCTTCAGCCCCACGTCGAGCCCGCGGGTGTAGCGCGGGTTCTGGGTGGCCACCCCCACCGGGCAGTGGTCGGTGTGGCACTTCTGCGCCTGGATGCAGCCGATCGCCATCATCGCCTCGCGCCCGACGTTGACCATGTCGGCGCCGAGGGCGAAGGCGACCAGGGCGTTCTCGGCCAGGCCCAGCTTGCCCGCCCCGATGAAGGTGACGTCGTCGGCCAGGCCGGCCCCGGCGAACCGGCGGTAGACCTCGCTGAAGGCGATCCGGAACGGGTAGGCCACGGAGTCGGCGAAGATCATCGGCGCCGCGCCCGTGCCGCCCTCGCCGCCGTCGACGTTGACGAAGTCGACGCCGCGGGTGCGCCCCGCCATCTGCTCGACCAGCTGGTCCCAGAACTCGAGGTTGCCGACCGCCGACTTGATCCCGACCGGCAGCCCGGTCTCGTCGGCGAGCATCTCGACGAAGTCGAGCATGGAGTCGACGTCGCCGAAGACCGAGTGCCGGCTCGGCGAGGCGCAGTCCTTGCCGACCGGGATCCCGCGGATCTCGGCGATCTCGGGGCTGACCTTCTCCCCCGGCAGCATGCCGCCGAGCCCCGGCTTCGCCCCCTGCGAGAGCTTGATCTCCAGCGCGCGGACGGGCGCGGACTGGACGAGGTCCTTGAGCCGCCCCAGGTCGAACCGGCCGTGCTCGTCGCGGCAGCCGAAGTAGGCGGTGCCGATCTGGAAGACGATCTCCCCGCCGTGGCGGTGGTGCGGCGACAGGGCGCCCTCGCCGGTGTTCTGCAGGCACCCGGCCCGAGCGGCGCCCCGGTTGAGCGCCTCGATCGCGGCACCCGAGAGCGAGCCGAAGCTCATGCCCGAGATGTTGACCACCGAGCGGGGGCGGAAGGCCAGCCGCCGGCCCCGCGGCCCGCCCATCACCTTCGCCGACGGGATCGGCACCCCCTCGTCGCCGTGCGGGGCGGTGGCGGCCCCCTCGCCCATGAAGGTGCGGTGCTTGATGATCGGGTAGCCGGGCACCCGCTCGACGTCGTTGTCGGTGCCGAAGCCGAAGTAGTTGTTCTCCAGCTTGGAGCTGGCGTAGATCCAGCGCCGCTGGTCCCGGCTGAAGGGGCGCTCCTCGTCGTTGCTGGTGACGATGTACTGACGCAGCTCCGGGCCGACCGTCTCCGCCCAGTAGCGGAAGTGGCCGATCACCGGGAAGTTGCGCAGGATCGCGTGCTTCCTCTGGGTCAGGTCGTAGGCCACGACCCCGCCCAGCGCCGTGGCCGCCATGCCGGTCGCGCTCTTCCATCCCATGGTCCGTGTCTAGCCCGGTCGCCCAAGCCTTGTCGAGGACGCGGCTAGATTCGACCGCATGGATCTCGTGCCGAAGCCCGGTCAGGTGGTCTCCGCGGCCGGCAACGTCGCGCACATGGCGCTGTACGGCGGCCTGGCCGACCTGCGGCCGATGCCCCGGACGTTGATCGACGAGGGGGAGCTGCGCGAGGTGTACCGGTACCGCGCCCGCCCCCACGGGGCGGAGGAGGGCGACCCGGTCCTGCTGGTCACCCCGCTCGCGGCGCCCGCGCTCTGCTACGACCTGCGCCGCGGCTGCTCGCTCGTCGAGCACCTGGTCGACGGCGGCCGGCCGACGTACCTCGTCGAGTACGGCTCCGTCGCCTTCCGCGACCGGGCGCTGGGCCTCGAGCACTGGGTCTCCGAGGTGCTGCCCGCGGCGCTCGCGGCGGTCTCGCAGGACGCGGGCGGTCGGCCCGTCCACGTGGTCGGCTGGAGCCTCGGCGGGATCTTCTCGCTGCTGGCCGCCGCCGACCGTCCCGACCTCCCGATCGCCTCCCTCACCGTGCTCGGGACCCCCTTCGACGTGCGCAAGGTGCCGATCGTGGCGCCGGTGCGCCCCCTGCTCAACCTCACCGAAGGCGGCGGGCCGGTCAACCGCCTCTACCAGGCCTTCGGCGGCGCCCCGCAGCCGCTGGTGCGCTGGGCGTTCCAGCTGACCAGCGTGCAGAAGCTCGTCACGCGGCCGCTGGCGATGGCGGTCAACCTCGACGACCGGGACTACCTCGCCCAGCTCGAGGCGGTCGACCGGTTCACCCGCAACATGACCGCCTACCCGGGCCGGACCTTCGGCCAGCTCTACCACCGGTTCATCCGGGCCAACGGGCTCGTCGGCGGGACCATGGAGGTCGGCGGCCGGGTCGTGGAGCTGGCCCGGGTCACCGCGCCGGTGCTGCTCTTCGCCGGCATGACCGACGGCATCGCCCCCGTGGCCTCGGTCCGCGCCGGCGTGCCGCTGCTCGGCGGCTCCCCCGAGGTGCGCTTCGAGATGGTCCCCGGCGGCCACCTGGGCATGCTCGCCGGGCGCCGGGCCCGGGGCACGACGTGGCGGGTGCTCGACGAGTGGCTCGACCAGTGGTCGGGCGGCGAGGCCGCTCCCCCGACCATCGGCGCCAGCCCCCGTCGCCGGCACCGCTCCGCGGCCTCGCGCTCGCTGTCGCGCTGAGCCCACGGTCCGGGGGGTGTGTCGCCGGTCACCACTAGGGTGCCGCCATGACGACGCCCCCGAGCGGTTCCGCGCCCCTGCCCACCGGGGTCAGGGTCGGCTACGGCTCCGGGTCGGTGGCGACCGGGGCGTTCGGCACGGTCCCGGGCCTCATGCTCCTGCCGTTCCTCACCGACAGCCTGGGCATCGCCGCGCTGTGGGCGGGGCTGATCGTCTTCCTGCCCAAGGCCTGGGACGTGCTGCTCAACCCGGTGGCCGGCCGGGTCAGCGACCGCACCACCGACCCGCGCGGGCCGCGGCGGCCGTGGCTGCTGCGGGCCGGCCTCGCGCTGGCGGCCTGCTTCGCCCTCATCTTCGCCGCCCCCGAGATGGGCTCCCGGGTGGCCGAGGCCGCGTGGGTGCTGGTCTTCTTCCTGGCCGCCGCGACGGCGTACGCGTTCTTCCAGGTCCCCTACGTCTCCATGCCCGCCGAGATCACCGGCTCCTACGACGAGCGCACCCGGTTGATGACGTGGCGGGTGGCCATCCTGGCGCTCACGATCATGCTCGCGGGCGCGACCGCGCCGCTGATCCGCGACGGGGTGGGCGGCCGCGACGGCTACCGCGTGATGGGCGTGGTGATGGCGCTGGTGATCGCGGTCGGGGTGGTCTGCTCCTACGTCGGCACCCGGCGCGCGCCGGTCGGAGCCGTGGCGGCGGGTTCCGGGACGTTCCGCGACCAGCTCCGCGTGGTCGCCCGGGCCCGCGACTTCCGGCTGCTGCTCACCACCTTCGTCGTCCAGGCCCTCGCGACCGGCAGCATGCTCGCCGGTGTCGACTACCTCGCCGGCGAGGTGCTCGGCAACGCCGGCGCCGCCACGCTGCTCTTCGTCTGCTTCGTCGGGCCCGCGCTGGTGCTCACCCCCGTCTGGGCGCGGGTGGGGGCGCGGGTCGGCAAGAAGCAGGGGTACGTCGCCTCGTCGCTGGTGCTGGCCACGGGCGCCGCGCTGGCCGCGACGGCGCAGGTCGCCCCCGCCGGGGTCGTCTACGCGGCGACCGCGCTGGTGGGGGTCGGCTACGCGGGCTGCCAGGTCTTCCCGATGGCGATGATGCCCGACGCCGCGGCGGTCGACACCCGACGCACCGGCGAGAACCGGGTCGGCGTCTACACCGGTGTCTGGACGGCCGGCGAGACCCTGGGGCTGGCGCTGGGGCCCGGCGTCTTCGCCCTCGTGCTGGCGCTCGGCGACTACCGGTCCTCCACCGACGGCTCCGCCGTCCAGCCCGACTCGGCCCTGACGGCCATCACCCTCGGCTTCAGCCTGCTCCCGGCCGCCCTCGTGCTGCTGAGCCTGTGGTGGCTGCGGGCCTACCGACTCACCGCCGCCGACCTGGAGCCCGGCCCCGGCCCCGGGCCCGACTCCGACCCCGACCTCGAGGAGAGCCGTGCCTGAGACCCCCGACGTCCTCGCCCTCCTCCGCGAGCGGCAGGAGGCCGACCTGCCCGTCCACGGCGGGCGCACGCTGGCCTACGTCTACGACTCCGGCCTGGCCGAGGTCGACCGGCTCGGGCGCGAGGCGGTGGCGGCGTACGCCGGCTCCAACGGCCTCGACCCGACCGCCTTCCCCAGCCTCCTGCAGATGGAGAACGAGCTGGTCGGCTTCGCCGCGGACCTGCTCGACGCCCCCCAGGGCGCGGTCGGGACCGTCACCTCCGGCGGCACCGAGTCGGTGCTGCTCGCGGTCCAGGGCGCCCGCGACTCCCGTCCCGACGTGGCGCGGCCCTCGATGGTGCTCCCCGAGACGGCGCACGCGGCGTTCCACAAGGCGGCCCACTACTTCGGCGTCCGCCCCGTCACGGTCCCGGTCGGCGCCGACTTCCGGCCCGACCCCGCGGCCGTCGCCGACGCGATCGACGACACGACCGTCCTCGTCGTGGCCTCCGCCCCCTCCTACGCCCACGGGGTGGTCGACCCCGTGCCCGCGATCGCCGCCGCCGCCGCGGCGCGCGGCGTCCGCTGCCACGTCGACGCCTGCATCGGCGGGTGGGTGCTGCCGTACGCCGCCCGGCTGGGGCGGCCGGTGACGCCGTGGACCTTCGCGGTCGAGGGGGTCACCTCGATCTCGGTCGACACCCACAAGTACGCCTACGCCCCCAAGGGGACCTCGGTGCTGCTGCACCGGAGCAGCGCGCTGCGCCGCCCCCAGCTCTTCGCGTCGGCGGCGTGGCCCGGCTACACGATGCTCAACTCGACGCTGCAGTCCACGAAGTCGGGCGGGCCGCTCGCCGGGACGTGGGCGGTGGTGACCGCCCTTGGCGACCAGGGGTACCTCCGCCTCGCCGCCGACGCGCTCGAGGCGGTCGACCGGGTCGTCGCCGGCGTCGGGGCGATCCCGCAGCTACGGCTCGTGGTCGCACCCGACTCGACCCTGCTCGCGCTGGCCACCGACGAGAGCTGCGACGTCTTCACGCTCACCGACGAGCTGGTCGCCCGCGGCTGGTACGTCCAGCCGCAGATGTCGTGGGGCGGGAACGCGCCGACCCTGCACCTGTCGGTCAGCGCCGCGACGCTGCCGCTGGTCGACGAGCTGCTGGAGGCGCTGACCAGCTCCGTGGCCGCCGCCGTCGCGGCGGGACCCGTGCGCGTCGACCCCGACGTGGTCGCCTTCGTGGAGGCACTCGACCCCGCGGCGCTGACCGACGCAGACTTCGACGGGCTGCTCGCCGCCTCCGGCCTGGTCGGACCCGCGGCCGAGGGTGTCTCCGGCGGCCTCGCGCTGCCGGAGCGGATGGCCGAGGTCAACGCCCTGCTCGACGTCGCCGCGCCGGCGATGCGGGAGGCGCTCCTGGTGGCCTTCCTCGACCGGCTCGCGCGGCCGGTGCGGGAGCCCCGCTAGGTTCAGCGGCCATGGGAGCAGCCACGGAGCGGGGTCTCGCCGCACTCGTCGAGCGAGGGCTCATGGCCCCTGACTGGGCGGAGGCGATGGCCCCGGTCGAGGAGCAGGTCACCGCCCTGGGGCAGTTCCTGCGCGAGGAGGTCGGGGCGGGCCGCCCCTACCTGCCCGCGGGGGAGGCGGTCTTCCGGGCCTTCCAGCGGCCGCTGGCCGACGTCCGCGTGCTCGTCGTGGGGCAGGACCCCTACCCGACCCCGGGTCACCCGATCGGGCTCAGCTTCGCGGTGGCGCCCCACGTCCGGCCGGTCCCCCGCAGCCTGGCCAACATCTACCGCGAGCTCCACGACGACCTCGGCCACCCGCCCGTCCCGCACGGCGACCTCACCTCGTGGGCCGACCAGGGGGTGATGCTGCTCAACCGGGTGCTCACCGTGCGGCCGGGCGACTCCGGATCCCACCGGGGCAAGGGCTGGGAGGCGGTGACCGAGCACGCGATCCGGGTCCTCGCGGAGCGGGGCGGTCCCTGCGCGGCGATCCTCTGGGGCCGGGACGCGCAGTCGCTCAAGCCGCTGCTGGGCGGCATCCCGTGGGTGGAGTCGGTCCACCCCTCCCCGCTCTCCGCCTCGCGGGGGTTCTTCGGGTCTCGCCCGTTCAGCCGGGTCGACCGGTTGCTCGAGGAGCAGGGCGGGACGAGACTGGACTGGCGGCTGCCGGACGCCCCGCGCGCCTGACCCTCCGCCCTGCTCTCCCCAGACCCCTGGAATAAAGTTGAACGTTGAACTATTATGGTGGGCATGAACCGGATGCCTGCCCTCTACATCGGCCACGGAGCCCCGCCGCTCCTCGACGACCCCGTCTGGTCCGGCGAGCTGGCGGCCTGGTCCCGCGACCTGCCCCGGCCGAAGGCGATCCTGATCGTCAGCGCCCACTGGGAGTCCGCGCCCGTGAGCCTCACGGCGAGCGGCGCCGAGCTGGTCTACGACTTCGGCGGCTTCGCGCCGAAGTACTACAACATGCGCTACGACACCCCCGACTCCACCGCGCTCGCCGCCCGGATCGCCGCGATGATGCCCGACACCCAGCCGGTGCACCAGCACGTCTCCCGGGGTCTCGACCACGGCGCCTGGGTGCCGCTGAAGATCATGTACCCCGAGGCGGACATCCCCGTCGTGCAGATGTCGCTCCCGACCTCCGACCCCGGCACCCTCATGCAGCTCGGCGCCCGCCTGCGCCCGCTCCGGGACGAGGGCGTGCTGATCATCGGGTCCGGCTTCCTCACCCACGGGCTGCCGTTCCTCAAGGAGTTCCGGATCGAGGCCGCCGCCCCAGGGTGGTCGAAGGAGTTCGACGCCTGGGCCGCCGAGGCCCTCGCGCGGGGCGACGTCGACGAGCTCGCGTCGTACCGCTCGAACGCGCCGGGGATGCCCTACGCGCACCCCACCGTCGAGCACTACACCCCCCTCTTCGTCACCCTCGGCGCAGCCACCCAGGCCGACGCCCCCGGCGACCAGCGGGTCGACGGCTTCTGGATGGGCCTCTCCAAGCGCTCGCTCCAGGTCGCCTGACCCACCTCCCCGGTGGAGACGTGAGGACTCACCGCCCCACCGTGGGTGCAAGACTGGCCGGGTGAAGATCCTCTCCGTCCAGTCCCACGTCGCCTACGGACACGTCGGCAACTCAGCCGCCGTCTTCCCGCTCCAGCGCCGGGGTCACGAGGTGTGGCCCGTCCACACGGTCAACTTCTCCAACCACACCGGGTACGGCGCCTGGGGCGGTCCGCTGATCGCACCGGCCGACGTCGACGCCGTGATCACCGGCATCGAGGACCGCGGCGTGCTCGGCCAGGTCGACGCCGTCCTGTCGGGCTACCAGGGCGGGGCGGGGATCGCCGACGTGATCGTCTCGGCGGTCACGCGGGTCAAGGCCGCCAACCCGGCCGCCACCTACACCTGCGACCCGGTGATGGGCAACGCGAAGTCGGGCTGCTTCGTCCACCCCGACATCCCCCCGATCATCCGGGAGCGGGTCGTGCCGGTGGCCGACATCATCACGCCCAACCAGTTCGAGCTGGGTTTCCTCACCCACACCGAGCCCGACACCCTGGAGTCGACGCTGGCCTCCGCCGACGCCGCGATGGCGATGGGTCCGAGCACCGTCCTCGTCACCAGCGTCGAGCGCCCCGACCGACCCGAGGGGACGATCGAGATGCTCGCCGTGACCCGTGAGGGAGCCTGGATCGTGCAGACCCCGCACCTGCCGTTCAAGGCCAACGGCTCGGGCGACGTCACCGCGGCGCTCTTCACCGCCCACCTGCACGAGACGGGCTCGGCCGCCGAGGCGCTCGCCGCCACCACCTCCAGCGTCTTCGACCTCCTGCAGAACACCCTCGACTCCGGCGAGCGCGAGCTGCGGCTGGTGCAGTCCCAGGAGATCTACGCCCACCCGCGGATGCAGTTCGAGGTGCGCCAGGTCCGATGACCGGTTGGTCAATCGTCCGGCGATGAGTCCGAGAGCTGACTCAACGGCCGACGTCTGTGACCCGCACTTGCTCGCGCCTCAGTACGACTCGCCGCGCGTGTAGCGCTCCCGGGACGACATGGCGTCCGCGACCTGGGTTGCGTGCCTTGAAGGTGTCGAGCTGGCTGTCGCAGTGGGGACAGACCAGACGTAGGTTCTCAAGACGGTTGTTTTCGGAGTCGCCGTCGATGTGGTCAAGAACCAGCACCAGAGGGCGACCGTTCCACACCCCTGGACGAGCGCAGAGGGCACACAGTCCTTGCTGCTCCTCGCCGATGTGACGTCTGATGTCGTGCCCCTTGGCCGTTCCAGCGTGTGGGGCGTCGCCGGTCTCGAGCCACCCGGCGACACGTTCGCGACGCTCAACCGCCCGCTGGCACCGATTGCTGCAGAAGACTCTGTTCGGCCGACCCTCCGCCTGCAAACCACAACCACGGCACGTGAAGAGCATGGGAGGAAACCAGACGGCCTCGCCGACACCGCCGGCTCGCTGACTACGATGTGCGGGCGCCGGCCGATGTGGGCCGCCGCGCGCCGGTGTAGCTCAGTTGGTAGAGCGCTTCTCTTGTAAAGAAGATGTCGCGGGTTCGAATCCTGTCACCGGCTCCGGGTCCACGAGCGAGGTCACGTCAGCGCGCTGAACCGCTCGACCTTCCCCTTCGGTCCGGAGACGATGATCTCGCAGCCCTCCCGCAGGACCGTCTGGGCGGTGGCATAGGTGAACGCCTCCCCGGGCGGCTTCACCCCGACCACGGTGATGCCGTACTCCTCGCGGACGCCGTAGCCGCCGAGCGAGCGACCGAGCATCCACGTCGGCGGGCGGGTCTTGGCGAAGGCGTAGCCGTCGTCGAACTCGATGTACTCGATCATCCGCCCCGTCACGAGGTGGGCCACCCGCTTGCCGGTGTCGTGCTCGGGGCGCACGACGTGGTCGACCCCGATCTTCTCGAGGATGCGACCGTGCGACTGGCTGATCGCCTTGGCCCACACGAGCGGGACGCCGAGGTCCAGCACGATCGAGGCGGTCAGGATGCTGGCCTCGAGGTCGGTCCCGATGCCCACGACCGCCCGTTCGAACTCGCCCACGGAGAGCTCGCGGAGGGCGTCGGCGTTGGTCGAGTCGGCCTGCACCACGTGGGTGAGCCGACCCGCGAGGGACTGCACGATCATCGGGTCGGAGTCGATGCCGAGCACCTCGACACCCTCCTTCACCAGCTCGAGGGCCAGCGAGCGGCCGAAGCGGCCGAGGCCGATGACGACGACGCCGTGGTGGGTCTGCCTAGCCAATGAGAGGCCTTCCTTCCGGGAGACGGCGCAGGTGCGGCTTCTCACGCAGCGCCAGGGCGGCGGCAACCGTGATCGGGCCGAGCCGGCCGATGAACATGAGGGCGGTGAGGACGAGCTGGGCGGGGCTGGGGAGGTCGGGGGTGATGCCCGTCGACAACCCCACCGTGGCGAGCGCGGAGACCACCTCGAAGAGGGCGTCCTCGGTGTCGATCGTGCTGACCTCGAGCAGCACCAGCGTCGAGACGACGACGGCGCCGACCGAGAGCAGCGCCACCGTCAGCGCCTGCCGGACGACGCGGGGGTCGAGCCGGCGGCCGAACGCCTCGACGTCCGCCTCGCCGCGGACCTCCGCGACGATCACGAAGAGGAGGAGGACGAAGGTGGTCACCTTGATGCCGCCCGCCGTGCCCCCCGAGCCGCCGCCGATGAACATGAGGATCTCGGTGCCGAGCAGCGTCCCCTCGCGCATCTGGCCGTAGTCGAGGCTGTTGAAGCCCGCCGTGCGCGGCATCACCGCCTGGAAGAAGCCGGCCAGCAGGCGGTCGGCCGGCGGCAGCGCGCCCAGCGTGCCCGGGTTGCGCCACTCGTTGGCGGTGACGAAGACGGTGCCGAGCACGAGCAGCACCAGCGTCGCGCTCAGGGTCATCCGCGTGTGCACGCTCAGCAGGCGCCACGGGCCGGTCTGCCGGCGCAGCTCGAGCCAGACCGGGAACCCGAGGCCGCCCGCGATCACCGCGCCCGCGATCGGCAGGCAGATCCATGGGTCCGAGACGAAGCCCATCAGGTTGTCGCGGTAGAGCGCGAAGCCGGCGTTGTTGAAGGCGGAGACGGCGTGGAAGACCCCGAGGTACGCCGCCCGCGGCCACTCCTCGCCGTACCCCCACGCGAAGCGCAGCGTGAGCAGCACGGCCGTGACCGCCTCGAAGAGCAGGCTGAAGGCCAGCACCCCGGTCACCACGGAGCGCACGTCCCCCGGGCCGGACGCCTTCGTCTCGGCGGCGGCCGTGAGGCGCGAGCGGAGGCCGAGCCGACGGAAGATCGCGAGTCCGAGCAGCGAGGCGAGCGTCATGATGCCGAGCCCGCCGACCTGGATCAGCCCCAGGATCACGGCCTCCCCGAACGCCGACCAGTACGACGGGGTGTCCACCACGGCGAGCCCGGTGACGCACGTGGCGCTGGTGGCGGTGAAGAGCGCGACGACGAGGGGCGCGCCGCCCTCCCCGGCCCGGGAGATCGGTAGCGCCAGCAGCGCCGTGCCGACCGCGACCGCCACGGCGAAGGCGGCCACCACGACCTGGGCGGGGTGCCGGAGCAGCGGACGCCGGTCCGCGGCATCCGCCCGTGGCGGCAGCACCCTCACCCGGGTGAGGCTACGCCACGCGGGCGCCGTATACGGTCGGACGCATGACGTGCCTCGACCAGCCGCACCACGACGGATCGAGCGTCTACCTCGACACGGGCCGCGGCTCTGACGCGCCGCCCCGCCTGGGCGACCTGGTCACGGTCCGGGTCCGGACCGCCGCGACCGACCCGGTGACGGCGATGTGGGTGCGCACGACGTACGACGCGGAGCCGGTCTACCACCTGATGGTCGCCCGCCCGCTGGGCGAGGGCGAGGACGCCCGCTGGTGGCACGGCGCCCTCCCGGTGCACAACCCGGTGACCCACTACCGGTTCCTGCTGGCCCGCGGCGACGAGCAGCAGTGGCTGACGGGCTCCGGCCTGGTCGACCACGACGTCCCCGACGCCTCCGACTTCATGGTCGCCGCCCACCCCGAGGCCCCCGACTGGGCCCGTGACGGAGTCGTCTACCAGGTCTTCCCCGACCGCTTCGCCCGCTCCGCGGCGGCCGACGGGCGGCCCGTCCCGGCGTGGGCGGTGCCGGCGGGGTGGGACGACGAGGTGGTCTTCGAGGGCCACGACCCGCGCACCCCGCTCCAGCTCTTCGGCGGCGACCTGGACGGCCTGACCGACCACCTCGACCACGTGGCCGAGGTCGGCGCCGACATCGTCTACACCACCCCGGTCTTCCCCGGGGAGAGCAACCACCGCTACAACGCCTCCACCTTCGACCGGGTCGACCCCCTGCTCGGCGGCGACGAGGCCTACACCCGGCTCAGCCGCGCCGTGCACGACCGCGGGTGGCGGCTCGTCGGCGACCTCACCACCAACCACACCGGCGACACCCACGAGTGGTTCCGCACCGCGGTGAGCGACCCCGAGGCGCCGGAGCGCGACTACTACCACTTCCGCGACGACGGCAGCTACGAGTGCTGGATGGGCCACCACACGCTGCCGAAGGTCGACCACACCAGCCCCGCCCTGCGCGCCCGGATGGTCGAGGGCCCCGACTCGGTGGTGGCCCGCTGGATGCGCCCGCCCTTCGAGCTCGACGGCTGGCGGATCGACGTGGCCAACATGACCGGGCGCCTGGGGGCGGTCGACGTCGCCCACGACGTGGCCCGGGCGGTACGCCGCACGGCCACCGCCGAGCGCGCGGACGCGTGGGTGATCGGCGAGCACAACCACGACGCCACGGGCGACGTGGACGGCGACGGCTGGCACGGGGCGATGAACTACTCCGGCTTCTCCTGGCCCCTGTGGTCGTGGCTGCGCGACCCGGCCTCCCCGGCGCGGGCGTTCGGCCGGCCGGTGCCGGTGCCGCGTCGCGACGGCCACGCCTTCGTCCGGGCGCTGCGCGACTGGCAGGGCTCGCTCGGCTGGCGCGCCACCGCGGCCGGCTGGAACATCCTCGGCTCCCACGACAGCGCCCGGATCCGCACCGTCGTGGGGTCGGCCGAGGTGCACCGGGTGGCGGCCGGCCTGCAGTTCACGATGCCCGGCGTCCCGATGGTCTTCGCCGGCGACGAGATCGGTCTCGAGGGGGTGCTGGGCGAGGACGCCCGCCGCCCGATGCCGTGGCACCGCCGCGACTCGTGGGACCACGCCACGCTGGCGACGTACGCCGCCCTGGCCGGGCTCCGCCGCGAGCACCCGGCGCTGCGCCGCGGCGGCCTGCGGTGGGCCCACGTCGGCGTCGACGAGGTCGCCTACCTGCGCGAGCACCCCGACGGCACCCTGCTGGTCACCGCCCGCCGGGCCGGCGGCCCGGTCCTGGACGCGCTGCGCGAGGGGCTCCCCGACGGCACGCTGCTGCTGACCACCGAGGACGCGGTCGACCCGGCGGTCGGCGCCGCCCACGCCGGGCCGGTCCTGACCGTCCACGCCCTCGCCTGAACCGCGGCGGCCCTGCCGCGGCCCCGCGGGCGCCCTGCGGCGCCCGGCCGAGGGGTTAGGCTGCCTCGCATGGCGCTGCGGATCGTGGCCAACCGGCCGGACCCTGCCATCGTCCGGCTGCCCTGGCACCTGCCGCTGGAGGAGTGGACCGACGAGTTCGTCGTCCCCCTCCCCCGAGGCCTGTCCCGGCACGTCGTGCGGATCGTCCGCCTCGGGCAGCGCACCTACGCCGTCAAGGAGACCCAGGAGCCGATCGCCTTCCGCGAGTACCGGACCCTGCGCGACCTGCGCCGGCTCGACCTGCCGACCGTCGTGCCCCAGGGCGTGGTCGCCGGGCGCACCGGTGCCGACGGCGAGCTGCCCGCCGCCCTGGTCACCGAGCACCTGCGCTTCTCGCTGCCCTACCGCAGCCTCTTCCAGCACGGCGCCACCGCGGCGCACGTGCCGCTGCTCATCGACGCGCTCGTCGTGCTGCTGGTACGGCTCCACCTCGCCGGCTTCTTCTGGGGCGACGTCTCGCTCTCCAACGTGCTCTTCCGGCGCAACGCGGGCGAGTTCTCCGCCTACCTGGTCGACGCCGAGACCGGGGAGCTGCACGACGTCGTGGGGCGGAGGATGCGCGAGCACGACGTCACCATCGGCTGCGAGAACGTCTTCGCCGAGCTGCTCGACCTGCAGGCCAGCGGCGCGGTCGCCGGCGACCTGGAGCCGCACGCGATCATCACGATGCTGCGCGAACGGTACGCCGCCCTGTGGGCCGAGCTGACCCGCGAGGAGGAGTTCTCCACCACCGAGATGTGGCGGATCGAGCAGCGGATCGAGCGGCTCAACGAGCTCGGCTTCGACGTCGACGAGCTCGACATCATCACCGACTACGACGGCGACCGGGTGCGCATCCAGCCCAAGGTGGTCGACCTGGGCCACCACGCCCGCGAGCTCGCCTCGCTCACCGGGATGAACGTGGAGGAGAACCAGGCCCGCCGGCTCCTCAACGACCTCGCCGCCTACACCGCCCACCACGACCTGGGGCGCGAGGACCGCGACGCCGTGGCCAACCGCTGGCTGACCACCGTCTACGAGCCGATCGTGGCGATGATCCCGGCCCACGCCCGGGGCAAGCTGGAGCCGGCCGAGGTCTTCCACGAGATCCTCGAGCACCGCTGGTACCTCTCGGAGCAGGCCGGCCACGAGGTCGACATCTTCGAGACCGCGCGGGACTACATCGACAAGTTCCTGCCGCAGAAGCCCGAGGAGGCGATCGCCGCCGACGCCGAAGCCTGAGCCGCGCGCGGCGGTCAGCCCGCCAGGTCGAGCCGGGCCAGCACCATCGCCGCGATCCGCTCCGGCGGGTGGGCCACGTCGACCGTCATCCCGGCCTCGTCGGGCTGCAGCGGCTCGAGCGTGTCGAGCTGGGACTCCAGCAGGGTGGGCGGCATGAAGTGGGCACGGTCGGACATCCGCTGCAGCAGCAGGCCCTTGTCGCCGACCATGTGCACGAAGAACGTGCGCTCCCCGCCCCCGCGCAGCACGTCGCGGTAGGCGCGGCGCAGCGCGGAGCAGCTGACCAGGGTGGGCTCCCCCCGTTCGTCCCGCTCGCGCGTCCAGTCGGCGAGCGTCCCCAGCCAGCCCCACCGGTCGTCGTCGGTGAGCGGCCGACCCGACTGCATCTTCGCGATGTTCTCCGGCGGGTGGAAGTCGTCCCCCTCGGCCATCTCCCAGCCGAGCCGCTCGCGCACCGCCTCGGCGGCGGTGCTCTTCCCCGAGCCCGAGACCCCCATGAAGACCAGGTGCCAGGGGCGGTCCCCGGGGCTCATCCGACCAGCCACAAGCCGCAGGCCAGCACGAAGATCGAGAGCCCCAGGGTCGTCTCCATGACCGTCCAGGTCTTCAGCGTCGTCTTCACGTCCATCCCGAAGAAGCGGCTCACCAGCCAGAAGCCGGAGTCGTTGACGTGGGAGAGGACGGTGGCGCCCGCCGCGATCGCCAGGACGAGGGCGACCAGCTGCACCGAGGACGGGTCCTCGGCCACCACGGCGGCCGAGATCAGGCCCGCGGTCGTGGTCAGGGCGACGGTCGCCGAGCCCTGGGCGACGCGCAGGATCGTGGCGATCACGAACGCCGACAGGATCAGCGGGAGCCCGAGATCCTCCAGCGACTCCGACAGGGCGCTGCCGATGCCGCTGTAGCGGAGCACTCCGCCGAACATGCCGCCCGCGCCGGTGATGAGGATGATCGCGCAGATCGGGCCGAGCGCGTCGTTGAGGATCGTCTCCAGGTCGGCGCGCGAGCGGCCCCGGGTGCCGAGGGTGTAGCTGGCGACCAGCAGCGTGATCAGCAGGGCCACCGGGGTCTGCCCCACGAAGATCACCGCGTCGACCAGCGTGCCCTCCTCGTCGAGGGAGCCCGAGGTGCGCAGCGTGGTCAGCACGGTGTTGGCGCCGATCAGGACCAGGGGCAGCAGCAGGATCCCGAGGACGTGGCCGAACGACGGCGCGCGCGACGACGCCGTACCCGCCCCGTCGCCAGCGGCGCCACCGTCGGCACCGTCGTCGCCCGCGCCGGCAGCACCGGGACCCGCCCCGTGACCGCCGGAGCGGTGCCCGGTGAGGACGCTGTCGTCGATCGGGACCATCACCTTGCCGGCGTAGGCGATCGTGAAGAGGTGGACGCCCACGTACCACGCCAGCACCGCCACCGGCACGCCGATCAGCGTGGTGAGCCCGATGCTCGCGCCGATCTCGGTGGCGGCGGTGACCGGCCCCGGGTGCGGCGGCACGATCGCGTGCATCGCCGCGAAGGCGCCGGCGGCGGGCAGGGCGTAGAGCAGGACCGAGCCGCCGAACCGGGTCGCCACGGAGAAGATGATCGGCAGGAAGACCACGAGGCCGGCGTCGAAGAAGATCGGCAGGCCGAAGAGGAGCGCCGCGACGCCGAGCGCGAACGGGGCCCGTTTCTCCCCGAACCGGTTGATCAGGGTGTCGGCCAGCACCTGCGCGCCGCCCGTCACCTCGAGCAGGCGGCCGATCATGGCGCCCAGGCCGACCAGCAGGGCGACGGTGCCGAGGGTGGACCCGAAGGCCCCCACCGCGACCCCCGCCACGTCGGCCATCGGGACCCCCGCGGCGATCGCGGTGCCGAAGCTGACGAGGACGAGCGCGACGAACGCGTGCATCCGCGCGCCGATGATGAGGACGAGCAGGACGGCGATCGCGGCGGCCGCGATCAGCAGCAGCGCCGCGGAGCCGTAGGCCGGTTCCATGGGATCCATCTGGATCTCCCTCCCGAGAGGCGTGGGTCACACCGTATCCCCCTGGACCGACGGGACGGGTCGACCAGCCGGGTGGGAGGCTCTGCCCCGTGAAGAAGTCCGACCCGTTCCTGCTCCGGCTCGGGCGCGGCACCGCGCGGCACTGGGCGGCCACCGTCGTCTCCTGGGTCGTGCTCGTCGTCCTCGGCTTCGTGACCAGCCTCGGCCTGCTCGGCGGCGCCTCGCTCTTCGACCGCCTCGAGACCGGCGACATCGTCGCCCCGGGGCAGGCCCAGACCGCCCGCGACCTCATCACCAGCACCGACGAGGGCGCCCTCAACGTCACGGCCCGCGTGGACGGCGTCGACCTGCTCAGCCCGACGCTCACCCGCGACGTCCGCGAGCTGGTCCGCCGCCTCGAGGCGGTCGACGGGGTGGGCCGGGTGAGCAGCCCGATGAGCACACCCGGCTGGCCGCGCGCCCGGGAGGGCTGGGCACTGGTGCAGGACAACGACCCGGAGGCGACGTCGTTCCTCGTCGTCGTCGAGGTCGGCAGCGAGGTCGGCGGGCCGGTCCAGGACGCCGTCCTGCGGGTGCTGCGGACCGACAGCCGCCTGCTGCTCGCGCCGCACGGGGCCGAGGTCACCGTCGGCGGCACCGGCCTGCTCGTCGACGACGTCATCGACCAGATCAAGGCGGACCTGACCCGCGGCGAGGGCATCGCCCTGCCCCTCTCGCTGCTGCTCATGGTCTTCGTCTTCGGCGGCTTCGTCGCCGCGGGGCTCCCCATCGCGGGGGCGGTCGCCTCGATCGCCGGGGCCCTCGCCATCCTCTTCGGCTTCTCCTACGCCATCGAGCTGGACGCGACGGTGGTCAACATCGTCACGGTCATGGGGCTGGCGCTCTGCATCGACTACGGCCTGCTGCTGGTGAGCCGGTTCCGCGAGGAGCTGGGCCACCTCGTCGGGCCCGACCGCGGCAGCGCCTCGCGCGCCCAGGTGGAGGAGGCCGTCGGCGCCGCGGTGGCCACCGCCGGCCGCACGGTGCTCTTCTCCGCCCTCATCGTCGGCATCTCGCTGTCGGGGCTGCTGCTCTTCGAGGCCCCGGTGATGCGCGCGATCGGCGCGGCCGGCGTGGCCGTCGTCCTCGTCGCCCTGCTCGTCGCGCTCACGCTCGTGCCGGCGCTCTGCTCGTGGGGCGCGGCCCGGCTGGTACGGCGTCGCGGCGCCGAGGCCGCGCCCGAGCACGGCGTCTTCAGCCGGCTCGCCCGCGTGGTGCAGCGCTTCCCGGTGCTCACCACGCTGGCCAGCGTGGCCGTGCTGCTGCTGCTCGCCCTGCCGGCCCTCGGTCTGCGGCTGACCGCCTCGGGCGTCGAGCTGCTCCCGCCCGACGCCGAGCAGCGCGTCTTCTTCGAGGAGCTCGGCGAGGACTACCCGGTCGCGGCGAGCCCCACCGTCGTGCTGGTGGCGCAGGCCTCGCCGGAGCAGGCCGCCGCCCTGGTCGCCGACCTGGAGCAGCGCGAGCAGGTGACCCGGGTCGACGAGCCGCGGGTGCTCGGGCCGCTGCCCGGGGGCGTGGAGGCCCCCGGCGCGGAGCCGGGGGGTGAGGAGCTCGTCTCGATCGGGGTGCACACCGAGGGCAGCGCGATGGACCAGCCGGCCCGCGACGTCGCGGCCGAGCTGCGCGACGCCGACTTCCCCGTGCCGACCTGGGCGGCCGGGCAGGCCGCCTCGCTCCAGGACTTCAGCGACTCGGTGGTCGACCGCGCCCCGTGGGCGGCGCTGTGGATCGCGGGCGCGACGTTCGTCCTGCTCTTCCTGCTGACCGGCAGCGTGGTCATCCCCGTCAAGGCGCTGCTGCTCAACGTCGTCTCGCTGGGAGCCAGCCTCGGCATCCTCGTCTGGGCCTTCCAGGACGGCGCGCTCGAGGGCGCCCTCGGGTTCGAGTCGGTCGGCGGGATCGAGTCGGTGATCCCGTTGATGGTGCTGGCCTTCGGGTTCGGCCTCTCGATGGACTACGAGGTCTTCCTGCTGGCGCGGGTGATCGAGCTGCACGAGGAGGGCCACGACGACGACACCGCCGTGCGGGTGGGCCTGCAGCGCTCGGGCCGGATCATCACCTCCGCCGCCGCCATCATGGTGATCGTCTTCTCCGGCTTCGCCGCCGGCGAGATGCTCATCATCAAGCAGACGGGCTTCGCGCTCGCGGTCGCCGTGCTGATCGACGCCACGATCGTCCGGATGGTCATCGTGCCCGCCACCATGACCATGCTGGGCCGGTGGAACTGGTGGGCCCCGCGCTGGCTGAAGCGCGTGCACGCCCGGTTCGGGGTCAGCGAGCACGGCTCCCCCGTGCGCGCCGCCTGACCCGTCGGGACGGGTCGGGCGGCGCGGGAGGTCACCGGGTGAACGAGCCCGCCCGGCTCGCCTTCGACCAGCCCGAGGCGTTGCCGGCCGACACGGTGACCCGGTAGCGGCCCGGACGCAGGCCCTTGACGCCCAGACGAGGTCGGGTGGAGGTCCTGACGACCTTCCTGCCCCCGGGACCGCGGAGGACCACCTTGTAGCGGGTCGCCCGGTCCGCCCCCGAGGTGGCGGGCGCCTTCCACGTCAGCGTGACCTTCGCCCCCACCACCTTCGCCGCCGGCTTGCCCGGCTTGCCGGGGACCGCCGCAGGCACCGGCGTGGGCTCGGGCGTCGTGCCGTCCGTGGGCGTCGTACCACCCGTCGGGGTCGGGGTGGGCGTGGCCGTGGGCGGCGGCGTCGGCTGCACGGCTGCGGCCGGCGTCGCGGACACCGTGGCCTCCGGGGACCAGCCGCGCGCGTTGCGCGCGGCCACGGCGAAGTCGTACCGGGTGCCGTTGGCCAGCCCGGTCAGGGTGAGCTCCGCCGTCCCCGCCGCGACGTCGTGGACCGCGCCGCCGGGCGACACGGTGACCCGCCACCCGGTCAGGTAGGAGCCGTTGTAGCGAGCCGGGTCCCCCCACCCGAGGTGCACCGAGCCGTCACCCGGGACGGCGACCAGGTGCTGGGGAGCGGTCGGGGCGGCGACGACGGCGAAGGGGGCCGAGGCGGAGGTCTCGGCGGTCAGCCCGCTCGCCATGGTGGCGCGCACCTTCAGCTGGAGGAGGTCGCCCACTGGCAGCCCGGTCAGCCGGGTGGACGTCGCGTCGGGTCCGACGGTCGCGATCGTCGCGCCGCTCGCGTGCATCACGGCGTAGGAGACCACCCGCGAGCCGCCCGGGTTCGCCGCCTGCCACCCGACCACGACGCTGGTGTCGACGTCGGACTGGACGAGGCTGAGGGTCGGCGCGATGGTCGGCGTCGTGTACGGCGTGACCGTCACCGGCGCCGACTCCTCCATCAGCCCGGCCTGGCTGCTGGCCCTCACGGTGACCTGGTACTCCTGGCCCGGCGTCAGCCCGTGGAGGGTGAGCTCGGTCGCGTTCCTCGGTGCGGTGTGGCTGCGCCCGGGCGTCACCGTGACCACGTAGGCGCCGATCTCGGCGGGCTCCAGGCCGGTGGGCGGCTGCCAGGTCACGTGCGCCTGTTCCAGCCCGGCGGTGGCCACCACCGTGCGAGGCGCCGTGTCACCGGCCTCGGGGGCCAGGGCCGTCGGCAGTCCGTCGGCGGCCGGACCTGCCCAGGACGGGGCAGCGGCCAGCGGGGCGGCGAGGAGCGGGGCGAGGAGGGCGGAGGTCAGCAGGCGGCGACGCCTGGACGAGCGGAGAGGCAAGGAACGTCCCTTCGGATCTGGGCCAGCCCCGGCCCAGGGCAGGGTGGGGCGCTCGTACCGTAGGCGCGGCCGCGGCTCCCCGGACCCGAATCGCGCGATTTCCCGGACGGTCAGGCCGTCTCGACGATGCGGAGCCGCTCGAGGAGGAAGAGGAAGGCCACCGCGAACTCGTTGTCGTCGGTCTCCTTGCGCACCTGGGCCCAGTCCACCTGCTCGCGCAGGGCGCGGGCGACGGGCAGCAGCTTGCCGAAGTCGCAGTACCGCTCGTCCATCGCGTGCAGCTTGTGCACCATGAGCCGGGTCGCCGAGAGCACCGGCATGACCACCGAGATCACCTCGATCTCGTCGGCGTCCGCCAGCATCTCGCGCTCCGCCGGGATCGTGGCGTCGCGGTGGAAGACGTCGACCATCACGTCGTCGGTGAAGACCTTGAAGAGCCAGTCCTCGGGCGGCTGCACCACCTGCATGCCCTGCTCGGCGAGCGCGGTGGCCGCCGCGGGGGCGTCTGACTCGGCGACGAGGAAGTCGACGTCGTGGCTCGGCTCCGGCCCGCCCCGCGCCCAGACGGCGTAGCCCCCGGCGAGCGCGAACGGCAGCCCGCTCTGCTTGAGCGCGACGGCGACGCGCTTGAGCGCCTCGCGCAGGTTGGCCTGTTCCTCGTCCAGCATCACGGCGCCACGGTACCCAGCCGGGCGATTGTCCATCGGGGCCAGCGGGCACGGGGCGGCCATGCGCGTGGCCACCTTCAACATCCTGCACGGCAGGTCGCTCGAGGACGACCAGGTCGACCTCGACCGGTTCGGCGAGGCGATCGCGAGCCTGGACGCCGACGTGCTGGCGCTGCAGGAGGTCGACCGCCACCAGGCCCGCTCCGCCGGCGCCGACCTCACCGCGCTGGCCGCCGACGCGATGGGCGCCCGCGAGCACCTCTTCGTCGCGGCGCTGCACGGCAGCCCGGGCGTGTGGATGGCCGCCGACGGCGACCTCGCGCCCGACGCGGCGGCGTACGGCGTCGCGCTGCTCTCGCGGCACCCCGTCGCGTCGTGGGAGTCGGTCCGGCTCGCGCCGGTGCCCTTCCGGGTGCCGATGCGCTTCGACGGCAGCCCGCGCCCCGAGCTGGTGCGCGACGAGGCCCGAGTGGCCGTGGTCGCGACGGTCGAGGCGCCCGGCGGGCCCGTGACGGTCGCCAACACCCACCTCACGTTCATCGAGTGGTGGCAGCGCCGCCAGCTGCGCACCCTGCGCACCGCCCTCTCCGGGACCGAGGGGCCGTTGCTCCTCCTGGGGGACCTCAACATGGGGGCCGAACGGGCCCAGCGGCTGACCGGCCTGAGCTCCCTGGTCACCGCCGACACCTTCCCGGCCGACGCGCCCGGCGAGCAGCTCGACCACGTGCTCGGCAGCCCCGACCTCGTCGGGCGGGTCTCCGGCGGGGGTGCCACCCGGCTGGCCCTCTCCGACCACCGCGCGCTCCACGTCGACCTCCTCGACCGGACCTGAGGCAGGCTGGACCCCGTGGACGTGGGCGAGGAGCAGCCCGCCCCGGAGCCGGGCGGGCACCGCAGGGGCGGCGAGCGCCGTCCCGGCAGCGCGCTGCTCGGCGGTCTGCTGGTCGTGACGATGCTGCTCGGCGGTGTCTTCCTGCTCGCGCCCGGGGCCGACCGGGACGACCTCCGTCGGCTCCTCGGGATGGAGCAGGACCGGCTCAGCGCGCCGCTGCCGGTGCGCTCGGGCTCCGGCACGTTCAAGTTCCTGCACACCCAGCGCGGCTCCGACGAGCCGGTCTCCTACAGCCCCTGCCGTCCGGTGCGCTACGTGGTGAACCCCGAGGGCGCGCCGCGCGACCACCTCGAGCTGGTGCAGGGGTCGGTGCGGCGGATCGAGGAGGCCACCGGGCTGGTCTTCGAGTACGCCGGCGAGACGACGTCGCGCAACTTCCTCGCGCGGGCGCTGGACCGCAGCGACCCGGTGCTGGTCGGGTGGGCCACGCCCGAGGAGCTGCCCGACCTGGCCGGCGACGTCGCCGGGGTCGCGGGAAGCACGATGGTCTCCCGTGGCGCGGGTCGGCGCGAGTTCGTCACCGGGATGGTCGCGCTGGACCGCGACACGTTCCACGAGCTCATGGGCTCCCCCTCGGGGCGAGCCCACGCCGCCGCGATCATGGACCACGAGCTGGGGCACCTCGTCGGTCTGGACCACGTCGACGACCGCGGCGAGCTCATGCACCCGCGAGGGGCGACGCAAGGGCGCTTCGGCCCCGGCGACCTGGAGGGCCTGGCCCGCCTCGGCGGCGTCTCCTGCTGAGCGGGGGACCGGCAGTCTTCCCGAGAAATTGGAGGACCCCGCTGATGTCTCGGGTCACCAGCGGGGTCTGGGAAGAGATTAGATCGTCAACCACCTCTTCCGCACCGGTTGCTGACGGAATGTGATGCGGATCTCATCGGCCTGAGAGACTCGCCCGCACACCCCGCCGACCGGTCACCTCTCCTTGATGTTCACCTGCCCGGTGACGACCCGCTCCCCCGTGTCGGCGACCTGACGACCGGTGGCGTCCCACAGGACGACGCGCAGCGTGTCCTCGCCCCGTCGGCCGCCGTCGGTCGCGACCACCTCGTAGCGCCCGGCACCCCCGGCCACCGTGGCCCGGCCGGCGATCCGGGCCCGTCCGTCGGCCAGGGCGACGCTGTCGACCGCGGCGCTCGAGAGGCGCACCGTCCGGCTCAGGTAGGAGACGACTCCGCGGGCCTGGCCGTCGCGGGCGTGGACAGCGAGGGCGAAGACACCCTTGCCGTCGGGCCCCGTCACGAAGCCGCCACCGAGCACCGACCCGGCGTCCACCGGTCCGGCCAGGTCGAGCCCCACCACGACCGGGTCGTGGTCGGAGTTGCGGAACTCGTCGGGGGCGAAGAGCGACTCCACCTGGGCGGGGGTCTTGAAGTCGGTGTTGTAGTCCAGCACGCTCGGCTCGTCGGCGTTGACGTGCCACGGGGCGGCCCCGGCGACCTGGGACGCCAGCGACGCGGACCCGAGGGCGTGGTCGAGGGAGCCCCACTGGCCGTCGAAGACGTAGCTGTACTCCTCCTCGCCCTGCTCCCGACCGACCAGGTCGACGTACCCCGCCTCCTCGAGCACCCGCACCGGGTCCTCCTGGGCGTAGGCGTTGAGGTCGCCGAGGACGAGGACGTCGGGGTCGCCGGTGCCCGTCGGATCTCCGGCGAGCCAGTCGGCGAGCTCGGCCGCGGCGGCGCGCCGCACCTCGTTGCAGTTGCCCTGCCCGTCACCCGCGTCGGGGACGTCGCAGGCGCTGCCCTTGCTCTTGAGGTGGTTGACGACGGCCGTGAACGTCTCGCCCGTCGCCTTCTCGCGGAACGCCTGCGCCAGGGCCGGCCGGTTGCGGGCCTCGCCGCCCTCGCCGCCCGTGACGAAGCTCGTGGTGTTCAGCGCCGCGGTCTCGCCCACCGGGCTCACCGCGGCGGGGCGGTAGAGCAGCCCGACCTTGATCGCGTCGGTGCCGAGGGCGTCGACCTGACCCGTGCCCGCGTCCGCGTCGACGTAGGCCCAGGAGCCCTCCCCCTCGACCGCGTCGAGCCGGTCGACGAGGTCGGCGAGGGCGCTGCCGGGCCCGTAGCCGTCGTTCTCGATCTCGACGACACCGACCACGTCGGCGTCCATCTCGCTGAGCGCCGCGACGGTCTTCGCCGCCTGGCGCTCGAGCTCGGTGGCGTCGTCGGCACCCCGGCAGTCGGTCGCACCCCCGGCGACGCCGAGGGTGCACCCGGTGAAGGTGTTGAAGTAGTTGAGGACGTTCATCCCGGCGACGCGCAGGCTGCCGCCCACCGCCGGCGCGGACTCGGGGCGCGGGTTGGCCGCCTCGAAGCGGGCCTGCCCGCCGAGGGCACCCAGCGGCCGCAGCCGGTAGGCGTTGGGGCTGGCTGCGTTGCCGCCCCACGTGTAGGTGAGCACCCCGACCGCCCCGGTGACGGTGTCGCCGCCGCGCAGCGTGTTGGTCGCCGAGAGCGGCTGGCCGTCGCGGCCCCACACGATCGGGTCGGGGTTCTGCGCCTGGCTGGAGTCGTCGATCACGAGCCGTCGCCGGTCGTTGGCCTGCTGCAGCGCGCGGGCGGGGTCGCCCGGGGCCACCACGTCGGTGGGCTGGAGCAGCCGGCCGCCCGAGGAGACCACGACCTGCCCGAACCGGCCCAGCTGGAAGTGCTCGGTGACCGTCATGGTCTCCGGCACGCTGACCAGCATGCCCTCGACGCGCTCGAGGTCGGCCTGGTCGAGCGGGAAGGTGAGCGGGGTGGGCGCGACCGTCAGGCCCGAGGCGCAGACCTCGACGCTGGTGACCTGGGAGACCTGGGTCTGGCCCTGGTACTCCTCGGCCGTCCCGACGACCCGGACACGGTCGCCCAGGGCCACCTCGTCGGCGTTGCCGTGGAAGACGAAGATGCCGTCGGAGGTGGCGGCGTCGCCGTCACCCTCGGGGTCCTGCAGGTAGAAGCCGCGCAGCCGGGGCGAGGGGCCCTCGTGGTCGCCGACCACGACGCCCTCGGTCGCGACGAGGCCGGTCACCGCCGCCGCCCCGCCGCTCCCCTGGATGGCGCCGACACGGGTGAAGGCGGCGTCGCACTCCGGCGACGGCGCGTCGACCGGCGGGTCCTCCGGGTCCTCAGGACCGGTGGGCTCGCCGGGGTGGGCGCCCAGGCCGGAGAACGTGTCCCGGTCGAAGCCGTCCCACTCCACGGCGGGGTCGAAGGCGTCGGTCGGGTCCACGTCGCCGACCGTCACGCCCGCCTTGCGGCGCAGCGTGTTGTCGGCGGTGGAGGTCGCGCCGCTCCCCCACTCGGAGCCCGGGTCGACGCCGACCTGGCCGAGGGAGTCGACCACCGCGCCGCCCCGGCGCAGGGTGATCGCGTCGTCGCCGTTCCACAGGCCCGCGCCGCTGGTCTGGTCGGCGACGGCCAGCACCTCGGCGGCCGCGGACGAGTGCGCCAGCACGAAGACGTCGCCGGGGGCCACGGTCCCGCTCAGGGCCACCGTCGTCCCCGCGGTCGCCGCCCCGTTGGAGGAGACCTGGACGTCGTAGCCCGCGGCGCCGAGGTCGACCGGCGCAGCGGTGCCGTTCCAGATCTCCAGCGCCTTGTTGTTGGAAGATCCCTCGACGTACTCCGTGAGGAGCAGCGCCGTGGGCTCCGCCGCCCCGGCGGAGCCGGACGTGGCGGGCAGCACCGCCGCCGCCAGGAGCGCGGCGACCGCACAGGCCGCCGGACGTGAGTGGGACGGACGCAGACGCATTGGTGACCCTCCAGGACCCCGAAGTCGATGGTGCGCCCGACCCTAAGCCCGGGCACCGACAGAAGGGAACAGGCCGCGGTCGACCGGGAGGTGGCCGCCGCGGGACGCGCGGGTGGCCGTGGGGCGGACGTCAGGTGGTGACGGGCTGCCACCATGGGGCTCGTGACCCAGCCCGGACCTCCAGCCCGCTGCCCCGTCGGCCCCACCGGTGACCCGGGGTGGCTCCTGACCCGGCACGCCGACGTCGTGGCCGCGGCGTCGGACCCGGTCACCTTCTCCAGCGCCGTCTCCCGCCACCTGCAGGTCCCCAACGGGCTGGACGGCGAGGAGCACGCCCGCTTCCGCCCCCTGGTCGACTCGTTCTTCGCCGCCGACCGGATGGCGGCGCTCGAGCCGCTGCTGCGCCCGGTCGCCGCCGCCGCCGTCGCGGCGCTGCCCGTCGGCGTCCCCGTCGACGCGGTCGAGGACCTCGGTCGGCCCTACGCCGTCCGCGCCACCTGCACGTGGCTCGGCTGGCCCGACGCACTCGAGCCCACCCTGCTGGCCTGGATGGCGGAGAACCACGCGGCGACCGCGTCGGGCGACCCGGGCCGCACGGCGGCGGTGGCCGCGCGCTTCGACGAGATCATCCGCTCCCTGACCGAGCCGCGTCGCGCGGCCGGCGACGACGCGCCCGACGACGTCAC
This sequence comes from Nocardioides solisilvae, assembly GCF_003194625.1. Lineage (GTDB taxonomy): Bacteria > Actinomycetota > Actinomycetes > Propionibacteriales > Nocardioidaceae > Nocardioides > Nocardioides solisilvae. Next base: position 691,523 of record NZ_QHKX01000003.1, read on the forward strand.
CTCCGAGCTGGTCCGCGCCCGGGTGGAGGGTCGCGCCCTGACCGACGAGGAGGTCGTCTCGGTCCTGCGCAACTGGACGGCCGGCGACATCTCCTCGGTGGCGCTCTGCGCCGGCGTGGTCGTGCGCCACCTCGCCGCGCGTCCCGAGGTGCAGCGGCACCTGCGGACCCACCGGGACGACGCGGCCGCGCTGGACCGCGCCGTCGACGAGCTGCTGCGGATCGAGGACCCCTTCCTCTTCAACCGCCGCGTCGCCACCCGCGACACCACGATCGGCGGTGCCCGGATCGCCGCGGGGGAACGCGTGCTGCTCGCCTGGCCGAGCGCCAACCGGGACCCCGACCGCTTCGGCGACCCCGACGCCTTCAGGCCCGACGAGAACGCCCCACACAACCTGGTCTACGGCACCGGTCCCCACGTGTGCCCCGGCCGGCCCCTGGCCGCGCTCGAGCTGCGGGTCGTGCTCGAGGAGCTCCTCGACGCCACCGCCCGGGTCGAGCAGGCGCCGACCCCCGACGACCTCGAGTGCGTGGTGCTGCACCCCTGAGCCGGCCTCACCAGCGGTTGTGCACGTCCTCCGCCCAGCCGACGACGTCCGCCACCCGCACCCAGACGCCCGCGTCGTCACGGACCCTGCCCGACCAGTGCCCGAAGCACTGGTGGGTGCGCGAGGCGAAGACCTTGAGGTCGATGACGGAGCGCTTGAGGTGGAACGGCGTGAACGTGAGGTCGACGTCCGTCCCGTGCACCCGCCAGGGCGCGAACCGGTCGTCGCGGTCGTACTGCCGGACCAGCTCCTCGCTGATCTTGGACAGGTGAGCGGGACGGGCGCGGTGAGCTCGCGCTCGACGACCGGGCGGGCGGGCACGCCTCAGGCCTCCGCGCCGGGGTCGAGCCGCCGCACGTAGAGGGTGCGCTCCTGGCGAGCCACCACGGTGCCGTCGTCGGCGACGAGGTCGACCGGGAAGACGCGCAGCACGCGCTTGCCCTCGGCCGTCTCCTCCCGCAGCCGCTCGACCTGCTCGACCGGCATCTCGACCCGGGCGGTCACCGGGCCCGTGCCGGGGCGCAGGAAGTCGATCTCCACGGCCTTGTCCCACACGACGTACGCCGGGCCCAGCTGCTGGGCGGCGAGGATCACGACGAAGGGGTCGATCATCGAGAAGAGCGTGCCGCCGAAGGCGGTGCCGAAGAAGTTGGCGTTCTCGGGCGTGAGGTCCGCGCGGACGACCGCGCGGGTCCAGTCGGGCGCGATCTCCTCCACGGTGATCCGCTGGGCCGCGAAGGTCGGCCAGCGGTTGAGGTGCTCGCGCAGCTGGTCCGGGGTCAGGTCACGGGGATCGTCCACCGGGCCGATCCTGCCACCCGGTGCCCGCGGTCACATCGCGCGGGCCAGGCTCCGACGCAGCGACCACGCCCCGAGCAGGAGCAGGACCGTCGCCATCCCGGCGAGCACGCCCAGCTGGGGCAGCACGTCGACCAGACCACCGCCGCGGCGCTGGATCTCGGCGAACGCCTCGTAGGCCCAGGCGTGCGGGGTCACGTTCGAGACCGTGCGCATCGTGTCGGGGAAGAGCTCGCGCGGCAGCATCGAGCCGCCCAGGGCCGCCAGCACCAGTCCCAGCCCGACCCCCGCTCCCGAGGCGGCGCCCTCGTTGCCCAGGAGCGTCCCCAGCAGGATCGCGGCCCCGGCAGCGACGAGCGAGAAGACGGCGAGCACGAGCAGCGACGGCGCCAGGTTGCCCCACGAGACGCCGAAGAGCACCGAGGTGGCGACCATGATGTAGGCGCCCTGGAAGAGGCCGATGGCCCACCGGCCGAGCGTCTGGCCGGCGATCAGCTGGGCGGTCGAGACGGGCCCGGCGAGCATCCGGGCGACCACCCCGAGCCGGCGCGCCTGGATCAGGGTCGCGGAGCCGGAGAGGCAGGCGAGGAAGGTGAAGAGGAGCAGCTGCCCGGACGCGCCGAGGTCGAACTGGCCCAGCCCCTCGAACTGCTGGCTGAGCTCGTCGACGTTCGTGACCTCCAGGTCGGGTGGCTCGACCCCCTCGCGGGCGGTGTCCAGCGCGGCCGCCGCCCGGTCGGCCGGCACGCCCCGGTCGGTGAGGGCGAGGACCTGCCCGCGGGAGCTGCGGACCGCCTCGGTCGCGGTGCGGACCTGCTGCTCGACGACCTGGGCGGTGGCCGCGGAGCCGCGCACCACCTCCAGGACGACGGGCTCGCCGGCGTCGTGGGCGGCGCTGGCGGCCTCGGAGACCCGGACGGCGACGTCGAGTCGGCCGCGGGCGAGCAGCTCGAGGGCCGCGTCCCACTCGGGGTCGCTCACGACCACGTCCTCGTCCTCGAGCTCGGCCACGAGCTGGGTCCGCAGGCCCCCGTCGGCGCCGGCCACCGCGACCCGTCCCGCGGTGGCGGAGTCGCCGAACTGCGCGCCGATCATCAGCACCAGCAGCAACGGGAAGACGAAGACGAAGAAGATGTTGGAGCGGTCGCGGAGGAAGAGCCGCAGCTCCACGCCCGCGACGGTGAGCGCGTTGCGCAGGCCGCCCGCCGCCCCGCCGTTCACGCCAGCGCTCCCCGGTCGGGGACGAGGCGCGACAGCACCCACGTCGTGGCGGCGAAGCCGAGCATGATCGCGATGGGGACGCCGAGGTCGGCCACCCCGCCGCCGCCCGACGTCGTCCCCAGCCCGCGGAGCAGGGCCGCCACCGGGTTGAGGTCGAGGAGCGGCGCGAACCGCCCCGTGGCGCTGACGGGGAAGAACGCCCCGCCACCGATCCCGAGCACGACGGCGACGATCGAGGTGGCGATGCCCGCCTGCTCGCTGGTGCGGGCCACGCGGGCGATCAGGAACATCACCGAGGTGGCGGCGGCGACGACGCACACCACCAGGAGCGCCACCGCGGGCGGCGAGCCGAAGTCGGCGTCGAAGAAGAAGCTGCCGGCGAGGAGCAGCACGCTCGTCGAGACCACGCCCAGCACGAAGCTGACCAGCGCCTTGGAGCCCACGATCGTCCACGCCGGGATCGGCATCGAGCGCAGGCGCGCCAGGGTGCCCGTCTCCCGGTCGACCAGCAGCGAGGTGACCCCGAAGCTGACGGTGAAGAGCAGGAAGAGCCCCGCCTGACCGGCCACGAGCGAGGCCCCGGCGTCGAGCTGCTCGTCGGAGGCCTCGCCCTGCCGGAGCTCGTACGCCGGCCCGCCGGCCGTCGCCTGCTCGGCCAGGGCCGCGAGCTGGTCGGGCGGGATCCCCTCCGCCAGCCCGGCGCGGGCCGTCACCGCCCCCGTGCCGAGCTGGTCGAGAACCCCGTCGACGGCCGAGAGCACCACGTCGGCCTCCAGGCCCGCCTCGTCGCCCCGGACGGCCTCCACGGTGACGGCGTCGCCGGTCCGGGCGGCTTCGCCGAAGCCCTCGGGGACGAGCACGGCCAGGGCCGCGTCGCCGTCCTCCACCTGGCGGCGACCGTCGTCGGCGGTGGTCTCGCGCACCGTGACGTCGAGGCCGTCCATCCCGTCGAGGCTCCGGAGCACCTCGCCGACCACGGCGGCCAGGTCGTCGCCGGCCGGGGCGCTGACGGCCACGGTGACCGGCTCGATCTCGATGTCGTCGGTGTTGCCGAAGACCAGGTTGAAGACGAACATCAGGGCCAGCGGCACCACGAGGGCGAAGATGAGGACCGACCGGTCGCGGATCCGCATCCGCAGGTCGCTGGCGGCGAGGGCGAGGAGCTGTCGCACGGTCGGTCCCCTCCCCCTCAGTCCCTCAGCGCCTTGCCGGTCAGGTGCAGGAAGACCGACTCCAGGTCGGGACGGGAGATCTCGACGTCGGCCAGGGTGACCCCCGAGCCCGCGACGGTGCCGACCACGCTCGCCACCAGGACCGGCGCGTCCCGCACCGTGAGGGTCGCGGTGCGCCGGTCGGCCTCGACTCGCTCCACCCCCTCGAGGGCGCGCAGCCGCTCGGCCGCGGCGGCCAGGTCACCGCTGCCGCTCAGCCGGATCGTGTCCACGCCGCCGGTCAGGCGGATCAGCTCGTCGCGGGTGCCCTCGGCCTGCAGCCGGCCGGTGTCGATGATCCCGATCCGGTCGCAGAGCCGCTCGGCCTCCTCCATGTAGTGCGTGGTGTAGAGCACCGCCATCCCGTCGGCCGACAACGCCTCGACCGACTCCAGGATCTGGTTGCGGGACTGCGGGTCGACCCCGACGGTCGGCTCGTCGAGGATCAGCAGGGTGGGCTGGTGGAGCAGGCCGATCCCGATGTTGAGCCGGCGCTTCATCCCGCCGGAGTACTCCTTGCTCAGGCTCTTGGCCCGGTCGGCGAGGCCGATCAGCTCCAGCACCTCCTCGACGCGGGCCGAGAGCGCCTTCCCGGAGAGCCCCTGCAACCGGCCGAAGAGGGTGAGGTTCTCCCGCGCCGAGAGCTCCGGATAGATCGCGAGCTCCTGCGGGACGAGGCCAAGGTGACGCCTCGGCTCCGTGGTCGCGGGGGTCATCCGTTGGCCCGCCACCTTGACCGTCCCTGAGTCCGCCGCGATGAGTCCGGCGATCATCGAGATCGTCGTCGTCTTCCCCGCGCCGTTGGGTCCGAGCAGCCCGTAGGTCTCCCCCGGGGCGATCCGGAAGGAGACGCCGTCGACCGCGGTGAGGTCCCCGAACCGGCGGACCAGGGAGTCGACGACGAGGACGTCGTGGGCGCTCGGGACGGTGGTCACGTCCACGACCCTAGGGGGGCGCGACGCCGCGGTGCCAGCACTCCCGACGCCGCGTCCCGGCAGGCCGGCGCACGAGCCGGGCCCGGCGGAGGCGTGCTCCACCGGGCCCGACGTCGTGGGGACCGCGTCAGCGCACCCGCAGCCTCACCGTCCGGGCCTTCGCCCGGGCCACGGTGTCGGAGCCGCGGTAGGTGGCCTGCACCCGCCACGTGCCCCGTGCGAGGCGCGGCAGGCGGAGCACCGCCCGGCCGTCGACCAGGACGGCGGAGACGCGCCGCGTCCTGCCCTTCGAGCGGAGGACCACCCGGACCTCGCCGTCGGCGGCGACGTCGGCAGCGACCCGGACCCGCAGCCGCGCCCGCTGGGCGGCCCGCACCTGCCGCTTGACCAGGACCGCCCGGGCCCGCGCGTCCGCCTTGGCCCCCGGCGTCGCCGGGGTCGTGGCGGGCGGCGTGACCGGCGGCGTCGGCTGCGTGGCCGGCGGCGTGGTGGTCGGCTGCCCGGGCTGGCCGGCGGCGACCACCGTCACCGTGACGGGCTGCGACTCCGACGGCGCCAGGACCTCGGCGTCGGCAGGGACGAACCGGGCCACCACCGGGTGGACGCCCGGTGCGAGATCGGGCGCGAGCCGCAGCGCGGCCTCCCCGTCGACCACAGGCACGGTGCCGAGCACCGTGCCGCCCACGACCATCTCGACGGTCCCGGAGACGGGAGCGGTGGCCGAGACCTCCGCGGTGAGCAGCGCCCGGTCCTGCTCCTCGGCGCCCAAGACCTGGCTGGTCCGGGTCGAGGAGAGGGTGGTGGTCGTCGCGACCACGGGTGCCGCGTCGAGGGAGACCTCGACCGGCACCGAGGTGGCGGTGCGACCCGTGCCGTCGGCGACCCGGGCGTACCAGCGCTCGCCGGCGGCCGGGGTCTCGAGCGTCACCGGCATCGTGGTGCCAGCGGCGACCCGGCCCGACGACACCTCCGACGACGCCGCGGTCAGGGCCCAGTCGGTCGCGGTGAGCTGCTTGCCGACCAGCAGGTCGACCTTGGCGACGAACTCGTCGTCCTCCGGCCCGTAGCGGTACGGGTCGCGCATGCCGGGCTCGTCGTAGGTGTAGGCGTCGAACGAGTCCAGGTGCGGGGAGTAGGCGTTGGCCGCCATCAGCTCTGCGTCCACGTCGAACTGCAGCAACCGCTGAAAGCCGGTGTCGCGGTCGAGCGTGTCTCCGCGCGGCGCCGGCTGGGTGGAGCGGTAGCCCTGGTAGTCGGCGAGCATCTGCACGACCGTGCGGTGGGTCTCGCCGACGTTGCGGACCGCCACCGTGTCAGCGGCGATCTCGATCGCGTCGGACTGCTCCCCGGTCACCGGGTCGCCGTACTTCGTGGCGACCCCGTGGTAGTGGCCGCCGAGCACGAGGAAGACGTTGTCGCTCGGCGCGACCACCTCCGACCACACCCGGTCGCCCCGGGCCGTGACCCGGTTGTCCAGGTCCTCGATCTCGCCCTGGGTGTCGAGGTAGCTGTGGGTGAGCAGCACGACGTTGTGCTGCGGGTACGCCGCCGCGACCTCGCGCGCCCAGTCCAGCTGGGCCCGGGTGGGCCGGTAGGGCAGGGAGAGCATCAGGTAGTCGACGCCGCTCTCGGTCACGAAGTCGTAGTGCGCCGAGTTGTCACCGGGCCGCCACGCAGCGCCGTACCACTCCTCGTCGCGGTAGACCTCGGGCCCGAAGTACTCGTTGTACAACGTGTTGTCGCGGCCCCAGAAGTTGTCGTGGTTGCCGGGGAGCACCCCGTTGGGGACCTTCGCCTCGTTGAGGAGGTCGTGGATCCGCCGGGCGGCCGTGAACTCCTTGTGGGCGCGGACCGGGTCGGAGTTGGCGCTGATCCAGTTCTCGATGATGTCGCCGGTGTTGGTCGAGTAGCCGATCTTGCGGGCGTCGGCGTTGGCGACCACCCAGGTGACCATCTTGCGGAAGACGTCGCGGAAGCCCTCGGAGAGGAACTGGGTGTCGGTCATGTGGTTGAACGCCCAGTCGTAGTCGGCCGGGTCGGCGAACGCCCGGTCGGTCACGCCGATCTCGTCGACGAGGCCGCCGGCGACCCGCGGGCCGTCGATCACGAGCACGTGCAGCTCGCCGGCGACCAGGTGCTCGGCCCCCAGCTCGCCGACCAGGGTCAGGCCGCCGTCGGCGTCGGCCTCGGCGTGCGTGAGCACCTGCCAGGCCGCCCCGTCCCACGCGAGCAGCTGGACGTCGTTGCGGGCCCGGGTGGTGGTGGAGAAGGTGAACTCGTACCCCTCTGCCGGCACCGACTCCGTCGGCACGGCGAACCGCAGGAACGGGTAGCCGTACCCCTCGGCCCGCACCGAGAGCGAGCCGAGGTCGCGGAGCCGCCGCTCCCCCGCGACGCTGAGCCGCGCCGGCACCTTGCGGGTGGTCGCGCCGCCCCAGACCCTCGCCCGCGCGAGGTCGAGCGGCGCGGCCGCGGCCCGCCGCACGACGACGTCGAGCTCGCCGCCGTCGGCGTCGGTCACCTCGACCGAGGCGGTGTAGGCGCCCCCACGGACCCGCGCGCTGGCCCGGGGCGTGCCCGGGCTGGTCGCCGTGTCGAGCTCGACCGCGTCGGTCTCGCCCGGCAGCGGCACGGTCGGGTCGACGTACGCGACGTCGGCCAGGGTGCCCGGCGTGCGCTCGGCGACGACGAAGTCCTCCTCGTTGTCACCAGTGGTGCGCGCCCGCTGGTAGGACTCCCCGAGGTCCTGCTTGGCGTAGCCGCGCAGCTCCGAGCCGATCACGCAGGGGCTGTAGGTGACGGTCTCGTAGACGCCGACGGCGTCGACCATCCGGCCCTCAGGGTCGCGCAGGTACATGCCGTGGGTGTAGTCGGCCAGGCCGGTGGACCACAGCGCGTCAGCGGCCTCCCGGAGGGCGGCCGGGGCGTTGTCGTCGGCGGCGACGTAGACGTCGCCCGGGGCCAGGGTCACGTCGCCGAGGTCGGCGACCTGGGTGCCCGCGTTGCCGCGACCCGTGCCCTCGCAGCGGGTTAGCGACCAGCCCTGCAGGTTGACCGGCTGGCCGCCGTAGTTGGCCAGCTCGACGAACTCGTCGTTGCCGCCCGCCGGACCGGAGCCGGCGATCTCGGAGAACCGCACGGGGCCGTGCTCGAAGCCCGAGCGGTCGACGGGCGTGAGCTGCTGCCGGGTCGAGGCGACGAGCGGTGTGCGCTCGGTCGCGAGCAGGAAGTCACGCGCGTTGTCGCCCGTGTCGGCGACGCGGTGGTAGGCCTCGTCCTGGAGGCTGTTCGCGTCGACGTCCTGAGGTGAGCCGGAGGTGCAGACCGAGTTGCGGTTGGCGTAGAGGCCGACGCGGTCGACGACCTCGTCGGTCGGCAGCGTCACCATCGCGCCGAAGTCGCGCCAGTGCATGCCGCTGGGGTAGGTCGCGTCGGCCTCGGTGGCGTACCGGCCGCCGGCGTGCGCGACCAGGTAGGAGCCGCCGGGCTCGATCGTGCCGGCGAGGTTGCCGTTCTGCAGGTACGTCGTGCCGTTCTCGCCGCACCGGTAGAGCTTCCAGCCCGTCACGTCGACCGGGTCCTCTGTGGTGTTCGTCAGCTCGACGTACTGGTCGGCCGTGGCGGTCGAGGACTCGTTGGCGACCTCGGTGATCCGCACGCCGTTGTCGACGACCGGGGTCGGGGCCGGCTCGGTGGCGTTGGGCGCGTCGGGGGTGCGGCCGGCGACCACGAAGTCGCGGGCGACGTCGCCGGTGGTGGCGACCCGCTGGTGGCTCTGGCCGAGGCGGTGGTCGAGCGGGCGGGCCAGGGCCCGGTCGCTCATCCCGCAGTCGGAGAGCACCGACGGGTGGTAGAACCCGACCCGGTCGAGCACCTCGTTGCCGGGGGTCTCGAGCAGGGCCCCGAAGCCGAACTCGTGCAGCGTCGCGCCGGTGTCGTCGTAGTCGGCGTCGCGCTTGACCACGGCCTTGTTCGTGCTGGTCGCCGAGCCGACGGTGTAGGTGTCGCCGGGGGCGAGCACGGTCCCCGCGGGGACGACCTTCTGCGGGCCGTAGAGGTCACCGGTCTGGCCGCAGCGCAGCACCCGGTAGCCCGAGATGTCGACGGCGGTGCTGCCGAAGTTGCCGATCTCGATGAAGTCGTCGTTGCTGACCCGGTTGGCGTTCGGGCTCGCCCCGGGTCCGCCGTTGGCGATCTCGCTGATCAGGACGGGACCGCCGGTGACGGGCTCGACGTTGGGGTACGACACGGCACCGGCCGGGGCGGCGCCGACGAGGAGTCCGCCCAGCACGGCGGCCGAGGTGGCGGCCGCGAGCGCGGCCGTCGGGTGCTTCGTTCTCACGGGTGGGGCCTTTCGACGTGTCCCGCTCGGAGCGCGGGGCTGCGACGACCCTCTGAGGGCAGACGGAACGTGTTCCCACCGCTCGGCGACGGTCGGACCGCTCCGGGATGAACGCTCGGTGCCCTAGCCTCCGACCATGCGTCCCCCACGCCTGGCTCCTGCCTCCGCCGCCCTCGCGGTCGCGCTCGCCTTGGCCGCGTGCGGCGCCTACACGGGAGCGGAGGAGCAGGATTCGCCGGCTGCCGGGACGTCGGCCTCGTCCCGGCCGGGCGAGCCCACACCCACGCCCTCGGCCACGACCACGGAAGAGCCGGCCTCGTCGGCACCCGCCACGCCGCAGGACGCGGCCACGATGGTCGCCGGCGCCGACGCCCTGCGGGACGTGCGCGTCACGCGCGCGGGGGCGACGTACGACGTCACCTCGCTGTGGGGCGTCTCCTGCGACCACTCCGGCTGCGAGCCGACCGTGCTGGCCCGCAGCGACGACGGCTTCGAGACCGCGACCTATCGGGTCGGCGGCTACGGGCAGCTGTCGCGCGAGCTCGCACCCCCGCGCCCGCCGGGCGCACCGCGGCTCGCCGGGTGCTCCACGAGCGTGGACGGCGTGACGCTGTGCGCGGGGGTGGGCGGCATCACCCGGACCGCGGACGGCGGGACGACGTGGACGCCGCTCGCCGACCCCTTCGACCGCCCGCTGATGATCCAACCGGTCGTCTCCCTGCGACCCGGCGTCCAGGCGCTCGTCGGAGGCGGGGACGGCGCGACCCTCTTCCCGTTCGACCAGGTCGCCCGGCTGGAGGACCGGCGGGACCCCGTGGTCGCGGAGTTCGGCGGGGGCGGCGAGCTCGCGGCCTACACGACCGGGCAGGTCGTGCTCTCCGACGGCCGGTTCCTCGCGCTGCTCGACGCCTGGAGCGACGACCGGGCCGGGCGGCCGAGCGCGCGGCACCACGGACTGTGGCTCAGCGCGGCCGACTGGGGCGCCTACCAGCCGCACGAACCCGTCTTCACCCCTCCGCTCCCGGCCGCGACCGACGGGTATTCGCCGTTCCAGCAGCTCGCGGCCTCGGCGGAGCCGGACCCCGTCATCTGGGTGCGGACGCGCGACGACCAGGTCTACGTCTCGACCGACGACGCCGCGACCTTCACCCTGCTGCCCGTGAGACCTCGCTCGCCAGCTTGAGCACGACGGTGCCCTCCTCCTGCTCGATCACGTAGGCCGGGTCGTCGTCGCTGCCGTGACGGGTGACCTGCTCGCCCTTCGTGGTCCGCGAGACGTCGCCGTGGCAGAGCAGGACGGGCCCGGCGGAGCGAGTGCTCCACCGGGCCCGTCGTGGGGCGCGCGCCGTCAGCGGCGACCGGCGACCCGGTTCTCGGCGTCGATCATCCAGGCGAGCTGCTCGAGGCGCTCGAGCACGGTGTGCAGGATGTCGGCGGTGGTCGGGTCCTCCTCGTCCACCTCGTCGTGGATCCGGCGGGCGGTCGCCGCGGTCGCGTCGAGCGCGGCCACGATGGCGTCCACCGTGTCGGCGGTGTCGATCTCCTCGGAGGTGATCTCGGGGAGGGTGGTGGCGGCCGCGACGGTCCTGACCCGGGCATCGGGAAGCAGGTCGAGGGCGCGCATGCGCTCGGCGACGGTGTCGGAGAACTCCCGCGCGGCGTCGACGACCTCGTCGAGGACGAGGTGGGTGTCGCGGAAGTTCTTGCCGACCACGTTCCAGTGGAGCTGCTTGCCCTGGAGGTGCAGGTCGGTGAGGTCGACCAGCATCTGCTGCAGGTGGCGGCCGAGCCGCTCGGAACCGCGGAACGAGGTGCGGATGGGCTGGCGGGCGTCGAGGGTCTGCGTCATGGTGACGTCCTCTCTCGTGGAGTCGGGGGTGGCGGAGCTCGGGGCTCACGTACCCACTCATCATGACTGCTTTTCTGGAACGATTCCAGTAAGGGCAGGCTGGCCTGCCCTGCGACGCGCGGGCTAGGAGCGCACGTGCATCCGCTCCCCCTGCGGCCCGAAGACGGCCAAGGCCTCGGCCGCGGTCGGCCCGGGATTGCCCACCCAGTGCGGTGTGCGGGTGTCGAACTCGACCACCTCACCCGGCTCGAGGACGAGGTCGCGGGTGCCGAGGAGCAGACGCACCCGGCCGCTCAGCACGTAGAGCCACTCGTAGCCCTCGTGGGTCTGCAGCGTCGGCCGCACCCCCGGCTCGGGGGGCAGGACGATCTTGAACGACTGCAGGCCACCCGGCCGCCGGGTCAGCTGGAGGAAGGTGCGCCCATGCCGCACCACGGGCCTGGGCCTGATACGCGGGTCGCCGGCCTCAGGGGCGTCGACGAGCTCGTCGAGCGCGACGCGGTGGGCACGGGCCAGGGGCAGGAGCAGCTCGAGCGTCGGCTTCCGCTGCCCCGACTCCAGGCGCGACAGCGTGCTGACCGAGATGCCCGTCTCCTCGGCCAGGTCGGTGAGGGTCGCCTCCCGTTCGAGCCTCAGCTGCCGCAGCCGCGGCCCGACTCCCCGCAGGATCTCGTCGTCGTCACCCATGACGCCGACTTTGCCATATTGGCAACAAGCCTTGTCAACATCGCAGGCGCAGAGAGATGCTCGATGCCATGACGACGACAGACGAGATCGACAACGACACGTGGGACGTGGTGGTGGTCGGCGGCGGGGCCGCCGGCCTCGGGGCGGCCATGGCGCTGGGGCGCTCGCGCCGCTCGGTGCTGGTGGTCGACGCAGGCGAGCCGCGCAACTCCCCGGCCGGACACGCGCACAACTACCTGGGCCGCGAGGCCGTGGACCCCCGCCGCCTGCTGGCCGACGGCCGTGCCGAGGTGGCGGCGTACGGCGTCGAGCTGCTCGACGACCGCGTCACCGCGGTCACGGGCGAGACCGACGCGTTCGTGGTGACGACCGCCGGCGGTCGCGAGGTGCGGGCGCGGCGCGTGCTCGCCACGGGCGGGGTGGTCGACGAGCTCCCCGCCGTCCCCGGCCTCGCGGAGCGGTGGGGCACCGACGTGCTGCACTGCCCCTACTGCCACGGCTGGGAGGTCCGGGACCGCGCCATTGCCGTCCTCGCGACCAGTCCCGTCGCCGGCCACCACGGCCTGCTCTTCCGACAGCTCTCCGACGACGTGGTGGTCGTCGTCGCCGACGGCGTGGAGCTGCCGGGCGACGACGTCGAGCGGTTGGCCGCGATGGGCGTGCGGTTCGAGCCCGGGACCCCGCGCGAGCTCGTCGTCGAGGACGACCGCCTGGTCGGGTTGCGGCTCGCCGACGGCTCCCTCCTCGCCCGGGACGCCGTCGTGGTGGCGCCGCGGGTGCAGGTGCGGGCCGACTTCCTGAGCCCCCTAGGGCTCGCTCCCGAGCCGGTGGAGATGGGCGGGGCCCTGCTGGGCTCGGTGCTCAGAGTCGATCCGATGACCGGGGCCACGGCGGTGCCCGGCGTCTTCGCGGCCGGCAACGCCACCGACGTCTCCATGACGCTGATGGCCTCCGCGGCCCACGGCAACCGGGTGGGCGCCTTCGTCAACGCCGACCTGGCCGCGGCCGACGCCGCGAGGGCGGTCGCCCAGCGCCGCGCCGACTTCTTCGAGCGGCCCGCATGGGAGGAGCGCTACTCCAGCGACAAGGTCTGGAGCGGCCGGGTCAACCCGGTGCTCGCCGCCGAGGCGGCGACCCTGTCGCCGGGGCGCGCGCTCGACGTGGGCTGCGGCGAGGGCGGGGACGCGATCTGGCTGACCCAGCAGGGCTGGCAGGTGACGGCGACGGACTTCGCCGAGGCCGCGCTGCGGCGCACCGAGCAGCACGCCGCCGACGCCGGGGTGGGCGACCTCGTGGCGACGCGGCTGGTCGACGTCCGGGAGTGGGACGCCGGCGACGAGCGGTGGGACCTGGTCAGCTCGCAGTTCGTGCACCTGCCCGACGGCGGCATGGTCGACGTCGTACGCCGGCTCGCCGCGGCCGTCGCGCCCGGCGGCACGCTGCTGGTCGTCGGCCACCACCCGCACGACCTCGAGCGCGGGCTGCGGCACGGCCACCACATGTCGCTGCACACGGCCGAGTCGCTGCTGCCGGCGCTCGAGGCCGACGGACCCGACGCGTGGGAGGTCGAGGCCTGCGACGCCCGCCCGCGGACCCAGACGCACCCCCAGACCGGCGAGGAGATGGAGACCGTCGACGCGGTGCTGCGGGCGCGACGGATCAGGTGAGGCAGGCTCACCCGGACGAGGGCGTCAGGGATGCCCGGCGTACCCGAACTCGGCGCGCAGCCCGGAGTCCACGCCGCGGGCCTCGAGGGGCTCGGCGGAGCGCTCGACCACCCGCCGCGAGGGCCAGACGTGGAGCACCATCAGCGCCAGGCCGATCACCGCACCGAGCAGGAAGAGCAGGTAGGTGCCGTCGACGAAGGCAAGGGCGATGCCCACCAGGACAGGCGCCTCGGCGAGCGCGAAGCGCAGCATGCTGGCCGCCTGGAAGCGGCCCTGCGCGGCGCGGCGCGCGGCCTCCGGCTCGGTGCCGGGCTCCAGCGGCTGGAGCCGGTAGCCCATGACCGGCAGCAGGGCGAAGAGCGCCGCGCCACCGACCACGAGGACCCCGGCGAAGAGCGGGTCGGGGGTGGCGGTCAGCCAGCTCCCCTCCTCGCCGGGGTCGGTCCCGCCCACGAAGAGGAGCACGAGGCCGATGAGCACCGGGGCACCCAGCAGGGAGCCGGTGAGGATGCGGTAGGTCTGGGCGTAGCTGGCGGTGGGTGCTGGCTGCGTCATGGGCGTCAGTCTGGCCTACCCCGCCGACGTCAGCGGAACGTCGCTGTCGGCGCGGGCACGGGCGTGCTCGCGAAGGTCGCGTCCAAGGCGAAGGACGGGATGGGCTGCATCGTGGTGTCGCGGAAGCCGTAACAGTGGCCGGTCGCCTCCAGCCGGGTGCCGGCCGGCACGACCCGAGTGAAGGCCTGCGAGCCCGTGCTGGAGGCGAGGAGCACGTTCTCTCCCCGCACGCCGTCCTTGGTCGGCGTGAGCACGACAGCCCAGATCTCGCACCCTTCGATCGCACCCGACACCCGCACGTCGACCCCGGTGAGCAGGGTCCGGGTCCCGAACGCCGTGGAGGAGGTGAGCAGGGGGACGTAGCCACCTCCGGGGCCTCGGCCGTTGTTGACCCCGTCGCCGGCGAAGGACGTCTGCCAGGAGTGGACCTCGGCGAACGGGCTGCCGTCTGCCCCGGGCTCGCCCTGGGGACCGCGCGGCCCCGCTGGGCCGGCCTCGCCCCGGGGACCGGTCACACCGGCCGCACCGGGCGCGCCAGTCTCGCCCTCGGCACCCGCGGCGCCGGCGGGCCCTCCCGGCCCGGGCGGTCCGGCGGGACCGGCCGCTGCGGCCCCGTCCAGCGCGCGCTTCACAGGCTTCGACAGGTCGACCTTCTTGATCGTGCCGTCCCTGATGTCCTTCGTCGTCACCAGCCGAGCTGCGACCGCACCGGTGGCCCGGCGAAGCCCAGCGCGAGGGCGATCGCGGCGACCACGGCCGCCGTACGGGCTGAGGGCTTCTTCATGCGGACTCCTGGGTCGGGACGACAGGTCTCCGGAGGCTAGGGCATCGACGACCCCCGGCGCAGCCGCTCGAGCAGCACCGGGTCGTGGGCGCAGACGATCTCGAGGTCCGGCTCCCCGCCCGCCGCGAGCTCGGCGAGGCGAGCGTGGTTGGCGCGCACCTGCGGCCGGTCCCAGGCCAGCGCGACCTCGGCGACGGAGAGCGTCCGCGGCACGCGGGAGCCGTCGAGGGTGCCGCGGTGGAAGAACGCGTCGCCCGCGTGCAGCAGCCACCCCTCGTCGGTCTCGACGGCCACGGCCGCGTGGCCCCGGCTGTGGCCCGGCATCGGGACGAGCACCACGCCGGAGGCGATCTCGGTCAGCTCGCGGGCGGCCTCGAACCCGCGCCATCCCTCCCCCGTCCGGGGGTGCTCGACCAGGTGGGGGCCGTGGGCCCACTGCGCCGGGCGGTAGCGGGTCCGCTCCCGGCCCCTCGGGTCATGGACCGCACCCTGCGCCTCCTCCGCGGTGACGTGCACGCGGGCGTCGGGGAAGTCGCTGATCCCGCCGACGTGGTCGAGGTCGAAGTGGGTGAGCACGACGTGCCGGACGTCGGCGGGGTCGAGACCGAGCGCCTCGACCTGCCGGTACGCCGTCTCCTGCGGGTCCAGGGCCGGGCGCAGGAGGTGCCGGGTCGCCCCGAGCCGGCGCGCGGGGTCGGCGACGTCGGCGAGCCCGAAGCCCGTGTCGACCAGCACCAGCCCGGCGGCGTCCGTCTCGAGCAGGAGCACGTGGGCGACGAGGGGATGTCGCCCGGCTCGCATCGAGCCGCAGTTGAGGTGGTGGACGCGCATCCGGCGAGTATGTCGGACCTGCGGCCTCAGCGTCGAGGGCCGGGCGCCTAACCTGAACGGGTGCGACTCCCCGCCCGGCTGCCCGCCCTGCTGCTCGACCTCGTCGCCGTGCTCGCCTTCGCGGCCGCGGGTCGCCGTTCGCACGACAGCGGCGACGGGCTGAGCGCCGTCCTCGACATCGCCTGGCCCTTCGCGGTCGGCGCACTGGCGGGTCACCTGCTCCTCGCCCTCGCGCCGCCACTGAGGGACCAGTCGCCCGCCCGCGTGCTCGCGGGAGTCGTCGTCTGGCCGGTCACCGTGACCCTCGGGATGCTGCTGCGCCAGGCGACCGGCGACGGGACCGCGTGGTCCTTCGTGCTGGTCGCGACCGGGGTGCTGGGCGCCCTGCTGGTGGGGTGGCGGACGGTGCTCGCGCTGGTCCGCCGTGGCGCCCAGGAGTGACCGGCCCCCGGTCTCAGGCGGCGGGCGGGAGCTCGTCGCTGCCGCCGATCGCGGCGGCGGGGGCCGACGCCGAGACCTGGCGCAGCGGGAGCGGGATGATCGCCGGGGTGTGGGCGATCTCCTCGGCGCGCATCGCGTCGAAGCGCCAGATGACGACGCTGCCGACGATGCCCACGAGCATGGCGACCGAGCTGATGAGAACCATGGTGATCATGACAGTGCTCCTTGGAGTGGACCGGGACAAAACCTCTACAAACATGTATAACTCTTTGTAGCGATCTTGACCAGACCCTTCGAAGGGATTTCTCGACGGATGACGGAGACCCGCGTGACCGACGACTTCAGCATCGGCACCCTCGCGCAGCGCACGGGCGTGACGACCAACGTGCTGCGCACCTGGGAGCACCGCTTCGGCTTCCCCGCCGGGCGGCGTACGGCGTCGGGGCACCGCCGCTTCACCGACGCCGACGCCGCGCTGGTCGCCGAGGTGCTGGAGGCCCGCGAGCG
The DNA here is from genome assembly GCF_003194625.1 of Nocardioides solisilvae. GTDB lineage: Bacteria > Actinomycetota > Actinomycetes > Propionibacteriales > Nocardioidaceae > Nocardioides > Nocardioides solisilvae. The sequence continues at coordinate 707,898 of NZ_QHKX01000003.1, forward strand.
GGGCGTGCCGCTGCAGCTCGCGGTCGAGGGTGTCGTGCAACGCACGCGGCAGGCCTCGGAGGAGTCGGTGCACGCGGTACTGGTGCGGGAGTTCCCCGACCTGCGACCCCGGCGGTTGTCGCGGGGGACGCTGATCGCCGCCTCGCACGCCATCGAGGACGAGGTGCTCGCCCGCGCCGACCGGTCGCTGGTGCTCGGGACCTTCCAGCGCGGCTCCGAGTTCGCCCGGTCGGAGCACCGCTGGGACGAGCTGGCCCGGACCGCCACCTGGGCCGCGGTGCTGGCCGGCTTCGACGGCGACCTGGTCGCCGACCCCGCCGGGCGGCCCGCCCGCTGCCACCTCGCCGACGACTCCGCCCTGCGGCGGGAGTGGACCGTCGTCGCCCTGAGCCCCACCTTCGCCGCGGTGCTGGCCGCCTGGGAGGTGCCCTCGCGACCCGGCGAGCCGGCGACCTACGAGTCGGTCGTCACGATGCGGCGGGGCCCGGCGCTCGCCGCGGCGCGGGTGCTGGTCGGGGCGGCCCGGTCCGCGGGCGCCACTCCTCCCCCGGCGGTCGACGAGCTCCTCGGTTCGTCCGTGGCCGTCGAGACGCCGGTCGTCGACGCCGACCGGGTGCTGCTGCGGGTGCTGGAGCGGGTGGACGCGCAGCGCTGACTCCCCCGGCTTGGCCCGTGCGCAGGGCTGTCCGGCAAGCACGGCGCGGACTACCGTGGTGAGGGTTGGTCGGTCGACTTCCCAGGGGGCCGGATGAGCCACTACGCGCCACCGTCCGCCCCCGCGCCGCCCGAGCTCGCGGACGACCTGGACAGGTTGCACTCAGCCCTCGACGAGCAGGTCCCGGGCAAGGACGACGCCAACCTGCTGATCGGGACGTGGAACCTGCGGGCCTTCAGCGACCTGACCCCCAAGTGGCGCGCCGGGGAGCGCGACAGCCCCAAGCGGGACTGGCACGCCCTGACGTGCATCGCGGCCGTGGTGGAGCGGTTCGACGTCACCGCCGTCCAGGAGACGCGGCGCAACGCCCGGGCCCTGTTCTCGCTGCTCACCCAGCTCGGGCCGCGCTACCGGGTGATCGCCTCCGACGTCACGGAGGGCGACGCCGGCAACGGGGAGCGGCTCGCCTTCGTCTACGACGCCGACCGGGTGACCCCGTCGGGGCTGGTCGGGGAGATCGTCCTGCCGCCCGGTGCCGACGGGCCGAGCGACCAGTTCGCGCGGACGCCGTACGCCGCGGGGTTCGTGCGCGGGGAGACGGAGTTCATCCTCACGACGGTCCACGTGGTGTGGGGCGAGTCGCCGGGCGACCGGATCGCCGAGCTGACGGCGTTCGCGCGCTGGATGCGCCGCTGGGCCGAGCGGCCGCAGGACTGGAACCGCAACCTCCTCGTCCTGGGCGACTTCAACCTCGACCGGATCGACGACCCCCTCTTCGACGCCTTCGTCTCCACCGGGCTCTGGCCGCCGGCCGAGCTCAACCACGTCCCGCGGACGATCTTCGCCGAGGACGCCGGACAGCACTTCTACGACCAGGTCGCGTGGTTCAGCGACCCGACCGACCCCGACCTGCCCTCGCTGCTGGAGGGGCTGCGCTACACGCGGCACGGCGGCAGCTTCGACTTCGTGCCGCACGCCCTGCGCGACCTGACCCGGGCGCAGGTCTCCTGGCGGATCAGCGACCACTACCCGCTGTGGGTCGAGTTCGCGGTGTGAGGCGGAGTCAGACGACCCGGTGCGTGCGGAAGAAGCGGACGCCGTCCTGGTCGACGACCGCGCTCTCGTCGGTGGCCTCCGACTCGAGCCCGACCTCGTAGGAGTCGTTCACCCGGGACCAGCCGCCCGGCTCGAGGCCGTCGGGGAGCTCGAGCTCGACCTCCTCGGCGTCGTACTCGTCGAACATGCCCGGTGCCAGGGTGAGGTCGCCGAAGCCGGAGTCCACGGACGGGATCTCGTCGTAGGTCGCGATCCACTCCTCGATCGCCGCCCTGAGCTTCTCCGCCCCCGCGGTGAGGTCGGCGTCCTCCGGCTGGTCGACGGGCACCTCCAGGAAGACCGACCCGCCCTCCCAGGTCATCTGCTCGCCCGAGTCGGTGGACAGGGTGTACGTCGTGACCTTGCCGTTGGCCCACTCGATCGCGAACTGGTCGGCGACGGCGACCCGGGGAGCCGCCACCTCGAAGTGGTCGGCCGTGCCGTCGGTGAGACTCCCGAACCTGCCGCCGAACCCCTCACCCGCCTCGGCCACGGCGACCTCCTCGAACAGCAGGACGTCGGCGTGCAGCTGCGCCTGCTCGTCGGTGAGGGAGGCCTGCGCGACGGTGCCGTCCTCGCTCTCGGCGGGGTCGCCGGGGGGTGCGTCGGTGGTCGAACCGGAGGTCGGATCGGGGGTCGAGCCGGCGGCAGGGCTGCCGGCAGCGGACTCGCCCCCTGCGGGCTCGGCCAGCGGCTGCCCCGCAGGGTCCTCGGCGCCGCAGGCGAGCAGGAACGGGGCGAGCAGCATGCTCGCCGCCGCGAGGGTGGGACGAATGACGGGCAAGGGATCCCCCTGGTGCGTGCGCGTACGCGGGGCCACGAGCCTCCCAGCGCTGGACGGTGGCCGCCCGTGGTTCCACGAAATCTCTGGACCGTGGCCGCGCAGCGGTCAACGGGGTGGGGGTGGGCCGGTCGGGACGCCGAGCCGCTTGGCGACGTCCTCCCCGCCGACGCGCCGCACGACCTCGGGGTCGCCGACGACCACGAGGACGTCTGTGGCCCGCGACATCCCGACGTAGAGGCGCTCCCGGGCGCGGTCGCGGGCGCCGTCCTCGTTGAGGCAGAGCACGACCGCGCGACGCTCGAGCCCCTTGCAGCCGAGGACGTGGCCGTAGAAGACGTCGTCGTCCCAGTAGGTCCTCCAGTAACCCTCCTGGTCGTGGAACGCCGTCCGCTCGACCTGGATGGGGTGGCGGTGGCCGGTGGTCAGCAGGGCGACGTGCCGCGGCTCCCAGCCCTCGTCGAGCAGCCGCTCCACCTCGTCGTCGGCCGCGCTCGTCGCCTCCTCGCGGGTGCTCTCGACGAACCGCACGGCCGGGCCGTCGCCGCCGCGGGAGTACATCCGGCTCGGCGCCAGCGGACCGAAGGACTCGTGGATCTGCCGGGTGTTGCGCAGGTTGTGGTCGAGGACGAGTGGGACCAGCGCGACCGGCGGCCGGCCGAAACGGGCGAAGATCCGCTGGTTCTCGTCGGAGTACACGAAGAGGCCGCCCTCCTCCTCGTCGCGCAGCGAGCCCAGCACCGGCGTCCACCAGGAGTCGGCGAAGTCCTGCGCCTCGTCGACGATGACGGCGTCGTACTTCTTGCCGTCGGGGAGCGCGGCGGCGAGCTCGGCCATCTGGGCCGGGAGCCGTTCCTCCCAGAACTCGCTGTCGGTCCGGTCCCCCTCGTCAGCGCCCCACTGACGGCCGAACTCGTGGAAGGTGCCGACGAAAGCCGGGCGGTGCCGGCGGTCCCACGAGGCGACCTGCCGCTTGAGGTGCTCGGCGAGGCCGATGGAGTAGCAGAGCAGGGCCACCCGTTGGCGGGGCAGGCCATGGCCGCCCCGGGTGAGGTCCTTGGCCTGCTGCAGGGCGAGCACCGTCTTGCCGCTGCCGGCGCCACCGCGGACCTCGACCCGGTGGAGCAGCCGCGTGACACGCAGGATCGTGGACTGCTCCATGGTGAGGCGGTCGAAGGTGTCGGCCCGGTCGTCGGACTCCGCGTTGACGTCGTAGGGCGTCGGGAACCTCCCGGCGAGCACGTCGGTGATCACCTCGACGTCGTCGTGGGTGGGCGGCCGCTGACCGTGCGCCATCCACCACGCATTGTTGCGGACCCGGTCGCCGAGGTCGGCGAGGTCGTCCTTGTCGTGCAGCGCCCAGCGCGGCAGCTCGGGGACCGTGAAGTCCGGGTCGAAGACCGTGTACGGCGTGACGACGCCGTGCCCCCACGTCACCCGCCGCGGCGCTCCCCCACGCGGGTGCTGCTCGACGTACCGCTTCAGCGCGTGCTTGGCGACGCGCACCTGCTCGACCGGGTCGATCCGGCGTCGCTGGCCCTGGCGCTGGATCCACCACGTGTGGCCCACCGCGTCGTCGGGCTCCACCTGCACGCTGCCGCCCTTCACCTCGAGGACGAGGACGCCCACCCCGGGCATCAGGACGACCAGGTCGGCCTCGACGTCCTTGTCGGCGTCGGTGAGCCGGAGGTTGGCGAGCAGCACGTCGTCGGGGCCGAGCACGTCACGCAGCCGTTCCCAGACCCGCTCCTCCGACGGGGTCTGGAAGGTCGGTGACTCGGGAATCAGACGCACCATGTCTCGACCCTCCCAGCGACCGGGAGGTGGCGGGGGCGGTTCGCCGGAATCCGTCGGGTCACCGCGGGTGGTCGCACTCGTCCTCGTCGAAGAGGGCCAGCTGGTCGTGGGGAACCTTGCGCTGCGGCGTCTCGACCGTCAGTCGCAGGGCCTGCCGCAGGCGGTGCCGCAGGTCGCGGAACATCGCGATCCGCGCACCCGCCAGCGACTCCCCCGCGGTGTCGCCCTTCTCCACCGCCGTCCGCTTTCGCCGCTTCCAGCGACGCACCTGGGCGTCGACCTCCCGGGTCGCCTCGAGCAGCATCTCCTGGTCCCGCCCGAAGATCCTGAGGATCGTCGTGGGGCTGACCGAGCCGCGCTCCTGCTTCTCGAGCTCGAGCATCACGCCGTACGCCGTGCGGTACTGGGACGTCTGCGCCGGCGGCCGGGGAGGGATCCTCCGAGACGGCCCGGCGGGGGCGGGCTGCACCACGTCGTCGTCGAGACGTCGGCCGCCGAGCCGAGCGACGAGGTCGCTGCCCCACTGGTCGACCTGGCTCAAGAGCCGCTCCAGCTCCTGCTTCAGCACCGCCGGCACCAGCGCCGTGAGGTCCAGCTCGCGGGAGACCGCGATCCCGCCCTCGCGGAAGGCGAAGGTCAGCCCGGCCTCGCGGGCGTTGAGCATGTTGACCTCGAGCAGCGCACGGGTCGTGTCCTCGACCTCGTCGACCAACCAGCAGTGCAGCAGCACCCGCGGCCGCTGCGGGGAGACGAAGACCCAGACCCGGCCGTGGGCCGTGGCGAGCGGGAGGTCGCCGTCCTCGTCCCAGTCGGGCATCACGGCGTAGAGCTCCCCCACCGCCAGCTCGACGCCGGCGCGCAGCTCGTCGACGTCGCGCGGGAAGATCGGCCGGTGCAGGTCGGGGCCCTCGTCGCCGCCCCGACCGCGGCTCACGGACACGGCCTCGTCCTCCTCGAGCCCCATGGTCTCGAGGTAGACGGGGTGCGGGAGGCCGTGGACCTCGCGCACCGCCCGGACGAGCATCACGGCCGCCCGGTCGGCCTCGCGCCGCTCCAGGTCGACCCAGAAGCAGGTCTCGCCCTCCGCCGGGTCGGTGGCCGCCGGCGGGTGGTAGCCCAGCGCTATCAGGGCCCGCTGCTGGGCGTCGTCGAGCTGTCGGTCGTCGGGCAGGTAGTGGTTGCTGTTGACCTCGACGCGCAGCACGTCGCCGGCCAGAGTCGCGTCGCAGAGCGGCACGATCTCGCCGGTCGCCACGCCCGGCTCCTCCCACGTCGCGAGCCCGACGATCATGTCCTCGTCCATCCCGGCGAGTCGGTCGGCCACCCGCTGCCGGAGCTCCCGCCACGCCGTCTCCACCGCGTCGTCCCAGCGACGCACCAGCTCCTCGCCCATCCCCGACCCCCTTCCCCTCACCTCCGACAGTAGGAACGACCACCGACAATTCTCGGCGTCTCGCAGGACCGGTCTGGACCGGGAGTCAGCTAGTCACACTGCTCGCAGGACCCGGTGACGGGCCGCTCGATGAAGTGCTCCGGGCAGACGTCGCCCCGGAGCGCGTCGCCCCCTCGGCTTCCGTCCCGACCTCCAGCCACGTAGTCGGGGAACCCGACGACCTCGTCCCGGGACGGCTGCGCGTAGGTCTTGCCGAACCAGGCGCGAGCCTGCCCGTCCCTGCCGAGAGCCACGTAGGACCGGCTGTTGGGCATCCACAGGGAGTCGTGCTCGACCCCGCGCATCGCAGCCATCACCCGTTCCTGGTTGGCCACCGGCACACCGAACCGCTGCACCGCGTCCGCCAGGTCCTTGAGGTAGGTCCTCCCGTTGCCGTCCAGCTCGGCCCGGCACCACGTGCAGACCGGCATCTCCGCCCGCTCGTCCTCGGTGGCCGTCCGCACGTCGCTCGCCAGATGGGGGCAGGCAGGGACGTGGAGCCGTTGGCCTCCTTCGGTCCTGACCAGGTCGTCCGGTGCCCCGCGCCACTCCCGCGGCGGGACGAGCTCACCCGTGCTCATCGTGTCGTCCATCCGTCGAGTGTCGGCCGGGGCGACCCTCCGCCGCAGCCGAACCGTCGAGCGCGCGCAACGCGTCCACCAGGAACCCCTGCGGCCGAGCGGCGGGCAACACGCCCAGCACCGCGTCGAGGGACTCCTCCAGCGAGTGACCGGCCAGCACGCCCACCCACGCGGCGACCGTCGGCGTGCGGCTGTGGCTGGCGACGCAGTGCAGGTAGACCTGGCGCCCGGCGTCCCGCAGTCGCAGGGCGGTGCGGGCGGCGTCGTCGATGACGAACTCGAGGTTGGGGTTGTCGTCGGCGACGGTGTCGAGCAGGCGGACGGCGTGGCCGTCGACGTGGTCGGGGACCTGCGCGGTGCCGACCCGGCAGAGGCTCACGACGGCGTCGATCTCGTCGGGGAGGTCGTCCAGCGCCAGGGCGCCGCCGATCCACATCCCGTCGACCAGCGGATGCGGGACGAAGGTGTCCGCGCCCACGTAGCCGGCGTACTCCACCCGCTCGGCCAACGGCCACCGGCTCCCCGGCGGCGGCTGCCCACCGTGGAGGGTGAGCGTCGCCATCGAGACCAGCTCGGCGGCGCCGCGTCGGCCCTGGACCCCCCAGCCGTGCAGCGGCGCCTGCCACTCCTGCGGCAGCGCGCTGGCTCCCCAGCGGGCTCCGAGGAGGGCACCGGCGATGGCGGCGACGGTGTCGGTGTCGTGGCCGATCCCGATCGCCGTGGCGAGCGACTCCTGGAGGTGCCGGCACGGCATCGCCTCGGGCACGGGCGTGTGGACGATCGCCGACCACGCGGCCTGGAGCGCACCGACCACCCACGCGTTCTGCGCGAAGTGGGAGGGGTCGCGCTCCTCGGCCTCACCGAGCACCTCGGCCCACCGCTCGCGGTCGGGCACGTGCGGCAGGACGTCGTCGGCCGTGGGCAGCTCCCCGGTGAGGACGGCGTGGCGGATCATCAGGCACCACAGCGCCGCGCCCTGCCCCGCGAGCGGGTCGTGGTGGGTCAGCGCCGAGACCGCCATCGCGGCCTCGACGAGGGCCACGGGGTCGTCGAGGTGGGCGAGCGCCACCGGCGCGGTCCGCATCAAGGACCCGTTGCCGGCGCTGCGCCCCGACCGCTCGTGCAGCTCCCGCGCGGCGGCCGTCATCTGTGCGCCGGTGGGGGTGCGTCCGGCGGCCCGCAGCACCTGGGCGGTCTGGATGCCCACGTCGGGCGGGCCCTCGGCGTACCAGTCAGCGAAGCCCTGCGCGATCGCGTCGAGCGCCTGCTCGGAGCGCAGGTCGGCGCCGGTGGCGGCGACCCGGGCGATCGCCACGGCCTGCGCGGTGTCGTCGGTCCACTCGCCGGGCGCGAAACCCCCGAGGCCGCCGCCGATCATCGCGGGCCACCCGTCGTACGCGGCGGAGCCGAACTCGTAGCCGGCTCCCAGCGCGTCACCCGCCGCCGAGGCGAGCAGGGCGCCGACGCCGCGGTCGACCTGGGCAGACGCCCACCTCAACGCTCCTCCCCCACGACGGCGGCGGTGATGACGGCGTACTGCTCGTCGGTGAGCTCGTCGGCGAAGTACGCCGCCTGCACCGGGACGAACGTGTCGGAGGGGTCGTCGTCGAGCATCCCCTCCATCTTCATGTGGATGACCTCGACGTGGGTCAGCCCCTCGGTCTCGGCAGCCCGCCGGGCACTGCCCTCGCGGATGATCCGCGCGATCTGGGGCGCCACCTCCTCGGCCGTCGTCTCTCCGTCTCTGACCTGCCGCAGCAGCTCGCGCACCGTGCTCATCGCTCCCCCTCTCATCCCGCCACCAGCATCGGGTGGCGGACGTTGGTCATCCGGCTGTGCACGTCACGCCCCTGCCAGCGCAGCGTGGAGGCGTCGACGTACGGCGTGCGTCCGGCGATCTCTTCCGCCTCGCCGGCGGGACGGCGGTCGCCGAGGGCCGCCGCCTCGAAGCGGTCGACGAAGCGGCGCGCGCGGCGACCCGGCGTCGGCACCCCCGGGGCGTGCCACGCGTCGAGGGCCGCGGCGCGCAGGATCGCGTCGAGCTGGACGCGGAGCCGCCGCTGGCTGGAGAACACCTCGCCAACGTAGGGCTGACCGCCGACACCGATGAGCACGCCGGACTGTCCGGGCAGGAGCCGGTAGTCCGACCAGTCCACGCTGGCCGTCCGCTCGTCGAGGTGGCGCACGAACGAGGTGGTCGGGTTGTCGGTGCCGGCGGTGTGCCGGGCGACGCGCTCCCACACCTCACCCTGGACGTCCGCGTGGCCGCGCACCGCCTCGCGGATGTAGGGCGTCGCACGACGCCCGACGGTGCGCTGCGCGCGCCCGCCGCCCCAGCGACCCTGCTCCACGCAGGCGACCTCGACGGCGATGCGCTGGCCCGCCCCGACCATGACGGGCCGGGTCGCCATCCGGTGCTGCCAGCCGCCCTCGAAGAGCTGGCCCTCCAGCACCAGGACCGCCTTGTCGCCGGCGTTGCCCACCATCAGCCGACCGACGTCGGGGCCGTCGTGCATCTCGCTGACCACCAGGTGGCGCGGGTCGAGCGTGTAGCGGTCGGGACCGCCCTCGGCGCTCCACAGCGGGAACACCGTCATGGCGCCGCGGGTGGTACCGCGGCCGATGTGCAGAGTCATGTCGTCCTCCTTCTCCCCGGCCCGGTGGGGCCGACGTGGAGGACTGTGCCGAAGAGGGCCGATTTCGCCCGCTTACCCGGGTAACCCCTCGAGGACCTCGGGCGGCAGGTCGGCGAGCGTGATGGTGCGGGTCAGCCGCACGAGGTAGTGCCCGAGGTGGTCGGTGTCGCGCAGGTCGAGCCACCGCTCGCGGTTGACGTGGTCGCGGGTCTTGGTGAGCACGTTCTTGACGGCCTGCTCGCTCTTGCCGAGCCGCTGCCCCGCTGTCAGAGCGACGTTCTTCGGCTTGGCCTGGCGGGTGAGCAGGTGCAGGTAGGCGACGGCCAGGATGCGACGGTGCGCCTCGGGGATGTCGACCAGGCCGACGGCGTACGCCGTCCGCGGCTCCTCCCCGCGCACCTCGGGCTGGTCCTGCAGGACCTGCAACCCCTCGCCCTCCCCCGCGCCGATCACGACCTGGAGGTAGAGGTGGTCGTCGAGCTCGGGGAACGTCATCAGCGCCCGCCCCGGCTGCAGCGCCACCATCGCCCGACTGCCGAAGGTGTGCTGGCCGATGTAGCGGCTGGCCACCGTGGCCCGTGGCCGGCCCAGCTGCACGACCCACCCCCGGTCGTAGGGGATGAACCGGCACAACCGGCTCGGCACCCACGACTCCGGGACGTGCAGGCCGGCGTAGGGCAGTCGACCCGCCGAGACGGGCTCCCACGACGGCAGGGCCCACTGACCCCGCACCGTGTCACCGACCTTGAGGCTCACCCGGCCGCCGAAGAGACGTTCATCCATGCCGCTGACGTTAGGGGCGGACGCCGACAGGACGGGCGGGTTCGCCCGAACCGGTCGTGCGTCCCTTGTCGTGGATGAGAGGTTCATGAGCGACCCCTTCGACCACCCCCGGGCCAGAGGAGCCACGATGCAGCACGCCCACCTCGAGCGCATGGCCGAGCTGGTCCGCGCGACCGCCGAGCACGACCTCGCGGAGGCCCAGCGCCTCGCCGCGGTCGCCGTCGTGCAGGCGGTGCGCGCCGACGGCGCGACCGCCGAGCTGGGCGACCGTGACGGGCTCGCGACCGCCGAGGTCCGGGGCACCGACGGACGGTGGCTGGTCATCGCCCCGCTCGTCAGCTGGGACCCGAACGCCGAGCCCCCGTCGGAGGGCCCCGACGGACCGGGAGTGTGGGAGTACGGCGTCCGCGACGTCGACGGCACCCTGCTTTTCCGCCCCGACGGGGACGGCGCCCCCGAGCGGCCCGCCACTTGGCACCGGGCTGACCACGGACTGGCCCTCGCCGTGGGGCTGCATGAACGCGGCCTCGTGCAGGACCTCATGGAGTCCCACCTCGGGTGGACGCCCGCAGTCGGCGAGCACGACCCGGTGCGCCGCCTCGTGCCCGGCGAGCCCGCCGCGAGCTACGCGCCCTCCCCCTACCCCGGCGAGCGGCCGGCGGGCTCGTTCGTCATCGACACCGACGGCCTCTGCTGGCCGGTGCGGCCCGACGACTCACAGCCGAGCGGGTGGTGCGTCGAGGACGACGCCGGTGCGCGCTGCCTGGACGCCTGGCTCGCCGAGCGGGAGGCCACTCCGCTGTCGGAGCGCGTGCCCCTGCTCGGCTACGGGTCCAACGCCTGCCCCGGCAAGGTGTTGCGGAACGGCACGCCCCTGCCGGCGGTCCACCTCGCCGCCACGATGACGGACCTGGCGTCAGCCTGGTGCACCGGGGAGACCAGGGCGGGACACACCCCCGTCACCCTCGTCGCCGCCCCCGGCCACGTCGAGGAGGCCGTGATGATGATGGTCGACGGCGCCGAACTGCACGAGCTGGACCGCGTCGAGGGCCGCAGCGTCGGGAGGTACCACCTCGTCCTCCTCGAGGAGGGACGCGTGGTCATGGAGAACGGTGAGCACGTCCCCCACCCCGCGGCGTACGTCGGCGCGTCGGGCTTCCGGGTGCCCGTGCTCATGGCGGGGCGCCCCCTGCTGCGGGCAGACCTCGACCTCGCGCAGTCCACACTGCTGCGCGCCGTCGTGCCCACGGTGGAGGGCGACGGCGCGCCGCTCGGGCGGGTCGTCCCGGCCTCGACTCACCCCAAGCCGGCCGACTGCGTAGCCGACCCCGTGTCACCGCCGACAGACGCAGTTCCACGCACCGCGTGGCGCTTTTCGCGAACAGCCCCTGATCCGGGGGAGCAGCGATAACGTCGTTCATCCATGACTACTAGGGGGAACACATGGACTCGTCGACCGCCACCATCACCGCTTGGACCTTCGTCTCCGAGTGCCCCATTCCCGAGGACATCGGACCGATCCTCGTTGACGGGGAACAGGCATGGGCGGCGTACAAGACCTTTCGCGACTCCGCGGTCTTCACGAACAACGCCTGATCGTCCGCGATGCCCAGGGGCTTACCGGCAAGAAGGTCGAGATCTACTCGCTGCCCTACTCCGCGATCAACATGTGGTCGTCCGAGAACGCCGGCAAGTTGCTGGACTTCAACGCCGAGATGGAGTTGTGGACCCGCGCAGGGCACATCAAGATCAAGCTCAACAAGGGCGTCGACATCCGCAAGCTGGATCACCTGATCTCCCACGCCGTACTGAATGGATGAGATATCAAGCGCCGCAAGGAAAGGGAGACGTGGCCAAGCAGATCAACGTGGTGGGAGCCGTCATCACGTCCGGGGGAAGGATCCTGTGCGTCCAACGTGGTCCTGGCGGCGCTCTGGCCGGCATGTGGGAGTTTCCCGGCGGGAAGGTCGAGCCCGGTGAGGAGCCGATCGACGCTCTGATCCGCGAGATCCGGGAAGAGTTGTCGTGTGACATCGCGGCCCGAGCCAAAGTCACGACGACCGTCTATCCCTACGAGTTCGCGACCATCAGCCTCACGACGTTTCACTGCGACCTTCTCTCCGGGACGCCCACGCTGAGTGAACACACAGCGATGAAGTGGCTGCCCACTGGAGAGCTTGCGCAGCTCGACTGGGCACCCGCGGACATCCCGGCCGTGGACCTGCTCGCGTCTCACCAGGCGTAGAAGGTTCTGCACTTTCGACCACCCTCAGCACGTGTGCCTGGCAAGCTCCTGAGCCGTGCCGCACGACACCGACGACGCTCTGCCAGCAGGGCTCTACGAAGCGCTGCTCACCGAACAGCTTGAGGCGCGGTTGCCCGGCACGCCCGCGCACGTCGAGCTCGCAAAGGTCGACGAGGGGGACCAGGCGCACGTCCTGGCTCGTCACGTCTCGACGGCACTGCTGCGCAAGCTGGCGTCGGTGAAGGACCCGACCGCCCGGTTGTCCACCGCCAACGCGATCCTCCGATCGATCGGTGAGATCCAGACCGATCCGGTGCTCGCCCCCGTGCAGGAGTTGCACGCCGTGCTTCCGCCTGCCGGTCCCGGCATCGAGCCTCGCGCGCAGCAGCGCCCCAAGACTCCGCTGAACGACGCGGCTCTCCTCACCAACGCGCACGGCGAACCGAGCCTTGCGTCCGAACTGCGGGCCGAGATCGGCTCAGCCGACTCCATCGACCTGCTGTGCGCGTTCGTCATGTGGCACGGGCTCCGCCTCATCGAGAAGGAGCTTGAGCTGGCCCATCAGTCGGGCGTCCCCATCCGCGTCATCACCACCACCTACATCGGCGGAACCGAGCGACGGGCCCTCGATCGTCTCGTCCGTGACTTCGGCGCCGAGGTGAAGATCCAGTACGACGCGCGACGCACGCGCTTGCACGCGAAGGCGTGGCTGTTCGGCCGTCGTACCGGCTTCGACACCGCCTATGTCGGGTCGTCCAACCTCACCACCTCCGCCATGCTCGAAGGAGTCGAGTGGAACGTCCGGCTCAGCACGGCCGCCACTCCCAGCCTGCTCACCAAGTTCAAGGCGACGTTCGACTCGTACTGGAACAGTCCCGAGTTCGAGTCGTACGACCCCGACGTCGATGGGGACCGGCTGGACGACGCCCTCCTGGAAGCCAAGGGCATCAAGGCGTCGGACCGGGTCACGATCACGCTCACCAATCTCGACGTGCGCCCCTACCCCTACCAGCAGGAGATGCTCGACGCCCTCGAAGTGGAGCGGGTCCTGCACGACCGTCATCGCAATCTGGTCGTGGCGGCCACGGGAACGGGCAAGACCGTGATCGCGGCGTTGGACTACCGGAACCTCGCCCGGGCTGCGGGCACACAGCCCAGCCTGCTCTTCGTCGCCCACCGGCGAGAGATCCTGGAGCAGTCCCTGCGGACCTATCGCGAGGTCCTGGGCGACGGTAGCTTCGGCGAGCTGTACGTCGGAGGGCAACGACCCGAGCGCTGGAAGCACGTCTTCGCGAGCGTCCAGTCCCTCACCTCGTACGGCGTCGCCAACATCCCCGCGGATGCCTTCGACGTCGTCGTCATCGACGAGTTCCACCATGCCGAAGCACGCACCTACCGCCGGCTCCTCGAACACCTCGAGCCGCGCGAACTGCTCGGCCTGACCGCCACCCCCGAGCGCGCCGACGGTGTCGACGTGCGTTCCTTCTTCGAGGGGAGGACCGCCGCGGAACTGCGGCTGTGGGACGCGTTGGGCGCCGACCTGCTGTGCCCGTTCCACTACTTCGCCGTGGCCGACGGCACCGACCTGCGCGCGATCACCTGGTCTCGGGGCAAGTACGACGAGTCTCAACTCGACAACGTCTTCACCGGTAACGACGCCCGCGCCCGCATCGTCCTCGCCGCCGTGCGGGACAAGATCAGCGACGTCGGGCACATGAAGGCCCTGGGCTTCTGCGTCAGCGTCGCACACGCGGAGTACATGACCCGCGTCTTCAACGACGCGGGTATCCCCGCCAGGACGGTGACCGGGGAGACTCCGTCGGATCAGCGGGCGCAGGCACTCCAGGACCTGCGCCACGCTCGGGTCAACGTGCTCTTCACCGTGGAAGTCTTCAACGAGGGCCTCGATATCCCGGACGTCGACACGGTGCTGTTCCTCCGGCCGACCCAGAGCTCGACGATCTTCATGCAGCAGCTCGGGCGCGGACTCCGCCGCACCCACGACAAGGCCGTGCTCACCGTGCTCGACTTCGTCGGATATCACCGCAAGGAGTTCGACTTCGGCAGCCGTTTCGCAGCGCTCACTGGTCTGCACGGCAAGGAACTCGAACGCGCAGTCCGCGAGGACTTCCCGTTCCTGCCCTCGGGATGCCAGGTCCGGCTGGACCGGCAGACCCAACAGGTCGTGCTGGAGAACCTCAAGTCGCAGCTCGGTTACCGCTGGACGCAGATCGTCTCGCAACTGCGGCACCGCAAGGACGACAACCTGGGAGCGTTCCTTGAGGGATCGGGGCTCGACCTCAGCGACGTCCTTCGACGCGGCAGTCACTCCTGGACCAAGCTCCGCAAGGACGCCGGCTTGCCCAGCCTCCCTGGCTCGGTTTTGGAGGAGCGGCTGCTCAAACGCGTCCGTGCCTTCGCCCACGTCGACGACCCGGTTCGGGCGTCGTTCTACCGCCGCTTCCTCGCCGAGGACGACGACCGGTACGCCGACCTCTCGCCCAAGGAGCAGCGTCTGGCACGGATGCTCTACTACTCGCTCTGGTCCGACGGCGGGGGCTTCGACAGCGTCGAGTCAGGCTTCGACGCCGTACGCCGCGAGGTCGCCACGCGCGCCGAGATCTCGACGGTCGTCGACCTGAGTTTCCAGGCGGCGCGGCACGTGCCCCTTCCCCTCGAGGGCGCCCTCGCTAGGGTCCCGCTGCACGTGCACGCTCGCTACCAGCGGGAAGAGATCCTGGCGGCCCTGGACTTCCCGCGCCTGCCGAACAGCTTCCGCGAAGGAGTGCTCTACCTCCCCGACCTCAACGTGGACGCCTTCTTCATCACCTTGAAGAAGTCCGAGGCCGACTACTCCCCCACGACCATGTACGCCGACTATCCGATCTCAAGGGACCTGTTCCACTGGGAGTCGCAGTCCACGACGTCGGTGAAGTCGAAGACGGGGCAGCGCTACCTCAGCGGCTCGAGCACCGTGCTGCTCTTCGCCCGCCAGGAGCCGAAGGACGAGTTCGGCACTGCGCCGTACCTGTTCCTCGGGCCCGCGACCTATGTCAGCCATACCGGCGACCGCCCCATCGCGATCACCTGGCGACTCAAGACTCCGATGCCCATGGACTTCTACAACCACGCCTCCGCGGTGGCCCCGTAGTCACTCCCCGGTCCGCGAGCGGCACGTGCGACGTGGCCTCAATGGCGGCGGGTTGTCCGAGGTCACAGGGTCAGGGCCGCGAACCGTCACCCCGTCACATCTGCGTCGTGTGCATTTCACCGACCAAACGCCCCTCCGCCGTTTATCGTGCGCGAGGTACCGCGCGACGAGACGCACGTCCGCACCCTTTGCACCCGGAGGCTTCGTGAAGATCCCGCTCCACACCCGCGCCGTGACCCTCATGGCCGTGGCGACCCTCGCCCTGACCGTCGCCCCCGCGCACGCGGGCACCACCACCTACACCGACGAGGTCGGGGACGTGCCCGCCTCCTCCCCCAACACCCCGGAGTTCGTGTTGAGCTCCGAGCTGACGCAGGCCGTCGACATCCGCAAGGCCGTCGTCGAGGTGTCGAAGAAGACGGTGAAGATCACGATTCGCACCGGCGGCGTCTACGCCGACGGCAACGCGGAGAACGCCGTCAGGCAGGACTTCCGCGCGTCCTTCTCCAGCAAGA
Source organism: Nocardioides solisilvae (assembly GCF_003194625.1). Lineage (GTDB taxonomy): Bacteria > Actinomycetota > Actinomycetes > Propionibacteriales > Nocardioidaceae > Nocardioides > Nocardioides solisilvae. Next base: position 723,569 of record NZ_QHKX01000003.1, read on the forward strand.
TCAAGGACTACGGCTACACCGGCGTCGCTCTGACCTGGAGCAACTACAAGGACGGCGTCTTCTTCTCTGCTTTCGAGACCGGCCGCAAGAAGCCCAAGTGCGGCCGCGGCGTCGTGAAGTACGCACCCAGCAAGACCACGATCACCATCCCGTGGGACTGCATGGGGTCGCTGACCAAGGGGACGAAGGTCGTCAACTTCGGCGCCAACGTCCACGGTCAGTACACGTGGGGCGGCACTTCCTACCCCCAGATCGCCGGGGACGACATCTACACGAAGGGCCAACCGTTGCGCTGACACCAGTGGCGCTCCCACCTGGGACTCGCCGTCTCACCGCGCGATGCGCCGCCCCTGGAGCGTCATCTCCAGAAAGCAGGCCGGCCCGGCCTCCCTCGCGGGAGACCGGGCCGGACTGATGGCTGAAGATCAGCTGCAACCCGAGGTGCTGCCACACCCCTCGCACACGTAGCACGAGCCAGCCGGACGCATCTTGGTCCCGCAGGTCATGCACAGCGGCGAGTCGACCGCCGTACCGGTGAGCTTCTCGAACAGCTCGGCGGAGGTGTGCGCCTCGCCGGTGGTCGGCTTCGCGGGCACCTCGCGCGCCTCGGCGCCGTGGGTGTCCTTGGTCTCGACGTCCGCCAGCGAGGTGGTTTCGAGACGGGCTCCTGCGTCGCCCTCCTCAACCACCGACGCGGCGTCGTGGGTCTTGAGGGACTCAGCCTCGCTGATCTCGACGATCGGCTCGTAGGAGCCGGTCTCGAGGTGGCGCTGGCGCTCCTCGGCAGAGTAGATGCCGAGCATCGACCGGTCGTCGAAGGACATGTAGTCCAGGGCGAGGCGGCGGAAGATGTAGTCCATGATCGACTGCGCCATCCGGACGTCGGGGTCGTCGGTGAGGCCGGCGGGCTCGAAGCGCAGGTTGGTGAACTTCGAGACGTAGGTCTCCAGCGGGACGCCGTACTGCAGGCCGATGGAGACCGCGATCGAGAAGGCGTCCATCACGCCGGCCAGGGTCGAGCCCTGCTTGCCGAGCTTGAGGAAGACCTCGCCGAGCTCGCCGTCGTCGTGGGCGCCGGAGGTCATGTAGCCCTCGGCACCGCCCACGGTGAACGACGTGGTCCGGGAGATGCGCGACTTGGGGAGCCGCTTGCGGGTCGGGGCGTAGACGACCTTCTCGACGACCTTGGTCTCGACCTCGGCCTTGGCGGCCGCCGCGTCGGCGGCGTCCTTCTTGGCCTTGCCGCCACCGTCGGAGAGCGGCTGGCCGACCTTGCAGTTGTCGCGGTAGATCGCGGTCGCCTTGAGCCCCAGCTTCCAGGACTGCATATAGACGTCCTCGATCTCCTCGACCGTCGCGCTCTCGGGGAGGTTGACCGTCTTGGAGATGGCGCCGGAGAGGAACGGCTGGCAGGCCGCCATCATCCGCACGTGGCCCATGGGGGCGAGCGCGCGGGCGCCCATCGCGGTGTCGTAGACCTCGTAGTGCTCGGGCTTGAGGCCGGGCGCGTCGATCACGTGGCCGTGCTCGCCGATGTAGGCGACGATCGCCTCGATCTGCTCCGGCTGGTAGCCGAGCTTCTTGAGCGACCGCGGGATGGTCTGGTTGACGATCTGCATCGAGCCGCCGCCGACGAGCTTCTTGAACTTCACCAAGGAGAAGTCGGGCTCGATGCCGGTGGTGTCGCAGTCCATCATGAAGCCGATGGTCCCGGTCGGCGCGAGCACGGAGGCCTGCGCGTTGCGGAAGCCGTTGCTCTCGCCCAGCTTGATCACGTCGGCCCACGCCTTGGTGGCCAGCTTGTGCACGCGGCCGTCCTCGGTGTGCAGCACGCGCACCTGGTCGTTGGCGGCCTGGTGCTTGCGCATGACGCGCTTGTGGGCGTCGGCGTTGCGGGCGTAGCCGTTGTAGGGGCCGACGACCTTCGCCAGCTCGGCGGAGCGGCGGTACGACGTGCCGGTCATGAGGCTGGTGATCGCGGCGGCCATGCTGCGGCCACCCTCGGAGTCGTAGCCCAGGCCCATCGCCATCAGCAGGGCGCCGAGGTTGGCGTAGCCGATGCCGAGCTGGCGGTAGTCGATCGTGGTCTGGCCGATCGACTCGGTCGGGAAGTCGGCGAAGCAGATCGAGATGTCCATCGCGGTGATGATGAACTCGACCGCCTTGGCGAAGAGGTCGGCGTCGAAGGTGTCGTCGTCCTTGAGGAACTTCAGCAGGTTGAGCGACGCCAGGTTGCACGAGGAGTTGTCGAGCGACATGTACTCCGAGCACGGGTTGGACGCGGTGATCCGGCCGGTCTCGGGGTTGGTGTGCCAGTCGTTGATGGTGTCGTCGTACTGCAGACCCGGGTCGGCGCACTCCCACGCGGCGACGCTGATCTTGCGGAACAGGTCGCGGGCGTCGACGGTCTCGATGACCTCGCCGGTGTCGCGGGCACGCAGCCCGAACTCCTTGCCCTCCTCGACCGCCCGCATGAACTCGTCGCTGACGCGGACGGAGTTGTTGGCGTTCTGGTACTGGACGGAGGTGATGTCCTTGCCGCCGAGGTCCATGTCGAAGCCGGCGTCGCGCAGGGCGCGGATCTTGTCCTCCTCGCGCGCCTTGGTCTGCACGAACTCCTCGATGTCGGGGTGGTCGACGTCGAGCACGACCATCTTGGCCGCACGGCGCGTGGCGCCGCCCGACTTGATGGTGCCCGCGGAGGCGTCGGCGCCGCGCATGAAGGAGACCGGGCCGGACGCCGTACCGCCGCTGCTGAGCAGCTCCTTGGAGGAGCGGATGCGGGAGAGGTTGAGGCCGGCGCCGGAGCCGCCCTTGAAGATGAACCCCTCCTCCTTGTACCAGTTGAGGATCGAGTCCATGGAGTCGTCGACGCTGAGGATGAAGCAGGCCGACACCTGCTGCGGCGACGCGGTGCCGACGTTGAACCAGACGGGCGAGTTGAAGGAGAAGTACTGGTTGACCAGCAGCCAGGTGAGCTCGTGCTCGAAGATCTCCGCGTCCTTGTCGGTCGCGAAGTAGCCGTGGTCGACGCCGGCCTTGGTGTAGGTCTTCACGACCCGGTCGATGAGCTGCTTGAGGCTCCACTCGCGGGCGTCGGTGCCGACGGCGCCGCGGAAGTACTTGGTGGTGACGATCGTGGAGGCGTTGACGCTCCAGAAGTCGGGGAACTCCACGCCGCGCTGCTCGAAGACGGCCTCTCCGGTCTTCCAGTTGGTCTGGACGACGTCGCGGCGCTCCCAGTTGATCGCGTCGTAGGGGTGGGTGCCTTCGGTGCTGAAGATGCGCTGCATCTTCAGGCCCCCCTTGTTCACCGTCTTCGTCATTGGATCTCCTCAGTCCCTGGCGTCGTTGCGTCGGTCCGGCTGTGGCCGTGGGTCGTGCGTCTGGTCGTGCGTCTGGTCGTGCTGCCACCTGGCGGCGGCTCGTGCGGTGGGGAGGGGGTGCTTCCTGCTCCTGGGGTGGAGCGCCCGGCACGCAGCTTCCCCACTACGTGCCGGGCGGATCGTGGTCATCCCGTCGGGACGGGAGAAGGAGGTACGTCGACCTCCCGGGGCTGCGCGGCCCGCTCGGCGCGCAGCATGGCGATCTCCGCCTCGAAGTCCTCCGCGCTCTCGAACGCGCGGTAGACCGAGGCGAAGCGCAGGTAGGCGACCTCGTCGAGCTCGCGCAGCGGGGCCAGGATCGCGAGCCCGACCTCGTGGGCCGGCACCTCGGCGACGCCCTCGCTGCGCAGGGCGTCCTCGACGGCCTGGCCGAGGCAGGCGAGCTGGTCCTCGGAGACCGGGCGCCCCTTGCAGGCCTTGCGGACGCCGTGGATCGCCTTCTCGCGGGTGAACGGCTCGGTCGCGCCGGAGCGCTTGAGCACGAGGAGCTGCATCTGCTCGACGGTGCTGAACCGCTTGCCGCAGCTCTGGCACGTCCGCCGGCGACGGATCTGGCCGCCGTCTTCGGAGACCCGGGAGTCGAGGACCCGGGTGTCGGTGTGCCGGCAGTGCGGGCAGTGCATGGGGTCTCCTCTCCTGGGTCGTGGCATGGTCGGACCAGCCGCCGTCGGGGCGCGACTGACAGACCCCTCTCAAGGGGTCAACGCCTGTGGATGAGCGGCTGTTTCCTGTGGATGAATCGGGTTTCGCTGTGGGCTGGGGAGCGGCCCTTGTGAACTACATGTGGAAAACCACAACGGTGTAACTACTAGATGTAGTGGTAACCGTACGTCGCGTCCCCCAGCCGCGCAAGCCGATCCGGAGAACTGCTCGAAGTCGTCCGGACCAGTCGGTCACGGTCAGGTAAAGCCGCAGGTCAGAGCCCTCCGTGGCGGCCACCGGCACGACGCTGCGGCGTGTCGCGACCGCCGTACCGGGGCTGGCTCGGCCTGACACAATGGCCGGGTGGCGACGGGAAAACGGGCGGGTGCGAGGCGTGCGGCCCCGTCGCGTCCGGCGCCGCCGGTCAATCCCGCGATCCTGGGGCTCGCCGCCGGCATCACGCTCTGCGTGATCGCCTGGGGCTACCTCGTGTACGCCGCCATCGACTTCGGCGCCGCGGCCCGCGCGGGCAGCGGCGGAGGCTGGGGGATGCTGGCGCTGGCCGCCTTCGGCGCGATGGCCTGCCTCTTCGTCGGACTCATGCTCGCCTCCCGGCTCACGGCGGCGCTCGGGCTCTCCCGAGAGGCCGCCGCCACGGCGCTCGAGGAGACCGTCGCCGCGCCCGCGGAGCCGCCCGGCGCCTCCCCCTCCCCCTCCTCCTCGGAGTCGTCACAGCCTCCCCCGTCGCCCACTCCCTCCACCCGGGCCACCCGCCAGCCCGGCGGTCGACGCATCGCGCGCCGCTAGATCTGGCCCGAAGAGGCCATGGCGCACCACCCGACTGGTTCAGTTGGCTTGGGACCCATGACCCCCATGAAGAGTCGGGCGACCGCCACGGTCCTCGCGTCCCTCGTCCTCGTCGGCGGCGGCTACGGCCTCGCCGCCGCCGTCTCCGCCAGCTCGCCCGCCCAGGTGAAGGTCTGCACGACCGTCAAGGACGTCGTCGTCTCGGCCGCCAAGAAGGGCAAGTGCCCGAAGGGGACCAAGCTGGCGCGGATCTCCACCACCGGCGTCGTCGGAGAGCAGGGCCCCGCTGGTCCGGCGGGCGCGGCCGGCCCCACCGGAGCGGCCGGCGAGCAGGGTCTGGCAGGCCCCGCCGGCGCCGCGGGCGAGCAGGGTCCGGCAGGCCCCGCCGGCGCCTCGGGCGAGCAGGGTCCGGCAGGCGCCGCCGGCGCCCCGGGCGAGCAGGGTGTCCCCGGACCACCCGGCGAGAAGGGCGACCCGGGTCTCAAGGGTGACACCGGCGAGCCCGGACCCGCAGGACCGCAAGGACTCCAGGGCGAGCGTGGCCCCTCCGGCCCCACCGGGCCCGCCGGGCCGCCCGGGCCCCCCGGTCCGGGAGCCAACCTGCTCGGCGAGGGCACGGGATGGGCTCAGAGCGGTCGGGGGTCTGACTGCGTCATGGGCACGGTGATGCTCACCGCCGGTGCCCGCGGAGACGGCGTCCCGGCCAAGGGGCAGATCCTCTCGATCGCGCAGAACACCGCCCTGTTCAGCCTGCTCGGTACGACTCACGGTGGCGACGGGAGGACGACGTTCGCCCTTCCGGACCTCCAGGCGGCCGCCCCCCACGGCACGACCTACACGATCTGCACGGAGGGGATCTACCCCGCGTCGAGCTGATCACGACATGGCCCGAGGAGCCTTGGCACGAAAGACGCCCCCCTCATGAGTGAGAGGCAGGGCCCGCACGGGCCCTGCCTCTCTTCTTCCCCATCCGCCGACCGGGGTCGAGTCGACCGGCGGACATCTATTCAGTTGTGATCCGCCGGCCGGGGTCGAGTCGACCGGCGGAGTCTTGGGGGATCGCGTCGCTGGCAACCACGTCGGGCCAGCGTCGGGCGGACCCGGGATGCCTCACTCGGCGAGCGGGACCCGCAGCTTCTGCCCGAGCTCCACCACGCTGGAGTCCAAGGCGTTGAGACGCTCGATCTCCGACATCACCGCGCGGACGTCACCGTCCTCGGCGATCGCAGCGGCGATGCCCCAGAGCGTGTCCCCCTCCTGCACCATCACGATCTCGGTGGGAGCCGGGGTGCCCGACTCCTGCGTGGCGAAGGAACCGCCCCCCAGGAAGATGCCCGCGACCAGCACGAAGAGCAGGGCGACGGCGAGGACGACGACACGACCGCGCCGCGTCAGGCGCACGCTTCCCCGGGGCGCACCCGTCACCTCACGCCGCGCCGGGGCGGGACGGAGCTCGTGCACCGTGGCGATGCGCCGGGTGTCGAAGTCGTGCGGGGGGTTGAGGGTCATCGTGCTCATCGGGACCTCCTGGGGAAGTGGCGGTCAGCCTGTTGGTCTCTGTCGACCTGATGTCTAGTCGCGACCTCCGACAGTTCTGATCGGCCACTGGCCGGGCGGGGTCTCGATCAGACGTTCGATCGAACACATGTGCGACGTTAGAGCAGGTGTTCGAACGAATCAAGGACCTGAGCGAACAAATGTTCGAGCGCGTGTCGCGGCACCCCCTTCCTGTGGACGACCACTGCCGCCCACCTCCCGGACCCCTAGGGTTTCCGGCAGCGGCGTGGAGGGACGCCGCCCGACTCGGGGGGTCGTGTCTGTGAGGACACCGCACACATCTCTGGCGACCGCGCTGGTCGCCGTCTCGTTGGCCGTCTCACTGACCGGCTGCTCGGCCGACGCCGAGCCGGAGGTGAGGATCGCCGACCCGTCGCCGAGCGCGTCGGCCGGTGTGCCCCCCATGGAGGCTCCGACCTTGCCGGCGGACGTGGAAGGCACAGGACCGCGGGCCGCCGAGGCGTTCGTCCGCCACTACGTCGATCTCATCAACTACTCCTTTGACACCCTCGACACAGGTCCACTCCGCGACGTCGCGCATCGTCTCTGTCTCTCCTGCGACGGGGGCGCGGACTTCGTGGACCGGGTCCGCAAGAAGGGCGGCACCCTCGAGGGAGGCCACTATTCGGATCTGCGCTTGTCCGCCGATCAGCTCGCAGGGCCCCCGGGCTACGACACCCGGGTCAGAGCTCGCATGAGGTCGAGTGTCCAGCAGGTCGACGGCACCGGCACGAACTGGGACGGAAGCGTCCCCGGAGGTCCCGTCGTGATGATCTTCGACGTCGTCAACGAACGTGGCACCTGGATGATGCTCGACTGGTGGACCTCCTCGTGAGGGCGCACTTCAGGCTGGCCGCAGCGCTATGCCTCCTGCTGGGGGGAGTCGCACTGTCGGGAGCGGCCCACGCGGGGAGCGAGGACCCCCGGATCGACACCAGGTCCACGTCTGGCGGGTTCGGTACGGCGACCCTGTGCCGGAGGGAGGAGGTCTGCCCAGACGGCTCCCTCAAGATGCTCGTGCGTGAATGGGATGCGGAGGGCGAGATCCTCCGCCAGTGGATCGCCGCCTGCGGCACGGAGCCGCCGGGCGAGCCGCGCACACCTGGCCCGGGCGAGGCGGCACAGGCGTTCCGCGAGATCCCGCTCCCGGCCTCCGAGGTGGTCGTGCAGCCGCCGGGCGGCGAGACGCTGGTCGACCTGGACACCGTCTACTCGACCCCGTCCACCGCCTTCAACCGGACCGTCACGATCCTGGGACGCCAGGTGACGCTCCACGTCTCCCCGTCCTCCTTCACCTGGCGGCACGGCGACGGCACGACGCAGACGACGACCCACCCGGGCCAGGTGTGGTCGCGGACGGCACCGGCGGACGCCTTGGTCCGGCACGTCTACACCCGGGCAGCGGCCGACCTCCGGGTCTCCGTCGACACCACCTGGACCGCGACGTGGGACCTCGACGGGGTCTCCCAGGGCACCGTGCCGGGGTCGGTCACCCGCAGCGGTCCCCCCGCCCGGCTCACGGTCCTGGAGGCCAGACCGGTGCTCGTCCCCTGACGCGTGCCACGGCCGACGGGCCCGTGCGCCCGATCACAAGGATTTGTCATCAGTCTTAGGCATGCGGGGGCGATTCCCGCCGCAATAGCGTGACGGCTATGCGTGATCTCCTGACGACTCCCGTGGAGACCATCGAGGCCGACTTCGAGGCGCTCCAGGTCACCATGGCGAAGTCCCCGGTCTTCCAGACCAGCGACGAGCCCGACGCGACCGTCTACTGGTCGCACCTCCCGCTCGCCGTCTGCAACGTGATCGCCAACGCCCGGATCGCCTCGGTCGACGTCGCCCAGCGCGTCCCCGAGCTGCTCGCCCCCTACCTGGAGCGCGGGCTCCCCTTCCAGTGGCTGACCACCCCCGCCACGACGACGCCGGCCCTCGAGGCGGCGCTCGCCCAGGCCGGGCTCGTGGCCCACGAGGCCGCCGCCATGCACGTCCAGCTCGACCAGCCCATCGATCCCGAGACGCCCGACGACGTCTTCGTCGACGTCGCCTGGCCCGACCACACCGAGCCGGTCGCCTCGACCATCTTCGCCGGGCTGGGGCTGTCGGTCGCGACCAGCGCGGAGCACATGGACTTCCTCGACACGATGGACCCCGCCGACCACCAGTTCTTCATCGCCCGCAGCTCCTTCACCGGCGACCCGCAGGGCGCCAGCACCGCCCACCGCCGCGGCAGCAGCGTGATGTTCGGCAACATCGTCACGCTCCCGGGCGCCCGCGGGCACGGCATCGACCGGGCGCTCACCGGCACGATGATGAACCGCGCCCGCGAGACCGGCGCCACCACCGCCACGGCGATCTCCACCGAGGAGACCTACGCCGCGCTGGTCGACCTCGGCTTCCGCACGGGCTTCAACCTGGTCAGCTGGCACTGGGCGCCGCCGCCGGCCTGAGCCGCGCCGTGGGCGCCGTCGCCGCGACACGCCCGTTCGAACACCTGTTTGAACTCCACCCCCGGGGCCCACTACGGTGGGGACGTCGAAGTCCGCACCACCCCAGGAGGCACCGCATGGCCAACACGCGCGAGACGAGCGGCAAGGTCGTGCCGATGCCCGACGGTCCCCCCGACGCGACCGGCCTCACGCCTCGGCAGCAGCGGATCCTCTCCACCATCAAGGACTCGTTCGAGCAGCGCGGCTACCCGCCGAGCATGCGGGAGATCGGCCGAGAGGTCGGCCTGACCAGCTCCAGCAGCGTGGCCCACCAGCTCAAGGTGCTCGAGGAGAAGGGCTACCTCAAGCGCGACCCCAACCGGCCCCGCGCCCTCGAGGTCTTCCTGCCCGAGGTGATGGCCGCCCGGCGCGCGATGAGCAGCGCCGACGAGTCCACCTTCGACCCCACCGACGTGGGCGACGCGGCCCCCGCGGCCCAGTACGTGCCGGTCGTCGGCCGGATCGCGGCCGGCGGCCCGATCCTGGCCGAGGAGCGCGTCGAGGACGTCTTTCCGCTCCCCAAGCAGCTGGTCGGCGACGGCACCCTCTTCCTGCTCGAGGTCTCGGGCGACTCGATGATCGACGCCGCGATCTGCAACGGCGACTACGTCGTCATCCGGCAGCAGCCCGACGCCTCGAACGGCGAGATCGTGGCAGCGATGATCGACGGCGAGGCGACGGTCAAGACCTTCCAGCGCAAGGACGGCAAGGTCTGGCTGCTCCCCCACAACGACGCCTACGAGCCGATCGACGGCACGCACGCCACGATCCTCGGCAAGGTCACTGCGGTCCTGCGCCGCATGTGAGCGGCCGGCGACCGGCGTCCGACCGCGAGCGGTCTGTAGACTCGCGGCCGATGCGCCGGTCCCGAGAGTCCCCGTCCCCGCGGACCGCGGCGACCGCCGAGACCCTCTTCCCCGAGGGCTTCCGCACCCGCGAGGGCGACCGGTTCAAGCTGACCGTCGAGGCCCAGGAGACCCTGGGCCTCCTGGCCGAGCAGGCGTCCGCCGGCGGATGGGTCTCCCCGCTCGGCTACAACCTCACGGTCAGCCACAGCCACCGTTTCGTCTGGTACAGGGTGGCCAAGGTCGCCACCCGGACGATCCGGCACCACTTCGCCAGCCATGGCGTCTCCCTCGACGCCGACCACGCGATGCGGGTCCGCTACCCGACGGCCGCCTTCTCCGACTACCTCAAGTTCGCCTTCGTCCGTGACCCGCTGGAGCGGTTCGTCAGCGCGTGGCAGGACAAGGTCGTCAACATGAACTACTTCAAGTTCGACGAGACCACCCACGCCCGGATGCAGGTGGTCGAGGAGTTCGCGCGCTGGACCGCCGAGCACGACCTCGGCCGGGTGCCGGGCACCGACCAGCACCTCGCGCTGCAGAGCCGGTTGATCGACCTCAGCTCCGTCGACTTCGTCGGCCGCCTCGAGAGCTTCGACCGCGACTTCGCCGAGGTGTGCGACCGCGTGGGTGCCCCCGCCGTCCCGACCCGCCCCCAGAACCAGACCGCTCCCGGCGGCCGGCGGGACGACGTCTCCGACGAGCTCCGCGAGCTGGTGGCGGGGATGTACCGCCGGGACTACCAGATCTTCGGCTACTGACCCGGGGCGGGTCAGGCCCCGTCCTCGCCCGCCGCGGCCGCCAGCCGGGCCAGCGCCTTGCGCACCACCTGCGGGTCGTGGGTCGTCCACATCGGCGGCAGGCTCGCCTTGAGGAACCCGCCGTACCGCGCCGTGGCCAGCCGCGGGTCGAGCACCGCCACGACACCGCGGTCGGAGGTGGTCCGGATCAGCCGGCCCGCTCCTTGGGCGAGCAGCAGCGCCGCGTGGGTGGCCGCCACCTGCATGAAGCCGTTGCCGCCCGCGCGGTCGGCCGCCCGCTGTCGCGCCGACATCAGCGGGTCGTCGGGCCGCGGGAACGGGATCCGGTCGATGAGCACCAGCTGGCACGTCTCCCCGGGCACGTCGAGCCCCTGCCACAGGCTCAGGGTGCCGAAGAGGCAGGTGTGCGGGTCGGCGACGAACTGCTTGGCCAGCTCGGGCAGCTGCGCCTCACCCTGGGCCAGGGTGGTGAGGTGGGGCAGGCGCTCGCGGACCACCTCGGCAGCGGCCTCCGCGGCCCGCCGCGACGAGAAGAGCCCGAGCGCCCGCCCGTCGGCGGCGTCCACCAGCTCCACGATCTCGTCGAGCTGGGCCTGGCCCAGCCCGTCGCGCCCCGGCGGCGGCAGGTGGCGGGCCAGGTAGAGGATCCCCTGGCGCCCGTAGTCGAACGGCGAGCCCACGTCGAGCCCGCGCCACGGCAGCGCCCCCTCGGCCGTCACGGCGGGCGCGCCGGTGTCGATCCGCTCCGACGGCTTGAGCCCCAGGCTCCCGGCGACCGCGCTGAAGTCGCCGCCGAGCATCAGCGTCGCCGAGGTGAAGACCACGGTCTTGTCGGTGAGCAGCCGCTCCCGCATCTGGGCCCAGACCTGCAGCGGGGCGACGGCGAGCCGGGCCGGCATCCGCTCGCGCGCCTCGTTGACCCAGAGCACGTCGGCGTCGCTGCCGGCCGCCATCCGCTCCGCGGTGACGAAGACCTCCTGGGCGAGGCCCTTCGCCTGGGTCCGCGCCGCGTCGGCATCCCCGCCCTTCTCCTCCTTGCCGAAGGCCGAGACCACCGAGCGGGCGGCGTCGCGGACCAGGACCAGCGCGTCGCCCAGCTGCTCCCCCACCTGGTCGATCCGGCCGCCGGGCGTCATGGCGAGCGCGTCGGCGAGCGCGTCGGCGGCGTCGGCGAGGTCGTCGGCCGGGTTGGACGCGCCGGTCGACTCGGTGACGTGCCGCTGGGCGCGCCGGGAGGCCCGCTCCACGTCGGCCACCGAGAGCTCGTCGGTGGCGGCCTGGGTCACCCGCGCCGCCAGCTCGTGGGCCTCGTCGATCACGACCACGTCGTAGTCGGGGATCATCGGGACCCCCTCGACCGCGTCGATCGCGAGCAGCGAGTGGTTGGTGACGATCAGGTGCGACTGGTGGGCCTTCTCCTTGGCCCGCTCGGCGAAGCACTCCTCCGCGAAGGCGCAGCGAGCAGCGCCCAGGCACTCGCGGTGGTTGACGCTGACCTGCCGCCACGTGCGGTCGGTGTGGCGCGGGGCGTTGTCCCGCTCGCCTGTGCCGCCCGACTCGGCCTGCGCCTCGGCCCAGCTGCGCAGCTCGAGCACCTCCGACCCCATCGAGCCGGCCGGCACGTCGACCAGGACGCCCTGGTCGTCGGGCACCCCCTCGCGGACGCGGTGCAGGCACGCGTAGTTGGAGCGCCCCTTCAGGACGGCGTACGACGTGTCGAGCCGGTCGCCGACCGCCTCGACGAGCCGCGGGATGTCGCGCTCGACCAGCTGGTGCTGCAGGGCCAGCGTGGCCGTGGCCACCACCACGCGCTCGCGGTGGAGCAGGCTGGGCACGAGGTAGGCCAGCGACTTGCCCGTGCCGGTGCCGGCCTGGACGAGCAGGTGCTCGCCGTCGGTCATCGCCCGGGCGACCGCCTCGGCCATCTGCACCTGGCCGGGTCGCTCCTGGCCGCCCAGCGCCCCCACGGCTCCGGCCAGGACCTCGGTCACCGAGGCGGTGGCGGCGGGGGCGACGTCGGTCTCAGGCACTCGAGAACCCTAAGCCCGACCGCCGACAGCGGCCGAGTCGTCCTCGTCGCGACCCGTCGACCACGCCCGCGACGGTCAGACGACCGCGCCCGAGTCGTCGGGCGCCCGCTCGACCCGGACCTTCTTCTCCTTCGGCATCGGCCACTTCTCCTGCAGGTAGGTGACCAGCGGGGTGGCGGTGAAGACCGAGCTGTAGGTGCCGACCGCGAGGCCGACGAGCAGCGCGATGGAGAAGTCCTGCAGCGAGTCGCCACCCAGGACGGCGAGCGCGGCGAGGATGAACATGGTGCCGAGGCCGGTGTTGACCGTCCGCGGGATCGTCTCGACGGCCGCCTTGTTGGCCATCGAGGCGAAGCTGTCGTCGGGCCTCGACCCCTGCCAGCGCTCCCTGATGCGGTCGAAGACCACGACGGTGTCGTTGACCGACAGACCGATGATCGTCATCGCCGCTGCAAGGAAGATGCCGTCGATCGGCTTCTCCAGCCAGGCGAAGAGGCCGACCACGATGACGACGTCGTGGAACATCGCGACGACCGCCGAGAGGCCGAACGTCCACTTGAACCGGATCGCCAGGTAGAGCAGCTGGGCGAGGAAGGCGACGCCGAAGGCGATGAACGCCTTGTTGCGCAGCTCGTCGCCGAACGAGGCGCTGATCCGCTCGTCGGAGACCTCCTCGGCGCCGCCGCCGATGGCCGCGAGCGCGTCCTGGATGGACTGCGCCTCGTCGTTGGTGATCTCGCCGGTGCGCACCGAGATGTCGGCGGTGTCCGCCGTCTGCACGGTCGCCTCGGGGAAGCCCGCCTCCTCGACCGCGTCGCGCGCCTCGTCGGCGGTGACGGTCTCGGTCGTCGAGTACTGGATGACCCGGCCGCCGCTGAACTCGACGCCGAGGTTGAGGCCGTTGACCACGATGCCGGCGAGAGCCACGACGGTCACGACGCCGGAGATGACGAGCCACAGCCCGCGCCGGGCCATGAGCTGGGGGTCCTTCTCCTCCAGCCAGCGACGGACCCGCCCGATGTCGCCGATGCCGGTGAACCTCGGCCGCTTCGACACCCACCGGTTGGCCACGCCCAGCTCGGTGAGCACGCGGGCGATGATCAGCGCCGAGATCATCGACGCCACGACACCGATCGACAGGGTGACACCGAAGCCCTTGATCGGACCCGAGCCGAGGAAGAAGAGCAGACCCGCGGCCAGCAAGGTGGTCACGTTGGAGTCGATGATCGCGCTCCACGCCTTGTTGAAGCCGATCATCAGCGCGCGCCGCAGCCCGGCACCGGGGTTGGCCTCGTACTCCTCGCGGGCGCGCTCGAAGACCAGCACGTTGGCGTCGATGGCCATGCCGATGGCGAGCACGAAGCCGGCGAGGCCGGGCAGGGTCAGGGTGGAGCCGAGCCCGACGAGCATCGCGTAGGCGAGCAGGGCGTACGACGTGAGCGCGATCGTGGCGAGGAAGCCGACGAAGCGGTAGACGGCGATGATGAAGAGGCCGGTGAGGATCAGCCCGATCACGCCGGCCTTCCAGGAGGCGTCGATCGCCGCGTCACCCAGCGACGGGCCGACCTCGCTGACCGAGATGACCTCGACGGGCAGCGGCAGCGCGCCGCCCTCGATGAGGATCGCCAGGTCGCGGGCCTCGGTCGCCGAGAAGTCGCCGGTGATCTGGGTGCTGCCGATGATCGCGCTGCCGCAGTTGACCTGCACCGTCGGGGAGGAGATGACCTCGCCGTCGAGCACGATCGCGATCCGGCGCTGGTCGCCCTGGGCGCACGCCGCGTCGGCCGAGAGCTTCTCGAAGGCGTCGGAGCCCGTGCCGGAGAAGTCGACGGCGACCGCCCAGTCGGTGCGGTTCTCCGGCTGCACCGGGTCGGCGCCAGTGATGTCGTTGCCCTCCATCACCTGCGGGCCGACCTCGATGACGTCGCCCTGGTCGCTCGGGAGGAGCTGGTTGCCCTCCTCAGACGGCTCGCCGTCGGCCGAGGGGAGGCTGCCCGCCACCACGGGGTGGACGGTGAGCTGCGCCGTACGCCCGATCGTCTCGACCGCCTTCTCGGAGTCCCGCACGTCGGGCAGCTCCACAAGGATCCGGTTCTCGCCGGAGCGGACCAGGGTCGGCTCCGCGACGCCGAGCGCGTCGACGCGGCCGCGGAGGACCTCGACCGCGCGGTCGGTGTTCTCCGCGTTGGCCTTCACCCCCGACGGCGAGTCGCTGGTCTCCAGCGTGATCGAGGTGCCGCCGCTCAGGTCGAGACCGAGCCTCGGCTCCTTGTTGAGCGCGAGCGCAGCGCACCCGGCCAGCAGGCCGAGCACGAGGACGAAGCGGATCCAGGCACCACGTGACATGCGAGGCATCTTTCCCTAGCCGACGAGGGCCGCCCAATTCGGGTCGACCGGTGGTCCAACGAGCGCCCGGGACCCGTCGTTCCCCCCGGGTCGGTGACAGATCCGCGACGGTTGTTACGGTTGGCCGGGCGCCGAGCCCCCGGGACTGACCTTCCCTGGGCGGGCTCTCGAGGCGCGCCAACCGGGGACCCACCCCGACGTCCCGGCCTCCCCCGGCCGGACGGACGCCGCCGCGTGCGGACCTCCCCAGGCTGGTCCCGCGGCGGGGCGCAGCCTCGCGTTCCGGCGCGGAGGAGTGATGAGTTGAACCAGATCGAGACCGTGACCTTCGGGGCTGGAACCGTGCTGCTCCTGCTGCTCGTCTTCTACGGCGGCACCTTCTGGCTCTCCGCCAGGATCGGCAAGAAGCAGGAGAGCGCCGACGGCTACATGACCGCCGGTCACGACATCGGCTTCGGGATCTCCGCGGCCAGCATGACCGCCACGTGGATCTGGGCGTCGTCGATGTACGCCTCGGCCACCTCGGGCTACACCTACGGCATCTCCGGCCCGATCCACTACGGGCTGTGGGGGGCGCTGATGATCCTGTTCATCTACCCCTTCGGCAAGCGGATCCGGGCCGTCGCCCCCAGGGCGCACACCCTCGCCGAGGTGCTCCACGTGCGCCACGGCCGCTCCAGCCAGCTGCTGCTCGCCGGCTCCAACATCGTGGGCAGCCTGATCAGCCTGATGTCCAACTTCATCGCCGGCGGCGTGCTGATCTCGCTGCTCTCCCCCTTCACCTTCGTCCAGGGCGTCTTCATGGTCGCCGGCGGCGTGCTGCTCTACACGCTCTGGTCGGGCTTCCGCGCCTCGGTGCTGACCGACTTCGTGCAGGTGGTCGCGATGCTCGGGGCCGTGGCGGTGATCGTCCCCGTCATCTTCTTCGCGGCGGGCTTCCCGGCGGCGTTCGAGACGGGCGCCGGCAACCTGACCTCCCAGCAGGGCAGCTTCTTCTCCAGCACCGCCTTCCTCGAGCAGGGCGCGCCGTACATCGCCGCCGTCCTGGCCTACGCCATCGGCAACCAGACGATCGCCCAGCGGCTCTTCGCCGTCCGGGAGGACCTGATCAAGCCGACCTTCGTCACTGCGACGGTCGGCTACGGCGCGATGGTGATCGGCGTCGGCATGCTCGGCGTCCTTGCGCTCTACCTGGGGATCGAGCCCGCGGACGGCGACGTCAACAACATCGTCCCGCAGATGGCGACCTCCTACCTGCCGGGTCTCCTCGTGGCGCTCTTCTTCGTCATGATCATCGGTGCGCTCTCCTCGACCGCCGACTCCGACCTCTCGGCCCTGTCCTCGATCGTGATGGCCGACGTCTACGGCCAGAACGTCGCCGGGCGCGACGGCGCCGACCCGCGGACCATGCTGCTGATCGGTCGGGCCACCATGGTCGTGGCCACGGCTGTCGCCATCGCCTTCGCCAGCCTGCGGCTCGACATCCTCGACCTGCTCGTCTTCGTCGGCGCCCTGTGGGGCGCACTGGTCTTCCCCGTGATCGCCAGCTTCTACTGGGAGAAGGTCACCAACCGGGCCTTCACCGTCTCGGTGCTGGCGGCGCTCGCGGTCTTCCTGCCCGTGCGGTTCTCGCTCGTGCCCCTGAACGGCGTCACCGGCCTCGTCGTGGACGTGCTCGCGATCGTCGGGGTCGGGGTCGTGCTGGGCCTCATGGCCTTCGGGTTCTTCGGGCTCCGCGTCGCCCAGGTGGTCGCCGTCCTCGCGGCCGTGGTGGCCGCGCCGTTCGCCCTGGGCGCGGTGCACGAGTACGCCACCCTCAGCGGCTCGCTCGTCGCGTACGCCGTGAGCACGCTCGTCTGCTGGGTCATGTCGACGACCAGCGGGGCGACGTTCGACTTCGACAGCGTCAAGAAGCGGGTCGGCGACTACGACACCGGGGAGATCCCGGTGACGTCGGCGGCGCCGGCCGACCGCGACGACGACGACCTCGACCCGGTCCGCTGAGCGCGGACCGAAGGAGCACCACCATGAGCACCACCGCACTGACCCTCTACGTCCTCGTCTGGCCCGTCGTCGTCGGCGTGGTCCTGCTGGTCCTCAGCCGGGCCTTCGTCGCCGAGTGGCTCGAGGCGCGGCGCGAGGGACGCGACCTGATCTAGTCCCCCCGACTCCGCGTGTGCACGTGCACCCGAATCGCTGCCGGTCGCCCCGGATCGACAGCCATGCGGGTGCACGTGCGCCTACTCCTGGCCGCGGAAGTGCTGACGCCACGCGTCGCCGCTCCGCACCGGCACCCCGGGCACGCCGCGGGCGCGCAGGAGTCGGTGGACCCGGCGTACGGTCTCGCCGGGACGCCGGAACACGCCGGACGAGGTGACCACCAGCAGCCGCCAGCCGTCGTCCTCGAGCGCCTCCCGGCGGTCGAGGTCGCGCTCCCACTGCTCGATCCGCTCGACGTGGTGGCGACCGTCGTACTCCACGGCGACCCGGGCTGCCGGGAAGCTGAGGTCGTAGCGCCGCAGGGGCGTGCCGTCGACGTCGCGGACCACGACGTTCACCTCGGGTTCCGGGAGCCCGGCGAGGACGAGCAGCATCCGCAGCCGCGACTCCATCGGTGAGTCCACGCGGTCGCGCACGAACGCCGCCGCCCGGCGCGCGCTGACGGCACCGCGCAGGGTGCTGCGCGCGCAGGCAGCACGCAGCCCGTCCGGGCAGAGCAGCCCGCGGCGGGCCATCTGGTCACCGACGACGACCAGGTCGACGAGTCCCAGGCTCGAGGCGAGCTCGACGAACGCCTGGGCCGGGGTCGAGACGAGCAGCCCACCCACCGTCACCGTCTCCACCTCGGCGCTCGAGAGGTGGCACCGGACCCCGGCGGTGCGCCGTCGATGCCCCCGCTGGCGGACGGTCACGTGCTCCTCCGCGTCGTCAGGCACCGCGAGCCCGTGGATCCGCGCCGCGGACGCGTGGCTGACGAAGGACCCCGGCGGGTGGAGCCTCAGAGCCGCCTCGATCCGGAGCCGCGGTGTGACCACCACCGCGGCGCACAGGTGCACGCCGGTGAAGAGGCGCTGGAACCGCGGGCCCCGCAACTGGGCGTCGGTGAGCCCGGCTGCCAGCGCCTCAGCGCGCGTGAACGGACGGCGGACGTCGAGCGGGTGCACGGGTCCCAGCCTGCCCACCCGCCACGCACTCCCGAGCCACCCATCCACAGGAACCCTGCACGTGCACCCGTGTTGCTGCGGTTCTTCCCGATCAGCAGCAACACGGGTGCACGTGGGACGGTTTCGACCCCGCGTCGGCGCTCAGACGGCGTACGACGCCAGCTCGCCCGCGAGCTCCTCGTGGGCGCGGCCCCGGACCCGGGTGCCGTCGCCGGTGTGCTCCAGCTCGTCGATCTCGCCGTGCTGGTGCAGCTTGTTGAGCAGGTCGCCCCGCTCGTAGGGCAGCAGCGCCTCGAACTCCACCGCCGGGCGCGGCAGCTCGGCCTCGACGGTGGCGAGCGCCTCCGCGATCCCCTCGCCCGTCCGGGCGCTCACCACCACGCTGTGCGGCTCGCGCTGGCGCAGGCGGGCGACCACCATCGGGTCGGCGGCGTCGGCCTTGTTGATCACCACGAGCTCGGGGACCTTGTCGGCCTTGATCTCGGCGAAGACCTCGCGCACCGCGGCGAGCTGGCCCTCGGGGTCGGGGTGCGACCCGTCGACCACGTGCAGGATCAGGTCGGCGTCGGCGACCTCCTCCAGGGTCGAGCGGAACGCCTCGACCAGCTGGTGGGGCAGGTGCCGCACGAAGCCCACCGTGTCGCTCATCGTGTAGACGCGGCCGTCGGCGGTCGTCGTCCGCCGGGTGGTCGGGTCGAGGGTGGCGAAGAGCGCGTCCTCGACCAGCACCCCGGCGTCGGTGAGCCGGTTGAGCAGCGACGACTTGCCGGCGTTGGTGTAGCCCGCGATCGCCACCGACGGGATCTGGTTGCGCTGCCGCTGGGACCGCTTGGTCTCGCGGGTGCCCTTCATCGCCTTGAGGTCGCGGCGCAGCTTGGCGATCTTGTCGTTGATCCGGCGCCGGTCGGTCTCGATCTTGGTCTCACCGGGGCCACGGCCGCCGATGCCCTCACCGCCCGAGACCCGACCGCCCGCCTGGCGGGAGAGGTTGCCGCCCCAGCCGCGGAGCCGCTGCTTCATGTAGGTGAGCTGGGCCAGCTCGACCTGCGCCTTGCCCTCCCGCGACTTCGCGTGCTGGGCGAAGATGTCGAGGATCAGCGCGGTCCGGTCGACGACCTTGACCTTGAGCCGGTCCTCGAGGTTCCTCAGCTGGCTCGGGGCGAGCTCGCCGTCGCAGATCACCGTGTCGGCGCCGGTGGCCGCCACGATCTCGCGCAGCCCGTCGACCTTGCCGCGACCGACGTACGTCGCCGGGTCGGGCTTCTGCCGCCGCTGGTAGATCGCGTCGAGCACCTCGGCGCCCGCCGTCTCGGCGAGCAGCGCGAGCTCGGCGAGCGAGTTCTCGGCGTCCTCGACCGAGCCCTCGGTCCAGACCCCGACCAGCACGACGCGCTCGAGGCGCAGCTGACGGTACTCGACCTCCGAGATGTCCTCGAGCTCGGTGGAGAGGCCGGCGACGCGCTTCAGGGCGTGCCGCTCGGCGAGGTCCATCGCCCCGGTGGTCTCCTCGGGGTCGGGCCCGCTCAGGTCGGGCTCGTCGTAGCCGGCCTGGTCGTCGGGCTCGTCGTCGGCGTAGCCCGACTCGAAGTCGTCGCCGTCCCAGGCGCGGGTGGCGGCCAGCTCGTCGGCCAGGGAGAAGTCGCGTGCGTTCGTCATATGCCCTTCAGGGTAGGTCCGGGCCGACCCGGTGGCGACCCGTTTTGTCCGTACCCACAACACCCGCGCGGCACCGGTTAGTCCCGAGGGGTCACAGGTCGGTCTCGCCGCGCGCGACGACCACCGCGGGGCCGGTGAGCAGGACGTGGTCGTCCTCGGTCCACGTGACGTGCAGGGTGCCGCCCGGCACGTCCACCCGGTACGTCGTGGGGCGCGGGACGCCGTCCTGCCGCGCCGCCGCGACCATCACCGCACAGGCCCCCGTGCCGCAGCTGCGGGTCTCCCCCGAGCCGCGCTCGTGGACCCGCATCGCCACGTGCGCCCCCTCGCGCCGGACCACGAACTCCACGTTGACGCCGTACGGGTAGACCGCGCCGTCGTGGGACGGCGGGACCAGCAGCGGGCCGGCGTCGTCGAGGTCGTCGACGAAGGCCACGGCGTGCGGGTTGCCCATGTCGACGTGCAGCGCCGACCACGACCGGTCCCCCACCTGCACCCAGGTCTCCCCCAGCACCTCGGGCACCCCCATGTCGAGGGTGACGAGGTCGCCGTCGACCGTGCAGACCTTGATCCCGTCGCGGGTCGCCACCGGCACCGGCTCGCCCGCCGGCACCAGCCCCTCGTCGACCAGGTGGCGCACGAAGACCCGCAGCCCGTTGCCGCACATCTCGCTGACCGACCCGTCGGCGTTGCGGTAGTCCATGAACCACTCCGGGTCGCCCGCACCGACCGCGGTCGTGCGCAGCACCCGCAGCACGCCGTCGGCGCCGAGGCCGGCCCGCCGGTCGCAGAGCGCCCGGACCCGGTCGGGGCTGAGGTCGCCGTGGACGGTACCGTCGTGGTCGGGCAGGAGCACGAAGTCGTTCTCGGTCCCGTGGCCCTTGAGGAACGGATAGGTCACCGGTCCAGTCTCGCACCCGAGCACCCGCCCGCGCGGCCCCCGGCCGCTGTCAAGGCGTCTGGACCCATGGACCAAACCCCTTGCATTGTGAACTACCTCTCAGTAGGTTCCTGCTCCGTAGGTTCGGTGTCTGGGAGGACAACCCGAGCCTCGTGTGGGAGGAGCATCAGCATGGCGTTCTCACGCCTGGGCCGTCGGCTCGTCACGACCGTCACGACCGCCGTCGTCGGCGCGCTCCTCGCGGGGGGCGCTCCCCCGACGGCCGCCGCTCCCCCGACGCTCGACACGCTGGCGAGCGAGGACACGCTCTCGCTGCCGGTCTCCGGGCAGGTCTCGCTGGCCCGCGCCGAGGCCTCCGTCCCGCTGCCGACCGGCTCCCGGCTGCACGGCGAGCTCAACCCCGACTTCACGCTCTCGGGCGACCTCCTGGTCCCCCCGACGACCGTGCCCGTCCGTCTCGCCGGCACCCCCCACCACGGTGACGCCACCGCCGAGGTGCGCGTGGTGGCCACCGCGCCGACCGAGACCGTCTTCGCCGACGACGGCTCCGTGACCGTCCGGCACACCTTCCGGCTCGAGGTCCCCGCGTTCGTCCCCGACGCCTCCGGCACCAGCGTGGTCAACGAGACCTGCCGCACCGCGCCCCTCACCGTCGCCCTGCACGGCGACCGGTTCGACCTCTTCGAGTCGTTCACCCTCGAGGGCACCTTCGCGCTGCCGTCGTTCCGCGGCTGCGGCCGCTCCGTCCTGGGGCTCCCGGGCTTCCGCGACCTGCTCATGACCGACCTGCTCTCGGGCAGCGACAACACCCTGTCGCTCACCGTCGGCCCGCTCAGCTGACGGCGGCCGCCGCCCGGACCGCCGCCACCGCCCGCTCCACCCGGTCGGGGTCGTCGAAGGCGACCCACCGGATCCGCGGGTCCTTGCGGAACCACGACTCCTGGCGCCGCGCGAAGCGCCGGGTGGCCACGACCGTGCGCCCGAGCGCCTCGTCGCGGGTCAGTTCGCCCCGCAGGTACGCCGCCACCTCGCGGTAGCCGATCGCGCGGGAGGCGGTCAGCCCCTCCTCCAGGCCCTCGACCAGCAGCCGCTCGACCTCCTCGACGAGGCCGTCGTCGAACATCTGCGCCACCCGCTGCGCGATCCTGGCGTCCAGGGCGGGCCGGTCGATGTCGACGCCCACCTGCACGGTCGCCGGGTCGGCGTACTCCAGCCGCGGCAGGGTCGCGCTGAACGGGCGCCCGGTGATCTCCACGACCTCCAGCGCCCGGACGACGCGGCGCCCGTTGTCCACCAGGATCCCGGCCGCCGCCTGCGGGTCCACGTCGGCCAGCCGGGCGTGCAGCACCGCCGGCCCGACCTCGGCGAGCTCGGCCTCGAGCCGGCGTCGTACGGCCTCGTCGGTGCCGGGGAACTCGAACCGGTCCAGCACCGCGCGGGTGTAGAGCGCCGAGCCGCCCACCAGCACCGGCACCCGGCCACGCGCGCGCACCTCGGCGACGGTCCGGCGGGCCAGCGCCTGGAAGGTCGCCACGTCGGCCCGCTCACGCACCCCCATGAGGTCGAGCAGGTGGTGCGGGATCCCGCGCCGCTCGGCGGGCGGCAGCTTGGCCGTGCCGACGTCCATGCCCCGGTAGACCTGCATGGCGTCGGTGTTGACGACCTCGCCGCCGAGCCGCTCGGCGAGGTCGAGGGAGAGGCCGGTCTTGCCGGCTGCCGTCGCGCCCACCACGGCGACGACGGGCAGGACCTCGCTGGGCATGGGGGCTAGTGTGCCAACCCGACCGGAGGCGACGAGGACGAGGAGGAACGATGGGTTCCGTGGACGACCGCGACGACGCTCAGCAGCCCGAGCAGGCGGGCGAGGAGCAGACGCAGGACCGGCCGGCGACGACGCCGGAGCAGGACCCCGACCAGGTGCAGCGGCAGGGCCTCGCCCAGCCCGGCCCGCCGACCGATCCCCAGCACCCCACCGGCTGACGTGGACCGCTTCGTCGTCGTCCCCGCGTCTTACATCTTCCTGCTCCGCGAGCGGGACGGCGCGACCGAGGTCCTCCTCCAGCTGCGGACCGGGACCGGCTACATGGACGACCACTGGGCCGCCGCCGCGGCCGGGCACGTGGAGCGCGGGGAGACGGCGTACGACGCGGCGCACCGCGAGGCGCTCGAGGAGCTCGGCGTCACCGACGTCGACCTGCGGATGGAGCTCACGATGCAGCGGACCCGGCACGACCTGCCGATCGACGAGCGGGTCGACTTCTTCTTCAGCGCCCGGTCGTGGACGGGCGAGCCACGGATCGTGGAGCCGGAGAAGTGCGCCGGGCTCGAGTGGTTCCGGGTCGACGCGCTGCCCGACCCGGTGGTGCCGCACGAACGATTGGCGCTGGCGAATCTGGGAACGGGTGTGAAGTACCTGACCTTCGGATTCTGAACCAGGAGCACCCCCATGGACGCCCAGATCGGCAAGCAACCCGAACCCACGACGGAGGAGCCCGAGCTCCACCCGGGCGGCGTCGACGCGGTGATCCCCGACGAGCCGGGCGGCCCGGTCCCCCACGACCTGGACCCCGACGACAACGCGGCCGTCGAGGACGTGCTCCCCGACGAGATCTCCGAGCCCGACGACGAGAAGGAGCAGGCGCCCGACGACGGCAAGGTCTCGGGCGAGGACACCACCGAGGACGAGCCCCCGGCATGAGCGGGGACGAGCGCACCGGCGACCGGCCCCCCGGCGACGACCTGAACCCCGGCCGCGACCCCGGGGCCGTCGACCCCGACGTCGCGGAGGTCCTGCAGGGCTCCAACCCCTCGGCCGGCGGCGACGACCGGCTGGCCGGCGGCATGGGCCTGAGCAGCGAGCGGGTCGGGCACGCCGGCCCCGGCCAGGAGGCGACCGACGGCCTGCGCGACGTCGCGCCCCACCCGGTCGACCCCGCCGACGCCCCGCCCGAGCAGTCCGCAGGGGGCGAGGAGCCGAAGCCGGTCGGAATCCCGCCGAAGCAGGCCCCCGACGCGGACGACGTGGGCCGCTGACCCTGACTCAGGGGTTTGTGCTCCGGATGTGCCACCAGGTGACCCATCGGGAGCACAAACCCTGGGGATGACGTGCTGGTCCACAGCCCCGGCAAGGGCGCCGAGCGTGGCCGACCGGTCTCGGCGAGGCTCAGGCCGTGCCCACGGACCACTTCGCCGAGCTTCTTGCCCTCCAGTGCGGCGTCGTCTCCCGCCGCCAGGCCCTCGAGGCCGGGCTCCAGCCGCACGACCTGCGGAGGCTCGAGCGTCGACGGGAGCTGACCTGCCTCCTGCCACGGGTCTACGTCGCCCACACCGGGGAGCCGACCTGGGTGCAGCGAGCCTGGGCGGGGGTCCTCTTCGCGTGGCCCGGCGCGCTCTGCGACGGCTCGGCACTGCGCGTGCCCGACGGCCCGGGTCGACGCACGCACGACCCGGCCGTCATCCACGTCGCCGTCGAGCGTGAGCGGGACCTCGACCTGCCGCCGGGCCTCCGCCTCCACCGGGTGGCCGACCTGACGCCGAAGGTGCAGTGGAACCTCGCGCCGCCCCGGATGCGCACCGAGTACGCCGTGCTGCGGGCGGGCTGGGCCGACCTGGACCGACTGCCGAGGAGGCGGTTCATCGCGCAGGTGCTCGACGACGTGGCCGACGGGGCCTGCTCGGTGCTGGAGCACGGCTACGTCCACCGGGTCGAGCGGCCGCACGGCCTGCCGTCGGCGGGACGCCAGGTGCGGGAGTCGCTGCGCGGGCCGGTCTACCGGGACGTGGAGTACCGGGCCCAGGGCGTGCTGGTGGAGATCGACGGACGCCTCTTCCACGACTCCGCAGCAGCCCGGCACCGCGACCTCGAACGCGACCTCGACGCCGCCGTGACGGGCCGGGTCACGGTCCGCCTCGGCTGGGGCCAGGTCTTCGGGACCCCCTGCCGCACGGCCGACCGGGTCGCGGCCCTCCTCACGGCGCGCGGGTGGACGGGGACGCCCCGCTCCTGTCCGGACTGCTGAGCCCCTTCGAGCGCTCTTTGTGCTCCGGATGTGCCACCGAGTGACCCATCGGGAGCACAAACCGAGCGAGGGCGGGTCAGCCGCAGGCGGGCGCCGGGGGCAGGGGGGCGGGGACGCCGACCGACGGCATGCCGAGCCCGACGCCGGCGGGCGCGGGGGCCGCCGTACGCCGCTCCCACGCGTCGCCGGCGCGGGTCCGGCGCACCGCGAGCACGGGTCCGTCGGCGACGAGGTGGTGCGGCGCGGCGTAGGTGACCTTGACCGTGACCATGTCGCCGGGGCGGGGGGCCTGGCCGCCGACGCCGGAGAAGTCGGCCTCGAAGTGGACGAGCCGGTTGTCGGGCCCGCGGCCCGAGAGGCGCGCGGTGGCGGCGTCCTTGCGCCCCTCCCCCTCCGACACCATCAGCTCGACGACCTGGCCGACGCGCTTCTTGTTCTCCTCCCAGGCGACCTCCTCGACGAGGGCGACGAGCCGCTGGTAGCGGTCCTTCACCACGTCGGGCGGCACCTGGTCGGGCATCGTCGCGGCCGGCGTGCCGGGGCGGATGGAGTACTGGAACGTGTAGGCCTGCGCGAACCTGGCGCGACGGACCACCTCCAGGGTGGCCCGGAAGTCCTCCTCCGTCTCGCCGGGGAAGCCGACGATGATGTCGGTCGAGATCGCGGCGTCGGGCATGGCGGCGCGGACCCGGTCGAGGATGCCGAGGAACTTCGCCTGCCGGTAGGAGCGACGCATCGCCCGCAGCACCGCGTCGGAACCCGACTGCAGCGGCATGTGCAGCTGGGGCATCACGTTCGGGGTCTGGGCCATCGCCTCGATCACGTCGTCGGAGAACTCCGCCGGGTGGGGCGAGGTGAAGCGAACCCGCTCCAGGCCCTCGATCTCGCCGCAGGCGCGCAGCAGCTTGGAGAAGGCCTGGCGGTCGCCGAACTCGACGCCGTAGGCGTTGACGTTCTGGCCCAGCAGGGTCACCTCGGTGACGCCCTCGGCGACCAGGGCGCGGACCTCGGCGAGGATGTCGCCGGGGCGCCGGTCCTGCTCCTTGCCGCGCAGCGACGGCACAATGCAGAAGGTGCAGGTGTTGTTGCAGCCGACCGAGATCGAGACCCACGCGGCGTAGGCGGAGTCGCGCTTGGTGGGCAGCGTGGACGGGAAGACCGAGAGCGACTCGAGGATCTCGACCTGCGCCTCCTCCTGCGACCGGGCGCGGTCGAGCAGGGCGGGCAGCGAGCCGATGTTGTGGGTGCCGAAGACGACGTCGACCCACGGGGCCCGCTTGACGATCGTGTCGCGGTCCTTCTGCGCCATGCAGCCGCCGACGGCGATCTGCATGCCGGGCTTCTTCGCCTTGACCGGCGCGAGGTGGCCGAGGTTGCCGTAGAGCCGGTTGTCGGCGTTCTCGCGGACCGCGCAGGTGTTGAAGACGACCACGTCGGCCTGCTCGCCGGCCGGCGCGGCGGCGTACCCCGCGTCCTCCAGCAGGCCCGTGAGCCGCTCGGAGTCGTGGACGTTCATCTGGCAGCCGTAGGTGCGGACCTCGTAGGTGCGGGCGTGCGTCTCGGTGCCGAGCGGGCGCGGGTCGGTGCTGGGCGTGGCAGTCATGGCAGGTCAAGGGTACGGCGACGCGCTGGGTCGCTCGAATCGTTCCGGCCGAGGTCACGATTCGGCCAACCCGCCGGGTCGGGGGGTGCCCTGTGTCACAGCAGGTGGATAGGTTGCCCCCTATGACCGAGACTCCCGCGGGATCCCCGGCCGCCGACGCCCCGATGCCGAAGCCGACCGACGAGCCGCTCGTCGTCCTCGAGGGCGTGAACAAGTGGTTCGGGCAGCTGCACGTGCTGCAGGACATCGACCTGACCATCCACCGCGGCGAGGTCGTCGTGGTGATCGGGCCCTCGGGCTCCGGCAAGTCGACGCTGTGCCGGGCGATCAACCGGCTCGAGACGATCGACAAGGGCACGATCACGCTCGACGGGCAGCCGCTCCCCCAGGAGGGGAAGGCGCTCGCCAACCTGCGCGCCGAGGTCGGGATGGTCTTCCAGTCCTTCAACCTCTTCGCCCACAAGACGATCCTCGAGAACGTCATGCTCGGCCCGGTCAAGGTCCGCGGCAAGGACAAGGCCGAGGCCGAGAAGCGGGCCATGGAGCTGCTCGAGCGGGTCGGCGTCGCCCACCAGGCGCAGAAGTACCCGGCTCAGCTCTCCGGCGGCCAGCAGCAGCGCGTGGCGATCGCCCGGGCGCTGGCGATGGAGCCCAAGGTGATGCTGTTCGACGAGCCCACCTCGGCCCTGGACCCCGAGATGATCAAGGAGGTCCTCGACGTCATGGTCGACCTCGCGCGCCGCGGGATGACCATGGTCGTGGTGACCCACGAGATGGGCTTCGCCCGGACGGCAGGCGACCGGGTGGTCTTCATGGCCGACGGCGCGATCGTCGAGCAGAACACCCCCGAGGAGTTCTTCACGAACCCGACCTCCGACCGGGCCAAGGACTTCCTCGGCAAGATC
This sequence comes from Nocardioides solisilvae, assembly GCF_003194625.1. Taxonomy (GTDB): domain Bacteria; phylum Actinomycetota; class Actinomycetes; order Propionibacteriales; family Nocardioidaceae; genus Nocardioides; species Nocardioides solisilvae. The sequence goes on from NZ_QHKX01000003.1 coordinate 750,677, forward strand.
CTCAAGCACTGACCCCCGTCGCGCCGCTCGGGCGGACGACACCGGACGCACCACTCATCAACCGAAGAAGAACGAGGGAGAGAGCATGCGATTCACCAGGAGCAAGGCGCTCGCCGTGGGCGCCGCGCTGGCGCTGAGCCTCGCCGCCTGCGGCGACGCGGGCGAGGACGACGCGGGCGAGGACGTCGAGGTGGCGGAGAACGCTGCGGAGGACTTCGAGGACGGCACCCGCATGAAGGAGATCGCCGAGTCGGGCAAGATCTCCGTCGGCGTGAAGTTCGACCAACCCGGCCTCGGCTTCAAGGGCGCGACCGACGACATCCCGAAGGGCTTCGACGTGGAGATCGCCAAGATCCTCGTCGCCGACCTCGGCATCGACCCCAACGACCCCGACATCTGGGTCGAGACGATCTCCGACAACCGCGAGCCCTTCCTCCAGGAGGGTCGCGTCGACCTCGTGCTGGCGTCGTACTCGATCACCGAGGACCGCCGCAAGGTGGTCGGCCAGGCGGGTCCCTACATGGTCACCGGCCAGCAGCTGCTGGTCCCGGCCGACAGCGACATCGAGAGCATCGACGACCTCAAGGGCAAGGAGGTCTGCTCCGTGACCGGCTCGACCTCGATCGACCGGATCAACGAGCAGGGCGCCAAGGGCGTCGGCTTCGACTCCTACTCCGAGTGCGTCCAGAAGGTGCTCGACGGGACCGTCGAGGGCATGTCGACCGACGGCAGCATCCTGGCCGGCTTCGCCGCCCAGAACGAGGGCCAGCTCAAGGTCGTCGGCGAGGAGTTCTCCGAGGAGAACATCGGCGTCGGCTACTCGCAGGACAGCCCCGAGATGTGCGAGTGGATCAACGAGACGCTGACCGAGGCGTTCGAGGACGGCACGTGGGCGGAGGCCTTCGAGTCCACCCTCGGCCCCTCGGGCGTCGAGACCCCCGAGCCGCCCACGCTGGACGAGTGCGTCTGACCCTCCCGGTCACGCCTCACGCATGAACCCATGACCCGGGGCGGCGCCTCCCGCGCCGCCCCGGGCCCCAGCCAGAACCGAGAAGGGAAGCGGGCTTGAACGCAGTCCTGGACAACCTCGACCTCTACTTCAGGGGCTTCGGCTACACGCTCTTCCTCTTCCTGGCCTCGGGCGTGCTGTCGATGGTCCTCGGGACGCTGCTCGTCGCCTTCCGGGTCGGGCCGATCGCCGTGCTCAGCAAGGCGGCCGCCTTCTACGTCACGATGGTGCGCAACACGCCCCTGGTCATCGTCTTCGCCTTCTTCTCCTTCGCCGCGCCGGTGCTGGACATCAAGTTCAACTGGCTGCAGGTGCGGTTCGGCGACTTCGACCTCACCGCCTTCTTCGGCGCCGCGGTCGTCTCCCTCTCGCTCTACACCTCCGCCTTCGTCTGCGAGGCGCTGCGCTCCGGCGTCAACGCCGTGCCGCTGGGCCAGGCCGAGGCCGCCCGCGCGATCGGGCTCCCCTTCTCGGGCGTGATGACCCAGGTCGTGCTGCCCCAGGCCTTCCGGGCCTCGGTGCCGCCGCTGGCCAGCGTCCAGATCGCGCTGATCAAGAACACCTCGGTGGCCGCCGTCTTCGGCGTCGCCGAGGCGGTGTCCCAGATGCGCACCCTGACCAACAGCTTCAGCTCCGAGCGCACCGCCATCTTCGTCGCCTTCGCGATCGGCTACATCGTGCTCGTCGAGCTCTTCTCCTTCGCCGCCAACCGGCTCGAGCGCCACTGGAGGATCGCCTGATGAGCGCCAGCGTCCTGTTCGACGCCCCGGGCCCCCGCACCGTCGCGCGGCACCGGGTCTACAGCGTCGTCGCCGCCGTCGTCCTCCTGGCCTTCCTGGTCTGGGCGGTGAAGCGCTTCTACGACGCCGGCCACCTCGAGGGCGACAAGTGGGAGGTCTTCGTGACCCCCCGGTTCCTCGAGGCCCTCCTCGTCGACGGCGTCCTCGAGACCGTCAAGATGGCGGCCACCGCGGTCGCCGGCGCGGTCGTCCTCGGGTTCGTCCTGGGCGTCGGCAAGATGTCCGACCACGGCTGGCTGCGCTGGCCCGCCTGGGCGGTCGTGGAGTTCTTCCGCGCCGTGCCGGTGCTGCTGCTCATGGTCTTCACCTGGTACGCGCTCGGCATCGCCGACGACAGCTCCTCCTACTGGGCCGTGGTCGTCGCGCTGACGCTCTACAACGGCGCGGTGCTGGCCGAGGTGCTCCGCGCCGGCGTCAATGCCGTGCCCAAGGGCCAGGCCGAGGCGGCGTACGCGATCGGCATGCGCAAGACCCAGGTCATGAACATCATCCTGATGCCGCAGGCGGTCAAGATCATGCTGCCGGCGATCATCAGCCAGTGCGTCGTCGCGCTCAAGGACACCGCCCTCGGCCTGTACGTGGCCGCTCCCGGTCTCACCGCCATCTCGCGCTCGATCTACCTCGAGTTCGACAACCGGGTGCCGACGATGTTCGTCACCGCGATGCTCTACATCGTGATCAACCTGATCCTCACCTGGCTGGCCACGCTGGTGCAGAAGCGGTTCGTCGGGGAGAAGAAGGTCCTCCAGGTCTCGATGGTCGGCGGCGCTCCCGACGACACCAAGACGGCCTGACGCCCCTCCCCCCGGGACGCCTCGCTCACGCCCACTCCTCCGAGGAGGCGTCGAGCCGGGCGACGTCGTCGGCGTCCAGGGTGAGCCGGAGCGCCTCGAGCGAGGCGAGGATCGTCTCCGGGCGGCTCGCCCCCGGGATCGGCACGACGCAGTCGTCCTGCGCGAGCTCCCAGGCCAGGGCGACCTGCTGCGGGGAGGCGTCGTGCTTGCGCGCGACGGCGTCGAAGTCGGCGTACGACGCCCCGAGGTCGCCGGCGTGCGAGATGCCGCCGAGCGGGCTCCACGGCAGGAAGACCAGGCCGAGCTCGGCGCACAGCTCGAGCTCGGGCCGGGAGCTGCGGAAGCTCGGGGAGAAGCGGTTCTGCACCGAGACCAGCGCGTCGCCGAGGATGCCGTGGGCCTCCCGGATCTGGGCGGGGTCGGCGTTGGAGAGGCCGACCCGGGCGACCTTGCCCTGCACCACGAGCTCGGCGAAGGCGCCGATCGTGTCGGCGTACGGGACCGCGGGGTCGGGGCGGTGGTGCTGGTAGAGGCCGATCCGCTCGACGCCCAGCCGCTGCAGCGACCCCTCGACGGCCTCGCGGACCCACTCCGGACGCCCGTCGACCGGCCAGTCGGCACCCTCGCGCCGGATGCCGCCCTTGGTGGCGACGAGCACGGCGTCGGAGTCGCCGTCCCAGGTCGCCAGCGCCTCGGCGACGAGCCGCTCGTTGTGACCCAGCCCGGTGCCGTCGGGGGCGTAGCAGTCGGCGGTGTCGATGAGCGTCACGCCGGCGTCGAGGGCCGCGTGGATGGTGGCCGTGGCCCGGGCGGCGGCCTCCTCGCCGCGGACCGACAGCGGCATCGCGCCGAGCCCGATCGCGCTGACGGACAGGTCGCCGAGGCGTCGCTGCGGAAGGCTCATGCCCGCCAGCCTAGGCACGGGGTCCCGACGGGAGCGGCCCCGAGCGCCTACCCTCCTCCCATGGCCACGAAGAAGCCCCGCAGCCGGATGACGGGCGCCGAGCGGCGCGAGCAGCTCATCGAGGTCGCGCGCAGCCTCTTCGCCGAGCGCGGCTTCGACGGCACCGCGGTCGAGGAGGTCGCGGCCCGGGCGGGCGTCTCGAAGCCGGTCGTCTACGAGCACTTCGGCGGCAAGGAGGGGCTGTACGCCGTCGTGGTCGACCGCGAGGTCACCCAGCTGCTCACGATGATGCGCGGGTCGCTCACCTCGGTCCACAGCCACGAGCTGCTCGCCGACTCGGCGGTGGCCCTGCTCGACTTCATCGAGTCCAACCCCGACGGCTTCCGCATCCTGGTCCGCGACAGCCCGGTGGGCGCCTCGACCTCGACCTTCAAGTCGATCATCGGCGACGTGGCGAGCCGGGTCGAGGGGATCCTCGTGCAGAAGTTCACCGAGAAGGAGCTCGACCCCAAGGTCGCCCCGATGTATGCCCAGATGCTCGTCGGGATGGTCGCGATGGTCGGCCAGTGGTGGCTCGACACCCGGCGGCCGGCCAAGGAGATCGTCGCCGCCCACCTGGTCAACCTCGCCTGGAACGGCCTCTCGGGGATGGAGCGCAGCCCCGTCCTCCCGGGTTCCGGGGACGCCCCCGCCACCCCCTGACCTGCCCCTTTTTCGATAGTCCCCCACGTTCTGACCACGCCCGCCCGGCGTGTCGTGGTCACCTTGCGGGGGACTATCGAGGAGGCAGCAGGGCGGCGAGGAGCTCGACCCGGTTGCCGTGGCCGTCGAAGGCGTGCAGCCGGGCGTGGCCGGGGAAGGTCGTCCGCTCGGTGTGGTCGACGTCGAAGCCGAGGGCGGCGAGCCGCTCCCCCGCCGCGTCCAGGGCCTCGACCGAGTCGAGCACGAGGGCGGGGTGCGCCTTCCGGGCTGGCGCGAACGGCTCCTCGACGCCGACGTGCACCTCGCAGGTGACGGCGCCGGAGCCGTCGTACGCCCGGAACCAGGCGCCGCCGCGGCCGCGCAGCGCCTCGGGCTTCTCGACCTCGGCCATGCCGAGGCCGTCGCGCCAGAACGCGCGGGCCGTCTCCTCGCCGCCGCGCGGGCAGCAGACCTGGACGTGGTGGAGCCTCATGCGCGTCACCCTGCCGCCCGATTCTCTCGATGTCAAGATTCTCGACGTGGGTTAGTGTGGGCCCATGCGCGACGAGGTGGACGAGCTGGTGGAGGCGTGGGCGCGGGAGCGCGCCGACCTCGACCTCGCCCCCGTCGAGGTGTTCAGCCGGATCGGGCGGCTGGCCCGGCACCTCGACCTCGCTCGCCGCTCCGCCTTCACCTCCCACGGCATCGAGTCGTGGGAGTTCGACGTGCTGGCGGCGCTGCGCCGGGCCGGCGAGCCCTACGAGCTCTCCCCCGGCCGCCTGCTCCGCGAGACCCTCGTGACCAGCGGCACGATGACCAACCGCGTCGACCGGCTCACCGCGCGCGGCCTGGTCGAGCGGCTCCCCGACCCGCACGACCGGCGCGGGGTCCTGGTCCGGCTCACCCCCGAGGGCAAGGTCGCCGTCGACGGCGCCTTCGAGGCGCTGCTCGAGGCGGAGGGACGGCTGATGAGCGACCTTCCCGACGACGACCGCGAACAGCTCGCCGCGCTGCTGCGCCGGCTGCTCCGGCCCTTCAGCTGAGCCGGCGCGAGGTCACTCGACCTGCTCGGCGGCCTCCAGCCACTCCAGCTCGAGGTCGTCGCGCTCGGCCGCGAGCTCCTGCAGCAAGGCGCTGAGCGTCCCCATCCGCTCGTAGTCCTGGCCCGCGGCGAGGATCTGCGCGTTGAGCTCCTCCTCCTGCTCGGCGATCCGGGCGAGCCGCTTGTCGATCCGCGCCATCGTCTTGCGGGCGGCCCGCTCCTCCGCACTGCCGGACCGTGCCTTCGGCGCGCCCGTCGACGTACCGGTCCCGACGCCGGCGGGCCCCGGGACGTCGTCACGCGCGGTCGCCCCGGCAGCCGCCCCTGATGACGTCCGCGGGGAGGAGGCGGCAGCAGGGCCGGCGGCGGCGAGCATGGCCTCGCGGCGCTCGAGGTACTCGTCGACCCCGCGCGGCAGCATCGAGATCTGGCCGTCGCCGAGCAGCGCCCACACCGAGTCGGTGACCCGCTCGAGGAAGTACCGGTCGTGGGAGACCACCACGAGCGTGCCGGGCCAGCCGTCGAGGAAGTCCTCGAGCACGTTGAGGGTCTCGATGTCGAGGTCGTTGGTCGGCTCGTCGAGCAGCAGCACGTTGGGCTCGGTGAGCAGCAGCCGGAGCAGCTGGAAGCGGCGCCGCTCCCCGCCGGAGAGGTCGCCGATCCGCGCGGTGAGCCGGTCGCCGGTGAAGCCGAACCGCTCCAGCATCGAGGTGGCGGTCAGCTCCTGCCCCGAGAGGGTCTTCGTCACCCTCCGGATCGACTCGACCGTGGGCAGCACCCGAGCCTCGGGGTCGAGGTCGTCGAGCTGCTGGCCCAGGTGCTGCAGGGCCACGGTCCGCCCCTGCTTGACCCGCCCGGCGGAGGGAGGCAGCTCGCCCGAGAGCATGGAGAGCACCGACGTCTTGCCCGCGCCGTTGACGCCGACGACGCCCACCCGGTCGCCCGGGCCGAGCCGCCACGTGGCGTGCGAGAGCAGCTGGCGCTCCCCGCGGAAGAGGTCGACGTCCTCGACGTCGATGACGTCCTTGCCGAGCCGCTGGGTGGCGAACCGCTCCAGCTCGAGCCGGTCGCGCGGTGGCGGGACGTCCTCGATCAGCTGGTTGGCCGCGTCGATGCGGAACTTCGGCTTCGACGTCCGGGCGGGCGCCCCGCGGCGCAGCCAGGCGAGCTCCTTGCGGACCAGGTTCTGCCGCCGGCTCTCGCTGGCCGCGGCCTGCCGCTGCCGCTCGGCCTTGGCCAGCACGAAGGCGGCGTACCCGCCCTCGTAGGAGTCGACCTGGCCGTCGTGGACCTCCCACGTGGTGTGGCAGACCTCGTCGAGGAACCACCGGTCGTGCGTCACCACGACCAGCGCCGACGGCAGGCCGACCAGGTGCCGCGCCAGCCAGGCGACGGCCTCCACGTCGAGGTGGTTGGTCGGCTCGTCGAGGACGACGAGGTCGTGCGGCTCGAGCAGCAGCGCGGCCAGCGCGCAGCGCCGGCGCTCCCCGCCCGAGAGCCCGGCGACCGACCGGTCGAGGTCGATGCCGGTGAGCAGCTCGCGCACGACGCCCCGCGCGGTCGGGTCGGCGGCCCACTCGTGGTCCGCCTTGCCCCTCAGGACCGACTCGCGGACGGTGTGGGAGTCGACGAGCTCGTCGCCCTGGTGCAGGTAGCCGACGTCGAGGCCGCCGGTGCGCGAGACCCGGCCGGAGTCGGGCTCCTCGATCCCCGTCATCACCTCGAGCAGGGTGGTCTTGCCGTCGCCGTTGCGGCCGACGATGCCGATCCGCTCCCCCGCGCCGATGCCGAGCGAGACGTCGTCGAGCAGCGGGCGGACGCCGTAGGACTTCGAGACCCGCTCGAGGTTGAGCAGGTTGGGACGGACGGCCACTCAGAGCACCTCGACGACGTGGGCGCCGGCCACCGGGCCGACGGCGAGCAGGGTCAGGGGGCGTACGGCGCCGAGGCCGTCCGCGACCGCCTGCGCCGCCTCGGTCGACTCGCAGAGGAAGACGCAGGTGGGGCCGGAGCCGGAGACGATCCCGCGCAGCGCGCCCTCGGCCTCGCCGCGCTCGAGGAGCGCCTCGAGGTCGGGGAGCAGGTCGATCGCGGCGGGCTCGAGGTCGTTGTGGAGCGCGAGCGCCAGGCGGCCGGGGTCGCCGTACGAGAGCGCCTCCAGCACCCGGCTCGCCGAGGCCGGCTCGGCGGGCGCGTCGGGGAAGAGCTCGTCGTAGCGGCGGTAGACCGCGGGTGTGGAGAGGCCGCGCGGGTCGGGCACGACCACCCAGGCGTAGTCGCCGTGGTCGGCCACCGGCACCACCTGCTCGCCGCGGCCCAGCCCGCGCGCGGTCCCGCCGATCAGCGCGAACGGCACGTCGCTGCCCAGCCGGGCCGCGAGGGCGAGCAGCTCCTCGTCGGGGGTGCCGAGGTCCCAGAGCCGGTCGAGGGCGACCAGCGCGGCCGCAGCGTCGGCCGAGCCGCCGGCCATGCCGCCGGCCACCGGGATCGACTTGCCGATCCGCACGGACGCGCCGCGCTCACCGCCGCCCAGCAGCTCGCCCACCCGGTCGACGATGTTCTCGCCCGGCCCGGGCAGCGCGGTGCCGGCGAGGTACGGCGACAGCACGGTCTCGACGGCCCACTCCGAGGACTCCGCCACGGAGACGTCGTCGTAGAGGCTGACCGCCTGGTAGACGGTGTCGAGCGGGTGGAAGCCGTCCTCGCGGGGCGCGCCCACGCCGAGGTGCAGGTTGACCTTGGCCGAGGCGCGCACGGTGAGCACGCCGGCCTCGGAGTCCTCCAGGCGGCGGATCACGAGGCCACCTCGGCCCGGGCCGCGAGCTGCTCGGCGATCCGCGCGAACTCCTCGATCCCCAGCCGCTCGCCGCGGGCCTGCGGGTCGACGCCGGCGGCGACGAGCGCGGCCTCGGCCGCCTCGGCGGAGCCGGCCATCGGGCGCAGGGTGGCGCGCAGGGTCTTGCGGCGCTGCGCGAAGGCGGCGTCGACGACGGCGAAGACCTGCTCGCGCGTGGCGCTGGTGGCCGGCGGCTCGCGCCGGGTCCAGGCGACCAGCCCGGAGTCGACGTTGGGCGCCGGCCAGAAGACGTTGCGGCCGACCGCGCCGGCGCGACGCACGTCGGCGTACCAGGCCGCCTTGACCGAGGGCACGCCGTAGACCTTGGAGCCCGGGCCGGCGGCGAGCCGGTCGGCGACCTCGGACTGCACCATCACCAGCCCCTTCTCCAGCGAGGGCAGCAGCGCCAGCAGGTGCAGGAGCACCGGGACGGAGACGTTGTAGGGCAGGTTGGCGACCAGCGCGGTGGGCGCCGGGCCGGGGACCTCGGCGATCCGCAGGGCGTCGGCCAGCACGACCTCGAAGCGGTCGGCCTGGTCGGGGGCCCGCTCGGCGACGGTGCGCGGCAGCCGTCCGGCGAGCAGCGGGTCGACCTCGACGGCGACCACACGACCGGCCGCCTCGAGCAGCGCCAGGGTGAGCGAGCCGAGGCCGGGGCCGACCTCGACCACCACGTCGTCGGCGGTGAGCCCGGCGTCGCGGACGATCCGCCGGACCGTGTTGGCGTCGATGACGAAGTTCTGGCCCCGCTGCTTGGTGGGGCGCAGGTCGAGCTCGGCGGCCAGCTGGCGCACCTCCGCCGGTCCCAGCAGGCTCGGCGGTCGGGACGTCATGGCCGCCACCCTATGACCTCGCCCCCGCGGGACGTCACACGAGCCGCAGGAGCGTGGGCACGCGGCGTATGACGTCCCGGGAGCGGGAGGGGCGGGAGGGAGCGGGAGCGCGTCAGCGCAGGCCCAGCTGCGCCGAGCAGTGCGGCCACTGGCCCCAGCCGGCACGGGCCTGGAGGATCGAGGCGCGCTTGATCTGCTCCTCGCGGCTGTGCTGGTGCGGGAGGCCGCTGCCGCCCACCGACCGCCACGTGGCGGCGCTGAACTGCACGCCCCCGTAGTAGCCGTTGCCGGTGTTGATCGCCCAGTTGCCGCCCGACTCGCACTGCGCGAGCCGGTCCCACACGGTGCCGCCGTCGGCGAAGTTGGCGCCCGAGGACTTCGTGCCCACCCGGACGGTCGCGTCGACCGGCTTGCGGCGCACGGTGGTGTCGACGGCGGTGCGGTCCACCAGCTCGCCGTTCTCGTAGCGCAGGCGGTAGGTGACGTCGCGCAGGCCGGTGCGGCCCTCGCGGACGGTCTCCTCCTCGCCCTCGAACAGGTCGGCGTCCTCGCGCTCGACGGTGCGGAAGGCGATCTCCTCGCCCTTGACCTGCTTGCGGAGGACCTTCACGCGGGTCACGGTGATCCGGTCGCCGGGCTCGACCGCGCGGCGCGGGGCGGGCTTCACCACGTCGTCGGCGTCGACCCGGATGCCGAGCTCGTCGAGCACCTCGGCCACGGTGAGCGCGGGCACCTGGTGGCGCTTCGCCTTGCGGCCGGCGACGGCCACGGCGACGCGCTTGGGGGTGACGACCTCCAGCTCCATGCCGTCGCGCCGGATCGAGGCGCTGCGGCTGGCCGAGAGGTCGGCGCCGCGGAACCGCGCGCCGATCTGGGCCAGGGCGCCGTCCACGTCGGCGGCCGTGACCCAGTGGGTCTCCGACTCGCCGTCGACCACCAGCTCGAGGGGGCGGCCGAAGGCCACGGTGACCTCGCTGCCGTCGCGGACCTCGGCGTCGAGGGACGGCGCGACCTCGTCGCGCGCACCCACTTCGATGCCCTCGGCGGCGAGGACGTCGGCCACGGTGTCGCCCATCGCGGTGACCTCGCGGGTCTCGCCGTCCAGCGTCAGGGTCACCGACTTGGTGAGGGCGGAGTATCCGAGCGTGGTGCCCACGAGGGCCACGGCCACGAGGGCCACCAGCGAGGCGAGCAGCGGGGTGCTGCGGCTGAGCTGTGCGATCTTGTCGCGCACACTTCTCCAAGCGTCGTGCTTCCCGGGCCTCGGTGACCGGCGCGGGACGCGGCCGGCACCGGGTGGGTGCGGTGGCACGGGCTCCGCGCTGGTCGAACATCGTTCCGATCCCGGCCAACAATCACGGGACGATAACGAAAATTGGGTACGGGCCAAACTCGAACTGCCTCATCTGGGGGACGAGGTGACCAGCCTCTCGTCCCACCAGCCCCACGAGGGGCCTGACGTCACAGGGCCACCAGGCCCTGCGCACGACGCGCTACCAGGCCCCGCCGAACGCCACCTCGGTGTTGGCGTCGATCGCGGCGCAGAGCTCGCCGAGGTCGTCGCCGCGGACCTCGGCCATCGCCCGGACCGTGTGCGGGACGAGGTAGGAGGCGTTGGGCCGGCCCCGGTAGGGCATCGGGGTGAGGTACGGCGCGTCCGTCTCGACGAGGACCCGGTCCCGGGGGGCGACGGTCAGCGCCTCGCGCAGCGGGCCGGCGTTCTTGAACGTCACGGTCCCGGCGAAGCTGAGGTGGGCGCCGCGGTCCAGGCACACCCGTGCGAAGGCGGCGTCGCCGGAGAAGCAGTGCATCACCCAGCGGTCGGGGACGCCCTCGGAGTCCAGCACCCGCAGCACGTCGTCGTGGGCGTCCCGGTCGTGGATCACCAGGGTCCTCCCCAGCCGCTTCGCGAGGTCGACGTGGCGGCGGAAGCTCTCCTCCTGCGCGGCCCGCCCCTCCTCGCCGGTGCGGAAGTGGTCGAGGCCGGTCTCCCCCACCGCCCGCACCTTGTCGTGGGCCTGCGCCAGCGCCTCGATCTCGGCCAGCGCCTCCTCCAGCCGCCCCTCGGCCGCGAGCCGGGGCGCCTCGTTGGGGTGCAGCGCGACCCCGGCCACCAGCGCGTCGTGCTCGGCGGCCGCCTCCACCGCCCAGCGCGCGCCCGGCAGGTCGCAGCCGATCTGCACGATCCGGGGGACGCCGACCGCGGCGGCCGCGGCGACCGCGTCGGCGGTGGCCAGCCAGTCGCCGTCCGCGATGTCGAGGTGGCAGTGGTTGTCGACCACGGGGTGGGGCAGCGGCTCCGGGGCGGGCGGCCGGGCCCGGTCGCGGGCGGCGCCGGACCGCTCCTCGGTCGCGGCACGGGTGCGGATCGGTTCGCTCACCCGACCGACCGTATCCGGGCCAGCACCGCGGCCGTCAGCGCCTCCGGCGCCTGGCGCGGGATCCAGTGGTTCATCCCCTCCAGCACCACCAGCTCGTAGTCGGCGTCCACGAAGTCGCCGCACGCCTCCGCCGCCTCGCGACTGAGCGCGACGTCCCGGTCGCTCCAGACGTAGGTCGTCGGCACCCGGATCCGGCCGACCCTCGGCGGCGACAGGAAGGCGCCCCGGTACCAGCCCAGCGCCCCGGGCAGCGCCCCGTCCTCCAGGATCTCGCGGTGCACCCGCTCGACGTCCTCGGCGCGCATCCCGCCCTTGCGCAGCGGGACGTCGAAGAAGTCGGGCCGCGCCCGGGTCAGGGTCTCGAGCAGGCCCGGCACGTTGAACGGCAGCACGTACCAGGAGCGCGCCAGCTGGGGCCCGTGGAGGCTGGCGCGGAGCATCGCGCGGGGGTGCGGCACCGAGACCGCGGTCAGGGTGCGGACCAGGTCGGGACGCCGGTCGGCCAGGCCCCAGGCGACCGCGGCGCCCCAGTCGTGGCCGACGACGTGGACCGGGCCGCCGACCTGTTCGACGAGGGCGGCGACGTCGGCCACCAGCTCGGGGAAGCGGTAGGACCACCGCGTCGCCGGCCGGGCGCGCGGGGAGTAGCCGCGCTGGTCGGGGGCCAGGGTCCGCAGCCCCTCGGCCTGCAGCAGCGCCGCGACCGCCTCCCACGAGCTCGCCCGCTCGGGAAAGCCGTGCAGCAGCACCACCCGCTCGCCGTCGAGCGGCCCGCCGTCGACGACGTCGAAGACGAGGGAGCCCCGGCGGTACTCGCCGACCCGCGCCCCGGCGTACGGCGCTCCCGCGGCCGTCACCGGACGTGCACCACGTCGTAGACCACCCGCTTGGGCACGCCGGCCCGCTTCGCGACCGCTGCGATCGCCTCCTTGCGCGTCATCCCGTCCTCCTCCGCGTCGGCGACGGCGGCGGCGAGGCTCTCGGGGTCGTCGCCCACCTCCGGCGCGGCCTCGGCTCCGGCGACCACCACCGTCACCTCGCCCCGTACCCCGTCGGCCGCCCAGGCAGCCAGCTCCCGGAGCCCGCCGCGGCGCACCTCCTCGTAGGTCTTGGTGAGCTCGCGGCAGACGGCGCCCGGCCGGTCGTCGCCGAGCGCGTCGGCCATCGCCGAGAGCAGGGCGGCGGTGCGGTGGGGCGCCTCGAAGAAGACCATCGTCCGCTCCTCGTCGCGGAGCCGGTCCAGGCGCCGCGCCCGCTCGCCGGCCTTGCGGGGAAGGAAACCCTCGAAGCAGAACCTGTCGACCGGCAGCCCCGAGACCGCCAGCGCGGTGAGGACGGCGCTGGGCCCGGGCACGGCGGTCACCCGCAGGTCGTGCTCCACCGCGGCGGCGACCAGGCGGTAGCCGGGGTCGGAGACGCTCGGCATCCCCGCGTCGGTGACCAGCACGACCCGGTCACCGGCCAGCAGCGCCTCGAGCAGCGCCGGGGTCCGGGCCTGCTCGTTGCCCTCGAAGTAGGAGACCACCCGCCCTCCGACCTCGATCCCGAGGTCGGAGGTGAGCCGACGCAGCCGCCGGGTGTCCTCGGCGGCCACGACGTCGGCGGTGGCGAGCTCGTGGGCGAGCCGGGGCGGGGCGTCGCCGACCCGCCCGATCGGGGTGGCGGCCAGCACCAGCACCCCGTCGCCGTCGCCGCGCCCGCCGCCGGTCCGGTCACCGCCCTCGTCGTCGCCCCCGTCACCGCCCTGCTCGTCGAGCCCGTCGTACCGGTCGTCCCGCGCCTGGTCCATGGCCCCCATCCTGCCCCGCGGTCCGTCTACAGTGTCCGATCGTGATCCCCACGCGCCGCCGGCCCCGGCTCCAGGACCCGGTCGTCGCGTGGTCCGCGGCCCTGCTGCTCACGGGCGTCACCTTCCTGCTGCGGGTCGTCCGCCTCGGCTCGCCCCACCAGTTCTCCTTCGACGAGACCTACTACGCCAAGGACGCCTGGTCGCTGCTGCACCACGGCTACGCGCGCGGCTACGTCGAGGGGGCCAACGAGACGATCCTGTCGGGCAGCACCGACGACGTCTGGCTCGGCGACCCCTCGATGGTGGTCCACCCCGAGGTCGGCAAGTGGCTGATCGCGCTCGGCGAGCAGGCCTTCGGGATGGACCCCTTCGGCTGGCGGATCGCCTCGGCCGTGGTCGGCTCCCTCATGGTGCTGGTGATGTGCCGGCTCGCGCTGCGGCTGACCGGCTCGGTCCTCTGGGGCCTGCTGGCGGGCCTGCTGCTCGCCCTCGACGGCCTCCACCTGGTCCTGTCGCGGCTCGCGCTGCTCGACATCTTCCTCGCGTTCTTCCTGCTGCTGGCCGTGCACTGCCTGGTCGCGGACCGGCAGTGGTTCCACCGCCGGCTCGCGGAGCGGACCCCCGACGGGGTGACGAAGGGCTGGGGCCCGCGGGTCTGGTTCCGGCCGTGGCTGCTCGCCGGTGGCGTCGTCTTCGGCCTCGCGATCGGCACCAAGTGGACCGCCCTCTACCCCCTGGCCGTCTTCGGCCTGCTGGTCTGGGGCTGGAGCGCCGGGGCCCGGCGCGCCCGCGGGGTGCGCTGGCCGGTCCTCCGCTCGGCGCTGCTCGACGGCGTCCCCGCCTTCGCGCACCTCGTGCTGGTCGGCTTCGTCGTCTACGTCGCCTCCTGGACCGGCTGGCTCGCGCACGCCGAGGAGTACGAGCGGACCCTCTCCAACACGCAGTACTCCACCCACGACGGCGGCAAGGCGTGGCCGACCCGCGAGGAGCCCGACGCCGAGGGCCTCGCCGAGGTGAAGCAGTCGCTGGTCTCCCTGGCCTACTACCACCGCGACGTCTACACCTTCCACACCGCCTTCCTCAACGACGCCACCCACACCTACGCCTCCAAGCCGGGCGGGTGGCTGCTGCTCAACCGCCCCGTCGGCGTGGCCACCGAGCTCGACATCCAGCCCGGCGAGCAGGGCTGCGACGCCCCGGCTGGCTCCACCTGCCTGCGCCAGGTGCTGCTGCTGGGCAACCCGGTGGTCTGGTGGGGCGGCACGCTGGCGCTCGTCGCGGCGCTGGTGCTGTGGGTGGGCGCCCGCGACTGGCGCTTCGGCGTCCCGGTCGCCGGCGCGGCGTCCACCTGGCTGCCGTGGTTCCAGTACGACGACCGCACGATCTTCCTCTTCTACGCGATCGCGACGCTGCCGTTCATGGTGCTGGCCACGGTCCTCGGGCTGGCCCGTCTGGTCGGCCCCGACCTGCGGCCGAGCCGGCGGCGCACGCTGGGCGCGGTCGTGGCCGGCTCCTACGCCGTCCTGGCCGCGGTGGCGTTCTGGTGGTTCTGGCCGATCTGGACCAACGAGCTGGTCACCCACGCCGAGTGGCTCCAGCGCATGTGGTTCAAGCGCTGGATCTAACGGCATGGGCGCGGGGGGCGCGGGGTACGGCGCGACCATGCAGCTGCCTCCTCCGCGCGGGACCCTGAGCCACCGCGTCCGAGACGCCCTCGCCGGGTCGAGCACCCGGCCCCTGGCCTCGCGGCCCTCCCCCGTCGCCGACGACCACCACGACGCCGCGCTGGCGCTGTGGATGCTCTACGAGCTGCACTACCGCGGCTTCGACGGCGTCGACGACCGGATGGAGTGGGACGCCACGCTGCTCGGGCTGCGCCGCCACCTGGAGGACGACCTCGAGCAGGACCTGCGCACCCGCTTCGCCAAGTCGGGCACCTCCGCGGAGTCGGTGGAGGAGATCTTCCGGATCTGCGACGAGCACGAGGGCGCCGCGCTCTCGCCGTACCTGCACCGCCACGCCACCCGCGAGCAGTTCCTCGAGCTGCTGCGGGCGCGCTCGGTCTACCACCTCAAGGAGTCCGACCCGGTCTCCTGGGCGATCCCGCGGCTGGGCACCGCCGCCAAGGCCGCGCTCGTGGAGCTGCAGTACGACGAGTACGGCGGCGGCGACCCCAACCGGCTGCACGCCCACCTCTTCGCCCGGGGGATGGCGGCCTGCGGCCTGGACCCGACGTACGGCGCCTACGTGGCGCAGGCGCCCACCGAGGTGCTGGAGCAGAACAACGTGATGAGCCTCTTCGGGCTGCACCGCCGGCTCCGCGGCGCCGCGCTCGGCCACCTGGCCGCCTTCGAGGTGACCAGCTCGCTGCCCAGCCGCCGGATCGCCCAGGGGCTCGACCGCCTCGACCTGGCCGACGCGATGCAGCACTACTACCGCGAGCACGTGGAGGCCGACGCGGTCCACGAGCAGCTGGCCGTGCGGACCATCTGCGGGGCGCTGGTCGCCGAGTCGCCCGAGCTGCTCGACGACGTGGTGCTCGGCGCGTTCGCCTGCCTCGACCAGGAGGAGCGGATCGCCCGGCACTTCCTCGACCGGTGGGAGGCGGCGGCATGAGCCGGTCCGTGGAACCGCCCGCGGGGATCGCGCACGCCGACGTCGTCATCTGCCCCGGCGGGCCGATGCTGCTGCGCGGCGACCACCTCGTCGACGACGGCCAGGGCAACCTGGTCCGCACCCAGCGCCCGGTCAGCGCGGTCTGCCGGTGCGGCAAGACCGAGACCGCGCCGTGGTGCGACGGCACCCACAAGGTGCTGCCGCCCAAGCTGCGCCCCTGACCGCTAGGGCGCTCAGCCCTCGATCCGGCCGGGGCGTTCAGCCCGACCCGCTCGGCGGCGCTCAGCCCTCGATCCGCCGCAGGGGCGTGGTGGCCGGCCCCTCGAGGACCTGCCCGTCGAGCTCGAACCGCGAGCCGTGGCAGGGGCACTGCCATTTCTCGGCCGTCTCGTCGAGGGAGACCAGGCAGCCCATGTGGGTGCACGCGGCCGAGACCTGGTGGAGCACGCCGTCGCGGTCCCGGTAGGCGGCGACCACGTCGACCCCGCGCTGGAAGCGTCCGGCGGTGCCGGGCGCCAGGTCCTCGGCCGAGCCGGGGAGCACGCTGCTCCCCGCGGCGACCAGGCGTCCGGTCACCGCGTGCCCGACGAAGGCGGCGCCCTGCTGGGCCAGGTGCCGGCTCTCGGCCGCCCAGCGGGCCCGGCCGACGGTGAAGAGGTCGCGCCAGCCCAGCTCGCGGCCCCCGGCCCGGGAGAGCTCGGGGTCGAGCACGAGGTCGCTCAGCAGGACACCGGCCAGCACGCCGTTGGCGATCCCCCAGCCGCCGAACCCGGTGGCGCCCCAGACGCCGGAGCCGGGCCGGGTGACCGGTCGCAGCTCGCCGATGAACGGGATGCGGTCGGGCGAGTCGTGGTCCTGCGCCGACCACTGCCGCGTCACCCGGTAGCCCGGCAGGCGGTCGCGGGCCCACCCCATGAGGTCGCTGAGCCGGACGGCGGCGCTCTCCTTGCCGGGCATGTGCGGCGCGCCCGAGACCAGGAGCTCGGGCCCGTCCGACCCGGTGGCGGGGCGCAGCGCGGGCGAGTCGGGACCGACCCCGACGTACATGTCCCCCAGCTGGGCCCCCGCGGGCAGCGGGCCGCTGAGCACGTGCTCGCGGTGGGTCTTGAGCCGGGCGAAGAGCACTCCCTCGGAGAACGCCGGGAAGTGGGTGGCCACCACCACGTGGGGGGCGCGCACCGTGAAGCCCTGCTGGGTGACGGCCCGGTGCGGGTCGCCGGTGTCGAGCTCGACGACCCGGCTCTGCTCGTGCAGGACCCCGCCGGCGCGGACGAAGTCGGCGGCCAGCGCGTCGAGGTAGGCGACGGGGTCGACGAGCAGCTGGTGCTCGAGCCGGAGGGTCTCGGTGACGTCGAAGGGCAGCCCCGGGTCGCTCCCGGTGCGCACCGGGAGCCCGCACCCGGCCAGGACCTCGGCCTCGCGCCGCAGCGCGGCCGCCTCCTGCTCGTCCTCGGCGAAGAGCCAGCTGGTGCGGCGCTGCAGCCCCACGTCGGCCCCGATCCGCGCGACGACGCCCGCCAGGTGCTCGACGGCCATCCGCTGGGACTCGGCGTACGCGCGGGCCGACGCGAGGTCGGCGCGGTCGGCGATCTGCGAGTACGTCGTGCCCTGCAGCGCGCTGACCTTGGCGGTCGAGCCGCCGGTGGTGCTGGTCCCGATCTCGCGCGCCTCCAGCAGCACCACGCGGCTGCCGGCCCGGGAGAGCTCCCAGGCGGTGCTGAGGCCCGTGATCCCGGCCCCCACCACCAGCACGTCGGCCTCGGTGTCGGCGGCCAGCGGAGGGTGCGCGACGGCGCGTCGGCCGTCGAGCCAGATCGGGTCGCTCACCCGCGCGGCGTACCCCGGGGCGCCGGGCCGGAAACCCGGGGCGCTCCCTCCCCCGGCTGCCGTGGCTGCGCGAATGTGTGCCCGGGTGGTTGAATGAGCGAGAAGAGGTTCTGCCGCGAGCTTCTGGTACCACTGCTGTACGGAGAATCGGCATGACCATCGAGCTCGAGACAGTCCGCAAGGACGAGGCGTTCCTCACCTCACCCGACGCCCTGTGCGTCCTGGACGAGGACCTCGTCGTCCGCGCCGTCAACCCGGCGTACCTCACCCTCTCGGGGATGGTCGAGGACGAGCTGCTCTCGTTCGGCCTCTTCGACGTCTTCCCGGCCAACCCCGAGGAGCCGGAGAGCGACGGCCACGTCGAGCTCCGCGCCTCGGCCGAGCGCGTGCTGCGCGAGGGCCGGCTGCACCACATGCTCGTGCAGCGCTACGACATCCCCGACCGGGCGCGCGAGGGCGGCCGCTTCCTCACCCGCTACTGGCTGCCGATGAACCGGCCCCTGCTCCACGGCTCGGGCGTGCGCGGCGTGATCAACCGGGTCCGCCCCGTCGAGCCGCCCACCCCGGAGGCCCTGTCCGCCATCCAGGCGGTGCGGGAGGCCACCGGTGGAGGCCTCTTCCTCGACGAGCCCGCCGACGAGGCGCGGATCGAGGCCTTCGGCCGCGCGGTCGAGCGGATCGCCAACCTCGGGCGGGAGGTCTCCCAGCTGCGGGAGGCGCTCACCTCGCGCGCCACCATCGAGCAGGCCAAGGGCCTCGTGATGGCCGACCGCGGCTGCACCCCCGACGAGGCCTTCAAGGTCCTCGTCAAGCTGTCGAACGACACCAACGTCCGGGTCGCCGAGGTGGCCCGTGCCCTCGTCTACAAGGCCCAGAACCTCATGGTTTGATGCCCCCATCCAGGGGGTCTGAAACCTCTTCGAAAGAAGTTTTTTATTCTTCTTTTCTCGCCTTGCACAGCGGGATTTCGCGTGCTTACCTAGGGCGAGTGGTCGAGAAGTCGTTGCCACGTCAACCCCCAATTCTGGGAGGTTACCCGTGTTGCAGAAGCTTGCCAGCAAGGCTGGCGTCGAGAACATCTGGCCCGACCCCGCCGACCGTCGTGCTGCCACCGCGCAGCTGCTCGAGAAGGCGGCCACCAAGGAGGGCGACGAGCGTCGTGAGATCGAGGAGCTCGTCGTCGAGCTCAACGTCGAGGTGGCGCGGGACGTCGCCCGGCGCTACCGCAACCGCGGCATCGACCTCGACGACCTCGAGCAGGTCGCCTGCCTCGGGCTGGTCAAGGCCGTGCGCCGCTTCCAGGCCGACAAGGGTCGGGACTTCCTGAGCTTCGCCGTGCCCACCATCCGTGGTGAGCTGCGCCGGCACTTCCGGGACCGCGGCTGGATGGTCCGCCCCCCGCGCTCCATCCAGGAGATGCAGGCGGCCATCAACGGGGCCGAGGAGGCGCTGGTCCAGGAGCTGGGCCGCTCGCCGCGTCCCCGCGAGATCGCGGCCCACCTGGGCGTCGAGCTCGACCTGGTGCTGGAGGCCCTGGGGGCGAGCGGCTGCTTCGTGCCCAGCTCCCTCGACGCCCCGCTGACGCCGGGCGAGGCCAACGAGCTCGGCAACTCCCTCGGCGAGGACGAGTTCGGCTTCGACGCCGCTGAGGCCCGTGCCGCCCTCGAGCCGGTGCTGGCCACCCTGACCGAGCGTGAGCGCCGGATCCTCGAGCTGCGCTTCGCCGGCGGCAAGACCCAGGCAGAGATCGGTGCCGAGATCGGCGTCACCCAGATGCAGGTCTCCCGGCTCCTCAGCGCCACCCTGACGAAGCTCAGGACGGCGATGGAGGCCTCCGCGGCCTGACCGCGTCGCCCACGACGTGACCCGAAGGGGCCCGGACCGCATGGTCCGGGCCCCTTCGGGTACGTCCAGGGTGTCCCCAACACGAGGAGGAAGACCCATGGGTCTCGACGACAAGATCTCCAACGCCACCGACAAGCTCTCCGGCAAGGGCAAGGAGGCGGCGGGCGACGCGACCAACGACCGCGACCTCCAGGCCGAGGGCAAGGCGGACCAGTCGGTGGCCGACCTCAAGCAGGCCGGCGAGAAGGTCAAGGACGCCTTCAAGAAGTGAGCCGTCGCCCCGCGGGGCGACGTCCGACCACGGGCTGGGAGCGCGTGACCCTCAGGTCACGCCCTCCCAGCCCGTCTGCGTGCGGCGCACCAGGCCGCGCTCCTCGAACGCCGTGAGCCAGCCCTCCATCGGCCACCAGCCCCATCGGTCGGCGAAGAGGGCGCCGTTGCGCAGGATGTCGTCGAGGTGGCGCACGGGCGGGTCCTCGACGGGGTGCCACTGGTGCAGGGCGAGCGCCCCGCCCACCCACCAGCCCGGCAGCCCCGCGGCGCGCGCCCGCTGGCCCAGGTCGGTGTCCTCGCCCCCGTAGCCCCGGTACGCCTCGTCGAAGCCGCCCAGCGCCCGCCAGGCGGCCGGTCCGACGGCGAAGGAGAGCGACCAGAAGAGCCGCCAGTCCTCGACCGGCAGCAGCTCCCCCTCGGCGGGGGCGGGCCGTGCGGCGTGCGGCCGGGCCGCGGCGAGCTCGTCGGCGGCGTACCCCTCCCCCGGGTCGCGCGCCGGCGGGAGGTAGGCGACGGGGCCGCACAGCACGGCCGGGGCGTCGGCGTGCCGGACCGCGGCCTCGGCGTAGCGGGAGAGCATCCGGGGGGCGGCCAGGCAGTCGACGTCGAGCAGCACGACCAGGTCGGCGCCCCGGCGCCACGCCTCGTCGACCGCGAGGTTGCGCGCCCGCGCCAGCGGGAGCCGGCCGTCCTCGGTCGCCACCTCGAGCACCCGGCTGCGCGCGGCGAGCGGGCCGTCGGCCACGACGTCGGCCACGCCGGGGTCGCCCATCGAGACCACGACGACCTCGTCGGGGACCCGCTCGCCCCGGCGCAGCGACCCGTGCTGCCGGGCCAGGTGCTCGTGGCGCCCCGCCACCACGGTCGCGACGGAGACCCTCACGCCGGGGTCCAGCCCGCCAGGAGGTCGGCGAAGCGCCGGGCGCCCTTGCCGTCGTGCCAGCGGCCCCAGGCGGCTCCCCCGGCCGCCGCCGCCCGGTCCAGCAGCCCGGGCAGCCGCGCGTCGTCCGGCCAGCCCACGAGGGGGACGCCGATCCCGAGCCGCTCCAGCCGGGCCACCGTGTGCTCCTGCTCGTCGAAGGGGCGGGGGTCGGCGACGACCACCGCGGGCGCCGCCGCCGCGGCCACCTCGGCGACGGCGTTCTGGCCCGCGTGCGTGACGACGACCTCGGCGGTGCACAGGTGACGCCAGACCTCGTCGGGGTCGGCGGTGCTGGCCTGCCCGATCCACTCGCGTCGCGGGTCGGCGCGCCGCAGGCGGGCCAGCAGCTCCTCGCGGTCGTGGGCCCCGCCGCTACCCCACAGCAGGTACGCCGTGCCCGGGCGCCGCGGGCCGGCCGGCGGGCGCCCGTCGAAGCGGCTGATCGCCCCCACGGCGTGCAGCGGGGCGGCGCGGGACCCCTCCACGGGCCCCGGCACGAGCTCGGTCGCCTCGGGGGGCCAGGCACCCACCCGCAGCTCCGCGACGTCGTACCCGAGCCGGTGGGGCCGGTCGCCCCGGTCCCCGGGCATCGCGACGACCACCACCGGGGCGCCGCAGAGCCGGGCCAGGAGGGTCACCTCGACCGAGACGTCGACGACCACGAGCCTCGGGCGGGCCTCGGCGACCCAGGCGGCGAGCTGGGCGGAGCGGGCGGCGAGGCCCGCGTCGTGGCGGGGCACCCAGTGCAGGGCCCCGCGGGCCGTCACGTCGCGCCCCTGCGGCCCGAGGGCGTCGTCGCGCTCGAGCCGCACCCAGCCGCCGTCCCAGTCGTCGGGGCGCGGCAGCGAGCTCAGCACCGTGACCTCCTCGTCGAGGTGGGCGGTGACGGCGAGCATTCGGTGCAGGTGGCCGGCGCCGTGGTGGTGGACGTACCAGCCGATCACGCCGCCTCCTCCGCCCCCAGCCGGGCGTAGAGCCGCAGGTAGCGGTCGACCATCGCCTCCACCGAGCAGGCCGTGACCGCCCGACGGCGCGCCGCGGCCCGGTCGAGCCGTGCCGCCTCGGGCACGGCGGCGGCTGCCGCCTCGACGTCGCCGGCCGCGACCAGCCGGGCGCTCGCGGCGTCCACCACCTCGGGGAGCCCGCCCCGGGCGAAGCCGACCACGGGCGTGCCGCAGGAGAGCGCCTCGGCCGCGACGAGGCCGTAGGGCTCGTCCCAGTCGGGCGTCACCAGCGCCACCGCGCTGCGTCCCACCAGCTCGGCCAGCGCGGCCTGGCGCAGGTGACCGGCGTAGTGCACGTCGCGGCCCAGGTGGGGCTCGACGTGGTCGCGCCAGTAGGCGTGGTCGACCACCGGTCCGGCCACGACGAGGCGGCGTCCCGCGCGCCGGGCCACGTCCAGGGCCAGGTGCAGCCCCTTCTCGGGGACGACCCGGCCGAACCAGACCAGGTCGTCGCCGCCGGGACCCTCGGGCCAGAGCCGGGTGTCGATCCCGTTGGGCACCACGCCGGCCCGCGTCACGTGGGACCACTGGTGGGCAGTGAAGTCGCTGACCGCCACGAAGTGGCTGTGCGCCGCCTGCGACTGGTCGATCGCGGGCTCCAGCCACGGCGTGGGCGGGGTGTGCAGCGTCGTGAGCATGGGCATCGGCAGGGCGTCGGCCATCGCCACCGGGAGGTGGTGCAGCGAGTTGTTGTGCACCAGCCCCACGTCGCCGCGCCGTGAGAGGTCGAGCATGAGGCGGAGGTAGGCGTGGTGCTGCTCCAGCCACTCCTCCGGCGGCATCGAGACGTCGGCGCGCGCCAGCGCGCTGACCCGCGCCGGCCGCACGGCCAGCTCCTCCACGCCCAGCTGGGGGTCGCTGCCGGGCGCCGCGCAGACCCGGACGCCCACCCCGCGGGCCGCCAGTCCCCGCGCGAGGTGCCAGGTCATCGCCTGCAGGCCGCCGGCGAAGGGCTCGGCGATCGGGTAGCGGGAGTCCGCCACGATCGCGACGGTGAGGCCGTGGCGCCTCACCGGCCCAGCACCGAGGCGTAGAGGTGGTGGTGCTCCGCGGCGATCCGCTCCCGCTCCGCACGACGCTCCGCCGGGTCGGCCTGCCAGCGCGGGCGGTCGGCGTACGCCGTCAGCACGGCCGTCTCGAGGCTCGCGACGTCGAGGCCGTCGCGGTCGAGGCGGTAGGAGAGGCAGGGGCGCTGGTCGGCGTAGTACCCGCAGGTCGACGCGGCGACCGCGGTGCCGAGGTCGTGGCAGGCCTCGAGCCACCCGGAGTGGGTGCCGAAGCGGTACGGCAGCACCGAGAGGTCCAGCCCGCGCAGGTAGTCCCACAGCTCGTCGTCGGAGTAGAAGTCGTGCACCGACAGCTCGACCAGCCCGTCGGCCGCGAGCGCGGTCAGCAGGCCCGCGACCTCGGGGTCGTGGTTGCGGGAGCCGGGCGTCATCACGTCGGTGTGGACGTCGACGCGCAGCGTCGCGTCGGGCAGCGGCGCCAGCACCTTGACGAGGGTGTCGACGACCGGCACCGGCTCCATCCCGGCGCGCAGGCTCTTGAGGTGCACGCCGACCACGAAGCCGTCGTGCTCGGGCCGCGGGGCGCCCAGCATCTCCTCGGGGACGACGTGAGGGTGCGGCAGCACCAGCGGCTCGCGGCCCCAGCGGCGCGCCACCTCCGCGGCCGCCCCTCGGGTCAGGGTGACCAGGGCGTCGGCGGCCGGCACCAGCACGTCGAGCTGGGCGTCGTGCAGGGCGCTGTCGCGGTGGTGGGGGTTGTGCAGGTCGTGGACCGTGTAGACCAAGGGCTTGCCGCACTCGCGCAGCGCCTCGACCCAGGCGCGCAGGTCCTCGGGCGAGCGCGCGTCGAAGCCGAAGTGCAGGTGGGCCAGGTCGAAGGAGTCCCGGTGCTCCCGCACCCAGTCGGGGTCCAGGGAGGGCGGGGGCCACCACTGGGCCGACGGGACGTCGCCGGGGACCGGTGGGTCGGGCAGGCGGACGACGTCGTCCGACGCGCCCTCCGGGCCCGGACGTGGACCTGCCCCGGCATCCGTGGCTCGCGCCGGCGGCGCCAGGTGGCGCACGTAGACATGACCCGACGGGACCGACAGCACGCGCAGCGACATGCAGCTCTCCTGGACGTGGTGCCTCGCCGCCCGACTTCCTGAGCGGCCCAGCGGACGTACCCCCGGGGGCGGGCCGGCAAACGGACCCGCACCGGCCCGCACGGGTCCGCACCGACCCCGCGGGGGCGGTGACGCGGCGCTCAGAAGAGCAGCCAGTCGCCCTCGGGGGTCGCCTCCAGCGCGCTGAGCTGCTGGGTGAGGAGCTGCTGGAACCCCGAGGCGGCACCGAGCACGTGGACCGCGGTGCGGCCCTGGTCGTCGCGGTCGACGAGCTGCAGGTCGACCCGGCCGTCGCCGTCGTGGTCGGCGAGGGTGGCGGTCCAGGTGGCGGGGTCCACCGCGGGCAGGACGGTGGCGGTCTGGGTCAGGTAGGTCGCGAAGCCGGTGGCCCCGCCCAGCACGTGCACCTCGACCTGGCCGCTGGGCCCGGCGAGGTCCACGACGTGCAGGTCGGCGACGCCGTCCCCGTCGTGGTCGCCCAGGGCGGTGACCCAGCGCGGGTCGTCGAGGCCGGCGAGCGGGGTGGTGTGGGTGGCCAGCACCTCGTGGAACCCCGAGGCGGCGCCCAGCACCGTGACGACCGTCCGGCCGGCGCCGTCGCGGGTCAGCACGTGGAGGTCGGCGCGGCCGTCGCCGTCGGCGTCCCCGGCGGCGACCCGCGCCCCGGCCGCGGCGGAGAGGTCCACGGCGCCGACCACGACGTCGTGGGCGAGGAAGCCCTGGAAGCCGGATGCGCCGTCCAGGACGTGCACCGTGCCGGAGGGGTCCACGGCGTAGAGGTCCTCCACCCGGTCGCCGTCGTGGTCGCCGCGGGTCAGCCGCCAGTCGCGGACGAAGAGCGGGATCGCGGTCTGGGCGGCGAAGCCCCCGAAGCCCTGCTCCGCGTCCAGGGCGTGCAGCTCCATCGCGCCCGTGGCGCCCGGGCGGACCGCGTGGACGCCGGAGGGCTGGAAGGCCGCCTGGCCGCGCCCCACCACCTCGACCCGGACCCAGTCGACGTACATCGACGAACCCGAGAGGTCGCCCTCCGGCACCCCGCAGGAGGGCTGGAGGGCGTCGTCGCAGTTGCGCTTGTGCTGCAGCCGCAGGTGCTCCGGCGCCACCGGGGAGTGCGGCGCCGACCAGGTCTCCCGGCCGTCGACGAAGAGGCGGGTCGGGGTCGCCGCCGCCGTCGCGGGGTCCAGCCCCGGGCCCGCGTAGGTGAACTCGGCGGCGTACTCGTGCCAGCCCGACATGTCGGCCGGGTAGCGGTCGCCGACGCACTCCATCGGGCCGGTCCGCGGGAAGTAGCGCCAGTAGAAGGCGACCTGGACGCGGCAGCGCCCCTCGCCGCCCCAGCTCTCCACCACGTCGATCTCGCCGACCCGGTCTGCGTGCAGGCCGCGGAGCCAGAAGGCGGGGTGCGTGCCGGTCCGGCGCGGCATCTTCACGGCGGCGGTCACCCGGTAGGTGGTGCCGACGGTGAGCGGGACCGGCTCCCGGCTGATCAGGTTGCCCTCGGGGCGCACCCGGACGACGGTGCGCCCGTCCTCCACGGTCAGCGGGGTGCGCTCCGGCGTCGAGCTGGCGAGGTGCTCCCAGTGCTCCGCGGGGGCTCCGGTCTCCGTGGGCGCGAAGTCGTCGAAGAAGACCTCCCCCTGCGGGGCCTGCGCGACCGGCGCCACCACCGGCGTCGCGGGCACGACGGGCGCCGACGGCAGCGCGCCGCCCAGCACGGTCGTCACCACGGCCAGGAGCTCGCGGAGCCAGAGGAAGTCGAGCATGGGTCCTGTCGGGGTGGAGGGCGGTCGGTCGTCGATTGAACCGGCTGGGCGCCCGGGAGGCAAACGCGCAGGACCCCCTTCCTAGGATCGTCCGCATGCCCTCCCCCACCCCGCAGGACCGGCCCCTGCGCGCGCTCTGGCAGCGCCACCGCGCCTACCGGGGCCGCTTCGTCGCCGCGGTCGCGACCTCGACGGTCAACAAGGTCGCCGACGTGATGCCCGAGATCCTCATCGGCGCGGCGGTCGACGTCGTCGTGCGCGGCGACGCCTCGTTCGTCGCCACGCTGCTGGGGGTGGAGTCCCGGCACGCCCAGCTCGGCTGGATCGCCGCGGTCAACGTGGCGGTGTGGCTGGTGGAGTCGCTCAGCCAGTACGTCGCCGACGTGCTGTGGCGCGGTCTGGCCCAGGGGGTCGAGCACGACCTGCGGGTCGAGGCCTACGACCACGCCCAGCACCTCGACGTCGGCTGGCACGAGGGCCGGCCGCAGGGGACGACGCTGGCCACCCTCAACGACGACGTCAACCAGCTCGAGCGGTTCCTCGACGTCGGGGCGCCGCAGATCCTGCAGACCGCGCTGAACGTCGTCCTCGTCGGCGCCATCTTCGCCGCGGCCTCCTGGCAGCTCATGCTGCTGGCGTTCCTGCCCATCCCGCTCATCGTGCTCGGCTCGCTGGTCTTCCAGCGCCGCCTCGAGCCGCTCTACGCCCGGGTCCGCGAGGCGGTCGCCGACCTCTCCGGGACGCTGAGCGCCAACCTGGCGGGCATCACCACCATCAAGGCGTTCACCGCGGAGGACCGCGAGCGCGAGCGGGTGCGCGCGGTCTCGGCCGCCTACCGCGACGCCAACACGGACGCCATCCGCTCCTCGGCGGCGTTCGTGCCGCTGGTCCGGCTGGCCATCCTCGCGGGCTTCACCGCCACCCTGCTGCTCGGCGGCTGGGCCACCCTGGACGGCCGGCTCGAGCTGGGCGTCTACTCGGTGCTCGTCTTCATGACGCAGCGCCTGCTCTGGCCGCTGACCCGGGTGGCGGAGGTCCTCGACCTCTACCAGCGCGGCCGCGCCTCCACCGTGCGGATCCTCGCGCTCCTCGAGGAGACCAGCCAGGTGCCGGCGGGCGGCTCCTCCCTGCCCCAGCCGGTCCGCGGCCGCCTCGAGCTGCGCGGCGTCCGGGCCGGGTACGGCGAGGGGCCCGACGTGCTGCACGGGATCGACCTGGTGGTCCCCGCCGGGGAGACCCACGCCGTGGTCGGGCCGACCGGCGCCGGCAAGTCCTCCCTGCTGCGCCTCGTGATGCGGTTCGACGACCCGCGGGCCGGCGCCGTGCTGCTCGACGGCCAGGACGTGCGCGACCTCGACTGGGAGTCGCTGCGCGGCTCCACCGGCTACGTCGCCCAGGACGTCTACCTCTTCGCCGGGACCATCGCGGAGAACATCGCCTACGGCCGCCCCGACGCCACCCGCGAGGAGGTCCGGGCCGCCGCCGAGGCCGCCGCCGCGTGGGAGTTCGTCGAGGCGCTGCCGGGCGGCCTGGACGCCCCTGTCGGCGAGCGCGGCGTCACCCTCTCGGGCGGCCAGCGGCAGCGGCTCGCCCTGGCCCGGGCGCTGCTCCGCCGGCCCGCCGTGCTGGTGCTCGACGAGGCGACCAGCGCCGTGGACAACGAGACCGAGGCGGCGATCCAGCGCTCCCTGCGGGTGGCCACGGCCGACTGCACGGCGCTGGTGGTGGCGCACCGCCTCTCGACCGTCCGGCACGCCGACCGCATCTGGGTGCTCGACGCCGGCCGGGTGGTCGAGCACGGCACCCACGACGAGCTGGTCGTCTCCGGGGGCGCCTACGCGCAGCTGTGGGCGGTGCAGACCGGCGACCAGGCCTCGGGCTCCCCCCTCGAGGACGTCGTCACGGGCGGTCGCGCGGACGACCCCGCCTGATGACGTCCGGGGTGCCGACGGGTCAGCGGGGCGCCCAGACCCGCGGGGTGGCGCGGTTGCTGGTCGCCCGGTCGCTGTGGACGGTGTCGGCGTAGGGGAAGTTGGGCGCCCCCCGGCGCACGAGCTGGGCGCTCACGTTGGCCCGCACCCACGCCGGCTCCCCCAGGCAGGAGCGCGGCACCTCGATCGTCACGAGGTCCAGGTCGCGGTCGACGAAGTGACCCAGCCCGTCGCAGTCGATCTTGGCCCCGCCCGGCTCGCGCAGCAGGTTGTGCCCGCCCCTGGCCTGCCCGCGGCGGGCGACGATGCGCGAGAAGGCGAAGGTCCGCCCCGGGAGGGCGAACCCGACCCAGAAGGTCGTGCGGTTCCCCGGCTGGAGGTCGACGAAGCGGCTCTGGACGACCACCCGGTCGGCGGTGTGGCGCACCACCGTCCGGCGCAGGTCGATCTCCGGCACGTCGCCGACCTCCCACCACTCGTCGGTGCGCCGGTCGGCGCGCCAGACGTCCCCGGTCCCGTCGACCACCACGACCCGGGAGGGCGGCTGGCCGGCCGCCCCGGCCGCCCCGGGGGCGAGGACCGCCCCCGCCGGCGTGCCCGTCACCGTCGCCAGCGCCGCCGCGAGGGCTACCGCACCCGCCAGTCCAGTCCTCAGGCGCATCGTCGTCCCCTCACGTCCCGCGGTCCCCCGCGGACCGTCCCGGCCAGCATGGCGAGCGGTCGCCCGGGGCGCCACCCCCCTTCTTCGGTACGCCGACCGGCTGCGCGCGACCGGGCGCCTGTGGCAGGCTCCTCCGCGTGTCGGGTGGTGACTGGAAGGACATGTACGCCGCGGCCCGCCGTGGCGACCTCGAGCTGGTCCGCTTCCACGTGGGACAGGGCGTGGACGTCGACTTCGCGCACCCGGAGTTCCAGTCCACCGCCCTCGTCACCGCCCTCCTCGCCGGGCACGCCGACGTTGCGACCCTGCTGCTGGACTCCGGCGCCTCGCCCGTGCTCCGCTCCGTCTTCGACGAGTGCACGCCCCTCGAGGCCGCGCTCCAGCGCAGCGGCGACCCCGGGATGGCGGAGGTCGCCACCCGCCTGCGGGCGGCGGGCGCGACCCTCTCCTGAGACGCCCCCGTCCCGGGCCTGGCCGGACTGCCATCCTTGCCCCGGCCCGTGGAGGGCGGGCCGGACACGGGAGGTGGGGACATGAGGACTCTGGCACGCGCGATCGCGACCGGGACCGCGGTGGCGGCACTCGCCCTGGGCGGCTGCTCCAGCGACGACGACGACGAGACCGGCACGGCGGAGACCCCCGCGGCCACGGACGCGGAGACCCCGGCCGGGGGCACGGGCCAGGGGAAGGGCGCCGGCAAGGGCAAGGGCGCCGGCAAGGGCGGCGGCAAGGGCGGCGGCAAGGGCGGGCAGTCCTCGACCGGGCTGCCGAAGGAGTTCCCCGCCGAGGTCTCGGTCATCGACGGCGAGATCATGTCGGTGACGCAGGACGCCGGCACGTGGCTGGTGCTCGCCCGGTCGGAGGCGGAGCGGGACGCGACGGTCAGCACGGCCGTCGCCCAGCTGCTCGACGACGGCTTCGTCGAGGACGACCGGGAGGAGACGGACGAGCGGGTCGTCGTCGACCTCTCGACCCCCGCCCACCGGGTCTCGTTCCAGGCCGTCGGCAACGACGACGGCACGAGCATGGTCAGCTACACCGTCAGCCCCCCGCTGCCCAGCGCCGGCTGAGGGCGACCGGGACGCGCGAGGCCCGCGGGACGCGGACGCTCAGTCGCCGTCCCCGTCGACGATCCCGGGCGACTCGACGCCACCTCCACCGGGACCGCCGTAGCGCTCGGTGTCGTCCTCGAGCTGGAGCGCCACCCGCTCCTCCGGCGGGGGGAACGGGGGCATCCGGGTGTAGTCCCGCGGCGTCTGACTCATCCCGGCAGCATGCCAGCGCGCCAGGGGTCGCGCCAGGGGTCGCGCCAGGGGTCGCGCCAGCGCGCGTGGCACCCTGTCCGGCGGCCCCGAGGCTCAGCCGCCTCGGCGGCTCAGGCCAGCCGCAGCGTCGTGAGGCAGGTGGGCGCCTCGACGTCGGTCGAGATCCGCGTCTCCCCCACCCGGCCGTCGTGGTCGACCCGCAGCGTGGCCTCGATGTCGCGAGGCAGCCAGACCCCGACGAAGCCGTTGTCGAACGAGGTCAGCACCTCGTCGACCAGGACCTCGTCGTGCGTCTCGTCGACGATCCGCACCTCCAGCTGCTCCGACCGGAGCTCGCCGCGGCAGGTGGTGAGCGAGTGGTGGAAGCAGTCGTGCGTCTCCTCGACCCACGGGGCGAAGGAGAGGTAGAACTCGTCCTCCGGCAGCTCCATGCCGACCTCCGTGCCGTCGGCGCTGAGCACCAGGACGTCCGGCCGGACCGAGGCCATCAGGTCGGTCGGCCGTGCTGCCACCGGCATCCGGTCCAGGTGGTCGACGATCTCGACGGCCTCCATGCCGTCGAGGCCGTGCTCGGCCAGCAGGGCGTCGGCCGCGGCGCCGGGCGGGGACTGGGCCGAGCCGGCGGCCCGGTCCTGCGGCTCGTCGGTGCCGCAGCCCGCGAGCAGGGCGGCGACGAGAAGCATCAGGGCGAGCAGCCTGGTCACAGATCCTCCCGGGAAAAGAAGGAACCGCCTCCCCGCCGGGGCGGGGAGGCGGTTCCTGGTGCTGGTGGAGCTGAGGGGATTCGAACCCCTGACCTTCTCATTGCGAACGAGACGCGCTACCAACTGCGCCACAGCCCCAAGCGAGACGGAACGTTAGCACCCGCGTCGGGCCGCGTTCCAATCGGGTTTCAGGAGCCGACGGCCCGGCGCTGCTCGCCGTTGTCGCCGCGCCCCTGCTCCTCGCGGGCGGACTCGTCGGCGGCCCGCGCGATCGCCGCGTCCTCGTCGGTGCGGCCCGAGGTCCAGACGCCGGTGGAGTCGAGGTCGATGGTCTGCACGGTCCGGCGGGCGGCCGCCGGCTTGGAGACGTACGTCGGGAGGGTGACCGGCACCATGTCCCACATCGACGGGTCCTGGACCACCACGTCGGGGGCGGCGGCGACGGGCGCGTGCTCGTCGTCCTGGGGGAGGGCGGCCGGCACCACGGGGACGTCGGTGGTCGGGGCGTCCTCGACGGCGACCACGCGGCCGGGGGCGGCGGGGGTCGTCCGGGCCGGTCGGGAGGGCTTCGCGAGCGGCAGACCCCGCTCCTGGCGGACCATCAGCCGGCAGGCGACCAGCCAGGCGACGAGGACGGCGCCGGGGACGGCGACGTACCACCACGAGAAGACGCTCGCCGCGGCGAGCGCGGTGACGACGACCAGGCCGAGCAGGATCACGCTGAGGACGTTGCGGCGGCGCCGGGCGGCGCGGTTGGCGGCGGCCCGACGCGCGGCCACGACCACGACCGTGGGGGCCGGCCCCTTGGTCTCGATGACGGGCACCGACGGCGCACGCCCGGGCGTGACCACGAGCCGCGAGTCGCGGGAGCTGACCGGCTCGCGGCGCGCGAGCACCCGCATGGTGCGCGAGAACCGCTCGACCGAACGCGTCCGCTGCACCTCGTCGTGGTGCTTGATCGCCTTGGGCACGAGGTAGGCGGCCCACGCCACGGCGAGGGCGACGAAGATGAGTGCGCTCAGGTCCACGAGTCCGAG
Organism: Nocardioides solisilvae; assembly: GCF_003194625.1. Lineage (GTDB taxonomy): Bacteria > Actinomycetota > Actinomycetes > Propionibacteriales > Nocardioidaceae > Nocardioides > Nocardioides solisilvae. Next base: position 781,707 of record NZ_QHKX01000003.1, read on the forward strand.
GTTAGGTTCGACGACCGGAGTTGGGGCGGATGTCAAGGGTGTGTCGCAGAACAACTCCTGTGACTGGTGGTTTCGAGACGCTCGCTGCGCTCGCTCCTCAACCACCGGAGGCGCGGAGCCGAGCGAAGTGGTTTCGAGACGCTCGCTGCGCTCGCTCCTCAACCACCGGAGGCGCGGAGCCGCGCGAGGAGGCCGAGCGGGACCTCCTCGGCGGTGACGGCGAAGATGCGGTGGTCGCGCCAGTCGCCGTCGATGTGCAGGTAGCGGGGGGCGTAGCCCACCTCCCGCAGCTCCAGCTTCTCCACCACCCGCAGCGAGTTGCTGTTCTCCGGCCGCACGCAGACCTCGATCCGGTGCAGTCCACCGGCGCCGAAGCAGTGGTCGACGACCAGCGCCACCGCCCGGGGCACGATCCCGCGCCCCGCCACCGCCTGGTCGAGCCAGTACCCGACCGAGGCGAAGAGTGCCGAGCCGCGGACGATGTTGTTGACCGTCACCTGGCCCACCAGCCTGCCCTCGACCTCGATGGCGAACGGCATCGAGGTGCCCTCCCGGGCGGCGCGGTGCAGGCGCTGGACGAGCTGGCGGTACGTCGTGGGGCGGACGTCGCCGCGCGGCGGCACCGTGGCCTCCCACGGGCGCAGCCAGTCGGCGTTGCGCTGCCGGGCCCGGGTCCAGTCGTGCTCGTCGGCCAGCGCCAGGGGGCGCACGACGAGGTCGCCGTCGCGCAGGCGCGCGGGCCATCCGGGAGCCGGCGGGGCGGTGACCCACGTCGGCCAGCCGAGCCGCCCCGGGAGCCTCACGAGGCGCCGCGGTCGTGGTCGGAGCCGACGACCTGCTCCACCGCGTGGCGCAGGACCGGCCCGAGGACCGCGAGGCCGTCACGGACCCCGCCGCGCGACCCGGGGAGGTTGACCACCAGGCAGTCGCCGGCGACCCCGGCCAACCCGCGGGAGAGCATCGCCATGGGCTGCCCCTGGGCCAGGCCGTGGGCTCGGATCGCCTCCGCGATCCCGGGGACCTCGCGGTCGAGGACCGAGCGGGTCGCCTCGGGGGTGCGGTCGGTGGGGGTCAGCCCCGTCCCGCCGGTGGTGAGCACCACCCGGGCGCCGGCCGCGACGGCCGCACGGAGCGCCTCGGCGACCGGTTCACCGTCGGGGACCACGACCGGGGCGTCGACGACGAACCCCTGCTCGCGCAGGAAGTCGACGATCACCGGGCCGGTCTCGTCGGCGTAGACCCCGGCCGCCGCCCGGTTGGAGGCGACCACGACGCCGGCGGGCAGGCTCATCGCCGCCACTCCCCCGACTTGCCGCCGGTCTTGGACTCCACGCGCACGTCGGTGATGGTGGCCCCCTTGTCGACCGCCTTGACCATGTCGACGACCGTGAGCGCGGCGACCGAGACCGAGGTCAGCGCCTCCATCTCCACGCCCGTCCGGTCGTTCGTCGAGACGGTCGCCACGATCTCGACGGCGTCGTCGGCGACCTCGAGGTCGACCGTGACCGAGGAGACCTGCAGCGGGTGGCACAGCGGGACCAGCGAGGGGGTCTGCTTGGCCCCCATGATCCCGGCGATCCGGGCCACCGCGAGGGCGTCGCCCTTGGGCACCCCCTCGCCGCGGAGCAGCGCCACCACCTCGGGGCTGACCAGCACCCGGCCGGAGGCGACGGCGGTGCGCGCGGTCACCTCCTTGGCGGAGACGTCGACCATCCGGGCGGCGCCCGCCTCGTCCACGTGGGTCAGCCGGTCCACCGGTCCTCCTTCAGAAGTCCTCGTCCAGGCACAGCACCTGGACCATCTCCCCCGCGGAGAGCGCGGTGGCCTCCTCGGGCACGACGACGAGCGCGTTGGACGCCGCGAGGTCGCCGACCAGGTGGGAGCCGTGGCCGCCGACGGGCTGGACGAAGGCGCCGCCGCGGTCGGTGCCGTACGACGCGCGGACGAACTGGCGCCGACCCGGGGCCGACGAGATCGGGTGGGTCAGGCGGGCGCGGCGGGTGGGGCGCTCGTAGGGCAGCCGGCCCATCATCCGGCGCAGCGCGGGGAGCACGAAGACCTGGAAGGAGACGTAGGCCGAGACCGGGTTGCCCGGCAGGGTGAACACCGGGATCCGGTCCTCCCCGACGTGGCCGAAGCCCTGGGGCTTGCCGGGCTGCATCGCCACCTTGCCGAACCAGACCGTGCCCAGCTCGGAAAGCGCCTCCTTGACCACGTCGTAGTCGCCCTCGCTGACGCCGCCGCTGGTCACCACCAGGTCGGCGCGGACGAGCTGGTCGCCCAGCGCGTCGGTGAAGGTGCGGGGGTCGTCGGGCACGATCCCGACCCGGTAGGCCAGCGCGCCCGCCGCGCGCGCGGCGGCGGCCAGCAGGTAGGAGTTGCCGTCGTAGATGGAGTCGTGGCCCAGCGCGGTGCCGGGGTCGCGCAGCTCCGAGCCCGTGGAGATCACCACCACCCGGGGCCGCGGCCGGCAGCGGACCGTGGCCCGCCCGACGGAGGCCAGCAGCCCGAGGTGACGGGGGCCGATCACCGTGCCGTGGTCCAGCAGGAGGTCGCCGACCGAGACGTCCTCCCCGGTCCGCCGCACGTGCTGGCCGAGCTGGGGCTCGCGCTCCACGACCACCTCGGCCACGCCCCGGTCGGTCCACTCGTAGGGCACCACCGAGTCGGCGCCCGCGGGCATGGGGGCGCCGGTCATGATCTTGGCCGCAGTGCCGGGCGAGAGGGCGAGCAGCCGGGCCTGTCCGGCGCCGATCTCGCCCACCACGGGCAGCCGCACCGGGGCCTCGGGGGTGGCGCCGGCGACGTCGGCCTGCCGAACGGCGTACCCGTCCATCGCGGAGTTGTCGAAGCTCGGCAGCGCCACCTCGGCGTGCACGTCCTCGGCGACCGCCATCCCGAGCGCGTCCATCAGCGGCTGCGGGAAGTCGGGCAGGGGCGAGACGCCGGCCAGCACCCGCTGCACGAGGTCGTGCACCCCGGTCAGCGAGCCGGCGCCGCCCGGCTCAGCCATCGGACCGGGCGCCCTCGTCGGTCCCGCCGCCGATCACCGCGCCGGGCTCCACCCGCTGCGCCGAGTCGGCGTCGAGCTCGACCTCGCCGCGCAGGGTGACCCCCTTGCCGAAGGTCCAGTCGCCGTTGACCCGCAGGCTCGAGGCGCCCCGCAGCGACGGGGCACCCTCGGGGAACCGGCGGTCGAAGTCGTCGACCAGCTTGTAGTAGGAGGCGTCGAGGTCGACGAACGGCACCTGGTCGGCGCTCTGGTCGAGGGCGAAGTCGCCGCCCAGGTCGTAGATGTCGGAGCGGAGCACCAGCAGGTCGTTGGTCGTCTTGACCGGGACGAACCGGTCGCGACCGACCTCGATCGTGCGGGCGTCGGCGAAGACCTCGATGGCGGCCCCCATCGCGGTCTCGATCTGCACCACCTCGGGCGAGGACGGGTCGGCCGGGTCCACCGTCTTGACGTTGCGGATCAGCGGCAGGCCGAGGATCCCGTCGCGGGCGTCCAACGCCTCCTGCATCGCCCGCAGGTCGAACCACAGGTTGTTGGTGGAGGTGTAGCGGTGCCGGTCGAGGTCGGCCAGCGCGTCCTTGTCCTCCGGGAGGGTCTGCGCCGACTCGCGCAGCACGATCCGCCCGTCGGACCGGCGCCGCGCGAAGTGGCCGCCCTTGCGGTCCGAGGGGGTGCGCCGGACCGCCTCGATGGCGAAGGGCGCGCCGGTGCCGGCGAACCATCCGGCCACCCGCGGGTCGGGGGTCGCGCCGAGGTTGTCGGAGTTGGAGACGAAGGCGTAGCGGTAGCCCGCCTCGATCAGCTGGTGGAGCAGGCCCGTGCCGCGCAGCGCGGTGTAGATGTCGCCGTGGCCGGGCGGGCACCACTCGAGGTCGGGCTCCCGCGGCCAGGTGACCGGCTTGAGGGAGTCGACCAGCAGCTTGGGCTCCTTGTTCTGCAGGAACTCCAGGGGGAGCCCCTCGACCGGGAGGGCGTCGTAGCGGGCGATCGCCGCCATCGTGTCCTCGGAGGTCCGGAAGCTGTTCATGAAGACGAGAGGCAGCGGCGCGTCGTGCTGCTCGCGCAGGTGGAGGACCTGGCGGCAGATGATGTCGAGGAACGACAGCCCGCGCCGCACGCAGAGCAGCGACTTGGCGCGGTCCATCCCCATCGAGGTGCCGAGCCCGCCGTTGAGCTTGATCGAGACCGTCGCCCGGACCGCCTCGCGCGCGGCCTCCTCGTCGACCTCGACGTCGGCCAGCGACTCCATCTCCAGCGGCTCGATCGTCGACTCCGGGATCATCCCGGTCTCACCGTGCTCGAGGAGCCGGTGGTAGTGCGCGAACGTGTCGATCGCGACCTGGTCGACGCCCGCCTCCCGCATCTTCGCGGTGGCCAGGACGAGGCCCTCGGACTGTGGGTTGCTAGCCATGGGTCGATCGTAGGCTGGGGTGCGTGAGCGAGAAGCAGGTCCCCCGAACTCCGGACCCGAGCGCCGTGCGCGCCGCCAAGGGCGCCCTGCGCGACCGGGTGCTGGCGGCCCGGCGCCGCCGCTCGCCCGCCGACGCGGCGCGCGACGGGGAGCGGCTGGGGGCCCACCTCGCGGCGTGGCCGCCGGTACGCCGCGCGGCCGTCGTGGCGGCGTACGTCCCGACCCGCGGCGAGCCCGGCACGGGCCCCCTCCTCGACGCGCTGGCCGCCTCCGGCACCCGGGTGCTGCTGCCGGTGCTGCTCGCCGACGGCGACCTCGACTGGGCGGCGTACGCCGGCCCGGCCTCGCTCGCCCCGGCCCGGCTCGGCCTGCTCGAGCCGGTCGGGCCGCGGCTCGGCGTCGACGCCGTCGCGCGGGCCGACGTGGTGCTGGTCCCGGGGCTCGCGGTCTCGCCGGAGGGGGTGCGGCTGGGCCGCGGCGGCGGCTCCTACGACCGCGCGCTGGCTCGGGTCCCGCTCGGGGTCGCGACCTGCGTCCTGCTGCACGCCGAGGAGGTGGGGCTCGCCGTGCCGGCCGAGCCTCACGACCGCCCCGTGCGGGCGGCCGCGACCCCGGACGGCGTGCGGCTGCTGGGCGTCAGTCCTCCCCACCGTCCGGGCGGTCCGGCCTGAGCAGCAGCCGGTCCTCGGCCGCCTCCTCGACGGCCTCGCGGCTCGACGGCCACGGCAGCGTCCCGCCCTCGACGAAGAGCTCGGTCTGGTCGACGTAGTGGCCGCTGGCCGGGTGGCCCGAGACGCCGGTGAGGTTGATCCACCGCGAGCGGTCGAGGTCGGCGAGGGAGACCACCATCCGCATCGACGGCGCCGAGGTCACCGTGTAGCCCTCGGAGGCGTCCCACCCGGTCGCGTTGACCACCGACGAGCCGCCGCCGACCTCGTAGCCGGTCCGGTTGAGGAGCCGCTCGACGATCCCGACCCCGGAGGTGCCGAGCGTCTGGTTCTCCAGGTCCAGCTGGTGCAGGTCGCCCCAGGTCCACTCGAAGGGCCGCACCGACCTCAGCCGGGTCATCTCGTCGCGGGCGTCGACCACCGCCTGCCGCAGCACGTCGTCACGCACCTCCCGGACGTCCTCGGTCTCCCGGTCGTCCCACAGCGGGTGGGCGGGCTCGTCGAGCAGCCGGTCCACCACGGTGAACCAGCGGTCGCCGCCCGTCGGGTGGATGCGGTCGGGCAGGTCGTCGTGGAAGGCCAGCCGGAGCAGGTTGGACCAGACGACGTTGAAGTACGCCGCCGCCGCGCTGCCGGCCTCGTCCTGGCCGTCCCACCCGGCCAGCAGGTCGAGCCCGTCGCGCTGGTACTGGGTCTCCAGCTCGTCGAGGTCGAGCAGGTAGGGCACGAGCACCTCGGCCATCGGGTTGAGCTCGTCGGTCTGGATGTCGAGCATCTCCTCGAGCGTGACGTCCTGCTCGGCCTCCAGGAGGGTGCGGATCCGCTCGGAGCGGAAGCCGTGGTCCCAGTCGTCGGTGAGGCGGTAGGGGTACTCCTCCCCCACGACGGCCTGGTTGGCCGTGACGACGAAGCCCTCCGCGGGGTTGAGCACCGACGGCAGCGCGTCGAACGGGACGTGGTCGCCGGTCCAGTCGTTGCGGGGCAGCCACCCCTGCGCGGGGACCCGGCCGTCGTGGCCGGGCCGGCGGACCGGCACGAGGCCCGGCGCCTGGTAGCCGATGTTGCCCTGCGTGTCGGCGTAGACGAGGTTCTGCGCGGGGACGGCGAACTTCGCGGCGGCCCCGCGGAACTCCTCCCAGCCCGAGGCCCGGTTGAGCTCGAGGATCGCGTCGGCGGTGGTGCTGGGCTCGAGCGCGGTCCAGGCCAGCGCCACGGCGTACCCCTCGGCGGGCGTCGCCCGCCCCGACCGGCGGTCGGCCGCCGCCGCGTTGGCACCCACCGAGCTGGCCTCCTGGGAGACGTCGGAGATGAGCGGCCCGTGCTTGGTGCGGCGCACCCGCAGCGTGAAGTCCTTGCCGTCGCGGACCCGGATCGTCTCCTCGCGGACCTCGAGCGGCAGCTGGCGGCCGGCGCGCGTCCAGGTGTCGCCCCGGACCTTCTCGAGGTAGAGGTCGCTGACGTCGGGGCCGAGGTTGGTGAAGCCCCACGCGATGTCGGCGTTGTGCCCGATCACGACGCCCGGCAGCCCGGAGAACGTGAAGCCCGAGACGTCGAGCGTGCAGTCAGGGGTCCGCTCGCGGCAGTGCAGCCCCATCTGCATCCAGATCCCGGGCAGGCTCACCCCCAGGTGTGGGTCGTTGGCGAGCAGCGGCATCCCGGTCGCCGACCGCTCCCCCGACACGACCCACGAGTTGGAGCCGAGGCCGTCGCCGCGGCCCAGGATCGGCGGCAGCGCCGCCAGCCCCTTGCCGACCTCCTCCAGGACGGCCACGGCGGCCGGTTCGGCGGGCACCGGGGCGAGCACGGGCGGGACCGAGCCCTCCTGGGTGAAGCGGCCGTCGACCACCGCCCCGCCAGTGACGATCGGCGCGTGCCGCGCGGCGTCGTACGGCGGGTGGAGCAGGTCGACGGTCTCCGCGTCGTTGTCCAGCGAGGCGACGACACGGTCGATCTCCTCCTGCATGTTGCCGCGCAGGTCCCACGCCATCGCCTTGAGCCAGGCCAGCGAGTCCACCGCCGTCCAGTCCTGCGGGGCGTAGCTGAGGCCGGTGAGGCCCAGCAGCGTGTACTCCACCGCGATCTGGGAGGGCGAGTGCTCGTCGAGGTAGGCGTTGACCCCGGCGGCGTAGGCCTCCAGCGCGCCGCGTGTCTCGGGGGAGACGAGCGTCAGCTCCTGCTCGGCGACCCGACGCCAGCCCATCGTGCGGATGTACTTGTCGGTCTCGAGCGCGGTCTCGCCGAAGAGCTCCGACAGGCGGCCGGCGGTGACGTGGCGGCGCACGTCCATCTCGAAGAACCGCTCCTGGGCGTGGACGTAGCCCTGGGCCCGGAGCAGGTCCTCGTCGGTGTCGGCGTAGAGCTGCGGGATGCCGTGCTCGTCGCGAAGCACCTCGACGTCGGCGGCCAGGCCGGGCAGGACCAGCTCGCCGTCGGTCTGCGGCAGCGGGCGGCGCACCATCACCACCGCCGTCGCGACGCCCGCGAGCAGGACCAGCACCAGGGCGACCGCCGTGTAGGTCGTCACCCGGGCCCAGCGGGGCCAGTGGAGGAAGGTCCGCCACCAGGGAGTCCGGTGGTCGTCGTCGTGGTCGTGGTCGTCCGCGGGGTCGGGGGTGGCCGTGCTCTCGTCGCTCATCGCGCGCCCATTGTGCCGCCTCGGGGTCCACTTCCCGTGACGTAAACTGTGCGGCGTGCCGACCTACCAGTACGCCTGCACCGAGTGCGGGCACGCCTTCGAGCAGTTCCAGAGCTTCAGCGACGACGCGCTGACCCACTGCCCGCAGTGTGACGGACGCCTGCGCAAGGTGTTCAACGCGGTGGGCGTGGTCTTCAAGGGCTCCGGCTTCTACCGGACCGACAGCCGCTCCGGCTCCTCCTCGTCCGGCTCGTCGTCGGGCTCCACGTCCGGCAGCACGTCCGGCTCGTCCTCGTCGGGCTCGTCCTCGTCGGACTCGTCCTCGTCGGACTCGTCGTCCTCCGGCTCGAGCAGCACGTCCGGCTCGTCGTCGTCCGGCTCCTCGAGCACCCCGAAGGCCACCACCGCCAGCTGAACGGGCCTCCTCGTGCGCCCCTCCCTGTGGATGAGCCGGCCGCCCTCCGGGCTGGGGAGGAGACGCGGTCGGGAGCGTCGCGACGCGCCTAGCGTCGCGGCATGCCTGAGGACCTCCTCCCCTCGTCCGTCGACCGCGCCCGCTCCCGGGCGCGGCGGTTCTGGCGCACCCGGGTGCTCGCACACCGCCGGCTGCTCGTCGCCGCCTGCCTCGGCGTCGCGGTGGCCGCGGGCGTGCGGGCCGTCGCTCCCCCGCCGCCGGCGACCGAGCCGGTCCTCGTCGCCGCCCGGGACCTCCCCTCCGGCACGGTGCTGACCTCCGACGACCTCGTCCGGGCGCGGTGGCCCGCCGGCTCCCGGCCCGACGGGGCGGCGGCGCGCTGGGCGGGGCGCACCCTGGCAGCGCCGCTGCGTCGCGGGGAGCCCCTCACCGACGTGCGGCTGACCGCCCCCTCCCTGGTCGACGGCTACCCGGGCCTCGTGGCCCTGCCCGTCCGGCTGCCCGACGCCGCCGCGGTCGGGCTGCTCCGGGTGGGCGACGAGATCGACCTCGTGGCCAGCGACCCCGAGGCCGGGACGGCGGAGGTGGTGGCCAGCGGCTCCCCCGTCCTCGCGCTCCCGCTCGACGACGCCGGGGGCGCGGTGGCCGCCGGGCAGCCGACCGGGGGCCGGCTCGTCGTGCTGGGTCTGACCCCGGCGCAGGTGCGGACCGTCAGCGCAGCGGCGGCGCGTGAGTTCCTCACCCCCGCGTTCGCGCGCTAGCGTGCCGAGGTCCGGTCCTCCGGACACCCACCTGTCTCCCCTCTGGGGAGCTCGGACCCGAGGAGTACGCATGACCGGCTTCAAGAACTTCATCATGAAGGGCAACCTCGTCGAGCTGGCGGTCGCCTTCATCATGGCCACCGCCTTCGCGGCGGTCGTGACGGCCACGGTCGCCCTGATCATGGACCTCATCGGCAAGGTCGGGGGCACGCCCGACTTCTCCAGCTGGACCCCGGGCGGCGTCTCGGTGGGCGCCTGGCTCACCGCCCTGATCTCGTTCCTCATCCTCGCGGCGGTCGTCTACTTCCTCATCGTGACGCCGTACACCAAGGCGCAGGAGCGCTTCTTCCCGAAGAAGCCCGAGGAGGAGGGCACCCCGGCCGACGTCGCGCTGCTGGAGGAGATCCGCGACCTGCTGCGGGCGCGCCAGGGCAACGTCTGACCACTGCCGCACCGGACCGGGGCACGACCCCGGTCCGCCGCCCCGCCCCCGCGGCGGCGGCGCGCACCGCCGACGGGTCTTCGGTCGGCCGTGGGGCGTCAGCCGCCGTGGTGGGGCGGGACCTGGGCCCGGAGCCAGGCGTCGGAGGAGGACTCCAGACCGCCCGGCTCCGGGTCCCGTTCGTCGGAGGTCGTCTCGGGCAGCACGTCGCCGAAGACGCGCGCGAGGCGTCGCTGCCGCTCCCAGTCGGACTCCCGCGTGGCTGCGTCCTGCGGGCCGGACTCCCGCGTGGCTGCGTCCTGCGGGCCGGACTCCCGGGGGTCGGGCTCCTGGGGGCCGGGCTCCTGGGGGCCGGTCACGCGCAGAGGCCTTCCTTGCGGGCGGCCTCGACCTCTTCCTCGGTCGGCCCCTGGGTCGCGCTGGGCGACGGGGTCTGCGTGACGGACGGCGAGGGCTCCTCGGTGGGCGTCTCGGTCGGGGACGGCTCCTCGGTCGGCGTGGCCTCCTGCGTGGGGGTGGCCGTCGGGGTCTGGCCGGGCGGGGCCGCGGCGCTGATCGCCCCCTCGCGCTGGGTGCGCGAGAGCGGCTTGTCCTTGCCGATCTTCTTCCAGAGCTTCTTGGCCTCCTGCTCCTTCCAGGCGACCCGACCGCGGAACTCCTCGCGCTGGTCGTACTCCCACGGCACGGTGAGGAACTGGACCTGGTCGAGGCCGACGTCCTGCAGGCTGAGGCCCAGGCCGCCGAGCTTGGTGAGGTTGCGGAGGCCGGGCGAGACCGTCAGCGACTCCGTCGCCGCGTCCAGGAAGCCGTAGAGCCGGTCGGGGCGGGCCAGGGTGCCCTTGGAGACGACCTTCTTGACCATCGAGGCGACGAAGTTCTGCTGGCGCTTGATCCGGCCGATGTCGGAGCCGTCGCCCAGCGTCGCCCGGACCCGGACGTAGCCGAGCGCCTCGTCGCCCTTGAGGACGCGGTCCTTCCCGCCCTTGATGAAGATGTTGTGCTCGGTGTCGTTGATGTCCTCGGGGATGCACACCGGGACGCCGTCCACGGCGTCGACCATGTCCTTGAAGCCCGCGAAGTCGACGACCACGAAGTCGTCGAGGGCGATGCCGGTGTTCTGCTCGAACTGCTCGACCGTGCACGCCTCGCCGCCGAGGGCGTAGGCGGCGTTCCACATCTGGTCCTCGCCACCCGGGATCTCGTTGTCCTCCCCGCAGTCGGGACGGGTCACCAGCGAGTCGCGCGGGATCGAGACGCCGTAGGCGCGCTCGCGGTCCTCCGAGATGTGGAGCAGGATCGTCACGTCGGAGACGCCGCCGCCTGCCTCCTCGTCGAGCTTGTTGCCCTCGCCCGACCGGGTGTCGGAGCCCAGCACCAGGATGTTGAGCGCGCCCTTGGGGCCGAGGTCCTCGGGGCGGTCGTCGACCTCGTCGAAGGCGTCGGAGACGGTGATGTTGCCGTTGAGCGAGCGGTAGACGAACGCGGTGCCCAGGCCGGTGACGAGGCCCAGCACGACGAGCGAGGCGAGCAGCACCGTCCCGACGGTGTGCTTCTTCTTCACCTTGCCCTTGCGCTTGCCGCCCTCGTCGGTCTCCTCGGCCACCCCGTCGCCGGGGGCGTGCGCGCCGAGACCGTCAGGGGTGCCGACCGGGTCCTCGGGAGACTTCTCGTCGGACACGGTCACCTCGTCTTGGGCTCGGGGACGCGCCGACCGGACGGGTCGGCGCGGCGAAATCTACAGGAGAGCGCACTGCTCAGCCTGCCAAGTGTCCCCGGGCGGGTGCCTCGGGGCAAATGACCCGCGCCCTCTCCCGGCCCGGCCCGCCCCGCGCCGGTGCGGCACGTCGCGGGCGTCACGTCCGCCCTGCCACGATGGGGCGATGAACGTTTCCCCCGCCGACCTCGACCGCGACCACGACCGCGACCTGGACCTCGTCCTGATGGGCGCCACCGGCTTCACCGGCGGGCTGACCGCCGAGCACCTCGCCGCCCACGCCCCGCGCGACCTGCGGTGGGCGCTGGCGGGGCGCTCCGCCGAGCGGCTGGAGGCCGTGCGCGCCCGGCTGGCCGCCGAGCACCCCCACCTGGTCGACCTCCCGCTGGTGGTGGCCGACTCGGGCGACGAGGCCGACATGGCGCGGCTCGCCGCCTCCACCCGGCTGGTCGTCACCACGGTCGGCCCCTACCTGCACCACGGCGAGGCTCTGGTCGCCGCGTGCGCGGCCGCCGGCACCGACTACGTCGACCTCACGGGCGAGCCGGAGTTCGTCGACCGCACCTGGCTCGACCACCACGCGACGGCGGAGGCCTCGGGAGCCCGGCTGGTGCACGCCTGCGGCTTCGACTCGGTGCCGCACGACCTGGGCGCGCTCTTCACGGTGCAGCAGCTGCCCGACGACGTCCCGATCGAGCTGCGCGGCGTGGTCCGCTCGAGCGGCACGTTCTCCGGCGGCACCTTCCACTCGGCGGTCAACGCGATGTCCCGGCTCAAGGAGTCGAAGCAGGCCGCCAGCGCCCGGCACCGGCAGGAGCGGCGCCCCGAGGGCCGCACGTCGCGGGCGGTCGCCGGCACCCCGCGCCGGGACCCCGTGCTCGGCTACTGGCTGCTCCCCCTGCCGACGCTCGACGCGGCGGTGGTGGCGCGCAGCGGCGCCGCGCTGCCGACGTACGGGCCGAAGTTCCGCTACGCCCACTTCGCCGGGACGAAGACCCTGCGGTACGCCGCCGGCGGGGCCGTCGCGGTCGGCGCGCTGGCCGCGGTGGCCCAGCTCCCGCTGCTGCGCCGCCAGCTGCTGGCCCGCGTGCCGCAGGGCGTGGGGCCCGACCCGGCCCGGCGCGACCGCGCGTGGTTCACGGTCGACTTCGTCGGCGAGACGGTGCCGGTCGACGGCTCGGAGCCGCAGCGGGTGCACACCCGGGTGAGCGGCGGCGACCCCGGCTACACCGAGACCGCCAAGATGCTCGCCGAGGCAGCGCTCTCCCTGCTGCTCGACGACAACCCGCCCACCAGCGGGCAGGTCACCACCGCCCAGGCGATGGGCGAGCACCTCACCCGGCGCCTGCAGGACGTCGGGATCAGGTTCGAGGTGGTCAGCGGCTGACGTCGTCGCGGACCAGGCGGGGGCCGGTGCGACGGGCGGTCTCGTGCTCCGTCCGCAGCACCACGGGGTCGTCGGCCCCCCACGTGGCCCGGGTCCGGTCGCCGACGCGGTCGGCGACGTCGCGCTGCGCGGCGCGGTGCGCGGTCAGCAGGCGACGGCGCAGGTCGACCCCGCCGACCAGGCCGGGGCCGAGGTCGACGTCGAGCAGGACCCCGGTCGAGCTGACGGTGACGGTGACGCCCTCGCAGCTGCCGGTGCCCCGGACGGCGCCGAGCTCCTCGCGCAGCGCGGAGGCCTGGCGCAGCCGGGCGATCGCGGCCTCGGTCTGGGCCTCGATGGTGGCGATCACGTCGGCCGCCCGGGTCCCCCTGGTCGTCATGGGCCAAGCCTGACGCACTCGACCCCCCTCGCGGAGCGGTTTCGCCGGAAAGCGGCGGTGGGCCCGGTCACGGGTGACCGGGCCCACCGTCCGGACACCGCGGGAGCGCCGGAGCGCCGGTCGGGGCTCAGCCCGCGAGCTCGGCGGGCTTGTCGCCGGCCACGCCGCCGATCTCGATCTTGCGCGGCTTGGCCCGCTCGGCCACCGGGACGAGCAGCCGCAGGACGCCGTCGGCGTACGAGGCCTCGATGCGGTCGAGGTCGAGGTTGTCGCCGAGCACGAGCTGCCGGCTGAAGACGCCGCGCGGCCGCTCGGAGGCGAGCATCTCCCAGTCGCCGTTGCGGGCGACGCGCTCGGCCCGGACGGTCAGGACGTTGCGCTCGATGTCGAGGTCGATCGAGTCCTTCGCGACGCCCGGCAGGTCGAACTCGATGACGAACCGCTCGCCCTCGCGCCAGGCGTCCATCGGCATGACGGCCGGCCGGTTGGTGGTGCCCATCAGCTGCTGGGCGAGGCGGTCGAAGTCACGGAAGGGGTCGGTGTTGCGGAGCAGCATGGCGGGTTCCTCCTCCTCACGGATCTGTAACAACGGATATAGATTTTGTAGCACGTCCGATACAGTCGTTCAAGTCGCCGGGAGCACCCGGCCCGACCGGCAGGAGGAGCGATGGGCTCGTCGTCGACCACGGGCGTCTACGCCATCTCCGTCGCGGCCTCGATGGTCTCGATGGAGATCCAGAACCTGCGGGTCTACGAGCGCCGGGGCCTGGTCGCGCCGGGCCGCACGGCCGGGGGCACCCGGCTCTACTCGTCGCAGGACATCGAGACGCTGCACCGGATCCGCGAGCTGCTGGCCGAGGGGCTCAACCTCGTCGGCATCGCCCGCGTCCTCGAGCTCGAGGCCGAGGTACGCCGCCTCCGCCGCCGGCTGGCCGAGGACGACTGAGCCGACCGCTCCGGTCGCGGTGGTGGCGGTGGTGGTGCCCCAGGCAAGAGTCGAACTTGCGACCTTTCGCTTAGGAGGCGGCTGCTCTATCCACTGAGCTACTGGGGCGTGGCCCTCGCGGGCCGGGGAACATCTTGGCACGACCGCGGGGAGCCCGCGCGGCGTACCCTCGAGGGCATGTGCCGCAACATCCGCCCGCTCAACAACTTCGCGCCGCCGGCCACCGACGACGAGGTGGCCGCGGCTGCGCTGCAGTACGTCCGCAAGGTCAGCGGGACGGCCCGCCCGTCGGCGGCCAACCAGGAGGTCTTCGACCGGGCCGTCGCCGAGGTCGCGCGGATCACCCGCGAGCTGGTCGACGGTCTCGTGACCAGCGCCCCGCCGAAGGACCGCGAGGCCGAGGCGGCGAAGGCCCGGGCCCGGGCCGAGCTGCGCTACGCCCGATGACCGGCCGGACGACGGACGAGGCGCTCGCCCTGCTGGCCGACCGTCCGCTGGTCGTGCTGACCGGGGCGGGGCTCTCGACCGACTCCGGCATCCCCGACTACCGCGGCCCGGGCTCCCGGCCGCGCGCCCCGATGACCTACCAGGAGTTCGTCGCCACGCCGCAGGCCCGGCGGCGCTACTGGGCGCGCAGCCACCTCGGCTGGTCCCGGATGCGAGGGGCCGAGCCCAACGCCGGGCACCGGGCCCTGGCCGCGCTGGACCCCGGGCTGCTGATCACCCAGAACGTCGACGGGCTCCACGAGGCGGCCGGCTCACGACGGCTGGTGGCCCTGCACGGACGGATCGCCGACGTGGTCTGCCTGGACTGCCGGGCGACCTCCTCGCGGAGCGCCCTGCAGGAGCGGACGGAGGCGGCCAACCCGGGCTGGGCAGCCCGGCACGCCGACGTCGCCGACAACCCCGACGGCGACGTGGAGCTCGACGACACCGAGGGGTTCGTCGTCCCCGGCTGCACCGGCTGCGGCGGGCGGCTCAAGCCCGACGTGGTCTTCTTCGGGGAGAACGTCCCCGCGCCCCGCGTGGCCCGCTGCTACGCGGCGGTCGAGGCGCTCGCCGCGGCCGGCGGGGCGCTGCTGGTCGCCGGCTCCTCGCTCACGGTGATGAGCGGCCTGCGCTTCGTCAAGCGGGCGGCGCGCGACGGCGTCCCCGTGGTGATCGTCAACCGGGGCGCCACCCGCGGCGACCCGCTCGCCACGCTCACGGTGGACGCCGGGTGCAGCGACTTCCTCACCGCCCTGGCGGCGGCCCGGCTCAGCCCCGCAGCAGCCAGCTGACCCGGGTGCGCATGGAGGCCGGGTCGGCCTCGGGGGTGGGCTCGGTCAGGTAGCTCTCCCACATCACGTCGGCGAGCTCGACCCCCTGGTCGGCCGCGAAGGCCCGCAGCCGCTCGTAGGTCTCCCCCAGCCGGTCGTAGGCGCCGACGTGGAGCGCCTGGACGACCATGCCCCCGGGCAGCTCGGTCCCGGTGATCCCCGCCGCCGTGTCGACCGGCCGCTGGACCGGGAAGCCGGCCGCCACGTCGACCGTCGCCCCGGGCGTCCCGCGGTAGACCGCCAGCGCCGGGCCGACCCGGCCCACCTGCTGGCGCTCCAGCTCGTCGGCGACCGCGTCGAACGCGCGGTCGTAGAAGCTCGTGAGCTCCTCGACGGCCACGCTCTCCCGGAGCACCGCCACCGGCACGGGCTCGACCAGGACGATCTCGGGCTCCCCGTCCACCTCGACCACGACTCCCCCTCCCCGGCTCAGACCGGTCGTGCGTCGGCCGCCCGCTCCACGGGCGTCACGAAGATGTGGTCCGCGGCCTCGAGGTCGACCTCGGCGGTCTCGCCGCCCGAGCCGACCAGGACGCCCTCGGTGGTCGCGACCACCACGATGGACCGGTCGGGCAGCGCCCCGACCCGGCGCAGCGCGCTCATCAGCGCCTCGTCCTTCTGCAGCTCCTCGGAGATCCGGCGCACGTGCACCCGGCCCTCCTCCGACCCGGCGGCCCTGGCCAGCGGCACCACGCCCTCGCGGAACTCCTCGGGCGCGGTCTCCTGGCCCAGCTCCTCGAGCCCGGGGATCGGGTTGCCGTACGGCGACTCCGTGGGGTGGTCGAGCAGCTCCAGGAGGCGGCGCTCGACGGTCTCCGACATCACGTGCTCCCAGCGGCACGCCTCGGCGTGGACCAGCTCCCAGTCGAGGCCGATCACGTCGGTCAGCAGCCGCTCCGCGAGGCGGTGCTTGCGCATCACCCGGGTCGCGAGCCGCAGCCCCTGCTCGGTCAGCTCGAGGTGCCGGTCGCCCTCGACGGTGAGCAGCCCGTCGCGCTCCATCCGGGCCACCGTCTGCGAGACGGTCGGGCCGCTCTGGTGCAGCCGCTCCGCGATCCGGGCCCGGAGCGGGACGATCCCCTCCTCCACGAGCTCGTAGATCGTGCGGAGGTACATCTCGGTGGTGTCGATGAGGTCGCTCACCCGCCCCATTCTGTCCCATCGCACCCAGAGGTGGCAGGGTGGCGCCGTGAGCGAGCTGATCGTCCCGCACCGCTTCTGCGGCCCCGCCCGGTCCGGCAACGGCGGCTGGACCGCCGGAGAGCTGGCGGCCCACGTCGAGCACGGCTGCCCCGAGGACCGGAGCGAGGCCTGGCCGCCGATCCGGGTCCGGCTGCGGATGCCCCCACCCCTCGACCAGGTCCTCACCGTCGTCGAGGAGGCCGACGCGGGCGCCGGCGGCGTCCTCGTCACCCGGCTGCTCGACCCCGCGGGCGCGCTGGTGGCGGACGCCGTGCTGGTCGACGAGGCCGAGCCCGACCACGCGCTCGTCGCCGTGGCGCCCGTCGCGCCGGAGGTCGCCCGCGCCGCGGAGACGGCGTACGAGGGCCTGACGGACCATCCGTTCCCCCGCTGCTTCACCTGCGGACCCGACCGGGAGCCCGGCGACGGGCTGCGGATCTTCCCCGGCCCGGTGGCGGGCGGCGACGACCCCGCCCAGGGCCCGGGCCGCCGGGTGGCGGCGACCTGGACGCCGCACCCCAGCCTCGCCGAGGACTGGCACGCCTACGTCGACGGCGCGCAGCGGACCGGGCTCGCCGCGACCTGGGCCGCGCTCGACTGCCCGGGCGCCTGGGGGGCCGGCATGGAGGGCCGCTCGATGGTGCTCGGCACCATGACCGCGCGGGTCGACGCCCTGCCGGTGGTCGGCGAGGAGCACGTCGTGGTCGGCGAGGGCCGCCGCACCGAGGGCCGCCGGACCTGGACGGCCTCCACCCTCTACGACCCCGACGGGCGGGTGGTCGCCGTGGCCGAGCACGTCTGGGTCACCGTCGACCCGGAGGTCTTCGCATGAGCACGCCCGTCACTCCCGACGCCCGTCCCGCGGACGCCGCCTGGTGGCGGCAGGCGGTCGTCTACCAGGTCTACGTCCGCAGCTTCGCCGACAGCGACGGCGACGGGGTCGGCGACCTGCCGGGGATCACCTCGCGCCTGCCGCACCTGCGCGACCTGGGCGTGGACGCCGTGTGGATCACGCCGTTCTACCGCTCCCCGCAGCGCGACCACGGGTACGACGTCTCCGACTACCGCGACGTCGACCCGCTCTTCGGCCGGCTCGAGGACGCCGACGCGCTGCTGGCGCGCGCCCACGCGCTGGGGCTGCGGGTGATCGTCGACCTGGTCCCCAACCACACCTCCGACGCGCACCCCTGGTTCGTCGAGGCGCTGGCCGCGGCGCCCGGCTCCCCCGAGCGCGCCCGCTACGTCTTCCGCACCGGCCGCGGGGCGGACGCGAGCGAGCCGCCCAACAACTGGGAGTCGGTCTTCGGCGGCCCCGCCTGGACCCGGGTCGAGGGCCCCGACGGCCCGACCGACCAGTGGTACCTGCACCTCTTCGACTCCACCCAGCCCGACCTCGACTGGCGCAACCCCGAGGTGGGCGACATGTTCGAGGACGTGCTGCGGTTCTGGCTCGACCGCGGCGTCGACGGCTTCCGGGTCGACGTGGCGCACGGCCTCTTCAAGGAGGAGTCGCTGCGCGACCAGGAGCGGTCCGCCGAGGAGCTGGAGCAGGCAGGCCCGCACGAGATGGTCGAGCTGACGCTGGCCGACGAGCCGATGTGGGACCAGCCCGAGGTGCACGAGGTCTACCGCCGCTGGGCGAAGGTGCTCGACGAGTACGGCGAGGACCGGATGGCCGTCGCCGAGGCCTGGACCCAGACGCCGGAGTCGATGGCCCGGTTCGTCCGCCCCGACGAGCTCGACCAGGCCTTCAACTTCTCCTGGCTGCTCGCCCCGTGGTCGGCGAAGGCGTTCGCCGAGGTGGTCACCGGGACGCTGGAGGCCGTGGCCCCCGTCGGCGCCGCCCCGACCTGGGTGCTCAGCAACCACGACGTCGTCCGCCACCCCACCCGGTACGGCGGCGGGGAGCGCGGCCTGGCCCGCGCCCGGGCCGCCACCCTCACCATGCTGGCGCTGCCCGGGTCGTCGTACCTCTACCAGGGCGAGGAGCTGGGGCTGGAGCAGGTCGACGTCGCCCCGGAGCACCGGCAGGACCCGTCCTGGTTCCGCACCGGGGAGCCCGGTCGCGACGGCTGCCGGGTGCCTGTGCCGTGGTCGGGCGCGGAGCCGCCGTTCGGCTTCGGCCCCGACGGCAGCACCCCGTGGATCCCGCAGCCGGCCGGGTGGGCCGCCCTGACGGCGCAGGCGCAGCAGGGCGACCCGGCCTCGACGCTGGAGTTCTACCGCCGCGCCCTGGCCGTCCGGCGCGAGCACGCGCTCGACGCCGGCGACGAGGTCGCGCTGCTCGACCCGCTCGACGGGTGGGGCGAGGACGTCCTGGCGCTGCGACGGGGGCCGCTGACCGTGGTCCTCAACTGCGGCGACGGGCCGGTCGCCGTGCCCGCCGGGGAGCCGGTGGTCGCCTCCGGCCCGCTCGAGGCCGGGCTGCTGCCGCCCGACACCGCCGTCTGGCTGCGCTGACCCCGCGGCAGGGGCGGGTCAGAGGCCGGGCTCGAGCGCCTCGTTGTAGCTCTCGAGGCGCGCGACGAAGTCGGCCAGCGCCGCGTCGTCCCACTCCCCCAGCCGCTCCCGCAGGAGCGCCCGCCGGCTGGCGTGCACCTGCGCCATGCCCTGCACCGCCGCCTCGGTGGCGGTGAGGATGCTGGCCCGGCGGTCGTCGGGATCGGGGTCGCGCCGGACCAGCCCGAGGTCGACGAGCTGCTGCACCTGGCGGCTCACCGCCCCCTTGTCGAGCTCGAAGAGCTCGGAGATCACCGAGGGGCGCAGCGGGCCGCGGTCGGCGACGAGCGCCAGCATGAGGTACGCCGCGGGGTGCAGGTCGGGGTGGACCAGCCGGGCCCGCGCGCCGATCGCCCGGCGGGTCCGGCGGACCAGCCGGGCGACCTCGCGCTCGAGGCCGTCGAGGGTCTGGTCCCGGACGGGGTGCCGCTGCCCGGTCACCGCCGGCTGCCCTCCGCCTCCGGGGCCCCCTCGAGGGGCTCGTCCGAGAGGGCACCGGCGGCGTCGAGCTCGGCGCGCAGCTCCGGCGCCAGCTCGTCGTCGCGCAGGACGGTCTCGCGCAGCGGGACCTCCCTGATCGCCAGCACGCAGAGCAGCGCGACCACGGCGAAGGGGACGGCGACGAGGAAGAGGTGGGCGGACGCCTCGCCGAAGGCCGTCTGGAAGACCTCCCGGACGGGGCCGGGCAGGGTGTCGAGGTCGGGGATGGAGTGGCTGGACTCCTCCCCGCCCTGCACCCCGAGCCGGGCCAGGCCGGCACCGACCTCGTCGGCCACCTGGTGGGCGAGCACGGCACCGAGCGCCGAGACGCCCGCCGAGCCCCCGATCGAGCGGAAGAACGCGACCAGCGAGGAGGCGGCGCCCATGTCGGCCATGGCGGTGTTGTTCTGCACCGAGAGGACGAGGTTCTGCATCGTGGCGCCCAGGCCGACGCCCAGGACGGCCATGTAGAGGCCGACGAGGACCAGGGAGGTGTCCTTGTCGATCGTGGAGAGCAGCGCGAGGCCGGCGATCACTCCGACCATGCCGCCGACGAGGAACTTCTTCCACCGGCCGGTGTCGCTGATGATCCGGCCGGAGACGATGCTCGAGACGAGGAGCCCGCCGACCATCGCGATGGACATCAGTCCGGCGCGGGTCGGGGACATGCCGCGGGCGAGCTGGAAGTACTGGCTGAGGTAGACGGTCGAGCCGAACATCGCCACGCCGATCAGGACGGAGGCGGCGGTGGCCAGCGCGGTGGTGCGGTCGCGGAAGAGGCGCATCGGGATGATCGGCTCCTCGGCCACCCGGACCTCGACCCAGACGGCCGCGGCGACGAGCAGCAGGCCCGCACCGACGAGGCCGGCGGTCGCGCCGGAGACCCACTCGAACTGGTTGCCCGCGAGGGAGACCCAGACGAGCAGGAGCGAGACGCCGGCCATGATGAGGGTGGCGCCCAGGTAGTCGATGTGCACCTCTCGGCGGACGACGGCGGGCAGCCTGAGCGTCTTCTGGAGCACGACGAACGCGACCAGGGCGACCGGCAGGCCGACGAAGAAGCACCAGCGCCAGCCGAGCGTGTCGACGAGCAGCCCGCCGATCAGCGGCCCGCTCACGGTCGAGAGGGCGAAGACCGAGCCGATGTAGCCGGCGTACCGGCCCCGCTCCCGGGGACTCACCATGCTGGCGATGACCACCTGGACCAGCGCGGTGAGGCCGCCGACGCCGAGGCCCTGGAAGGCGCGCGCCCCGATGAGGACCTCCATCGAGGGCGCGAGGCCCGCGGCGAGCGACCCGATCGAGAAGATGACGAGCGCGACCTGGACCAGCACCTTCTGGTCGAAGAGGTCGGCCAGCTTGCCCCAGATCGGCGTGGTCGCCGTCATGGTCAGCAGGGTCGCCACCACCACCCAGGTGTAGCCCGTCTGGCTGCCCTCGAGATCGGCGACGATCACCGGGAGGGCGTTGGAGACGACGGTGCTGGAGAGCATGGCGACGAACATCGCCAGGAGGAGGCCGGTGAGGGCCTCCAGCACCTGGCGGTGCGTCATCTGGGGGGACTCGGTCACTGCATCACTCGCTTCTGGTCTGCCGGGAGGGGCGTGCGTTAGAAGGTTGCCGATGTCAACCTTATTCCCGGCCCCGGTCGGCGCCCGAATCGACGACGTCACGACGCGTTCTGGGCACTTCCGCCCCACGCGGACCTACGGTCGGGTATCAAGGGCGCATGCAGAAGATCCGGGTGTTCCTGCTCGACGACCACGAGATCGTGCGGCGGGGACTCCGCGACCTGCTCTCCGCGGAGGAGGACATCGCCGTGGTGGGCGAGGCCGGGACCGCGCGCGAGGGCCTGGCCGGCATGCTCGCCACGCCGCCCGACGTGGCCCTGCTCGACGCCCGGCTCCCCGACCGCTCGGGCGTCGACGTCGCCCGGGACCTGCGCGACCGGGCCCCGCAGGTGCGGACCCTCATGCTCAGCAGCTACGACGACGACGAGACCCTCACGGGCGCCTTCTCCGCCGGGGTCGCGGGCTACGTGCTCAAGGAGATCGCCGCGGACTCGTTGCTGGAGGGGATCCGCAAGGTCGCCGCCGGTCAGTCGCTCGTGGCGCCCGCCGTGGCCTCGCGGATGATGGAGCGGATGCGCCAGCAGCGCGCCCCCCAGCCGGCCGACGGCCTCGACAAGCTCACCCCGCAGGAGCAGCGGATCCTGCAGCTGATCGGCGAGGGGCTGACCAACCGCCAGATCGGCGAGCGCCTCTTCCTGTCGGAGAAGACGATCAAGAACAACGTCACCTCCGTGCTGGCCAAGCTGGGCGTGCAGCGCCGGACCCAGGCGGCCGTGCTGGCCACCCGCCTCCGCGGCTGACCACCCGGGCCGGCGCCGCCCGGCCACCGACGCAGCGACCGGCCCGTCCCCCTCGGGGCGGGCCGGTCCGCCGTCGCCTACAGCGTGAAGGTGGTCACCCGGGCCTTGAGCTGGCTGGCCATCGCGGCCAGGTCGCGGGCGGCCTGCATCGTGTCCTCCACGCCCTGGCGGGTGTCCTCGGCCGCGGCGGCGACCTGGGAGACGTCGGCCGAGATGCCGCTCGCCCCCGAGGCCGCGTCCGTCACGCTCCGCGCAATCTCGTTGGTGGTGGCGGTCTGCTCCTCCACCGCCGAGGCGATCGTGGTCTGGATGTCGTTGATCCGGCTGATCACGTCGGTGATCTCCGCGATCGCCGTCACCGCACCCCGCGTGTCGGACTGGATCGCCTCGATCTTCTGACCGATGTCCTCCGTGGCCCGCGCCGTCTCCTTCGCCAGCTCCTTGACCTCGTTGGCCACCACCGCGAAACCCTTCCCGGCATCACCGGCCCGAGCCGCCTCGATCGTGGCGTTCAACGCCAACAGGTTCGTCTGCTGGGCGATCGAGGTGATCACCTTGATCACCTTCCCGATCTCCGCCGACGACTCACCCAACGACGCCACCGTCCCCCGCGCCGACGAGGCCACCCCCACCGCCGTCGTGGCCACCGTCGCCGCCTCCGTCGCATTCTTCGCGATCTCCCGGATGCTCGCCGTCATCTCCTCCGCAGCCGTCGCCACCGTCTGGATCGACGCCGACACCTGCACCGAGGCCCCCGACGCCGACCCCGCACGCTCCGAGGTCAGCAACGCACCCTCACCCATCCCCTGAGACAACGCCGACAGCTGCTCAGCCGCCACCGCCAACGAGTCGGCCGTCCCCCCGATGTCACCCAACGACCCACGCAACGTCCGCAGCACCTCACCCAGACCCTGCGCCAGCTGACCGATCGCGTCATCACCGGTCACCGGCATCTCCCGCGTCAGGTCACCCTCACCAGCAGCCCGCACCACCCCCAGCACCAGGTCCACCTTCGAGGCCAGCTCCGCAGCCGCAGCCCGCTCCGCCTCGTCCCGCTTGATCCGCGCCACCGCCTGCGACACCAGGTCACCGATGTTGCGCAGCGTCTCGACCCGCTGGGGGGTGAGGTCCGTCGGCTCGTCGCTGAAGAAGTCGAGGGTGGCCACCACCCCATGCGAGCCGCGCACGGGCAGGCTGACCCCCTGGGTCACGTGGACACCGTGCTCCCGCATCTCCTGCACGAAGCTCTCGGGCAGGTCGGAGGAGTCGACCTGCAGGACGTCCTCGCGAGCCCAGGTGCGGCCCTGGATCCCACGACCGCGCGGGAAGACGGCCTGGCGCAGGATCGCCTCGACCCGCTCGCCGACCTCGCCGGTGACGCTGACGAAGCGCAGCTGCTGCGCCTCCTCGTCGACCTTCCAGGCCGAGGAGTACTGCCAGTCGAACTCCTCGCAGACCACCCGCTGGGTGCGCCGCAGCGCGTCGTCGAACGAACCGGCGGCGCCCAGGGCGCCGAGGACGCGGTTGACCGCGGCGGTGTCGGAGGCGGCCTGCAGCGCCTCCTTCTCGACCTGCAGCTTCTCGGTGACGACCTCGCAGTTGACCATCATCCCGATGTACTCGCCGTCGCTGTTGTGGATGGCGGAGAAGAGGATGTCCAGGGTCTCCGGGCCGACCCGGCGCTCGGCGCGCAGCGGCAGGTTCTCGGGCAGCAGCTGGTCGACCTGCGCCTGCCCCTCGGCGCTCTGCGTCTCCTCGGTGCCCGTGTTGAGCAGGTCCACGCTCAGGCCGAGCATCTCCTCGGCGGTGATCGGGATGTAGGGCTCGAGCCGGCGCATCGTCTCGAACGCCGCCGGGTTCATGTAGGTGATGACGCGGTTGCGGTCGGCATACATCAGCGGCAGGGGCGAGCTCTCCATCATGGCGTTGGCGCGGTGCAGCCGGCGCTCGGCGCGGACCCGGTCGGAGATGTAGACCCAGGCCACCATGACCCCGTTGAACTCGCCGTCCTCGCGATAGGTCGCGCTGACCGTCATCTCGGCGTACTCGTTGCCGATCATCAGCTGGTTGGTGAAGGGGAGCTCTTCGGGGTTGTCCCAGTAGTACTCCACCTCGTCGACATCGCCGATGAAGGTGAAGAGCGGCTTCACGTCGGAGCCGATCAGCTCGTCGACCTTGTAGGGCATGAATGCCTCGACCGGACGGAGCTCGTCGACCGCCAGCTTGTTGGCATACCGGATCCTGCGGTTGCGGTCGGTGAGGAAGACCCGGGCCGGCATGGCGTCGAGGAGCTCGCGCTCCTCTGGCGTCGTCCCCTGGACCACGAGCTCGCGCGCGAGCCCCTCGCCCTCGACGGGGTCGGCCGTCGAGGTGACGTCGGTCGTCGAGCCGGGCACGGCAGCCGGCACACGCTCGCGGTCGGCGTGCCCGTTGAGCTGCACGGGGTGGGCAAGGTCGGTCATCGGGTTCCTCCGTGAGTACTGCTGGTGTGCGTGGCCGCGTGCGGCGTCGTGGGGGTCCCGACCGTCATCAACGGACTCAGACCGTGAAGCGCCCGACGAGGGCGCGCAGCTGGCCGGCGATCGCGGCCAGGTCGGTGGCCGATGCCATGGTGTTGCTCGCCCCCTGACGGGTCTCCTCGGCGGCGGTCGCGACCTGGGTCACGTCGGCCGAGATGGCGGTGGCACCGGCAGCGGCGTCGCCGACGCTCCGGCCGATGGCGTTGGTGGTGGCGGTCTGCTCCTCCACCGCCGAGGCGATCGTGGTCTGGATGTCGTTGATCCGACTGATCACGTCGGTGATCTCCGCGATCGCCGTCACCGCACCCCGCGTGTCGGACTGGATCGCCTCGATCTTCTGACCGATGTCCTCCGTGGCCCGCGCCGTCTCCTTCGCCAGCTCCTTGACCTCGTTGGCCACCACCGCGAAACCCTTCCCGGCATCACCGGCCCGAGCCGCCTCGATCGTGGCGTTCAACGCCAACAGGTTCGTCTGCTGGGCGATCGAGGTGATCACCTTGATCACCTTCCCGATCTCCGCCGACGACTCACCCAACGACGCCACCGTCCCCCGCGCCGACGAGGCCACCCCCACCGCCGTCGTGGCCACCGTCGCCGCCTCCGTCGCATTCTTCGCGATCTCCCGGATGCTCGCCGTCATCTCCTCCGCAGCCGTCGCCACCGTCTGGATCGACGCCGACACCTGCACCGA
>NZ_QHKX01000004.1 GCF_003194625.1 Nocardioides solisilvae
AGCTCTACATCTGTGCGATCAAGGACGTGTGGTCGAACAAGATCGTCGGCTACTCGATCGACACCAGAATGAAGTCGTCTCTGGCATGTGCGGCGATGCGCAACGCCATCGCCCTACGCGCCCCCGTCGGCACCGTGTGTCACAGCGACAGAGGCGGCCAATTTCGCGCCAACCGCACCCAGCGGCTCCTGGCTAACAACGGCCTGGTCGGCTCGATGGGCCGCTCCTACGGAGCCGGCGACAACGCCAGCATGGAGAGCTTCTTCTCGCTGTTGCAGAAGAACGTGCTGAACACCCGCCGCTGGGACGCCCGCGACGAGCTACGCCTGGCGATGGTCACCTGGATCGAAACGAAGTACAACCGCCGCTGTCGCCAACGAGCCCTCGGCAAGCTCACGCCGGTCGAGTTTGAGATGCTACGCGGCCGCAGAAGCGGCCTGACTGCTGCAATCCCCGAGTGTCAACAAGACCGGGGGCAGACCCTGGGTCTTTGGACCACATTTTGCATACCTCCTGAGAGGAGAGGCATGACGCATGCGGGCCAGCTAGCCCGAAACGACCAGGACGCCGCGGCCCGTCACTCCAGGGGCTCGATCGCTCCGCCCTGGCTCACGAGCCACACCTCGATGCCAGCGGCGGCGAGCGGCGCCGCGGTGGCCGCATACAGGCGTCGGTAGCGGGGGAAGTCCGGGAACGCCATGACGCTCTGCCACGACGGTTGCGCTACGCGCAGCTTCATCGCGGCGAGGATCGCGTGGGAGAACCAGTGCGCGGCCTGGGTCGAGGGCGCGGTCCGCTTAGGCTGCCCCTTCCTGGCACCCCTCGCGTAGGTTTTCGAGGGGTAGCCCTTGACCTCGATGCCGACGGTCTCGCCGTTACGCTCGGCGACGACGTCGATGCCGGTCTCGCCGGTTGCGGTGTTGGCTGTCCGGAGGATCGTCCAGCCCGTGGAGCTGAGCCGATCGACGAGCAGCCGCTGGACGTTTTCCTCTGTATGCCAGTCGCTGGGGTCGGCGTCCGGCCTCGGCTCTGTAATCACCGGGGCCGCAACGGCTTCAGCCGGCCTGTCGCAGGCGTCACGCCACGCCGCGAGCTCCGCCTCGGTGGCCATGCGGAACCAACCCGTGTCGACCCGGGTGAGAAAGGGCTCTCGACCGGCGAACTGGCTCCGGTCCCCGACATTCCATGCAGCCCCGCGCACGTGCGCCCGGACGGTACCGTCCTTCGCTTGGTCAGGGGCGTGCCGCCGGAACCAGCTGACGATCTCCTCCTGCTTCCATGCACCTCGCTGGGCTTCGGCGAACTGGCGGACGAGGTCCCAGACGGACGGTCGCGTGGTCATGCCAGCATTCTGCTCCGCACGCCCGACAGATGCGGCGGAGTCGGGTTCACCCGCTGCGCCCGGCGAGCCCGGTGCCACCTCGGTCGGTTCTGGGCAGCCCGCGCGTACTCCCGACCATCGTCGGACCCCCTAGTTACGCTGTGCGACAACGCTCGTGAGGGTCTCGAGCAATGCGGACGAACGGAGGAGCCAGCTTGTCGACCGCGACCCGGAACCGCGACTTCCATGACGCCAGGCGGGCCAAGAAGGACGAGTTCTACACGTCGTTGAGCGACATCGAGTTGGAGCTGCAGCACTACACCCGCCACTTCGAGGGCAAGGTCGTCTATTGCAACTGCGACGACCCGCGGGCCAGCAACTTCTTCCACTACTTCGCGACTAACTTCGAGAAGCTCGGACTGAAGCAACTGATCACCACCTGCTACCGCAGCCAAGACGACGGCTCGTTCGGCCGTGGTGATTCGAGCCAAGCCGTCTACCTGGAGTACAACGGCGATCGCAACGGCAGCCGTGTCCCCGACGTGGAGGAGATCGGAATCCAGCCTCTCCAGGGCGACGGCGACTTCCGGAGTGCCGAGAGCATCGACCTTCTCAAGCAGGCCGACATCGTAGTGACGAATCCACCCTTCAGTCTTTTCCGGGAGTACGTCGCGCAGCTTGTCGAGCACGATATGCAGTTCCTGATTATCGGCAACATGAACGCGCTCACCTACAAGGAGATCTTCCCGCTCTTCCAGCACGACCAGATGTGGTATGGCCCGAGCATTCGCAGTGGCGATCGCGAGTTCAGGGTGCCCGACGACTACCCGCTCACCGCGGCCGGCACCCGGGTTGACGCCAACGGCAACAAGTACGTGCGGGTGAAGGGCGTCCGTTGGTTCACCAACCTGGACTACCCGGGCCGACACGAGGAGCTCGAGCTCGAGAGGACCTACAACCCGCGCGAGTACCCCAAGTACGTCAACTTCGACGCGATCGACGTCAGCAAGACCATGCACATCCCGGTTGACTACGACGGCCCCATGGGTGTCCCGATCACGTTCCTGGACAAGTACAACCCAGAGCAGTTCGACATCCTGGGCTCCAGCAAGACGCTCGGCCGCCCCATGTCAGAAGTTGCTCCGAAGGGCACCTACATGCAGGGTGGGCCCCGGTTCTACCTGCCGAACGGCGACGGCACCTTCCGCCGTATGTATGACCGCATCGTCATCCGCAACAAGCAACTGGCCTGACCTCGATGAGGGACCAGAGAGGCAGCCATGTCCTACCGCTACCTCGGTAACAAGACCCGCCTGACCGAGTGGATCGTCGGCGAGATCTCCCGGGTGCTGCCCGCCGGCTCCTCGATCGCTGACCCGATGTGCGGGACCGCCTCAGTGTCGATCGCGCTTGCCCGCGTCGGCTACTCGGTGACTGCCGCGGATGCCTTGACCTTCCCGGTCGTGCACGCGCGCACGCGCTTGCTCGCCAAGCGACCGCCTGCCTTCAAGGCCCTCGGCGGCTACGACAAGGCGCTGGCATGGCTGAACACGGCCGCGCCTATCGAGGGCTACTTCTTCAACGAGTTCGGTGAAGGCGGCAAGCCGGCGAACGGCCGCGCTCCCCGGCTGTACTTCTCTGCCGAGAACGCCGCGCGCATCGACGGCATCCGGCACGGCATCCGCGACCTGGCATCGGCGGACGCCGTCGACGAGGTGGAGCACAGCGTCCTGCTCCATCACCTGATCCTCGCCACGAACAAGGTCGCGAACATCAGCGGCACCTACGGGTACTTCCGGCGCACGCTTTCGGGGCCGGCGCTCAAGCCGCTGACGTTCGAGCCGATCGAGTTCGAGGACACCCCGGGCGACCACGTGGTTCGCCAAGGCGTTGTTGAGGAGCTCGCTTCAACGCTCGGCACGGATGCCGTGTACCTGGACCCGCCGTACACGAAACGCCAGTACGCCGGGAACTACCACGTGCTCGAGACCATCGCATGTGGCGACCAGCCCGTGGCAGCAGGCGATGGAGGCCTGCGCCCGTGGACCGACCAGGCCTCGGACTTCTGTTACCGCCGTAGCGCCGCCCAGGCCTTCCGCGAGACGCTCAAGCGGCTCGAGGCCCCGCACGTGTTCATCTCCTACAGCGAGGACGGCCAGGTGGCGGAGGACGAGCTGCACTCAATTCTGGGCGACTTCGGCAAAGTCACCCTGCACGAACTACCTCATGTCCGATACAGGAGCAACGATCGTGTGAAAGATGGCTCTGTGCTTGAGCGGCTCTATCACATCGAGGCCTTCTGACCATGTCTCAGAAACTGAATGTCGACCGGATCTGGTGGCGCAACGTCCAGCCGGGCGAGTTTTACAACATCGAACGCTACCCGCAGATCCAGGGTGGTGGAGGGTCGCTTTACATTGAGATCCCGAGCTCGATGGTGCCGGAGACGCTCGACTTCCTCGACGCGACCGGCGCGAACGTCGATGCGCTGCCGGTGATCACCATTGAGGCCGGCGTCGTGGGGCACCCCGGCCTCTCCGGCCCGATCGAGTTCCAGAGGAAGAAGGGCGGACGCATGCGGATCGCCCGCCAGAACCGCCAGCAAACCTCCTCGGCACGGCACCCGGCCTGGATGGCCGCACGGGGCTTCCCGACGGCCCCGGACGACGTGGCTAACAAGGAGGCTGCGCTGCCGTACTTCCCGCAGGGTGGCTTGCGCATCTACATCGCGAAGACCGTAGACGGTGAGTACTTCGCCGGCTTCACCAAGGGACCGAGGCCCGTCAGCGTCACCGCGAACAGCCCGATGTTCAAGCTCTACCCGCAGGGCAAGGTCGTCGGTGGCGTTATCTATGAGTGAGGAACGACGTGGCTGACAAGATCGACGACATCCTGACCTCGTGGAGCAGCGGTCGGAATGCCCTGCTCTACGGCCCGCCAGCCACTGGCAAGACGCGGCTCATCTCGGAGCTCTTCAAGGCACTCGAGACGCCGCCGGAGGCGAAGAAGGGTATCCAGTTCGACCCGGCCGACAAGGAGAGCCCCTTCACGCGGCCGGAGCAGGAGATCAAGATCCCACAGCCGATCAAGGTTGTATGGACGACGTTCCACCAGTCCTACGGCTACGAGGATTTCGTCCTCGGTTTGCGGCCTGAGATCACCGGGAAGGGCACTCGCCTGCAGCCGTGGGCTGGCGTCTTCCTCGACGCGGCGCTCGAGCTGGCAGACCCCGAGTCGGAGTACAGGTCGGTCGTGATCTTCATCGACGAGATCAACCGCGGCAATGCGGCCCGGATCTTCGGCGAGTTCATGACCTTCCTCGACTTCGACTACCGCGACGGCGGTCTGGTGCCGTTGCCCCTGCCCCTGCGCCAACTGACCTACGAGGACGGGAAGAGCGACGAGATCCGTCGCCCCGGCGGGAAGGTCACCACGATCCCCGAAGGCTTCACCTTTCCCCGTCACATCTACATCGTCTCGACGATGAACAGCGTCGACCGAGCGGCAGTGCCGATCGACAGCGCTCTGGCCCGTCGGTTCGACCGCATCGAGATGCGCCCCGACCTTGACGTGCTCGTCAAGCACTGGAGCCTCGATGCGGACGCCGTCCCGGTGCCGGCGGAGGACAACTGGGAGACCCTCACGCCGTATGAGACGGCGTACCTGATCCTGGACCGCCTCAATGTCGCCGTGGCGTCTGACCTCGGACCAGAGTTCGAACTCGGCCACGGCCTCCTCACCCCGGTGCTCGCGACCAAGCCTTCGGTTGACGGCAGCAGCCAGCCCGTGGAAGAGAAGGAAGCTTGGCGCAGCCTCGCCAAGACCTGGGACGACGTCCTCTTCCCGCAGCTCGAAGACAGGTACTCCGGCCGCCCCGAGCAACTGATGGATCTCCTCCACATTGACACCGCGCCGCCCGCCGGCGATTACGCATGGCGGCTCCGGACTGCCAGGGGCGGCACCGTCGAGTCCCGCACCCTGGCGCCCGTCCGCGTGAGCGAGCTCGACATTGACGTCATCAAGAGGTCCTTCAGGTGGCTGACCCGCTGAGCACCTCCGGGCGCATCGAACTCCAGGAGTACGGCGCACCCGTTGTGCGCCGCGCCGCAGACCTGGACCTGCAGGCACTGACCGAAGCCAACAAGCGCTGGAGTCGGGCGCTCGGGCTGGCGGGGGATCCCATCCGCGTCGAGGACATCGGCGAGGGCCTTGTCCGACTCCGGGCTGAAGCGGTTACGGGCGTGGTCCGGGTCGGTGACACCGACATCGAGATTGCGCCGAAGTTCTTGAGCGCCACCGACAGCAGCTGGCAGACCGTGCTGTGGCACATTCTGACCGTGGTCGAAGGCGGCCACGTCGACGACAACCTGACGACTGCCCACGAGCTCGCTTCGCTGTCTATGCCAGATCTGCTCGCGGAGATGTTCCTCGCCTCCTACGCCAAGGGCGCGGCTCGCGGACTCCCTCGGGGCTACCTGACGGAGCAGTCCTCAAGCACCACATTGCGAGGCAGCCTCGACACCTCTCGCCTCGGTGAGTGGGTGGGTCGGCCGTGGGAGGTCCCGTACGTCGCTGACCTGCTGACCGACGACACGCGTCTGGCACGCCTGCTCCGCTGGGCCGCGGAGTGCCTCGCGGCAACCGTGAAGGCGCAGGGCCGGGCGCGCGCGGTGCGTGAGATCGCCGCTAGCCTGGCCCACGTTGGGCGACAGCCACCTCACCTGTTCGACGCGCGGCGGATCTCGCTGGGGATCCAGCACCAGGGGCTTGAGGCCGCCCGGCTCGTCGGCTTGCTGCTCCTCGAGGGGGCTGGTGTCCACCATGCCAGCGGCGAGCACGCGCTGTCCGGGTTCCTGTGGAACTCCGACGTGATCTACGAGAACTACATCTTTTGGCTATGCCGTCGCGCGGCCAGCAAGCGCGGGCTGCGGGTCACCAAGGGCGCGATCAAGTTCGGCGACGTGATCGCGGGGGAGGGGGCCAAGCTCGAGACCACGCCAGATGTGGTGTTCCGCGATGTCCACGGCAGTGCGGTCGCTGTGACGGACTCCAAGTACAAGCGGCTCGGCTCGCGGCCCAAGGCCGCTGACACCTATCAGGTGCTCACCGCGGGCCACGTCCTCGGGTGCCAGCGGATCTCTCTGACCTACCCCGTCGCCCACGATCGCGAGACCACCGTGTGGCAGGTCGGATCCGCGCTCGGTGGCAGCGACATCGAATTGTCCGCGCTGCCTCTGAACTTGATGTCCCTCACTGGCGCGACTGGACCTCAAGAACTGATCGAGGCGATTGGCACTTGGCTCGATTCGGACCTCTTCGCAAGTAGCACACCGACAGCAGCCACCGCCTGAATCCGCACGTCAGTGGGCCTCTTGAGCCTGCTGGTCGGATGCACTCCCTACGAATCTTGGTCGGCACGAGAATGGGTAGGGGATCGGCGGCGAGTTCGATCTTGACAGCATCTTGGGTCACAGCGACGCGAGGGGGTCCTGGGGACACACCGGGGCCACACGCGGACGGAAAACGACCCCTGACGATGAAAGACGTTGAAAGGTGTCTTCGCAGGTCAGGGGCCGTTTTCAGGCACTCAGCCGGTGGGCGTCACCCACGCGGGACTAAATGTCGTAGTAGAGCTCGAACTCGTGCGGGTGCGGGCGCTGCTGCACCGGCAGGATCTCGTTCTCGCGCTTGTACTGGATCCAGGTCTCGATCAGGTCCGGGGTGAAGACGTTGCCCACGGTGAGGAAGTCGTGGTCGCGCTCGAGGTTGTCGAGCACGTCGTCCAGACGGGTCGGGACCTGGTCGATCTCGGCCATCTCGTCCGGCGGCAGCTCGTAGATGTCCTTGTCGATCGGGGCAGCGGGCTCGATCTTGTTCTTGATCCCGTCGATGCCGGCCAGCAGCAGGGCCGAGAAGGCCAGGTAGGGGTTGGCCGACGGGTCGGGGCAGCGGAACTCGATGCGCTTCGCCTTGGGGTTGGAGCCCGTGATCGGGATCCGCACGCAGGCGGAGCGGTTGCGCTGGCTGTAGACCAGGCTGATCGGCGCCTCGAAGCCGGGCACCAGGCGGTGGTAGGAGTTCACCGTCGGGTTGGTGAAGGCCAGCAGCGACGGCGCGTGCTTGAGGATGCCCCCGATGTAGTGGCGCGCCATGTCCGACAGGCCGGCGTACCCGGTCTCGTCGTAGAAGAGGGGCTCGCCCTCGTTCCAGATGGACTGGTGGCAGTGCATGCCGGAGCCGTTGTCCCCGAAGATCGGCTTCGGCATGAAGGTCGCGGTCTTGCCGTTGCGCCACGCGACGTTCTTGACGATGTACTTGAACTTCATGACGTCGTCGGCGGCCTTGAGCAGCTCGTCGAACTTGTAGTTGATCTCGGCCTGGCCGGCGGTGCCGACCTCGTGGTGGGCCCGCTCGACCTGCAGGCCGGCCTTCTCCATCTCGATGACCATCTCGTCGCGCAGCTCGCCGAAGTGGTCGTACGGCGCCACGGGGAAGTACCCGCCCTTGTACTTGACCTTGTAGCCGCGGTTGTTGTCCTCGGAGCCGCTGTTCCAGGCGCCGGCCTCGGAGTCGATGTGGTAGTACCCGGCGTTGGCCTTGGTCTCGAACCGCACGTTGTCGAAGACGTAGAACTCGGCCTCGGGGGCGAAGTACGCCTTGTCGCCGATGCCGGTGCTGGCGAGGTAGCTCATCGCCTTGCGGGCGATGTTGCGCGGGTCGCGGGAGTAGGCCTCGCCGGTGAGCGGGTCGTGGATGAAGAAGTTGACCACCAGGGTCTTGGCGACCCGGAACGGGTCGAGGTAGGCGGTGGTGGGGTCCGGGAAGAGCTGCATGTCGGACTCGTGGATCGCCTGGAACCCACGGATGGAGGAACCGTCGAAGCCGAGCCCCTCGTCGAAGACCGACTGGTCGAACGAGGACACGGGCACGGTGAAGTGCTGCATCACGCCGGGCAGGTCGCAGAAGCGCACGTCGACCATCTCGACGCGCTCGTCCTTGAGGTACTTGAGCAGCTCGTCGCTGTTTGCGAACATTCGTCCTCCTCGGCCACCCTCGGGGTGGTGGCCCTCACGTCTGGGTGAAGATCGGTGCGCCGCTGCACCGGCTGTCGTGGAAACTATGCACACGCAGTTTCTTGACCGTATCCCGATTGTTTCCGCCGTGTAACAGTTGCCCCGTGCCGTGGGCACGCCGCCGCCTCGATATCCTCCTGCGGTGACCCCGCCCGCCACCTGGGAGACAGCCTCCTGGGGCCAACGCCTCCTCGCCCTCGTCGTCGACTGGCTCGCCTGCCAGGCCGTGGTGTGGCTCTTCCTCGGGATCGGCGGCTGGCTCGACAGCGCCTGGGCCGGCTTCGCCACCCTGGGCCTCTTCGTGGTCGAGTCCGCCTTCCTCACCGCGGTCGTGGGCGGCTCCTTCGGCCAGCTGGTCACCCGGCTGCGCGTGGTCCGGGTGGGCGAGCACGTGCGTCCGCTCGAGCTGCTCCCGGCGGTGCTGCGCCAGCTGCTCGTGGCCCTGGTGATCCCGCCGCTGGTCTTCCGTCCCGACGGCCGCGGGCTGCACGACCTCGCGGTGGGGTCCGCGTGCGTGACGCTGGCGAGCCTGCGCCCGTCTGCCCCGTAGGCTCGAGCCGGAAACTGTCTCCAGCGAAAGGCTCTACCCATGCGTCGACCCCTGACCCTGAGGCGGACAGCGGCTGCACTCGTCGTCCCGCTCGCCCTCTCCTCCCTCGTGGCCTGCGGGTCGGAGTCCGACGAGCCCTCGGGCTCCAGCGCCGCCTCCGACCCCGGTCTGGAGAAGGGCGAGGAGATGCCGGTGGAGGACTTCGCCGAGATCCTCGAGGCCGCCCTGGAGGGCGCCACGACCGCCGCCGTCACCATGACCACCTCGGGTGGCCAGGCCGACGTGGAGATGACGGGCGACATCGACTACTCCACCACCCCGCCGTCGTCCAAGATGACCGTCCAGGACGAGACCACGGGCGAGGTGGAGCTCATCTCCCTCGGTGCGGTCAGCTACGTGAAGTCGCCCGACCTCGGTGGCAAGTACATGAAGATCGACCTCTCCGGCGCCATGGAGTCCCTCTCCGGCAACGGCCTGGGCCTCGACCCCGGCTCGTCGATGGAGAACATGAAGAAGGGCATGAAGTCCGTCGTCCACCAGGGCGAGGAGGAGGTCGACGGCGAGGACCTCACCCGCTACACGCTGACGCTCGACACCAAGGCGATGCTGGGTGACGAGCTGGGCGCCGTCGGCGGCGTCCCGGAGGAGATGGCCTACGACATCTGGTTCGACGAGGACGGCCTCTACCGTCGCGTCGAGGCCGACCTCGGCTCCGCGGCCGGGACGATGACGATGACCCTGTCCGACTGGGGCAAGGACGTCTCCATCGAGGAGCCGCCGGCCGACCAGGTCACCGAGATGCCCGAGATGCCGCAGATGCCCTCGACGCCGCCCAGCGCGGGCTGACGAGGACACGGCTCCACGCGGACCCACGCGAAGGGGCGGGTACGGCGCACGCCGTACCCGCCCCTTCGTCGTCCACGGGGAACCGCGACAGGCTCAGCGGCCCCGGAGGTTGCCGCGCATCCCCTTCATGCTGCTGGGCACCGGCCCCTTGGGCAGCGGGATGTTGGAACGGTTGGCGTCCAGCGCCTTGAGCCGGTTGATGATGTCGGTCATCTGGGCGGGCTTGACGTTGCGCCCCAGCTTGGTGACGTGCTTGACGAGGCGGGGGAGCGGCACCTGGCCCTCGCCGTTGCCACAGACGACCTCGTGCAGCGGGGTCTCGGAGGCGACCCGCTCGTGCTTGCGGCGCTCGCTGGCGAGCAGCTGGCGGATGCGCGCGGGGCTGCCGCCCTCGGCGACCAGCACGATGCCGGGCGGGCCGACGACCCGGTGGACGACGTCCTGCTGCTTGGTGAAGGCGATGACCGGGTCGACCTTCCAGCCACGGCGCAGCATGCCCAGGGCGGCCGCGGCGGCTCCCGGCTGGCCCTCCATCTGGGTGTACGCCGCCTTCTGCGCGCGACGACCGAAGACGATGATGGCGGCCAGCAGACCGAGCAGGATCGCTCCGACCACGGCGAAGACGGTCGAGATCCAGCCCTCACCGGGCAGCAGCCAGATGACGAGGAAGCCGAGGGCGGCGCCGAGGAGCGCAGCGCCCAGGATCCACAGGCCCAGGCGCTGGTCGCTCCGCTTCGCCATCTGGTAGGAGCGGACGAGCTGCTGCCGGCGACTGAGGTTCTCGGGGGCGGGGGTGGACAATCTGGTGCCTTTGCTGCCGGGGCCTGGTGGCCTCTGGATCGAAGGGTGAGGGGCTCAGGCCGTGACGACCGTGGAGCGCGCCTCCATGGCCTGACGGTACAACCGGCCGGCCCGGTAGGACGAACGGACCAGCGGGCCGGACAGCACCCCGGAGAAGCCGATCTCCTCGGCCTCGGCCTGGAGCTCCACGAACTCCTCCGGCTTGACCCACCGCTCCACCGGGTGGTGCCGCACCGAGGGGCGCAGGTACTGCGTGATGGTGACGAGCTCGCAGCCGGCCTCGTGCAGGTCGCGCAGCGCCTGGGAGACCTCCTCGCGGGTCTCGCCCATGCCGAGGATGAGGTTGGACTTGGTGACCAGGCCGAACTCGCGCGCCGCGGTCAGCACGCCCAGCGACCGCTCGTAGCGGAACGCCGGCCGGATCCGCTTGAAGATCCGGGGCACGGTCTCGACGTTGTGGGCGAGCACCTCGGGCCGGGACTCGAAGACCTCGGCCAGCAGGTCGGGCTTGCCGTTGAAGTCGGGGATCAGGTTCTCCACCCCGGTGCCGGGGTTGAGCTCGTGGATGGCGCGCACGGTCTCGGCGTAGAGCCACGCGCCGCCGTCGGCCAGGTCGTCGCGGGCGACCCCGGTGATGGTGGCGTAGCGCAGCTCCATCTTCTGCACCGACTCGGCGACCCGGCGGGGCTCGTCGGTGTCGAGGGCCTGCGGCTTGCCGGTGTCGATCTGGCAGAAGTCGCAGCGCCGCGTGCACTGGTCGCCGCCGATGAGGAAGGTCGCCTCGCGGTCCTCCCAGCACTCGAAGATGTTGGGGCAGCCCGCCTCCTGGCAGACCGTGTGGAGCCCTTCGGACTTCACCAGCCCCTGCAGGGCCGTGTACTCCGGGCCCATCCTGGCCGTCGTCTTGATCCACGAGGGCTTGCGCTCGATCGGGGTCTCGGCGTTGCGGACCTCGAGGCGCAGCAGCTTGCGACCGTCGGGCTGGGGACTGGCGGAGGACGTCACGACACCCGACTCTACGCCGCGCCCCGGCACGGCCCAATCAGGGCAGGTCGCGGGCGTGGAAGGACCACAGGCTGGCCGACAGGGTCGCCGTCAGCAACGCGGCCAGGTACGTCGCGCCCTGGGCCAGCGTGAGGGTGCGGCTGCCGCCGTCCCCGACGCAGCCCTCTGGCGTGGCACAGGAGTACTCCGTCACGCCCCCCTCCACCCAGTACTGGTAGCCGTCCTGCAGGAAGGCTCCGGCGTTCATGGGGATCAGCCACGGCTCCGCGCCCGACCCGAGGACGGCCAGCGGCAGGATGGTGCCGAGCACCACGACGGCCACCACGAGCCCCAGGGCGGCGACGGTGCTGCGGAAGAGGGTCGTCAGGGCGTAGCCGACGATCCCGGAGCCGGCCACCAGCAGCACCCCGCGGGCCTGCATGGCCGCGACGTCGCCCCAGGCACCGTCGGGGACCGGGACACCGCGGGCGCGGCCCAGCGCCCAGACGGCCAACCAGAAGAGGGTGAGCACCAGCACCGCGGTGCCGGCACACCCCACCAGCACCGCGAGCGCCTTCGCCGCCCAGACCCGGCCCCTCCTCGGTTCGAAGAGCAGCTGGTTGCTGAGGGACCCGCTGGCCCAGTCCTGGCCCACGAAGGTGGCTCCGGCCAGGAGCGTGGCCACCACCAGGACGACGACCACGGCGACCCCGGCCCCGTCGGCGACGTGGGCCGGCTCCAGGCGGGGCCGGCCGATCCAGTCCTCGACGCTCATCGGCGGGCCCCAGACCCGCTCCCGGCACAGGGTGGCCACCGCGTCCGGCGTGGCGCCGGGTCCGACCTCGACCCCGAGGCCGTACTCCTCGGGCCTGCGGGTGCACCGGGCGACGTCCCGCTCCACCGCCTCCCGATGGGCGGTGAGCTCGAGCTCGACGGCGTGCCGGTCGGCGTCGCTGACGGGGCGGGTGTTCCAGGCCTCGCCCGCCAGGATCAGCGCGGGTCCCAGGACGCAGGCGGCGAGCAGCACCAGGACGGCCCGGCGCCAGCGCAGGCGGGTGAGCTCGGTGCGCAGCAGGGTGCCCATCAGCGCCCACCGCCGAGGGCGACGGGAGAGGCGGAGGTGAGCTCGAGGAAGACCGACTCGAGGTCGCGACGCACGGGCGTCAGCTCGCGCACCCACAGGCCGTGGGCGCCCAGCAGCCGTGCCACCTCGGACCCGTCGGGGGCCTCGACGAGGAGCGCGTCGCCGGCCTCCTCGACGCCGAGCCCGGCGGCCCGCAGCCGCCCGGCCGCCGTGACGGCGTCGTCCACCACGACCCGGTGCCGTGTCGCGGCGGCGTGACCGCCGAGCAGGTCCTCGACGCGGCCGGAGGCCAGCAGCCGGCCGCGGCCGATGATCGTGACGACGTCGCAGACCTGCTGGACCTCGGCCAGGATGTGGGAGCTGAGGAGGACCGTGACGCCCGAGGCGCCGAGGTCGCGGACGGTCTCCCGGATCTCGCGGATGCCGGCGGGGTCGAGGCCGTTGGTCGGCTCGTCGAGGACGAGCAGGCGAGGCTCGCGCAGCAGGGTGGCGGCGATCGCCAGCCGCTGCTGCATGCCCAGGGAGTAGTCCTGGTAGGCGTCCCGGTCGCGGTCGGCGAGCCCGACGGTCTCGAGCGCGGCGTCGACCCGGCAGTCGGGCAGCCCGACCGAGCGGGAGAGCAGGGTGAGGTTCTGACGCCCGGAGAAGCGCGGGGAGAACTTCGGTGACTCCACGACGGCGCCGACCCGGGCCACCACCTCGGGCAGCCGCTCCGGCACCGGGGTGCCGAAGAGGCGCATCTCGCCGCCGGTCGCGCGGGCCAGGCCGAGCAGCATCCGGATCGTCGTGGTCTTGCCCGAGCCGTTCGGCCCGAGGAAGCCGTGCACGCCCCCGGCGCCGACGAGGAGGTCGAGGTCGTCGACCGCGACCCGCTCGTCCCGCCCGCTCCCGAAGACCTTGCGCAGCCCCCGTGTCTCGATGACCGCCTCAGCCATGGCTCCCCCTGTCGTCAACCCCGCGCCCGCGGGCCGGGGCGCATCCTCGCAGGTTCAGCCGCCCGGCGTGACCAGCGTGATGCGCGGCGCCCGACCGGGCTCGGGACGGGCCTCGTAGTCGGGGGTGGCGGTGTAAGGCTGCCAGGCCAGGTAGGTGTCGAGGTGACGCTGCACCACGGGGAGCACCTCGGCCACGGTGACGTCCCGGTCGAGCTCGCGGCTCAGCGAGGTCACCCCCGCGTCCGCGATCCCGCAGGGCACGAACCGGCCGTACCAGCCGAGGTCGACGTCGCAGTTGAGCGAGAAGCCGTGCATGGTGACGCCGCGGCTCACCCGGATGCCGATCGCGGCCACCTTGCGCTCCGGACCCCGGGCGTCGGCCCGCAGCCAGACGCCGCTGCGCCCGGGCACGCGGGCGGTGGTGACGCCCAGCTCGGCACAGGTCGCGGTGAGCGCCTCCTCCACCCGCCGGACGTAGTCCACGACCTTCACGTGGTCGGGAAGGCGCACGATGGGGTAGCCGACGAGCTGCCCGGGACCGTGGAAGGTGATCTTGCCGCCGCGGTCGACGTCGACGACCGGGGCGCCGCCGGGATCGGCCGGCCGCTCGTGGGGGTCGGTGCGCTTGCCCGCCGTGAAGACCGGCGGGTGCTCGAGCAGCAGCACCTGGTCGGGCAGGGACCCGTCGACCACCCGGGCGTGGACGTCGCGCTGCAGCTCCCAGGCCGCCAGGTACTCCACCGCCTCCTCGCCGAGGCCGGCCACGCGGTAGGTCAGGCTCATGCCCTCGACCCTAACCCGGGTGCCCGCCTGTGGAGAGGACGGAGCAGGCCTCCTCAGGAAGCGGCAGAGTGGCCCCGTGCCCTCACCCGTCCTCCTCCCGCCGCACGCCGTGGCCCTGCGCCGGGCCGCGGTCCTCAGCGTGGTCGTCGCGGTGGCGAGCCTGCTGGCGACCACCGCCGTCTGGTTCGCGGTGGCGCGCGAGTCGCCCCGGGAGGTCGCCGAGACCCGGGGCCCCGCCCACGTCGAGGTCCTGCGCGCGTGGGACCGCCGACGGGCGCGGGCGTGGGCCGAGGGCGACCACGCCGTGCTGCGCCGGCTCTACGTCGCGGGCTCGGCCACGGGGCGGAAGGACGTCCGGATGCTCCGGCGCTACCGCGACCGGGGTCTCCGGGTCGAGGGACTGCAGACGCAGCTGGTCTCCGTGGACGTGGTGGAGCAGAAGGACGACCGCCTGGTGCTGGACGTGGTCGACCGGGTGGCCGCGGCGTTCGTCGTCGGTGACGGCGTACGCCGCGCGCTGCCGGAGGACCGCCCGACACGCCGTCGCGTGGAGGTCGTGCGGCGGGCGGGGGAGTGGCTCGTGGCCGAGGTCGTCGACGCCCCCTCGGGGTCCTAGCGGGCCGTGCCCGCGGGGTCCTGGCGCCCGGCCGCGAGGGCCGTCGCGAGGACGTCGTCGACGTCGGCGTCGGCGAAGTCGTAGCCCGCCCGCTCCAGGGCGGCCGGCCGGGCGTTCACCGAGCCGAGGAGCTCGGGGGCCATCGGACCCGTGGCCAGGCGCAGCACCGGAGCCGGGGCGGCGAGGAAGGCCGGGCGCCCGACCGCGCGGGCCAGCGCGCGGGTCATCTCCCGGTTGGTCGGGGTCCGGGGACAGCAGAGGTTGAAGGGACCCGACACGTCCCGCGACCCGGCCAGGAAGGCCACGGCGCCGACCCAGTCGCGGAGGGAGACCATCGGGAAGTACTGGTTGCCGTTGCCCAGCCTGGCCCCGAGGCCCAGCCGGAACAGCAGGGCGAGCTGGCTCAGCGGGGCGGCCCGGCGGTCCATCACCGGGGCGGTCCGCAGCACGCAGACCCGGGCGCCGGCCGCCACGGCGGGCTCGGTGGCCTCCTGCCACTCGCGGGTGACCCGGGTGAGGAGGGCGTCCCCCAGCGAGGCGGACTCCTCCGTCACCACCGCGGAGCCGTGGTCGCCGTAGAACGAGATGCCGTTGCCGGCCAGCAGCGCGGGGGGCGTCGGCGCCGCGGCGACGGCCTCGGCGAGGACGCGGGTGGTCGTCACCCGGCTCCTCCGCAGCTCCTCGGCCCAGCGTGCGGAGTGGGGGTTGCCGAGCGTCGGCGACCCGGCGAGGTTGACGACCACGTCGACCCCGTCGAGGGCGCCGGCCGCCAGTCCGCTGCCGTACGGGTCCCACCGGATCTCGCCGGTCGACGCGTCGTGCCGCACCAGACGGGTGACCTGGTGGCCCCCGCGACGCAGGTGCTCGACGAGGTGCGTGCCGAGGAAGCCGGAGGAACCCGCGACGAGGATGCGCATGGACCCAGCGTGTCAGGTCGCTGGTTGTCCTCTAGGGTCCCGGCATGTTCCCGTGGACGCCGGTACGCGCACGCTCGGCCCTCGTGTCGCTGCTGCTGGTCGCGCTCGTCGCCGGCTGCACCGGGGGTGAGCAGGACGAGCCCGCGCCGCCGGACGAGGCCGTCCCCGCCCCCGCCGTCGCGCCGGCGCCCGACCTGGAGACCGTGCGCGCGGCGCTGCGACGGGGGGTGTCGCTCCGCACCCTGCCCGACGACGTCCTGCCGCCCGCCGCCCTCGTCGCGCGGGGCAACTCCCTCGCCCCTCGGCACCAGGCGTGCGTCCTCGGCTACCTCGCGGTCGAGCACGGCGAGCGGTGCCTGCTCGGCGACCTCGACGCCGACCGCGAGGTGCTGCTGTGGGGCGACGTGCACGCCGCGCAGTGGATCCCGGCCCTCGACGCCCTGGGTCTGGAGGAGGGGTGGCGGGTGGACGTGCGGACCAAGTACGGCTGCCCGCCGCTGACCGGGACGACGGCCTGGCTGCACGCCGAGGAGCGTCCCTACGCCGAGTGCGACCAGTTCAACGCCGGCACCCTGGACATCGTCGCGCAGCAGGCCCCCGAGGTCGTGCTGGTCGCGGGCGCGGTCCGCGGCACCAGCCTCGTGAGCGACGGTGCGCCGGTCTCCCTCGGCCGCGCGACCCCGGGCAACGGCTGGGTGCCGGAGCCTGCCGAGAACGGTCTGTGGCAGGAGGGCCTGCTCAGCTCGCTCGAGGAGCTGGCGTCGCAAGGGACCCGCGTGGTCGTGCTGGGGGACACCCCCTACCCCGGGCACGACGTCCAGACCTGCCTGCAGCGGCGTCGCGACGTCCGGCGCTGCGGCACCGACCCGCGCCGGGGGACCTTCGAGGTCCACCGACGGGGCGAGGAGCGGACGGCGGCACGGGGCGACGCGACGTACGTCGACACCCGTCCGTGGTTCTGCACCCGGCGGCGCTGCCCCGCCGTCGTGGACGGCCTGGTGGTGCACCGCGACGGCTTCACGGTCGGCCGCCTCTACGCGACGTACCTGGCCCGGGTGCTCGGAAGGGCCGCCGGCCTCCTCGGCTGACGGCCCTCCCGGGTCGTGCTTCGGGCCCGCGGGGCGGACCCGGCGGGTCACACGTCGAAGGCGGCGGCCTCCAGCCGGGCCTTGACGTCGCTGAGGAACCGCGCCGCGTCGGCGCCGTCGACCAGGCGGTGGTCGTAGGTCAGCGCGAGGTAGGCCATCTGCCGGACCGCGATCGTCTCGCCCAGGTTGGGGTCGTCGATGACGACGGGCCGCTTCACCACGGCACCCGTGCCGAGGATCGCCACCTGGGGCTGGTTGATGATCGGGGTGTCGAAGAGCGCGCCGCGGCTGCCCGTGTTGGTCAGGGTGAAGGTGCCGCCGGAGAGCTCGTCGGGCGTGATCTTGTTGCTGCGGGTGCGCTCGGCGACGTCGGCGATCTTGCGGGCGAGCCCGGCGATCGACAGGTCGCCGGCGTCCTTGATCACGGGCGTGAGGAGGCCCTTCTCGGTGTCCACCGCGATCGCGAGGTTCTCGCGGTCGAAGTAGGTCACCTCGCCCTTCTCGGTGTCGATCGTCGCGTTGACCATCGGGAACGCCTTGAGGGCGTCGACCGCGGCCTTGGCGAAGAACGGCATGAAGGAGAGCTTGACGCCCTCGCGGGCCAGGAACTCGGCCTTCACCGCGTCCCGCTTGCGCGAGATCGCGGTGACGTCGACCTCGAGGACCGTGGTGAGCTGGGCGCTGGTCTGCAGCGACTCGACCATCCGCGAGGCGATCACCTTGCGCAGGCGCGACATCGGCTCGGTGCGGCCGCGCAGCGGCGACGCCTCGGCGGCCGCGGGGGCCGACGGCGCGGCGGGCGCGGACTGGGGCGCGGCAGCGGCCGGGGCCTCGGTCGCGGCCTTGGCCGCTGCGGCGGCGTCCAGCACGTCCTGCTTGCGGATCCGGCCGCCGACGCCGGTGCCCTTCACCTGGCCCAGGTCCACGCCGTGCTCGGCCGCCATCTTGCGGACCAACGGGGTGACGTAGGTGCTCTGGTCGTCGTCCCGGCTCGGCGCCGGGGCCGACTGCGGCGAGGACTGCGGCTGCTCCTGGGCGGCCACCTCCTGCTTGGGCTGCTCCTGCTGGGGCTGCTCGGCCTGCTGCGGCTGCGCCTGGGCGGCCTGCTCCTGCTGGGGCTCCTCCTGCTGGGACTGCTCGGCCTCCTCGGCCTCCTCGGCCTCCTCGGCCTGCTGGGGCTCCTCCTGCTGGGGCTCCTCCGCCGCCTGGCTGGGCGCGGCGTCGGCGGAGCCGATGAGGGCCAGCTCGGCGCCGACCTCGACCGTCTCGTCCTCGGCGACCTTCTGCTCCAGCAGGGTGCCGGCGACGGGGGAGGGGATCTCGGTGTCGACCTTGTCGGTCGAGACCTCGAGCAGGGGCTCGTCGACGGCCACCTCGTCGCCGACCTGCTTGAGCCAGCGCGTCACGGTGCCCTCGGTCACCGACTCGCCGAGCGCGGGCAGGGTGACGGGGGTGGAGCCACCGCCGCCGGAGCCACCGGAGCCACCGGACTCCTGGGCGGCCTCCTGCGCGGCGGGCTGCTCCTGGGCGGGCGCCTCCTCCTTCTCCGACTCGGGAGTCGAGTCGCCCGGGGGCAGGTCGCCGGTCTCCTGGGCGACCTGCTCCTCCTGCTCGGCCTTCTTCTCGGACTCCTGCTCGTCCTGCGGCTGGGCCTCGGGCTCCGCGGCGCCGGAGGCGTCGCCGGCGGACTCGCCCTGCTCGCCCACGACCGCCAGCACGGCGCCCACCTCGACGGTGTCGTCCTCCTCGGCCTTGATCTCCAGCAGGGTGCCGGCGACGGGGGAGGGGATCTCGGTGTCGACCTTGTCGGTGGAGACCTCGAGCAGGGGCTCGTCGACCGCCACCTCGTCGCCGACCTGCTTGAGCCAGCGCGTGACGGTGCCTTCGGTGACTGATTCGCCGAGTGCGGGGAGGGTGACTTCGGAGGCCATGGGATTCCTGTCGTCTCGAGGGTGGGTGGTCAGGAGTGTGCGTGGAGGGGCTTGCCCGCCAGGACGAGGTGGGCCTCGCCGAGGGCTTCGTTCTGGGTGGGGTGCGCGTGGACGAGAGGGGCGACGTCGGCGGCGTGGCCCTCCCAGCCGTAGACCAGCTGGGCCTCGCCGATGAGCTCGCCCACCCGGTCGCCGACCATGTGGACGCCCAGGACCGGGCCGTCCCGCAGGGCGACGAGCTTGACGAAGCCCTGGGTGCGCAGGATCTGGCTCTTGCCGTTGCCGCCGAGGTCGTAGGTGACGGTCGTGACCGCGTCGTCCCCGTGGCGCTCCCGGGCGGTCTCCTCGTCGAGGCCGCAGGAGGCCACCTCGGGGTGGCTGTAGGTCACCCGGGGGATGCCGGCCTCGTCGATCGGGGCGGGGGAGAGCCCCGCGATCTCCTCGGCCACCAGGATGCCCTGGGCGAAGCCCCGGTGGGCCAGCTGCAGGCCGGGCACGATGTCGCCGACCGCGAAGACGCCGTCGATGTTGGTGCGGCAGCGGTCGTCGGCGAGCACGAAGCCGCGGTCGGTCGCGATGCCCTGCTCCTCGAGGCCGAGCCCCTCGGTGACCGGGCCGCGGCCGACGGCGACGAGGAGGAGGTCGGCCTCGACCTCGGCGCCCCCCTCGAGGGCGACG
Organism: Nocardioides solisilvae; assembly: GCF_003194625.1. GTDB lineage: Bacteria > Actinomycetota > Actinomycetes > Propionibacteriales > Nocardioidaceae > Nocardioides > Nocardioides solisilvae. Next base: position 19,608 of record NZ_QHKX01000004.1, read on the forward strand.
GCGACCCCCTTCTCGGTGTGGCGGACGGACTCGAAGCGGGTCCCGGTCCGCAGGGCGATGCCACGCTTGCGGAAGGCCCGCTCGAGGGCCTTCGAGGAGGCGGGGTCCTCGCCGGCGAGGAGCCGGGGGAGGGCCTCGACGACCGTCACCTCCGCCCCGAAGCTGCGCCAGACGCTGGCGAACTCGCAGCCGATCACCCCGCCGCCCAGGACGACGACCGACGACGGCACGTGGTCCAGGGCCAGGGCGTGCTCGGAGGTCAGGACCCGCTCGCCGTCGACCTCGAGCCCGGGAAGGGTGCGGGGGCGCGAACCGGTCGCCAGCACCAGGTGGCGCCCGGTGAGGACCTGTCCGTCGACGGTGACCTCGCGGGGTCCGGTGACCCGGCCCTCGCCGTCGACGACCGTGATCCCGCGGCCCTTGACCAGCCCGGTGAGTCCCTTGAAGAGGCGCTGGACGACGCCGTCCTTGTAGGCGTTGACCCCGGCCATGTCGATGCCCTCGAAGCTGCTCAGCACCCCGAAGCTGGCGCCGTCACGCGCGGAGTCGGCGACCTCGGCGGCGTGCAGCAGCGCCTTGGTCGGGATGCAGCCGACGTGCAGGCAGGTGCCGCCCAGCTTGCCCTTCTCGACGAGCCCGACGGAGAGACCGAGCTGGGCCGCGCGCAGCGCGCACGCGTAGCCGCCGGATCCGGCCCCGAGGATGAGTACGTCGTAATCGGCCGCAGCCACGCTGTCGGTTCCCTCCCACCAGTGTCTTGCCATCCGGAGTCCTGCGATGTGAAGTCGTGCCCGCGTGACGCCGGCCACGCGGTAGGCCCCATCTTTGCACCCTTGGCAATCGTGTCCAGCACCGCCTCGGCGGGGGTCCACCCGTCACACTGTGCGCATGGGACTGTTCGACCGCTTCCGTCGTCGCGGCTCCGGGCGCATGCGGCGTCCCGCCGGGGACACCGCCCGCACCGGCTCGACCACGGTGCGCGCCGCGAACGCGGCCGACACCGACCACCTCAACGCGTGGGTGGCCGCCCGGCGCGGGGTGGAGGGCTTCGTGGAGCCGCGCACCGCGGTGAGCGACGTGACGCTGCTGCTGGTGGCCCACGACGGCGAGTGGACGCGGCGCCGCGTCCCCTCGGTGCAGTGGGCCCACAGCTTCTGCAACCACCACCGGGTGCCGTCGTACGACGCGGCGGTGGTGGGCGTCCCGCAGCGGATGCGCGACTACAACAGGCGCCGCAAGGCCGGGGGCGGCCCGCTGTGAGGGTGCTGCCTCAGCGGCCCAGCAGCCGGCGCAGCAGCACGAGGACGACCAGCGCCCCCAGCAGCCACGGCCCGTAGGTCCGGACGAGCACGGGGAGGGCGGCGCTCCCCAGGTCCAGCGCGTCCTGCCCGCGCGGTGCCTGGCCGCGCACCGGCGGCGATTGGCCGCCCACGGGCGGGGCGGCGTCCACCCCGGCCACGGCGGCGGGCGAGGTGAGCTCGGGTCCGCCCGACGGTCCCGAGGCTCCCGAGGGCCCCGGAGCACCCTGCCCCGGCGGCTCGGCGGACGCCACCTCCGGAGCGGCGTGCCGCTGCTCGAGGCAGGAGACGAACTGGCCCAGCAGCTTGTCCGAGACGTCCTGCATCACCCCTCGACCGAACTGCGCGGGCTTGCCGGTGATGGAGAGGTCGGTGGTGACGCGCACGCCGGTCCCGGACCCGGCCGCGGACATCTGGAGCACCACGTGGGCGCCGGCCGTCCCGTTGCCGCGCTTGTCCTTGCCCTTCGCGTCGATCACCATCCGGCGGCTCACCTCGTCGCGCTCGACGAAGGTCCCCGACCCGTTGTAGACCAGTGCGATCGGCCCCAGCTTGACCTTCACCGACCCGGCGAACCCCTCGGCGTCCGCCGAGCTGACCGTGGCGCCGGGGAAGCACTCCGCCAGCGACCCGATGTCCTGGAACTCGGCCCAGGCCTCCTCGACGGGCAGGGGCAGCGAGAAGGAGTGCTCGAGCTCCACCTCAGCCCCCCGCCGCCGCCACGACGGCGCGTGCGGTGAGCACGCCGGCCAGGTGCCTGCGGTAGTCGGCGTCCCCGTTGAGGTCGCTCGGCGGGTCGGTGCCCTCGGTCGCCCGTTCAGCCGCCTCCCGGACGCCGTCGAGGGTGGGCGTCGCCCCGACGAGCGCCTCCTCGACGCCGCGGGCGCGCAGGTAGGTGGGCCCCATGTTGGTCAGCCCGACGCGGGCCTCCGCGATGGTGCCGCCCTCGAGCCGCACCGAGGCGGCCACCGCCACGATCGGCCACTGGTGGACGACCCGGACGAACTTCTCGTAGTGGCCGCCCCACCCCGTGTGCTTGGGGATCCGCACCGCGGTGAGGATCTCGTCGTCCCCGAGGGCGGTCTCGAAGAGGCCGAGGAAGAACTGGTCGGCCGGGACCGTCCGGGCGCCGCCGGGGCCGGTGACCTCCAGCTCGGCCCCCAGCGACAGGACGCAGGCGCCCTGGTCGCCCGCGGGGTCGGCGTGCGCGAGGGCGCCGCCGAGCGTGCCGCGGTGCCGGATCTGGGAGTCGGCGAGCTGGTCGGTGGCGTGGGCGAGCACGGCGGCGTGGGTGCGGACGAGGTCGCTGGTGCGCACCTCGTGGTGGGTGGTCATGGCGCCGACGACGAGGTGGTCGCCCTCCTCGCGGATGCCGCGCAGGCTGTCGATCCGCCCGAGGTCCACGACCACCTCGGGGGTGTTGAGCCGCATCCTCAGGACCGGGAGGAGGGACTGCCCGCCGGCCACGACCTTGGCGTCGTCCCCGTGCTCGGCGAGGGCGGCCAGCGCCTCCTCGACCGTGGTGGGGGCGAGGTAGTCGAACGGTGCCGGGATCATGCGCCTGCTCCTTCCGTGCTGCTGCGGCCCGGTTCGTCGGCGTCGAAGTGCGGCATCGCCGCGGGCTCGGTGGGCTCCTGCGCCGCGCGGGCGTCCTGGATCGCCCGCCACACCCGCTCCGGGGTGCACGGCATCCGCACGTCGTTCACGCCGAGGTGGCGGACGGCGTCCACGACGGCGTTGACCACGGCCGGGGTGGAGGCGATCGTGCCGGCCTCGCCGACTCCCTTGGTGCCCAGGGAGTTCGAGGTCGCCGGCGACGTGGTGTGGTCGACGTCGAAGCTGATGGTGTCCGCCGCGGTCGGCAGCAGGTAGTCGACGAAGGAGCCCGAGACCAGCGTGCCCGCGTCGTCGTGGACCGCCTCCTCCCAGAGCGCCTGGGCGATGCCCTGGACGAGGCCGCCGTGCACCTGGCCCTCGACGATCAGCGGGTTGATGATGTTGCCGACGTCGTCGCAGGCGACGTACTTGCGCATCTTCACGGCGCCCGTCTCGGTGTCCACCTCCATCGCGCACAGGTGGGTGCCGTGCGGGAAGGAGAAGTTCTCCGGGTCGTAGGTGGCGTCGGAGTCCAGCGAGGGCTCGACACCCTCGGGCATGTCGTGGGCGGCGAAGACCGCGGAGGCCACCTCGGTGAGGGCCATCCCCTGGTCGGTGCCCCGCACGGTGAAGCGGCCGTCGCGGAACTCGAGGTCGTCGGCGCTCGCCTCGAGCAGGTGGGCGGCGACGACCCGGGCCTTCTCGACCACCTTGTCCGCCGCCTTGACCACCGCCTCGCCGCCGACCACCAGGGAGCGCGAGCCGTAGGTGTCCAGGCCGCGCGGCGAGACCTGGGTGTCGCCGTGCAGGATCTCGACCGCCTCGAACGGGACGCCGAGCCGGTCGGCGACGATCTGGCTGAACGCCGTCTCGTGGCCCTGCCCGTGGGGGCTGACGCCGACCACCACCTCGACGGTCCCGGTGGGGAGCATCCGGACGCTCGCGTGCTCCCAGCCGCCGGCGCCGTAGTCGAGCGAGCCGAGCACCCGGCTGGGCGCCAGCCCGCACATCTCGGTGAAGGTCGAGACGCCGATGCCGAGCTGGACCGGGTCGCCGGCCTCGCGGCGCCGGGCCTGCTCCGCGCGCAGCTCGTCGTAGCCGAACATCTCCCGGGCCTTCGCGGTGGCGGCCTCGTAGTTGCCCGAGTCGTACTCGAGCCCGCACACGCTGGTGAACGGGAACTCCTCGTGGGTGATCCAGTTGCGCTCCCGGACCTCGAGGGGGTCCACGCCGAGCTCGGTGGCGAGCTCGTCCATCAGCCGCTCGATCGCGAAGGTCGCCTCCGGCCGGCCCGCGCCCCGGTAGGCGTCGGTCCAGGTCTTGTTGGTCAGCACCGTCTGCACCGCGAAGTGGTAGGCGGGGAACTTGTAGATCGCGTTGAACATGAACGCCCCGAGCACCGGGACGCCGCCGCCGACCAGCGAGACGTGGGAGCCCAGGTCGGCCAGCAGCTCGACCTTGAGCCCCGTGACCCGCCCGTCCTTGGTGGCGGCCAGCGTGAGCGTCTGCCACTGGTCCCGGCCGTGGTGGCCGGCGACCAGCGACTCCGAGCGGGTCTCGGTGTACTTGGCGGGCCGCCCGAGGTGCCGGGCGACGGCCACGGTGATCCACTCCTCGGGGGTTGTCTGCAGCTTGCCGCCGAAGCCGCCCCCGACGTCGGGGGCGACGACCCGGATCTTCGACTCGGGCATCCCGGTGGTCGCGGCCAGCGCGAAGCGGACGATGTGCGGCACCTGGGTGGAGGTCCAGAGGGTCAGCTGCTCGCCGGTGGGGTCGCAGAGCACGCTGCGCGGCTCCATGAAGGCGGGGATCAGCCGCTGCTGCCGGTACTCGCGCTCGATGACGATGCCGTCCGCGCGGGCGGCGGCGATGGCCTCCTCCACGTCGCCGCCGGTCCCGGCCTGGGCGGAGTCGAAGACCCAGTACGCCGACTTGTTGGTGCCGAGGTCGGGGTGCGCCAGGACCGTGTCGGCCGCCGCCTCCTTGAGGTCCAGCGCGGCGGGCAGCTCCTCGTAGTCGACGTCCACCAGCTCGGCCGCGTCCCGGGCCGCCGCGGCGCTGCGGGCCGCCACCACCGCGACGACCTCGCCGGCGAAGGTGGCGCGCTCGGTGGCGATCGGGGTGTGGGTGGGGGCCTTCTGGTCGGGCGTGATCGGCCACGCGTTGATCAGCACGCCCTGCAGCTCGGCCAGGTCGGCGGCGGTGAAGACGCCGACGACGTTCGGGGCGGAGCGGGCGGCGTCGGTGTCGATCGAGGCGATCCGGGCGTGCGCGAAGGGGCTGCGCACCATGGCGAGGTGGAGCATCCCCGGCAGCACGAGGTTGTCGGTCCACCGGGTGCGGCCCGTGATCAGCCGCTGGTCCTCCTTGCGTCGCCGGGCTCGCCCGATCTCGGCCTTCTCGCCGGCGGCGGCGGCGCCGCGCTCCTCGGTGACGGTCACTGGGCACCTCCCGCCGCGTGCAGCACGGAGCGCACGATGTTGTGGTAGCCCGTGCACCGGCAGAGGTTGCCCTCCAGGCCGTGGCGCACCTCGTCCTCGGTGGGGCTGGGGTTCTCGGCCAGCAGGTCGATGCTCTGCATGATCATCCCGGGGGTGCAGAAGCCGCACTGCAGCCCGTGGCACTCGCGGAACGCCTCCTGGACCGGGTGCAGCTCGCCGCCCCGGGCCAGCCCCTCGATGGTGGTGACCTCGTGGCCGTCGGCCTGGACCGCCAGGACGTTGCAGCTCTTCACGCTGCGCCCGTCGAGGTGGACGGTGCAGGCACCGCAGTTGCTGGTGTCGCAGCCGATCACGGTGCCGGTCTTCCCGAGGTGCTCGCGCAGGTAGTGGACGAGCAGCGTGCGGGGCTCGACGTCGTCGGTGACCTGCTCGCCGTCGACGGTGAGGGTGATCCGGGCCATGGCGCCTCCTGGTCGGTCGGGCTGTGACGCAGGTCACGCTAGGGCCGGACGGTTGGCGGAGGGTTGGTCCGGACCGGACCGGCCGCTCAGCCCCGGGCGGCCGCGAGCCGACCGCGCAGGAGCGGCGCGGCGGGGTGCCGGTGGGCCCCGGGGCTGGCCAGGCAGGCCTCCACGACCGCGGTGTCGTAGGGGACCAGCTCGCTGTAGCGCAGGACCGCCTCCGGCTCGGGGTGGGCGAGGAGCGCCTCGCGCAGCGCCACCGCGACGTACGCCCCCGTCTCGACCAGTGCCGGCGACTCCGTGCCGGGGAGCAGCTCGCCCCCGTACGCCGTGACGGCGGCCCGCGCGTCGCCCGCGCGCAGCGCGTCGAGGACCTCCTCGACGTCGGTCCGGACCGGGAGGTCCAGCCGGTAGGGGCGGGAGGTGAGCCTGCCGCCCAGCAGGCTGCGCAGGTGCGAGACCTCGGCCTTCACGGTGGAGGCCGTCACCGGGTGGTCCCCGTAGAGCTGGGTGCGCAGCTGGTCGAGGGAGAGGCCGTCGGGGCGCAGCGCCAGCAGGGCCAGCACCTCGGCCTGCCGGCGGGTGAGGCGGAGCCGCTCGCCGTCCAGGACCGCCTCCGTGCGGCCCAGCAGGCGGAGCGAGAGCCCCTGGCGCGGGGTCACCGGGACGGCGTCCTCGATGAGGCGCGCCAGCACCCGGGCGGTGGCCAAGCCGATCGGGTGGGTCCGGTCCCAGGTGGTGGAGAGGTCGACCACCCCCAGCACCCGGCCGGACCCGGGGTCGCGGACCGGGGCCGCCCAGCAGACCCACCCGTGCACGATCGGGGCGTAGTGCTCGGCGCTGAAGACCTTGGAGGGCCGGCTCCGCCGGTTGGCCAGGGCCAGGGCGTTGGTCCCCACGCTGCCCTCGTCCCACCGGGCCCCCGGCACGAAGTTCACGCTCTCGGCGCGCCGGCGCATCACCCGGCCGCCGTGGGTCCAGAGCAGCCGGGTGTCGGGATCGGTCACGGCCAGGACGAGGTCCCCGTCCTCGGCCGTGCGGCGCAGGTCCTCGGCGACCCGGGAGACCGCGACCCTCAGGGGGGAGTGGAGCCAGAGCTCGCGGGTGTCGTCCTCGTCGGCCAGCGGCGCGGCCGTCAGGGCGGTCGGGACGCCGCTCGACCGCCGCCAGCTCTGCCGGATCTCGGGGCGGACGGCGGCCGCGCCCTCGGCGCCGTGCTCCTGCACGAGGGCGGTCCACGCCCGCAGCGCCACCTGTCGTTGCGCCTCCAGCGGGGAGCCGTGCATGGGCCGACCGTAGCAGCCCGGGTGTGAGCGCGGTCACACGTCGGCGCCGTGGATCCTCCCGTCGGTGCGGGCGAGCGGAGCGCCGGAGCCGCCCCACCGGTGGGCGATGATCTCGGCCGCGACGCTGACGGCCGTCTCCTCGGGCGTGCGTGCGCCGAGGTCCAGGCCGATCGGGCTGCGGAGCCGGGCGAGCTCCGCCTCGGTCACCCCGGCCTCCAGCAGCCGCCGGGTCCGGTCCTCGTGGGTCCGGCGGGAGCCCATCGCCCCGACGTAGGCCACCTCCGGCAGCCGGAGCGCAACCTCGAGCAGGGGGACGTCGAACTTCGGGTCGTGGGTGAGCACGCACAGCACCGTGCGCCCGTCCACGCGCCCCGCCCCGGCCTCGGCGGCCAGGTAGCGGTGCGGCCACTCGACCACCACCTCGTCGGCCTCGGGGAAGCGGCCGGGGGTGGCGAAGACCGGGCGGGCGTCGCAGACCGTCACGCGGTAGCCGAGGAACGAGCCCACGCTCGCCACGGCCGCGGCGAAGTCGATCGCCCCGAAGACGACCATCCGGGGCGGGGGAGCGAAGGCCCACACGAAGACCTGCTGCCCCTCCCCGCGCCGCTCGCCGTCCGGGCCGTAGCCGAGGACGGCGTGGTGCCCCGCCGCGAGGAGCCCCAGCGCGTCGTCGTGGACCGCCGCGTCGACCCGGGGCGAGCCCAGGGAGCCGTGCGGCGGCTCGCCCGGCCGCAGCAGGGTGCGGAGACCGACCCGGTCGGGGTCGGGGTGCGCGATCACCGTGGCCACGGCCACCGGCCGACCGGCCTCGAGGTCGGCGGCCACCTCCTCCAGCTCGGGGAACGAGTCGCGGTCCACCTTCTCGACGAAGACGTCGAGCACGCCCCCGCAGGTCAGCCCCACGGCGAAGGCGTCGTCGTCGGAGACGCCGTACCGCTGCAGGACCGGGCGCCCCGAGCCGACGACGTCGCGGGCCAGCTCGTAGACCGCCCCCTCCACGCACCCGCCCGACACCGACCCGAAGGCGGCGCCGTCCGGCCCGACCAGCATCGAGGCGCCGGGCGGCCGGGGGGCGGAGCGGAAGGTGGCCACCACGGTGCCGACGCCGACGCTCTCGCCGGCCCGCCACCACGACAGCAGCTGGGGGAGCACCTCACGCACGGCGGACCACCTCCACGAGGTCGGCGAAGGTGGCCAGGGAGTGTCCGGCCAGGAAGTCGTCGACGTGGGGGAGGACTGCCCTGACCCCGCCCTGCACCGGCTCGTAGCCGGGCTTGCCGCGGTGGGGGTTGACCCACACCGTGCGGTGGGCGAGCCGCCCGAGGCGGGCCGCCTGCTCGCCCAGGAGGTCGGGGTCGCCCCGCTCCCAGCCGTCGCTGAGCACGACGACCACGGCCCCTCGCACCAGACCGGCCTGCCCCCAGCGGTCCAGCAGGAAGCGCAGGGACTCGCCGAGGCGGGTCCCGCCCGCCCAGTCGGGCACCACGTCTCCGGCCGCGGCCAGCGCCCGGTCGGGGTCGCGCAGGGCGAGGGCCCGGGTGATCCGCGTGACCCGGGTCCCGACGGTGAAGACCTCCACCGGCCCGGAGGAGGCGGTGACGAACCGGTGGGCCAGCCTGAGTAGCGCGTCGGCGTAGGGACCCATCGAGCCGCTCACGTCGACCAGGAGCACGACCCGACGCGGGCGGCGGGCCCGCCGGCGCAGCTCCAGCCGGGCCGGCTCGCCGCCGAGCCGCAGCGAGGCGCGCAGCGTGCGCGGGAGGTCGACCGTGCCCCGCCGCCACGGCTGGTGCCGGGCCGACCGGCGCAGCGGGGCCACCGGACGCAGCCCCTCGAAGAGGCCGGCCAGCCGACGGCGCTCCTCGTCGTCGAGGTCGGCGACGTCGCGGTGCCGCAGCACCTCCGTCCCGCTCGCGGTCGCGCGCAGCCGCTCCTCGGCGTCGCCGCCCTCGTCGGCGGCGTCCGGGGCCAGCTCGGCGCGGCGCTCGGTCGGCGGGGGCGGCGCGGACGGGGCGGCGCGGGGCCCGTCGCCGTCGTGCCAGGCGCCGAACCAGGCGTCGAGGACGGCGTCGAACCGCGCGAGGTCCTCCGGCCCGGAGCAGAGGGTGGCCCGGCCCGCCTGCCGGGTGGCCGCCCGGTCGCCGAGGCCGAGGGTGGCGACGGCCTCGAGGAACCCCCGCGCCCGGTCCGGGGTGACCGGCACCCCGGCGTCCCCGGCCGCGCGCGCGAGCCCCAGCAGGGCCTCGTCGGCCGGGGCGTGGACCGGGACGGTGCTCATCGCGCCACCATCCGCGCCAGCGCCCGCCTCGCCCGGTCGGTGTCCTCGCGGTGCTTGACCAGGGCGCCGAGGGTGCGGGCGGCGGAGTCGAGGTCCACCTGCGCCACGCCCAGGTGGTGCAGGGCGCGGGCCCAGTCGAGGGTCTCGGCGACCCCGGGCGGCTTCACCAGGTCCGCCTCGTGGCGCAGGGCCTGGACCACCTCCGCGGCCTGTCGGGCGAGCGCCTCGGGGACCTCCGGGGCGCGGGAGCGGACGATCGCGACCTCCCGGGCCAGGTCGGGGTGGTCGATCCAGTGGTAGAGGCAGCGACGCTTGAGGGCGTCGTGCAGGTCGCGGGTGCGGTTGGAGGTCAGGACGACGAGCGGCGGGGTCGCGGCCCGCACCGTGCCGAGCTCGGGGACGGAGACCTGGTAGGTCGAGAGGACCTCCAGGAGGAACGCCTCGAACTCGTCGTCGGCGCGGTCGACCTCGTCGACCAGCAGCACCGCGGGCGCCTGCTGGAGCGCGCGCAGCACGGGCCGGGCGAGCAGGAACCGCTCGTCGTAGAGACCCTTCTCCGCCTCCTCGGCGTCGGCGGCCGCGCCGGCGGCCTCCAGGGCCCGCAGGTGGAGCACCTGGCGGGGGAAGTCCCAGTCGTAGAGGGCCTGGGTGGCGTCGATGCCCTCGTAGCACTGGAGCCGGACCAGCGGCTGGTCGAGCGCCTCGGCGAGGGCCTCGGCCAACGAGGTCTTGCCCGTGCCGGGCTCGCCCTCGAGGAGCAGGGGCCGCTGCATGCGGCGCGCGAGGTGGACCACGACGGCCAGCGAGTCGTCGCAGACGTAGCCCGTGCGGCGCAGTGCCGCAGCCACCTCGTCCACCGTCTCCATGCCTGCAGGGTAGGCGCGCGGGCGTTGGTCGAGGGTTGGGCCGGTCAGCGCTCGTCCGGTCCGGGCTCGTCCCGGTCGAGCCCCCGGGCCAGGTCGCCGCACTCCACCAGGCGGTGCGGGTGGGCGGCCAGGTGGTCGCGGGCCCCGCGGTCGCCGCGCGCCGAGCCCAGCACGGCCGCCCAGTGGGCCCGCCCGAGCAGCACGGGGTGCCCGGGGTGCCCGGAGTACGCCGCCCTGGCGAGGACCTCGGGACCGTCGGCCGCCGCGACCAGCCGGGCCGCCACGGCCGCGCCGACGTCGGGGAGGTCGACGAGGTGCACCAGCGCCGCGACGACGTCGGCGGGGGCTGCCTCGAGGTGCCGCAGGCCGCAGCGGAGCGAGGCCCCCATGCCCTCGGCCCAGCCGGCGCAGTCGACGAGGTCGACCTCGCGCGGGGTCCCCTCCGCGGCCAGGAGTGCGCGCGCCTCCCCGGCCCCGGCGCCGAGCACCACCGCCGAGGGGGAGCAGCCGGCGAGCGACAGGACGTCGAGGGAGCGGGTGAGCCAGGCCGTGCCGTCGGCCTCGCGGGCCAGGGCCTTGGGCCCGCCGAACCTCGTGCCGGCCCCCGCGGCGAGCAGCAGCCCGGCGACGCGCACGGGGTCAGTCGGTGGCCGTCGCGGCCAGGCCGCGCACGAGCTCGACCAGGGTGGCCACGCCGAAGCCGGTGCCGCCCGACGTCCACTCGCCGAACGGGCCGCCGGAGTTGAAGGACGGGCCGGCGATGTCGAGGTGGGCCCACGGCCGCCCGTCGGTGAACTCGCGCAGGAAGGCGGCGGCGTACAGCCCGCCGCCCCAGCGGACCCAGTCGTGCTGGGCGAGGTCGGCCACCTTGCTGCTGCGGATCCGCTCCGACATCTCCTCGGGGATGGGCATCGGCCACAGCGCCTCGCCGGACCGCTCGCCCGCCGCCAGCACCTGCTCGACGGTCTCGTCGGTGCCCAGGACGCCGCAGACCTTGTCGCCGAGGGCGAGCACCATGTGGCCGGTGAGGGTGGCGACGTCCACGACGAGGTCGGGCTCCTCCTCGCCGGCCAGGACCAGCGCGTCGGCGAGCACGAGCCGGCCCTCGGCGTCGGTGTTGAGGACCTCCACGGTGCGGCCGCCGCGGATGGTGAGGACGTCGCCGGGCCGGGTGGCGGAGCCGGAGACCATGTTCTCGGCCATCGGGGCCCACGCGGTGACGGCCACCGGCAGGCCCAGCCGGGCCACGGCCAGGGTGGCCTGGAGCACCGCAGCGGCGCCGGCCATGTCGGACTTCATCGTGCCCATGCTGCTCGAGGGCTTGATGGTCAGGCCGCCGGAGTCGAAGGTGATCCCCTTGCCGACCAGGGCGATGCGGGCGACGGCGCCCTTGGGGCGGTAGTCGAGCTTGACCAGGCGCGGCGGGGCGTCGGACCCGGCACCGACGCCCAGGATGCCTCCGCAGCCGAGCCCGGACAGGGCCTCCTCGTCGAGGACCTCGAGCGTCACCTTCGGGGCGCCGCGGCCCTTGGTGGCGACCCGGTGGGCCTCGGTGACCGCGTCGGCGAAGAGGGCGGGGGTGAAGCGGCCGGGCGGCTCGTTGACCCAGTCGCGGGTCGTGGCGACCGCCTCGGCGACCACCTGCGCCTCCTCGAACGCCGCCCGGGCCGCGTCGTCGCGGGCGAGGGGGGAGAGGACGACCAGGTCGGCGGGGGTGTCGTCGCCGTCGGCCTGCTTGTAGCGGGTGAACGTGTAGCCCCCGAGCCGGAAGCCCGCGACCGCCGCCGCGACCAGGGCGGGCTCGTCGGCGGGCAGCGCGAGCGCGACGGAGGCGGCGTTGCGGACGTTGCGGGCCGCGACCCCCGCGGCCCGCCGCACCGAGACGAGGTCCGTGCCGGTGCCGAGGCCGACGAGCACGAGCACGGGGGTGCTGAGGGTGCCACCGGTGGGGATCCGCACCGCCTCGCCGGCCTTGCCGGTGACGCCCATCGAGGAGAGGAGCGGGCGCAGCTTGCGGCCGAAGGCTGCCCCGACGTCCTCGCCACCCGGGGCCAGCTCGGGCCCCTTCGGGCCCTGGCGGACGCCGACGACCACCGCGTCCGCCCTGGTCTTGGCGGGACTGGCCTTGCGGAGCGTGTAGGTCGTCGTCACCCCGGCAGGATAGCCGCGGCCCACCCCCGCTCCGCAGGGCCCGGACTGGGGTAGGTTCGGTCGCATGGCCAGCACGGAGGAGCTCCACCAGTCACCCCTGCACGAGCGCCACGAGGCCCTCGGCGCCAAGTTCTCGGCCTTCGGCGGCTGGTCGATGCCGCTGGAGTACGCGACGGGCGTGGTCAAGGAGCACACGGCCGTCCGTGACGCGGTGGGCGTCTTCGACGTCTCCCACCTCGGCAAGCTGCTGGTGCACGGTCCCGGCGCCGCCGACTTCGTCAACGCGACGCTGACCAACGACCTCGGGCGGATCACCCCGGGCCAGGCGCAGTACACGCTCTGCTGCGACGAGGCGACGGGGGGCATCGTCGACGACCTCATCGCCTACCTGCAGGACGACGAGCACGTGCTGCTCGTGCCCAACGCCGCCAACTCCGCCGAGGTGGCCCGCCGCCTGGCGGCGCAGGCGCCCGACGGCGTCCGGATCACCGACCACCACCACGACTACGCGGTGCTCGCGGTGCAGGGTCCCTCCTCCGACGAGCTCCTGACGGCCGTGGGGCTGCCGGCCGGCCACGACTACATGTCGTTCGTGGAGGCGGCCTGGGCAGGAGACGGCGCCGGCGAGGGGGAGGCCGGCGACCAGGCGCTCGTGGTCTGCCGCACCGGCTACACCGGCGAGCGCGGCTACGAGCTGGTGGTTCGCAACGACCTCGCCCCCGCGGTCTGGGACGCCCTCATGGCCGCGGGAGCCGACCTCGGCGTCACCGCCTGCGGGCTCGGCGCCCGCGACACGCTGCGGACCGAGATGGGCTACCCGCTGCACGGCCAGGACATCGGCCCCGACGTGACCCCGCTCGAGGGCCGGCTGGGCTGGGCCGTGGGCTGGCAGAAGGAGCGCTTCTGGGGTCGCGACGCGCTGCTCGCCCAGAAGGAGGAGGGGCCCCAGCGGGTGCTGCGCGGCCTCCTGGCCACCGGCCGCGGCATCCCGCGCCCCGGGATGTCGGTGAGCCTGCTGCCCGACGTGCCGCTGTGCGAGGTCACCTCCGGCACCTTCAGCCCGACCCTCCGCAAGGGGATCGGCCTGGCCCTGGTGCCGACCATGGTCGCGGCCGACGCGGAGGTCGGGGTCGACGTCCGGGGCCGCCGTGAGATCTTCCAGCTCGTCCGTCCGCCGTTCGTCGAGCCGTCCGTCAGGGAGGACTGAATGCTGCCCGACCAGCCGACCACGTTCCGCCAGCCCGCCCAGGCCGAGCGCCCCTGGTGGTGGGCCCTGCTCGACGCCGCGGGCGCCGAGGTGGAGGTCACCGGCGAGCTCGCGGGCCAGCGCTTCACCAGCCAGGCCGACGCCGAGTCCTGGGTGGGGGAGTTCTGGGCCGAGCTCGCCGAGCAGGGGGTCGACGCCGTGACCCTGCACGAGGACGGGCGCACCGTCTACGGGCCGATGTCGCTGCACGCATGACCGGGTCGCCCGGCGCCGGACTCCGGTTCAGCCAGGTGGACGTCTTCTCCGACCGCCCCCACGCCGGCAACCCGGTCGCGGTGGTGCACGCCGCGGACGGCCTCTCCGACGAGCAGATGGCCGCCTTCGCCCGCTGGACCAACCTCTCGGAGACGACGTACCTGCTGGAGCCGACCCTGCCGGGGACCGACTACCGGCTGCGGATCTTCACCGGCAGGGGCGAGCTGCCGTTCGCCGGGCACCCCACGCTGGGCAGCGCCCACGCGTGGCTCGAGGCGGGCGGTCGCCCCGCCTCCGACGAGCACCTGGTCCAGGAGTGCGCGGCCGGGCTGGTCCGGGTGCGGCGCAGCGAGCGGCTCGCCTTCGCCGCGCCCCCGCTGGTCCGCTCGGGTCCCGTGGCCCCGGGCGACGTCGCGCGGGTGGTCGCCGCGCTCCGCCTCGACCCCGGCCGCCTCCTCGACGCCGCGTGGGTGGACAACGGCCCCGGCTGGATGGGGCTGCTGCTCGACGGTGCCGGGACGGTGCTGGGGCTGGAGCCCGACGGGTCGGCCCTCGCGGGGCTCAAGGTCGGCGTGGTCGGCGTGCACGCCGAGGGGGAGCGGGCGGCGGTCGGTGCGCACGTGGAGGTGCGCGCCTTCTTCGACCGCTTCGAGGACCCGGTGACCGGCAGCCTCAACGCGGGCCTGGCCCAGTGGCTGGTCGCCGCCGGCCGGCTCCCGACGTCGTACGTCGCCGCCCAGGGCACGGGGATGGGCCGCCTCGGGCGGGTGCACGTGGAGACCGTGCCTGCGGACGGGTCGACCGGGGCGAGCACCACCTGGGTCGGGGGCAGCACGACCACCGCGATCGAGGGCCGGGTGGCCTTCGGCCCTCGCTAGCGGCACGCACCGACTAGGGTGGCGCGCATGCGGGCCTACCTCGACCTCCTCCAGCGGATCCTCGACGAGGGCGTGGAGAAGGGAGACCGGACCGGCACCGGGACGCTGAGCGTCTTCGGCCACCAGATGCGCTTCGACCTCTCGGCGGGCTTCCCGCTGGTGACCACCAAGAAGGTGCACACCCGCAGCGTCTTCGGCGAGCTGCTGTGGTTCCTGCGCGGCGACACCAACGTGAAGTGGCTCCAGGACCGCGGCATCACCATCTGGGACGAGTGGGCCGACGAGAACGGCGACCTCGGCCCCGTCTACGGCCACCAGTGGCGGTCCTGGCCCACGCCCGACGGGCGGCACGTCGACCAGCTCGCCCAGGTGGTCGAGCAGGTCCGCCGCGACCCCGACAGCCGCCGGCACCTGGTCAGCGCCTGGAACGTCGCCGACATCCCCGACATGGCGCTCGCCCCCTGCCACACGATGTTCCAGTTCTACGTCGCGCCCGCCGACGACGGCGGCCCGGCCAGGCTCTCCTGCCAGCTCTACCAGCGCAGCGGCGACGTCTTCCTGGGGGTGCCGTTCAACATCGCCTCCTACGCCCTGCTGACCCACATGGTCGCCCAGGTGACCGGGCTGCGGGTGGGCGACTTCGTCCACACGCTCGGCGACGCGCACCTCTACCTCAACCACCTCGACCAGGCGCGGCTCCAGCTGACGCGGGAGCCGAGGGCGCTGCCGACCCTCTGGCTCGACCCGTCGGTCACCGAGCTCGACGCCTTCGACCTCGAGCACGTCCGGGTCGAGGGCTACGACCCGCACCCAGGCATCAAGGCGCCCATCGCTGTCTGAGCCGCCCCGTCGACCCGCGCCAGGCCTGCGCGGGCCGGCTCAGGAGACGGGGGCGCCCAGCGCGAACCGGGCGGCGTGGTCGGCGTGCGCGGCCATCGAGTCGACCAGCGGGACCGGGCTGTCCCCGGCCTCGACGAGGAGCTGGATCTCGGTGCACGCCAGGACGATCGCGTCCGCGCCGCGCTCGGCGAGGTCGGTGAAGACGCGGGCGTACGCCGCGCGCGACTCCTCCCGGACCACGCCGAGGGTGAGCTCGGAGAAGATCACGTCGTCGACCAGCTGCCGCGAGGCGGCGTCTGGCACCACGCAGTCGAGGCCGTGGGTGGCGAGCCGCTCGGCGTAGAACGTCTCCTCCATGACCCATCGGGTCCCGACCACCCCGAGCGTGCGGTGACCGTCGCGGACCGCCGCGTCGGCGATCGCGTCGCCGATGTGGAGCAGGGGGACGCCGACGGCCGCCTCCACCGCGGGGGCGACCTTGTGCATGAGGTTGGTGGCGATCAGCAGGGCGTCCGCCCCTGCGGCCTCCAGCCGCCGGCCGGCGTCGCCGAGCAGCCGACCCGCGCCGTCCCAGTCGCCGGCGACCTGCATGGCACGCACCGTGCCGAAGTCGAGCGAGGCGAGCAGGAGCTCCGCGGAGTGGTGACCTCCGCGGGCCCGTGCCACCGCCTCGTTGAGCCGCGTGTAGTAGTCCACGGTCGAGTGCCAGCTCATGCCCCCGATGATTCCCAGCGTCGTCATGCCGCCATGGTCCGCCGGGCGCCGGGCCCCAAGGAAGACCCCTTCTCCTTCGGTCGGCCATAAGCGATGCTTGGGGGGTGGACCCCCGACGCGTGCTGATCTTCCGGACCGTCGCCCGGGCCGGCTCCATCAGCGCCGGCGCCCGCGCGCTCGGCTGGACCCAGCCGGCGGTGAGCCAGCACCTCCAGGCCCTCGAGCGCGAGGCCGGCGGGCCACTGCTGGTCCGCGGCGCCGGCGGGGTCGACCTGACCGAGGCGGGCCGGCGCCTCCTCGTGCACGCCGACGCCGTCGCCGCCCACCTCGACGCGGCGGGTGCCGAGCTCGACGACCTGGCGGAGCTCCGCGGCGGCTCGGCCCGTCTCGCCGCCTTCCCCTCCGGCTCCGCCGTGGTCGTGCCGGCGGCGCTCGCCGCGCTGGCCGCCGAGGCGCCCGACGTCGAGGTGGGCCTGGTGGAGTGCGAGCCCCCCGAGGCGATCGGCCTGGTCCGCAGCGGCTCGGTCGATCTCGCCCTCGTCTTCGGCTACGAGGAGGACCGCGCCGAGGAGAGCCTCGTGGCGGTGCCGTTGGGGGACGACCCGGTCCGGCTGGTGCTGCCGCCCGGGGGTCCCGGGGTGCCGCGGAGCCTGGCGGAGCTCGCGGACGAGCCCTGGGTCGCCGGGTGCGAGCGGTGCCGCGGCCACCTCGTCGCCTGTGCGGGAAGGTCGGGCTTCGCGCCCCGCGTGCGGCACGTGACCGACGACTACGTCGTGGTGCAGGCGCTGGTGGCCAGGGGCCTCGCCGTGGCGGTGCTGCCCGAGACCGCGCTCACCGCCTTCCGGCACCCCGACGTCCGGGTCGCGGAGCTGCCGGAGCTGGGCAGTCGTCGCATCGACGTGCTCCACCGGCGGGGGATCGAACGCGTCCCCGCGGTCGCGGCGCTCCTCGGGGCACTGCGGCACGCGCGCCCGCCCGCGTAGGGTGCCCCGCGTGCAGGACGAGCAGCGGGACGAGCAGCGGGACGAGCGGCAGGACGAGCGGCAGGACGAGCGGCAGGACGGTGGGGCCGGACGCGTGGTCCTGGTGGCGGCGTACGCCCGCAACCGGGTCATCGGGAACCGCGGCGAGATCCCGTGGCACATCCCCGACGACTTCGCCCACTTCAAGGCCGAGACGCTGGGGCACACGCTGGTGATGGGGCGCGCCACCTGGGACTCGATCGGACGTCCGCTGCCCGGTCGGACCACCGTCGTGGTGACCCGCGACCCCGGCTGGACCGCCGGGCCGCACGCCGACGCCGTCCGGGTGGCGCACAGCCTGGAGGAAGCCATGGCCGTGGCCGCCGACCTGCCGGGCGACGTGGTGGTCGCGGGCGGGGGAGAGGTCTACGCGCAGGCGTTGCCGCTGGCCACCCACCTGGTCCTCACCGAGGTGCACGCGGAGCCCGAGGGCGACGCCTTCTTCCCCGAGGTCGACCTGTCGGGGTGGCGCGAGGTGCGCCGCGTGTCGCGGCCCGACCTCGACTGGGTCTGGTGGGAACGCCGGTGACCACCATCGTGGTCTCGGCGGTGGCCTTCGTGCGCGACGGCGCCGTCCTCACCGTGCGCAAGCGAGGCACCTCCCGCTTCATGCTGGTCGGCGGGAAGCCGGAGCCGGGCGAGGACGCCGAGGCGTGCGCCCGCCGCGAGACCCTGGAGGAGGTGGGGCTCGAGGTCGACGAGCTCGTGCTGCTGGGCGAGTTCGTCAGCGCCGCGGCCAACGAGCCGGGGCACACCCTGCACTCCACCGTCTACACCGCCGCGCTCCCGGCCGAGCCGGTCGCCGCGGGGGAGATCGCGGAGCTGCGCTGGACGCCCATGGACCGCCTCCACGACGACCTGGCGCCGATGCTCGAGGAGCACGTGATCCCGGCCCTGCGCGGCGCCTGACTCCCGACCGGCGGAGGTCCCAGGGGCGTCTGGCAGGGTGGCGGCATGGAGCTGCGCATCTTCACCGAGCCCCAGCAGGGGGCGACCTACGACGACCTGCTCGCGGTGGCGCTGGAGGCCGAGCGACTCGGCTTCGGGGCGTTCTTCCGGTCCGACCACTACCTCGGGATGGGGACCGAGGGGTTGCCGGGCCCCACCGACGCCTGGACGACGCTGGCCGGCCTGGCCCGCGACACCAGCACCATCCGGCTCGGCACCCTCATGACGTCGGCGACTTTCCGCCACCCCGGCGTGCTGGCGATCCAGGTCGCGGGCGTCGACCAGATGAGCGGCGGCCGCGTCGAGCTGGGCCTGGGGGCCGGCTGGTTCGAGGCCGAGCACACGGCGTACGGCATCCCGTTCCCCGGCACCGGCGAGCGGTTCGACCGCTACGAGGAGCAGCTCGCGATCGTCACCGGCCTGTGGCGCACGCCCGAGGGCGAGCGGTTCACCCACCGCGGCGACCACTACGAGCTGGTCGACAGCCCCGCCCTGCCCAAGCCGGTCCAGCAGCCCGGCCCGCCGGTGCTGGTCGGCGGGCGCGGCAAGCGCCGCACGCCGGCGCTCGCCGCGCGGTACGCCGACGAGTTCAACCTGCCCTTCGTCGACCTGGCCGAGACCCGCGACCAGTTCGGCCGGGTCCGGGCGGGGTGCGAGGCGATCGGGCGCGACCCCGCCACGATGACGTGGTCCAACGCCCTCGTGCTCTGCGTCGGCGCCGACGAGGCCGAGGTGGAGCGCCGGGCGGCGGCCATCGGCCGCGAGCCGGCCGAGCTGCGGGAGAACGGCCTCGCCGGCACGCCCGAGGAGGTCGTGGACAAGATCGGCCGGTACGCCGAGCTGGGCGCGCAGCGCGTCTACCTGCAGGTGCTCGACCTCGCCGACCTCGACCACCTGCGCCTGGTCGCCGAGGAGGTCGCGCCGCGGCTGTGACGCGCCTGAGATGCTGGCGCGGGCCGGCTGCGGCGGGGCAGTAACCTTGTCCACCATGACGACCGCTCCCGCAGCTCCCTTCGGCCGGCTGCTGACCGCGATGGCCACCGCGTTCTCCGAGGACGGCTCCGTCGACCTCGAGGGCACCGCCGCGATCGCGGACCACCTGGTCCGCCACGGCTCCGACGGCGTCGTCGTCTCCGGGACCACCGGCGAGTCGCCCACCACCACGGTGGAGGAGGACGCGGAGATCCTGCGCGTGGTCAAGGACGCCGTGGGAGGGCGCGGCACGGTCGTCGCGGGCGTGGGCACCAACGCCACCGCCCACTCCGTCGAGCTGGCCCGCAACGCGGCGAAGGTCGGCGTCGACGGCGCGCTGCTCGTGACGCCGTACTACAACAAGCCCTCCCCGGCCGGCGTGCTGCACCACTTCCGCACGGTCGCCGAGGCGACCGACCTGCCCGTGATGCTCTACGACGTGCCCGGACGGACCGGCATCCCGATCCCCACCCCGGTGCTCGAGGAGGCCATCGACTGGCCCACCGTGGTCGCGATCAAGGACGCGCTGGGCGACCTGGTCCGCGCGGGCAAGCTCGTGCAGATGGGCTACGCGGTCTACTCCGGCGACGACGTGGCGACCCTGGGCTTCCTCGCCCACGGCGCGTGCGGTCTCGTCTCGGTGGCGGGCCACGCCGCCGGGCCCGACCTCGCACGGATGATCGACGACTTCCTGGCCGGCGACCACGTCGCGGCGCTGGCCACGTTCAACCGCCTGGTGCCGGCGTTCGAGGCCGTGATGGGGGTGCCCAACTACGGGGCCACCACCGCCAAGGCCGCGCTGCAGCTGCTCGGCGTGCTCGACAACCGTCGCGTCCGGGGGCCGCTGGTGCCGCTGGACGAGGCCGAGCACGCGGCCCTGCGCGCGGGGCTCGCCGCCGCCGGCCTGATCTGAGGAGATCCATGTCGCACCCCCACCCCGAGCTGACCGCGCCCGCGCCGCTGCCCGAGGGAGGGTTGCGCGTCATCCCGCTCGGCGGCCTCGGCGAGGTCGGTCGCAACATGACCGTCTTCGAGCACGCGGGCCGGCTGCTGGTCGTGGACTGCGGGGTGCTCTTCCCCGAGGAGCACCACCCCGGCGTCGACCTGATCCTCCCCGACTTCGCCCCGATCCGGGACCGCCTCGACCAGGTCGAGGCGCTGGTCCTCACGCACGGGCACGAGGACCACATCGGGGCCACCCCCTACCTGCTGCGGGAGCGGGGCGACATCCCGCTCGTCGGCTCCGAGCTGACGCTGGCGCTGCTGGGCTCCAAGCTGCGCGAGCACCGGCTCAAGGAGACCGTCCACCACCGGGTCCGCGAGGGCGATCGGATCTCCTTCGGCCCGTTCGACCTGGAGTTCGTGGCGGTCAACCACTCCATCCCCGACGCGCTGGCGGTCGCCATCCGCACCGCGGCCGGGACGGTCCTGCACACCGGGGACTTCAAGATGGACCAGCTCCCGCTCGACGGCCGGATCACCGACCTGCGCGCCTTCGCGCGGCTGGGCGAGGAGGGCGTCGACCTCTTCATGACCGACTCCACCAACGCCGAGGTGCCGGGGTTCACCACCCACGAGCGGGACATCGGGCCGGTCCTGGACGGTGTCTTCGCCAAGAGCGAGAAGCGGATCATCGTGGCTTGCTTCGCCTCCCACGTGCACCGGGTCCAGCAGGCCCTCGACGCGGCGGTCGCGCACGGTCGCAAGGTGGCCTACGTCGGCCGCTCGATGGTCCGCAACATGCAGATCGCCAAGGACCTGGGGTACCTCACCGTGCCCCCGGGGGTGCTGGTCGACGCCAAGGAGCTCGCCGACCTGCCGCCGGAGCGACAGGTCCTGGTCTCCACCGGGTCCCAGGGCGAGCCGTTGTCGGCGCTGAGCCGCATCGCCCAGCGCAACCACAGCTTCGTCCACATCGAGGAGGGCGACACCGTGGTGCTCGCCAGCTCGCTGATCCCCGGCAACGAGAACGCCGTCTTCCGGGTGATCAACGGCCTGTCCCGGTGGGGGGCCCACGTCGTGCACAAGGGCAACGCCCTCGTCCACGTCTCCGGCCACGCCAGCGCCGGCGAGCTCCTCTACTGCTACAACGTGGTGCGCCCGCGCAACGTGATGCCGGTGCACGGCGAGATCCGCCACATGCACGCCAACGCGGCGCTGGCGCGTGCGACCGGGGTGCCCGCCGACCGCGTCGTCGTGGCCGAGGACGGCGTCGTGGTGGACCTGGTCGACGGCGTCGCCCGGGTCGCCGGCAAGGTGGAGTGCGGCTACGTCTTCGTCGACGGCACCTCGATCGGCGACGTCACCGAGACCTCGCTGAAGGACCGGCGGATCCTGGGCGAGGAGGGGTTCATCTCGGTCATCGTGGTCGTCGACTCGGTCACCGGGAAGGTCTCCGGCGGCCCCGAGATCCACGCACGTGGCTTCGCCGAGGACGAGGACACCTTCGCCGAGGTCAAGCCCGCCATCGTCGACGCCCTCGACCGGGCCGTGGCCGACGGGGTCACCGACTCCTACCAGCTCCAGCAGACCGTCCGCCGGGTGGTCGGGCGGTGGGTGAGCAAGGCGCACCGCCGACGCCCGATGATCATCCCGGTCGTCGTGGAGGCGTGAGCGTTCTCCACCACCGCGGGCGCGCGCGACCCTAGACTCCGGGCGGTGGCGACCGAGCGGGTCGGGACCGAGGACGGGGAGACACGGGTGGAGCTCGAGCAGGGGACACGGAGCCACGACTCCAGCCTGGCGCGCCTCTACGAGCTGATGCGCAGGGTCCACTCCTCCGCCGACACCGCCCAGGTGCTCGACGAGATCGCGCGTGGGGTGACGGAGGGGCTGGGCTACGGCATCGCCGCCATCTCCCGGCTCGAGGGGGAGGAGCTGGTGACCACGACCTTCGCCGGCCCCGAGCACGAGCGGCCGTTCATCATCGGCCGCCGCCGCCCCGTCCGGCTGATCCTCGAGGAGTTCGTGGTCGGCGACGAGTGGGGCATCCTCCGCTACGTGCCCCGGGGGCGGGTCTCCGAGGAGGCGCTCGAGGGGATGTGGATCCCCGACTACGAGCCGCAGGACGTCCCCGACGCCTGGCACCCCGAGGACGCGCTCTACGCCCCGCTCTACTCCG
The DNA here is from genome assembly GCF_003194625.1 of Nocardioides solisilvae. Taxonomy (GTDB): domain Bacteria; phylum Actinomycetota; class Actinomycetes; order Propionibacteriales; family Nocardioidaceae; genus Nocardioides; species Nocardioides solisilvae. The sequence continues at coordinate 41,942 of NZ_QHKX01000004.1, forward strand.
CGACGGGCGAGCTGCTCGGCATCATGGCCGTCGACCTGCCCCCTGAGGGGCGGATCCCCGACCGGCAGCAGCGCGAGCTGCTCGAGATGTTCGTCATCCAGGCCGGCCTGGCCCTCTCCAACGCCCAGCACCGGGGCCGGATGGCCGAGCGGCTGGCCCTGGGGGAGATGCTCAAGCAGGTGGCGCTCGCCGGCAACCTCGGCGACCTCGACATGGTGGTCCAGCAGGCCGCGCGGGCGGTGACCCATGGGCTCGGGGTCTCGCAGACGTTCCTCCGCTGCTTCCCGGAGAGCCCCGGGGGGACGGGGGAGCACGCGGCGGGTCACCCGGCCCCCAACCGCCTGTCGGCCGGGATCCCGTCGCTGCGCCACGACATGTCCCGGCTCCTCGAGAGCGGCGACGAGGTCTCGGTGGGGCTGCACGTCGACCAGGACGGGTGCCCGTCGCTGCCGGAGAGCTGCGGGGCGCTGCAGCGCAGGATGCGCGAGCACGGCGCCACCCGCGCGACGGTCAGCCCGATGCGGGTCGGCGCCGACCTCCTCGGCTACGTCGTCGTCATGCAGACGGCCGACCAGACCGCGCTGACCCGGGCCCAGCGCGACGCCCTGGCCGAGGTGGGGCGCGCGCTCGGCCAGATGGTCCTCAACGCCCGCCTCCGCAGCACCGAGCAGCTGCTGGTGGCCGAGCTGCAGGAGCTGGACCGCTACAAGGGCGAGCTGATCGCCACGATCTCGCACGAGCTCAAGACGCCGCTGACCTCGATCGTCGGGCACACCGAGCTGCTCGCCGACGGCGGCGCGCCGGCCCGGTCGCTGGCGGCCATCGCGCGCAACGCCCAGCGGTTGCAGGGGCTGATCGACAACCTCCTGAGCTACTCCCGGGTCCAGGAGCAGCGGTCGGCGGCCCGCCGCGACGTCGACCTCGTGGCCCTCGTCGACGAGGTCGCCGACGCGCTGGCGATCCAGGTCGCCCGCGGCGAGCTCGGCTGGGAGGTACGCCGCCCCGCGGGCCCGGTGACCGTGCTCGGCGACCCCGAGGAGCTGCGGCGGGTGGTGGAGAACATCTGCGGGAACGCGGTCAAGTACTCGCGCCCGGGCGGCGGCGTCGCGGTCGAGGTCGGGCAGGCGGGGCGGACGGCCTTCGTGGCCGTGACCGACCAGGGCCTCGGCATCTCGCGGCAGGACCAGGCCCACCTCTTCTCGCCCTTCCACCGCTCCTCCAACCCCGACGCGCTGTCGGTGCCGGGCACCGGCCTGGGCCTGGCGATCTCCCGGCGGATCGTGGAGCTCCACGACGGCACCATCGAGGTCGACTCCGAGCTCGGGGTCGGGAGCACCTTCACCGTGCGCCTGCCGCTGCGCCCTCCGTCCGGGAGCGCCCGGGACTGACCTCGGGGGAGAGGGCCACGACGTGGTCCATCGCGTCCAGGCCGACGGTGCCGTGGGTGATCCACAGGACCGACCGCCCGGTGCCGGCGAGGAGGGCCTCGGCGACCGCCGCGGCCGTCGCGGAGTCGAGGTGGGCCGTGGGCTCGTCGAGGACCAGCACGGGCTGGTCGGCGAGCACGGCGCGGGCCAGCGCGAGCCGGGCCCGCTCGCCGCCGGAGACGTGCGCGTGTCCCTCGCCCAGCATGGTGTCCAGGCCGTGCGGGAGCGCGCGGAGCCAGTCGCCCAGCCGGGCCTCCTCCAGCGCGGCCAGCACCTGGCCGTCGTCGGCGTCGGGTCGCGCCAGCCTGACGTTCTCGACCAGGGTGGTGGCGAACACGTGCGGGTCGTCGTCCACGAGCCCCACGGCGCCGAGCAGCGCGTCGGGGTCGAGGTCGGTCGCCGGGGTGCCGTCCCAGGTGACCCGGCCGGCGACGGGGTCGAGGAAGCGCATCAGCAGGGCGGCCACCGTCGACTTGCCCGAACCGCTGGGCCCGACGAGGCCCACCCGGGCGCCCGGCGGGAGGTCGAGGGAGAGGCCGCGGAACGCCGGGCGCTCGTCCCAGCCCGCCGTCACCGACTCCAGCGCCCCCGCCGGGTGGGGGCCCACCCGTCCGACGGCCCGGGACGGATCGGGCACGACGGCCGGGCGCTGCGCGGCGATGTGCGAGAGCCGTGCGGCGGCCGCACGGGTGCGCACGGCCACGGCGCCGGCGTCGGCCAGCGGCAGGAAGACGTCCTGCAGGGCCAGCGGGAGCATCACCAGCAGCGCGGCCATGGCCGGGGAGACCTCGCCCGCGAGCAGGGGGTCGGCCACGACCCGTGCCACGGCCAGCACACCGAGGCCGCAGGCCAGGGCGGGCAGCGCCCGGGCCAGGGCGGTCGCGCGGGCCGACCGGACCGCGGCCGCGCCGTGCGCGGCGCCCGCGGCGTCGACGCCGTCCAGCGCCCGGCCCGTGGCCTGCCACTGCTCGAGCTGGCGGACGCTGTGCAGCACCGCCTCCACCCGGGTCGAGACCTCGGCGCGGGCGGCGACGAACGCGGGCTCGGCGAGTCGCACGCCCCGCAGGGCGACCAGGTGCCCGGCCGCCGCCACCAGGCAGACGGCGGCCACGACGGCGCCGGCAGCCGGCAGCACGAGCGAGGAGAGCAGGACGGCGAGCGCACCCACCAGCAGCGCGGTCCAGCGGGGCTGACGGACCCGCAGCTGCTCGTCGACCAGCGCGTCCACGTCGTCGACCACGCCGGCCAGGAGGTCGCCGCGCCGGGTGCCGAGACGCCCGGGCACCAGCGGGACCAGGACGTCGTACACCTCGGCCCGGCGCTTGGCCAGCAGTCGCAGCGCCGCGTCGTGCGAGACCAGACGCTCGGCGTAGCGGAGCACCGGGCGCGCGAGGCCGAAGGTGCGCACGCCGACGATGGCCACCATGAGCATGAGCACGGGCGGGTGCTCGGCGGCGCGGGTGATCAGCCACGCGGCCGTGGCGGTGAGCGCGACGCCCGAGGCGGCAGACAGCGCGCCGAGCAGGGTGCCGGTGCGCAGCCCGAAGCGCGCGGGCGCCGGGGCGGCGTCCGGAGCGGCGTCCCGCTCGCGTGCGCCGGGGCGGGCAGCGGCGGGACCTTCGGCGTCGCAGGACGCGGTGGGGCCGGCGGGCGGCGGCGCCCCAGCCGGCTCCGGGGCGCGGAGCTCCACCACCCGGTCCGCGGCGTCCAGCACCGCGTCCCGGTGGGCGACCACGACGACCAGGGAGTCCCGCGCCAGCACCCGCAGGGTCCGCAGCAGGACGGCCTCGGTCTCCCGGTCCAGGTGGGCGCTCGGCTCGTCGAGCAGGACCACCGGGCGGTCGGCCAGGACGACGCGGGCCAGGCCGAGCCGGGCCCGCTGCCCGGCCGAGAGGCCGGCGCCGTCGTCGCCGAGGGGGGTGTCCAGCCCGCGCGGGAGGTCGCTCACGACCTCCGCGAGGTCGAGCGCGGCCAGGGCGCGCCAGAGGGCGGCGTCGTCGGCACCGGGCCGGGCGACGCGCAGGTTGTCGGCGATGCTCCCGGCGGTCAGCCACGGCCGCTGCGGGGCGGTGGCCACGGTGGCGCGCCACCGTGCCCGGCGCGAGGGGTCGAGGGGCAGGTCGTCCACGAGGACCGTGCCGACGGTGGGGGTGAGCTCGCCGGCCAGGAGGGCCAGGAGGGTCGACTTGCCCGCGCCCGACGGGCCCGCGACCGCCACCAGGCCGGTGGCGGGCAGGTCCAGGGTCAGGGGGGCGAGGGCGGGCTCGTCGCGACCGGGGTAGGTGAGCCCCACGCCCAGGACGGCCAGCCGGACGGGGGCGGTGTGGGGGAGGGCCCGGTCGTCTGCGGCCCCGGCCTCGGGCGGGGCGGAGGCGAGGAGCTCGGTCGCCGCGGCGAAGGTCGCCGTGCCCTCGGCGGCCGCGTGGAACTCGGCGCCCACCCGGCGCCACGGCCAGTACGCCTCGGGGGCGAGGAGCAGGACGACCAGGGCGGTGGGGAAGTCGATGCCCTGGGCAGCCAGCCGGAGCCCGACGCAGACGGCGACGAGTGCCACGGAGAGCGTCGCGATCAGCTCGAGCGCGGCCGAGGAGGCGAAGGCGACCCTGAGCGTGTCGAGGGTGGCCCGGCGGTAGCGGTCGGTGATCCGGCGGATGGCGGCCGACTGGGCGCCGGCGCGGCGGTGGGCGACGAGGGTGGGGAGCCCGCGGACCACGTCGAGGAAGTGCCCCGAGAGCGCCGAGAGCTGGCGCCACTGCCGGTCGGCGCGGTCCCTGGTGCTCAGGCCGATGAGGACCGCGAAGACGGGCACGAGGGGGAGGGTGGCGAGCACGATCAGCCCCGAGAGCCAGTCCAGCCAGAAGATCGCCGCCACGGTCGCCGCCGGCAGGACGGCCGCGAGGACGAGGGAGGGGAGGTACCGCGTGAGGTAGGGCTCCACCGCGGCGGTGCCCCGGGTGGCGAGGGCGGCGAGCGCGCCGGTGCGGTGCCGGGACAGTGCCAGCGGCTCCATCCGGGCCGCCGCCTCGAGGAGCCGGCGGCGCAGGGTGCCGGAGACGACGGCGGCGGCGCGTGCGCCGCTCACGTCGACGACGAAGGCGCACGCCGCCCGGAGCGCCACGACCGCGGCCAGGGCGAGCGCCGGGCCCCGGAGCCCCTCCAGCCAGCCCGCACCCCCGGGGTCGTCGACGAGCCGGACGATCAGGTGACCGACGGCGAACGCCTGCGCGACGGCCAGCAGCCCGCCCACGACCCCGGCCACCAGGCCCGACGCCAGGTGGCGCCGGGCCGGCAGCAGGTGGGGGAGGAGCGCCGGGTCCAGGGGCTTGGCCACGGGGTCAGCGCTCCGCGGGCTCGGCCGGGGCGACGGGCACGGCCACGGCGGGGATGCTGTCGACGCTGATCCGCTTGCGGAAGACCCAGTAGGTCCAGGCCTGGTACCCGAGCACGATCGGCGTGAAGACCACCGCCACCCACGTCATCACCTTGAGCGTGTACGCCGTGGCTGCGGCATTCGTCGTGGTGAGCGAGAACGCGGCGTCGGTGGTCGAGGGCATCACGTCGGGGAAGAGCGCCAGGAAGAGGCCGGCGACGGCCAGCGCGATGGTGGCGAAGGTCCCGGTGAAGGCCCAGCCCTCGCGACCCGCCAGGTTCGCCACCAGGGCGCCGACCAGGGTGAGGGCGGCGAGCACGAAGGCGACGGCCGAGGCCGCGTCCCCGGTGCGCAGCTGGATCCACAGCATGAAGACCACCGCCAGCCCGGCGGCCAGGACCCCCAGCCGTCCGGCGAGCGCCCGGGCGCGGTGCCGGATCTCCCCGTCGGTCTTCAGCGCCAGGAAGAGCGCCCCGTGGGTCGCGAACAGCGCCGCGGTGACGGCGCCGCCGAGGAGGCCCAGCGGGTTGAGCAGGGTGAAGAGGTTGCCCGTGAACTCCTTCTCCGCGTCGATCGGGACGCCGGCGACGATGTTGGCGAAGGCGACGCCCCACAGGACGGCGGGCAGCCAGGAGCCGAGGATCGCGGCGACGTCCCAGCGGGTTCGCCAGCCGTCGTCGTCCTTCTTGCCCCGGTACTCGAAGGCGAGGTTGCGCACGATCAGGGCGACCAGGATCAGCAGCAGCGGGAGGTAGAAGCCGCTGAAGAGCGTGGCGTACCACTCGGGGAAGGCGGCGAAGGTGGCGCCGCCGGCCACGAGCACCCAGACCTCGTTGCCGTCCCAGGTGGGGCCGATGCTGTTGTACATGACGCGGCGTTCCCGCTCGTCGCGGGCGAGGACCGGCAGCAGCATGCCGACCCCGAAGTCGAACCCCTCGAGGGTGAAGTAGCCGATCCAGAGGATCGCGATGAGGGCGAACCAGACGGTGGTGAGCTCCATGGGTCTCTCTCCCTCAGTAGGCGAAGGCCATCGGACGGTCGTCGTCGGCTCCGCCGACGGGGACCTGGGGCGGCTCGACGAACGGTTCGGCGCCGATCCTGACGTACTTGGCCAGCAGGCCGAGCTCCACGACGGCCAGCACCGCGTACAACAGGGTGAGGACGATCAACGACGTCGCGGCCTCGAAGACGGAGACGCCGGGGGAGACGCCGGACTGCGTGGTCATCAGGCCGAAGACGACCCAGGGCTGGCGGCCCATCTCGGTGAAGATCCAGCCGAACGAGTTGGCGGCGACGGCGCCGATCGGGAGGGCCAGGCCGAGCCAAGCGAGCCAGCGGCCCGACGGGGTGCGCCCCTTGCGGGTGGCCCAGAGGAGCAGGGCGGCGCCGGCCGCGACCGCGAAGCCCAGGCCCATCATGAAGCGGAAGGACCAGTAGGTCACCGGGATCACCGGCACGTAGTCGGTGGGGTGGTAGTACGCCGCGCCGGGGTCCTGGCCGTAGGTCTCGGCGTACTGCTCGCGGAGCTGGTTGATGCCCTGGACCTCGCCGTCGAAGGAGCCGGTGCCGAGGAACGACAGGAGGCCGGGGACCTCGATGAGGTGCTGCGGGTCGGAGCCGTCCAGGCGGCCCAGCGTCAGCACGGAGAAGGGGGCGTTGCTGGTGGTGTCGTAGAGCGCCTCGGCCGCCGCCATCTTCATCGGCTGGACCTCGGTCATGATCTTGCCCTGGACGTCGCCGGAGACGGTGACGCCGAGGCCCGCGACCAGCGCGGTGACGGCGCCGATCCGGATCGCCTTGCGGTAGAGCGGCTGGTCGTCGCGGTGCCGTCGGCTCACGTAGAGGTAGGCGCCGACGCCGGCCATGAAGGCGCCGGCGGTCATGTAGGCCGCGAGCACCACGTGGGGGAAGGTGACGAGCTGGACCTTGTTGAACATCACGGCCCAGAAGTCGACGAGCTCGGCGCGGCCGGTCTCGGGGTTGTAGTCGTGCCCGACCGGGTGCTGCATCCAGCTGTTGGCGGCCAGGATGAAGTACGCCGAGGCGAGGGTGCCGAGGTGGACCAGCCACATGCAGGCGGCGTGCAGCGCGCGGGGGAGCTTGTCCCAGCCGAAGATCCACAGACCCAGGAAGGTCGACTCGAGGAAGAACGCGAGCAGGCCCTCGATGGCCAGCGGGGCCCCGAAGACGTCCCCGACGAAGCGGGAGTAGTCGGACCAGTTCATCCCGAACTGGAACTCCTGCACGATGCCGGTCACGACGCCCAGGGCGAAGTTGATGAGGAAGAGCTTCCCGAAGAACTTCGTGAGCCGCAGGTACTCCTCCTTGCCCGTGCGCACCCACGCGGTCTCCATCCCGGCGACCAGGGCCGTGAGGCCGATCGTCAACGGGACGAAGAGGAAGTGGTACACGGTGATGATGCCGAACTGCCACCGAGCGATCTCGAGGACGTCCACCTTGCCTCCAGCTGTCGAACGCGCCGGTGGGGCCCGGCGGCGGTTGGATACTACACACGGTAGTACGTCTGGCGTAGTACGTGTCCGGTAGTACGTGTCCGGTAGTACGTGCCGGGTAGTACGTGCCGGGTAGTACGAGATGGGTAGTACTACGGGGATCCGTAGGTATGCTGGGTCCGTGCGCAAGACGGACAGGACCACCAGGACCACCCGGACCGCTCCCGGCAGTGCCGGCAAGGCCGGCCTCGGCGAGCTGGAGCGCGCCGTCATGGACGTGCTCTGGGACCTCGGGCCCGACGCCGACGCCACGGTGCGCGAGGTGCACGGGCGACTCTCCGAGGGGCGCGACGTCGCCTACACGACGGTGATGACGGTGATGGACCGGCTGGCGCGCAAGGGCGTGGTGGTCCAGCAGAAGGAAGGGCGCGCCTACCGGTACCGGGCCCAGGCGACGCGGGCCGAGATGACCGCCGACCTGATGCGGGACACCCTCGCCGACCTCGGCAGCAGCGAGCGCGCCCCGGCGCTGGTGGCCTTCGTCGAGGACGCCTCGGCCGAGGACCTGGCGGCCCTGCGGAAGGCCCTCGCCGCCCTGGAGTCGTGACCGGCGTGGACCTCACCCCCCTGGTGCTGGGGGCGCTGGCCGTCGCGCTGGCCGGCCCCGTCCCGGCGCTCATGGCCCGGGCCTCGCGCCTGCACCTCACCCCCTTCGCCGCCATGACGCTCTGGCAGGCCGTCGCGCTCGCGGCCGTCCTCGCCGCCCTGGGCGCCGGGCTCTCGCTGGCGACCGGCCAGACCCTGCGGGAGGAGCCCGGGCCGGTCGGGGGCGTCGTGGCCGTCCTCGCCCTGACCGTCACGCTCGTGGTCGCCGCCCGTCTCCTGCTCTCCGGGCACCGGGTCGGCACGTCGCTGCGGACGCTGCGCCGCGAGCACCGCGAGCAGGTGGACCTCGTGGCCGGCCGGCACGACGACCTGCACGTGCTCGAGCACGACGTCCCGGTGGCCTACTGCCTGCCGGGCGTGGCCCACTCCCGGGTCGTGGTCTCGGCCGCCACGCTGGAGCACCTCGAGCCCGCCCAGCTGGACGCCGTGCTGGCCCACGAGCGCGCCCACCTGGCCGCCCGGCACGACCTCGTCCTCGAGGCGTTCACCGTGCTGCACCGGGCCTTCCCCCGCTGGGTCAGCAGCGACGCGGCCCTGCGCGAGGTGCAGCTGCTGGTCGAGATCCTCGCCGACCGCGCGGCGCTCAAGGTCGGACGCGCCCACGACCTGGGCGCCGCGCTGCTCGCGATGGCCCACGGCCGGGTCCCGGCCGGCTCCATGGGGGCCTCCGGCTCCGACCTCGTCGAGCGGGTGCGGGTCCTGGCCGACCGGCGGCCGCGCCGCGCGCAGGGAGTCGCGCTGGTCCTGGCCTCCTGGGCGGTGCTCGTGCTGCCCACGGCGTTGGTCGTCCAGCCCTGGCTGGCCTCGCTGGGCTGAGGCCCGCGACACGCACGCTGTGGTGCGTGTGACTGGAGTGACGGTTCGACTACTGTCCTGAGCATGGCGACCCGTACGTCTTCCCCGCCGGGGTCGCGGAGCTCGAGCGCGTCCAAGAAGCCCTCGAGCGCCCGATCCCGGAGTACTGGCTCGAGCCGAGCCGGCAAGAGCCCCTCGCGACCCCAGAAGTCGCCCGCGAAGTCCGCCGCGCGCCGTCCCGCGCCCCGTGCCGTCCGCAACGGGCCCGGACCCGTCTCGCGCGGCTTCGGCGCGCTCGGCCGTGGCGTGCGCTCGGCCTGGCTGGGCCTGGCCCACGGGGTGGGGGCCACGGCCCGCAGCGTCGGCCACGGGGCCCGCGACCTCGATCCCGCGCACCGCCGCGACGGCGTCGGGCTGTTCCTCCTCGGCGCGGCCCTCGTGGTCGCCGGCGCCGTGTGGTGGCAGCCGCCCGGTGGCGCCATGGACCTCGTCCGCTCCCTCACCGCCGGCAGCGTCGGCAAGGTCGGCTGGGCGGTCCCGCTCTGGCTGGCCTACCTCGGCTGGCGCACCCTGCGCGACCCCGAGCACAACGGCCCGGCCGGGCGCCAGGTGATCGGCTGGTCGGCGTTCGTCCTGGGCGTGCTGGGGATCGTGCACATCGCCAACGGCAACCCGCAGCCCAGCGTGGGGGACGCCAAGGACCTGCAGCAGGCCGGCGGTGCCGTCGGCTTCGTGGTCTCGAGCCTGCTGCTCGACCTGCTCCGCACCCCCTGGGTCGTCGTCCCGCTCCTGGCCCTGCTCGCCGTCTTCGGCGTCCTGGTGATCACCGCGACGCCGCTCTACCAGGTCCCGGTCCGCCTCGCGGCCCTGCGCGACCGCCTGCTGGGCCGCTCCGCGGCCCCGGAGGCCGAGCCCGACGGGCTGGAGGCGAGGCCCGTGCGGCAGCGCCGACGCAGCCTGCCGGTCGACGAGGACATGGGCGACCCCGCCTACGACTCGCCGGTGCTCGAGGAGCGCGAGGTGCGCAAGCGCCGGCGCAAGCCGGACCCGGTCGACGTCGCGCTGCAGGAGGGCGACGCGGGGCTCGGGATCCTGGACGCCGCTACCGCGGCCGCCGAGGACGACGCCGCCACCGGCGAGGTCGAGCCGCCCCCGCACACGCCGCTGCCGCCCCGGGTCGAGCAGCTCGCCCTGTCGGGCGACATCACCTACACCCTGCCCGCCAGCGACGTGCTCAAGCCGGGCTCGGTCCACAAGGCCCGCTCCAAGGCGAGCGACGCGGTCGTCGACCGGCTCCAGCAGGTGCTGGAGGAGTTCGGGATCGACGCGCAGGTCACCGGCTACACCCGTGGCCCGACGGTCACGCGGTACGTCGTCGAGCTCGGGTCGGCGGTCAAGGTGGAGAAGGTCACGGCGCTGTCGAAGAACATCGCCTACGCCGTGGCCTCGGCCGACGTCCGGATCCTCAGCCCGATCCCCGGCAAGTCGGCGATCGGCATCGAGATCCCCAACACCGACAAGGAGATCGTCTCCCTCGGCGACGTCCTCCGCTCGGAGACCGCCCGCTCCAACCACCACCCGCTCATCGCCGGCCTCGGCAAGGACGTCGAGGGCGGCTTCGTCGTCGCCAACCTGGCGAAGATGCCGCACCTGCTCGTGGCGGGTGCGACCGGCTCCGGCAAGTCGTCCTTCATCAACTCGATGATCACCTCGATCATGATGCGGGCCACGCCCGACGAGGTCCGGATGATCATGGTCGACCCCAAGCGGGTGGAGCTCAACGCCTACGAGGGCATCCCGCACCTGATCACGCCCATCATCACCAACCCCAAGAAGGCCGCGGAGGCCCTCCAGTGGGTGGTGCGCGAGATGGACATGCGCTACGACGACCTGGCCAACTTCGGCTTCCGGCACGTCGACGACTTCAACAAGGCGGTCCGGGCGGGCAAGGTCGAGGTGCCGCCCGGCAGCGAGCGCCAGCTCTCGCCGTACCCCTACCTCCTGGTCATCGTCGACGAGCTCGCCGACCTCATGATGGTCGCCCCGCGGGACGTCGAGGACGCGATCGTCCGGATCACCCAGCTGGCCCGCGCGGCGGGCATCCACCTCGTCCTCGCGACCCAGCGCCCGTCGGTCGACGTCGTCACCGGACTGATCAAGGCCAACGTGCCGTCCCGGCTCGCGTTCGCCACCTCCAGCCTCGGCGACAGCCGGGTCATCCTCGACCAGCCGGGTGCCGAGAAGCTGGTCGGCCAGGGTGACGGGCTCTTCCTGCCGATGGGCGCCTCGAAGCCCGTCCGGGTGCAGGGCTCGTGGGTCACCGAGGCCGAGGTGCACCAGGTCGTGGCGGCGTGCAAGAACCAGCTCGAGCCGACCTACGTCGAGGAGGTCACCGCGCCGGCGTCTGCCAAGCGCGAGCTCGACGACGACATCGGCGACGACATGGAGCTGGTCGTCCAGGCCATCGAGCTCGTGGTCTCCACGCAGTTCGGCTCGACCTCGATGCTGCAGCGCAAGCTGCGGGTCGGCTTCGCCAAGGCGGGTCGGCTCATGGACATCCTGGAGAGCCGCGGCGTGGTCGGCCCGAGCGAGGGCTCGAAGGCCCGGGACGTCTTGGTCAAGCCCGACGAGATCGATTCCGTGATCGCGACACTGGAGGGGGAGCGATGAGCGCAGCCGAGGAGCACCTCGACCACGAGGCCGGCGCCGGGGACGGGACGGACGGTCCGGCGCTGCGGCTGGCCGCCGGACTCGTCGAGGTCCGCCGCAACGCCGGGCTGGCCGCCGCCGTCGGGGGCCTGTCGGCCGCCGTGGCGATCGCCTACCTGGCCCGGGCCACGAGCACCGGCACGATCCTCGACTGGGCCCTGGTGGGGGTGATGGGGGTCCTCGCCGGCACGTGGCTCGCGTCCTTCCTCGACGCCCGCACCCCGCTGCTCGTCGCCGACGCCCAGGGCGTCCGGGTCCGGCTCGGCCGCACGTGGCGGGGGCTGCCCTGGTCGGCCGTCGAGCGGGTCGAGCACACGCCCCGTCGCGGCCTGCTGCGGGACGGCCGGCTGGTCGTCGTGCCCCGCAACCCCGACCTGCTCCTCGCCGAGCTGGACCGGTCCGGCAGTCGCCAGGCGAAGGTCGCCACCCGGATGTACGGCGGTCCGCTCGCCCTGCCGCTGGGCCTCACCACCCGCGTGAGCAGCGAGGGGGTCGACGTCACCGAGGCGCTCACCCGGCTGGCCGACCGGGGCGCGGAGGTCGTCGTCCACGCGCCGCAGGCGCGCTCGGGCGCGGCAGACGCCGACGCGACGGCCGACCTCGCGACGGCCGCCCCGGAGGCCGCGGAGCTCGCTGAGCCCACGTCGTCCTCGACGTCTGCGGAGCGGGGGGCGTCGCCGGCCGGTGCCGAGCCGTCCACGGAGGGCACGGAGGAGTCCGGGGCCGCGCGCACGCCGCGCCTGCGCGACCCGCGTCCGCTGCTCGCCGGTGCCCTGACGCGGGTCTCGGCCCCGCTGGGCCGCCGCCGCACGCGCACGGAGGAGGTGTCGCCCGACGACGTCGAAGCGGACGAGGCCGGGTCGGACGGCGTCGCGGACGAGGTCTCTCCGGAGGCGTCGGACGAGGCGCTCGCCGGGTCGCTCGAGGCGTCGCCGGCCCCCGAGCCGGGGCGCGAGGTGGCCCAGCCCGCGCGTGCGGAGGTCCGCCGTGACGCGGCGCAGGACGAGACCGTGGTGCTGCCCTCCGCGGTGGAGCTGGTGGAGGACACCCAGACGTGGGGCGACCGCGTCCGGCCGATCGCCCGGGGCGGCCACCCGGTGGCCCCCGTGGTCTTCGACGACTTCGCCGTGGAGCCGGCGCGCGACCCCGTGGTCGGTCCCGAGCTGGCGGCCGCGCGCACCCGGCTGCGGCTCTCGGTCGACCAGCTCGCCGAGCGGACCCGGATCCGCCCGCACGTGATCGAGGCCCTCGAGGTCGACGACTTCGTCCCCTGCGGTGGGGACTTCTACGCCCGGGGACACCTCAGGACCCTGGCCCGGGTGCTCGGGGTCGACGTGGCCCCGCTGCTGGCGACCTACGAGGAGCGCTACGCCCACGCCCCGATCGACCCGCGACGGGTCTTCGAGGCGGAGCTCGCCACCGGGGCGCACGGCCCGATCCGCGGGACCCGCGGCGGTGCGAACTGGTCGATCCTGGTGGCGGCGGTGATGGCCCTGGTGCTGGCGTGGTCGGTGGCCCGCCTCGTGATGGACACGCCGTCCGACCTCACCCAGGCCCCCGTCCTCAACGGCTCCGGCGGCCCGCACGCGGGCAGCGCCGTGGCGGCCGACCCGGTGCCGATCGTCGTGGCCGCGCCCGCGGGAGGGGCCCGAGTCGTGGTGCGCGACAGCTCCGGGGCCGTGGTCTTCCAGGGCAACCTCGCCATCGGCGACAGCCGGACGGTGGACGCCTCCCCGCCCGTGCGGGTCCAGTCCAGCGACGGCGCCGTCACGGTCCAGGTCAACGGTGTCGACCGCGGCCCGGTGGGCGAGCCGGGCATCGCGGCGCAGGGCACCTACGCGGGCGACTGACGTCACGGGCCCGGCGAATCCGCTCCGCGGGGTCCGGGACGGCATACTCGACCTCCTATGACCATGCAGAGGACGGACGCCCCAGGGGCGCCGATGAGTGTGGCGGTGGTGACCCTCGGGTGCTCCCGCAACGAGGTCGACTCCGAGGAGCTGGCAGGACGCCTGGAGGCCGACGGCTTCCGGCTGGTGGCCGACCCGGAGTCCGCGGAGACCGTGGTGGTCAACACCTGCGGCTTCGTGGAGGCCGCGAAGAAGGACTCGGTCGACACGCTGCTGGAGGCGGCCGACCTCAAGGCGCACGGGACGACCCGCGCGGTGGTGGCCGTGGGCTGCATGGCGGAGCGGTACGGCCAGGACCTCGCCGAGTCGCTGCCCGAGGCCGACGCGGTGCTCGGGTTCGACGACTACCCCGAGATCGCCGCCCGGCTGCGCTCGATCGTGGCGGGGGAGAAGCACGTCCCGCACGTGCCGTCCGACCGCCGTCGGCTCCTGCCGATCTCCCCGGTGGACCGGGCGGCGGTGGCGGACGTGACGGTGCCCGGGCACGCGGTCCCCGACCTGGACCCCGCCGTGGCGCCCGCCAGCGGGCCCCGGGTGCTGCGCCGCCGGCTGGAGGGTGGCCCGATGGCGCCGCTCAAGCTGGCGAGCGGCTGCGACCGCCGGTGCGCCTTCTGCGCGATCCCGGCGTTCCGCGGCTCGTTCGTGAGCCGTCGCCCGTCCGACGTGCTCGCCGAGGCCCGGTGGCTCGGCGAGCAGGGGGTGCGCGAGCTCTTCCTGGTGAGCGAGAACTCCACCTCCTACGGCAAGGACCTGGGCGACCTGCGACTCCTCGAGACGCTGCTCCCCGAGCTGGCCGCGGTCGACGGGATCGACTGGGTGCGCGTCTCCTACCTGCAGCCCGCCGAGACCCGGCAGGGCCTGGTCGAGGCGATCGCAGGCACCGAGGGCGTCGTGCCCTACTTCGACCTGTCCTTCCAGCACGCGAGCGCGCCGGTGCTGCGCCGGATGCGTCGCTTCGGCGACCCCGACAGCTTCCTGGGCCTCCTGGAGCGGGTCCGCGGGGAGGCGCCGCTGGCCGGCGTCCGCTCCAACGTCATCGTGGGCTTCCCGGGGGAGACCGAGGACGACCTCGAGGTGCTGTGCGACTTCCTGGAGGCCGCGCGGCTCGACGTCACGGGCGTCTTCGGCTACTCCGACGAGGACGGCACCGAGGCCGAGGGCTACGACGGCAAGCTGGACGCCGACGAGGTCGCCGCGCGGGTGGCGCACGTGACCGCCCTGGTGGAGGAGCTGACTGCCCAGCGCGCCGAGGAGCGGCTGGGGGAGGAGGTCGAGGTGCTGGTCGAGTCGGTCGAGGACGGCGTGGTCGAGGGCCGCGCCCGGCACCAGGGCCCCGAGGTGGACGGCACGACGACCCTCACCGGCGCCCCGGCGGGAGCGCGGGTCGGAGACCTGCTGCGGGCCGAGGTCGTGGACACGGTGGGCGTGGACCTGGTGGCCCGGGTGCAGGGGGCTGTCCGATGACCGCCGAGGCGCGACGGACCAGCAACCTCAACGTGCCCAACGCGCTGACGACGCTGCGGATCCTGCTCGTGCCGGTCTTCGGCTGGGCGCTGCTGCAGGACGGCGGCGACTCGGTGACGTGGCGATGGGTCGCCTTCGCCCTCTTCGCGGTCGCCATGATCACCGACAAGATCGACGGCGACCTGGCCCGCAAGTACGACATCGTGACCGACTTCGGCAAGATCGCCGACCCGATCGCCGACAAGGCGATCACGGGCATGGCCTTCATCGGCCTCTCGCTGGTCGGGGACGTCTGGTGGTGGGTGACGGCCGTGGTCCTGGTGCGGGAGTGGAGCGTCACCCTGCTGCGGCTCTCGGTGCTCTCCGACGTGGTGATGGCCGCGTCCCAGAGCGGCAAGGTCAAGACCATGCTGCAGGGTCTCGCGCTCGGCCTCCTCCTGTGGCCCCTGCCCCACGGGGAGGCGCACGGAGGCGCGTTCGACGCCTGGGGGACCCCGGGCGAGCTGCTCTTCCTCCTCGGCCAGGTCGTGCTCGCGGGCGCCGTCGCCATGACGCTGTGGTCGGGCTGGGAGTTCGTCCGGGACGTCCGCCGGCACCGGTCGGCGCGCGCCTCGGAGGCAGGCACTCGGAGCCTCTGACTGGCTTTCACACCCGTCCCTCTGGTTATGGTGGCCAGGATCACTTGTCCACCGAACAAGGGAACAGACTGTGTCAGCGATCAGAAGCTCGGGCCGCCGCTTCTCGGCGACGGCGATCATCACGGGGCTGGTAGCAGCACCACTCAGCGTCGTGGCGGTCACCGCCTCGCCGGCCGCGGCGGCCGACGACGTCGTCATCAACCTCATCGGGGTGAACGACTTCCACGGCCGGATCAACTCCAGCACGACCAAGTGGGCGACCACGGTCGAGAGCCTCCGCAACGCGTCGGAGACCGACTCCGACCTCTTCGTGGGTGCGGGCGACCTCATCGGCGCCTCGGAGTTCACGTCGGCGGTCTCCAACGACCAGCCGACCATCGACGTGCTCAACACGCTCGGCCTCGACGCCTCGGCCGTCGGCAACCACGAGTTCGACCGTGGCTGGGCCGACCTGCGCGACCGGGTCATCGCCAACAACACCAACGCGAAGTGGAAGTACCTCGGCGCGAACGTGTACCAGAAGGGCACCCAGACCCCGGTCCTCCCGGAGTACGCCGAGTTCACCGTCGGCGAGCTCACGGTCGCCGTCGTCGGTGCGGTCACCGAGGAGACCCCGTCGCTGGTCAGCCCGGGCGGCGTCGCGGACCTCACCTTCGGTGAGCCCGTGCAGGCCGTCACCCGGGTCGCCGACAAGCTCAGCGACGGCAACGAGGCCAACGGCGAGGCCGACGTGATCGTCGCGACCTTCCACTCCGGCGCGGCCCACGGGACCGGCTCCGACTACGCGAAGGAGGCCGCCACCGCCGGCGAGTTCCAGCGGATGGCGCAGCTGCCGGCGAGCGTGGACGCGATCTTCAACGGCCACACCCACCAGGTCTACGCCTGGGACGCCCCGAAGCCCGGCGGCGGCACCCGGCCGATCCTGCAGACCGGTGAGTACGCCGCCAACGTCGGCCACGTCACCCTGACCGTGGACGCGGCCACCGGCGACGTGAAGTCGTACCAGGCCGAGAACGTGGCCGCGGCCAAGGAGGCCGACCTGGCCAACCCGGTCGTCGCTCAGGTGGACCAGATCGTCAAGGCCGCGCAGGCGAAGGCAGCCGAGATCGGCAACCAGCCGATCGGCAGGCTCACCGCCGACGTGACCCGCGCCTACGCCGGCGTCGACGCCAGCGGCAAGCCGGTCGAGGACCGCGGGGCCGAGTCGACCCTCGGCGACCTGGTCGCCAACGCCCTGCGGGACGGGGTGCCGGCCGAGGTGGCCGACCCCGACCTGGGCATCGTGAACCCGGGTGGCCTGCGCGCCGACCTGCGCTTCCAGGGCGACCCGGCGAGCAACCCCGCCAACACCGACGGGGTGATCACCTACGGCGAGGCCAACGACGTGCTGCCGTTCGTCAACAACATCTGGACCGTCGAGCTCACCGGTGCCCAGCTGCGGCGGGTGCTGGAGCAGCAGTGGCAGCCCGCCGGCGCCGGGCGTCCGTTCCTGCACCTGGGCCTGTCGGACAACGTCGAGGTGACCTACGACTCGACCCAGCCGGCCGGCGAGCGCATCACCTCCGTGCGCATCGACGACCAGTGGCTCGACAGCAAGAAGGTCTACAGGGTCTCCACCTTCTCGTTCCTCGGCGCGGGCGGCGACAACTTCACCGCCTTCCGGGACGGGACCGCCAAGGACACCGGCCTGGTCGACCGCGACGTGTGGATGAAGTACCTGCGCGACCACCCGGTCAGCCCCGACTTCGCCAAGCAGCAGGTCGAGGTGCGTGACCTGAAGCCGCGCAAGGTGACGATGGGTGCGCGGGTCCGGACGAAGCTCTCCGGCCTCGACCTCGCCTCGACCGGCGCTCCGAAGAACACGAGCGTCGAGGTCGTGCGGGTCCGCGCCAACGGCAAGCGCAAGGTGATCAAGACGGTGCCCGTCACCGACGGGGCCGCCACCGTGAAGTTCGCCGCGCCGGCCGCCCAGGCGATCGAGCTGGTCGCACAGCCCTCCGGCACCACGGTCACCCGCGAGCTGCGGAAGACCCGCCCGAAGATCAAGCAGGTCCGCGTCTTCCCGAAGGTCGTCAAGGCGGGCAAGACGCGTCCGCGCGTCAAGGTCGTCGTCCAGGCGAACAACGACGGCAAGGTGGCCGGGCGGGTCAAGGTCGTGGTCAAGGGCCAGGGCTACAAGGCCAAGGCGTTCGGCAAGCTGGCCAAGGTCAAGGGCAAGCCGCGCAGCAAGGTGAACGTCCGCCTGCCCCGGCTGCCGAAGCCCGGCGTCTACACCGTGCGGGCCAAGTACCTCGGCAACAACAAGTACAACCCGCAGAAGAAGAGCTACAACCTCCGCGTGAACCGTCGCTGACGGTCTCGCGGCTCCCCGAGGAGCCGCGGGAGCAGGGGGCGAGGGGCCCGGGTGCACGCACCCGGGCCCCTCGTCGCGTCCCTAGGATCGGGGCATGAGCGAGCTCGACCGGCCCGATGCCCCCGCCGACGTGCCCGACGACGTCCCCGTCGGCACCGAGGCGCTCGTGCGCCCCCTGCTGCGACGGCTGGCCGACCGCGGCTGGTCGCTCGCGGTGGCCGAGTCGCTCACCGGAGGCCAGCTCGCGGCGGCGGTCACCGCCGTGCCGGGTGCGTCCGTCGTCTTCCGGGGCGGCGTCGTCTCCTACGCCACCGAGGTCAAGGTCGAGGTCCTCGGGGTGGACGACGAGGTGGTGCGGCGCGACGGCGTGGTCTCCGCCCGCTGCGCGGAGCAGATGGCCGCGGGGGTGCGTCGCCTGCTCGGCGCCACCTGGGGGGTGGCCACCACCGGTGTGGCGGGGCCCGAGACCCAGGAGGGCCACCCGGTCGGCACCGTCTTCGTGGGGCTGGCCGGCCCCGCAGGGGCCGGCTCGCACTCCCTGGTGCTGCCTGGGGACCGTACCGGGGTCCGCGCCGCCACCTGCCGCGAGGCACTCCGCCTGCTGGAGATCGCCGTGGCGGAGGACGCCGGTTGAGGGGTTCCGGTAGCGTGGGGCCCAGAGTCGAACCCTGGAAGGACGCGCGCATGGTGCTGTTTCGTCGCTCGCTCGGCGAAGTCCTCCGCCACAAGCGGATGGAGCTGGGCATGACGCTGCGCGAGGTCTCCGCGGAGGCCCGGGTGAGCCTCGGCTACATCAGCGAGATCGAGCGCGGCCAGAAGGAGGCGTCCTCCGAGCTCCTGGCGTCCCTGTGCGCCGCGCTCGAGGTACCGCTCTCGTCGGTCCTGCGCGACGCCAGCGTGGCCGTCGCCCACGAGGAGGCGCTGGCAGCCACCACGTCGCTCGAGGTGGCCCGCCCCGTCGCCGACCGCGAGGTCGTCGCCTCGGCCGCCTGACCGGGCTCGTCGCGCGGGCTCTGCTCAGCGTCAGCGGTCGGGCTGGCACCGCGGGCACCAGTACGTCGCCCGCTCCTTGCCCGGCGGACCCGACTGCTCGACGCTGACGGTCGTCCCGCAGCGCAGGCACTGGCGCTGCCGGTAGACCCAGGTCCGTCGTCCGCGTCGCAGGTCGCCCGTGGTCGACTGCTCGGCGCGCTCCTTGTTGTGCTCCAGCATCAGCTTCGCGCGCCGCACGAGCCGGGTCAGGTCGGGCACCCGGGCGACGGGCGTGGTCGGACGGACGCCGCTGGTGAAGCACAGCTCGGCGGCGTACATGTTGCCGATCCCCGCCAGCCTGGTCTGGTCCAGCAGGGCGTGGACGAGGGGGCGGTCGGGGTCCTCGGTGAGCCTGCGCAGCGCCTCCGCCTCGTCCCAGTCGGGACCGAGCAGGTCGGGTCCGAGGTGGCCGACGACCTCGTGCTCGTCGCCTGTGGGCACGAGCTCCACGATCCCGAGGGAGAAGCCCACGGCGGTCCGCTCGCCCGCCTCCAGCACCACCCGGGCGGTGTGCACCGGACGCCGCCACCGCTGTCCCGGGCCGTAGGCCTGCCAGGCGCCCTCCATCTTCAGGTGGGTGTGCAGGGTCCACGCGCGGTCCGCCTCGATCCGGGTGAGCAGGTGCTTGCCCCGGCTCGCCGTGTGCCGCACGGTCGCCCCGGCGAGGTCGCGCGTCGCCAGCTGGGGGACCCGGAAGTCGGTGGCCGTCAGGGTGCGGCCGGCCAGCGTGCGGTCCAGCAGCCGTGCGGCCCGCCAGACGGTGTCCCCCTCAGGCACGGATCCTCAGCCCCTTCGGCGTGGCCACGAAGCCCGCGTCGCGCAGGGCGTGGCGCAGCGGGGTCTCTCCGGCACCGAGCAGCTGGGAGCCGTCGGCCCGCTCGACGGTGAGGCGGCCCAGCGCCCCGCCGCGGACCGACTCCGCGAGCGCTCTAGCCGCGGGCTCCAGCCGCGCGGGCTCGTCGGACCACGTGAGCAGCGTCCGGCCCCCGCGCTCGACGTACAGCGTGAGGTGCCCGTCGACCAGCACGACGAGGGCGCCCGCCTTCCGCCCGGGGCGGTGCCCCGAGGTCTCGGGCCAGGGGAGCGCGGCGCCGTACGGGTTGGCCGGGTCGGTGGCCGCGAGCGCGACCGCCTCGGGTGGCGACGTGCCGCGGTCGGTGTCGGAGAAGGTCCGCAACCGGTCCACGGCACCCGCCGTGCCGAACTGGGCGGCGCCCAGGCCCTCCACGAAGTACCCCCGACGGCAGCGACCGGACTCCTCGAAGGCGGCCAGGACCTTGTAGACGCCCGCGAACCCGCCCGTGACCCGCTCGCTCGAGACGGCGCCCCGGGTGACGACGCCGTGCCGCTCCAGCAGGTGCTCGGCCAGGGCGTGGGCCCGCCTGGTCGGGTCGGCGTCCCTGGCCGGCAGGAGCGACCAGCGCCCGGCGGTCTCCGGCGGGCCGCTGCGGATCGGCATCCGCCCGGTCCGCGGCGGGGCGCGTCGGGTGCGGTGCGAGGCCGTGCCGGAACGCACCAGGGCGCGCAGCGGGACGACGGTGTCGTTGGTGACGTGGCCCGCCCAGACCAGGCCCCACAGGGCCGCCGACAACCGCTGGTCGGAGGTGGAGCCGACCTGGTCGGAGAGCTGGCGGAAGAAGAAGGCCCCACCCGGGGCCAGCGCCTCGAGCACGCGCAGCTGGAGCTCGTCGAGCTCCTCCTCCGACGGGTCGGGGAGTGTCAGGTGGGCCTGGTCGGCCAGGTGCAGGCTGACCCATCCGTCGCTGCCGGGCAGCGCCGCGTGCCCGCACCACAGCACCTCGCCCGAGGCGGTGAGCTCGTCGAGGTACGCCGACTGGTAGTCGCGGACCCGCGCCGCCAGCACGAGGGGCTCCAGCGCGCTCGCGGGCACGGAGCAGCCGGCCAGCTGCTCCAGCGCGGTGACCACACCGTCCACGCCGCGCAGCGCGCCCCGGGTGGTGGTCACCTTCTGCCAGGCGGGCAGGAACCGCGCGAGCGTGTCGGGGGTGACGGGCTCGACCTCCTGGCGCAGCCGCGCCAGCGAGCGTCGGCGCAGCCGGCGCAGCACCTGGGCGTCGCACCACTCCGGGCCCGTGCCCTGGGGGCGGAACTCGCCGTCCAGCACGCGCCCGCGGGCGGCCAGCCGCTGCAGCGTGTGCCGGGCGACGGCTTCGCCCAGGCTGAACCGGGCAGCCACCGCCTCCGTGGTGAAGGGGCCGTGCGTGCGTGCGTAGCGGGCCACGAGGTCGCCGACGGGGTCTTCCTGCACCTCGGTGAAGGCCACCGGCGTCCCCTGCGGGACGGGCACGCCCAGGCCGTCCCGCAGGCGGGCGACCTCCTCGATCGTGCACCAGACCTGCTGCCCGCCCATCCGCACCTCAACGACCCGGCGGCTCGCCGCCAGCTCGGCGAGCCAGGCCTCCACCGGTGAGCCCTCGCGGGTCCGCTCGCGCACCTCGGCCACGGTCAGCGGGCCGAGCAGCCGCAGCATGTCGACGACGCCCTCGGCGTCCCGGGCGCGACGCTCCTCGCTGAGCCACTGCAGGTCGGCCTCGACCTCGGCCAGCACGTCGGGGTCCAGCAGCTCGCGGAGCTCGGCGCGGCCCAGCAGCTCGGCCAGCAGGGACTGGTCGAGGCTCAGGGCGGCGGCCCGGCGCTCGGCGAGCGGCGAGTCGCCCTCGTAGAGGAACTGCGCGACGTACCCGAAGAGCAGGGTCCGCGCGAAGGGGGAGGGCTGCGTCGTGGCGACGTCGACGACGGCGACCTCCCGGCGCTGCACCGCGCCGAGGAGGCGCAGCAGCGACGGTAGGTCGTAGGCGTCCTGCAGGCACTCCCGGACCGCCTCCAGCACGATCGGGAAGGAGGGGTACTTGACCGCCACCTCCAGCAGCTGGGCGCTGCGCTGCCGCTGCTGCCACAGCGGGCTGCGGCGCCCGGGGTCGCGGCGGGGCAGCAGCAGGGCGCGGGCGGCACACTCCCGGAACCGGCTGGCGAAGAGGGCGGACCCGCCGACCTCGTCGGTGACGAGCTGCTCGACCTCCTCGGGCTCGAAGACGACGAGCTCGGCGCCCGGCGGCTCCTGGTCGCTGTCGGGGACGCGGATCACGATGCCGTCGTCGGCGGCCATCGCCTGCCCGTCGACGCCGTGCTGCTCCCTCAGGCGCGCGTTGATCGCCAGCGCCCAGGGTGCGTGCACCGGCATCCCGTAGGGGGAGTGCAGCACCAGCCGCCAGTCGCCGAGCTCGTCGCGGAACCGCTCGACGAGGAGCTGGCGGTCGTGGGGGACGGCGTTGGTCGCCTCGCGCTGCTCGGTCAGGTAGTGGACGAGGTTGGTGGCGGCGAACGTGTCCAGCCCGTGCCCCTGCGCCTCGGCGACCGCGTCCGCGACCGGCATCGAGGAGAGCTCGCGGCAGAGCTCGCCGATGGCTGCGCCGAGCTCGGCGGGCCGACCCAGGCCGTCGCCCTTCCAGAAGGGCAGCTTGCCCGGCACGCCGGGGGCCGGGGTGACCAGCACGCGGTCGTGGGTGATGTCCTCGATCCGCCAGCTGCTCGCGCCCAGCGCGAAGACGTCGCCGACCCGGGACTCGTAGACCATCTCCTCGTCGAGCTCGCCCACGCGCCGACCCGCACCGTCGCCGACGAGGTAGACGCCGAAGAGCCCACGGTCGGGGATGGTCCCGCCGCTGGTCACCGCCAGGCGCTGCGCGCCGGGACGCGCGGTGAGCCGGCCCGTCACCCGGTCCCAGACGATGCGCGGGCGCAGCTCGGCGAACTCCTCGCTGGGGTAGCGGCCGCTCAGCAGGTCGAGGGTGGCGTCGAAGGCGCTGCGGGGGAGCGAGGTGAACGGCGCCGCCCGGCGCACCAGTGCGTAGAGCTCCTCGACGTCCCACTCGTCCACCGCCGTCGCGGCCACCACCTGCTGGGCGAGCACGTCGAGCGGGTTCGCCGGGACGCGCAGGCTCTCGATCTGGCCCGACCGCATCCGCTGGACCGCCACCGCGGTCTGGGCCAGGTCGCCGCGGTGCTTGGGGAAGAGGACGCCGCGGCTGGTCTCGCCGACCTGGTGGCCGGCGCGGCCGACCCGCTGCAGCGCGCTCGCGACGCTCGGCGGCGACTCGATCTGGATGACGAGGTCG
Source organism: Nocardioides solisilvae (assembly GCF_003194625.1). GTDB lineage: Bacteria > Actinomycetota > Actinomycetes > Propionibacteriales > Nocardioidaceae > Nocardioides > Nocardioides solisilvae. The sequence goes on from NZ_QHKX01000004.1 coordinate 64,895, forward strand.
ACCGCCCCCATGTCGATGCCGAGCTCGAGGCTGCTGGTGGCGACCACGCAGGGGAGCCGGCCCTGCTTGAGGTCGTCCTCGATGACGGCCCGCTGCTCCTTGGAGACCGAGCCGTGGTGGGCCCTGGCCAGCACGGGAGCCGCCCCCTGCGTGGCCCCGGCCTGGGCCATCACCTCCGCCGGCGGCCGGCTCGTGGCACCCTCGGCCCCCTTGCCTCCGTCGGCCCCGGGGTCCGGGTCGGCGGCGCGCTCCACGGCGATCTCGTTGAGCCGCGCCGTCAGTCGCTCGGCCAGCCGGCGGGAGTTGGCGAAGACGATCGTGGAGCGGTGCTGCTCCACGAGGTCGACGACCCGTTCCTCGACGTGGGGCCACAGGGACTGGCTGCGACGCGGGTCGCCGGACTCCTCGTCGTACTCCTCGGGGGCCGTCATGTCCTCGACCGGGACCACGACCTGCAGGTCCCAGGTCTTCTCGCTGGGCGGGGCGACGATCTCCACCTGCGCGTGGCCGCCCAGGAAACGGGCGACCTCCTCGAGCGGGCGGACGGTCGCGCTCAGCCCGATCCGTTGCGCCGGCGCCGGGAGCAGCGCGTCCAGCCGCTCGAGGGACAGCGCGAGGTGGGCGCCGCGCTTGCTGCCCGCGACGGCGTGGACCTCGTCGAGGATGACGGTCTCCACCCCGCGCAGCGACTCCCGCGCCTGGCTGGTGAGCATGAGGAAGAGGGACTCGGGGGTGGTGATGAGGATGTCGGGCGGCGAGGTGCTCAGCCGTCGGCGCTCGGCCGCCGGGGTGTCGCCCGAGCGCACGCCCACCCGGACCTCCGGCAGCTCCGCGCCGAGCCGGGCCGCGGTGTGCCGGATCCCGGTCAGCGGGGCGCGCAGGTTGCGCTCGACGTCGACCGCGAGCGCCTTGAGGGGGGAGACGTAGAGGACGCGGCACCGGCGCGCGGGCTCCGGCGGCTCCTCGGTGAGCAGGCGGTCGATCCCGGCCAGGAAGGCGCTGAGGGTCTTGCCCGAGCCCGTCGGCGCGACCACCAGCGCGTGACGGCCGCCGCGGATCGCCTCCCACGCGCCCTCCTGGGCGGCCGTCGGCTCCGCGAAGGCCGCACGGAACCACTCGCGGGTGGGGGCGCTGAAGGCGTCGAGGACCGGCACCCCGTCATCCTGACACCCGGCACCCACACCGGCGCCGCGCTGCGGTCCGCCGCCGCATCGCTCTTGTACGGTCGGCGGGTGAGCGACTCCATGATCTCGGCGCGGGGGCTGCGCAAGAGCTTCGGCGACTTCGAGGCGGTCCGGGGGATCGACGTCGAGGTGGCCCGGGGCGAGACCTTCGGCTTCCTCGGCCCCAACGGCGCCGGCAAGTCCAGCACCATGCGGATGGTGGCGGCGGTCAGCCCGGTCAGCGGCGGCGAGCTGCGGATCCTCGGCATGGACCCGGCCGTCGACGGTCCGGCGATCCGCTCCCGCCTCGGGGTCTGCCCCCAGGAGGACACCCTCGACAACGAGCTCAACGTCTTCGACAACCTCTACGTCTACGGGCGCTACTTCGGGATCCCGCGCGCGGAGGTGCGCGACCGGGCGGAGCAGCTGCTGGAGTTCGTCCAGCTCACCGAGAAGCGCCGCGCGCGGGTCGAGGACCTCTCCGGCGGCATGAAGCGCCGGCTCACCATCGCCCGCAGCCTGGTGAGCTCGCCCGAGCTGCTGCTGCTCGACGAGCCGACCACCGGGCTGGACCCGCAGGCCAGGCACGTCCTCTGGGAGCAGCTCTACCGCCTCAAGCACGCCGGCGTCACGCTCGTCCTGACCACGCACTACATGGACGAGGCCGAGCAGCTCTGCGACAGGCTCGTGGTGATGGACAAGGGGCGGATCGTCGCCGAGGGGAGCCCCCAGCAGCTGATCCGGGAGCACTCCACGCGCGAGGTGGCCGAGCTGCGCTTCGGGATCGGGGAGAACGAGCGGATCGCCGAGAAGGTCGCCGACGTGGGGACCCGGCTCGAGGTGCTCCCCGACCGGCTGCTCGTCTACTCCGACGACGGCGAGGAGGTCCTGGCGAGGGTCCACGAGCGCGGGCTGACCCCGCAGGCGGTGCTGGTCCGGCGCTCCACGCTCGAGGACGTCTTCCTCGCCCTCACCGGCCGATCGCTGGTGGACTGATGGCGGGCACCACCCGCCCCGAGGGCGCGCTGGCGCTGGGCGCCGGCGACCGGCTGACCGCCCGCGAGGGCCTGGCCCGCCAGCTCGACTACTGGTGGACCGTCCACCGCCGGACGTGGCGGGGCGGGGTCGTCTCCAGCTTCGTCGCGCCGCTCTTCTACGTCGTCGCCATGGGCGTCCTCCTCGGCGGGTTCGTCGACGCCGGGCCCGACCGCCTCGAGGGCGCCACGTCGTACCTCGCCTTCGTCGTGCCGGGCCTCGTGGCCGCCCACGTCATGCAGGTCGCCGTGGGGGAGACCACCTATCCGGTGATGGGCGGGATCAAGTGGCAGAAGACCTACTGGGCGCAGGTGGCGACTCCGCTCTCGGTGCGCGACGTCGTCAACGGCCAGCTCGCCTTCGCGGTCAGCAAGGTCGCCTCCGCCAGCGCCGTCTTCCTCCTCGTGCTCGCCCCCTTCGGCGTCTTCGGCTCCTGGTGGGGGCCGCTCCTGGCGTGGCTCGGGCTGGTCCTGCTCGGCGCCGCCTTCGCCGCTGGTGTCATGGCCTTCAGCGTGCGGGTCCGCAACGAGCAGTCCTTCGGCCTCGTGCACCGGCTGGGCGTCGTCCCCCTGACCCTCTTCTCGGGCGCGTTCTTCCCCGTCGCCAACCTCGGTCCCGTGCTGGAGTGGGTCGCCCGGGCCACGCCGCTGTGGCACGGCGTGAGCCTGACCCGGATGCTCTGCCTGGACGTCGTCGACTGGCCCCTGGCCCTCCTCCACGTGCTGGTGCTGGCGGCGGTGGCCGCCGTCGGCTGGCGGCTGGCGGTCACCGGCCTCGAGCGACGGATGGCCGTCTGATGGCGGCCGTGGTCCCGCAGCGGACGACGCAGCGGGCGACCCGGCTCGGCCCCGCCCAGGCGGCGGGGGTGCTGGTGCTGCGCAACTTCATCACCTACCGGTCGGCCTGGAAGCTCTTCCTCACCGGATTCCTGGAGCCGGTCTTCTACCTGTTCTCGATCGGCATCGGGGTGGGCGCGCTGGTCGAGGGGTTCGTCGTCGACGGCCGGGAGATCCCGTACGCCGCCTTCGTGGCGCCCGGGATGCTGGCCGCGTCGGCGTTCAACGGGGCGCTGATGGACTCGACGTACAACGTCTTCTTCAAGCTCAAGTACGACAAGCTCTACGACCAGATGCTCGCGACCCCGCTGACCCCGGCCGACGTGGCGCGCGGCGAGATCGCGTGGGGCCTGATCCGCGGGTCGACGTACTCCGCGGCCTTCCTGCTGGTGATGGCCGCCATGGGGCTGGTGGAGTCGTGGTGGGGCCTGCTGGCGCTGCCGGCGGCCGTGCTCATCGCCTTCGCGTTCTCGGCGGTCTGCATGGCGCTCACGACGTACATGAAGTCGTTCCAGGACTTCGACAAGATCACCCTGGCCCAGCTGCCGTTGTTCCTCTTCTCTGCGACCTTCTTCCCGCTCAGCTCGTACGGCGACGGGGTGGTCCGCTGGCTCGTGGAGGCCACGCCGCTCTACCGCGGCGTCGTGCTCTGCCGCGAGCTGACCACGGGCCACCTCTCGGCCGCCTCGGCGGTCAGCGTGGTCTACCTGCTGGCGATGGGACTGGTCGGCCTCGCGGTCGTGCGCCGGCGGCTCGGGAAGCTGCTGCTCACCTGAGGCAGGCGACGCCCGGGATCCCGCGGACCCGGCTCGTGGGAAGCGTGCCTCAGGGCAGGGTGACGAGCATCTTCTGGTACCAGGCGATGTCGATCCACTGGTCGAACTTGAAGCCGATCTCCTTCATCTCGCCGACCTTCTCGAAGCCGGCGGCGCGGTGCAGCGCCTCGCTCGCGGGGTTGGGCAGCGCGACCAGCGCCACCGCGGTGTGCACCCCCGAGACCGCCATCGTCTCCAGCAGCGCCGGGTAGAGCATCCGGCCCACGCCCAGGCCGCGCACCCGGCTGTCCAGGTAGATCGACGTCTCCCGGGTGAGCTCGTAGGCGGGGCGGGGCCGGAACGACCAGGAGTAGGCGTAGCCCACGGCGCGGTCGTCCTCGTCCACCGCCACCAGCAGGTGGTCGCCGGGGTGCTGGCCGTCCAGCCGCGCCCGCCAGTAGTCCAGGTCGGGGGGCTCGAGGTCGAACGTCGCCGTCGAGTGCTCCACCGCGTGCGTGTAGATGTCGGAGATCACGGCGAGGTCGCGCTCGGCCGCCGATCGGGTCGAGAAGGTGGGCATGGGCGACATGGTCTCAGGTGCGGCTGGTTCAATGTGCGGGTGCCTGACCGCTTCGGCCCCCCGCCGCCCGACACCAAGGACTGGACCTGGGTGCTGGAGCGGCCCTGCCCCGAGTGCGGGACCGACGCGGCGGCCCTGGGCGTCGCCGAGCTCCCCGACCTGCTCCGGCGCAGCTCGCTGGCCCTGGGCGACGCCCTCCGGGACCCGGAGGCGGCCCGGCGCCGCCCCGCGCCGGACCGGTGGTCGCCCCTGGAGTACGCCTGCCACGTGCGCGACGTCCACCTGGTCTTCGCCGAGAGGGTCCGGGCCGTGCTGGCCGAGGACGGCGTCCGGTTCGCGAACTGGGACCAGGACGCCGCCGCCCTGGCGGGGCGCTACGCGGAGCAGGACCCCGTCGAGGTCGAGCTCGAGCTGCTCGGGGCCGCCGGCACGGTGGCCGGGCTCTACGCGGCCGCGACGCCCGAGCAGGAGGCGCACACCGGCCTGCGCAGCAACGGCAGCGCCTTCACCCTGCGCACGCTGGGGCAGTACCACCTGCACGACGTGCTGCACCACCTCCATGACGTCGGGCGCCCGCTGTGAGCATCCGGGTGCCCCGCGCATGAGGTACACCGAGTTCTGGGAGCGCCTCGAGCAGGTGAAGGGCGCGGAGACCCGGTCGTGGGCCGAGCTCTTCGTGATGCCCGAGCTGGGCTCCCGCACGGTCAACGAGGCGCTGGACGCCGGGGTGCCGCCCAAGCAGGTCTGGGCCGCGGTCCGGGAGGCGCTCGAGCTGCCGGACAGCCACAAGTGACGCACCCCGCGCAGGAGACGGCGGCGCTGCCCGACGTCGCCGTCGTGCAGCGGCGCACGGTGGCCACCCTGGTCCTGGTCCAGGCGCTGGGCGCCCTGGGCATGACCATCGGCATCGCGACCGCCTCGCTGCTCGCGCGCGACCTCTCCGGGTCCGAGCGGCTGGCGGGCCTGGCGCAGACCTTCCAGGTGCTCGGGACGGCGGCCGCGGCGTGGCTGCTGGCCGGCCTGATGACCCGCTCCGGCCGCCGCGTCGGGCTCGTCACCGGGTACGTCGTGGCGGCGGTCGGCGCCGTGCTCGCCGTGCTGGCCGGGGTCTGGGGCAGCATGCTCGTGCTGCTCGTCGGGATGGTCCTGCTCGGCGCGGCCACCGCCTCCAACAACGCCGCGCGGTACGCCGCCACCGACCTCGCGCCGCCGTCGAGCCGTGCGCGGGCGCTCTCGGTCGTCGTGTGGGCCACGACGCTGGGCGCCGTGGTGGGTCCCAACCTCACCGGTCCGGCGTCGGCGCTGGCGGAGGTGCTGGGGGTGCCCCGCCTCACGGGTCCCTTCGTGCTGGGCGCGGTCGGCATGGCGGTGGCGGCGGGCGCCGCTCTCCTCCTGCTGCGTCCCGACCCGCTCCTGCTGGCCCGGCAGGTCGCGGCCGCGGAGCTGGACACGGGGCCGGTCGTGACGCCCGCCGGCCCCGCGACGACGTCCTGGGGCCGGGTCGTCGAGGCCCTGCGCGAGCGCCCGGTGCTGGGCGTCGCCACCGCGGGGATGTCGGCCGCGCACGCGACGATGGTGGCGGTGATGGTGATGACGCCGCTGCACATGGAGCACGGCGAGGCGGGGCTCGAGGTGATCGGCTTCGTCATCTCGGTCCACGTGCTCGGGATGTTCGCCTTCTCGCCGTTCGTGGGGACGGCCGTCGACCGGGCAGGGCGGGCGCCCGTCCTGGGGGCCGGGGGAGTGGTGCTCCTGGTGTCGCTGGCGTTGTGCGCGCTGGCCCCGGAGGGGACGTCGTGGCAGATCTTCGCCGGGCTCTTCCTGCTGGGCCTGGGCTGGTCCTGCGTCACGATCTCGGCCTCGACCCTGGTCGTCGACCACGCGCCCCTGGCGTCGCGGGCGGACGTCCAGGGAGCGGCGGACATGACCATGAGCCTCACGGCGGGGGCGGCGAGCGCGGGCGCGGGAGTGGTGGTCGGGGCCTGGGGCTACCCGGTGCTCGCCGGCCTCGCCGCGGTGCTCGCCGCCGTGGTGGTGCTGGCGGCGGCACTGGTGCCGCAGTGGGTCCGACACGCCGAAGCCCGCTGACACGCTCGAACACCTGTTCGGGCTAGGGTGGCTCCGCAGGTACGACGCGGGGCGAGGTTCTCCACAGCGACGACACGGCTGATCAGGCTTGTCGGTGGCTCCCCCTAGCGTCGACGACGTACCTGGCACACCGACGAGACGAATTGGGGCACAGACATGGCTGGTGGAGATCGCGAGAAGGCGCTGGACGCTGCCCTCGCCAACATCGAGAAGTCGTTCGGCAAGGGCTCGGTCATGCGACTGGGCGACGAGACCCGCGCTCCGCTGGAGGTGATCCCCACCGGCGCCATCGCGCTCGACGTGGCCCTCGGGCTCGGTGGCCTTCCCCGCGGCCGGGTCGTGGAGATCTACGGTCCGGAGTCCTCCGGAAAGACGACGGTCGCGCTGCACGCGGTGGCCAACGCGCAGGCCGCCGGCGGCATCGTGGCCTTCATCGACGCGGAGCACGCGCTCGACCCGGAGTACGCGAAGGCCCTCGGGGTCGACACCGACGCGCTCCTGGTCTCCCAGCCCGACTCGGGCGAGCAGGCCCTGGAGATCGCCGACATGCTGGTGCGCTCGGGTGCCCTCGACCTGATCGTCATCGACTCGGTCGCGGCGCTGGTGCCCCGTGCCGAGATCGAGGGCGAGATGGGCGACAGCCACGTGGGCCTGCAGGCGCGCCTGATGAGCCAGGCGCTCCGCAAGATGACGGGTGCGCTGAACAACTCCGGCACCACGGCGATCTTCATCAACCAGCTGCGCGAGAAGATCGGCGTCATGTTCGGCTCGCCCGAGACCACGACGGGTGGTCGGGCGCTGAAGTTCTACTCGTCGGTCCGCCTCGACGTCCGCCGGATCGAGACCCTGAAGGACGGCCAGGAGATGGTCGGCAACCGGACCAGGGTCAAGGTCGTGAAGAACAAGGTCGCGCCGCCGTTCAAGCAGGCGGAGTTCGACATCATGTACGGCAAGGGCATCAGCCGCGAGGGCGGGCTCATCGACGTGGGCGTCGAGGCGGGCCTCGTCCGCAAGGCCGGCGCCTGGTACACCTACGAGGGCGACCAGCTCGGGCAGGGCAAGGAGAACGCGCGCTCGTTCCTGCGCGACAACCCCGACCTCGCCAACGAGCTCGAGAAGCGCATCCTCGAGAAGCTGGGCGTGGGTCCGCAGGTCGACGCCCCGGGCGACGACCTCTCCGACGAGCCCATCGGGGTCAGTGACTTCTGAGCGACCGGGTCGGCACGACCCCGCCTGGCGCGGGGACGTCCACCACGGTGTGGCCGCCTGGACCGGGGAGCTCCCCGAGGACCCGGTCCAGGCCGGCCCGCCGGCCGACCACGAGGCGGTGGCGCGCAAGATCCTGCTCGACCAGCTCACGGGGCAGGCGCGCAGCCGCAAGGAGCTCGCCGACAAGCTCGCCGCCAAGAACGTGCCCGACGACGTCGCGACGCGGCTCCTCGACCGGTTCGAGGAGGTCGGGCTGGTCGACGACGAGGCGTTCGCCCGGGCCTGGATCGCCAGCCGCCAACCCGGCAAGGGGCTCGCGGGCCGGGCCCTGGCCCAGGAACTGCGGCGCAAGGGGATCGACGACGAGGTGGTCCGGGAGGCCGTCGCCGAGATCGACCCCGACGACGAGGTGGAGGCCGCCCGGGCGCTCGTCCGGCGCAAGATGCGCAGCATGGCACGCCTGGACCGCGAGGTGGCGACGCGCCGGCTGGTGGGGATGCTCGCGCGCAAGGGCTACGGCAGCGGCACGGCCTTCGCCGTGGTCCGGGAGGAGCTCGAGGCCGCCCGCCGGACGGACTAGGGTTCCCCCATGGCCGACGACACCCCTGTCCCGCTGGACACCTCCGCGCTGCGGGTGGACCCGGAGCACGTGGTGCTGGACGAGGCCCTGGCCGGGTCCACGCGCGGCTTCGCCGGCGACAAGGACGCCGGGAAGGCGGCCCTGGCCGCGCTGGGCGACGAGCTGGCCGATCTGCAGGAGCGGCTGTGGGCCAACCGCACCACCGGCTCGCAGCGACGGCTGCTGCTGGTGCTGCAGGGGATGGACACCAGCGGCAAGGGGGGAGTGATCCGCAAGACGCTGGGTCTCGTGGACCCCCAGGGCCTGCAGATCACCAGCTTCAAGGCGCCCACGCCCGAGGAGCTGGCGCACGACTTCCTCTGGCGGATCCGGTCCCGGGTGCCGACCCCGGGCCACATCGGGGTCTTCGACCGCAGCCACTACGAGGACGTCCTGATCGCCCGTGTCCGCGGGCTCGCCCCTGCCGCCGAGCTCGAACGCCGCTACGGCGCGATCAACGACTTCGAGGCCGAGCTCGCCGACTCCGGGGTGGTCCTGCTCAAGTGCATGCTGCACGTCTCCTCCGCCGTCCAGCGCGAGCGGCTGCAGGAGCGCCTCGACAACCCCGAGAAGCACTGGAAGTACGAGCCGGGCGACCTGGACGAGCGGGAGCTGTGGCCCGCCTACCGCGAGGCCTACGAGACGGCGCTGCGGCGCACCCACACCGACGCCGCCCCGTGGCACGTCGTCCCGGCGGACCACAAGTGGTACCGCAACCTGGCCGTGGGCCAGCTGCTGCTCGAGGTGCTGCGCGGGCTCGACCTCGGGTGGCCGACCGCGGACTTCGACGTCGAGGCCGAGAAGGCCCGGCTCGCCGCGACGGTGGTGCGGTGATCCCCCGGGTCGGAGTCACGCGCTACGTCACCCCGCTGCGGGAGGGGGGAAGCCTGCCGGGCCTGGTCGAGGCCGCCGACCTCGGGGTCTACGTCTGCAAGTTCCGCGGCGCCGGGCAGGGAGTGCGCGTGCTGGTCGCGGAGGTGCTGGCCGGTGAGCTCGCGCGTCGGCTGGGCCTGCGCACGCCGCGGCTCGTGGCGCTGGAGCTGGGCCCCGAGATCGCCCGCTACGAGGCCGACGAGGAGGTCCAGGACCTGCTGGTGGCCAGCGTCGGGCTCAACTTGGGCGTCGACTTCCTCCCCGGCGCCTTCGGCTTCGACGGCGAGCAGGCCACCGACCCCGAGGTGGCGGCTCGCATCCTGTGGCTCGACGCCTTCACCGCCAACGTCGACCGGAGCTGGCGCAACCCCAACCTGTTGCTCTGGCACGGGGACGTGTGGGCGATCGACCACGGCGCCTCCCTCTACTTCCACCACGCATGGGGCACGCGGGTGACCGACCCGGCCCGCTTCGCCGACCAGCCGTGGGACGTCACCGACCACGTCCTCGAGTCCGCGCTGCCGGGCCTTGCCCTGGCCGACGCCCACGCCCGGGGCGTCCTCTCCCGGGAGGTCTTCGCCGAGGTCGTCGCGCTGGTCCCCGACGAGTGGCTGGGATTCGTCCCCGAGACGCGGCCCGAGACCCTGCGGGCGGCGTACGTCGACTTCCTGGATGCGCGGCTGGGCAGCCGCGCCTGGCTGCCGGGGGAGGGGCGATGAGTCCGCTGGCCTACGAGTACGTCGTGCTGCGGTGCGTGCCGCGCCCGGAGCGCGAGGAGTTCCTCAACGTCGGCGTCGTGCTGCACTGCCAGGCCGCCGACTTCCTGGACGTGGCCTGGAGCGCGCCGCGCGAGCGGCTGCTCGCCCTGGACCCGGGGCTCGACGTCGACCGGGTCTGCGCCGCCCTGGACTTCTTGGCGGGCGTCTGCGCCGGCGACCCGCGCGTGGGGGCGGTGGCGACGAAGCCGTTGGGGACGCGGTTCGGCTTTCTCAAGGCTCCCCGGTCCACCGTGCTGCAGCCCGGGCCGGTCCACGGCGGGGTCACCGCCGACCCGGCCGCCCAGCTCGCGCACCTGCTGGCGCGGCTGGTCCGGTGAGCGGTCCTCTGCGGTCCGCCCACCCGACCGGCTCGCCGGTGGGTGTGCCGGGTCAGACCGGGACGAGCTCGACCGCGCCGACGGCGTAGCGGGCCAGGATGGTCCGCGCCACCTCGGGGTGGGCGCCGAGCGGGTCGGAGACCGCGACGGCGCCGGCCTCGAGCGCCAGCTCCTTGGCCCGGTCGGGCAGGAAGCCGGGGGCGAGGAAGAGGGAGGCGACGGCGATGTGACGCTTGCCCTGGTTGCGGAACGCCCGGACCGCCTCACCGGCGGCCGGCGGGGCGGCGGACGCGAAGGCCGCCGTCACGGGCAGCTTGTGACGGCTGCCCCAGACCCGCGCCAGGCGGGCGACCGACTGGTTGGCCAGGGCGTCGGAGGAGCCGGCCGCCGCGAGGACGAGGGCGTCGAGCTCCCGGACCCGTGCGTCCTTCAGGGCCTCGCGCATCCGCAGGTCCAGCACCTCCAGGAACGCCGACTCGAGGCCGAGCACCGAGGTCGCGCGCACCTTGAGACCCTCGTGGCGCTGCATACCCTCGGCGATGGCCTGCGGGACGTCGACCTTGGCGTGGTAGGCCTCGGTGAGGAGCAGCGGCACGACGACGATCTCGTCGTGGCCGGCCTTGACGAGCCGGTCGACCGTGGTCTCGAAGGACGGTCGGGACAGCTCGAGGAACGCCTGCTCGATCCGCAGGTCGGGGCGCATGCGCCGGACCTCGTCGACCAGGGCCTTGATCGTCGCCGCCGACCGGGGGTCGCGGCTTCCGTGGGCGAGTGCAACCAGTGCAGGAGCAGCCATCAGCATGGCCTCCCATCTCGGGTGAGGTGTGCATCGACGACGTTGTCGATCTTGTCCAGGAGTGAGGTCTGGTGGGTGCGGGCGCTCATGCGTGGATCCCGCACTCGGTCTTGCTGGTCCCGGCCCAGCGCCCGCTGCGCGGGTCGTCCCCGGGCGCCACCCGTCGGGTGCACGGCCAGCAGCCGATGCTCGGGTAGCCGTCGTGGACGAGCGGGTTGACGAGCACGCCGTGCTCGACGACGTAGCGCTCGACCTGCTCGTCCGACCAGCGGGCCAGGGGGGACACCTTGACCTTGCCCTTGCGGGCGTCCCAGCCGATGACCGGCGCGATGACCCGGTTGTGGGTCTCGGCCCGCCGCAGTCCGGTCGCCCACGCGTCGTAGCCGGCGAGGGCGTCCGCGAGCGGGGCGACCTTGCGCAGCGCGCAGCAGCGGTCGGGGTCGGTGCGGAAGAGCTCGGGCCCGTGCTCCGCGTCCTGCTCGGCGACGCTCTGGGTGGGACTGATCGTGATCAGGTTGACCGGCAGGGTCGCCTCCACGGCGTCCCGGGTCCCGATCGTCTCGGCGAAGTGGTAGCCCGTGTCGAGGAAGACCACGTCGACCCCGGGGGCGACCTTGCTGGCCAGGTGGGCGAGGACGGCGTCCCCCATCGAGCTGGTCAGGCAGAACCGGTCGCCGAAGGTGGCGACGGCCCACTCGATGATGTGCTCGGCGGGGGCGAGCTCGAGCTCGGCCCCGACGTGGGAGACCAGCTCGCGCAGCTCCTCGGGCGAGCGTCCCTCGGTGTGGGTGCCGCGGAAGGCGCGGGCGGCCTGGGTGGAGAGACTCATGCCGCACCTCCTCCGGGACGGATCATGCCGAGCATCTTGACGGTGAACGCGCGCAGGCAGGAGCGGCACTCCCAGGCCCCGTGGCCCTCCTGCGGGAACAGGTTCTCCTCGCCGCAGTAGGGGCAGTGGTAGGGCACCGCGCGCTCGCTCATGTCAGACCGCCTCCAGCTCGCGCTCGCCGCGCAGGTGGGCCTCGTCCGCCCGGGCGACCCAGGCGGCGAAGGTCTCGTCGTCGCGGCGGTCCGCGAGGAAGGCGGAGACGACGTGGGTCACGTAGTCGTCGAGCTCGGCGCTGGTCACCTTGTGGGCGCGTAGCTTGCGGCCGAAGGCGGCGCCCAGCCCCAACGCACCGCCGAGGTGGACCTGGAATCCCTCGACCTGGTTGCCGTCGTCGTCGAGCACGAGCTGGCCCTTGAGGCCGATGTCGGCGACCTGGGTGCGGGCGCAGGCGTTCGGGCAGCCGTTGACGTTCACCGTCACCGGGACGTCCAGGTCGGGGAAGCGGCGCTCCAGCTCCGCGACGAGGTCGCGGGCGCGGTTCTTGGTGTCGACGATGGCGAGCTTGCAGTACTCGATGCCGGTGCAGGCCATGGTGTTCCGGCGCCAGTTGGACGGGGTGGCGTCCAGGCCGATCGCGCGGAGGTCGGCGACGAAGCGCTCGGTGTCCGCGCCGGCGACCCCGAGGACCACCAGCTTCTGGTACGCCGTGAGGCGGACGCCCGTGGCGCCGTACTGCTCGACCAGGTCGGCCAGGTCGAGGAGGATCCGGCCGTTCACGCGGCCCACGACCGGGGCGGCACCGACGTAGAAGCGGCCGTCCTGCTGCTCGTGCACGCCGACGTGGTCGCCCTGCGTGGCCGGCGAGGCGGGGGAGTCGAGGTCGAGGAGCGCCCGGCCCAGGTACTCCTTCTCCATGACCTCGCGGAACTTCTCCTTGCCCCAGTCCGCGACGAGGAACTTCAGCCGCGCCTTCGACCGCAGCCGACGGTAGCCGTAGTCGCGGAAGATGCCGCAGACGGCCTCCCACACGTCGGGCACCTCCGCGAGGGGGACCCAGACGCCGAGCTTCTGCGCGAGCATCGGGTTGGTCGACAGCCCGCCGCCGACCCACACGTCGAAGCCGGGGCCGTGCTCGGGGTGCACCGTGCCCACGAACGAGACGTCGTTGACCTCGGGGGCCACGTCGTGGCTGGGGTGACCGGTCAGCGCGGTCTTGAACTTGCGCGGCAGGTTGGAGAACTCGGGGTTGGACAGGGCCCGGCGCTTGATCTCCTCCAGCGCCCAGGTGCCGTCGATGATCTCGTCCCGGGCGATCCCGGCGACGGGGGAGCCGAGGAAGGGGCGGGGGGAGTCCCCGCAGGCCTCGACCGTGGTCAGCCCGGCGCCCTCGAGCCGCTCCCAGATCGCGGGCACGTCGACCACGTCGATCCAGTGGTACTGGATGTTGTTGCGGTCGGTGATGTCGGCGGTGCCGCGGGCGAACTCCTCCGAGACGCTGCCGAGCGCCCGCAGCGCCGCCGCGTCCAGGATCGCGCCGTCGGTGCGCACCCGCATCATGAAGAAGCGGTCGTCGAGCTCCTCCTCCTCAAGCTGCGCGGTCTTGCCGCCGTCGAAGCCGGGGGCGCGCTGGGTGTAGAGGCCCATCCAGCGGAAGCGGCCGCGCAGGTCGGCCGGGTCGATCGAGTCGAAGCCGCGCTTGGAGTAGATGTTGACGATCCGGGCCCGCACGTTGAGCGGGTCGTCGTCCTTCTTTGTCTGCTCGTTCTTGTTCAGCGGCTCGGAGTAGCCGAGCGCCCACTGGCCCTCGCCGCGCTTGGGGCGGGGGCGGGCGGTGCGGGCCGGAGCAGGGGTGGCAGTCATGGTGGTCCTTGTTCGCTGAGGCCGCGCGCGTCGTCGAGCGCGGAAGGGGGCGGAGGTCAGCGGGGCCAACAGATCATGCTGCGGGTGCGCCCGTAGTCCACGTGGCGTCGGACCACGAGGTACGTGTGGGTGTCGCGGCTGATCATGTCAAGGAGTCTCAGTGGACGGACAGCAGCACCACAAGCGCGCTTTCCAACATGTGGACAGTCATCTCAGTCCATGGACGCAGTTCCGGGAGGCCACGCCTGACCGGCCAGGAGGTGAGGCACAGGTCACACCCGGGGCGCCGGGGTGGTCCAGTCGACGTCGGCACCTCCGCGGGCGCGCGCGGCCGTCGTCACTAGGCTGTGGGTCATGAGCGACTCCCTTGCCAAGACCGCCAGCACCGCCTACGACGCCGCCCTCGAGGTCATCGCCTCCGTGGAGCCGCGGATCGCCGCCGCCACGCGGCAGGAGCTGGCCGACCAGCGAGGTTCCCTCAAGCTCATCGCCTCGGAGAACTACGCCTCCCCGGCGGTCCTCCTCACGATGGGCACCTGGCTCAGCGACAAGTACGCCGAGGGCACCGTGGGTCACCGGTTCTACGCGGGCTGCCAGAACGTCGACACCGTCGAGGCGCTCGCCGCCGAGCACGCCCGCGAGCTCTTCGGCGCGCCGTACGCCTACGTCCAGCCGCACTCGGGCATCGACGCCAACCTCGTCGCGTTCTGGTCGATCCTGGCCAACCGGGTCGAGACGCCGGCGCTGGCCCGGCTCGGCGCCAAGAACGTCAACGAGCTGACGGAGGCCGACTGGGAGAGCCTGCGCCACGAGCTCGGCAACCAGCGGCTGCTCGGCATGAGCCTCGACGCCGGCGGCCACCTGACCCACGGCTTCCGCCCCAACATCAGCGGCAAGATGTTCCACCAGCAGCAGTACGGCACCGACCCCGTGACCGGGCTGCTCGACTACGACGCCGTCGCCGCCAAGGCGCGCGAGTTCAAGCCCCTGGTCCTGGTCGCCGGCTACAGCGCCTACCCGCGGCGGGTGGACTTCGCCAAGATGCGCGAGATCGCCGACGAGGTGGGCGCGGTCCTCATGGTCGACATGGCCCACTTCGCGGGCCTCGTGGCCGGCAAGGTCTTCACGGGCGACGAGGACCCGGTGCCCCACGCCCACGTGGTCACCACCACCACCCACAAGTCGCTGCGCGGCCCTCGCGGCGGCATGGTCCTGGCGCAGGAGGAGTTCGCGGCCGACGTCGACCGCGGCTGCCCGATGGTGCTCGGCGGGCCCCTCTCCCACGTGATGGCGGCCAAGGCCGTGGCCCTGGCGGAGGCCCGCACCACCGAGTTCCAGGGCTACGCCCAGCGGGTGGCCGACAACGCCAAGTCGCTGGCCGACGGGTTCCTGTCCCGCGGGGCCGAGCTGGTCACCGGCGGCACCGACAACCACCTGGTGCTGCTCGACGTCAGCTCGTTCGGCCTCACCGGCCGTCAGGCGGAGTCCGCCCTGCTCGACGCGGGCGTGGTGACCAACCGCAACTCCGTCCCGGCCGACCCCAACGGCGCCTGGTACACCTCGGGCGTGCGGCTCGGCACCCCGGCCCTGACCACCCGCGGCTTCGGCCACGACGAGTTCGACCGGGTGGCCGAGCTGATCGTCGAGGTGCTGAGCAGCACCCAGGCCGGCACCACGAAGGCCGGCGGCCCGTCGAAGGCGTCGTACGTGACCGGCGACGGCGTGGCCGACCGGGTGCGTGCGGCGAGCGCCGAGCTCCTCGACCGCCACCCGCTCTACCCGGGTCTCGACCTGGCCTGAGCCCGGCCCCCCGCGGGACGTCGTCACACCCGGTCGCCCCGGCGACCCCGCTCGACGACGTCCGCGGAGCGAAGGGATCAGGGGCCGGAGCCCGACCCCGCCTCGACCGCGCGACGCGGCGCCGCCGCGTATCCGGTGCGGGTGGGGGCGGGCTCCTGGCGCTCCTGCTCGGCGTGAGCCGAGCCCGCCGCGGGAGCCTCCTCCTCGGGCTCGGCATCGCGCAGGTAGAGGACGACCGAGATGGCGTTGGTCCGCACGAGGTACTGCCCGTCCGCGGGGTTGTCCAGGATGACGCCGTGCCCGTCGGACGCCACCGGCGTCCCCTCGAGCCACACACCCTCGACGAGCACCCGCACCGGGGTCCCCTGGTCCTGGGCCCGGTTGAGCAACGTGCCGACGGTGAAGATGGTGCTGCCCTGGGTCGCCATGGGGTCCTGTCCGGTGGGAGGTGCGGTGCCCCGACAGGGTAGGTCGCCGACCGGTCGCCACGACGCCGTTCGGCAGAAGACGACGCACCCGTCGGCTCCGCCTCCGGTCCCGGGATCGGCCGCCGTCAGTGGATAGCGTGTCGCCCATGTCCTCCAGCGTGCGGTCCCGGGCGGCGGGGGACCGCACGTGGCCGGCGCGGGCCCGTCACCTCGCGTGGCGCCTGGTCGTCACGACGTTCGGCGCGTGCATGCGCTACCGGGTCACCGGGCTCGCCGCGGAGGCGGCGTTCTTCGCGGTGCTCTCGGTCCCTCCGCTGGTCTTCGCGCTCACCGGCGCGATCGGCTTCGTCTCCGACCAGTACCCCGCGGCGCAGGTCGACGACGTGCGCCGGGCGATCATCGACCTGGCCTCCCAGGCCCTCACCGAGCGGGCCGTCGACGGGGTGATCGCGCCCACCATCGACCAGGTGCTGCGCGGGGGGCGCTTCGACGTCGTCTCGGTCGGGTTCGTGCTCGCGCTCTGGTCGGGCTCGCGGGCGCTCAACGTCTTCGTCGACACCATCACGATCATGCACGGACTGGGCGGCGAGCGGGGGATCGTGCGCACCCGGGCGCTCTCCTTCGGCCTCTACCTGCTGGCGCTGCTCACCGGGGCGGTGACGATCCCCCTCGTCGTCCTCGGGCCCGACCTGCTGGGGGAGTGGCTCCCCGACGACCTCGGCTTCCTCATGGCCTTCTACTGGCCGACCGTGATCGTGGTCTGCATCTGCTTCCTCGCCACGCTCTACCACGTCTCGGTGCCGGTGCGGACGCACTGGAGCTTCAACCTGCCGGGCGCCACCTTCTCGCTGGCGAGCTGGATCGTCGGGTCCTGGGTGCTGCGCTGGGTCCTGACGGTGACGGCGGCGGACTCCAAGTCGATCTTCGGCCCGCTCGCGGCCCCGATCGCGGTCCTGCTGTGGCTCTACCTGCTGGCGATCGCGGTGCTGATCGGCGCGGCCGTCAACGCGGCGTTCGACGCCGTCTTCCCGCAGAGCGCCACGACTCGGGCGCGCCACGAGCTCGTGCAGCGCCTGCGGCAGCGCGTCGGCGTGAAAGACTGAGCGGGTGAGCCAACCGACGGCGGCGCCCGGTCCCGGGGGCAGGGTGGAGCTGCCGGACCCCGAGCGCTCCCCCTGGCGACAGCTGGGGATGCGCCTCCTGGCGGCGTTCGCGGTGCTGGCGGGGACGGTGCTGCTGGTCTACCTCGACCGGGACGGCTACCGCGACTCCTACGACGGCCGGGTCGGTCTCGTGGACGCGATCTACTACACGACGGTCACGCTGAGCACGACCGGCTACGGCGACATCGCCCCGGTGACCACGCAGGCGCGGCTGCTCAACGCCTTCGTGGTCACCCCGGCGCGGGTCGCCTTCCTGGTCCTCCTGATCGGGACCACCCTGGAGGTGCTCGCCTCCCAGGGCCGCGAGATGTTCCGGGTCGCCCGGTGGAGGAAGAACATGGGAGACCACGTCGTCGTCATCGGCTACGGGACGAAGGGCCGCAGCGCGGTCCACACCCTGCTGAGCAACGGCCTGGACAAGGCCTCGGTGGTGGTCGTCGACCCCAGCCCCGAGGCCCTCGCCGACGCCCACGAGGACGGGTTGGCGGTGGTGACCGGCGACGCCACCCGGCGCCAGGTGCTGCGCCAGGCTGACGTCCACGAGGCCCGGCAGGTCATCATCACGACCGACCTGGACGCCTCCAACGTGCTGGCGACGCTCACCGTCCGGCAGCTCAACCCCGACGCGTTCATCGTGGTCGCGGTGCGCGAGCAGGAGAACGTCCCGCTGATGCGTCAGTCGGGCGCCGACTCGGTGATCACCTCCTCGGAGGCGGTCGGCCGCCTGCTGGGGCTCTCGTCGCTCTCCCCGCTGCTCGGCTCCGTGATGGAGGACATCCTGACCTACGGCGAGGGGCTGGAGGTCGCGGAACGGGACCTCCTCGTCAACGAGGTCGGCCAGCAGCCGCAGCGGCTGCCCGACCAGGTGATCGCGGTGGTCCGCGACGAGAAGGTCTACCGCTACTTCGACCCGGTGGTCACCCAGCTCGCCCGCGGCGACCGGCTGATCGTCATCCGTCCGGCCCGCGAGCTGCCGTGGGCCCCGCGGCCCGGCACCCACGGCGAGGACGCGGCCGAGTCGGTCGAGCGCACGTGAGCGCGGGTCAGGGGTCCGGCGCATGGCGGTCGGTGCTCGTCACCGGTGGCGTCCGCTCCGGCAAGTCGACCCACGCCGAGCGCCTGGCGGCCGGACCCGACCCGGTGGTCTACGTCGCGCCGGGCCCTGTGCCCGACGCGGAGGACCCGGACTGGGCGGCCCGGGTGGCGGCCCACCGCGAGCGCCGGCCCGCCGGCTGGCGCACGGTCGAGGGGCACGACGTGGCGGCCGCCGTCGCGTCGGCGGGCCCGGCGACGGTGCTGCTGGACTGCCTCGGCACCTGGGTCACCGCCGTGGTCGACGCGGCGCAGGCGTGGGACCACCCCGACGAGGAGCTGCGCGCCGTCGTCGCGGGCGCGCTCGAGCCCGTGCTCGAGGCAGTCCGTCAGCACCCGGGCCGGCTCGTGGTGGTGACCAACGAGGTCGGCATGGGCATCGTCCCCGAGCACCGCTCCGGGCGCGTCTTCCGCGACCTGCTCGGCACCGCCAACCAACGGGTGGCGGCGGTCTGCGACGAGGTCCACCTCGTGGTCGCCGGGCGCGTCCTGGTGCTCTGAGCCGTCGGCGTCAGGCCAGGGCCACGACGAGCGTCGCGACCGTCAGCTCGACGGCCGCGCCGTAGACGTCCCCGGTGACGCCGCCGAACCGGCGCGTGGTCCGGCGCACCAGCGCGACCACGACGACCGCGCCCAGGCCGAGGGCCACGAGCCCGCGCCACCACTCCGCGCCGTACCAGGCAGCCACGACCGCGACCCCTGCGGCCGCCAGGCCCCACAGCGCCAGCACGGCACCCGGCGGGACCACCCCCGCGAGCGGGTTGCCCAGCCCGTCGCGACGGGCGGGGGGCACCCCCCGCCGGCAGGTCAGCGTGAGGGCCGCCCGCGAGACGCAGACCAGCAGCCCCGCCAGGACCGCTCCTCGCGCGCTGCCCAGCAGGGAGGTCAGCCCCGCGACCTGCAGGCCGGCGACCAGGACGGTGGCCAGCACCCCGGCCGGTCCCGACGTCCCGGAGCGCATGACGGTCAGGGCGCGCTCTCGGTCGTACGACGCCGCCAGGCCGTCGACGGTGTCAGACAGGCCGTCCCAGTGCAGGGCACGGGTGCCCAGGGCGAGCAGCCCGACGGCCAGCAGGGCGACCACAGGCGTCGGGGTGCCGAACCGGTCGCCGACCAGACCGAGCAGGGTGACGCCGGCCGCCAGCGGGAGGACCGCCACCGGGGCCAGCAGCACCGCGTCCCGGGCCGATCGGCGGTCGACGGCCCGCGGCGGGGGCACGGGCAGCGCCGTCAGGGTCCCGACGGAGAGGCGCCAGCCGTCACGCATCGCCGGCGAGCTCGGAGAGCAGCGCCACGTCGCGGAGCAGGGCGACGGCGCTGCGCAGCACCGGCACCGCGGCGACCGCCCCGCTGCCCTCGCCCAGGCGCATGCCCAGGTCGAGCAGGGGCTCCAGCCCCATCTTGGCGAGCGCGAGCTGCTGGGCGGGCTCGGTCGAGCGGTGGCCGGCCCGGAACCAGGCGGCGGCCCCCGGCGACATGGCGTCGGCGACGAGGGCGCAGGCGACCGACATCAGGCCGTCCAGCAGGACGGGCACGCCGAGCTCGGCGGCCGTGACGAGGTAGCCGACCGTGGCGGCCAGGTCGGCGCTGCCGACGGAGGCGAGGAGCTCCACCGGGTCGTGCAGCCGGCCGCCGGCGCGGTCGAGGGCCTGCTGGACCACCCGCTCCTTGTGGGCGAGGGCGGCGTCGTCGACGCCGGTGCCGCGCCCGGTCACCTCGGCGGCCGGCAGCCCCAGGACACCCGCCACCATGGCGGCCGCGGGGGTGGTGTTGCCGATGCCCATGTCGCCGCTGAGGAGGACCTGCGCGCCCGCGCCCACCTCCTCCATCGCGACCGCGCGGCCCAGCGCCACGGAGCGCTGGGTGTCGTAGGCGGAGAGGGCGTCCTCGAGGTGGATGGCGCCGCTGCTGCGGCGGACCTTGCGCTCGGTGACCTCCGCGGGGACGTCGGCGAGGTCGTCGTCGACCGCGACGTCCAGGACCCGGACGTGGACGCCGTGGGCGCGGGCGAGCGCGTTGACGCCCGCGCGTCCGGCCACGAAGGTGCGGACCATGGCGCCGGTGATCTCGGGCGGGAAGGCGGAGACGCCGTGCCGGGCGACCCCGTGGTCGCCGGCGAAGATGACGAGGCGCACGTCGTCGACCGGGGGCGGCGGGACCTGGGCGTGCGCGGCGGCGTACCAGCACGCGAGGTCGCCGAGGCGGCCCAGCGCGCCGGGAGGAGTGGCCAGTCCCGCGAGGCGCTCACGCGCGGCGTCGAGACTCGAGGGGGACGGAGGAGGGAGGGGAGGCACCCGCCAAGGGTAGGTGCTGCCCCTCCCGCCCGGTGCGTCCGCGTCAGTCCGTGGAGACCGCGGAGTCCACGCCGTGCTGCAGGGCCTCGAGCAGCGCGCTGACGAACGCCGGGATGTCGTCGGGGTTGCGGCTCGTGATCAGGTTGCCGTCGACGACGTTCTTCTCGTCGACCCACTCGCCGCCCGCGTTGCGGATGTCGGTCTGCAGGCTGGGCCACGACGTGAGGCGGCGCCCCTTGAGCACGTCGGCCTCGACCAGCGTCCACGGCGCGTGGCAGATGGCGGCCACGGGCTTGCCGGAGGCGACGAAGGCCCGGACGAGCTCGACCGCGTCGGCGTCCATCCGCAGCGCGTCGGGGTTCGCCACGCCGCCCGGGAGCACGAGGGCGTCGTAGGAGTCGACGTCGGCGTCGGCCACGACCTGGTCGACGGGGCGGGTCTCCGCCTTGTCGAGGTGGTCGAAGGTCTGCACCTCGCCGCTCTCGGTGGAGACCAGCACGGGGGTGTGACCGGCGTCCTTCACGGCGTCCCAGGGGTCGACCAGCTCGACGCGCTCGATGCCCTCCGTCGCGACCAGGAAGGCGACGCGCTTGTGGTTCTTGCCGTTCTCGTCCAGGAGCTCGGACACAGGTGTTCCTTTCTCGGGGGGATCGTCACCGGTTCGTACCCGGGGGACCGCGCACCAATCGTGGCGCCGTGCCCCGCACCGCGGCGCCGCGGCCCCCGCTGAGGGGAGCCTCGCCTGCGTGAGCGGGGAGACAGCCGTGGGGTGACCCACGTCCTACGCGCGGGGGCGACCACGGAGGAACGTGGTGGGTGCAAGAAGTGCTCCGGTGGAGGGCACAGGGTCCTCCGACCGAACCGGAAGCACACCCCGTCCGGAGGCCGTCATGAGCGCCACCCACACCACCCGAGAGGCACACACCCACCACGCCTTCAGCGAGATCGTCGCCCACATGGTCGGGCACGAGAGCGCCGAGGAGCCCACGACCCGCCGCCACCCCGTCGGCGTGGCCGTCACCGCAGGTCTGACCCGACTGGCGATCGGCTGGGTCTTCCTGTGGGCATTCCTGGACAAGACCTTCGGCCTGGGCTTCGCCACCCCGGCCGAGCGGGCCTGGATCGAGGGCGGCAGCCCCACCACCGGCTTCCTCAGCGGCGCGGACGGCACCTTCGCCTCGTTCTTCAACTCGATGGCGGGCCACGCCTGGGCCGACTGGCTCTTCATGGCCGGCCTGCTGGGCATCGGGCTCTCGCTGATGCTGGGCGTCGCGACCAACATCGCGGCGGCGTCCGGCTCGGTGCTGCTGGTCCTGATGTGGGCGGCGGCGCTGCCCCTGGAGAACAACCCGTTCATGGACGACCACCTGGTCTACGCAGCGGTGCTGGTGCTCCTGGCCCTGTTGGGTGCCGGGCGCTACCTGGGCCTCGGTGCCTACTGGGAGCGGCTGCCGATCGTGAAGCGGTTCGCGATCCTGCGGTGACCCGGACCGGGTGGGAGAAGCGGCCGGCTCTCGGGAGCCGGCCGTAGCCGTGCCCGCGGCACGCGCCCCCCGTCGTCCCCGTCGTCCAGTCCGTCCTCCCCGTCGACCGCCGCGCGGTCGGGGAGGACGACGGTGCGGTCGGCGACCCGGTCCAGCAGCGCCGGGTCGTGGGTGACCGCCAGGACCCCGAGGCCGCGCTCGCGCACCTCCCCGAGCAGCCGCTGCCAGAGCAGCGCCTGGGTGAGGGCGTCGAGACTGCTGGAGATCTCGTCGGCCAGCACGTACGCCGGCCGCGCCAGCAGGGCGCGGGCCAGGTTGACCCGCTGCAGCTCCCCGCCGCTGAGCTCGTGCGGCCGCCGGTCGAGCCAGACGACGTCCACGAGCCCGTGCGCCGGGTCCGCCGGGTCCGCCGGGTCGACCTCCCCGTCGCCGGCCCGCCGCGCCTCGGCGAGCACGTCGCGGATCCGCCAGCGGGGGTTCATCGCACGCTCGGCGTGCTGCAGCACCAGCTGGACCGGGCGCGGACCCTCACGCGGCGCGGTCGGGAACGGGCGGCCGTCGACCTGCACCGTGCCGCGGTCGGGCGTGCGCAGGCCGGCCAGCGTCGTCGCCAGCGTGGACTTGCCCCGGCCCGAAGCGCCCCACAGACCCACGACCTCCCCGGGTCGCACGTCCACGTCGACGTCGCGCAGCACCCACGGCCCCCGGTGCCCGTACCGGACCCAGAGGCCCTCGCCGCTCAGCACGCCGTCACCTCGAAGTCGTTGCCCGGCAGCGCCCGCCAGAGCGCCCGGCTGTAGGGGTGGGCGAGGCGGAGCCCGTCGCCGGTGAAGGCCCCGGCGTCGGTGGTCTCGACGGTGCGGCCCTCGCGGACGACGACGACCCGGTCGGCCACCTCCAGGGCCGCGTCGAGCTCGTGCGTGATCAGCAGGACGCCGCTGCCGGCGCGGGCGATCCCGGCCAGCCGGTCCAGCACCGCCGCCACGCTGGCGGGCGCCAGGCCGGGGGTGGGCTCGTCGGCGACCACGAGCGCGGGGTCGCCCATGAGGGCGATCGCGGTGAGCACGCGACGGCCCATCCCGCCGGAGAGCTCGTGCGGGTGACGGCGGAGCACGTCCTCGGCGAGCCCCTGCTCGCGGAGCGCGGCGGCGGCCCGCACCCGCGCCGTACGACGATCGGCGCCGGCGAGGCGCGCGGCCCGGCGCAGCTGGGCGCCCACGGTGGCGGTCGGGTCGAGGTGGGTCAGCGACTGGGGGAGGAGCGCCGTCCCGGTCCCGGCGAGCCGACGTCGGGCCGCGGGGCCGACCGGGGTCCCCCGCCACAGCACCCGGCCCGACTCGCGCGCGTTGGGCGGCAGCATCCCCAGGACCGCGTGGCCCAGGAGGCTCTTGCCGGCGCCGCTGGCGCCGACCATGGCGACCACCTCGCCCGGGTGCACGGCGAGGCTCATGCCCCGCACCGCCGTCACCGTGCGGCGGCGCAGCCCGCGGTCGTACTGCTCAAAGCTGATCTCGAGGTCCTCGACCTGCAGCAGCG
Organism: Nocardioides solisilvae; assembly: GCF_003194625.1. GTDB lineage: Bacteria > Actinomycetota > Actinomycetes > Propionibacteriales > Nocardioidaceae > Nocardioides > Nocardioides solisilvae. Next base: position 88,431 of record NZ_QHKX01000004.1, read on the forward strand.
CCTCCCGGGCGGGCGCGTCGGACCCGTCGACGGGCGAGGGTGCGCTCTGCCTCGTGGTCCCGGTGACGGCGGGGGGAGCCGGGGCGGCGGTGTCGGCGTAGCTGGTCACAGGTGGGCACTCCTCGGGTCGAGCAGCAGACGGAGGTCCTCGCCGACCCGGTCGACGAGCTTGACGACGAGCAGGAGACCGAGGCCGGGCAGCACGGCGAGCCACCAGTGACCGGCCGACAGCGAGCGCATCGAGTCGGCCAGCAGCACGCCGACCGCGGGCTCCCCGGGGTCGACCCCGAGGCCGAGGAACGACAGCGCCGCCTCGTGCAGGATCGCGTGCGGGAACATCAGCACCACGCCGACGCTCAGGTGCGGGACCAGGTGCGGGGCGAGGTGGCGACGGGCGACGTGGAGCCGGCCGTGGCCGAGCGCGCGGGACACGGCGACGTACTCCGCCGCGGTCGTCTCGCGGCCGACCGAGACGAGGACGCGCGTCAGCCGCGGCCAGTGGGTCAGGCCCACCGCGAGGACCACGGCGTCGGTCCCGCCGCCGAGCGCGAACGCGACGAGGATCAGCAGCACCAGGTGCGGCAGCGCCAGGAAGAGGTCGACCAGCCAGTCGACGACGGCGGCGGCGACGCGACCCCCGGCCGTGGCCAGCAGGGCCAGGAGCAGGGCGATCGCACCCGACAGCAGGGCCGCCAGCGCTCCCACGAGGAGGCTCAGGCGGAGCCCGACGAGGGTGCGCAGCAGGAGGTCGCGACCGTAGCGGTCGGTGCCGAAGGGGTGGTCGAGGGACGGCGGTCGGTGCCGGGCTGCCAGGTCGGTCACCTGGGCGGGGCCGGCGGCCAGCGTGCCCGCCACGACCACGGCGGCCACGAGTGCGAGCGCGACCCCGAGACCGGCCAGGGTCCGGGTGCGCCGGTCGGCCCACCGCGCCCCGGCGACGGGGGAGAGGGCGCTGCTCACGCGGCCACCTCCCGGGTCCGCGGGACGGCCACCCTGTGGGCGAGGTCGCCCAGGGCGTTGCCGACGAAGACGACGAGGGCGGTGGTCAGGGCGATGCCCAGGAGGAGGGGCACGTCCTGGCGCAGCGCGGCGGTCGTCGTGGCCTCGCCCAGCCCCGGGTAGGTGAAGACCTGCTCGGCGAGGACCGAGCCGCCGAGGAGCTCCCCGACCGAGGCGAACTGGAGCATCAGGGCCGGACCGGCGGCGTTGCGGGCAACCCGGTGGAGCAGCAGGCCGGGGAGTCTCTCCCCCTGGGCGCGGGCGAAGGCGACGTGGTCGCTGGCCAGGACCTCGAGCGTCGCCTGGCGGGTGTGCAGCAGGACGGGGGAGATGCCGACCACGCTGAGGGTCAGCGCGGGGAGCACGAGGTGGTGCACGCGGTCGAGCAGCGAGACCTCTCCCGGCAGCGTCCCCAGCGGGGCGGCGCAGCAGACCGGCGTCCACTGCAACGAGACCGAGAAGACGTAGAGGAGCAGGAGCCCGACCCAGAACGTCGGGGCCGAGGCGAGCGTGTAGGCCCACCACGTCAGCACCCGGTCGAGGAGCCGGCCCCGGGTGGCGCCCGCGAGCAGCCCCAGCGTGAACCCGAGCACCCCCGAGAGGAGCCAGGCGAGCGCCAGCAACGACAGGCTGGCCGCGAACCGGTCGGCGATCACCTCGGTGACCGGTTGCCCGAAGACCTGGGAGGTGCCGAGGTCGCCGGTGACGACGTGGCCCGCCCAGACGCCGAAGCGCTCCAGCGGCGGCTCGTCCAGCCCCCACCTCTCCTCGATCTGGGCGCGCTGCTCGGAGCCGATCGCGGCGGTGTCGGCGCCGACGTACGCCTCGACGGGGTCGACGGGTGAGCCGGCCATCAGCGCGAAGCAGCCGGCGGCGACCGCCACCAGCAGGCTGACGAGCCGGACCGCGCGCAGGCCCGCCGTGCGCAGTCGACCCCGGTCGCGGCTCAGCAGTCCCACCGCCAGGACGCGATGCCGGCCGTGAGCGGCCAGCCGTGGCCGTGCGGCTCGATCCGGGGCTCGCCCAGGTCGAGGCAGGAGTCGACGTAGTAGGTGTGCTCGAGGTTGACCAGCCACGCCCACGCGGCGTCGGCGGGCGCCGTGAACCCGTGCCCGTCGTCGTCCAGCTGGGCGGCCCGCCAGTGCTCCGCCGCCTCATCGGGGTCGGTGGCGGCCATCGCCGCGTCGAGGTGCCGGTCCACGACCGGGTCGCGGTAGTAGCCGGGGTTGAACGACTCGGTCCCGGCCATCGAGGAGCGGTAGAGGTTGTACATCTCGGTGGGGTCGTGGCTGCCCCAGCCGAAGAGGACCGCGTCGGTGTGCAGCCGCTGGTCGATCTCGTCCCACGAGACTCCCTCGGTCTCGATCCGGACGCCGGCCGGCGCGACCATGTCGACGACGCTCAGCGCCAGCCCCTGCCGCAGGGTGTCGCCCGCCGGGTAGAGCAGCGTGAACGCGGCGTCCGTGCCGTCCTTCTCACGCACGCCGTCTCCGTCGGCGTCCTGCCAGCCGGCCTCCTCGAGCAGCGCCGCGGCGGCGTCGACGTCGGCGTCCTCGATCGCCGAGTCCGGCTCGTACCAGGGGGCGCCGTCCACCGGCCCGGTGGCGGGGGAGCCGAACCCCTCGAGGACCCCCTCGACCAGGGCCTCTCGGTCGATCGCGACGTTGACCGCGCGGCGGACGGCGACGTCGGCCGTCACGTCGTTCCCGACCGGCCGGCCCGCCGGGCTCCGGCGGCTCCCCGAGGGGACGGTCGGGAAGGAGATCCCGCGGTTGTCGATGGAGGTCACCGTCTCCAGGCGCATCCCGCCGATGTCGCCGGTGGCCAGCGAGGAGGGCAGGGCGGCGACGTCCACGGCCCCGGTGCGGGCCGCGGCGAGGGTCGCGTCCTCGTCGGTGAAGGCGAAGACGAGGCGGTCGAACGCCGGGAGGTCGCCGTAGTAGTCGTCGTTGCGCTCCACGACCAGCTGCTGGCCCTGCTGCCAGTCGACGAGCCGGTAGGGCCCCGACCCCACGGGCTCGCGGGCGTAGCCGTCGTCGTGGGCGTGCTCCGGGACGATGCCCAGGCTGATCAGGCGGTCGACGAAGGTGCTCCGGGGCTCGTCGAGGCGCAGCTCGACCGTGTCCTCGTCGACGGCCACGGCCTCGTCGAGGGCCGTCACGTCGGTGAGGCCGCCCTGCCTCGCGGCGGTGTTGAAGGTGTAGGCGACGTCCGCCGGGGTCACCGGCTCACCGTCGGTGAAGGCCGCGTCGGTTCGCAGGTCGACGGTCCAGGTGAGCCCGTCGCCGCTGACCTCGTACGCCGTCGCGAGGTCGAGGCCCACCCCGAGGTCGGGCTCGCGGGTCAGCAGCGTGGACTGGAAGAGGGGGGAGCCGTAGCGACCCCAGCCCAGCGTCGGGTCGAAGCCGTCCTCCGGCTCGCCCCCGATCGCCAGCCGCAGCTCCGTCGGCTTCGCGGTGGCCTCCTCGCCGGAGGTGCCGCCACCGCACGCGGAGGCCGTCAGGGCCGTGACGGCGGCGAGGACGAGGAGTCGGCTGCGGGACATTCCGCCATTGTTGCAAGTGATTCGCAACAACGCCGCCCCGGGGGCGTCCGGCCCCGAGACCCGGGTTGGGTGGGAGGTGGGTACGACGAAGGCCCCCGGTCGCGTGTCGCGAGCCGGGGGCCTTCGGTGCTGGTGGGCGATACTGGGTTTGAACCAGTGACCTCTTCCGTGTCAAGGAAGCGCGCTACCGCTGCGCCAATCGCCCAGGTCTTGAATTGTGATGGAGGTGGGTACGGGATTTGAACCCGTGTACACGGATTTGCAGTCCGTTGCCTCGCCTCTCGGCCAACCCACCGCGTGAGGCCCTCCATGGAAGGACCGGTGGAAAGACCTCTCCGAGCGGACAACGAGACTCGAACTCGCGACCTCAACCTTGGCAAGGTTGCGCTCTACCAACTGAGCTATGTCCGCATGCGTTCCCGGCCGTTCCCCGGCCGTTCGTGCGAGCAGAACAGTAGCCGATCGTCGCGGGCGTGCCAAAACCGGGGGGTCCCCAGGGTGTCGCGACGGTGTGGCGGGAGTGTCCCGAGGGGCTCCGGCGACGCCCGGCCGGCCGCGGGGCGACCTAGAGTGCGACCCATGCGCACCTGGATCGACGGCCACCTGTTGGACGACCCCGAGGGCCCCGCCCTGGGGGTCACCGACCACGGCTTCACCGTGGGCGACGGGGTCTTCGAGGCGGTGAAGGTCGTGGACGGCCGGCCCTTCGCCCTGACCCGTCACCTCGACCGTCTCGTGCGGTCGGCCGAGGGGCTCGGCCTGCCCCCCGTCGACGAGGCGCGCGTGCGCGAGGCGGTCGCCGCCGTCCTCGCCGCCGAGCACCTCGCGCTGGGTCGGGTGCGTGTCACCTACACGGCCGGCCCCGCGCCCCTGGGCAGCGGGCGTGGGCACGGACGTCCCACCCTGGCCGTGGTCGCCGCCCCGATGGAGCCGGCTCCCGAGACGACGCGGGTGGTCACCGTGCCCTGGCCGCGCAACGAGCGCGGGGCGATCGCCGGCCTCAAGACCACGTCGTACGCCGAGAACGTCGTCGCGCTCGCCCACGCCCGCGAGCGGGGCGCCACCGAGGCGGTCTTCGCCAACCTGGCTGGTCACCTGTGCGAGGGCACCGGCTCCAACGTCTTCTACGTCGTGGACGGCGAGCTGCGCACGCCCACGCTCGCCTCGGGGTGCCTCGCGGGGGTGACCCGGGCACTGGTCCTGGAGTGGTACGGAGCCCGCGAGGTCGACGAGCCGATCGAGGTGGTCGGCAGGGCGAGCGAGGTCTTCCTCGTCTCCACCACCCGCGACGTCCAGGGCGTCGACCGGTGGGACGGCCGCGAGCTGCCCGCGCCGGGACCGGTCACCGCGGAGGTCGCCGCCAGATGGGCGGAGCGGGAGGCGGCCGACGTCGACCCGTAGGCCTGGCGGGACAGTCCGGCGGGGGCGTCGGTGGGTTCAGCCGGCCAGCAGCTGGCTGATCACGCTGTCGAGGCGCAGGAACTGCGACTCCTCGCCGGCGGGGACCACGTTGAACGAGCGGCGGACGAAGCGGCGGACCTCCCGCGCGGCGGCGCGGGTGACCAGGTGGCCGTCGGGGGAGCTGAGCTCGACGACGACGACGTCGCGGCCGTGCTCGTCGCGGCTGGGCAGGACGTGCACGTCGCCCTCGCCGGTCGGGGTCGACAGCCCCTCGGCGATCAGCTCGCGGCTGAAGGTCCAGGGGAGCTCGCCCTCGTGGGTGAGGAAGGTGATCGTCACCGCGAAGGGGTCGTCCTCGCGGTAGGAGAAGACGGTCTCGAGATCGTGGCCGCGGCCCAGGGAGTCGACGCACTGCATCGTGATCTCCTGCTCGACTGCGCCAGCCACCCGACGGTCGTACTTGCTCGCCATGTCTTCCTCCACTGCTCTCTGTGGCAGTAGTAACGCACCTGGCAAGCACCGTTGGGGACGAAACGTCAAGATTTATATCGATGAAGTTTCCGAGTAGTCACAACGGGTCAGGTGTGCGCTGCCCGATAGGCTGACGCGGTGAGCGAGAACCTGTCGGACGGTCCGGTCGAGGACCCCTCGGACCCCCCGGGGTCGGGCGACCGCAGTCCGGGAGGCGGCACCTCCGTGGAGGAGGGCGTGCACGCGCCCGAGCTCGACTACGGCCCCCACTGGCTGAGGCGCTGGCACGCGCGGGCGCACGCCAACCCGGTCACCGGCCTGGTCACCAAGGTGGTCGTCACCTGCGTCGGTGCGCTCGTCATCGTCGCCGGCCTCGTCATGATGGTCGCGCCGGGCCCCGGCATCGTCGCGATCCTCGTGGGTCTCGGCATCCTCTCCACCGAGTGGGACTGGGCCGACCGCTGGGTCGACCGGCTCCGGTCCTACGCCCACGACGCGGCCCAGAAGGCGCGCGAGATGGACCCCGCGGTGCGCCGCCGCCGGATCGGCTGGGCGCTGCTGGGCGTCGTGGTCGTCGCCGCGGGCGTCTCCTGGTACCTGTGGGCCTTCGGGTGGCCCGAGCTGGCCGTCGACGGGTGGAACTGGGTGCAGGAGATCTCGGGCGTCGTCCCCGAGCTGCCGGGCATGTGACCCGTCTCCGGTGGTCTGCCGGGGCGAATGTGAATCGCCCCCGGGCATGCGCTAGTGTTTCCGCCGCACCACGCGGGCGATTGGCGCAGTGGTAGCGCGCTTCGTTCACACCGAAGAGGTCACTGGTTCGAACCCAGTATCGCCCACCGCTTCCAAGACCGCCTCTGACCTGGGGAACCCGGGTCGGGGGCCGTCTTCGTCGCCCCGGTCTCAGATCACCCGGGGTGCCGACCTGCGCATGTCACGGGTCTGTGCCGGCGCGCCCGCGCCTCGGCCGCTTCAGTCGATCGTCTCGAGCAACCGGTGGCACGCGTCCTCGCAGCGGCGGCACGCCTCGGCACAGACGCGGCAGTGCTCGTGCATGTCGGCGTGGGAGGCGCACTCGTCGCCGCACGAGCGGCAGGCCTGGGCGCAGGCTTGGAGGATCGCGCGGGTGATGGTCGCGTCGTACGCGGTGTGACGGGACAGCACGCGACCCGTGGCGTCACAGATGTCGGCGCAATCGAGGTTGGTGCGGATGCACCCGCGGAGGTCGGCGACCATCTCCTCGCTCAGGCAGGCGTCGGCACAGGCGGAGCAGGTCTGGGCGCACTCGAAGCAGGCGGCCAGGCACTCGGTCAGGGCCTCGGTCTCGAGGCCGATGGAGGCGGGGTGGGACTCGAGCATGGCGGTGATGCGATGGGTCACGGCGTGCCTCCCGTGGGGTCCGGTGTCGGCAGTGGGGGCGATCTCGCCCTCGAGGAGCCCTGTACCCGGTCGTCGGACGACGTACGCGTTCCGTGGTGCCGCTACCTCGAAGGCCGCTGCGTTTTGCGCCACTGTCGTGAAGGCACGAAGACGGATTTGGACACGCGACCGCATCGCCCAGCCGTGGGGGAGCAGGACTCCGTATGCCTCGGGGGAGCAGTGGCCGACCAGGGGTGATGGAGGGGTCCGACCCGATGCCGTGGACCGCTGGGTGCAGTCGGCCTCGATCCTGCACTCCAACGGGGACGGCATCGACATCGCGGTCAAGGACGACCGGATCGGCGGGGTCCGGGGCCGTGCGGTGGACCGGGTCAACCACGGAAGGCTGGACCCGAAGGACGCCTTTTGGGTGGCAGGCCAACCACTCGCCCGACCGGCTCACCCGACCTCTGGTCCGCCGCGACGGGGAGCTGGTCGAGACCGACTGGGACACCGCCGTGGACGCGGTTGCCGGGCCGACGAAGCAGCTGCTCGAGGAGCACGGGCCCAGATCGGTCGGGTTTTGCACCACCGGCCAGATGTTCCTGGGGGAGTACTACACCCTGGGGTTGATCGGGCACAGTGGAATCGGCACCAACCACATGGACGGCAACACCCAGTCGACACCGAGGACCAGGGTCATCTCCCCATGAGGACGCGACTCGAACTAATGTCAAGGGGTGACGTCGGGTGGTGGCCCGGACCCCGGTGCGTGCGTGCCGGTGGTCAGGACGTCACGCGGTCGGCCTCGTCCACGGGGTCCGCCGTGCCTGCCCTGTGGCCCGCGCCCACGGGAGTGGCTTGGTCCACCGCGTCCGGGCGCTCACCCAGCCGCCCGGGCCGGAACCGGTGACCGGTGACGACGCCGCCGAGCCAGAACGAGAAGAGGGCGAGGGCGGCGCCGCCGATGTCGTCGGCGACGTAGTGCCAGCCGAAGTAGATGGTGGCCAGGACCGTGAGGACGAAGTTGACCCAGAGCGTGACCCGCACGGCCCGGCTGCGCACCGTGTACTGCGCCATCAGCGCCCAGAGCAGCGCGATCGCCGTGTGCAGGCTGGCGAAGCCGGCGACCCCCTGGTAGTCGGCGTCGGTCCACAGGAAGCCCTGGCGGGCGTAGACCAGCGCATCCATCAGGTCGGTGACGCCCGTGTGGGTCAGGTCCGTCACGAGGTGCGGGTACATGATCCCGGGGCCCAGCGTCGGCAGCGCGTAGTAGGAGACGGTGCCCAGGGTCCAGGCGATGCCCTGCGCGGTGACGAACCACCAGCCGTAGCCGATGTTCTTCGACCAGACGAGCCACACGGTGACGAAGACCGCGACGAGGGGGATGTAGATGAGGTAGATCGCCGACAGCACCTGGGCCGAGATCTCCGTCCCCATCAGCCGGTGCAGGACCGTCGCGGGGTCCTCTCCGCCGAACATGGCCCGGTCGAGCACCCGCAGCGGGCGGTCGTACTTGACGTCGCGGATCATCGGGAGCAGCGACTTGAGGTTCCGGTAGCTGACGTAGATGACGTAGAAGCAGGAGATGCCGACCACCACGAGCTGGAGCCGCGCCGGCGTCCAGTGGGAACGGAGCCGATCCCTGGCCGCCGTCACCGTGCGCCTCGGGTGCAACCGTCCCTGCCACAGCGCCCGCGGGAGCAGGTCGAGCACGATCGCCGCCCCGCAGAGGACCGGCAGGCGGACCCAGGACGGACCCAGGAAGCTGCCCTCGGGATCGGCGATGGGGCGGTCCAGCCACCGGCTCGCCACCACGGCGGCCACCCCGATGACGAGGGCGTTCACGACCAGGAAGAGCCAGTTGCGTCGCCAGTCGCCGCCCCGCCGCGGACGGGCGGCGGGGACCGTCCCGGAAGGCGCCTGGGCCGGTGCGTCTGCGCTCACAGGACGACCAGCAGCCCGACGAGCGTGGGCAGCAGGCCCAGGAGCAGCCACGGGGTGAGGGGGCGGCGGCCGTGGATCACGAGCCCGGCGATGACGGCGATGACGCCGAAGGCGCCGGCGATGACGCAGAGCACGACCTTGCCGGAGGTCTCGGGCACGTAGGCCGCGGCGACCACCAGCCCGAGCGAGAGGTGCAGGATCGTGGTGACCGCCAGCGTGGAGAGCACCCAGCGCTGCACCCGCCCGAGGCTGCGCGCCTCGGCGGAGTGGTCGCGCGGGGGCCGCGGGGCGCTGAGGTCCAGCAGGTGCCGGTCCCTCCGCCCAGCGGGTCGCGCCAGCGGGGCGCTGCCGTCCTGCTCCACCAGCGGCTTGTCGCTGCTCACGCTTCCTCCGGGCTCTGTCCGTGGGGGTGGCCCACAGGGCGCAGGTTAACAAGGACGTGGGGGAGGGCGGCCTGGGCCACCGGTCCGATGGCGAGCGCGTAGAGCACCGTGGCGACCCCCAGCGTCCCGCCCAGGAGCACCCCCGCGACGACGACCGCGACCTCGAGGCAGGTGCGCACCAGCCGGAGGGAGAGACCGGTACGCCGGGCCAGGCCGGTCATCAGCCCGTCGCGCGGGCCCGGCCCCAGCTGCGCCCCGATGTAGAGCGCCGTGGCGACCCCGTTGAGCAGCACCGCGCCCACCACCAGCCCGATCCGCGCCGCCGTCGAGGAGGGCTCCGCCAGGACGGCGAGGGTGAGGTCCAGCGCGACACCCACCAGCACCGCGTTGGCGAGGGTGCCGAGGCCGGGCCGCTCCCGCAGCGGGATCCACAGCAGGAGCACGACGACGCTCGCCAGCACCACCATCTGGCCCAGCGTCACCGGGAGGTGCCGGACCAGGCCGGAGTGGAGCACGTCCCACGGGGCCAGCCCCAGCGTCCCCCGCACGAGCATCGCCAAGGAGGCGCCGTACAGGAGCAGGCCCACCAGCAGCTGGACGAGCCGCCGCCCCAGCCGGCCGGCGCGCAGCTGCTCGACCGGCCCGAGCGCCAGCAGCCCCGGGCGCCCGGGGGTCGGGGGGACGCGTGTGCGGCGGGACGAGGGGGTCACCGGCCCATCATGGCCCCCGTCCTGCCCCACACCCTCGCGCGGTGGGGCGGACGGGGAGGCCCGATAGCATCGGCCGAGGTCCCACCCCGTCGACACCAGGAGTCACCCGTGCCCGAGATCAAGGTCGTCCGCGTCCACGCCGGAGAGCGCGAGGAGCGGACGACGGCCACGGGCACCAAGGCGTGGGAGCTCTTCGCCGACGACACCGAGGTCGTGGCGGCGCGGGTCGGCGGCGAGCTCAAGGACCTGTCGACCGTGCTCGCCGACGGCGACGAGGTCGAGTCGGTCGCGATCGACAGCCCCGACGGCCGCGACATCCTCCGTCACTCCACCGCCCACGTGATGGCACAGGCCGTCCAGCAGCTCTTCCCCGAGGCGAGGCTCGGCATCGGCCCGCCGGTGGAGAACGGCTTCTACTACGACTTCGACGTCGAGACCCCGTTCGTCCCCGAGGACCTGGCGAAGATCGAGACCGCCATGCGCAAGATCGTCAAGGAGGGGCAGCGCTTCGAGCGCCGGGTCACCACCGACGCCGCCGCGCTCGACGAGCTGCAGGACGAGCCCTACAAGATCGAGCTCATCGGCCTCAAGGGCGGCATGGCCTCGACGGGCTCGACCGCCGAGGTGGCCGAGGGAGCGTCGGTCGAGGTCGGCGCCGGAGAGCTGACCATCTACGACAACGTCCGGCGCAACGGCGACGTGGCGTGGTCCGACCTGTGCCGCGGCCCCCACCTGCCGACCACCAAGCGGATCCCGGCGTTCAAGCTGATGCGCTCGGCGGCGGCCTACTGGCGCGGCGACGAGAAGAACAAGCAGCTGCAGCGGATCTACGGCACCGCCTGGGAGTCCAAGGAGGCGCTCGAGGCGCACCTGCACCGGATCGAGGAGGCCGAGCGGCGCGACCACCGCAAGCTGGGCCGCGACCTCGACCTCTTCAGCTTCCCCGACGAGATCGGGTCGGGCCTTCCGGTCTTCCACCCCAAGGGCGGGGTGATCAAGCGGGCGATGGAGGACTACGTCCGCCAGCGGCACATCGAGGAGGGCTTCGACTACGTCGGCACCCCCCACATCGCCAAGGAGGGGCTCTTCCACACCTCGGGCCACCTGCCCTACTACGGCGAGGGGATGTTCCCCGCGCTCGACGTCGACGGCATGGACTACCGCCTCAAGGCGATGAACTGCCCGATGCACAACCTGATCTTCCGGTCGCGGCAACGCTCCTACCGCGAGCTGCCGCTGCGCCTCTTCGAGTTCGGCAGCGTCTACCGGCACGAGAAGTCGGGCGTCGTCCACGGCCTCACCCGGGTGCGCGGCTTCGCCCAGGACGACTCGCACTCCTACTGCACTCCCGAGCAAGCCCCCGACGAGGTGCGCCACCTCCTGGAGTTCATGCTCAGCGTGCTGCGCGACTTCGGGCTGGACGACTTCTACCTCGAGCTCTCCACCCGCGACGCGGCCAAGGACAAGTTCATCGGCTCCGACGAGGACTGGGCGACCGCGACGAAGGTCCTCGAGGACGTCGCGACCAGCACCGGCCTCGAGCTGGTCCCCGACCCGGGCGGGGCGGCGTACTACGGCCCCAAGATCTCGGTGCAGGCGCGCGACGCCATCGGCCGCACCTGGCAGATGGGCACGGTCCAGTACGACTTCAACCAGCCGTCGCCCGACCGCTTCAACCTGGAGTACGTCGCCGCCGACGGCTCGCGCCAGCAGCCGGTGATGATCCACTCGGCCAAGTTCGGGTCGATCGAGCGCTTCCTCGGCGTCCTCACCGAGCACTACGCCGGCGCCTTCCCGCCCTGGCTCGCCCCGGTGCAGGTCGAGGCGATCCCGATCGCCGAGCGCCACCACGACTACCTCTTCGACGTCGCGCGTCGGATGAGGACGCTGGGGCTGCGCGTCGAGGTGGACGACTCCGACGACCGGATGCAGAAGAAGATCCGCAACGCCCAGCTCCAGAAGGTGCCCTTCATGCTGATCGCGGGCGACCAGGACGTCGAGGCCGGCGCCGTGTCGTTCCGCTACCGCGACGGCCGCCAGGACAACGGGGTGCCGCTCGACGAGGCGATCGAGCGGGTCGTCGCCGCCGTGGCCTCGCGCGAGCAGGTCTGAGCGACGTGGCCGACGGGCTGGAGCGGATCTGGACGCCGCACCGGATGGCCTACATCCGCCCCGCCGTCCCCGACGGCGAGGGCGGGTGCCCGTTCTGCACGATCCCCGACCTGCCGGGCGACGAGGGGCTGGTCGTGGCGCGCGCCGCCACGACGTACGCCGTGCTCAACCTGCACCCCTACAACCCCGGCCACCTCATGGTGGTGCCCTACCGGCACGTGGCCGGGCTCGAGGAGCTCACCCCCGAGGAGTCCGCCGACCTGATGGCGATGACCCAGCAGGCGATCCGGACGATCCGCTCAGTGAGCGAGCCGCACGCCTTCAACATCGGGCTCAACCTGGGGCGCTCCGCCGGCGGCTCGCTGGCCGACCACCTGCACCAGCACGTCGTCCCGCGCTGGACCGGCGACGCCAACTTCATCACCGTGGTCGGCGGCACCAAGACGGTGCCCCAGCTGCTGGCCGACACCCGCGACCTGCTCGCCGAGGCGTGGGAGGGGTGAGCCCCGACTCGGGCGGTGTGCCGGACGCCGGGCTGGAGGCGCTGGACGACGCCGCCCTCGCGGCTCGCCTGGTGCGCGAGGCCGCGACCCTTGCGGCCGCCATGCGCGCCGAAGGGGTGGAGGTGCAGGAGAAGACGTCGGTCTCCGACGTGGTGACAGCCGCCGACCACGCCGCCGAGAGGCTCGTGGTCGAGACCCTGCGCCGGCTGCGCCCCGAGGACTCGGTCGTGGGGGAGGAGGGCACCGACCACCGGGGGTCGAGCGGTCGCACCTGGGTGATCGACCCGGTGGACGGGACCTACAACTTCGCGGCCGGCCTGGACTGGTGGTGCTCGGCCCTGGCGCTGCGGGACGACCGTCGGCACGGGGACGGGCTCGTGCTCGGAGCCGTCCACCACGCCGCCGGGGCGACGACCTGGGTCGGGGGACCCGACCTGCCCGCCACCGTCGACGGCCGCCGGCTCGCGCCCCTGGCGGACCGGCCGCTGGCCGCCTCCTGCCTCACCACCTACCTGCACCCCCCGTTCTTCGGCGGGCCGGTCGGGGAGGCGTTCGGACGGATGGCCAACGGTGCCGCGACCGTGCGGATGCTGGGCTCGGGGACGATGGACGCCGTGGCGGTGGCCACCGGCCGCCTGCACGTGCTCTGCCAGCACAGCGTGCCGCCGTGGGACGAGCTGCCGGGCGCCGCCCTGGTCCGGTCGGTGGGCGGCCGCACCGAGCGGCTCGAGGCCGCGGGGGTCGAGTGGTACGTCGCCGGGGTCCCCACCGCGGTGTCCGAGGTCTGCGCGGCCCTCACCGGGCGGTAGCCTGCTCCCGCCATGCTCGAACACATCCGGGGCCTCGTCACGAAGGTCCTCATCGCGCCCGTCGCCCGCCTGCTGCTCCGCCTCGGGCTGGGCCCCGACGCGATCACCGTCTTCGGCACGATCTGCACGTGTGCCTCGGCGCTCTGGTTCGCGCCACGGGGGGAGCTGATGACCGCCCTGGTGCTCGTCACCGTCTTCGCCCTCTTCGACCTGCTCGACGGGACGATGGCCCGGCTCAGCGGCCGCACCAGCCCCTTCGGCGCCTTCCTCGACTCCACCCTGGACCGGGTCGCGGACGCGGTCGTCTTCGGATCCGTGATGCTCTACTTCGCCGGCCCGGGGGACTCCGGGCTGGGCCAGGCGACCGCCCTGTGGTGCCTGGTCACCGGCGTCGTCACCTCCTACGCCCGGGCCCGTGCCGAGTCGGTCGGCTTCACCGCGCGCGTCGGGATCATGGAACGGGCGGACCGGCTGGTGCTGCTGGGCCTCTCGGCGATCGCCGCCGAGGTCGCGGGCGAGCCGCTGGTCTTCGCGTGGGGGCTCGCGCTGCTCGGCGCGCTCAGCACCGTGACCGTGCTCCAGCGGATCCTGGGCGTGCGCCGGCAGGCCCTGGCCGCGACGGGTGCCCCGGAAGCGCCCTGACCCGCGTGCAGGAGCCCCGCGTGGAGGAGCCCCTCGGCGGCGCCGCGATCGTCCCGACCGAGCGCCGATCGGCGCTGGTGCTGAGGCTCGACGGCCAGGCGCAGTCCTACGTGGACCTCGACGACCCCGGGTTCCTGGCGTTCGACTACGTGCGCCGGCTGGGCGACGCGCTCGACGCCGTCGCGGAACCGGGGCGGCCGGTGCGGGTCGTCCACGTCGGCGGCGCCGGCCTCACGCTGCCCCGGTACGTCGCCCACACCCGGCCCCGGTCGGCGCAGGTGGTCCTGGAGCCCGACGAGGAGCTCACCGCCCTGGTGCGGCGGGAGCTCCCGCTGCCGCCCCGGAGCGGGATCAAGGTGCGTCCGCTGGACGGCCGCACCGGCCTGGCGGGGCTGCGGGAGGGCGCCGTCGACGTGGTCCTGGTCGACGCGTTCGCGCAGGGTCGGGTGCCCGGCGACCTCGTCACCGTCGAGGCGTTCGCCGAGGTGGCGCGGGTGCTGGCGCCCGACGGCCTGCTCCTGCTCAACCTCGCCGACCGGGCGCCGTTCGTCTGGACCCGGCGCGTGCTGGCCGCGCTGCGGACGGTGCTCGGGGCCGCGTCGGTGCACCTCGAGCCCGCGACCCAGCGCGGCCGGCGGGCCGGCAACGTGCTGGTGGTCGCCTCGACCCGGGCCGAGGTGGTCGACCGGGTGACCGCCTTCGTGCGCTCGCGTCCGAGCGAGTTCCGGTCCGTCGAGGGGGCCCGGGTCGCCGACTCGTTCGGCGGGGGCCGGCCCTTCACCGACGCCGACACGGAGCCCTCCCCGCGCCCCGACCCCGCCTGAGTCCCCGCCTGAGTCCAGCGACGCGCCCGCGCTGACCGGACGTCAACGCGGGGCCTAGGATCGAGGCATGAGCGAGCAGAGGGACGCGAACAGCGTCGAGACGGCCACCACCGGCACCACCCGCGTGAAGCGGGGCATGGCCGAGATGCTGAAGGGCGGCGTGATCATGGACGTCGTCACGCCCGAGCAGGCGCGGATCGCGGAGGACGCCGGCGCGGTCGCCGTCATGGCCCTCGAGCGGGTGCCCGCCGACATCCGGGCCCAGGGCGGGGTCTCCCGGATGAGCGACCCCGACATGATCGAGGGGATCAAGGAGGCCGTGTCGATCCCGGTGATGGCCAAGGCGCGGATCGGCCACTTCGCCGAGGCCCAGGTGCTGCAGAGCCTCGGCGTCGACTACATCGACGAGTCCGAGGTGCTCACCCCCGCCGACTACGCCCACCACATCGACAAGTGGCGGTTCACCGTCCCCTTCGTCTGCGGCGCGACCAACCTGGGCGAGGCGCTGCGCCGGATCACCGAGGGCGCGGCGATGATCCGCTCCAAGGGCGAGGCCGGCACGGGCGACGTCTCCAACGCGGTGACCCACATGCGGACCATCGGCGGCGAGCTGCGCCGGCTCGCCACGCTGGAGGCCGACGAGCTCTACGTGGCGGCCAAGGAGCTGCAGGCGCCGTACGACCTGGTCAAGGAGGTCGCCGAGACCGGCACCCTGCCGGTCGTGCTCTTCACGGCCGGCGGCATCGCGACGCCGGCGGACGCCGCGATGATGATGCAGCTCGGCGCGCAGGGCGTCTTCGTCGGGTCCGGGATCTTCAAGTCCGGGAACCCCGCCCAGCGGGCGGAGGCGATCGTCAAGGCCACGACGTTCTACGACGACCCCGACGTGGTCGCGAAGGTCTCCCGCGGCCTCGGCGAGGCGATGGTCGGGATCAACGTCGACGAGATCCCGCAGCCCCACCGGCTCGCAGAGCGCGGCTGGTGACCGCCGCGGCGTCGGCCACGGCGTAGGGCTCCGCGCCCTCGGCCGCGGGGGCGCCGAGGCGGACCACGACGGTGCCGCTGGTGGGATCCGCCAGCACCACCTGGCCGCCTGCGCCCACCGCGGCGAACAGGCTCTGGGGCTCGCCCGGGGCGAGCTGCCCCGTCACGGGACTCAGCGGCTGCCCCAGTGCGTCGACGGGATCGGCCACGCCCCGGAGCGGACCGGTCCGGTTGAGCCACCACAGGAGGCCGTACGCCGCGTTGTGCGGCGTGGACGGGCGGCCGACGGCCTGCGTGACGAAGGACCGGTCCAGCAGGCGCCGGCCTCCCACCCGGCCCCGGCCGAGGTAGAGGTCGGCGAGCCGCGCCAGGTCGAGGCAGGTGCTCCGCACGCCGTAGAAGTTCGTGGGGCTGTCGGTGCGGTCGGTGACGAAGGTGGTGCGGCGCATGCCGAGCGGGCGGAACAGGCGGGTGCGGGCGAACCGCGCCACCGGGGTCCCGGTCGCCCGCTCCAGCACTGCCTCCAGCACCGCGATCGCGGCGTTGTTGTAGGCCCAGGCGCTGCCGGGCGCGTGCTGCTGCCCCAGCCCGACGGCGTACGCCGTGCGGTCGACGGCGGCGAGCAGGTCGCGGTAGTCGGAGGCGAGCGACCAGTACCGGCCGCTGTCCCCTGCGAGCAGGTGCCGCACGGTGACCGTCTCCGACGGGGTGTCCCGCCACTGGGGCACCCAGGTCGCGACCGGGTCGTCGAGCCGCAGGTCGCCGTCCCGCACGGCGATGCCGACGAGCGTGCTGGTGACGGACTTGGTCACCGAGAAGACCGGACGGGGCGTCTCCCGGGACAGCCCCCAGCTCCAGTCGCGCACGAGCCGACCGCGGCGGGTCACGGCGAAGCACGTCGACCGCTTCGCCTCGGCCACCTCCGCGCCTCGGACCAGCGCCCGACCGCGCAGCCCGGCTCGGACGGGCGTGCGCACCGGCCAGCCCTCGACGAGCTGCTCGCCGGGCCGGCCCGAGCCGCCGGCCCCGGCGGGCGCGGCGGGCCCGGCGGGGGCGGCGGGGGCGGCGGGGGTGCCGGGCACCGCGGCGACCAGCAGCGCGAGCGCCAGGGCCGGAGCCGGGAGGAGGGAGCGGACGCGGGACCGGGGGGATGCCATGGCCGCACCCTAGGGCCGTCAGGTGCCGGTGCTCCCGGAGTCCCGCCGCGGCTCGCCGGGGTAGGAGCCGAACGACCACTGGTTGCCCTCGGGGTCAGTGAGGCGGAAGTCGCTGCCGCCGTACGGCTTCTCCTCGACCGGGCCGGCGTCGAGGCCGGCCGCGACGGCGCGGGAGTGGACCCCCTCGACGTCGGACGTCACCACGTACGCCGCGGTCGTGCCCGGCTGCTGGGTGAACAGACCCTCGGGCTTGTGCCGGCCGAGCATCACGCCCCCACCCTCGGGCCAGTCGAGCTGGGCGTGCTCCACGCGTCCTTCCTCGTCGCGGTACGTGGCGGTCTCCTCGAAGCCGAGCGCGACCAGCAGCCGGACGAGGAGGTCGGGGTCGCGGGCCTGGAAGGCGGGCCAGACGGTGGGCCGGGGGGACGGGGAGGGCGAGGGGGCGGGTGTGGGCGTCATGCGTCCCACGGTGGCGCAGCCGGGCCCGCGGGGGCTTGGACATTCGGGAGCTCCGCGGCCAGCCAGCGGGTGGGGGAGAGGCCGGCGTACTGCCGGAACTCGCGGACGAGGTGGGACTGGTCGCAGTAGCCGGCCGCCGCGGCCACGGTCGCGAGCGGGGCCCCGCGGGCCGCGGCGAGCGGCACGGCGCGCCGGGCGGCGTCGAACCGGGCCAGGCGCTGCACGGTCTTGGGGCCGTGGCCGACCTCGGCGGCGAAGAGCTCGCCGAGGCGACGCCGGCTGTACCCCACCTCCCGGGCCACCTCGTCGACCGTGGGCGGGGTGCCGGCGGTGAGCAGGCGCCACGCCTGGCGGACCTCGGGGCGGGGCGGGGGCGGCTCGGCCGCCCTCCCGGCGCGCTCCTGCAGCCGGGCCAGGAACGCGTGCACCACGGCGTACCGGGCGGACCAGCAGCGCGCGGCTCCCAGCTCCTCGGCGACCCGGTCGACCTCGCCGCCCAGCAGGTCGGCGGCGTCCCAGCTGCCCACCGGCAGGTCGGCGGCCGGCACGCCCAGCAGCCGTCTCAGCCCGAGCGGGTGCAGCGTCAGCTGGACGCCGGCCCACCACCCCGGGTTCTCCACCATCGCGGCCTCGGTGTGCAGGCCGCCGAGGCTGACCCACTGCCGGTCCCGCACGCCCGCGTCCCACGCCCGTGCGTCCGGTGCGGTGACCAGCGGCCGCCCCAGGCTGAGGACGAGGGTCAGGCCGGGCGAGGGGAGGCCACGGTGGACGCCGGGCTCCAGCCCGTGGGCCCGGTAGCCGAACATCGCCGACACGTGCGGACGCAGCCGCACCGGCACCGGTGCGGCAGGGGGCTGCCCGCCTGCGCGTCCCACACGACCCAGTCTGCCGCACCCCGGCCTAGGATCCCCCTCCGTGACCACCACCGTCGGCGTGCTCGCCCTGCAGGGCGACGTGCGCGAGCACCTCGCTGCCCTCCGCTCCGTCGGGGCGGCGGCGGTCCCGGTACGCCGCGTGGCCGAGCTGGCGGCGTGCGACGCGCTCGTGCTGCCGGGCGGGGAGTCGACGACGATGGTCAAGCTCGCGGCGACCTTCGAGCTGCTCGCACCGCTGCGCGAGGCCGTGCGCGCAGGCCTGCCGGTGCTCGGCACCTGCGCCGGGATGATCCTGCTCGCCGACCGCGTCGAGGACGCGGCGACCGGGCAGGAGACGGTGGGCGGGCTCCACGTCACCGTGCGCCGCAACGCGTTCGGCCGCCAGGTCGACTCCTTCGAGGAGGACCTGCGGGTGACCGGCCTGGCCGACCCGGTGCGGGCGGTCTTCATCCGGGCACCCTGGGTCGAGCAGGTCGACGACGACGTCGAGGTGCTGGCCCGGGTCGCGACGGGCCCGGCCGTGGGTAGGATCGTGGCGGTCCGTCAAGGCCCCCTGATGGCGACCTCGTTCCACCCCGAGGTCGGCGGCGACGACCGGGTGCACGGCATGTTCGTGGACCTGGTGCGCTCGGCGTGACGGCCACGCTCCGCACGCTGCACCCGACAAGCCGTTTCCGAGACTGATAGAGGGACTCCATGTCTGGCCACTCCAAGTGGGCAACGACCAAGCACAAGAAGGCCGCGATCGACGCCAAGCGCGGCAAGCTCTTCGCCAAGCTGATCAAGAACATCGAGGTCGCGGCGCGGCAGGGCGGCGGCGACCCGGCCGGCAACCCCACCCTCTACGACGCCATCCAGAAGGCGAAGAAGAGCTCGGTCCCCAACGACAACATCGACCGCGCGGTCAAGCGGGGCTCCGGCGCCGAGGCGGGCGGTGCCGAGTACCAGACGATCATGTACGAGGTCTACGGCCCGCAGGGCGTCGCCCTGCTCGTCGAGTGCCTCACCGACAACCGCAACCGCGCCGCCATGGAGGTCCGCACCGCGGTCACCCGCAACGGCGGGACCATGGCCGACCCGGGCTCCGTGTCGCGGCTGTTCACCCGCAAGGGCGTCGTGATGCTCCCGAAGGCGCAGGAGAGCCGCGAGGTGAGCGAGGACGACGTCCTCGAGGCGACCCTGGAGGCCGGCGCCGAGGACGTCAACGACCTCGACGAGGCGATCCGGGTGCTGTCGGAGGCCACCGACGTGGTCGAGGTCCGCACCGCGCTCCAGGCGGCGGGGATCGACTACGACTCCGCCGAGGTCGAGTTCGTGCCCAGCATGGAGATCCCGGTCGACGCCGAGGCGGCGGGCAAGGTCTTCCGCCTCGTCGAGGCGCTGGAGGACCTGGACGACGTGCAGAACGTGTTCGCGAACTTCGACGTGCCCGACGAGGTCATGGCGCAGCTCGAGGGTTGAGCCGCGCACCCGCCCCCGTCCGGGTGCCTCCCCGCGTGTCTGCCGCGGTCGCAGGACGCGGCCGGTTAGCGTGGCGTGCGAACACACGTTCGGACGAGAGGGTGGCGATGCGTGTCCTGGGGATCGACCCCGGCCTGACCAGGTGCGGGATCGGGCTGGTCGAGGGACAAGTCGGTCGACCGCTGACGCTGGTCGACGTCAACGTCCTGCGTACCAGCGCCTCGGTCCCGGTCGCCGAGCGGCTCGTCACCATCGAGCGCGGGATCGACGCCTGGCTCGACGAGTACCGCCCGGACGCCGTCGCGGTGGAGCGGGTCTTCGCCCGCTCCGACTCCAGCACGATCATGGGGACCGCCCAGGCCAGCGGGATCGCCCTGGTGGCGGCCGCGCGCCGGGGCCTCCCGGTCGCGCTGCACACACCGAGCGAGGTGAAGGCAGCGGTCTCCGGCAACGGCCGGGCCGACAAGGCCCAGGTGGGGCTGATGGTCGCCCGCATCCTGCGCCTCGACGCCCCGCCCAGGCCCGCGGACGCCGCGGACGCCCTCGCGCTCGCCATCACCCACGTCTGGCGCGGCGGCGCCCAGTCCCGGCTGGCCGCGGCCGCCGAGGCCCAGTCGGCCGCCCTCCGCGCCGCCACCGGCCGCACCCGTCCGGGCGCCGCCGCCCGTTCCAGGAGACCCGCATGATCGCCTTCGTCCGCGGCCGGGTGGCCGCCCTCACCCTCTCCTCGGCCGTCGTCGAGGTCGGCGGGGTCGGCCTCGAGCTCATGTGCACGCCCGGCACCCTGGCCACGCTCCGCCCGGGCCAGGAAGCCACCGTCCCCACCAGCATGGTCGTCCGCGAGGACTCCCTCACGCTCTTCGGCTTCGTCGACGACGACGAGAAGGCGTGCTTCGAGCTGGTGCAGACGGCCAGCGGCGTGGGCCCCAAGCTGGCCCAGGCGATGCTCGCGGTGCTGTCGCCCGACGCGTTGCGCGCGGCGGTGGCGGCGGAGGACGTCAAGACCCTCACCCGGGTCCCCGGCATCGGCCAGAAGGGGGCGCAGCGGATCATCCTCGAGCTGCGCGACCGGATCGGCGCTCCCGTCGGGTCCGGCCGCGCCACGGGCGCCCCCGCCGCGGCGGCGCCCTGGCGCGACCAGGTCCTCCAGGGGCTCGTCGGGCTGGGGTGGTCGGGCAAGGAGGCCGAGAAGGCCGTCGAGTCGGTCGCCGACCGGGCCGGGGAGTCGCCCGACGTGGCGTCGCTCCTGCGGGCCGCGCTGCAGGCCTTGAGCAAGGCCTGAGATGGATCCCGAGGAGCTGCTCGCCGCGGGCGAGGAGGCGTACCTGCGGTCGTTGGTCGCCGCGGAGGCCGAGGGCGACGAGCGGGCCGTCGAGGCGGCCCTGCGGCCGCGCACCCTCGACGAGGTGGTGGGGCAGGCCCGTGTCCGCGACCAGCTCGGCCTGGTGCTGGAGGCCGCGCGGCAGCGTGGCCGGGCCCCCGACCACGTGCTGCTGTCGGGCCCGCCCGGCCTTGGCAAGACGACCCTGGCGATGATCGTGGCCGCCGAGATGTCGGTGCCGCTCCGGCTCACCAGCGGCCCCGCGATCACCCACGCCGGCGACCTCGCCGCGATCCTCAGCGCGGTCAACGAGGGCGACGTCCTCTTCGTCGACGAGATCCACCGGATGTCGCGACCGGCGGAGGAGATGCTCTACATGGCGATGGAGGACTTCCGGGTCGACGTCGTCATCGGCAAGGGACCCGGGGCCACCGCGATCCCGCTCGAGATCCCGACCTTCACCCTGGTCGGGGCCACCACGCGCGCCGGCCTCCTGCCGGGCCCCCTGCGCGACCGGTTCGGCTTCACCGCCCACCTGGAGTACTACGAGCCGTCCGAGCTGGACCGGATCGTGCACCGCTCGGCCGGGCTGCTGGACGTCCGGCTGACCGACGGCGGCTCCGCCGAGATCGCCTCGCGCTCCCGCGGGACCCCACGGATCGCCAACCGGCTGCTGCGCCGCGTCCGCGACTTCGCGCAGGTGCGCGCCGACGGGGTGCTCACCCGCGAGGTCGCCCGGGCTGCCCTCGACCTGTACGAGGTCGACGAGCTCGGGCTCGACCGCCTGGACCGCGCGGTGCTCGACGTGCTCTGCCGTCGGTTCGGCGGCGGGCCCGTCGGCGTCTCGACCCTCGCGGTCGCCGTGGGGGAGGAGCGCGAGACGGTCGAGGAGGTCGCCGAGCCGTTCCTCGTGCGCAACGGCTTCCTCGCCCGGACGCCGCGGGGCCGGGTGGCCACCGCGGCCGCCTGGCAGCACCTGGGGCTGCCGGTGCCGGCCACCGGGGTCTTCGGGGCCGACGACCCGCTCTTCGAGGAGTAGGCGACCCGTAGACTCGCGGCGCATCCCCCCGACGTCTGAGAGGTCCCCCTCGTGGAGTTCCTGCCCCTGGCCGCCATCGCCCTGGTGTTCTGGCTGTTCATCGTGCGACCCGCCAGCCGGCGCCAGAAGGAGGTCGCCCGCCTGCAGTCGTCCCTGGCGCCGGGGAACCGGGTGCTGCTGAGCTCCGGCCTCTTCGCCACCGTGCAGGAGACCTTCGACGACCGGATCCGCGCCGAGATCGCGCCGGGCGTCGTGGTCGACGTGGCTCGCGGAGCCGTGGCCGCCATCGAGCCGAGCCCCGGCCCCGGCGGGCCCGAGGGTCTCGCGGGCCCGGAGCAGCCGGGCGGCCCCACCGCCCCGGGTGCCTGACGTGCGGCCCCTGCAGCTGCCGACGCTGGCGGAGGCGCGGGCGGCGATGGCGCGGCTCGTCGTGGACGTGCCCGACTTCCCCGAGCCCGGCGTCGTCTTCAAGGACATCACGCCGCTGCTCGCCGACCACACGGCGTTCGAGCAGGTCGTGGCCGCCCTGGCCAGCGCCGGCCAGGACGACGCCGGCCACGTGGTCGTCGACAAGGTGGTCGGGATGGAGGCTCGCGGGTTCATCCTGGCGGCCCCGGTGGCGCTCGCCCTGGGCGCCGGCTTCGTCCCGGTGCGGAAGGCCGGCAAGCTGCCCCGCGAGACCCACGGGGAGACCTACGACCTGGAGTACGGCTCCGCCACGCTCGAGCTGCACCGCGACGCCGTCGCGGAGGGCGACCGCGTGCTGCTCGTCGACGACGTGCTGGCCACCGGCGGGACCGTGGCGGCCACGCGTCGGCTCGTGGAGTCGTGCGGCGGGGTCGTGGTGGGGGTCGCCGTGCTCATGGAGCTCGGCTTCCTCGCGGGCCGTGAGAAGTGCGACGGCCTCCCGCTCACCGCCCTCGAGACGCTCTGAGCCGGGACTAGACTGACGCAGATGAGCGAGGAGACCGGGACGACCCAGGAGCCGGCGAGCGCCGAGCTCCCGCTCTCGGCGCGCTCGATGCGGGCCCGGCTCGCGCGGATCGGCACCCGGAGCCAGCCCGGCAACCCGGTGCTCGAGCCGCTCTTCCGGGCGGTCCGCGCCAACCACCCCAAGGCCGACCTGGCGCTGCTGGAGCGCGCCTACACGACGGCCGAGAAGATGCACGGGACGCAGACGCGCAAGAGCGGCGACCCCTACATCACCCACCCGCTGGCGGTCACGACGATCCTGGCCGACATCGGCATGACGGAGCCGACCCTGGTCGCCGCCCTGCTGCACGACACGGTGGAGGACACGCCGTACACGCTGGAGCAGCTCCGCGCCGACTTCGGCGACGAGGTGGCGGCGCTGGTCGACGGCGTCACCAAGCTCGACAAGGTCAAGTACGGCGACGCCGCCCAGGCCGAGACCATCCGCAAGATGATCGTCGCGATGTCGCGCGACATCCGGGTGCTGGTGATCAAGCTCGCCGACCGCCTGCACAACATGCGCACGCTGCGCTACGTGCCGCAGGCCAGCCAGGAGCGCACGGCCCGGGAGACCCTCGACATCTACGCGCCGCTGGCCCACCGGCTCGGCATGAACACGCTCAAGTGGGAGCTGGAGGACCTCGCGTTCGCCACGCTGCACCCCAAGATCTACGACGAGATCGTGCGGATGGTGGCCGAGCGCGCCCCCTCCCGCGACCAGTTCCTCACCCAGGTGATCGCCCAGGTCAAGGAGGACCTGAAGAACTCGCGGATCAAGGCGAAGGTCACCGGGCGGCCGAAGCACTACTACTCGATCTACCAGAAGATGATCGTCGGCGGCCGCGAGTTCTCCGACATCTACGACCTGGTCGGCATCCGCATCCTCGTCGAGGAGGACCGCGACTGCTACTCCGTCCTCGGCGTGCTGCACTCGCGCTGGAACCCGGTCCTCGGCCGGTTCAAGGACTACGTCGCGATGCCGAAGTTCAACATGTACCAGTCGCTGCACACCACCGTCATCGGCCCCGCGGGCAAGCCCGTCGAGGTGCAGATCCGCACCTTCGGCATGCACCGCCGCGCGGAGTACGGCGTCGCGGCCCACTGGAAGTACAAGGAGAACTCCCGCGACGGGGTCGACACCGACCGGCGCGGCGACCTCGACGACATGCACTGGCTGCGCCAGCTCATGGACTGGCAGAGCGACGTGGAGGACCCGGGGGAGTTCCTCGAGTCCCTGCGCTTCGAGATCAACCGGGCCGAGGTCTACGTCTTCACCCCCCGCGGCGACGTGATCGCCCTGCCCACCGGGGCCACCCCCATCGACTTCGCCTACGCCGTGCACACCGAGGTGGGCCACCACACGATCGGCGCCCGGGTCAACGGGCGCCTCGTGCCGCTGGAGTCCACCCTGGACAACAGCGACGTGGTGGAGGTCTTCACCTCCAAGGCGCCGACCGCGGGGCCGTCGTTGGACTGGCTCAACTTCGTCAAGTCCCAGCGGGCCCGCTCCAAGATCCGCGCGTGGTTCACCAAGGAGCGCCGCGAGGAGGCGACCGAGCGCGGCAAGGAGCAGATCGCCCGGCTGATGCGCAAGGAGGGGCTGCCGCTCAAGCGCCTGCTCTCCCACGAGTCGCTCACCGAGGCGGCGACCTACTACAAGCTCGCCGACGTCTCCGCCCTGTACGCCGCCGTCGGCGAGGGGAACCTCTCCGCGCAGGCGGTGGTGCGCCGGGTCATCGAGCTCCACGGCGGCGACGACGGCGCGGCGGAGGACCTCGCCGAGGGCGTCACCATCACCGGCCGCCGGCGGCGGCCGCAGAAGGTGGCGACGGCGGGGGACAGCGGCGTGGTCGTGCAGGGCAGCGGCGACGTCTGGGTCAAGCTGGCGAAGTGCTGCACCCCGGTGCCGCCCGACCCGATCCTGGGCTTCGTCACGAAGGGCGGCGGCGTCTCCGTGCACCGCAAGGACTGCACCAACGCCGAGAGCCTGCAGGGGCAGCCGGAGCGGCTGATCGAGGTCGACTGGGCGCCCACCGCGCACTCGACGTTCCTGGTCAACATCCAGGTGGAGGCGCTGGACCGGGCGCGGCTGCTCTCCGACATCACCATGGCGCTGGCCGAGTCCCACGTCAACATCCTCAGCGCGACGCTGCAGACGACCCGCGACCGGGTCTCCAAGAGCCGGTTCACGTTCGAGATGGCCGACGCGACCCACCTCGACAGCGTGCTGCGCGCCGTGCGCGGCGTGCCGGGCGTGTTCGACGCCTACCGCGTCACGCAGTAGGCGCCGACGTCGCCGGCGTCAGCCGCTGAACTCCTCGGCGGCGCGACGGGCGGCCTCGAGGAACGCGCGGCGCGACTCGAGGTTCTCCTCGAGCTCGCGGACCTGCTTGTCGTGGCCGGCGGCGCGCGCCTTCTCCAGGCGTGCCTCGAGGTCGTCGATCGCGTCCTGCAGCTTGCCCACCATGTCGTCGGCCCGGGCGGACTTCTCGGGGTCCGAGCGGCGCCACTGGTCCTCCTCGACGCCGCGGATGGCCTGCTCGACCTTGCGCATCCGGCCCTCGAGGTCCTTGATCCGGTCCCGCGGGACCTTTCCGGCGTCGTCCCAGCGCTCGGCGAGGGCGCGGAAGGCGGCCTTCGCGGCGTCCAGGTCGGTGACGGGCAGCAGCGCCTCGGCCTCGACCAGCAGCGCCTCCTTCACCTCGGCGTTCTTCGCGAACTCGGCGTCGGTCGCGGCGTTGGCGGCGTCCCGGTTGCCGAAGAACGTGTCCTGGGCGCCGCGGAACCGGCGCCAGAGCTTCTCGTCGACGTCGCGCGGCGCCGGCCCGGCGGCCTTCCAGTCGCGCATGAGGTCGCGGAACCTGCCGGAGGTCGGACCCCACTCGGTGGAGTCGGCGAGCGCCTCGGCCTCCTTGACCAGGCGCTCCTTGACCACCTTGGCCGCGTCGCGCTTCTCGTGCTGCTCGGCGAAGTGGCTCTTGCGGTGCCGGGTGTAGGTGGTCCGCGCGGTCGAGAACCGGCGCCACAGCGCATCGTCCGTCGGCTTGTCGAGCCGGGGGAGCGCCTTCCACTCCTCCAGCAGGTCGCGCAGGCGGTTGGCGCCGTTGCGCCAGTCGGTGCCGGCGGCGAGCTTCTCGGCCTCGCCGACGATCTGCTCCTTGCGCTCCCTGGACTCCGCCGTGCGCTGGGCCTTCTCGGCGCGCCGCGCGTCGCGCTGGGCCGCGATGACCGGGCCGAGGGCGTCCAGCTTGGCGGTGAGGGCGTCGAGGTCGCCGACGGCGTTGGCCTCGGCCACCTGGGCCCGCACGGCCTTGACCGCCGTGGTCGCCTCCTCGGGCGAGACCTTGCCCGCGGCGATCCGCTGGGCCAGGAGACCCACCTCGAACTCGAGCGCGGCGAAGCGCTCGGTGAAGAACGCCAGGGCTTCCTCGGGCGTCCCGGCAGGGTAGGACCCGACGGCCCGCTCACCGGCGGAGGTCTTGACGTAGACCGTGCCGTCCTCGGCCACCCGGCCCCACTCGGACTGCTTCTGCGCGCTCATGGGCGCCCATGCTAGTCAATGGACGGGCGGTCCTCGGTAGGCTGCTGACCGACAACCGATCCTGAGACGAACGAAGGTCCATCACCGTGTTCATCGCCGGCTTCCCCGCAGGCCCCTGGGGAACCAACTGCTACGTCGTCTCTACCGGTCCCGGCAACGAGTGCGTCGTCGTCGATCCCGGCAAGGACGCCGCCGCCGGCGTCGACCAGGTGGTGCGCGAGCACCGGCTCAAGCCGGTCGCCGTCCTCGTCACCCACGGGCACGTGGACCACATGTGGTGCGTCGCCCCGGTGGCGGGCAGCTACGACGCCACCGCGTGGATCCACCCGCGGGACCGTCACCTGCTCGCCGACCCGATGGCCGGCATGTCGCGCGAGACGTCGCAGATGCTGCTGGGCGGGAAGTACGAGTGGGCCGAGCCCGACGACGTCCGCGAGCTCAGCGACCTGCAGACGCTCGAGATCGCGGGGATCAGCTTCGTCGTCGACCACACGCCCGGTCACACGGAGGGGTCGGTCACCTTCCGCACGCCGTACGGCGCCGCCGCCGGGCAGCCCGACGTCTCCGAGGTGATGTTCTCGGGCGACCTGCTGTTCGCCGGTTCGATCGGCCGGACGGACCTGCCGGGCGGCGACCACCCGAAGATGCTGCGCAGCCTCACCGAGAAGGTGCTGCCGCTGCCCGACGACGTCGTCGTCCTGCCCGGCCACGGCGAGCAGACCTCGATCGGCCGCGAGCGGGCGACGAACCCGTACCTGCGCGACCTGCTGGACGAGGGCGCCGCCCCCGCCGTCACGCGGGGGCTCTGAGGTGGCGCGCATCGCCCCGCTCAGCGGGTTCCCCGAGCTGCTGCCTGCCCAGCGCGTCGTCGAGCGCGAGGTGATCGCCTCGTTGTCGCAGACGTTCGAGCTGCACGGCTTCGCCAACATCGAGACCCGCGTCGTGGAGCCGCTCGACCGGCTGGCCAAGGGCGGCGAGATCGACAAGGAGATCTACGTGCTGCGCCGGCTCCAGGCCGACGACGGCGCCGACGACACCGGCCTCGGCATGCACTTCGACCTGACGGTGCCCTTCTCCCGCTACGTGCTGGAGCACGCCGGGCACCTGGAGTTCCCCTTCCGGCGCTTCCAGGTCCAGCCGGCTTGGCGCGGCGAGCGGCCACAGGAGGGTCGCTACCGGCAGTTCACCCAGGCCGACGTCGACGTCGTCGGGCGCGACGTGCTGCCGTTCCACCACGACGTCGAGGTGATGGCCGTGATGGTCGACGCCCTCGACCGGCTGCCGGTCCCCCCGGTGTCGTTCCAGTTCAACAACCGCAAGCTCATCCAGGGCTTCTACCGCGGTCTCGGCCTCGCCGACGTCACGGCGGCGATCCGCGTGATCGACAAGCTCGACAAGCTGCCCGCCGACGAGGTCGCCCGGCTCCTCGTCGAGCAGGCGGGCGCCACGCCCGAGCAGGCCGCGCGCTGCCTGGAGCTGGCCACCATCCGGGTGCCCGACACCTCGTTCGTGGAGCGGGTGCGCGCCCTGGGCGTCACCGACGAGCTGCTCGACGAGGGGCTCGCGGAGCTGGCTGCGGTCGTGGAGGGGTGCTCGCAGGTGGACGCGCCGTCGGTGACGGTCGAGGCCAACCTGCGGATCGCCCGCGGCCTGGACTACTACACCGGCACGGTCGTCGAGATCTTCATGCGCGGCTACGAGCGGCTCAAGTCCGTCGGCGGCGGGGGCCGGTACGACGCGCTGGCCACCGACGGGAAGACCACCTACCCGGGCGTGGGGGTCTCCTTCGGGGTCTCCCGCAGCCTGCTGCCGCTGATCGCGGACGGCGTGCTCGCCGGCTCCCGGCCCGTGCCGAGCGCGGTGCTGGTCGCCGTCGTGGACGAGGAGTCGCGCGGCCGCTCCACGCGCGTGGCGACCGCGCTGCGCCGCAGCGGCGTCCCGTGCGAGGTCGCGCCGACGGCGCAGAAGTTCGGCAAGCAGATCCGCTTCGCCGACCGGCGCGGCATCCCCTGGGTCTGGTTCCCGGGCGAGGACGGCGAGCACACCGTCAAGGACATCCGGAGCGGGGAGCAGGTCGTCGCGGACCCGGCGACCTGGACCCCGCCCGTCGAGGACCTGCGACCGCGGGTCCTGACCACCACCACCGAGGAGACCACCCCGTGATCCGCACCCACGACGCCGGCAGCCTGCGACCCGAGCACGTCGGCGAGACCGTGACCCTCGCCGGCTGGGTGGCCCGCCGGCGCGACCACGGCGGGGTCGCGTTCCTCGACCTGCGCGACGCCAGCGGCGTCGTCCAGGTCGTCGTCCGCGACGAGGCGGTCGCCCACAGCCTGCGCACCGAGTTCTGCCTCAAGGTCACCGGCGAGGTCGGCACCCGACCGGAGGGGAACGCCAACCCCGCGATCCCCACCGGCGAGATCGAGGTCGTGGCGCTGCCCGGGGAGGCCGGCGTCGAGGTGCTGTCGGCCTCCGCACCGCTGCCGTTCCCGATCGACGACGCGGCCGCCCACAAGGGCGGGGACGTCGGCGAGGAGGTCCGCCTCAAGTACCGCTACCTCGACCTGCGGCGCTCCGGGCCGGCCGCCGCGATCCGGCTGCGCAGCCGCCTCCACCGGGCCGCCCGCCGGGTCCTGGAGGGCCAGGACTTCGTCGAGGTCGAGACCCCCACCCTGACCCGCTCCACCCCCGAGGGCGCCCGCGACTTCCTCGTGCCCGCACGCCTGGCCCCCGGCAGCTGGTACGCGCTGCCGCAGAGCCCGCAGCTGTTCAAGCAGCTGCTGATGGTCGGCGGGCTCGAGCGCTACTACCAGATCGCGCGCTGCTACCGCGACGAGGACTTCCGCGCCGACCGGCAGCCCGAGTTCACCCAGCTCGACATCGAGATGAGCTTCGTCGACCAGGAGGACGTCATCGCCCTCATGGAGGACGTGCTCGAGGCGATGTGGGCCGAGGCCGGCCACACGATCAGCAGGCCGATCCCGCGGATGACCTACGAGGAGGCGATGCGCCGCTTCGGCTCCGACAAGCCCGACCTGCGGATGGGCCAGGAGCTGGTGGAGTGCACCGACTTCTTCGCCGACACCACCTTCCGCGTCTTCCAGGCGCCCTACGTGGGTGCCGTCGTCATGCCGGGCGGGGCGTCCCAGCCGCGCAAGCAGCTCGACGCCTGGCAGGAGTGGGCCAAGCAGCGCGGCGCCAAGGGCCTGGCCTACGTCCTGGTCCAGGAGGACGGCTCGCTCACCGGCCCCGTGGCCAAGAACCTGTCCGAGGCCGAGACCGCGGGCCTGGCGGCCCATGTCGGCGCGGCCCCGGGCGACTGCGTCTTCTTCGCGGCCGGGGCACCCAAGTCCAGCCGCGCCCTGCTGGGCGCCGCGCGGCTCGAGATCGGTCGCCGGGGCGGGCTCATCGACGAGTCGGCCTTCGCCTTCACCTGGGTGGTCGACGCACCCCTGTTCGAGCCGGCCTCCGACGCCGTCGCCAGCGGTGACGTGGCGGTCGGCGCCGGAGCCTGGACGGCGGTGCACCACGCCTTCACGAGCCCCAAGCCGGAGTTCCTCGACACCTTCGACACCGACCCGGGCAGCGCGCTGGCCTACGCCTACGACATCGTCTGCAACGGCAGCGAGCTCGGCGGTGGCTCGATCCGTATCCACCGCGAGGACGTGCAGAAGCGCGTCTTCGCGGTGATGGGGATCAGCGAGGAGGAGGCGCAGGAGAAGTTCGGCTTCCTGCTGGAGGCGTTCAAGTACGGCGCTCCGCCGCACGGCGGGATCGCGGTGGGTCTCGACCGGATCGCGGCGATCCTCGCGGGGACCGACTCGATCCGGGACGTCATCGCCTTCCCCAAGTCGGGCGGTGGCTACGACCCGCTGACGTCGGCTCCGGCCCCGATCACCCCGCAGCAGCGCGCCGAGGCGGGTGTCGACGCCACCCCCGAGGACCAGGACGGGTGAGACCCGATCGTTATCCCACGGTGATTACACGTAACACGGGCGTCACCTAGAGTCCCCCACGCGCCGCCCTTCCGGGCGCACCGGTGCTCGGCGTGCCCCTGCGTGAAAGGCGGAACAGCATGAAGCGGTCCAGGTCGGTCCGGGTGCTGGCCTGCGCCACCGCCCTGCTCGCCCTCGCCGCCTGCTCCGGAGGAGAGCCCGACGGCCCCGACGACCCCGACGGTGGGGAGCCCGCCGCCGCGGTGGTGACCCGGGACGCCTCCCGACAGGGGCCGGCCCCCGACGTCGACGGCGCCACCGCCGGCGGCACGATCACCGTCCACCTGCCCGAGGACGAGGGGCCTGCGACGCTCGACCCTTCCGCGTCGTGGCAGGGGAGCGGCCGTGCGATCCAGCAGGCCCTGACCCACCGGTCGCTCACCCAGTACGCGCGCGGCGAGGACGGCCGGCCGGTGCTCGTGCCCGACCTCGCGGTCGACCTGGGCCGGCCCAACGACGACTTCACGGAGTGGCGCTTCACGATCCGCGAGGACGCCACCTGGGAGGACGGCAAGCTGATCACGCCGCGCGAGGTGGCCTTCGGGATCAAGCGCTCCCTGGACGCGAAGGCGTTCCCCCTGGGTCCCGGCACCGAGTACTCGGCGCGCTACCTCGAGGGCGCCGACAAGTACCGGGGCCCCTACCGGGACGCGGACAAGAAGCTCCGCGGCGTCACCGTCGAAGGCCGCGACGTGGTCCTCCGGATGACGGAGCCGTTCCCCGACATGGACCACTTCGGGGCCTTCATGGCGATGGGTCCGGCTCCCGAGGGCAAGGCCTCCGTCCCGCCGGCCTACGGGCGGGACCCGCTCTCCAACGGCCCCTACAAGGTCGAGAGCTTCAAGGCGGGCCGCGAGCTCGTCCTGGTCCGCAACGACCAGTGGAACCCGGGCAGCGACCCCGCCCGCCACCAGTACGTCGACAAGTGGGTGTTCCGCTTCGACCAGGACCAGGCCGAGACCGACGAGCTGCTGCTCTCCGGCAGCCCGGAGTCCCAGACGGCGATCTCGACGGCGCTGGGCCAGGAGCACTACGAGCGGGGGCTGACGGAGCTCGGCAACCGCCTCGTCCACCAGCCCTCGCCGTGCGTGACGACGCTGGTCCCGGACCACCGCCGGATCACCGAGGTGGAGGTGCGCCGCGCGCTCGCCTACGCCTACCCCTACGAGGACGCCTGGCTGGCCGCGGGCGAGGTGCCCGGCGCCACCCGCGTGCACGCGGCGTCGATCCTCCCGTACTGGACGGCGGGTCGTCGGGACCTCGTCCTCGAGGGCGGCCCGGTGCGCACCGACCCCGAGCTCTCCAAGGAGCTGCTCGCCGCGGCGGGCTACCGGCCGGGGGAGTACGAGATCACGATGATCTACTACGGCGCCGACCCGATCGCGCGGGAGGTGCAGGGCGAGGTCACCCGCGGGCTGAAGGCGGGGGGCTTCAAGGTCCGCGCGATCCCCGTGGCCCAGTCGCCGTACAACGTCTGGACCGACCCGAAGGACGACATCAACAAGCAGCTCAACCTGCGCGGGGTCACGCTGTGCGCCGACTGGCCGACGGGGTCGGCCCTGCTCCCGGCGCTCGTCGGCTCCGACTCCCTCTACAACGTCGGACGGTTCGCCGACGAGGAGGTCGACGCCGAGATCGAGCGGATCAGCACGCTGCCCCACGAGCAGCAGGGCGCGGCGTGGAGCGAGCTCGACCACCGGCTGGTCTCCGAGCTGTCCGCGGTGATCCCGGTCGACCACCGCAACGAGCTGCTCGCCTTCGGCGAGAAGATCGGGAACCCCTCGGGCGACGCAGCGATCGGCGCCCCCCACTACAAGGACCTCTTCGTCGTCCGGTGACGCCCGTCGACCGGGGTCCTGACCGGACCCACCTAGGCTGGGTGCGTGGCTGAGCCGTCGTCCGAGCCCGGACTCTTCGACGCCCCCGACCCCGGTGCCGGGTCCCTGGGCACCAACACGCACTCCTCGGCGCCGCTGGCGGTGCGGATGCGTCCCCGGACCCTCGACGAGCTGGTCGGGCAGGCCCAGCTGCGGGCACCCGGGTCGCCCCTGCGCCGCCTGGTGGAGGGCGACCAGTCGATGTCCCTGCTGCTGTGGGGGCCGCCCGGCACGGGGAAGACCACCATCGCCGGGATCGTCAGCCTGCAGACCGACCGCCGGTTCGTCGAGGTGTCGGCGGTCTCGGCGGGGGTCAAGGAGGTGCGCGCCGCCATCGACGCCGCCCGCGGCGAGCTCGCGCGGGGCGGCCGGGAGACCGTGCTCTTCGTCGACGAGGTCCACCGGTTCAGCAAGGCGCAGCAGGACGCCCTGCTGCCCGGCGTGGAGAACAGGTGGGTGACGCTCGTCGCCGCGACCACCGAGAACCCCTTCTTCTCGGTGATCTCCCCGCTGCTCTCGCGCAGCCTGCTCCTGCGGCTCGAGTCGCTGACCGACGAGGACGTCTCGTCGGTCGTCGACCAGGCGTTGGCCGACGACCGGGGCCTGGCCGGGCGGTACCGGCTCGCCGACGACGCCCGCGCCCACCTCGTCCGCCTGGCGGGCGGGGACGCGCGTCGTGCCCTGACCTACCTGGAGGCGGCCGCCGG
Organism: Nocardioides solisilvae; assembly: GCF_003194625.1. Lineage (GTDB taxonomy): Bacteria > Actinomycetota > Actinomycetes > Propionibacteriales > Nocardioidaceae > Nocardioides > Nocardioides solisilvae. The sequence goes on from NZ_QHKX01000004.1 coordinate 121,521, forward strand.
TGCCGCCGCGTCCACCGGCCCCGCGGCGGAGCCCGAGGGCGACGCGACCCTCATCGACCTCGAGCTGGCCGAGACGGCGGTGGACCGCGCCGCCGTCCGCTACGACCGGCAGGGCGACCAGCACTACGACGTGACCAGCGCCTTCATCAAGTCGGTCCGCGGATCCGACGTGGACGCGGCGCTGCACTACCTGGCCAGGATGGTCGAGGCGGGGGAGGACCCGCGCTTCATCGCGCGGCGCCTGGTGATCCTCGCCAGCGAGGACGTGGGGCTCGCCGACCCCACCGCGCTGACCACGGCGGTGGCGGCGGCGCAGGCCGTGCAGCTCATCGGGATGCCCGAGGCCAGGCTCAACCTGGCGCAGGCCACGATCGCGCTGGCGGTGGCGCCGAAGTCCAACGCGGTGATCAAGGCGATCGACGCCGCCAGCGCCGACGTGCGCGCCGGGAAGATCGGGCCGGTCCCGGCCCACCTCCGGGACGCGCACTACGGCGGCGCCAAGCAGCTGGGGCACGGGGGCGGCTACAAGTACTCGCACGACGAGCCCTACGGGGTCGCCGAGCAGCAGTACGCGCCCGACGTCGTGCAGGGCGCCCGCTACTACCGGCCGACCAGCCTGGGCGCCGAGGCCGCGGTCAAGGAGCGCTGGGAGCGGATCCGCAGCCTCGTCCGGGGCGTCCGCGGGGGCAGGTAGGGTTCCCCCCTGTGACCGAGCCGACGACCCTCGCGCTGGCCGGCGCGGCCCTGGCGGTCGCGCTGGTGCTCGCCGGCGTCCTGGTCCGGACCCGTCGCCGGACCGCCCGGCAGCTCGCCCGCGCCGAGGAGGCGCAGGCCGCGCTCCTGGCCAGGCTGGAGGCCCTCGAGCAGGCCCGGGCCGCAGGCGCGGCCGCGGGCACGCTCCCGACGGCCGAGTTCGTCATCACCGACGTCGGCGCCGAGCGCGAGGCCCCCGCCGTCCCGGCCCGGATCGAGGGTCGGCTCTTCGCCGACCTCGTGCTCCGCGAGTCGGTCGTCAAGGCGGCCTCCTGGGCTCACGGCGTACGCCGGGTGCTCGCCCCCGAGGTGCGGTCCCGGCTGCGGGCGGAGATGCGGCGGGAGACCCGGCGCTCCGCCCGGCGTCGCCGGGCCGACGTCAAGGAGGCCCTGCGCCAGTACTACGCGCGCGACCGGGGTGACGCGGCATGAGCCGCGGCCTGTGGTTCGTGGCCGGCGCAGGCGCGGGCGCCTACGCGGCCAACCGCGCGCGCCGGGCCCTGGCGAGCGTCAGCGCCGAGGGCCTGCGCCACCGCTGGCAGGGCCTCGCGCACGCCGCCCGGCTCGCCGGCGAGGAGATGCACGCGGCGCGGGCAGAGAAGGAGACCGAGCTCCGCCACCGGCTGGGCCTCGACCTCACCGGGCCCGCGGCCCTCCCGGCGGGATCCCCGCCCGGCGGCACCCCCGCCCCGCTCCCCGCGCAGCAGACCCCGCACCCGACCCCCGCCCCGGCGCCCCGGCCCCGGGCGGACGACGACACGAGAGACAGGACCTGATGGAGACCGCCGAGATCCGCCGCCGCTTCCTCGCGCACTTCGAGCGCGACACCACCGTGGGGGCCCACACCGCGGTGCCGTCGGCGTCGCTGCTGCTCGACGACCCCAACCTGCTCTTCGTCAACGCCGGCATGGTGCCCTTCAAGCCGTACTTCCTCGGCCAGGAGACCCCGCCCTACCCGCGCGCCACCAGCGTCCAGAAGTGCGTCCGCACGCCCGACATCGAGGACGTCGGCAAGACCACCCGGCACGGCACCTTCTTCGAGATGTGCGGCAACTTCTCCTTCGGCGACTACTTCAAGGAAGGCGCCATCCGCCTGGCCTGGGACCTCGTGACCAAGCCGGTCGCCGACGGCGGCTTCGGCCTCGACGAGTCGCGCCTCTACCCGTCGGTGCTCGCGGGCGACGACGAGGCCGAGGCCCTGTGGTGCCGGGTCACCGGCCTCCCCCCGGAGCGGATCATCAAGCTCGGTCCCAAGGAGAACTACTGGTCCATGGGCGTGCCCGGGCCCGGCGGCCCCTGCTCCGAGCTGCTCTACGACCGCGGCCCCGAGTTCGGTCCCGACTTCGAGGCCGCGACGCTCGGCCCCGACATGCCGGTCGAGCTCGAGGACCGCCTGCTGGAGATCTGGAACCTCGTCTTCATGCAGGACGAGCTGTCGGCGGTGCGCTCCAAGAGCGACTTCGACATCGCCGGCCAGCTGCCCTCGCGCAACATCGACACCGGCATGGGCCTCGAGCGGGTCGCGTTCCTGCTCCAGGGCAAGCAGAACATGTACGAGATCGACGTGATGTTCCCGGTGATCGAGCGGGCGATGGAGCTCACCGGCCGCCGGTACGGCGACGACCCGGCCGACGACGTGCGGTTCCGCGTGGTGGCCGACCACGTGCGCTCCTCCATGATGCTGATCAGCGACGGCGTGACCCCCGGCAACGAGGGCCGCGGCTACGTCCTGCGCCGGCTGCTGCGCCGGGCCGTCCGGTCGATGCGCCTGCTGGGCCACGAGGACCCCGCCCTGCCCGAGCTGATGCCGGTCTCCCGCGACCGGATGGGGGAGACCTACCGCGAGCTGCACGACGACTGGGAGCGGATCTCGCGGGTCGCGTTCACCGAGGAGGACGCGTTCCGCAAGACGCTGCGCTCCGGGACGCAGATCTTCGATCTGGCCGCGACCGAGGTGAAGGAGGCCGGCGGCCGCTCGCTCCCGGGGGACCAGGCCTTCGCGCTGCACGACACCTACGGCTTCCCCATCGACCTGACCCTGGAGATGGCCTCCGAGCAGGGGCTCGAGGTCGACGAGCAGGGCTTCCGCGAGCTGATGGCCGAGCAGCGTGCCCGGGCCAAGGCAGACGCGCGCGCCAAGCGCGGCCAGCACGCCGACACGGCGGCGTACCGGGCCGTCCTCGACGCGCACGGCCCCACCGAGTGGCTCGCCTACGAGACCCTCGAGACCGAGTCGCGGGCCCTGGCCCTGCTCCGCGAGGGCCGGCCGGTCCCCGCGCTCGCCCCCGGCGAGGTCGGCGAGCTGGTCCTCGACCGCACGCCGTTCTACGCCGAGTCCGGAGGCCAGGCGGCCGACGCCGGACGCATCGAGCTCGACGGTGGCACCGTGCTGGAGGTCGTCGACGTGCAGCGTCCGGTCCGCGGCCTGGTCGTCCACCAGGTGCGCGTGCTGGAGGGCGAGCTCCCCGCCGGTGCGACCGGGCTGCACGCCCGGGTCGACCCCGAGTGGCGCACCGGCGCCCGGCAGGCCCACTCGGGCACCCACGTCGTGCACGCCGCCCTGCGCGAGGTGCTCGGCCCGTCGGCGCTGCAGTCCGGCTCCTACAACCGTCCCGGCTACCTGCGGCTCGACTTCGGCTGGACCTCGGCGCTCAGCCCCGAGCAGGTGCGCGACATCGAGGCCGTCTCCAACCAGGCGCTCCGTGCCGACCTGCCGGTGGGCTGGCAGTACATGACGCTCTCGGAGGCCAGGGAGTGGGGCGCCATCGCCCTCTTCGGCGAGACCTACGACGACCAGAAGGTCCGGGTCGTGGAGATCGGCGGCCCGTGGTCGCGCGAGCTCTGCGGCGGCACCCACGTCGAGCACGCCAGCCAGATCGGCACCGTCGTCGTCACGGGCGAGGCCTCGGTCGGCTCGGGCAACCGGCGCATCGAGGCCTACACCGGGGTCGAGGGCTTCGCCTACCTCGCGCGGGAGCGCGACGTGGTCTCCGAGCTGACCGGCCTGCTCAAGGCGCAGCCCGACGACGTGGTGGGCCGCGTCCGGGACATGGTCGAGCGCCTCCGGGCGGTCGAGAAGGAGCTGGAGCGGGCGCGGCTGGCCCAGCTGCTCGCGGGCGGCGCGGCGCTCGCCGAAGCCGCGCAGGACGTCTCGGGGGTGGCCGTGGTGGCGACCCGCCTGGACGGCGCCTCCGGCGGCGACGTGCGGACCCTGGCCACCGACGTCCGGGCCCGGCTCGGCCAGGACCGGCCCGCCGTGGTGGTGCTGGTCGGTGCTGCCGACGGCAAGGTCTCCGTGGTCGCGGCCACCAACGACGCGGCCCGCGCGCGGGGGCTCTCGGCCAACGACCTGGTCCGCGCGCTCGGTCCGCACGTCGGGGGCCGGGGCGGCGGCAAGGCCGACCTCGCCCAGGGTGGCGGCACCGAGGTGGGCGGCGTCGACGCCGCCGTCGCGGCCGTCCCCGCAGAGGTGGCCCGGGCGCTCGGCGGAGCCTGACGTGCGTCACGGTGTGCGGCTGGGGGTCGACCCGGGGGACGCCCGGATCGGGGTGGCCCGCAGCGACCCGAGCGGCTTCCTCGCCACCCCGGTGGAGACGGTGCCGCGGGGCCGCGGCGACCTGCGCCGGATCGCCCGGATCCTGGCCGAGGAGGAGGCGGTGGAGGTCGTCGTCGGGCTCCCGCGGTCGTTGTCGGGTTCCGAGGGGCCGGCGGCCGGCAAGGTCCGCGAGTTCGCCCTCGCGCTGGCCCGTCGGGTTGCACCGGTCCCCGTGAGGCTGTGTGATGAGCGCCTGTCCACGGTGAGCGCGGAGTCGATGCTCCGCGAGCGGGGCAGCAAGGGCAGCAAACGACGCGCGGTGGTCGACCAGGTCGCCGCCGTCGTCATCCTGCAACACGCGTTGGACACGGAGCGAAGCACCGGATCCGCGCCCGGAGAGATCGTCGAGGTCAGCGATGAGTGAGCACGAGGACGAGGTCCTGCCCCTGGGGCAGGACGAGGAGGCGGACGAGTACACCGCCGGGGGCGCCCGCAGGAAGCGGCGCGGACCGGTCGGCTGCCTCGTGCTGCTCGCCGTCCTCGCGCTCCTGGCCGGCGGGCTCTACGTCGCGGTCGACCGGGGCATGGAGTTCGTCTCCGACCAGTTCGGCTCGGTGGAGGACTACCCGGGCCCCGGTGAGGGGCAGGTGATGTTCGAGGTCGAGCCCGGGGACGTCGTCGCCGAGATCGGCCGCAACCTCAAGGACGCCGGGGTGGTCGCCTCGGTCCAGGCCTTCATCGACGCGGCCGCGGCCAACCCCGACTCCAACGGGATCCAGCCCGGCTCCTACGAGCTGGCCGAGGGGATGCGGGCCGCCGACGCGCTCGACCTGCTGGTCGACCCGGCCAACCAGGTGAAGACGACGGTGACCATCCCCGAGGGCCTTCGTGTCGTCGACATCGTCGACATCCTGGTCGAGGAGACGAAGTTCAACCGCAAGCGCTACGAGAAGGCGCTCGACGACCCCGCCGCCCTGGGCCTGCCCGAGTACGCCGGGGGCAACGCGGAGGGCTACCTCTTCCCGGCCACCTACGAGCTCGGGCCCAAGGACAAGCCGGTCGACATCCTCGCCAAGATGGTCTCGCGGTGGCGGCAGGCCGCCGACGACGCCGGGCTGGAGCAGAAGGCGGCCGAGCTGGGCAGGACGCCGGCCGAGATCATGATCATCGCGTCGCTGGTCGAGGCGGAGGGCCGGGGGGACGACATGCCCAAGGTCGCCCGGGTGATCTACAACCGTCTCGACGGCCCGGGCGACAAGGGCGGCACCAACGGCCTCCTGCAGGTCGACGCGGCCAACGCCTACGGCATCGGCAAGTCGGGCACGACGGCGCTCACCACCGAGGAGCTGGCCGTGGACACGCCGTACAACACGCGGCTGTACCCTGGCCTCCCGCCGACGCCCATCGAGGCGCCCGGCGACGACGCCATCGACGCCGCGGTCAACCCCGCCGACGGCCCCTGGTACTACTACGTGACCGTCGACCTGCGCACCGGCGAGACGAAGTTCGCCGAGGACTACCAGGAGTTCCTGCAGTTCAAGGACGAGTACCTCGCCTACTGCGAGACCTCGGACGCGTGCTGACCCGATGAGCTCGACGGCCCGCCGGTGCGGGGTGCTGGGCGACCCCGTGGCGCACTCGTTGTCGCCCACCCTGCACCGGGCGGGCTACGCGGCGCTGGGCCTGGACTGGGTGTACGACGCCCACCGGGTGCCGGCGGGCGGGCTGGCGGCGTTCGTGGACGGCCTCGACGCCGAGTGGCGCGGCCTGTCGGTCACCATGCCGCTCAAGCTCGAGGCCCACGCCCGGGCGGACCGGCTGACCGACCGGGCCCGGCGCTCCGGCGTGGTCAACACGCTGGTCCTCGACGGCGACGTGCTGGGGGACAACACCGACCTCCCGGGCGCCGTCGCGGCGCTCGAGGAGCGGATGCCGTCGGCACCGACCACGGCGCTCGTCCTCGGGGGCGGGGCCACGGCCACCTCCGTGGGGCTCGCGCTCGCCGAGACCGGTGTGCGCCGGATCGCCGTGGCCGTGCGGGATCCCGCCCGCGCGGCAGCCGCCGCGACCGCGGTCCGCGCCCACCCTGGAGCCCCGGAGGTCACGGTCCTGCGCCTCGCCGACCTCGTCGACGGGGCAGCGGTGCCGGTGCGTCCCGACGTCGTGGTCTCCACCATCCCCGCCGGCGCGCAGGAGCCGGGGCTGGTGGAGCGCGTGGCCGACGTCCCGTGCCTCTTCGACGTGCTCTACGACCCGTGGCCCACGCCCCTGGCCCGGGCAGCCACGGGGGCGGTGGTCTCCGGTCTGGACCTGCTCGTCCACCAGGCGGCCCTCCAGTTCGCGCTCTTCACCGGCCGGGACGCGCCGATCGCCGCGATGCGGGCCGCGGGGGAGCGGGCCCTGCGCGAGCGCGACCCCGCCCGGGGGGCGCCGTGATCGGGGCGGCCCTGCTGGGCGCCGGGCTGTGCGGCGCGGGCGGGCTGCTCGTGCCGCCGCTGGTGGCCCGGATCCCCGAGCCCGAGCCCGAGCCGGCCAGCGAGCCCGAGCCCGTACCTGCCAGCGAGGCGGAGCCCGCCCCCGCTACCGACGTCGAGCCCGCCTCGGCCCCCGAGGCCAAGGAGTCCTACGCCGCGATCGCGGCGGAGGCCAAGGAGTCCTACGCCGCGATCGCGGCCACCCGGGGTCTCGGCGTGAAGGCCGCCCTCGCCTCCGGCGCCTCGGGAGGGGTGGTGGGTGCCGTCGCGGGCTGGGACTGGTCGTTGCTCCTGCTGCTCCCGCTGGTGCCCGTGCTGGTCGCCCTCGCGGTGGTCGACTGGCGGACCCGGTTGCTGCCCACCTGGGTGATCGCCCGCTGCTACGCGTTCCTGGTGCCGGCCGCGCTCGTCGCCGCCCTCGTGGCCGGGGACCATGCCGACCTGGTCCGCGCGGCCTGGGGCTGGCTGGTCGCCGGCACCTCCTTCTTCCTGCTCTGGTTCGTCCACCCCCGGGGGCTGGGCTACGGCGACGTGCGCCTCTCGGGGGTGCTCGGCATCGCGCTGGGCCACCTCGGCTGGGGCGAGCTGCTCACGGGCCTGTACGCCGGCTTCGTGCTGGGCGGCGTCGTCGGGGGGCTGCTGGCCGCCACGGGGCGGGCCGACCGCACGGGGGTGCCGTTCGGGCCCTTCATGGTCCTCGGCGCGCTGGTCGGGGTGGTGGCCGGGCCATGGGTCTGGGGACATCTCGTGGGGGGCTGGGCCTGACCGATCGCCGGAGGCCTCGTGGGAGACTGGGGCCCATGTTGCGATGGCTCACGGCAGGCGAGTCCCACGGACCGTCCCTCGTCGCGATCCTGGAGGGCCTCCCGGCCCACGTCCAGGTCACGACCGACGACCTCACCGACTCGCTGGCCCGGCGTCGGCTCGGCCACGGCCGCGGCGCCCGGATGAAGTTCGAGCAGGACGTGGTCCGGATCGTCGGGGGAGTCCGGCACGGCGCCACGCAGGGCGGCCCCGTGGCAGTCGAGGTGGGCAACAGCGAGTGGCCCAAGTGGGAGCAGGTGATGTCCGCGGACCCCGTGGACCCGGCCGAGCTCGCCACGATGGCCCGCAACGCGCCCCTCACCCGGCCGCGTCCCGGGCACGCCGACCTGGTGGGCATGCAGAAGTACGACTTCGACGAGGCCCGCCCGATCCTCGAGCGGGCCTCCGCCCGCGAGACCGCCGCCCGGGTGGCGCTGGGCCGCGTCGCCTCCAACTTCCTGCGCCAGGCCCTCGACGTGGAGATCGTCTCCCACGTCGTGGAGCTCGGCGGCGTCCCCGCCCCGTCCGGGCTGCTGCCCACCGCCGACGACGTGGCCCGCCTCGACGAGGACCCGGTGCGCTGCCTCGACCCCGAGGCCTCGGCCGCGATGGTGGCCGTGATCGACCAGGCCCACAAGGACGGCGACACCCTGGGCGGGGTCGTCGAGGTGGTCGTGCACGGCCTCCCGCCGGGTCTCGGCTCGCACGTCCACTGGGACCGGCGGCTCGACGCGCGCCTCGCCGGCGCCCTCATGGGCATCCAGGCGATCAAGGGCGTCGAGGTGGGCGACGGCTTCGAGCTGGCCGCCACCCCCGGCTCGCTGGCCCACGACGAGATCGTGCCCACCGCCGACGGGCTGCGCCGCACGTCGGGGCGCTCCGGCGGCACCGAGGGCGGGATGACCACCGGCGAGGTCCTGCGCGTGCGGGCGGCGATGAAGCCCATCGCCACCGTGCCTCGGGCGCTGCGCACCGTGGACGTGGCGACCGGCGAGGAGGCGGTGGCGCACCACCAGCGCTCAGACGTCTGCGCCGTCCCCGCGGCAGGCATCGTGGCCGAGGCGATGGTCGCGCTCGTCCTCGCGGACGCGGCCGTGGAGAAGTTCGGCGGCGACTCGGTCCAGGAGACCCGCCGCAACGCGCAGTCCTACCTCGACACCCTGCGGTTCCGGTGACCGGCGCCGCAGCGGCCGGGGCGGGTCCGCGGGCCGTCCTGGTCGGCCCGATGGGTGCCGGCAAGTCCACCGTGGCTGCCCTGCTCGCCGCCGCCTGGGGCGTCGGCCACCGCGACACCGACACCGACGTCGAGGCCGGTGAGGGCCGCAGCATCTCCGACATCTTCGTGGACTCCGGCGAGGAGCACTTCCGCGCCCTGGAACGGGAGGCGGTGGCGCGCGCCCTGGCCGAGCACACCGGCGTCCTCTCCCTCGGTGGCGGGGCCGTCCTGGACCCCGCGACCCGGGAGCTGCTGGCCGGCCGGCCCGTGGTCTTCCTCCGCGTGGGTCTCTCCGACGCGGTCAAGCGGGTCGGCCTCGGCACCGGACGCCCCTTGCTGCTCGGCAACGTGCGCGGCCGGATCAAGGCCCTGCTCGACGAGCGCGCCCCGCTCTACGAGTCGGTCGCCGCGCTGGTCGTGGAGACCGACGGACGGTCCCCCGAAGAGGTCGCGGACGAGATCATGGAGGCCCTGGCATGAGCGGGACACCGGCCGAGACGCGGCTGCACGTCGGCGGCGCGTCGCCGTACGACGTGCTGGTCGGGCACGACCTGGCCGACCGGCTGCCCGGGATCCTCGGCGACGGGGTGCAGCGGGTCGCCCTGCTCTACGCCGGCGAGCTCGGCGCCCTGGCGCAGCCGGTGGCCGACGTGCTGGCCGGCCGCTACGACGTGCTGGCGCTCGGGCTGCCGGACGGCGAGGCCACCAAGACGGCCGCCGTGGCCGCCGACTGCTGGGAGGCGCTCGGCGAGGCGGGCTTCACCCGGTCCGACGCGGTCGTCACGCTGGGCGGCGGAGCGACGACCGACCTGGGCGGCTTCGTGGCGGCCACGTGGCTGCGCGGCGTCCGGGTCGTCCACCTGCCCACCACCGTGCTGGCCATGGTGGACGCCGCCGTCGGGGGCAAGACGGGGATCAACACCGGTGCCGGAAAGAACCTCGTCGGGGCGTTCCACGAGCCCGCCGGGGTGCTCTGCGACCTCCGGCTGCTCGAGACGCTGCCCCGGGCCGAGCTCGTCGCCGGGCTCGGAGAGGTGGTCAAGTGCGGCTTCATCGCCGACCCCCGGATCCTCGAGCTCGTCGAGCAGGTGGCGGCCGACGAGCTGGTCCCCGGCTCGCCGGTGCTGCGCGAGCTGGTCGAGCGCGCGATCCGGGTCAAGGTCGACGTCGTCGTCGACGACCTCAAGGAGACCGGGGGCAGCGGGGGCCACCCGGGCCGCGAGGTGCTCAACTACGGCCACACCATGGCCCACGCCATCGAGCGGGCGTCGGGCTACGAGGTGCGGCACGGCGAGGCGGTGGCCCTGGGTTGCGTCTTCGTCGCCGAGGTGGCCCGGTTGGCCGGGATCCTCCACGACGACGTCGCAGGCCGACACCGGGAGGCGTTCGGCCGGCTGGGGCTGCCGGTGACGTGGGCGGGGGCCTCCTTCGAGGAGCTGCGCGCGGCCATGGCCGTCGACAAGAAGACCCGCGGCTCCCAGCTGCGCCTCGTGGTCCTCGAGGACCTGGCCGAGCCGCGGATCCTCGCGGGGCCCGAGGAGGAGCACCTGCGGGCGGCGTACGCCGTGATGTCCGGGAGCGTCGCGTGAGCGCGACGCGTCGGGTGCTCGTCCTCAACGGCCCCAACCTGGGGCGCCTGGGCCGTCGACAGCCGGAGATCTACGGCACCACGACCCACGCCGAGCTCGCTGAGCTCTGCCGCGGCTGGGGGAGCGACCTCGGCCTCGACGTGGAGGTGCGCCAGACCAACCACGAGGGCGAGCTGCTCGACTGGCTCAACGACGCCGCGGACCAGCGCCTCCCCGTCGTGCTCAACGCCGGTGCCTGGACCCACTACTCCTTCGCACTCTTCGACGCCTGCGCCCAGCTCGAGGCACCGCTGGTGGAGGTCCACCTCTCCGACCCGGGGCAGCGGCCCGAGGAGTTCCGGCACACGTCCGTGGTCGAGCCGCACGCCCTGGCCACCGTCGTCGGCCAGGGCGTCCAGGGCTACCGGCAGGCGCTCGAGCTCCTCGCCGTCCGGCCCTGACCCGCCCCGCGCCGCAGGGGGAGCGCTTTTCACGCTGCGCCGTGCGGACGATAGACTCGCTCGGCTCCCCGTTCCTCGACCCGAAGGCTGACACGCGCGCATGGCAACCACGAACGACCTGAAGAACGGCATGGTGCTCAACATCGACGGACAGCTGTGGTCCGTCGTGGAGTTCCAGCACGTCAAGCCCGGCAAGGGCCCGGCGTTCGTGCGCACCAAGCTGAAGAACGTCGAGTCGGGCAAGACGGTCGACAAGACCTTCAACGCCGGCACCAAGGTCGAGACGGCCAACGTCGACAAGCGCACGATGCAGTACCTCTACAACGACGGCTCGTCCTACGTCTTCATGGACGTCCAGTCCTACGACCAGATCGAGGTCTCGCCCGAGGTCGTCGGCGATGCCAAGAACTTCATGCTCGAGAACCAGGAAGCGATCGTCGCGACCAACGAGGGCCGTGTGCTCTACGTCGAGCTCCCCGCCTCCGTCGAGCTGCTCGTCGCGGAGACCGAGCCCGGCCTGCAGGGCGACCGGTCGACCGGTGGCACCAAGCCGGCCACCCTGGAGACCGGCCACGTCATCCAGGTCCCCCTCTTCCTCACCTCCGGCGAGAAGGTCAAGGTCGACACGCGCGACTCGTCCTACCTCGGCCGGGTCAAGGGCTGAGCGCGGACCGAGCAGGGGAACGCGCCTGATGGCTGCGCGCAGCAAGGCCCGCAAGCGGGCCCTCGACATCCTCTTCGCCTCCGAGCTGAGGTCGGAGTCGCCGGTCGAGGCCCTCGACCGTGCCGTCGCCGAGGGCGACGGGCCGACCAACGAGTACACGAGCGTCCTGGTCCGCGGAGTCTGGCAGCACCGTGAGCGGATCGACGAGGTGCTCACCCGCTACGCGGAGGGGTGGACCCTCACCCGGATGCCGGCGGTGGACCGCAACGTCCTCCGGCTCGGGGTCTACGAGATCCTGCACGCCGACGACGTGCCCGACGCCGTGGCGGTGAGCGAGGCGATGGGCCTGGTCCGGGAGCTCTCGACCGACGACTCCCCGGTCTTCGTCAACGGGGTGCTCGGCAACATCGTGCGCCACAAGGACGCGCTGGACTGACCGGCGCGACGCCCGGCGTCGTGCCAAGGGCCGGGCGCCGGCTGCGGCGTTCAGCGTCCGGCGCGCTGGGCCTTGCGGCCGCCCTTGGGCCCGCCATTCCCGGCCCCGGCCCGGCGCCCGCCGGCGGCACCCTTCTTCGCGCCGGCCCCAGCAGTCGACCCGGCCTGCCTGGGGCGCGCCGGCATCGGCATGAAGCGGTCGTTCTCGGGGTTGCCCCACCGGGCCACGGCTGCCGTCTTCTCCCACGCCTCCACGACCCGCTGACGGGTCCGGGACTCGAAGTGGAAGAGCTCGCTCGTGGCGACCCAGACGATGCGGTAGCCGTGGTGCCGGACCTTGTAGCAGAGGTCCACGTCGTTGAAGTTGAGCGGCAGGGTCTCGGTGAACCCGCCGACCTCGAAGTAGGTGTCCCGCCGCATCGCGGCGCAGGCCGCCGTGACGCCGCTGGCCTCGCGGTTGATCACGAGGGCGCCGAAGTGCCCGGGGGAGTCCCCGGGGGTCCCGAGGTAGGGGTGGAGGTAGTGCCCGCCGTCGTAGGAGTGGCCGGCGTGCTGGATGGTGCCGTTGCTGAAGTAGAGCTTGGCCCCCGTCATCCCGACCCCCGGGTCGGCGAGGGGGGCGACGAGGTCCTCGAGCCAGCAGTCTGAGCGGACGGAGACGTCGTCGTTGAGGAGCACCAGCCGGTCGCCGGTGGCGTGGAGCACGCCGAGATTCATCTTGCGGCTGTAGTTGAAGGGCTCGGTGAAGGGGACGAGCACCAGCTTGTCGCCCGCCAGCGCGCGCAGCTCGACCAGGACCTCGTCGGGGGTCGGCGGGTCGTGCACGACCACGATCTCGAGGTTCTCGTGGCTCGTCCGGGCCAGCACCGAGCGGACCGCCTCGACCACGAAGACGTGGGTGGCGCCCCACACCATGCCGGACTTGCCGATCGTGGGGATCACGAGGCTGACGCGGACCGCGGGGTCCAGGCGCCGGCGCAGGCGGTAGTGGCCCGGGTGCGGGCCGAACTCCACCTCCGCGTCGATCCCCGTGCGGTCCACGTGGTCCTGGACCGCCTGGCGTCCGGCGATCCAGGCGTAGGGCTTGGCGTTGGCGTCGGCCGCGGCCGACCCGGGGACGACCCGCCAGTGGTAGAGGATCTCGGGGATGTGGACGATGGCGCGGGCCCGCTCGGTCACCCGCAGCGCGAGGTCGTGGTCCTGCGACCCGTCGTACCCCTCGCGGAACCCGCCGACCTCGCGCACCAGCGACGTGCGCAGCACCGACAGGTGACTCGTGTACATCTGGCCGCGGAGTCGCTCGGGGGACCAGTCGGGCTTGCGGAAGGCGTCGTAGTGGCGGCCGGTGTCGTCGACCTTGTCCTCGTCGGAGTAGAGGTAGTCGACGTCGGGCTGGGCGGCGATGGCCTCGGCGTTGCGGGCGAGGGCGTCGGGGGTGAGCAGGTCGTCGTGGTCGAGGAGCACGACGAACTCGCCGCGCGCCCGCTCGATCCCGTCGTTGGACGCCTGCACGATGTGACCGTTGGTCTCGCGCTCGACCAGGACGATCCGCGGGTCGCGCGCGGCGTGGTCGCGCAGCAGGTCGCGGACCGCGGGGTCCGGCGAGCAGTCGTCCACCAGGATCCACTCCCAGTCCTGGTGCTCCTGGGCCAGCACCGAGGCGACGGTCTCGGCGAGGACGTCGAGCGGCGGGGCGTAGACCGGCGTGACGAGGGAGAAGAGCGGAGCGGAGGTCATGCGTTCCTCAGAGCTCGGGCGTGGTGGTCCGGGTGAGCCGGCGCCCCAGCCGCCAGGCGCGCGAGACGCGGACCTGCTCCAGAGTGCGCTCCAGGCGGCGGGCGCGGCGCTGCTGCTCGGCGAGACGGCCGCGGAGCTTGCGCAGGCGGGACTGCTGGACCTTGAGCCGCCCCTCCAGGCGGGCGACCGACAGCTGGGCCTGGGTGGCCTCGGCCTCGAGGCCGATGATGTGGTCGCGGGTGGTGAGCACGTCGTGCTGGGCGCGGCGCAGCTGCTCGCGGAGCCGCGCCACCTCCGCGCGCGCGTCGCCGTCGCGCTCGAGCCGGGCGAGCGCCTCGCGCCGCTCCCGGAGCTCCTGGACCATGGGGGCGAGCGTCGCCTCGTAGCGGTGGACCACGTCGCGCGGCTGCAGGTCGGCACGCTCGAAGAGCACCGCGTGGTCGGCCACGAGCTCGAGGTTGACGTCGGTGCGTCGGTAGAACCCCTGCTCGGCGAAGGCCGCGGCCCAGTCCTGGACGGGGTGGACGTTGAGGCGGCCCGGCTCGCCGAAGGCGTCGGGGCTCGAGGAGAAGAGGACCCGGTCGGTGGCCGAGCAGACGGCGTCGATGAGGGCCTGGGCCGCCAGGGGCTCGAGCCGGTCGACGACGTCGAGGCAGGAGACGAGGTCGTGGCGGCCGGGGACCACCCGGCTCCAGGGGCGGGCCTCGAGCCGGTCGCGGACCTCGGGGTGCGCCGCGCCGAGGGCGGCCTCGTCGGCATCGACCCCGTGGGCGTCGACGCCCTTCTCGGCCAGGGCCTGCACCAGCAGGCCCGGCCCGCAGCCCAGGTCGAGGGTCGTCTTGGGGTTGGCGAGGGCGATGAGCCGGTCGGCGATCGCGCGGAAGCGGTCGCGGGTCGCGGGGTCGTCCCACGGGACGGCGGACGAGGGGGCAGCGGGCGAGGGGGCAGCGGTCACGGCGTCGTCCCGGGTCCCCGCGGACCCCCGGTCACCCGGCGCTGCCTCCTGCGACGACATCAGACACGTCCCTCGTTGATCGGCCCCCAGCGCAGAGCCATGCCCCGAACGCTGCCTTGAATGCGCCGCCACCCTACCGCATGGCGGGCTCGCGACCGGGTCACCAGGGCCCGGTGCGGCGGCACGTTCACCCGACCTCGCCGAGGCCGTGCACCGCGACGGCGAGTGCCGAGCTGACGAGGTAGTCGCGGACCTGCCGGGCGGAGATCTCCGCGGTGGCCGGGGTCCCCGGGGCGATCTCCCGGACCAGGATGCCGACCCGGGCGAGCTGGAGCGCGCCCAGCGCGCTCGCGTACAGCGTGTTGGAGAGGACGTGGGAGTCCCTCACCTTGAACTCGCCGCTGGCCACCCCGTCGTCGAGCACGCGGGTGAGCAGCACCAGGCACCCCGAGATCGCCCGGCCGAGCCGCAGCGCGGTCTCCTCGCTCACCTCGTCGAGGAGCTCGGGCCCCGTGCGTCCCATCAGCGACTGCGCGCAGTCGACGAAGGCCGGGTGGGTGGTGCCGAAGTCCGCGAAGGTGCCGACGAGGGCGACCAGGCGCCGGGTGCAGGGCTCGGCGACGTCGTCGGCCGCCTCCAGGAGCCCCCGCAGCTCGTCGAGGTAGCCCACGAGCGTGAGGGCGAAGAGCTCCTCCTTGCCGCTGAAGTGCCGGTAGACGATGGCGCGGTTGATGCCGACGGCGTTCGCGATGTCCTCGATCTGGGCGTCCCGGACGCCGCGCTCGTCGAAGAGCGCCCGCGTGGCGGCGAGGATCTCCTGGGTCCGCAGCCGCCGGCGGGCGGCCGCGGCGGTCCTGCGGGCCGGGCGCGCGGGGACGGCGGCATCGCTCATGACGGGCATCCTAGACGAGGTGCAACACCGTGTGACACACGTGTGATGGGACGCCGCGCCGGCTCACGCCAGGTGTGCCCGGACGGCTTCCAGGGTGTCTGCCTCCGCCGGTGCCTTGTCCTCGCGGTAGCGCACGACCCGGGCGAAGCGCAGCGCCACCCCGCCCGGGTAGCGCGTCGAGCGCTGCACCCCGTCGAAGGCGACCTCGACCACCTGCTCGGGACGCACGTGGACGACGTGCCCCTCCCGGTGGGTCTCGAGCCCCAGGAACCGCTCGGTCTGCCACGCGAGGACCTCGTCGGTCATCCCCTTGAAGGTCTTGCCCAGCATCACGAGCCCGTCGTCGGGCCCGTCGGCGGCCCGGGCGGCGAGGTGGATGTTGGAGAGCATCCCGCGGCGGCGTCCCGAGCCCCACTCCACCGCCACGACGACCAGGTCGAGGGTGTGCACGGGCTTGACCTTGACCCAGGCGGCGCCGCGTCGCCCCGCGGCGTACGGGGCGGCCGGGTCCTTCACCACGACGCCCTCGTGCCCGGCCGCGAGGACGTCGGCGAGGAACGCCGACGCCTCGGGCTCCGACGCGGTGACCAGCCGCGGGGTGCGGTGCGCGACGGGGACCAGCTCCTCCAGGAGCCGCCAGCGCTCGGCGGCCGGGGCGTCCAGCAGGTCGGTGCCGTCGAGGTGCAGCAGGTCGAAGAAGTACGGCGTGACCGCGGCGTCCGACTCCGCCCGCGCCACCCGCGACGCCGTCTCCTGGAACGCGCGAGGCCGACCGTCGGGGCCGACCAGCAGCGCCTCCCCGTCGAGGACCAGGGAGGAGACGGGCAGGGCGGCCACCACCGCGACCACCTCGGGCAGCCGGGCGGTCACGTCGTCCAGGGAGCGGGTCCAGACCCGGGTCTCCTCACCGCGCCGGTGCACCTGCACCCGGATGCCGTCGAGCTTGGTGTCGACCGCCACGGCACCCTCCGCGCGGGCCAGCGCGGTCGGCAGGTCGGGGGCGCTCGAGGCGAGCATCGGCAGCACGGGGCGCCCGACGTCGAGGCCGACCGCCTCCAGGGCGGGGGCGCCGTCCCGCAGCGCCGCCGTGACGACGGCGACCGTGCTGCCCGACAGCATCGCCGCACGGCGCACCAGCTCCAGCGGCACCCCGGAGGCCCGGGCCACCGCCTCCTGGAGCAGCGCGTCGAGGGCGCCCTGACGCACCTGGCCGGTGAGCACGGCGCGGAGCCACTGCTGCTCAGGTGCGGTGGCGCGCGCCAGCAGGGCCTCGAGGGCGGCGGCCCGGGCGGCCTGCGACCCCGGGCCCGAGAGGACCGACAGCGCGTCGAGCGCCTCGTGCACCTCGCGCACGGTGAGGCCGGGGGAGTCCGCGGGCGCCGGGAGCGTGGCGAGGCTGCGCCACCCCACGCCGGTGCGGCGCTGCAGCACCCGGCCCGACAGGTAGGCGGCGACGACCTCCGCCTCGTCTGGGGTCGCCTCGGCGAGGACCGGCGCCAGGGCCAGCACCTTGGCCTTGCGGGAGCGGGTGGCGGCGGTCTCGGCGGAGGCGCGGACGACGCGGTCGAGCAGCACCCTCAGCCCCCGACCCGGTCGCGGACCTCGTAGAGCTCGGGGAAGAACGTGAGGTCGAGGGCGCGCCGCAGGAAGTCGACGCCGGAGGACCCGCCCGTCCCGGTGCGGTGGCCGATGGTGCGCTGGACCACCTGCAGGTGGCGGAAACGCCACTGCTGGAAGGCGTCCTCGAGGTCGACGAGCTCCTCGCAGGTCTCGTAGACGCCCCAGTGGGCGTCGGGGTCGGCGTAGACGGCCCGGAAGACCTCCACCACGCCGGGGTGGGAGCGGTGGGCGCGGGTCCGGTCGCCCTCGAGGACCTCGCGCGGCACCGGGTGGCCCAGCCGGGCCAGGTGGGCGAGGAACTCGTCGTAGAGGGAGGGCTCGTGGAGCAGCCGCTCGAGCGTGGCGCGAGCGGTCGGGTCGTGGGTGAAGACCTCGACCATCTGCGGGTCCTTGTTGCCCAGGAGGAACTCGACCTCCCGGTACTGGGCCGACTGGAACCCCGACGAGGTGGCGAGGAAGGGGCGGATCTGCGCGTACTCGCTCGGGGTGAGCGTGGCCAGCACCGACCACTGCTCGGTGAGGGTGTGCTGGACGTGCTTGACGCGCGCCAGCCGCTTGAGCGCGGGGCCGAGGGCGTCGGCGGCGACGAGGTCGCGCGCCGACCGCAGCTCGTGCACCAGCAGCTTGAGCCAGAGCTCCGTGGTCTGGTGCTGGACGATGAAGAGCATCTCGTCGTGCTGCGGGGGCGAGGAGAGCGGCACCTGGGCGCCGAGCAGCTCGTCGAGGTGCAGGTAGTCGGCGTAGGTCAGCGTCCCGGCCAGGTCTCGCCGGACCGACTCCTCGAGCGCTCGTCGGTTCTCCTCGGACTCCATCACCCCACCCTAGGACCCGCCCCGCCCGTGGCCGCGACCTCGAGGACGAAGCGGTCCCACGGCACCCGCGGGTCCCGCCCGGTGAGCTCGCGGACCCGACGCAGGCGGTACCGCATGGTCTGGGGGTGGCACCCCGCAGCCTCCGCCGCCTCCGTCGCGCTGCCGGTCGCCAGGAACGCGTCCAGCCCGGAGAGGAGCGCGGCCCTGCCGTCCAGCGGGCCGAGGACCAGCCGGCGGAGCCGTCCGGGGTCGGCGTCGCGGTGGCCGGCCACCACCGCGAGCGTGGCCGCGTCGGCGTCGTCCAGCACCGGGCGCGCCACCCGGGCCCGGGCGGGGGCGGCGGCCAGCGCGTGCAGGGCGAGGCGGTGCGCGCGGGCGAGGTCGCCCGGACGGTGGTCGGCGAGCAGGACGGCGGTGACGCCGAGGCGCAGGCACGCCTCCCGAGTTGCCGCGGCCGCGGTCGGCGGCAGGAGGACGGCGGTTATGTCGTCGCGGGACCGGGCGAGGTACGGCGACCCGTCGGGCTCGACCGGCAGCGCGTCGAGGAGGTCGGCCCAGGCGCTGGTCCAGTCCCCGGCCGAGTCCCCGGTCGAGGCACCCGTCACCGCGGGCCCGGCGACGAGGAGCACGGGCCGCTCGGGCAGCCGGACGCCGAGCTCTCGGCTGCGGGCGCGGACCGCCGCGGGCGTCGCGTGCCGTCCGACGAGCAGGTCGTCCAGCAGGTCTGCCAGGGCCCGCTCCCGGTCGGCGCCGACCCGCCGCGAGGCTGCCTCGTGGCCGGCGTACAGCGCCTCCGAGAGCGCGTCGATGCTGGCCATCCAGAGCCGGGCCAGCGCGAGGGCGTCGGGCACGTCGAGGCGGTCCGCGGCGCGCTCGGCCACCAGGTCGGTGACCTCGGACCCCGCCACCCGGTAGGCGCGCAGCACCACGGGCAGGGGTCGGCCGTCGAGCGCCCGCGCGGCCCCGATCCCGCGGAACCGCTGCAGGTCGGCCTCGTCGAGGTGGCCGTCGGTGGCCCAGGCCTCCAGCACCCGGGTGATGCCCCAGCCGGCGATCGCCGCGACCTCCTGGAGCTGTGCCGGCTCGAGCGCGTCGTAGGCCGGGATGCGGTGCCGGACGGCGTCGACCACCCGGGCCGTGAGCGCGGGGAGGTCGGCGAGCAGCTCCTCCCGGACGCGGGAGCGGGCGGGGGTGGTCACGGACTGAGCATAGGAGTTGTCAGTCGGTGAGCAGGTGCCTTGACCAGTGGGCCGCCGGTCCGGAGGCTCCCGCCATGACCCCTGACGCCCCGCCCCCGTCCTCCTCCGTCCCCGGTGCCCGCGAGGCGGACGTGCTCGTCGTCGGCCACGGGCTCGCGGGCCTCGTGGCGGCCGCCGAGGCGGCGGACGCCGGACGCCGGGTGCTCCTGCTGGACCAGGAGGGGGAGCAGTCGCTGGGCGCGCAGGCGCACTGGAGCCTCGGCGGGCTCTTCATGGTCGACACCCCGGAGCAGCGCCGGATGGGGATCCGGGACAGCCACGAGCTGGCGCTCGCCGACTGGCTCGGCAGCGCCCAGTTCGACCGGCCCGAGGACCGGTGGCCGCGAGCCTGGGCGGAGGCCTACGTCGACTTCGCGGCGGGGGAGAAGCGGGCGTGGCTCCGCGGGATGGGGCACCGGGTCTTCCCCGTGGTCGGCTGGGCCGAGCGGGGGGACGGGCGCGCCGAGGGCCACGGCAACTCCGTGCCTCGCTTCCACCTCACCTGGGGCACGGGCCCGGGCGTCGTGGCGCCGTTCGAGCGCCGCGTGCGCGAGCACGTGGCCGCCGGCCGGATCACCTTCGCCTTCCGGCACCGTGTCGACGAGCTGGTGGTCACCGCCGGGGCGGTCACCGGGGTGCGTGGGGCGGTGCTCGCGCCCACCGACGCCCCGCGGGGCGTGGCCAGCAACCGGGACGTGGTCGGCGACTTCGAGGTCGGGGCGGAGGCCGTCGTGGTGACCTCCGGCGGCATCGGCGGCGACCACGACCTGGTCCGCAAGGCGTGGCCGAGCCGCCTGGGCACCCCTCCACGGACGATGGTCGCGGGGGTGCCGGCCCACGTGGACGGGCGGATGGTGGGGATCTCGACGGCCGCGGGAGCCCACCTGATCAACCCCGACCGGATGTGGCACTACGTCGAGGGCGTGCGCAACTGGGACCCGGTCTGGGCCAACCACGGCATCCGCATCCTCCCCGGCCCCTCCTCCCTCTGGCTCGACGCCGAGGGGAACCGGCTGCCGGCCCCCTACCTGCCCGGCTTCGACACCCTCGGCACCCTCCGGCACCTGCGGGGCACCGGCTACGACTACTCCTGGTTCGTGCTCACCCGGAAGGTCATCGAGAAGGAGTTCGCGCTCTCGGGGTCGGAGCAGAACCCCGACCTCACCGGCAAGGACGTGCGCCTGCTCCTCTCCCGGGTCACCGGCGACGGCCCGCCCGCGCCGATCCAGGCGTTCCTGGACCACGGGGAGGACTTCGTCGTCGCCGACGACCTGTCCGAGCTGGTCGCCGGGATGAACAGGGTCGGCACCGACGCCACCGTCGACGAGGGGAGGCTCCGGCGGCTGCTCGAGGCCCGGGACCGCCAGCTGGACAACCCCTACGGCAAGGACGCCCAGGTCACGTTCCTGCGGTCGCACCGGCAGCACCGCGGCGACAAGATCGTCCGTACCGCCCGTCCCCACCGGTTCCTCGACCCGGCCAACGGCCCCCTGATCGCCGTCCGCCTCAACATCCTGACCCGCAAGACGCTCGGGGGCCTCGAGACCGACCTGGGCGGCCGCTGCCTGACCAGCGGCGGCGAGGTGCTGCCCGGGCTGTACGCCGCCGGCGAGGTCAGCGGCTTCGGCGGCGGCGGGATGATGGGCTACAACGCCCTGGAGGGGACGTTCCTGGGCGGCTGTCTCTTCTCAGGCCGCGCGGCGGGCCGGACCGCCGCGGCCGACCTGGCCTGAGCGGCCTCGGCCGCCGGGCTACCGTCGGGGCGTGAGCAAGTCCCAGGTGCGACGGTGGCGACCGGAGTGGCCCTGTCCCGTCGCGCGGGTCCTCGGGCAGCACCGGCGCGGCCCGGGCGACCCCACCCACCGGCGGGTGGGGGAGACGACCTGGCGGGCGATGCGGACCCCGGACGGGCCGGCCACGCTGCGCGTCCTCCCGCGTGCCGGCGAGGGCGTCGTGGAGGCCGAGGCGTGGGGGACCGGCGCCGGCTGGGCCCTCGAGCGCCTGCCCGCCCTGCTGGGCGCCGAGGACGACCTCACCGGCTTCGAGCCGCGCCACCCCCTGGTGGCCGAGGGGCAGCGGCGCAACCCGCACTGGCGGCTCTCGCGGAGCGGGCTGGTGATGGAGTCGCTGCTCCCCTCGATCCTCGAGCAGAAGGTGACCGGCCAGGAGGCCTTCGCCGGGTTCCGGCGGCTGGTCCGGCGCTTCGGCGAGCCGGCGCCGGGGCCCGAGCAGGACCTGTGGCTCCAGCCGGACGCCGCGCGGCTGCGCCAGGTGGCGTCGTGGGAGTGGCTCCAGCTCCACGTCGACCACGCCCGCTCGCGCGCGGTGGTGCGGGCGGCCCGGGTGGCCGACTCCCTGCAGCGGCTCGTCGAGGCGGGTCCCGAGGAGCTCGACCGTGGCCTGTGCAGCCTCCCGGGGATCGGGGTGTGGACGAGCGCGGAGGTCCGGGCGCGGGTGCTCGGCGACCCGGACGCGGTCAGCTTCGGCGACTACCACGTCGCCAAGGACGTCGGCTGGGCCGTGACCGGCACCCCGTTCACCGACGAGGAGATGGCCCGCTTCCTCGAGCCGTGGCGCCCGCACCGCGGACGGGTCGTGGCCTACCTGGGGATGGGCGTGGGCCGGCGACCGCGCCGGGGACCACGGATGGCGCCCCGCACCCACCTGCCGGGCGGCCCGGTGGGCCGCCGGACCTGACCGCGCCGGACCTGACCGCGCCGGACCTGGCCCTCAGAGCCTGGCCCCTCAGAGCAGGGGGCGCAGCGGCGCCAGGACGAACTCGGTGAACTTGCGGTGCAGGTCGCGCGCCTCCCACTCCTGGCGGGTCAGCTCCAGGGTGTTGGACTCGTCGACCTCGAAGATCGCCTCCATCATCTCCGCCATCGCCTCGTCGATCACCTCGACGTTGATCTCGTAGTTGCCGGTGAGGCTGAGCCGGTCGACGTTGGCCGTGCCGACCGTCGTCCACTGGCCGTCGATGGTGGAGGTCTTCGCGTGGACCATGGCGTCCTTGTAGCGCAGGATCCGGACGCCGGCCGCCAGGAGCTGGGAGTAGTACCCGCGGGAGATCCAGTCGGCCACGATGTGGTTGGACTTCAGCGGGAGCAGGATCCGCACGTCGACCCCGCGGCGGGCCGCCAGCACCAGGGCGTCGACGAAGTCCTGGTCGGGGATGAAGTAGGCGTGGGTCATCCAGATGTTGCGGGCCGCCCGGTTGATCGCCTCCAGGTACATCGACCGGATCGGGAACATCCACAGCCGCGGGATGTTCCGCGAGAGCCGGATCCTCGGCTCCCAGGTGGAGCTGGCCTCCAGCAGCAGCGGCGGCTCGCTGGGGCGCAGGCGGTTGCGCCGGTGCAGGTTCCAGAAGTCGGCGAAGGCGCGCTTGAGGTCCCAGACGGCGGGCCCGGTGACCGCGACGTGGGTGTCGCGCCACTCGGTGGCGTACGGCGTCCCGATGTTGTAGCCGCCGACGAAGGCGACGGTGTCGTCGACGACGAGGATCTTGCGGTGGTCGCGCCCGTAGCGGCTCAGGTCCCAGAACCGGAGCCCGGCGTTGTAGACCGGGTAGCGCAGCACCTTGAGGCTCCGCGGGAAGCGCTTGAACCGCGGGGAGACGACCAGGTTGGCGAAGGCGTCGTAGATGCAGTACACCTCCACGCCCCGACCCGCCGCCGCGACCAGCGCCCGCTTGAACGCCTCCCCGACCTCGTCGGCCTTCCACATGTAGGTCTCGAAGAGGACCAGCCGCTCGGCGGCGTCGATCGCGGCCAGCATGTCGTCGTACAGGTCCCGGCCGTAGGTGTAGGCGGTCACCGTGCCCTCGCCGATCTCGACCGTGCGCGGCGGCGTGCGCGGGAAGGGCGTGGGCTTCTTCCCCCGCCGCCGGTAGGAGTCGACGAGCGTGAGCGCGACCGCCAGCAGGAACGGCGTGCCGACCACGGCCGCGAGGGCCCGCCGCACGGTCCGCAGGAGGCGGTCGGGACTGGGGCTGCGGCTCACGGGCACACCCTAGCGAGCGGCGGGGAGCACGCCGCTCAGCCCGCGTGCACGGTCGCGGCCTGGGCCATCCGCTCCAGCGAGTACTCGGTGATCCGGATGAGCGCCTGCTTGGCCGACTCGCGGTCGCGGGCGTCGAGCCGGATCATCGGCACGTGCTGCGGGACGGCGAGGGCCTCGCGGATCGCCGCCAGCTCGTACTGCCGGGTGCCCTGGAACTGGTTGACCGCGACGATGAAGGGGATGCCCTTCTCCTCGAAGTAGTCCAGCGGCGAGAACGCCTCGTCGAGCCGCTCGGTGTCCACCAGCACGATGGCGCCGATCGCCCCCTGGCAGAGGTCGTCCCACATGAACCAGAACCGCTTCTGCCCCGGGGTGCCGAAGAGGTAGAGGACGAGGTCCTCGTCCAGGGTGATCCGCCCGAAGTCCATCGCGACGGTGGTGGTGCGCTTGTTCGGCACCTGGGCGAGGTCGTCGACCCCCTGGGACTCGTTGGTCACGAGCGCCTCGGTGCGCAGGGGCGAGATCTCCGAGACGGTCCCGACCAGCGTGGTCTTGCCGACGCCGAAGCCGCCGGCCACGACGATCTTGGTGGAGGCCGAGGGCCGGGGGCTAGATGGCACGAAGTCCACGGAGGGTCCTTTCGATGAGGTCCCGACGCTCGTCCTTGGAGGACCGGTCGGTGATGGTGGCCTGCACCGCGACGAACCCGGTGTCGACGAGGTCGCCGAGCAGCACCCGCACGACGCCGAGGGGCATGCCGACGAGTGCCGACACCTCGGCCACGGAGCGGCGGTCGCAGACCTGGGTGATGCGGGTGATCGCCGGGTTGGGCCAGGTGCGCTCGCGGGCGGCGGGCTCGAGCACCAGGGTCGCCTCCATCGGGAGGGAGACCCGGGGCGTGGTGCGCCCGGCGGTCAGGACGTAGGGACGGATCCGGGCGACGTGCCCGGAGTCGTCGTCCCAGTCCTGGTCATGGGAGGACACGGGAGGTCACCTGGTCGCGACCGCGGTGCGGGGCTGGGCCTGGACCATGCGGCCCACCCGGTCGACGAGCAGGGCCATCTCGTAGCCGACCTGGCCGATGTCGGCGGACTCCTGGGTGAGCACGGCCAGGTTCGAGCCGTCGCCCACGCTCATCAGCAGCAGGAAGCCGCGCTCCATCTCCACGACCGTCTGGAGCACCGGGCCGCCGTCGAAGAGGCGCGAGGCCCCCAGGGCCAGGCTGGCCAGGCCGGAGGCGACGGCCGCGACCTGGTCGGCCCGGTCCTCGGGCAGGCCCTGGCTGGCGGCCATCAGGAGCCCGTCGGCGGAGACCAGCACGGCGTGCGCCGTCCCGGGCACCTCGTCGACGAAGCGCGAGACGACCCAGTCGAGGTCGCGGGACTCGGTCGGGGTGTGCTCGTTCATGCGGGGCCTGCTTCCTCGGGGATGGGGGCGTTCTGGGTGGTGGCGGAGCGGCCGCGGCTCACTCCGGAGACGTGGGCGTTGAGTCGCGCCCGGACGGCCTCGGGGTCCCGCAGCGGCGCGGCCGGGGCGGGGGCGGCCGCGGCTGTGCCGGGCACCAGGCGGTTCCCGGGACGCCGTTGGGGGAGACCGCTCTCGGTGCGCTCCGCGACCTGCTCGGTCGCCGCCTGCGCGGCCCGCCAGCCCGCGTCGGCGTCCGCGGGTCCCCAGTGGTCGCCCTGGCCGAGCCAGCTCGACTGGAGGGAGGCGAAGATGGGGCTCTCCCCGGGCTCGACCGGGGGACGGCCGTGGTTGATCGTCTCGTACGGCGCCTGCAGCGGGTCGTTCAGCAGGTCCGGGAGCGGCTCGGCCAGGGCCGTGGCGGTCCCGGCGCGCGGCTCGGCGACCGGGCGGGCCGCCGGGACGGGGGCCGGCTCCTCGGCGTCCGGCGGCGGCAGCTTGATCTCCCGGCGGGGCAGCAGCGGCACCCGGTAGTCCGAGGCGTCGCGCAGCGACGTGCCGGGCGTGTCCGCGTCCCCGGACCCGGGGGCGGTCCCGCCCTCGGCACGCGGCAGGAGCGGGGTCGGCGCGGGAGGCGCCGGGACGGGGTCCGGCTCCACGGCCGGGGTCGGCGCCGGGCGGTCGAACATCCCGGTCGGGGCCGACTCGGCGTCCGCCCCACGGGAGGCGCCGGGACGCCGCTGGGGCAGGCCGGTGACGGCGTTGATCGCCGCCACGATCGGGTCGACCGGGGGTGCGCCGAGCGCGGGCCCGGCGGTCCCGGCGCCCGCCCCCGCGAGGGCCGGGGCGCCGGAGGGGACCGGAGCCGGCGCGGGCGGGTCGACCGGCGTCAGGGAGACCGGCTGGGCGGCCAGCAGCGCGGGCGGCAGGACGACGGAGGCGAGCACGCCGCCGCGCGAGTTGGTCGCCAGCTGCACCGTGATCCCGTGCCGGCGGGCGAGCCGGCTCACCACGAAGAGACCCATGCGGCGTGCGGTGTCGGGGGTGACCTCGCCACCGGAGCGCAGCATCTCGTTGAGCGCGTCCATCTGCTGCCGCGACATCCCGAGCCCGGAGTCGTTGACCCGGATGACCGTCTCGTCCACCGACGTGGTGGTGGTGACCTCGACCGTGCAGCTGGGCGGGGAGAAGGAGAGGGCGTTGTCGATCAGCTCGGTGAGCAGGTGGACGACGTCCGCGGCGGCACTGCCGTCGATCTTCTCGGTGGGGAAGCCCATGATCTGGACCCGCTCGTACTGCTGGACGCCGCCCGCGGCGGCCTGGATGACGTCGCCCGCCGACATCGCCGGCTGCTCGCGCTGCCGCACGGGGGCGTCGGAGAGGATCACCAGGCTCTCGGCGGTCCGGCGCATGCGGGCGGCCAGGTGGTCGAGGCGGAACAGGCTCTGCAGCCGCTCCGGGTCGTCCTCGTCCTGCTCGAGGCGCTCGATCAGGCTGAGCTGCTGGTTGACCAGCGAGGTGTTGCGGCGGGACAGGGTCACGAACATCTCGCCGACCTGCGACTTGATCCGGGCCTCGCCGGCCGCGAGGCGCACGGCGGCGCGGTGCATGTCGTCCACCGCGCGGGCCAGCTGGCCCATCTCCTCGTTGGTGGTCACGTCGATCGGCTCGATCTCATCCGGGTCCTCGCCGGCGCGGATCCGCGCGACGGTGGCGGGGAGGGTCTCGTTGGCCACGACCAGCGCCTCGTCCCGCACCCGCAGCACCGGGCGGACGAGGAGGCGGGCGACGAAGAGCGCCAGCAGGACGGCGAGGAGCAGGGCGCCGGCGGTGACGCCGGCGCTGACGAGGGCGTCCCGCTCGGCGTCCTCGGCCCACTGGGACAGGGTCGCCTCGGTGTCGTCGAGGATGCTGCTGATCAGCTGGTCGTAGAGGGCGAAGGTGCTCGCGTAGGGCTGGTCCACGTTGCCCGCGACGACCTGGGCGCGCCGGGTCTCGCTGGCCTGGGAGAGGCCGAGGACGATCTCCTCCGCGCCACGGATCCGCAGCAGCTGGTCGAGGGCCGCCTGCTCCATGCCGAGGTCGCCGTAGACGTCGTAGGCGTCGTGCACGTCGCCGGTGGTCCGGTCGACCTGGATCTGCTGGACGGTGAAGGCCAGCCGGCCGCCGATCGCGAAGGCGAGCTGCGGCAGGTGCGGCTCGGGGACGAGCTGGTCGCTGACGACGAGGTCGGCGAACTCCTGGATGCCCGCGTAGAGCATCCGCAGCTGGCCCAGCAGCGGGGCCGTCTCGGCGTACCCGGACTCGTCCTGCAGGGCGATGCTGGCACCGATCGTGCGGTCGAGGGTGCGACCCTGCTCGCCGGTGAGGTCGGCGGCGTCCCGGCGCTCCTGCAGCACCTGGGCGGTCTCGCGGACCGCGGCGAGGGCCTCGGCGCGCTCGGGGGCGCCGCGCTCGGTGCTGTGCAGGACCACCGCGGCCTCCTCCACGGCGTCGAAGTAGTCGACCAGCGGGTGCAGCACGGTGAGCTGCGCCTGGGTCGACTCGACGTCGCGCAGGTCGCGCACGGCGTCGGAGACCCGGAGCCCGCCGAAGACGGCTGCCAGGAGCATCGGCACGGTGAGCACGAGGGCGAGCTTGCGCCGCATCGGCCACTCGGGGACGTGCAGCGAACGGGAGCGGCGGGCCGTCCCCTCGGGGGCTGGGCGCTTCTTCGACATGGACCCTCGTTCAGTCGCGTGCGGGCGGGTGGTTCGCTGTGAACCTAGGCAGCGGCGGGCACCTGCGTGACCGAAAGCCCCCAACCGTGTCGAGCGTCACGCGACGCCCCCGCGTGGCGGGGTGGACCGGCTAGGACCACCAGGACTGTCGGAGGGCGCGCGTAGGCTCGACGCATGCGTCCAGTGACCGACCTCGAGCGCCGTGTCGCCCCGTTCCGGGTGGAGTCCGACTACTCGCCCTCGGGCGACCAGCCCTCGGCCATCGCCGAGATCAGCCGACGGATCCGCGACGGCGTCCAGGACGTCGTCCTGCTCGGCGCCACCGGCACCGGCAAGACGGCCACGGTGGCGTGGGTGGCCGAGCAGGTGCAGCGCCCGATGCTCGTCCTGCAGCCCAACAAGACGCTCGCGGCGCAGTTCGCCAACGAGCTGCGTCAGCTCTTCCCGGGCAACGCGATCGAGTACTTCGTCTCCTACTACGACTACTACCAGCCCGAGGCGTACGTCCCCCAGACCGACACCTACATCGAGAAGGACTCCTCCATCAACGAGGAGGTGGAGCGGCTGCGGCACTCCGCCACCAACTCGCTGCTCACCCGGCGCGACGTCATCGTCGTCTCCACCGTCTCCTGCATCTACGGCCTCGGCACCCCGCAGGAGTACGTCGACCGGATGATCCGGCTCAAGGTGGGGCAGGAGCACGACCGCGACCAGGTGCTGCGGCAGCTGGTCAACATCCAGTACACCCGCAACGACATGAGCTTCACCCGCGGCACTTTCCGGGTCCGCGGGGACACGCTCGAGATCTTCCCGGTGTACGAGGAGATGGCGGTCCGGGTGGAGTTCTTCGGCGACGAGATCGAGCGCCTGATGACGCTCCACCCGGTCACCGGCGAGGTGCTCACCGAGGACGAGGAGCTCTACGTCTTCCCGGCCACCCACTACGTCGCCGGACCGGAGCGCATGGAGCGGGCGATCCAGGGGATCGAGCACGAGCTCGCCGAGCAGCTGGCGACCTTCGAGCGGCAGGGCAAGCTGCTGGAGGCGCAGCGGCTGCGGATGCGGACCACCTACGACGTCGAGATGATGCGCCAGGTCGGCTCGTGCTCGGGGATCGAGAACTACTCGATGCACATCGACGGCCGCCAGCCCGGCTCGGCGCCGAACTGCCTCCTGGACTACTTCCCCGAGGACTTCCTGCTCGTCGTCGACGAGTCCCACGTCGCGGTGCCGCAGATCGGCGGCATGTACGAGGGCGACATGTCGCGCAAGCGCAACCTCGTCGACCACGGCTTCCGGCTGCCCAGCGCCATGGACAACCGCCCGCTCAAGTGGGAGGAGTTCCTCGAGCGGATCGGGCAGACGATCTACCTCTCCGCGACCCCCGGCGACTACGAGCTGGACCGGGTCGGCGGCGTCGAGCACGCGGTCGAGCAGATCATCCGGCCCACCGGCCTGGTCGACCCCGAGGTGGTGGTGAAGCCCACCAAGGGCCAGATCGACGACCTGATCCACGAGATCCGCGAGCGGACGGCGAAGAACGAGCGGGTCCTGGTCACCACGCTGACCAAGAAGATGTCGGAGGACCTCACCGACTACCTGCTCGAGGCCGGGATCCGGACGCGCTACCTGCACTCCGAGGTGGACACGCTGCGCCGGATCGAGCTGCTGCGCGAGCTGCGGATGGGGGAGTACGACGTCCTCGTCGGCATCAACCTGCTCCGCGAGGGGCTCGACCTCCCCGAGGTCTCCCTCGTGGCGATCCTCGACGCCGACAAGGAGGGCTTCCTGCGCTCCGACAAGTCGCTGATCCAGACGATCGGCCGCGCCGCCCGCAACGTCTCGGGCCAGGTCCACATGTACGCCGACAAGATCACGCCCTCCATGGAGGCGGCGATCGACGAGACCAACCGGCGCCGCGAGAAGCAGGTCGCCTACAACCGCGAGCACGGGATCGACCCGCAGCCGCTGCGCAAGAAGATCGCTGACATCACCGAGATGCTCGCGCGCGAGGACGAGAACACCGCCGAGCTGCTGGCGACCTGGCAGGGGACCGGGGCCCGGGGCGACAAGTCCAAGAAGGCGCCGGTCCCCGGCCTGTCGAGGATGAAGACCGCCGAGCTCCACGAGAACCTCCCCGACACGGCCGGGATCCCCTCCACCGACCTGGCCGAGCTGATCCAGCAGCTGACCGAGCAGATGCGGACCGCGGCCGCCGAGCTGCAGTTCGAGGTCGCGGCCCGGCTGCGCGACGAGATCGGCGACCTCAAGAAGGAGCTGCGCCAGATGATGGAGGCGACCAGATGAGTGCGCTGCGCGAGATCCAGGTGACGTTCGACGCCCACGACCCCGACCGGCTCGCCCGGTTCTGGGCCGAGGCCCTGGGCTACCGGCTCCAGCCGGCCCCGCCTCCCTTCGCCGACTGGGACGAGGCGCTCGACGCGTGGGGCGTGCCGCCCGAGGCGCGGGGCTCGAAGTCGGCGATCGTGCCGCCGGAGGGGGCGTCGGGGCCCCGCCTGTTCTTCCAGCAAGTCCCCGAGTCCAAGACGGCCAAGAACCGGGTCCACCTCGACGTCCGGGCGGCGGCGGGAGTCACCGGTGAGGAGGCGCTGGCGGTCCTGGAGGGCGAGGCCGAGCGGCTCGTCGCGCTCGGCGCGACCCGCCTCCGCCGGTCGGAGGCGGGGGAGGAGCCGGGGAGCGACGGCTACCTCGTGATGGCCGACCCCGAGGGCAACGAGTTCTGCCTCGACTGACGTGCCGGGCCGGGACGTGCCGGGACGTGCCGGGCCGGGACAGGTCTGGCCAGGCCGGGACGGGCGGGATCCCTCAGGAGCCGCTGCGGGCCCGGGCGACGGTCAGCCCGACGAGCCGGGAGACCACGAGGGCGACGTAGAGCACGCCCGTCACCTGCTCCACCATGACGACCGACCGGGCGTGGTCGGCCACGGGCAGCACGTCGGAGAGCCCGACGCTGGTCAGGGTGGTGAACGACAGGAAGAGGAGGTCGAACCACGGCAGGGGGTCGCCCTCGGGTGCGCCGAACGAGCCCGGCCAGACCACCTGGACGGCGGCGAACACGTGGGCGAAGGCCCAGGCCACCACGGTGAAGGCGGCGCCGGTCGCGAAGAGCTCGTCGCGGGTGACGCGCTCGTCCTCGTAGAGGTAGCGGATCAGCGCGTACGAGACGTAGAAGTAGAAGGGCGCGTGCAGCACCGCCGAGGCCAGCACCACCCCGCCCTGGTCGGGCAGGTTCGCCTCCAGGAGGGTGAGGACCAGCGCCGGGCCGCCGAGCACCACGGCGACCCAGCCGAAGGCCGGGGTACGGCGCACGGCCACCACCGCCGCGAGGACGACCACCATGTTGAGGACGCCCAGCGCCCCGCGCCCCAGCGCGGTGTGGTCGAAGAACGGGTAGGCCAGGACGGCCGTCAGCTGGGCCGCCAGCAGGCCTGCCGACGGGTGCGTGCGGACGACGCGGAGGAGGGGGGCGGGCTTCACGGTGCGGTCCGGGGGACGGTGGTCGCGGTGACGGCACGGCCTGGCATGGCGTGAGGCTACTGCGCGCAGGCCTGCGGCTCGTCTCCCCGCGCGCGTCGCCGCCGGGTGCTATACCTGACCCACCGGACCCCGGTCGGGGTTGCCAGCGCTGACGGAAGGACCGTCCATGAGCCTCGTCGAGACCGACCTCCTGGTGCTGGGAGCCGGGCCCACGGGGCTCTTCGCGACCTACTACGCCGGCTTCCGGGGCCTGCGGGTCGCCGTCGTCGACTCGCTCCCCGAGCTGGGCGGACAGGTGACGGCGATGTACCCCGAGAAGGCGATCCTCGACGTCGCCGGCTTCCCGCGCGTCAAGGGGCGCGACCTCGTGGCGGGGCTGGTGGAGCAGGCGGCCACGGCGTCGCCCACCTACCTGCTGGAGCGGACCGCGACCACCCTGGAGCACCACGACGACCACGTGCTGGTCGGGCTCGACGACGGCACCACCGTGCGGGCCGGGGCGGTGCTGGTGACCGCCGGGATCGGCAAGTTCAGCCCGCGGCCGCTGCCGGCGGGCGAGGGCTGGCTCGGCCGCGGCCTGGCGTTCTTCGTGCCCAGCTTCGAGCCCTACCGGGACAAGGACGTCGTCGTGGTCGGCGGCGGCGACAGCGCCTTCGACTGGGCCCTCCACCTCGAGCCGCTGGCACGCTCCGTGACGCTGGTCCACCGTCGCGAGGCCTTCCGGGCGCACCAGCGGACGGTGGAGCAGGTGCGCGCCTCGCGCGTCGGGCTCGTCACCCGGGCCCAGGTCACCGCGCTGCGCGGCGGCGACCGGCTCGAGGAGGTCGAGGTCGTCGTCGACGGCGAGGAGCCACTGACCCTGCCCTGCCAGGCGGTCGTGGCGGCCCTCGGGTTCGTGGCCGACCTCGGCCCCCTGCAGGAGTGGGGCCTCACCACCTCCAAGCGGCACCTCGTGGTGGACTCCGCGATGCGGACGAACTTGCCTCGGGTCTTCGCCGCCGGCGACGTGACCGACTACCCCGGCAAGGTCCGCCTGATCGCGGTCGGCTTCGGCGAGGCGGCGACCGCGGTGAACAACGCCGCCGTCACCCTCGACCCCGAGGCGCACGTCTTCCCGGGCCACTCCAGCGAGGGCTGATCCGCTCCCACGGCGACACCGGCAGCGGGGAGTCCCTCGGCCCCAGCCCCAGTCCAGCCCAGTCCCTCAGTCCCGCAGGACGAGGCGGACGGCGGCCTCCATCCGGGCGCTGGTCCCGGCGTCGTCCAGCCGGCCGTTGACCCACGCCACCATGGCGGCGAACCACAGGTCGGCGACCACCTCGGCCAGCGCACGGTCCTCGGGCGAGGGGTCGCCGCGCCGGATGGCCCCGGCCACCAGGCCGGTGAACAGGTCCAGGACCCGGTGGATCGGCTCGCTGACCGTGTGGTCCGCGAACATGAAGGCGCGGGTCACGGCCTCGGTGAGGCGCGGGTCCCCCTGCAGGTCGGCTCCCGCCGCGTGCAGGACGGCGACGACCCGGTCGGCCGCGGTCGCCCCCGCGACCGGCGCCTCCGCCAGCCGCTCGCGGACCCCGACCAGCTCCTCCTCCAGCACCTCCACGAGCAGGTGGGTCTTGGAGGGGAAGTAGCGGTACAGGGTCCCCAGTGCCACGTCGGCCCCGTCGGCGACCGCCCGCATCTGCACCGCGTCGTACCCGCCGGCGCGGGCCAGCTCCCGGGTGGTCGCGAGGATCCGGCGGCGGCGCTCGAGGCGGGAGTCCTCGCGGGAGGTGCTTCCCGTCGCGGGGGACGACCCCGCGCGTCCGGCGTCCGACTGCCCGTTCCCGGCCTCCATGGAACCCCCAGCTCCCCGTGGTCCGACGCCCCGGCTGTGACCCAGCACTCAGGTCGGCGCGGAACAGCGCCCGGGGCGCGTCCGTTGACCGGGTGCAGACGGTACCAACCGTGGGACGTGATAGAAACTCGTTTCACCTGTCGTAGGAAGGCCCTGGCGATGCGAGTTGCACTGCTGTCCTACCGGAGCAAGCCACATTGTGGTGGTCAGGGCATCTACGTCCGGCACCTCAGCCGCGAGCTGGTCGCCCTCGGCCACGACGTGGAGGTCTTCTCCGGCCAGCCGTACCCCGTCCTCGACGAGGGCGTGCGGCTGACCAAGGTCCCGTCGCTGGACCTCTACCGCGAGCCCGACCCCTTCCGGGTGCCGAGGCTGCGCGAGTTCCGCGACCTGGTGGACGTCGAGGAGTTCCTCACGATGTGCACCGCCGGGTTCCCCGAGCCCAAGACGTTCAGCACCCGGGTCGCCCGCCTGCTGAAGGACCGGGTGGACGACTTCGACGTGGTGCACGACAACCAGGTCCTCGGCTACGGGATGCTCGAGGTGGAGAAGATGGGGCTCCCGCTCGTCACGACACTCCACCACCCGATCACCTTCGACAAGCGGATCGACATCGCCGCGGCCCCCACCCTGCGCAAGAGGCTCTCGCTGCGCCGCTGGTACGGCTTCCTGCGGATGCAGGTGAAGGTCGCCCGGCAGGCACGCAAGATCCTCACCCCGTCGGAGTCCTCCAAGCGCGACATCGTGCGCGACTTCGGCATCGACCCGGCCCGGCTCGAGGTCATCCTCCTCGGCGTCGACGACGTCTTCGTGCCCCCGACGAAGCCGCGGGTGCCCGGCCGGATCCTGGCGATGGCCAGCGCCGACGCCCCGATGAAGGGGATCGCGACGCTGCTCGAGGCCTTCGCCAAGCTCCGCACCGAGCGCGACGTCGAGCTGCTGCTGGTCACCAAGCCCGTGCCGGGGGGCCGCACCGAGCAGCTCATCGACACCCTCGCCATCGGTGACTCCGTGCGGTTCGTGCACGGCGTCTCCGACTCCGAGCTCGTGGAGATCATGGGCTCGGCCGAGGTGGCCTGCGTCCCGTCGCTCTACGAGGGGTTCTCGCTGCCGACGGCCGAGCTGATGGCCTGCGCGACCCCGCTCGTGGTCTCCCGCGCCGGGGCGATCCCCGAGGTGGTCGGGCCCGACGGCGAGTGCGCCGACCTGGTCACCCCCGGCGACGTCGGCGAGCTGGTGGAGGCGCTGGGCGCCCTGCTCGACGACCCCGAGCGCCGGGAGCGGATGGGCAGCGCCGGGCGCCAGCGCGTCATGGACATGTTCAGCTGGCGCGCGGTCGCCAAGGCGACCGCCGCGGCGTACGAGGAAGCGATCGACGACTACCGGGCCGAGCGGTCCGACGAGAGGGAGACCCGTGCTGACCGTTGACTTCGACCGGCTGGGGCTGCGCCCCGGCGACCGGGTGCTCGACATGGGCTGCGGCGCCGGCCGCCACGCCTTCGAGATGTACCGCCGCGGGGCCGACGTCGTCGCCTTCGACCAAGACGCCGACGAGCTCTCCAACGTCCGCGACCTCTTCGTCGCGATGAAGGAGGCCGGCGAGGTGCCCGACGGTGCCGAGGCCGACGTCAAGGAGGGTGACGCCCTCGCGCTGCCCTTCGGCGACGGCGAGTTCGACCGCGTCGTGGCGGCCGAGGTGCTCGAGCACATCCCCGCCGACATCCAGGCGATCGACGAGCTGGTCCGGGTGCTCCGGCCGGGCGGCACCCTCGCGGTGTCGGTGCCCCGGTGGCTGCCCGAGGTCATCAACTGGAAGCTCTCCGACGACTACCACAACACCCCCGGCGGCCACATCCGGATCTACACCGACAAGGAGCTGGTCGACAAGATCAGCAAGGCCGGGCTGCGCCACGACGGCGTTGCCTACGCCCACGGCCTGCACTCGCCGTACTGGTGGATCAAGTGCGCGGTGGGCGTCGACAACGACGAGCACCCGCTGGCCAAGGCCTACCACAAGCTCCTCGTGTGGGAGATCATGGAGCAGCCCAAGGTGCTGCAGTGGGCCGGTCGGGTCCTGGACCCGCTGATCGGCAAGAGCATGGTGCTCTACTTCACGAAGCCCGATGTCGCCTGAGGTCCCCGAGGTCCCGGGCGTCCTGACGGCGCACCAGGTCGCCGAGACGGCCGCGTCGATCGCGGCCATGCAGGAGCCCAGCGGCGCGATCCCCTGGACGCCGGGGGACAAGACCGACGTCTGGAACCACGTCGAGGCGGCCATGGCGCTCCTCGTCGGCGGCGAGGTCGAGGCCGCCGAGCGCGCCTACGAGTGGACGCTGGAGGTGCAGCGCCCCGACGGCTCCTGGCCGATGAAAGTCGTGGAGGGCGTCGTCGAGGACGAGAGCGGCGAGACCAACATGTCGGCCTACCTCGCGGTCGGCGTGTGGCACCACTGGCTGGTCCGCCGCGACCCGGCGTTCGTGGCCCGCTTCTGGCCGGCGGTGCGTCGCGGGCTCGACTGGGTCGTGTCGCAGCAGCTCCCGTTCGGCGGCATCGCCTGGTCGCAGGAGTACGCCGACGGCGTGCCCGGCCGCGTCAACGCCGAGGCGCTGGTGGCCGGCTCCTCGAGCATCCACCACGCCCTGGCCGCCGGGGTCGCCCTCGCCGACCTCGTGGGCGAGCCGCAGCCCGGGTGGGAGCTGGCCGGTGGCCGGCTGGGCCACGCGCTGCGCGAGCACCGCGACCTCTTCCTGGACAAGTCCGAGTTCTCGATGGACTGGTACTACCCGGTCCTCGGCGGAGCGGTGCGTGGCCGGGCCGGGCTCGACCTCGTCGAGGAGCGGTGGGGGACCTTCGTGGTCCCCGACCTCGGCATCCTCTGCATCTCCAGCAACCCCTGGGTCACCGGGGCCGAGACCTGCGAGCTCGTGATGGCGCTCGAGGCCCTGGGGGACCGCGCCCGCGCCCTGCGGCTCTTCACCGAGATGCAGCACCTGCGGGACACCGGGGGCCGGTACTGGACGGGGTACGTCTACCCCGACGAGGTGAACTGGCCGGTCGAGCACACGACGTACACCGCGGCCGCCGTCGTGCTGGCCGCCGACCAGCTCTCCGGCACCACGCCGGGCGCCGACATCATGCGGGGCACCACCCTGGCGAGGTTCGACGAGATCGGCCTCGAGTGCGGGTGCCGGTCAGCCGACTCCGCGGAGCACGCCGGGCGTCCCTGAGGTCCGGCGCAGCACCCGCATCGAGCCCAGCGCCTCCACCTCGGTGAACTCGCCGCTCCCGAGCGCGCGGAGGAAGACGTGGTACGGCGGCTGGCCGCCGTCCGCGGGGTCGGGGAAGACGTCGTGGATCACGAGCATCCCGCCCGGCTGCACCCAGGGCGCCCAGCCGGCGTAGTCGTTCTGCGCGTGCTCCTCGGCGTGGCCGCCGTCGATGAAGAGCAGGGACAGCGGGGTGCGCCAGTGCCGGGCGACCGTGGCGGAGTGGCCCACCACCGCCACGACGTGCTCCTCCAGGCCGGCTCGCTCGAGGGTGCGCCGGAGGAAGGGGAGGGTGTCCATCCGGCCCGTCGCCGGGTCGACCACCTCGGGGTCGTGGTGCTCCCAGCCGGCCTGGTTCTCCTCGCTGCCGTGGTGGTGGTCGACGGTGAAGACCGTCCCGCCGACGGCCAGCGCCGCGGCGCCGAGGTGGACGGCCGACTTGCCGCAGTAGCTGCCGACCTCGAGGGCCGGGCCCTCGGGCAGCCGCTCCAGCGCGTACCGGTGCAGGAGCAGGCCCTCCTCCTCGGGCATGAACCCCTTCACCTCGCGGGCGAGGGCGAGCAGCTCGGGCGGCATGGTCGTGGTCGTCATGCGCGCATCCTTCACGACGCCTCCACCGGCAGCCCCAGCCGGTACCGGTTCCAGTGCCACGACAGGTACCGCTCGACCGCGCGGACCACGTGGGCCGAGCGGATCGAGTGGAAGACGTCGAACGCGTGCTGGGCGCCGGTGAGCTCGGCGTAGACGACGGAGGCGCGCGACTCCCGGCGCAGCGCCGCGACGAAGGCCCGGGCCTGGCGCACGTCGACCAGGGAGTCGTCCCGGCCGTGGACGACGAGGAAGTCGGGAGCCTCCGGGGTGATCCGCAGGATCGGGGAGGCGGCCTCGAAGGCCTCGGGGTCGTCCCGGAACCTCTTCCGCAGGACCCGGGGAGCGAGGAAGAGGTCGCGCATCAGCTCGACGCTGCGCAGCCCGGTGGCCCCGGCGAAGTCGTAGACGCCGTAGACCGGGACGGCGGCCCGCACGCTGGTGTCGGCCTCCTCGAAACCCGGCTGGTAGCGCGCGTCGCCGGGGGTCAGGGCGGCCATCGCGGCCAGGTGGCCGCCCGCGGACCCGCCGGTCACCACGACGTACGCCGGGTCGCCCCCGTGCTCGGCGACGTGCTCGTGCACCCAGGCCAGCGCCCGCTTCACGTCGACCAGCTGCGTGGGGAAGGGGTGCCGCGGGGCCAGGCGGTAGTTGACCGCCACGCAGACCCATCCCTTCGCCGCCATGTGCTGCATGAGCGGGACCCCCTGCTGGTCCTTGCGGCCGACGGTCCAGCCACCGCCGTGCACCTGCACCAGCACGGGCGCTCCGCGCAGGTCGTGCGGCTCGACCGGCCGGTAGACGTCGAGGTGGCCGCGGCGCCCGCCCTCGACGTAGGGGATGTCGCGCTCGACCCGAACCCGCACGTCGCCCATCCGGAACGGGGTCAGCACCGAGCGCCACGGGACGGCCAGGTCGGCCGGGGTCGGTGGCGCGTCCAGCTGCTCGACGTAGTCCACGCCCAGCCCCTCCACCAGCGCGGCCTCGACCTCCTCGCGGGTCCGGCCGCCCAGCTGCACCAGCCGGGCCAGCCCGAGCGTCGAGGCAGCCGCGAGGGCCAGGGCGACGCGGTCGCCCGTCGTACGCCGCCGGGCCAGGTGGGCGGCCGCGTCCACCACCGTCCACGCGAGCAGGTGCGGGGCGAGCTCCCCGGTCAGCCACCCCGCCGGGAACGCCCCGACACCGCGCCGGAAGCCGCGTGGCGGGCGCAGGGCGTTGGCCGTGAGGGCAGCGGTCACGAGCTGGCGGCGGAGGAAGGACACGTCGCGGATGCTACGGGCGCCCTGTCAGGGCTCGATCAGCCCGACCCGGATGGCGTAGCGGGTGAGCTCGGTGCGGTCCCGCATCCCGAGCTTGCCGAGGATGTTCTCCCGGTGCCGCTCAACCGTACGGGGACTGATCGTGAGGAGCCGGGCGATCTCGCGGGACGAGTGGCCCTCCGCGATCAGCTTGACGACCTCGTCCTCGCGGGCGGTGAGGACGGCCCGGGGGAGGCGCTCGCCGCGCCGCAGCCGCTGCAGGTAGTCGCGGACCAGAACGCTCTCGGCCTGCGGGTAGAGGAACGACTCCCCGCGCAGCGCCGCCCGGCAGGCGGCGACCAGGTCCCGGTCGGCCACCGACTTGAGGACGTAGCCGCAGGCGCCGACGCGCAGGGACTCGAAGAAGTACTGCTCGTTGTCGTGCATCGACAGCAGCAGGATCGGGGGCGGGTCGGTGCGCCGGGAGATCTCGCGCGCGGCCTGGAGCCCGGTGAGGCGCGGCATCGCCACGTCCAGCACGACGAGGTCCAGGGGGACCCGACGGACCTCGGCCACGGCCTCCGCCCCGTCGGCGGCCTCCGCGACCACCTCGAGGTCGGGCTCCGCGTCGAGGATCATCCGCACCCCCCGGCGCACCAGCGCGTGGTCGTCGGCCAGCAGCACCCGCGCGACCCCGGTCGTCACGGGGTCGGCTCCGTCCGGCTGGGGAGCGGGACGCGGAGCGTCACCCGGGTGCCGCCGCCGTCGCGCGCGGCGACCTCCAGAGTGCCGCCGACGAGCGCGGCGCGCTCGCGCATGCCGCGCGTGCCGACGCCCTCCGCCCGACCCGCGGTGCCGCGGCCGTCGTCGGCCACCGTGAGCTCGAGCAGGTCGCCCTGCAGGCCGAGGTGCATCTCGACCGTCCGCGCCTCGGCGTGCCGGGCGACGTTGGTCAGCGCCTCCTGCGCCACCCGGAAGACGACGAGCTCCAGCTCGTCGCCGAGCGGGGGCAGGCCGGGCAGCACGCCGCGCCGGACGAGCACGTCACCGGTGCCGAAGAGGTCGTTGGTGAGCGCGGCCAGGGCGCTGCGCAGGCCGAGGTCCTCGAGGACGTGGGGGCGCAGGTGCCGCGCGACCGACCGGACCTCGTCCAGGCTCGCCCGGACGCCCTCGCGCAGTCGCTCCAGCCGGTCCTGCAGCTCCGGGGGTGCGTCGGCGCCCAGCGCCGTCAGCTCGAGCAGCACCGCCGTCAGCGACTGGCCCACCCCGTCGTGCAGGTTCTGGGCGATCCGGCTGCGCTCGGCCTCCTGGGCGGCGAGCGCGGCGACGGCGTTCTCCCGGCGGCTCTCCTCGATCCGGTCGAGCAGGTCGTTGACCGAGTGGGCGAGGCGGCCCGCGAGGCCGGGGGCGGTCGTGGGCAGCCGCTCGAGCGGCTCGCTGGACCGCGCGTGGTCGAGCTGGGCGGGGAGCCGGTCGAGGGGCGCGAGCACCCGTCGTACCAGCCAGGTGCCGGCCGCCACGAGGAGCAGGGCGCCCGCGGCCAGCACCGCGAGCTCGGAGGCCCGGGTCCGCGGCGACACGTGGGCCGGGGTGAGCGCCAGGGCGGCGGCGCCCAGGCCCAGGAGCACCGCGAGGGTGAGCGCCACCCGGGTGGAGAGCGGTGTCGCGGCCGGCGGGGACATGGCGCAAGCCTCCACCGGGAGCGCGCCGGGTGTCCACGCGGGGTGGTGCCGGGTGCCCGACCGGCCGGCACCGCGACCGACGTGGGGACGGGATCCCATGTCGCGGGGCGGCCCGGACCGGAACCATGTGCGACAGCATGGACCTGAACTTCGCCATCGGCGCCGCCAGCCTCGTCCTCCTCTCGGGAGTGGCGGCCGTCCGCGTGTCCGCGCGCGCGGGCCTGCCCAGCCTCCTGCTCTACCTCGTGATCGGGCTGGCCATCGGCGAGGCCGGTCTCGGCCTGGAGTTCGAGGACCTCCAGCTCACCATGGTGCTCAGCACCCTGGCGCTGGCCGTGATCCTGGCGGAGGGCGGCTTCAGCACGCGGTGGGACGTGATCCGGCCGGTCGTGGGGCTCTCCGGGCTGCTGGCCACGGCGGGGGTGGCGATCAGCGTCGCCGTGACCGCGACCATCGCCTACGTCGGCCTGGACGTCGACGTGCGGACGGCCCTGCTGCTGGGGGCCGTCGTGGGGTCGACCGACGCCGCCGCCACCTTCTCGATCATGCGCCGCCTCCCGGTGCGGCCCCGGATCAGGGCCACGCTCGAGGCCGAGTCGGGCTTCAACGACCCGCCGGTGATCATCCTCGTGACGGTGGTGGCCAGCGACGCATGGTACGAGGCGCAGGGGCTGGAGATCGCCGGCCTCGTGCTCTTCCAGCTCGTCACCGGCCTCGTCACCGGCCTCGCGGTGGCGTGGGCCGGGCAGTGGCTGCTGTCGCGCAGCGCCCTGCCGGCCGCCGGCCTCTACCCGCTGGCCACCTTCGCCATCATGTTCCTCGCGTTCGCCGCCGCCGGGGTGGCGGGCGGCAGCGGCCTGATGGCGATCTACGTGGCCGGGATGTGGCTCGGCAACGCCTCCCTCCCGCACCGCCAGGTCACCGCGGGCTTCGCGGACGGGATGGGCTGGCTGGCCCAGATCGGGCTCTTCGTGCTGCTCGGGCTCCTCGCCAGCCCGTCGCGGCTGCCCGAGGCCGTGGTCCCCGCCCTCATCGTGGGAGTGGGGCTGACCTTCGTGGCCCGGCCGCTCTCGGTCGCGCTCTGTGCCGCCTGGTGGCGGGTCCCGTGGGGCCACCAGGTCTTCATCTCGTGGGCCGGCCTGCGCGGGGCCGTGCCCATCGTGCTGGCCACGATCCCCATCACCCAGGGGCTGCCCGAGGCCGAGCGGGTCTTCGACGTGGTCTTCCTCCTGGTCACCAGCTTCGTCCTGATCCAGGCGCCGTCCCTGCCGTGGCTGGCCCGGCGCACCGGGGTCGTCGTGGAGCGGGCCGAGGAGATCCAGGTGGAGTCGGCCCCGCTGGAGTCGATCGACGCCAGCCTGCTGCAGTTCGAGGTCCCGCAGGGGTCCCGCCTCGTCGGCGTCTTCGCCGACGACCTCCGGCTCCCGCCGGCCGCCGTCCTCGCGCTGGTCGCCCGCGACGGGCAGGTGAGCACCCCGGGCCGGCACACGTCGCTGCGGGCCGGGGACCAGCTGCTGCTCGTGGTCCCCGACCACGTGCGGCGAGAGACCGAGCGCCGCCTGCACGCGATCAGCCGGGACGGCCGGCTGGCCGTCTGGCTGGACGGCGGGCGTCCCGCGGGCACCGGCCAACCGGGCACCGTGAAGAATGGGGGCCATGACGACGTACGGACGGCGGAGCTGGCAGCCGGACGACGACGTCTTCCCGGACTCCCCGGACGACGGGGACCGCGACCGGTTCCGTGAGGTGCTGGGGCGGTTCGCCAGCGGCGTCACCGTCGTGACGGGCACCAGCGGGGGCGTCCCCGTGGGGCTCACCTGCCAGAGCTTCACCAGCCTCTCGCTCGACCCGCCGCTGGTGCTCTTCTGTCCCTCGCGGGCGTCCCGGGCCTGGCCGCTGATCGCGCGGACCGGCGCGTTCTGCGTCAACGTCCTGGCCGCCGACCAGGCCGAGGTGTCGCACGTGATGGCCAGTCGCGGGATCGACAAGTTCGCCGAGGTCGCGTGGGCGCCCTCCGCGCACAGCGGCAGCCCCGTCCTGGCCGGCGTGCTGGCCCACCTCGACTGCACGGTCGAGGCGGTGCACGACGGCGGCGACCACCACGTCGTGGTCGGTCGCGTGCAGCACCTGCAGGTGGACCGCGAGGGGGAGGGGCTCCTCTACTTCCGCGGGGGCTACGGGAGCACCGGACCGACGGAGCCGGTGGACGTCGCCGCCGGGCCCGGGGCGACCGGTCAGCCGAACGTGTA
Organism: Nocardioides solisilvae; assembly: GCF_003194625.1. Classification (GTDB taxonomy): domain Bacteria; phylum Actinomycetota; class Actinomycetes; order Propionibacteriales; family Nocardioidaceae; genus Nocardioides; species Nocardioides solisilvae. The sequence goes on from NZ_QHKX01000004.1 coordinate 163,166, forward strand.
GCCGAACTCCGCGACGTCCTTGGCGTAGACCTCGGCGACCCGCTGACGGGTCCGGTCGTCGTAGAAGTCCTGCCAGGGGCCGACGCTCCAGGTGTTGCGGCGGGGCGGCTCGGTCTCGGGCAGGCCGAGCCGACGCTGCACCACCGCCAGGTCGGCGGCGAGCCGCTCGGTGCGCCCGATGTGGTCGGCCCGGCGGCGGGGGGTCGCGAGGAAGTCGACCTGCGGGGTGGCCAGCCGCTCGTGCTCGACCGTGCCGCGGAGGACGAACTCCTCGAAGTCGGCGTACGCCGCGACGGCCCGCCACAGGGGGTTCCCGCCGCGCGGGCCGTCCTGCTCGACCTGCGGCTTGCCCGAGGCGGGACCCAGCCGGTGGTTCCAGCGGTCGATCATCGACCACCACGAGACCATCCGGCTCCACGGGTTCCGCACGAAGCCGAACGTCCAGTAGTCCACCAGGGCGGGCTCCTGCTGCAGCACCCAGCGCAGCCGGGGGTGGCGCCGCGGACCGAGGTCGCGCAGGTCGTCCGCGCCCTCGCGGACGACGGTCTCCACCGTGACGCCGCCGGTCTTCGGGACGTGGATGAAGAGCAGCCGGTGGGCGTCGGAGATCAGCACCGGAGCAGGGTAGCGCCGGGCCGGGGTGGACTAGCGCTCCAGCGGCCACCCGCGGGCCGCCCAGCCGCCCGTCCCGTCGGCGACGTTGGCGGCGTCGACCCCCTGGGAGCGCAGGTAGTCGACGACCTGGCGGCTGCGGGAGCCGCTGCGGCAGATGACGTGCACCCGCTGGTCGCGGGGCAGCTCGTCCAGGCGGTCGGGCACCTCCTGCATCGGGACGTGGTGGGCGCCCGGGACGTGGCCCGACCGGAACTCGTCGTCCTCGCGGACGTCGAGCACGAACCCGCCCTCCGCGTGGGCGGCGGCGAAGCTGTCGAGGTCGAGCTCGCCGGCCTCGACCTCCGCCAGCTGGCGACGCACGTCGTCCATGTCGAGCCCCTGGACGCCCTCGATCAGCTGGGCCAGCGCGGGCGGCGGGAGGGCCCCGGGCTGGGAGAAGACGAGGATGCCGTCGCGGAACGCCATCAGGGTCGGGATGGAGGTGATCTGGGCCATCGCGGCCAGCTCCTGCTCCGCCTCGGTGTCCACCTTGGCGAAGACGATGTCGGGATGGGCCTCGGAGGCCGCCTCGTAGACGGGGGCGAACTGGCGGCACGGGCCGCACCACGCGGCCCAGAAGTCGACCAGCACGATGCCGGGCGCGGTGACCGTCGCCTCGAAGTCCTGACCGGTCAGCTCTCGGGTCGTCATGCCTCGACGCTACCCGTCACCACCCGCGGGCCCGCCACTCCGGCAGGTGGGGCCGCTCGTCGCCCAGCCGGCCGTCCGCGCCGTGGCCGGGGTAGAACCAGGTCTCGTCGGGGAGCGTGCCGAAGACCTTCTGCTCCACCTCGTCGACGAGCTGGGCGAAGGCGGCGGCGTCGCCGAACGTCGCCCCCACCCCGCCGGGGAAGAGGCTGTCCCCGGTGAACAGGTGCGGGTGGCCACCGGGGTCGTCGTGGCGCAGGCAGACCGAACCCGGGGTGTGCCCGGCGACGGCCAGCACCTCGAGCGCGACCTGTCCCACGCGCGCCCGGTCGCCGTGGTGCAGCTCCCGGTCGACGGCGACCCCCGTCTGCTCGGTCACGGCGGCCGCGTCGGGGGCGCCCACGAGGACCTCTGCCCCCGTGGCGGCCACCACCGCGGCCAGGGCCCGGTGGTGGTCCCAGTGCGGGTGGGTGGTGACGACGGTCGTGAGCCCCCCGTCGCCCACCAGCTCGAGCAGGCGGTCGGGCTCGGCCGCCGCGTCCACCAGCAGCTGCTCACCGGTCGCCCGGCAGCGCAGGAGGTAGCAGTTGTTGGACATCTCGGGGTCGACGGCGAGCTTGGTCACCTCCAGGGTGGCCAGCCGGCGCGTCTGCGGGGGACCGCCGGGCTCGACCCTGCCGTCGTACGCGTCGGGCTCCATCGGGTCCTCCTGGGTGTCGGGCAACGGGTGTCGGGGGGTGCGGTCTCGGGGTCGGGGGTCGGGGGACCGGCGCTCACCAGGGCCGCACCTCGGGGAGGTCGCCGTCGACCTGCAGGTCGGCGACGGTCCCGCGACCGCTCAGCCACCAGGCGATCTCCGCCGCCCGGCCGGAGACGACGGTCCCGCCGGGACCGGCGTCGCCTGCCCAGTGCCGGTCGAGGTCGGTGGCGTGCAGCTCAAGGGCGCCCATCCGGGCCAGGCGGGGGCCGAGCAGGTCGAGGACCACCCCGCCCGCCTCGGGGTGGATGTCGCGCAGGCCGTGCCCGGCGTCGAGGTCGACGTGGTGCAGCACGACCTCGGTCACCCGCTTGGCCGGCACGTCGCCCGCCCGGTACGATGGCCCGCCCGGACGCTGCTCGAGCAGCCCGTCCCGGATCTCGGCGGGGAGCGCCGCCAGGGCGTCCACGAGCGTGGTGGTGCTGGCGAGGAAGCGGTCCCTCAGGTCGGCGGGACGGGCGGCGGCGAGGACCTCGATGTCGCGGGCGCGGGCCTCGGCCGAGTCGTACTGGGGGACCGGGGCGCCCTGGCGCAGGCCCTCGAGGGCTCGCGCCAGCCCCTCGGCGTTGAGGGCGAGGTGGGCGACCACGTGGGCCCGCGACCACCCCGGGAGCAGCGACGGCCCCGCGAGCCGGTCGTCGTCGAGGGAGTCGACGCTGCGCACCAGCCTGGCCGTCTCCCACCGCAGCAGCTCGAGCACGCGCATGGTGACATTGAACACCGCGCCCGGCTGCGCGGTCAGCCCCCGCTGCCGCGAGGTGCCCTCTGCTTGCGTCCCCTTGGTACCATGGCGAACACGTGTTCGAACGACGTGTGGGGATCTCTCTGTGACCGACCAGCTCATCATCCGGGGCGCCCGGGAGCACAACCTCAAGGACGTCTCGCTGGACCTCCCGCGGGACTCCCTCATCGTCTTCACCGGTCTCTCCGGCTCCGGCAAGTCGTCGCTCGCGTTCGACACGATCTTCGCCGAGGGCCAGCGCCGGTACGTCGAGTCGCTCTCGGCCTACGCCCGGCAGTTCCTCGGCCAGATGGACAAGCCCGACGTGGACTTCATCGAGGGGCTCTCCCCGGCCGTCTCGATCGACCAGAAGTCGACCTCGAAGAACCCGCGCTCGACCGTGGGCACCATCACCGAGGTCTACGACTACCTGCGCCTGCTGTACGCCCGGGCGGGCCGGCCGCACTGCCCCACGTGCGGTGCGCCCATCGAGCGGCAGACCCCGCAGCAGATCGTCGACAAGGTGCTGGCGATGGAGGAGGGGCGGCGGTTCCAGGTGCTCGCGCCGGTCGTCCGCGGTCGCAAGGGCGAGTACGTCGAGCTCTTCCGGGCGCTGCAGTCCCAGGGGTTCAGCCGGGCGCGCGTCGACGGCGAGACGCACCAGCTCGACGCCCCGCCGACGCTGGAGAAGCAGCGCAAGCACACGATCGAGGTGGTGGTCGACCGGCTCGCCGTCAAGGCCAGCGCGAAGCGACGGCTCACCGACTCGGTCGAGACCGCGCTGCGGCTCGCCGACGGCCTGCTGGTGCTCGACTTCGTCGACCTCGACGAGAAGGACCCCGGGCGGGAGGTCCGCTTCTCCGAGCGGATGGCCTGCCCCAACGAGCACCCCATCGACACCGACGACCTGCAGCCGCGCTCGTTCTCGTTCAACTCCCCGTTCGGCGCCTGTCCCGAGTGCCACGGCATCGGCACCCGGATGGAGGTCGACCCCGAGCTGGTCGTGCCCGACCCGCAGGCGACGCTGGGGGAGGGGGCGATCCAGCCGTGGAGCGGCGCGCACGTCGCCGACTACTTCCTGCGGCTGATGGGCGCGCTCGGCGAGGAGCTGGGCTTCGACCTCAACACGCCGTGGGAGCAGCTCCCCGCGAAGGCACGCAAGGCGATCCTGCGCGGCCACCCCACCAAGGTCCACGTGGTCACCCGCAACCGCTACGGCCGCCAGCGCTCCTACTACGCGGAGTTCGAGGGCGTCAGCCAGTACATCGAGCGCCGGCACCAGGACGCCGAGACCGACACCAGCCGGGAGCGCTTCGAGGGCTTCATGCGAGAGGTGCCGTGCCCCGCCTGCGCGGGCAGCCGGCTCAAGCCGGTCTCCATGGCCGTGACGGTCGGCGGGCTCTCGATCGCCGAGCTCTGCGCCCTGCCGATCAACGAGACGGCCGACTTCCTGCGCTCGGTGGAGCTCAGCGCCCGGGAGCGGCAGATCGCGGAGCGGGTGCTCAAGGAGATCCAGGAGCGGCTCCAGTTCCTGCTCGACGTCGGCCTCGACTACCTCTCCCTCGACCGGCCCTCGGGGTCGCTGTCGGGCGGCGAGGCCCAGCGGATCCGGCTGGCCACCCAGATCGGCGCCGGGCTGGTGGGCGTGCTCTACGTCCTCGACGAGCCGTCGATCGGGCTCCACCAGCGCGACAACATGCGGCTCATCGAGACGCTGGTCCGGCTGCGCGACCTCGGCAACACCCTGATCGTCGTCGAGCACGACGAGGACACGATCCGGGCCGCCGACTGGGTCGTCGACATCGGGCCCGGCGCGGGGGAGCACGGCGGGCAGGTCGTCCACTCGGGCTCGGTCCAGGGGCTGCTGGAGCACCCCGACTCCTCGACGGGCCTCTACCTGTCGGGGCGCCGGGAGATCCCGGTCCCCGACGTCCGTCGGCCCCGCACCAAGGGCCGCGAGCTCGTGGTGAAGGGGGCCAAGGAGCACAACCTCCGCAACGTCGACGTGGCGTTCCCGCTCGGGATGTTCGTCGCGGTCACCGGCGTCTCGGGCTCCGGCAAGTCGACCCTGGTCAACGACATCCTCTACACGTCGCTGGCCAAGCAGGTCTACAACGCCCGGACCGTCCCCGGCCGGCACCGCACCATCACGGGTGTCGACCAGGTCGACAAGGTCATCCACGTCGACCAGTCGCCCATCGGCCGCACCCCGCGCAGCAACCCGGCGACCTACACCGGGGTCTTCGACCACGTGCGCAAGCTCTTCGCCCAGACCCCCGAGGCGAAGGTGCGCGGCTACCTCCAGGGCCGGTTCTCCTTCAACGTCAAGGGCGGCCGCTGCGAGGCGTGCCAGGGCGACGGCACGATCAAGATCGAGATGAACTTCCTCCCCGACGTCTACGTCCCGTGCGAGGTCTGCCACGGGGCGCGCTACAACCGGGAGACCCTCGAGGTCCACTACAAGGGCAAGACCATCGCCGACGTGCTGGACATGCCGATCGAGGAGGCGGCCGAGTTCTTCGCCGCGGTCCCGCCGATCGCGCGGCACATGAAGACCCTCACCGAGGTCGGGCTCGGCTACGTCCGGCTGGGTCAGCCCGCGACCACCCTCTCGGGTGGCGAGGCGCAGCGGGTCAAGCTCGCCAGCGAGCTGCAGAAGCGCTCCACCGGGCGCACGCTCTACGTCCTGGACGAGCCCACCACGGGCCTGCACTTCGAGGACATCCGCAAGCTCCTGCTGGTGCTGGGCCGGCTGGTCGACCAGGGCAACACGGTCCTGGTGATCGAGCACAACCTCGACGTCATCAAGACCGCCGACTGGATCGTCGACATGGGCCCCGAGGGCGGGTCGCGCGGCGGCCTCGTGGTCGCCGAGGGCACGCCGGAGCAGGTGGCCGCCCACCCCGACAGCCACACCGGCCGCTTCCTGGCGCCGCTGCTGGAGGGCGTGCTCCGCAGCTGAGCGGAGCCGCTGCCGTCACCCCTCGGGGGCGGCGGTGCAGCGCCGGCGCCAGGCACGGTCCCGGGGCGAGTCGCGGCGGTCGAGGCGGGCGTCGAGGAGCGAGGCGGCCTCGGCGAGCCGCCCGGCCCGCAGCAGCGCCGCGATCCTCACCTCCTCCAGCACCTCGCGCTGGGCGTCGGAGCCGCCGAGCCGCCACGTGCGGTGCGCCACCGCCTCCAGGCAGTCGGCGGCCAGGCCGGGCAGCCCCCGGACGAGCAGGACGAAGGCGTGCACGACGGGAGCCACCACCTCGCGATGGACCGGGTGGTCGTGCCGCTCGCTGTGCCGGGCCAGGCTGCGGAGCCCCTCGACGTCCCCGACGGCCAGCAGCACGACGGCGGAGTGCATGGCGAGGAACGGGGTCGACGGACGGGTGAGCGCGTCGCGACCGGCCGCCTCGACGACCTCCTCCAGCCCCGGCACCCTCTCCCCGTCGGCGGTCAGGGCCCAGCGCAGCAGCAGGGAGCCGGTGTCGACGAGGGCCCGGCACCCCAGCGCCCGGTCGGGTCGCAGCTGGGCGTCGTGGCGTCGGCGCTCGGCGTCGGTGTCGCCGAGGCTCAGCTCGTGCAGGGCGGCGTGCCAGCTGAAGTGGCTGAGGCTGAGGGTGTCGCGCCCCTCCCCGGTCACCCAGGAGTCCATCCACCGCAGCCCCGCCCCGTGGTCGCCCGTCTCGTAGTGGTCGTGCGCGCGGGCGTGCGCCGAGTGGCCCGCCGCGGGGGTGACGGCCAGCGAGCGGCAGGAGAGGTCCATGGCCTCGTCGAAGCGGCCCTGCTCCTGGCGCACGAAGGCGAGCAGTCCCTGCGCCCACCAGTGGTCGCCGTACGCCGGGGCGGCACCCTCGACCAGCGCCCAGGCCTGCTCCGGGACCTCGGTCACCCCGGCGAAGGCGATGGTCGGCACCGCCATGTCCAGCAGCAGGGCGTCGGTCGGGTGCTCGACCAGGTGGCGCAGCAGCGGGCGGCTGTCCCCCCGCACGTGGCTCAGCACCGCGTGGACGTGCGAGCGCTCCCGGTCGCTGCCGCGGCGAGCGTGCAGCTCGGCGTCGCGCATCCGGGCGGGCAGGTCGACCGGCAGGCACCTCTCATGGGCCAGCAGCGCGAGGGTGGCGTGCCCGAGCGCGAAGGTCGGGTCGAGCGCGAGCGACCGGGAGACGAGCTCCGCGCCCCCGGCCTGCAGGGCCAGCAGGCGCAGCAGCCCGTCGGACCAGGCGTCGGCAGCCTCGGGTCCCGTGGTGAGGGGGAGTCCGAAGGGGTCGCGGCACGGCATGAAAGAAGAGTAACTCACTCAACATGGTGGTGGCGGCGGCACCTGCGCGTCGCGCCGCCGGCCGTGCCGCGGTGGGGGCGGGGGTGGGCGCGCTACCCTCCCTCACGCAGCGACCACCAGCGGAGGAGTCATCGTGAGCACAGACGGCAGCACCGGCCTCAGCAGGCGGCACGCCCTCTCCGGCGCCGTGGCCGTGGGCGTCGGCGCCCCGCTGCTGGCGGCCTGCGGCGGCGACGACGCGCCCGTGGACACCGCGCCCGAGGCGCAGGCGGGGGACGTGCTCACCACCACCTCCGAGGTGCCCGTGGGCGGCTGCGCGGTCTTCCCCGACGAGAAGGTCGTGGTCACCCAGCCGACGGAGGGGGAGTTCCGGTGCTTCTCGTCGGTCTGCACCCACCAGGGCTGCGCGGTCTCCTCCAGCAGCGACGGCGTCATCCCGTGCACCTGCCACGGCAGCCGCTTCTCCCTGGAGGACGGATCGGTCCTGGAGGGTCCGGCCACGGCCCCGTTGCAGAAGGTCGAGATCGAGGTCTCCGGGGACAGCATCACCGCGGTCTGAACGTAGGGTTGTCGCATGGCCCAGCCCGCGTCGTACCGCCCTGCCGCCGGGACCATCCCGACGCAGCCCGGGGTCTACCGCTTCCGGGACCGGCGCGGGCGCGTGATCTACGTCGGCAAGGCGAAGAACCTCCGCGCCCGGCTCTCGTCGTACTTCCAGGACATCGGCAACCTGCACCCGCGCACGGCCTCGATGGTGACGACGGGCGCGAGCGTGGACTGGACGGTCGTGCGGACCGAGGTCGAGGCGCTCCAGCTCGAGTACTCCTGGATCAAGGAGTTCGACCCCCGGTTCAACGTCAAGTACCGCGACGACAAGTCCTACCCGTGGCTGGCCGTGACGGTCGGGGAGGAGTTCCCCCGGGTGATGGTGGGGCGCGGTGCCAAGAAGAAGGGCACCCGCTACTTCGGCCCCTACGGCCACGCCTGGGCGATCCGCGAGACCGTCGACCTGCTGCTGCGGGTCTTCCCGATGCGCTCCTGCAGCAACGGGGTCTTCAAGCGGTCCGCCCAGATCGGCCGCCCCTGCCTGCTGGGCTACATCGACAAGTGCAGCGCCCCGTGCGTCGGCTCGGTGAGCGCCGAGGAGCACCGGCGGATCGTCGACGACTTCTGCGACTTCATGGCAGGCAGCACCACCGCCTTCGTCAAGCGGGTGGAGCGGGAGATGTACGCCGCCTCCGAGGCGATGGACTACGAGAAGGCGGCCCGCCTCCGCGACGACCTCGGGGCGCTCAACAAGGCGCTGGAGAAGCAGGCCGTGGTGCTCGGCGACGGCACCGACGCCGACGTGGTCGCGCTGGCCGAGGACCCGCTCGAGGTGGCCGTGCAGGTCTTCCACGTGCGCGGCGGCCGGATCCGCGGCCAGCGCGGCTGGGTGGCCGACCGGATGGCCGAGGGCGGCACGCCGCACCTCGTCGAGGAGTTCCTGCTCCAGCTCTACGGCGGCGAGCGCGAGTCGATCCCCCGCGAGGTCCTCGTCCCCGAGCTCCCCGAGGACGCCGCGACGATGGAGGAGCTGCTCACCTCCCTGCGCGGCGGACGCGTCCAGGTCCGGGTCCCGCAGCGCGGGGACAAGCGGGCCCTGATGGAGACGGTGGCGCGGAACGCCGCGCAGTCCCTGGCGCTGCACAAGACCAAGCGGGCCAGCGACCTCACCACCCGCAACCTGGCGCTCGAGGAGATCCAGAAGACGCTCGGCCTCGACGAGGCGCCGCTGCGGATCGAGTGCTACGACGTCTCCAACCTGCAGGGGACCGAGGTGGTGGCCTCCATGGTGGTCTTCGAGGACGGGCTGCCGCGCAAGGGCGAGTACCGCAGGTTCGTCATCCGCGGCGTCGACGGCCAGAACGACGTCGCGTCGATGCACGAGGTGATCACGCGGCGGTTCCAACGGCTCCTGGACGAGCAGGCACGCTCCACCGAGGTGGTCACCGAGGCCGGCCCGATGCTGGTCGACCCCGACACCGGCCGACCCCGCAAGTTCGCCTACGCGCCGGGGCTCGTCGTGGTCGACGGCGGCCCGCCCCAGGTCGCGGCCGCCCGTCGGGCGCTGGCGGAGCTCGGGATCGACGACGTGCCGGTCTGCGGGCTCGCCAAGCGGCTCGAGGAGGTGTGGGTGCCCGACGAGGAGGATCCGCTGATCCTGCCCCGGACGAGCGAGGGCCTCTACCTCCTGCAGCGGGTGCGCGACGAGGCCCACCGGTTCGCGATCGCGCACCACCGGGCGCGTCGGTCGGCCACGATGGTGGAGAGCGTGCTGGACGACGTACCCGGGCTGGGCGAGGTGCGGCGCAAGGCGCTGCTGCGACACTTCGGGTCGTTGAAGAAGCTGCGACTGGCCGACGTCGAGCAGATCGCCCAGGTGCCCGGCATCGGCCCGGCCACCGCGACGGCCATCAAGGAGGCCGTGGCCGCCGCCCCCGCCCGGGGGTCGGCACCCCGGATCAACACCGCCACGGGCGAGATCGAGGAGGACTGATGGAGCAGCCGGCCGAGCTGGTGATCATCACCGGCATGACGGGCGCGGGCCGCAGCACCGCGGCCAAGGAGCTGGAGGACCTCGGCTACTTCGTCGTCGACAACCTCCCGCCGACGCTGGTGCGCGACGTGGTCCGTCTCGTCGACGACAGCCGCGGCACCGGCCAGCCGATCGCCGTCGTGGTCGACGTCCGGTCGGGCTCGTTCTTCACCGGCCTCGCGGCCAACCGGCACCAGCAGGCGACCGGCCGCCCGACCAGCCTCGTCTACCTCGACGCCAGCGACGACGTGCTGGTCCGCCGCCAGGAGGCCGTGCGCCGCCCCCACCCCCTCCAGGGGAGCGGGCGGCTGATCGACGGCCTGGAGCGGGAGCGCCGCGTCCTGGAGGAGATCCGCGGCGGGGCGGACCTCGTCATCGACACCACCGCGCTCAACGTGCACCAGCTGACCGACCGGATCGCCGAGCACTTCGGCTCCTCCGAGGCCCGCAAGCTCAAGGTGCAGGTCGTCTCGTTCGGGTTCAAGTACGGCATCCCCGTCGACGCCGACTTCGTCGCCGACATGCGGTTCCTGCCCAACCCGTACTGGATCCCCGAGCTGCGCCCCCACAACGGCCGCGACGTGCGGGTCGCCGACTACGTGCACAGCCAGCCCGGGGCCGCCGAGTTCCTCACCGGCTACCTGCCGGTGCTCGAGATCGCGGCGACGGGCTACCTGCGCGAGGGGAAGCGCTTCATGACGGTGGCGGTCGGCTGCACCGGGGGCAAGCACCGCAGCGTCGCGATGACGGAGGAGGTGGTCTCCCGGCTCGCCGCGGCGGGGTACGACGTCCGCGCGGTCCACCGCGACCTCGGGCGGGAGTGACGTGGAGACCCTCGACACCTCCGTCGTGGCCCTCGGGGGCGGGCACGGCCTGCACGCGAGCCTCAGCGCGCTGCGCGAGGTCGCCCGGGAGGTGACCGCGGTCGTCACCGTCGCCGACGACGGCGGCTCCTCGGGTCGCCTGCGCCGCGAGCTCGACGTGCTGCCGCCCGGCGACCTGCGGATGGCCCTCTCGGCGCTCTGCGGGGACGACGACTGGGGGCGGACCTGGATGCGGGTCCTGCAGCACCGTTTCGCCGGCAGCGGCGACCTGCACGGGCACGCGCTCGGCAACATGCTGATCGTCGGCCTCTGGGAGCTCCTCGGGGACGCCGTCGCGGGCCTCGACATGGTCGGTCGGCTGCTCGGGGCCCGGGGCCGGGTGCTGCCGATGTCGACCGTCCCCATCGACATCACGGCGCAGGTGCAGGGTCCCGACGGGCTGGAGACCGCGCACGGCCAGGTGGAGGTGGCGACGGCCCGCGGCCGGATCGTCTCGGTCGCCCTCGCCCCGGCCGAGCCGCCCGCCTGCCCCGAGGCGCTGCGCGCCGTGGAGGACGCCGACTGGGTCGTGCTCGGTCCGGGCTCCTGGTTCACCTCGGTCATCCCGCACCTGCTGCTCCCGGAGCTGCGCCGGGCGCTAGTGGCTCGCGGCGAGCGGCTGGTCGTGGTGCTCAACCTCGAGGCGCAGGCCGGGGAGACCGGCGGCTTCACCCCCGCCGACCACCTCGCCGTGCTCCACGACCTTGCCCCCGAGCTGCGGGTGGGCGTCGTCCTGGCGGACGCCACCGCGGTGGAGGCCTCCGGGCCCGAGCTCCTCGAGGCCGTGCACCGCCTGGGCGGGCGCCTCGTGGTGGCCGACGTGGCCACGGGTCCCGGGAGCAGCGCCCACGACCCCGTGCGGCTCGCCGACGCGCTGCGTCCGGTCCTGGCCGGTGTGGGGGAGTCGGTCACGCCGCGTTGACCCGCGTGGCAGGATCACCCCCATGGCGATGACGGCACAGGTGAAGGCAGAGCTGGCCAGCACCGCGATCACCAAGACCTGCTGCCGCAAGGCCGAGGTGGCCTCGATGCTCCGCTTCGCCGGCGGGCTCCACCTGGTCAGCGGCAAGGTGGTGGTCGAGGCCGAGCTGGACACCGGCGCCGCCGCCCGACGGCTCCGCAAGGACGTCGCGGAGGTCTACGGCCACCAGTCCGACGTCGTCATGGTCCAGGGCAACGGCCTGCGCAAGGGCAGCCGCTACCTCGTGCGGGTGGTGAAGGACGGCGAGGCGCTGGCGCGCCAGACCGGACTCCTCGACCCCCGTGGCCGACCGGTGCGCGGGCTCCCGCCGGCCGTCGTCTCCGGCGGCGGCTGCGACGCCGTCGCCGCGTGGCGGGGCGCCTTCCTCGCGCACGGCTCGCTGACCGAGCCCGGACGCTCCTCGTCCCTGGAGGTCACCTGCCCCGGCCCCGAGGCCGCGCTGGCCCTGGTGGGCGTGGCGCGACGTCTCGGCATCTCGGCCAAGGCCCGCGAGGTGCGCGGCGTGGACCGCGTCGTGATCCGGGACGGCGACGCCATCGGCGCGCTGCTGACCCGGCTCGGCGCCCACGAGACCCTGATGGCCTGGGAGGAGCGGCGGATGCGGCGCGAGGTCCGGGCCACCGCCAACCGCCTGGCCAACTTCGACGACGCCAACCTCCGGCGCTCGGCCCGCGCGGCCGTCGCCGCGGGGGCCCGCGTGGAGCGGGCGCTGGAGATCCTGGCCGACGAGGTGCCCGACCACCTCAAGCTCGCGGGCCACCTGCGTCTGGAGCACAAGCAGGCCTCCCTCGAGGAGCTGGGGCAGCTCCACGAGCCGGTGCTCACCAAGGACGCGATCGCGGGCCGGATCCGCCGCCTCCTGGCGATGGCCGACAAGCGGGCGGAGGAGCTGGGCATCCCCGACACCGAGGCCTCGCTCACCCCGGAGATGCTCGCCGAGGAGGGCTGAGCCCGGCGACCCCGTCTGCGGTCCCACCGGGGGCGGCCCCTCACGGTGCCGCGCCGCCGCGCGATATGGTCGGGACGCTCGTCGACCATCGCTACTCCAGGAGTCATCGTGACTGTCCGTGTGGGAATCAACGGCTTCGGCCGCATCGGCCGCAACTTCTTCCGCGCCGTGCGCGCCTCGGGTGCCGACATCGAGATCGTCGGGGTCAACGACCTGACCGACAACGCCTCGCTCGCGCACCTGCTCAAGTACGACTCCATCCTCGGTCGCCTGGACGCCGACGTCTCGTCGTCCGACTCCGCGATCCAGGTGGGCGACCAGGAGATCGCGGCGTTCGCCGAGCGCAACCCCGCCGACCTCAAGTGGGGCGACCTGGGCGTCGACGTCGTCGTCGAGTCCACCGGCTTCTTCACCGACGCCACCAAGGCCAAGGCGCACCTCGACGGCGGCGCCAAGAAGGTCATCATCTCGGCGCCCGCGTCGAACGAGGACATCACCATCGTGATGGGCGTCAACCACGACCTGTACGACGCCGACCAGCACCACGTGATCTCCAACGCGTCGTGCACCACCAACTGCCTGGCGCCGATGGCGAAGGCGCTCAACGACGAGTTCGGCATCGTCAAGGGCCTGATGACCACCATCCACGCCTACACCGCCGACCAGAACCTGCAGGACAACATCCACAAGGACCTGCGCCGCGCCCGCGCCGCCGCCCTCAACATCGTCCCCACCTCCACGGGTGCGGCGAAGGCGATCGGCCTCGTGCTGCCCGAGCTCAAGGGCAAGCTGGACGGCTTCGCCCTGCGCGTGCCGACCCCGACCGGCTCCGCCACCGACCTCACCTTCGAGGCAGGCCGCGAGACCAGCGTCGAGGAGGTCAACGCCGCGATCGAGAAGGCCGCCGACGGCCGGTTCCTGCGCTACTCGACCGACCCGATCGTGTCGACCGACATCACCACCGACCCGGCCTCGTGCATCTTCGACGCCCCGCTGACCAAGGTCATCGGCAACCAGGTCAAGGTCGTCGGCTGGTACGACAACGAGTGGGGCTACTCCAACCGCCTCGTCGACCTCATCGGTCACGTCGGCAGCACCCTCTGACGTGGCGGAGCTGGAGACGCTGGGAGACCTGCGCGGCCGCCGGGTGCTGGTCCGCTCGGACCTGAACGTCCCGCTGGACGCCGGCAGGATCACCGACGACGGCCGGATCCGTGCGAGCGTGCCGACCATCCGTCGGCTCGCCGACGCCGGTGCCCGGGTGGTCGTGACCGCCCACCTCGGCCGGCCGAAGGGTGCGCCGGACCCGGCGTACTCCCTGGCTCCGGTCGCCGAGCGGCTCGGCGAGCTGCTGGGCCGCCCGGTCTCCTTCGCGGCGGACACCGTGGGCCCGGAGGCCCGCCGCGTGGTCGCCTCCCTGGGCGACGGCGACGTGGCGCTGCTGGAGAACATCCGGTTCAACCCGGGGGAGACCAGCAAGGACGACGCGGAGCGCGGCGCGTTCGCGGACGAGCTGGCCTCCCTGGCCGACGCCTTCGTCTCCGACGGGTTCGGCGTCGTCCACCGCAAGCAGGCGAGCGTCTACGACGTCGCGACCCGCCTCCCCAGCGCGATGGGCGGCCTGGTGGCGGCGGAGATCGACGTGCTGCGCCGGCTCACGGTCGAGCCCGAGCGGCCGTACGTGGTCGTGCTCGGCGGCTCGAAGGTCTCCGACAAGCTCGGCGTCATCGACAACCTGCTCGGCAAGGCCGACAAGCTGCTGATCGGTGGCGGCATGGTCTTCACCTTCCTCAAGGCCCAGGGCCACGAGGTCGGCAAGAGCCTGCTCGAGGAGGACCAGCTCGAGACCTGCCGGCGCTACCTCGCGGAGGCCGAGGAGAAGGGCGTCGAGCTGCTGCTCCCGACCGACATCGTGGTCGACACGGCGTTCCCCTCCGGTGACCGCGAGCCGCAGCCGTCCGTGGTCCCGGCCTCCGGGATCCCGGCGGACTCGCTCGGCCTCGACATCGGGCCCGACTCCGCGGCCGCCTTCGCCGCGGCGCTGGCGGACGCCCGCACCGTCTTCTGGAACGGTCCGATGGGAGTCTTCGAGGTCGCAGCCTTCGCCGAGGGCACGCGGGCCGTCGCGCAGGCGCTCACCCAGGTCGACGGGCTCTCCGTCGTCGGGGGCGGGGACTCGGCCGCGGCCGTGCGCGCGCTCGGCTTCGACGAGAAGGCCTTCGGCCACATCTCCACCGGCGGGGGCGCCAGCCTCGAGTACCTCGAGGGCAAGGACCTGCCCGGCATCTCCGTGCTCGAGCGTTGAGCCGACCCCACCCGCTGGACCTGAGGAGGAATCCGCACTGATGGCTGCCACTCGCACCCCCCTGATGGCGGGCAACTGGAAGATGAACCTGAACCACCAGGAAGCGGTGGTGCTGGTCCAGAAGCTCGCGTGGACGCTCTCGGACAAGAAGCACGACTTCGACCGGGTCGAGGTCGTCGTGGTGCCGCCGTTCACCGACCTGCGCTCCGTGCAGACCCTGGTGGACGGGGACCGGCTCCGGATCAGGTACGCCGCCCAGGACGTCAGCGTGCACGAGAGCGGGGCGCACACCGGTGAGGTCTCGGCCGGCATGCTGGCCAAGCTCGGCTGCTCCTACGTCGTGGTCGGCCACTCCGAGCGCCGGCAGGACCACCACGAGGGCGACGAGGTCGTCAACGCCAAGGCGCACCGCGCGCTGGCCGCCGGCATGACCCCGATCGTCTGCGTGGGCGAGGGCCTCGAGGTCCGCCAGGCCGGCGAGCACGTGCCGCACACCCTCGCGCAGGTGGAGGGCTCCCTCGCGGGCTTCACCGCCGAGCAGGTGGCCGGCCTCGTGATCGCCTACGAGCCGGTGTGGGCGATCGGCACCGGGGAGGTGGCGACCCCCGAGGATGCGCAGGAGGTCTGCGGCGCGATCCGCGAGCGGCTGCGCGAGCTGCACGGCGACGAGGCGGCCGACGGCTGCCGGATCCTGTACGGCGGCTCGGTGAAGGCGTCCAACGTCGCGGGCATCATGGAGAAGCCCGACGTCGACGGCGCGCTGGTCGGCGGCGCGAGCCTGCAGGCCGACGAGTTCGGTGGAATCTGCCGCTTCCACGACATGCCCACCCTCTGACCGCCCCCGACGTGACGTAGGCTGCCCCCGTGATTCTGCTCTTCCAGTCCCTGCTCGTCCTGACGAGCCTGATCCTCATCCTCCTCGTGCTGCTGCACAAGGGGCGTGGGGGCGGCCTCTCCGACATGTTCGGCGGCGGCATGTCCAGCACCCTCGGCGGCTCCTCGGTCGCCGAGCGGAACCTGGACCGGTTCACCGTCGGTGTCGGCGTGGTCTGGTTCGCCTGCATCGTCGCGCTGGGACTGCTGATGGCGTACGGATCGTGACGATGTAAGTTCGCATTTCTCACTTCTGGGAGGGACTGAGATGGCTGGTGGAGGAAGCGCGATCCGGGGTAGTCGGGTCGGGGCAGGACCGATGGGGGAGGCCGAGCGGGGCGAGGCTGCGCCGCGCCAGGCGGTGACCTACTTCTGCTCGCACGGGCACCGCTCGGTGGTGACGTTCGCGGTCGAGGCGGTCGCCCCCGAGGCGTGGGACTGTCCGAAGTGCGGGCTGCCCGCGAGCATGGACAGGGAGAACCCGCCTCCGGCTCCGAAGATCGAGCCGTACAAGACGCACCTGGCCTACGTGAAGGAGCGGCGCTCCGACGCGGAGGCCGCCGACATCCTCAACGAGGCCGTCCAGCTGCTGCGCAGCCGCCGCAAGTCGGGCGACCTCATCTTCTGACGCACGCGGTCGGCGCCGCCGGGTTCAGTCCCCAGCGGCGGCGGCCTCGTCGAGCAGCCAGAGCGTCTCGCGCCGCCCGTGCACGCCCCGGGCGGGGCACTCCTCGAGCGGCCCCGGCGTCCGGGCGGCCGC
Source organism: Nocardioides solisilvae (assembly GCF_003194625.1). Taxonomy (GTDB): domain Bacteria; phylum Actinomycetota; class Actinomycetes; order Propionibacteriales; family Nocardioidaceae; genus Nocardioides; species Nocardioides solisilvae. Next base: position 179,523 of record NZ_QHKX01000004.1, read on the forward strand.
GACCGCTGCGGCCTTGGCGTCGCCGTCGACCAGGAACCAGACGGCCTCGGCCCGGTTCAGCGCCTCGAAGGTCAGGGAGACGCGGTCCGGCGGCGGCTTGGGCGAGTCGTGGACCGCGACCGTCTCCACCCCCGTCACGCGGAGGGCGGGTCGGCCGGGGAAGAGCGAGGCGACATGCCCGTCCGGACCGAGGCCGAGCATGACCAGGTCGAAGACCTCGGGGCCGTGGTCGCGGAGCTCGTCCGCGTAGGCCGAGGCGGCGGCCTCGGCATCGGCCACGTCGTCGGCCGACGGCACGACGTGGACCCGGGCGGGGTCGACCGGAACGTGGTCGAGCAGGGCGGTGGACGCCTGACGGGCGTTGCGCTCGTCGGAGCCCGCGGCGACGAACCGCTCGTCGCCCCACCACACGTGCACCCGGGCCCAGTCGACCCCGGTGTCGGTGCGTCGGGCGACCTCGCGGTGGACCAGGTCGGCGATCCCGCCGCCGGTGAGGACGAGGTGGGGGTCGCGCCCGTCGGCCTGCAGCTCCTCGATCCGGGCGAGGAGGCGGCTGGCCACCTCGCCGGCGAGCATCGCGGCGTCCTCCACGACGACGGTCTGGGGGTCGCTCATGCTGCTCCTCCGTGCTTCGTCAGGTGGGCCACGGTCTCGGCGTACACGTCGTCCTCGTCGAGCCGGCGCAGCTCCTCGGCCAGCAGCTCGTGCACGGGCCGCAGCGGCAGGGCGACCGGGCGGTCGGGGGCGCCCGGCGAGGAGACGGTGGCGTGCCGGCCGTCGGGGCGGACGATCCGGATCGCTCCCTGGCGCGTCTCCAGCACGACCTCGGTGATGCCGGGCCCCTGGGACCCGTGCCGGGCGACGTCGACGCGCAGGCGGTCGCCGAGCCACGCCGCCATGAGGTCGGCCGACGGGCTGATCCGCTCCGCGGTCACCGACGCCGCCGTGACCTTCGCCGGGAACTGGTCGAGGCTCGCGGCCAGCAGCGCGCGCCACGGGGTGAGCCGGGTCCACGCGAGGTCGGTGTTGCCCCGGGTGTAGGCGGCACACTGGTCGGCCAGGGCGCGCTGCCGGCCGCGGCTCACGGCCGCCGCGTCGGTGATCCGGCGCTGGGCCAGGGCCCCCAGCCGGTCGGCCGCGGGGTCGGCCGGCGGGTCGACCGGCCACCACACCGCCACGGGGGAGTCGGGGAGGAGGAGGGGAAGCACGACCGACTCGTCGTGGTGGACCACCTCGCCCGTGAGCCTGATCAGCGCGGTCTCACCGCTCCAGCCACCCCCGATGCCGACCCGGGCGTCGACCCGGGGCCGGCCCCGGGCGCTGCCCAGGATGACGCCCAGCACCCGGGCGGGGTGCTCCTGGCAGGCGCGCTTGGCATCCTTCATCGCCTGCTCCGCGTGGTCCTCGGGGGTGACGACGATGAGCGTCATCACCATGCCCATGGCCGGGCTCCCCGAGAGCGCCCGCTGGCGCATGAGCTCGGCCGAGATGGCCGCGGAGGTGGTCTGCTCGAGCTCGATCACGGTCGCCTCCAGCTCCGGCCCTCGCGGGCCAGCATCTCGTCGGCCGAGGGCGGGCCCCAGGTGCCGGACTCGTAGGGCTCCGGAGCCCCCTTGCGGGCCCAGTGCTCCAGCACCGGGTCGAGGATCTTCCAGGAGAGCTCGACCTCCTCGTGGCGCGGGAAGAGCGGGGGGTCGCCGAGCAGGACGTCGAGGATCAGCCGCTCGTAGGCTTCGGGGGAGGACTCGGTGAACGAGCCCCCGTAGGCGAAGTCCATCGAGACGTCCCGGATCTCCATCGAGGTGCCGGGGACCTTCGAGCCGAACCGGACGGTCAGGCCCTCGTCGGGCTGCACCCGGATCACCAGGGCGTTCTGCGTGAGCTCCTCGGTCGAGTGGTCGGAGAAGGGCAGGTGGGGTGCGGGCTTGAAGACGACCGCGACCTCGGTGACCCGGCGACCGAGCCGCTTGCCGGCCCGCAGGTAGAAGGGCACCCCCGCCCAGCGCCGGTTCTCCACGTGCAGGGTGACGGCGGCGTAGGTCTCGGTCGTGGAGTCCTGCGCGATGCCCTCCTCCTCCAGGAAGCCCTGCACTTTCTCGCCCCCGGCCCAGCCGGCGGCGTACTGGCCCCGGGCGGTGGAGCGGGCCAGCGAGCGGGGGAGCACCACCGAGGCGAGGAGCTTCTCCTTCTCGCGGCGCAGCGAGTCGGCGTCGAAGGAACGGGGCTCCTCCATGGCGACGAGCGCCATCAGCTGCAGCAGGTGGTTCTGGATGACGTCCCGGGCCGCGCCGATGCCGTCGTAGTAGCCGGCGCGGCCGCCGATCCCGATGTCCTCGGCCATGGTGATCTGCACGTGGTCGACGAAGTGGCTGTTCCACAGCGGCTCGAACATCGTGTTGGCGAAGCGCATCGCCAGGACGTTCTGCACGGTCTCCTTGCCGAGGTAGTGGTCGATCCGGAAGACCGATCCGGAGGGGAAGACCCCGGCGAGCACGTCGTTGAGCTCCCGCGCCGACTCCAGGTCGTGCCCGAAGGGCTTCTCGACCACGACCCGGCGCCAGGCGGTGTCGCTCTCGGCCAGCCCGTGCTCCTGCAGCTGGGAGACGACGCTCCCGAAGAGCCCGGGCGGGATGGCGAGGTAGAAGGCGTGGTTGCCGCCCGTGCCGCGTTCCTGGTCGAGCTGCTGGAGCGTGCTGCGCAGCAGGTCGAAGGCGACGTCGTCGTCGAACTCGCCGGGCACGAAGCGGAAGCCGTCTGCCAGCTGGTCCCAGACCTCCTGCCGGAACTCGGTCCGGGCGAACTCCTTGACGGCGTCCCGGACGATCTGCGCGAAGTCCTGGTCCTCCCACTCGCGACGCGCGAACCCGACCAGGCTGAACCCCGGGGGCAGCAGCCCGCGGTTCGCCAGGTCGTAGACCGCCGGCATGATCTTCTTGCGCGACAGGTCGCCTGTGACGCCGAAGAGGACCATGCTGCAGGGCCCTGCGATCCGGGGCAGGCGCCGGTCCCGTGGGTCGCGCAGCGGGTTGACCGGCCCCTCGCTCACGGTGCCGCCAGGAGGTCGACGAGGGCGGGGAGGTCGGCCGGCGAGGAGAGGTGGAGGCGGAGCACCGGCCGGCCCGCGTCGGCCAGCACGCGGCCGTCACCGACGGCCTGGGCGGTGAGGAACTCGTGGAAGGTGAAGGGCCGTCCCGGCACGGCCAGGTCGGCCTCGGGCTGGCAGGTCACCTGGAGGTAGACTCCCGTGGCGGGGCCGCCCTTGTGGTACTGCCCGGTCGAGTGCAGGAAGCGCGGACCCCAGCCGAACGTCACCGGGCGGCCCGTGCGCCGCGCGAGGGCGCCGCGCACCGGCAGCAGCGCGACGTCGCGGTGCCGGTCCAGGTAGGCCTGGACGGCGACGTAGCCGTGGTCGGGGTCCAGCCGTCCGAGCAGGGCGGCCACCGCCTCCGGCACGGTCGAGACCCCGTCGGGCAGCCACCCGGGGGAGGCCAGGACGGTCACCGCGCCGTCGGTGAAGGCGGGGGCGGGCGAGTCGTCGGAGCCGTCGAGCATCTCCCGCGCGGCGGCCTTGGCGCTCTCCACGTCGGGCTGGTCGAAGGGGTTGATCCCGATGACGCCGCCTGCCACGGCGGTCGCGAACTCCCACAGCAGCAGCTGCGCCCCCAGGGTGCCGTCGACGCGCGCCGACCACCCCGAGGCGGCCTCCGGCGCGGTACCGGGACCGTAGGTGACCACGACCGAGTCGGCCGTGGACGGCACGAGGTTGGGCTCGCCGTCGCCCACCACCACCGGGAGGATGCCCAGACCCTGCTTGCCGGTGGACTCCGCCACCAGCTGCTCGGCCCAGTCCCCGAGCCCCGGGTAGGGGGAGCCGGCGTCGGCCAGCACGAGCTTGTCGACGTCCCGGGTCGCGGTCAGCCCGAGCAGTCCGCCCAGGCGCAGCGCCGGGTTGGCCGGGTCGTCGGCGGCGAGGGCCGGACGCAGGGCGGCGGCCTCGTCGAGCAGGGCGCCCACGTCGGCGCCCGCGAGCCCGCTCGGCACCAGCCCGAAGGCGGTGAGGGCGGAGAACCGGCCGCCCACGTCGGGGTCGGCGCGGAAGACCCGGTAGCCCGCTCCGGTGGCGTCGTCGTCCAGGGGGGAGCCGGGGTCGGTGACCACGACGATGCGCTCGGCCGGGTCGACGCCCGCGTCGGTGAACGCCTTCTCGAAGGCGCGGCGCTGGCTGTCGGTCTCCACGGTCCCACCCGACTTGGAGCTCACCACCACCACCGTGCGCGCCAGGTCGGTCTCCACCGCCCGGCGGACGAAGTCTGGGTCGGAGGAGTCCACGACGACCAGCTCGACACCGGCCGCGGCGCAGATCACCTCGGGGGCCAGCGAGGAGCCGCCCATCCCGCAGAGGACCACGCGGTCCAGGCCGCGCCCGCCCAGGTCGGCCCGCAGGGCCTCGACCTCCGCGACGAGGGGCCGGGACGTCTCGGACAGGTCCACCCAGGCCAGCCGCTTGGCGGCCTCCTCCTCCGCGGCCTCGCCCCACAGCGTGTGGTCCCGCGCGGCCAGGCGGCTCGCGACCCGGCCGGCGACCAGGTCGCCGACGACGGCGTCGAACGCCTCGGGGTGGTCCAGGACGAGGTCGACGGTGACAGGTGCCTGCGCCCCCGGCCCGGTCACGCGCGGCCCGCCGCGTCGAGCTGGCCCCGCACCGTGTCGAGCAGCTCCTCCCAGGAGGCGACGAACTTGTCGACGCCCTCGCGCTCGAGGGTCGCGATCACGTCGTCGTAGTCGATCCCGGCCGCCGCGAGCGCCGCCATCGTGGCCTCCGCGTCGTCGTAGCGGGTGGTGACCTGGTCCCCGTCGACCGCGCCGTGGTCCGCGAAGGCCTGCATGGTCTTCTCGGGCATCGTGTTGACCGTGCCCGGCGCCACGAGGTCGGTCACGTACATCGTGTCGCGGTAGTCGGGGTTCTTGACGCCGGTGGAGGCCCACAACGGCCGCTGCTTCCGCGCCCCGGCGGCCTCGAGCGCGGACCAACGGTCCCCGGAGAAGAACTCCTCGTACGCCTTGAACGCCAGCCGGGCGTTGGCGACCCCGGCCCGCCCCTTGAGCGAGGCGTCGGCGCCCGCCTCGTCCAGCCGGGCGTCGACCTCGGTGTCGACCCGGGAGACGAAGAACGAGGCCACCGAGTGGATCCGCGAGAGGTCGTGGCCGTTCTCCCGCGCCCCCTCCAGGCCGGAGACGTAGGCCTCCATCACCTCGCGGTAGCGCTGCAGGCCGAAGATGAGGGTGACGTTGACGCTGATGCCCTCCGCCAGGACCGCGGAGATCGCCGGCCCGCCCTCGGTGGTCGCGGGGATCTTGACCAGCAGGTTGTCCCGGTCGATCTCGTGCCACAGCTCCTTCGCGGAGGCCACCGTGGCGTCGGTGTCGAACGCCAGGGTGGGGGAGACCTCGATGGAGACCCGCCCGTCGACGCCGTCGGTGGCCTCCCAGACCGGCCGCAGCACGTCGCACGCGTCGCGCACGTCGGCGGTGGTGAGCGCGAAGACGGTGCGCTCCACGTCGGTGCCGTCGGCGGCGAGCCGCCGCACGGCGTCGTCGTAGCGCTCGCCGTCGGCCAGGGCGGCGGCGAAGATGGACGGGTTGGTGGTCACCCCCGTGACGGAGGACTCCTTGACCAGGTCGGCGAGGTTGCCGGTCTCGAGACGCTCCCGGGAGAGGTCGTCGAGCCAGATCGACACCCCGGCCTCGGCCAGGGACTTCAGACGTTCGGACATGTGGTTGCCTCCGGTGTGGTCGCTGGTCGGTGCCGGGGTGTCGCGGGTCAGGCTCCCGCGGCGGCGATGCTGTCGAGCGCGGCCGTCACGACGGCCTGCGCGGTGATGCCGTACTCCTCGAACATGCGCGCGTGGTCGGCGCTGGCGCCGTACTCCTCGACCGAGACGACGCGGCCGGCGTCGCCGACCACGTCGCGCCAGCCCAGCCCGATCCCCGCCTCGACGCTCACCCGCGCCTTGACGATCGGGGGGATGACCTGGTCGCGGTAGGCCTGCGTCTGGGCGTTGAACCACTCCACGCACGGCATCGAGACCACGCGGGCCCGGACGCCCTGCTCGGCGAGGCGGGTGCGCGCCTCGACGGCGAGCTGGACCTCCGAGCCGGTGCCGACGAGGACGACGTCGGGCTGGCCGCCCTCGGCGTCCAGCAGGACGTAGCCGCCCTTGGCGACGTCGTCGGTGCCGGCCCAGCGCTCGCCGGTCTCCGCGTCCTCCCCGCGGGGGAACGTCGGGACGTTCTGCCGCGACAGGCACAGGCCGGCCGGGCGGTCGGTGTGCTCGAGCACGGCCTTCCACGCTGCGGCGGTCTCGTTGGCGTCGGCGGGCCGCACCACGTCGAGACCCGGGATCGCCCGCAGGGCGGCGAGGTGCTCGACCGGCTGGTGGGTCGGGCCGTCCTCGCCCAGGCCGATCGAGTCGTGGGTCCAGACGTAGATGGTCGGGGCCTGCATGAGCGCCGCCAGGCGCACCGAGGGACGCATGTAGTCGGAGAACTGCAGGAAGGTCCCGCCGAAGACGCGGGTGCCCCCGTGCAGGGTGATCCCGTTCATGATGGCGCCCATGGCGTGCTCGCGGATCCCGAAGTGGAGCACCCGCCCGTAGGGGTTCCCGGTCCAGGTGCTGGTGCTGTGCTCGACCGGGATGAACGACTCGGCGCCCTTGATCGTGGTGTTGTTGGACTCCGCGAGGTCGGCCGAGCCGCCCCAGAGCTCGGGGAGGACGTCGGCGATCGCGTTGATCACCTCGCCGGACGCCTTGCGGGTCGCGACGCCCTTGGCGTCGGCCTCCCAGGTCGGGAGGCTGTCGGCCCACCCGTCGGGCAGCGCCCGCGCCTTCACCCGGTGCAGCAGGGCCGCGCGCTCGGGGTTGGCCTCGGCCCACTCGGCGTACCGGGCGTCCCATGCCTCACCGGCGGCCTTGCCGCGCTCGAGCGCCTGACGCGTGTGGGCGATCACCTCGTCGGGGACCTCGAAGGTCCTCGCCGGGTCGAAGCCCAGGATCTCCTTGGTCGCCGCGACCTCGTCCGCGCCCAGCGCGGAGCCGTGCGAGGCGCCGGTGCCGCGGGCGTGGGGGGCGGGCCAGGCGATCTCGGTGCGCAGCCGGATGAACGAGGGGCGGTCGGTGACCGCGCGGGCGGCGGCCAGGGCGGCGTGCAGCGCCTCGACGTCCTCGGTGTAGGAGTCGGGGTCGCTCCGGTCGCCCGCCCAGTCGACGGTCTGGACGTGCCAGCCGTAGGCCTCGTAGCGTGCGGCGACGTCCTCGGTGAAGGCGACGTCGGTGTCGTCCTCGATCGAGATCTGGTTGTCGTCCCAGATCAGGGTCAGGTTGCCCAGCTGCTGGTGGCCGGCGATCGAGGACGCCTCGGCCGAGACGCCCTCCTGCAGGTCGCCGTCGGAGGCCAGGCAGTAGACGTGGTGGTCGAAGAGGGACTCGCCCGGGGCGGCGTCGGGGTCCAGCATCCCGCGCTGGCGGCGGGCGGCCATCGCCATGCCGACCGCGTTGGCGACCCCCTGGCCCAGGGGGCCGGTGGTGGTCTCGACGCCCGCGGTGTGCCCGAACTCGGGGTGGCCGGGGGTCTTGGAGCCCCAGGTGCGCAGCGCCTTGATGTCGTCGAGCTCGAGGCCGAAGCCGGCCAGGTAGAGCTGGATGTAGAGGGTGAGGCTGGTGTGCCCGCAGGAGAGGATGAAGCGGTCGCGGGCGATCCAGTCGGGGTCGGCCGGGTCGTGCCGCATCACCTTCTGGAAGAGCAGGTAGGCCACCGGGGCCAGGCTCATCGCGGTGCCCGGGTGTCCGTTGCCCACCTTCTGCACCGCGTCCATCGCGAGCACCCGGACCGTGTCCACGGCCCTCCGGTCGGTCTCGGTCCACTCCAGCGCGGAGGACCCCTTGGTCGGTGTGGTCACGTGCATCCCTTCACGAGCTCGTTCTGCGTCGACAGCCGAGGACGAGCCTACTCAGCGGGCGGGATAGACTCGACGTCGCCCGTACCCCACTCCTCCGAGGTTCATCTCCGTGACGTACGTCGGCCACTCGGCCTCCGCCGAGCAGTCCGGACCCCCAGCGACCGACGGCGTCACCGCCGGCGGTGCTGCCGCCGACGGCTCCGGGGACCCCGCCGCCCGCCCGGACCCGGGTGCACCGGCGGAGACCGAGCAGGTGGGCTGGAAGGACGTCGTCGCGGCCTACGTCCAGCTGACCAAGCCCCGCGTCATCGAGCTGCTGCTGCTGACCACGGTGCCGGTGATGTTCTTCGCCGCCCGCGGGGTGCCGCCGCTCGGCCTGGTCCTGGCCACCGTCGTCGGCGGGGCTCTCAGCGCCGGCTCCGCGTCGACCTACAACTGCGTCTACGACCGCGACATCGACGAGCAGATGCGGCGCACGCGGCGACGGGCGCTGCCGCGGCACGTGGTGACGCCCCGGGCGGCGCTGGTCTTCGCCACCGTCCTGGCCGTGCTGTCCACCGTCGTGCTCGCCACGTGGGTCAACTGGCTCTCGGCCGGTCTCTCGCTGCTCGCCAACGCTTTCTACGTGTTCGTCTACACGATGGTGCTCAAGCGCCGGACCACCCAGAACATCGTGTGGGGCGGCATCGCCGGCTGCTTCCCGACGATGATCGGCTGGACGGCGGTGACGGGCGAGCTGGCGTGGGCCCCGGTGGTGCTCTTCATGGTCGTCTTCTTCTGGACCCCGCCGCACACCTGGGCCCTGGCGCTGCGCTACCGCGAGGACTACGCGCAGGTCGACGTCCCGATGCTCCCGGTGGTCAAGCCGGCCGCCGAGGTGGGCCGCCAGATCGTGCTCTACAGCTGGGTCATGGTCGCCACCTCGCTGCTCCTGTGGCCCGTCGCCGGGACGGGCCCGGTCTACCCCGTGGTCGCCGTGGTCCTCGGCGCGGTCTTCCTGGTCGAGGCGCACCGCATGTGGGGCCGGGCCAAGGCGTCGGACCGGTTGGTGGACATCGCGCCGATGCGCCTGTTCCACAACTCGAACCTCTACCTGTCGCTGCTCTTCGTCGCGGTGGCGCTCGACCCGCTGCTCGGCTGACGGGCGGGGGAGTCAGGCCCCCAGGCGGGTGGCCGGCTCCGACTGCGGGCCGGCGTCGGGGTCCGGCTCGGCCGCGCTGCGGTGCGGCAGCACCGCGAGGGTCACGCGGGCGAGGCCAGCGGCGAGGAGGCCGGCGCCCAGCATGTGCAGGGCGACCAGCGCGATCGGCAGGTCCAGCCAGTACTGCACCCAGCCCAGGACGCCCTGCGCGAGCTCGATCGCGAGGACCAGCCCGGTGACCAGTGTCAGCCACCGGTTGCCGTCCCGCCACGCGACGACCAGCAGCGCGACGGTCAGCGCGACCAGCACGTAGACCGACACGGCGTGCACCTGCGAGGCCGTGGCGGGGTCGAGGCCGTTGCGCCGGGCGTGGTCGTCGCCGGCGTGCGGCCCGGCGCCGGTGACGACGGTGCCGAGGTAGAGCACCACCCAGCCGGAGGCCAGCGTGGCGAGGGCGAGGATCCGCTGGCGGCGCGGGGCCGCGGGGCGGTCGGGGCTGCGCAGCTCGTCGAGCAGCGCGACGCAGACCATGATGATGAGCATCGACAGCAGGAAGTGCCCGGAGACGACCCAGGGGTTGAGGTCGGTGAGCACCGTGATCCCGCCGAGCACCGCCTGCAGCGGGATCGACAGGCCGACGACGAAGGCGAGCCGGGTCGCCCGGCGCTGCCCGGCGCCCAGGGCGGCCAGGAAGGTCAGCACGGCCACGGCGGCCAGGACGAAGGTGAGCAGCCGGTTGCCGAACTCGATCGCCCCGTGCATGCCGAGCTCGCCGTGGGCCACGTAGGACTCGTCGGTGCAGCGCGGCCAGGTGGGGCAGCCGAGCCCCGAGCCGGTCAGCCGGACGGCGGCGCCGGTGACGACGATGCCGATGTTGGCCAGCAGGTTGGCGATCGCCAGGGGCCACAGCCACCGCGCGAGACGGCCGAGGGTCATCTGCTCACTCCCACTTGAAGGTGCGTGCGGTGGTGACGGCGCCGACGGCCGTCCAGGCCACCAGGACCAGCATGGCGGAGGCGTCCACGCGGCCGTCGAGGAGGGCGGCGCGGACGCCCTCGCCCAGCGCCCCGGAGGGGAGCCAGGCGGCCGCGGTGCCGAAGCCGCCGTACGTGGAGGCGGGCAGCAGCACGGCCCCGCCCGTCATCAGGAGGAGGTAGACGAGGTTGGCCACCGCCAGCGTCGCCTCGGCCCGCAGGGTGCCCGCGACCACGAGCCCCAGGGCGGTGAAGGCGGCCGAGCCCAGCAGCAGGCAGAGCAGCGCGGCCCACCAGCGCGAGGTGTCGGGCTCCCAGCCGGCCGTCAGCGCCACGCCGGTCAGCACCACGAGCTGCACGGCCTGGACCAGCAGGACCGCACCGACCTTGCCCAGGAGGAGGCCGTGCCGCGGCAGCGGGGAGGCGCCCAGCCGCTTGATCAGGCCGTAGCGCCGCTCGAAGCCGGTGGCGATCGCGACCGAGGTGAAGGACGTCGACATCACCGCGAGGGCCAGCACGCCCGGCGCGAGGACGTCGATGACGGGGCGGTCGAAGCCGAGGTCGAACCGGTCCGCGGCCCGGACACCGCCGACCAGGACGAGGACGGGGACCACGAGGGCGAGCAGGAGCTGCTCGCCGTTGCGCAGCATGAGGCGGGACTCCATGCGGGCCTGGGCGACCACCTGGCGCCAGAGCGGCGCGGCGCCCGGCGACGGGCGCAGGTCGAGGGCGTTCATCCGCCCAGCCCGTGGCCGGTGAGCTCGAGGAAGACGTCCTCGAGGGTGCGACGCCCGAGCGCCAGCGACTCCGGCAGCACCCCGTGGGCCTCGCACCAGCGCGAGACCACGCCGAGGGTCGAGGAGTCGGCGGTCCCGGAGACGAGCATGCTCACGGCGTCCAGCTGCCGCACCTCGGTGGCGGGGCCCAGCTCGGCCTGGAGGGACTCGGGGGCGCCGTCGGGGAACGGGCGCGTCACCACGAGCCGGATCGTGGTGCGGCCGCCGCCCCGGGTGAGCTCCAGCGGGCTGCCGGAGGTCAGCAGCCGGCCCCGGTCGACGATGTGCACCTGGTCGGCGAGCCGCTCCGCCTCCTCCATGTAGTGGGTGGTGAGCACGACGGTGACCCCCTGGGAGCGCAGCTCGTCGAGCAGCTCCCAGGTGCTCCGGCGCGCCTGCGGGTCCATCCCGGCGGTGGGCTCGTCGACGAAGACGAGCTCGGGCCGGCCGACGAACGCCATGGCGAGGCCGAGCCGCTGCTGCTGGCCGCCCGAGAGCCTGCGGTACGGGGTCCGGCCGCAGTCGCCGAGCCCGACGCGCTCGGCCAGGGCGTCGACGTCGAGGGGGTCGGCGTGCAGGGTCGCGACGTGCCGCAGCATCTCCATCGCGCGGACGCCCGACCAGGCACCCCCCGCCTGCAGCATCACGCCGATCCGGGGCAGCAGCTCCCGCCGTTCGCGGACCGGGTCCAGGCCGAGGACCCGCACCCGCCCCGCCTGCGGGCGGCGGTAGCCCTCGCAGGTCTCGAGGGTGGTCGTCTTGCCTGCTCCGTTGGGTCCGAGGACCGCCGTGACCGAGCCGCGCTCGACCCGCAGGGAGAGACCGTCGACCGCGACCTTGTCGCCGTACCTCATGACCAGTCCGTCGACCTCGACGGCGGGGGAGGAGGTGGGCACCCGCACAGTCTAGGAACCGTCCGCGCGCCCGGTGACCCGCGGGTCACCGGCGCAGCAGCTCGGCGAGCACCTCGGGCTCGTCGCTGATGATGCCGGTGACCCCGCGCGCCTGCATCGTGTCGAGCGACGCGAGGTCGTTGACCGGCCAGGTCATCACCACCTCGGTGCGGGCCGCGAGGCGCGTGACCGTGGCCGGGTCCAGCAGGTCGCGGTGGACCGACACGCCGTGCACGGCCGGGCCGTCCTCCAGGCGGCGGTGCAGGAGTGCGAGCTCGGCGCGGTTGCGCGCCGACAGCACGGGCCGCACCCACGGCAGCGTCGCCGCAGCCGCCACCGACGGCCAGTGCCGTCCGCAGGCCAGCACCGGAGACCCGGGAGCGACCTCGTGGAGCAGCCGCGCCACGGCCACGCCGGCCCCGGTGCGGCGACCCTTGAGGTCCAGCATGAACGTGGTGCCGTGGCGTCCCGCGTCCAGGAGCTCGGCGAGGCCCAGGCGGGGTGCCCGGGCCGAGGCCAGCTCCCACCGGTCCCACAGGAAGGGCAGCGGTCCCGCGGTCTTGAGGTGCCTGACCTCCAGCCGCCCGCGGTGGTGGTGCACGTCGCACTCGACCACGTCGACGCCGAGCTCGTGGGCGGCGCGGAGACCGGCCAGCGAGTTGCCTGCCCGGTGTGCCACCGCCAGCGGCCTCATGCGAGCACCTCCGGGGGGTGGGCGACCGCGGCCCGTCGTCGGCGGCGACGGTCGAGCCGCAGGGCCACGGCGTGCCCGACGAGGGACAGGGCGACCCCGGCGACGACGTCGAGGACGAAGTGGTTGGCGGTGGCGACGACCGCGAAGCCCATCAGCACCGGCATGGCGAAGCCGACCACCCGCAGCCACAGCGCCGAGGCCGCGGTGACGATGGCGATCCCCACCAGCAGGTCCCAGCCCGAGTGCAGGCTCGGCATCGCGGCGTACTGGTTGGTGAAGGCGGGCGGCTGCAGGACCCGGTAGGACCGGGACTCCTCGGTGACGGTGTCGACCATCCCCAGGTCGAGCAGACGCGGGGGAGCGACCGGGTGCAGCGCGAAGACCACCATCCCCACGGCGCCGGAGACCAGCATCCCGTCGCGCAGGCGGAGGAAGACGTGCCGGTGCTCGACGGCGAGCCAGACCATGGTCGCGGCGATGACCGGCCAGTGGCCCCAGATGTAGATCCAGTTGGCGACGGTCCGCAGCGAGTCCGAGGGGGCGAGGAGGTCCTGCAGCGCGCCCTCGACGTGCAGCCCCAGCGCGCGCTCGAGGGCGACGAGGTCGTGGGCGTTCGCCCTGGCCGCCTCGGCCGAGCCCTCGGTGAGGCCCCGGACCGAGAAGTAGACGAGGACGCCGAGGGTCACCCAGCCGGCCTGCCGGGCCACCCAGAGCATCGAGGAGCGCGTCACGGGCCGTTCCGCCCGCACGGTGCCGTCAGGTGCTCGGCCATGCTCGTCTCCCCGCTGCCTCCTGCCATGGTGGAGGAAGCGGCGGCCGAGGGCCACCCCGGACGACCCTGAGGTCTCCCCGGTCCGGGCCCGGGGCGGCTCAGGCCAGCGCGGCGCGGTGCTCGCGTCGGGTGCGGAACAGGCTGGAGCCGCCGAGCAGCAGCGCGGGCAGCCACGCCACGGCGGCCTTCATCGCCACGGCCGCCGCTGCCGCGAGCAGCGGGATCCCGAGGGCGACGAGGGCCACGACGAGGGCGGCGTCCCGCGGGCTGGCGCCGTGCGGACCGGGCAGGGCCCCGGCCACCTGGCTGGCGCCGAAGGCCCCCAGGACGGTGAGCGGGTCCAGGACGTGCCCCGTCGCGGCGAGCGTGCCCAGCAGCAGGGCGGCGATGGAGAGCTGGTAGCCGGCCGACAGGGCCAGGCCCTGTACCAGTCGCCGGGGGGCCGGCAGCGCGGGGCGCCCGGGCAGCCAGTCGGGGCGGAGCCGCCGCACGACCAGCAGGCCCAGCAGCGCCGCGGCACCGAGACCGGCGGCGGGGATCAGCAGGTCGAGGGGCAGCGTGGTGCCGGCGAAACCCACGAAGAGTGCGAGGCCGAGGGCGCCGACCATGCGGTCCGCCGTGACGCTGACCACCGCGGCGCTCCGGTCGAGGCCGCTGCCGGTGAGGCGTTTGAGGCGCCACAGGTCCGCGCCGACGTGCCCCGGGGTGAGCAGGCCGACCAGCTCGGACTCGGCGTAGGCCCGCAGGTGCCACCAGCGCCCGAGGCGCGCGTCGGTGAGGGCGTGCCAGCGCAGCGGGCAGAGCACGTACTTGCCGACCACCCACGGGACGAGGCCGACCAGGACGGGCCAGAGGGCGACACGAGGGAGCGAGGGGAGCGTGAGCAGCGGCACCGTCACGGCGGCGACGACGCCGAGGACCAGCGCGGTCCGGCTGTGGGCGGCGCGGCGCAGCGAGTCACGGGCAGGCAGCCGGGGGCGCCGGCGGGGGCGCAGCGGCACGGGGGGCACGGGTGGACGTTCCTCCAAGGGCGCGGGGCGGGCGCGGGCGGCGGCCGTCGCCGTCGACGGCCGGGCGTTGCGCCTGGGTCAACAAGAGTGCCACGCGCGTGTGCCTCATCACGAATCGGAGCGCGGCAACGGCGTGGTGGCCGTCACTTAGGGTGACCTTCATTGAAAGCGGTCGTGCATTAAAGTAACAATTGCGTTGTGGAATTCGCCCCCGCTCCTGCCCCCGCGCCTGCCGGCGTGGCGGACGCCCCCACCCGGGGGCGCGTGGCGAGGTCGATCCTGGAGAACGGCCCGTCCACGGCGGCAGCGCTCGCCGACCGGCTCGGGCTCACGGCGGCCGCCGTGCGGCGCCACCTCGACCACCTGGTCGCGGAGGGTGTCGTGGAGTCCAGGCTGCCGAGGTCGGCCGACCGGCGCGGGCGGGGAAGACCTGCGCGCGTCTTCGTGTTGACCCCGGGTGGCCGCGACCAGTTCGACCAGCAGTACGACGACCTCGCCGCCCAGGCGCTCCGCTACCTCGCGGAGACCGGGGGGGACGAGGCGGTCCTCGACTTCGCCCGTCGTCGCGCCGCCTTCATCGGGCGGGACTACGAGGCGGTGGTCACCGCCGAGCCCGACCTGAGCCCGGCGGAGGCGCTCGCCCGGGTCTTCTCGGCCGAGGGGTACGCCGCCAACGTGCGGGAGCTGCCGGTGGCCGGGGCGGTCGACCAGCTCTGCCAGCAGCACTGCCCGGTGGCCCACGTGGCCCACGAGTTCCCCCAGCTGTGCGAGGCCGAGACCGAGGCGATCAGCCAGGTCCTCGGCACCCACGTCCAGAGGCTTGCCACCATCGCGCACGGCGACGGTGTCTGCACGACCTGCATCCCGAAGAGCAAGGAAGGCTGAATCAATGACCTCCATCGAGGAGCTCAACCCCGAGCTGAAGGGCATCGGGCGGTACGAGTTCGGCTGGGCCGACCGCGACGAGGCCGGTTCGGTCGCCAAGCGAGGGCTCAACGAGGACGTCGTGCGCGACATCTCGGAGAAGAAGTCCGAGCCGCAGTGGATGCTCGACCTCCGGATGAAGGGCCTCAAGCTCTTCCACCGCAAGCCCATGCCGACCTGGGGCTCCGACCTGTCGACGATCGACTTCGACAACATCAAGTACTTCGTCCGCTCCAGCGAGAAGCAGGCCACCTCCTGGGAGGACCTGCCGGAGGACATCAAGAACACCTACGACAAGCTCGGCATCCCCGAGGCGGAGAAGCAGCGCCTCGTCGCCGGCGTCGCCGCGCAGTACGAGTCCGAGGTCGTCTACCACTCGATCCGCGAGGACCTCGAGCAGCAGGGCGTCATCTTCGTCGACACCGACACCGCGCTGAAGGAGCACGAGGAGCTCTTCAAGGAGTACTTCGGCACCGTCATCCCGGTCGGCGACAACAAGTTCGCCGCCCTCAACACCTCCGTGTGGTCCGGCGGCTCGTTCATCTACGTGCCGAAGGGCGTCCACGTCGACATCCCGCTGCAGGCCTACTTCCGGATCAACACCGAGAACATGGGCCAGTTCGAGCGGACGCTGATCATCGCCGACGAGGACTCCTACGTGCACTACGTCGAGGGCTGCACGGCGCCGATCTACAGCTCCGACTCGCTGCACTCGGCCGTCGTCGAGATCGTCGTGAAGAAGGGCGCCCGCGTGCGCTACACGACCATCCAGAACTGGTCCAACAACGTCTACAACCTCGTGACGAAGCGGGCCACCTGCGAGGCCGGCGCCACGATGGAGTGGGTCGACGGCAACATCGGCTCCAAGGTGACGATGAAGTACCCCGCCGTCTACCTGATGGGCGAGCACGCGAAGGGCGAGACCCTGTCGATCGCCTTCGCGGGCGAGGGCCAGCACCAGGACGCGGGCGCCAAGATGGTGCACGCCGCGCCGAACACCTCGAGCTCGATCCTGAGCAAGTCGGTGGCCCGCGGCGGCGGGCGGACGTCGTACCGCGGCCTGATCCAGGTCAACGAGGGCGCCCACGGCTCGAAGTCCAACGTGCTCTGCGACGCCCTGCTGGTCGACCAGATCTCGCGCTCGGACACCTACCCCTACGTCGACATCCGCGAGGACGACGTGTCGATGGGCCACGAGGCCAGCGTCTCGAAGGTCTCCGACGACCAGCTCTTCTACCTCATGTCCCGCGGGATGGAGGAGGACGAGGCCATGGCGATGATCGTGCGCGGCTTCGTCGAGCCGATCGCCAAGGAGCTCCCCATGGAGTACGCCCTGGAGCTGAACCGCCTGATCGAGCTGCAGATGGAGGGCGCGGTCGGCTGACCGCCCCGCCCCGCTCCGCCCGACCCGCACCCCGTAGCAAGGAAGAGACCCAAGTGACCGTGACCGATCCCGCGCTCGACAGCGTGGCGTCCGCCCTGGAGATGGACAAGGTGGAGAGCCACCTCCACCCCGAGGGCTCGTTCGACCTGGCCGACCACCCCGTGCCCACCGGGCGCGAGGAGATCTGGCGGTTCACCCCGCTCAAGCGCCTCCGCGGCCTCCACCAGGACGCGCCGCTCGGCCCGACCGGGCTGGAGGTCCAGGTGGACGCGGCCGCCGGGGTGCAGGTCGAGCAGGTGCCCGCCGACTCCCCGGTGCGCGGCTCCTCCGGTCTGGTCCCCACCGACCGGGTCTCGGCCCGCGCCTGGCACGCCGCCGGGCAGGCGACGGTCGTGCGCGTCCCCGCCGAGGCCGTGGTCCCGGGCGCCACCGTCGTCACCCACCGCGGGCAGGGCGTCGACGGCGCCACCGCGGGGCACGCGGTGATCGTCGCGGAGAAGTTCTCCAAGAGCACCGTGGTGCTGCGCTTCGAGGGCTCCGCGGTGCTGGCCGACAACGTCGAGATCGTCGTCGAGGACGGCGCCGAGCTGACGGTCGTCTCCCTGCAGGACTGGGCCGACGACGCCGTCCACCACTCCACCCAGCACGCCCGGGTGGGCCGCGACGCGAGCCTCAAGCACGTCTCGGTCTCGTTCGGCGGCGACGTGGTGCGCCACGACGCCACCGCCGAGTACGCCGGCCCCGGCGGCTCCGTGGAGATGCTCGGCCTCTACTTCGCCGACGCGGGGCAGCACATCGAGCACCGGCTCTTCGTCGACCACACCGCGCCGCACACCCGCAGCAACGTCGTCTACAAGGGCGCGCTGCAGGGCGAGGGGGCGCACGCGGTGTGGATCGGCAACGTGCTGATCCGCAAGGTGGCCGAGGGGATCGAGACCTACGAGGAGAACCGCAACCTCGTCCTCACCGACGGCTGCCAGGCCGACTCGGTCCCCAACCTGGAGATCGAGACGGGCGAGATCGAGGGCGCCGGCCACGCGTCCGCGATCGGCCGCTTCGACGACAACCAGCTCTTCTACCTCCGCTCGCGCGGGGTGGAGGAGGACGAGGCGCGTCGTCTCGTGGTGCACGGCTTCTTCCACGAGCTGATCCGCAAGATCGACGTCCCCGAGATCGAGGCCAAGCTCACCGAGACGGTCGAGGCCGAGCTCGAGAAGAACGTCCTGAAGGCCTTCTGATGGCGTTCCAGCGCGCGTGCGCCACCTCCGAGGTGCGCGACGACCAGGCCACCTCCGTCAACCTCGACGGCATCGACGTGGCGGTGGCCCGCGACGGCGAGGACTACTACGCCGTCCAGGACCTCTGCAGCCACGCGCACGTCGCGCTCTCGGAGGGCGAGGTCGCCGACTGCACGATCGAGTGCTGGCTGCACGGGTCGACCTTCGACCTCCGCACCGGCAAGCCCACGGTCCTGCCGGCCACCGAGCCGGTCTCGACCTTCCCGGTGGAGGTCCGCGGCGACGAGGTGTACGTCGACGTGGCCACGCCCCTCAACGGCGTCACGCCGTCCTGACCACGACTTCCCCCCAGAGATAGAGAGACTGAACTGATGAGCACGCTGGAGATCAAGGACCTGCACGTCTCGGTGGACACCGAGGACGGTCCCAAGGAGATCCTCAAGGGCGTCACGCTGACCATCAAGGACGGCGAGACCCACGCGATCATGGGCCCCAACGGCTCGGGCAAGTCCACCCTCGCCTACTCGGTGGCCGGTCACCCGAAGTACACCGTCACCAGCGGCAGCGTGCTGCTGGACGGCGAGGACGTGCTGGCCATGTCCGTCGACGAGCGGGCGCGCGCGGGCCTCTTCCTCGCCATGCAGTACCCCGTCGAGGTGCCCGGCGTCTCCGTCGCCAACTTCCTCCGCACCGCAAAGACGGCGATCGACGGCGAGGCGCCCAAGCTGCGCACCTGGGTCAAGGACGTCAACGCCGCGCTCGAGAGGGTCGACCTCGACCCCACCTTCTCCAGCCGCTCCGTCAACGAGGGCTTCTCCGGCGGCGAGAAGAAGCGTCACGAGATCGCCCAGCTCGAGCTGCTCGCCCCCAAGGTGGCGATCCTCGACGAGACCGACTCCGGCCTCGACATCGACGCGCTCAAGGTCGTCTCCGAGGGCGTCAACCGGTTCACCGCCCAGGGCGACAAGGGTGTCCTGCTGATCACCCACTACACGCGGATCCTGCGCTACATCAAGCCCGACTTCGTGCACGTCTTCGTGGCGGGCCGGATCGCCGAGCAGGGCGGCCCCGAGCTGGCCGACCAGCTCGAGGCCGAGGGCTACGACAAGTACACGAAGGCCGCGGTCTGAGCATGACGATCCCCGGACTGCTCCCCGAGCTCGAGGTGATCAGGAAGGACTTCCCGATCCTCGAGCGCACGGTCGCGGGTGGGCAGCCGCTGGTCTACCTCGACAGCGCCAACACCTCGCAGAAGCCGCAGTGCGTGATCGACTCGATGGTCGACCACCTCGAGCGGCACAACGCGAACATCTCGCGCGCCATGCACGCGCTGGGCGCCGAGGCCACGGAGGCGTTCGAGGGGGCCCGCGACCGGGTCGCCGCCTTCGTGAAGGCGCCCTCGCGGGACGAGGTGGTCTTCACCAAGAACGCCTCCGAGGCCCTCAACCTGGTCGCCAACACGCTGGCCTGGGCGAAGGGCCCGCTGGCCGTCGGCGAGGGCGACGAGATCGTCATCACCGAGATGGAGCACCACTCCAACATCGTGCCGTGGCAGCTGCTGGCCGAGCGGACGGGCGCCACGCTGCGCTGGTTCGGGCTGACCGACGACGGCCGGCTCGACCTCTCGGGAGTCGACGACCTGATCACCGAGCGCACCAAGGTCGTGTCGCTGACCTGGGTCTCCAACATGCTCGGCACGATCAACCCCGTGGCCGACATCGCCGCCCGGGCCAGGGAGGTCGGCGCCCTCGTGGTGGTCGACGCCTCCCAGGCCGCGCCGCAGCTGCCCGTCGACGTGGTGGCCTCCGGCGCCGACTTCGTCGCCTTCACCGGCCACAAGGTCGTCGGGCCCACCGGCATCGGGGTCCTCTGGGGCCGCCGCGAGGTGCTGGAGGCGCTGCCGCCGTTCCTCGGGGGCGGCGAGATGATCGCCACCGTCAGCATGGAACGCTCCACCTGGGCGGGGATCCCGCACAAGTTCGAGGCCGGGACGCCGCCGATCGTGGAGGCCGTCGGCCTCGGCGCGGCGGTCGACTACCTCGACGCCGTGGGCATGGAGGCGATCCACGCCCACGAGCAGGCGATCACCGGCTACGCCCTCGAGGGGCTCCTCTCGGTCCCGGGCCTCACGGTGCTGGGCCCCCAGGACGCCGCCTCGCGGGGCGGTGCCGTCGCGTTCGAGCTGGCGGGGGTCCACCCGCACGACGTGGCGCAGGTGCTGGACACCCGCGGCATCGCCGTGCGCGCCGGCCACCACTGCGCCAAGCCGGCGCACGCCCGCTTCGGGGTGCAGAGCTCGACCCGGATGTCGTCGTACCTCTACACGACCCCGGCCGAGATCGACGCCCTGGTGGAGGGCCTCCACTACACCCGTTCGTACTTCAAGGTGGGGTGAGCCACGTGTCCGCCGAGCTCGACGCGCTCTACCAGGAGATCATCCTGGACCACTACAAGAACCCCCACCACGCGGGGCTCCGGGAGCCCTACGAGGCCGAGGTGCACCACGTGAACCCCACGTGCGGGGACGAGGTCACCCTCCGGGTGCACCTGGACGGCGACCGCGTCGTCGACGTGTCCTACGACGCCCTCGGCTGCTCGATCTCGCAGGCCTCGGCCTCGGTGATGACCGACCTGGTCATCGGCCGCCGGGTCGAGGAGGCGCTGGCCGTGCACGAGGAGTTCCTCGCCCTCATGCAGGGCAAGGGCACCGTGGAGCCCGACGAGGACGTCCTCGAGGACGGCATCGCCTTCGCCGGCGTCGCCAAGTTCCCCGCGCGCGTGAAGTGCGCCCTGCTCGGATGGATGGCCTGGAAGGACGCCACCTCGCAGGTCCTCCGCAACGACAACCCGCAGGAGACAGCATGAACGACATGGACCAGACCGCGACCCCCCACGCCGACCTCCCCGAGGTCGACCTGGCTGCGGCGTCCGGCAGCACCACGGCGACCGTCGAGGACGTCACCGAGGCGATGAAGGACGTCGTCGACCCCGAGCTGGGGATCAACGTGGTCGACCTCGGCCTCGTCTACGACGTCCACGTCGACGAGGGCAGCAACGTCGTGCTCGACATGACGCTGACCTCCGCGGCCTGCCCCCTGACCGACGTGATCCAGGACCAGACGCGCTCCGCGCTGGAGGGCCTCGTCAACGACGTGGCGATCAACTGGGTCTGGATGCCGCCGTGGGGCCCCGACAAGATCACCGACGACGGTCGCGAGCAGCTGCGCGCGCTGGGCTTCAACGTCTGAGACCGACGTGACGGAGCAGGACCGGGACGACCGGTCGCCCCAGGAGCGGGACGCCGCCATCGAGGACTTCTGGAACGTCGCGCGGTTCCACGGCAAGCTGACCCAGCTCCCGGGCTACTTCGGTCCCACGGTGCTGGCCTCGGTGCCGCCGCCCGTGTGGAGCCTCGGTGCGACGCCCCAGGAGGCCGACGCCGCGGTGGCCGGGCTGCTCGACGGGTCCGGCACGACGCTGCGGACGCCGACGGCGGAGTACGAGTCCGCGGGGGAGCCGTTGCCCGAGCCGGGCGCGCTGGCGATCGTCACCGACGGGCAGGGCCGGCCCCGGGTGCTCGTGGTGACGTCCGCCGTCGAGGTCGTCGACGACGAGGTCGTCGAGGAACTCACGGTCCTGCACTCCTGAGGCGGGGAACGCGCCGGCCGAGGCCGGGACGCGTCACTTGAGCACGGAGAGCACCGAGGAGAAGTCGTCGGTCCACGCCTCACGCGCGGTCCCCGGCTCCCGCCACTGCGGCCGCTCGAGCAGCCGGGCCACGTGGTCGGGGTCCGGCGAGAGGGCCACCCAGAGCGACTCGACGCCGACGCCGTCGGTCCGGCCCGTCCCCACGGCGGCCGCCCAGCCCAGCCGCTCGGCGTGGTGGGCCACGACCGGCTCGAGGTCGAAGACCCGGTTGGAGACGTGCACCAGCAGGATGCCGTCGTCGGCCAGGGCCCGGTCGTAGACGGCGAACGCCTCCTCGGTGAGGAGGTGGACGGGGATGGCGTCGGAGGAGAACGCGTCGAGCACCAGGACGTCGTACGTGCCGGGCTCCGCCCGCGACAGCGCGAGCCGGCCGTCGTCGACCACGACCTCGACCTCGGCAGCGGTGTCGGCGAGGTAGGTGAACAGGCGCGGGTCGGAGGCGACCCGGACGACCTCCTCGTCGATCTCGACGAAGGTGAGCCGCTGCCCCGCCCCGACGTGCGCGGCCATCGTCCCGACCCCGAGGCCCACTACGCCCGTGTGGGCCGGGGTGCCGAGGGCGAAGACGTCCCCCACGGGGCCCTGCCGCGCGTAGTACGACGTGGGCTCCCGCCGCCGCTCGCCGGTGAGCTGGGTGCCGTGGATCGTCGTGCCGTGGCTGAAGACGTGCTGGTCGCCGTCGGCAGCCACGCGGTAGGTCCCGTAGAAGGTGCGGTCCCGGTACAGGGGGTCGGGCGTGAGCACGACCGATCCGGCCAGGGCGAGGGAGAGCGCCAGCACCGTGGCGGTCGGACGACGGGAGCCGAGCACGGCGAGCCCGGCCGGCACGGCGACGACGCCGACGACGACGAGCAGCCCGCCGCCGTCCTGCTCGGAGGTCCATGCGGCGCCCGCGAGGAGCACGACCAGGACGAGCGCGACCTCGGCCGCCCGCAGGACGCCGGGGTGGAAGCGCGCCAGGCGTGCCGGGAACGGCTGGGGGAGCAGGGTGCCGAGGAGGACCACGCCGAGCAGCGCCAGCGGGTACTCCCAGACGTCCGTGAGCACCAGCGGCGCCAGCAGCCCGTTGAGCAGCCCGCCCAGCGCGCCCCCGGCGGCCACGACCAGGTAGAAGGCGGTGAGCAGGTGCGGGGTGGGACGCCGGACCGCCAGGGCCCGGTGTGCGGCGTAGGCGGCGCTGGCGAGCACGGCGAGGTCGAGGCCGATCGCCGCCGCCATCGGCAGGCGCGTGGCGCCGGCCAGCTGCACGAGGAGGGCGACGGTGGCCAGGCCCGCGGCCAGGCGCAGCGTGGTGCCGGGCGCCTGTCGCCCCGCCCGGGCGAACGCGACCACGAAGGTGGCCAGGTAGATCGCCAGCGGGACCACCCACAGGAGCGGGATCGCCGCGACGTCCGTCGAGACGTGCGCGGTGACGCCGAGCATGAGGGTCGAGGGCAGGAACGCCAGAGCGAGCCATCCCAGCACCAGGCGCGGCGTCAGGGCGTCGGGGCCGGCCGGTGGCTCCGCGGCGGGCTCCTCTGCGGTCGGCGCCGTGGGGCCGTCGTCCGGGTGGCGGGTGCGGCCCTGCCCCCGCCTGGCCGTCACGGCGCAGGCCGCCACGAGCAGCAGGAGCAGGAGGAAGCCTGCGGACCACCCCAGCCGCTGCTCGCGGAGGGAGAGCAGCGGCTCCACCACGAAGGGGTAGGCCAGCAGGCCGCCGAAGCTTCCGAGGTTGCTGGTGGCGAAGAGGAAGTAGGGGTCCTCGGCGCGGGCGGTGCCCGTCCAGGAGTACCAGCGCTGCAGCAGGGGGCCGGTGGTCGAGAGCACGGCGAAGGGGAGCCCCACCACCAGGGCCAGGACCCAGAGCAGCCACAGGGCCGGGGTGACGTCCCCGGACGGCGCCGCACCGGGAGGGAGGGCGACCGGGAGCGCCACGAGCGGGAGCAGGAGGACGCCCAGGTGGAGCAGGGGCTGACGGCGTGGGCCCAGACGCCGGGTCGAGACGTGGACGTAGAGGTAGCCCACGAGGAGCAGCAGCTGGAAGAAGAGGCTGCTCGTGCTCCAGACCGCGGCCGACCCGCCGAAGCTGGGCAGCACCAGGCGGGCGACCATGGGCTGCACCACGAAGAGCAGGGCCGCGCCGGTGAACGAGGTGAGGGCGAAGAGGACGGTCGTGGCCCGCCCCCGCCCCCGGCCTCCGACCGGGAGCGCGGGGGGCTGCACCACGGCGGGCAGGGGCGTGGTCTGCTGGCTCATGGGTCCTCGTGCCGGTCGCGGGGCGTCGTGGACGGACGCTAGCGGCGGTCGCGGCCGCCGGTCCCGGGAACGACGGAACTCGCCCGGCTAGGGTGGCGCCGTGCCTGTCGTCACGGTCCCGCCCGCGCGACTGCCGCGGTGGGTCGACAACTTCGCGCAGCGGCACGACGGGGTCGTCCTCCGGACGCGCGACGGCCGCCTCGCCGGCACCGCCGGCGACGGGTCCACGTTCGAGGCCGCCCTGCCGTTCTCCCGGGAGCACGTCGGTGCGGCCGCCGTGGACGACTTCGTCCGCGGCACCGCTCCGCCGCCCGTCTGGGGCGTCCTGCTGGTCCGCAAGGGAGGCTTCGCGGTCGCGCGGATGGCGGGGGAGCAGCTGGTCGAGCACAAGGTGGGCCAGCGTCACGTCCAGGGCCGGACGAAGGCCGGCGGGCAGAGCCAGCAGCGGTTCGCCCGCCGTCGCGACAACCAGGCGAGGGTCGCCTACGCCGCGGCCGCCGACCACGCGGCGCGGATCCTGCAGCCGGGCCCGCTCGTCGTGGGCGGCGACCGCGAGGCCGTCGACCAGGTCCTGGCGGACCGCCGGCTGGGCGGGTGCCGCGTCGTCGGGGAGTGGCTCGCCGTGCCCGACCCCCGCCGGTCGGTCCTCGACCAGGCCGTCCTCGACGCGGGCGCGGCGCGCGTGGTGGTCGAGAACGCCTGAGCGGGAGCCCGCGCTCTGTCAGGATGGCGGGCATGTGGCAACCGGAGCCCGGGTGGCACCGCCTGCCGGGGGCCGGCCCCTCGACCCAGGGGGTGTGGGCCGCGCGCGAGGGTGGGCTGGACGTCGTGGTGAAGCGACTCGTCGCGCCCACGCCGCACGACCCCTCGGCCTACCGCGAGCCCGGCCACCCGGCGTACTGGCGGCGCGCGGTCGAGGTGGCGCGGTCCGGCGTCGTCCAGGAGACCCCGGGGCTGCGGGAGCCGGCGGTGGTGCGGGTCGAGGAGGACGCCGAGGGGGTCACCCTGGTCCACGCCCGGGTCGAGGACGCCGGCACCTCCGGCCTCTACCTGGCGCGCAGCCTGGGTCGCTTCGCCGCCGCGCCCGCGGTCGAGCTGCCGTGGCTGGTGCGCGGCCAGCTCGCGGCCCGGCTGGCGGAGGTCGCCCGGCGGGGTGGCTGGACGACCCTGGCGAGGACGCCGGTGGCCGACGTCGCCGACCACCTGTGGCGCCGCCGCGAGGTGCTCCTCGCCCGGGTCGACGACCTGCCCCACGTCCTGCAGCACGGGGACCCGGTCCCGTCCAACCTCCCCGGCCACGTGGAGGACCACGTCGTGGGCGTCGACTGGTCGACCCTCGGGCTGGGTCCCGTGGGGGGTGACCTCGGCTACCTCTCGCTGTCGACCCGCGAGGCGTTCGAACCCCTGCTGGAGGCCTACCTGGCGGGGCTCCCGACCGGGCTGGCGAGCCGGGAGCAGGTGCTGCTGGGGGCCCGGGTGACCTCGGTCTACACCGTGCTCACGCGGGCGGACTGGGCGTTGGCCCGGGTCGCCGGCGGGGAGGGGGCGCTGGCCGGCAAGTTCCGTCACCCCAGCGTCGCCCCCTACCTGCGCGCGATGCAGCGCCAGCTGGTCCAGCTCGAGGCGCTCGTCGGACAGGCGGGCTGAGCCGGGCAGGGTCCGGTGCCCGAGGGCGCCCGAGGACGTCAGAGGGCGTCGGTCGCCCAGGTGTCGCAGGCCTCGAGGGTGCCCTCCTCGTAGCCGGTGCGGAACCAGGCCTGGCGCTGTTCCGACGAGCCGTGGGTCCAGCCCTCGGGGTCGACCCGGCCACCGGAGCGCTGCTGGATGCGGTCGTCGCCGACCGCCTTGGCGGAGTCGAGCGCCTCCGAGATGTCGGACTCGTCGACCTCGCTGAAGATGGCCACGCCGTCGTCGTCGGCGGTGCCCTCGGCCGCCCGGGTCCACATGCCGGCGTAGCAGTCGGCCTGGAGCTCCAGGCGGACGGCGTCGCTGCGCGGGCCCTGCTGGGTCCGCACCCGGCCCATCGTCCCGAGCAGGTTCTGGACGTGGTGGCCGTACTCGTGCGCCAGCACGTAGGGCTCCACGAAGTCGCCGCCCTGGCCGCCCAGCTGGCCCTCGAGGACGTCGGCGAAGAAGGAGGTGTCGAGGTAGATCTGCTGGTCGGCGGGGCAGTAGAACGGGCCGACCTGGGAGGACGCCTGGCCGCAGGCGGTCTGCACCCCGCCGGTGAAGGTGTTGACCGGTGCCGGGGCGAGCTCGGTGCGTCCCTGCTCCGGGAGCGTCCGCGCCCAGAACTGCTCCAGCGACAGGACCACCGCCTTGCGGGCGCAGTCGGGGTCCTCGTTGGCGTCCGCTCCCGTGCGGCAGTCGGCGTAGCGGTCGCCGTCGGCCTCCAGCCCTGCCGGCATCTGGCCCGTCCCGGTGTCGAACATCGAGCCGGCCCCACCGGTGCCGCCCTGGCCGCCGCCGACGCACTGGGTCAGCACGAGGAAGAGCACGACGAGCAGGAGGCCGCCGATCCCGCCCCCCGCCTTCGCGCCCCCGGGGACCGGGAAGCGCATCGGGGCGCCGCCGCCGCGGCGTCCTCCGGCGTCCCGGACGTTGCCGCCGCTGATGTCGGCCTTGGGGTTGAAGCGCATGGTGGTCCTTCCTGCGAGCAGCCCGCTCACGCCGACTCACGGGAATCCGGCCGGGCTCCGTACACTCTCTACCCTGATGATCACCGCCCAACACCTCGAGGTGCGCGCCGGCGCCCGCCTCCTCATGGAGGACGTCACCTTCCGGGTCGCGGCCGGCGACAAGGTGGGACTCGTCGGCCGCAACGGCGCCGGCAAGACCACGCTGACCAAGATCCTCGCCGGCGAGGCGCTGCCCGCCTCCGGGGCCGTCCACTCCAGCGGCGAGGTGGGCTACCTGCCCCAGGACCCGCGGATCGGGGACCCCGAGGTGCTGGCCCGCGACCGGATCCTCTCCGCGCGCGGCCTCGACGACGTCGTCCGGCGGCTGCGGGTGGCCGAGGAGCAGATGGGCAGCGACGACGACGCGGTGCGTGACCGTGCGATGCGCCGCTACGCGCGCGCCGACGCCGAGCTCCACGCCGGCGGGGGGTACGCCGCGGAGTCGGAGGCGGCGACCATCGCCAGCAGCCTCGGGATCGAGGAGCGGATCCTCGCCCAGCCGCTCAAGACCCTCAGCGGCGGCCAGCGTCGCCGCGTCGAGCTGGCCCGGATCCTCTTCTCCGGCGCCGAGACCCTGCTGCTCGACGAGCCGACCAACCACCTCGACGCCGACTCCATCGTGTGGCTCCGCGAGTTCCTCAAGGCGCACAAGGGCGGGCTGATCGTGATCAGCCACGACAACGACCTGCTCGAGGCGTGTGTCAACAAGGTGCTCCACCTCGACGCCAACCGGGCGACCATCGACGTCTACAACATGGGCTGGAAGGCCTACCTGACCCAGCGCGAGACCGACGAGCGCCGGCGCAAGCGCGAGCGCGCCAACGCCGAGTCGAAGGCCAAGATGCTCACCGACCAGGCCAACCGGATGCGGGCCAAGGCCAGCAAGGCGAGCGCCGCCCAGTCGATGCTCAAGCGGGCCGAGAAGATGGTCTCCGGGCTCGAGGGGGAGCGGCAGAGCGACAAGGTGGCGCGGATCAAGTTCCCCGCCCCCGCGGCCTGCGGCAAGACCCCGCTCATGGCGCGCGAGCTGTCGAAGTCCTACGGGTCGCTCGAGGTCTTCACCGACGTCGACCTGGCCATCGACAAGGGCTCCCGCGTGGTGATCCTCGGCCTCAACGGCGCGGGCAAGACGACGATGCTGCGCATCCTCGCGGGCGTCGACCGGTCCGACACCGGCGAGATCCTGCCCGGCCACGGTCTCAAGATCGGCTACTACGCGCAGGAGCACGAGACGCTCGACACCGAGCGCACGGTGCTGGAGAACATGCAGTCGGCCGCACCCCAGCTCACCGACGTCGAGGCCCGCTCGGTGCTGGGCTCGTTCCTCTTCTCCGGGGACGACGCGCACAAGCCCGCCAAGGTGCTCTCGGGCGGGGAGAAGACCCGTCTCGCCCTGGCCAGCCTCGTCGTCTCCAGCGCCAACGTGCTGCTGCTCGACGAGCCGACCAACAACCTCGACCCGGCCTCCCGCGAGGAGGTGCTGGCCGCGATCCGCACCTACGAGGGCGCGATCGTCCTCGTCACCCACGACGAGGGCGCGGTCCGCGCGCTGGAGCCCGACCGGGTGCTGCTGCTCCCCGACGGCGACGAGGACCTGTGGAACGAGGAGTACGCCGACCTCGTCGCGCTCGCCTGAGGGTGCTCGCTCATTACCGACAGGTAACCTAGGATGGCGACCATGACTCCTGAAGAGCTGGGCGCCGTGGGCCTGAGGTTCGAGGTGGCGGGTCCCGTCGCCACCATCACGCTGGACCGGCCGGAGGTGCGCAACGCGCAGACTCCGGCCATGTGGCGCGCCCTCGCCGAGCTGGGCCGCGGGCTCTCCGACGACGTCCGCGTCGTGGTGGTCACGGGTGCGGGGGAGACCTTCTCCGCCGGCCTGGACCGGGCGATGCTCGACCCCCGCTCGGGGGGCGACGGCCAGGAGACGGTCGCCGGCCTGCTGGCGATGTCCGACCAAGAGGTGGCCGACACGATCGACGCCTACCAGGAGGGCTTCACCTTCCTGCGCGACCCGCGCTTCGTCTCGGTCGCCAAGGTCCGGGGGTACGCCGTGGGCGCGGGCTTCCAGCTGGCGCTCTCCTGCGACCTGGTGGTCGCCGCCGAGGACGCGCAGTTCTGCATGAAGGAGTCGGCGCTGGGCCTCGTGCCCGACCTGACGGGAACAAAGCCCCTGGTCGAGGCGGTTGGATACGCCAGGGCCCTCGAGATCTGCGCCACGGCACGGATGGTGGGCGCCCAGGAGGCCGCCCGGATCGGCCTGGCCCAGGCCGTGGTCCCGGGTGACCAGCTGGACGCCGCCGTGGAACAGCTGGCGGGGGCGCTGACGGCACCGATGGTCGGGGCCGTGCGGGAGACCAAGGCGCTCCTGCAGGGTGCGGCTGGCCGCTCCCTGGAGGACCAGCGCCGGCTCGAGCGGGAGGCGCAGGTCAGGCGCTTCCGCGAGGTCGCCGGCGGCGCCTGATCCCGGGGGCGCCACGGCGCCGGGCAGAGAGGGGAACCACGTGTCCTTGCAGATGGGCATGGGCCCGGCGTGGCGCCACATGCGCAGCGACCGGAGCATGGCGCGCCAACGGGTCGAGCGGGAGACCTTCCGTCGGATCCTCGGCTTCGCCCGACCGCACGTCCGCGCGATCGCGCTCTTCCTCGCCGTCACCTCGGTGGACGCGGCGCTCGTCGTCGCGACCCCGCTGCTGGTCAAGAAGCTGGTCGACGACGGCATCACGGCCGGCGACGCGGGCCTCGTGGCCTGGCTGGCCGCGGCGATGGCGGGCGTGGCGGTGCTCGGCGCCGTCCTCTCCGTCGTCGGCGGCTACCTCTCCTCGCGCATCGGCGAGGGCCTCATCTACGACCTGCGCACCCAGGTCTTCGGGCACGTCCAGCGCCAGTCGCTGGCCTTCTTCACCCGGACCCAGACGGGTGCCCTCGTCTCCCGGCTCAACAACGACGTGATCGGCGCCCAGCGCGCCTTCACCTCCACCCTCTCCACGACGGTCTCCAGCCTCGTCTCGGTGGTGGTGGTGAGCGTGGCCATGCTGGCGTTGAGCTGGCAGGTCACGTTGCTCTGCCTCCTGCTCTTCCCCCTGCTGCTCGGAGCCTCGCGCTGGGTCGGCAACCGGCTCGCGGGGCTGACCCGGGAGCAGATGGAGGGCAACGCCGACCTCGGCAACGCCATGACCGAGCGGTTCAACGTGGGCGGCGCCATGCTGCTCAAGCTGTTCGGCCGGCGCGCCGAGGAGGACCGGCTCTTCGCCGCCAAGGCGGGGGTCGTCCGCGACCTGGGGGTGCGGATCTCGCTGGTCACCCGCGTCTTCGTCGCCGTCATGCTGCTCGTGCCGGCCCTGGCCACCGCGCTGGTCTACGGCGTCGGCGGCCGGCTCGCGATCGAGGGGACGCTGAGCATCGGCACGGTGCTGGCGCTGGCCACCCTGCTGCTCCGGCTCCTCGGCCCCCTCCAGAGCCTCTCCAACGTGCGCGTCGACGTGATGACCGCCCTGGTCTCCTTCGACCGGGTGCTGGAGGTGCTCGACCTGCCGTCGACGATCCAGGAGAAGCCCGGCGCGGTCGCCCTCCCCGCGACGGCGGCCCGGGTCGAGTTCGACGACGTCCGGTTCCGCTACCCGCGGGCCGAGGAGGTCTCACTGGCGTCGCTCGAGGCTGTCACGCGCACCGAGGGTCCGCAGGGCGAGCTGGTCCTCGACGGGGTCTCGTTCGTCGCCGAGCCCGGCCAGATGATCGCCCTCGTGGGCCCGTCGGGGGCGGGCAAGACGACGATCACCCACCTGGTCGCCCGGCTGTACGACGTGACCTCGGGTGCGGTCCGCGTGGACGGCCACGACGTCCGGGACGTCACCCTGGAGTCGCTGGAGGACGTGGTCGGCTACGTCACCCAGGACTCCCACATGTTCCACGACACCATCCGGGCCAACCTGCGCTACGCCAGGCCGGGCGCCGACGACCGGGAGCTCTGGGACGCCCTGGCGGCGGCCCAGGTCGACGGCCTGGTCCGCAACCTGCCGGAGGGTCTCGACACGGTCGTGGGCGACCGTGGCTACCGCCTGTCGGGCGGTGAGCGGCAGCGGCTGGCGATCGCCCGGCTGCTGCTCAAGGCGCCGTCGGTGGTGGTCCTCGACGAGGCGACCGCCCACCTCGACAGCGAGTCGGAGGCCGCCGTCCAGCGCGCGCTCAAGGTCGCCCTCGAGGGCCGCACCTCCCTCGTGATCGCCCACCGCCTTTCCACCGTGCGCGAGGCCGACCGGATCCTGGTGGTCGAGGCGGGCCGGGTCGTCGCCTCGGGGAGCCACGAGGAGCTGCTGGCGGCGGGGGGCCTGTACGCGGACCTCTACCGGACTCAGTACTTCTCGGAGCGCTCCGCCGCCTCCTGAGCCTCCCGTCGCCGGTCGCGCCACTCGTCGTACAGCAGGTAGAGGAAGCCGAAGACGGCCATGGCGCCGAAGAACCACCACTGGAGCCCGTAGAAGAAGTGCGGGCCCTCGTCCAGCTCGGGCAGCTCGGCGGGCTCGAGGGGGACCTCGGGGGCGGGGGTCTCCGAGGCGAGGGCGACGAAGCCCGAGAGGAGCTCCCGGTCCAGCGCCTCGCCGATGGCGGCACTGCTGATCGCCCGGGTCCGCTGGTCGGTGACCTCCGCGCTGTCCCCGGTCGCGTCCTGGCGCACCCAGCCGGTCACGGTGACCTCGCCGTCGGGGGGTGCTGGGAGGTCGTCGGGGACCTCGCCGCGGTTGGCCGTCGGCCACCAGCCGCGGTCCACCAGGAGGGCCGAGCCGTCGTCGAGCACGAGGGGCACGACCGCGTTGACGCCGGGCGCGCCGTCCCGGGTCCGGTAGCGGACCACGACGGTCTCCTCGACGGCGTACCGGCCCGAGGCCTCCACGACCCGCCACTGGTCGTCGTCGGCCGGCGGGCGGTCCACCGCCATCACCTCGGCCACCGGCGCCGGCGGCAGCGCCTCGTTGCGCTGGATGATCTCGTTGCGCTCGCGCCGGTCGTCGAGGCGGTGGAACTGCCACTGGCCGAGCTGCCACGCGAGCCACGTCAGGAGCACCACGGCCAGGAGGAAGAAGGCCCAGCGCCTGCTGGCCAGGAAACCCCAACGACTCACCCCCCGAGGCTATCCGGCGCCGGGCTGCCCGCCGGGACGCCCCCTATGCTGGGGTGATGGTGCAGATGCTCGAGGACCGCTTCGGCCGCGTGGCGACAGACCTGCGCGTCTCGTTGACCGACAGGTGCAACCTGCGCTGCACCTACTGCATGCCCGCCGAGGGCCTCGACTGGATGCCGGCCGAGGAGACGCTGACCGACGACGAGGTCGTCCGTCTGGTCACCATCGGCGTGCGGCACCTCGGGATCCGCGAGGTGCGGTTCACCGGCGGCGAGCCCCTGATCCGGCGCGGCCTGGTCGACATCGTCCGACGCACCCACGAGCTGGGGGGCGTGGAGACCTCGCTGACGACCAACGGCCTCGGGCTGCAGCGCGTGGCGGGGGCGCTGGCGGAGGCCGGGCTGGACAGGGTCAACGTCAGCCTCGACACGGTGCGGCCCGAGTCGTTCCGCGCGATCACCCGGCGGGACCGGCTCGACGACGTCCTCGCCGGTCTCACCGCCGCCCGGGTCGCCGGGCTGGAGCCGGTCAAGGTCAACGCGGTGCTGCTGCGCGGGATCAACGACGACCAGGCACCCGAGCTGCTGCGCTGGTGCCTCGACCAGGGGTACGCGCTGCGCTTCATCGAGCAGATGCCCCTCGACGCGCAGCACGGCTGGCACCGCGACGCCATGGTGACCGCCGACGAGATCCTGGCCGCGCTCGAGGCGGAGTTCACCCTCCGGCCGGCCGAGGAGCCGCGGGGGAGCGCGCCCGCCGAGCTGTTCACGGTCGACGGGGGCCCCGGCACCGTCGGGGTGATCGCGTCGGTGACGAGGCCGTTCTGCGGAGACTGCGACCGGGTCAGGCTCACCGCCGACGGGCAGGTCCGCAACTGCCTCTTCGCCCGGGAGGAGTCCGACCTGCGCGCCGCGCTGCGCGGCGGCGCCGACGACCACGAGATCGCCACGCGCTGGGTGGCGGCGGTGCGCGGCAAGCGGGCCGGCCACGGGATCGACGACCCGACCTTCCTCCAGCCCGACCGCCCCATGTCGGCGATCGGCGGCTGACTCAGCCGACCGGGTCCGGGGCCCCGGGGCCTCCCGAGGTGTGCGGCACCACGTCGCGCAGGAAGGACCGGGCGCCCAGGAAGCCGGCCAGGTGCTCGCGGTGCTCCTCGCACGCCAGCCAGGTCTTGCGACGCTCCGGGGTGTGCAGCTTGGGGTTGTTCCACAGCAGTGCCCAGGCCGCGGGGACGCTGCAGCCCTTGGCCGAGCAGAGGTCGACGTCGGTCACGAGGCCCGCTCCTCGCCGGTGGGCGGCGGGGCGGCGGCGTCGCCGGTCGTGCCGCCGAGCTCGCCCCCGGCGGTGCCGGGAGCCAGCTCGTGCCGGGGCCGGTTGGCGTCGAGGACGAACGGGTCCTCGCGGGTGTCGGTGGCGTTGGCCAGCACCACCGCGACGTAGGGGAGAAGGACCGCGCCTGCCACGAGGACCCAGCGGAGCCACCCCGGGCCCACGGCGACAGCGGCCACGAAGCAGGCCACCCGGATCGCCATGGAGACGACGTAGCGTCGCTGGCGTGCCGCGATGTCGGCCTCGCGACTGGCGGCGGCGGTGGTGATCCGGACGGCGTCCTGGCCGGCGGACCCCTTGCGGG
Organism: Nocardioides solisilvae; assembly: GCF_003194625.1. Taxonomy (GTDB): domain Bacteria; phylum Actinomycetota; class Actinomycetes; order Propionibacteriales; family Nocardioidaceae; genus Nocardioides; species Nocardioides solisilvae. The sequence goes on from NZ_QHKX01000004.1 coordinate 212,662, forward strand.
TGGCCATGGGCTCCATCGTACGTCGCACGAGGTCGTCCTCCGCCGGGGGAGCACGGTCGGGAGGTGGGGCTACAGTCGGGCCATGTCGAATCGCACCTACCGCGTCACCGAGATCGTCGGCACCTCCCCCGAGGGCATCGACGCCGCCATCCGCAACGGCATCGAGCGGGCCGGGAAGACCCTGCGCCACATCGACTGGTTCGAGGTCACGCAGGTCCGCGGCCAGGCCAAGGACGGCCAGGTCGAGCACTTCCAGGTCGGCCTGAAGATCGGGTTCCGCCTCGAGGACGAGTGACGTCTTTTCGCGTACCCCGGGGTAATCACTAGCGTCGGGGGACGTGAGCCACGAGCCCCTCGAACCCCGTTCCGTCCTCGTGACCGGCGGCAACCGCGGCATCGGTCGCGCCGTCGCGGAGGCCTTCCTCGCCGCGGGCGACAAGGTCGCGGTGACCACGCGCAGCGGCGGCGCCCCCGAAGGTGCCCTCGACGTCCGCTGCGACGTCACCGACCCCGCCGCGGTCGAGGCCGCCTTCGCCGCCGTGGAGGAGGCGCACGGCCCCGTCGAGGTGCTGGTCGCCAACGCCGGCATCACCGCCGACACCCTGCTGCTGCGGATGAGCGAGGACGACTGGTCGTCAGTGGTCGAGACCAACCTCACCGGCTCCTTCCGGCTGGCCAAGCGGGCCGCGAAGGGCATGCTGCGGATGCGACGCGGTCGGATCGTGCTCGTCTCCTCGGTCGTGGGGCTGCTCGGCTCCGCCGGGCAGGCGAACTACGCCGCCTCCAAGGCCGGCCTGGTCGGGCTCGCCCGTTCGCTGGCCCGCGAGCTCGGGAGCCGGGGGATCACCACCAACGTGGTCGCGCCCGGCTTCGTCGAGACCGACATGACCGCCGTGCTCAGCGAGGAGCAGAAGGACGCGATCCGCACCCAGGTCCCGCTGGGTCGGTACGCCACGGTCGACGAGGTCGCGGCTGCCGTGACGTGGCTGGCCTCCCCGGGGGCGGCCTACGTCACCGGAGCGGTGATCCCGGTCGACGGCGGCCTGGGCATGGGCCACTGAGGGCTACGGAGATGGACGGACGAGGGACGAGGGAGCAGTGATGGGGATCCTGGACGGCAAGCGCATCCTGGTGGCGGGCGTGACCATGGAGAGCTCGATCGGCTTCGCGACGGCCCGGGTGGCGCAGGAGCAGGGCGCCACGGTGCTCATCTCGAACTTCGGCCGCGCGCTGGGCATCACCCGGCGGATCGCCGGGCGCCTGCCCACGACGCCGCCCGTGCTCGAGCTCGACGTCACCGACCCCGACCACCTCGCCGGCCTCGCCGACCAGGTGCGGGAGCACGTGGACGGCCTGGACGGCGTCGTGCACTCGATCGCCTACGGCAACCCCCAGACCCTCCTCGGCGGACGCTTCCTCGAGGGGCCCTGGGAGGACGTCGCGCAGGCGGTGCAGGTCTCGGCGTACTCGTTGAAGTCGCTCGCGGTCGCCTGCCGCCCGTTGATGGGGCCAGGGTCCTCCCTGGTCGGCCTCACCTTCGACGCCACGACCGCATGGCCCGCCTACGACTGGATGGGCGTCGCCAAGGCAGGCCTGGAGTCGACCTCCCGCTACCTCGCCCGCGACCTCGGACCCGAGGGGATCCGCTGCAACCTCGTGGCGGCCGGACCCCTCAAGACGCTCGCGGCCAAGGCGATCCCCGGGTTCGAGGGCCTCGAGTCGGCCTGGAAGGACCGCGCGCCCCTGGGCTGGGACGAGTCCGACCACACGCCCACCGCCCGTGCGGTCGTGGCCCTGCTCTCCGACTTCTTCCCCGCCACCACGGGCGAGATCGTCCACGTGGACGGCGGGTTCCACGCGATGGGGCTGTGACCGACCCGCTGGCCCCCACGCCGGTGCTGGCGTCGCCCCGCCCGGCCTGACAGGGTGGGCGGGTGACGAGTGATCCCCGGCTGCTGGTGCTGCTCCGGCACGCCTCCGCCGAGTCGACCGCGCCGACCGACGCCGCACGGACGCTGACCCCCCGCGGGCGGGCCGAGGCCGCCGCCGCCGGCCGGTGGCTCGCCGAGCAGCGGGTGTACCCGCAGCACGCCCTCGTCTCGGGCGCGGTGCGGACGAGGCAGACCTGGGAGGAGGCCGGCGCCGCGGCGGGGTGGACGCTGGTGCCCGAGGTCGACGACGCGCTGTACGCCGCCGGGCCGGACGCCGCGCTCGACCTGGTCCGGGCGGTGCCCGAGGAGACCCGGACGCTGCTGGTGCTCGGGCACAACCCGACCATCGCCTACCTCGCCCAGCTCCTGCAGGACGGCACGGGGGAGCCGGGCCTCGTGGCCGAGATGGCCCGGGGGTACCCGCCGGCCACGGCGACGCTCCTGGCCGTGGAGGGGGACTGGGCCGACCTCGACGTGGCCGCCGCGCGGGTGGTGGGCTTCCGTGTCGGACGCGCCTGACCTGGCGGGCCGCGACGAGGTCGCGGCCCGGCTCCGCAGCTCCGGCTCGGTCTTCGCCGAGGAGGAGGCCGACCTGCTGGTGGGCGAGCTCTCGGGCCAGGACCTCGAGGCCGCGGTCATGGACCGGATGGCGGGGGAGCCGCTCGAGCAGATCCTCGGGTGGGCCGACTTCGCCGGTCTGCGGATCGCGGTGCACCCGGGCGTCTTCGTGCCCCGGCGGCGCACCCAGCTGCTGCTCGAGCAGGTGCTGGCGCACCTCCCACGGCACGGCCTCCTGGTCGAGCTGTGCTGCGGGACGGCCGCGGTCTCGACCGCGGTGGCGGCGGGGCGGGCTGACGTCTCGGTCCTCGCCTCCGACGTCGACCCGCTGGCCGTCGCCTGTGCCCGGGAGAACCTCGAGCGCTACGGCGGCCAGGTGGTGCGGGGCGACATCGCCACCGGGGTCCCCGACCAGCTGCTCGGGCAGGTCGACGTCGTGGCGGCCAACGCGCCGTACGTGCCGACCGCGCAGCTCGCCCTCATGCCCTCGGAGGCCCGGCTGCACGAGCCGCTGCGGGCGCTCGACGGCGGACCCGACGGGACCCGGGTGCAGGACCGGGTGGGCGCGGCGGCGGTGTCGCTGCTCGCCCCGACCGGGGTGGTGGTGGTGGAGGCCAGCCGGGCCGAGGCCGAGCAGACGGCCGCCCGCCTGTTGTGGCGCGGCTTCACCCCGGAGGTCGTCGTCGACGACGACCTCGACGCCACCTGCGTGGTGGGGCGCCGGGCTACACGGGAGGAGCAGGCGTGACGATCCCGGCCTCGGCGTCGGCCGCCTCGACCTCCTCCCGGGAGATGCCCAGCAGGTAGACGATGGCGTCGAGGTAGGGCACGTTGACCGCCGTGTCGGCCGCGTCCCGGACCATCGGCTTGGCGTTGTAGGCGATGCCGAGGCCGGCGGCGTTGAGCATGTCCAGGTCGTTGGCGCCGTCGCCGATCGCGATCACGGCCGCCTCGGGGACCCCGCACTCGGCGGCGAACTCCCGCAGGGCGGCCGCCTTGCCCGCCCGGTCGACCACGGGGCCGACGATGCGCCCGGTGAGGTGCCCGTCGACGACCTCCAGCTCGTTGGCCCGGGCGAAGTCGATGCCGAGGTCGGCGGCCAGCCGGTCGGTGACCTGGCTGAACCCGCCCGAGACGATCGCGAAGCGGTAGCCCAGCCGCTTGAGCGTGCGCACCATCGTGCGGGCCCCCGGGGCCAGCACGAGGTCGCGGTAGACCTCGTCCAGGGCGCCGGCCGGGACGCCCTTCAGCAGGGCGACCCGGTGGTGGAGCGACTCGGCGAAGTCGAGCTCGCCCCGCATGGCGGCCTCGGTGACGCGGGCGACCTCCTCCTCGACGCCGGCGTGGGCGGCGAGCATCTCGATCACCTCGCCCTGCACGAGCGTGGAGTCCACGTCCATCACGATGAGACGCATGCTGCGGCGCAGCAGGTTGGCGGGCTGGACCGCGACGTCGACGCCCTGGCCGGCGGCCTCGGGGGCCAGCAGGGTCCGGAGCCGCTCCGGCGAGACGCCGGAGACGTGCAGGTCGATCGCCGTCACGGGGTAGCGCGCCATGCGCTCGATCCGGTCGATGTTGGCCCCGCTGTCGGCGATCCGGCCGGTGATGGCCGCCATCGCGCCGGCCCGCAGGGGCGACCCGATCACCGTGACGTGGCTGCGCCCGGCGGCCCGGCCCCGGTTGTCGCCGGTGCCGCGCTCGACCTCGACCTGGACGCCGAGCTCGTCGCCGAGCCGGTGGACCTGCTCGGCCACCCGGCGCCAGTCCCGCGGCGCGGTGACCAGGATGCCCAGGACCAACCGGCGCCGCAGCACGATCTGCTCCACGTCGAGGACCTCGACCCCGGCGGCGGCGAGCCGCGAGAAGACCGCCGCGGTCACGCCGGGCCGGTCCTTGCCGGTGAGGGTGATCAGCAGGGTCTGCGCGGCGTCGGAGTCCATGGCACCGCCGAGGTTACTGCGCGCACCGGCGGCGCGGGCGCCCGGGATCACCCCGCGGTCGGGCGCTCCCGCGGCGGGTCGGGCCACACCTCGGGGGAGCAGGCGGCCACCAGCGCGCGGCGGGCGGCCCGGTCGAGGGGAGCGAGGGCGCCCTCGCGGCGCGCCATCTCGGAGGCGGAGACGGGGCTGCCGTGGTCCTCGCCGGCCAGCTCGACCACCGCCAGGGCCTGCACCGCGCGCGCGGCCAGGGAGACGCAGCGCTCGGGCACGCCGGGTGGCGGGTCGAGGGCGGGGAGGCGTCGCAGCTCCATCACCGCGTCGGCGAGCTCGGGTCGCCACCGGGCGACGTCCAGCTCGGCGAGGTCGTCGGCGACCGCGAGGACCGTCCCGCGCAGCTCGCGGTCCGCCTCCCCGACGTCGGGCACCGAGCGGCGGGCCGCGGGGAAGAGCTGCCAGGTGACCGACTCCCCGACGACCTGCGGGACGGCGCCCAGGCCCGCGTCGGCGGCCACGACGGCCTGCCCGGCCTCCAGGGCCGCGAGGTTGAACGACGGGGGACCACCCAGACCGAGCGGGTCGCCGTCGGCGGGGAGAGCCAGCCCCAGCGACGTCGCCCCGCGGCGGCGCAGCTGCACCAGGAGGTCGAGGAGCGTCCCTGCGCCGTCGTGCGTGCCCTGCCCGTCGCGCCCGTCCCCGGGGGCGACGGCGTGCAGCGTCCCGTCGGCCGCGAGGGCGTCGAGGACCAGGTCCGTCACCGCCTCGCCGCGCAGCCAGGCCGTGCCCCACCACGCGAGCGCAGCAGCCTCGGGAAGCGGGGTGGTCACGGGGAACGAGGCTACCTCCGGCGACCGCCCCGGCCACGGATAGGGTGACCGGCATGGTTGCCGTCCTCGAGTTCGCCGACGTCTCGGTGCGTCGCGGCGGCACCCTCCTCCTCGACGCGGTGACGTGGACCGTGGAGGACGACGAGCGGTGGGTCGTGCTGGGCCCGAACGGCGCCGGCAAGACCACGCTGCTGCAGGTGGCGGCCGCGCAGATGCACCCGACCAGCGGCGTCGCCGGCATCCTGGAGGAGGTGCTCGGCACCGTCGACGTCTTCGAGCTGCGGACGCGGATCGGGCTGACGAGCGCCGCCCTGGCCGACCGGATCCCGCGGCAGGAGCTGGTCCGCGACGTCGTGGTCTCCGCCTCGTACGGCGTGCTCGGCCGCTGGCGCGAGGCCTACGAGGAGCTCGACCACGAGCGGGCCGCGATGCTGCTCAACGAGGTCGGCGCCCTGCACCTCGCCGAGCGGACCTTCGGGACGCTGAGCGAGGGGGAGCGCAAGCGGGTCCAGGTCGCCCGCGCCCTGATGACGGACCCCGAGCTGCTGCTCTTCGACGAGCCCGCGGCCGGGCTCGACCTGGGGGGCCGGGAGGACCTCGTCTCCACGCTGTCCTCGCTGGCGATGGACCCGGACTCCCCGGCCACCGTCCTCGTCTCCCACCACGTCGAGGAGATCCCGCCCGGCTTCACCCACGCGCTGATGCTGCGCGCGGGTCGCGTGGTCGCCCAGGGCCCGCTGGACCGCGTGGTCACGGCCGAGGCGCTCTCGGAGACCTACGGCATGCCGCTGGTGCTCTCCGAGGAGGACGGGCGGTACGCCGCGCGGCGTCGTCCGGCCCGCCGCTTCGCGTGAGCGCGACACGCCCCCGTCCGTGGTGGCGGTCCCCGGGGGGCGACGGTGAACAGCTCGTTCCTGGGCACCCCCGACCTGGACGCCTGGCTCCGGGCCGAGGGGCTCGACGGGCTTCGACCGGACCGGCCCCGACGGGACCGTCCTGCGCGCCGCCGAGCTGGCCCGGGCGACGGCCACGAGCCTGCACGGCGAGTTCGCCGAGGTGGTCCGGACCGCCGACCTGCTCTGAGGGGGTAGGCCCTACTCGACTGTGACGGTCCGCGACTCGACGTACGGCTCCCCGCCCTCGCCGCCCGACGGGTCGTCCTCGAGGACCTCGATGACGTAGGTGCCGGGCTCGAGGCGCACGTCGAAGTAGAAGGGGGCGAAGGTCATCGCCTCCTCGGCGGTGGTGAAGCCCGAGTCGACCTCGCGACCCCGGTCGTCCAGGACCCGCCAGGGGACGTTCGCCTCGAACGCGCTGGCCTCGCCGTTCACCGAGACGGGGGAGGCGACCGTGGCGCCCTCGGACGGGATGTCGACGGTGACGGGGGCGCGGACCTCCTCGGCGGCGGCGCGCGTGACGGGCTCGTCCCAGCTCACCGCGCCCCAGAGCTCGCCGGCGGGCTCGCCCTCGACCAGGAGCCGCACGGAGGCGTCGGGGTCCAGCGCCTCGGTGACGGTCCAGACCAGCTGCTGGACCATCGCGGCGGCGCCGGGGGAGCCGACGTCGGCCTGTCGCGCCTCGGCGGACAGGTCCACGGTGACGACGCCGTCGGACCCGAGCTCGGCGGAGAGCACCCGGGTGGCGGGGTCCCAGCTCGTCGTGAGGTCGGGGTCCACCGGACCGGCGACCATCGCCTCGAGCGCGCCGACCGCGGGGTCGCCGGAGACCGGCTGGCTCTCGCGTGCCAGGCGCAGGCCCGCGCGGGTGTCGACGACGAAGTAGACCGCGGCCTGGTCGGCGGGACTGCCGTCGGCGGTGCCGGTGGGTTCCGCGGGCTCGTCGGACGGCGACGCCGAGGGCGACGGCGTGGCGGCCGGGCTCGAGGACGTCGCCGTGTCCCGGGCGGTCTCCTCGCCGTCGTCGTCCCCGCAGCCGGCCAGGAGGAGGCTGGTGGCCAGCGCGGCCACGGCCAGCCCGGTGGCGCGCGTCGCCGGGCGGTGGCGGGGGACGGGGCGGGAGGAGCGGCGCAGGGGAGCGGTCATGGGAGCGATGCTGCCACCCGGGACCCTCCCGGGACCGCATTGACCGCCGGTCGGCCACGACGGCACCCCTCCTACCGATAGGCTCACGGCATGGACTGGCTGCGCGACCATGCATGGGAGACGTGGCTGGGCGTCGCCGTGCTGCTCGGCGTGGCCGAGATGTTCAGCCTCGACCTGGTCCTGGTCATGCTGGCGAGCGGCGCCCTGGTCGGCATGCTCGCCGCTGTCCTCGGGCTGCCGTTCGCGGTGCAGGTGATCGCCGCCGCCGCGACGTCGCTGGCCGCGATCCTGCTGCTGCGTCCCTCGCTGGTGGCGCGGGTCCACGGAGGTCCAGAGCTCCAGCTGGGCCACGGCAAGCTCGTGGGGCGCCAGGCCGAGGTCACGCAGGAGATCAGCGGCCTGCGGACCGGCAGGATCCGGCTGGACGGCGAGATCTGGTCCGCCTCGCCCTACGACGAGACGCTCGTCATCGCCGCCGGGGAGACGGTGGAGGTGCTCGAGATCCGGGGCGCCACCGCCTACGTCCACCCGGTGCCCCGACTCAACAGCTGACACAACCCGCAACTCCTACTTCGGAACGGAGGGCCGATGGAGTTCTTCCTCGTCCTGCTTGCACTGCTGCTCGTCTTCGTGGTGGTGGTGCTGGCCAAGACGGTCCGGATCGTCCCGCAGGCACGCGCCGGCATCGTGGAGCGGTTCGGCAAGTACAAGCAGACCCTGCCGGCCGGCCTCAACGTGGTGGTGCCGTTCATCGACCGGGTCCGCTACCTCATCGACCTGCGCGAGCAGGTCGTGAGCTTCCCGCCGCAGCCCGTCATCACCGAGGACAACCTGGTCGTCTCCATCGACACGGTGATCTACTTCCAGGTCACCGACCCGGTCGCGGCCACCTACGAGATCGCCAACTACATCCAGGCGGTCGAGCAGCTCACGATGACGACGCTGCGCAACATCGTCGGCGGCATGGACCTCGAGGAGACGCTGACCAGCCGCGAGCAGATCAACTCCGGGCTGCGCGGGGTGCTCGACGAGGCCACCGGCCGCTGGGGCATCCGCGTGGGCCGCGTCGAGATCAAGGGCATCGACCCCCCGCCGTCCATCAAGGACTCGATGGAGAAGCAGATGCGTGCCGACCGCGACAAGCGGGCCGCGATCCTCACCGCCGAGGGCGAGCGCCAGTCGGCGATCCTCACGGCCGAGGGTTCCAAGCAGGCGGCCATCCTCTCCGCCGAGGGCGACCGTGAGTCGCAGATCCTGCGCGCGCAGGCCGACCGGGAGGCCGCGATCCTGCGTGCCCAGGGTGAGGGGCAGGCGATCCAGACGGTCTTCCAGGCGATCCACGACGGCCGCCCCGACCAGTCCCTGCTGGCCTACCAGTACCTCCAGATGATGCCCAAGATCGCCGAGGGGGACGCCAACAAGGTGTGGATCGTCCCGTCCGAGATCGGCAAGGCGCTGGAGGGCCTGGGGTCGACCATGAGCGAGATGGCGGGCATCCCCAAGGAGGCCACGCCCACGAAGCGCGTCGACATGGGTCCGAGCGAGCCGCAGCTGCCGCAGGTGGGCTCGTCGCAGTCCGGCTCGGGAGCCTCGAACCGCGCGGTGGAGGAGGCGATCGCGGCTGCCCAGCAGGCGTCCGCCACCCCGCCGCCCGCCGCTCCGGGCGCCTCCGGCGAGACGGGTCCCGGCGGCGCCGGTCCGTCGCAGGAGCCGCCGGTCCGGTGACGCTCCTCGAGGCGGCGCTGGTCGCCGTCGCCGGCGTCTGCGCCGGCACGATCAACACCCTGGTGGGGTCGGGAACGCTCATCACGTTCCCGACCCTCCTGGCGTTCGGGGTCCCGCCGGTCACGGCGAACGTCTCCAACACCATCGGCCTGGTGCCGGGCTCGGTCTCCGGCGCCGTCGGCTACCGCCGCGAGCTGGTCGGGCAGCGGTCCCGGGTGCTCCGGCTCGCGTCGGCCTCCGTGATCGGCGGCGTCCTCGGCGCCGTGCTGCTCCTGGTGCTGCCCGAGGGCGCCTTCGAGGCCATCGTCCCGGTCCTGGTGGTGCTGGGCCTCGTGCTCGTGGTGCTGGGCCCGCGGATCTCCCGCCGGGTCGCGGCGCGGCACGCGGAGACAGGGGGTCTGCCCCACCACGGCGCGTGGTGGGTGTGGCCGGCGATCATGCTGGCCGGTGTCTACGGCGGCTACTTCGGTGCCGCGCAGGGCATCCTGCTCATGGCGATCCTGGGGATCGGCATGGACGAGGCGCTCCAGCGGCTCAACGGGATCAAGAACATCCTGGGGGCGGTGGTCAACGGGATCTCCGGGCTGCTGTTCGCGGTGGTTGCCGACGTCGACTGGCAGGTCGTGGGGCTGATCGCCGTCGGTGCGGTGGTGGGCGGACAGCTCGGCGCCGGGATCGGCCGCCGCCTCCCCGACGTGTGGCTGCGGGCGACCATCGTCGTCGTCGGTCTGGTGGCGCTGGCCGTGTTCATGACGCGCTGAGGTCACCCCGTCGAGGTCACCCCTCGGGGTGCTGCTCCTCCTCGACCCAGGCGCCCAGCCACCGGTCCAGGGTCGCGTAGACCTCGGCCCGGGGTCCGGGGCGGGACAGGACGACGTCGTGCCGGGCCCCCTCGACCGCGACGCTCGTGACGTGCGCGCCCAGGCGCGGCGCCCAGCGGCGGATCTGCTCGACGTCGAGCACGATGTCGGTGCTGTGCACCTCGTCGCCCATCTCCACGGCGCGGCCGGTCCGCGCGGAGGAGAGCACCAGCGCGGGGCACCCGACCTCGAGGCCGCGGTGCAGCGCGGCGTGGCCCTCGCGGATCGCGCGCAGCCAGCCTGTCCGCACCGGCCAGGACTCCAGCGGCTTCCAGGCCAGGTCGAAGGACCAGTCGCCGTCGTGGTCGAGGTGCAGCGAGCGTGCGTAGAGCCCGCTGACGGTGCGTGGCACCACCACCCGGGGCGCCACCTCGCCCACGCGCTTGACGACCTCGGTCCCCACGGTGCGCATCCACCACGGGCCCTGCAGGTCGAGCCACGGGGAGTTGAGGACCATCCCCGCGAGCCCGGGCCGGCGGGCGTCCGCCCACAGGGGGAGGGTCAGGCCGCCGGTGGAGTGCGCCGAGCCGACGACCGCCTCGTGGCCGTCCCGCTGGGTGATCCGGGCGAATGCCTCGTCGATCTCGGGGAAGTACTGCCGGAGGTCGTCGACGTAGTTCGGCGTCTGGTGGCCGCGCAGCGACCTGCCGTACTTGCGCAGGTCGAGGGCGTAGAAGGTGTACCCGCGGTCGGTCCACCACTCGGCGTACTCGGTCTGGAAGAAGTAGTCGGCGAAGCCGTGCAGGTGCAGGACCGCGCAGTTGGTGGGCCCGTGGGTCGGCCGCCGCACCAGGGTGGCGACGACCGGGCCCTCCTCGTCGTGGCCGAGCTCGAGGGTCTCGACCTCGTAGGGCTCACCCAGGACGTCGACGGCGGGACCGGGCGGTACGGCGTGCATGGCGGCAGTCTTCCACCCGGACCCGGCGCGCGGGCTCAGTGCTGGTAGGTGCCGTGCAGGATCGCGCGGCCGAGCGTCTTGAAGGCAAGGTTGAAGCTCATCACCGCAGGCGAGGCGTCGGCGTCGATGCCGAGCTGGTCCTCGCCCACCGCGTGCACCACGTAGAAGTAGCGGTGCGGCTGGTCGCCCTCGGGCGGCGCCGCGCCCATGAAGCCGACCTGGCCCCCGTCGTTGCGCAGCTGGAACGACTGGCCGGGCAGCTCGCCGTCGGCGGCCCCAGCCTCCAGGGACGTGACGTCGGCGGGCAGGTCGACCAGCGCCCAGTGCCAGAAGCCCGAGGGCGTCGGGGCGTCGGGGTCGAAGCAGGTGACCACGTAGGAGCGCGTCCCCTCGGGGGCGCCCTCCCAGCTCAGCTGGGGGGAGGTGTTGCCCAGGTGGGCCACCTGGTCGTCCCGCAGCGGCTGGCCGTCGGTGACGTCCTCGCTGGTCACCGTGAACGACGGCACGGGGGGCAGGTAGTCGTAGGGGTTCGGGGCGGTCGGACGCTCGATGCTCATGCCTCGGACTGTAGCCAGAGTGCGTCCGTCCCACACGGGGAGAATGGTCCGGTGACCGACTTCTCCCCTTACCCCTCCGGCCTCCGTCTTGCCGACCGCAAGGTCGTCGTCGTCGGCGGCGGCCACGTGGCCCAGCGCCGGGTGCCGTCCCTCCTGGCGGCGGGCGCGCGGGTCACCGTGGTCTCGCCGCAGGTGACCCCCGCGATCGAGGGCATGGCCGCGGAGATCCACCTCGAGCTGCGCCGCTTCCGGCCCGAGGACCTCGACGACGCCTGGTACGTCGTCGCCGCGACCAACGACCCGCACGCCAACGAACAGGTGTCCGCGGCGGCCGAGGAACGGCGGATCTTCTGCGTCCGCAGCGACGACGCCTCCGCCGCCACCGCCTGGACCCCCGCGACCGGACGACACGGCACGGTCACGGTGGCGGTGCTGGGCAACCGCGAGCCCCACCAGTCCGCGGCGCTGCGCGACGACATCCTCAACGCCCTGCGCGACGGCCACCTCACCACGACGGGGGCGCTGGACCGCACGCCCGGCGTGGTGCTGGTCGGTGGCGGTCCCGGCGACCCCGAGCTGGTCACCGTGGCCGCGCGGCACGCCCTGGCGTCGGCCGACGTCGTCGTCGCCGACCGGCTGGCCCCGCGGGCGCTCCTCGACGAGCTGGGCCCCGGCGTCGAGCTGGTCGACGTGGCCAAGCTGCCCCGCGGGCGCAGCGCGCGGCAGGAGCAGATCAACGAGCTGCTGGTCGACCGGGCCCGACAGGGCAAGCGGGTCGTCCGGTTCAAGGGGGGCGACAGCTTCGTCTTCGGCCGCGGCTTCGAGGAGGTGCTGGCGTGCCGGGAGGCGGGGGTCCCCGTCACCGTCATCCCCGGCCTCTCGTCGTCCGTCACGGTGCCCGGCGCCTCCCAGATCCCCGTCACCCACCGGGGCGTGGCGCACGAGTTCACCGTGATCAGCGGCCACCTCCCGCCCGGCCACCCCCAGTCCCTCGTCGAGTGGCCGGCCGTCGCCGGGCTCCGCGGGACCGTGGTCCTGCTCATGGCAGTGGAGAACGCGCCGGCGATCGCGGAGGCCCTGGTCGCGGGCGGCCGTCCGGCCGGCACGCCGGTCGCGGTGGTGATGGAGGGGACGATGCCGGGGGAGCGGACCGTGCTGAGCACGCTCGGCGAGCTGGCCGCCGACCTCGTCGCCCACGACGTCCGGCCGCCCGCCATCATCGTCGTGGGGGACGTCGTCCGGGTCGCCCACCCCGACCGGTACGCCGCCCCCGACCGGGCCGCCGCAGGGGAGGGCACGGCAGAGTAGGCCCGTGGCCACCCTCCAGGAGATCGACTCCGCCGACGACCCCCGGCTGGCGGACTACCGCGACCTCCGCGACGTCCAGCTGCGCCGCAGCCTGGAGGCCGAGCACGGGCTCTTCCTCGCCGAGGGGGCGAAAGTCGTCCGCCGGGCCGTGGCGGCGGGCTTCGAGCCGCGCTCGTTCCTCATGGCGCCGCGCTGGCTCGACGGCCTGGCCGACGTCCTGGACGGCACCGACGCGCCCTGCTACGTCGTCTCCGAGGAGCTGGCCGAGGAGGTCACGGGGTTCCACGTCCACCGCGGCGCCCTGGCGTCCCTGCACCGGCGCCCGCTGCCGGACCTGGACACCGTGCTGGACGGGGTCCGCTCGGTGCTGGTGCTGGAGGACCTGGTCGACCACACCAACGTGGGCGCGGTCTTCCGGTCGGGGGCGGCGATGGGCTTCGACGCCGTGCTGCTCTCCCCGCGCTGCGCCGACCCGCTCTACCGCCGGGCCGTCAAGGTCGCCATGGGCGCGGTCTTCGCGCTGCCGTGGACGCGCCTCGACGACTGGTACGACGCGCTGCCCGCGCTGTCGGCGCGCGGCTTCACCACCGTGGCCCTGACGCTGGCCGACGACGCGGTGCCCGTGCCCGAGGCCGTGGCGGGGGTGGACCGGATCGCCCTCGTCCTCGGCTCCGAGGGGCCGGGGCTGTCCGAGCGGTGGCAGCGGAGCGCCGACCGCCGGGCGGTCATCCCGATGCAGGGCGGGATCGACTCCCTCAACGTCGCCGCGGCCAGCGCGGTTGGCTGCTACGTCGCCGCCCAGCGCTGACCGGCCCGCTCAGAGGGCGGGCAGGAACGAGTCCTGGCAGGTGTCGGGGGTCTCCACGTCGACCGACCGCAGCGGCATCCACCGCCACCACCACGGCACCGGGTCGGCGAGGCCGGAGTCGGCGGCGCGGTCCACCGACACGGTGGTGCCGGCGCGCTCGTAGGTCACCGAGGCCTCCGGGTGCTGGTGCAGGTAGGACCGGAAGGAGGGCCAGGGCAGCCGGTAGGCGGTGTCGGCGTACGCCTCGAGCCCGGCGTCGCTGCTGGCCACGACCCGGACCAGGTCCTCGTGGCCGTCCCGCAGCGGGAGGCTGTCGCGCACCACGAGGTGGTTGGACTCGCCGTCCACCAGCACGAGGTTGGCGTACATGTGCCACCCGTACGCCGACTTGAGCTCGAGGTAGGGCGTCAGCCCGTTGGCGACCACGAGCGCGGCCAGCGCGACGCCGGCCGGTCCGAGGCGCCAGGTGAGCCGGGCCCGGGGGCCGGGGCGGCGCACGGCCCAGGCGACGAGGCCGACGTAGGGCAGCCACCAGAGGAAGGAGCCCGACTCGAGCCAGGCGGCCGAGCCGACCGTCAGCGGCAGCACGTTGGCGGCCGTCACCGTGGCTCCCACGACGACGACCCCGGTCCGCAGGAGGCGACGCCCGCGCCTGCCGACCACGCCGCCGAGCGAGTCGAGGCGGGCAAAGAAGGGGTCGGCGAGGAAGAGCGCGAAGAGAGGTAGCAGCACGGCGGTGAAGTCGTAGAAGTGCTGCCCCAGGTCGAGGGAGAGGAACGTGTGGAAGGCCATCGCCAGGAGCACCCCCGCGCGCCGGGTGCGGGGGAGGAGCAGCAGCGCCGGGACGGCGAGCTCGACCGCGGCGGGCCCCCAGACGGCGAGGAGGGGCAGGAGGCCGGAGGTGCCCGCGCCCGGCAGCCCGAGCTGCCCCAGCGCCTGGTCGAGGTGGAAGGTGCCGCAGCTCGTCGCCGGGTCGAGGAAACCGGTGTTCAGCTTGGCGAAGGCGGCGAAGGAGTAGAAGCCGACCAGGACGGTCCGCGCCAGGGGCTCGAAGCGCGCCCACCGGCCGCCGGTCAGCAGGTAGCCGGCGGAGACGAGCGCGGCGAGCAGCCAGTGGTTGCCGAGCACGGGGGCCTCGAGGACGGCCGTGACCGTGACGAGGGCTGCCAGGACCAGCACGCGGCGCGGGCGCGGGTCGAGCAGGACGGCGGTCGCGACCACCCCGAGCGCGGCCAGGCCGACGCCGAGGACGTCGGGGGACGGCAGCAGCTCGCCCTGGCGGAAGTTGCCGGCGAGGTGGGCCAGGGCGGCCACCGCCCACATCCGGGCGAAGACCCGGCCCCTCAGCTCCATGCGGCCATGATCACCGCGGAGGCGACCCGGGCGCTGGCGAATGCGTCAGTCCGTGTCGGCGGGCCAGCCCGCGGGGTACTCCTCGACCGCCTTGTCGTGGGCCTTCTGCAGCTTCTTGCGCTGCTTCGTCGGGAGCCGGTCGCCGAAGACGGTGCCGAGGGTGTGGTCGGTCTCGTGCTGGAGGCAACGGGCGAGCAGCCCGTCCCCCTCGAAGGTCACCGGTGCGCCGTCGAGGCCCTGCCCGTCGACGCGCGCCCAGTCGGGTCGGGCGCACGGGACGAAGGCACCGGGGAAGGAGAGGCAGCCCTCGTCGTCCTCGTCGAGCTGGCGGTCGCGCCCCTCGGGGAGCGTCAGCACGGGGTTGCACACGAGACCGACCGTGCGCACGCCGGAGGCGTCGGGGCAGTCGAACACGAACATGGCGACGTCCTCGCCGACCTGGCAGGCGGCGAGGCCCACGCCGTCGGCGGCGTACATGGTGGCGACCATGTCGGCTGCCAGCTCTGCCAGCGCTGCGTCGAACTCCTGCACGCGCGCCTGGGGACGGTGCATCACGTCGGTCCCCCAGCGGGTGATCGGACGGACGCGTCCACCGGTGGGGAGGGGTCCGAACGGGGCGAGGGGCTCCTGCGACATGGCAGGCATCGTAACGACGTCCAGCATGTGACCTGCGACACGCCGTGTCCTGTGGCGCGGTGTGTAACTGCGAGTTACAGTTTGCGCCATGGCCCTGACTCAGCTCCTCGGCCCTGGCGGCAGGAACGGGGTGGCGTCCGGCGAGACGCGCGCTCCGCTCGGCTATGCCGTGGCGGCCCTCAGCAGGCTCGCGCAGAGCGACCTCCTCGACCGCGTCGGTCTCCGTCGCACCGCAGAGCAGGCCGTCTACACCGCCACTCGCAGCGGCTTCCGCACCGCCGCGGCCGCCGGTCGCACCTTCGCCCGCAAGGGGCGCCGCGAGACGGGCGTGCGGGTGCCCAGCGCGACCGCCACCGGGCGCTTCGACCTCACCCCGACCGAGGACGAGCAGATGCTCGTCGACGTGGTCTCCGAGTATGCCGCCGAGGTGGTGCGGCCTGCCGCCGGCGAGGCCGACGACGCCTGCGCGGCCCCCGAGGAGGTGCTGCGGGCGAGCCTCGAGATCGGGGTGCCGATCCTGGGCGTGCCCGAGTCGCTGGGCGGGATCACCGAGGAGCGCTCGGCCATGGCCGGGACGCTGGTCGCCGAGGCGCTGGCCAAGGGGGACATGGGCATCGCCGTCGCCGCCCTGGCGCCCGGCGCGGTCGCGACCGCGCTCTCGCTGTGGGGCACCGACGAGCAGCAGCAGACCTACCTGCCCGCGTTCACCGGCGACGAGGTCCCCGCCGCGGCGCTGGCGCTCGCCGAGCCGCAGGTGCTCTTCGACGCCATGGCGCCGCGCACGTCGGCACGACGCGAGGGCTCGGGCTTCCGGCTGACCGGCA
Organism: Nocardioides solisilvae; assembly: GCF_003194625.1. Classification (GTDB taxonomy): domain Bacteria; phylum Actinomycetota; class Actinomycetes; order Propionibacteriales; family Nocardioidaceae; genus Nocardioides; species Nocardioides solisilvae. The sequence goes on from NZ_QHKX01000004.1 coordinate 228,926, forward strand.
CCAAGTCCGCGGTGCCGCGCGGGGCCGAGGCGGAGCTGTTCGTGGTCGGGGCGGAGCTCGACGGCAAGCCCGCCCTCTTCCTCGTCGAGTCCGACGCCGCCGGCATCGAGGTCGTCGCCGACCCGTCGATGGGGGTGCGGGCCGCCGGCCTCACCCGGCTCGAGCTCACCGACGTGCCGGCCGAGCTGCTCGGCGAGGCCGACGGCACGACGTACGCCGAGTGCGTGCGGCTCTCGCGCCTGGCCTGGTGCGCCCTCGCCGTCGGGACCGGTCAGGCCGTCCTCGACTACGTCATCCCCTACGTCAAGGAGCGGGAGGCGTTCGGCGAGCCCGTGGCCCACCGCCAGGCGGTCGCCTTCATGGTCGCCGACATGGCGATCGAGCTGCAGGCGATGCGTCTCGTCACGTGGCGCGCGGCCTCGCGGGCCGCCCAGGGCAAGGAGTTCGCCCGCGAGGTGGCGCTCGCTCGGCGGCTCTGCGCCGACAAGGGCATGAAGATCGGGCTGGACGGCGTGCAGCTGCTCGGCGGACACGGCTTCGTCAAGGAGCACCCGGTGGAGCGGTGGTACCGCGACCTGAGGGCCCTCGGCGTGATGGAAGGAGGCGTCCTCGTCTGAGGACGGGGCACCCACGATGATCAACCTCGAGACCCCCCGCAAGCACCGCATGCTGATCGACCAGGCCCACCAGGTCGCGATGAACATGCTGCGTCCCATCTCCCGCAAGTACGACGCGGCCGAGCACTCCTACCCCAAGGAGCTCGACATGCTGGCCGCGATGATCGACGGGCTGTCGGAGTCCGGGACCGCCGAGGGCGCCGGCGCCACCGGCGTGAGCGCCGAGCAGAAGCCCACCAGGAAGGCCGACGACGGGGGCGTGCGCAACGGCGCCAACCTGGCGTCGATCCTCTCCATCGCCGAGATGTGCTGGGGCGACACGGGCCTGCTCCTCTCGATGCCCCGCCAGGGCCTGGGCAACGCCGCCATCGCGTCGGTGGCCAGCCCCGAGCAGCAGGAGCGGTTCAAGGGCGTCTGGGCGGCCATGGCGATCACCGAGCCCGGGATGGGCTCCGACTCCGCGGCCCTCACCACCACCGCCACGCTCGACGGCGACCACTACGTCATCAACGGCGAGAAGATCTTCGTGACCTCGGGCGAGCGGGCCGGCGCGGTGGTCGTGTGGGCGACGCTGGACAAGAGCCTGGGCCGCGCCGCGATCAAGTCGTTCGTGGTGGAGAAGGGGACCCCCGGGATGAAGGTGGAGCGGCTCGAGCACAAGCTCGGGATCCGCGCGTCCGACACCGCGGTGATCACCTTCACCGACTGCCGGGTCCCCGCGGAGAACCTCCTGGGCTCTCCCGAGATCGACGTGAAGGCCGGCTTCGGCGGTGCGATGGCGACGTTCGACAACACCCGCCCCATGGTGGCCGCCATGGCCATCGGCTGTGCCCGGGCCTCCCTCGACCTCACCCGTGACCTGCTCGAGCAGGCCGGCGTCACCGTGGACTACGACCGGCCCGCCCAGGTGCAGAGTGCCGCCGCCGCGAAGTTCCTGCAGCTGGAGGCCGACCTCGAGGGCGCCCGGCTGCTGGCCATGCAGGCGGCCTGGATGGCCGACAACCGCAAGCCCAACTCGCTGGAGGCCTCGATGGCCAAGGCGAAGGCCGGCCGGGTGGGCTCCGACGTCACGCTCTCCTGCGTGGAGCTGGCCGGGACGCTGGGCTACAGCGAGGCCGAGCTGCTGGAGAAGTGGTCGCGCGACTCCAAGATCCTCGACATCTTCGAGGGGACCCAGCAGATCCAGCAGCTGATCGTGGCGCGGCGCGTCCTGGGCCTCTCCAGCGCCGAGCTCAGGTAGCGCCCCGGAGGCGGGTCAGGGGGCGCGGCGGGGCGCTCAGCCGACGGCCCGGAAGGGGTCGTGCTCCGCGAGGATCCGCTCGACGCGGGCCTGGTCGATCCGGCTCGCCACGCTCTGCGACTCCTGGGCGTCGCGCACGCACTTGGCGAGCGTGAACGACGAGGTCGTGAGGAACATCGTGGCCATCCAGAGGAACGCGCGGATCCAGGGGTCCACCGGCAGGTAGAGGATCGCCCCCACCAGCGTGCAGAGGGCCACGCCGAACGCGAGGCCGGACTGCACGAAGAAGGCGTTGGTGTTCTTCAGGGGCGTGTTCGTGTGGTTGCTCATGGCATCGAGCTTCGCTCCCCGCGGGGGTCGCCGGGATCGTGGTGGGTACTCGTCTCGGGTGAGTACGCGTACCCGTCCCGAGCCCCCCGTCCGACTCCCTGTCCGACTCCCCAAGATGTACGCCGACCTCCCGGCGCTGCGCGCGCGACAGGTCACGGGGGACCTCCTGCTGGTGGTCTGGCTGGTGGCCTGCGCCTGGTTGGGGCAGGCCGTCCACGACCAGGTGATGGGACTGGCCGGGCCGGGGGAGCAGACCGCCGAGTCGGCGAGCGGGCTCGCGTCGGGGTTGCGCGACGCGGGCGGCCGGCTCGACGACCTGCCGCTCGTGGGGGACGAGGTGGCCTCTCCCTTCGACCGCGCGGCGACCGCGTCGGACCGGCTGGCCGAGGCGGGGGAGGCGACCGTCCACGCGGTGGAGCGCCTCGCCTTCTGGCTGGGCACCGCGACGGGGACCGTCCCCGCCCTGCTGGCCCTGGCCCTGCGGGTGCCGCGTCGCGTCCGCTTCGCCCGCGAGGCCACCGCGGGCGCCCGGTTCGTCGACGCCACCGAGGACCTCGACCTCTTCGCGCTGCGGGCGCTCGCCCACCAGCCCATGCACGTGCTCGCGCGGGTCGACGACGACCCCGCCGGGGCGTGGCGTCGCCGTGAGCCGGACGTCGTACGCCGCCTCGCCGAGCTCGAGCTGAGGCGGTCGGGGCTGCGCCTGCCGCCGACGGGCCAGGGCGCGGGCTAGGTTGCCGGGGTGAGCGCCCCGCACATGACCCCCGAGGAGTTCCGCCGGCACGGCCACGCAGTGGTCGACTGGATCGCCGACTACTGGGCCGGGCTCGACGACCGGCCGGTCCGCTCGCAGGTCGCCCCCGGCGAGGTGGCGGCCGCCCTGCCCGAGGTCCTGCCCGCGACCGGACAGGACTTCGCCACCGTGCTGGAGGACCTGGACAGGGTGCTGGTGCCGGGCCTGACCCACTGGCAGCACCCCCGCTTCCTCGCCTACTTCCCGGCCAACTCCTCGCCCGCGGCCGTGCTCGGCGACCTGCTCTCCAGCGGCATCGGGGCGCAGGGGATGCTCTGGGCGACCAGCCCGGCGCTCACCGAGGTCGAGCAGGTGGTGCTCGACCGGCTGGCCGGGGCGCTGGGCCTGCCCGACGCGTTCCGCTCCGACGGTCCCGGCGGGGGCGTCATCCAGGACACCGCGTCGACCGCGACCTTCACCGCGCTGCTCGCCGCCCTCCAGCGGGCCACCGGGGGCGCCGCCCGGGCCGAGGGGGTGGACGGCCGGCTGCGGGTCTACGCCTCCACCCAGGCCCACTCGTCGCTGCAGAAGGCGGTGGTGATGAGCGGGCTCGGCGAGTCGTCGCTGCGGCTGGTGGGGGTCGACCCGGTGACCCAGGCGATGGACGTCGACGAGCTCGGGCGGCTCCTGGCCGACGACGTCGCCGCCGGGCTGGTGCCGGTCCTGGTCCAGGCGGCCGTCGGCACCACCTCGACCGGGGCGGTGGACGACGTGGCGCGGATCGGCGAGGTCGCCCGTCCGCACGGCGCCTGGGTGCACGTGGACGCCGCGTGGGCCGGGGTCGCCGCCGTCTGCCCCGAGCACCGCTGGATCCACCGCGGCGTGGCCGAGCACGCCGACTCCTACGTGACCAACCCGCACAAGTGGCTGCTCACCACCTTCGACTGCAGCGCGTTCTGGGTGCGGGACCGGACGCCGCTGCTGGGTGCCCTGAGCCTGCTCCCCGAGTACCTCCGCAACCCCGCCACGGAGACCGGGGCGGTGGCCGACCTGCGCGACTGGCACCCCCAGCTCGGGCGGCGGTTCCGCGCGCTCAAGCTGATGGCGGTGATGCGCACCTACGGGCTCGAGGGGCTGCAGGCCCACGTGCGGGACGGCGTGCGGCTGGCCCGCCGGTTCGCCGACCTGGTGGAGGCCGACGACAGGTTCGAGCTGGTCACCGAGCCCGTCCTGGGCCTCGTGGTCCTGCGGGCGCGTGCCGGCGACGAGGAGACCCTGCGGCTCATGCACGCGCTGAACGACTCCGGGGAGGCCTACCTGAGCCACACCGTCGTGGAGGGCCGGACCGCCGTCCGCGTCGCGGTGGGTGGGTGGCGCACCACGGACGCCGACGTGGACCGCACCTGGCAGGCGCTCTCAGGCCTGCTGTGACACGCTCGGGTGAGGCGAGCGATCGGAGCGAGGACGTACGGCGGACCCGAGGTGCTGGAGGAGGTCGAGCTGCCCGACCCGGTGCCGGGCCCGGGTGAGCTGCTCGTCCGCGTGCACGCGGCGGCGGTCAACCCCACCGACATCTACGTCCGCAACGGCGACCGCGCCCGCGCCCAGGCGCGGCAGTCGCCGCCGCCGTACGTCCCGGGGATGGACGTCGCCGGCGTGCTGGAGGCGGTCGGCCCCGGCACGGAGACGACGCTGGAGGTCGGGGACCGGGTGATGGCGGTGGTGGTGCCCCACGGGCACCACGGCGCCTACTCCGAGCGGCTGGCCCTGCCGGCGGGGTCGGTCGCCCGCGCGCCGCGCGGGAGCAGCCACGCCGAGGCCTCGACCCTGCCGATGAACGGACTCACCGCCCGGCTCGCCCTCGACCTGCTGGCCCTGGCGCCCGGGCAGGTCCTCGCCGTGACCGGTGCGGCGGGGGCCCTGGGCGGCTACCTCGTCCAGCTGGCCCGCGCCGACGGGCTGACGGTCGTGGCGGACGCGTCCGAGCAGGACGAGCAGCTCGTCCGCGACCTGGGCGCGCACGTGGTGGTCCCGCGGGGCGACGACGTCGCGCGCCGGATCCGGGCCGAGTTCCCCGACGGGGTGGACGGCCTCGTCGACGGGTCGGTGCAGGACGCACTGCTCTTCCCGGCGATCCGGGACGGCGGGGGGTTCGCCACCGTGCGGGGCTCGCGCACCGAGCCGCCGCGGGGGATCACCAGCCACCAGGTGTGGATCGTGGAGTACGCCGAGGAGCAGGCCCTGCTGGACCGGCTCCGCCAGCAGGCGGAGGACGGGGTGCTCACCCTGCGCGTCGCCAGGACCCTGCCCGCCGCCGAGGCCGCGGAGGCCCACCGGCTGCTCGAGAAGGGCGGCGTCCGCGGCCGCCTCGTCCTGGAGCTCTGAGCCCGGGTCGGGCGCGTCCTGGCCGAGGGCTCAGGGCGTGGTGAGCAGGGTGGCGGGTCCGGAGGCCTCTACCACCCAGGCCCGCGGCGCCCCCCATCCGCGGTGGGCGTACGCGGTGCCGACCGCCCCCAGCAGCGTCTCGCGGCGGGTGCGGGGCGCCAACGCGATCGCGCAGCCGCCGAAGCCTCCGCCGGTCATTCGCGCCCCCAGCGCGCCGGCCGCGAGGGCGGCCTCGACCGTCACGTCCAGCTCGGGGCAGGAGACCTCGTAGTCGTCTCGCAGGCTGGTGTGCGACGCCGTGAACGCCGCCCCCACCGCGGGCCAGTCCCGCGCGCCGGCTGCCGCGACCACGCGGCGTACCCGCTCGTCCTCCGTGACCACGTGCCGAAGGCGTCGGCGCAGGAGCGGGTCCGCGACGGACGGTCCGGCCGCCACCGCGCGCTCGCCCTCGGCGCGGCGGGACCCGTAGCCGCCCTCCGCGTGGGCGTGCCGGGTGCGGGTGTCGACGACCAGGAGCTCGAGCCCGTCGGCCTCGGGGTGCCACGGCACGTGCCGGCGGGTGCCGTCACCGAAGTCGAGGAGCAGCGCGTGCCCGCGGCGGGCGAGCAGGCAGACGGTCTGGTCCATCCCGCCCGTCGGTGCGCCCACGCGCTCGCGCTCCGCGCGCAGGCAGGGCTCCACGAGCGCCTCCGCCGTGGCCGTGCTCGTCGCCCGGGCCACGGCGCAGACCAGGGCGGCCGAGCTGGAGAGGCCGGAGCCGAGCGGGACCGTGCTGTCGACCAGGAGGTCCGCGCCTCCGCGGTGGCCCACGGCGGCCAGGGCGGAGGTCACGTACCTCGCCCAGCCGACCGCCTGCTCGCCAGCCGGCCCCGTCCACGGCAGGGGCTCGGCGGTGCTCGCCACCCGCACGACGCCGTCGTCCCGCGGGGCCAGCGCGACCCACGTGGCCAGCGGTAGCGCGATCGGCAGGCAGCTGCCCCCGAGGTAGTCGACGTGCTCCCCGACGAGGTTGACCCGCCCCGGCGCCCGCGCCACGACGGCAGGCTCGCGGCCGGCCAGACGGAGGAAGCCCTCGCGCACGGCCGCGTCGAGGTCGACGACTGTCTCGAGCACGGACGGAGCCTAGTCACCGGTACGTTGGCCGACGTGAGATTCCTCCACGACCGCACCCCGGCGCACGACCTGACCTACGGCGACGTCTTCATGGTCCCGCGTGGCTCCGACGTCGCGAGCCGCTTCGACGTCGACCTGGCCACGGGGGACGGCACCGGGGCGACGGTCCCGCTCGTGGTCTCCAACATGACCGCCATCGCCGGCCGGCGGATGGCCGAGACCACCGCCCGGCGCGGGGCCCTCACCGTGCTGCCCCAGGACATCCCGCTGCCGGTGGTGGCGGAGGTCGTCGCCTGGGTGAAGGCGCGCCACACGGTCTTCGACACCGCGATCGAGCTCACGGGCGACCAGACCGTGGCCGAGGCGCTCCAGCTCATCCCCAAGCGCTCCCACGGGGCCGCGGTGGTGCTGGACGGCAGGCGGCCGGTCGGCGTCGTCGTCGAGGCGGCGTGCGCCGGGGTCGACCGGTTCACCCAGCTCCGGGAGGTGATGGACCCCGAGCTGGTCCTGGTCGCGGAGGCGACGGACCCGCGCGAGGTCTTCGACCGGCTCGAGCACTCCCGCGCGCCGCTGGCGGTCGCCGTGGACGAGGCGGGTGACCTGGTCGGCGTGCTGACCCAGGCCGGGGCGCTGCGGGCGACCGTCTACGACGCCGCCACCGACGCGGACGGGCGACTGCGGGTCGCCGCCGCGGTCGGCGTCAACGGCGACGTGGCGCAGAAGGCCGCCGGCCTGCTCGAGGCCGGCGTCGACTGCCTCGTCGTCGACACCGCCCACGGCCACCAGGAACGGATGACCGCCGCGCTCCGCGCCGTCCGCTCCCTCTCGCCCGGCGTCCCCGTCGCCGCCGGGAACGTCGTCTCGGCCGAGGGGACCACCGCGCTGCTGGACGCCGGTGCCGACATCGTCAAGGTCGGGGTCGGACCGGGCGCCATGTGCACCACCCGGATGATGACGGGGGTCGGCCGGCCGCAGTTCTCGGCGGTGCTCGAGTGCGCCGAGGTCGCCCGCGCCCGGGGTGCCCACGTCTGGGCCGACGGCGGCGTGCGGCACCCGCGCGACGTCGCGCTCGCGCTGGCGGCCGGGGCCTCGTCGGTGATGATCGGCTCCTGGTTCGCCGGCACCCACGAGTCGCCCGGCGACCTGCTGCAGGACGCCGAGGGTCGCTCCTTCAAGCAGTCCTTCGGGATGGCCTCCGCCCGGGCCGTCGCCCGCCGGACCTCGCAGGAGTCCGCGTTCGACCGGGCCCGCAAGGGCCTCTACGAGGAGGGGATCTCCTCCTCCCGGATGTACCTCGACCCGGCCCGCCCGGGCGTGGAGGACCTGGTCGACGAGATCTGCAGCGGGGTCCGCTCAGCGTGCACGTACGCCGGCGCGCGCACGCTCGAGGAGCTGCACGAGCGCGCGGTGGTCGGTGTCCAGTCCGCGGCCGGGTTCCACGAGGGCCGACCCCTGTCGAGCAGCTGGTGACCACGGTGGACGGTGGCTCCCCCCAGCGGTTCCTCGTGGTCGCCGCGACGGCGGCCGAGGCGGCGCACCTGCCCCCCGGCGTCCCACTGGTGGTGACGGGGCTGGGCAAGACGGCGGCCGCCGCCGTCACCGCGCGGGCGCTCGCCGGGTGGGGCGACCTCGACGGGCTCACGGTGCTCAACGTCGGCACGGCCGGGGCCCTGCGTCCCGGCCTGGAGGGGCTGCACGAGCCCGGGGTCGTGCTCAACCACGAGATCAACGCCGACGCCGTGCGGGCGCTCGGCTACGACCCCCAGGAGCGCCTCGTGGTCGGGGAGGGGGAGACCGTGCTGGCCACCGGCGACCTCTTCGTCACCGACCCGGCGGTGCGGGACCGGCTGGCCGAGCGCGCCCATCTCGTCGACATGGAGGGGTACGCCGTCGCGTGGACGGCCGCCTCGTTCGGGGTGCCCTGCCGCCTGGCGAAGCACGTCTCGGACACCGCCGACGAGTCCGCGATGGACTGGCCCGACGTCGTGGACGCCAGCGCCCGCGTGCTGGGCCGCTGGGTCGGGGAGCGCGTCGCGGGACGCTCCGGCACCGACGGATAGGATCGCCGGGTGAGGCTGAGGAGACGGGTCGCCGACGGCGACGAGCTCGACTACGTCTTCGTGATGACCTACGGCCGGTCGGGGTCGACCCTGCTGATGGGGATCCTCAACTCGATCCCCGGCTACCTCATCCGCGGCGAGAACCGGCACGCTGTCCGCCACCTCTACGAGTTCCACCGCAGCGGCCTGGTCGAGCAGGCGCGGGTCAACCCGCGCAACGCCCAGGCCTCGACGCACCCGTGGTTCGGGATCCACGGCTTCGACGAGGACGCCTCGCTGCGCGGGGTGCGCCGGCTCGTGCTCGACACGCTGCTGCGCCCCGAGCCCGGCACCAGGGTCACGGGGTTCAAGGAGATCCGGTGGTACGACCAGGACCTCGCCAAGTACGTCGACTTCCTGCGCCAGGTCTTCCCGGGTGCGCGGTTCGTGGTCAACACCCGCAACCTGCCCGACGTCGCGGCGAGCGCCTTCTGGCGCCACAAGGACGACCCCCTGGGGCGGCTGGAGGTGATCGAGGAGCGGATCCTCCAGGTCGCCGACGACCTGGGGGACGCGGCGTACCGGGTCCACTACGACGACTTCCGCGACGACCCGGGCGCGCTGCGTGGCCTCTTCGACTGGCTGGGGGAGCGCTTCGACGAGGAGCGGATCGCCCGCACCCTCGCGGTGCCGCACTCGATCAAGGCGCGCGCCTGACGGCGTACCGGACCGGCTCGTCCCCCCGGCGTCGGGCGCGGGCGCGGGCTCGGCCGGCCGTCCCGGACGGGGGTCTCAGGCGCGGCGGAGGACGGTGACGGCGAAGTCGGACTCCTCGGTCCAGGGCTCGAGGTCCCAGGTGCCGAACCGGTGGTCGCGGGTGAGGCCCAGCGCGAGGGCGTCGGCGTCCAGCCGGTCCCAGGTGTAGGCGTCGGGGTCGCGGCGGAAGCCGATCACGAGACGGCCGCCGGGGCGCAGGTGCTCGCGCAGCCGGGCGAGCACCGCGCGCTCGGTGTCCGGGGCGAGGAAGAGCATGACGTTCCCGGCCGAGACGACGAGGTCGAAGGGGTCGGTGCCGAGGTCCAGGGTGGCCAGGTCGGCGACCCGGTAGGTCGGGCCGGGGTGGTCCACCTCGGCCGCCTCGACCAGGACGGGGTCGACGTCGACGCCCCAGACGTCGTGGCCGCGACGGGCCAGGGCACCGGCCAGCCGGCCCGGCCCGCACCCGGCGTCGAGCACCCGCGCGCCGCGCGGGAGCATCGCGTCGACCATGCGTGCCTCGCCGTCGAGGTCGGCTCCCTCCGCGGCCATCGTGCGGAACCGCTCGACGTACCACTCGGAGTGCGACTCCTTGGTGTCGGTGAACCAGCGGGGGGTGCCGGGGGACGCGGTCTCTCCAGTCATGGGCCCATGGTCACCCATGGGCCCGCCGGACCCGCGCCCAGCCCGTGATCAGCCCCGCGAGCTGCGGGCCGTGCGACCCCGCACCACGCCGACGAACGCCTGGGTGGTCTCGTCGTCCCGGTCGCGGTGCCAGGCCAGCGCCATCCGGGTGGTCGGCAGGTCGGTGACGACCCGGTGCACGACGTCCTTGCGGTGGTGCAGGCGGGCGACCGACATGGGGAGCACCACGACGCCGGTGCCGCTGGCAGCGACCTCGACGGCCTCCCGGGGTGTCATCGGCGGGAAGTCGAGCTGGTCGACCGCCGGCTCGAGCCCGACGGGAGGTCCCAGGACGAACTGCTCCTCGGCCAGGTCGGCGGCCGTCAGCTCGTCCAGCACCGAGGCGGGGTGGTCGAGCCCCACGACGACGACGGGCAGCTCCTCGTAGAGCGGGATGCAGAAGAGGTCGGCGTCCTGGCCGCCGATCGGCAGCCGCGCGAGCACCATGTCGGCGCGGCCGTCGTCCAGGACCGCGCGCTGCTCCTCCTCCTCGACGGGGACGAGGACGAGACGGACGGGGCTCCGATCGCGCCACGCGCGGGCCCACTTGTCGGGGGTGGCGCCGGGGACGAACGCCACACGGAGCGGGGCGGTCGGGGTGGCGGGCTCGGGGGAGGGACGCTGCGCCTGCTTGCGGCGCGGGGTGGAGGGCACGGGGTCAGCCTGTCACGGCCCGAAAGCGACCCGCTGTCGGACGCGGGACACTAGGGCGCGTGGCGAGACGCACACCAGCGGCCTCGACGCGGACGTCGTCGTGGTCGGCAGCGGTCGCGCGTCACCCACGGCCGGCGCGCCCAGCCACCTGCCGGTGGCCAACCGGGTGACCCGCGCCTTCGCCGAGTCGTCCGGAGACCGCCCGCTCAACCTGCTCGGGGAGACCCTCGGCGGCCTCTCGGTGACCGCGGACGTCCTCGGGGGTGCGGTGATGGGCCGGCACGCGGGGGAGGGTGTGGTCGACTCCGACCACGAGGTCTTCGGGCACCCGGGGCTCTACGTGGCCGACGCCAGCGTGATCCCCGCCAACCTCGGGGTGAACCCGTCGCTGACGATCACCGCCCTGGCCGAGCGCTTCGCGGCGCGGTTCCCCGCGCCGGAGGCGCCCGTCCGGCCGCCGAGGGTGCCCGCTGCGGCGGCGCCCGCCGTCGCCGTACCGGTGTCCGGGGCGCCGTCCGGCGCCCCGTCCGACATCCCGTCCGCTCGTCCTCGGAGGTCCCCGTGCCACGCCAGCCCCACCTGCTCTCCCTGCGGCGCGAGTGGGGCAGCCTCTCTGCCCCCGGGCCCCACGAGCTGGCCGGCGACCTCGAGGCGGTCTTCGTCGCGCCGCTGCGCCGGATCGCTCCCGCCGGGCTCGGCCTGATCGGGCTGCCCCGCTGGTACGGCAAGCGGTTCCGGCCCGAGCAGGACCACCTCGCCGGCCAGAACCTCGTCCGCTCCGGCGGCGCCCTGGTCGAGACCCTGCCCATGACCGCGCGGATCGGACCCTCCCGCGCGGACGGTCGCCCCGCGCTCGTCGTCACCTACGCCCGCGCCTCGCGGCGCCCCTGGCCGTGGGTCCGCGACGAGGTGCGGGTGCGTCCCGACGGCAGCTACCTCGGGATGACGTACGTCGACGTGCCCGGTCTGCGGCCCTCGGCGGGACGCCGTTCCTGCTGCGCTGTCCCTGACCCCCGTCGTCCCTGACCCGACGCCCGGCCGCTGCGCGTTCCGGGACGGTCGGACGCACGGACCTGGCTGGGCTTCCTGTGGCTTGGCGGGGCATGCAAGGGGCATGAAGCTCAGCGATCACCGCCTGAGCGGGGATTCCGACACCTTCACTCTCCAAGTGGTCGCAGGGAGTGCTGGGAGTGGGTCCAGAGCCACTCCCGTGACCACTTCGCGCACCCCGTGACCACTCGGAGCCCCCGGACCACTCCCGGGACCACTCTCGGGGCCAACGTGGTCGCGCTGACGACCGTGCGTGCCGATCCCGCCGGGCTCAGGGGTCCGCGACGAACTTGGCACGGGTTCCTGCGGGTTGGCAGGGCATGCACGGGGCACGAACCTCAGCGATCCCCGCCTGAGCGGGGATTCCTGCACCACAGGGAGCGCCGAAATGGGGAGGACCCCCGCGCCGACGGATCGGTGCGGGGGTCCTGCTGGTGTCCGAGGGGGGACTTGAACCCCCACGCCCGATAAAGGGCACTAGCACCTCAAGCTAGCGCGTCTGCCAATTCCGCCACCCGGACGAGTGCGGGGAAACAGTAGCAACACCCGCACCGAACGGCGCAATCGGGGTCACGGCGTTTCGTTCCTCACCGCCCGCCGGTCAGGATGGCCCCATGGACAGGCCCACGGAGCGCGGTACCGCGCACGCCCACGAGCACGCCCACGAGGACCCCCGCCACGACCCCGCCGCGGAGGTGGTGGAGCTCTGCCGGGACCTGGTCCGGATCGACACGTCGAACTACGGCGACGCCTCGGGGCCGGGGGAGCGGAAGGCCGCCGAGCACGTCGCGGCGCTGCTCGACGAGGTCGGGATCGAGTGCGAGGTCGTGGAGCCCGCGCCCGGACGCACCTCGCTGGTGGCGCGGTGGGGCGGCACGGAGGGCGACGCGCTGCTCCTCCACGGACACCTCGACGTCGTCCCGGCCGCGGCCGAGGACTGGACCCACGACCCGTTCGCCGGGGAGATCGCCGACGGCTACCTGTGGGGTCGCGGCACGGTCGACATGAAGGACTTCGACGCCATGCTGCTCTCGGTCGTGCGCGCCCGGGCGCGGGCGGGGCGGGTGCCGCGGCGGCCGGTCGTGCTGGCCTTCACCGCCGACGAGGAGGCCGGCGGCCACCAGGGTGCCGAGGTCCTCGTCCGCGACCACGCGGACCTGTTCGAGGGATGCACCGAGGCCGTCGGCGAGGTGGGCGGCTTCACCACCACCGTGCGGGGCCAGCGGATCTACCTCGTCGAGGCCGCGGAGAAGGGGATGGCCTGGATGCGCCTGCGCGCCCGGGGCACCGCCGGCCACGGGTCGATGATCAACGGCGACAACGCCGTCACCGAGCTCGCAGCCGCCGTGGCGAGGATCGGCGCCCACCGCTGGCCCGTACGGCTCACCCCCGCGATGGAGGTGCTGCTCGCCGCGGTCGGGAAGATCGCGGGGACCGAGGCGACGCCCGAGAACGCCGAGGCGCTGGTGGAGGAGTTCGAGAGCTCCACGCGGATGCTGGGGGCAGTCATCCGCAACACCGTGAACCCCACGATGCTGCAGGCCGGCTACAAGGTGAACGTCATCCCCACGGAGGCGGAGGCCCACGTGGACGGACGCTTCCTGCCCGGCTACGAGGACGAGTTCTTCGCCACCCTCGACGAGCTCTGCGGCCCGCACGTGACCCGGGAGTTCGTCAGCCACCAGCAGCCCTGGGAGTCCGCCACCGAGGGCCGGCTGATGGACGCGATGACGCGCTCGATCCTCGCCGAGGACCCCGACGGGATCGTCGCTCCCTACCTGATGAGCGGGGGCACCGACGCCAAGCACTTCCGCCGGCTCGGGATGTCGTCGTACGGGTTCGCACCGCTGCGGCTCCCGGCGGACCTCGACTTCGGGTCGCTCTTCCACGGCGTGGACGAGCGGGTCCCGGTCGACGCACTGGAGTTCGGGGCGCGGGTCTTCGACCGGTTCCTCGACGAGGCCTGCGAGCCTCAGACGTAGCCCAGGAACGGCCTCGACTGCCGGATGATCTTGCGCCGCAGCAGCACCCGGCGGGTGCCGTCGGGCGTCATCCGGACCCGCACCAGCTCCCAGCCGCCGTGCTCGGCCCGCTCCACCAGGAGCCGGCGCACCGCGCTCCGGGAGACCTCCGGCGGGTAGGTGATCGTGTCGAACTCCCACTCGACCCCGGGCCGGGGCGGACGACGCAGCGCGCGGCTCATCAGTCGGCCGAGACGTCGTCGAGGGCGGCCACGATCTCGGGCGGCAGGACGAGCTCCTCGGTACCCAGCACGTCGTGCAGCTGCGCGGCGGTCCGGGCCCCCACCAGGGGTGCCGTCACGCCCGGGCGGTCCCGGACCCAGACCAGCGCCACCTCCAGGGGGCTCCAGCCCAGGCCCTCGCCGGCCCGGACGAGCGCCTCGACGATGCCCCGGCCGCGGTCGTCGAGGTAGGAGCCCACCCGATCGGCGAAGTGCGGGGTCGCGCCGGCGGAGTCCGCCGGGATGCCGGTGCGGTACTTGCCGGTGAGCACCCCGCGACCCAGCGGCGACCAGGGGAAGACCCCCAGTCCCAGCGCCTCGGCGGCAGGCAGCACCTCGAACTCGACGTCGCGGTTGAGCAGGGAGTACTCCACCTGGGTCGAGACGACGGGTGCCCGGCCGGGCCAGGCCCGCTGCCAGGTGACGGCCTGGGCGCTCTGCCACCCGTTGTAGTTGGAGATGCCGGCGTAGGCGGCGCGCCCGGAGGAGACGGCGGTGTCCAGCGCCGAGAGCGTCTCCTCCAGCGGGGTGGCGTCGCTCCAGACGTGGACCTGCCAGAGGTCGACGTGGTCGACGCCGAGCCGTCGCAGGGAGGCGTCCAGGGTGCGCAGCAGGGCGCCCCGGGAGGTGTCCACGTGCCGCTCGCCGTGGCGCCGCGACACGCCGGCCTTGGTCGCGAGCACCAGGTCGTCCCGACGGACGACGTCGTCCAGCAGGGTGCCCAGCAGCGTCTCGGAGGCGCCGTCGCCGTAGCCGGCGGCCGTGTCGACCAGGGTGCCGCCCGCCTCGGCGAAGGCGACGAGCTGGTCGCGGGCCTCGTGCTCGTCGGTGTCCCGGCCCCACGTCATGGTGCCGAGGCCGAGGCGGGAGACCCTGAGGCCGGTGCGACCGACCGCGCGCTGCTGCATGGCGCACAGGCTAGTCAGACCTCCGTGAGGCGGCTGTCGCGGCTCGCCGGACTCGATGCGGTCCGCCTGCGGAGGCGGCCCTAGGCTGTGCCCCCATGTGGGATCTGTTCAAGGCCGTCGTCCTCGGGACCATCCAGGGGCTGACCGAGTTCCTCCCCATCTCGAGCAGCGCTCACCTGCGCATCTTCCCCGAGCTCTTCGGCTGGGGCGACCCGGGCGCCGCCTTCACGGCCGTGATCCAGATCGGCACCGAGCTGGCCGTCCTCATCTACTTCCGCAAGGACATCTGGACCATCGGGAGCAGCTGGGTGCGCTCCATCTTCCAGCCAGAGCACCGCGGCACGCTCGAGACGAGGATGGGCTGGTTCATCATCGTCGGCTCCCTGCCCATCGTCGTCCTCGGCGTCCTGCTCAAGGACGTCATCGAGCGCGATTTCCGCAACCTGTGGATCGTCGGGGTCGCCCTCGTCGTCATGGGCGTGGTCCTCGGCATCGCCGACCGGACCAGCAGCGACGACAAGAAGATCAAGCACCTCACCCTGCGCGACTCGCTCCTCATGGGCGGGGCCCAGGCGCTCGCCCTGATCCCGGGCGTCTCCCGGTCGGGCGCGACGATCTCCATGGGCCGGTTCCTCGGCTTCGAGCGTGAGGCCGCCACCCGGTTCGCCTTCCTGCTGGCGATCCCGGCAGTGGTCGGTGCCGGCATCTTCGAGCTCAAGGAGATCCCGCACGGGGACAACAGCTACGGCTGGGGCCCCACGATCCTGGCCACGGTCGTCTCCTTCGTGGTGGGGTACGCCGCCATCGCGTGGCTGCTGCGCTACGTCTCGACCCGTTCCTACACCCCGTTCGTCCTCTACCGGGTGGTCCTCGGCGTCGCGACCCTGCTCCTCCTGACCACCGGCGTGCTGACCGCCTGACAGCCCCCGGGGCTGCTCATAGCCAGCCCGACCGCTTGAACCAGGCGAGCAGCCCACCCGCCACGGCGACCATGAGGGCGAGGGCGAACGGGTAGCCGTACCGCCACCCGAGCTCGGGCATGTGGTCGAAGTTCATCCCGTAGACGCCCGCCACCAGGGTCGGGACGACGACCAGCGCGGCCCCCGCGGAGATCTTGCGCATGTCCTCGTTCTGCTGCATCGAGATCCGGGCCACGTAGGACTCGAAGGCGCTCGCGAGCAGCGTGTCGAGGGTGTCCACCACCTCGCCGACGCGGGTGAGGTGGTCGTGGACGTCGCGGAAGTAGTGCGTGGTGTCCTCGGGCAGCCCGGGCACCATGCCCGAGGCCAGCAGCCGCAGGGGCTCCCGGAGCGGGAGCACGGCCCGCCGGACCTCGGCGGCCTCGCGCTTGAGCGTGTAGATCCGCGCCGAGTGCTGGGACCCGGAGGCGCGTCCCTCGGCGAAGACCGAGGCCTCGACCTCGTCGACGTCGATCTCGAGCTCGGCGCCGACGGACTCGTAGTCGTCCACGACCTTGTCGCAGACGGCGTACAGCACCGCCGTCGGCCCGTGGGCCAGCACCTTGGCGCGCGCCTCGAGCTCCCGGCGCGAGGCCTGGAGCTCGGCACCCTCGCCGTGCCGGACCGTCACGACGTAGTCACGGCCGACGAAGACGCCGATCTCTCCCGTCTCCACCGCGTCCTCGGCGTCGACGTACCAGAGCGTCTTGAGCACCAGGAAGAGCATGTCGTCGTAGAGCTCGAGCTTGGGTCGCTGGTGGGCGTTGACCGCGTCCTCCACGGCGAGCGGGTGCAGCCCGAACGCCTCCGCGACCTCCTGCATCTCCCGCGGGTCCGGCTCGTGCAGGCCGACCCACTGGAAGTCCCCGGGCCGCCGCGTGGCGCCCACGCCCAGGATGTCGTGCACCTCGAGGTCGTGGGGGACCCGCCGTCCCTCCCGGTACACCGCGTTGTCGACGATCACAGCGCGAGGCTAGCCGCCGGACGACCCCGGCGCCCCGCACCGCGCGCCGGCCACGGCGTGCACCCCCGCACTAGGCTCCTCTGCCATGGCCACGGTGATCCTGGTGCGGCACGGCCGCTCCACCGCGAACGTCTCCCGCGTCCTGGCCGGGCGCCAGGCCGGCGTCCGGCTCGACGAGGAGGGCGAGCGCCAGGCCCGGGCCGCCGCCGAGCGGATCGCCGCGGTCCCGCTGGTGGCGGTGGTGACGAGCCCGTTGGAGCGCTGCGTGCAGACCGCCGAGCTGGTCGCCGGGGCGCAGCCGGGGGCCGCCGCCGCAGCCGCGCGCCTCCGGGTGGAGGAACGGCTCACCGAGTGCGACTACGGCGAGTGGCAGGGGCGGGCGATCTCCGAGCTCGCGGGCGAGGACCTCTGGGGAACCGTGCAGCGGCAGCCGTCGGCCGCGATCTTCCCGGGCGGGGAGTCGCTGGCCGCGATGTCGGCGCGCGGGGTCGCGGCCGTGCGCGAGCTCGACGCGGAGCTCGAGGCCGCGCACGGGCCCCACGCGGTCTGGGTGGCGGTCAGCCACGGCGACGTGATCAAGGCGGTGCTGGCCGACGCGCTGGGCACCCACCTCGACCACTTCCAGCGGATCGTGGCCGACCCCGCCTCGGTCAGCGTGGTCCGCTACACGACCGGGCGGCCCTTCGTGCTGGGCCTCAACACGCATGCCGGGGACCTCTCCTGGTTGGCCCAGGCCCCGGCCGAGGACGTGCCGGCGGGCGACGCGGTGCCCGGCGGCGGCTCCGGTGCCGGGGCGGGCCCGGACGACCCGGCTGGTCCCCGCCCCTAGGGTGGAGCCATGCCAGTCGTGCACTCCTTCGACCCCCCCGAGCGCTTCGTCGCCGGTACCGTCGGCGAGCCGGGCCAGCGGACGTTCTTCCTCCAGGCCCGCGACGGCACCCGGCTCGTCAGCGTCTCGCTGGAGAAGCAGCAGCTCGTCGCGCTGGTCGAGCGGATCGACGAGCTCCTCGACGAGCTCATGGCGGGCTCCGCGGCGAGCACCCTGATCCCCGCGGTGGCGCCCGTCGACCTGGAGGACAACGAGCCGCTCGAGCAGCCGATCGACGAGGAGTTCCGGGCCGGCACCATGACGCTCTCCTGGGACCCCGGGGACGAGCGGATCGTGGTCGAGGTCTTCCCGTTCACGGAGGCGGCCGTCGTCTCGCCCGACCAGCTCGACGAGCTCGGCCAGGAGACCTTCGAGGAGCCCGACCCCGAGGAGCTGCTCGTCGTGCGGCTGACCGCCGGCGTCGCGCGGGCGTTCTGCGCCCGCGCCCTCCACGTGGTGGAGGCCGGCCGGCCGCCGTGCCCCTTCTGCGGCAACCCGGTGGACCCGCAGGGCCACCTGTGCGTGCGGGCCAACGGGTTCCGCCGACGCGAGTCGTGAGCGGGCCCCAGCCGCTCGGCGACCGGGTCCCGGAGCGGGTCCCCCCGGCGGGGGAGCTCGCCCTGCACGGCCGGGTCATGCCGGCCTCCAACGCCACCTTCGTCGGCGAGCTCGCCGGTGCCCGCGTCGTCTACAAGCCGGTCGCGGGGGAGCGGCCGCTGTGGGACTTCCCCGACGGCACGCTGGCCGCCCGCGAGGTCGCGACGTACGCCGTCTCCGAGGTGCTCGGCTGGGACGTGGTGCCGCACACCGTGCTGCGCGAGGGCCCGCACGGGCCGGGCATGGTCCAGCGCTGGCAGGAGCCGGACCCGGTCCAGCAGGCGGTCGACATCGTGCCGCAGGGCGAGGTGCCCCCGGGCTTCCTGCACGTCTTCGACGGGGTGGACTCCCGGGACCGGCCGGTCTCCCTCGTCCACGAGGACACGCCGGCGCTGCGCCGGATGGCCGTGCTGGACGTCGTGGTCAACAACGCCGACCGCAAGGGGGGCCACGTGCTGGCGATGGCCGACGGCCACCGCTACGGGGTCGACCACGGCGTGACCTTCCACGTCGAGACCAAGCTGCGCACCGTGCTCTGGGGCTGGGCGGGGCAACCCCTCGACGACGAGGAGCGGGAGGCGGTGTCCCGGCTGGAGGAGGCGCTGGGCGCGGGCCTGGGGGAGCGCCTGCGCGCCCTGCTCACCGAGGAGGAGGTGGCGGCCACCCGTCGGCGGGTCCGCCGCCTGCTGGCCGCCGGCCGGATGCCGCTGCCGCACGACGGGTGGCCCACGATCCCCTGGCCGCCCTTCTAGGTAGGCTGCGGCCCATGCGCGCCTGGTCAGCTCCCGAGGTCCCCGTCCTGCCCGTCACGGGTCCGCCGGTGCAGGTGCACGACACGGCCACCGGGGGCCTGGTCACCACTGCGCCCGACGGCCCCGCCCGGCTTTACGTCTGCGGGATCACCCCCTACGACGCGACCCACATGGGCCACGCGGCGACGTACGTCGGCTTCGACCTGCTCAACCGCGCCTGGCGGTCGGCGGGCCACCCGGTCACCTACGTCCAGAACGTCACCGACGTCGACGACCCGCTCCTCGAGCGGGCCGACAAGGTCAAGGTCGACTGGCGGGCCCTCGCCGAGCGCGAGACCGAGCTGTTCCGCCACGACATGGAGGCGCTGCGGGTGCTGCCGCCGGCGCACTACGTGGGCGCGGTCGAGTCGATCCCCGCGGTGATCGACTACATCGAGCGGCTCCGGCGGGCCGGCACGGTCTACCAGGTCGACGACGACCTCTACTTCTCCGTGACCTCCGACCCGGCCTTCGGCGCCGTGTCGAGGCTGGAGCGCGACGAGATGGTCCGGCTCTTCGCGGAGCGGGGCGGCGACCCCGAGCGCCCGGGCAAGAAGGACCCCCTCGACTGCGTGGTCTGGCTCGCTCAGCGGCCCGGCGAGCCCGCCTGGGAGAGCCCGTTCGGGCCCGGACGTCCCGGCTGGCACATCGAGTGCACCGCCATCGCGCAGGGCCACCTCGGGGAGCAGTTCGACGTGCAGGGCGGCGGGTCCGACCTCGTCTTCCCGCACCACGAGATGAGCGCCGGCCACGCCCACCTGGCGACCGGCGCGCCGTTCGCCCAGGTCTACGCCCACGCCGGCATGGTCGCCTACGACGGCGAGAAGATGTCGAAGTCGCGGGGCAACCTGGTCTTCGTCTCCCACCTGCGGCACAGCGACGTCGACCCGATGGCGATCCGGCTGGTGCTGCTGCGCCACCACTACCGCAGCGACTGGGAGTGGACCGACGCCGAGCTGTGGGACGCCGTGGACACCCTGGCCCGCTGGCGGCGGGCGCTGGCGCTCGGCGCGGGCGCCCCGGCCCTGCCGGTCGTCGAGGGCGTCCTCGCCGCCCTCGCCCGGGACCTCGACGCCCCGACGGCCGTGCGGCTCGTCGACGAGTGGGTCGCGGCCACCCTGGGGACGGCGGGGCTCGCGGACACCTCCGACGACTCCGCGGCGGCCACGGTGCACCAGCTGCTCGACGCCGCGCTCGGCCTCTCGCTCTGACCGTGCTCGTGCCCCCCGGGGCCGCGTCGGTCAGCCCGTGTCGTCGCGCCGCTTGAGGTAGCGCTCGAACTCGCGCGCGATCGCCTCGCCGGAGGCCTCGGGGAGGTCCGTGGTGTCCCGCGTCTCCTCGAGCGCCCGCACGTAGTCGGCGATGTCCTCGTCCTCCTCGGCGAGCTCGTCGACGCCGCGCTCCCAGGCGCGGGCGTCCTCGGGGAGGTCGCCGAGCGGGATCCTGGTCTCGAGCAGCTCCTCGAGCTGGCCGACCAGCGCCAGCGTCGCCTTGGGGCACGGCGGCTGGGCGACGTAGTGCGGGACCGCGGCCCAGTAGGAGACCGAGGGGATGTCGAGGCGGGCGCAGGCGTCCTGGAAGACGCCGACGATCCCCGTGGGCCCCTCGTAGGTCGACTGCTCGAGCCGCAGCCGGTCCACCAGCTCCGGCTCCGTCGCCGTCCCGGTGACGGGGATCGGCCGCGTGTGGGGGGTGTCGGCCAGCAGCGCGCCCAGGGTGACCACGAGCTGGCCCCCCAGGTCGTCGCACGCGGCCAGCAGCTCGGCGCAGAACTGGCGCCAGCGCATGTTGGGCTCGATCCCGTGGACCAGGATCACGTCGCGCTCCAGGTCGGGCGGCGACGCGACCGCGATGCGGGTGGTCGGCCAGGTCAGCTGCCGCATCCCCTGGTCGTCGGTGCCGACGACCGGGCGGTTGACCTGGAAGTCGTAGAAGTCCTCCGGATCGATCGCGCCGACGACGGTGGCGTCCCAGGCCTCGATGAGGTGGGCCACGACGGCGGAGGCGGCCTCGCCGGCGTCGTTCCACCCCTCGAAGGCGGCGATCACCACGGGGTCGACCAGGTCGGTCAGGGTGTCGATCTCGATCACGCGCTCCAGCCTAGGCGGTCCCGCTGATTTCACCCGTCCTGACGAGAGGTGTCACGATGCGGAACACCTGTCCGGCCACCGGACCGCGCCGTAGTGTGGATCGACCGACCGGCACCGCCAGCCTCGAGGAGAACCGTGGTCGCAGACCTCGTCGTCCAGCACCGTCCCGACTGCACCGAGGAGCTCCGGGCGTCGATGCAGGAGCGGATCCTCGTCGTGGACGGTGCCATGGGCACCGCCATCCAGCGGGACCGCCCCGACGAGGCCGGCTACCGGGGCGAGCGCTTCGCCGACTGGCACTGCGACGTGCAGGGCAACAACGACCTGCTCACCCTCACGCAGCCCGAGCTGGTCGCGGGCATCCACCGCGAGTACCTCGAGGCCGGCGCGGACATCATCGAGACCAACACGTTCAACGCCAACGCGGTCTCGCTCGGCGACTACGGCATGGAGGAGCTCGCCTACGAGCTCAACCACGCCGCCGCGGCGCTCGCCCGGCGCGAGGCCGACGCGGTGGCCGCGGCCGACCCCAGCCGGCCGCGCTACGTCGCCGGCGCGCTGGGCCCGACGACCCGCACCGCCTCGATCTCGCCCGACGTCAACGACCCCGGCGCCCGCAACATCGGCTTCGACGACCTCGTGGCGGCGTACACCACCGCCGCGCGGGGCCTCGTGGACGGCGGAGCCGACCTGCTCTTCATCGAGACGATCTTCGACACCCTCAACGCCAAGGCCGCCATCTTCGCCGTCGAGACCCTGTTCGAGGAGCAGGGCCGACGCTGGCCGGTCGTGGTCTCCGGCACCATCACCGACGCCTCCGGGCGCACCCTGACCGGCCAGACCACCGAGGCGTTCTGGAACTCCGTGCGGCACGCCCGTCCGCTGCTCGTGGGGCTCAACTGCGCCCTGGGCGCCAAGGAGATGCGTCCCTACGTCGCCGAGCTCAGCCGGCTGGCCGACACCTTCGTCTCCGCCTACCCCAACGCCGGGCTGCCCAACGCCTTCGGCGAGTACGACGAGGCGGCCGCCGAGACCGCGGAGGTCGTCGGCGAGTTCGCCGCGGCCGGGCTGGTCAACCTCGTCGGCGGCTGCTGCGGCACCACGCCCGAGCACATCGCCGCCGTCGCGCGCGCGGTCGAGGGGGTGGCCCCGCGGGTCGTGCCGCAGGTGGCGCCCGCCCTGCGCCTGTCCGGCCTGGAGCCCTTCACCGTCACCGACGAGAGCCTCTTCGTCAACGTGGGGGAGCGGACCAACATCACCGGGTCCGCGCGCTTCCGGACGCTGATCAAGGACGGCGACTACGACACGGCCCTGTCGGTGGCGCTGCAGCAGGTGGAGAACGGCGCCCAGGTCATCGACGTCAACATGGACGAGGGGATGATCGACGGGGTCGCGGCGATGGACCGCTTCCTCAAGCTCGTCGCCGCCGAGCCCGACATCAGCCGGGTGCCCCTGATGGTCGACTCCTCCAAGTGGGAGGTGATCGAGGCCGGGCTCAAGTGCGTGCAGGGCAAGCCGATCGTCAACTCGATCTCCATGAAGGAGGGCGTCGAGGCGTTCGTGGCCCAGGCCCGGCTGTGCCGCAAGTACGGCGCCGCGGTCGTCGTCATGGCCTTCGACGAGGACGGGCAGGCCGACAACCTCGAGCGTCGCAAGGCGATCTGCGAGCGGGCCTACCGGATCCTCGTCGACGAGGTCGGCTTCCCCGCCGAGGACATCATCTTCGACCCCAACGTCTTCGCGGTGGCCACCGGCATCGAGGAGCACGCCTCCTACGGGCTGGACTTCATCGAGGCGACCCGCTGGATCAAGCAGAACCTCCCGGGCGCCCTCGTCTCGGGCGGCATCTCCAACGTCTCGTTCTCCTTCCGCGGCAACAACCCGGTCCGCGAGGCGATCCACGCCGTCTTCCTCTTCCACGCCATCGAGGCCGGCCTCGACATGGGCATCGTCAACGCCGGGGCCCTGGTGGTCTACGACCAGGTCGAGCCCGAGCTGCGCGAGCGGATCGAGGACGTCGTGCTCAACCGCCGCCCCGATGCCGCCGAGCGGCTGCTGGAGATCGCAGAGGCGCACAACAAGCAGGGCGGCCAGGCCGAGGCGGCCGCCGAGGAGTGGCGCACCCTCCCCGTCGCCGAGCGGATCACCCACGCCCTGGTGAAGGGGATCGACGCCTTCGCCGAGAGCGACACCGAAGAGCTCCGCGCCGAGATCGCGGCGCGGGGCGGGCGACCGATCGAGGTGATCGAGGGCCCGCTGATGGACGGCATGAACGTCGTGGGCGACCTCTTCGGCGCGGGCAAGATGTTCCTGCCGCAGGTGGTGAAGTCGGCGCGCGTGATGAAGAAGGCGGTCGCCTACCTGATCCCCTTCATCGAGCAGGAGAAGCTCGACCGGCCCGAGCTCGCCACGGCCAAGGACACGAACGGCACCATCGTCATGGCGACCGTGAAGGGCGACGTGCACGACATCGGCAAGAACATCGTGGGCGTCGTGCTCCAGTGCAACAACTACGAGGTGGTCGACCTCGGCGTCATGGTGCCGGCGCAGAAGATCCTCGACACGGCCGAGGAGATCGGCGCCGACATGGTCGGGCTCTCCGGACTGATCACCCCCTCGCTCGACGAGATGGTCTCGGTGGCGGCCGAGATGCAGCGCCGCGGCTTCACCGTGCCCCTGATGATCGGCGGCGCCACGACCTCGCGGGCCCACACCGCGGTCAAGGTGGACAAGAAGTACGACGGCCCCGTGGTCTGGGTCAAGGACGCCTCGAAGTCGGTGCCGACGGCCGCCGCGCTGCTGCACCCCCAGCAGCGCGAGAAGCTCCTGGCCGACGTGCAGGCCGACTACGACTCGCTGCGTGCCCGGCACGCCACCAAGCACGAGCGGCCGATGGTGACCCTCGAGGCCGCCCGCGCCAACCGGACGCCGATCGACTGGGAGGGCTACGCCCCGCCGGTCCCGGCCCGGCCCGGGATCCACGTCCTGGAGGACTACGACCTGGGCGAGCTGCGCGAGTACATCGACTGGCAGCCGTTCTTCAACGCGTGGGAGATGAAGGGCAAGTTCCCCGACATCCTCAACAACCCCACGACCGGCGAGGCGGCCCGCAAGCTGTACGACGACGCGCAGGCGATGCTGGACCGTGTCGTGGCCGAGAAGTGGCTGACTGCGCGCGGCGTCTACGGGTTCTTCCCTGCCAACGCGGTCGGCGACGACCTCGAGCTCTACACCGACGACTCCCGCACCGAGGTGCTCACCCGGCTCCACCACCTGCGCCAGCAGGGGGAGCACCGCGCCGGGGTGCCCAACCGGGCGCTGTCGGACTTCGTCGCCCCGCGCGAGACCGGTCTCCGCGACCACGTCGGGGCCTTCGCGGTCACCGCGGGTCACGGGACCCAGGAGCGGATCCTCGCCTTCAAGGCCGAGCTGGACGACTACTCGGCGATCATGCTCGAGGCGCTGGCCGACCGGCTCGCCGAGGCGTTCGCGGAGCGGCTGCACCAGCGGGTCCGCACCGAGGCCTGGGGGCACGCCGTCGGGGAGCAGCTGACCAACGAGGACCTGATCGCCGAGCGGTACGCCGGGATCCGGCCGGCCCCGGGCTACCCGGCCTGCCCCGACCACACCGAGAAGGCGGAGCTGTGGCGCCTGCTCGACGTGGAGGCGGCGACGGGGATCACGCTCACGGAGTCGATGGCGATGTGGCCCGGCGCCGCGGTCTCGGGCTGGTACTTCTCCCACCCGCAGTCGCAGTACTTCGTCGTCGGGCGGCTCGGCCGCGACCAGGTCGCCGACTACGCCGAGCGGCGGGGCTGGACGCTGGCCGAGGCCGAGCGCTGGCTCTCCCCGAACCTCGGCTACGACCCGGAGGACTGAGCTCGGCGACGGAGCCCGGCGACGGAGCCCGCCCGGGCCCCGGCCCCCTGTCGGCGGCGGGTCACCTGGTCCAGACCGGCGCGACCGTCCTGCGGTAGCCACGTCCGAAGATCCCGACCAGCACCGCCCGGACCGGCTTCGGGACCGTCCGGTCGAGAGCGGCGCGCTGCTGCGGCGTGGCGCCGTCGAGCAGCCAGGCGAGGAAGCGGCCGCTCCAGGCGGCGCTGCCCTGCCTGCGGAACTCCTGCGTCATCCCGACGATCGCCGGGTGGTCGTGGTGGGCGAGGTAGACGGGTTCGATCTCCGCCTCCTCGTGGTCGAGGTGGGTCGTCGTGACCTCCCGCAGCCGCACCACCGCGGCCTGCGCCCGCGTGGCCGTGGCCATGTCGGGCGTGCGCACGAGGACGGCCAGCGCCTCGTCGGCCGCCGCCAGGGCACTGGCCATCGCGTCGTGCTCCTCGTCCATCGTGGCGAGCAGGTCACGGCTCACCCCCACCCGCTCGAGCGCCGGCCACGCGATCTCGTGCTCGCCCGTGTGGTGGTCGTGCAGCTGCTCGCGGAAGTTCGTCCAGGCCGTCCGCAGCTCCGCCGCGCGCGGCCGGTCACCCACGCGGAAGGAGTCGAGCGCCTCGACGAACCTGTCGAGGTCCCGGCGCACGGCGCCGTGGATGACCGCGTTCGTGCTCATCGTGGCTGCGTCCATGCCGTCGACTGCAAGGACCTCGCAGGACGTTGGGGATCCCCCGGATCGGGGGTCTGCCGACCCACCCGGGCCTCGTGCACGCCCTCGTGGAACCATCCTCCCGTGACCCTTGCGGCAGTACTGATGGACATGGACGGCACGCTGGTCGACACCGAGCCGTACTGGATCGCGACCGAGTTCGAGCTCGCCGAGCGGCACGGGGGGACCTGGTCGCAGGAGCACGCCCTCAACCTCGTCGGCAACGACCTGCTGGAGTCGGGGCGCTACATCCGCGAGCACATGGGCATCGACCTCGAGCCCGCGGAGATCGTCGAGGAGCTGCTCGACGGCGTGGTCGCCCGGGTCGAGCACGAGGTGCCCTGGCGCCCCGGGGCGCGCGAGCTGCTGCTCGAGCTCTCCGAGGCCGGGGTGCCCTGCGCGCTGGTCACGATGTCCTACCGGAGGTTCGTCGACCCCGTGCTGAGGCGGCTCCCGCGCGACACCTTCGCGGCCGTCGTCACGGGCGACGTCGTCACCCAGGGGAAGCCGCACCCGGAGCCCTACCGACGGGCCGCCGCCGACCTCGGGGTCGCGCCGGGGGAGTGCCTCGCCATCGAGGACTCCAACACCGGGGCCCGGTCGGCGGTCGCCGCCGGGTGCCCCGTCCTGTGCGTCCCCCACCACGTCCCGGTCCTCGCGGGACCCGGTCGGGTCTTCGCCGACTCACTGGTCGATATCGGTTTGGAAACGTTGCGCGAGCTGCGTGTTTCAGCGCGTGACGGCATGCGGCCTCCTGAGTAATGTCGCGGGTCTGTCCGGCCGCTCGGCCGGACGCGACTTGCGAAGGGTGATGAGTTGCAGATGAGATCCAAGGGACGGATGCGCCTGGCCACTGCCGGGCTGGCGGCGGCAGCCCTGGTGCTGGCCGGCTGCGCCGAGAGCGAGCGGTCCGACGACGGTGAGGGCAACGAGGGCGCCGGCGGCGGCACGTTCGTCTTCGCGGGAGCGGCCGAGCCCGAGCTCCTCGACCCGGCCTTCGCCTCCGACGGCGAGACCTTCCGCGTGGCGCGACAGATCTTCGAGGGCCTGGTGGGCACCGAGCCCGGCACCCCCGACCCGGCCCCGCTGCTGGCCGAGAGCTGGGAGAACTCCGAGGACGGACTCGAGTACACCTTCCAGCTGCGCGAGGGCGTGAAGTTCCACGACGGCACCGACTTCGACGCCGAGGCCGTCTGCGCCAACTTCGACCGCTGGTACAACTTCCCCGAGTCGGTCCAGAGCGACGACTTCGCCTACTACTACGGCAAGCTCTTCCGCGGCTTCGCGACCGGTGAGAAGAAGGGCAAGGGGATCTACGACGCCTGCGAGGCCTCCGGGGACCTCGAGGCCACGATCAGGCTGAACGAGCCGTTCGCCGGCTTCATCGCCGCCCTGTCGCTGCCCGCGCTGTCGATGCAGAGCCCCACCGCCCTGGAGAAGTACCAGGACGACGCTGCTCCCAACGTCAACACCACGGAGTACTCCACGGCCCACCCGACGGGCACCGGCCCCTTCGTCTTCGACTCCTGGGACCGCGGCAACCGCGTGACCCTCAAGCGCAACGACGACTACTGGGGCGAGGTCGCCAAGGTCGACACGGTGCAGGTCGTCGCGATCAGCGACCCCGCCGCCCGGGCCACCGCGGTCCAGAACGGCGACGTGGACGGTGCCGACCTGATCGGCCCGGCCGACATCCCGGGCCTCGAGGACGCCGGCATGCAGGTGATCCCGCGCGACCCCTTCACGGTGCTGTACCTGGGCATGAACCAGAAGCAGAAGCCGTTCGACGACATCAAGGTCCGCCAGGCGATCGCGCACGCGATCGACAAGGAGGCCGTCGCGGCCGCCTCGCTGCCCGAGGGCACCGAGATCGCGACCCAGTTCATGCCGCAGAGCGTCAACGGCTGGAACGACGAGGTCACCGAGTACGAGTACGACCCCGACCGGGCCAAGCAGCTCCTCGAGGAGGCCGGCGTGGCCGGCACCACCGTCGAGTTCAACTACCCGACGGGCGTCTCGCGGCCCTACATGCCCGCACCCGAGGACACCTTCAACGTGCTGCGCTCGCAGCTCGAGGCCGTCGGCCTGAAGGTCAAGCCGGTCGCGGACGTCTGGACGCCGGACTACCTCGACAAGGTCACCGGCAGCGCCGACCACGGCCTGCACCTGCTGGGCTGGACGGGTGACTACAACGACTCCGACAACTTCGTCGGCGTCTTCTTCGGCGGCGAGACCGACGAGTTCGGGTTCACCAACCAGGAGCTCTTCGACAAGCTGACCGAGGCGCGCGGCGTCCCGACCCTCGAGGAGCAGACCCCGCTCTACGAGGAGATCAACGCCGACGTGATGGAGTTCCTGCCGGCCGTCCCCCTGGCCCACCCGGCGCCCTCGCTGGCGTTCGGTGCGGACGTGGAGGGCTACCAGCAGAGCCCCGTGAACGACGAGGTCTGGAACCAGGTGACGGTCGGCTGACCGTCCCCTCCGACCCCTACCTCTTCCCCGTCCGCGGGGTGGAAGGCTGACTGATGCTGCGCTTTGTCCTCCGGCGGCTGGCCCTCATGGTGCCGGTGCTCGTCGGACTCTCGATCCTGCTGTTCGCGTGGGTCCGGGCCCTGCCCGGTGACCCCGCGCGAGCGCTGCTCGGCCAACGAGCAACGCCGGAGGGCATCGCGCGCGTCAACGAGCTGTACGGCTTCGAGGAGCCGCTGCTCCAGCAGTACCTGACCTACGTCAAGGCGTTGCTGACCGGAGACTTCGGCCGGTCGATCAAGACCGGCCAGCCGGTCGTGGAGAGCTTCATCGAGAAGTTCCCCGGCACCGTCGAGCTGGGCCTGACGGCCCTGCTCCTCGCCGTGGTGGTGGGCGTGCCGCTGGGCTACTACGCCGCGCGCCACCAGGGCCGGACCCTGGACACGTTCATCGTGTCGGGATCGCTGGTCGGGGTCGTGACGCCGGTGTTCTTCCTCGCCATCCTGCTCAAGCTCGTCTTCGCCGACTGGCTCGACGTGCTGCCGACCAGCCTGCGCCAGGACGCCCGGATGGACGCGACCCACATCACCAACTTCTACGTGCTCGACGGGATCATGACGCAGGAGTGGGACGCCGCGTGGAACGCCGCCGTCCACCTCGTCCTGCCCGCGGTCGCGCTCGGCACCATCCCGCTCGCGATCATCGTGCGGATCACCCGCGCCGCGGTCGCCGACGTCCTCAACGAGGACTACGTCCGCACGGCGGCCAGCAAGGGCCTGGCGTCCCAGGTCGTCTCGCGGCGGCACGTGCTGCGCAACGCCCTGCTCCCGGTGGTGACGACGATCGGCCTCCAGGCCGGGCTGCTCTTCTCCGGCGCCGTCCTCACCGAGACCGTCTTCGCCTGGAACGGCATCGGGAAGTACCTCTTCGAGGCGATCGGCCAGCGCGACTACCCGGTCCTGCAGGGCTACATCCTCTTCATCGCCGTGATCTACGCGCTGATCAACCTCGCCGTGGACGTGGCCTACGGCGTCATCGACCCCCGGGTGCGTGTCCAGTGACCATCCCCCTGCCTCCCGCCGAGCCGACCGGCGACCTCCTCGTCCCGCTCGACGACGAGCCCGGCGTCGGCTTGTGGCGTGCCGCCTGGCGCCGGCTGCGCCGCAACCCGACCGCCATCGTCGGCGCGGCGATCGTCGGGCTCTTCGTCCTCGTCGCGATCGCCGCCCCGCTCCTCACGCCGTACCAGCCGGGCACCGCCCAGTGGTCGGGGCAGGTCACGCCCTCGAGCGTCCCCGGGCCGAGCGACGCCCACTGGCTGGGCCTGGACCGGTTCGGCTCCGACCTCGCGACGCAGATGCTGTACGGCGCCCGCCAGTCGCTGCTGTACGGCATCGTCGCGACCGCGATCGGCCTCGTCCTCGGCACCGCCCTGGGCGTCCTGGCCGGCGGCGCTGCGTCGGTCGGGGGCCGGGTCGGGGGCTGGATCGACAACCTGGTGATGCGGCTGGTCGACATCATGCTGTCGGTCCCGAGCCTGCTGCTCGCGGTGAGCATCGCGGCGGTCCTCGGCCAGAACCCGTACGCCGTGATGATCGCCATCGGCGTCGCCCAGGTGCCGATCTTCGCGCGCCTGCTGCGGGGCTCGATGCTGGCCCAGGGACGCTCCGACTACGTGCTCGCGGCCTCTGCGCTCGGGCTGCGCCGCCGGCGCATCGTGATGGGCCACGTGCTCCCCAACTCCCTCGGCCCGACGATCGTCCAGGCGACCCTCAACCTCGCCACGGCGATCATCGAGGTCGCCGCGCTCTCGTTCCTCGGCCTCGGCCAGCCCGACCCCGCCGTCGCGGAGTGGGGCCGGATGCTCGTGGCTGCCCAGGACAGGTTCCAGGTGGCGCCGCTGCTGGCCATCCTGCCCGGAGCCGCCATCGCGATCACGGCGCTGGGCTTCACCCTCTTCGGCGAGGCGCTCCGTGAGGCCCTCGACCCCAGGAGCCGTCGATGACCACGACCACCACGCCCCGTCCCGCGGGCGCCCGTCGGGCCGCGGGTGACCAGCCGCTGCTGCAGGTGCGCAACCTCAGCGTCGAGTTCGGCCTCAAGGGCCAGAAGCGCGTCCGCGCCGTCGACGAGGTCTCCTTCGACATCCACGCCGGCGAGCACGTCGGCCTCGTGGGCGAGTCGGGCAGCGGCAAGTCGGTGACCTCGCTGGCGGTGATGGGCCTGCTGCCCAGCCGCGGCGTCCACGTGAGCGGCGAGGTGCTCTACCGCGGGCAGAACCTGCTGGAGCAGTCGCCCAAGCAGCTGTCGCGGCTGCGCGGCCGCGAGATCGCCATGGTCTTCCAGGACCCGATGACCTCCCTCAACCCCGTGATCCCGGTCGGCCTGCAGCTGACCGAGGTGATCCGCCGGCACCAGGACGTGAGCCGCAAGGCGGCCCAGAGGCGGGCCGTCGAGCTGCTGGACCAGGTCGGCATCCCCGACCCCGCCCGCCGCGTGGGGGAGTACCCCCACCAGCTCTCCGGCGGGATGCGGCAGCGCGTCCTCATCGCCATCGCCCTGGCCTGCGGACCCAAGCTGCTCATCGCCGACGAACCGACCACGGCGCTCGACGTGACCATCCAGGCCCAGGTCCTGGAGGTCCTCAAGGAGCTCGTGGCCGAGACCGACGCCGCGCTGCTGATGATCACGCACGACCTCGGCGTCGTGGCCGGCCTCTGCGACCAGGTCAACGTCATGTACTCCGGCCGGATCGTGGAGTCGGCCGAGCGCGGACCGCTCTTCGCGACCCCGCGCCACCCGTACACCGGCGGACTGCTGGACAGCATCCCGCGCCTGGACTCCCCGCGCGGCTCGCGGCTGACGCCGATCCCGGGCTCGCCCACGCAGAC
This sequence comes from Nocardioides solisilvae, assembly GCF_003194625.1. GTDB lineage: Bacteria > Actinomycetota > Actinomycetes > Propionibacteriales > Nocardioidaceae > Nocardioides > Nocardioides solisilvae. Next base: position 259,906 of record NZ_QHKX01000004.1, read on the forward strand.
GATCCCGTGGTCCGAGGGGTGTGCCTTCGCGCCGCGGTGCCAGAACCGGGTCGAGCGCTGCACGGCCGAGCCGCCCGCGCTGCTCGCGGGCGAGGACCGGCTCCTGCGCTGCTACAACCCCCTGTCCTCGACCGGGCCGTCCTCGACCGGGCCGTCCACGACCGCCGAGGAGGCGACCCCATGACCGAGCCGCTGCTCCGTGTGGAGGGGCTCAAGGTCCACTTCCCGATCCGCGACGGGCTGCTCCTCAACCGCCAGGTCGGTGCGGTGAAGGCCGTCGACGGGGTCGACCTCGAGATCGGCGCCGGTCGCACGCTGGGGCTCGTCGGGGAGTCGGGGTGCGGCAAGTCGACCCTCGGGCGCGCGGTCCTCCGCCTCGCCCCGGTCACCGAGGGCAGGGTGGACTTCGACGGCACCGACGTGGCCTCGCTCAAGGGCGAGGAGCTGCGGCGGATGCGCCAGGACATGCAGATGGTCTTCCAGGACCCCCTGGCGAGCCTCAACCCGAGGCAGTCAGTCGAGACCATCCTCACCGAGCCGCTCCGGGCCCACGGGATCGCGTTCGACCGGCGCACCCGCGTCCGCGAGCTGCTCGAGCAGGTCGGGCTGCCGGCCAGCGCCGCACGCAAGTACCCGCACGAGTTCTCCGGCGGACAGCGACAGCGCATCGGGATCGCCCGGGCGGTCGCGCTCGAGCCGCGCCTGGTGATCGCCGACGAGCCGGTCTCGGCGCTCGACGTCTCCATCCAGGCCCAGGTGCTCAACCTGCTGGAGGACCTCCAGGAGCAGCTCGGGCTGACCTACCTCGTCATCGCCCACGACCTCGCCGTGGTGCGGCACGTCTCCGACGAGGTGGCCGTCATGTACCTCGGGGGGATCGTCGAGCAGGCGTCCTCCGACGACCTCTACCGGAACCCGCTGCACCCCTACACCAAGGCGCTGATGTCGGCGGTCCCCGTCCCCGACCCGCACGTCGAGGCCACGCGGGAACGGATCCTGCTCCAGGGGGACCTGCCGTCCCCGGCGGACCCCCCGACCGGCTGCCGCTTCCACACCAGGTGTCCGTTCCGCCAGGAGACCCGCTGCGACACCGAGCGCCCGCTGCTGCGCGTGGTCGAGGGCTCGGAGGCCGGCCACCGCGTGGCGTGCCACTACGCAGAGGAGATCGCCTCGGGGCGGATCACCCCCCGCGAGGTGACCCCCGAGGAGGCGGCCTCCTGAGGCTCCTCCGGCTGCGGCACCTCGGGTGCCGACGTCGTCAGGCGGGCGGCCGTCTCCCGGGGTCGGGCAGCGGCGGGGGAGTGCCGCCGAACTCGGGGCAGAGCGACTGGTGGCTGCACCACGAGCACAGCGCGCTGCGCCGTGGGCGCCAGTCGCCCGTCCGCGTGGCCTGGTCGATCGCCGCCCAGATCGCGAGCGCCCGGCGCTCCGTGGCCAGCAGCTCGGCCTCGTCGGGTGCGTGCCGCAGGATCTCGCCGCTGCCGAGGTAGACGAGCTGGAGCACGCTCGGGACGACTCCCCGCGCCCGCCAGAGAAGGAGCGCGTAGAAGCGCAGCTGGAAGAGCGCCGCCGCCTCGAACCCGGGGTGCGGGGCGCGGCCGGTCTTGTAGTCGACCACCCGGACCCGGCCGTCGGCGGCGACGTCGAGCCGGTCGACGATCCCGCGCAGCACCAGGCCCGAGTCGAGCGGCGCCTCGAGGTAGGCCTCGCGCTCCGCGGGCTCCAGCCGGACCGGGTCCTCCAGGCGGAACCAGGCGTGCACCGCGTCGACGCAGGTGCGCCACCACGCGTCGAAGGCGCTCGCGTCCGGTCCGAAGAGGTCGGCCAGGCGACGGTCCTGCTCGACGAGCCAGCTCCAGGCCGGGGTGAGCAGCTCCTCGGCACGGGCGGGGGTCCGGGCGGCCGCCGGATCGTCGAAGAGGAGCTCCAGCACGCGGTGCACCAGGGTCCCGCGCGTCGCCTCGGGCGTGGGCTCGTCGGGGAGCCCGTCGACCACCCGAAAGCGGTAGCGCAGGGGGCAGGAGGTGAAGTCGGCGGCGCGGCTGGGCGACAGGGTGCCGGTCACGGTGCTCTCCATGCCGTCGACCCTAGGCTCCGCCGCCGACAGGACCTGGCCGCGCGGCCCGCTCGGCTAGGGTCTGGACGTGAGCGAGCCCCCGATCCGTCCCGCGTCCCCGACGCCTGGGCGGCGGCGGCCCGGCACCGTGCGGATCGGGCGGGTGGCCGGCGCCGACGTCCTCGTGGGCTCCTCGTGGTTCGTCGTGGCCGCCATGATCGCCGTCCTCGTCTCCCCACGCGTCGAGCAGGTCGAGCCCGGGCTCGGGCCGTGGAAGTACGTCGCCGGGCTGGCGTTCGCGGTCGTCTTCTACCTGTCCATCCTCCTGCACGAGGCCTCCCACGCCCTCGTCGCGCGACGGTTCGGACTGGGGGTCGGCTCGATCACGCTCCACTTCCTGGGCGGCATGACCGAGATCGAGGGCGAGTCCCGCTCCGCCCGCGAGGAGTTCTGGATCGCGGTCGTCGGGCCCCTGGCCTCGCTGGCCGTGGGCGGGGCCGCGCTCGGCCTGTGGTTCGTCACCCCCGACGGCCTGCTCCGGGTCGCGGTCGAGGGGCTGGCCGGGGCGAACCTGCTCCTGGGCGTGCTGAACCTCGTGCCCGGCATGCCGCTCGACGGGGGCCGGGTCCTCAAGGCCGTGGTCTGGCGGGCGAGCGGCAGCGTCCACACCGGGGCGGTCGCCGCCGGGTGGGGCGGCCGCGTCGTGGCGGTGCTCGTCCTGTCGTGGCCCGTCTGGCAGTCCGAGCTCCTGGGCGTGCGCCCCGACCTCCTCGACTACCTCCTGGTCCTCCTGCTCGGCGGCTTCCTGTGGGCGGGGGCGACGGCGTCGCTGATCCAGGCGCGGCTGCGCCGCCGGCTGCCGGCCCTGGTGGCCCGACCGCTGGCCCGACGCGCCGTGACGGTGCCACCGGGCCTGCCGCTGGCCGAGGCGGTCCGACAGGCCCAGGAGGCGCGAGCCGGCGGCATCGTGACGGTGGCGCCCGACGGACGGCCGCTCGGCATCGTGAGCGAGGCGGCCCTGCTGGCCACTCCCGAGGAGCGACGACCCTGGATCCCCGTCGCCGACCTGACCCGGGAGCTGACCGCTGAGACCACGCTCCCGGTCGACATCGCGGGGGAGCAACTGGTGGAGGCGATCAGCCGGCACCCCGCCCCGGAGTACCTCCTCGTCGACGCCTCCGGCGCCGTCCACGGCGTCCTCGCCACCGCCGACGTCGATCGCGCCTTCCGGAGCGTCGCCCACTAGGGTTCCGGCCATGCCCGAGACTCACCCCTCCCACGCTCCCGACGTCCCCGCCGAAGCCTGGTCGGGCGTGCACCGCGGTCCGCTCCGGGCCGGCGAGTGGGTGCGGCTGCTCGACCAGAAGGGTCGTCGTCACAACTTCGAGCTGGTCCCGGGCAAGAGGTTCTTCTCCAACCGGGGCCACCTCGACCACGACGACCTGATCGGACGCGAGGAGGGGTTCACCATCGCCTCCTCCGCGGGCGGCGAGTACCTCGTGTTCCGCCCCCTGCTCTCGGAGTTCGTCGTCTCGATGCCGCGCGGGGCGGCCGTCGTCTACCCCAAGGACGCCGCCCAGATCGTCTCGTCGGCCGACGTCTTCCCCGGGGCCCGGGTGGTGGAGGCGGGCGCCGGCTCGGGCGCGCTCACGTGCTCGCTGCTCCGCGCCGTCGGCCCGCACGGCCGGGTCACCAGCTGGGAGCGGCGCGAGGAGTTCGCCGACGTCGCCCGCCGCAACGTCGAGCAGTTCTTCGGGGGCGCCCACCCCGCCTGGGACCTGCGCCTCGGCGACCTGGCCGAGGAGCTGCCGGCCGCCACCTCGGCGCCCGACGAGAAGGTCGACCGCGTCATCCTCGACATGCTGGCGCCCTGGGAGTGCGTGGACGCGGTCGCGGGCGCGCTGGTGCCCGGCGGCATCGTCTGCGTCTACGTCGCGACCACCACCCAGCTCTCCCGCGTCGTGGAGACGCTGCGCGCGCACGGCGAGTTCACCGAGCCGCAGGCGTGGGAGAGCCTGGTCCGCGACTGGCACGTGGAGGGCCTCGCGGTCCGCCCCGGCCACAAGATGATCGGCCACACGGCCTTCCTCGTCACCGCGCGACGGATGGCCCCCGGGGAGCGCCCGCCCAAGAAGAAGCGCAGGCCGGCGCCGGGTGCCTACGGGGTCGACTACACCGGGCCGCGCCCGGCCGACCTGCCGCCCCAGGTCGCCGAGGAGCCGCTCGACCCGTGACACGCCCACGCGGGCGCGTGGTCGCGCCGGGGGCGCCCGTGCCCGGATCGTGACCGACACATCTGGATAAGGACTTCCGATCCGTGGCGCCATGGGTAGTGTCACGAAGCAGGAGGTGACGCACATGTCGTTCTCGGAAGGTGTGGCGGGGCCCGGCCCCGACGAGCTGGCCCGGCACGCGCGAGCGCTCGAGCAGGAGGTCGCCGACCTGCGGCGCAGGCTGGCCGAGACCCCCGGCCACGGCCCGGCCCGCGGCCTCGAGCTGCGGCTGGCCGAGACCGAGCGCTCGCTGGCGGCGGTGACGAGCCAGAACGAGCGCCTCGCCCAGACGCTGCGCGAGGCGCGCGACCAGATCCTCAAGCTCAAGGACGAGGTCGACCGGCTGGCCCAGCCCCCGGCCGGCTTCGGCACCTTCCTGCAGCGCAACGAGGACGACACGGTGGACGTCTTCACCGGCGGTCGCAAGCTCCGTGTCAACGTCAGCCCGGCGGTGCCGGTGGAGGAGCTGGTGCGCGGCCAGGAGGTGATGCTCAACGAGGCCCTCAACGTGGTCGGTGCCCACGGCTTCGAGAAGGTCGGCGAGGTGGTGATGCTCAAGGAGCTCCTCGAGGACGGCGCGCGCGCCCTGGTCATCGCCAACGCCGACGAGGAGCGCGTCGTGCGCCTCGCTCAGCCTCTGCTCGAGATGCACCTGCGCGCGGGCGACTCCCTGCTGCTGGACAGCCGGTCGGGCTACGCCTACGAGAAGGTGCCGAAGTCCGAGGTCGAGGAGCTCGTCCTCGAGGAGGTGCCCGACATCGCCTACGAGTCCATCGGCGGGCTGGTCGCCCAGATCGACGCGATCCGGGACGCCGTCGAGCTGCCCTACCTGCACCCCGAGCTCTTCCTGGAGCACAAGCTCAAGCCCCCGAAGGGCGTGCTGCTGTACGGCCCGCCCGGCTGCGGCAAGACGCTGATCGCCAAGGCGGTGGCCAACTCGCTGGCCAAGAAGGTGGCGGCGCGGACGGGCGCCGAGGGGAAGTCCTACTTCCTCAACATCAAGGGTCCCGAGCTCCTCAACAAGTACGTCGGCGAGACCGAGCGCCACATCCGGCTGGTCTTCCAGCGGGCCCGCGAGAAGGCGAGCATGGGCACCCCGGTCATCGTCTTCTTCGACGAGATGGACTCGCTGTTCCGCACCCGCGGCTCCGGCGTCTCCTCCGACGTGGAGAACACCATCGTCCCCCAGCTGCTGAGCGAGATCGACGGCGTGGAGACCCTGGAGAACGTGCTCGTCATCGGCGCCTCCAACCGGGAGGACATGATCGACCCCGCCATCCTGCGGCCGGGGCGCCTCGACGTGAAGATCAAGATCGAGCGCCCCGACGCCGAGTCGGCGCGCGACATCTTCTCCAAGTACCTCACGCCCGACCTGCCGCTGCACGCCGACGACCTCGCCGAGTTCGCCGGCGACCGGGAGGCCTGCGTCAACGGGATGATCCGCGCCACGGTGGAGCGGATGTACACCGAGTCGGAGGAGAACCGCTTCCTCGAGGTCACCTACGCCAACGGCGACAAGGAGGTCCTGTACTTCAAGGACTTCAACTCCGGCGCGATGATCCAGAACATCGTGGACCGGGCCAAGAAGATGGCGATCAAGGACCTGCTGGACCACGACCAGCGCGGCCTGCGCGTCCAGCACCTGCTGCAGGCGTGCGTGGACGAGTTCAAGGAGAACGAGGACCTGCCCAACACCACCAACCCCGACGACTGGGCGCGGATCTCCGGCAAGAAGGGCGAGCGGATCGTCTTCATCCGCACGCTCATCACCGGCAAGCAGGGGACCGAGCCCGGTCGCTCGATCGACACCGTCTCCAACACCGGGCAGTACCTGTGACCGTGGCCGGGGAGGAGGAGCTGGAGCGCAGCGAGGGCGAGGCACTGCTGAGCGCCCGCGCCGAGCTGGGCCCCGGCTTCGAGGCCGAGCTGGTGGACGGCTTCGCGGAGCGGATCGAGCGGGTCGTGCGGGAGCGGGCCGAGGCGGAGCGCCGGCGCCACGACGACGTGGCCCGGCGGGCGGCCGCGGCCGGCCCGCGCCAGCTGGCCCTGGCGATCGTCTCGCTGGTCTCGTTCATCCCCCTCGGCATCACGCTGGGCGTCAACGGGGAAGGCTTCGCCCTCCTGGTCACCCTGGCCGCGATCGTGGCGGTCAACCTCGCCCACGCCTGGCAGAGCCGTCCCTCCTGAGACGTACGGTGGGCTCATGAGCGTACGACGGGTGATGGGCACCGAGGTGGAGTACGGCATCTCGGTGGCCGGGCACCCCCAGGCCAACCCGATGGTGGCGTCCTCGCAGGTGGTCAACGCCTACGCGACGTCGACCCTGAAGGCGCGGCGTGCCCGGTGGGACTTCGAGGAGGAGTCGCCCCTGCGCGACGCGCGCGGCTTCGACATGTCGCGGCAGGTCGCCGACGCCAGCCAGCTCACCGACGAGGACATGGGGCTGGCCAACGTCATCCTCACCAACGGAGCGCGGCTCTACGTCGACCACGCGCACCCGGAGTACTCCACGCCCGAGGTCACGACCCCGCTCGACGTCGTCCGCTGGGACAAGGCGGGCGAGCAGGTGATGCTGGACGCCGCCCTGCGTGCCCGCCAGCTGCCCGGCGCGCCCGAGATCCTCCTGTACAAGAACAACACCGACAACAAGGGCGCCTCCTACGGGGCGCACGAGAACTACCTCATGCGGCGCTCCACACCCTTCGCCGACATCGTGCGCCACCTCATCCCCTTCTTCGTCAGCCGCCAGGTGGTCTGCGGCGCCGGCCGGGTGGGGATCGGGCAGGACGGCCGCGGCCACGGCTTCCAGGTCAGCCAGCGGGCGGACTTCTTCGAGGTGGAGGTCGGCCTCGAGACGACCCTCAAGCGCCCGATCATCAACACTCGCGACGAGCCGCACGCCGACCCGGAGAAGTACCGCCGGCTCCACGTGATCATCGGGGACGCCAACCTCGCGGAGGTGTCGACGTACCTCAAGGTCGGCACCACGTCGCTGGTCCTGGCGATGGTCGAGGACGGGTTCCTCGCCGGCGACCTGGCCGTGCAGAACCCCGTGGCGTCCCTGCGCGCCGTCTCGCACGACCCCGGGCTGGCCCACCTGCTCACGCTCGCCGACGGCCGGCGGATGACGGCCGTCCAGCTGCAGTGGGAGTACCTCGAGCTGGCCCGCAAGTACGTCGAGGTCACCGCGGGCGGCGACCCCGACCCGCAGACGGCCGACGTGCTGGCGCGCTGGGAGTCCGTCCTCGACCGGCTCGGTCGCGACCCCTTCCTGTGTGCCGCCGAGCTCGACTGGGTGGCCAAGCTCAAGCTGCTCACGCAGTACCGCGACCGCGACGGGCTGGACTGGGACGACGCCAAGCTCCACCTCATCGACCTGCAGTACTCCGACATCCGCCCCGAGAAGGGCCTCTACCAGCGGCTCGTCCGGGCGGGCCGGATCGAGCGCCTGCTCGGCGACGACGAGGTGGAGCGGGCGATGCACGAACCGCCCACCGACACGCGGGCCTACTTCCGGGGCCGCTGCCTGGAGAAGTACGCCGCCGACGTGGCTGCGGCGTCGTGGGACTCGGTGGTCTTCGACGTCGCCGGCCGGGAGTCGCTGCAGCGGGTCCCCACCGGCGACCCGTTGCGTGGGACCAGGGCCCACGTGGGCGAGCTGCTCGACCGCTGCGACACCGCCGAGGACCTCTTCCGCGCCCTCACCGCGCGGCCCTGACCCGGCGGGTCAGGGCGTCTTCTCCAGCTGCTCGAGCTCCTCGAGCTGCTCCTTGGCCTCCTCGATCTTGGCCAGCATCCCGTCGACCTGCTCGAGCTGCCGGTCCATGGCGTCGACCTGCGCCTGGGCGTCGAGGAAGTCGGCGGGGGGCTCGAGCGCGAAGTCCTCGTCGAACCGCCCGTAGCGGATGGTGCCCGCCTGGTTGTCGAAGCCGACGACCCGCGGGACGGGGTCGCGGTGGGCGATCCACACGGCCGGGAACTCGTTGCTCGAGACGCGCACGGTCTCGACGCCGTCGAGCGTCTCCTCGCCCACCAGCTCGACCTCGACGTCGGGGTTGGGCTCCTTGCCGACCTTGGTGCACCGCAGGGTGGCCGCGTTCTTGTCCAGCATCTTCACCCAGATGCCCGACTGGGCCCTGTCGGTGGGGGAGAGCCTGCCGTCCGCCCCGTAGTAGGCACGGTTCGCCAGCCGGTAGGCGTCCTTCTCCTCCTCGAGCAGGACGGTCCGGAGCCGCCCCTCCCCGTTGACCGCCGAGATGGCGCAGCGCCTGCGAGCCAGGTCCAGCTCCATCACCACGAGCTCGGCACCGGCGGTCTCGGGGTCCTCGAACTCGCCGCGCAGCTCGACGCTGCTCACCGCGCCGAGGTTGGTGAAGGCCACGTCGTAGAGCTCGACGAGCTGCTCGTCCGTCCACTCCGACACGTCCTCGGGCAGCTCGACCGTCTCCCCGGACCCGGCCCCGGCTGCAGCCTCGGCGTCGGACCCGTCGTCGCCCGACTCCGCCGCACCCGAGGCGCGCGTCCCCTCCGGCACCTCCTGGTCCGGGTCGTCGCCCCCGCAGGCGCCCAGGAGCAGCGCGGGGACGAGCAGGACGGCGGTCAGGGACGTGCGCTTCATCGGTGGTGCTCCTCGGGTCGTGGACGTCGGACGGGGCTTGCCCGCTCGACGGCGGTTCCAAACCGGCCGGCGCGGTGGTCCTGGGCTATAGAGTCGGCGGCATGGCCCAGGAGCAGAAGCAGCCCCGGAAGTCCACGCAGGACGAGGAGCTCGGCGAGGAGGTCGTCGAGACCGACGTCGCCGAGCGCAAGGACGCCCTCGACGACGACGTCGACGCGATCCTCGACGAGATCGACGAAGTCCTGGAGACCAACGCCGAGGACTTCGTGAAGTCGTTCATCCAGAAGGGCGGCGAGTAGTGACGGACGCGACCCCGCGCCTGCGTCCGGGCTACCTGCAGCCCGGCACGTCGTCGTTCGCCGACTTCCTGGCGGCCGAGGCACCCGACCTGCTGCCCTCCCGCCGTCCGCTGCCCCCCGGCGACGCGGCCCAGCTGGCCCCGCACGGGACGACGATCGTCGCGGCGACCTTCCCCGGCGGCGTCGTCATGGCCGGCGACCGCCGGGCGACCATGGGCAACATCATCGCCCAGCGCGACATCGAGAAGGTCTTCCCCGCCGACGAGTTCTCCTGCGTGGGGATCGCCGGCACGGCCGGGCTGGCCGTGGAGATGGTCCGGCTCTTCCAGGTGGAGCTCGAGCACTACGAGAAGATCGAGGGGACCACCCTCTCCATGGACGGCAAGGCCAACCGGCTCGCCGCCCTGATCCGGGCGAACCTCGGCATGGCCATGCAGGGGCTGGCCGTCGTGCCGCTCTTCGCCGGCTTCGACCTGGCCGCCGACCAGGGACGCATCTTCTCCTACGACGTCACCGGCGGCCGCTACGAGGAGACGGCGTTCCACGCCGTCGGCTCGGGCTCGCTCTTCGCCCGGGGCTCGCTGAAGAAGCTCTACCGCGACGACCTGGACCCCGACGGGTGCGTCACGGCCGTCGTGCAGGCGCTCTACGACGCGGCCGACGACGACTCCGCCACGGGCGGGCCCGACCTCACGCGTCGGATCTTCCCGGTGGTGCACGTGATCACCGCCGACGGGGGGCGCCGCATGCCCGACGACGAGGTCGCGCGGATCGCCGACCGCATCCTGGCGAGCCGGATGGTCCGCCCCGACGGCCCGTCGGCCGAGCTCACGTGACCCGCCGCCCCGCACCCGTCCAGGAGGACCCAGCCCGATGAGCATGCCGTTCTACGTCTCGCCCGAGCAGCAGATGAAGGACCGGGCCGACTTCGCCCGCAAGGGCATCGCCCGCGGTCGTTCCGTGGCGGTGGTGCAGTACGCCGACGGCGTCCTCTTCGTCTCCGAGAACCCGTCCCAGGCGCTGCACAAGGTCTCCGAGATCTACGACCGCATCGCCTTCGCCGCCGTGGGTCGCTACAACGAGTTCGAGAACCTGCGGATCGCCGGCGTGCGCCTGGCCGACGTGCGGGGCTACTCCTACGACCGCCGCGACGTCACCTGCCGAGCCCTGGCCAACGCCTACGCCCAGACGCTGGGCGCCATCTTCAGCAGCGGAGGGGAGAAGCCCTACGAGGTCGAGCTCTTCGTCGCCGAGATCGGGGACTCCGCCGAGCAGGACCAGGTCTACCGGCTGACCTACGACGGCCAGGTGGCCGACGAGCACGGCTTCGCCGTGATGGGTGGCGCGGCCGACGTGGTCGCGGACCACCTGAAGGAGCACTACCGGGACGGTCTGGACCTCGCGGGCGCGCTCGGCGTCGCCGTGGCGGCCCTGGGCCACTCCGAGAACGGTGACCGCGTCATCCCGGTGGGCGACCTCGAGGTCGCCGCCCTCGACCGCACCCGCACCCAGCCGCGCAAGTTCGTGCGGCTGCGCGAGAGCCGGCTCGCCGAGCTGCTGGGAGACCGGCAGCCGGGCCAGCAGGAACAGCCGGGCGAGGCCACACCCCCCGGGTCGCAGGACGCGCCCGTCGCGCCCCCCGTCGCACCTCCCGTCGCACCTCCGGTGGCGCCCCCCGTGGCACCGCCCGCCGACCCCGACCGGGGCTGATCCCTCGCCGGGTGTTTGACCCGCCGCACCCGGGGTATGCCCGGGTGCAGGCACCACCCGCCGCTGCGAGCGGGCGGGTGGACGGAAGGTGAGGGGGACACCGGCATGGGGTTCGAAGTGGTGCAGCAGGACATCCGCGACTCGGCGAAGAAGCTCGCCGAGGTCGCGTCCGGGGTGCGGGGGGCCGACCCCAGCGCCGACGTCAAGGGGATCGCCGATGCCCTGCCCGACAGCCGCAGCGCGGCGTCGGCCGCGACGCTCCAGTCGACCTGGCGTCGGCGGTTCAAGCGCTGGAGCGACGACGCGGAGGCACAGCGCACGGCGCTGGACACCAGCGCCGCCGACTACGACCAGGCGGACCACCTGGCGGACCAGCAGTACCGGATGGCCCGCCGTCGCTTCGAGCCGGAGATGAGGTAGTCGTGGTCACCATCGCCAGGCTCCTGTCGTGGCAGCCGGGAAGGCTCGACGGCGTCGTCACCTCGCTCGTCGGGCAACGCCGCGAGCTGACCGACCTGCAGGACGAGGTCTGGGACTCCCGACCCCCCTACTCGTGGATGGGCCAGGCGGGCGAGTCGGCCCGCGACTCCCACGAGAAGCTCCGGCTGCGGCTGCTGGACCTCGTCGCCGAGGTCAGCAAGGTGGCCGCCTCGGTGGACTTCGCGCAGAACGAGATCGAGGCTGCCAGGAGCGCGCTGCGCCAGGCGCTGGACGCGGCCGAGGCGAAGGGGTTCAAGGTCGACCGGCAGTCGGGGCGCATCACCGACCCGGCGACCTACGACACCCCCGCCGACGTGACCGCGGCGGAGGGCGCGATGCAGGTGATCGCGGACGACATCAGTGCCGCCCTGGACAAGGCGGCGACCGCCGATGCGGACCTCGCGCGAGCCCTCGACGCCGCCGTCGCGGGAGAGGTGGAGGGCGGCAGCGGGTCGCTCGACGACGCGGTCAGCCAGCTGCCCAGCGCGCTGGAGCACCTGACGCCCCGCGAGATCGCGGAGCGCTACGGCCAGGACGTGGCGCTGGAGACCCTCCAGTTCTTCCTCGAGGCCGAGGGGGAGCTGGCCTCCTGGGAGCTCGAGGGGGCGGCGCGCGCGACCTACCGCGTGATGGCGGACGGCAAGGTCGTCATGGTCCTGCAGCTGGAGGGCGGCCTCGGCCGCGAGATCGAGATCGGCGGCGCCGAGGTGGACGCGTCCGCCGGTCTCACCACCGACCTCGAGCTGACCTTCGGGTCGGCCGAGGAGGCACGGGCGTTCCTCGACGGGCTCGACGACCGGGCCCTCGACCTCGGGTGGACCGACCTGCCGAAGGCGCCCTACGCCGTGGCCAAGAACGTCGCCGACTACATCCAGGAGCAGGACGTCACCAGCTTCAAGACGGGGATGTACGCCAAGGGCGAGCTCGAGTTCGACGCGGAGTGGGCCCGGGGCGAGGGCAGCGGTCGCGTCGACGGGTACTACGACTGGGTGAAGGAGGAGTACGGCGTGAAGTTCGCCGCCAGCGTCGAGGCGGAGGTCGGGCGCAAGGGCACCGACTGGAGCGCGAGCGCCGAGCTCGCGGCCGAGGCGCGGATCGACCGGCACGGGGCCACCCAGGACGTGACGCTCTCGGGCAAGGTCGGTGCCGGCTACGCCACCGAGAAGCTGGGGATCCCGGTGCAGAACTCCACCACCGGCGGAGGCGTGGACGTCGAGGTCAAGATGAGCCGTGACAGCCGGCACTTCGACGAGTTCGACGCGGCCATGCGGGGCGGCGACCTCGACCGGGCCGCCGGCCTGGCGCTCGACCACGGGCAGGTGATCGTGCGGACCACGGGCACCGTCGACATCGCCAGCGGAGAACACGAGGTCGACCTGAAGATCGCCGAGGCCGAGGTGCGGTACGGCGGCTCCGTGGAGACGGCGCAGCAGGTGTGGGTGCGACCCTACGACCAGGACTTCGTGATCCGCATGGACCCGAAGGAGCTGCGATGACCGGGCATCACGTCGGCCCCGTCGCCCCCGTCGTGGTCCCGGTCGACCTGGGGCCCGTGAGGCTGGCGGCCCCCGCGGAGGGGATGCGCCGGTTCTCGGGCCGGCACGGACGGATGTGGCAGTGGGTCGGGGACGGCCAGCCCCTGCTCAACCTCTCCGTGGCAGCCCGGACGACGCAGCTGGGGGACGCCACCGGGGTCAGCCACCACCTGACCTGGGAGCTCGCCCAGGCGGTGGGACGGCTGGACGGGGAGGCCGACCACGAGGTGGAACGGGACCTGCTCGTGCCGGTGGCGGGTGCCCGCGCCCACCGCGCCGGTCGGGTCACCGGGACCGTGCACGGCCTCGACGTCCGCACCACCGTCGTGGTCACCACGGACGGCGCCCTGATGCACGTCCTCCAGCTCACCGTCGACGACTCCGACGCCGGACGCGACACCGAGCGTGCGGTGCTCGGCAGCATCGAGGTCCGTGCCGGGCAGGAGCCGTGAAGGGCTGCCTGGCCTTCGCCGTCGTCCTCGCGGTGACCTTCGGCATCGCCCTCGGGGCCGTCGCCCTCCTCGCCCGCGGGGGCGGTGAGACCGGCGACGACTCGGGGCTGACCCAGGAGGTCACCGGGTTCGTGGTGGACTCCCGGCGCAGCGCGGTCGGCAGCACCCGGGGCCACGAGATCACCTTCCGCTACTCCGCCGACGGACGGTGGTGGGAGAGCACGGGGTTCGTGAACGACCGCGACTGGAAGCCGGGGGACACGACCCACGCGGTCTGCATCGACCCCGAGGACCCCGCCACCAACAGGACGATCAGCAGGCTGGGTGCGGCCTGTGGCGATGCCGAGCTCGGACCGGGGCGGACCGCCCGCGCGGAGACGTCGGTCGAGCCGTGACACCGAGGAGGACGAAGATGACCGCAGGACGCCACGGACGCGGGGCCGTCCCGCTGCTGCTGTGCGCGGTGCTGGGTGTGCTCGCCGGGTGCGGCGGGTCCTCGGACGAGGGCGGGGGCACGGCGTCCGGCGAGGCCACCGCCCCCGCGCAGGGGGGCGGGGCCGACGGGTCCGCGCCGGAGACGGCGTCCGGCACGGCCGTCGCCTGGCCGTGGCCGGGTTCGCCGGACGACCCCGGCGACGACCTGCTCGGCCCCCCGCAGCGGGTCCGGCTCGAGGGGGTCCCGGGTCGGCTCACGTGGCGGGTGCCGCGGTCCTACGAGATGGTCGCACCCGTCCAGGCGGTCAGCGAGACCGAGGACGCCGGCTTCGACCTCGCCGTCCAGGGCGAGGCCGGACGCTCGCCCGAGGAGCTGATGGCCGAGCGCAGCGAGGAGGCGGACGAGGTCGTCCAGGACGGCGAGGTCGTCGTGGGTGGGCGCACCCTGCCGGCACAGGTCGTGCGCGCCGACGCCGGGGAGCTGAGCGTCAGCTACTTCTACTACGCCCCCGACGACACCGTCACCTACGTCCTGTCGTTCTACGCCGGCCTGCCCGAGGACGTCCCCGAGGAGCGGGTGCGCGAGCTCCACCAGGTGCTCGGCTCCCTCGACGGACCCTGAGCCACCCCGCGCGTTCGCCCCTCGCTCCACCGGGTGGGCCCTAGGGTGGGTCCATGGACCGTCGGATCTTCGGGATCGAGAACGAGTACGGCGTCACGTGCACGTTCAAGGGCCAGCGCCGCCTCAGCCCCGACGAGGTCGCCCGCTACCTCTTCCGCAAGGTGGTCTCCTGGGGTCGCAGCAGCAACGTCTTCCTGCGCAACGGCGCCCGGCTCTACCTCGACGTGGGCAGCCACCCCGAGTACGCCACGCCCGAGTGCGACGACGTCACCGAGCTCGTCACCCACGACAAGGCGGGGGAGCGGGTGCTCGAGGGGCTCCTCCTGGACGCCGAGCAGCGGTTGCACGACGAGGGCATCTCCGGCGACATCTACCTGTTCAAGAACAACACCGACTCCGCCGGCAACTCCTACGGCTGCCACGAGAACTACCTCGTCGGGCGTGCGGGCGAGTTCTCCCGCCTCGCCGACGTGCTGATCCCGTTCCTGGTGACCCGCCAGATCCTCGTCGGGGCGGGCAAGGTCAGCCAGACCCCGCGGGGGGCGTCGTACTCCGTCTCCCAGCGCGCCGAGCACATCTGGGAGGGCGTCTCCAGCGCGACCACGCGGAGCCGGCCCATCATCAACACCCGCGACGAACCCCACGCCGACGCCGAGAAGTACCGGCGCCTCCACGTGATCGTCGGCGACTCCAACATGAGCGAGACCACCACGATGCTCAAGGTGGCCTCCTGCGACCTCGTCCTGCGGATGATCGAGGAGGGCGTGGTGATGCGCGACCTCACCATGGAGAACCCGATCCGGGCCATCCGCGAGATCTCCCACGACATGACCGGCCGCCGCAAGGTGCGCCTGGCCAACGGCCGGGAGGCCAGCGCCCTGGAGATCCAGGCGGAGTACCTCGGCAAGGCGCGCGAGTTCGTGGACAGGCGCGGCATCTCGACGCCGCTGATCGAGCGGACGCTCGACCTGTGGGAGCGGGGCCTGAAGGCCGTGGAGTCGGAGGACCTGGGCCTCGTCGACCGCGAGCTCGACTGGGTGATCAAGTGGAAGCTGATCGACCGCTACCGGCACAAGCACGGGCTGCCCCTGGGGCACGCCCGGGTGGCCCAGCTCGACCTGGCGTACCACGACATCCACCGCGGCCGGGGCCTCTACTACCTGCTGGAGAAGCGCGGAGCCGTCGCGCGGGTCACCAACGACCTGAAGATCTTCGAGGCGAAGTCGGTCCCGCCGCAGAACACGCGGGCGCGGCTGCGCGGCGAGTTCATCCGGACCGCGCAGGAGCGCCGCCGCGACTTCACCGTGGACTGGGTGCACCTCAAGCTCAACGACCAGGCGCAGCGGACGGTGCTCTGCAAGGACCCGTTCCGCGCCCACGACGAGCGGGTGCAGCGGCTCATCGACGGCATGTGAGTGGCGGCGGGGAATTCTCAGGTCCCCCGGATAGGGTGGCCGCGCTCCGTCGTCCCCACGCGAAAGTTGAACCTCGTGCCTCGTCGTGCCCTGGCCGCCTCCACGGTCGCCCTCAGCCTGCTCACCCTCGCTGCCTGCGGCAGTGACTCCGGCGAGGAGGGCGGCTCCGGTGCCGGCATCGAGTCGGTGAGCATCTCGGCCGATTCGGGGAAGGCCCCGAAGGTCGAGTGGGAGGGCCAGCTGGACCCCGACGAGGTCGAGACCGAGGTCCTCGTGGACGGCGAGGGCGACGAGACGAAGACCGGCGACAGCGTCCTGGCCCACATCTGGATCGGCAACGGCTACGACGAGAAGGAGGTCTACAACTCCTACGAGATGGAGCAGCCGCAGGTCATCTCGCTCAACGACACCCTGCTGCCCGGCCTGCAGGCCGGCCTGCTGGGCCAGAAGGTCGGTTCCACGGTGGCGGTCGCGGCCT
This sequence comes from Nocardioides solisilvae, assembly GCF_003194625.1. Classification (GTDB taxonomy): domain Bacteria; phylum Actinomycetota; class Actinomycetes; order Propionibacteriales; family Nocardioidaceae; genus Nocardioides; species Nocardioides solisilvae. The sequence continues at coordinate 276,279 of NZ_QHKX01000004.1, forward strand.
CGGCCGAGGACGCCTACGGCGAGGGCGGCAACCCCCAGCTGGGCATCGGCAACAAGGACAGCGTGCTCTTCGTGACCGAGCTCCTCAGCAAGGTCCCCACCGGCCCCCAGGGCGAGGAGCGGGAGCCCGCCAAGTGGGCCCCCGCGATCGTCGAAGAGGGCGGCAAGGTCACCGGCTTCGACTTCGAGGGCACGCCCGAGAACAACGGCAAGCTCTGGGTGACCAAGACGGTCAAGGGCGACGGCCCGGTCGTCGAGAAGGGCCAGACCATCTACGTCAACTACCTGGGCCAGGTCTACGGGGGCGACGAGCCGTTCGACGAGTCCTACTCGCGCGGCGAGCCCACGTCGTTCGAGATCGGCGTCGGCGCCGTCGTCGACGGCTGGGACCAGTCCCTGGTCGGCGAGACCGTCGGGTCGCGCGTGGTCGTGGCGATCCCGCCGGCCCTGGGTTACGGGAAGAAGGGCAACCCCGACGCGGGGATCAAGGGGACCGACACCCTCTACTTCGTCGTCGACATCCTCGCGGCCGTCTGACCGGGGCCTGAGGGGACGGGACGACGTTGGCCGGCCGGAAGAGCGAGCGCCTGCTCAACCTGCTCATCATGCTGCTGGTGCAGCAGCGCTTCGTCCCCAAGTCCCGGATCCGCGAGATCCTCTACCCCGACCAGGGGGAGGAAGCGTTCGAGCGGATGTTCGACCGTGACAAGGAGGAGCTGCGCAGCCTCGGCGTGCCGGTCGAGGTCGGCACCCTGGACGCCTACTTCGTCGACGAGGTGGGCTACCGCATCCGTCCCGACGAGCTCGCGCTGCCCGAGATCAGCCTCGACGCCGACGAGGCCGCGGTCGTCGGCCTGGCCGGCAAGGTCTGGCAGCACGCCACGCTCGCCGACGCCACCACCGAGGCGCTCCGCAAGCTGGCCGCGGCCGACGTCCCGGTCGACGTGGGCGCCCTGGACGTGGTGGAGCCGCGCATCGGCGCCGACGAGCCGGCCTTCGACACGTTCTGGCTGGCGACCCAGGAGCGGCGTCCGGTGGTCTTCGGCTACCGCCGGCCGGGCGAGGGCTCCGCGACGACCCGCCACCTGCAGCCCTGGGGGGTGGTCCGGCACTCCGGGCGCTGGTACGCCGTCGGGTTCGACACCGACCGCGGCGAGGAGCGCGTCTTTCGTCTCTCCCGCGTCGAGGGGGCCGCGCGACTCGTCGGGGAGCCCGGGGCCTACGAGGTCCCTGACGGCACCGACATCCGGGCCGTCGCCCTGCGGCTCGTCTCCCCGCCCGACCACGAGGTGGCCACGCTGCTGGTCCGGGCCGGCGCCGGGCACGCCCTGCGCCGGATGGCCGTCCAGGTCGAGGCGGACGTGCCGGGCCCCGACCGTCGTACGACGTGGGACCGGCTCACCGTGCACGGGCACGGTCGGACGGTGGCCGACGAGGTCCTGACCTGCGGCGCCGACGCCTTCGTCGAGGCCCCGGCGGCGCTGGTGGACGACGTCCGGGACAGGCTCACCGCGCTGGCCGGCGCTGGGGAGGGGACGCCATGAGCTCGGCCGGCACCGGCGCCCGTGAGCAGGTGGCGCGCCTCCTCACCCTGGTCCCGCTGCTCCACGCGAGGGGCTCGGTCCGCCTCGAGGACGCCGCCGAGGCGCTGGGCACCACCACGCAGCAGGTGGTGCGCGACCTCAAGGTGCTGCTCATGTGCGGGCTCCCCGGCGGCTACCCCGACGACCTCATCGACGTCGACCTCGACGCCCTCGAGGGCGAGGACGCCGACGGCGTCATCCGGGTCTCCAACGCCGACTACCTCTCCCGTCCGCTGCGCCTGACCCCCACCGAGGCCACGGCGCTGATCGTGGCGCTGCGCGCCGTCCGGGACAGCTCGCCCGGCGCGACCCGCGAGGTCGTCGACCGGACCCTCGCCAAGCTGGAGCAGGCGGCGGCCGACGGCAGCGCCCACCGCCAGGTCGAGCTCGACGGGACCGACCCCGAGGCGGCCGAGGTGCGGACGACGCTCGAGCGGGCCGTGGCCGAGGGCCGCCAGGTCCGGCTCACCTACTGGGTCCCCACCCGGGACGAGGCGGGCGAACGGGTGGTGGACCCGGTCCGGCTCTGGACGCAGGGCGGCTTCGACTACCTCGAGGCGTGGTGCCGCTCGGCCGAGGGCCGACGCGTCTTCCGCCTCGACCGGATCCACGCGCTCGAGGTCCTCGAGGAGCCCGCCGATGCCCACGACGAGGCGCCCACCGACCTCTCCGAGGCGCTCTTCGCCCACGCCCGCGAGGGCAGGCTGGCCACCCTGCGGCTGCGCCCCGGTGCCCACTGGGTCCCGGAGTACTACCCCGTCGAGGAGGTGCGCCACGTCGGGGAGGGTCTGCTCGAGGTCGACCTCCGCGTGGGCGACCCGCGGTGGCTGGTGCGGCTCGCGCTGCGCCTCGCACCGCACGCCGACGTGCTGGGGCCGCCCGACCTGGTTTGGACATGTCGACAGGCGGCGGGGGACGCCCTCGCCCTGTACGACGCCCCGAGCAGTAGCATGGCAAGGTCGCACCCGCACCCACGAGGAATGACATGAACCTGAACCCGCAGATCGCCGGTCTCGGCCCGACCGAGCTGCTGCTCATCCTGGCTGTCATCGTCCTCCTCTTCGGCGCCTCCAAGCTCCCCGAGCTGGCCCGGGGGAGCGGCCGTGCCCTGCGGATCTTCAAGGCGGAGACCAAGGGCCTGATGGACGACGACAAGACTCCGGAGGAGCGCGAGATCGAGGCCCGACGCCTCGGCGGCCCCGACGAGACCCGTCCCGACGACCGCCCCTGACGGGGATGGTGCGCGGCCTGGTCGAGGTCCTGAGAGGGACTCCGAAGCACCCCGTCGGGCCCGACGGCCGGATGCCGCTCGGCGACCACTTCCGGGAGCTCCGAGCCCGCCTGCTGCGCTCCGTCCTGGTGCTCTTCGGGGCCTTCGTCGTCGCGCTCTTCTTCTACGACCAGCTCTTCGGCCTCGTGCTCGGCCCGTACAACGAGGCGCGGGACCAGCTCGGTCAGAGCGTCGAGACCAAGGCCTTCGTGCAGGGCGCCACGGGCCCGCTGATGCTCCAGCTCAAGCTCTGCGGGGTGGCGGCCCTCGTGGCCTCCAGCCCCTACTGGCTCTTCCAGATCTGGGGCTTCGTGGTCCCCGGCCTGCACCGGCAGGAGAAGAAGTGGACGCGCGTGTTCGCCGCCGTCGCCGGTCCGCTCTTCCTGGCCGGCGTGGCGGTCGGCTACTACGTGCTGCCGAAGGGGCTGGAGGTCCTCATCGGCTTCACCCAGTCCGAGCTGGAGAACCTCGTCGAGTTCGGCGACTACTTCTCCTTCTTCACCCGGATGCTGCTGGTCTTCGGCGTCGCCTTCGAGATCCCGCTCTTCGTGGTGATGCTCAACCTGGCGGGCGTGGTGAGCGGCGCCGCCATCGGCCGTCACCGGCCCTGGATCATCATCGGCACCTTCGTCTTCGCGGCGGTGGCGACGCCGTCCACCGACCCGTTCTCCATGCTCATGCTGGCGCTGCCGATGATGCTGCTCTTCCTGGTCGCCGAGGGGATCGCCCGCGCCACGGACCGTTGGCGGGCGCGCCGGGCGGCAGCCGGGCCGACCTGGGCCGACGACGAGGCGTCCCCGCTGTGACCCCCGCGGAGCCCGTGGGCCTCGAGGACGTGGACCCGTTCGAGCTGCCCGAGTGGCTCGGCACCGGGGAGGTCACCTGGAGCCCGGAGCAGGGGTTGCGCAGCGGCCACCTGGTCGCGGGCCGGCTGACCGGAGCCGCGGGCGAGCAGCTGCCGTGCGACCTCCTGGCCGTCGACGAGGCCTACCCGGCCCCCGTGGTCGCGGACCCGCCCCGGGTCCGAGCCCACCAGGCCTGGCAGCACGGGCAGGTGCTGCTGGCGGAGCGGGAGGGCCGGCTCACCGTGGCCGTCCCCGGGACCGGGTTCGACGCCGGCCTCGTGCTCGAGTCGCTCGTCCGGCTGGCCCTCGCGGTCGGTGCCCCGCCCGAGCGCTTCGCGGCACACCTGCGCATCGGGGAGCAGCAACCACGTCGGGCACCATCCGGTCGCTAGGGTCGAGGCGTGCAGCCTCGCCGGGAGATCGCCTTCCTCACCAACCCCGCCGCCGGGCGGGGGAGGGGCCTCGCGCACGCGACGCTGGCGGTGACGCGGCTGAGGGACAGCGGGCTCGTCGTCCGCGAGCTCGTCGGGCGCGACCCCGACGAGACCACCGAGCTCGCCGTCCGGGCGGTGCGCGACGGGGTCGACGGCGTCGTGGTCTGCGGCGGCGACGGGATGGTCAACCTGGCGCTGCAGGCCGTCGGAGGCACCGACGTCCCTCTCGGGATCGTCCCCACCGGGACGGGCAACGACGTCGCCCGCTACTTCGACCTGCCCCGTCGCGACCCGGTGGCCGCCGCCGACCGGGTGGTCGCCAACCGCACCCGCACGGTCGACCTGGCCCGCGCCGGCGGCCGCTTCTTCCTCACCGTGCTCGCGGCCGGCTTCGACGCGGTCGTCAACGAGCGCGCCAACGCCATGCGGTGGCCGCGCGGCCAGATGCGCTACAACCTCGCGACGCTGGCCGAGCTGCGCACGTTCGAGCCGCTGCCCTACCGGCTCGAGCTGGACGGCGCCGCGCGGCGCCTGGACGCGATGCTGGTGGCCGTCGGCAACGGTCCCTCGTTCGGGGGCGGCCTGCGGATCACCGAGGGCGCCCTGCTCGACGACGGGCTGCTCGACGTGGTGATGATCCGACCGATGAGCCGCGCCGGCCTCGTCCGGACCTACCCCCGGCTCTTCACCGGCAGCCACGTCACCCATCCCCAGTACGAGCACCACCGGGTCCGCAAGGTGACCATCGCCGCCCCCGGGATCGTCGCCTACGCCGACGGCGAGCGGTTCGCCCCCCTGCCCCTCACGATCGAGTGCGTCCCCGCGGCGCTGAAGGTGTGGTCATGACCAGTCCGTCCGAGGCGTACGCCGCCTACCGCCGGCAACGCCAGCACCCCGTCCTCGCGGAGTTCACGGGGAGCTACCCGTTCGGGCTGGACGACTTCCAGCTCCGGGCCTGCCGCGAGATCGAGGAGGGGCGGGGCGTGCTGGTCGCCGCCCCGACCGGCTCCGGGAAGACCGTCGTGGGGGAGTTCGCCGTGCACCTCGCGCTGGCGACGGGTCGCAAGTGCTTCTACACGACGCCCATCAAGGCGCTCTCCAACCAGAAGTACCACGACCTGGTCGCGCGGCACGGGGCCGAGAACGTCGGCCTGCTGACCGGGGACCACACGGTCAACGGGGAGGCGCCCGTGGTGGTGATGACCACCGAGGTGCTGCGCAACATGCTCTACGCCGGCTCGCAGACCCTCACCGGGCTCGGGTTCGTGGTGATGGACGAGGTGCACTACCTCGCGGACCGCGCGCGGGGCGCGGTCTGGGAGGAGGTCATCATCCACCTGCCCGACTCGGTGTCGGTGGTCTCGCTCTCCGCGACGGTCTCGAACGCCGAGGAGTTCGGCGAGTGGCTGGCGACGGTACGCGGCGACACGACGACGGTCGTGGAGGAGCGGCGTCCGGTCCCGCTCTTCCAGCACGTGATGGTCGGGCGGAGGATCCTGGACCTCTTCGCCAGCTCGGACGTCGACGCCAGCGCGGGGTTCGTCAAGGAGGGGGCACCCGTCAACGACGAGTTGCTCCGCGTCGCGCGCGACGACTGGGCGAGCTCTCGCCTGATGCGGGACAGGCGCTCGCCGCGCAAGGGGAAGCCGGGGTCGTCCAAGAGCCCCCGCGCCGTCGGCAACGGGCGCCGCGTCTGGATCCCGAGCCGGGTGGACGTCATCGACCAGCTGGAACGGCGCGGGATGCTGCCCGCCATCGTCTTCATCTTCAGCCGCGTGGGCTGCGACGCCGCCGTCACCCAGTGCCTGTCGGCCGGGGTGCGGCTGACCACGCCCGAGGAGCGTGACGAGATCTCCGCCTTCGTGGAGGAGCGCTGCCGCCACCTGCCCGACGCCGACCTGCAGGTGCTCGGCTACCACGAGTTCCTCGACGGGCTGAGCCGTGGCGTCGCCGCACACCACGCCGGGATGCTGCCCACCTTCAAGCAGTGCGTGGAGGAGCTCTTCGCGCGCGGGCTGTGCAAGGTGGTCTTCGCCACGGAGACCCTGGCCCTCGGCATCAACATGCCGGCGCGCACGGTGGTGATCGAGAAGCTGAGCAAGTGGAACGGCGAGAACCACGCCGACATCACCCCGGGCGAGTACACCCAGCTGACGGGGCGCGCGGGGCGTCGCGGGCTCGACGTCGAGGGGCACGCCGTCGTGATGTGGCAGCCCGGCACCGACCCGCGAGAGCTCGCGGGCCTCGCCTCCACGCGGACCTATCCGCTCCGCTCGTCGTTCCGCCCGTCCTACAACATGGCCGTCAACCTGGTCCACCAGTTCGGGCGGGAGCGGGCCCGCGAGCTGCTGGAGATGTCCTTCGCCCAGTTCCAGGCCGACCGTGCCGTGGTGGGGCTCGCCAAGCAGCTGCACAAGGCCGAGGAGGCGCTCGACGGGTACGCCGAGGCCGCCACCTGCCACCTCGGCGACTTCATGGAGTACGCCGGCCTGCGGAGGCAGGTCTCCGACGAGGAGAAGGCGGCCTCCCGGGCCCGTCGGTCGAGCGACCGCGACGAGGCGCTGGCGTCCCTGCAGCGGCTGAAGCCGGGCGACGTGATCCAGGTGCCGACGGGCAAGTTCGCCGGTTTCGCCGTCGTCGTCGACCCCGGGCTGGGGAACCCCGACGAGCCGCGTCCGTACGTGGTGACGGCCGACCGGCAGGCCCGACGCCTGGCGCCCATGGACTTCCCGAGCCCGGTCGAGGCGCTCACCCGGGTGCGCATCCCGCGTTCGTTCAACGGTCGCAACCCGCAGATGCGGCGCGACCTCGCCAGCGCGCTCCGCGCCCGGACGCACGACCTGACCCCGCCCCCGCGGCGACGCTCGGCGCGCGGCCAGGCGCCCGGCGAGAGCGCCTCCGACCGTCGCATCGACGAGCTGCGGCGCCAGCTCAAGCAGCACCCGTGCCACCAGTGCCCCGAGCGGGAGGACCACGCCCGGTGGGCGGAGCGGTGGTTCAAGCTGTCCCGCGACTCCGCCACGCTGCGCCGGCGGGTCGAGCAGCGCACCAACACCGTGGCCCGGATCTTCGACCGGGTGTGCGAGGTGCTGGTCGCGCTCGACTACCTCGACGGCGACACCGTGACCGAGCGCGGGGCCCGGCTGCGCCGGATCTACACCGACATGGACCTGGTGGCTGCGGAGTCGTTGCGGCAGGGGCTCTGGGACGACCTCGACCCGTCGGAGCTCGCCGCCGTGCTCTCGGTGCTGGTCTACGAGACCCGGCGCGCCGACGACGCGAGCCCGCCCCGGATGCCGCCCGGCCGCGCCCGCGACGTCATCGGCGAGATGGTCCGGCTCTGGGGCCACCTCGACGCGCTGGAGAAGGAGCACCGGCTCGACTTCCTGCGGGAGCCGGACCTCGGGTTCGCCTGGGCGGCCCACCGCTGGGCCGAGGGCGACGACCTGGACGACGTGCTGGGGGCGATCGACCTGGCCGCTGGCGACTTCGTCCGGTGGATGAAGCAGCTCCTCGACCTGGCCGGGCAGGTCGCGGACGCCGCGTCGGGCAGCCCGCTGCGCGCCGTCGCCCGGGAGACGGTCGACCGGCTGCGCCGCGGGGTGGTGGCCTACTCGGCGCTCACCGAGTAGGCGCCGCGGCCACCGCCTCCGCCACCGGGGTCTCCCCGGAGACGAGCTCCCACTGAGCGCCGATGCCGGCGCCGGAGTCGAGCACCTCGGCGACGACGGCGGCGACGTCGGCCCGGGGCACCCCGCCCGGCTCCACCGTCGGCCCGAGGGTGACGCGGCCGGTCGGCTCGTCGTCGAGGAGCGCGCCGGGACGCAGGATCGTCCAGTCCAGGTCGCTCTCGCGCAGGGCCGCGTCGGCGTCGCGCTTGGCCTCGACGTAGGCGCGCCACACCTCGGCGGTGTCGTCGGGCAGGGGGTCGTCGACCGAGATGGCGGAGACCTGGACGAAGCGGGAGATGCCCGCCTGCCGCGCCCCCTCGACCGACTTCAGGGACCCCTCCAGGTCGACCGTACGCTTGCGCACCACGTTGCCGTCGGGGCCGCCACCGGCCGCGAAGACCACCGCGTGGCAGCCGTCGAAGGCGCGGGCGAAGGCGGCGGCGTCGTCCTGCTCGATGTCGAGGAGCCGCACCTCGGCCCCCATGGCCTCCAGGGCTGCGCGCTGCTCCTCCTTGCGGACGAGCGCCACGGGCTGGTGCCCGGCGCCGACGAGCAGCGGGTGCAGGTGTCGGGCCACTTGGCCGTGGCCCCCGACGACGGCGATACGAGTCATGCCCGCCACCCTAGGAACCCCGGGCAAGGCCCGGACCGGCCACGGGTCAGCGCTCGGCCAGGGCGGTGACCGCGCGGGCGAGCGAGCCCTCGAGGTTCCACCGGTCGGCCAGCGCCACGACGGCCTCGTGGTCGGCCGGGGTCCGGGGCAGGGTGGTGTCGACCTCCCCGAGGTCGAGGTCGCGGACGACGGCCACCACCCGGGGGGCGACGGCCAGGTAGTCGAGGGCGTCCTTGACCTTGCGTCGCGGCCCCGGTGCGAGGTCGGAGGCGGGGTCCTGGGCGGCCGCGACGATGCCGGGGACGTCGCCGAACCGGCCCAGCAGGGTGGCGGCGGTCTTCTCGCCCACTCCGGCGACCCCCGGCAGCCCGTCGGAGGCGTCCCCGCGCAGCGTCGCGAAGTCGGCGTACTGGTGGGCGTCGACGCCGTACTTCTCCCGCACGACGTCGTTGGTGACGCGCTCGTGCTTCCCGACGCCCCGCGCGGTGTAGAGCACCCGCACCTGCGCCTCGTCGTCGACGAGCTGGAAGAGGTCGCGGTCGCCGGTGACGATGTCGACGGGCATGCCGGCCCCGGTGGCCAGGGTCCCGATCACGTCGTCGGCCTCGTGGTCTGCCGCCCCGACCACCCGGATGCCGAGGGCCGCGAGCACCTCGAGGATCAGGGGCACCTGCACCTGCAACGGATCGGGCACCTCCTCGACGTCGGGGGACTGCTCCCGCTCGGCGACCACCCGATGGGCCTTGTAGGAGGGCAGCAGGTCGACCCGCCACTGCGGGCGCCAGTCGTCGTCCCAGCAGCAGACCAGGTCGGTGGGGCGGTAGTCGGCGACCAGGCGGGCGATGAAGTCCAGCAGGCCCCGCACGGCGTTGACGTTGGTGCCGTCGGGCGCCTTGATCTCGGGCACCCCGAAGTAGGCGCGGAAGTAGAGCGAGGCGGTGTCGAGGAGCATCAGGCGGCGGGTGTCGGTCACGCGGGCGATCCTGCCAGAGTCCGCGCCTCCGGCGCCGTCAGGCGGCCCCGGCGTGCGCCCGCACCAGCCCGGCCCAGAGGGCGTCGAGACAGCCCTGGTGGGCGGAGTCGGCGAGCCGTCGGTGCAGCACGCCGCCGGCCTCCAGGCGCAGCCGGGTGGTGTCGCCTGGCTCCGGGACGTCGTCGGGTGCCGCGCCCGTCCGCAGGTCCAGCACCTGGTCGACCACGCGGTGCCGGCCCAGCACCCCGGGCACCTGGGCCCCGGGACCGGCGGCCAGCTCCTCCACCAGCACGGGCCGGCCGTCGCGGGTCACCTCGGTGCTGGTCAGCAGGCGCCCGGCCGTCTCCCCGGCGCGCCCGAGCACCAGGGTCTCGCGGAGCAGGCAGGTCGCGTCGCCCTCGAGCCGGAGCGTCGTCCGACGGCGGACCCGCGCCCCCTCGCTCACCACCAGCTCGGGGGTGCCCCAGACGACCCCCGACCCGTCGCCCACCCGCACGTCGAGCTCCCAGGCCGCGGAGTCGCCGTGCATGTCGTAGGCGACGGTCCCGGTCGGTTCGGTGACCTCGAGCCGGCACCCCGTCCCCACCTCGACCTCCACCCGCACGTGGTCGCCCGCGAGCAGCAGGGCGGTGGTGGGGACCAGCGCGACGTGGGCGCGACCCGGCCCCCGGTCCAGGACCTGCACGCGGAAGGCGCCGCCCGCCGCACGCACCGCGGCGGGGGAGCCGGGGATGCCCAGGACCCGGACGCGGGTGGTGAGGGCCTCACGCACGCGCGGCTCCCGCGGAGGAGGTTTGCGGCGCCGGGTCGTGGTCGTGCGTGTGGGTGTGGTGGTGCGTGTGCGCCGGCATCGGCCCGGGGTCCTGGGGCTCCAGCACCCCGGCGCGCAGAGCCTCGAGGCGGTCCAGGACCCAGCCGGCGAGGCGGTCGACGGAGTCGGGGTCGTGCCGGCTCAGGGCCACCACGGGACGGCCCCCGCGCGCCGCGGTGGCGTCGGCCACCATGCGCGCCAGGTCGACGCCGACGTGCGGGGCGAGGTCGGTCTTGTTGACCACCAGCAGGTCGGCGCGCTCGATGCCGGGGCCCCCCTTGCGGGCGACGTCGCCGCCGCCCGCGACGTCGAGCACGAAGACCTGGGCGTCGACCAGGGCGGGGGAGAAGGTCGCCGTCAGGTTGTCGCCACCCGACTCCACGAGCACGAGGTCGAGCGGCTCGAAGCGCTCCTCGAGGTCCTCGACGACCGCGAGGTTGGCGCTCACGTCGTCGCGGATCGCGGTGTGCGGGCACGCCCCGGTCTCGACCCCGACGATCCGCTCGGGGTCGAGGACGCCGGCCGACCGCAGGAAGCGGGCGTCCTCGTCGGTGTAGATGTCGTTGGTCACCACCGCGAGGGCGTGCGAGCGGCCGAGCTCGCGGCACAGGGTGGCGATCAGGGAGCTCTTGCCGGTCCCCACGGGACCGCACACCCCCAGCCTCAGGGTCTGACGGGGCTCAGGCACGGAACAACCTCCTGGTGGTGCGGGCGTGGGCCTGCGCCCACTCCTCGATCTGCGGGGCGCTGCCGGACGGGATGTCGGCAGGGTCGGTGAGGCCGTGGACGGCGTCGACGAGCGCGTCCACGGCGGGCAGCAGCTGCCGGGTCCAGACCACGGCCTGGAGCGGGTCCGCCGGGGCCAGCTTGAGCCCGGCGGCGAGGACGGTCTGGACGTCGTCGTACCCGGTGACGCGGGCCAGGTCGGCCGCGGCGAGCCCGGCCGCGGCGGCGACCGCGCCGAGGACCAGCGGGCGCGCGGTGGGCAGCGACCACCCGGCCAGCAGCGGGTCCTCGGGCCACACCCTGCGGCCCAGCCTGAGCAGCGCGCGGCCGAGCTCGTACGCCGTGCTGCGCTGGGCGTCCGACGGGGTGCGCGCGGCCCAGTGCGCGTGGACGAGGTCCAGGTCGCCACCGTGCCGCGCGGCGTACGCCGTGACCACGGCGGTCGCGGCCTCGGTGCGCGCCACGGTGGCCAGCCTGGTCCGGCAGTAGCCGGGCAGCCCGTCGGGGCTCAGGCCCCGCTGGAGGGCCGGCTCGAGACCGCCCGACTGCGTGTGGCCCCCGACCGGGAGCCGTGCGTCGGCCAGCAGCAGGGCCAGAGCGTGCGAGGACGCCCCGGCCACGGGGACGGCGGGTGCCGCCCGGCGGGAGGGAACGGGTCCGGTCGGGGTCTCCATGGCGGGGGCGGGTCCTCAGAAGAGCGAGTAGAGCTGGGCCAGGGGGAGCTCGGTGGCGGGGGCGGGCTCCACGCGCTCGCCGTCCACGTCGATCGCGAAGGTCTCCGGGTCGATGTCGATGGTCGGGCACACGTCGTTGTTGACCATGTCGGCCTTCCCCACGTCGCGCGTGTCGGTGATGCCGACGAGGCGGCGCGCCAGACCGAGCCGCTCGGCGAGCCCGTCGGCCAGCGCGGCGGGGGAGACGAAGGTGACGGCGTGGTCGCTGCCGTCGCCGTCGACGAGCGCGGGGCGCAGCAGCACCGGCTGCGGGGTGGGGATGGAGGCGTTGGGGTCCCCCAGCGCGCCGCGCACCAGGGCGCCGCCCTTCATCACGAGGTCGGGACGGATGCCGAAGAACCGGGGGTCCCACAGGACCAGGTCGGCCATCTTGCCCACCTCGACCGAGCCGACCTCGTGGCCGATGCCGTGGGCGACCGCGGGGTTGATCGTGTACTTGGCGACGTAGCGGCGGGCCCGCTCGTTGTCGGCGGGCAGCGACGTCCCGAGGCTGCCGCGCCGGAGCTTCATCACGTGGGCGACCTGCCAGGTCCGGCAGACCACCTCGCCGATCCGGCCCATGGCCTGGGCGTCGCTGGAGGTGACAGACATGGCACCCATGTCGTGCAGGACGTCCTCGGCCGCGATGGTGGTCGCCCGGATCCGGGACTCCGCGAAGGCCAGGTCCTCGGGGACCCGCGGGTTGAGGTGGTGGCAGACCATCAGCATGTCGAGGTGCTCGGCGACCGTGTTGACGGTGTGCGGGAGCGTCGGGTTGGTGGAGCCCGGGACCACGTGGGGGAGCGAGGCGACCTTCATGATGTCGGGCGCGTGCCCGCCACCGGCGCCCTCGGCGTGGAAGGCGTGGATGCTGCGGCCGCCGATCGCCGCGAGCGTCGACTCGAGGAAGCCAGCCTCGTTGAGGCTGTCGGAGTGCAGGGTCACCTGGAGTCCGTGCTCGGCGGCCGCCCGCAGCGCGGCGTCGATCGCGGCGGGGGTCGAGCCCCAGTCCTCGTGCACCTTGTAGGCGGCCGCCCCGGCGAGCGCCTGCTCCCGCAGGGCCTCCGCGCCGACGGTGTTGCCCTTGCCCATGAGCAGCACGTTGACCGGCAGCCGGTCCAGCGCCCGGTGCACGGTCCGCAGGTGCCAGGCGCCGGGGGTGACGGTCGTGGCCTTCGAGCCCTCGGAGGGTCCGGTGCCGCCGCCGCCCACGGTGGTGGTGCCCGTCGCCAGCGCCTCGTGCACCTGGGAGGTCGACAGGAAGTGGACGTGGACGTCGACCGCGCCGGCCGTGAGGATCCGGCCCTCGCCCGAGACGACGTCGGTGGAGGGGCCGATCACGAGGTCGGGGTGGACGCCGTCGGCGACGTCGGGGTTCCCGGCGCGGCCGAGCGCCACGATCCGTCCGTCCCGCACGCCGACGTCGGCGCGGACCACTCCCCAGTGGTCCAGCACGACGACGTTGGTGATGACCGTGTCGGGCACCCCTTCGGCGCGGCTGCGCGCCGACTGGGCCATCGACTCGCGGATCGACTTGCCGCCCCCGAAGACCGCCTCCTCGCCGCCGAAGGTCAGGTCCCGCTCGACCTCGATCCACAGGTCGGTGTCCCCGAGCCGCAGCTGGTCGCCGGTCGTCGGCCCGTAGAGGGCGGCGTACCGCTCTCGGGAGATCTCAACCATCCAGCGCACCGCCGTCCTTGCCGCGCTGGATCCCGGGGACCACGCGGCGGCCGCGCAGGGCCACGAGGTCGACGGTGCGCGAGGCGCCGGGCTCGAAGCGGCGCGAGGTGCCCGAGGGGATGTCCAGCCGGAACCCGTGGGCGGCCGCGCGGTCGAGGTCGAGCGCCGCGTTGGCGTCGGGGAGGTGCACGTGGGAGCCGACCTGGACGGGGCGGTCGCCGGTGTTGAGCACGACGAGCGTGAGCCGCTCGGCCTCGGTCCGGTCGGCGTTGAGCACGTGGGTGCCAGGGGCCGGGCGCAGGGCGCCGGGCCCGTGGGGGGAGGTGGTCATGCCTCTCCTCCTGTCAGGGTCTGGATGTGGGTCTGGACGTGGGCCTGGATGTGGGTCTGGGTGGCGGTCTGCCGGTCAGCTGATGGGGTCGTGCAGGGTGACGAGCTTGCGACCGTCGGGGAACGTCGCCTCGACCTGCACGTCGTGGAGCATCTCCGGCACGCCCGGCATCACCTGGTCACGGGTGAGCACCTCCCGACCCGCGGCCATCAGGTCGGGCACGGAACGTCCCTCGCGGGCGCCCTCGAGCACCCACGTGGAGAGCAGCGCCACGGCCTCCGGGTGGTTGAGCAGGACGCCGCGGGCCAGGCGGTCGCGCGCGACCATGCCGGCGACGGCGAGCAGCAGCTTCTCGGTGTCCGAGGGCGTCAGTCGCATCCCGGCCCCCTCAGACCGCCATCACGGCGCGCACGTCGGCGGCCGCGTGGTCGCCGGTGGACCCGTGCGCGACGACACGGCCCGCCGCCAGCACGTGGTACTCCTGGGTGGCCCGCAGCGCGAAGCCCACGTGCTGCTCGACCAGCAGGACGGAGAGGTCGCCGCGCCGGGTCAGGTCGGCCACGACGCGCTCGATCTCGGCCACGACGTTGGGCTGGATGCCCTCGGTCGGCTCGTCGAGGATCAGCATCCGCGGCCGGGTCAGCAGGGTGCGGGCGATGGAGAGCTGCTGGCGCTGGCCTCCGGAGAGCAGGCCCGCGCGCCGCCCGAGCAGGTCCCGCAGCGCCGGGAAGGTGTCGAGCACCTCGTCGATCGCGGCCCGGTCGCGGCGGGCGACCAGCTGGAGGTTCTCCAGCGTGGTCATCTGGCCGAAGGACTGCTGGCCCTGGGGGACGTAGCCGATCCCGCGGCGCACCCGCTGGTGCGGCCTGAGCCGGCTGACGTCCTCGCCGTCGAGGAGCACCCGGCCCGAGCGGAGCGGGAGCAGCCCGACCGCGGCCCGGAGCAGCGACGTCTTCCCGGCGCCGTTGTGGCCGACCACCGCGGTCGCCCCGCCGGCCGGCACGGTCAGCGAGACGCCGTGCAGCACCTCCGTGCGGCCGTAGGCCGCCACCACGTCCTGCAGCTCCAGCATCACGCCACCCCTTCCACGGTGTGCCCGAGGTAGACGCGCTGCACCTCGGGGTCGGCCCGGATCTCCTCGACCGTCCCGTGCGCCAGCACCCGGCCGGCGCTCATCACGGTGACGACGTCGGCGAAGTCGCGGACGAAGTCCATGTCGTGCTCGATCACCACGATCGTGCGCTCCTGGCCGATCCGGTGGAGCAGCTCGCCGGTCTCCCGGCGCTCCTCGGCGGACATGCCGGCGACCGGCTCGTCGAGGAGCATCACGCGGGCGTCCTGGACCAGCAGCATCCCGATCTCCAACCACTGCTTCTGGCCGTGGGAGAGCACCCCGGCGGGACGGTCGGCCTGCTCGGTGAGGCCGATGGTGGCGAGCGTCTCGTGGACCCGTTCCGGGACGCCGCGACGGCGGCGCAGCAGCGACCGCGCCCGGCGGTGCACCCCGCCGGCGATGTCGAGGTTCTGCAGCACGGTGAGCTCCTCGAAGACGGTCGCGGTCTGGAAGGTGCGGCCGATGCCGAGCCGCACGATGGCGTGCGACGGCCGGTCGAGCAGGTTCTGGTTGTCGTACGACGCCAGCCCGGTCGCCCGGACCAGCCCGGTGAGCGCGTCGACCAGGGTGGTCTTGCCCGCGCCGTTCGGCCCGATCAGGAAGTGGACCTGGCCCTGCAGGAGGGTGAGGTCCACCCCGTCGACCGCGACGAAGCCGTCGAACTCGACCCGGATGCCGCGCACCTCGAGGTAGTCACGTCCCGGGACGCTCATGCCGTCACCTCCTGGGGGGTGGTCGGGCCGGGTCGGGTGCGGTCGGACGCCGGGCGCTCCCTGCGCCGCCGGCCGCCAGGTGGACCGCCCACCCGGTGCCGCACGGAGGCGAGCGCGGAGAGCGCCTGGGCCAGGCCCCCCGGCAGCAGCAGGACCACGACCACGAAGAGGCCGCCCTGGAAGTAGGACCACGAGCCGGGGAAGGACTCCGACAGCGAGGTCTCGGCGTACCCGACCAGCAGCGCGCCGAGGGCGGGGCCGAAGAGCGAGGCACGTCCGCCCAGGGCGACCCCCGCGACCAGCGCGATGGAGGCGCCCACCCCGACGTCCTCGGGGGAGATGATGCCCACCACGGGGACGAAGAGCGCCCCGCCGACACTGGCCAGCACCGCCGCCAGCACGTAGGCGACCAGCTTGACGTTGGCCGGGTCGTGGCCCAGGAACCGGACCCGCTCCTCGGCGTCGCGGGTGGCGACGAGCAGCTCGCCGAAGCGGCTGCGGTGCAGCTGGGCCATCAGGGCGACGGAGGCGAGCAGCACACCGGCGGCCAGGAAGTAGAGCATCCGCTTGTTGACCGGGTCGTAGAGCGAGTAGCCGAAGAAGCTCTGGAAGTTGTTGAGGCCGTTGAAGCCGCCCGTGGTCTTCACCTGGCCGATGAGCAGGATCGCGAAGGCCGCGGTGAGGGCCTGGGAGAGGATGGCGAAGTAGGCGCCCTTCACGCGCCGCTTGAAGATGGCCGCGCCGAGGACGGTGGCCACGAGGACGGGCAGCAGCAGGATCGCCAGGAGGGTGACCACCGGGCTGCGGAACGGCTCCCACCAGACGGGCATCTCGCCGCCGGCGTAGAGGACCATGAAGTCGGGGACCTGGCCCGGCCCGGCGTCGGTGAGCTTGAGGTGCATCGCCATGGCGTAGCCGCCGAGGCCGAAGTAGAGGCCCTGGCCGAGCACCAGCATCCCGCCGCGGCCCCAGGCCAGCCCGATCCCGACGGCGGCGATCGCGTAGCAGCAGTACTTGGCCAGCAGCCCGAGCCGGAAGTCGCTCAGCAGCGCGGGGGCCAGGCCCAGCAGGGCCGCCGCCAGGGCGAGCCAGCCGAGCGCGGTGAGGAGCGTCGTACGGCGGCTCATGCCAGGCTCCTCGTCCGGACCGCGAAGATCCCCTGGGGGCGGACCTGCAGGAAGACCACGATCGCGAGGAAGACCACGACCTTGGCGATGCTGCCCGACGTGGCGTACTCGAGGAAGGCCTGCAGGACGCCGATCGAGAAGGCGGCGATGACGGTGCCCTTGAGCTGGCCGATGCCGCCGACCACCACGACGAGGAACGCCTCCACGATGTAGGAGGCGCCGATCGTCGGACCCGTGGAACCCAGCAGCGTGAGGGCCACCCCGGCGATGCCGGCGAGGCCGGAGCCGAGGAAGAAGGTGATCCGGTCGGTGCGACGGGTCGAGATGCCGACCGTCTCGGCGAGGTCGCGGTTCTCCACCGTGGCCCGCACCTGGCGGCCCAGTGCGGTGCGCCTGAGCAGGGCCAGGACGGCCAGCAGGCAGGCGACCGAGAGGAGCAGCAGGAAGAGCCGCGCCATCGGGAAGTCGTAGCCCAGGACCGGGACGGAGCCGCTCAGCCAGGAGGGGGAGGGGACGTCCTTGGCGGGGGCGCCGAAGACGTCGCGGGCCACCTGCTGCAGCACCAGCCCCACGCCGTACGTGACGAGGAGGGTGTCGAGCGGGCGGTGGTACATCCAGCGGATCACGCTCGCCTCGAGCACCACCCCCAGCAGCCCGCCGACGAGGAAGCCGACGGGGAGGGCGACCAGCAGCCCGAGCCCGGCGTCGCCGACGACGAGGTTGACGACGTACGCCGTGTAGGCGCCGGCCATCAGGAACTCGCCGTGGGCCATGTTGATGACGCCCATCTGGCCGAACGTCAGGGTCAGGCCGACCGCGATGAGCAGCAGGACCGCACCGGCCGAGAGGCCGGTGAAGACCTGGGACACGAAGACCTCCACGGGGCGTGCCTCCTTGGGTCGTAGGGAAGGGGGCCGGGGCGCGGTGCGGACCGCGCCCCGGCCGTGCGGGTCAGGGGGTCACTCGCCCTCCCACCACGCGTAGCCCTCGAGGAACGGGTCGGGCTCGATCGGGCCGTCGGAGCTCCAGACAGTCTCGATGAGGCCGTCCTCGCGGATCTGGCCGATGAGGGCGGTCTTGGCGATGTGGTGGTTCTCGCCGTTCACCGTGACCGTGCCCTCGGGAGCCTCGAAGGTCACGCCGTCGGCGGCCGCCACCACGTCGTCGACGTCGAAGGAGTCGGCCTTCTCGACCATCCCCTTCCACAGGTGGAGCGAGGTGTAGGCCGCCTCCATGGGGTCGGAGGTGACGGCCTTGGCGCCGTTGGCCTCCTTGAACGCGGCGACGAACTCCTCGTTCACCGGGGTCTCGAGGGTCTGGTAGTAGTTCCAGGCGGTGTACTGGCCGACCAGGTTGTCCACCCCGACCCCGGGGACCTCCTCCTCGGCGATCGAGACGGAGACCACGGGCATCGACTCGGCGGTGAGGCCCTTGCCCTTGTACTCCTTGAAGAAGGCGACGTTGGAGTCGCCGTTGAGGGTGTTGAAGACGGCGTCGGCGCCGGCGGCCTTCACCTTGTCGACCACGGTGCCGAAGCTCGTGGAGCCCAGCGGCTGGTACTCCTCGCCGAGGACCTCGATGCCGTGCTCCTCGGCGTACGCCTGGATGATCGCGTTGGCGGTGCGCGGGAAGACGTAGTCGGAGCCGACCAGGAAGATCGACTCGATCCCCTTCTCGTCCTTGAGGTAGTCGAGCGCGGGGATGATCTGCTGGTTGGTGGTGGCGCCGGTGTAGAAGATGTTCTCCGACGCCTCGAGGCCCTCGTACTGGACCGGGTAGAAGAGCAGCGCGTCCTTGCCCTCGAAGACCGGCAGCATCGCCTTGCGGGAGCTGGAGGTCCAGCCGCCGAAGACGGCGGCGACGCAGTCCTGGTCGATGAGCTTGGTGGCCTTCTCGGCGAAGACGGTCGGCTCGGACTGACCGTCCTCGCTGACGATCTCCAGCTGCTTGCCCAGGACGCCGCCGTCGGCGTTGATCTCCTCGGCGGCCATCGACAGCGACTTGAAGACCGTGGTCTCGCTGATCGCCATCGTGCCCGACAGGGAGTTGAGGAAGCCGATCTTGACGGTGTCGCCGTCGGTCTCCACGCAGGACTCCGCGGCGTCGGCGGACTCGCCGGCCTTGGCGCCGCAACCCGCGAGGGCTCCGGCCAGGGCGGCCACGCTGAACGCGGCGGTGATGGTGCGGGTTGTTCTCGAGTTCACGGCGTCTGACCCTCTCGTCGTACACCCGGCGCTGACCGACGGGCATGGTTCCGGGAGCCCCAGCCGGCCCCCGCTGCTCCCCGGTGTCGACCCGGGAACGGCGACGAGTCTCGTGACGTCGTGTTTCGTGCTGCGGCGTGGTCCGGTGACGCCGGTGTAACAGCGCGTTTCGGGTTGACGACGGGGGTCGGGCGAGTGGGACCCACCACCGGTGGGGGTGCGGATGCGCTAGTGCCACGTGGTGAACACGGGGCGTGGGCGGAGGGCCGTCCCCTAGGGTCGGAGGCGTGAGCACTCCCGAGGTCGAGCCCACCGACCGCAAGATCCTCAGCCTGCTGGCCGCTGACGGGCGGATGTCCTACACCGACCTCGGCAAGGCCACCGGCCTCTCCACCTCGGCCGTCCACCAGCGGGTGAAGCGGCTCGAGTCGCGCGGCCTGATCCTCGGCTACGGCGCCACCGTCGACCACCGGCAGCTCGGCCGCCCGCTCACGGCGTTCATCTCGATCACCCCCCTGGACCCCTCCCAGCCCGACGACTACCCCGAGCGGATCGCCGGCATCGAGGAGGTCGAGTCGTGCTGGTCGGTGGCCGGCGACGAGTCCTACATCCTCAAGGTCCGGGTCGGCACCCCCTCTGACCTCGAGGAGCTGCTCGCCCGTGTCCGTTCCGCGGCCGGGGTCAGCACCCGAACCACCATCGTCCTCTCCACACCCTTCGAGAACCGCCCCCTCACCTCCCCCTGACGCCAGCCGGTGCCTCGGGCCCCGTTGGATCCCCGCTCAGGCGGGGATCGCTGAAGTTCGTGCCCCGTGCACGCCCCGCCAATCCGCAGGAGTCCGCGCCAAGTTCGGCCGAGACGGACCAGGGCGTCAGGCCCTCACCCGCGCGAAGACCATCCGCAGCCGCGCCGCCGTCTCGTCCCGCCGCTCGAGGTCGGCCCATCCGAGGCGGAAGCACAGCCAACCGGTGAGCTGGCAGATGCGCTCCTCTCGCCGCTTCTCGTGCAGCAGGAACTGTTCGAGCGACTCGCCGGGACGCCGGAACATCCGGTACTTGATGGTCCCGTCGAACTCGACAAAGACACCGTGATCCGGGAAGGCGAAGTCGACCCGGCCGATCAACCGTCCGTCCTGGTCCCGGATCTCGTGCTGGGGCACCGGCTGCGGGAAGCGGTGCTCCCAGAGGAAGTACGCCGTCCGGGTCTCGCCGACCGACTCCAGGCGCGGGTCCGCCAACCGGCAGACCAGGTGGGCGTTGAGGCTCGACGGCCAGTACCGCCGCTCGTGGCAGAGAGCCGCGAACTTCTCCGGCTCGATCAGCCGCGTGCCCATCAGCCCGTTGACGGTCACGAGGGCCTGCTCGACCGTGCCCAGCGTCGCCACCTCGAAGGCGCAGCGTGTGGGGGAGGTGACGGGGACACCGTTCTGGGTCATGACCTCGTCGAGGGGGAGCACCCCCCGGTGGTGCACCACCCCGGCCTCGCGTCGCCCAGCACCGTCGTCCGTGCGTGTGGTGTGGACCTCCTCCAGCCCGAGTCCCCAGACGGGGGCACCCCACTCCAGGGCGGCGGAGACGTGGCTGAGGACGGCGTTCGGGTGCGCGGTGGCCAGGACCGCGCGCGAGCACAGCCGGGCCCGGTCCGCTGCCCCGAGGCTGTCCCAGACCTGCCCGGCCACGTAGGCCCCGCGGCGTACCCGAGCCCACTCGCCGGCGCGCACGCGCCCGGCGATCTGGTGGTCGGAGTAGCCGCGGGCCAGGGCGTCCCTGCGCAGGAAGACGAGGCCGCTGAGGTCGAGGAGGGGTGAGGTCGGCATGGCCCCCACGTTGGCGACTCGCCGCGACCGGCGTCCCGCGCGCGGCGACGCCTGTGGAGGAACGAGGTCACGGATGAGGCTGTGGACGTGACCTGGCTCGGACTCCTGCGGGTTGGCGGGGCGTGCACGGGGCGCGAACTTCGGCGATCCCCGCCTGAGCGGGGATCCCCGAGGGCCCCGTCAGTAGGCCTGGAGGGCGGCGGTACGGCGGGAGGCGGCGGCGACCTCGGCGGCGCGCAGGCTGCCTTCGTCGAGGCGGCCGTGCTCCTCCCACCACTGCTGGCCGGCGGCGGGGAGGGTGTGGATCGGGTCGTAGTACTCGTAGTGCCGCGAGAGAGCCTCGGGGTCGGCCGCCTCGAGGCTGGTGCGGTAGTTCTTCGTCCAGTAGGAGATGCCGCGCTCGGTGTCGTAGTCGGCGAGCTGGTGCACCCACCGCTTGCCGACGAAGGGCACGTCGCAGACGATCCGCGGCGTGGCGAAGCCGGGCAGGTAGCCCATCAGGTGGTGCTGGAGGCGCTGGGCGTCGGCGACGGAGACCCGCCAGTGCTCCGAGAACGGGATCATGTCGCACATGTAGAAGTAGTACGGCGTGACCTGGGCGCCGTCGAGCAGCGCGAAGCAGAGGTCGAGCAGGGCGTGCGGGTCGGCGTTCACGCCGTTGAGCAGGACGCCCTGGTTGCGGACGTCGCGGAGGCCGGCGTCCAGCATCGCCCGCGACGCCTCGGCCACGAGCGGCGTGATCGAGTGCGCGTGGTTGGCGTGGGTGTGCATCGCGAGCTGGACGCCGCGGGAGCGGGCCAGCGAGGCGACCCGGGCCACGCCGTCGACGACGTCGGGCTGCAGCCAGTGCTGGGGGAGGCCGACCAGGGCCTTCGTGGCGAGCCGGACGTCGCGGATGTTCTCGATCTCGAGCAGCTCGGTGAGGAAGGCCTCGAGACGGGGCCACGGCATGTTGGCGACGTCGCCGCCGGAGACGACCACGTCGCGCACCTGCGGGGTGCGGCGCAGGTAGTCGAGCATGTCGCCGAGCCGGTCGTTCGGCTTGGCGACGAACTTCAGCTTGTCGACGACGGGGGTGGAGTTGCCGACCAGGTCCATCCGCGTGCAGTGGCCGCAGTACTGCGGGCAGGTGGGCAGCAGCTCGGCGAGCACCTTGGTGGGGTAGCGGTGGGTGAGCCCCTCGGTGGCCCACATGTCGTGCTCGTGGAGGGAGTCGCGGGTGGCGTGGGGGTGGGAGGGCCAGTCGGTGCGGCGGTCGGAGAAGACCGGGAGCATGTAGTGCCGGACGGGGTCGGCGTAGAAGGCGTCCGTCATGGCGCCGGGGCGGCCGGGGGCCGAGGCCGGCACCATCGTGTTCATCATCTGCGGCGGCACCAGCATCGACATGGTGGCGCGCTCGCGCTGGTCGCGCTCGAGGTCGTCGTAGAAGCGCTCGTCGAGCTGGTCGCCCATGAGCTCGCGGAGCTGGCGGACGTTCTTGACGCAGTGCGCGCGCTGCCACTGCACCGAGCGCCACTGCTCCGCGGTGACGTCGCGCCAGCCGGGGAAGCGGGACCAGTCGGGCTCCACGAGCTCGGCTCGGCGGTAGGCGTAGGGCTGGCCGGTGGTGAGGCCGATCGCGGTCTCGATGCTCATGGCGCTCCTTCGGTGCGGGGCGGCGTCTGGGCGGGTCCCGGGGGTCCGGGTCGCGTGCGGGGGCGGCGCGTCGGTTGTGAGGCACGTCGCACTTCTGCCAGAGTAGGAGGAGAATGTACGGCGTGTCTAACGGCACGCCGCAAGATTTCCCGTCACAGGGACGTGAGGAGTTGGTTTCGCCCATGCTGGCTGCCCAGGAGAGACGCGCCGACCCGGTGGGGCTCCACCGCGTCCTGGAGCCCGCCGGCGTGCTGCCCCAGGCGGCCGCCCGGCTGGACACCCGCCGAGAGCTGTGGACCGACGAGGTGCGGGTCCGGGTGGAGAAGCTCAACCTGGACGCCGCCTCCTTCCGCCAGCTGGAGACGAAGCACGCCGGGGACGGCGCGGCGGTGCGCGCCGAGGTGCTCGAGATCGTCCGGAGCCGCGGCAAGATGCAGAACCCCGTCACGGGCTCCGGCGGCATGCTGGTCGGCGTCGTCGAGGAGGTGGGGGAGGAGTCGCCCCTCGGTCTCCGGGTCGGCGACCGCGTCGCGACCCTGGTCTCGCTCACCCTCACCCCGCTCGTCGTCGAGGACGGGCTGGCCCGCTGGGACGGGCGCAGCGAGCAGGCGCCCTGCGACGGCTGGGCGATCCTCTTCGGCCGCTCCGTGGCCGCGGTCCTCCCCGAGGACCTGCCGCGCGACCTCGCCCTGGCGGTGATGGACGTCTGCGGCGCCCCGGCGCTGACCAGCCGGGTGGTGCAGGGGTACGACGCGCCCGTGGTCGCCGTCGTCGGCGGGGCCGGCAAGTCCGGCAGCCTGAGCCTCGCCGCGGCCCGGGAGGCAGGCGCGCGCCGCACCGTCGGCGTCGTCCCCCACGAGGCGGAGGCGGAGGCCCTGCGCCGCAGCGGGCTGGCCGACGTGGTCGCCGTCGCGGACGCCCGCGACCCGGTCGCGCTCCGCGCCGCGGTGCTGGAGGCCGGGGGGCCGGCCGACGTGACCGTGGTCTGCGTCGACGTGCCGGGCTGCGAGGGGGGAGCCGTCCTGGCGACCGCGGAGGGCGGCACGGTCGTCTTCTTCTCCATGGCCACCTCCTTCTCCGCCGCCGCCCTGGGCGCCGAGGGGCTGGCGGCCGACGTGACGATGCTCGTCGGCAACGGCTACGTCCCCGGCCACGCCGACCTCGCCCTCGGGCTGCTGCGACGCCACGACGGCGTCCGCGCCCTCTTCGAGAGCCGGCTCGGATGAGCGCCCCCGCGCCCCGTCGCCTGCTCGACCTCCCGGTCGACCAGGTCGACCGTGCCCGCGACCTGGCCGCCCGGGCCGGGCAGCCGATCGTCGACCTGGCTCGGCGGCACACCACCGTCTCGGTGGAGCGTGCGACGCTGCGCCTCGCGGGCCTCGGCGGGTCGGACCCCGACGGCATCCCGTGGGTCAACCGCCTCACCGACGCCGTGCGGGCCGACCTGCACGACGACGGCGGGCTCGCCCACGGAGTGAGCCTGCCCGTCTGGGACGCCCTGGTCCGCGGCGAGGCCGAGGACCTGGCCACCCTCGCGCAGAAGGCGGGCGCCGGCTCCGTCCGGTTCCGGGTCCCGGCCGGCGAGGACGCCCGACGCGCGGGGGAGGCCGCCCGCGCCGCGGTCGGAGCCGGCGTACGCCGCCTGGACGAGCGCCGCGCCGAGCGCGAGCGCCTCGTGGCCGAGGTGGGCGACGCCCCCCGCAAGCCGTGGATCTACCTCATCGTGGCCACCGGCGACATCCACGAGGACATCCCCCAGGCGCAGGCCGCGGCCCGCGCGGGAGCCGACGTGATCGCCGTGATCCGCAGCACGGGGCAGTCCCTGCTCGACTACGTCCCCGAGGGGGCCACCCGCGAGGGGTTCGCCGGCACCTACGCCACCCAGGAGAACTTCCGGCTGATGCGGGCCGCCCTGGACGAGACCAGTCGCGAGCTGGGGCGCTACGTCCGGCTCACCAACTACGCCTCCGGGCTGTGCATGCCCGAGATCGCGGCGCTGGCGGGCCTCGAGCGGCTCGACATGATGCTCAACGACTCGATGTACGGGATCCTCTTCCGCGACATCAACCCCGTCCGCACCTTCGTCGACCAGCGGTTCAGCCGCCAGGTCCACGCGCGGGCGGGCATCATCATCAACACCGGTGAGGACAACTACCTGACCACGGCCGACGCCGTCGAGGCGGCCCACACGGTGACCACCAGCCAGCTCCTCAACGAGTTCTTCGCCCGTGAGGCGGGGCTCGAGGACTGGCAGCTGGGCCTGGGGCACGCGTTCGAGATCGACCCCGCGGTCCCGGAGTCGTTCCGGCTCGAGCTGGCGCACGCCCTGCTCGCCCGGGAGCTCTTCCCGGACGCGCCGCTGAAGTGGATGCCGCCGACCCGTCACATGACCGGCGACGTCTTCCGCGGCTACCTGCTCGACGGCTTCTTCAACCTGGCGGGGGCGCTGACCGGGCAGGGCATCCTCCTGGTCGGGATGATGACGGAGGCCGTGGTGACGCCGTGGCTCTCCGACCGCGACCTGGCGCTGCAGAACGTCCGCTACGTCCTCGACTCCGCCGGCAACCTCCACGAGGACTTCGTGCCGGCCCCCGGGGGTCTCATCCACCGCCGCGCCCGCGAGGTGCTGGGCGAGTCGGTGGGGCTCCTGGAGCGGATCGTCGACGAGGGGCTGCTCGCGGCGATCGCCGACGGCACCTTCGGCCTGATGAAGCGCCCGGCCGACCGCGGTCGGGGCCTGGACGGGGTGGCCGAGAAGGCCGAGGGCTACGTCAACCCCGCCACCGAGCTCCTCGAGGGAGGGCAGCCGTGATCGTCCGACCCTACGGGGACACCACCGGCGACGGGATGGTGCAGCTCTCCTTCACCCTGCCCCTCGAGCACTCCAAGGTCGCCGAGGGGGCGGCCGAGCAGCTCGCCCGCAAGATGGGGATGGAGCCGGCGATGGTCGTGCACGCGCGACCGGTCGGCGAGGGGTTCACGTTCTTCGTCGTCTACGGCCGGGTCCACCACCTGGTCGACACCTCGCAGGTGGAGGTCGTGGAGCGCGACTACCCGTTGCTCACCCCGGCTGAGGTCAACGCCGAGGTGAAGCGCGGCCTGCGACGCCGGCTCGTCGTGGTCGGCGCCTGCATCGGCACCGACGCCCACACCGTGGGGATCGACGCGATCCTCAACATCAAGGGGTTCGCGGGGGAGAAGGGGCTCGAGTACTACCGCGAGCTCAAGGTGGTCAACCTCGGCGCGCAGGTCTCCGTGCCCGAGCTGGTGCGGGCCGCGCAGGACGAGGGCGCGGACGCCGTGCTCGTCTCCCAGGTCGTCACGCAGCGCGACGCCCACCTGCTCAACACCCGCGAGATGTCCGCCGCCTTCCGGGAGGCGTTCCCCGACGAGCGTCGCCCCCTGCTGGTGGTGGGCGGACCGCGCTTCGACGAGAAGGCGGCGGCGGAGCTGGGGGTCGACCGGGTCTTCTCCCGCGGGACCACGCCCGGCGAGGTCGCGTCGTTCCTCGTCCACCGGCTCACCGAGAAGGAGACCGCCTGATGTCCCAGCAGCCCCTGCCGCCGGCCGCCGAGCGGGTGGGCGAGACCGTCGTCCACCGCCGCTACGTGCCCTACTCCCACGCCCACTACGCCGGGAACCTCGTCGACGGCGCCTGGTCGCTCGGCCTCTTCGGCGACGTGGCGACCGAGATGTGCATCCGCACCGATGGCGACGAGGGCCTCTTCGCGTCGTACTCCGACGTGCAGTTCCGCGGCCCCGTCCGCGCCGGGGACGTGGTCGAGGTCCGGTGCCGCCTGGTCCGCGCCGGCAGCCGGTCGCGCGAGATGGAGTTCGAGCTGCTGGTGGTGGCTCGTGGCGCTGCGACCGCCGACGATCCGGGGGCCAGCCACCTCCTCGCGGAGCCCCTCGTCGTGACCACCGCCCGGGGCACCGTGGTGGTCCCGCCGCGTCCCGCGGGCTGACCCGCCGGGACGGTCGTCCCGCCCTCGGCGTGTCGCGCACGTTGTCCGAAGGACCGGTTGACACGGGGCCCCGAACCGTCACAGAGTGCCGTGTCCGCCTGTGCAGATCGTCGTCGGCGGACCGACGTCCGGGTGAGCGGGTTGGCGGGTGGGGCACCACCATCCGACCCACCTGGTTCACGGAGGTCGGTCCCGCCACGGCGTGGGTGGGCGCGGGAGGGGCGGCACCGCCTTAGACAACTTCTCGCCGGTCACCTCCAGTGGCCGTCGCGTCGGTCCGAAGCGTGGCCGTCCCTCCCGTCCTCCTGCCCCGCCCGCGTGCCCGGTCACCGGGTAGGTTGGCGCCGTGCTGCTCCGCTCCCTGGTCGCCGGTGGGGCGGGTCTGCTGCTGGCCCTGGCCTCGGAGCCGGTCGGGTGGGCCCTGCTGACGCCCGTGGCGGTCGCGCTCGTGGTGCTCGCGGTCCGCGGCGCCCGCGCCCGGACCGCCTGGCTGCCCGGGCTCGCCTTCGGCGCGGCCTACTACTTCACCCTGCTGTGGTGGATGCGCGCCGTCGGCTGGGACGCCTGGCTCGCCCTCGCGGGGGTGCAGGCCGTGCTGACGGCACCGCTGGGGAGCGTCCTGGCGCTGGTGGGCCGCCTCCGTGGCTGGCCCGTGTGGTCGGCCCTGTCCTGGGTCGCGGTCGAGACGGTGACCGGTGGCTGGCCCTTCGGCGGCATGCCGTGGGGGCGGCTCTCGTACGCCGTCGCCGACACGTGGTGGGCCGCGGCGCTGCCCTGGCTCGGGTTTACCGGCGTCAGCCTCCTGCTGGCCGGGACCGGGGCCGCCCTGGCCTGGTGCTGGGCGGCACGTCCCTCGGTACGCCGCGTCATCCCCGTGGCCGTCGCGCTTGCCGCGGCGACGGCGTGGGGGCCCCTCGTGCCCTGGGCGCCGGGGGAGGAGGGCACGGTGCGGCTCGCCGTCGTGCAGGGCGACGTCCCCGGGAGCGGGGACGACCTCGTCTCCGTGCACCGCGAGGTGACGCGCAACCACGTCGAGGCGACCGTCGACCTCGCCGGCCGGGTGGCCAGGGGCGAGGAGGAGCCGCCCGACCTCGTCCTGTGGCCGGAGAACTCCACGGCCGTCGACCCGTTCCGCGACGTCGAGGTGCGCACAGGCATCGAGCGCGCCGTCGGGGCGGTCGGCGTGCCCGTCCTGGTGGGCGCGATGACCGACGCCGAGGAGCCCGACGCCGTCCTCAACCAGGGGATCCTGTGGGACCCGGTGACCGGGGGAGGGGACCGCTACACCAAGCGGCACCCCGTGCCCTTCGGCGAGTACATCCCCTGGCGCGACACCGTCTTCACGGGCAACTTCGGCAAGCTCGAGCTGATCGCGAGGGACATGATGAGCGGCACGCGCTCGACCCCGCTGCGGGTCGGCGACACCCTGGTGGCCGACGCGATCTGCTTCGACGTCGCCTACGACGACGCGATCCACGAGCAGCTGAGGTCCGGGGGAGAGCTCCTGGTGGTGCAGACGAGCAACGCGATGTTCATCCGGACCCACCAGATCGAGCAGCAGTTCGACATCACCCGGCTGCGCGCGCGCGAGACCGGGCGGGCCGTCGCGGTCGCGGCCACCAACGGGGTCACCGGCGTGGTCGCCCCCGACGGCCGGGTGCTCGCCGAGGCCGAGCCGCGGACCACGAGCGTGCTGGTCCAGGAGGTGCCGCTCTCGTCGCGGACCACCCCAGCCGTGGCGCTGGGTCCGTGGCCGGGCAGGCTCGCCGTGGGGCTGTCCGTCCTGGGCTGTGCGATCGCCGCCCGGCGCCGTCGCAATGCCCTATGCTCGCCCGGGCACGCCGCCGCCCCGTCCGCCAGCTGAGGAGTTCCCGCGTGGCCCAGACACCGTCCGGTCGCACCGTCATGGTCGTCCCGACCTACAACGAGGCGGCCAACCTCGAGTGGATCGTCTCGCGCCTGCTCCGGGCGCAGCCCGAGGTCCACGTGCTCGTCGTGGACGACGACTCGCCCGACGGGACGGGCAAGCTGGCCGACGAGCTCGCCGCCGGGGACGAGCGGGTCCACGTGCTGCACCGCACGGAGAAGGCAGGTCTCGGGGCGGCGTACCTCCACGGCTTCCGCGTGGCCCTCGACCTCGGCTTCGACGTGATCGGCGAGATGGACGCCGACGGCTCCCACCAGCCGGAGCAGCTCCAGCTGCTGCTCGACGCCCTCGCCGCCGGTGCCGACCTCGTGATCGGCTCCCGCTGGGTCCCGGGCGGGTCGATCGTCAACTGGTCCAAGGGACGCGAGCTGCTCTCGCGCGGGGGCAACCTCTACACCCGGATCCTGCTGGGCATGCCCGTCCGCGACGCGACGGCGGGCTACCGGCTCTTCCGGCGCACCACGCTCGAGGCGATCGACCTCGACGCCGTCCAGTCCACCGGCTACGTCTTCCAGACCGACATGACCCACCGCACGCTGCGTGCCGGGCTCAGCGTGGTCGAGGTGCCGATCGAGTTCGTGGAGCGCGAGCGCGGCGACTCCAAGATGAGCCGCAAGGTGGCCACCGAGTCGCTGCGCCGGATCACGGTGTGGGGCCTGAGCGAGCGCCGCGCCCAGCTCTGCCGCCTCAGGCACCGTGCTTCATGATGGAGGCATGAGGTCCGGTCGTCGCGTCCCGCTGTGGTTGCCGTTCGTCCTGCTCGTCGCCCTGCCCCTGGTGGAGCTCTGGGCGCTGATCCAGGTGGGCCAGGTGATCGGGGCCTGGTGGACGGTCGTGCTGCTGCTGGTCATGGGGTTCGCCGGCGGCTGGCTCATCCGGCACGAGGGGCTCCGGGCCTGGCGGGCGCTCGCCGAGACGCTGTCGCAGGGGCGCATGCCGCACCGCGAGCTGGCCGACGGTGCGCTGATCGTGCTGGCGGGTGCCCTCATGCTGACGCCGGGGTTCGTCACCGACGCGATCGGGGTGCTGCTGATCCTGCCCGGGACCCGGGGGATCGCCCGGCGGGCCCTCACCGGCGCCCTGGCGCGCAAGCTGCTCGTGCCTCCTCACGCACGTCGCCCCGGCGCCGGGCCCGAGGGCCCGGTCGTCCGGGGCGAGGTCATCGATCCCTGAGGGGACCGGAGGCCGTCAGGCCGAGCGCACGCGCTTCTTGGCGTTGGCCCGGTGGAGGTGTGCCGGGCCGATCTCGCCGCCGCGCAGCAGCTCGAGGCGCTCCTTGAGGATCTCCTCGAGCTCCTTCTCGGAACGCCGCTCCAGGAGCATGTCCCAGTGGGTGCGGGCGGGCTTCTCGACCTTCTCCTCGGGGAGGATGCCGGCGGTGCTCAGCGCCTCCGCGCCGCAGCGCGGGCACTCCCACACGGCCGGGATGTCGGCCTCGTCGGACATGGTGATCTCGAACTCGTGGCCGGCCTGGCAGCGGTACCCGACCTGCTGACGAGCCGCGAACTCGATCCCGCGCTCGTCCTCGAAACTCTGCCCACCGAGTCGTGCGCCACGCAACGTGCGCTCCGCCATCGAGCCACCTCCAGAAGTCTTGATCCATGGGCCCGCTGTCCGCGGGTTGCCGGACGGCGTCCGGCCGCCCTGGGTGTGGGCAGCCGCCGTCGTTCTGGGTTCAACCGTAGCCAGTCGCTCCGCATTCCATGCACGGGGCATACCCAATGTGGGGCATGGCACGTCCATGAGCATGCCACGTCACGCTCGTCAGGCGGCGGGAACCTCCGCGACCAGCGCCGAGTCCTCGCGCGTGCCGCCGCGGACGGGCAGCAGCAGCGCCAGCCCGAGCCCCAGGACCGCCAGGATGCCGAGGATGCCCCAGTGCATGGCGTCGTCCTGGTCGGCCACCCCGGTGACCGCCGCCCCCAGGGTGATGGCCAGCGACCACGCGGCGGGGGAGAGGACGTTGGCCACGCGACCGGTGGTCGCGTAGAGGCCGAAGATCTCGCCCTCCTCGCCCTCGGGGATGAGCCGGGCCAGGAAGGTGCGGGAGGCGGACTGCGCCGGCCCGACGAAGATGCAGAGCACGAGGCCGAAGACCCAGAACATGAGGGTCCCCTGGTCGTGCAGGAGGAACACGCAGCTGCCGGCGACGATCATGGCGCCCAGGGAGAGGACGATCACCGGCTTCGGGCCCAGGCTGTCGTCGAGGACGCCGAAGGCGATGGTGGCGATCCCGGCCACGACGTTGGCAGCCACGCCGAAGATGATCACGTCGCCCGCCGAGAAGCCGAAGGCCCCGGCCGCCAGCACGCCGCCGAACGTGAAGACGCCGGCCAGCCCGTCGCGGAAGACGGCGGAGGCCAGCAGGAAGCGCGCGGTGCGACGGTCGTCGCGCCACAGGTCGCGGATGGTGCCGAAGAGGTGGCGGTACGAGTCCACGAAACCGGCCCTGGCCTCCGTGGCCCCCGTGGCCTCCGTGGCCCCCGTGGCCCCGAGGTTCCCGTCCCGGCTCGCCTCCCGCGGCGCGTCGCGCAGCGTGAGGATCACGGGCAGGCTGAAGAGGGCGGTCCACACCGCGCACACGAGCATGGAGACACGAACGTCCATGCCGTCCTCCGAGGTGATCCCGAAGAGGCCGACCTCGGGGTTGATCAGCCCGAAGTAGACCGCCAGCAGCAGGACGATGCCCCCGATGTAGCCCAGGCCCCAGCCCAGCCCGGAGATCCGGCCGACGGTCTGCGGGGTCGAGATCTGGTTGAGCATCGCGTTGTAGTTCACCTGGGCGAGCTCGAAGAAGACGTTCCCGACGGCCAGCAGGCCCAGCCCGAGCCACAGGTAGTCGGGGGAGGGGCGGACGAAGAACATGCCGAGGGCGCAGAGCACGACGAGCCCGGTGTTGACCGCGAGCCAGAAGGTACGCCGTCCGGACCGGTCGGCGCGCTGCCCGCTGACCGGCGCCGTCACGACGACCACCAGCCCCGCGAGGAAGATGGCCCAGCCGAGCTTGCTGGCCGCACCGTCCCCGAAGTCGTCGGAGGTGAGGTAGACGGTGAAGACGAAGGTCGTGATCACCGCGTTGAACGCGGCCGAACCCCAGTCCCACAGGCTCCACGCCACCACCGGCCACGTGAGTCCTCGTGAACCCTGCGCCATCTAGCTCTCCCTCCACAGCCCGCGCTCGCGCAGGACGTCCCTGAGTATGTCGGTGCGGTCGGTCATCAGCCCGTCGACGCCCCGGTCGAGCAGCTGCGCCATCTCGTCGGGGTCGTCGACCGTCCACACGTGGACGTGCACCCCGGCGGCGTGGGCCCGCCGGACCAGGCCGGGGGTGACGATCCGCAGCGGGCCCCGGGCGTGCGGGACCTGCAGCGCGCGGCAGCGGGGGGCCAGGCGGCGCGCCAGGCGGGCGCTGGGCAGGAGCCTGAAGGCGACCACCTCCCAGGGGTGCGCCGACGTGGCCACCCGGGGTGCCAGCCGCCGGAAGGCGCGCAGCCGTCGCGCGGAGAAGGAGCCGACCATCACCCGGTCCTCGGACCCTGTCTCCGCCAGCAGCCGCGCGAGCGGCCCGACGGCGGCGTCGGCCTTCAGGTCGATGTTGAAGCGCGCCGTCGGGAACGCCTCGAGCAGCTCGGCCATCCGCGGGATGCGCTCCCGGTCGTGCACGAGCGCCTGCCGGACCTCCTCCCAGGTCGCCTGCGCCACCGGGCCCGTCCGGTCACTGACCCGCTCCAGCACGGCGTCGTGGAAGGCGAGGAGGACGCCGTCACAGGTGACGTGGACGTCGGTCTCCAGGTAGCGGTAGCCGAGCGCGACCGCGTGGGCGAAGGCGGCGCGGGTGTTCTCCAGGCCTTCGAGCTCGGGGTGGTAGGCGCCACCCCGGTGCGCGAACGCCAGCACCGGGCCCCCGTCGTCCAGGTAGGCCACCCCCGTCGCTCGCGTCACGGGGGAAGTAAACACGAGGTCCCGGCCGGCGGCGGCAGAACGCCGCCGGCCGGGGCCGCACGTCAGATGTCGCGGAACGTCTCGATGTTGGCGCCGAGGGTGTTCAGCCGCTCGGCGAGGTCCTCGTACCCGCGGTGGATCACGTAGGTCGACCGGAGCACCGAGGTGCCCTTGGAGGCCAGCATCGCCAGCAGGATCACGACGGCCGGCCGCAGGGCCGGCGGGCAGACGATCTCGGCCCCGGAGAAGCGGGTGGGCCCCTCGATCATCACGCGGTGCGGGTCGAGCAGCTTCACGTCGGCCCCGAGCTTGTTGAGCTCGGTGAGGTAGATCGCCCGGTTCTCGTAGACCCAGTCGTGCAGCAGCGTCTGCCCCTGGGCCACGGCGCCGATCACGGCGAAGAACGGCAGGTTGTCGATGTTCAGGCCCGGGAACGGCATTGGGTGGACCTTGTCGAGCGGGGCGTGCAGCTCGCACTCGTGGGTGGTGATGTCGACGAGCCGGGTGTGGCCGTTGTTGGCCACGTACTCCTCGGACCGCGAGTACTGGAAGCCCATCTCCTCCAGCAGGGCCAGCTCGATCTCGAGGAACTCGATCGGCACGCGCTGGATGGTGATCTCCGAGCGGGTGACGATCGCGGCGGCCAGCAGCGACATCGCCTCGATCGGGTCCTCGCTCGGCGAGTAGTCGACGTCGACGTCGATGCGCTCGACGCCGGTGACGGTCAGCGTGGTGGTCCCGATCCCCTCGACCTCCACGCCGAGCTTGCGCAGGTAGAAGCAGAGGTCCTGGACCATGTAGTTGGACGACGCGTTGCGGATGACGGTGGTCCCGGGGTGGAGGGCCGCGGCCATCAGCGCGTTCTCCGTGACCGTGTCGCCGCGCTCGGTGAGCACGATCGGTCGCCGAGGCGTCACGGCGCGGTCGACCTGCGCGTGGTAGGCCCCCTCGCTCGCCTTCACCTCGAGGCCGAAGGGGCGCAGGGCCGACATGTGCGGCTCGACCGTGCGGGTGCCGAGGTTGCAGCCCCCCGCGTAGGGGAGGTCGAAGGAGGCGGCCTGGTGCAGCAGGGGGCCGAGGAACATGATGACCGACCGGGTACGCCGGGCGGCCTCCTCGTCGATCGCGCTCAGGTCGAGGCTGGTCGGCGGGACGATCTCGAGGTCGTTCTCGTCGTTGAGCCAGCGGGTCTGGACCCCCAGGGACTCCAGGACCTCGAGCAGTCGGTTGACCTCCTCGATCCGGGCCACCTTCCGCAGGGTGGTCCGGCCGCGGTTGAGCAGGGAGGCGCAGAGCAGCGCGACGCCGGCGTTCTTCGAGGTCTTGACGTCGATCTGGCCGGACAGGGTCGTCGGGCCGGTCACCCGGAGGTGGGTGGGACCGGCGCCGACCGCCACGATCTCGCTGTCGAGGGCGCTGCCGATCCGGGCGAGCATCTCGAGGGAGAGGTTCTGGTGCCCCTTCTCGATGCGGTTGATCGCGCTCTGGCTGGTGCCGAGGGTCTCTGCGAGCTGCTGCTGGGTGAGGCCGCGGTGCTTGCGGGCGTCGCGGATCAGGTTGCCGATCCGGCCGAGGTAGTCCGTCATGCCTCCACGGTATCTCAGATATGAGATACGGCCGTGTCGCCGTCGCCGTCCGGGGTGCCGCCGGTGGGGGAGCCGTCGGTGGGGGAGCCGTCGGTGGGCGAGCCGCCGGCGGGGCGGTCCTGGGCCCGGGACCGGCGCTGCCGCAGCGCGACGAGCGCCAGGCCGCCCAGCAGCAGGACGGCGGCGACACCGCCGACGACCGGCCACACGGGGAAGGAGGCGGACGCGTCCGCCTCGGCGCGCATCTGGGTGTCCTGGCCGAACTCGGGCCGCCACGTGACGGTGTTGCCGTCGACCTCGCCGTTGGAGTCGGTGACCCGGCCGGGGAAGGTCACGGAGACCTCCATCTCCGACTCGGCGAACATGTCCTCGAATCCCATCTCCTCCGCCTGGCTGGCCTCTTCCTCGTCGGCGAGGTCCATGGTCCCCTCGAAGACGAAGGTGTCGCCCTCCTTGACCAGGTTCCAGGGCATCTCCTCGCCCTCGTCGTCGGCGGTGGACGTGGTGAGCTCGTCGAGGGTGATGTCGGAGAAGGTCATCGTCTGGCCGACGAACTTGTCGTCCTCGTAGGGCTCGACCTCGGCACCCTCGGGGATCTCGTCCGCCTCGAAGAACTCCTCGTCGAACCCCTCGAGGGAGGCGTTGCCGCCCTCGCCGTCCTCGCCGAGCGACTCGCCGAAGCTCTCGGCCATGCCCTGCATCATCGACATGGCTTGCTTGGACATGCCCACGGTCATGGTGCCGCTGACGGTCTCGTCCTCGTGGACCTCGATGTCGGCGTCGAGCTTGATGCACCCGGTGAGGGAGACCAGGGCGACCACGGTGAGCAGGGCTGGGGCGAGTCGACGGCGCATGGCGGCAAGGTAGCGACCCTGGGCCCCCGTCGTCGTGGATCTCGCGGAAGTTGCCACGAGGGTGATAATCGCCACCATGCCTCCGTCTCCCTCGCTGGTCCTGGGTCCCCTGCTCAGGCACGTGGACCAGACCACGGCGACGGTCTGGGTCGAGACGGACCGGGCGGCCACCGTCACCGTCGCCCGTGGCGCCGTCACCGCGAGCGCCCGCACCTTCGCCGTCCACGGCCACCACTACGCCCTGGTCGACCTGGACGGGCTGGCGCCGGGGACGTGCGAGCCCTACTCGGTGGTCCTCGTCGACGACGAGGGGAACGGTGCAGCCGCGTGGCCCGAGGCGGGGTCGCCGTTCCCGCCGCCGGTGATCGCCACCCTCGGGACGGGCCGCTCGCTGCGGCTGCTCTACGGGTCGTGCCGGACCTCGGTGCCCCACGACGCCTCCGGCAACTCCACGCACGGCGTCGACGCCCTCCGGGCCTACGCGTTGCGCCTCGCCGGGCTGGTGCCGGCGGCGGCGGGGGAGGAGGAGCTCGGGGATCCCGGCTGGCCCGACCTGGCGCTCTTCCTCGGCGACCAGGTCTACGCCGACGAGACGTCCGACGAGATGCGCGACTTCGTCGCCGCCCGCCGCTCCCTCGACGAGCCGCCGGGGGAGGAGCTGAAGGACTACGCCGAGTACGCCCACCTCTACCTGCTCGCCTGGGGCGACCCCGCAAACCGGTGGTTGCTGTCCACGGTCCCCTCGGCCATGGTCTTCGACGACCACGACGTGCGGGACGACTGGAACACGTCCCTGAGCTGGCGGCGCCGGATGGAGGCCACCGAGTGGTGGCACGGGCGGATCGTCGCCGCCCTGTCGTCGTACTGGGTGCACCAGCACCTGGGCAACCTCTCGCCCGCGGAGCGCCTCGAGGACCCCCTGTGGGCGCGCGTGCGGGCCCACGAGGGGCCCGACGAGCTGGACCTCTCCGAGGCGCTGGACGCGTTCGCGGCGGTGGTCGACCAGCAGCCCGAGGCCTACCGGTGGAGCTTCGACCGCCGGTTCGGCGACCTGGCCCGCCTCGTCATGGTCGACTCCCGCGCCGCCCGGGTCCTCGACCCCGACCGTCGCTCGATGCTGGACCCCGGGGAGATGTCCTGGCTCGACGGGCGGATGCGGGGTGACGTGGACCACCTCCTGGTCGGCACCTCGGTGCCGTTCCTCCTCGCCCCGGGCCTGCACCACGTCGAGGCGTTCTCCGAGGCGCTCGCCCAGGGCGCGTGGGGGAGGACGGCCGGGCGCGTCGGGGAGAGGCTGCGCCAGCTCGTGGACCTGGAGCACTGGGCCGCCTTCCAGGACTCGTTCCAGCGCGTGGCCCGGATGGCCGTGGAGGTGGCGCGCGGGGAGCGCGGCGCCGCTCCCAGCAGCGTCGCCTTCCTCTCCGGCGACGTGCACCACAGCTACGTCAGCGAGGCGCGGGTCCCGGGCGACCACGCCGGCACGGGGATGCGGAGCAGGTTCGTGCAGGCCGTCTGCTCACCGATCCGCAACCCGCTCTCGCGCAACATGCGGTTCGCCACCGCCGCGCTCTCCTACGGGGTCGCCGGGCCGCTCGGCCGGCTGGTCTCCCGGTCCGCGCACGTGCCCCCGGCCCCGCTGGAGTGGCGCTACGCACAGGGCCCCTGGTTCGACAACAACGTGGCCCTCCTCGAGCTCGAGGGAGCCGACGCCCGGTTCCGGTGGTTCACCGGGCGGGTCGTGGACGGCGTCCACGAGGCGCCGCAGCTGGCGACCGTCGCGGACCACCGGCTGCGCTGACCACGGCGCCGACGTGCCCGGTGGGGGGCGGGCTCACGTCCGGGCGTCGTACGCCGCCTCGCGACGCGCCCGTCTGCGCCGGCGTCGGCGCAGCGTGGCGGGCAGGACCAGCACCAGGGCCACGCCGATGCCGATCAGGCCGCCGACGGTGTTGGCCAGCAGGTCGCGCTCGTCGGGCACCCGTCCGGGGATCTGGCGCTGCGCGGTCTCGATGAAGGCCGTCATCAGGAACGAGCTGACCGCCGCCAGCCACCAGCCGCCGGCCCCGAAGAGCAGCAGGAGGAACATCCCCACCGGCACGAAGAGCGCGATGTTGGCGAGGAACTCCAGCCGCGCGTAGTCCACCGACTCCGCGATCCCGCGTCGGTGCAGGGCGTCCAGCAGCCGGTTGGCCAGCCGGGTCTCCCGCTCGCCGAGGGCGTCGGGGGTCAGCGTCAGCCAGCCGACGAAGACGAGGTAGCCGCCGGTCAGCAGGCTGAGGAAGGGATGCCGGTGGAACATCCCTCCAGTCTGCCGGTCCCGGTCACACCCGCACGTCGGCGTCCGTCAGTAACGTAGCCCGCAGGACGGGCACCGAGGCCGGGCACGAGGAAGCGAGCGACATGACCACGACGGGCACGGCGGCGACGACCGGGGGTGGCCTGCACCCGGCCGACGCCCACGACCTGATCCGGGTCACGGGTGCGCGCGAGAACAACCTGCGCGACGTCAGCCTCGAGATCCCGAAGCGACGGCTGACGGTCTTCACCGGGGTTTCCGGCTCGGGCAAGAGCTCCCTGGTCTTCGCGACCGTCGCCGCCGAGTCCCAGCGGCTGATCAACGAGACCTACAGCGCCTTCGTGCAGGGGTTCATGCCGACCCTCGCGCGGCCCGACGTGGACCACCTCGAGGGGCTCACGACCGCGATCATCGTCGACCAGGAGCGGCTCGGCGCCAACCCGCGCTCCACCGTCGGCACCGCCACCGACGCGCACGCGCTGCTGCGCATCCTCTACAGCCGGCTGGGGGACCCGTACGTCGGACCGCCGCCGGCCTTCTCGTTCAACGTCCCGACCCGCCGCGCCGGGGGCGTGATGACCACCGAGAAGGGTGGCCGGGTGGAGAAGAAGGTCGTCCGCGACGCGGTCTACCTCGGCGGGATGTGCCCGCGCTGCGAGGGCATGGGCCAGGTCAGCGACATCGACCGCACCGCCCTGTACGACGACACGCTGTCGCTGGCCGACGGCGCGCTCAGGGTGCCCGGCTACTCGATGGACGGGTGGTACGGCCGGCTCTTCGAGGGCGTCGGCCTCCCGATGGACAAGCCGATCGCGAAGTTCACCGCCAAGCAGCTGGACACGATGCTCTTCGCCGAGCCGACCAAGATCAAGGTCGAGGGCGTCAACCTGACCTTCGAGGGGATCATCCCGAAGATCCAGAAGTCGATGCTCAGCAAGGACCCCGAGGCGATGCAGCCGCACGTGCGGCGCTTCGTCGAGCGCGCCGTGACCTTCCAGCGCTGCCCCGAGTGCGAGGGGACCAGGCTCGCCGAGCAGGCCCGCCGCTCGCTGATCCGGGGGCGGAGCATCGCCGACCTGGCCGCCATGCAGATCAGCGACCTCGCCGCCTGGGTGGGCGAGCTGGACGAGCCCCGGGTCGCGCCGCTCCTGCAGGGCCTGCGGCACCTGCTCGACTCCTTCGTCGAGATCGGCCTGGGCTACCTCTCGCTCGACCGTCCGGCCGGGACGCTGTCGGGCGGGGAGGCGCAGCGGACCAAGATGATCCGCCACCTGGGCTCGTCGCTGACCGACGTCACCTACGTCTTCGACGAGCCGACCATCGGGCTGCACCCGCACGACATCGCCCGGATGAACCAGCTCCTGCTGCAGCTGCGCGACAAGGGCAACACCGTCCTCGTCGTCGAGCACAAGCCCGAGTCCATCGCGATCGCCGACCACGTCGTCGACCTCGGGCCCGGCGCGGGGGAGGGCGGCGGCACGATCTGCTTCGAGGGCACGGTCGACGACCTGCGGGCGAGCGACACGGTCACCGGTCGCCACCTCGACGACCGCGCGTCCCTCAAGGACGAGGTGCGCGAGCCCACCGGCGCCCTCGAGGTGCGCGACGCGACCACGCACAACCTGCAGGGGGTCGACGTCGACGTGCCGCTCGGCGTGCTCTGCGTGCTGACCGGCGTGGCGGGCTCCGGCAAGAGCTCGCTCGTGCAGGGGTCGATCGCCCCGCGGGAGGGCGTCGTGGTCATCGACCAAGGGGCGATCAAGGGCTCCCGGCGCAGCAACCCCGCGACTTACACGGGGCTTCTGGAGCCGATCCGCAAGGCCTTCGCGAAGGAGAACGGCGTGAAGCCGGCGCTCTTCAGCGCCAACTCGGAGGGCGCCTGCTCGACCTGCAAGGGCGCGGGAGTGGTCTTCACCGAGCTCGGCGTGATGGAGACCGTCGCCACGACCTGCGAGGAGTGCGAGGGCCGCAGGTTCCAGGCGGCGGTGCTGGAGTACACGCTGGGCGACCGCAACATCGCCGACGTCCTGGCGATGTCGGTCGCCGAGGCGCTGGAGTTCTTCGCCGCCGGGGACTCCCAGGTGCCCGCCGCCCACCGGATCCTCGAGCGGCTGCAGGACGTGGGCCTGGGTTATGTCAGGTTGGGGCAACCCCTCACCACCCTGTCGGGGGGAGAGCGACAGCGGCTCAAGCTGGCCACCCAGATGGCGGACAAGGGCGACGTCTACGTCCTCGAC
Organism: Nocardioides solisilvae; assembly: GCF_003194625.1. Lineage (GTDB taxonomy): Bacteria > Actinomycetota > Actinomycetes > Propionibacteriales > Nocardioidaceae > Nocardioides > Nocardioides solisilvae. The sequence goes on from NZ_QHKX01000004.1 coordinate 315,345, forward strand.
GAGCCCACCACGGGGCTGCACCTGGCCGACGTGGAGAACCTGTTGGGCCTGCTGGACAGGCTGGTCGACGCCGGACGCTCGGTGATCGTCATCGAGCACCACCAGGCCGTGATGGCCCACGCCGACTGGATCATCGACCTCGGCCCGGGCGCCGGCCACGACGGCGGTCGGGTGGTCTTCGAGGGCACGCCCGCCGACCTGGTGGCGCAGCGCTCGACGCTCACCGGCGAGCACCTGGCGGCGTACGTCGGCGCCTGAGGTCGCGCCGCACCCGGCCGACCCCTCTCGCCCGGCCTGTCCAATGTGCCGATAATCTACATTATGTCATTCACTACCGGTGCGTGGAGTCGACGCCGGCCGGCCCGACCTCCGCGATCGCGATCTGCATGTGGTGCTCGTCCCAGCGCAACGTCGTCGAACGACGCAGCGAACTCGGCCGGGGAGCTTCGCGTCCGAGATCAGCAACTCGTAGACCTCGGCGAGCACGTCGTAGCCGGTCACGGCTCCCCCCTCACTCGTGCAGCAGACCCGACGTCCGGCGGGACCAGTCCACCAGCGGAACGAGCCGACCGCCACAGCTTTTCGCCCGCAGGACCCGGCACGCCCCCGTGACGTCGTCGGGACGCCCGCCCGGTGTGTTCTCATGGTGCCTCCACGTCCACGTCGTCCCGGGAGTCAATCCGTGCGTCACGTCCTCACCTCGTTCGCCCTGATGGTCGGGCTTCTCGCGCCCGCCACGGTCGCCGGCTCGGCTGCCAGCGCCGAACGTGCCCCCGTCCCCTCCACGTCGGCCACCGGCGGCGGGGCGGCGTCCGCCGACCGCCCGGTCGCGGCCCGGCCCAAGAAGAAGCGCAAGAACCGGACGAAGGTCCGCGCCACCTGGAGCGCCAGCTCGGTGCAGATCGGTGGGCTCGCCGCCGTCACCGGCAAGGTGAAGGACAAGGGCCGGCTCAAGCGCAAGGTCGTGCTCCAGATGAAGCACGCCGACGGCTGGAAGAAGGTCCAGTCGACCAAGACCAACAAGAAGGGCGAGTTCGCCCTGCAGGTGCCGAGCGACTGGCTCTACTCGATGAAGTCGCGGGTGCTCACCAAGAAGAAGAAGCGCAGCCCGGGCGCCAAGTCCAAGACCCAGCGCTTCCAGGTCGTCCCCGACTTCGTGCCGGCCGGCAGCCCCGACAGCTGGAGCTACCTCAACCCCGCCAACCGACTGCGGTGGAACCCCTGCCAGACGATCAGCTACCGGGTCAACGTCGCCCAGGCCCCCGCCGGGACCGAGGAGGCCATCCACCGCGCGTTCGGCGCGATGAGCGGAGCCTCCGGCCTCCGGTTCAAGTTCAAGGGCTACACCGAGGCCATCTACCGCGGCCGTCCCGGCACCGGGAAGTGGGAGCGCGACACCGACCTCGTGGTCTCCTGGGCGCTGCCCGAGCAGACCACCCTCGACTTCTCCGGCGCCCACGCCTGGGGCGGCGTGCAGGACGCCGTCTGGGGCCGCGACCGCAAGGGGCGGCTCGGCAAGATCACCAAGGGCGGCACCACCTTCGACGCCACCACCCCCGGCGGCTGGCCCTACATGAAGGCCTACGACGTCCTGCTCCACGAGCTGGGCCACGTCGTCGGCCTCGGGCACGTCGACGACCCGACGCAGATCATGGCCACGGGCGTCGAGGGTCCCTACATCTACGGCGCCGGCGACCTCACCGGCATGCGCACCATCGGCAAGCAGAAGGGCTGCGTGAAGACGATCCGGCGTCGCGGCGCCGACATGATCTCCCCCGCCGACGCGGGGCTCCTGGTCGCCCTTCCCTGACGGCCCCCTAGCATCGGGCGCATGCCCGAGCTGACGCGCACCCGCCTGTCCCTGGCCACCGTCGTCCTGCTGCTGCCCCTCCTCGCCTCCTGCGGCGAGGAGGGGCAGTCCGCGCAGGAGGGCCCCACGCCCTCGGACGCCTCCGCCTCGGCGTCCCCCGACGCGGCGGGTGCGTGCACCTACCCCACCGACGGCAGCGAGCCGTCCCGGGAGGTGACTCCCCCGCCCGCGTCACCCGAGGTGTCGGGCGAGGTGGCGGTCACCTTGGCCACCAGCGCCGGCGAGGTGAAAGCGGTCCTCGACGCCGACGGCACCCCCTGCACCGTGCAGAGCTTCGTCTCCCTGGCCGAGCAGGGGTACTTCGACGACACCGAGTGCCACCGCCTGACCACCGAGGGGATCTTCGTCCTGCAGTGCGGCGACCCGACCGGAACCGGCACCGGTGGCCCCGGCTACACGGTGCCCGACGAGCTCGGGACCGCACGGGACGGCTACCCGGCCGGTGTCCTCGCCATGGCCAACACCGGCGCGCCCGACTCCGGCGGCTCGCAGTTCTTCATCGTCCACGAGGACACCCAGCTCCCCCCGGCCTACGCGGTCTTCGGCCGGGTCGACGAGGCGGGGCTCGACGTGGTCCGCGAGGTCGCCGCCCGCGGCACCGACTCGGGGGCGGGTGACGGACCCCCCGCCGAGCCGGTCACCCTCGACTCGGTCACCCTCGACTGAGCACCCGCTCCCCCGTGGCCGTCAGTCGGCGGCCTGCCGGAACTCCACGGGGGTGCCCAGCGCCACGGTCCGGCTGACGGTGCACAGCCTGTCCCGCGACTGCCGGATCGCGGACTCGAGGACGGCGCGGGCGCTGCGTCCCGCCTCGTCGTCGGGGAAGACGATGTCGAAGGTGACGCGCAGGTCACGGAGGTGGTTGCCGTCCTCGTCGCGGACCTTCTCCGCCTCGCAGGTCACGTCGAAGGACGTCGCGGGCGAGCGCCGACCGGTGATGAGGTCCACGTCGACGGCGCTGCAGCCGGCGATCGCCGCGAGCAGCAGCTCGACCGGCGTGAAGTCGGGATCGAGCCCGCCGGCCCCCATGAAGGTCTCGCCGCCGCGGCCGTTGTCGGCACGGAACCGGCGTTCGCCGATCCGGGTCAGCGTGACGGACCGGTGCGGGTCCCGGGAGGTGCTGGTCTCGTGCGAGGGCTCGGTCATGCCCCGAGCATAGGAACCGGGTGGACGCCGCACCCCCACGGCTACGCTCGACCGGGTGAGCACCCCGCACCAGAGCCTGCAGCGCGTCGAGGCCGAGCGCCGACGCGACCTGCTCGACGTGACGTCGTACGACGTGACCCTCGACCTGAGCGCCGACGAGGAGACCTTCACCTCCCGCACCCGGATCCTCTTCGAGAGCCGCGGCGGCAGGACGTTCCTCGACCTCAAGCCGCGCCACCTCGCGTCCCTCACCCTCGACGGCGAACCGCTGCCGGTCGAGGCCCTGGACCGGGGGCGCTACCCCCTCGAGGTCGCCTCCGGCCGCCACGAGCTGGTCGTCGAGGCCGTGATGGCGTTCCGTCGCGACGGCGAGGGCCTGCACCACTCCGTGGACCCCGCCGACGGCCGGCGCTACGTCTACGGCATGTCCTTCATGGACGCCGCCCCGAGCATCTTCGCCTGCTTCGACCAGCCTGACCTCAAGGCGCCGTACACCCTGCACGTCACCACGCCGACCGACTGGAAGGTCTTCGGCAACGGTGCCGCGGAGGAGGTGGAGCCCGGCCGGTGGGAGCTGGCCACCACTCCCCCGCTCTCGACCTACTTCGTCACCCTGGTCGCGGGCCCCTACCACCTGCTCACCGACGAGCACGACGGGATCCCGCTCGGCCTCAGCGCCCGGCAGAGCCTCGCTGCCGACCTGGAGAAGGACGCCGACGAGCTCTTCGGCCTGACCCGGGCCAGCTTCGACGAGCTCCACCGGCTCTTCGGCATCCGCTACCCGTTCGGCGCCTACCACCAGGCCTTCGTCCCGGAGTTCAACGCCGGCGCGATGGAGAACCCGGGATGCGTCACCTTCCGCGACCCGCTGGTCTTCTCCAGCAAGGTCACCCGCGGGCAACGGATCCAGCGCGCCACCACGGTGGCCCACGAGATGGCGCACCAGTGGTTCGGCAACCTCACGACCCCGACCTGGTGGGACGACCTGTGGCTCAACGAGTCCTTCGCGGAGTACATGGGCAACCGGGTCACCGCCGACGTGACCGAGTACGACGACGCCTGGACCCACGTCGCCTACGCCCGGCGCCAGTGGGGCCTGGTCGCCGACCAGCGGCCGAGCACCCACCCCGTTGCCGGCAACGGCGCGGTCGACGCGACCGCCGCGCTGCAGGACTTCGACGGGATCTCCTACGCCAAGGGCTCGAGCATCCTCAAGCAGCTCAACGCCCGGCTCGGCGACGACGTCTTCTTCCGCGGCGTGGTCGACCACTTCGAGTCCCACCGCTTCGGCAACGCCACCATGCACGACCTCTTCGCCTCGTGGGAGCGCGCGGGCGCCGGCGACCTCTCCGACTTCACCGGCGCCTGGCTGCGGACCGCCGGGCCCGACACGCTGCAGGTCGACGCCGGGTGGACCCTGCGTCGTACCCCTCCGGCCGGCCGTCCCGCGGACCGCAGCCACACCCTCAGCCTCGCCGTCCTCGACGAGGACGGCACGCACGTCCACGCCCTCACGACCGAGGGTGACGTGACCCCGCTGCCGCCCGGGCTCGCCCCGCGTCCTGGGTCCACGGCCGCGGTGGTGCTCGACCCCTTCGAGGAGACGTGGGCCGCCACCCTCCTGGACCCGGCCGCCGTGGCCGCCCTGCCCACGCTGCTGCCGCGGGTCGACGACGCCCGGCTGCGCGCCGGCGTCTGGAACGCGGTGCGCAGCACCTTCCACCAGGCCCTCCTCGACCCGGCCCTGGTCGTCGACCTGGTCGAGGCCGCGATGCCGCACGAGGACAACGACGACGCGCTGCAGTACACGATGCCGTGGGCGATCAGCCGCGGCGCGGGCCTCGGCCGTGCGCCCGAGGAGGCGGCCGCCCGGATCCACGCGGCCATGGCGCGCCGGGTCGCCACGGCCCCGCCGGGCAGCACCCTGCAGCTCGCCGCCTTCCAGTCCCAGGTGGCGACGGCCACCGAGCCCGAACAGCTGCGCGCCTGGCTCGCCGCCGACGTGCCCGAGGGGGTGGAGGTCGACGTCGACCTCCGGTGGGCGGTGCTGGTCAGGCTCGCGACGCTCGGCGCCCTGGAAGAGGCCGAGCTCGACGCCGCCCTCGCCGAGGAACCCTCCGCGCGGGCCCGCGTGGAGCACTCACGGGCTCGCGCCTCCCTGCCCACCGAGGCGGCGAAGGCGTGGGCCTGGGAGCGGTTCACCGGCGCGGCCGACGTGGCCAACTACGAGCTGGAGGCCGCCGGGCTCGGCATGTGGCGGGTGGGCCAGGAGGCGCTGACGGAGGCGTACGCCGACCGGTTCCTCGACGCCCTGCCCGCCCTGCCCGAGGCGCACGCCGGATGGGTGCTGGGCACGGCGGTGCGCTCCTTCTTCCCGCTCACCCACCTCTCCCCCGCCTGGTGCGAGCGGGCCGAGGCGCTCGCAGGCTCGGACACCCTCGACCTCACGGTGCGACGCAACCTCGTCGACCTGGTCGACGAGCTCGGCCGCCGGATCGCCGTGCGCCGCGCCTTCGGCGGACGGTGAGGGGCCCGCGATGACGGCCACCGGCGGGCTGCCCCGGCGTCCGGGCCCCAGCGTCCGCACCCGGGTCACCGAGCTGCAGCAGCAGCCCGAGCCCGCGACCGACGCGGGCGGCCACGCCGGGCCCGGGACCGCTGACGGTGCTGGTGCCGATGCCGGTGCCGGTGACGAGGCCCGCCGGCACGAGGACCGCCTGGTGACGGAGGAGCCGCTCGAGCTCCGGCTGGGTTGGCCGGGCCGCTCGCCGGAGCGGGCGTGGCTGACGATGCGGACGCCCGGCCACGACTTCGAGCTGGCCGTGGGCTGGGCGCGGCACGAGGGGATCCTCGGCGAGGCGCAGGCCGGCGGTGACGGCGGTGACGGCGGTGACGGCGTCCTGGAGCGGGTCGCCTACTGCACGGACCGCGCGCTCACGCGGGAGCAGGAGTTCAACGTCGTCACGGTGACCCTCGCCGGACCCCCGGCCGTCCTTCCCGGGCACGGGCACCTGCGCCCCGGGCTCGCCAGCTCGGCCTGCGGCGTCTGCGGCAAGGAGAGCCTCGAGCGCGCGCTGGCGGCTCCCCAGGGGGCGCGGTGGGAGGGTCCCCTCCCCTCCCCCGCCACGGTCCGGCGCCTCCCCGCCCTGCTGCGCGCGCGCCAGCCGCTCTTCGACCGCACGGGCGGCTCGCACGCGGCCGGCCTCTTCACCGCGGACGGCGACTGCTTGGCGGTCCGCGAGGACGTCGGCCGCCACAACGCCGTCGACAAGGTCACCGGCGCCCGGCTGCTGGCGGGCGATTCGGCCGCGGCCGCCGTGCTGGTGGTGAGCGGACGGGCCGGCTTCGAGCTCGTGCAGAAGGCCGTGGCCGTCGGGACCGGGGCCCTGGTCTCCGTCGGCGCCCCCACCAGCCTCTCGGTCGACCTCGCCCGCCGGGCCGGTCTGGCCCTCTACGGGTTCACCCGCCCCGACCGCACCGTCCGCTACGCCTGACGGGACCTCCGGCCGCGGCGTGGGTGCCGAGAAGTGTCGGCGCGCCGTCCTAGGTTCTTCCCGTGCGCATCCTCCACACCTCCGACTGGCATCTCGGACGTTCCTTCCACCGGGAAGGGATGCTCGAGCACCAGGCCGCCTTCGTCGACCACCTGCTCGAGGTCGTGGAGTCCCGGGAGGTCGACCTCGTCGTGGTGGCGGGGGACGTCTACGACCGGGCCCTCCCGCACGTCGACGCCGTCCGGGTGGCCGACGACGCCTTCGCCCGCCTGGCCCGCTCCCGGGCCCGCGTCGTGGTGACCAGCGGCAACCACGACTCGGCGCTGCGCCTGGGGTTCGGGTCGCGGCTGATGGACGCCGCCGGCGTCCACGTGCGCACCGACGCCAACGGGGTCGGCACCCCCGTCGAGCTCGACGACGAGCACGGACCGGTGCTCGTCTACGGCATCCCCTACCTCGACCCCGAGGCCCTTCGTGGCCCCTGGTCGCTGCCCCGGCGCAGCCACGAGGCGGCGCTGGCCGCGGCGATGGGCCGGGTCCGGGCCGACCTCGCCACCCGTCCCGCGTCCTCACGCTCGGTCGTGCTGGCGCACGCGTTCGTCGCCGGCTGCGCCCCGTCCGACTCCGAGCGCGACATCGCGGTCGGCGGTGTCTCGATGGTCTCGGCCGAGCTCTTCGACGGCATCGACTACACCGCCCTCGGCCACCTGCACGGCGCCCAGCAGCTCAGCGCGTCGGTGCGCTACAGCGGCTCACCGCTGGCCTACTCGTTCTCCGAGGCCGACCACGTGAAGGGCTGCTGGCTCGTCGACCTGGGCGCCGACGGCGTGTCGTCCTCCGAGTTCCTCGCCTCCCCCGTGCCCCGCCCGCTGGTCCGGCTCACCGGTGCGCTCGCCGACCTGCTGGCCGACCCGGCGCTCGAGCAGCACGAGGGCTCGTGGGTCCAGGCCACCCTCACCGACCCGGTCCGGCCGCTCCGCGCCATGGACCAGCTGCGCCAGCGGTTCCCCCACACCCTGGTGATCGGCTTCGCCTCCGACCCGTCAGCGGGCGGGTCGACCCCGCAGGCGCGGCCGACCGGCCTGACCGACCACGAGATCGCCCTGGCGTTCGTCGCCGAGGTGCGCGGCGAGCCCGCCCGCGAGGAGGAGTCGCTGCTCCTGCGCGATGCCTGCGAGGCGTCCCGCGACGACCGTGACGACTGCGCCGACACCCTCGTCGGTGCCGGGCAGGAGGGCTGATGCGGCTGCACCACCTCTCGGTCACGGCGTTCGGCCCCTTCGCGGGGACCGAGGAGGTGGACTTCGACGCGCTCAGCGCCTCGGGCCTGTTCCTCCTCACGGGGCCCACGGGGGCGGGCAAGACCAGCGTCCTCGACGCGGTCTGCTTCGCCCTGTACGGCGACGTGCCCGGTGACCGCAACGTGGCCAAGCGGCTCCGGTCCGACCAGGCACCCGCCGGCGTCGCCCCGCGCGTGGCGCTCGAGGCGACCCTCGCCGGTCGACGCTTCCGGGTCGTCCGCTCCCCCGCCTGGCGCCGACCCAAGAAGCGAGGTGAGGGGACGACCCAGCAGCAGGCGACCGTCACCCTGACCGAGCTGCTGGACGGCGAGGAGGTCCTGCTCTCGTCCCGGATCGACGAGGTCGCCGCCCTGGTCATCGGGCTGGTCGGGATGACGATGCCGCAGTTCTGCCAGGTCGCCATGCTGCCCCAGGGCGGTTTCCAGGCCTTCCTGCGAGCGCGTGCCGACGAGCGCCAGGCCGTCCTGCAGCAGCTCTTCCACACCGGTCGCTTCGCCCGCGTCGAGGGCTGGCTCCGGGACCGCAGGGTCGAGCTCCACCGCCGTTCCCGGCGGCGGCACGACGAGGTCGTGGGGCAGCTCACCCGTCTGTCCGAGGCCGCCGGCAGCGGCCTGCCACCCGAGTGGGCGCTCGACTCCGTCGAGGGTCCGGTGGCGGACGGCTCCGTCCAGGCCTGGGCGGCCGCGCTGCGTGACGACGCCGCCACGGCCGCCGCCGACTGCGGAGTCCTGCTCCCGGCAGCCGAGAGGGTCGAGGAGTCCGCCCGGAGGGCGCTGGAGTCCGCCACCCGCACGGCCGAGCTCGTGCGTCGGCGTGCGGAGGCCCTGCGGGTCCTGGACCGGCAACGGGAGGAGCACGCCCAGCACGCGACCCGCGCCGCCGAGCTCCGGGCCGCCGAGCGGGCCGCCCCGGTGGTGCCCCTCGCCCGCGTCGCCGAGCGTGCCACCTGGGACGCCGCCGCCGCCCGCGTCAGACGCACCGCGCTCGCCGACGAGCTCGCTGCTGCCCTCCGCCGGCCCCCGATCCCGACGCTCCTCGACCTCCCGGGAGCCCTGCCCTCGCAGGAGGACCACCCCGCTGACGGCATGCCCCCGTCCCCCGCCACGGCTGTCGACGGCATCGCCTGTGCGGTGCGGGCCAGGGTCACCGAGGTCACGGCCCTGCTGCCGCTGGACGAGCGCGTGCTCGCCCTCGCGGACCAGCTCGTCGAGGACGAGCGCCAGCTCTCCGCGGCGCGCGCGACCCGGGACGAGCTCGAGAGCCGGACCGAGGAGCTGCCGCGCCGGCTGGAGCGGCTGCGCGCCGCCCTCGCCTCCAGCGCGGCGTCGGCGGAGGCGGTGCCGATGCGCACGGCCGACGTCCTGGCCGCGCGGGAGCGGGTCGCAGCCCACGCCCGGGCCGGTCACCTCGCCGAGCAGCTCGCCGACGCCCAGGAGGAGCGCAGGGAGTGCGTGGCGCTCACCCAGACGCTCACCGAGGAGTGGCTGGACCTGCGCGAGGCCCGGCTGCAGGGCATGGCGGCGGAGATCGCCGGTGCCCTGGCGGTCGGCGGTTCCTGCCCGGTGTGCGGCTCGTGCCAACACCCGAGCCCGGCCAGCCCCTCCCCGGGGGCCCCCGACGCCGAGGCCGAACGCCTCGCCCTGCGCCGGGTCGACGACGCCAAGGCCACCCAGCACGTCCACGACGAGCGGGTGCAGCAGCTGCGGACCGCGCTCGAGGTCGCGCGGGCCACCGCAGGGCACGACGACGGGGTGCGGCTCGCCGCCGGCCTGCGGGCTGCCGAGGCGGCGTTGGCCGAGGCCGAGGAGGCCAGGTCGAGGGCCGCCGACCTCGAGGCCGGTCTGGCCGACCTCGAGGCGCGGCTCGAGCAGGCGCGCGGCGAGGTCCGGGCCGCCGTCACCCGGCTCGCTGCCCTGGAGGAGCGACGCACGACGACAGGGCGCGAGCTCGACTCCGCCCGGGCGGGCCGGGACGCCGTCCTGGCAGGCACGACGCTCTCGTCCGTGTCGGAGGCGCTCGCCCACCTCCGCGAGCTCGAGGCGCTCGTCGAGCGGACCCGAGCGGCCGAGCACGAGGCGGCCGACGCCGGCGTCCGGGCCGCCGAGCACGAGCGGGCCCTGGCAAGGTGCCTCGCCGAGCACGACTTCCCGGGGGCCGCGGAGGCGCTGGCCGCGCACCGCCCGGCCGACGCGCGGGCCCGTCTCAGGGCGGAGGTCGACCGCCACCGCGACGAGGAGACGCGGTGCCGTGCTGTCCTGGAGGAGCCGGAGGTGGCGGCCCTCGCAGACGACGCCGCCCCCGACCTCCCGGCCCTCGAGGCCCGGCACGCCGAGGCGAGCTCGCGCCTGTCGGACCTGCGCAGCCGCCACGAGGCCCTGCACGGACGGGCTGACCGCCTGGCCCTGCTGGTCGACGACCTCGACCGTCTCCTGGCTGCCTGGCGTCCGCTGCGCGAGGAGCACCGCACGGTCTCCGACCTCGCCGCCTTCGTCGAGGGCAAGTCGACCGACAACCGGTTTCAGATGCGGCTGTCGGCCTACGTGCTCGCCTACCGGCTCTCCCAGGTCGTCGCGGCGGCCAACACGCGACTGGCCCGGATGAGCGACCAGCGCTACACCCTCGAGCACACCGGGGATCGGGTCAACCGGGAGACGCGTGGCGGCCTCGGCCTGCTTGTCCGCGACGACTGGTCGGGCGAGTCCCGGGACCCGGCGACCTTGTCGGGGGGTGAGACCTTCGTCGTCTCGCTCGCCCTGGCGCTCGGCCTGGCCGACGTCATCACCGAGGAGGCCGGCGGCGCCGACCTCGACACCCTCTTCGTGGACGAGGGGTTCGGCTCCCTCGACGCCGACACGCTCGACGACGTGCTGGACACCCTCGACGCGCTGCGCGACCGCGGCCGCGTGGTGGGAGTGGTCAGCCACGTGACCGAGATGAGGGAGCGGATCCCGGCCCAGCTGCGCGTGCACAAGACGCGCACGGGGTCGACGCTGTCGACGGCGGGGCTCTGACCCGGGCTCGGGCTCGGGCTCGACAAAGAACTCCGGCACCAGCGGGCCGGGACCCGAACCTCAGGAGCGGGTCGTCGTCCAGTCGGAGAGGTCCAGCTCCCACTCCCCGGCGAGCCGGTCGACCTGCGGCCGGTAGAGCACCCGCAGGGAGTCGACGAGGCCCGCCGGCGGCGTCCACTCCGCGTGGCTGCTCGACCGCGAGGGCCGGTCCACGTCGCGCAGCGGCACGGGACCGCGGCCGAGCCGCGCCCACACCAGGTCGACCGCGGACTGGGGATCCCGACGCACCTGCTCGTAGACCATCACCACCATCCGCTCCCGGCCCACCGCGTGGGCCCACATGGCCAGCTGGTCGGCGTAGAAGCCGCTGAACGCCTGCACCGTGATCGGCACCGGGTAGGGCCAGGGGGACTTCGCCCGTGTGGCCGCCAGCCGCATCGCCGACAGGAAGCGCTCCACGGGGTCGCGCAGGACAGCCAGCACCGGCGCGTCCGCGCCGAGCAGCCGGGCGGCCGTCGCCGGCGCGGTGGCGTGCCGCAGGTACTGCGGGGTCCACTCCCCCCGGGCCACCGGACCCGGCGGGAAGAGCTCGGTGTAGGCCCGCTCCGGCTCGACGCCGTCACCCACCTTGTGGAGCAGGTGCTGCTCCTTCTTGCCGTTCACCCCGAGCCCCACCTCGGGGTGCTGGCACAACAGGTCGGTGAGCCACGTCGTCCCGGACCTCTGGGCCCCGATCCCGAGCCATGCCGGTGCGGTCATGGGCGTGACCCTACCGGGGCACTAGGTTCCTCCCATGGACCACCGGGAGATCGACCCCACCTTCCTCGGGCTCCCCCTCCGCGAGCTCGGCAGGGCCGCGCTCGAGCGTGCCGCCGCTCGGGGGGTGAGCCACGCCGACTTCCGCCTCGAGCGGACGAGGTACCAGCACCTCGCCGTGCGCGACGGCGCCCTGCAGGGCGCCAGCGACGTCGAGGACCTCGGGTTCGCCGTGCGGGTCGTGCACCGCGGGGCCTGGGGCTTCGCCAGCGGCGTCGCGCTCGAGGTCGAGGAGGTACGCCGCGTCACCGACCGCGCGCTGGCCCTCGCCGAGCTGGCCGCCACCATGACGACCGTCCCGGTCGAGCTCGCCCCGGAACCGGTCCACGCCGACGCCACCTGGGTCTCGGCCCACGACGTCGACCCGTTCTCGGTGCCGACCACGGAGAAGGTGGACGTGCTCCGCGACTGGACGTCGCGGCTGACCGCCCACCGGGTCGTGGACCACGCGGCCGCCTCGCTGCAGCAGGTCCAGGAGAACAAGTACTACGAGGACCTCGCCGGGACCCGCACCACCCAGCAGCGCGTCCGGGTGATGCCCACGTTCGAGGCGATGGGCTCTGACGAGCGCTCCGGCACCTTCGACTCCATGACCACGCTCGCGCCCCCGGCCGGCCGGGGCTGGGAGTACCTCACCGGGACCGGGTGGGACTGGGACGCCGAGCTGGCCGAGGTGCCCGACCTGCTGGGCGAGAAGCTCCGGGCACCCGGGGTCGAGCCCGGCACGTACGACCTCGTCGTCGACCCGAGCAACCTGTGGCTCACCATCCACGAGTCGATCGGCCACGCCACCGAGCTCGACCGCGCGCTCGGCTACGAGGCCAGCTACGCAGGCACCTCCTTCGCCACCTACGACCGGCTCGGCAGCCTCGTCTACGGGTCCCCCGTCATGCACGTGACCGGGGACCGCACGGTCGAGCACGGCCTCGCCACGACCGGCTTCGACGACGAGGGGGTCGCCACCCAGCAGTGGGACCTCGTCCGCGACGGCATCCTCGTCGGCTACCAGCTGGACCGCGCGATGGCCCACGCCCGCCCCGAGCTCAACGGCGGCCGGTCCAACGGGTGCGCGTACGCCGACTCCCCTGCCCACGTGCCGATCCAGCGGATGGCCAACGTCTCCCTCCAGCCCGCCCCCGACGGGCCGTCCACCGACGAGCTCGTCGCCCGCGTCGAGCGCGGCATCTACGTCGTCGGGGACCGCAGCTGGTCCATCGACATGCAGCGGTTCAACTTCCAGTTCACCGGGCAGCGCTTCTTCCGGATCGAGGACGGGCGGCTGGCCGGCCAGGTCCGCGACGTCGCCTACCAGGCGACCACGACCGACTTCTGGGGCTCGATGGAGGCCGTCGGCGGTCCGGACACGTGGCGCCTCGGGGGCGCCTTCAACTGCGGCAAGGCGCAGCCCGGCCAGGTGGCAGCCGTCAGCCACGGCTGTCCCAGCGCCCTCTTCCGGGGCGTCCGGATCCTCAACACCGCCCAGGAGGCCGGCGCGTGACCACGACGCTCTCCCCCCAGCAGCTCGCCGAGGTCGCCCTGGCCGCCTCCAAGGCAGACCAGTGCCTCGTCCTGGTGGAGGACACGACCGGGGTCAACCTCCGGTGGGCCAACAACACCCTCACGACCAACGGGGTGGGCCACCGGGTCCAGGTCACGGTCGTGTCGTTCGTCGCGACGCCCGGGGGCGGCGCCACCGGCTCCGCCTCCTCGTCGGCCACCACGCGCGACCAGGTGGTCGCGCTGGCCGCGGCCGCGGATGCGGCGGCGCGCGCCTCCGGCCCCGCCGAGGACGCCGCCCCGCTGCCGGCCGACCGGGCCACCGTCGACTGGGACGACCCCTCCCCCGGCACCGACGCCTCGGTGCTCGCCGACTTCGCCCCCGCTCTCGGGGAGGCGTTCCGCACCGCCGGGTCGGCGGGCCGCGTGCTCTACGGCTTCGTGAGCCACGAGGTCACCACGACGTGGCTCGCCTCCTCGACGGGACTGCGCCTGCGCCACGTCCAGCCGACCGGCCACTACGGGGTGACGGGGAAGACCGCCGACCTGACCAGCAGCGCCTGGGTCGGCGGGGCGACCCGCGACTTCACCGACGTCGACCCGCTGGCGCTCGAGCAGCAGCTGGCCACGCGGCTCGGCTGGGCGGCCCGCAAGGTGGACCTGCCCGCCGGACGCCACGACACGATCCTGCCGCCGGACGCCGTCGCCGACCTGATGATCGACACCTACTGGAGCGCGGGGGCACGCGTCGCCCACGAGGGGCAGTCCGTCTTCAGCCGCCGCGGCGGCGGCACCCGGATCGGTGACCGGGTGGCGGCCCCCGGGGTCCGTCTGTTCTCCGACCCCGGACGGCCGGGTCTGGAGTGCGCGCCCTTCGTCGTCGCCCATGCGTCCGGCAACACCTCGTCGGTCTTCGACAACGGCCTTCCCCTCGCCCCCACCCCCTGGCTGGAGGACGGCCGGCTCGCCGCCCTCCTGCAGACGCGGCACTCCGCGGGCCTCACCGGGCAGCCCACGACGCCCGCGGTCGACAACCTCGTGCTCGAGGTCGAGGGCGCGTCCGGCTCGGTGGACGACCTCGTCCGGGACCTCGACGACGGCCTGCTGGTCACCTGCCTGTGGTACATCCGCGAGGTCGACCCGCAGACCCTGCTGCTCACCGGCCTCACCCGGGACGGCGTCTACCGCGTCGAGGGCGGTGAGGTGACCGGGGCGGTGAACAACTTCCGGTTCAACGAGAGCCCGGTCGACCTGCTCGGCCGGTTCAGCGCAGCCGGGGCCACGGTGCCCGCGTTCAGCCGGGAGTGGGGCGAGGACTATTTCAGCCGCACGGCGATGCCGCCGCTGCGGGTGCCCGACTTCAACATGTCGAGCGTCAGCCAGGCTCTGTGAGGCCGTAGGGCGTGCGGGTGTAGACGAAGGTGGCCGCCTCGAGGTGCCAGACCTCCCCGTCGGCGCGACGTACGACGTGCAGGGTCTCGCCGCGGTGGTAGCCGTCGATGCCGACGAGCCGACCGTCGTCGAGCAGCGCGAACCGGTCCGGGCTCCCGGGCGGCGTGAGGGGGTGCAGCTCGAGGTGCCCGTTGTGCCACCGCACCTCGGTGGCGGTGTTGCCCCAGAACCAGAGCCCGGGGATGCCGGCGACCGGCGCTGGCACCTCGACGGTGGGCACCCACGGCTCGATCACCTCGTCGACGAAGTCGCCGTCGATCAGGTCCAGCACGAGCTGGGTGCGGTCGACCCCGGTGGTGGCGTTGGCCAGCACGGCGGCGCCGATGCCGGAGCCCGGGTCGACGAAGAGGGCGGCGAGGTAGCCGGGCATCGAGCCGGTGTGGCCGACGAGGATCCCGCCCGTGCCGGTGAGCAGCCGCACGCCGAGGCCGTAGTCGTCGGTGACCGGCTCGAGCATCTCGGTCAGCGAGCCCGGGTCCAGCATGTCGGGTCGGGCACCGGAGAGGAACTGGCCCCACAGCACCAGGTCGGCGACCGTCGACCACAGCTGCCCGGCCGGCGCCATGGCCCCCGTGTTGGTCAGCGGCTCGAGCCGGCGCTCCCCGGTGAAGTGGTCGACGCTCCAGCCCGGCTGCGCGTTGGGGCGGGGCAGGTACGACGTCTGGGTCATGCCGAGCGGGATCAGCAGCCGCTCCACCACGAGCTGCCGCCACGAGGTGCCGGTGACCCGGACCAGCACCTCTCCCAGCAGGCCGTAGCCGAGGTTGGAGTAGTGGAAGAGCTCCCCGGCCCGGGCCACCCGGCCGGAGCCGTCGTTGGCGGCCGCGAGCGCGTCGAAGTCGCCGCCCCGGTGACGCTCCCACCACGGTCCCGCCGGCTCGCTCTGCATCCCCGAGGTGTGGCTCAGCACCTGCCGGATCGTCGCCTCGGCGTACCCCACCTCCCCGAGGTGGCGCCCCAGCGGGTCGTCGAGGTGCAGCAGCCCCGCGTCCCGCGCCTGCAGCACCAGCACGGCGGTCATCGTCTTGGTGATCGAGCCGATCCGGTACTGCCCGTCCAGCCCAGCCCCCTCGCCCGAGGAGCCGGCCCACACGACGCCGTACCGGTCGAAGACCGCGCCGAGCACCGAGGGGAGCCGGCCCCGCGACTGGGCGAGGTCCAGGCAGCTCTGGCGACGTTCGATCATTCGGTGAAGGCCTCCGGGGGCGGACAGGAGCAGACGAGGTTGCGGTCGCCGTAGGCCTGGTCGATCCGGGCGACCGGCGGCCAGTACTTGTCGGGGTCCGGGCCGGACGGGAACGCCGCGAGCTCGCGGCCGTACGGACGGTCCCACTCTCCCACCATCGCCGCGGCGGTGTGGGGGGCGCGCCGCAGGGGCGACTCCTCGGGGCTCCACTCCCCCGCGCCGACCCGGTCGATCTCCGCCCGGATCGCCACCATGGCGTCGACGAACCGGTCGATCTCGGCCAGGTCCTCCGACTCGGTCGGCTCGACCATGAGGGTGCCGGCGACGGGGAACGACATCGTCGGGGCGTGGAAGCCGTGGTCCACCAGCCGCTTCGCCACGTCGTCGACGGTCACGCCGGTCTCCCGGGTGAGCGGCCGCAGGTCGAGGATGCACTCGTGGGCCACCAGGCCGGAGTGGCCCCGGTAGAGCACCGGGAAGTGCTCGTCGAGGCGGGCGGCGACGTAGTTGGCCGCCAGCACGGCGTGGGCGGTGGCCCGGGTCAGGCCCTCGGCCCCCATCATCCGGACGTAGGCCCAGGAGATCGGGAGGATCCCGGCGGACCCGTAGGGCGCGGCGCTGATCGGGCCGATCCCCTCGCGCCGACCCGGCACCGGGTGGTCGGGGTGCGACGGGAGGAACGGCGCCAGGTGGGCCCGGACCGCGACCGGGCCGACCCCGGGGCCTCCGCCGCCGTGCGGGATGCAGAAGGTCTTGTGGAGGTTGAGGTGCGAGACGTCGCCGCCGAACTCCCCGGGACGGGCGTACCCGAGCAGCGCGTTCAGGTTCGCCCCGTCGACGTAGACCTGGCCCCCGTGGGCGTGCACCAGCTCGCAGAGCTCGGTGATGGTGTCCTCGTAGGCGCCGTGCGTCGAGGGATAGGTGACCATGATCGCGGCGAGGGTCTCCGCGTGCTCCTCGCAGCGGGCACGCAGGTCCTCCAGGTCCACCGACCCGTCCTCGGCGGCCTTGACGACCACCACCCGCATCCCCGCCATCACCGCGGACGCCGCGTTCGTGCCGTGCGCGGACGACGGGATGAGGCAGACGTCGCGGACCGGGGCGCCCTCGACGTGGTGGGCCTCGTGGTAGCCGCGGATGGCCAGCAGGCCGGCGAGCTCGCCCTGCGAACCGGCGTTCGGCTGCACCGACACCTCGTCGTAGCCGGTGACCTCGGCCAACCAGGACTCCAGGTCGGAGACCAGGCGGTGGTAGCCGGCCGCGTCCTCGGCCGGGGCGAAGGGGTGCAGGTCGGCGAAGCCCGGCAGGCTGATCGGCTCCATCTCGGCCGTCGCGTTGAGCTTCATGGTGCACGAGCCGAGCGGGATCATCCCCCGGTCGAGGGCGTAGTCGCGGGCCGAGAGCCTGCGCAGGTAGCGCAGCATCTGGGTCTCGCTGCGGTGCGTGGAGAAGACCTCGTGGGTCAGGTACGGCGTGGTCCGCCGCAGCGACTCGGGCAGGGCGTCCACCCCGTCGGAGTCCCCGTGCGCCTGCTCGGGCCCGAGGCCGAACGCCTGGCGGACCTTGCCGAGGGTGCTCTCGGTGGTCGTCTCCGACGTCGAGATCCCGACCCGGTCGTCGTCGACCAGGCGCAGGTGGACGCCCAGGTCGCGGGCGCGGGCCACCACGTCGCGGGCACCGCCGGGGACCCGGACCGTCAGGGTGTCGAAGAACTCCTCGTGCTCCAGCTCCACCCCGGCGGCGCGCAGGGAGGCTGCCAGCGACACCGCGAGGCGGTGCACGCGGCTGGCGATCGCCCGCAGGCCGTCGGGGCCGTGGTGGACGGCGTACATGCCGGCCACGACGGCCAGCAGCACCTGCGCGGTGCAGATGTTGGAGGTCGCCTTGTCCCGGCGGATGTGCTGCTCCCGGGTCTGGAGGGCGAGCCGGTACGCCGGGCGTCCCTCCGCGTCGACGGAGACCCCGACCAGGCGCCCCGGCAGGTGTCGCTCGAGCCCGGACCGCACGGACATGTACCCAGCGTGCGGGCCGCCGTAGAAGAGCGGGACGCCGAAGCGCTGGGAGGAGCCGACCACCACGTCGGCGCCCAGCTCGCCGGGCGCCTCGAGCAGGGTCAGCGCCAGCAGGTCGGCGGCGACGACGGCCAGGGCGCCGCGGGCGTGCGCCTCCTCGACCAGGGGCCGGGGGTCCAGGACGCGCCCCGAGGCTCCTGGGTACTGGACCAGCAGGCCGCTGAGCGCGCCCCCGGGGAGCCCCTCGGACAGGTCGGCGACGACGACCTCGATCCCCATCGCCCGGGCGCGCGTCCGCACCACCTCGCGGGTCTGGGGCAGCGCATCGGCGTCGACGACGAAGGGGCCCTCGGCGCGGCGCTGGGCGCGCCGGACCAGGGTCATGGCCTCGGCGACTGCCGTGCCCTCGTCGAGCAGCGAGGCGTTGGCGGTCGGCAGGCCGGTGAGGTCGGCGACGACCGTCTGGAAGTTGAGGAGCGCCTCGAGGCGGCCCTGCGAGATCTCGGGCTGGTAGGGCGTGTACGCCGTGTACCAGGACGGGTCCTCCAGCACGTTGCGCCGGATCACCGGCGGCGTCACCGTGCCGTGGTAGCCGAGCCCGATCATCGGCTCGGCCGGGTTGTTGGCCGCCGCCAGCGCCCGGAGCTCCGCCGCCGCGGCACTCTCCGACAGGGGCTCGGGCAGGCTCAGCGGGGAAGCCGACCGGATGCTGCCCGGGACGGCCGCCTGCATGAGGGACTCCAGGGAGTCGTGGCCGACGACCTCGAGCATGGCCCGCACGTCGTCGGGCTGGGGGCCGAGGTGCCGCTCGACGAACGGCACGGCCCCGGAGGGCTGGGAGGGACGGGTCAGGTCGGACATGGCACGCTCCGGGGGTCGGACGAGGGCTGGTCGTCCTCCCCCTCTGTCACCCGGGCTGACCCGGCGCTCCAGAGCTGCCTCGACCGCGCGGTCCTTGGTGCCTGAGAGGTTCCGGGGAGGAATTGCCCCTTCGGCGCTGGTGGCGGACCCACCAGGACTCTCCCGCGCGGGATCGTCAGCGCCGTCGAACCTACCACCCCGCCGCCGGCCGGACGAAGGGATCGGCGGCGGGTCCGGTCGCCGGGACGGACCGGACGGACGTCGCCGGGCTCAGCCGGTGCGACGAGCCGCGCGGCGAGCGGCGAGCTCGTCGCCGGGGAGGGCGGCCGCGTCGGACGCCGTCCGCTCGCTGGGGAGCTCGGAGAGGGTGCCCTCGATCTCGCGCCAGACGCCGCCGATCGCGATGCCGAAGACGCCCTGACCCCCCTGGAGCAGGTCGATGACCTCGTCGTTGCTGGTGCACTCGTAGACGGAGGCACCGTCGCTCATGAGCGTGACCCGGGTGAGGTCGTCGGTGCCCCGCGCGCGCAGGTGCTGCACGGCCGTGCGGATCTGCTGGAGCGAGATCCCGGCGTCGAGGAGGCGCTTGACCACCTTGAGCAGCAGGATGTCGCGGAAGGAGTACAGGCGCTGGGAGCCGGAGCCGGTGGCCCCGCGGACGGTGGGCTCGACCAGGCCGGTGCGGGCCCAGTAGTCGAGCTGGCGGTAGGTGATGCCGGCGGCGTTGCAGGCCGTGGGGCCGCGGTAGCCCGCGTCGCTGGGCAGCGGGGAGACGTCGTCGGTGAAGAGGAGGCCCTGCTCCTCGGCCACCTCCGCGGCGCGCTCGACCTCGAGTCCGGCGACCCTGTCCTGCTGGTTCTCGTCAACGCCCACTGGTGGACCCTCCGTCGTCTACTCCGCTCAGCGTAGCTCCTGGGGGGGAAGGACGTGGGCGGTCCGGGGACAACCACAACGTTGGAGTTACAACGGAGACAGTTCAAGGTACGGCCGGACCCGGGGAGGGTCAACGCACGCGGCGGCGTGTCGCAACCCTCAACCTCAGGTTGAGGGTGATGCCGTCACTGCTCCTCGGGTGCCTCGAAGTCCTCCGGGGTCACCTGGTCGAGGAACTCGCGGAACCGCTCGACCTCGTCCTCCTGCTCGGCCGGGACGGCGAGGCCGGCCTCCGCGAGCACCTCCTCGTCCACCACGATGCGGGTCCCGGTGCGCAGCGCGAGCGCGATCGAGTCGGACGGACGGGCGCTCACCTCTGCGCCGGAGTCGAAGACCAGGACCGCGTAGAAGACGTTGTCCCGCACCTCGGTGATCCGCACCTCCGCGAGGGGTGCGCCGGTCGCCTCGAGCACGTCCTTCATCAGGTCGTGGGTCAGCGGCCGGGGCGGGACGACGCCCTGCTGCGCGAAGGCGATCGCCGTGGCCTCCACCGCGCCGATCCAGATCGGCAGGTAGCGGTCACCCGCGACCTCGCGCAGCAGCACGATGGGTTGGTTGGAGGGCATCTCCACCCGGACTCCGATGACGTCTACCTCGCGCACACGGCCACCCTACTCCCGGGCCGGTCAGCGGTCAGGCTCCCTGGAGGCCCTTCTTCACGAGCGTCGCGTGCAGCCGCACCGACAGTGCCGCGATCTCGCTCACCGCCTCCTCGGCCCGGGCCTGGGCCGCGGCGTCGCGCCCCCGCTTGAGAGGGGCGACCACCTGCTCGACCAGCCCCACCTCGCGGTCGGCCGAGGTCTTGAAGGCACGCAGGTGCCGGGGCTCGAAACCGAAGTCGGCCAGCTCGCGGGCCGTCCTGGCGATCACGAGGGCGTCGGTGTCGTAGTGCCCGGTGCCCGGACGGGCCGAGATGAGGCCGAACTGCTCGAGCTGGCCGAGGAGCTCCTCGCTGACCTCGGCGATCTTGAGCAGCTCGCGGCGCGAGAGCCGCACGTCGGAGCGTCGGGCGAAGGACTCGGGTGACGGCAGCCCGTCGCTCGAGAGCGCGACCTGGGGAACGGTCGGGACGACGGCCTCGATCGGCGGCGGCTCGAGCCCGCGGTCGATGGCGTCGAGGTGCTCCCCGATCACCTTCAGCGGCAGGTAGTGGTCGCGCTGCATGCGCAGCACGTAGCGCAACCGCTCCACGTCGTCGTGGGAGAACTTCCGGTAGCCGGCGGGCGTCCGCTCGGGCTTGATCAGGCCCTTGTCCTCGAGGAAGCGGATCTTGGGGATGGTGATGCCCGGGAAGTCGGGTCGCAGCACGTCGAGCACCTGCCCGATGTTCATCCTCGTCCGCGACGCGGCGGCGGAGGTGGAGGCTGCGGAGGCCACGCCGTCGCCCATCGTCAGCCGGTCACGTGCCCGGCGAAGAAGACCAGCCGGTACTTGCCGATCTGCACCTCGTCGCCGTCCGTCAGCTCGACGGCGTCGATCCGGTCGCGGTTGACGTAGGTCCCGTTGAGGCTGCCCACGTCGCTGACCCGGAAGCGCTCCCCCTCGCGGCGGAACTCCGCGTGGCGGCGGGAGACCGTCACGTCGTCGAGGAAGATCTCGGAGTCGGGGTGCCGCCCGGCGGTCACCAGGTCGGTGTCCAGGAGGAAGCGGCTGCCCGCACCGGGGCCGCGCTGCACGACCAGCAGCGCCGACCCGGTCGGAAGGGCGTCCACCGCCGCGGCGTCGACCGGGCTGAGCGCGCGGTCGGAGCTCTCCGCCCGCTCGTGCGCGATCGAGATGGTGGCCGTCGAGTCGGACGGCTCGGCCGGACCGGCCGTCTCGCCCTCGGTCGCGAGTCGCGAGCCGCACTGGGCGCAGAACCTCGCGTCATCGGGGTTGGGCTTGCCGCAGGCCGTGCAGAACGGCATGTGTCCTCCGCTTCCGTTGTCCGTGGGTCGCACCTGACGCCGGAACTCTCAAGGCCCGACTGAGGGTGAAGGTTCCTACGAAACTACCAGTTGTGGCAACCGCGTGGATCAGCTTGCGTCGAGGCTCTGCTCGTAGGTGGCCGCGTCCATGAGGCCCTCGAGCTGCGAGGCGTCGGTCACGGCGACCTCGAAGAGCCAGCCCCCGGCGTACGGGTCGTTGTTGACCAGCTCGGGCGTCGAGTCGAGCGCCTCGTTGCGCGCCACCACCTCGCCGCCGACCGGGGCGTAGAGGTCGCTGACCGACTTCGTCGACTCCAGCTCGCCGCAGGTCTCCCCGGCGGTGACCTGGTCCCCGACCTCGGGCAGCGACACGTAGACGATGTCGCCGAGGGCGTCCTGGGCGAAGTGGGTGATGCCCACCCGGGCCCGTCCGTCCTCGACCCGCACCCACTCGTGCTCCGAGCTGTACTTCAGGTCCTCCGGGTACATCGCGTCGTCTCCTCGGGTGTGGGTCCTGACGGACCGACGGGCGGTGCTCCCGAGGCTACTGCCCCTGGGCAGGCTCCGCGAAGTCGGCCCGCGGGAGCTGACGGACGGACTCGACGACCACCTCGTCGACCTGGTCGATGTCGACCCCGGCGCCGTCCTGGTTCTCCAGGGCGGCGACCGGCCCGCTGAGGAACCGCACGCCACCCTCGAGCGTGCCGGGGTCGCCGATCGCCTCCAGGACGTAGGGCGACTCCAGCGGGGTGCCGTCCACCTCGATCACCCCCTCGACCTCCTGGAACGAGCTCTGGGCGACCAGCCGGACGGCGTCGTTGAGCTCGATGGCCTCGGCGCCCGCCGTGCGCAGCTCCTGCACCAGGTCGAGCAGCCGGTCGACGCGCACCGGCGTCACCTGCTCGGTGACGGTGATCCGGATCCCCGGGCCGCTCACCGGCACCACGCCCGCGAGGATGTTGAGGGTCTCGAGCTGCTCCTCGCCCTGCTGGATGGCGGCCAGCCGGGCGTTCGAGCTCGTCTGCAGCTCGCGCCGGTCCTCCTCCAGCCTCGCGATCTCCCGTCGTGCCCGGTCGGAGGTGCCGGTCAGGGCGTTGAGGATCTCGATCAGGTCCTCCTCGCGCCGCCCGTCGTAGGTGTCGTCGAGGGCCGTGCTGCGGACCTGGGCGACACCGGCGAAGCCCAGCACCGCCAGCAGCACGGCCACCACGACCTGCGAGCGGGACGGTCGGCTGAGCGCCGCCCGCACCCGCGCGCGGGCGTCGTCGGGCTCAGGCATGGAACAGGTGGCGGCGGATCGCCGCGGAGTTGGAGAAGATCCGGATGCCCAGCACGACGATGACGCCGGTCTGCAGCTGCGTGCCCACGCCCAGCTGGTCCCCCATGAAGACGATGGCGGCGGCCAGCACGACGTTGCTGACGAACGAGATGACGAAGACCTTGTCGTCGAAGATCCCGTCGAGGAAGGCGCGCAGGCCCCCGAAGACGGCGTCCAGCGCCGCCACCACGGCGATCGGCAGGTACTGCTCCAGCGCGACCGGGACGTCGGGCTGGAGCAGCAGGCCGGCGACGACGCCCAGCAGCAGCCCGAGTGCGGCGATCAAGGTTCCAGCTCCTTTTCCTTGGACGAGCGTCCCGGGACGTGCTCCCGCGCGTGGGGCAACGGTCGCACGCGTGCGGCGGGCAGCTCCAGCTCGTCATCTTCCTGGATCCGGAACTCGAACTCCAACGAACGCGCCAGCGCGTAGAAGACCGCGCCGTGGGTCGTCCGCAGGAGCCGGGCCTCCAGGGTGTCGGGGTCCCCCACCACCGAGACGACGTACGGCGGGTTCACGGGGCGCACGTTGACGTGGATCGCGTCGCCCGAGTTCTGGATGGACGAGAGGGTCGTGAGGCGCTGGCCGTTGATCGCGATCGCCTCGGCGCCCGCCGCCCAGAGGCCGTCGACGAGGTAGAGCAGGTCGTCGTCC
Organism: Nocardioides solisilvae; assembly: GCF_003194625.1. Lineage (GTDB taxonomy): Bacteria > Actinomycetota > Actinomycetes > Propionibacteriales > Nocardioidaceae > Nocardioides > Nocardioides solisilvae. The sequence goes on from NZ_QHKX01000004.1 coordinate 338,801, forward strand.
TGGACCACCTGGCGCTCGGTCGCGCCCGGCGCGGAGGCGACGGTGACCCGGATGCCCGGTCCGCGCACGGCCAGGGAGCCGGTCCGCACCCCGAGCCTGCTGACCTCCTGCCGGACCTCCTCCTCGCGCTCGCGCAGGGCACGGGCGGACTCCTCGGCGGTGGTGTTGGCCGCGCGCAGCTCGCCGGCCCGGTCCTGGAGGGCGCGGACGTCGGCACGCTGCTCCTGGACCCGCGAGACGAGGCTCGCACGGCTCAGGGCGGCCACGTCGGCGTTGCGGGACGTCTGCACCGCGGCGACCGCCACGAGCAGCCCGAAGACCGCGACCGCCGCGGCCGTGACGACGCGCCGGCCACGTCCGCCGTCCTCCTCGGGGACCGGCCGCTGGCCCCGGCGCGCGGCGACGTGCTGGTAGTCCTGGTCCATCGACTGCTCGGTGACCAGGGAGAGGAGGGGCTGCGTCACGTGCTGGGGCAGCGGGCCGCGCTGCTCCGCTCCCTCGCCCCCGGGCCCGGCGGGCCGTCCCGGGCCGGTCACCGGCCGCGCTCCGACCGGGGCAGCGGCGGGGTGCTCAGCAGCAGGGTCCGGACCTGCCAGGCGTAGAGGAGACCGGCCCACCAGTAGAGGCCGATGCCCCACAGCGCGAAGGCCCAGCCGAAGACGTCGGCCAGGGTGGGCACCACCCCCTCCCCCTCCCCCAGCAGCAGCAGGGGGAAGGCGTAGAGCAGGTTGAACGTCGCGGCCTTGCCGAGGAAGTGCACCGGCAGGGAGGTGTAGCCCCGCGTGCGCAGCAGGGGCACCAGGCCCCAGAGCGCCAGGTCGCGCAGCGGCAGCGCCAGCGCCACCCACCAAGGGATGACGTCGCGCAGGGCCAGCCCGACCACGACGGCCAGGATGTAGAGCCGGTCGGCGACGGGGTCGAGGAGCTCGCCCAGCCAGGAGCGCTGGTCGAGCACCCGGGCGAGGTAGCCGTCCAGGTAGTCGGTCACGCCCGAGAGCATGAGCAGCGCCAGGGCCCAGCCGTCCGCCTCCGGCCCCAGGACCAGCCAGAGGAAGAGCGGGATGCTGGCCAGCCGCAGCAGGCTCAGGATGTTGGGAACCGTCCACACGCCGAGGTCACGCTCGCGCTGGTCGGTCACGCCTCAGTCCCCTGCTCTTTTCTGGGCCCTCGTCGTCGGGGCTCACCGTACGCCGTGCCGCAGCCTATCCAGCCCGGGCGAGCTCACACCGTCTCGTCGTGGTGAGCCGCGTCGCGGATCTCGCCCACGAGCTCCTCGAGCACGTCCTCGAGCGTGACCAGGCCCAGCAGGGTGCCGTCCTCGGCGATCACCCGCCCCATGTGCGCCCCGCGGCGCTGGAGCGACTCGAGTGCCGAGTGCAGCGGGTCGGAGGGCCGCACCGTGGCGAAGGGGCGCACCCACTTGTCGTCAACCACCCGCTGGCGCCGCTCCTCGTCGGACTCGAGCACGTCCTTGATGTGCAGGTAGCCGACGAGGTCGCCGTCGCGGGAGACCGGGAAGCGGGAGTAGCCGGTCGCGGCACAGACCTCCTCGACCCCTGCGACGGTGCTCCCCCGGGGGACGGTGGTCAGCGACTCCGTCGGCATCAGCACCGCCTCCACCGTCTTCTCGGTGAACCCCAGCGCGCCGGCGAGGCGGTCGTACTCGTCGGCCTCGATGAGGCCCTCGCCCCGCGACTCCTCCACCAGCGCCGCCACCTGCTCCCGGGTGTAGGTGGAGGAGACCTCGTCCCGGGGCTCGATCCGCATCGCGCGCAGGATCAGGTTGGCGCAGGCGTTGATCGTCACGATGACCGGTCGCAGCAGGGCGACGACCAGCATCATGGGCGGGCCCAGCAGCAGCGCGGAGCGCTCGGGCCCCGCGATGGCGAGGTTCTTGGGGACCATCTCGCCGAGCACGACGTGCAGGTAGACGACCAGGGTCATCGCGATCACGAACGCGACGGGGTGGACGAGGTCCTCGGGCACCCCGAGACGGCTGAAGCCCGGCTCGAGCAGGTGGGCGATCGCCGGCTCGCCCACGGCGCCCAGGCCCAGGGAGCAGATGGTGATGCCGAGCTGCGCCCCGGCCATGACGACGGAGATCTGCTCCATCGCCCGCAGGGTGGTGCGGGCCATGGCGGAGCCCGCCTCGGCCCGCGGCTGGATCTGGCTGCGGCGGGCGGAGATCAGCGCGAACTCGGCCCCCACGAAGAAGGCGTTGAGGGCCAGCAGGACGACGGCCAGGCCGATGGCCACGAAGTCGCTCACGTGGCGCTCCCCTGCGTCTGCGCGGCCGGGCCGCTCGCCGTCGGGGTCCCGCCGGCCGGCTCCGGGCCGGAGAGGACGACGCGGTCCACGCGCAGCCCCTCCATCCGCTCCACCGTGAGGGTCACGCTCCGCTCCTCCAGCTCTCCGTCCGCGTCGCGCACGGGCACCAGGACCGTCGCCGCGTCGCCCGCGCTCGGCACCCGCCCCAGCTCCCGGACGACGAGGCCGGCGATCGTGTCGTAGTCCTCGTGCTCGGGCAGCTCGATCCCCGTCGCGTCCTCGACCTCGTCGGGCCGCAGCAGGCCGGAGAGCGACCAGGTGCCGTCCCGGCGCCGTCGGGCGCGGTCGCCGAGCCGGTCGTGCTCGTCGGAGATGTCGCCGACGATCTCCTCGACCACGTCCTCGAGGGTCACGATGCCGGCCTGGCCGCCGTACTCGTCGAGGACGACGGCCATCTGGAAGCCGTCCTGGCGCAGCAGGGCGAGCAGCGGGTCGAGGCGCAGCGAGTCGGGCACGACGATGGGCTTCACCATGATGTGCTTGATCCGCGTCGTGGGTCGCTCGTGGACGGGCAGGGCGACCGCGTGCTTGACGTGGACCGTGCCGACCACGGCGTCCTCGGCGTCCAGCACCGGGAACCGCGAGTGGCCGGTCTGGCGGGCGAGGTCGATCACCTCGGCGGCCCGGTCGGACGCCTGGAGGCTGGCGGTGCGCACCCGCGGCGTCATGATCTCGCCCGCCGTGCGGGTGCCGAACTCCACCGAGCGCTCCATCAGCTCGGCCGTCTCGGCGTCGAGGGTGCCCTCGTCGGCCGAGCGCTGCACCAGCGAGGCGAGCTCCTGGCTGCTCCGCGCCGAGCGCAGCTCCTCCTGGGGCTCGACGCCGAGCCGCCGCACGATCGCGTTGGCGGAGCCGTTGAGGCCGCGGATGGGCCACCCCATGACCGTGGTGAACCCGCGCATGAAGCCCTGGGTCGCCCGCGCGGTCGCCAGGGGGACGGCGATCGCGAGGTTCTTGGGGACCAGCTCGCCGACGAGCATCGTGAAGAAGGTGGACAGCACCAGGCCGAGGGCCACCGCCAACGGCGTCACCCAGGAGTCGGGGACACCGGCCGCCAGCAGCGGTCCGTCGACCAGCTGGGCGACGGCCGGCTCGGCGAGGAAGCCGATCGCGAGGTTGGTGATCGTGATGCCGACCTGGGCGCCCGAGAGCTGGGTCGAGAGCGTGCGCAGCGCCTGCTGGACGCCCGCGGCGCCGCCGTCACCCTCCTCGACGAGGCCGTCGACCTCGTGGCGGTCGACCGTGACCAGCGAGAACTCCGCGGCGACGAAGAGGCCGCACGCGACCATCAGGAGGAGGGAGACGCCGAGGAGGATCCAGGGAGTCACCGGCCGCTCCGAGGGCCGGGCGCGTCGGGACGCGCTGACGGATGGCTACTACTTTGAGGCCCGTCCATGAGCTGTGCGGTGTTCCTTCTCGGTCGGCTGAACGATGCGCCCACTCTAGCGACCCGGCCGTAGGCTGGGCGTCCGGCCCGGCTGCCGCACGGGTCGTCGCACGCGCCCACGCCCGAGGGAGAGCTCCACCTCGTCATGCCCACGTCCCGGAGACCGGTCGTCCTCGCCGCCGTCCTGGCACTCGTCGTGGCCCTCGGCGCGCTCGGCGCCTCGCTGCTGGGCGACGTCGGGGACCGCCCGGTCCGGGGCGGCGACGCTCCCGGTGCAGGGGGCGGTGCAGGAGCCGAACGCCCCAACATCGTGCTGGTGATGACCGACGACCAGACGGTCGACGAGCTCGACCGGATGCCGCTGACCCGCCGCGCCCTCGCCGACGGCGGCATGGAACTGACCCAGGCGCTCTCCCCCCACCCCCTCTGCTGCCCCGCCCGCGCCGAGCTGGTCACCGGGCAGTACGCCCAGAACAACGGCGTGCTGCACAACAACGGGCCGCACGGCGGGGTCGACGCTCTCGACCCGGACCGGACGCTGGGCGAGTGGTTCTCCGCAGCGGGATACCGGACCGCCTTCGTCGGCAAGTACCTCAACAAGTACGGCGTGGGGCACGGTCCGCAGCCCGGCTGGGACCGCTGGTCCGCCCTGGGCGCCGGGACCTACAGCTACCGCGACTTCACCTTCGTGGAGCGCGACGGCCTCGACCGGCACCGCGACTCCTACGTCACGGAGGTCGTCGAGGAGAAGACCAACGAGGCGGTGCGAGAGCTCGCGGCCACCGGCGACCCGTTCCTGGTGCTCTCCTGGCACCTGGCCCCCCACTACCGCTTCGACGACCGGGGCCGGCGCACCCCGCCTCCGGCGGCCGCCGCCGACCGCGGACGCTTCGCCTCCGCGCGCCCTCCGGCCTTCGACAAGCCAAGCTTCGACCGCGAGCAGACCGACGCCCGCGGGAGGGTCGAGGTCCGGCGCCCCCCGCGGCACCGGGCTCGCCTCGCCGCGGAGTACCGCGCCCGGGTGCGCAGCCTCCAGGCGGTCGACCGCGCGGTGGCCAGCCTCGTCGACACGCTGCAGGAGACCGGCGAGTGGGAGGACACCTACCTCTTCTTCACCTCGGACAACGGCTACGTGTTCGGCGAGCACCGCCGCGTGGGCAAGAACCTGCTGCTCGAGGAGGCGCTGCGGGTCCCGCTGCTCGTCGCCGGGCCGGGCGTCCCGGAGGGTTCGGTCTCCGACGTGCCCGTCACGCTGGTCGACCTGCCGGCCACCTTCGCCGCCCTCGCCGACGTCAGGCCGCAGCGGCTCCAGGACGGGGTCTCCCTGGTCCCGCTGCTGCGGGGGGCCGACCCCGAGGGGTCCGCCGTCGCCGCCCGCGACACGGTCCTCGTGCAGACGGGACGCACCGAGGGCGACGGCTGGGACCTCCGCGGCGTCCGCACCTCCCGGTACCTCTTCGCCGCCCCTCCGGACGGCAGCGGTCAGGTGCTGCACGACCTCCGACGGGACCCGTTCCAGCTGGTCGACCGCGCCGGGGACCCGGCGTACTCGGCCGTGCGCGCCGAGCTCTCCCGGCGCCGCGAAGCGCTCCTCACGTGCGCGGGCCCGTCCTGCAACCGGGAGTTCGGCCCGGTGCCGGAGCCGGGCACCGGCTAGCGTTCGGCCCATGCCCGACGTCGCGATCGCCGCACCCAACGAGGCCGCGGCGGACGCCGGCGAGCGGGCGGCCCTGGCCGGCGGCAACGCCGTCGACGCCGCCGTGGCCGCCGTGCTCGTGACGATGGTCAACGAGGTGGGACTGGTCTCGCTCAGCTCGGGCGGCTTCGTCACGGTGCAGCCGCCCGGCAGCGGACCGGCGTGGACCGTCGACGGGTGGATGGACATGCCGGGGCGCGGGCTCGACGTCCCGCCGGGCACGGGGACCTGGGACGTCCACACCTCCTACGGCGGCGGCGTCGACATCACGATCGGTCCCGGTTCGGTCGCGGTCCACGGCGCCTTGCTGGCACTGGGCGAGGCGCACGCCCGGGAGGGCTCGCTGCCCTGGGCCGAGCTCGTCGCCCCGGCGGTCGAGGTCGCGCGGGGCGGGTTCCGCCTCGGCGCCGCGTCGCGCTACTACCTCGAGCACGTCCACGACAGCATCTTCGGCTGGGACCCGGTCAGCTCCGCGGCGGTCCACGACCCCACCGGCGCGGTCACCACCGAGCCGCTCGTCGTCCCGGGCCTCGTGGACACCCTGGAGGCCCTGGCCCGCACGGGTCCGCACGCCCTCAACTCCGGGGAGCTCGGCCGGGCGATCGGCGCCGACGTCCGGGCCCGCGGCGGGCTGCTCGGCCCCGAGGACCTCGCCGGCTACCGGACCGTGACCCGCCCCTCGATCCTCCACCGCACCGGCCCGTGGAGCCTCTCCACCACGCCCTCGCCCTCGGTGGGCGGTGTCTGCGTCGCCGCGATGCTGAGGCTCCTGGACGGCCGTCCGCGGGGCGGCTGGGACGAGGCCGAGGTGGCCAGGCTGGTGGAGGTGCAGCGCGCCGTGCTGGGTCACCGGCACGCCCACCTCGACCGGGCCGAGGACCCCGAGGGGGCGGCGCGCGACCTGCTCGCGCTCCTGGCGGACGGGGGCGAGCTGCCGGGCTCCGGCTCGACGGCCCACGTCTCCACGGCCGACAGCGACGGCCGCGCGTGCGCCGTCACGGTCTCGTCGGGCTACTTCTCCGGCATGGTCGCCGCCGGCACCGGGGTGTGGCTCAACAACAGCCTGGGCGAGCAGGAGCTCAACGCCCGCGGCCTGCACGCCGCACCCCCCGGCACCCGGCTGCAGTCCAACATGGCGCCGACCGTCGCCCGGCACGACGACGGGTCGGTCCTGGCCGTCGGATCCCCGGGCGCCAGCAGGATCTCGACGGCGGTGGTCCAGGTCCTGGCCGGCTACGTCGGTGGGATGTCGCTGGAGGAGGCGGTGCGCCACCCGCGGGTGCACGTCCACCGCGCCGGCACGCCCGAGGAGGAGGTGCAGGTCGAGACCGTGCTGTCGATGTACTTCGGCGGGGTCGGCGTCGCGCTGGCCCACCCCGACGGTCGGCTGCTCGCCGCCGCCGACCCGCGGCGCGAGGGGGCCGTCCGGACCGTCACCGGCGGCGCGGCCGCCCGCGGCTGACCTGCCGCGGCGACCTGCCGCGGCGACCCGTCATGGCGTCCGGACGTGGCGTCCGGTCGCGCCGGGATCAGCCGGCGACGGCGCGCAGCCGGTCGCGGAGCTGGGTGCGCGCCGGGTGCGACTCCTCGAGCGTCGCCAGCTCAGCGGCGAGCTCGTCGGCCGAGAGCGCCGGGCGCACGTCGCCGCTGCCGTCGGTGGAGACCCACCCCACCCCGGGCTCCAGCCGACGCACGACCCGGGCGGGGGCGCCCACGACGACCGAGTGGTCGGGGACGACGCCGCGGACCACCGAGCCGGCGCCCACCACGACGTTGCGGCCCACCTGGGCGCCGGGCAGCACGATCGCCCCGTGGCCGATCCAGGTCCCCGAGCCGATCCTGACGGGCTGGTGGGCGCCGAGCTGCAGGCCGATCGGGGTCTCCGGGTCCTGGTAGCCGTGCGAGGCGTCCGAGACGAAGACGTCCTGGCCCAGCCAGACGTCGTCACCCAGGACGATCGACTCGTGGGCGGTCAGCGTGGAGCGGGCCCCGACCACGCAGCGGGCGCCGATGACGAGCCCCCGCGCGGGGCGGTGCGGGTCGTCGGCGGTGTAGCCCACGGACAGCGTGCACCCGCGGCCGACGAGGGTCCGCTCCCCCACGTGGATGGAGGAGGTCCCCATGTGCGACCCGGGCGGGAAGGCGATGCAGGCGCCCTCGCCGAGCGAGCCGAAGGCGTCGCCCTTGTCGGTCCCGGGCGCGATGGCGCCGTACCACTCGACGAGCTCGTGGGCGCGGTGCAGGACGCGGTTCACCAGGCGCTGGAGGGTGGTCACCGCGCGGAGACTACCCGTTGGTAGCGCGGGACGCCGCGGAACTCGCGACCTCGACGGGCGCGGGCGCGCGGTGGGGTCCCTCGGAGCCCCGACGGTGCACGACCAACGCCCCGACCACGGCTCCGACCACGCCCAGGCCCAGGTCGGCGAGGGTGTCGACGTAGGCGAACCGGCGTTCCTCCGAGCCGGAGATGAAGGCGAAGTACTCGCCCACCTCCCAGGCGATCGCCCCGGTCGACCCCACGGCCAGCGAGCGCTCCAGGCACCGGCCCACCGAGGTCCCGGCCGGCAGGGTGAGCATCACCACCGCCGCGCCGATGAGCGCCGGGTTGACGAAGTGCATCCAGTCGTCGAACCAGACGATCCGGTCGTAGAGGTCGAGGCGGTTGCCCAGGATGTCGGAGAAGCAGGTGATGGTGACCAGGAGGTCGGCCAGCCACGGGAACGGCCGGCTCTCCCGCCAGAGTCCCCACCACAACGCCGGCACGGTGAAGGCGAGCAGGGGGTAGACGATCGAACGGGCCTCGGCGGCCTTGCCCTCGAGGTTGGCCCAGGCGGGGTCGATCACCGTGAACGCGAGCATCAGCAGCAGGAGGCCCTTGAGCAGGACGTCGAGGTGCCGCACCACACCCGTGGCGGCCACGGGGGCCCCGGGCGGCGGGGTGCTGGGGTTCGGCTCGACGCTCACTCGGCCGGATGCTACCCGTCCTCGTGGCGGCGACCGGCATCCCCGCGCGAGCGGCGCCGCCTGCCGCGGCCGTCGGGTGCTACACATGGCGGGTGGCCACCCCGTTCGAGCTCTTCCTGATCCTCGACCTCGCCGGGACGTTCGCGTTCGCGGTCAACGGAGCCCTCGTCGCCACCCGGGTGGCCCGTCTCGACCTGGTCGGCGTCCTGACCCTCGGCATGCTCACGGCGCTGGGCGGCGGGATCCTGCGCGACGTCATGCTGGGCTCGCTGCCCCCGGCGACCTTCAGCGACTGGCGGTACCTCGCGGTGGCGGCGTCGGGCAGCCTGGTCGCCTTCCTCTTCGGCCGCCAGCTCGACCGGGTCCCGCGCACCATCCTGGTCGCCGACGCCCTGGGCCTGAGCCTCTTCGCCGTCGCCGGCGCCAGCAAGGCGCTCAACTACGCCGACGGCATCGGGCCGGTGCAGGCGGTCATCCTCGGCGCCGTCACGGCCGTAGGAGGCGGCACGCTGCGCGACGTGATGCTCGGCCGCGTGCCGGTGGTGCTGCGCAGCGAGCTCTACGCGATCCCGGCGCTCGCCGGCGCCCTGGTGGTCACGGTGGCCGACCGGACCGGCGTGTACGGCGTCACCGCGGCGGTCGTGGCCGCCGGCGTCTGCTTCGGGATCAGGATGGTGGGCCTGCGGTTCCACCTGGACGCCCCCTTCCCGCCGGGCTCCCGGCACGCCTGAGCCGGACGTCCGGGAGCGCCGGGGAATACCTGCGGCCCGGACCCGTTGAACCTCATCGGGCCTCGGGACGCCAGCGCTCCCGCGCGCCCGCCGTCCGTCCCTCCCGTCAGAACAGGTCGTCCCCGGTGTCCACACCCTCGTCCTCCTCCCCCGCCCCCGGCTCCTCCCCCGAGCTCATCGACGCCCCCCGGCGCGCCCGGTGGCCCTGGCTCCTCGGCGGCCTGGTCGCCCTGGCGCTCGTCGCCGGCCTGGTCGTCGCCCTCACGGGTGGCGACGAGGACCGCGAGACCGTCCGGATCGGCGTCGTCGGCGCCAGCGACCCCTACTGGGCGGACTTCGCCGCGGCCGCCGAGGAGGAGGGGATCGACGTCGAGGTCGTCGACTTCAGCGACTACAACCAGCCCAACCCGGCCGTCTCCGAGGGCGAGCTCGACCTCAACCAGTTCCAGCACATCGTCTTCCTGGCCGACTACAACGTCTCCAGCGGCGACGACCTGCAGCCCATCGGCGCGACCGCGATCTACCCGCTGGGCCTGCACTCGAAGCAGTACGACTCCGTCGAGGAGATCCCCGACGGCGCCACGGTCGCCGTGCCGGAGGACGCCAGCAACCAGGCCCGCGCCCTCGCGGTGCTGCAGTCGGCCGGGCTGATCACCCTGAAGTCCGGCGGCACGATCTTCTCCGACCTGGCCGACGTCGACACCGACGCCTCGCGGGTCGAGGTGAAGGCCCTCGACGCCTCCCTCACCGCGACCTCGCTGGACGACATCGCCGGCGCGGTGGTCAACAACGACTTCGTCGAGAAGGCCGGGCTGGACTTCGACGCCGCCCTCGCCCAGGACGACCCGAGCGACCCCAACGCGCTGCCCTACGCCAACATCTTCGCCGCGCCGGCCGACGAGCTGGACAACCCGACGTACCGCAGGCTCGTCGAGATCTACCAGGAGACCGAGGAGGTTCAGCAGGGCGTCCTCGACGTCTCCGGCGGCACCGCCGTCATGCTGACGACGCCGGTCGAGGAGCTGCAGGCCTCCCTCGACAAGGTCGAGGCCGACACCCGCGCCGAGCAGGACTGACGGCGATGACCGACCCGGCTGCCGGGGCACGCCCGGGAGCCGGGTCGGAGCCCCTGATCCGGCTGCGCGACGTCGTCCGGGCGTTCCCGGCGCGCGGCGGCGGCGAGGTGCGGGCGCTCGACGGCGTCGACCTCGACGTCGCGTCCGGCGAGATCCTCGGCGTCGTCGGCTACTCCGGCGCCGGGAAGTCCACGCTGCTGCGCCTCGTCAACGCGCTGGACCGTCCCACCAGCGGGACGGTGACCGTCGCCGGGCGCGAGGTCAGCGCGCTGTCCGAGCGCGAGCTGCGCACGGTGCGCCGCGACATCGGGATGATCTTCCAGCAGTTCAACCTCTTCTCCTCACGCACGGTCTGGGGCAACGTCGCCTATCCCCTCCAGGTCGCCGGCGTGCCCAAGGCAGAGCACCGGCGACGGATCTCCGACCTCCTGCACTTCGTCGGGCTCGCGGACAAGGCGCACGCCCACCCCGAGCAGCTCTCCGGCGGCCAGAAGCAGCGCGTGGGGATCGCCCGCGCCCTGGCGACCGACCCGCAGATCCTGCTGGCCGACGAGCCGACCAGCGCGCTGGACCCGCAGACCACCTCGGAGGTCCTGGCCCTGCTGCGACGGGTCAACGAGGAGCTGGGGATCACGATCGTCCTCATCACCCACGAGATGGACGTCGTCCGCTCCCTGGCGCACCGCGTGGCCGTCATGGAGGCGGGCCGCGTGGTGGAGCAGGGCGACACCTACGACCTCTTCTCCCGGCCCGGCCACCCCGCGACCCGGCGGTTCGTCGACACGCTCGTCGAGAAGGGCCCGCCCGCGCGCGCCCTGGACCGGCTGCGGGAGCGGCACCCCGGCCGGATGGTCACGCTCTCCTTCCGCGAGCAGGACGCCTCGCCCGCGGACGTCTTCGCGGTCTTCGTCGAGCGGGGCGTGCAGTTCGAGCTCGTGCACGGCGGGGTCGAGGACGTCCGCGGACGGACCTTCGGGCACCTGACCTTCACCGTGACCGGCGCCGACGAGGCCGTCGCCGACGCGGTGGCCCGCGTCGCCACGTTGGTCGAGGTCACGGAGCACGCCACCCGCGACGACGCCGGAGGGAACGCCTGATGGACCGCCTGCTCGAGCTCGAGGGTCTCTTCTGGGACGCGAGCCTCCAGACCCTCTACATCGTCTTCACCACGCTCGTCCTGGGGGGCATGGGCGGCCTGCTCCTCGGGCTGCTGCTGCACACCACCCGCCCCGGCGGCATCGCGCCGCAGCGCCTGGTCCACGTGGCGCTCAACGTGCTGGTCAACTTCTTCCGGCCCATCCCGTTCATCGTCTTCATCGCCGCGGCGCAGCCCGCGGCCCGGCTGGTCGTGGGCACCGGCATCGGCAACAAGTCGTTGATCTTCGCCCTCTCGATCGCTGCCACCTTCGGGATCAGTCGGATCGTGGAGCAGAACCTGGTCTCCGTCGACCCCGGCGTCCTCGAGGCGTCGCGCGCGATGGGTGCCGGACGGCTCCGCACCACGCTGACGGTGCTGCTCCCCGAGGCTCTCGGGCCGCTGGTGCTGGGCTACACGTTCGCGCTCGTGGCGATCGTCGACATGGCGGCGGTCGCCGGCGTCGTGGGCGGCGGCGGTCTGGGCGCCTTCGCCCTGACCTACGGCTACCGGCAGTACGAGCCGGTGGTCACCTGGGCGGCGGTGCTGATGATCATCGCCTTCGTCCAGCTGGCGCAGTTCGCCGGCAACCGCCTGGCCCGCAGGATCATGCGCCGCTGACGCCCCCGCCCCGCTCAGTCCGCCAGCCCGAGCTCCGCGCGCACCGGCAGGTGGTCCGACGCCCGTGACGCGACCGTCCCCGCGCGGGCGACCGACCACCGGTCGGTGACGAAGAGGTGGTCGATCTGCTCGTCGGGGTCCTCCGTGCGGGCGGTGGGCAGCGGGCGGACACGGGCGAGCCCGTCGCGGAGCCCGACGTCCAGCACGGCCTCGAACGATGCGCTCCCCGGCTCGAAGTTGAAGTCGCCACCGAGCACCACCGGGGTGCCGTCCGCGTGCAGGTCCGCGACGAGGGCGGCGAGCTCGCGCGCCTGGTCGAGGGTCCCGTCGGCGCGCGCAGCGGTCGGCTGCACGTGCGTGGAGACGAACCACGCGTCCTCCCCGGGCGCGGACAGCCTGACGGCCAGCGCCCCCGCCCCCGTCACCGCGCCGTGGGGCTCCAGCGGCACCCCCCGCACCTCCCGCACCGGGAGCCGGGTGAGGACCGCGTCGCCCCACACCGGGTCGGCCGCCGGGTTGAAGACCGCGCGCAGCCCCGTGAGCCGGGCCAGCACGGCGAGCTGGTCCTGGCCGCCGTTCAGCAGCCACCCGCGGTCCACCTCGCTGAGCAGCACGACGTCGGCCCCCTCCAGCACCCGCGCCACCTCGCGGGCGTCGAACCGGCCGTCCGTGCCGTAGCCCATGCGCAGGTTCCACGCGAGGACCTCGAGCCGGCCGCCGGACGCCGGACCGTCGGCGTCCGGGGCGGGGTCGGGGAGCCGGTGGAGCACGGCCCCTGCGCCGGCCAACGCCGTGCCGACGACGACCGTCCCGAGCAGGGCGCGCCGTACGCCACCCCGAGGTCCCGCACCCGCGCCCGCCGGTCCTCTCCCCGGGAGGACGCGCTGCGGTGCGACGAGCAGCGGGGCGACGAGCAGCGGGGCGACCAGCACCGCCGTGACCAGGACCAGCAGCCAGTCGGCCCGGTAGCCGAGGTCGTAGCCGGCGTAGTAGGCGAAGAAGAGCACGACCCACAGGACCCCGCCGCCCAGCACGCTCGGCCCGGCGGCCCCCGACCTGTCGCCCCTGTCGCCCCTGTCGTCGCCCCTGTCGTCGGGCAGCACGGGCACGGACGTGGGCGAGGGCAGCAGGACCCAGCCGAGCGCCGTCGGACCCAGGAGCAGGAGCGGCAGGAGCCAGGCCGGGAGCGCGCCGGCGACGCCGTCCCGGGAGCCCGTGACCAGCAGGCTGCCGGCCACGGAGAGCACCGCCGCTCCCGCCGCGACGACGCCCGCGAGGCGGTACGGTCGACCGGCGTCCGGTGCCCCCGCGACGGCCACGGACCCCAGCACGAGCAGCGCCAGGCCGCAGCCGACCACCAGCAGCAGCGGCCCGAGCCCTGGGTCCACCACCGAGGCCCGGCCGGGGTTCACCACCGCGACCCCGGCGACCAGCGTGAGCGGCAGGACGCTCCACGCGACCCTGCGCGACAGCCGTTCCCCGCCCGAGTGCCGGCCGGCCGGGGCGGAGGCGAGCGCCGCGGCGACCAGCACGGCGAGGACGACGGCACCCGCGGGTCCGCCCTGCCAGACGGGCAGCCAGGTGCCGGAGGCCGCGACCACGCCTGCCTGGAGGAACCACCCGCAGGCGAGGCCCGGGGCCACGAACCTGGGTCTGGCTGCGACGAGGTGGGCCAGCCAGGCCAGGCAGCAGGCCACCCCGACGCTCGCCGCCCACAGCTGCACCTGCCCGCCGGGCGCCGGCGCCAGGCCGACACGCGCCACGAGGGCGGCCACCAGCGCGAGGACGGGGAGGCGCCCACGACGGGTGAGGAGGTGGACGGGGAACGCGGCGAGGACGCAGCCGAGCGCGAAGAGCCCCATCAGCTCGGGCGGCGTCTGGGCCGCCTGCCCGAAGACGGTGATGAGCGAGGCGCCCCAGACCGCCGCGAGCTCCACGAAGAGCCACCACGCCGTGCCGAGGGCCAGGACCGGGAGCAGGAGGGCGACGGGTCCGTCCGCGCGAGGACTGCTGGCCATGGTCCGTTCTACCGTAGGCGGCTACGGTGCCGACATGTCCGGCACGGAGTGGGTGCTGCACGTCGACATGGACCAGTTCCTGGCGGCGGTCGAGGTGCTGCGCCGTCCCGAGCTGGCGGGCCTCCCGGTCGTCGTCGGGGGCCGCGGCGACCCGACGGAGCGCGGCGTGGTCTCGACCGCCTCGTACGAGGCTCGCGCCTTCGGGGTCCGCTCCGGCATGCCGCTGCGTACCGCGCTCAAGCGCTGCCCCGAGGCGGTCTTCCTCCCGGTCGACCGGCCGGTCTACGAGGCCGCCTCCCAGACCGTGATGGAGACGTTGCGGGCGACCCCCGGGGCCGTGGTCGAGGTCCTCGGCTGGGACGAGGCCTTCGTCGGGCTGCGCACCGTCGATCCCGAGGCGGCCGCTGCCGACGTGCAGCGCCGCGTGCTCGCCGCGACCGCCCTGCACTGCTCCGTGGGCATCGGGGACACCCTGCTGCGCGCCAAGATCGCGACCGACTTCGGCAAGCCGCGCGGCACGTTCCGGCTCACCCGGGAGAACTGGGCCGAGGTGATGGGGGCGCGTCCCACGACCGCCCTGTGGGGCGTCGGGAAGCGCATCGCCACCAGGCTCGAGCGGCTCGGCATCACGACGGTGGCCGAGCTGGCGGTGGCCGACGAGGCGGCGCTGGTCGACGAGCTCGGCCCCACGATGGGTCCGCACTACCGCCGGGTGGGGCGCGGGGAGGGCCGGGCCCGGGTGGACGACACGCCCTGGGTGCCGCGCGCCCACGGCCGCGAGACGACGTTCCAGAGGGACCTCGCGGACCCCGAGGAGGTCCGCGCGGCGCTCCGGGAGCTGGCGGAGCAGGTCGTCGCCGACATCAGCAGCGAGGGTCGTCCCTGCGCCCGGGTGGGGCTGAAGGTCCGGTTCGCCCCGTTCTTCACTACGACCCGGGTGCGCAAGCTCGCCGAGCCGACGTACGACGCGGGCACCGTCGCCGCCACGGCGCTCTCCCTCTACGAGGCGCTCGGCGACGACCGGCCGGTCCGGCTGCTCGGGGTCCGGGCGGAGATGGTGCCCCCCGAGACGGGCTGACGTCGACGACGGGAGCTCAGGCCGGTCGCGGCACCGCCGCGAAGGTCATCTGCCCGAGCCACCGGGGCAGCTCGCGCGCGACCGACGACGGACCGTCGACGCGCAGCTCCTCGGCGCGCAGCGCGTCGGACCACCGGCGGTCGCCGCGCCACAGCTCGACCATCGTGCGCAGCGTGGTCTCCACGCCCGCGTCGACGGCGAAGCCGGGATCGACGTCGCAGACGTCGGCCTCGTCCCCCTGGACGCACAGCCACCACTGCTGCGTGCGTGGGGGCTGGTCGCCGAACCGGAAGCAGACCACGGTGCGTCCGCGCGGCCACAGCTCCAGCGGCACGGTCCGGCGGATGTCCCAGATCAGCAGGTGCGGGTCGAGGTCCTCGACGCCCAGCTCCCCGATCCAGCGCATCCCCCAGGCCCCGAGCTGCTCGACGACGGGGCGCAGCTCCTCACCGCACGGCGTCAGCCGGTAGCTGGCCCGTCCCGCTGCGTCCTCCACCCGCTGGACGACGCCGACGCGCTCGAGGGTCCGCAGCCGCTTCGTGAGCAGCGCCGGGGACATCTTCGGGTTCCCCCGCCGCAGCTCGTTGAACCGGGTGCTGCCCGCCATCAGCTCCCGGACCACCAGGATCGTCCACCGCTCGTCCAGGACCTCCATGGCCTTGGCGACCGGGCAGAACTGGCCGTACGCCGTCATCGCGCCCTCCCGGGTGACTGGTGCCTGGGTGCCTGGTGCCTGGTGCCAGTAGACGCCTCCGTCGGGCCCGGCACCAGACCCCGGACTGGGGAGCCGACCGGTACAGATCGTGAACCGCCGGTGGTTCAGATCTGGCACTGGAGGAGGGCGCGCGGCCGGCCCACGCTGGAGCCACAGGCACTTCGCGGACAGGAGAGACGAGATGACCGACCAGACGATCACCGACAGGCGCCGGAACGAGCCGGGGGCTCCGCCGGCGCAGGACGAGCTCAAGGCGCGCCACCGCGCCATGTGGGCCCTGGGTGACTACCCCTCCGTGGCGAGCCGGATCATCGCCGACCTCGGCGAGCGCGTGGTGGCCGCCACCGGCGTCGGCCCGGGCGACCGGGTCCTCGACGTCGCGGCCGGGTCGGGGAACGCCTCGCTCCCGGCGGCCCGGGCGGGCGCCGACGTCGTGGCGAGCGACCTGACGCCCGAGCTGCTGGCCACCGGACGGGCGGAGGCGGACGCGCAGGGTCTGGACCTCGCCTGGGAGGTGGGCGACGCGGAGGCGCTGCCCTTCGGGGACGGCGAGTTCGACGTCGCGCTCTCCTGCGTCGGCGTGATGTTCGCGCCGTTCCACGAGCGGGCCGCCGGGGAGCTGCTGCGAGTGCTCCGTCCCGGTGGACGCCTCGGTCTCGTGGCCTGGACCCCGGAGGGCTTCATCGGCCAGATGTTCGCGGCCATGAAGCCCTACGCGCCGGCGCCGCCGCCCGGAGCCACCCCGGCGCCTCGTTGGGGCGACGAAGGGCACGTGCTCGGCCTGCTCGGCGACGGCGTGGAGGACGTCGGGACGCAGCGCGAGCAGCTCGTGGTGGACGCGTTCAGCACGGGCGCGCAGTTCCGCGACTTCTTCAAGGAGCGCTACGGGCCCACGATCGCGGTGTACCGCGCTCTCGCGGGGCAGCCCGACCGGGTCGAAGCCCTGGACACGGCGCTCGCGGACCTCGGCGACCGGCACCTGGGCGACAACGGGACCATGCACTGGGAGTACCTGCTCCTGACCGCGCGGCGTCGGGGCGGGACCGGGGGGGCCCGGGCCGGGACGCCCGAGGCTTGAACCGGGCGACGCCTGGGAACGGGACCGGAGGCGAGGCACGCCTGCCTCGCCTCCCCCCACGAAGGAGAAGCAATGCACCCGACCCACGTCCCGCTTCGCGTGACCACCGGCGCGTTCATCCTGAACTCCGGCATCTCCAAGCTGGGAGCGGACGAGGGCACGGCGCAGTACCTGCACGGCGCCGCCGCCAACGCCTACCCCGCCTTCAAGGACATGAAGCCGAGCAGCTTCGCCCAGCTCCTCGCCTACAGCGAGATCGCGGTCGGCGCCGCCCTGCTGGCGCCGATGGTCCCTGCGACCGTGGCGGGCGCCGCCCTCACCGGCTTCGGCGCCAGCCTGGTCGGCATGTACCTCAAGACTCCCGGCATGACGCTCGACGACGGCATCCGCCCCAGCCAGGAGGGCATCGGGGTGGCCAAGGACGTGTGGCTGGTCGGAGCCGGCGCCACCCTGCTCACCCAGGGGCTGCTCGGCACGGTCAAGTCCGGGGTGAAGTCGTCGAAGAAGAAGCTCAAGAAGGCCGTCCCCTCGGTCCCGTCGATCCGCTGAGCTGACCCGGACTGGGCGGGATCAACGGTCGAGCCCCCCGCCACGCGCCCGGACCAGCCCGTCGTGGAGCTCGCGCAGCGCCGCGTCCAGGTCCACCGCCGGGGCCCAGCCCCAGCGGTGGGCCCGCCCGGCCAGCACCCGGCCGGTCCAGGCCGGGGCGTCCTCCCACACCGGCTCGACACCGAGCGCCTCCGCGACCGTCCCGAGGTAGTCCCCCCAGGTGGCGGGGCCGGCCGCGACGTTCACCGGCGTGCAGGCCCCCTCGACGGGTCCTCGCTCGGGGTCGTCCGTCGGCTGGATCGCCCCGACGGTCACGTCGGCAGCGAGGGCGGCGAGGTCGGTGGCGTGCACCCACGGCCAGGACCGGTGCCGCACCGCCCGTCGTTCCGCCTCGTCGGCCAGGACGTCGCGCGGCCGGAGCGTGTTCCACACCGACGACTCCCCCGGCCCCAGGATCGCCGGCGGCCGCAGCAGCACCCTGGTGGTGTCGTCGAGTTCGGCCAGCGCGGCGTCTAGGTCGCGCTTCACGACCGGGTAGTCGCCCGCGTCGTCGGGGACGAGGGCGGCGCGCTCGTCCACGTCGCCCACGCCCGGACGTCGGTCGTGGACGGCGGCCGTGGAGAGGTGGACCAGGAGCGGCACCCCCGCGGCGGTGGCGGCGCGGGCGACGGTCAGGGTGCCGTCGTACCCGACCCGGCGCTGCGCCTCGCCGTCCCCGTCGAGCGGGTGGACCGTGGTGACCAGCGCGCCGGCGCCGGAGACGACCTCGGTGGCGAAGCGGGCGTCGGTGAAGTCGCCCACCCGCTCCTCGACGCCGGGCACGGCGGGGGCCGTGCCGGGGCGGCGGACGACGGCGCGCACGCGCGCGCCCCGCTCCGACAGGGCGCGACACACGTGGCTGCCGACGAGCCCGTTGGCACCGGTGACGACGACGGGGCGGGTGGGGGATGACATGTCCCCACCGTATTCCGGCTGCCCCGGGCAGGGTCGCTGTGCCACGATCGGCGCAGGAGCCGCCCATGACCGACGTCCGCACCGCCCCAGCCCCGGCCCGCCTCGCGGGCTGGCGTGCCGCGCTCCTCGAGCTCGGTCTCGTCGCAGGGCTCTACCTGCTCTACCGGTGGGGCAGGGTCGTCGCGCTGGACCGTGAGGCAGTGGCCTTGGCGAACGCCCGGGCCGTCCACGACCTGCAGCAGGCGGTCGGCCTGCCCTCGGAGGCGGTGCTGCAGGCCCTGGTGCCCTCGGTCGGCCTGCTCGAGCTGGCGAACGTCTACTACGTCGCGGTCCACTTCCCCACGGTGGTGGCGTTCCTGGCGTGGCTCTACCTCCTCCGCCCGCGGGCCGACTACCTCTGGGCGCGCAACCTGCTGGTCGTCCAGACGGGCCTGGCCGCGGGCATCCACGTCGCCTTCCCGCTCGCCCCGCCGCGGATGTTCGCCGACCTCGGCTTCGTCGACACGATGTCGGTCCACGGCCCCTCGGCGTACGACGGCGCCAGCGCGGCGGTGGCCAACCAGTACGCCGCCATGCCCAGCCTGCACGTCGGGTGGGCCGTCCTCCTCGCCGTCGTCGTGTCGCGGTGCGGACCGCGGTGGGCGGCACGCCTGACGGGCGCGCACGCGGCCACCACCCTCGTCGTGGTGACCGTGACGGCGAACCACTGGCTGCTCGACGGGGCCGTGGCGGTCCTGCTGCTCGGCCTGGCGCTGCTGGCCTTCCCGGGCCCGGACCGCAGGCGTCCGGGGCATCTCCGGCTCAGCCGTCCGACCGCGGCAACCGCGCCAGCACGGCCAGGGTCGACGGCCGGCGCTCCGGCCCCGCCACCGCGGCCAGCTCCTCCAGGACCGCCCGGAGGTGGTCCAGCACCCGCGTGTCCTTCGCGGCGTGCCGGGCCAGCTCGCTGACCGCGGCCTCGAGGACCTGCGCGTAGCGCTGCGGGCGGTAGACCACGGCCACGGCGTCGTCCGCGACGGCGTACGGCGACGGGTCGCGCCCCGTCGCCCACGCACGGCAGCCGCGAGCTGCTGGCGGGCCTCGGCGGGCAGCTCGGTCACGCCCCACACCCGACCGACCTGCTGGCCGGGAGCGACGTGCTCGCCGGGGGTCAGGTCCAGCTGGACGACCCCGCCGAGCCGGCGGGCGCTCGCGAGGAGCCGGCTGCGGTCGAGGCCGGTGACGTAGCCGCAGCGGTCGTCCACGCCGAAGGCGACGTGCGAGAGACCGGGGGCCGGTGACCACGTGCAGGCCGGCCCCTCCTCTGCGGCGAGGCGGCGGACCGCGGCGACGGTGCGCCGACGGACGTCGGCCATCGTCCGGGTCACCTGCACCATCGCGGTGATGTGGCGGATGAAGCGAGGAACATGCCCACGGCGACCAGCACGTAGAGCAGGGAGACCGTCACCGCCACCTGCGGGACCCGTCCCTCGTCCCCGCCACGGACGGCGCGCAGCACCGTCCCGACGTCACCGGGACCCTCGCCACGGCCGGGCCGCGCGGGGCGGGTCGAAGGCAGGCCTAGGGGGCGCCCGCGGAGCCCGTCACCACGGTGCCGGCGGTGCCCGCCAGGAGCGCGACGGCGTCCTCCAGGCGTCCGATGGAAGCAGTGCCGCCCGTCGCCTCCACGAAGCGGCACACCGCGTCCACCTTGGGCCCCATCGAGCCCGGCGCGAACTCCTCGGCACGCAGCTGGGCGGGCGTCGCCCGACGGATGGGCTCGGCCCGGTCGGTGCCGAAGTGCCGCTCGACGTGGGCGACGTCGGTGAGCACCAGCAGGACCTCGGCGCCCAGGGCCTGGGCGAGCACCGCGCTCGTCAAGTCCTTGTCGACGACCGCCTCGACGCCGCGCAGCGTGCCGTCGGGGTCGCGGACGACCGGGACGCCCCCACCGCCCGCGCACACCACCACGACGCCGTTGTCGAGCAGCAGCCGGATCAGCGGCGTCTCCACCACCTCACGAGGGCGGGGCGACCCGACCACCCGGCGCCACCCGGGGCCGTCGGGCTTCACGGCCCAGCCGCGCTCCCGCGCCAGCGCACGGGCCGTCTGCTCGTCGTACACCTCGCCCACGAACTTCGTGGGATCGGCGAACGCCGGGTCCGCGGCCTCCACGAGGGTCTGGTTGAGCACGGCCGCGACCTGCCGGCCGGGCACGGCGTTCTGCACCGCCTGCAGCAGCCAGTAGCCGATCATCCCCTGGGTCTGCGCGCCCAGCACGTCGAAGGGGTAGGGCGTGGTCAGGTGCGGGTTGGAGGCCGACTGGAGGGCGAGCACCCCGACCTGCGGGCCGTTGCCGTGGGTGACCACGAGCTCGTGCTCCCGCGCGAGCGGGGCGAGCGCGCGCACGGCGGCGCGGACGTTGCGCTGCTGGACCGCGGCGTCGGGCAGCTCCCCCCGCCGGAGCAGCGCGTTCCCGCCCAGCGCGACGACGAGGCGCACGCCCCACCTCCGATCCCCCGGGTCCTGCCGGCCGTCCCACCGTACGTGCTCCAGGCTCGGGGATCAGTCGACCAGGACCTTCTCCCCGTGGCGCGCCACCACGGCGTTCCAGTCGAGCTCGTCGGCCAGGCGGTCCGCGAGCGCCTGCGCGGCCTCCGGCTCACCGTGCACGACGAACGCCGTCCGCGGGGGCGGGGACGCACGCAGCCAGTCGACCAGCTGTCCGCTGTCGGCGTGGGCCGAGTGACCCTGGAGGTTCACCACGCGCGCCCGGACGGGGACGTAGCGGCCGTGGATCTTGACCGCCCTGGCGCCGTCGGCCAGCGCCCGGCCGCGCGTCCCGATCGCCTGGTAGCCGGTGAGGATCACGGTGTTGCGCCGCTGGGGCAGCTGGTGCTCCAGGTGGTGCAGCACGCGTCCGCGCGCGGCCATGCCGGAGGCGGAGACCTCGATGCAGGGGTGCTGCGGGTCGTTGAGCCGAGCGCTGGGCCTCGGCGACCATGCTCACGATCCGGGCGAGCATCCTGTCCCGCCCGACGGCGTCGGCGCGCAGCACGAGCGCACCGGTGGAGTTGAGGGTGCCGCCGATGGCGGCGTCGCCGACCGCCTGGGTGACCGTCATGGACTCTCCCGTGACGAGGGACTCGTCCACCGCGGACCGGCCGTCCTCCACGGTCCCGTCGACGGGGACCTTCTCGCCGGGCCGCACGCGCAGCAGGTCCCCGATCCGCACCTGGTCGAGCGTGACCTCCTCCTCGGTGCCGTCCTCGCGGATCCGGCGTGCGGTCCTCGGGGACAGGTCGAGGAGCGCCTCGAGCGCTCGGCCGGTCGCCTCGCGGGCCCGGAGCTCCAGGACCTGCCCCAGCAGGACGAGCGTGGTGATGACGGCGGCCGCCTCGAAGTACACCTCGACGGCCCCGTCCTCGCGGAACGCCTCGGGGAAGATCGCGGGTGCCACAGTCGCGACGACGGAGAACAGCCAGGCGACGCCGGTGCCCATCGCGATCAACGTGAACATGTTCAGGTGACAGGTCCGCACGGACGCCGACCCGCGGACGCAGAAGGGCCAGCCGGCCCAGAGCACGACCGGCGTGGCCAGGGCGAGCTGCGTCCACGCGGAGGTCGTCGGGGTGACCTCGTCGTGCAGCCACGGGACGAGGTCACGGCCCATCCCGAGGACCACGACCGGGACGGACAGGGCCACGCCGACCCAGAAGCGACGGGTCATGTCGCTGAGCTCTGCCGAGGGTCAGGCGTCCGCGGTGACGACGACGGGCTCCAGCGCCATCCCGCAGATGGGACAGGTCCCGGGCCGTCCTGACGGATCTCCGGGTGCATCGGGCACGTGTACTCCACCGTCTGGTCGGAGGCCCGGTCATGGACGGAACGGGTACTGGACATGCCTTCATGGCATACCCCATGGGGGTACCCTGTCAAGGGTCTCCGGGCACGGCTCCGCGGACGCCACCACGGATGGCGTCGAGGGGGAACCGGTCGAGAGACCGAGCCCCGGGGTCCGTCGGTCGCTCAGCGCGCCTCGGGACGCACGTGGGGGAAGAGGATGGTCTCGCGGATCCCGGTGCCCGTGAACAGCATGATCATCCGGTCGATGCCGATGCCCAGGCCGCCCATGGGGGGCGCGCCGTACTCCAGGGCGCGGAGGAAGTCCTCGTCCACCTGCATGGCCTCCGGGTCGCCGCCGGCGGCGAGCAGGCTCTGCGCCTCCAGCACCTCGCGCTGGACCACCGGGTCGACGAGCTCGGAGAACGCCGTGCCGCGCTCGATCCCGCCGATGATGAGGTCCCACGCCTCGATGAGTCCCGGCTTCGACCGGTGCGGCCGAGCCAGCGGCTGGGCCGACGGCGGGTAGTCGCACAGGAAGGTCGGCTGGACCAGCGTGGGCTCGACCAGCTCGGAGAGCAGCTCGAGGACGAGCTTCTCCGCGTCCCAGTCGGGGTGGCCCTCGAGCTCGTGCGCGGCGAGCAGCTCGCGCAGGCGCTCGGCCGGCGTCTCCGGGGTGACCTCCTCGCCGACGGCCTCGGAGACGGCTTCGTGGACAGGGAGCCACCTCCACTCCGCATCCAGGTCCACCGGCCCGGCGGGAGTGTCGACGACGCGTGAGCCGACGGCGTCCGCGGCCGCCAGGAAGAGGTCGCGGGTCAGCACGGCCATGCTGTGCTGGTCACCGTAGGCCTGGTAGGCCTCGAGCATGGTGAACTCGGGCGAGTGGGTCGAGTCGACACCCTCGTTGCGGAAGATGCGACCGAGCTCGAAGACCCTGTCCACCCCTCCGACCACCGCCTTCTTCAGGCTGAGCTCCAGCGCGATCCGCAGGGTCATCTCCTGGTCGAACGCGTTCATGTGGGTCCGGAACGGACGTGCCTTGGCACCGCCGTGGACGGACTGCAGGACCGGGGTCTCGATCTCGATGTAGTCCTGCGCCTCGAGCGTGCTGCGCAGCGCACGGGTGATGGCGGACCTGGTGCGCACCATGTCCCGCGCCTCCTGGCGCACGATCAGGTCGACGTACCGCTGGCGCACACGAGTCTCGTCGGACAGGTCCTTGTGCAGCACCGGGAGCGGCCGCAACGCCTTGGACGCCATCTCCCAGCGCGTGGCGAGGACGGACAGCTCGCCGCGCCGCGACGAGATGACCCGACCCTCGACGAGGACGTGGTCCCCGAGGTCGACGTACCGCTTCCAGCGCTCGAGCTCGTCGGCGCCGACGCCGTCCAGGGACACCATCACCTGCAGCCGGGTCCCGTCGCCCTCCTGGAGGGAGGCGAAGCAGAGCTTGCCGGAGTTGCGCATGAACATCACGCGCCCGGCGACTCCCACCGTGTCGTCGGTCTCCTCGCCGGTGGCCAGGTGCGACCACCCGGCCACCACCCCGGCCAGGCTGTGGGTGCGCGCGACCGCGACGGGGTAGGGGTCGTGACCGGTCTCGAGGAGCGCAGCCCGCTTCGCGGCCCGGACCGCTTCCTGCGAGGCGAGGCCCTCGGCGCCGTCAATGACCGACTCGTTGCTCATGGGACGCCATGCTACGGACCGCTCCGGTGCGAAAGCGGGCCGGGTCTCGCGTCCCGTCGGGCGAATCGTCCGCCTACGCCAGCCCGTCATCCCCCGGGTCCGGCGCCCTCGGGGCCTGCTCGTCGGCCGCGTGCAGGACGGACTCCCGGACCCGATCCCAATGCCGGCTCCACGCCTCCACGGGGCACGCACGCTCGAGCACCCCGAGCTGGGAGTCGAGCACCGCCAGCTCGGCGCTCATCGCGGATGGGAGGTTCCTCAGGCCCTACGTCGACGCCGCGGACCTCGTGGTCTTCTCCCGCGCGGCGTACGCCCCCACCTGGATGGACCCCCGCCGCGTCCGGGTCATCGCCCTTTCGCTGGACCCGTTCAGCGCCAAGAACGCCGCACTCGCCCCGCCGACGTCGACGCGACCCTGAGCCGGACCGGACTGGTGGCTCGGCCGGCGGTCAGGGGCAGCATCAGCTTCGCGCGGCGGGACGGCACCACCGGCACCGTGCGACCCCACACCAACCTCGTGGGGGCGGGAGACATCGTGCCCTCGGACGCGCGTGTCGTCCTGCAGGTCAGCCGCTGGGACCGGCTCAAGGACATGGCGGGGGTCCTGAACGGCTTCGGCACCCACCTCTCGAGGTGGTCTGCCGACGCGCACCTGGTGCTGGTCGGACCCGACGTGCTCGGGGTGGGCGACGACCCCGAGGGCGCGGAGGTCCTCTTCGAGTGCGTGGACCTCTGGAGAAGCCTGCCCCCCCCCGCGGCCCAGCGGCGTTCGCACCTCGTCTCGCTGCCCATGGACGACGTCGGCGAGAACGCCCACCTCGTCAACGCCCTGCAGCGGCATGCGGCGGTCGTCGTGCAGAAGAGCCTCGTCGAGGGCTTCGGCCTGACGGTGACCGAGCCCATGTGGAAGGGCCGCCCAGTGGTCGCCTCGGCGGTCGGCGGTGTGCGAGACCAGATCGTGGACGGGGTGAGCGGCCTGCTCCTGGAGGACCCGACCGACCTGGACCGGTTCGCGGACCCCGTGACCAGCGTGCTCGAGGACGACGAGCTCGCCTCGCGGTTGGGCGCGGCGGCAGCGCGGCGGGTTCGGGACCAGTACCTGCCCCGACCGTCACCTGACCCAGTACGCCGATCTGTTGGACGAGCTCCAGGACGGGACGGCGTCCTAGCGCCCAACGCGCCGTGGCTCGCTCGACGACCCAGTCGACCCCTCCAACGCTTTCAGGCCCGGAGATCGGCGATCTCCGAGCCTGAAATTCGGTCGGGCTGACAGGACTTGAACCTGCGATCCCTTGGAGGAATCAGGCCCATTTCTGGCAGTACCGAAAAGTTCGGAAAAACGTCGAAACCCGCGTGGAATGGGGCTTTCGGCCCCGCGGGCACCTCCGATGATAGCCGGCCGAGACCGGCCCCAGCCGATCGTTTGTGGAGGGTTTATGGAGGGTTGCAGGGTCGCGCCATGGGGAGGACCCGCGCCTTTCTTCATCAGCACCGGCGTTCCCCGTTGGTCCTCGAAGGAGAGCCCCTGCCGCCACTGCGCCGTGCGCCCGTCGGTTTCAGCTCGTCGTCGGCGACCGCAGGGTTTCAGCCCACGGGTTCGACGGCCCGACGCTCGGGGTCGACGAGCAGGACCGCGCCGTTGGGCACGTCCAGCCATTCCGTCGGCGGGGCCGTCGGCCCACGCAGCGCCTGGGCGGCGTACCGCACGGCGTCGCCGTGCGTGACCAGGACGACCGCGGTGCCGGCGGTAGCGGCGACGAAGGCCTCGGTCAGCACCGCGAGCATGCGCCGGCCCACCTGGGCGGGGCTCTCGCCCCCAGCGATCGGGAGGTCGATGTCCGACCAGTCGTGCTGCTCCCCCGCCCGCCAGGTCTCCTCGTAGCCCAGCCCCTCGAGGCTTCCGAGCGCCATCTCCCGCAGCCGGGGATCCTCTGCCACGGGAGCGTCCAGACGGTCGGCGACGATGTCGGCGGTCTCACTCGCTCGCACGAGATCGCTGCTCACCACTCGCGCCTCCGTGGTGCGCCGGTCCCTCAGGAGCTGTGCCACCAGCCGCGCCGCCGACGCGGCCTGCTCGCGCCCCTTCGCCGTGAGTCTCGGATGGTGCGTCTGGCCCTGGGTCCGGCGGGCGACGTTCCACTCGGACTCGCCGTGGCGGACGAGAAGGACGGGTGCGGTCACGGAGGCTCATGATGCCCCGCCTGGCGTCTTTCCGGTTGCTCGCCGGTCGATCCGGCTCCGGGGGCCGTCGTCAGGTGGCGTAGTCTCCGAGGACCCACGGTTCCAGGAACCCGGTGCCATTCCGGGGCGGTTCCGCCACTGTGATTCCTCCGTCGAGGACAGCCAGACACTGGCCGCGGGTGATCCCACCGTCACACGGGGCGAGAACCCCGGAGGAGGAACTTCGGCCATGGCCGCGTCCGCACTCATCTGCCTGCTCTCCACGTCCGACACGGACCTGCTCTCGGCCCGGGCGAGCCGCGCCAGCTACGCGCTGGCCAACCCGAGCCGCAGCACCGGCTCCGAGCTCGACGCCGTGGTGGAGGGCGCCGACCTCGTCGTCGTGCGGCACCTGGGATCCCCGCACGACCTGTGGCAGGGCCTCGACGCCGTGCGCGCCGGCGGCACCCCGCTCGTCGTGCTGGGCGGGGAGCAGCAGCCCAGCGCCGAGCTGATGGAGCTCAGCACCGTGCCGATCGGCGTCGCCGCAGAGGCGCACCGCTACCTCGCCGAGGGTGGACCCGAGAACCTGGCACAGCTGCACGCCTTCCTGTCCGACACCGTGCTGCTGACCGGCGAGGGGTTCGAGCCGCCTGCCCCGGTCCCGGCCTGGGGCTTCGCGGAGCGGGACGCCGTCGACGGCACCGGCCTCCCCCGGGTCGGCATCCTGTACTACCGCGCTCACCAGGCTTCAGGGAACACCGCTTTCGCGCACGCCCTGGCCGACGCGGTGGACGCCACCGGACAGGCGGTCGGCGTCCCGATCTTCGCCGGGTCGCTGCGCAGCGCTCCTGACGACCTCTTCGAGGCGCTCGGCGGGCTCGATGCCCTGGTCGTCACCGTCCTGGCGGCCGGCGGCAGCGTCCCGGCTTCCGTCAGCGCCGGCGGGGACGACGAGACCTGGGACGTCGAGCGCATCGCCGCGCTCGACATCCCCGTGCTCCAGGGACTCTGCCTCACCAGCAGCCGCGAGGAGTGGGAGGCCAACGACGACGGCGTCACCCCGCTCGACTCCGCGAACCAGATCGCCATCCCCGAGTTCGACGGCCGGGTCATCACTGCGCCGTTCTCGTTCAAGGAGGTCGACGCCGAGGGGCTCCCCCGCTACGTCGCGGACCCCGAACGCTGCGCCCGGGTCGCGGCCATCGCCGTCAACCACGCACGCCTGCGGCACGTCCCGAACGCCGACAAGAAGGTCGCGCTGGTGCTCTCGGCGTACCCGACGAAGCACTCCCGCATCGGCAACGCCGTGGGCCTGGACACCCCTGTCTCGACCATCCGCCTGTTGCGCCGCCTGCGGGACGCCGGCTACGACCTCGGGGCCCCGGGTGCCGTGCCGGGCCTGGACCTCGAGGACGACACCGAGGCCGGCGACGCCCTGATCCACGCCATGATCGCCGCCGGCGGGCAGGACGAGGAGTGGCTCACGTCGGGCCAGCTCACGGACGCCCACGTCCGGATCACCACCGAGCAGTACCGCCGCTGGACCGCGCACCTGCCCCGGGCGCTGCGCGACCGGATGACCGAGGCGTGGGGCGAGGCCCCCGGGAGGCTGTTCGTCAACGACGCCGGCGAGATCGTCATCGCCACACTGGTCGCGGGCAACGTGGTGGTCATGATCCAGCCGCCCCGCGGCTTCGGTGAGAACCCGGTGGCGATCTACCACGACCCCGACCTCGCGCCCACCCACCACTACCTGGCCGCCTACCGGTGGCTGGAGGCGTCGCCCGCCGAGGGCGGCTTCGGCGCGCACGCCGTGGTCCACGTCGGCAAGCACGGTTCCCTGGAGTGGCTGCCCGGGAAGAACGCCGCCCTCTCCGCGGAGTGCGGGCCCGACGCCGTCCTCGGCAGCCTGCCGCTGCTCTACCCGTTCCTGGTCAACGACCCCGGGGAGGGGGCCCAGGCGAAGCGCCGCGCCCACGCGACGATCGTGGACCACCTGATCCCGCCGATGGCCCGGGCGGAGACCTACGGCGACATCGCCCGGCTCGAGCAGCTCCTCGACGAGTACGGCAACATTGCCGCGATGGACCCAGCCAAGCTGCCGGCGATCCGCGGGGAGATCTGGCAGCTGATGAAGGCCGCCGAGATGCACCGCGACCTGGGACTGGAGGAGCGGCCGGACGACGAGGAGTTCGACGACTTCCTGCTCCACGTCGACGGCTGGCTGTGCGAGATCAAGGACGTGCAGATCCGTGACGGCCTGCACGTCCTGGGCCAGGCGCCGGCCGGCGAGGCACTGGTCAACCTCGTGCTCGCCGTGCTCCGCGCCTCCCAGGTGTGGGGCGGCGTCGGCAACGCGGTGCCGGGCCTGCGCGCAGCCCTGGGGTTGTCGGAGGGTGCGAGCACCGCCGAGGTCGACGCCTTCGAGGCCGAGGCCCGCCGGCTCGTGGAGGCGCTCGCCGCGGCCGGGTGGGACCCGTCGGCGGTCGACGTCCTGCACGAGGACCCCGCCGTCCGGTCGGCCCTGGCCTTCGCGGCGACGGAGGTGGTGCCCCGGTTGGCGAGCACCACGGACGAGATGGACGTGCTGCTGCACGCGCTCGACGGCGGGTACGTCCCGGCCGGGCCCTCGGGGTCCCCGCTGCGCGGGCTGGTCAACGTGCTGCCGACCGGCCGCAACTTCTACACCGTGGACCCGCGCGCGATCCCGTCGCGGCTCGCGTGGCAGACCGGGCAGACGATGGCGGAGTCGTTGGTGCAGCGCTACCTGGACGAGACCGGGGAGTACCCCGCCTCGGTCGGCCTGTCGGTGTGGGGCACCAGCGCGATGCGGACCTCGGGCGACGACGTGGCGGAGGTGCTCGCCCTGCTGGGCGTCCGCCCGGAGTGGGACGACATGTCGCGCCGGGTCAACGACCTGCGCGTCGTCGACCTGGCAGAGCTGGGCCGCCCGCGCATCGACGTGACGGTCCGCATCTCCGGCTTCTTCCGCGACGCCTTCCCGCACGTCGTGGCGATGCTCGACGACGCCGTGCAGCTCGTCGCCGGGCTCGACGAGCCCGACGAGATGAACTTCGTCCGCGCCCACGCCCGGGCCGACCTGGCCGAGCACGGCGACGCCAGGCGGGCCACGACCCGGATCTTCGGCTCGAAGCCCGGATCGTACGGCGCCGGCATCCTCCAGGTGGTCGAGTCGGGTTCCTGGCGCGACGACGCCGACCTCGCGGAGGTCTACACCGCCTGGGGCGGCTTCGCCTACGGCCGCGGCCTGGACGGGGCCCCCGCCGCCGACGACATGCGCACCGCGTACCGGCGGATCAAGGTGGCAGCCAAGAACGTCGACTCCGCCGAGCACGACATCGCCGACTCCGACGACTACTTCCAGTACCACGGCGGGATGGTCGCCACGGTGCGGGCGCTGACGGGCTCCGACCCCAAGGCGTACGTCGGCGACTCGACCTCGCCCGACGCGGTGCGGACACGCTCGCTGCAGGAGGAGACGAACCGGGTCTTCCGGGCGCGCGTGGTCAACCCGCGCTGGATCGCGGCCATGCAGCGCCACGGCTACAAGGGCGCCTTCGAGCTCGCCGCCACCGTGGACTACCTCTTCGGCTTCGACGCCACCGCCGGCGTGGTGCACGACTGGATGTACGAGTCCCTGGCGAGCTCCTACGTCCTCGACGAGACCAACCAGGAGTTCCTGCGCCGGTCGAACCCGTGGGCCCTGCGCGGCATCGTGGAACGGCTGCACGAGGCGGCCGAGCGTGGCCTGTGGGCCGAGCCCGACGCCGAGACCCTGGCCCAGCTGCAGAAGGTCTACCTGGAGGTCGAGGGCGACCTGGAGGACGAGGCCGGGCCCGGGACGCCGCGGTGACCCACGTGCGCGTGGTGGGCTTCGGGATGGGCCCGCACCACCTGACGGGTGAAGCAGTGGCCGCCCTGGACGCCAGCGACTACGCCATCGCGGTGCGCAAGGGGCCCGACGACGAGCTGCTGGAGGTGCGGCGCCGCATCTGCGCCGCCCACGACGTGGAGCTGGTCGAGATCCCCGACCCGATAAGGGACCGCGACGACCCCGCCGACTACCCGACCGCGGTGCGGACCTGGCACGACGCCCGGGTGGATGCTTTCGCCACCGAGCTGGTCGCCCGGGGCGGAACTGCCGCGTTCCTGGTCTGGGGTGACCCGTCGCTCTACGACTCCATGCTGCGGGTCGTCGAGGGGCTCGCGGCGCGCGGCGACCTCGCCGGACTCACCTGGGACGTCGTGCCTGGGATCAGCGCACCGCAGCTCCTCGCCGCCCGGCACCGGATGGTGCTGCACCCCGTCGGGGCGCCGGTGCACGTCACCGCCGCGCGCCGACTGCCGGAGGCGCTCGCCCAGGGGCAGCGCAACGTCCTGGTGATGCTCGGCTCCGACCGCGAGCTCGACGCGCTCGAGCCGCTGGGGGCGTGGCAGCTCTGGTGGGGCGCCAACCTCGGCGCCCCCGGGGAGCAGCTCGTCGCGGGCCGGGTCGCCGAGGTGCTGGACGACGTCCGCCGGGCCCGGCAAGCAGCCCGCTCCGTCGACGGCTGGGTGATGGACACCTACCTCCTTCGCGCCGCGGAGGAGGAGGCGCGGTGACCGGACTGCTCGTGGCCGGCACCACCTCGGACGCCGGCAAGTCGGTGGTGACCACCGGCCTGTGCCGGGCCTTCTCCCGTCGCGGCGTGGCCGTGGCGCCCTACAAGGCCCAGAACATGTCCAACAACTCGATGGTCTGCCACGGCCCCGACGGGCGGCCGGCCGAGATCGGCCGGGCGCAGTGGGTGCAGGCGCTCGCCGCCCGGGTGACTCCGGAGCCGGCGATGAACCCGGTGCTGCTCAAGCCCGGGTCGGACCGGCGCAGCCACGTCGTGGTGATGGGTCACCCGGCCGGGGAGGTCTCGGCGACCGACTTCGCCACCGGCCGCCGGCACCTCGCGAAGGCGGCGCACGAGGCGTACGACGAGCTCGCCGGTCGCTTCGAGGTCATCGTCGCGGAGGGTGCGGGCAGCCCGGCGGAGATCAACCTGCGGGCCAGCGACTACGTCAACATGGGCCTCGCCCGCCACGCCGACCTGCCCGTCGTCCTGGTCGGCGACATCGACCGCGGCGGCCTCTTCGCGTCCATGCTCGGCACCCTCGCCCTGCTCGAGCCGGCCGACCAGGCCCTGCTCGCCGGCTTCGTGGTCAACAAGTTCCGCGGCGACCTCGGGCTCCTGCGACCGGGCCTGGACGAGCTGGAACGCATCACCGGGAGGCCCGTGCACGGGGTGCTCCCCTGGCACCCGGACCTGTGGCTCGACTCCGAGGACGCGCTCGACCTCGAAGGTCGCCGCAGCGCCGAGGGGGCCACGGTCCGGGTCGCGGTGGTGCGGCTCCCCCGGATCAGCAACTTCACCGACGTCGACGCCCTCGGCCTTGAGCCCGAGCTCGACGTCGTCTTCGTCTCCGACCCGCGGGACCTCGCCGACGCCCACCTGGTTGTCCTCCCCGGCACCCGGGCCACGCTCGCCGACCTGGCGTGGCTGCGCTCCCGCGGCCTGGACGCCGCCCTCACCGCGCACGTCGCGGCCGGTCGGCCTCTCCTCGGCATCTGCGGAGGCTTCCAGATGCTCGGCCGCGAGGTCCGCGACCCCGAGGGCGTCGAGGGGCCCCGGGGCACCGTCGCCGAGGGGCTGGGCCTGCTGCCGGTCTCCACGACCTTCGCGGCGGAGAAGGTCCTGCGCCTCCCGGAGGGTCGCGCCCTGGGCGCCACCAGCACCGGCTACGAGATCCACCACGGTCGCGTCACCCGCGCATCGGGTGCCGAGGAGTTCCTCGGCGGTGCGAGGACCGGGCAGGTCTTCGGCACGATGTGGCACGGCAGTCTCGAGGGCGACGCCTTCCGGGCCGCCTTCCTCGCCGAGGTCGCCGGGCTCGCTCCCTCGGGCGTGGGGTTCGCCGACGCTCGGGAACGGCGGCTCGACTTGCTCGGCGACCTCGTCGAGGAGCACCTCGACGTGGACGCACTCCTGACGATGGCCCGTGCCGGGTCGCCGCCGGACCTGCCCCTGCTGTCGCTCACGCGAGGCCCCGTGGAGGGCACGCGATGAAGGTGCTGCTGCTCGGCGGGACCGCGGAGGCCCGCGACCTCGCCCACCGGCTCGTCGACGCCGGTATCGACGTCACCTCGTCGCTGGCCGGACGGGTGACGCGTCCGCGGCTGCCCGTGGGACAGGTGCGCATCGGCGGGTTCGGCGGGGTTCTGGGGCTGCGGGCCGCGCTGGAGGAGTTCGACCTCGTGGTGGACGCCACGCACCCCTTCGCCCGGGGGATCAGCGCCAACGCCGCCGAGGCCTGCCGTGCCGAGCACGTCCCGTTGCTGCGCTTCGAGCGACCGGCGTGGACCCCGGACCCTGCCTGGCGGTACGTGGAGACCCACGAGGCGGCTGCTGCCGCGGCCGCCGCCCTGGGCGAGCGGCCGTTCCTGACCGTCGGGCGCCAGGAGCTGGCTAGGTTCGTGACTCCCCTCCGCGACGCCGCCGTGCTGGCACGGGTCGTCGACCCACCCGACCTCGCCCTCCCCGCGGCCTGGCAGCTGCTGGCCAGCCGGGGCCCCTACACGCTC
The DNA here is from genome assembly GCF_003194625.1 of Nocardioides solisilvae. Classification (GTDB taxonomy): domain Bacteria; phylum Actinomycetota; class Actinomycetes; order Propionibacteriales; family Nocardioidaceae; genus Nocardioides; species Nocardioides solisilvae. The sequence goes on from NZ_QHKX01000004.1 coordinate 371,436, forward strand.
GACGGCGAGCTGGCCGTGCTCCGCGAGCACCGCTCCGACGTGCTGGTGACCAAGGACTCCGGTGGGTCCCACACCTGGCCCAAGCTGGACGCCGCCGCACGCCTGCAGGTGCCGGTCGTCGTGGTCGCCCGACCGAGGCCGGACCCCCGCGTGCCGGTCGTGCACGAGGTGGGTCCGGCCGTGGCGTGGGTGCTGGCGCACCGCTGATCAGGCCCGCGCGGCCACCGGGGTCTCGAGCCGGCCGACCAGCCAGGTCAGGGCCACGCCGAGCGTCCCCCAGAGGGTGGCCAGCGTGAGGAGCGAGGAGACCCTGAACTCCCACAGGACGTCGGCCGGGAAGTCGCCCAGCTCGTTGACCGTGGGCATGGCGACCGCCGCCGCGGCCACGACCGCCACGTAGGCGGCACCGGCGACCACCACCCCGGTCCAGGCCCCCATGACGGCCGCGAGCCGACGCCCGAGCGCCACCGCGACCACCATCGCGACGACGGAGACCAGGAGGAAGGCGAAGTAGTAGGCCGTGCGCTCCCCGATGGTGTCCCCGCTGCCCACCGCCGGCGGGGCGGCGGGGTACTTCAGGAAGGGCACCAGGGCGTAGGCGACGAAGCCCAGCGCGGTGACGAGGGCGGTGGAGCCGACGACGCCCAGTCGTCCGAGGCGCCCCGCGACCCCCGCGGCCACCAGGGCGATGATCCCGCCGAGCGCCACGCCGACGGCGAGGGTGGCGGTGGCGAGCCCGGAGGTCTTCTGCGTGGTGCGGCTGATCCCGCCCTCCTCCTCGTCGTGGGAGTGGGTGTGGGCCGCCTCGCCGTCACCGTGGGAGTGGGCGGCCTCGGCGGCGGGTGCAGGCGCCGCGGACTCCTCCAGGGCGATGGCGGCGTCGATGGGCGGTTCCCCCACCGTGTAGGCGACGGCGAAGGCCAGGAGGCCGGCGAACAGGCCGGCGAGCAGGCCGCGGACCAGGAAGGTGCGTGCAGTCATGTGTCCGACCCCGCTCAGTGGCAGGGGTAGCCGAGCAGGTGCCGGCCGTCGTGGACCCACTCGTGGATCGCCGTGCCGGCCGGGATCGAGATCGCCCCCTGGTCGGCGCTGACGAAGAAGATGACGAGCAGGCCGAGCAGGCCGACGAACAGCGCCCAGGGCGCCAGCTCGCGGAGGTCGACCGTGGGGATCTCGACGGTGGGGATGGCGCCGGCGACCGGCGCCGCAGCAGCGTGCGACATGTGTCCTCCTCAGGCCCGTGCGGATGTCGGACCACCGGGTGGTACGTTGCCCTCGCCGTGGTGCACGGGAAGCCGGTTCGAAGCCGGCGCGGCCCTCGCCACTGTGAGCGCGGAGCTCCGCGACCTCACCGACACTCCGGTGTCGGGACCACTGGGTGCATGCCTGGGAAGGTCGGTCGCTGGGTGTCGATGCGCGAGCCAGGAGACCGGCCACGGCGCGTTCGCATCCACGAGGTCCTTGGAGAACAGATCCCATGATTCGCCGTACCGTCATGCCCGTGGCGTCCCTCGCCGCCGGCGCCGTCCTGCTCCTCGCCGGCTGTGCCGGTGCCCCGGAGGCGAAGTCGGAGGCCGCCGAGCCCGACGCCCGCTTCCCCGTCTCCGTCGACAACTGCGACCACGACGTCGTCGTCGAGTCCGCCCCCGAGCGGGTGGTGACCCTGAACCAGGGCGCGACCGAGGTGGTCCTCGCGCTCGGGCTCGGCGACCGCCTCGCCGGCACCGCCTACCTCGACGACGCGATCTCCGAGCGCTGGGCCGCGGAGTACGAGAAGGTCCCGGTGCTGGCCGAGGAGTACCCCACCCACGAGGCCGTCCTGGAGGCCGAGCCCGACCTGGTGTACGCCTCCTACGCCTCCGCCTTCGACAAGGGCGTCGCCGGAGACCGTTCCGCCCTGGCGGGCTCGGGGACCGCGTCGTACCTGTCCCCCTTCGGGTGCCCCGAGGAGGACCAGCGCCCCGACCCGACGTTCGACGCCGTGTGGCAGGAGCTGCACGACGTCGCCGCCCTGCTGGGCGAGCCCGACCGCTCGCAGTCGGTCGTGGCCGAGCAGCGAGAGACCCTCGACGCCGTCAGCGAGGAGGCTGCCGGTGCCGGGCTCACCGCCCTGTGGTACGACTCGGGCGACAAGACGCCTCTGGTCGGCGGCGGGCTGAGCGGGCCCCAGCTGATCCTCGACGCTGTCGGCGCGGAGAACATGTTCGAGGACGTGCAGCGGGGCTGGGGCGAGGGCAGCTGGGAGGACGTCCTGGCCGTCGACCCCGACGTCATCGTGCTCGCCGACGCCAGCTGGTCCTCGGCCGCCGAGAAGCGCGCCTACCTCGAGAAGGACCCGGTGCTCAGCGAGCTGACCGCGGTGCAGGAGGGCGCGTTCGTGACCGTGGCCTACTCCGAGTCCACGCCGGGGGTGCGGATGGTCGACGGCGCGGCCGCCGTGGCCGGCCAGCTGGCCGACCTCGGGCTCCAGGGGTGAGCCCGGCTCGCCGTACGGCGGGCCGGTCCCTCCTCGTGGCGACGCTCGCCGTGCTGTCCCTCGTGGCCAGCGCGGCCGTCGCGCTGGCCCTCGGCTCGGTGGACGTCCCGCTGAGCCGGGTGCTGGCGGTGCTGGTGCGGCGCCTCGGCGGCGACGGCGGTGGCGTCACCGTCCTGGAGGACCAGCTCGTCTGGCAGCTGCGGCTCCCCCGGGTCCTGGGTGCCGTCGCGGTGGGGGCGGTGCTCGCGCTGTGCGGCGCCGTCCTCCAGTCGCTGACCCGCAACGACTTGGCCGACCCGTTCCTCCTCGGTGTCTCCAGCGGGGCCACCGTCGGTGCCGTGACCGTCATGGTCCTGGGGATCGGCGTTGGCGGGCTGGTGGCCAGCACGGCCGTGTCGACCGCCGCGTTCGCTGGTGCGCTGGCCGCCCTCGCCGTGGTGCTGCTCATCGCCGCGGCCGGCGGCCGGGGGCTGAGCCCGCACCGCACCGTGCTGGCCGGCGTCGCCGTGGCCTACCTGTGCAGCGCCTACACGTCCGTCGTGGTGATCATGCATGGCGAGGGCGACGCCGCCCGCCGGGTGCTGAGCTGGACGCTCGGCTCGCTCGCCGGGCTGCGCTGGGAGAGCACGCTCGTGCTGCTGGCCGCGGCAGCGGTGGCGCTCGTCTGGTTCAGCGCGTACGCCGAGCGGCTGGACGCCTTCACCTTCGGCGAGGTCTCCGCCCTCTCCCTGGGGGTGCCGGTCACCGCGACGCGCTGGGTCCTCATGGTCGCCACGGCCCTGGTCACCGCGACCACCGTGGCCTACGCCGGCGTCATCGGCTTCGTCGGCCTGGTCGTCCCGCACCTCGTCCGACCCCTGGTGGGGCACCGACACGTGGCCGTCCTGCCCGCCTCGGCGTGGGGCGGGGCGGTCCTGCTCGTGTGGGCCGACACCGCCGCGCGTTCGCTGGTGGACCGCCAGGAAGTGCCCATCGGCGCCCTGACCGCCCTCCTGGGCGTGCCCGTCCTGATCTGGCTGATGGCGAGGAGGCCACGCACATGACCCACCGCGACCGATGTGTCCACGGGGCCACCCCCGACCTGAGCGCCGAGGGGCTCTCGGTCCGACTCGGCGACCGCACCGTCCTCGACGACGTGCAGGTGCTCGCCAAGGGCGGCCGGGTGACCGGACTGCTCGGACCCAACGGCTCCGGGAAGACGACCCTCCTGCACGTGCTGGCCGGACTCCGCAGGCCCGACCGAGGCACCGTGCTGGTCGGCGACGTCGCCGTCCGCACCCTGTCCCACCGACGCCGCGCGCGGACCATCGCCCTCGTCGAGCAGCACGCCGCCACCACCACCGACCTGACCGTGCGCCAGGTGGTAGCCCTCGGCCGTCTCCCGCACCGGCGGATGCTCGGCGGGCCGGGCAGCGACCCGGGTGCCGGGGTGGTCGACGACGTCCTCGGCCTCGTTGGGCTCACCCACCTCGCGGACCGCGGCTGGACCACCCTCTCCGGCGGCGAACGCCAGCGCGCCCACCTCGCCCGCACCCTCGCCCAGCAGCCCGAGGTGCTGCTCCTGGACGAGCCGACCAACCACCTCGATCTCGGGCAGCAGCTGCGATTCCTGTCCCTGGCCCGCGAGCTGGGACTCACCACCGTCGCCGCCCTGCACGACCTCGAGCTCGCCACGGCGTTCTGCGACGACGTGGTCGTGCTCGACGGGGGCCGGGTCCGCGGCCAGGGCCCGGTCGACACCACCCTGACCGCCCCGCTGCTGCGGGAGGTCTATCGGGTCGAGGCGTCCCTCGATCCTCACCCCCGCCTGGACCGGCACCACCTGGTCTGGGACGGCCACGTCGAGGAGACCGCATGACCGTCCACGTCCTCGTCGGCACCTCCCCCGCCGACGCCGCCCGCCGCACCGAGCTCGCCGGTCTGGCCCACCGCCTCGGTGCCGAGCTCGCCTTTCTGCAGCTGGCATCCCCCGCCCTGACCACCCGGCTCACCCAGCTCGCCGACGCCGGGGCCGAGCGCTTGGTCCTCGTCGGCGTCAGCGGGGGGACCAGCGGACCCGGGGTCTCGTGGCTGCGCCGGATCGCGGCGCACTGGTGGCGCGACCGCGGCGAGGGAGCACCGGAGGTGGCGACCGCGCCGGCCTTCATGGCTGCGGAGTCCGAGTGGGGACCGCTGGGCGACCTGGCGCGTCCGATCACGCACCGCGGACCCGGGCTCACCTCCGCCGCCTGGGAGGACGTCCCCGGTCACCGCCACCAGGTGCTGGTGTGCCGTGGTCCCCGTTGCAGCGCCGCGGGCGCCGAGGAGACCTCCACCGCCCTCGTGCTGGCCCTGATGCGCGCGGGGCTCGGCGACGACGACGTGCTGGTGACGCAGACCGGCTGCCAGTTCCCGTGCAACCACGCCCCGGTGGTCACCGTGCAGCCGGACGACGTCTGGTACGGCCGCGTCGACCCACCGGCCGCCGACCAGCTGGTGGCCGACCACCTCGCCGGGGGCTCCCCCGTCGAGGCGCTGCGGCTAGCGCGCGTGCGTCGGGAGCCGTGAGGCCAACCCGGCGGCGCCGAGGACGGCGGCCCACCCGACGCGCCGCGCCAGCGCTGTGCCGCGCGGGACGTCTCTCGCCTCGACTCCCCGCCCGTCGCCCATCGTCGGCCGATGCTCGACGCGGTCGCCGTACCGGTTGACGCCGCCGAGGGTCACTCCGAGCGCCCCCGCGAACGCCGACTCCACGATGCCGGCGTTCGGGCTGGGGTGCGCGCGGGCGTCCCGGCGCCAGGCGCGACGGGCGTCCCTGGCGCGTTGCGGAGCCGCCGCGAGCACCAGCACGGCCGCGTACCGGGAGCCCGGCAGGTTGAGCAGGTCGTCCAGCCGGGCGGAGGCCTTGCCGAACCGTTCGTACCGAGCGTTGTGATGACCCACCATCGCGTCGAGGGTGTTCGCTGCCCGGTGCGCGAGCAGACCGGGCACCCCCGCGACCGCACCCCAGAACAGCGCGGCGGTGACGGCGTCGGAGGTGTTCTCGGCCACGGATTCAACGACTGCACGCGCCACCTCCTCCGACGACAGCGACGACGTCTCCCGGCCGACGAGGTGCGTGAGACGGTGACGGGCTCCCGGCAGGTCGTCCGCCGCGAGGTACCGGTGCACGGCGAGCGCCTCGCGCTCCAGGCTCCGCCCACCCAGCACCGTCCACGTGGCCACTGCCGTGCTCGCCGCCTGCAGCACCGGCCGGTTCCACGTCGCCCTCTCCACGCCCACCCCGAGCAGCGCCGCGCCGCCCACGAGCGTGGCGGCGTGCAGGACGCCACGCGGCACCGAGTCACCGTGCAACCCGTTCTCCACGTGGCGTGCGAGGCTGCCGAAGAGCGCGACCGGGTGCCCCCGGCGGGGGTCGCCCCACGCCCGGTCGGCCGCGAACCCGACCAGCAAGCCCAGCGCCCGGGCGCGGCTCATCGGGGACTCACCCGACCGGAGGAGCAGCGGCCGGCACCGGCCGTCCCGGCGGGCAGCGTGTCGAGCGCGTCGAGCGCGTCGAGCGCGTCGAGCAGCCTCACGGTCGTCTCCGGCGGGCGCACCGCGATCCGGACCATGTCGGCGGTCAGGCCCGGGAACGTGTCCCCCCGCCGCACCGCGATGCCACGCTCACGGAGCCGGGTGCGCACCCCGGGGCCCAGGCGGGCGAGCACGAAGGAGGCCTCCGAGCCGACCACGTCGACGCCGCGGGCGGTGAGCCCCTCGACCAGGACGGCGCGCCACTGCACCACCCGGGCGGCGCGGCGGGCCGACTCGGCGACGGCCCGGGGGGTGGCACACGCGACCGCGGCGCGCACGGCGAGGGTCGAGACCGACCACGGCACCTGCTGGGCCGCCAATCCGGCGATGCTGCGGTCGTTGCCGAGCAGGTAGCCGAGTCGGACGCCGGGCATCGACCACTGCTTGGTGAGGCTGCGCACCACCAGGAGTCCTCGGCGGCGGTCGCGGGCGAGGGACTCGCGCTCGTCCTCCACCGTGTCCATGAAGGCCTCGTCCACGACCACTACCCGCTTGGGCCGGCGGAGGCGAAGGATGTCGGCCGCGGGGTGGAGGACCCCGGTGGGGTTCGTGGGGTTGCCCAGCATGACCAGGTCCGCGTCCTCTGGCACGGAGTCCGGGTCCAGCCGGTAGCCGTCCTCGGGTCGACAGTGGACGACCGTGACCCGGTGACCGGCCCGTTCGAGGGCGGCGTGGGGCTCGGTGAACTGGGGATGGACGACCACGACGTGGCGCCACGGCTTGTAGCGGGCGACGAGGTCGAAGGCCTCGGCCGCCCCGGCCGTCACCAGCACCTCCTCGGTACGCCGGTGGTGGAGGTCGGCGATGGCCTCCCGGGCGGGCGCGACGTCGGGGTAGGCGATCGACTCCCGGAGGCCGGCCTCCAGGGCGGACTCGAGCCACGCCGGCCGGGGCTCCGGGTGGACGTTGACCGCGAGGTCCAGCAGCCCGGGTCCGACCTCTCGGTCGCCGTGGTGGAGCAGGGGTGCCACCGGGACGGGATCCGGGTCGGTGACGACGAGGTCCGTGCCGGGGACGGGCGTGGGTGGGTCGACGAGCGGTCGCGCCGCGGCGGCCGCGCGGGCGAACCGCTCGGCCATGACGGGGTGTCCCGCCCAGTGCAGGTGCAGGTAGGAGGCGTGCAGCGTGGCCGAGGTGGCGCCGATCAGCTCCCCGTCCAGGTCCCAGGCGGGCGCCCAGCCGCGGGCGGGCCGGGTCAGCGCGGTGCGGTGGAACTCGTGCCCGCGCACCTCCTCCCCCTGTCGGGTGAGGAGGTTGTCGCTTGCCGACCGGGCGACCGGGTAGCGCAGCGTGAGCCGCTCGGACATCGCCGCCTCGGCTCCGATCACCCCCGCCATCCGCGTGCCGTCGAGCGAGTCGAGCAGGTAGAGCAGACCCGCGCACTCGGCCACGGTGGGCAGACCGTCGCGGACGGCGTCGCCCACCTGGGCGAGCAGCCTCGTGTTGGCGGCCAGCTCCGCGGCATGGACCTCGGGGAAGCCACCGCCGAGCAGGAGCGCCCGGGTGCCCGACGGCAGCGCCGGGTCGCGGAGGGGGTCGAAAGTGGCCACGGCACACCCGGCGGCGGTCAGCAGTTCGGTGGTCTCGGCGTACGAGAACGTGAACGCCCGTCCGGCGGCCACGGCGACCACCGGGGCCCCCTCGGCGACGACGCCGACCTCCCGGCGAGGGTCCCACGGCTCGGCGTCCAGGTCGGGGGCGCTGGCCGCCACCTCCAGCACCGCGTCGAGGTCGACGTGCCGGGCCACCAGCTCGCCCAACCGGGCCACCACCTCGGCGGCACCGTCCCGCTCGGCTGCGGGGACGAGCCCGAGGTGCCGGGAGGGGGCGGAGATCGACTCGTCGCGCGGCACCACCCCGAGCACCGGGACACGCAGGGAGCGCTTCACCTCGGCGACGTTGCGAGGGGAGCCGGCTCGGTTGAGCACGACACCGACCACCTCGACCCCCGGGTCGTAGACGGCCATCCCGGCCACGAGGGCACCCACGGACCGCGACATCCGGGCGATGTCGACCACCAGGATCACTGGGGTGCGGGTCAGGCGGGCCACGTGGGCGGTCGAGGCGAAGCCGTTCGCGCCGATCCGTCCGTCGTGCAGCCCCATCACGCCCTCGACGACCGCGACGTCCGCCGCCCGGGCACCGTGGAGCAGCAGGGGGACGACCCGGTCCTCACCCACCAGGTGCGGGTCGAGATTGCGGCCCGGCCTCCCGGTGGCCAGGGCGTGGTAGCCGGGGTCGATGTAGTCGGGACCGACCTTGTGGCCCGACACCGCCAACCCCCGGTCGCGCAGCGCGGCCATCAACCCGGTCGCGATCGTCGTCTTCCCCTGCCCGGTGGACGGGGCCGCGACGACCACCCTCGGCAGCCTCATCGGCACGTCCTCACCACTCGATGCCCCGCTGGCCCTTCTGGCCGGCGTCCATCGGGTGCTTCACCTTGCCCATCTCGGTCACCAGGTCGGCCACCTGGAGCAGCTCGGGCGCGGCCCGGCGGCCGGTGACGACGACGTGCTGGCGGCCGGGACGGTCACGCAGCGTGGACACGACGTCCTCGAGGTCCACCCATCCCCAGGCGATGGGGTAGGTGAACTCGTCCAGCACGTAGAGGTCGTGGGTCTCGGCGGCGAGGCGGCGCTTGATCTCCTGCCAGCCCTCGGCCGCGGCGCGGGCGTGGTCCTCGGTGTCGCCCTGCTTCTTGGTCCACGACCACCCGGCTCCCATCTTGTGCCACTCGACTGGGCCGCCCTCGCCGGTCTCCTCGTGCAGCCGCCCCAGGCGCTCGAGCACGGTCTGCTCGCCGATGCGCCACTTGGCGGACTTCACGAACTGGAAGACCCCGACGTTCCACCCCTGGTTCCACCCGCGGAGGGCCAGGCCGAACGCGGCGGTCGACTTCCCCTTGCCGTCGCCGGTGTGGACCATCAGCAGGGGACGGTTGCGGCGCTGGCGGGTGGTGAGCCCGTCGTCGGGCACGGTCAGCGGCTGTCCCTGGGGCATCAGACGGTCTCCTCGATCAGTGGGTGGGAGGCGGCGAATCGGGCCACCTCCCCGATGACGGTGACGGCGGGCGGGGCGATCCCCGCCGCGCGCTGGGCGATGTCGCGCAAGGGGGCGCTGATGACCTCCTGGTCGGGGTGGCCCCCGCGCGCCACCACGGCGGCCGGCGTGTCGGCGGCCATGCCGTGGGCAAGGAGGCGGTCCGCGATGTCGTGCAGGTTGGCGACCCCCATCAGCACGACGAGGGTGGTGCGCGAGGCGACGAGGGCGGCGTAGTCGAGGGTGGACGCCGGGTGGTCGGGGGGCACGTGGCCGGAGAGCACGGTGAACCCCTGGACCAGGCCCCGGTGGGTGACCGGGATGCCGGCGAGCGCGGGGACAGCCACCGAAGCGCTGACGCCCGGCACCACCCGCACGTCGACGCCGGCCGCCGCGCAGGCCTGCAGCTCCTCCATGCCGCGACCGAAGACGAACCCGTCGCCACCCTTGAGGCGGACGACACGGCGGCCCGCGCGAGCGTGCTCGACAAGGAGCTCGTTGATCCGCTCCTGGGGGGTGAAGGCTCCCCGTGGCAGCTTGGCGACGTCCACCACCTCCGCCTCGGGGCGCGCCCACGCCAGCGCGTCGGCCGGGGCGAGGTGGTCGACCAGGAGGACGTCGGCCTGCTCGACCGCGGCCCGGCCCGCGACCGTCATCAACCCGGCGTCCCCGGGCCCCCCGCCCACCAGGACCACCGTGCCGGGCCGCAGCTCGGCGAGGGTCCCCATCACGCCACCCGCCCGGAGACGACGTCGACGAGTCCGTCGGCGCTCACCTCACCGACCGGCAGGTGCTCGGCGCGGAGGTGACCGGCCAGGGTCCTGGCCAGGCCCATCCGCAGGGGGCCCTGCTCGCAGTCCACCACCACCGACGGGACACCGAGTGCCGCCACGTGCGCCGCCGCGGACCTGGATCGCTCCACCGCATCGGGACCGGAGGTGGCGCGGCCGTCGGTGACGAGGAGGAGCAGCGGTCGGACCCGCGGGTCGCGCAGCCGCTCGCGGCGCAACACCCGGTCGGCCTCGAGCAACCCCTCGGCCAGCGGGGTGCGTCCCCCGGCAGGAAGCTCGTCGAGCAGCCGCGCGGCGATCTCGACCGACCCGGTCGGAGGCAGGACGAGCTCCGCGGCCCCGCCCCGGAAGCTCACCAGCGCCACCCGGTCGCGACGTCGATAGGCGTCGGTGAGCAGGGACAGCACCGCCGTCTTCACCTGCACCATGCGGCGGCGCGCCGCCATCGACCCGGAGGCGTCCACGCAGAAGACCAGGAGGTTGGACTCCCGCCCCTCCCGGACCGCCGTGCGCAGGTCACCGGCCTCGAGCACCACCCGCTGGCCCGTGCGATCAGCCCTCCCGCTGGACGCGTGGCGCTCCGCGGCGGCCATCAGCGTCTGCACGAGGTGGAGGGAGCCGGTGCCGGTTCCGCTGCCCACCCGGCGTCCGGAGGACCCCAGGGCGCGGCTGCGACGCCCGGGGCTTCCCTGTCCCACCCCGTCGACGGTGAGCAGCCTCGGACGGTACGGCGTCGCGGCACGGTGGACGGTCCCCTCGCCGGCAGGCGGGGCTCCGTGGGCGGGTCTCGGCTCGTGCCCCAGCTCGGGTTCGGGATCCTCACTCCCGGTCCCGCCCTCGCCATCCGTCTCGGGCTGGCCATCGGCCTCCTCCGACCGGGCCGCCGGTTCCTCGACGTCCTCGCCGCTCGGTCCGCTCGGGTCGTCCGCGGGCGGTCCGGACGCGTCATGGCCGGCGTCGGTAGCCTCGTCGTGGCCAGCCTCGTCGCCGTCGTCCTCCCCGCCGGACGGGTCAGGCGGGGGCTCGGGCAGCTCGTCGTCGCCCAGCACCCGGTCGAGGAGGTCCTCGTCCAGCCCGGGGGCGTCGAACGGGTTGCGCCGGCGCCGGTGCGGGAGGGCCAGCAGCGCCGCCGCGCGGATGTCGGCGCGGGTGACGTGCCGGCGTCCCGCCCATGCCGCGTGGGCGACGGCCGCCCGGGCGGTGACGATGTCGGCGCGCAGGCCGTCGACCTCGAAAGCGGCGCAGACCTCGGCGATCTTGAGCAGCGCGCCGTCCCCGAGCAGCACCTCCGCGACCCGGCCACGGGCCTCCGCGATACGCCGGGTCAGGGCCGCCTGACGCGACGCGTAGGCGGCGGCGAACGTGGCAGGGTCGCGGTCGAACGCCAGGCGTCGGCGCACGACCTCGACCCGCGACGCGGGGTCGCGGGACGCGGCCACCTCGACGGTGAGACCGAACCGGTCGAGCAGCTGCGGCCGGAGCTCGCCCTCCTCCGGGTTCATCGTGCCGATCAGCACGAACCTCGCGGCGTGACCGAGCGACACCCCGTCGCGCTCGACGCTGACCTGGCCGGTGGCAGCGGCGTCGAGCAGCAGGTCGACCAGGTGGTCGTGGAGCAGGTTGACCTCGTCGACGTAGAGCACGCCGCGGTGGGCGCGGGCGAGGAGTCCCGGCTCGAACTCGACGGCTCCGGTGGTGAGCGCCTTCTCCAGGTGCAGGGAGCCGAGGACCCGGTCCTCGGTGGCGCCGACCGGCAGCTCGACCAGCCGCACCGGCCGAGTCACCGCCTCGCCCGCGAACGGACCGTCCGGCGACTGCGCGGCCGGGTCGCGGGGGTCGACCGAGAACCGGTCGCCCTCGTGCACCTCGATCCGGGGCAGCACCTCGGCCAGCCCACGGACGGTGGTCGACTTCGCGGTGCCCTTCTCCCCGCGGACCAGGACGCCGCCGATCTCGGGGCTGAGGGCGGTCAGGACGAGGGCCAGACCCATGTCGTCGAGTCCCGAGCCCGTCGTGGGGTCGTAGTCGCAGCCGACGACGGCAGAAAAGGGGTACTTCGTTGGCACGTGAGGCTCCCGCTCGCTAGGCCATTGCAGTGGCTGCGCGAGGCCGGTCTTCGGACTTCGTCGGGTCACTCCTGGTGGAGTGCTCGACTCACCGCAGCGGGCCTGTGCCGGACTCTCACCGGCTTCCCAGATTCTCCCCGTTGCCCGTCCCCACCGTCTCCGATGGCTGGGGCGCGAGGGCACCTCACGCTGGACCGCACGATAGCCTCCCGTCCCGTGGCCGACGCGACTGACCCCAGTGCTGGACACGTCCTGACGGTCGTGGGAGTCGACGCCGACGGTGTCCTGGACCCCGCGGTGGCCGAGCTCGTCCGCGACGCGGAGGTGCTGCTCGGAGGCCGCCGCCACCTCGCCCTCGTCCCGGAGGTGAAAGGGCAGCGGAAGGTCGTGTGGCCCTCACCCCTGGCCGAGAACCTGGACCGGCTCCTGGCCGAGGTGCACGGGCGCCGAGTCGTGGCACTCGCCTCCGGGGACCCGACGCTCTCGGGGGTCGGGACGACCTTGGTCAGGGCGCTGGGCGCCGACGCCGTGCGCATCGTCCCGGCCGTCTCGTCCGTCGCGCTGGCCAGGGCGCGGATGGGCTGGTCGGCCGAGGAGTCGGTGGTGGTCACGCTCGTGGGGCGGCACGAGGCCCGGCTGCTGCGCGAGCTCGCGCCCGGCCGGCGGCTCCTGCTCCTGACCTCCGGGTCCGGCACCCCCGCGGTGGTCGCCGACCTCCTCGGCGCCGCCGGGCACGGCGACGCTCCCATGACGGTGCTGGGAGAGCTCGGGGGTCAGGACGAGTCCCGGGTGACGCGTCCGGCGCGCGAGTGGCTCGCTGTCCCGGCCGCCGAGGTGCCACCCCTGCACGTGCTGGCCGTCGAAGTCCCGGTCGCCGGGCCCTGGCGGTCGGCCTGGACCGCCGGCCTCCCCGACGACGCCTTCGAGCACGACGGCCAGCTGACCAGGCGCGACCTCCGCGCCTCCGCCCTGGCCCGCCTGTCCCCAGCGCCCGGGCAGCACCTCTGGGACGTCGGCGCAGGAGCGGGGTCGGTCGGCATCGAGTGGATGCGCGCGCACCCCACCTGCCGGACGACGTCCGTCGAGGCCCACCCCGAGCGGGCCGCGAGAATCAGCCGGAACGCCGCCCGGCTCGGCGTCCCGGACCTGCGCGTGGTCGAGGGCCGCGCGCCCGCGGCGCTCGCTGGGCTGACGCCGCCGGACGCCGTCTTCCTCGGCGGCGGCGCCACCCGTCCCGGCGTGCTCGACGCCTGCCTCGACGCCCTGCGCGAGGGCGGGCGTCTAGTGGTGCACGGGGTAACCCTGGAGACCGAGGCCCTGCTCGCCGACGCCTACCGGACCCACGGCGGGGAGCTGACCCGCCTGGCCGTGGAGACGACGGCCCCGGTCGGCACCTTCACCGGCTGGACCCCGGCGCGCACCGTCACCCAGTGGAGCCTCACCCGCTGACCTCTCCCCCGGCGCCGGGCGGGCGGCCGGCAACCCTCAGCCGTCGAAGCGCTCCTCGTGAAGCACCGATCCCAACGGGGCCCGGCCGCGCCACCCGAGGCGTTCCAGGTCGGGAACCTCCGGCACGTCCGCGACCGGACCGACGCACAACCAGGCGACCGGGCGGACGTGCGCGGGGAAGCCGACCAGGTCCCGCAGGAACTCCTCACGGTAGAAGCTCACCCAGCCCACGCCGATCCCCTCGGCCGTCGCGGCCAGCCACAGGTTCTGGATCGCCAGGCACACCGAGTACAGGCCGGTGTCCGCGATCGCGTGTCGCCCCAGCACCTGCGACCCGGCGGTGGTCGGGTCGTGGCCGACCACGACCCCGAGGCCCGACTCGACGATCCCCTCCACCTTGATCCGGGCGAACGTCTCGGCGCGCTCCCCGGACAACGAGCCGGCGAAGACCTGCCGCTCCGTCGCCACGTGGTCCCGGAACGTCGCGAGCACGTCCGGGTCGCGCACGGTGACGAAGACCCACGGCTGGGACATGCCGACGCTCGGAGCGCGGTGGGCGGCCTCGAGGACGCGCCAAAGCACCTCCTCGGGGACGGGCTCCCCGGTGAACTCCGCCCGGGTGTCGCGCCGCCTGGCAATCGCCTCGTAGAGGTCCATCAACGTGCCCACCGCTTGGTGGACCGGTCCCGGTCGGCGCTGTAGAGGTAGGACTCACCGCCCTCGCGCAGTCCCACCGGGGCGAGCGCCCTCCCCACCAGGATCACCGCTGCCTGACGCAGCCCGGCCTCCTCCACGCGGTCGGCGATGTCGGCGACCGTGCCGCGCAGCACCAGCTCGTCCGGCTGGCTGGCGCGGTGCACCACGACCACCGGGCAGTCCCCGCCGACTTCGGTTGCGACCTCGGCCATCAGCTCCCTGGTCCGGGTGATCGCCAGGTGGAGCACCAGGGTCGCCCCCGTCGCCGCGAAGTCGGTCAGCGACTCCCCCTGGCCCATCGGGGTCGAGCGGGCCCTGGTGCGGGTGAGCACCACCGACTGCGCGACGAGCGGCACCGTCAGCTCGCTGCCCACGACCGCGGCCGCGGCGGCGTACGCCGGAACACCGGGCACGACCCGCCACGCGACCCCGGCCGCCTCGAGCCGCCTGGTCTGCTCGTGCAGGGCAGAGTAGAGCGACGGGTCACCCGAGGTGAGCCGGACGACCTGCCCCCCCGCCCGGGAACCCTCGACCAGGTGGCCGGTGATCTGGTCCAGGTCCAGGTGCTGGGTGTCGACGAGCCGGGCGCGCGGGCCGCAGTGGGACAGGACGTCAGGGTCGAGGTAGGTGCCGGGGAACAGCACCAGGTCGGCCTCGGCGAGCAGCCGGGTGGCCCGCACGGTGAGCAGGTCGGCGGCACCGGGACCAGCCCCGACGAAGTGCACCGTCACCGCACGAACCTCGGGGTCCAGACCCCCGCCGCCGACACGCGTGTCGACGTCGCCCCCACGATGAGCAGGCACTTCATGTCAATGCTTGCCGGGTCGAGGGCGCCCAGGGTGGTCACGGTGAGCGACTCCTCGGCACGACCGACGTCCCGACCCACCACGACGACGGTGCCGGGGTCGCGGTGCTCCAGCAGGGTCTTGCGGGCCCAGGCGACCTGCTCGGTGCGGCTGCGGGAGGCCGGGTTGTAGAGGGCCACGACGAGGTCGGCCTCGGCGACGGCGCGGAGCCGCTTCTCGACCACCTCCCACGGCTTGAGCCGGTCCGAGAGGCTCATCACCGCGAAGTCCGCGCCGATCGGTGCCCCCGCGCGGGCAGCGACCGCCTGGACGGCGCTGACCCCCGGCAGCACGCGGATGGAGACGTCGGCGAAGCGCGGGTCCTCCGCAGCCTCGAAGACCGCGGCGGCCATGCCGAAGACGCCGGCGTCGCCCCCGGAGACCACGGCGACGCGCTCGCCGCGTCGGGCGAGGTCGAGGGCGTACGCGGCCCGGTCCACCTCCACGGTGTTGCCCGAGGCGTGCCGGGTCAGACCTTCCCGCTGCGGGACCCGGTTGACGTAGGGCCCGTAGCCGACGACGTGGTCCACCTGCTCCAGCGCCGCGCTCACCTCAGGGGTGAGCCAGTGCTCCGGTCCGGGACCGAGGCCCACGACCAGCACCTCGGCCTGCTCGGACGCCGGGGCGGCCGAGACGATCGACTCAGAGCCGGTGCGCGAACGGCGCCCGTTCAGGCTGTCCCCCGTCACCACGATCAGCGAGAAGTAGGGCACCGAGGTCTCGTCCACCTCGGCGACCGGTCGCCACTGCTCCTCCGGCATCGAGGCGCGCTCCACGTAGAGGGCGTGGTCCAGCCTTCCCGCGGCAGCGAGCGCACGCCGTACGGCGGGGAACGTGCGGCCGAGCTTCATGATCACCGCCCCGTCGGTGTCGGCGAGGCGTCGCGCGAGCTCCGGTTCGGGCAGGGTCCCGGGCAGCACGGTGAGGACGTCGGTCTGCCGGACCAGCGGGCTGGCGGTGGTGGCGGTGGCGGCGAGGAAGGCCGGGACGCCGGGCACGACCTCCGTGGGGAACCGGTCGGAGAGCCGGTCGTGCATGTACATGTAGGACCCGTAGAACAGCGGGTCGCCCTCGGCCAGCAGCACCACGTCCCGGCCGGCTTCCAGGTGAGCGGCGAGCCGCGAGGCCGCCTCTTCGTAGAACTCCGCCAGGACGCCGGTGTAGCCGCCGGGGTGGTCGGTGGTCCCCGTCGTCACCGGGTAGACCAGCCGCTCCTCGAGGACGCCGGCGGGGAACAGGCCGGCCGCGGTCCGCCGGGCGTTGGACTCCTTGCCGCGGGCGCAGTGGTAGGCGACCACGTCGGCGGTCTCGATCAGCCGGGCCGCCTTCAGCGTGATGAGCTCAGGGTCACCGGGTCCGACGCCCACGCCGGAGAAGCGTCCGGTGAGCCGGGACACCGCCGCCGTGCTCACTCCGCCTCCTGGGCGATCGCGTTGAGCGCGGACGACGTCATGGCCGACCCGCCGCGACGGCCCCGGACCGTCACGAAGGGGACGTCGATGCCGTGGTCGTCCCGGAAGGCGACCAGCGCCTCCTTGGACTCCTCCGCCCCGATGAAGCCGACCGGGCACCCGACGATCGCCGCGGGTCGCGGCGCCCCGTCGACGAGCATCTCCAGCAGGTGGAAGAGGGCGGTGGGCGCGTTGCCGATCGCGACCACGGCACCCTCCAGGCGCGGCTCCCAGAGCGAGACGGCGGCGGCGGTCCGCGTGGTCCCCCACTCCTCGGCCAGGCTCGGGACCTCGGGTTCGTTGAGCGTGCACACCACGTCGTTGTCGGCGGGCAGCCGGCTGCGGGTGACGCCCTTGACGACCATGGTGGCGTCGCACAGGATCGGCGCGCCCGCCTCGAGGGCGGCGCGGGCGGCCGGGACCAGGCGCGGGTCGACGACGAGGTCCCGGACGAGGTCCACCTGCCCGCTCCCGTGGATCATCCGCACGGCGAGCTTCTCAGCCTGCGCCGGTACGTCGCGGAGGTCGGACTCGCGCCTGATGGTGGCGAACGAGTCGAGGTAGATGGCGGCACCGCGGTCGACGTAGTCGTAGTGTCGTCGCGGGCGCCGGGGACCGGCGGTGGTGGTCTGGGTCATGGGGTCTCCTCGGGGACGAACACGCCACGCCAGGGCGTGACGACGACGGTGGGGGCGGCATCGAGCAGGCCGGCCACCGCTGCGTGGTCCAGGCCCTCGGGCGGGACGGGCAGGTGACGCCCGCCGGTGACGGACCCGTACGGCGGTGCCGGCGACGGCGGCGGTAGGTCACGGTGCGGGAGGCGCTCCTCGACGAGGGGGATGTCGAGCTCCCGGACGTGCCACGGCGCCTCGCGGCCTCGGCCACGAAGCTGGAGGAACCGGCGGGCAAGACCAGCGAGGTGCAGGTGGGCCTCGACCAGGGGGACGACCTGACCCCACCCCTCCCCCACCCGGAGCTGCGCTCGGTCGGGGTCCAGGGCGACGAGGCCGAGGTCGCAGGACCGGTTCCGCAGGTCCCCGCTGCCGTCGTCCAGGACGAACAGGAAGCGACCCGGGAGCCGTCCCAGGTGCGGGTCGGCACAGATCGTCGCGTCCAGGGCGTCGACGACCGGCCGCAGGTCCGCGCGCCCACCCGCCACTCCGGTGCGGGGCGAGGCCATGATGTTGCGGGCCAGTTCGTGGGCGCGGCTGGGGAGCAGGCCGGTGCCCTCGAGGGCGGACAACACCTCGTCGGGCAGCACCTTTGTGCCTGGAAGGGCGGGCATCGCCCGGACCTGGAGGTTGGTGCGGGTGGTGACGTGCACCTTCCCGTCGCCGTGCTCCTGAGCCACGCCGACGAGCCGCGCCAGCGCGGACGTGGCCACCCTGCCCCCTGGGAGCCGCAGCCGCACGAGGAGCCCGTCGTCGGCGGGCCAGGGGCGCAGGGCGCCGGGGCAACGGTCTGGTCGATGCCGGTTCACGGGAGTCGTTCACCTTGTTCTGAGTCCGGGCCCGTACGCGGGACCCACCTTGACCCGACGACGGGTGTCGTCAGGGCCAGCAGGTCTTCGGACTCGGATCATCCGGGAGAGGACGCCTTCCCAGGGTCCGAAGACCCCAGTGGCTGCCGTTGCCGGCGTGTCCTTCCCGTCCCCTCACCGCTGCGCGTCAGTTCCGGATTCGCACCGGATTCCCTGACTCCGTTGTGGCGGAGCACGACTGGCTGGGAGCGAGGCTACCGCGCACCCCCGTCGTCCACATGACACCCCCCGGCCCAGGGCAAGCACTGCCGTCTTGTCCAGTCGACCGTCCTGGCGCCAGTGGACGTCGCCAGACGGGAGGAGATCCGTCGGGGCACCGAAGTGCCGGACTCGTAGAACCTGCAGCCACTCGCATACTCTTCACGGGCCAACCTTCGGGATCCGCAACCCGACGTCGCCGGCCTGGGTGGCGACCAGACGCGGGCGTGATCCGTTGCGCTCGGCGACCCGCTTGTCTGTGCGTTCGTAGCGACCCGCACCGATGACCTCGGCGGCCTCGGCCTCGATCAGCTCCTGAAGAACCAGGCGGACCGATTCACGGATCAGATCCACGCCGTCACCAGCACGAAACGCGTCGAGCAGCTCGGACAGGGCAGACTGGGACAAGGTCATCGGCGGGTCTCCTTCAGTGTGTCACTTGGTCGTTTCACACCGAAGATCCCGCCGATGACCGCCTACTTCACGCAGCCTCGCCGGACCTCAATTCCCCACCACTCCACGGGACGTACCTCGAAGGGCCGGCAACACGAGGGTGCGCATGTCACGCTCATAGAGTTCACGGGTGCTGGCCGCTACCCGGTCCTCGAGCTCGAGGTCCTCGAGCCAGACCTCGACCAACTTGCCGAATGTGGTGTCGGGAGTGAGTTCGCCCATCCCGCTCGCATAACGGCCGCGTCGAGCGATCTTCTCCTTGAGCTTCCGTTCCGCGGCCTTGCGCGTGGCCGCGGTGGCTTCGACGGGGCGCAGCTGTCCATCGTCGTCGCGAAAACGGGTCCGGGCCCGCACGCTGCCGTTCGGATTGGACCTGAAGTCGATCTCCCCGAAGGTGCCGATCGGCGTTCGGGGCCTAGCCACGGGTCGCTACCGATCCGCGGGCGGGTGCCCCGGCGATTCTTCGCGATGGTCGGTCAGCCAGGCGCGGACGTCGCCGACAGCGAACTTCAGCGACCGGCCTACCCGGATGGCGCACGGGCCTTTGCCTGCGACTCGCCAGTCGTAGATCGTGGCAACGGGCACACCGAGGTACTCGGCGAGCTCTTCGATGTTCATCAGCGGCTCCAGGCCGCGTCCGGTAGAGGTCTCGGTGGTCATACCCCTCAGGTGGGCAGAGCCGTCCAAGACGACCGGAGGGGTCCGTGAGCGGTCCGCAGCAGGCACCCGGGTCAGCCGGACGAGAGGCCCAGGGACGGGGTTGATGGAGAGTTTGTGGAGAGGGGTTCAAATCTTCGAGTCTTTCCTGAGCGGAAACCCGCGACTCTCCGAGACCCGAACCCGCTCTGACCAGCATGTTTGCTGGTCAGAGCCGGATTTGATCGGTCGGGCTGACAGGATTTGAACCTGCGACCCCTTGACCCCCAGTCAAGTGCGCTACCAAGCTGCGCTACAGCCCGATGGCCCTCCGAGGAGGACCGGGAGGAACCTTACCCCAGGCGGCGGCGGGGCGGCGCATCGGGCCCGCCGGGGTGTCCCTGGTCAGCTGGGGTGGCCCGTGCGGGCCGCTCGTCCTCGGTGCCCCACCCGGCTGCGCGGGCGGGAATGGCCCGTCCGGGTCATCTCCCGCCGTTCCGCCGGTGGCCGCGGGCGCAGCGCCACACGATGGGCTGGTCCGTCCCTGCGCGAGGAAACCCAGCCATGACGACCACGCACGCCGAGTCCCCCTCCCCCAACCGTCCCGTGCCACGCGCGCCGTCGCACCGCGCGGAGCGACGAGGCGGAACCCTTCGCGCTCTCCGCCTCCTCGTGCTGACCGGGGCGCTCGCCGGGGCCCTGCTGGCCAGCGGGGTCCTGCTGGCCCCCCGCGCCCACGCGGCGTACCTCGACGAGGTCACCCGCGAGTCGGTCGCGGCGCAGCGGCAGGAGGCGCGGCTGGAGCGGCTCCTCGCCCGCCGCGTCGCCGCCCGCGAGCGGGCGCTCGCGGGCCTCGAGCGGCAGGCGGCGGAGTGGTCCCGGGAGCTGGCCGACCGGCACGCGACGCTGACGGAGCTCGGCTACGAGGGCGACCCCGAGCAGGTGGAGGTCGTGCTCCCGCTCGCCTCCTACCGACTCTCGGCCAGCTTCGGCGCCGCCGGGGACCTGTGGGTCCGGGACCACACCGGCCAGGACTTCGGGGCCTCCTCGGGCACCCCGTTGCACGCCGTGGCCGACGCCGTGGTGCTCTCGGTCGGGGACGCCGGCGCCTACGGCCTGCGCACCGTCCTGGCGCTCCCCGACGGCACGCAGGTCTGGTACTGCCACCAGCTGACCGCCCTGGTCGCCCCCGGCGAGACCGTGGAGCTCGCCGAGACCATCGGGATGGTCGGCTCGACGGGCAACTCCACCGGTCCGCACCTGCACCTGGAGGTGCGCGACCCGTCGGGCGTCGCGCTCGACCCCATGGAGTGGCTCACCGCGTACGGCGTCACGCCCTGACCGCGGTCCGGTTCCCGGAGGCTGCCCGGGAGCCGCGACGGCTCAGCGCTTGCGCTTCTCCCGCGGCCGCTGCTGCAGGACGATCGGGGTGCCCGCGAAGCCGAACTCCTCGCGCAGCCGCCGCTCGATGAAGCGCTCGTAGCCCGCGTCCAGCTTGCCGCTGGTGAAGAGGATGAACGTGGGCGGCGCCGTGCTGGCCTGGGTGCCGAAGAGGATCTTGGGCTGCTTGCCGCCGCGCACGGGGTGGGGCTGCTCGGCCACGAGCCGGCCGAGGAAGGTGTTGAGCGCCCCCGTGCCGATCCGCGTCTCCCAGCCCTCGAGCGCCTTGTCGAGCGCCGGCACGAGCCGGTCCACGTGCCAGCCGGTCCGCGCCGTGATGTTGATCCGCGGCGCCCAGCGCACCTGCACGAGGTCCCGCTCGATCTCCCGCTCGAGGTAGTAGCGGCGCTCCTCGTCGACGAGGTCCCACTTGTTGAAGGCGATGACGAGCGCCCGGCCGGCCTCGCGGATCGTCTGGATGATCCGCATGTCCTGCTCGGAGATCGACTGCCCCCCGTCGACGACCAGGACGGCGACCTCGGCCCGGTCGATGGCGTTGGTGGTCCGCAGGGACGCGTAGTACTCGTGGCCGGACGCCGTCTTGACCCGCTTGCGGATGCCGGCGGTGTCGATGAACCGCCAGGTGCGCCCGCCCAGCTCGATCAGCTCGTCGACGGGGTCGACGGTGGTGCCGGCGACGTTGTCGACGACGACCCGCTCCTCCCCGGCCAGTCGGTTGAGCAGGCTGGACTTGCCGACGTTGGGGCGACCCACGATCGCGATCCGCCGAGGACCGCCCACCTCGTCGAGCCGCTCCGGCGGCGTCTCGGGAAGAGCGGCGAGGATGGCGTCGAGCATGTCGCCGCTGCCCCGCCCGTGCAGCGCCGAGACCGGGAAGGGCTCGCCGAGGCCGAGGTTCCACAGGCCGTGGGCCTCCGTCTCGGTGCGCTGGTCGTCGACCTTGTTGGCCGCGAGCACCACCGGCTTGCCGGACCTGCGCAGCACCTTGACGACCGCCTCGTCGGCGTCGGTGATGCCGACCGTGGCGTCGACGACGAAGAGCACGGCGTCGGCCAGCGAGACCGCGACCTCCGCCTGGCCGGCGATCTGCTCCGCCAGGCCGCGGGCGTCGGGGTCCCAGCCGCCCGTGTCCACCACCGTGAAGGCGCGGCCGTTCCAGTTGGCGTCGTAGGAGACGCGGTCCCGGGTCACCCCGGGACGGTCCTCCACGACGGCTTCACGGCGGCCGATGATCCGGTTCACCAGGGTGGACTTGCCCACGTTGGGACGGCCGACCACCGCCAGGATCGGGACGGGACCCAGGGAGGTGGTCTCCTCGAGCGGCTCGGTCATGGTGTTCCTCGATTCACGAACCCGGTGTCCGGGTCCTTCTCGGTCTGGCCGGCCGGGAGTGGCCCCGGCAGGTCTCGCCCGGTCAGGGCGCAGGCGCGGTCCAGCTCATCGCGCATGTGCTGGAGCAGCAACGCCGAGGCGTGCAGCAGTTGTTCCCTCCGGCGCGGCCACGGCTGGGCGGTCACGGTCCAGGGCTCCCCGAAGACGACGTCGAGCCGCGACCCGCGCGGCGGCACGGAGCCCGAGGCCCCGCCGGGCAGGCGGGTCCCGAGGAAGGTGGTCGGCACGACGGGGGCGCCGGTGACGAGCGCGAGGTACGCCGCCCCGTGGTGGAAGCGGGACAGGTCGCCCGCCCCTCGGGTCCCCTCGGGGAAGACGCCGACCGCCCCGCCGTCGCGCAGCACCCGCAGGCACTGCCGGACCGCCGCCTTGTCGGGGTGGAACCGGTCGACCGGCACCTGGCCCGCGCGGTGCAGCAGGCGGCCCAAGGGGCCGGAGAACATCTCGGACTTGGTCAGGGCATGCACCGGTCGCGGCGCCAGCACCGCGAGCAGGGGCCCGTCGAGGATCCCGATGTGGTTGCCCGCGACGATGACGGGACCGGCGGTCGGCACCCGGTCGCTCCCTGACACGCGTACGTCGTACCAGCGGCCGACCACGCGGCGCGCCAGCGGCCGGCCCCGGACGAGCAGCCGCGTCGGCGGGTGCCGCTCGCTGCTCCGCGGCAGCTCGGCCAGGGTCATGCCGGACTCTCCACCGCCCGGACGAGCTCGACGACCTGGGCGACGACCTCCTCGAGGGAGTAGCCGGTGGTGTCCAGCTGGACCGCACCGTCGGCCTGCACCAGCGGCGCGGTCCGCCGCGTGGAGTCGATGGCGTCCCGGGCCAGCAGCGACGCCTCGGTCGCCGCGACGTCGGAGCCGCCCTCCTCGAGCGCGCGCCGGGCCGCACGGGCGGCGGGGTCGGCGGTGAGGAAGACCTTGACGTCGGCGTCGGGCGCCACGACCGAGCCGATGTCGCGACCCTCGACGACGATCCCGCCGTCGCCGATCGCCGCGCGCTGCAGCTCGAGCAGGCGGGCGCGCACCTGCGGAACGGCGCTGACGGGGCTCACCGCGGCGTTGACCTCGTCGCTGCGGATCGCCACCGACACGTCGGTGCCGTCGACGGTGATGGTGGGGGCGTCGGGGTCGGTGCCGGAGACGACCTCGGGCTCGCCGGCACGGGCGGCGACGGCGTCGGCGTCGTGGACGTCGACCCCCGCCTGCAGCATCCACCAGGTCACGGCCCGGAACATGGCCCCCGTGTCGAGGTAGCGCAGGCCCAGCGCCCGGGCGACGCCGCGCGAGGTGCTCGACTTGCCGGACCCGGACGGCCCGTCGATCGCGATGACCGGACGGGGCGTGGGGGCGTGCGTCGTGCTCACCGCGGGGGCGCTCCTTGCTGGGTGCTGACCAGGACCGAGGGCCGACGGGGCGGACCCGCCCGTGCCCTGCCCGCGCAGCCTACCGGTGGGTGACCCAGCCCCGTGACTCCAGGGAGTCGCGCAGGTGCGGCTCGCGGGCCTCGGCCACGACGAGCTCCACCAGGCCCACCGGGCGCCCCGGGTCGTGGTCGATCCGCACGTCCTCGATGTTGACCTCCGCGGCGCCCGCGTCGGCGAACAGCCGGGCCAGCTCGCCGGGCGTGTCCGGGACCGCCACGAAGACCGAGGCGACGGGGAGGGCGGGCCCCCCGTGCTTGCCGGGGATCGCGCGGGTGCCCTCGACCCCGTGGGCGAGGAGCTCGCGCAGGCGGTCCCGCTCCCCCGTCCGGACGGCGTCCAGGAGGACGTCGAGCTGCTCGCGCACCTCGCCCAGCACCTCGAGCACCGCGCCCGAGTTGGCCGCGACGATCTGCTCCCACATCCGCGGGTCGCTGGCCGCCACGCGGGTCACGTCGCGCACGCCCTGCCCCGACAGGGCCAGGTCGCCGGGAGGGGCACCGCGGAGGCGGCCGGCCACCAGCACGGCCGCCAGGTGCGGCAGGTGCGAGGTGCGGGCCACGGCCCGGTCGTGCTCGTCGGGCCCCAGCTCCACCACGACCGCGCCGCAGAGCAGCGCGAGGCCCCGGACGGTCTCCACCGCGGCGGGCAGGCTGCCGGGGTGCGGCACGACCGCCCACGGCCGGCCGTCGAAGAGCGCGGCCGAGGCGGCGAGGGGGCCGGACCGCTCGCTGCCCGCCATCGGGTGGCTGCCGACGTAACGGGCCGCGAGCTCGGGACCCACCCGGTCGAGCACCTCGGCCAGCGGCCGGGACTTCACGCTCCCCACGTCGGTCACCACCGCGTCGCTGCGACCCAGCGCGTCGACGACGGCCTCGCCGAGCCGGTCCGGCGGGACGGCGACCACGACGAGCGCGGGCCGGTCGTCCGGCCTCCGCGGACGGCCGGCGCCCAGCCCGCTGGCGGTCCGCAGGTGCTCGTCGGAGACGTCGCTGAGCAGCACCTCGAGGCCCGCGGCGCGGCAGGCCAGCGCGATGGACGTCCCGAGCAGGCCGGTCCCGACGACCTCGACGGGCCCGGTGACCGTCACGGCTGCTCGCCGCCGGGCACCTCGCGGACCCGGGCGAGGTCGCGTCGCAGGGCGGCCGCGCCGTGCAGGTAGATGTGGGTGACGTCGGCGCGCGGCAGGTCGGTCTCGACGTGGGCCAGCATCCGCACGACGCGCGGCATCGAGCCGGCGATCTCCAGCTCGCGGGCGCACATGAGCGGGACGTCGGAGAAGCCCAGCTGCCGGGCGGCGTAGGCGGGGAACTCGGCGACCAGGTCGCTGGTGGCGGTGAAGATGACGGAGATGAAGTCGTCCACCGTCAGGTCGTTGGCGGCGAGGACCTCCTGCACCATCTCGGCCACCCGCTCGAGCATGTGCTCGCGGCTGTCCTCCTCGAGCTGGGTGGCTCCGCGCACGGCGCGCACGCTCACGACTGTCTCCTCACGGGTTCCGTCCGGTGGGTCATCCGGCTCGACACGACGCGCCCAGCCTAGTTCGGCGGACGCCCTAGAGCTGCACGCGGTCCAGCAGGACCCCGAGCTCGTGCCGGGTCAGGTCCCGCATCTCCCCCACGGGGAGGCGGCCCAGCTCCACCGGGCCGAAGCGGGTCCGGGTCAGCCGTCGCACCGGGTGGCCGACCTCGTCGAGGAGGCGGCGCACGATGCGGTTGCGGCCCTCGTGGATCACCAGCTCGACGATGGTGCGCCCCTTCGCGCCACCTCGCCCCTGCTCGACGACCTTGACGCGCGAGACCTCGACCGGGCCGTCCTCGAGGACCACGCCCTCGCGCAGCCGCCCCAGGGTGGCCCGGGAGACCTCGCCCTCGACCTCGGCGACGTAGGTCTTCTCCACCTCGTACGACGGGTGCGCCATCCGGTGGGCGAAGTCCCCGTCGTTGGTGAGCAGCAGCAGGCCCGAGGTGTCGGTGTCGAGGCGCCCCACGTGGAAGAGCCGCTCGGGGCGGTCGGCGACCACGTCGCCCAGGCTGCGCCGCCCCTCGGGGTCGGACATGGTGGAGACGACCCCGCGGGGCTTGTTGAGCACGAGGTAGACGTGCGGCGTCTGCGGGGGCAGCCGCTCGCCGTCGACTCGGATCACCGCGGTCCGCGGGTCCACCTTGGTGCCCAGCCGGGTGACGACCTCGCCGTCCACCTCGACCAGGCCGTCGAGCATCAGCTCCTCGCACTTGCGCCGCGACGCGACGCCCGACTGGGCGAGCAGCTTCTGCAGCCGCACCAGTCCGTCGTCGTCGGGGTGTCCGCCGGGGGGCGGCGCGTCCTCGTGGTGGGTCATCCGACCTCCGTCCCGCCGTCGGGCTCCGTGCCGGCGCCGCTGTGGGGAGACGGGTGGTGCGGCTCGCTGTGGTGAGGCTCGGCAGGCCGCTCGACGGGCTTGTCGGCCGCGGCGGGCTCCGCGGGCGTCGCGGCGGGGGCGGCGGGGGCCGCGGGACGCTCGACCAGCTCGTCGTCGAGATCCTCCATGTCGGGCAGGTACGGCGCCAGCTCGGGCAGGTCGTCGAGGCTGGTGATCCCGATCCGCTCGAGGAAGTAGCTCGTGGTCCGGTAGAGGTGCGCTCCGGTCGACTCGTCCTGCCCCGCCTCCTCGACGAGGCCGCGGGAGAGCAGCGTGCGCATCACGCCGTCCACGTTGACGCCCCGGATGGCGGAGACGCGGGCACGGGAGACGGGCTGCTTGTAGGCCACGACCGCCAGGGTCTCCAGCGCGGCCTGGGTGAGGCGGGCCTGCTGGCCCTCGAGGACGAACCCCTCGACGACGAACGCGTACTCCTCGCGGGTGTAGTAGCGCCACCCGCCGGCGACGGCCCTCAGCTCGAAGCCGCGGTCCTGCTCGGTGTACTCGGCGGCCAGCTCGGCCAGGGCCTGCTCGACCGCCTCCACCGGGTGGCCGACGGCGGTGGCCAGGGTGACGGGGTCGAGCGGCTGGTCGGCCACCATGAGGACCGCCTCGAGGGCGGGTCGCAGCGCGACCAGCGGGACCGCGAGCGTCTCGGGCTCGGGTGCTGCGTCGGGTGCTGCCGGCTCGTCGGCCGGGTGGTCGGTCATCGGTCCTCCTGGACGTCGGGTGCTGAGGGGCCGGCCGCCGGCTCCTCGGGCGGGGCGCCGTCGAACTCGTCGTCGATCTCGACGTCGCCCTCCTCGCTGCCGGTCCACCGGACCGTGAGCTCCCCCAGCGGGCTGACCTGGTCGAAGGCGACCGCGCCCTCGCGGAAGAGCTCGAGCAGGGAGAGGAAGCGGGCGACCGTGGTGAGCGTGTCGGGCGAGTCGCGGCACAGGGCGCGGAAGGTCGTCGTCCCCTGCCGGCGGAGCCGGTCGACCACGAGGTGGCCCTGCTCGCGGACGCTGACCCTGGCGGCGTGGATGTGGTGCAGCGAGACCTCGGGAACCGGCTTGGGCTCCATCGCCCGCGCCGCCAGCGCCGCGAACCGGTCCAGACCGATCCCGATGAGGACCTCGGGCAGAAGGGTGGCGAACCGCTCCTCCAGCCCGACGGCGCGGGGGTGGCGCAGCGACTCGTCGGCCAGCCGGCGCTCCAGCACGCCGGCGACCTGCTTGAACGCCCGG
This sequence comes from Nocardioides solisilvae, assembly GCF_003194625.1. GTDB lineage: Bacteria > Actinomycetota > Actinomycetes > Propionibacteriales > Nocardioidaceae > Nocardioides > Nocardioides solisilvae. The sequence goes on from NZ_QHKX01000004.1 coordinate 398,477, forward strand.
TACTGCAGCAGCCGCGCGAAGAGCAGGTCCCGCGCCTCCAGCAGCGCCAGGTCCTCCTCGTCCTCGACCTCGGCCTGCGGGAGCAGGCGGGCCGCCTTGAGGTCGAGGAGGGTCGAGGCCACGAGCAGGAAGGACGTCGTCTGCTCGAGGTCCCACACCGGTCCCCCGGCCTTGACGTGGGCGATGAACTCGTCGGTGACGCGGGAGAGGGAGACCTCGGTGACGTCGAGCTTGTGCTTGGCGATCAGCGAGAGCAGCAGGTCGAAGGGGCCCTCGAAGTTGTCGAGCCGCACCGCGAACGCCGGCGCCTCCTGCCCGGGCTCGGCGACCACGGCCGACGAAGGGGTCGTCACTGCTCGGACAACCTCCGCACGAGCGCGCTGTCCTCGCCGTGGGCCTCGAGGTCGGCGAGCGCGAGGGCCACCGCCTCCCGGACGATGCGGCCGCGGTCGACGGCCATCCCGTGGGTGCGGCGCAGCGCGAGCCGCGCGTGCTCGAGGTCGAGGAGCTCGTCGGACGTGACGTAGACGGTCATCTTCTCGTCGTGGCGGACGCGGCCGCTGGGCCGGCGCGGGGACGAGCGGCGGGGCTCGGCAGCGGGCTCGGCACCAGGCGCGGGGACAGGTTCCTGGGGCCGCTCCGCGGTGGGTCGGAACAGGTCGTCGGCGGCGGGGAGGCTCACCCGTCTTGCCACCGGGCCAGCACCTCCTTGGCGAGCGTGCGGTAGGCGTCGGCGCCGGTCGAGCTCGAGGCGTAGGTGGTGATCGGCTCGCCGGCGACGGTCGAGTCGGAGAACTTCACGGTACGCCGGATCACGGTGTGGAAGACCTTGTCGCCCCACGCCTGGACGAGGCGCTCCATGACCTCGCGGCTGTGCAGGGTCCGGCCGTCGAACATCGTGCCGAGGACGCCGTCGATCTCGAGCTTGGGGTTGAGCCGCTCGCGCACCTTGTCGATGGTCGTCTTGAGCAGCGCGACCCCGCGCAGGGCGAAGTACTCGCACTCCAGCGGGACGATGACGCCGTCGGAGGCGGTCAGGGCGTTGACGGTCAGCAGGCCCAGCGAGGGCTGGCAGTCGATGAGGATGACGTCGTACTGCTCCAGCGCCGGCGCCAGCACGCGCTGCAGCGTCTGCTCGCGGGCGACCTCGTGGACCAGCTGCACCTCGGCGGCCGACAGGTCGATGTTGGAGGGCAGCAGGTCCATCCCCGGCACGCCCGAGGGCACGACGACCTCGTCGAGGGTGACGTCGCGCTGCATGAGCAGGTTGTAGACCGTGAGGTCCATCTCGTGGGGGTTGAGGCCCAGGCCGACGGAGAGCGATCCCTGGGGGTCGAAGTCGACCAGGAGCACCTTGCGGCCGTACTCCGCCAGGGAGGCGCCCAGGTTGATGGTGGTTGTGGTCTTGCCGACCCCGCCCTTCTGGTTGCACATCGAGATCACGCGGGCGGAGCCGCGCGCGCCGACCGGGCCGGGCTCCGGGAAGACCGGGAGCGGCCGCCCCGTCGGGCCGACGACCTGCTCGGGGGCGGTCGGGTCGGACCCGTCCAGGGTGGGGAACGGGATCGGTTCGCTCACAGACGTCTCGTCTCCGGTGGAAGGGCTGGGTGCGGGCCGCGGGGCGACCCGGGGAGGCATCGGCGAGGGGGTGCTGCCGGACGCGGGCACGAACCCGTCTCCACCCATCTGCAGCTCCTCCGATTGTCGACTCGCCGACAGTTTGCTCCGCGCGACTCTAGGCCCCGGCGTTCCCGCGTCACAAGGCGACTCCCGAACTCCCCAGCCACGGCCCTGAATCTGTGCACGACGGCGGGTTGCGGTGCACAGGCACTGCCGCCCTGTGGAGAACCCTGTGCAGGAGTCCCGGGCAGCCTCGCCTCACCCGTCGAGCCGACGCATCGCCCCGGTCTGGAGCACGAGCTCGCCCACCTCGTCGGTGGCGTCGCAGTCCAGGACCGCCTCGAGGACCCAGTCGCGGTGCCCCTCGGGGTCCGCCAGGGTCTGCACGACCCGGCGGACCCGGGCGCTGGTTCCCGGCTCGGCGCCGACCGGGTCGCCCGTCTCCTCGGGACCCACCGACAGGTACGACGGACCGCGCGCGTCGCCGTCCGTCCCGACCGTGTCGTGCTCGGCGTAGTAGGCCTCGAGCGCCGCGTCCCACGCCGACCTCGTCATCACCACCGTGCGGGCCGGCTCGACGCGGTCGGCCGCCTGGCGCTCGGCGCGGACCAGGGAGTCGAGGTCGTCGCGGGCCACGCCCTGGACCTTGGCGAACATCGCGTTGCGCAGCATCACCCGCAGCGCCCGGTCCTGCCGGGTGAGCGGACGCGGGTGGTGCGGCGGCTCGTGGTGGGCCACCTCGCCCGGCACGTGCGCGGGGTCGGAGAGCGCCTCCCACTCGTCGAGCAGCGAGGAGTCGGTCTGGCGGACGGTCTCCCCCAGCCACTCGGTGAGGTCCTCGAGCTCGGGGGTGCGGTGGGCCTCGGGCACCGTCTGGCGCAGCGCCCGGTAGGCGTCGGTGAGGTAGCGCAGCACCAGGCCCTCGGACCGGGCCAGCTGGTAGCGGGAGACGAAGTCGGTGAACCCCATCCCCTGCTCGTACATCTCGCGCAGCACCGACTTGGGGTCGAGCCCGTCCTCGGGCAGCCAGGGGTGGCTCTGCCGGTAGAGCTCGTAGGTGGCCCCGAGGAGCTCGGCGAGCGGCTGCGGCCAGGTGATCTGCTCCAGCCGCTCCATCCGCTCGTCGTACTCCAGCCCGTCGGCCTTCATCTCCGCGATCGCCTCGCCCCGGGCGACGTGCTGCTGGGCCATCAGCACCTGGCGCGGCCCTTCCAGCACCGCCTCCACGACGGAGACGACGTCCAGGGTGTACGTCGGCGCCTCGGGGTCGAGCACGTCCAGGGCGGCCAGCGCGAAGTGCGACAACGGCTGGTTGAGGGCGAAGTCGTCGGGCAGGTCGACGGTGAGGACGTAGCGCCGGCCGTGCTCGTCGGGCTCGTCCAGCCGGGTCAGCACGCCGGTGCGGACCAGGCTCCGGGCCAGGCGCAGCGCCCGTCGGGAGAGCCGCAGCTGGCTGCGCCGGTCCTCGTGGTTGTCCTGCAGCAGGCGCCGCACGACGACGAACGCGTCCTCCTCGCGGGCGACGACGTTGAGGAGCATCGCGTTGTCGACCTTCATCCGCGACGCCAGCGGCTCCGGGCTGGAGGCGACGAGCTTCTCGAAGGTCTGCTCGGTCCAGACCACCGCTCCCTCGGGCGGCTTGCGCAGCTGCGCCTTGCTCTTGCGCTTCGCCTGCTTCTCCGCGCTCATCGCGGCGTTCTTCGCCTCCGCCTTGGCCTTGGCGCGCTCGTTCTCGATGACGTGCTCGGGGGCCTGGACGACGACGTAGCCCTGGGTGTCGAAGCCGGCGCGACCGGCCCGCCCGGCGATCTGGAGGAACTCGCGGCTGCGCAGGATCCGCTGCCGGCGCCCGTCGAACTTGGCCAGCCCGGTGAAGAGGACCGTGCGGATCGGGACGTTGATGCCGACGCCGAGGGTGTCGGTGCCGCAGATGACGCGCAGCAGCCCCTCCTGGGCCAGCTGCTCGACGAGCCGGCGGTACTTGGGCAGCATCCCCGCGTGGTGCACGCCGATCCCCTGGCGGAGCAGCTGGCCGAGCGTCTTGCCGAAGCCCGCGGCGAACCGGAAGGTGGCCAGGCGGGCCCGGATCTCCTCCCCACGGTCGGTGCGGCCGAGCTGCTTGAGCACCTGGGTGGCGTGCTCCACCGCAGCCGCCTGGGTGAAGTGGACGACGTAGACGGGGGCCTGGTGGGTGGCCACCAGCTCCTGGAGCGTCTCGTCGAGCGGCGTGAGCGACCAGCTGAAGTCCAGCGGCACCGGGCGTTCCGCGTCGTCGACCACCGCCGTCTCGCGGCCGTTGCGGCGCGTCAGGTCCTCCGCGATCGCGGTGACGTCGCCGAGCGTCGCCGACATCAGCAGGAACTGCGCCTGCGGCAGCTCGAGCAGCGGGACCTGCCAGGCCCAGCCGCGCTCGTGGTCGCCGTAGTAGTGGAACTCGTCCATCACCACGAGGCCGACGTCGGCGCGCGACCCCTCGCGCAGCGCGATGTTGGCCAGCACCTCGGCGGTGCAGCAGATGACCGGCGCGTCGGGATTGACCGCCGCGTCCCCGGTGAGCATCCCGACGTTGTCGGCGCCCAGGACCTCGCAGAGGGCGAAGAACTTCTCGCTCACCAGCGCCTTGATCGGGGCGGTGTAGAACGAGACGCGGTCGTCGGCCAGGGCGGCGACGTGGGCGGCGAGCGCCACCAGCGACTTGCCCGAGCCCGTCGGCGTCGCGAGCACGACGTTGCTGCCCGCCAGCAGCTCCAGCACCGCCTCGTCCTGGTGCGGGTAGAGCGCGGTCCCCTGCCGCTGCGCCCACGCCGTGAAGGCGTCGTACAGGGCGTCCGGCCCCTCGACCTGCTCCCACCAGGCGGTCATGCGCGCGCCCTCGGGTGGGCGGTCGCGAAGACCTCGCGCAGGCTCTCGACGGTGACGAGCGTGTAGACCTGGGTCGTCGTCACCGACGCGTGGCCGAGCAGCTCCTGCACGACGCGGATGTCGGCCCCGCCGTCGAGCAGGTGGGTGGCGAACGAGTGGCGCAGCGTGTGCGGCGAGACGTCACGGGTGACCCCGGCCCGCTCGGCGGCCTTGACCAGCACCGCCCAGGCGCTCTGCCGGGAGAGCCGTCCGCCCCGGGAGTTGAGGAAGAGGGCACCCGCGCTCCTCGCGGCCGCGCTGCCCGTGGCCAGGACCGGCCGCCCGGTCGTGAGGTACGACTCGACCGCCGCGAGGGCGTAGGAGCCGACGGGCACGAGGCGCTCCTTGGAACCCTTGCCGCGCAGCAGCACCGTGCCGTCCACCCGGTCGAGGTCGTCGACGTCGAGCCCGACCGCCTCGGAGATCCGCGCCCCGGTGCCGTAGAGGACCTCGAGCAGCGCCCGGTCGCGCAGCGCCAGCGGCGTCCCGGCGGACCCGGCCGCCTCGAGGATCGCCTCCACGTCGGAGAGCGGCAGTGCCTTGGGCAGGCGCTTGGTGGGGGTGGGCGGGCGGACCGCCGCCGCGGGGTCGTGGGTGGCCAGGCCGTCGCTGACGGCGAACCGGTGGAAGCCGCGCACCGCGACGACCGTCCGGGCGGCCGAGGTCGCGCTCAGGGGCGGGTGCTCCTCGTCCCCCTCGCGCAGCCGCACGAGGAACGCCGAGACCGTGGCCTCCTGCACGTCGTCGAGGCGCTCGACGCCCTGCTCGGCCAGGAACGCGTCGTACCGACGCAGGTCGCGGCGGTACGACGAGAGCGTGTTGGCGGCGAGCCCGCGCTCGACGCCCAGGTGGTCCAGGTAGGTCCGGACCGCCCGCCCGACGTCAGCCCCCGGCACGGGGACCCGGTCCGGTCCACCGGTCGCGCTGCACCTGGTAGGCGAGGACGGCCTGGACGATCGGCCCCTGGCGGACCCGGCCGTCCAGGACGGCGGCGAGGAGGTCGTCGAAGGGGACCCACATCGTCTCCATCTCCGCCTCCTCGTGGCGGAGCTCGAAGTCTCCGCGCGGGGCGTGGGAGAGGCCGCGGGCCAGGAAGATCTCGTGGACCTCGTCGGTGAGGCCCGCCGACGGGAAGGTGCTCAGGAGCTGGGTCCACTCCTCGGCGGCCAGCTCGGCCTCCTCGCGCAGCTCGCGTCGCGCTGTCTCGACCGCCGGCTCGTCGCCGGCGTCGCGCAGGCCCGCCGGGATCTCGACGAACTCGTGCCGGGAGGTGTGCCGGTACTGGCGCAGGCACAGCACCCGCTCCCGGTCGTCGACCGCCAGCACCATGACCGCCCCGGGGTGCTGCACCTTGAGCCGGGAGAACCGCTCCTCGGGGTGGCCCGGTCGCGTGACCTCGTCCTCGCTGACCACGACGACCCAGTCGTCCCGGTGGATCTCCCGGGTCGAGAGGACGGGCCACTCCAGCGGCCGGTCGGCGAGCTCGTCGGTCACGGCTCCTGCCGCTCCTGCTCCTCGATCGGGATGAGGAGCTCTTCCTTGCGGGCGAGTGCGGCGCCCACCAGACCGGCGAAGAGCGGGTGCGGCCGGGTCGGGCGGGACTTCAGCTCGGGGTGCGCCTGGGTGGCGACGTAGTACGGGTGCACCTCACGGGGCAGCTCCACGAACTCGACCAGGTCGAGGTCCGGGTTGGTCCCGGAGACCACGAGGCCGGCCTTCTCGAGCTGCTCGCGGTAGGCGTTGTTCACCTCGTAGCGGTGCCGGTGGCGCTCCTCGACCCGGGTGGCGCCGTAGGCCTCGGCCACGACGGAGCCGGGGACCAGGTCGGCCGGGTACGAACCCAGGCGCATCGTGCCGCCGAGGTCGCCGGCGCCCTCGACGATGGACTTCTGCTCCTCCATCGTGGCGATCACGGGCTCGGGCGAGTCGGGGTGGAACTCGGTGGAGCCGGCCTGCGGCAGGCCGGCCTCGTTGCGCGCGTACTCGATGACCATGGACTGCAGGCCCAGGCAGAGCCCGAGCGTGGGGATCTGGTGGGTGCGGGCGTAGGTGAGGGCGCCGAGCTTGCCCTCCAGGCCGCGGATGCCGAACCCACCCGGGACGCAGACCGCGTCGACGTCGGAGAGGTGCCGCGCCGCACCCGCGGGGGTGTCGCACTCGTCGCTGGCGACCCAGCGCAGGTGCACCTTGGCCTCGTGGGCGAAGCCCCCGGCCCGGAGCGCCTCGGCCACCGAGAGATAGGCGTCCGGCAGGTCGACGTACTTGCCGACCAGCGCGATCGTCACCTCCTCCTTGGGGTGGTGCACCCGGCGCAGCAGGTCGTCCCAGCGGGACCAGTCGACGTCGCGGAAGGGCAGGTCCAGGCGGCGCACCATGTAGGCGTCGAGGCCCTCGGTGTGCAGCACCTTGGGGATGTCGTAGATCGAGGGGGCGTCGGCGCAGGTGATGACGGCCTCGTCCTCGACGTCGCACATGAGCGCGATCTTGCGCTTGATCCCCTCGGGCAGGTCGCGGTCGGCCCGGCAGACGATGGCGTCGGGCTGGATGCCGATGGAGCGCAGCGCCGCGACCGAGTGCTGGGTCGGCTTGGTCTTCAGCTCGCCCGAGGGACCGATGTAGGGCACCAGCGAGACGTGGATGAAGAAGCAGTTGTCGCGGCCGATCTCGTGGCGCACCTGGCGTGCCGCCTCGAGGAAGGGCAGCGACTCGATGTCGCCGACGGTGCCGCCGACCTCGGTGATCACCAGGTCGACGTCGGGCCCGCCCATGGCGAGGATCCGGTCCTTGATCTCGTTGGTGATGTGCGGGATCACCTGGACGGTGTCGCCGAGGTAGTCGCCACGGCGCTCCTTGGCGATCACGGTGGAGTAGACCTGTCCGGTCGTCACGTTGGCGATCTGCGACAGGTCCGTGTCGAGGAAGCGCTCGTAGTGGCCGATGTCGAGGTCGGTCTCGGCGCCGTCCTGGGTGACGAAGACCTCACCGTGCTGGAAGGGGTTCATCGTGCCGGGATCCACGTTGAGGTAGGGATCCAGCTTCTGCATCGTGACCCGGAGCCCCCGGGACTTCAGCAGACTGCCGAGGCTCGAGGCCGTCAGTCCTTTGCCCAGGGAGGAGACGACGCCCCCGGTGACGAATACGTGCTTGGTGGGCGTCGGGTTCTTCACGGGGTTCCATGCTACCCGAGCGGGAGCGCTCCGTCGGCACCCGACGCCCCGAAAGCGCCGCCGCTCGTGGTGAGAGCCCGGATCAGGCCCAGCGTGGCGGCCACCTGGCCGGTGACGGCGTCGACCTCGTCCACCGAGGTGACACCGGCCAGCGAGTCGTCGGAGCGCAGGCGGGCCAGCTGGGATCCCTCCGAGCCGTCCTCCGCGGCCACGACGATCCCGGCGGCGGCACCCCCCAGGCCCCGCAGGAACGCAGCCAGGAGGGCGTCCCCGCCCTCGCCGTCGACCTCGTCGCCCAGGACCACGAGGACCAGCGGCGCGCGACGCTCCCGGGCCGGGGCCTCGGCGAGCAGGTCGGCACCCAGGAGGCTCTCCAGGACGGCGGCGGACCGGCCGTCGGGAGCCTGCCCGGCTGCGTCCTTGGCGGCCAGCGTCAGGCCCAGCAGGTGGCCGATCCGGTCGTACGTCGTCGCCTCGGGCGGCACCGCGCCGGCGGGCAGCTGCGCCGCGAGCTGGGTCCCGAGCGTGTCGACGAGGGACTTCTCGGCGGGGTTGAGCAGGGTCGGGGCCACCGGCTGCACCACGCTCACCGCGCCCCCCGCCGCGACCAGCTGCCCGGTGAGGGCCTCGACGACGGCGTCGTCGGCGCCGGGCAGGGTGACGACGGCGACCTGGCGGTCCGTCAGCCGGCCGGCGTACAGCGGCGCGGCCGCCGCCCCGGCGAACCTGTCCGCCGCCTCGGCCCGGCGGGCGTCCTCGGCTGCGACGGTGCGCAGCTCGGCGACGTCCTCGCTGTCGGAGCCCCCGCGGCCGACCTCGCTGAGCGGGCCGCCGCCGAGGACCACCCCGACGGCGAGCGCCAGGAAGACGGAGACGAGGGTGACGACGTGGGTGCGGAAGGAGATCACGAGAGCTTTCCCTGGAGGTTGTCGATGGTCTCGGTGGCGCGGTCGACCAGCTGGTCGCCCCACTCCTGGCCCACGGGGGTGGTGCCCACCGCGGCGCCCAGGGCGAGCACGCCGGCGACGAGCACGGCGGCGAGGTGCCGGGGTCGGACCCGGCCGGAGTAGAGGGTCGGGACGGCGGTGGCGTCGACCAGTCGCGGCCCCACCTTGAGGCGGGTGAGGTAGGTGCTGGCGATCCCGGCGCGACGCCGGTCCAGGAACTCGGCGAGCGTCGCGTGCATGCCGACCCCGACGATCACCGAGGCGTGGCCCGCGTCGGCCAGTACCAGGGCCACGTCCTCGGCGGTCGCGGAGGTCTCCACGCGCTGGGGCTTCACCCCGAGCCGGGCGAACCGCTCGGTGACGCCCGTGGGCGCGCCCCGGTCCACCCGGACCACGACGTCGCGGGCGGTGCGCAGCGCCTTGGCGGACGGCGTCCCCTCCTCGGTGTCGGTGAGCACCACCACGTCGGCCTTCAGCCCCAGGGCCACGATGGCGTCGAGGCCGGCGTCGACGCCGACCAGCACGGGTCGCTGGTCGCGGACGAACGCGCGGACCAGCCGCAGCTCGGCCCGGTGGTCCTCCCCCGGTGCCACGACCACCACGGGCCGGTCGCCGAGCGCGGTCGAGAGGCGCGGCAGGCCCTGTCCGTGCAGGAGGAGGTCCTGCTCGCGACGCAGGAACTCGCTGCTGTTGTGGGTGAAGCTGTCGAGCTGGTGGGCCAGACCCTGGCGGGCGTCGTCCAGCAGCTCGGTGATGCGGTCCCGGTCGAGCGTGCGCCCGCGGACGACGGTCTCCTCCTCGACCCGGACCTCGCCGTCGACGACGCGGACCACCGCCCCCTCCCGGACCGCGGTGAAGAGCTCGGGTCCGAGCAGGTCGACCATGGGGACCCCCGCGGCCGCCAGGACGCTCGGCCCGAGGTTGGGGTAGCGGCCCGAGATCATCGCCGACGCGTTGAGCACCGCGGCGACGCCCGCGTCCACCAGCTGCTGGGCGGTGGCGCGGTCGAGGTCGACCTGGTCGAGCACGGCGACGTCGCCGGTGCGCAGCCGGGCCAGCAGCCCCCGGGTGCGGCGGTCGACGCGAGCGGGCCCCACGACCCCGGGCAGGGAGGGGGCAGGACGGGTGCGGGTCGCGAACTTCATGGCCCTGCCATGGTGTCAGGGCGGGGGGTCCCGACGACGGACCGCGCGAGGCTCAGCGCGTCGCGCTCCGCGCGGTCTCCAGCAGCTCCCGGGCGTGCGCCAGGGCGGTGTCGGAGTCGTCCAGCCCGGCCAGCATCCGCGACAGCTCCCGCTCCCGCTCCTCGGCCCCCAGCGAGGTGAGGCCCGACGTGGTCACGGAGCCGTCGCTGGCCTTGGCGACGACGATGTGGCGGTCGGCGAAGGCCGCGACCTGGGGCAGGTGGGTGACCACGAGGACCTGCGAGTCGCGGGCCAGCCGCGCCAGCCGACGGCCGATCTCGATCGCGGCCTTCCCGCCCACCCCGGCGTCGACCTCGTCGAAGACGAACGTCGGCACCTGGGTGGTGCCTGCCAGCGCGACCTCGACGGCGAGCATGACCCGGGAGAGCTCACCGCCCGAGGCCCCCTTGTCGAGGGGCCTCGGGTCCATGCCCGCGTTGGCCGCCAGCAGGAGCTCGACGTCGTCCAGCCCGGTCGCCGTGAAGCGCACGCGCCGTCCGTCGACCTCCAACGGCGCCCCGGGCTCGTCGCCGGCGGACCCGTCCGGGTCGCCCGTCGCGGCGGCCTCCTGCTGGGAGACGGCGACCTCCAGCCGGGCGTGCGGCATGGCGAGCAGGGTCAGCTCCTCGGTGACCTCCCGGCCCAGCCGGACGGCGGCCTCCTGCCGGGCGGTGGAAAGCTCGACCCCCAGCGTCGCCAGGCGGTCGCGCAGCGCGGCACGCTCCCCGCGGAGCGAGGAGATCGTGTCGTCGGTGTCCTCCAGGTCGACGAGGCGCAGCGCAGCCCCGCCCGACCAGGCCAGCACCTCGTCGATCGTCTCGCCGTACTTCCGCGTCAGCGCCACGAGGGCCGCACGCCGCTCGCTGACGGCCGCCAGGCGCAGCGGGTCGGACTCCAGCCGGCTGGCGTAGGAGGCGACGTCGGCCGCCAGGTCGGAGAGCAGGTAGGTGAGCTCGGCGAGCCGGTCGGCCAGCTGGGCGGCCTCGGGGTCGTGCTCGCGGACGCCGTCCAGCGCGGTCCGGGCGGTCGAGGCGGCCCCCAGGGCGTCGGGGGCGTCGCGGTCGCTGGAGAGGGCCTCCCGCGCCCCCTCGGCCGCGGTGCGCAGGGTGTCGGCGAAGCCGAGCCGGGACTCCTCCGCCGCCAGCGCCGCGTCCTCCCCCGGCTCGGGGGAGACCGCCTCGATCTCCTGCAGGGCGAACCTGAGCTGGTCGGCCTCCCGGGCGCGCTCCCGGGCGGAGGAGACGACCTCGTGCAGGCGCTTCTCGACGTCGCCGAGGCGTGCGTGGACCTCCTGGTAGCGGGAGAGGAGGTCGGCCACCCGCTCCCCGCCGAACCGGTCGAGGGCCTCGCGCTGCGCGGCGGGACGCAGGAGCCGGTGCTGGTCGGACTGGCCGTGGACGGCGACCAGCGGCTCGGCCACCGCCGCCAGCCGCGAGGCAGGCACCCCGGCCCCGCCGACCCAGGCGCGCGAGCGACCCTCGGCGGAGATGTTGCGGGCCAGGACGACCCGCCCTTCCTCGACCTCCCCGCCCGACTCGAGCACCTCGTCGGTGAAGGCGTCCAGCCGCCGGGCGTCGACCACGCCCTCGACCCGCGCCGAGGACGAGCCCCGCCGGACGGCACCGCTGTCGGCGCGGCCGCCGAGCAGGAGACCCAGTGCGGTCACCACCATGGTCTTGCCCGCGCCCGTCTCGCCGGTGATCACGGTCAGGCCCGGGCCGAGCTCGAGCGTCGACGACTCGATCACGCCCAGGGAGCGGATCCGGATCTCCTCAAGCATCCGCGTCCCCCGTCGTCCGGCGTCGCCGCTCGGCCGAGCCCCGCCAGCCCTCGACGGGAAGGTCGAACTTGGCCACCAGTCGGTCGGTGAAGGGCGAGTCGTGGAGCCGCACCAGCCGGACCGGGTGAGCGGCGCGGCGGACCTCGATGCGGGCACCCGGGGCGAGGTCGACCGTGCGCCGGCCGTCGCACCACAGCACGCCGGCGCCCTCGGTGCCGGCGAGCACCTCCACCGCCAGGACGGAGTCGGGGGCGACCACCATGGGACGGGCGAAGAGCGCGTGGGCGCTGATCGGGACCATCAGCAGCGCCTCCACCCCCGGCCACACGACGGGACCACCGGCGCTGAAGTTGTAGGCGGTCGAGCCCGTGGGGGTCGCGCAGACGACGCCGTCGCAGCCCCAGCGGGAGAGCGGCCTGCCGTCGACCTCGACGACGACCTCGAGCATCCGCTCGCGGGCGGCCTTCTCGACGCTCGCCTCGTTGAGGGCGAACGTGCTGGCGACCAGCTCCTTGTCCTGGTAGATGCCCACGTCGAGGGTGAGCCGCTCCTCCCAGGTGTAGCGACGCTGCACGATGGCCTCGATGGTCGACTCCACGTCGTCCACCTCGGCCTCCGCCAGGAAGCCGACGTGACCCAGGTTGACGCCCAGCAGCGGGGTGCCGCTCTCGTAGGTGAGCTCGGCGGCCCGCAGGATGGTGCCGTCGCCGCCCACCACGAGCGCCACCTCGCAGTCGTCGCCGGGACGCTCCGCCTCACCGACCACCTCGATGGTCGGGTCGAAGAGGGACGGGTCGATCGCGAGGTCGTCGGCCTCCTTCACGAGGAGGCGGACGACGATGTCGTGGCTGGTGAGGGCGTCCACGAACGCCTTGGCCACCTCGCGGGCGGCCTCCCGACCCGTGTGGGCCAGCAGCAGGACGCGGCGCACGGGAGTGTCTGGGTCGGTCACTCCCCCACCTTCTCATCCGGGCCGTGGACCCCGGAGGCGCGTGCCACCTCGGCCCTGATCTCGTCGGGGCCGATCCCGGCCGGCGCCCTGCGGAGCAGGAGGAAGAACTCGACGTTGCCCGAAGGGCCGGGCAGCGGACTGGTGCAGACGGCGACCGCGCCCCACCCCCGGGCGGCCGACGCGTCGGCGATCTTCTGGACCGCCTCGGCCCGCAGCCCGGCGTCGCGGACGACCCCGCCCTTGCCGACGCGGTCCTTGCCGACCTCGAACTGCGGCTTCACCATCAGCACGAGGGCGCCGTCGGGCGCGGTGACCGAGATGAGGGCGTCCAGGACCAGCTCGAGTGAGATGAACGACAGGTCGCCGACCACGAGGTCGACCGGCTCACCGACCAGCTCGGGCGAGAGGTCGCGGATGTTGGTCCGGTCGTGCACCACCACGCGGTCGTCCTGGCGCAGCCGCCACACGAGCTGGCCGTAGCCCACGTCCACGGCGAGCACCTGGCGTGCACCCGACCGCAGCAGCACGTCGGTGAACCCCCCGGTGGAGGCGCCGGCGTCGAGGCAGCGCCGGCCTGCCACGTCGAGCCCGTGGCGGGCGAAGGAGTCGAGGGCGCCTGCGAGCTTGTGCCCGCCGCGGGAGGCGAACTCGGGGCGCCCCGGGTCCTCCGCGACGACCAGGGCCACGTCGGTGGTGACCCCGGTCGCTGGCTTGCTCGCGACCACGCCGGCCACCTTGACCCGGCCCTCCGCCACGAGGGTGCTGGCGTGCTCCCGCGACCTGGCCAGGCCGCGGCGCACCAGCTCCTGGTCGAGCCGGAGACGTCGGGGTGGCACGCCGTCAGCCCTCCTCGGGGCGGAGCGCGGCCGGGACGGGAGAGGCGTCGAGGGCGCGCCGGAGCTGCTCGTGGGCGCGCTCGAAGACGGCCACCTGCTCCGCGACCGGGAGCTCGCCCACGCGCTCGACCTCGGCCAGCACCGCGTCCACCGCGGGCACACCGACGCGCTCGCTGGCGGCCCCGACCGGCTCGCCGGCGGCCTGGGCGTCGACGGGCTCGGGGGCCTCGGGCGCGGCGTCGTGGAAGTCCTCGTCCATGGGGCCGAGGCTACCGGGCAGCGCCGACGTCACGACGCAGGAGCACACAGCCGTCCGGTGCCGGCCGCCTCGCCGGTGGAGTCCAGGAAGGCCCATCCGGCCGCGGCGACCGCACGCCACCAGTCCGCGACCGCGCCGGTCCCGGTCACCTCGAGGTCGCCGTCGCGGACCCGGGCGGTCCAGCCCCCGCACGCGGCCTCGCCGTCGGGCGCGACCGACGGGCCGGGATGGGGTTCCAGGAGCCCCCGCATCGTCGGCGACACGTAGGAGGGTCGCTGGTCGGCGGGGGCGCCCACCACCTCGGGGATCCCGCTGACCCCCGTCAGCACCAGCAACGACGGCAGGCCGAGCCGGGCGGCACCCAGGATGTCGGTGTCCAGCCGGTCCCCGACCATCAAGGGGGCGGTGCCGCCCACGCGGCGCACCGTCTCCTCCAGCAGCGGCGCCTCCGGCTTGCCGGCGACCACCGGCTCCACCCCGGCGAAGTCGGCGATCGTGCGGACCAGCACCCCGTGCCCGGGGGCGCGGCCGTAGGGCGTGGGGATCGACAGGTCGGTGTTGCTGGCCACCCAGGGCAGCCCGTCGCGGACCGCGACGGCGGCGCGCATCACGTCGCGCCAGAGCACCTCCGGCCCGTACCCCGTGGCGAGCGCCACCTCGGTGCCGTCGGGCGCCGTCAGCGGCTCCAGGCCCGCCGCGACGAGGGCACCGTGGAGCCCGGGACCACCCAGCGTCAGGACCCGCGCACCCGTCCCCCACCGCGCGGCGAGGACCGAGGCAGCGGCCTGGGCGGAGGTCACGACGTCCTGCTCCGCGGCCCGGACGCCCATGCCCTCCAGCCGGGCGGCCACCTCGGCGGGGGTGCGGGAGGCGTTGTTGGTGACGAAGGCGCACGAGACGCCGCCGGCCCGCACCCGCTCCAGCACGTCGGGCACGTCGTCCACCGGCTGGTCGCCCACGTAGACGACGCCGTCGAGGTCGAGCATGACGAGGTCGTGGGTCGTGACGAGGGGGACCTGGGACTCGCGCAGCATAGTGACTCGGGTGTCCTTCCGGGGGCGCCCAGGGTGCGGCCCCTAGGATGACGACGATGACGGCAGAGCAGGAGCGACCCGGGACCGAGGTGCCGCAGTCGCCCCGACTGCCGGCGCGGCTGCTGCCGTTCCGGGCCCTGCGGCTGGCGCCCGAGCGGGTCGCCGACCTGGCGACCCTGCGCCCCATGTCCCGACCCTACCGGCAGGCTGCCCGACGCCTCCTGACCTGGGAGGCCGAGGGTCGGCTCGCCCGGGACGACGAGCCCGCGCTCCACCTGCACGAGTACACCGCCTCGGGGATCACCGTCCGGGGCGTCGTGGGGTCGCTCGACCTCTCCACGCGAGCCGACTCCCTGCAGGACCGCGCCGTGCTGCCCCACGAGGCGATCCACCCGGAGCAGGCCGACGAGCTGGCCCACCGCATGGAGGACCTCGCGCTGAACCCGGCGCCGATCCTCCTGGTCCACCGGGGCACGGCCGAGAGCCGCCTCCTGCTGGACCGGATCGCGTCGGCTGCGCCCGACCACGCCTTCACCGACCACGCAGGCCAGGACCACCGGCAGTGGCGGATCGACGACCCGGCCACCCAGGCGGCCCTCACGGCGGCCCTGGGTGCCACGCCCCTCCTCGTCGCGGACGGGCACCACCGGTACGCCGCCTACCTGCGCCTCCAGGAGCAGCACCCCGGAACCGGGTGGGACCGGGGTCTCGCCATGGTCGTGGACCAGGAGGACACGCCCCTGTTCCTCGGGGCCATCCACCGAGTCTTCCGGGGTCTCACCTGCGACGAGCTCGTCGCCGCCGTGCGCGAGACGGGAGGGTCGGCCTCCCGCACCAGCCGGGACCGAGCAATCGCGGCCCTCTCCCCCAGCACCTGGGCGATCACCGACGGGCACGACTGGCTCACGGTGACCCCCGCCTGCGGTGAGGCCACTGCGGTGGAGCACCTGCACGTCCGCCTGCTCCCCCGGGTGCTGGCAGCCACCCCGGGGTTGTCCCACCAGCTCGCCGTCTCCTACCGACACGGCAGCGACGAGGCCGAGGCCGAGGCGCTCGAGCCCGACGCCGTGGCCGTCATCCTCCCCTCCCCCACGTTCCGCGAGGTCGAGGAGGCCTCGCTGCAGGGCCGGCTGCTGCCGGAGAAGGCCACCTCCTTCCAGCCCAAGCCGAGCCTCGGCGTCTACATGCGAGCCGTCCGCGCGGGGTGAGCCCCGAAAGACGCCCACGTGCGGCGCCCTGCCCCCTCAGACGAGGAAGTACATCTGGTCGGCGACCGTGCGCCAGGAGCACTTCCTCCGCTTCTTGCCCTTGACCACGACCGTGCGGCACTTGCGCGCCTGTCCCACCACGGAGTCCGCAAGACGGGGATCCGCCTGCACCCTCGCCACGTGGAAGAAGCGCACCCGCTCACCCGCGATCGTGAGCACCTTGCTGCTGGCCCGCGTGAGGATGAGCGCCTTCCGTCCCGCCACCTTCACCTTGATGCGCTGCGCCTTGGGCGTCACGCCGTACATGTTCACCGTGAAGGGGTCCTCCAGACCCAGCGAGCGCACGTGGCCCTCCAGCCTCAGCACCCGACCGTCACCCACCAGCTCGTCGTCGTAGGTGTCGTCGCAGGACACCAGGGGCGGATCGCTGTCGACGTCGGTGACGTGCCGGATCGCGACCGAGGTGCAGAAGGCAGGCCCACCGCCGAGCCCTGTCCCCGGGCCCACCTGGACGTCGTAGGAGTAGGCGTCCACGCTGCCCGACGCCAACGGGTACAGGACCGTGGGGTCCGCATGGGCGGGCTGGGCGGCCATGAGGCCGGCCCCCGCGGCGCACGAGGCGAGTACAGCGATCACGCGGGTGCTGCGTCCATGACTTGGCATTCTGGTGCTCCGATCCCCCGCGGAGTGCTGGCCACGGGGCCTAGAGGGCGCGGTCCAGCGACCCGAACGGGACGCTGCGGAATGGACAGCGCGCCACCCCGGCCCTGGGCGTCGACGCACGACAGGCAGACGTGCGCCTGCAGACACGCCAAATGCAGAAGAGGGACCGCCCGGAGGCGGTCCCTCTTCAAAAGTATGTCCGGCGGCGTCCTACTCTCCCACAACCTCTCGGTTGCAGTACCATCGGCGCTGAAAGGCTTAACTTCCGGGTTCGGGATGGGACCGGGTGTTTCCCTTTCGCTATGGCCGCCGTAACTCTTGTGGCGTCCCACCGTGTCGCGTCCCCGTGGGGTGCGTGGGTGGGGCCAAGCTCGTTGTGTTGTTGTGTGTTCCTCACCCCCCGTGTGGGGGGTGGTTTTGTTGGTTGGGAACTGGTTAGTGGACGCGGGCGTTGTGTGCGCATGTGCAGGTGTCTTTGGCTTGTGTCACCATCGGTGGCCA